>NZ_CP147913.1:4710000-7110000 GCF_037414475.1 Myxococcus stipitatus | reverse complement strand
GTACTCGGCGAGCCCCTCCAGGAAGGACGTGGCCGCCAGGTGACTGGCCTGTCCCGAAGCCCCCATCAGCGACGTGGACGAGGACACCATCATGAAGAACTCCAGCGGCGTACCCTCGAGCCACCGGTGCAGGTTCCAGGCGCCCGCGACCTTCGCCGAGAACACCCGGCCCAGCCGCTCGCGCGTCTGGTGCAGGAGGATGCCGTCGTCCACCTCCGTCATCGCGTGGACGATGCCGCGCAGTGGGGGCATGCGCTTGGAGATGCCCGCCATCACGAAGTCGAGGTCCGAGTCCACCGACACACCCGCGAGCGAGATGATGGCCGCGCCCTGGCCGCGCATCTCCCGCACCTCCTCGGTGGACACTTCGCTCGCCCGCTTGCGACCCAGCAGCACCAGGTTGCGCGCGCCTCGCTGGACCATCCACCGCGCCACCTGGAGGCCCAGGCCGCCCAGTCCTCCGGTCACCAGGTAGGTGGCGTCCGCGCGGAACTGGAGCCGCCCAGCGCCCTCCCAGTCCCATTGCCGGTGGCGCACGAGCCTCAGCACATGGCGCGTCCCATCACGCAGCAGGACCTGGTCCTCGCCATCGCGGGAGCGCAGCTCGGTCCACAGCTCCTGGGCCCCTTCCTCCACGCCACGCCTCGGGTCCAAATCCAACCGGCGGCAGTCGAGCTCCGGGTGCTCATAGGCAATCGCCTTCCCCAAGCCCCAGAGGGAAGCGCCCGACAGACCCGGCAGGCCGCCTGTTTCGTCCGCGCGCTGCGCGCCTCGGGTGACGAGCCAGAGGGAGGGCGAGGCGGGATGGTTCGCGCCCGCCTTCAGCAGCGCCTGGGTGAGGTACAGAAGGCCGCCGCACACATCGAGCGTCTCGTCCTGGAGCTGGGAGACCGTGAGCCCCTCGGGCTTCGGAGCATCGAGGCTCCACAGATAGACGATTCGCGAGGGCACGGCGCCCTCGGAGGCGAGCGACTCCATCAACCGGAGGTAGTCCTCCGGGTTCCGGATGGGCACCTCGTAGCCACCGTCGTCGCTCCGCCGGAACACCTCACCCCGGTGGACGAAGGTGCAGCGGCCTCCGGAGTTCGAGACATTCCGCGCGAACGCCGCGCCCAGTCCGCCCCTGTCCGCGAAGACGAGGCAGTGCGCGGATGACGCGGGAGTATCCTCCGCGCGAGGGGCGCTCACCACGGGCCGCCACCGCGGCGCATACAGCCACGTGTGCGGGAGGTCCGCGTAGCGGCGCGCCATCATCAGCCGCTCGCGATTCATCGCCTCCAACCGCTCCGGCCCAGGCTCCCCACGCTTCTCCGCGGTCAGGAGCAGATAGGCCGCCGCGCCTCCACGAAGCAGGCCCCCCATCACCTCGTAGGCCCGGGCCGTCTCCGCGCGGACATCCTCCGCGCCCCAGCCCAGTTGCGACAGGCGCGTATCCATCGAGGGCTCGTGGAGGAAGTTCCCCATCTCACTCGCCGCGTCCACGCAGTCCACGACCGCGAAGCCATGCGCGCTCAGCCACGTCACCAGCTCGTCCAGGAGCGGCAGCGACAGGGCCTCGACGTGCGGCAGCGACAGGCCCGTCTTCAGGAAGACATCCCCGAGGACCAGCCGCCCTCCCTCGCGGACCTTCTTCCCCAGCGCGGCGAAGAGAGGCGCCCGCGCCTCGGGATCGCGCAGGGCCTCCAGACCGA
The DNA here is from genome assembly GCF_037414475.1 of Myxococcus stipitatus. The sequence goes on along the minus strand of NZ_CP147913.1, from coordinate 7,108,309 downwards.
AGGCGGCGTCGAAGCCCGTCTCCAGTCCGTCGGAGTCCAGCGCACCCGACACCACCTGGATGCGGCCCTCCAGGGATTGGGCACGCACCCGCTCACGCGCGGCCTCCGCCTCCTGCGACGAGGACACGTGGCCGGTGACTCGGAACGCTCCAGGCCGCCGGGCAAGGGCCACCCACTCCCGGCCATCTCCACCCCCGAAGCCGAGGATGCGCTCGCAGGTGGTGAGGTCCACGGCCCTGAACAGCGCCCCACGCAGGTCGCGGTGCGCGGCCTCGAGGAGCCGGGCCTGCTCCTCCGTGCGCGAGCCCCGCGCGGCCAGCACCCAGGAGAACGATGCGGAGACCTCTGGCAGCGGCGCCAGCGTCTGGATATCCTCCGAGCCCTCCTGGAACACCGCGCCCAGGGGAGGACGAAGGCGCGGCGCGCGAGGTGCCGGAGCCTTCCCCTTCAGCGCCAACTCCAGCAGTGCCCTCCGCTCGGGTGTCAGCGCGGCGAGCCGCTCCGCGAGGCTGCGTCCCTGTCCCTCGTGTTCCATACGACCGCCTCCTGAAAGACACCTCCCCCGTGGCGGGACATCGCCCACCGGCGTGAAGAGGCGAACCGTGGCTGCACAGCGCGGGTGAAGTGAACTAGGTGAGGTTGATCTTCTCCGGCGCCATCGGGCCGGACTGGCTGCCAGGACCTCCCTCCGAGCTCCGGGGGCTGGCCTGGGTGGGAGGCGTGGGGTGGCCCGGAGGCGCGGCCGTGCCCGAGGCGGGAGGCTCGGTGGGCAGTCCTCCCGCGGACGCCCGGAGCTTCGTGGTGGCCTCGTCCATCATCTGCTTGATGGTCATCATCCGAGGACTGAGCGGAGCCTCCGGGTGCGAGGAGGCCGTCCTCCCGGGACCCGGCCGGGGCTCGCCTTGAATCGCCAGGTCGATGTGCTCGAGCTCGCGAATCTGCGCCTGGAGCAGGTGGGCGACCCCCTGCAACACGTCCTTCTTCGCGCGGAAGAGCTGCTGGATGAACCCACGTCCTCCTGGAATCACGGAGTCGACGACCTCGGCGACCTTGGCCCCTTCTTCGGGCTGGGTCTCGAACCGGAAGAAGTCCTTGGGCAAACGCTGCTTCTGCCTGTTCATGTCAAAACCCTTTCTTTCGTGAACTCAACGACCAGTTTTTCGCCATCCATCCGAGCCCCCGAGGTGGCGAGCCGCGCGACCATCCTCGGAAGCAAGACATTGCGCCGGAAGGCACCGACCTGGATGACCAGCTCCGCCTCGCGCCTGGAGAGGACAACCTCCTCCTTGCTCACGAAGGGCAGCCTGACCTCCAGCCTGTACGCATCCACTGCGTCCTTCTCCACCCCGAGGACGGGATGGGTGCTCATGGGCTTCGCCGGGTCCTCACCCTGGTAGAGCCGCGTCGCGAAGGCCTCGAGCGCGCCGCGTCCCACCACATCCTCCGCCTGGAGCTCAACCCCTGTCACGGGGACCGAGCCCACCAGACGCTGGAGTCTTTCTGCCCATGAGCCATTCCCGTCTCCAGGAGGGAGGCGGTTGAGCACCAGTCCCTCCAGGGCAATGCCTTGCAGACCGAAGGCCGTGCAAGCGCGCCGCGTGGCCTGTTCGGCGCGGGTGTCCTGGGTGGTCACCAGCCGGAGGGTCGTCACGGTGGGGTCGCGCAAGAGCGCCCCCACGTCCATCAGCCTGTCGCTGACGCCGTGGAGCACCTCCGGGTCTCCCCGCGACGGCCTCACGCGACGGGCACTCTGCTCCGGCGCCCTCGACCTGCGCGCGAACCAGCCCACCGCGTCCGCGCCTCCGGTGAAGCGCAGCAGCTCTCCCGTGGAAGGACCGTCGATGACGATGAGCTCGTACGTCCGAGCTCGCGTGTGTTCGTCGAGCAGGAGGAGCGCCAGCAGCACGTCCACCCCCGGCGTGAGCGCCACCTCCTCCGCCGTCACGTCCTCGAGCCCACCGCCCAGCAGCGCGGCCACCTCGCCCCGGCCCGAGATCCAGCGGCGCTGAAGCTCCGAGGGGACGTCCAGTTCCTGGAGGTGCAGGGTGTCATCGGCGCGAACGGGAAGGCCCTGGCGCGCCGGGCCCTCCAGCCCGAAGGCACCACTCAGGTCTCGCGAGGCGTCGAAGGACAGGACCAACGTGCGCAGGCCCCGGCGAGAGGCCGCCAGGCCTGTCGCCGCCGCCACCGTCGTCTTCCCCACTCCACCGCTTCCCGAGACCAGGAGAATCCGCGTCATCTCAGCTCACCTCTCCAAGGGCTGGCATCGCCTCATTCCCAGACATCTCAAGTCCCGACTTGCGCCGGCTGCGCGCCGTGCTGCGCGTCACCCAGCCATCCAGACTTGTCGAGCCACCGCTGTCCCTTCTGGAGCAGGTCCATGGTGGACTGCTGGCTCAACATCCCCAGGAGCACCGTCCCCACCTCATGCGTGTCATAGGCGGAGAGGCGCTGGTCCACGGCGGGGTCCAGCCGGAAGTACTTCTTCCGGAGAATCATGCGGCACTGGTAGTTCACCGCGTCCGAGCCCGCCTCCAGCAACATCTTCACCAGGACCATGGGGTCGCGGAGGTTCAAGAGCCACGGGGCAAAGCCCCAGTTGGCCTCGCCATCCTTGAACGTGGGCTCCAGGTACTTCGGCATGATGCCATTGCCCAACGACAGGACCAGGATGGACTCCAGGTTGGGAGGCTCCGTCGCCAGCGTGTCCACCTGCTCGTGCTTGTTCGGACGGGACATGATGTTGATGGCCTGCGCCAGTCCCACGAGCGAGGGATTGTTGGCGTAGAGCCCTCCGTCCACGTAGCCGCTGCCCTGCTCCTTCATTCCCTGGTAGATGGGATAGGAGAGCGGCGGAGAGCCGCTGCGCATCAGCACGTCGATGAGCAGCTCGTTGAGGTCGGGGTCGTTCTCCGGGCCCGTGTTGTGGAAGACCTTCGACTTCCAGGTCCGCAGGCCCTTGCGCGTCCCATCGAGCTGGAAGCTGGGAATCACCACCTTGCGCTTGAGGTCTCCCAGCCGCGTCGTCGTCCCGAAGTAGTTGCCCAGGAAGCCGCGCATGTAGTTCGAGTCGAGCAGCGAGGAGGTGCCCGTCATCGCCTTCAGGGTGCGCCCCAGGGACACGCCCTTCTTGTTCATGGCGACGGCCTCGCCCCAGAACTGGATGTTCCGGTCGAAGGCGCTGTCCGGGTCCGCCTCCCGCGCGAAGAACGCCGCGTTGAAAGAGCCCGCGGAGGTCCCCACGAAGAGGTCCACCTGGTTGAGCAGGGTTCGCTTGTCACCGCCCGTGTCGAGCGTCTGCCGAAGCGCTCCGAGCATCCCCGTGGCGACATAGCCCGTACCTCCGGAGATGGAGGAACCATCCATGGACAGGATTCGATGCGGCATCACACGACCTCCTTCGATGACTGCGTGTTCCCCCCGCTCGCGAGCAGCAGCGCGCGTGAGGTTTCCAGCTGGGGCATCCCGGTCGCGGCAGCATCCAGGCACTGCTGGAGCTGGACCGCCAGCACGGCGACGTGCCGCTCATCCAGGATGAGTGTCATGTGATTGCCAGGAACGGCAATGACTTGCACGCCGGCCAGGGCAAATCTTCTCACACTGTCGACGAGTGAATCCCTGCCTTCCACCGGAGGCGCCGCCCTGAAGAGGGTGGCCCGGCCGCCATACGCGGAGAAGGTGTAGGAGCGCTCGGCGCGCAGCGTGGCCATCATGTTGCGGACCGTCTTCACCACGTCCTTCAGGAACCGCCGCAGGTAGCTGCGCTGCCCGAGTGAGTCCTTGCGCCACAGGTCCTTGGGCGTCTCGGGCAGGCTGATTCCCATCCACTCCCCCACCAGCTTCAAGCTCGCGTAGTCCCTGGGCAGCGGGGTCTCCACCAGCACCTTCACCAACTGCGAACCCGTGGAGACCGCCTCGCGGAGGTCCTGGCTGTCCTGCGCCGCCTTGCGGTCCAGCGACGCGCCATCAATCAACCCGAGCAGCGCGACGTGCTCACCCTGGGACTCGAGCTGGCGCGCCATCTCACACACGATGATGCCGCCGTAGGACCACCCCGCGAGGTGATAGGGGCCCACGGGCTGGAGCTTCCGCATGGAGTCCACGTAGTGCGCCGCCGTCTCCTCGACCGACGCGAGCGGAACGGTGTCGTCCATCAGGCCCGGCATCTGGAAGCCGAAGACGGGCTGCTCCGCGCTCAGGTTTCGGGAGAGGGAGATGTAGACGGCGGGGTTGCCCGCGGAGGGCGGGGCCAGGAACAGCGGCGCCTTGCGCCCTCTCGGCCTCAACGCCACCACCCCCGCGGGCAGCTTCGGGGCCAGGGTTCCAGCCTGGGCATCAATCCACCGGGCCAGTCCCTCCACCGAGGGCCGTTCGAACACCTCGTTGAGGGGGACCTCCACGTCGAGGAGCCCTCGGATGCGCGCGATGAGGGTGATGGCCAGCAGCGAGTGTCCGCCCAGGTCGAAGAAGCTCTGGTCGAGCGCCACGGCGCCGAGCCCCAGCAGCTCGCGGTAGAGGCCCTGGAGCTTTCGCTCCGTCTCTGTCATCGCCGTCGCGCTACGTACCCCGAGCCCGGCGTCTCCTCTCCCCGTCGAAGGAGAGGGGAGCGCCTTGCGGTCCACCTTGCCGCTGGAGGTCAGTGGCAGCGCATCGAGGACGACATAGACGGACGGCCGCATGAACTCGGGGAGCTGGGCCTGGAGGGACTCGCGCAGCGCGGCCTCCAACGGCTCTCCCCCGGGCGCGGACGGCTGGACGTAGGCGACCAGGCGCGGCTCGTGTCCGGCCACTCGCTGCAACGCCACGGCGGCGTGCACGACGCGCGGGTGCCGGGCGAGCGCGGCCTCGACCTCTCCGGACTCGACGCGGTGGCCCCGAATCTTGAGCTGGTCGTCCAGCCGTCCCAGGTACTCCAGCGTTCCATCCGGGAGGTAGCGGGCCAGGTCTCCCGTGCGATAGAGCCGCGTCCCTTCCTGACCGGAGCCGGGGTCCGCGAAGGGGTTCGGCACGAAGCGCTCCGCCGTCAGGTCGGGGCGTCCCAGGTAGCCTCGCGCCAGTCCCACGCCGCCGATGTACAGCTCGCCCGGCACACCGACGGGCACCGGCTGTCCGCGACGGTCCAGGACATACAGCGCCGTGTTGGGGATGGGCTTGCCAATGGGCACACGCTCGGGGAGCGGCGCTCCGTCGTGTGACATCTCATGGAAGGAGCACGCCACGGCGGCCTCGGTGGGGCCGTATTCGTTGAGGACCCGCGCGGAGAGGCGCTGCGCGCGCCACGTCTCCAGGTCTCCGCCGTGCAGGCCCTCGCCTCCGAGGACCACGGCGTGGGTCCGCTCGAGCACCTCTCGCAGGCGCCCCAATCCGTCGAACGCGCGCAGGTGGGAGGGCGTCAGCTTGATGAAGCTGAAGCCCAGCTCCGGGTAGGCGCGGGAGGACAACACGTCCAGCTCCTGCCCGCGCGGGAGCAGGAACAGGGCGCGTCCCGAGATGAGCGGAGCGAAGAGGCTCGTCAGCGTGCCATCGAAGCTGATGGACCCGAGCACCGGGCTCCCCGTGCCCTCGGTGAGCCGGTACGCCTCCACGCTCCACTTCAGGTAGTTGACGATGCTCCGGTGGGTAACCTCCGTGCCCTTCGGATGGCCCGTCGAGCCGGAGGTGTAGAGGACATAGGCCCGGTGCTCCGGGGTGACGTCCCGGCGCAGGCGCTGACCGATGGCGTCCGGGAAGTGCTCACAGGCCTCGTCCACGGAGAGCACGGGCGTCGCGAGCGACTCCAGGTCCACGGACGCGCCCGACGTGAGCAGCAGCCGGGGACGTGCGTCACCGACGATGCGCCGCAGCCGCTCGGAGGGCTCGTCCGGGTCGAGCGCGAGGAACGAGCCTCCCGCCTTGAGCACCGCGAGCAGGCTCACCACGAGCCTGGGCGAGCGCTCCAGGCAGATGCCCACCAGCGTCTCCGGCCCCACGCCCCGGGCTTGCAGCGCCACCGCGAGGCGGTCGCTGCGCTGGTCGAGCTCGCCATAGGTCAGCTCCCAGTCCCCCACGACGAGCGCGCAGGCATCCGGCGTCTTCGCCGCGCGCGCCTCGAAGAGTTCGTGCAGACAGGGCCCGCTGGCGCCCTCCGCGCGGGTGTTGTTCCACTGCCGGAGGATGCGCTCGCGGGCTTCCGCCGGCAGCACGGGGAGGTCCGCCACCGGACGCTGCGGTTCGGTGAGGAGCCCCTGGAGCAACACCTGGAAGCAGTCCGCGTAGTGCTGGAGCGTGCTCCGGTCGAAGAGGTCGCGGTTGAATACGAAGCGGACCGTGAGGCGGTCCGAGTGGTCATCCACGAAGAGGTTGAGGTCGAAGCGAGAGGAGGTGGTCTCGAACTCGAGCGGGACAATCTTCATCCCGGACGCATCCGGCATCGTCCCCACGGCGCGCGCCCACGAGAACACGGTCTGGAACAGCGGGTTGTAGCCGGGGTTTCTCGCGGGCTTCAGCTCCTCGACGAGCAGGTCGAAGGGAAGGTCCTGGTGCGCGAAGGCCTCGAGGACCACTTCGCGCACACGCTTCACCACGGTGGAGAACCCCGGGGCGCCGCCCAGGTCCACGCGCATCACCAGGTTGTCGACGAAGAAGCCCACCAGGGGCTCGAGCTCGGGGCGCGTCCGGTTGATGGCGTTGGCGCCGACGACCAGGTCCTCGCGGCCGGTGAGGCGATGCAGCAGGACGAAGAAGGCGGCCAGCATGCCCATGAAGGGCGTGGCATTGGCCGCATGACTCAGCGCCTTCAGGGCCTCGGTCTGCTCGGGTCCCACCTCGAAGCGGACCTCGCCGCCGGCATAGGTCTGCACCCGGGGACGCGGGCGGTCAGAGGGGAGCTCCAGCAAGGGCGGCATCCCCGCGAGCCGCCGCTTCCAGGCATCCACCAGGCCGCGGCGGACGTCGCCTTGGAGGTGGCCCCGCTGCCAGATGGCGAAGTCCGAGAACTGGAGTGGCAGGGGCGGAAGCGGAGAGGGCTGTCCCTGAGCGAAGGCCGTGTAGAGCACCATCAGCTCGCGCATCAGGATTCCGCGCGCCCAGACATCCGCGGAGATGTGGTGCAGGCAGACCTGGATGTACTGGCCCTTGTCCGCTCCCCGCTCGACCACGAGGACCCGCGTCAACGGGCCTTCGGACAGGTCGAAGGGCCGCTCTCCTTCGCGGCGGAGGAACACCTCCGTGCCCCCGGGCTCATGGGCGAACACCTCCGTCTCGTCCATCACCAGGAACTCGAGCCGGGGCTCGGGGTCGACCACCTGGACCGGCACCCCTTGCAGCTCGGTGTAGCGCGTGCGGAGGATTTCGTGGCGCCGGAGGATTTCGACGAAGCACCGCTCCAGGAGCGCCGGGTCCAGGCGCCCCTCGACGCGCAGGGGCATGACCAGGTTGTACGCGACGCCGCCGGGCTCGAGCCGGTCGAGGAACCACAGCCGCTGCTGCCCGTATGACAACGGGGCTGGCCCCGTGCGAGCCACGGGGGTGATGGGGCGCTCCTCGTTCGCCCGTTGGCGCTCACGCAACAGCGTCAGCAACTCCTGCTTGTGTCCGGCGAGCAGGTTGCGCAGCTCCTCGCCCGCGGCCCCCTTCGGCCCCCGGAGCTTCAGCTGCTCCCCTTCCGCCCAGACCTCCAGGCCCCGCCGATTCAGCTCGGCGAGCAGCTCCCCCATCTTCATAGCGTCAGCTCCTCGAGCTCGACCTGAGCGCCCGCGGCGGGGACTCGTGCGAGCAACTCACTGAGCTCGAGTTGCTCGTGCAGCACCTCCACGATTCCCGCGACACCCGTCCCGTCGATGAAGCGGGCCAGGGGCAGATCGACGCCCAGCTCGCGGCCCATGCGGTTCTTCAGCTCGACGGCGCGCAGCGAATCGAGCCCCATCTCGTTCAGGGAGATGCTCCGCTGAAGCATCTCGTGGTCCGGAGGGAAGCCCAGCAGGGGCGCCAGCCGGCCATGGACGTAGTGCATCAGGAGGCCGCGGCGGCGCGTGCCATCCGAACGCTTGAGCTCCTCCAGCAACTCCACCATCCGCGCCGTGCCCGCTGACTGGGACGGCTCGCGCACCACCAGCTCGGAGAACAACGGACCATGTCCCGCGGAGGGCGTGGCCTCCCGAGGGGAGAGGTTGACGGGGACCACGCCCACCTGCGCGAGGTCCCGGCCCAACAGCTCCTCGAGGACCCGCAGGGCCCGCTGAGGCGAAAGGCTGTTGGCGTCCGATGACGGCGCACGCCCGGGGCCTCGGACCTTCTCGGCCATTCCGCCGCCAGACCACCGCCCCCAGTTGACGCTGAGCGCGGGCAGTCCCTTCGCGCGGCGGTGGTGCGCCAGTGCATCGAGGAAGGTGTTGGCGGCGACATAGTTCGCCTGGCCCGCGACCCCGACGAGCGACGCCGCGGACGAGTACATGACGAAGAGGTCGAGCGGGAGCCCCATGGCGGCCAGGTGCAGGTTCCACGCACCGAGCACCTTCGGCGCGAACACCTTCGCCAGACGCTCGCGGTCCTGCCGCAGGAACACGCCATCCTCCAGCACACCCGCCACATGGAAGATGCCCCGAGGTCTCGAACCTCTCGCGGAGAGTTCCTCCACCACGCGCCGCGCGTCCTCCGCGCGCGAGATGTCGGCACACGCCACGGTGACTTCGCAGCCCCGCTCACGCAGCTCCAAGAGCCGGGCTTGTGCCTCCGCACCTGGTGCACCACGCCCCACCAGGACCAGGTGACGGGCGCCTTCCTCGACCAGCCAGGTGGCGGTGGCGAGCCCGAGGGCGCCCATCCCTCCGGTGATGAGGTAGGCGCCGTCCGCATGAATGGCGCGCTCGGAGCTGGTGCGACTCGGCGCCGCCGGGGGTCGCACGAGCCGGGCCGCGAGGAGCCGCGAGCCTCGCAGCGCGAGCATGTTCTCGCCGGGCGCGTGGGCCATCCGCTCGAACCACCGCGTGGCCGCGTCCTCGCCGTCGTCCAGGTCCACCAGCCGGCAGCTCAGCTCGGGATGTTCGATGGCGGCGGCGCGGCAGAGCCCCCAGAGCGTCGACTGCGCGAGTCCCTCCACGGTGTCTCCCGGCGCGGCGGAGACGGCGCCTCGGGTCACCAGCCACAGCACGGGCTTCTGCGCCCAGGTCGCCCGCGCCATCGCCTGGACGAGGTGGAGCACTCCGGCCGCGCTCCTCGAGGTGGCCTGCGCCAACGACTCCGGAGAGAGCGCTTCCGCCTTGGGTTCATCGAGCCCCCAGAAGCACACCACCGTCGCCGGCGAAGCCCCCTCCTCCGCCAGTTCGCGGAGGAGCCGGGTGAAGGCGTGCGGGTCGCTCGGGTCGAGTCGGGCGAGGCCCGGCTCCATGCGCTCGTAGCCTGGGCCCGGGAGCACGAGTTCGCAGGTCCCGCCATGGCGTTGCACCTGTGCCTTCAGCGACTGCGCGGCGCCACCCGAGTCCGCGAGCAGCAGCCAGCGCCCTGACAGCAGGGGGAGTGGGCTCCGTCCCCGGGCCGCTTCCTGCTCCCGCCACGCCAGCTCGAAGAGCAGCTCCCGGGAAGAGTCCGGGAACGACGTCATCAGCGCGCGCCGGTCGCTCTGCTTGAGCAACAGCCCCTGCACCTCCGCGATGACGTCTCCCTCTTCCCCGAGGATTCGCAGGTCGCAGCTCAGCAGCTCGTCGGAGGTGGTGACACCCCTGCCGTCATGGCGCGCATGCACCCAGACACTGGCGCCGGGCTTCTTGAACCAGCGCAGACGCTCGATGCCGACCGGCATCCGTTGCCGGTGCTGCTGCCCGCTCTTCGCGTCCTCCATGAACAAGGCGGCGGCTGTCTGGAAGCACGCATCGAGGAGCAAGGGATGCAACTGATACGCGCCCATCCCGACCACGTGACTGTCATGAAGCCGGACGTGGGCGAGGCAGGCGTTCGTCCCGAACCGCAGGGACTCGATGACCCGGAACGAAGGGCCGTACTCGATTCCATGGCGGGCCATCAGCTCGAACAGCGGCTCCGAGGGCCGTGGCGCGGAGAAGCGCGAGAGCAACTCTGTTTCCAGTTGGACCGGCCGCGTGGACTCGCGGTGCTCCGTGAGGTGTCCATGCGCCAGACGCACCCAGTCCCGCTCGGGCCCCGTCGACCCCTGGCCATAGATTTCAAAGTGCGTGCGCCCCGCCTCCGGCGTCAGCACCGTCTGGACGTCATGCGCTTCGCCCTCGCCGAGTACGAATGGACGCTCCAGTTCGACCGAGCTCAGTTCGAAGAGGGACTCCGCCCCCGCCGTGAGGCGCGCGGCCCCCAGCGCCATCTCCGCGTAGCAGGCGGCCGGAAGAATCGTCGCGCCGAAGACGCGGTGGTCGGCGATGAAGGAGGGCTCGAAGGCGCTCAGGCGCGACGTGAAGCGGCGCACCTTCGTCCCCGCCAGGGACAACGGCGTGCCCACGAGCGGGTGGCCCTTGTCGCGAGACACCCTCCGCTCGCCCAACAGCCCCCCGGTCTGGGTATCGAGCCAATAGCGCTCGCGGCGGAAGGGATACGTCGGCAGCGTGGCGGGACGCCGCTCGAAGGGCGCATCGAACGCGGCCCAATCCACCTCGAAGCCACGCGAGTAGAGCGAGCCCAAGGAGGAGAGCAGCTGCGCCGTCTCGCCCGACGAGGCGCGGAGGCTCGGCAGCCAGCACAGCTCCTCCGCGTCCTGGAAGATGCGCCGGCCGATGCCCGCGAGGACCGGGGCGGGCCCCACCTCGAGGAAGGTCCGATGCATCTGGCCGCGCAACACGTCCAGCGTCGCGGCGAAGGCGACGGGCTCGCGGAGATGTCGGCCCCAGTAGCCCGGCCGGGTCAGCTCCTCGGAGACGAGCCTTCCCTCGAGCGAGGACACGAAGGGGACCCGCGGCGTCGAGAGCGCCACACCTTCGAAGCAGGCCTCGAAGGGGGCCACCACCGGGTCCATGAGCGAAGAGTGGTAGGCGTGGGGGACCGGAAGCCGCTTGCAGGTGATGCCCCTCGCGGCGAGTGTCTCCGCGACCTCGGATATCGCCGCGGCCTCTCCAGAAAGGACCAGGTCCTCGGGGCCGTTGACCGCCGCGAGGCTGACACGCTGGGCCAGTGGAGCCACCACCGGCGCCACGGCCTCCATCGAGGCGTGGACGGCCAGCATCGCCCCCTCACCGGGGGCCTCGTGGATGAGCCGCGCGCGCTCGACGACCAACTTCAGCGAGTCCTCGAGGGAGAGGACTCCGGCGACCACGGCCGCCGCGTACTCACCCAGGCTGTGCCCGGCCACGGCCCCCGGGACAATGCCCCAGGAGGCCCATAGCTCCGACAGCGCGAACTCCAGCGCGACGAGCGCGGGCTGCGCGTAGCGCGTGTCCGCGAGCAGGGACGCGGACGCCTCGCCCCACAGGATGTCCTCGAGCCGAGGCTCGAGCCGCCCTTGGAGGACATTCGAACAGCGCAGCAGCGCCTCGCGGAACACGGGCCAGGTCTCGGCCAGTTCGCGGCCCGTTCCGGGCCCGAGCGCGCCTTGCCCCGTGAACAGGAAGACCGGCTTCGGGAGTTCAGTCCCTCGTCTCGGCTCGCGCTGGGAACGCGGCTTCTCGGCGCGCAGGCGTGACAGGCCCATCCGGAGCTCGGCCACGGAAGAGCCGGTGATGGCGGCTCGATGCTCGAAGTGGGAGCGACCGGCGTTGGCCGTGAAGCACCAGTCTCCGGGTGACACGCTGTCATCCGTCAGCGCCGACTCGTGAGCCTCCACCAGCGCGTCGAGCGCCGCTTCCGTCTTCGCCGACAGGGTCAGCAGATGAACGGGCCGCTCCCGCGCCATCGGAGGCCGAGGCAGGACGGGCGCCTCTTCCACGACGAGGTGCACGTTGGTGCCGCTGAAGCCAAAGCTGCTGAGCCCCGCGAGCCGCCGCTGTTCTCCTCGAGGCCAGGGCCGCAGCTCGGTGGGGATGACCACCGGCAGGTCGTCCCAGCGGATGTTCGGGTTCGGCCGCTCGAAGTGGAGGTGCGCGGGGATGGCTTCGTTGCGCAGCGACAGCAGCACCTTGATGAGCCCCGCGATTCCAGCGGCGGCCTCCAGGTGTCCGATGTTCGTCTTCACCGAGCCCACGAACAGCGGCGAGCCTCGCGTGGACTTGCGCCCGAAGACGGAGCGGAGCGCCTCCATTTCAATGGGGTCGCCGAGCGCGGTCCCCGTGCCGTGGGCCTCGATGTAGCTGACCTGGTCGGGCTCCACGCCACAGCCATCCAGCGCCATGCGGATGACGCGCTCCTGCGCGCGACCGTTCGGCACCATCAGCCCGCTGCTGCGGCCGTCATGGTTGAGCGCCGAGCCACGGATGACTCCGATGATGGGGTCGCCATGGGCCAGCGCATCCGACAGGCGCTTGAGCACCACCATGCCGCAGCCTTCCCCGCGCGCGAACCCATCCGCGGAGGCGTCGAAGGCCTTGCAGCGGCCGTCGGCGGACAACATGCGGTTCTGGCACTCGACCATCATGGTGACGGGTGACAGGCTCAGGCTGACCCCACCAGCCAGGGCCATGTCACTCTCGTCGTTGCGCAGGCTCTGGCACGCGAGGTGGACCGTGACGGCCGAGGACGAGCACGCGGTGTCCACGGTGAGCGCGGGCCCCTGGAACCCCAGGGTGTGGGAGATGCGCCCGGCCGCCATCGAGGGATAGTTGAGCGACGAGGAGGACATCTCCACGTCCGCGCTGATGCCCAGCACGTTGTAGTCGTTGTGCATCAGCCCCACGAAGATGCCCGTGCGGCTTCCAGCCAGGCCCGCGGGAGGAATGCCCGCGCGCTCGAGGGCCCGCCAGCACTCCTCCAGCAGCATGCGCTGCTGCGGGTCCATGAACTTCGCGTCACGCGGCGCGATGCCGAAGAACGAGGGCTCGAACAGGTCGACGTTCTCGATGAAGGCGCCGCGCCGGGTGTAGACCTTCCCCTGCGTCCCCGGCGTGGGGTCATAGACGTCGTCGATGTTCCAGCGGTCGGCGGGCACTTCGCGGGTCGCGTCCCGCCCGTCGCGGAGCACATCCCAGAACGTCTCCGGCAGCTCGCCTCCACCGGGGAAGCGGCACGACATGCCGATGACGGCGATGGGTTCCGCGGCCAGGAGCTCCTTCTTGGCGCGGAGCTGGTTCGCGAGATAGGCGAGCTTGACGGTGGGTAGCTCAGAGATGCGTGTCGGTAGTTTCGCCATCCGGTCCTCAGCGGCTGAGCGCGCTCATCAGTTCCTGGTCGATGAGTGAGGTGAGTTCCTGCTCCGACAGGGTTTGAATCTCCGCGGCCAGGGTGTCGTCCCGGGCCGGGGTCTCCGCTCGCTTCGTGGCCTCCCCACTCAGTCCCAGCTCTCCCGCCAGGTGCGAGACGAGTCCCGACACCGAGGGGAAATCGAAGACCAGGGTTGAACGCAGGTTCCTGCCCAGACTGCTCGCCAGACGGTTCTTGAGCTCCACCGCCAGCAGTGAATCGAAGCCAAGGTCGAACAGCCGCTCGTTGCCCGACAGCCGCTCCGACTCCGCCATGCCCAGCGTCTGCGAGACCATGGTGGCCACGTGCCGGCGCAGCAGGTCCAACCTCCTGCTTGGCGCGGCGGCCTCCAGTTGTGCGCGGAAGGCGGGCGTCCGAGGCTGGAGCGGTGCCGCGCCGAGCAGCCCTTGAATGAAGGCCTGACGCGCCAGGCCCGGCCACTTCTCGCCGAGCTGCTTCCAATCGACGGGGAAGACACCGAGCGAGACACCCGGTCCCCCCATGAGGCGCTCGAGGATGTCGAGCCCGCGCTCCACCGGAATCGACTCGAACCCCATGGCACCGGACGTCCCTCCCATGGTGGAGGCCAACCGCGCGGCCATGCCCGTCTCCGCCCAAGAGCCCCAGTTGACGGTCAGCGCGGGGAGTCCTCGCGCGTGTCGCAGGTGGGCCAGTCCGTCCAGGAACGCATTCGCGGCGACATAGTTCGCCTGTCCTGGAGTCCCCAGGAGCGAAGCCGCCGATGAGAAACACACGAAGAAGTCCAGCGGCAGCCCTTCGCTGAGCACGTGCAGGTTCCACGCGCCTTGGACCTTGGGGGCCAGCACCTCGTGAAAGCTCTCGGCGGTCTGCTGGGCCAGGGTGGCGTCGCGCAGAACACCCGCCGCGTGGAAGATGCCTCGCAGCGGTGGGGTGTCGCGCGCCTCGCGGAGCACCGCCGCGACCGCGTCACGAGAAGCGAGGTCCGCCAGGGCCACACGCACGTGGACACCTCCCGACTCCAGCGCCTCGATGCTCCGTTGAGCCTCCGGTGAAGGGGGACGACGTCCCAGCAGGACGAGGTGCCGCGCGCCACGCTCCACCAGCCACCCCGCGAGCCGAAGCCCGAGTCCTCCCAAGCCACCCGCGACGAGATAGGACGCCTCCGGAGAGACCGTCAGCTTTCGCGCCGCCGCGCGAGGCCGGGCACGTTCGAGTCGAGCGGTGTGCAGGGCCCCGTCGCGCACGGCGACCTGCCCCTCGAGCTCGGGGAGCGCACACGCGCGGACAAATGCATCGGCCTCACCGGGTCCCGGCTCAGCGGGGATGTCGACCCGGAGGCATCGCAGCTCCGGCAATTCTGTCGACACGGCCTGACCGAAGCCCCACAGCGGAGCCTGTGTGATGCGGGGTCCCTGGAGATCAGCGGGCAACGCCTGGGTGCCTCGGGTGGCGATGACCATTCGGGGGATGGGCGCATGGGAGGCTCGAGAGAGGGCCTTCACCAGATGCAGCGCGCCCACGCAGCCGGAGAGCGTCGCGGCCTCCAGCGAGGCCTCCGCATCGAGCCCCCATAGATACATGAGGCCGTGTGGAGACACGCCGTCCCACTCCGCGAACAACTTCTCGAAGTGAGCGGACATCGACGGAGCAACCTGGATGCCCCCGGCGCTCCGGATGAACTCCGAGCCCTTGCGCACGCGGGTGATTCGGGCTCCGCCCTGTTCGAGCAGCGCGGCCACTTCATCCCCGAATCCGCTGTCATCGAGGAAGAGGACCCAGTGCTGGCCCGAGACACGCGGGGCTTCGGGTGACGGACACGGGCTCCAGGTGACGCGATACAGCCACTCCCGCCAGTCCACCTCGAGTCCGCGCAGCAGGGCCTCGCGGTCCGCCTTGCGAACAGAGAGTCCCGAGAGCGACGCGACCACGGTGCCATCCTCCGCGCACAGGGTCATGTCGGTGATGGGGTGTCCCGCCACGCCCGCCTCGGGACGCTGGGTGGCGAGCGTCCACAGCCGCGAGGGCAAGCGCTGGTGCAGGTCGAGGCGTTGGATGGCGACGGGGAGCAGCAACGCGTCGTCATCGGTCGACAGCGGAGTGACAGCGGCGGCTGTCCGAAGACACGCATCGAGCAGGGCCGGATGAGCGCGGTAGCTCCCGGTGCCCTCCACGACTTCGCTGGCGGAGAGCGCGGAACGTGGGCCCCGATGGAGCGATGACAGGACGGACAGCGAAGGGCCGTAGTCGAGCCCGCGCTGACGAATCGCCTCGGAGAAGTCGCCGACATCGACGGGATTGGGGCAGCTCGCGCGCCACGCTTCGAGCGCCAGATGCGGCGGCGGCGCTGCGGGTGCGGCGACACGGCAAGTCAGATGGGTGGTCCACGAGGCGCGTGCTCCACTCCCCTCCTCCTGGCGCGACTCATCCCGGCTCATCACCGTACACATGAGCCCCTGCTCCCCCGCGTCCTCCAGGAGCGTCTGGACTCCACGCGGGTGCTGCTCCGACAGGACCAGCGGCTGATGGAGCGTCACCGCCTCCAGCGACATGGACTCCGAGCCCCGCACCCGCGCCACCGCCGAAGCCACCATCTCCACGAAGGCCGTGGCGGGGACCACCACCTTGCCGAACACGCGGTGGTCGCTCAGGAACGGAAGGCTCCGGGCCTCCAGCTCCTGTGAGAAGACCGTCATGCCCTCGCGCAGCGCCGCGGACTCCCATCGGACACCGAGCAGAGGATGTGTCGCGGGCCGCGCTGGACGGGCCCAGGGCGCGGGCACGTCCAGCCAGTGCCGCTGACGCTCGAATGGGTAGGTCGGCAGGGCGATGCGGCTGAGCCCGGCATCGCCGCCGAGACGCGCCCAGTCGATGCGCGCGCCGCGCACGTAGAGCTCCGCGAGCGTGCGGAGCAGGCCCGCGCCATCCGTGCGCCGAGGGTGCAGCGTCTCCAGCCACATCACGGACTCGGGCGCCACTCCGTCCCGTGCGAGGTTCGACAGGACAGGCTTTGGCCCCACCTCGAGGAAGACACTCACGCCCCGACGCAAGAGCGTGCGAAGCCCTTGCTCGAAGCGGACGGGTTCGCGGACATGCCGGACCCAGTAGTCAGGCCGCAGGAAGGCCGCGCCCACTTCCGCGCCATCGAGGTTGGAGATGAGCGGCACCTCCGGCGCTTGGAGCCGCACACGTCCGGCCACATGCGAGAACGCCTCCAACATCGGCTGCATCAACGGCGAGTGGAAGGCATGCGAGACCTTCAGGCGCTGGCTCCCGATGCCCTCCGCCGCCAGCTCCCGAGCGATGGCCTCGAGCGACGACTCCGCGCCGGAGACCACCGTGTTTCGCGGTCCATTGAGCGCGGCCAGCGCCACCCGCTCATGCCCCACCAATGCACGCAGGGCACGCGCCTCATCGGTGAAGACGGCCAGCATTCCGCCGCGCTCGGGGAGTGCTTGCATCAACCGCGCGCGTTCGGCCACGAGCGGGAGCCCCACCTCGGGAGGCAAGGCCCCGGCGAAGATGGCCGCCGCGTACTCACCGACGCTGTGGCCCAGGACCGCATCGGCTTGGAGCCCCCAAGAACGCAGCAACCCCGCCACCGCCAACTCGAGCGCCACGATGGCCGGCTGCGTGTATCGGGTCTCGTTCAGGGCGCCCGCTTCATCCTGGAACAGCACCTCGGTCAGTGGCCTGTCGAGATGGGGGCGGAGGATCTCCTCGAGGCGGACCAGGTCTCGCCGGAAGCTCGGCTCCATCTCGAACAGCTCCCGTCCCATGCCCGCGTACTGCGCACCCTGGCCAGTGAAGAGCCACGCGACACGCGGCGCCTCCGGGCCTCTCTGCCCGCGCACGCCCATGGACCGAGGCTCTCCGCGCGCGAAGGCTCGAAGAGACGTGGCCATCTCCTCCGAGGTCGAGGCCACGAAGGCCACTCGCTCCTCCATCGAACTCCGGCTGACATTCGCCGTGTGGCAGACCTCCGCGAGCGAGTCCTTGTGTGTCCCCGCGAGTTCATCCGCGAACGACTCCGCCAGCCGGTGCAGGCTGCCGTCCGAGCGGGCCGAGAGCGTCAGCAACTGCATGGAGCGCGCGGGGCTCCGGACAGGCGCCTGCGCCGGACGCGGCGGCGACTCGAGGATGACGTGGGCGTTCGTCCCCGAGAATCCAAACGAGCTCACGGCCGCGAAGCGGGGCTCCGGTCCTCGCCAGCCACGCCGCGCGGTGGGGACCTCGACATACAGCCGGCTCCAGTCGACGTGAGGCGTGGGGGCGCGCAGGTGGAGATGGGGCGGAATCTCCTCGTGCGACAGACACAGGGCCGCCTTGAGCAACCCCGCGATACCCGCGGCGCCTTCGAGGTGGCCCAGGTTCGTCTTCACCGAACCCACCATCAACGGCTGCGCGCGCGACGTCCGGTCGCCATAGACCGCGCCGAGCGCCTCCAACTCGATGGGGTCGCCGAGCGCCGTCCCCGTGCCATGTGCTTCGACGTAACCCACGCGCGACGCTTCGAGGCGCGCATCCCTCAAGGCATCCCGGATGACCTGCTGTTGGGCGAGGCCGTTGGGAACCGTCATCCCGCTGGTCCGACCGTCTTGGTTGACCGCCGAGCCGCGGATGACCGCGACGATGGGGTCCCCCTCCGCGATGGCATCCGAGAGCCGCCGCAGGACGAGGACACCACAGCCCTCTCCTCGGCCAATCCCATTGGCCGCCGCGTCGAACGTCTTGCAGCGCCCGTCGGCGGAGAGCATGCGCGCACGCGACTCAATCAACGTCGCGACGGGGGACAGCACGATGTTCACGCCACCCACCACCGCGAAGTCGACCTCTCGCTGACGAAGACCGCGCAGCGCGAGGTGGACGGCCACCAGCGAGGAGGAGCACGCCGTGTCGACGGTGAGGCTCGGCCCCTGGAAGCCGAACGTGTACGAGAGCCGGCCCGAGGCGGCGCTCGCGCTGTTGCCCGCGCCCGTGTGGGCGTCGATGAGCTCCGGAGACTGGGTGGCGAGCTGCGTGTAGTCCTGCCCCATCATCCCGACGAACACACCGGTCCGGGTCCCCTGGAGCGAGGCCGGGTCTCGCCCGGAGCTCTCCAACGCCTCCCAAGTGACCTCCAACAGGAGGCGGTGCTGCGGGTCCATCCGCGCCGCCTCGCGCGGAGAGATGCCGAAGAACCTGGGCTCGAAGCGGTCGATGTCCTCCAGGAAGGCGCCGTGGCGGCAGTAGACCTTCCCGGGCTGGTCCGGGTCCGGATGGTAGAAGGCCTCCGCGTCCCATCGCTCGGGAGGAACCTCGGAGATGGCGTCCGTGCCGTCGAGGAGCAGCCGCCAATAGCGGCCGGGACTCGAGGCGCCTCCCGGGAAACGGCACCCCATGCCGACGATGGCGAGGGGCTCGTGCCGCTCGCGCGTGTTGGCCTCGAGCTGCGCCTGCGCCTCCTGGAGCTTCAGGAGCGCACGCTTCATCAAGTCACCGTAGTCTCCCGGGGCTGACATGACGGGCTCCTAGTTCATCTTCGAGAGCTGCTCTTCGAGCATGTGGGCGAGGTGCGTCTCGGACAGGTTCTCCAGTGCGGGCGCGCCCGGGTCCTTCTCCTGAGGACCCACGACAGTGGGCGGCGCGAACTCCAGGGGGATGAACGCGGCGGCGAGCTGCTCCGCGAGCTTCTCGGTGGTCGGGTAGTTGAAGACGAGGGTCGCGGGCAGCGAGAGCCCGAAGGCGCTCTGCAGCCGGTTCTTGAGCTGCAACGCCGCCAGGGAGTCGATGCCCATCTCGTTGAAGCCCTGCGCTGGGTCGACCGAAGCACCCGAGGCCGCGCCGCGAATCCAGGCCACCTGCTCACGCAGGTAGTTCATCAACAGCTTCCGGCGATGAGGGACGGGCGACGCGGAGAGTGTCTCCAGGATGCGCGCGCGCCCCTCGGGGCGCCCTCGCGCGGCCTCGCGCAGCTCCGCGTCATAGGGTGCGGCGCGGCCACCACCGAACACCGCCCAATCAATCTCCGCGACGCCCACCTGCGCGACGGGACTGGAGAGCAGGGCCTCGAGCGCGCGAAGGCCTCGCGACACCGGGAGGAGTCCCCACCCGGGCGTATGGGATTGCTCGCCGACCTCCACACGCGCACCGGCCTCACCCGCCCACACGCCCCAGTTGATGCTCAGCCCCGGCAGCCCGAGGGCCCGACGGTGGTGCGCCAGCGCATCCTCGAACGCCGTCGCGGCGCAGTGGTTCGACTGTCCGGCGGAGCCGACCAGCGAGGCCACCGACGAGAACAACACGAAGTGGTCCAGGTCGAAGCCCTGGGTCAGCCGGTGCAGGTTCCACGCGCCCCGGACCTTGGGCCGCAGCACCCGCTCGAAGCGCGCCCAGCGCTGCTGATGCAGGACCCCGTCATCGAGCACCCCCGCCGAGTGGAACACTCCGCCCAGCGGTGCGGGGCCATGCGCGAGGTCCAAGAGCAGCGCCGCGAGCGCATCCTCATCCGCGACGTCCACCTGCCGGTAGTCGACGTGCACGCCCTGCGAGCGCAGGCGCTCCAGCCGCCCGGCCGCCTCCGCGTTCACGGCGCCACGCCCCGTCAACACGAGGCTTCGCGCGCCCCGGTGCGCCAGGAGCTCCGCCGTCAGCAGCCCCAGCCGCCCGAGCCCACCCACCACGAGATAGGAGCGGTCAGCGCGGATGGAGCCGGCTCCCGTCTCACGCGAGGACGTCGTCATCACCTCGCGCGACTCGACCCTCCGGAGCCTCGCGACGAAGCGTCCGCCTCGGAATGCAACCTGGTTGTCCGCCGTCCCGGAGCGACCGCGAATCTCCCTCGCGAGCGCCTCCACCTGCGCGCTCGGCTCGCCGCGAGCGTCGAGGTCGACACACCGGACATCCAGCTCGGAGGACTCGATGGCGAGCGGCCGGGCCATGCCCCAGAGCAGCGACTGCGCGATGCCAGGAAGAGGCCGCCCGGAGTCCACCGCCTGCGCGCCCCGGGTGACGAGCCACACGGCCTCCGAGTACCCACGGCCCATGAGGTATCGCAGCAGCCCGAGGCCACTCCCGCATCCCCGGAGGGCATCCGCGTCGAGGCCCTCCCCATCCAGCGCTTCAGAGTCCGCGCCGTCGAGCCCCCACAACAGGATGACATCCGACAACGAGGCCGGAAGCGGCAGGGTCCGCAGGGCGTCAGCGAGCGCCTCGGGGTCCCCTGGCAACTCGAAGGTCTTCTCGTCGAGGGCGCGGAGTGACTGTCCTCGGAACGCCAGGAGACACGTTCGTCCGTCGCGCTCGAGCGCTTGCGCGAGCTTGCGCCCCAGCCCGGCCTGGTCGGCCAGAATCAGGCACGGGTCGCCCTCTCCCGTCCTCACCGCTCCATTCAGCGCGAGCGGCTCCCACCGGCGCGCATAGAGCCATCCGTCCAACGACGCCGAGGACTCCGGGCTCAAGGCCTCCCGGCTCGTCCGCTGGAGCTCCAGCCCCACGACGCGTGCGCACAGCCGCCCCTCACCACCGAAGATGCTGACGTCCGCGCGCAGACACTTCCGCGTCGAGTCCTGTGGCCGGACGACCGCGTGACTCCACATCCGCTCGTCGAGCCCTCCGAACAACATGAGGCTCTCGATGCCCGTCGGGACGTAGAGCTCCGAAGCGCTCGGGTCCGGGTACGCGCCTCCCACCACCTGGAGACAGGCATCCAGCAACGCCGGATGCGCGAAGTACACCTCGCCCCCCCCGAGCGAGAGCGAGGCGGGCTTCTCGACGCGAGCGAGGACCTGCTCGCCCTGCTGGCGCAGCTCGGTGATGCCTCGGAACTCCGCGCCGAAGTCGACGCCGGACTCCTGTGCCCGCCGATAAGGGTCCCGGACGAGTGGAGCCTCGCGCAGCCTCGCGAGCACCTCTTCGTAACCCTGCGCCATGGGGGCGTGGTCTCCCTCGCGTACGAGTTGGAGTGTCCCGCTCGCATGGAGGACCCACTCGCCATCGGCGTTGCCGATGGCGCGGCTGAAGATGCGCACCTCCGCCATTCCTGCATCGTCCCTTCGCACCGAGCACTGCACCCGGCGCCGGGCGTCCTGAGGGAACGTCATCGCGGTGAGCAGCGAAAGGTTCGCCAGTCGCAGCGCCTTCGTCCCGAGCAGCCGAGAACCGCCAGCCAGCGCCATCTCGACATACGCGGTGGCGGGCAGGGTCGGAGTCCCGAAGACGCGATGCTGTCCCAAGAACTCCTGCGTCGAGGGGCCCAGCGTCGTCTCGAACAGCAGCGCATCCGCGCCGAGCACGGCCAGCGGAACACGTGCGCCGAGCAGCGGATGTTCCTCCTGAGGGGTGCGCGTGCCTTGCGGCTGCTGCAACCCAGCGCCCTCCTCCCAGTATCGCTGGCGCTGGAAGGGATACGTGGGGAGCGCCACCTTGCGCCGGCCGAAGCCCGCGTCGAAAGCCGCCCAGTCCACACGGACACCGCGCACGAACAGGGCCGACAGGCTCTCCAGCATCTGCTGCCAGCCGCCCTCGTCGGGCCGCAGGCTTGGCAGCCACGCGCACTCGCCTTCCGGAAGAGTCCGTGCCGCCATGCCGAGCAAGGTGGCCTTGGGGCCAATCTCGACGAACACGCGCGCCCCATCGCGATACAGGCGCTCCACGCCGTTCGCGAAGCGCACCGGCTCTCTGAGCTGCCGGCACCAGTACTCCGGCGTGGCGATGGCCTCCGTGACAGGCTCCCCCGTCATGCCCGAGACCACGGGAAGCACGGGCCGCGAATAGGTGAGCGTCTCGGCGACGGCGCGGAACTCCGGGAGCACCGCTTCGACGAGGAACGAGTGGGCCGCGCGTGGAATGTTCAGGCGCCGCACCTTGTGGCCTCGCGCCATGAAGGCCTCGGCCACCTTCCCCATCTCCCCAGGCAGACCGGAGACCACCACGTTGTCGGTGCCATTGAGCGCCGCGATGGAGCAGCGCCACCCGCCCGCGGACAGGACCTCGCGGACCTCTGTCTCGCCCGCGGTGACCGCGAGGTTTTCGCCCTCGGGGAGCTGATGCACCAGACGACCGCGATGAATCGCCAGCTTCAGTCCATCCTCGACGCTGAAGACGCCCGCCAGGCACGCCGCCGCCAGCTCACCCGTGCTGTGTCCGAGCAGGACATCCGGTTGGACACCCCAGGACACCCACAGCTCCGCCAGCGAGTACTCGAGCGCGAAGAGCAGCGGCTGGGCGTAGTCGAACTGGTCGATGGGCGAGGACTGCCCTGGCTCTGGATAGAGCACCGAGTGAAGCGTCTGTCCCCAAGCCTCACGCAACAGCACATCGAATGCGTCGATGCGGCGACGGAAACCCGGATGCGTCCGGTAGAGCGCTCGAGCCGCGCCAACGTATTGCGAGCCCTGCCCCGAGAAGAGGAACGCGACCTTCGGCGACTGCTTCGGGGTGAGCACTCCGTGCGCCATCCCCGGACGCTCCTCCAGTCTCGCCGCGGCACCGAGCAACGAGGCCATCGCGTCGCGCTCACTCGCCACCAGGGCGAGCCGATGGTCGAAGCAAGCGCGGCCAGTGTTCGCGGAGAAGCACACGTCGGCGAGCGGCGTATCGGTGTCCTGCAACAACTCCAGATACTGACTCGCGAGCTGTCGCAGCGCCGCGTCGCTCCGAGCCGAGAGCGCCAGGACATGATGGGTGCGCTCTCCGCGTGCCTCGGCGGGCTCCACCTCGCGCGGAGCAGGCGCCTCTTCCAACACGACGTGCGCGTTGGTGCCACCGATACCAAAGGAACTGACACCCGCGCGGCGCGGCCCGCCCTCCACCTGCCAGGGCATGAGCTTGTCGACCACGTAGAACGGGCTGTGCTCGAAGTCGATGCGTGGGTTCGGCTGTTCGAAGTGGAGCGAGGGCGCCAGGGTCCGGTGCTGAAGTGACAGCACGACCTTGATGAGCCCGGCGATGCCCGCCGCGCTGTCCAGATGGCCGATGTTGCTCTTCACCGACCCCAGCCCGCAGGAGCGCGAAGTCCCCGGGCCTCCGAAGGCCTGGGTCAGCGCGGCGACTTCGATGGGGTCGCCTATCGCGGTCCCCGTCCCGTGCGCCTCGACGTAGGAGATGGTCCGAGGGTCGATACCCGCGCGCTGGTGAGCCCGTCGGACGACATCGCACTGTCCTTCGACTCCGGGCGCCATGAAGCCGACCTTCCGGTGCCCGTCGTTGTTGATGGCCCAGCCCTTGATGACCGCGAGGACACGGTCTCCGTCGGCGCGCGCCTGGCTCAATCGCTTGAGGACCACGACGCCGGCTCCGCTCCCAGGGAGCGTCCCATTGGCCCGTGAATCAAAGGGGCGGCAGTGGCCATCTCCCGAGAAGATGCTGCCCTCCTCGAAGAGATAGCCCACGCGGTGCGGGACCTTGATGGCCACTCCACCCGCCAGTGCCATGTCGCAGCTTCCGTTGAGCAGCGCGTCGCAGGCCATCGACACGGAGACCAGCGAGGTCGAGCACGCCGTCTGGACATTCACGCTCGGCCCGCGCAGGTCGAGCTTGTAGGACGTCTGCGTCGCCAGGAAGTCCTTGTCCTGGGACATGAGGTCCTGGAAGAAGTGGATGGGCCGCGTCAGGTCCGGATAGGGGTAGCGGTAGTGACTGACGCTCTTGCCGGCATAGACGCCGACGAGCGCGTCACACGCGTCGGGCGGATAGCCCGCGTTCTCCAGCGCCTCCCACGCACACTCCAGGAACACGCGCTGCTGAGGGTCCAGTGCACGCGCCTCGCGAGGCGTGAGCGCGAAGAAGTCGGCGTCGAACGCGTCGATGCCCTCCATCGCCGCCGAGGCGCGGACGTAGCGGGCATTCCTGAACGCGGACGGGCTCACGCCCGCGGCCAGCAGCTCGTCATCGGTATAGCGGGCGACGGACTCCACACCGCCCACCAGGTTGTCCCAGAACGCATCGAGCGTGGCGGCGCCCGGAAAGCGTCCGCTCATCCCGACGACGGCGATGTCTCCATCACCCGGCTTGAGCGCCGCGTCGGCCTGGGGCTTGGGCTTCGCCGCGGCAGCGGTGGCCGCCGGAGACGAGCCCAGCCGTGCCGCGAGGGAACGGACGGTCGGGTTTCCAAACAGCTCGACGATGGGCAGGGAGAGAGACAGCTCCTGCTTGATGCGCAAGTGGAGCTGGATGAGGTGCACCGAGTTCGCGCCGAGCTCGAAGAAGTTGCGCTCCGGATGGACCTCCGGAACGCCGAGCACCGCCCCGACAGCCTTCGACAGCGTCTCCTGGAGCGCGCGCGTTCCAACCTGGAGCCCCGGAGACATGGCGGCCTCCGGCGCTGCGTCCTTCTTCGCCTGAGCCACTGAATCAGGATGGGGCAGCGCGCGCCGGTCCACCTTGGCGTTGCGGGTCAGCGGCAGCGCATCCAGGACGACGTACGTCGCCGGCACCATGTGCTCGGGCAGCTTGCGCGAGAGGAACTCACGGACCCGCTGAGTGTTCAGCTCCCGCACGCCTTCCGCGAGGACGACGTACGCGACGAGCCGCTTCTCGTGATGCTCGCCGACAGCGCCGACCACGGAGGCGCGGATGCTCGGCTCCTGCAACAGGGCCGCTTCAATCTCCCCGGGCTCGATGCGTTGGCCACGGATGGAGAGCTGGAAGTCGACGCGGCCGAGGAACTCGAGCGTCCCATCCGGCAGATAGCGCCCCAGGTCCCCCGTGCGATAGATGCGCTCACCCGTGCGCGGATGGAAGGTGAACTTCGTCGAGCCCTCGCCCGCGCCGATGTAGCCCCGGGCCACGCCAATTCCCGCGCAGCACATCTCGCCCGGCACCCAGAACGGCCGCTCCTCCAACTGCTCATCCAGCACGTAGTACCGGGTGTTCGCGATGGGCTTCCCGTAGGGGATGCTGCGACGGCGCCCGTCCGCCTCTTCGACGGGATGGGTGATGTTCCACAGCGACGTCTCGGTCGGTCCGCCGACGCTCACCACCTTCACACCGGCGAAGCGCTCCCGCAGGCGCCCAGGCAGCGTGACGGGAATCCAGTCACCGCCCAGCATCACCAGCCGCAGCGGACATGAGAGCCGGACGTCCCCTCCTTCGAGGTACGTCATCAGCATCTCCATCATCGCCGGCACGGTGCTCCAGAGCGTGACGCCGTGACGGGCCATCAACTCGACCCAGTGCGAAGGGTCCCGGCGCCGCGAGGCCTCCGGCATCACCACCGTCGCTCCCGCCCCCAGCGTCCCGAAGATGTCGTAGACGGAGAAGTCGTGGTGGAGCGCGCTCAGGGCGATGAGCCGGTCATCCGGCCCGATGCCGAACCGCCCGTTGGTCCACTCGATGGCGTTGACCATCCCGGCATGCGTGAGCATGGTGCCGTTGGGCTGGCCCGTGGAGCCGGACGTGTAGAGGATGTGCGCGAGGTCCTCGGGCCGCTGCTTCACCGGCGGCGGCGTGTCGGGGTACTCGCTGAAGGACTCCGGAGTGAGCACCAGCACCTGGAGCGGGCGCTCCCAGGCGTCCTGGGCGAACTTCGGCTGGGTCACCACCAGCTCGGCGCCCGCGTTGCGCATCATGAACGCGCGGCGCTCCAGCGGCAGGCCCGCGTCGATGGGCAGATAGGCCGCGCCGGAGCTCAAGACGCCCAGCACCGCGGCGACCTGCTCCCAGCCCTTCTCCATCACCACCGCGACCACGCGACGAGGCGCGGCGCCCTTCTCGCGCAGCACATGCCCCAGGCGGTTCGCGCGCCGGGCCAGCTCGCCGTAGCTCAGCGAGACCCCCGTCGAGACCAGCGCCACGGCGTCCGGACGCGCCGCGGCGTTCCGGTAGAAGCCGGAGTGGAGCAGCTCGCGGCTCAGCGGACGGCTCGTGTCATTGACGCGCGCCAACAGCTCCCGCTGCCGCGCGGGCAGGAGCTCCAGGTCCGAGCGCTCCCACAGTGCGTCGTCCTTCGCCAACCGGAGGAGCACGCCGTGGAAGGCATGGAACATGTCCTCCATCATCCCGGGCGGAAACAGCTCCTCCGCCACGTCCCAGTTCAGGAAGACGCCCCCTCGCTGATAGACAATCTGCAGGTCGATCCACACCTGCGGCGTCTGCGTGAGTGCCTCGACGAGCTCACCGAATGACTCCGCCAGGAAGTCCACCCAGTGCGAGTCCCGGCTCTTGGAGTGGGACGCGAAGCTCGTCATCACCACGGGCATGATGGCGCCGGAGATTCGGCCCTGGGCCCGGAACAGCTCGCGCAAGAGCTCGACGCCGCTCACCTCGCGGTGCTCCAGCGCGAGGAGGAGCTGGTCCCGAATCGCGAGGGCCCGCTCGATGAATGGGCGCTCCGACCGGTGGTCGACCTCCACCAACGTGAAGCTGGCGAAGGTGCCGATGATGTCATTGACCTGGGGATGGACAGGCAGCCGGTTGAAGTGCGGGACGTTGAGCGTGAAGCGCGGGCTCCGGCTCCAGCGGGCGATGACCTCCGCGTACACGGCCAGGAGCAGCTCGGGCTCTGTCAGCCGGCGAGCGCGGGCCTTCTGCTTGAGTCGCTGCCACACCTCCGCGTCCACCCGCGCGAACCAGCGGCGGAAGTGCGGACGCCGGAGCGAGCGAGGGTCCCTCTCCAACGGGAGGTCCGGCGCGGGGGGCAGCTGCGCAAGGCGCGAGCGCCAGTACTCGAGCGAGCGGGCATGTCGCGCACCGCGCTGCTGGTGCACCGCCAACGAATAGTCCCGATACGACAGCGTGAGGGTCGAAGGTGAAGGCGGAGTCTCTGGGTGCCGGTAGAAGTGCACCAGCTCCCGGTACAGAATCTGGAAGCTGTACCCGTCGATGAAGGTTCCATCGACGCTCATGAAGAGGCGCACGCGGCCACCTTCGAGCTGGCACGCGCGCAGCTCGAACAGCGGCCACTGGTCGAGCGGCAGGACCTGCTGCGACAGCCGCTCGCGAATGGCCGCGAGCCGCGCCTCCGTCTCCTCGGGGCCTCGTCCGCGCAGGTCCTCGACGGGCAGCGAGTAGCGAGGAACCGAGGGCAGTATCCGCTGCTGGAAGCCCGGGGCCTCCACGGCGCGCAACATCTCGTGGCGGGCCACGACCTGATTCCACGCCTCCTCGAAGCGCGTCAGGTCGAGCCCAGGGCAGTCGAGCTCGTTGTACGCGTGCATCGACGCGTTCATCTCCAGCTCGGCCTGCCGGCCCACGCTGTAGGCCTGCTGGAGCTCCGTCATCGGGAACGGCAGGTGCCGCTCCTCGGGCCGCGGCACCACCTCGACGCGGGCCTCGTGCTGCTCGGCCAGGAGCGCCAGCAGCGCCGCCTTGTTCTTCACGAGCTGCTCACGCAGCGCCTCGGGAATCTCCCCGTCTGGCGCGTCGACGGCCAGGTGCGCGCCCTCCACGCTCAGCGTGATGCCGTGTCCGGCCAGTGCTTGCAGGAGCTCGTCCAGCCTCATAGCAGGACTCGTTTCGAGTCAGCCCGCGACGAGGCCCCCGGGTCCATCACGCTGGAAGCGGCGAGCTTCTCCAACAACTCCGCCGACACCTGCCCGATGGAGCGTCCATCCACGAAGCTCTTGAGCGACAGCCCGACCCCCAGCTCACTCTGGAGCTGGTCGCGCAGCTCCATCACCATGATGGAGTCGAAGCCCAGCGCATCGAACGAGTCCGTGGCGGCGAGGCGCTCGAACTCCAACCGGGTGACCTCGCTCACCATCTCCCTGAGCCGGGCCTCCAGCACGGGGGGACGCGCGGACGACTCCAGCGAGAGCAAGACCTCCCGGAGCTTGCGCGGCGCGGAGTCCGCCGCGTCCTCGCCGGAGCTTGCGTCCCGCGCACGAAACAGGGACGACCGGGCCACCGACGGATGGTGGTTCTTCCAGCGCTCCACATCGAAGCGAGCGATGCCGCGAACCACGGGACCGTCGGCGAGCGTGACGCCCATGGCGGACAGGGCCTCGTCGACAGCCATGGGCCCCATGCCATTCAGGGCGAGACGTGCACCGCGCCGGGCATCAGCGGCGGCCATGCCGACCTGGCCCCAGCTGCCCCATTGGAGGCTCATCGCGGGCAGGCCTCGCGCGCGACGGAACCAGGCCAGCGCGTCCATGAAGGCGTTCGCCGCGGCGTAGTTGCCCTGTCCCGGCGCGCCGAACAACGCCGCCGTCGACGAGAACAGGACGAAGTGCTCCAACGGGTCCTTCGCGGTGAGCGAGTGGAGGTTCCACGCCCCCGCCACCTTGGGCGCCATGACGCGCTGGAAGTCCTCGGCATGCAGCTGCTGCACCGCCCCGTCGGCCAGCACCCCCGCGCAATGAAAGAGCCCGCCCAGGGGAACGCTTCCATTCCGGATGGCACTCAGCATGTCCGCGACGGCTTCCGTGTTGCTCACATCGACGCGGAAGACCTCCACCCGCGCGCCTTGCGCCCTCAGTGGCGCCAGGGCCCGATGCGCCTCCAGCGTCTCCCCCATCCGGCCGCACAGCGAGAGGTGACGCGCGCCCTGGTCCACGAGCCATGAAGCCACACCGAGCCCCAGTCCCCCCAGGCCACCGGTGATGAGGTACGTGCGGTCCGCGCGGGGACGGAACGGCTCCGTGCTCGCGGAGGTTCGCCGGGCCTGAGTGAGCATCGGCACCAGACGCTGGTCCCCACGCAGCGCGACCTCGTCTTCTCGCACCCCCGCCGAGGCCGAGCGCCTGAGCTCATCCACCAACACACGCGCCGACGCCTCCCCTGGCGCGAGGCCCACGTCGATTCGCGTACACCTCAACTCCGGATGCTCATACGCGAGGACCCGCCCGAGCCCCCAGAGCGAGGCCCCCACGAGCGACACCATCTTCGAGTCCTCGCCGGTGACTTGAGCGTCCCGGGTGACGAGATACAGCCGGAAGGACTCCCCCCACTCCGCACGGCCGAGGGCCCGCACGAGCGAGGTCACGGCCACGCAGGGGTCCAGGACATCGCGGCTCAAGGTCTTGAGCGTGTCGAGGTCTCCCGCGCGCGGCAGGAAGAGGACACCTCGCAGCGCCTGACGGGACGGCGCCAGCGCATCCACCAGCGTCGCGAAGTCCTCCGCCCCCGTGAAGTCGAGCACGTGCTCATGCGCGGAGACACGTTCGTAGCTGGAGCCCGGGCGCGCCAGCACCACCTCGCCCCCCGCCGCGGTCAGCGCATCACGAAGCGCCACCGCGTCGCGCGGCTCCTCGGAGACCACGAGCCACATCCCCTCCAGTCGCGCCTGCCCGGGCGCCTGCGCGCGAGGGCTCCAGCGCAGCTCGTGGAACAGCCCATCCGAGCTCGCGGCATCGCCCGCCACCGAGGACGGCGCCTTCACGGACTCCCGCTCCCCGTCCCACCAGTAGCGCTCGCGCCGCCAAGGGTATGTCGGCGCGGAGACCTTGCGCCCCTCGGGGATGAGCTGCTCGAAGCGGAGAGGAACCCCGGCGCAGTAGAGCTTCGCGGCCAGGGTCAACAGCGCGTACCTCGCACCATGGCCCTCCACGTGCGCGCCGTTCAGCAGGAGCACGTCTCGCCCCTGACTCGCGGCCTCTTCATTCATGTGGCGATAGAGCGTGGCGTCACAACCCAGCTCCAGGAAGGTCGAAGCCCCCGTCGACATCAGGCGCTCGGGGGACAGCTTCTCTCCCCGCAGGTCGGAGCGCGGCTTGACGCCAGGAGCCCCGATGAGGATGGGGCACTTCGCCGCACGCTCCGGAATCGGTTGAAGCTGCGGGAGCCCGAGGAGCCCCCGGACGGCCTCCTCCACGGTGAGGACTCCCGCGACGACGCCAGCCGACAGCTTCCCCTCGCCCACGCCGGCGACAGCGGAGGGCTCCACCCCCAGCGAGCGCCACAGCTCCACCTGCGCGAGCTGCCAGACGAGGGAGAGCGCCGATGCCCCCAGCTCGAAGGCCGACTTGCCCGTCACCGCACGGAAGACCGCGTCGAACGGCTCCACATGGGGAAGGAGGACGGACTCATCCCCTTCGCCCCGCCAGGCCTGCTCGAGCCACCGCGTCGCCACCGAGCCAGGCCCCATGACGAAGACCACGCCCGGAGCGCTGCTCGCACCCTGGGGGCCGCTCTTGAACAGTCCGTCCGCTTCGAGCCCATCCGAGGCACGGCGCAACATCGTCCGGAGGTCCTCGTACGTCGGGGCGACAAGCGCCAGGCGCCGTTCGTGATGCGCGCGTCCCGCGCCCGCCGTGAAGCAGGCGTCCCAGAGTTCCACGCCCAGGGACTGACCGAGATGGCTCGACCACGCCCCGGCGAGTTCCCGCAGGGCCGGCTCGTTCCGCGCTGACAGAGGCAGCAGATAGGGCCCTGACTTGCGCGAGGCCCGCCGCGTGTCCTGATGCGCTTCGAGGAGGACGTGGGCATTCACACCACTCATCCCGAACGAGCTCACTGCGGCCCGATACGGGCGTGACCGCCCCGGCAGCTGCGTGGTCTTCCGAGCCACGGCGAGGCCCGAGTCCTTCCACTCGAACTCCGTCGTCGGATGCATGAAGTGAAGGGTCGGAGGAACGTCGCGGTGTTGGAGGACCAGCACCGCCTTGATGAGGCCCGCGATTCCCGCCGCCGCCTCGGCGTGGCCGATGTTCGGTTTGACCGAGCCAATCCAGAGCGGGCGTTCCGGCTGCCGCCCGCGACCGTAGACCCTCGCGATTCCCTCCAGCTCGATGGGGTCCCCCAGCCGGGTCCCCGTGCCGTGGGCCTCCAGGTAGTCCACCTCCTCCGGCTCGAGGCCCGCGCGCTGGAGCACGAGCCGATACAGGGCCTCCTGCGCCTTGACGTTCGGCACCGTCAGCCCGCCGCTCGCGCCATCATGGTTCGTCGCCGAGGCCCGAATCGTCGCGAGGATTCTGTCTCCGTCGCGAACGGCCTCCCGCTTGCGCTTCAGGATGACCACGCCACAGCCTTCGCCCTGCACCATCCCATCCGCCTCGAGGTCGAACGCGCGGCAGACCTGGCTCGGGGAGAGCGCACCCGCCTTGGACAGGAACACGCTCAGGTGAGGGGCGAGCAGCAGCTTCACGCCCCCCGCGATGGCCACGGTCGACTCCCCCAGACGCAGGCTCTGACACGCCAGGTGCACGGCCACGAGCGACGAGGAGCAGGCCGTGTCCACCGCCATGCTCGGCCCCTCCAGACCCAGCAGGTACGAGAGGCGCCCGGCCACGTAGCTCGCATCGACCCCCGAGGAGTAGTGCGGGCCGACCTTCTCCAGCCCGCCCTCGGAGATCAACGCGTAGTCCCGCGCGTGGACACCCGCGAAGACCCCCGTCCGAGTCCCCTGAAGCCCCCGCGGCGAGAGCCCCGCGTCCTCGAGCGCCTCCCAGGTCACCTCCAGGAAGAAGCGCTGCTGCGGGTCCATCCCTTCCGCTTCGCGCCGCGATATCCGGAAGAACTCCGCGTCGAACCGGTCGACGCCGTCCACGAACCCGGCGCGCCGCAGCGTCGTCTTGCCCGGCGTGGAGGGGTCGGGGTCGTGGATGCCCTGGAGCGCGCGCCGGTCCCAGGGGATGTCCGTCACCGCGTCGCCCGCGGTCCAGAGCAGCTCCCGGAACCGGTCGGGGTTCGAGGCGCCCCCAGGAAACCGGCAGCCCATCCCGATGATGGCGATGTCGCCATCGTCCGGAGGCTGCGCGGCGGGCGAGAGCTTCTGCTGGAGCTTCTCGATGGTCAGCAAGGCCTGCTGGAGAGGTGTCAGCACCACGCTCGTGCTGTCCTTGCGGCTCATCCCCCCACCTCCTCGAGGCCAAGCTCCGCGAGCTTCCGGGCGATCAGCTCTCGGGTCTGCCCCTCGGACAGGCTGGCGATCCGCGCCACCAGCGCCGCGTCCTCGTCCGGCTCCGGGGCCCCCTGCGCGCTCGACTCCATGAGCCTCAGCAGCCGCGCCGCGAGCGGCTCCACCCGTGGATGCTCGAAGAAGAGGGTCGTCGGCAACTCCACGCCCAGCACCTGGGTGATGCGCCCCTTGAGCATCACCAACCCCACGGAGTTCATCCCCAGTTCGAACAAGGTCCGCCCCCGCGTATCCAGCGCCGAGGGCTCCACCTCCAGCACCGCGGCGATCTCCGCCCGGAGGAACTCCGCCAGGCGCGCCTCGCTGAGGTCGACGGCCCCGGTCTGGACGTCCCCTCCGGCCACGCCCGCCATGACGGGCGGCTGGAGGGTCTCTCCCCGTGGGGACAGCCACTCCGGCCACAGCCGTTGCCGTTGAAAGGGATAAACCGGAAGGCTCATGCATCTCCCCGCGTGCCCTGAAACACTTTCACGCGAAATCCTGCCATCCGCAACGTAGGTCCGAGCTGCCTCAACCGTTGAGATGGGCTGCCCTTGCTCAACCCAGAGGGGCTGTTCTGGTGAATCAATGAATGCCTTCAACAGCCGCACCACCCCATCTCGGCTCGCGGCGGCCACCGCGAGCCGGTGCCGGTGGTGCTGCCGCTTGACCCTCGCCGAAAAGCAGACATCTTCCAGTGACGCGGCGGTCTCGAGGGTTTCCGCCAGGAATTCACACATCCGTTGCGCATGTTGGAGCAGCGCATCCCCTGTCAGGGCCGAGAGCACCAGGAGATGGCTTGCCTGCGCGGGCACGCCGGGCTGCTCCATGCGGGGAAGCGCGGGGGCGGCGTCCAGGACAACAAAGGCATTGGCCCCACCCAGCGAGGTCGAAATGACACCCGCCCGTGGAGGCACGCCGGTTCCCCTCTCGGGCCAGGCCTCCAGGTCCGACTGGATGCGCAGCCCCAGCTCCTCGAATGCGATGTGAGGATTGGGGGAGTCCACATGAATCGTTGGCGGTAGGACGCGGTGGTACAACGACAGACACACCTTGATGAACTGCGCGATGCCCGCCGCCGCGCCCAGGTAGCCCAGGTTGTTGCTGATCGCCCCCAGCCGGCACGGCGCGGAGCGCCCGCCCCCCATCGCCGTCGCGATGGCGAGGGCCTCCGCGGCATCCCCCTTGAGAAAAGCCGAGCCGTGCAGCTCCACATAGTCCAAGCCGCCAGCCTCCACCCCACCCGATACACAGGCCTGGCGGATGACCTCCGTCTGGGCCTCGGCGCTGGGCGCCATGATCCACTCGTTCCGGCCGTTGTGATTCACGGCGCTGCCGCGAATCACCGCGTAGACACGGTCCGTCGCATCCACCCGGGACATCGGCTTGAGGACCACCATTGCGGCCCCCTCGCCACGGATGTAGCCGTCCGCCTTGGCATCCAAGGTCCGGCATTCGCCCCGGGTCGACAACACACCCGCATGGGAGAGCATGAGGCTGCCATCCTCGGAGAGCATCAGCTCCACGCCGCCCGCGAGCGCGCAATCCACCTCGCCCAGCAGCAGGCTGCGACACGCCTCGTGCAACGCGGTCAGCGAGGAGGCACACCCCACGCTCGTGCAGGTGCTGGGGCCCCGGAGGTCGAACGCATGGGAGATGCGGTTGGCCGCGAACGACGGCGTCGTCCCCAGCAGCGAATACCCATCCAGGGCGGACCGGTTCCGCGTGAGCATGCGCTGGAAGTCACTGGAGTGGATGCCCACGAAGACCCCCGTGCGGCTGCCGCGAAGCGCGTCGAAGGGGATGCCCGCGTCCTCCAGTGCCCGCCACGCGCACTCGAACAACACACGGTGCTGGGGGTCCATCTGCCGGAGCTCCCGCTTCGAGAGACGAAACGCGTGAGGATCCACCGACTCCACGTCATCCAACAGCGCCGCGCGCTTGAAGCGAGCCCCCTCCGCGGGGTCCGTCACAGACTCATGCAACAATTCCATATCCCGGCGATCCGCCGGAACATCCCCCGCCGCATCCAATCCCTCGCACAAGAATTTCCACAGGGCACGCGGACACTCGGCCCGGGGAAAACGCAGCCCCATTCCCACGACAGCTATTGTCTCGCGCGGCATTGAGCCGCTTTGTGTAGCGCAATCCCAAACTCCTGGTCAACGCCCACAATACACACACGACGCCATCATCCTCTATCCACTTCCACACAGACAAACATTGGACAACCCGTGGCATCGTTGACCTGTCACACGCATGGAGTAGAAAGTTTCAAAAGCGCTTCCAGGGTCTCACGACACGGACACCCGGCTGTGCATGTTCACGGCCCGGCCAGTCAAACATCATCGACGGATCAAGACCGCATGGACTTCGGCTGGACGAGCGAACAGGAGGAGCTGTACGAGCGGGCCTGCGCCTTCGCGAAAGCGGAGCTGAGCGGCGACGAGTCTTCCCTCTCGGAAGAGGAGTTCCCCCGGAGCCGTTGGCGGCGCTGCGGTGAGTTCGGATTCCTGGGCCTGCCGGTGCCTGAGCGGCACGGAGGGCTCGGGCTGGACACCTTGACGACGGCGCGGGTGATGGAGGCGCTCGGCCGAGGCTGCACGGATACCGGGCTGGTCTTCTCCGTGGGCGCGCACTTGTTCGCGTGTGTGCTTCCGCTGTGGGAGTGCGGCGACGACGCGCAGAAGGGACACTACCTGCCACGGCTGTGTTCGGGGGAGTGGGTGGGCGCCAATGCCATCTCCGAGCCCGAGGCCGGCTCGGATGTCTTCGCGCTCAAGACGCGAGCGGTGCGCGACGGTGACAGCTATGTGCTCGACGGGAGCAAGAGCTACGTCACCAACGGGCCCGCGGCGGACGTCTTCCTGGTGTACGCCGTCACCGCTCCCGAGCACGGCTACATGGGCCTGAGCGCCTTCCTCGTCGAGCGGGACACACCGGGTCTGTTGGTGGGCCGTCCCTTCCAGAAGATGGGCCTGTCGACGTCTCCCATCGCGCCGCTCTACCTGGAGGGTTGCCGCGTGCCCGTCTCGGCGCGGCTGGGGGCCGAGGGACAGGGCGCGCCGCTCTTCAAGCGCTCCATGCAATGGGAGCGGGCCTGTCTGTTCGGCGCCTATGTGGGGTTGATGGAGCGGGTGCTGGAGCAGACGGTGGACTTCGCCCGGCAGCGCAAGCAGTTCAAGCGGGCCATCGGGAAGAACCAGGCCATCTCCCACAGGCTGGTGGACATGAAGCAGCGGCTCGAGTCCGCGCGGCTGTTGCTGTACCGGGCCTGCTGGCTGATGGACCGGGGACAGGACGCGGCGATGGAGGTGTCGCTCGCCAAGCTCGCCATCAGCGAGGCCGCGGTCCAGTGCGGCGTGGACGCCATCCAGATACACGGGGGCATGGGCTACGTGGCGGAGACGGGCATCGAGCGGGTGCTGCGCGATGCCATTCCCAGCACCCTCTTCTCCGGGACCTCGGAGATGCAGCGCGACATCATCGCCAGTCACCTGGGCCTATGACGCTCGACCAGATTGTGATGCGCAGCGCGGCCCGGACTCCCGGGGCCATCGCCGTCCAGGGGCCGGACGAGACCTTCACCTATGGGCAGCTCGACGCGCTCTCCAACCGGGTGGCGCGGGCCCTTCAACACCTGGGGGTCCAACGCGGAGACCGGGTGGGGTTGTGGACGGAGAAGTCCGCGCGCGCGGTGGCCGCGATGCAGGGAATCTCTCGGCTGGGCGCGGCCTACGTCCCGTTGGACCCGCTCAACCCGGCCACGCGGACGCGGCTCATCCTCGACGACTGCCGCATCGACGTGGTGGTGACGAGCGCCTCACGCGCGGCGGAGCTTCGCAACGGCGGGTTGGACCGCCTGCGCTTCCTGTTGGTGGACGATACGGGGCCCGCGCCCGGGTGGACCCGCCTGGAGGGGTTCTCTCCAGAGCCGCTGCCTGGACACGGGCTGGACGACCGGGCGTTGGCCTACATCCTCTACACCTCGGGCTCCACGGGGACACCGAAGGGGGTGTGCATCAGCCAGCGCAACGCCCTGGCCTTCATCGAGTGGAGCCACGCGCTGCTGGGGACCACGCCCGAGGACCGCTTCAGCAACCACGCGCCGTTCTTCTTCGACCTCTCGGTGCTGGACCTCTACGCGGCGTTCCTCGGGGGTGCGTCCGTGACGCTCATTCCGGAGGCGCTGGCCTTCGCGCCGAAGAAGCTGGTGGAGTTGGTGCTGCGCGAGCGGTTCACCGTCTGGTACTCGGTGCCCTCGGCGCTCACCTTGATGATGTTGGAGGGCGGGCTGCTGACCCATGGCGAGCTCCCCTTCCGCGCCGTGTTGTTCGCGGGAGAGCCCTTTCCGGTTCG
The DNA here is from genome assembly GCF_037414475.1 of Myxococcus stipitatus. The sequence continues at coordinate 7,071,954 of NZ_CP147913.1, read as the reverse complement.
CCATCTGCGGCCCCTGCGGGAGCACCTGAGCGCCGCGCGGTTCTTCAACCTGTACGGCCCCACGGAGACGAACGTCTGCACCGCGTACGAAGTGGGCGCCATCTCCCCTGAGCGAACCACGCCGGTTCCCATCGGACAGGCGAGCTGTGGCAACCGGGTCTGGATTGCACCCTCTGCGGATGGTGACGCTGGCGCGGACGTGGGGGAGCTCATGGTGGAGGGGCCCACGGTGATGTTGGGGTACTGGGGACAGCCGCCGCAGGCAGAGCGCCCCTATGCGACCGGAGACCTGTGCCGCCAGCTCCCGGAAGGGGGCTTCGAGTACCTCGGCCGCCGCGACAACATGTTGAAGGTGCGCGGGCGACGAATCGAGCCGGGAGAAATCGAGGCGGCGCTGCTGTCGCATCCGGGCGTGCGCGACGTGGGCGTCGTCACGAGCGACTCCGGTCTGGAGGCGAGGCTGGTGGCGTTTGTCGTGGCCCACGAGGGCCCGCGGCCCACCCTGCTCCAGCTCAAGAAGCACTGCGCGGAGCGGCTGCCTCGCTACATGATCATCGACGAGCTCCGAGTCCTGCCGGAACTGCCGAGGACGCAGAATGGCAAGCTCGACAGGCGCGCGCTGCGCGATCTGGCACCGCGCCGGCCTCCCGTCTGATGGCACGACGGCCACACTGGCTGGAAACACCCGGCAAGATGAACTGGTTTTGCATGACGCCGCAAAGATTCACCAGACGTGTGCATTGTCAGCTCAACCCGTCATAGTCTTTGCAGGGGCAGCCCGTCACCATCCCCCCAGGAGCACCGTGCCCCTGCTTCGACAACCTGTCAGGAGATTCCATGACCCTACGCATGGCCGTATTGGCAGTGGTGTGCAGCGTCGGATTGCTCGGCTGCGCGAATGATGAAGCAAAACCCCCGGATGCCACCCAGGAGATTGTCAGCAACCTCACCGAGGCCGGTTTCCCCGCCAGTGAGATTCTGGTGGCGGATGGCGTCGTCTACGTTGGCGGAGACGCCGTGGTCAGCCTCCAAGCCTCACGGGAGATGATCGAACCGGGGCGCGGCGGCCTGGAACACTACCGCACCAACAACCTGGTCTCCTCCACCATCCGAACGATTGTCATCAAGGCCCCTGCCTCCGCCCCGTTGTCCATCCGAAACGGGCTCGCGCAAGCGGTCATGAACTTCAAAGGGCTCTCGCTCACCCTCGACCCTTTTCCCGACCCCTGCATGCACGTTCCGGACTGCCCGCCCACGATGCCCGACTTCACCATCGACCTGGCCATCAACCCAGCGCTCCCCGCTGGCGCCACCGCGACCTCCGAGTTTCCCTCGGGTGGCAACCCCGGCTCCAAAATCACGTTGGGGCCCGGGGTCGCGCAGCTTCCCGCCAACGTCATCAAGCACCTGCTCACGCACGAAATCGGCCACACCCTCGGCCTGCGCCACTCGGACTATTTCAATCGCGCCATCAGCTGTGGCGGCTCCGCGACCAATGAAGGCACGGCGAGCGTCGGCGCCATCCATATCGTCGGAACGCCGTCCGGCGCATCACCCGGGGGCTCCATCATGAACGCCTGCATCCCGTCGAACACCACGGGCGCGCTCACGGCAACCGACGTCACCGCCCTCCAGGCCCTGTACTGACGCGTCGGACGAATCAGCTCACCGGGCACAGGCCCCGGTGCGCGTGAAGGACAGACATGGCCCGGCACGAACGCGCTACTTGCTGTGCGTGCTGGCCATGCCGGAGTGAACCGAGGGAGCGCCACGTCCCGTGGCTCTCCCTCCCTCCGCCTTCAAGGGGCGGCCCTCCTCCCTGGCTTGGATGTCATATCCGGCGCGGGTCAATCGCAGCTTCTGCGCCAGGCTCAATCGAATCTGCCCCGCCCCCAGACACGAGAAGAACTCGAAGGGCTCGTGGTGCATGACCTTGAAGCCATACCGGTCCTTTCCCCGCGAGAGGATGTTCGGCCTCCGGACCCTGCGCGGGACGGGCGCCCTGGACTGATAGAGCCTGAGCATGTCATCGAACGTCAGGAACTCACGGACCGCGGTGGAGCAGCGTGCCCACGGCTCCCGCAGCGCCGTGTCCTTGTCGATGGAATGACTTCGCCCGATGCGCCCCGGAATGAAGAGCTCCACGTCGGGACGCCGGACGGCCATCAAGACCACCTCCCACCGGATGGAGTTCCGGGTGAGGGAGACGAAGTCAATCTTCCGCGACGCATCCAAGGGGAAGCGACGGATGATGCTGTTGAGCTGCAGGCCGTGATTGAGCAGCCGCGTGCGTGGAAGCAACTCCGGGTGCTCCTCCAGGAATGCTTGAAGCGCGGACTCCGGACGCGGCTCGGCCAGGAAGGCTTGATTCGCTTCGATGAGGGGGTCGTTCTTGGGCGAAGTCGGCACGAGAGTGCTCCGCGCGGAGGGGGAGACATCGCCTCGCACTCACGGTATCTCCGTGGGCACCTGAAGCCCGCGTCGCCACACGCGTGTGCACGCTCCGCCGCACCATGACGTAGCCGCGAGAGATGGCAGCATCCCTCCCTACGACAGCCTGGCGCTAGAGCGTCGGCAAGGTTGTTGGTGGCGGCATGGCGGCTGGCGCCGTTGTCCGCGCTGTTGCGCCGCTGGTCTTGGCGGCAGTGCGCGCGAAGGGGCCTGCGGAATCTCAGGCCTCGTTTCGTGGAGTGCATGGGGCAACCTCCACATCGTCGGATTAGCCAGAACGATGCCGGCGCGCGCCTCGCTCACTCGCATTGAAGCGCTGCCCATGGTGGCCTTGAATCGCCCATGACGCAGCGACCGAGCTTTTGGGTAGGCACAGCTGCGTGTCGGCGGTCTCCACCCCACACTGGACGCGGCGCTGCTGGCGCGCGGACATCGCGAGTGGGCCTTCCTGACCGCGAGGAACCCGGGCTCACGACCTCGCGACAAGGAAGAGAATCAGCGGGAGCAGGAGCGGCTGACGTCCCAGCTCTTCGCGGGCGGCTGGGTGGTGGCGCCCGCCATTGGCGAGGCCGAGGACCGCAGTTGGTCCGAGCAGAGCCTCTTCATCCCGGGACTGCCCCACGCGGAGGCGGAGCGCTTCGGTCAGGTGGCCGTCCTGGTGGGGCGCACCGGAGGTCCCGCGGAGCTGCTGCTGTGCGGCAACGAAGCGCTGCCATCCGCACCTTGAGTACGTGCGACAGCCGCCGCCCCGTGTCGAGACGAAGTCAGGGCGCGAGCTTCACCGTGCCGCCACGGAGTCGCTCATCGTCCACGAACCAGAGTAGGTTTCCCTCCTCCCTGTTCGTTGGAGTTCCGTTGATGCCACAAGCCACGCCGCGCTCGTCACTTCTGGGAGCGCGTCCCAGCGTCTTCCTGCTCGCCGGAGCGTTCCTCACCGGCATGTTCCTCTTCGCCCATGTCGGCTGCGGAGGTGACGAGTGCCAGAACGCCGCCGACTGCCGTGAAGACAATGGACCGCCGGCCTCGAACACGGAGTGGGTCTGCGAGGACAAGCGTTGTGAGCAGCATTCCGTCCAGGTGCCGCCCCCGGATTCCGGCACGGACTCAGGGACGCCCGACTCAGGGACGCCCGACTCGGGGACTCCCGACGCGGGGAGACCCGACTCGGGGACTCCCGACTCGGGGACTCCCGACTCGGGGACTCCCGACTCGGGTCCCACCACGGTGAGCGTGCAGGTGCTCGCGTTCAATGACTTCCACGGGCAGCTCGAGGAGCCCGGGGGCCAGATTCTGGCGGGCGTGGCCCCCGACGGTGGACCGATGCGGGTGAACGCGGGCGGCGTGACGTACTTCGCCCAGCACATCGCGGCCCTGCGAGCCACCAATCCGAACACGGTGGTGGTCGCGGCGGGAGACCTCATCGGCGGCTCCCCGATGCTGTCGGGGCTCTTCCATGACGAGCCCACCGTCGAGGCGATGAACCTGATTGGCCTGGACCTGGTCGCGGTGGGCAACCACGAGTTCGACGAGGGCAGCACGGAGCTGTTGCGCATGCAGTCGGGCGGCTGCCACCCGGTGGATGGCTGCGGGGACGGGGATGGCTTCCCGGGCGCGAAGTTCAAGTTCCTGGCGGCCAACGTGGCCACGGGCGTGGACCGCACGCTGTTCCCCCGCTACGACGTGCGCGAGTTCGAGGGCGTGAAGGTGGCCTTCATCGGCATGACGTTGGAGGCCACGCCGGAAGCCGTCACGCCCACGGGCGTGGCGGGGCTCACCTTCAAGGACGAAGTGCAGACGGTGAACGCGCTGGTGCCGGAGCTGCGGCAGCAGGGCATCGAAGCCATCATCGTGGTGGTGCATCAGGGCGGAATCGCGGCCCCGGGCTCGCTGGTGAACGAATGCAAGGGCGCGGCTGCGGACGGCCTCATCTCAGGTGCCATCGTGGGCGTGGCCAAGGGCATCAACGACGCGGTGGATGTCATCGTCAGCGGCCACACGCATCAGGCCTACAACTGCGTCATCGATGGCAAGATCGTCACGAGCGCCTCGTCGATGGGGCAGCTCGTCACGGACATCGACCTGACGTTGAGCAAGGCGACGGGCGACGTCGTGCAGGCGCGAGCGAACAACATCATCGTCACTCGCGACGTGCAGGAGGTCGGCGCGGTGAAGGCGCTGGTGACGAAGTACCAGGACCTCGTCGCGCCGAGGGCCAACCGAGTCATCGGCTGGGTGGCGCAGACGCTCAGGACCCAGTCGAACGCCGCGGGCCAGTCCACCCTGGGCTCCGTCATCGCGGACTCGCAACTGGAGGCGACGAAGCCCGCGAACCTGGGTGGGGCGCAGGTGGCCTTCATGAACCCGGGCGGCGTGCGCGCGGACATCGCCCAGGGCGAGGTCACCTACAGCGAGGCCTTCACCGCGCAGCCGTTCGGCAACGGCCTGGTCACCCTGACGCTGACGGGCGCGCAAATCGAGCAACTGCTGGAGTGGCAGTGGCGGCCGTCGGGAGCCACCCTCATGCTGATTCCGTCTGCGGGCTTCACCTATGCGTTCAGCGCGTCGGCGCCCATCGGAAGCCGCGTCGACCCGGCGTCCATCCGAATCAACGGCGTGACGGTGGACCCGGCGGCGAACTACCGCGTCACCGCGAACAGCTACCTCGCGAGTGGGGGTGATGGCTTCCAGGTGCTCGCCGAGGGGACGAACCGGCTGGGTGGCGCCGTGGACATCGACGCGCTGGAGGCATACCTGAAGGCACACAGCAGCCAGGCGAGCCCCTTGCCCACCCCCGCGCTCAATCGCATCACCATCCTGCCCTAGAGCGCCGGACAGGTCAGGTCAGTACGCCCTGTCGATGAGGAGGACGTCGGGGAAGAGGTCCTGGTGGGCCATGTCTTCCTGCGGTGCACCGGTTGCCTCCTCATCGGGGCGGTTGGCTGTCGTCAAGGCGCAGACCACCACGAGGTCTGTGCTGAGGTGCTGCTTGTCGCCATTGCAACGCTTGCGCTTGCTCTTGCTCCCGTGGCGCCTGTCTGGGTCTTCGATGGAGATGCGCCTGTCGGCCGCCACGCCTTGTCGAATCTGAACGCCACCCTTGGGGTGCGGCTCAAGGTCTTGTTCGCGCACCTGCGCGAGCGCTTCGATGGAGCGAGTCAGCGGAGCCGCGACGCAAGACTTCGGCTGCTTCGCCACCTCGACGGTGCGCTCGAGCAGCCGGCGCTCCATCTCGTGCGCGATGAGGCGCTCGCGATACATCGACTCCAACTCGGCCTGAAAAGCGCCGTCGAACAACTCATGCCGGTGCTCGCGCAGAAAGACGAAGAGCTTCCGACTCTTGTCGGCAAGCCTCGGGAGCTTCTGCTCGCGAGCACTGCACTCCATCGTGGGCTTCCATCGGTCCAGCCGGCGCCTCCATGCGGAGGCGACCTGAGCACTCGGCGACAGCTCGCGTCGACCGTGCTGGTCAGCGACCATCCTCGTAAGCGATCAATCGTCCTCGGGCTGAGTCCAGAGCGGCGCTCTAGCGACTCTCCACGACAGCCCGTGACCACTCGGAGACAACGGAAGAACCGCGCCGCGCCTGGTTCCCGAGGAGACATCTGAGCGCGGGCGCCCTCCGCCAGAGTGCTCGACGGGGAACGAAGCAGATTCACGTATAGTCGAACAACCTGAGCCGTGCTACGCCACCACAAACATGCCCAGAGCCCGTCGCGTCACCCCCTCCCCCCGAACCCCTCGCTCTCATTCCACGCGCGGCGCTTCCTCGGCGACGCCGTCACTGGATGAGGCCTTCCAGGCCATCGTACACGGCGCCGTGGAGGAGTCGTTCGCCTCCCTGGTCTCGGCCATGCGCCGCCTCTCCGAGCGCCTGAGCGGACACCCCCTTCCCCCTGTCGCCCGAGCCCCCCAGAAAGCTCCCGCGCCGCCACCGCCGCCGCCCGTCGTCGCTCCGGTCGTCGAGCAGCCCGTGGCCTGCGCTGTCATTGGCTGCCGACAGCCCGTCCGGACCCTCGGGTACTGTTCGGCGCACTACCAGAAGCGCCGGCTCATGGTCGCCACCGGACGGCTCCACGCCGCCTGGGTCGAGCACGCCGCGCCCCACTCCATCCCGGACGTCATCCTCTCGCGCCGCCGCCGCTCGGAGGCCCCCGCGCAGCCCGCCGTGAGCGCCCCGGCCCCCGCGCCCAGCGGCCCTCGCGTGTGGGTGCGCAAGAAGGGACAGGCCCAGGCCTCGGGTGAAGAGGGCGGCTCGTCCCTGCCCACCTTGCCGCCCGTGCTGCGTCCCGCCGACAAGGAGGACGTCGGCGACACCGTGAAACGGTGGGCCGAGGAGTTCCTCGCGAACAAGCGCCGCAACTGACCGCCGCACCCAGACCCCGCGCTGGCCCTGAGCGCGCGTCCCTCGCGAAGGCGAATCGGGACGCCCGGGGGCGGCGCGGGGTCTCTTCGTGAGTCCAGCGACCCACCGCAGCCCCGCGCGCGCCGCCTCCTCCTCGAAGTCACGCCTCCGGACCCGAACCGCTCCAGGAGACGCAAGCCTCAAGGCACCACCTGCTCAGTTCGAGTCGCAGGAGTACGCGCTCTCCTCCCACTTGCCGCAGGCCGTGGGCAGCTCGCACACCGAATAGACGCACGTCTCCGAAATGTAGGTGCAGCAGGTGACCTTCGCCTTCGGGTCGCCAGCACAGGACTCTTTCTTGGCGCCCTTGTACGTCTCGGGAGCGGCCACCTCGCCACAGCTCCCACCGTCATCATCACTCCCACCACAGGCAGACAACAGGGGAATCGCGACAAGCATGAAAATGATTTTGCGCATGCTCATAGGACAACATGTCGCATCCATGCGACACAACAGAACAGGAGTGAAAGCAAACAACCCCTGAAACACACGCGTCCCGGTGAAACAGATTCTTGCGACACAAGAGCGTGTGCACGGCGCCTGGCCGCCTGGCCGCTTCGCACGAGCGCCAGCCCCGAGGCCCTGTCCCCCTCCCTTCACCGCACGCCCCCCCTTCCGCTCCGTGTCCCCCGCTGCCCGGGCCCCCGGATGCGCGCGCCCTCTGAAAAACCAGTCCCCCTTGACAATCCAGGGCACCAATCGCACGATTCAATCAGTCGATTGAATCCAGCGAAGTGCCCCCTGGGAGGCACGGGACGCCCCGTGTCCACAGGTGCATCACCTCCAGGCTCGGCGCCCCCGGGAGTTCTCCGGACGCGCCCGGGACCTGCACCGCCCGAGCCTTGCTCCCGCGCCGTTGGCGTGACGCGATTCGTCTGCCTTTGATTCGGCGCGCCTCCCAATGTGTCTGTTTTTCGGGATGGAATGACAAAAATAAAAGCCCGGGGTGTTCGAGCTGGCAATCCCTCACACGGAGGCAGCACCACATGAGCTTCACCCTGAACCGTCGTTCCTTGCTGCACGCGGGCCTGGGCATCACCGGAGGACTCGCGCTGCTTCGGACTCCCGCCGCGCAGGCGGCCGTGGCTCAAATCACGCCCACGCCAGGACAGACACAGCCGCCCCAGCGGCCCTGGTATGAGCTGGGCCTGCTCGCCGACCCTGTCATGGAGAACCAGCTCCTGCACTTCCTGGCGGCCACCTACAGCGCGCAGGCGGACATCGGAGAGGTGCTGGACACGGCCACGCGCATCAACATCCAAGACGATTGGAGTTGGCCCAACGAATGGGTTCGCACGGCGGAGCGCGTGCGTGCCATGGGCGACGCGAGCCTCACCCGCAACCACACACGCAGCGCGGGCAACGCCTACCTGCGCGCGGCCAACTACTACCGGGCCGCGCTGATTCACCACCCGGACCCCAGCCACCCGAGTGTGCTGGAGACGGGGCGCAAGTCCGTGGCCACCTACGACAAGGCCCTGCTCCTGTTGAAGATTCCCGGCACGCCGGTCCGGATTCCGTATGAGAACACCACGCTGCCGGGCTACTTCTTCCGCTCACCGTGCGCGCGCAGCAGCGCGCCCCTGCTCATCTTCCAGCAGGGCCGCGACGCGTTCCCCGAAGAGTCCAAGTACGTGATTGATGCGGCGCTGGAGCGTGGCTACCACTGCCTCATCGTCCACGCCCCGGGCCAGGGCATGGCCATCCGAGAGCAGAACCTGCCCTTCCGTCCGGACTGGGAGAAGGTCATCACCCCGGTCATCAACTTCGCCGTGCGCATCGCCGGCGTGGACGCCCGGAGGCTCGCGGTGCTGGGCTGGAGCATGGGTGGAGCGCTGGTCCCCCGCGCCGCGGCGTTCGAGCACCGCATCAAACTGCTCATCCCCAACCCCGGCGTCCTCAACTGGGGCAAGTCCAGCTTCGACCAGTTCAACGCCTACTTCCCCGAGCTCATGGCGCAGTTGGACACCAACCCGGCGGCGTTCGACGCGGGGATGTACGAGGTCATGACGCAGGTGTACCTGTACCGCTGGTACATGCGCGACTCCATGAACAAGCACGGGGCGACCACACCGTCGGGCCTGATGTTCAAGTTGCGCGAGTTCAACAACGAGTCCATCGTCCACCGCATCCGCTGCCGCACGCTCGTCATGGACGGCACCGCGGAGGCGTACTCGGGAAGCCAGGCCAAGCAGCTCCATGACGCGCTGACGTGCCCGAAGGACTACATGCTCTTCACGGAGGAGGACACCGGGCTCCTGCACTGCCAGGAAGCGGCCCAGGCTGTCGCCAACCACCGCATGTTCGACTGGTTCGACGAGTACATCTAGCCGCCCCACGGCACCCCGTGGCGCCGGGCCTGAAGCACGGGCCCGGCGTCACGAGCGCGGGACTAGAAGCGCATCTGCAGCCGCACGCCGCCGTAGAGCCAGGAGTGCAGCGCCTTCTCGTCGATGTCCTCCGTCTCCCCGATTTGGGCGTCGCCTCGGGTGTTGGTCAGCGTGACGGACGAGTACTGGGCCAGCGTGTATGTCACATAGGGCCCCACGGAGAAGCGGCGGGAGACGCGGAAGTCGAGCCCCGCCTGCCCGGAGACAAACTCCAGGCCCTGGATGGAGACCGTCGCTGAGACCTCGTCCTCCGAGCGCTCCAGCGACGAGGTCTGTGAGGAGCGTTCATAACCCACACCCAATCCCACCCAGGGCTCGAGCAGACGCGTCGCCTGGAAGTGATAGGCCGCGTTGATGCCCACGCGCAGTTGGCTCGCGCTGCAGCTGACACCCTCGAGACAGTCGGGCTTGAGCGTCAGGATGCCGTACTGGAAGAAGGCGCCCAGATAGACGTTCGGGTTGAAGAAGTAGCCCGCCTCCACCTGGAACGGAATCGCTCCCGAGAAGGCATCCGCGAGCTTGGACCTGTCCTCCTGGGCTTCGTCGCCGGAGATCTTCCCGAACGGCACGCCGAAGCCCGCGCGCAGCCCCAGCGCGAAGCCACCGCCGCGCTCCGAGGTATCGCTCCCCTCGTCCGAGTACTCCGCATCGGAGTCATCACGGTCATCCGCCAGGGCAGGTGACGCGGCGAGAGCGAAAGACAGGGAGCACAACATCCACGGCGCGCGGCTTTTCATGAAGGGAGTCCCTTGCAGACAATGAACGGCGGGGTTGACAGATACCACCCACACTACCCCGTGGCGCCGGGCCTGAAGCACGGGCCCGGCGTCACGAGCGCGGGACTAGAAGCGCATCTGCAGCCGCACGCCGCCGTAGAGCCAGGAGTGCATCGCCTTCTCCTCGATGTCCAACGACTCATCGACATCCGTCCCGCCGCTCGAGCCCGAAATCCCGATGGACGAGTACTGACCCAGCGTGTACGTCACGTAGGGGCCCACGGAGAACTTGGGGGTGATGCGGAAGTCGAGACCCGCCTGCCCGGAGACGAACTCGAGCCCCTTGACCGAGACGTCGGCCTCGACCGTCGTGCTGCCGATGGTGCGCGACGCGGACTGGCTGGAGATCTCATAGCCGATGCCCAGGCCCACCCAGGGGTCGATCATCGGCGTCGCCTGGAAGTGGTAGGCGGCGTTGACACCGAAGCGCAACTGGCTCGCGCTACAGTCACTCCCCTCGGCGCAGTCATCCTTGAGCGTGAGGATGCCGTATTGGAAGTACGCGCCCACATAGATGTTCGGGTTGAAGAAGTAGCCCGCCTCCAGCTGCAACGGGATGGCGGCGGAGAAGGCATCGCTGAGCTTGTTGCTCGTCTGGCCGTCATCCGAAGCCGCGATTTTTCCGAACGGAACGCCGAAGCCGGCGCGCAGGCCCAACGCGAAGCCACCACCGCCGCCCTCCGACGCACCGGCCTCATCCGCATACTCCGAGTTGGAGTCATCACGGTCATCCGCCAGGGCGGGCGAGGCGGCGAGAGCGAAAGACAGCGAGCACAGCATCCACTGCGTGCGGCTTTTCATGAAGGAAGTCCCACGGAGAAAACGAGTTGAAGGCCCACACCCTCAAGGTGTCGGACGCGCATTAAGACGCACGACCCCGTCAGTTATTTAACAGGGGGCATGACTTTGGCGACCTGGGGCCTTCGAGACCCATCCACTCATGGGGCGACGAAGTTCTTCCACCCGCGCAGGTAGCCCACGAAGCGCGGCGACGCGCCGCCCTTGAGCAAGACCTCCGCGGAGACAGGCGCGAGGTGGATGGCATCACCCCGGTGGATGCGCTGAGGCCAGTCATGATTGGCGATGGCGCCGCGCCCCAGGGCCACGGCATCCGCGCCCCGCGCCAGCTGCGCCTGCGCGTCCTCGCGCGTCCAGATGGCGCCGGCCACGACCATCTTCACCCGCGAAGGCAGCGCCCGGCGGAACAGCGTCACGGCATGTTCCTGAGGCCGCTTGAGGGTGTTGAGCGACGCGCGCCACAGCGACAGGTGGAGGACGTCCATGCCCTCGTCCGCGAGCATCCGGGCGACCTCCAGATTCTCATCGAGGTCCAGGCCCTTCGCCTGACCGTAGTCCTCCGGAGAGATGCGTACGGCGAGGACCAGGGATGGCGCGGCGCGGCGCACCGCGGCCAGCGTCTCCCGGATGAGCCGCGAGCGATTCTCGAGCGAGCCGCCCCACCGGTCCTGGCGCTGGTTGTAGACGGTGCTCAGGAACTGGGACAACACATAGCCGTGAGCGCCATGGAGCTCCACGCCATCGAAGCCCGCCTGGGCGCATCGCCTCGCCGCGTTCGCGAACGCTTCGATGACACGTTGGATGTCCTCCTCCGTCCCCGCGCGGCAGCGATTCTTCTCGTCTTGATGCGCGCTCGGGCCCCAGCACTCGGCCCCGCTGACCGCGGGGTCCGCTCGCAGCCCGCCATGGAAGAGCTGCGCGGACAGCAGCGCTCCGTCCTGATGAATGGCCGCGGCCAGACGCTTCAATCCCGGCAGCATCGCGTCGTCGTGGACGCCCAGCTCCCCGGGCCACGCCTTGCCATCCTGTTGCACGTGCGCGGCGCACGTCTCCACCAGTCCGAAGCCTCCCTCCGCGCGCCGGGAGAGGAAGTGAAGCTCGTCGTCGGACAGCGTGCCGTCGGCGTGGCTCTGCATGTTCGTCAGGGGCGCAAGCCAGACGCGGTTGCGCGCGACGACACCTTCACGGAGCTCCAACGGGTCGAACAGTCCGGCCATGGCGAGCGACTCCAACAATGAGGGCACGAGGGGCACGCGGCCCCCCGGCCACTGCATGGCATGAGTCGTCACGTCCGTGAAGGCGCTTCGATTCCTCAACGCCCCCGACGCGACATCAGGCGCGCTCCGGAGCCCCGCGAAGAATGTCCGGCCCCGATGCCTCGAGCCGCTTGCGGAGTTCCTCGATGGTCACCGATGGCGAGCCATCCCTGCCCACCAGCGTCGCCCCATCCGTGGGTGAGTACAGCGCCGGGCGCGAGTACAGCGTCCGGAGGGCATGAAGGTGGGGATAGACGAGGGAGGCCTGTGGGTTGAGCTCCCGCAGACGCCGGCGCAGCAGGGGCGCGAAGCGGGGGCTCATCGCCGGGAAGATGTGGTGCTCCTGATGGTAGCTGAAGTTGAGGTGGGCCCAGTTCATCACCGGATGGGTCTCCACGCTCGCCGTGTTCACGAAGGGGTTGTCGCTGTCCTCGGAGGCGGCCAGGAGCCAGTGGTTGGTGGCGATGTAGATCATCAACGTGATGTTGGCGACGACCATGGGGATGAGAATCGCGTAGAGCGCGCCTCGGGGCCCCATGGCCCACCCCAGGGCTCCCCACCCCACCGCGAGCAGCAGCGTGAGGGTCCGCTCCTTCCAGCGATTCATCCGCACGTGCTGGAGGTGGGGTTGGTTGATGTGATGCCAGAGAAAGGCCTGCCCCTGTCCGGTGAAGAAGAAGCTGAAGCTGACGTAGCTGAGCCAGGTGCCGGAGCCCGGAGAAATCGCGTGGAACAAGCGGGCGAACCACTGGGTGCGCAGCTCGGGTTGGCGCGGGAGGATGTCCGGATCGCGCTGGAAGATGTTCGCCGCGCTGTGGTGCGCCTGGACGTGCCAGGCCCTCCAGTTGCCCGGCGTCACGAGGAAGGGACTGAAGCCCGCCCAGCCGATGACGTCTTCCCAGAACCGGCTTCGGAAGACCGAGTGGTGCAGCGCCTCGTGGGCCGCCAGCCCCACGCAGGTCACCATCTGCCCCAACAGAAAGGCGATGACGAGGCACGCCCACCAGGGCAGCCCTCCCCACGCCACCAGCCACATCCCGCCCACAATGAGCGGCACCAGGGCCAGCGCGATGACGCCCCGGTGGGCTTGTGGCTCGAAGGACTCGGGAGGCAGCACCCGGCGCAACTCCTGCCGGAGGTGCTTGGGGTCCTCGATGGGCACGGAAGCCGTCGACAATGCAGTGGAGTTCATTGTGTTCCCTCGAGTCAGTGGGTTCAGGCCATGGGCCGGGCGACGCCGCCCTCGAGGAGCATCCGCAAGCGCCCCGCGTCGTCGACCGCCGCGACGGTGCCGCAGTGGAGGATGTCCCCGTCGAGCCAGGGGTTGAGGGACTTCAAGGAGAGCCGCAGCGGCATGGCGTCCGGTCTCGACACCAGGCCCCGGTCGAAGGTGGCTCGCTGGAACTGGATGGGGGCGAACACCGCGTCCGACACGCCATTCACGTGCATGGCGCTCAGGCGCAGGGCCGCGTCCAGGATGAGGGCGGGCACGGTGGCACCAGCGTCCTCCGTTCGTGGCGGGAGCCCCAGCTTCGCGAAGCGCGCCGACGACTCCAGGCGGATGTCCTCCAGGCAGTCGAACATCTTGCGCAGCTCGATGGGACCGCCGCGTGCGCAGTGCGGGTCCTCCGCCAAGAGCCCGCGCCCGGAGGGAATCGCCGCGTCCAGGGCCGGGGCGCCCCGAGGCACTTGCGCCGACAACGTGAAGCGCGCCTCCGCGTGGACGACGTCGCGTTCGAGCACCCGGCCCGAACCATGGACGATGTCTCCAACCAGCCTCACCCGCACGCTGTGGAGGCCGGGCTCGTCGACCAGTTGCGTGCACTCCGCGCGCAGGTCCTGGCGCCCGCCGGGCTTGACGCGGATGAAGCGCGAGAAGCGGACGTCCTCGATGGAGACGGTGCGCAGCTCGGGCCGCCCATTGCCCAGCGCGGCTCGGAGCATCAGGTCCAGGGCCCATGCTCCCGGCAGCGTGGGAGTCCCACGAACCAGGTGGTCCTCGAGGCAGGGCACGCGGGCCGCGTCCACCACCAGGTCCTTGAGCACGGTCTTCGCGCCCGAGGGACGCTCGGGCTCGCCCGGCAGCAAGGTGAGGCCGTAGTACGTGCGCTCGCTGTCGGTGAGCTGCACGTTGATGGCCTCACGGGGCTGGCCTTCGATGAGCTGAAGGAAGAGGTCCTCTCCTTCCTCGGCGCGAATGCCGCGCAGCTTCCGGCTGGCTCCGAGCACGCGGTACTCGGAGCCTCGCGTCATGCCGATGCCGTCCCACGCGAGCCACCCCACGCTGCACCAGTGCGTCCCAGGGTGGCGGTCGCTCACCCACGCGCAGAGCCGGTCCAGCGCCTCGTTCGCCGCGCCGTAGTCCGCCTGTCCGTCGTTCCCGATGAAGCTGAACGCGGACGTGAGGACATGGAACGGGACCGATGGGCCGAAGCGGCTCGTGCAGGCCGCGTGGAGTTGCTGGAGCCCTCGCAGCTTCGTGTCCAGGTTCGCGCGCAGTTCGCCGAGGCGCCGCCGGTTCAGCTTCTTGGAGGTCTGCGTCCCCGCGCCGTGGACCACCAGGTCCAATCGGCCGTGCTCCTCCACCAGGGCATCCATCACCCGCGCCACGTCATGGGCTCGAGTGACATCCGCCACGCGGTAGACCATGCGGCCGGGCAGCCGTGAGAGTCCCTCGAGTGTGGAGCGCAGCTCTCGCGCGGCGAGGTGCCGCTCGAAGCGAGCGCGCAGCTCCGGCATCCGGGTGCCCGGCTTCGCGGCCAGCTCCGAGGCGTAGAACTCCCGCTCCACCTCGGTGAGCTGTGCGTCCGTGGCCTGAAGCACTCGCTCCGGTGCGCTGTCCGGGTCACTTCGGCCCAGCAGCACCACCGTGCAGCCGTAGCGCTTCAGGAGCGCTCCGGCGAGCACCGCGGTGACGCCACGACCACCGCCCGTCAGCAGCACCACGGAGTCGGCATCGAGCCGGGACTCGCCCGTGGCGGGTGTCCCCGTGGGACGGAGCCGGCGGACGTAGCGTGCCGCGCCCTCGAAGCAGACCTCGACCGAGGGTCCCCCTTCCTCTTCGGAGCCGAGCTCGGTGAGCGCCAGGTCCAGCGCCTCACCGACCGGACGCCAGGTGGTCGCGATGGCGCGCACGTTCCTCGCCGGGACTTCGCGGGCGATGGACTTGAGCATTCCGGAGAACAACCCCGTCACCGGATGCAGGACCCGACGGAGCCCCACGCCTCCCACGCACAGGCTCGCGAGTTCGATGTTCCCAGCAAGCAGGCCGTCATAGGAACGCCGCGCCGCGAGGAAGAGCAACTCCAGCGCTTCATGGCGCACGGCCGTGTCCTCGACGACCCGTGCCTCGCTCGACGCGGCTTCCTGTCGATGGACCGCGAGGATGAGTCCTGGCTCGAAGCCCAGGGCCTGCAGTCCCGCCTCGGCGCGCTCCTCGTTGGCCAGGTCGATGCCGTGAATCGAGCCCGCTCCCTGCGACGCACCCGCGAAGACCACCCGGTGGTCGAGTGCCCCCAGACGACGGGCGTGCGCATCCAACTCCTTCGCCAGCACTTCATCACCCGCGATGAAGAGGACTCGCTGCCCCGCGAGCCGCGCGGACCGCGTCACCCGAGCGGGCTGCTCGACCAACACGGGCGCGTGGTAGCCGATGACAGCCGCATGGTCGAAGCCGTCCGATGAACCCGACGGCGCGTCCACGTCGGAGTGCAAGGGAGTCTTCACCACGGGAAGACCTTCCTCCATTCGTACGGGCCCTGAGTCCTTGGGGGGCGAGACCACGGAGCGTGGCGCCGTCTCGAATCGGCCCGAGGCGCCTGGCTTGGATGGCGACTCCTCGCTGGGCACACGCCCCGGTGCCATGGGCAGCAAGACCTCGTGACGGGAGTTCGAGCCCCCCACGGCCTCCGCCAGTGCCGCGATGGTGGCTCGGCCAGGCACCATCTCCGACGGAAGGCCCTGCGCGGTCTGCGGCGGCATGGCCGGAACTCCGGCCGCTGCTCGGGATGCCCCCTGTTGCACGGAATCGCCAGGCGTGAGTCGAACCTCGAGCCGAGCACCACTCGCGGCATCTCGATGGAAACGCAACGTGGTGGCGTGTCCTTCGGCGGCCGCCTGCACGGCGCGCAACACCTCCAGTCCCTCTCGCGCCGAGTGGGCGGGCAGCTCCACTCCGGCCGAGTCGCGAGGTCCTCGGGCCTCCGACAGATGCAGTCGGCACAGCACCTTCAACCCTCGCTTCGTGGCCGTCGCGGCGGTGGTCACCGCCAGCAGCATCACCCCTTCGGAGAGCGAGGCTTCATCCACCTCGGCACCCGGCCGGAGGACATGTGCTCCTCCCACCAGCGCCAACTCGAAGCCGGATGCCAACACACCTCGGGCGGCCTTCAGCGAAGCGGCCAACGAAGCCGCTCCCGCATCCACCACGAAGTTGGGGCCTTTCACATCCAACGCCCCGGCCACGCGCCCGGGTGTCACGTTGGCCATCATCCCCTGGAGCGTGTACGGCCCCGAGGGACGCAGCGAGTTCATCACCGTGTCGTGCAGACGCTCCGCCAACGGGAGCAGCGCGGCACGCTCGGGCGTGCGCAGGACCTGCTCCCGGAGCTTCCGGCGCGTCGAAGCAGCGAGCACCCGTTGGATGGCCTCCACCCCTCGCCGAGTCTTGCCTTCGAGACCGAGCACGATGGCCGTCCCCATCCGCAGCCCCTCGAAGTCCCCGAGCTTCTGGACGAGCGCGCTCGCCGCCGTGAGCGCGAGCCCCTGCGTGAGGTCCATGTCCTCCGTGATGTCGGGCAACAACCGCACCGAAGACGGTGGCCGGTACGCCGCCGCATCGAAGCGAGTCCCCATCGTCGATGGCACCGAGACACGAGGCACCCCGCGCGCATCGGGATACACCCCTTCGGCCGCCACCACGACGAGCTCATCCGCGGGATTCGGGCGCGCCGAGCCCCGCACCTCCACGGAGCCTCCCCGGTACTCCTCCAGCACCAGGTGCGCGTTGGTCCCGCCAAACCCGAAGCCGTTGGTCGCGGCCCTTCGGGGGTGCCCACCATTCTCCGGCCACGGCTGCTCTCGCAGGCACACCTCGAAGTCCGTGCCCAGCGCGCTCAGCTCCTTGCCGGCCTTCTCGAAGTGGGACTGCTTCGGAATGAGCCGGTGCTCCAACGCCTTGCACAGCTTGATGACCGAGGCCGCTCCCGCCGCCCAGCCCACATGGCCAATCAGCGCCTTCACGCTCGCCAGTTGGAGGCCCTGGCGCTTGCCCCCGAAGACACGCGCAATCGACTTCAGCTCCGTGGCGTCTCCAGCGGGCGTGGCCGTGCCATGCGCCTCCAGGTACTGGATGGTCGCCGGGTCGATGCCCGACTCCGCGTAGCACGTGTTCATCGCCGCCACCTGTCCCTCCACGCGAGGGACATTGGCGGAGCTGCTGCGTCCATCACTGGAGAGCCCCGTGCCTCGGACGATGGCGCGGACCTGGAGCCCCGCCGCCAGCGCATCCGGCAGCCGCATCAGCCCCACCACTCCCGCCCCTTCACCGAAGATGACGCCATCTGCGCGTGCATCGAACGGGCGGCTCCCCGTCGCCGAGAGCCCGTTGAACTGCGAGAAGAGGCAGCTGTTCCCGGGCCCTGGAGAGAAGACGCCACCGGCGAGCACCAGGTCCACTTCCCCCAGTTGGAGCGACTTCATCCCCAGCGCCATCGCATACAGCGACGACGCGCACGCGGCGTCGAGCAACACCGCGGAGACACCTCGCCCCACCACGTCCTCCACCACCGCTTGCAACGTCGGATGCGGCGCGAGCTCGGAGGAACGCGACGTGACGCCCAACACCTCGCGCGTCGCCTGCGCCAGCAGCGCCACCTCCGCGCCGCCCGCCCCCTTCGCACGGAGGAGCGACTCGCCCGCCTCCACGCTCAGCGCGGCGTCATACTCGGCGGAGCCCTCCGCCGTGGACCCCAGCAAGCACTGGACGCGGCCGGGCGCACGCGCGACGAGCCCCTCCAGTCCCTCCACACCCTGCGCCAACGCGATGGCCAACAGCTTCTGCTCGCGCACGTACCGCTGGAAACGCACCGGGTCCATTCCACGCGGAGCCACCAGGTCCTCGTCCCGGACAGCCCCCGTCAGCAACGTATAGGCCCGGTCCGGAGTCCCCGTGGGCCCCACGAAGTCCGTCACCAACGTGGGCTCGGCGAGCCCAGGGTCGACGATGCCGCTGACCCCCTGCCGGATGTTGCGCCAGTAGGCCTCCGGGTCCTTCGCTCCCCCCGGGAACAAGCACCCCAGCGACACGATGGCAATCGCCGAGTCCTCCGGCTTCACCGCGACAGGTGCCACGGGGAGAACGTCGGCGGGAAGCAACTCGGAGATGGCTTGCACCTCCAGCGCCTTGTCGTCCGGGAGGATGCGCTGAACGATGCGCGACAGCCGGCCCGCCGTCCCACAGTCCAGGAAGCGAGTGCACCCCGCGCGCGCCAACAACTCGATGGTGCCCAGGAAGTCGAACGGCTTGAGCAGGTGCGCCGCGAGCGCCTCCGCCAGTTCTCCTGGAGCCCCCGTGTAGACGCGCCGCTCGATGGGCGAATAGACGGGCCGCTCCGGCACCTTCGTCGCGATGCGCGACAGGGCCTCGCGAAACACCTTCGCCGCGGGCTGGAGACCTCGATGGTGGAACGGGTAGCGGCTCACCACGAAGGTGAAGCCCTGCCCCTTCCCTTCGAGGTGCGCCCGGAGCCGCTCGAGCTCCACGCGGGGCCCCGCGACCACCGTCTGCTTCGCGTGATTCCGCCCCGCGACGACCAACTGCTCCGCGCCCGACTCGACCAGGGCCCGGGCCGTGTCCGCCTCTCCCAACGCGATGGCCGCGAGCGTGCCCAATTCGTCCGGCACCTCGCGGAGCGCCTGGATGCGCAGGCACACCACCTCCGCCCCCGCGCTCAGGTCCAACGCCCCTGCCGCAGTCAGCGCGGCAATCTCACCGAAGCTGTGCCCCACGAAGACGTCCGGAGCCTTCCCCTGGCGCACGAGCCACCGCGCCCCCAACACCCCCGACAGGAAGATGCCAAGCTGGTCCAGCCTCGGTGACTGCTCCAGCGCGCTCCGCACCCCGGCCGCGTCGGTGGCCGCGAGCAGCGCGCTCACATCGAAGCCGTGACGCCGCGCCACGGCCGCCACCGCCGAGAGCTCCTCTCCGAGCTCCGGCTGCAGCGACTTCAAGCGCACGAACAGCTCGGGCTCGAAGGAGCCCTGTCCCGCGAAGAGGAACACACGCGCCCCCGCCGGAAGCACCCACGCGGGCTCCTTCTTCACCACGGGCGGCGGCGCCAGTTCGACGATGCGGGATGTCCCCAGCGAAGCCGGGTCCGCGAGGAGCTGTCCCGCCAGGGCCTTGAGCGACTCCGGGAACAAAGTGTGGACGGCGGAGCCTCCCTTGAGCGCGCGGTCGCGGAAGCTGGGCTCCCCTTCCGGCTCGAAGATTCCCGCCAGCGAATCCAGGCAGGGACGGAACGATTCGGGGAACGGGCAGAGGGCGCCCGTCTCCCTGTCGGCGCACAACACCGTCTGGTAGCCGCAAGCGACGGGTGTCCCGTCCCACTTCAGCGTCCGGAAGCAGAAGCGCAGCGACACCTCGCCTCGGGCCTCGAACGACGTGAACACCACCAGCCTGTCGCCCAGGTTCGCGGGCGACAGGTTGCGCGAGTAGCCCTCGTGCGTGAGCAGCAGCACCCGGTCGAAGTCGCGGCGGAAGTCCGGCACCTCGAAGAAGTGCGGACTGAAGAGCAGGTGCTCCCGGCCCGCGCACTGGAACTTGAAGTTGGTGAGGAAGTGATGGCTCCCGTAGGCCATCGTGTCATCGAAGTGGATGACGTACGGGACAGCGAAGTAGCCCATGGTGAAGTCCCCCGTCCGATGCTCAGGAATCCAGTGCACTCAGCGCCCGCACGTCGTGCCCGTTGGCTTGCGGACGCCCTTCCGGCAGCAGGCCATCCACCGTCGCGGAGAGCCCACCGTCCACCACCCAGACCGCGCCATTCACCCGCTGCGTCTTGGGGCCCAGCAGCAGCTCCGTCACGTCGGCCACGTCTTCCGCCGTGCAGAGCTGCCCGCCCGGCGTGGCGGACTCCCACCGCGTCACTCGCCCCGCCGCGTTGGGGAACATGCCCAGCAGCTCCCCATGCACCGGGCCCGCCGACACGCAGTTGGTGCGGATGCCTTCCGGCGCGAGCTCCGCCGCCAGGTAGCGCGTGAGCGATTCGACTCCCGCCTTCACCACGCCCTGGCACCCCAGGTCATACATGTACCGCTGAGACATGGAGGTCGACATCGTGACGATGACTCCACCCCCTCGCCGCGCCATCAGCGGCCGGGCGCGCATGGCGCACTCGTACGTCCCGGTGACACACGTGCGGAATGCCTTGTCCCAGTCACGCGGGGCGATGCGGTCGAACGGGCCAATCATCCCGTTGGAGGCGTTGCACACCAGGAAGTCCAAGCCCCCCAGCCGCTCCGAGATGGTGGTGAAGAGCCGCTCCAGGTGCTCCTCCTGCGCGACGGAGCCCCACACGTGCAGCGCCTTGCCTCCCGCCGCGATGATCTCCTGCGCGGTGCGCTCCCCCTCTTCGCGGGAATGAAACGAGTTGACGACCACCGTCGCCCCCGCGCTCGCCAGCCGCTGGGCGATGACCTTCCCAATCCCCTTCCCGGAGCCGGTGACGAGCGCCACCTTGCCCTCGAAGGGAAGAGGGGACCGGACGGCCACGGGCAGGGAGACCACCGGGCTTGGAGTGGGAACACCCGGGCCCTGCCGGGAACGAATCTCCTCCGTCACGGCGGAGAGCGTGCGCAGCCGCCGCGACGGACGAGGCCCCAACTCCAGCCCCAGCTCCTTGGCGAGCACCGCGAGCACCTCCGCCAGCTTGACGGAGTCGATGCCCAGCTCGTCCTCCAGGTCCGCCTCGGGCGTCAGCAACTCTTCCGGGTAGCGCGTCACCCTCGCGAACACGCCGCGCACCCGGGCGTCGAGGTCCGCAGGAGCCCCAGCCACCGGGGGAGCCACCGGCGCGGCCACCGCCACCGGCTTGGGAATGGACGGAGCCACCGGCGCGGCGACGGGCGCGGGCGCCGCCTCCGAGAGCAGCAGCACCACCTGCTCGGCGATGGAGCTCAGCGTCCGGGCCTTCGCCCCCCGAGGCAGGCGCTCCACGGCGAGGCCGAACTCACGCGCGACGACGGCGGCGATCTCCGCGAGCTTCACCGAGTCGATGCCCAGCTCGTCCTCCAGCTGCGCCTCGGCGGTCAGGATATCGAGCGGATACCGGGTGACAGTCGCCGCGCAGTGGCGAATCCGCTCCAGGACGTGTGCGTGCGACAGGGGACCCAGGCGTGATGACGGGGACATGCTGAACCCTCACATTTCATGAACAACATGGGATGGATTGAGTCGCGTGCTTTATGCACAGGGGGTCTGACATTCCTTGCATCAGCCCCCCGCATGCGCAACCCAAAGACAGCCACGAACGTCCGTTCACGAGCACATCGACGCGCGAATTGACAAACACCTATCTCCCGCCGTTCCGTGCGGGAAATCCACGAGGAGCCCGAGAGAGAGACACGGCGTCACAGCGGATGAAACCGCGCGTATGAGCCCGTCCAAGATACACGTCTCGCGTTCATGACCCTGTATGGCCATGACACCCAGACAAGCCCTTCAAAACACAAGCACCGACCGAGCCGCTTGACTCCGGTGATACTGATTTCAACGACACACCGGCGTGAGCCGATACCGGTGCCCAGTCCTACCGCACGCGCGCCCGGAGCCGAGCCGGGCCGCGTGTGTCCTCCGTGGAAATACGCAGACGCTCAGTTCTTCGTGGCCTGCTTGCGCAGGTTCTCTTCCTGCGCCTTGAGCTCGGGCGTGAGGGCCGCGCCGAAGTCCTCGGGGTCGAACACCTTGCGAATCTCAATCTCGGACTCGCCCAGCATGGGGTTCGGGCAGCGCTTCACCCACTCGATGCACTCTTCCAGGGACTTCACCTGGAACAGCCAGAAGCCAGCGATCAGCTCCTTCGTCTCCGCGAAGGGGCCATCAATCACCGTCCGGCCCGCGCCGTTGAAGCGCACTCGCACGCCCCTCGAGCTGGGGTGGAGGCCCTCACCCGCGAGCAGCACGCCCGCCTTCACCAGCTCTTCGTTGTACTTGCCCATCGCCTCCAGCAGGGACTGCTCCGGCATCGTTCCCGCTTCCGAGTCCTTCGTCGCCTTCACCATCACCATGAATCGCATCGTTCGTTCTCCTTCAGGGTCTCGGGTCCAATTGACCGGTGACTTCCCGGCCTCTATCGCTTCGTCGAATGACCGGGGGGACGATCGACACGGCCCTGAATTTTCCGAAGCCGACGCCAAGCCCGCGAAATGACTGGCCGCGGTCAGCACACCGGCCCGAAAAGCCGGGGGAATTTCCGGCGGATTTTCTCCGCGTCGCACGCCAGTGAAGCCACGGGTGCGGATGCAAGCCCCCAGCGTTGGCCACCCGGCGCGCCGCGGCGAGCGAGAAGGCGCGCGCGAGGTCCTTGCGTTTTGACCCGAAAAAAGACGCGGGCCTCTCTCATGGCCTGGTGCCTCCGGGCCCGCTCCTCCGCCAGCCGAAAGGCAAACGCCATGCAGATGCCACGAAGCTTCCACTCGGTGGGACTCGCCGCCGTGGTGGTCCTCATGACCCTGTTCACCCCCCTGCTCCCCACGCGGGCCTTCGCGGCGGACCGGGGCGCGTGGGCGCCGAATGTCCAGTACGTCGCGGGAGACATCGTCTCTTACGGAGGCAAGGGCTACGACTGCCGTCAGCCGCACACCTCCCTCGTGGGGTGGGAGCCGCCCAACGTCCCGGCGCTCTGGACGGAGCGGACGGGAAATCCTCCCTCGGACACCGAGGCCCCCTCCACGCCCACCGGCCTTGCATCCCTGGGGGTGAGCAGTGACAGCGTGACGCTGTCCTGGAATGCGTCCACGGACAACGTGCGTGTCACCGGCTACGAAATCTTCGTCAATGGCGGCGCGACGGCCTCCGCGTCCACCGACACCACCAGCGCCAGCGTGATGGGGTTGACGCCGAAGACCACGTACAGCTTCACGGTGAAGGCCCGGGACGCCGCGGGCAACCGCTCACCGGCGAGCGGCTCCATCTCCGCCACCACGACGGACGGGCCCCAGCCCACGGGGAAGAAAATCATCGTGGGCTACTGGCACAACTTCGACAACGGCTCGACCAACATCCGGCTGCGCGACATCTCCCCGAAGTACAACGTCATCCAGGTGGCCTTCGCGGAGCCGGTGGGGGGCGCGGGCTCCGGCAACATGGCCTTCGCGCCGTACAATTCGACGGTCGACGAGTTCAAGGCCGACGTCGCCTTCCTGAAGGGCCAGGGCCGCAAGGTGCTCATCTCCATTGGCGGCGCCAACGGGACGGTGCACCTGGATGACGCGACCGCGCGGCAGAACTTCGTCAACACGATGCAGTCCCTCATCAACACCTACGGCTTCGACGGGTTCGACCTGGACCTGGAAGGCAGCTCGCTGTCGCTCAACGGCACCGACACCGACTTCCGCAATCCCACCACGCCGCGCATCGTCAACCTCATCCAGGCCACCCGCCAACTGCTCAACCAGAACGGCGCCGGCTTCGTCCTCACCATGGCCCCCGAGACAGCCTATGTGCAGGGGGGCATGGCCGCGTATGGCGGCCCCTGGGGCGCATACCTGCCGGTCATCCACGCGCTGCGCGACAGGTTGAGCTACCTGCACGTGCAGCACTACAACACCGGCACCGTCACGGCGCTGGACGGCCGCTCGTATGCGCAGGGCACGGCGGACTTCCATGTGGCCATGGCGGAGATGCTCCTGCGCGGCTTCCCCGTCGGAGGCAACGCGTCCAACATGTTCCCCGCGCTGCGTGCGGACCAGGTGCTGATTGGACTGCCGGCCTCGCCCCAGGCGGCGGGTGGCGGATACACGAGCCCGGCCAACGTCCAGCGGGCGCTCGACTACCTCATCAAGGGCCAGTCCTTCGGCGGCAGCTATGTGCTGCGCAACCCCTCGGGCTACCCCGGCTTCAAGGGACTGATGACCTGGTCCATCAACTGGGACAAGTTCGTCAACTTCGAGTTCTCCAACAGCCACCGGGCGTACCTGGACACCTACCCGTAGCCACGCGGCGACAGGACCCGGCGCAGGCGAGGATTGCGCCGGGTCCGCCACGGCGCTAGGGAGGCGGTCCTCGTATGTCCGCGACCGCTGACCTGCTCGAAGCCATCCAGGAAGAAGCACGCCCGGAGACGTGGTCCGCGGGCATGGGACTCGCTCGCGCGGGTGCCGTCTCCGTACAGTCCGTGGGTGAGGAGGAGACGGTGCTGCGCGTGCGCGCCACCGGCCGCCCCGCCCCGGTCACCACCACCCTCTATCCCGAGGACGAAATCTGGGAGTGTGACTGTCGAGGAAAGGTGGACCCGTGTGAGCACGTGGTCGCCGCCGCCCTCTTCCTCCACCACACCTCGCAGAAAGGCACCCCGCCCCGTCCCAGTCCGCCACCGCGCGCGCCCGCTGGCCCCACCGCGGCGCCGCGCTCGCCCGGGAGCACTCCCACCGCGCCGCGCCCGCCCGGGAGCAGCGCTCCCTCCGCCGGAGCACGCCCGGGCGCCGCGGCGAAGCCGGAACGGATGGTGTACCGCTTCAAGCGCGTGGACGGAGGGCTCCAGCTCGAACGGCTGGTGGTGCGGCCCGACAACACTGCGCGCCTGCTCGCGCGCAGCCTGTCGTCGCTCCTGACGAATCCAGTGGAGGCCGCGCGCATCCAGGTGGAGCCGTGCGACCGCGTCGCGGACGCGCTGCTCGCCAAGCCCACGCGCGGCGCGTTGCCTCCGGAGCGATTGGAGGCGCTGCTGCGCGCGCTGGAGCCGGCGCGCACCGTCCTCTTCGATGGGATGCTGGTGTCGGTGTCCAGCGAGCTGCTCCTGCCGCGCGTCACCGTGGAGGACCGGGGCGAGCAGACGGTGTTGAAGGTGGACCGGGACCCGCGCGCCACGGAGGTGGTCAGCCCCGGCATCGCGGTGGGAGGCGGCGTGCTCTTCCGCCTGGGTGAGCAGACCCTCACCGGCCCCCGGCTGGAGAAGCTGCCGCAAGAGCGCGTCTTCTCGCCCGAGCAGATGGGCGACCTCACGGGCAAGGTGCTGCCGGAGATGGCGCGGCGGCTCCCCGTCGACGTGAAGAGCAAGCGGCTGCCGCCCATCGACCGCACGCTCAAGCCGAGAATCTCCCTAGAGCTGGACCCGTTGGACGCGGGCCTCTCCGTGCTGCCCACGCTCGTCTATGGCTCACCGCCCACCGTGCGCATCGACAACGGGCGGATGATGTACCTGCAAGGCGCGGTGCCCGTGCGCAACGAGGCCGCCGAGCAGCAGCTCATCCACGGCCTGCGCGACGAGCTCAACATGGTCCCCGGGCGGCGGGTGACGGTGCAGGGCAAGGAGGCCGTGCAGCTCGCCGACAAGCTGCGCAAGTGGCGCGGTGGACTCACCGGAGACGCCGCGCGCTTCGTCAGTCCCGACGTGAAGCTGCGGCCCCTGCTGAACGTGGAGGCGGGCGCCACCGAGACGGGTGTTCCCAGCGTGGGCTTCTCGTTCGACTTCCAGGTGGAGGGCGCGGGACCGGAGGCACCTCGCACGGTGGACGCGGGCGCGGTGATGAAGGCGTGGGAGGAAGGCCTGGGGCTCGTGCCCCTGGAGGGCGGCGGCTGGGCTCCTCTTCCCACTCAGTGGCTGAAGTCACACGGTCACCGCGTGGCGGAGCTGCTCGCGGCGCGAGGCTCGGATGGGCGGCTGGCCAACCACGCCATCCCCCAGCTCACCGAGTTGTGCGAGGAGCTGGAGCATCCACCACCGCCGGGACTCGAGCGGCTGGCGCCCCTGGTGCAAGGCTTCGAGAAGCTCCCCGACCCCCGACTCCCCTCGGACCTCACGGCGAAGCTGCGCCCGTATCAGCTCCAGGGCGTGAGCTGGCTCACCTTCTTGCGACAGGCGGGCCTGGGCGGCGTGCTCGCGGACGACATGGGTCTGGGCAAGACACTCCAGACCATCTGCATGGTCGGCAAGGGCACCCTCGTCGTCGCCCCCACCAGCGTGCTTCCCAACTGGCACGCGGAGGTGCGGCGCTTCCGTCCCTCGCTGAAGGTCTCCGTCTACCACGGCCCCGGACGCTCCCTGGACGAGACGGCCGACGTCACGCTCACCACCTACGCGCTCATGCGCCTGGACGCGGAGGTCCTCGGCGCCAGGCAGTGGGACATGGTGGTGCTCGACGAGGCGCAGGCCATCAAGAACCCCGACAGCCAGGTGGCGCGCGCGGCCTACGGACTGGAGGCCCAGTTCCGGCTCGCGCTCAGCGGCACGCCCATCGAGAACCGGCTGGAGGAGCTGTGGAGCTTGATGCACTTCGCCAACCGGGGCCTGCTCGGCGGGCGCAAGGACTTCGAGGAGCGCTGGGCGCGTCCCGTCAGTGACAACCTGAAGGGCGCGGCGGAGCGGCTGCGCGCGCGCATCCGGCCCTTCGTCCTGCGCAGGCTCAAGCGCGACGTGGCCCCGGAGCTTCCGCCCCGCACGGAGTCCGTCCGCCACGTCACCTTGAGCGAGCACGAGCGCGCCGTCTACGACGCGGTGTACTCCGCCACGCGCGAGGAGGTGGTCTCCCAGCTCGAGGCCGGCGGCAGCGTGCTCAAGGCGCTGGAGGCGCTCCTTCGGCTGCGTCAGGCCGCGTGCCACCCGGCGCTCGTCCCGGGACAGCACGCGAAGTCGTCATCCAAGGTGCAGGCGCTGGTGGAGGCGCTCTCCACGGCGGTGGAGGACGGCCACAAAGCGCTCGTCTTCTCGCAGTGGACGTCCATGCTGGACCTCATCGAGCCCGCGCTGCGAGAGGCCGGCATCGGCTTCATCCGGCTGGACGGCTCCACCTCAAACCGCGGCGCCGTGGCGGAGTCCTTCCAGGACCCGAAGGGTCCGCCCGTGATGCTCATCTCGCTGAAGGCGGGCGCGACGGGCCTGAATCTCACCGCGGCGGACCACGTGTTCCTGGTGGACCCGTGGTGGAACCCCTCCGTGGAGAATCAGGCCGCGGACCGCGCGCACCGCATCGGACAGCAGCGCCCCGTCATGGTGTACCGGCTGGTGTCCCAGGGCACGGTGGAGGAGAAGATCCTCACGCTCCAGGACAAGAAGCGCGCGCTGTTCGAGTCCGCGCTCGGAGGCGCCTCGGGAGGCGCCGCCATCACCCGCGCGGACCTGATGCAGCTGCTCGACTGACAGGGACCGCCTCAGTCGCAGGCGGTCTGCCCCGTGAGGGGCTTGTTCGTCGTCGTGACGCAGGCGCAGACGCGCGAGGAACAGCTGAAGGTGGCGTTCTCCTCACACAACGAGCTCACCTTCTGGAAGAGGAGGACGGGCCTGCCCTCGGTGTCCAGATCCTGGAGGTAGACCGCGTTCCCCTTGACCGCGAAGGCATAGGTGAACTGCGTGGTCATGGACGTCTCGCCTTGCTCATCGCAGTTGCCAGCCACCGAGATGGTCAGCTTGCCGCCGTCCGCCTTCCAGGTGCCCACGAAGTTGCCCCAGCTCCTCCCGATGAGGAGGATGGACTTTCCCTGGATGCGCAGGCCCTGGATGGAGTGAGACCCCTGCTCCATGCGGTAGAGGCCGTCGGCCAACGCTCCACCCGTCAACGCAGGAGCGTTCTGCGCCTCCCGGACGCTCGGATACCAGTTCGTGCACCAGCCGACGGCGGAACACTCGAGCGAGGACCCGCCTCCGCCGCCACCGTCGTCACCCTCGTCGGAATTGCCACAACCCACCGCCAGCGCGGAGAGAACCACCAGGATACACGTCGCCGTCTTCATCATCGTCCTCACGAAAGTCCACGGGGAAACCCGGCCCCATGAATGAGGAGACACGCCCGACGGAGGTGTTGCAGGAAATCGACAGCTACCTGGGACAGTGGCCCAGTTCGGCCCGGGCATCCAAGGTCTCCTGCGCATAGGCCGTCCGCCAGGAGTCCAGCTCCGACCAGGCCCGCGCCGCCTCCTGGCACGCGTCCGAGGCCGCCCCTGTCAGACGAAGCGCTTGGGCCAGGCGCCGCCGAATCAAGGGAACCTGCGCGGAGACCACCCGCTGAGCCATGAGTGCCCCCAACCCCTCCCGCAGGGGTGTCAGGGCCTCCGCGGGCTTGCCTCGCGCGAGGTGGATGTCTCCCAGCAGCAACAGCGTCTTGATGCGCTCCGGTGAAGAAGGCCCCTGGTCCCGCTCCAGGCTCGCCAGCGCGCTCTCCGCGTGGGTCCACGCCTCCTCCACCCGCCCCAGGAACAGCAACGCGTCCGCGAGGTAGCGCAGGCCTTCGCCATCCACCTCCCCCTTCGCGAGCAGCGGCTCCTGGAGTGCGACGCCTTGCGCGTGGAATCCCCGAGCCTCCCGGGCGCGGCCCAGCAGACGCAACAGGCGCCCCACCTCATGCGCGTCCAAGGCCACTTCCGGATGGGAGGCGCCATAGACGCGCTGGTGATGGGCCAGACTGCGCCGAGCCTGCGCCAGCTCCTGTTCGCGCGCCCCCAGCTCGCCCAACACGCCCAGCCGGTTCGACTCCATGCCCATCAACACGGGGCTCTCCGCACCCACGCTCTTGCGCGCCACGGCCAGGCTCTTCTCGGCGGCCTCTCGCGCCTGGGGACCATGGCCCCACTCGAAGTAGATGATGGCCAGATTGGACCAGGCCCGGGCCACCGCCAGGTGCTCCTCACCCAGCGACCAACGAAGGATGGAGAGGGCGCGCTGAAGGGTGGCCTCCGCGTGCTCGAGTTCTCCCAGGTGCGCCAACGTACCGCCGAGGTTCAACAGCGCCGCTCCGGTGTGCGGGTGCTCCGGGCCGTGGAGCCCCTCGTGAATCTGGAGGGCCTCCTCCTGCCAGCGCTTCGCGTCCAGCAGCCGACCTTGATATCGGGCGAGAATCCCCAGCCGGCCATTCAGCTCCGCGCGCGCGAGCACCTGGCCTCGCGCGGTGGCCGCCTCCAGCGACTTGCGAACGAGGACCTCCGCCTCCGCGAAGCGACCTTCTTGCTCCACCAACTCCGCGTGGACATGGTCCAGTAACGTGTCCAGCTCGGAGTCCCGGAGTGACTCCGCCACGGCTCGCGCGCGATGGAGGAAGGGCCACGACTCCTCGCTGCGCCGCAAGTCATGTCCCATCAGCCACGCTTGGGCATGCAGCACCCGCGCGAGCACGCCCAGGTGACGCCCTGCCTCCGCCGCGAGGGCACCTCGCGAATAGGAGGCTCGCGCGTCCTCGAACGCACCGGCCTCCTCCTGAAGGCGGCCACAGAGCAGATGAGCCTCCGCCTCCAGCGGCCGGTGACGGGTGAGCAGCGCACGGTCCCTCGCGGGCAAGGCCACCTTCAGCGCCTCCGACACGTGCCCTGTGAGCATCTCTGCGCCCGCCTTCGCGAGCGCGGCGCGCACCGCCTCCACCTCCGCCCGGGCCGCCAGGTCCTCTGGTGGAGACACCGCCTCCTGCAACGTCCTCACGTCGGAGCAGCCCGCGACACCGCCAAGCGAGGTGCCCAACGCGAAGCCTCGCTCCACCGTGCGAGTGTCCGCGCCCTGCAACGCCACCGTCAGCCGGCCGAGCTCCCTCAGCCGCTGGTCCAGACACGTCATGCGCAAGCCGAGCACCGCTTCGGACTGCTCACCGAAGACACGCGTCGCCTCACATGCCTCCTGGTGCGCACGTGTCCAGTCCTGCGTCCACCGGTCCAGCGCGGAGGCCACGGCCAGGAAGGACGCCTCGGCCGCCGGAGCGCCCGTCTTCAAGAAGGCCTGACGGGTCGACTCGCGGAGGGCAGCGTCCCAGACGCCCACGAGGTGCCGCTCGCTTCCATGACA
Organism: Myxococcus stipitatus; assembly: GCF_037414475.1. Next base: position 7,041,903 of record NZ_CP147913.1, on the reverse strand, counting down.
CGTCTCCCGAGGCTCCGAGGCATGTCCCCACGCGATGAACGCGGCCCCCACCAGCCCCCCTCCCACCACCGCGGTGACCAGCGTGCGCCGCCATGCGCCCGCGTCGCGCGCGAGCCGTGCACGCAGCGCATCCATCGACTCGAAGCGACGCGCGGGGTCCGCGGAGAGACCACGACGGACCAAGGCCTTGAGCCAGCCTGGGACTCCCGGCTGCTCGGGCCGGATGGCCTGCCGCTCCATGGACGCCAGCAGCTCCTCATGAGTCGCACCCTCGAAGGGCCGCTGTCCATTGAGCGCCTCGTAGAGCGCGACACAGAAAGCGAACTGGTCCGAGCGTTCATCGCCCCGCTCTCCCCGCAGCTGCTCCGGTGCGCCATACGCGGGTGTTCCCAACAGCGCTCCCGTGACGGTGAGCCGCTCGGTGCCCGTGGCACCCGCCCCTGGCCCCAGCCTCGCGGCCTGAGCGCCCGTCACATTGGACAGGCCGAAGTCGGTGATGCGGACCTGTCCATCGCGGGTCAGCAGGACGTTGTCGGGCTTGAAGTCGCGATGGACGATGCCCAGCGCATGCGTGGCCGCGAGCCCCTCCGCCGCTTGAATGAAGCGCGCGAGGATTTCCCTTCGAGTGCGCGGCTTCTCCTGCAGCCATCGCCGCAGCGTTCCACCCTCGACCAGCTCCATCACCAGGAAGAGCTGCCCCTGGTACTCCCCCACGTCGTGAAGACGCGCGACGTGCGGATGTGACAGCCGCGCCATCGTGCGCGCCTCGCGCTCCAGTCGCTGACGCGCCTCCGTGAGCGTGCCTTCCCGAAGCCGCTCGAGGTTGAGCAGCTTGAGCGCCACCTTGCGGTCCAGCTCCGGGTCATACGCCGCATGCACCCGGCCCATGCCCCCTTCCCCCAAGAGCCCCAGCACCACGTAGCGCCCCACGCGCGTCCCGGTGACGAGCGGCCCTGAGGCCTGGCCAGCGGCGGGAGCATCGAGCGCGCTCAACGCCGCGAGCACACTCCGGCATTCGGAGCAGCCAGACACATGTGCCCGTACGTCTCGCGTCGCATCGGGCGCGAGCACCCCATTCACATACCGCGCGAGCGAGTCCTCATCCGGGCACGTCACTGGCGTCCTCCCAACAGTCCCGAGAGGCTCAAGTCCAGCCGGCCGTGAATCGCGCGCATCAAGCTCTCCAGCTCGTCCTCGCGCAGCGACAGCCGCTCCGACAACATGCGCCGGGTCCGCTTCTCCAGCAGCGCCTGCACGCCGGAGAGCCGTCGGGACATCGTCGACTTGTGCAGGCTGAACAACGTCCCCATCTGCTCCAGGGAGAGACGCTCGACGAAGTGCAGACGGAGCAACTCCCGGTCCTCGTCATCCAGCGAGGCCACCGCGAGGACGAAGGCCGCGCGCACGTGTGCTCGTGCGTCCTCGCGGAGGAAGCTCAGCTCCAGCCCTCCGGACGCGGGGTGCGCGGCGAGCACCTCCGCCTCGACGAGAGACTCATCCCCCTGGGCCTTGCGCATGCGCAGCGCGAGCCGCACCGCGGTGATGTTCACCCAATGCAGCAATGAGCCCACCCCCGCATACCCCAACAGCCGCGGCGGCGCGTCCTCGCGAGGCATGAGGAGATTGGCTCGGAGCACTTGAAGCACCTCGTCGGCGAACGCGGGAGAGGGATGGATTCGCGCCAGCGGCACGCGCAGCTTCTGGAGGACCTCCTGCTCCAATCGCTCGCTCGCGCCCATCCGTCCCAACGCACACGCGAGCGCGAGCGCGAGGTCCCGGGCATGCAAATGCTCCAACGCGAGCCCCGGGTCCTCGGAGCGCGCCAACTGCGCACCCAGGTGCCGCGCGAAGGCAACGGGTTCGGGCGCGACGCCCTGAAGTGACGCGGCCTCATCCAATGCACGCGACACGGCCTCGCGTGCTCCCGGCATGGAGCGAAGGCGGGAGGAGCCCGGCTCTCGCATCGCGTGCAACAGCGCCTCGAAAGCCTCGTCGAAGGGACTCGCGACCATCCCGGCCTCCCCTACGCCGGCCCCGCGAGCCCATGCCCTGGCGTGGCGCCGCCCCCGCCGCGCGACCTTCGCGGTGAAACTTCCACGAAGCGGAGGCGCGCACCCGCGCCAGCAAAGCCCAGCAGGAGTACCGAGGAGTCCGTGCGCATGAGGGGCCGTGATTCCGAGAGAGCGCGGAGACCGCGCGCCGCTGCCCTCTCGTGTACCACGAAGCCCGGGGCCTCACCGAGCCCCAACCGGCCCGCCAGGTCCTGACCTCGCGAAGACAGGCCGGCCGTGCCAGGTGGCCCCACATTCGGTAGGACACCGCGAGGAGCCCCTCATGAGCCGTCCCCGCCGTCCCCCCAGCGCAGCGCCCGCCCCCCACCCACGGACGGGGTTCGTCCAGGTCCGAGGTGCCCGGGAACACAACCTGAAGGACGTGGACGTCGACCTGCCGCGCGATGCCCTGGTCGTCTTCACGGGTGTCTCCGGCTCCGGCAAGTCCTCCCTGGCCTTCGGCACGCTCTACGCCGAGGCCCAGCGCCGCTACTTCGAATCCGTGGCCCCGTATGCCCGGCGGCTCATCGACCCCGCGGGGAATCCCGAGGTGGACTCCATCGAGGGACTTCCTCCCGCCGTGGCCCTGCAACAACACCGGGGCGCACCCACGACACGCTCGTCGGTGGGCAGCGTGACGACCCTGTCGAACTCGCTGCGCCTGCTCTATTCGCGCGCGGGAACCTACCCGGCGAACCAGCGCCACCTGGACTCCGACGCCTTCTCTCCCAACACGCCCGCCGGCGCCTGCCCGAACTGCCATGGCCTGGGACGCGTCTACGAAGTCACGGAGCGCTCGCTCGTCCCCGACGATTCGCTCACCATCCGCGAGCGCGCCATCGCCAGCTGGCCTCCCGCGTGGCACGGGCAGAACCTGCGCGATATCCTGGTGACGCTCGGCTACGACGTAGACCGGCCCTGGCGGGAGCTGCCCAAGAAGGACCGCGACTGGATTCTCTTCACGGAAGAGCAGCCGACCGTCCCGGTCTACGCGGGCCTGACACCGGCCCAGACGCGCCAGGCACTCAAGCGCAAGGCGCCTCCCAGCTACATGGGGACCTTCACCAGCGCGCGGCGCTACGTGCTCCAGGCCTTCGCCACGACCCAGAGCGCGCTCATCAAGAAGCGCGTCTCACGCTACCTGGAGAGCGGCGAGTGCCCCGTGTGCCACGGCAAGCGGCTGCGCCCGGAGTCCCTGTCCGTCACCTTCGCGGGCCTGGACTACGGCGCGCTGTCGCAGCTGCCGCTCAAGCGTGTCGACGCGCTGCTGCGCCCCTACGCGGACGGGACGGCCTTCTCGTTGAAGAAGCTCACGCGAGAGCACCCCGAGAAGGTGCTCGTCGCGGAGCGCATCGCCCAGGACCTGGTGGCCCGGCTCCAGGTCCTGATGGGGCTGGGCCTGGGATACCTCTCGCTGGAGCGCTCCACGCCCACGCTCTCGCCGGGGGAGCTGCAGCGGCTGCGGCTCGCGACCCAGGTCCGCTCCAATCTGTTCGGCGTGGTGTACGTGCTGGATGAGCCCTCCGCGGGCCTGCACCCCGCGGACACCCAGTCGCTGCTCAAGGCGCTCGACTCGCTGAAGGGCGCGGGCAACTCCTTGTTCGTCGTGGAGCACGAGGTGGACGTCATCCGCCACGCGGATTGGGTGGTGGACGTGGGCCCCGCCGCCGGTGAGAAGGGCGGCGAGGTCCTCTACAGCGGACCGCTCGAAGGGCTCCAGGACGTCGAGCCCTCACAGACGCGGCGCTACCTCTTCGGAGCCCAACCCTCTCGAGCCCGGCCGCCCCGAGAGCCTCGTGGATGGCTGCGCCTGCGCGGCGTCCACCGCAACAACCTGCACGGCCTGGACGCCGACTTCCCGCTGGGGGTCTTCACCACCGTCACGGGCATCTCCGGCTCTGGCAAGTCGAGCCTGGTGAGCCAGGTCCTCGTCGAGCTGGTCTCCGCGCACCTGGGCCACGAGCCCGTCGAGGATGAAGAGGAAGGTGAACTGCTGGAGCGCTCCGAGGTGAGGACCACCGGCGGGCGAATCACCGAGGGAATGGAGGGCATCCACCGCCTGGTGCGCGTGGACCAGAAACCCATCGGCCGCACGCCACGCTCCAACCTCGCGACCTACACGGGCCTGTTCGACCACGTGCGCAAGCTCTTCGCCGCGACGCCCGCCGCCAAGGCGCGCAAGTACGACGCCGGGCGCTTCTCCTTCAACGTGGTGAAGGGGCGCTGCGAGACGTGTGAGGGCGAGGGCTTCGTCAGCGTGGAGCTGCTGTTCCTGCCCAGCGTCTATGCCCCGTGCCCCACCTGCCACGGCGCCCGCTACAACGAGAAGACGCTGGAGGTCCGCTACCAGGGGAAGAACATCGCGGAGGTGCTGGGCATGACGGTGGACACAGCCCATGCGTTCTTCGCGGACGAGCCTCACGCGCTGCGAGCCCTGAGCGTGCTGCGCGACGTGGGGCTCGGCTACCTGCGGCTGGGCCAGCCCGCGACGGAGCTGTCAGGCGGAGAAGCGCAACGCATCAAGCTGGCGACGGAGCTGCAACGCCCTCAGCGAGGCCACACGCTCTACATCCTGGATGAGCCCACCACGGGCCTGCATCCGGCGGACGTGGACAAGCTGATGGCTCAGCTCGACGGGCTCGTCGATGCCGGCAACACCGTCATCCTCGTGGAGCACGACATGCGCGTGGTCTCCGCGAGCGACTGGGTCATCGACATGGGCCCGGGTGCCGGAGACGAAGGAGGACACGTCGTCGCCACCGGCACACCCGCGCAGCTGGCGCGGGTTCCTCACAGCCGCACGGCGCCATTCCTGGCGCGGGGCTGATGCGGCGACTAGCGCTGCGTCAGCAGCGTGACGGCCTCATACCGGCTGCCCTCGAGCTGGAACGCACCGGGGGCCTTGGAGTCCTTCTCCAGCTTGTCCTGCACGCTCTTGGGGAGGTTCGCGTACAGGTCCTGTCCCAGCAGCGTCTCCAGTTGGTCCACCGGAACCCGCGAGGCCTCCAGCATTGGAACGATGGCGTCCTTCTTCGACGGCCCGTCCTTCACGTTCGGCACCATGTACGCGAACATCGACACGTTGCCGTTGGGCAGCTCCAGCAGCACCGTCTTGAAGTTGTGCGTGGGGACGCCAATCTTCCGGTCCTTCGCGCCCGTCGTCGTCACCGACTCCTGGGGCAGCGGCTTGCCGTTCTTGTCGAGGAACAGGTTGCCCGTGATGATGTGGGCCTTGCCGCCCGTCTGCGCCACCAGGTCACCGATGGCCCGCTCCAGCGTCCGCCACGCCTGCTGATTGTGGTTGCCGTACTGGGGCGCGATGTTGGTCATCAGGTGGCTCTCGTTCATCGCCTCCTGAGTGGGAGAGTCCTCCGCGGGCTTCATGTGCCCACGGTCGAAGCCCGTGTTGTTGTAGTCCGAGTCCGTGACGCCCTGGGTGCCCAGTACCGGGTCTCGCACGAAGGTGCTCTTGTCCCGGTGCACGTCGGCCGGCGTCTCCTTGATGTCGGAGGCGGACAGCATGTAGCTCACGAAGGTGGGCAGGTTCTTTCCTTCGTCCAGCATCAGCCGCGAGTACTGCTTCACCATCTCCATGCCCTTGCCGCCCGTGGGACGCAGAGGGTCCACCTCACCCGCGGCCTGCGCGACACGGCTCTGGAAGGCGGCCATCTGCTGGTCCGGCACCCACCGCACGCCGTCCGCCTGGTTCGCCTTGGACTTCTGGATGTAGGCCGCCAGCTCGTCCTGGCTCACCTTGCCATCGTTGTTCCCTCCCAGCAGGTCGGCGCGCTTGGCCAGGTTGTCCTGCCACCCCTGGTCGAAGGCATCCACCTTCACCGGCGCCCCGCCCCCCTTGGACAATTTCGCGTCGAGCGCGGCCCTGCCCTGCTGAAGCGCTGACGACGTCAGGTAGCGTCCATCCGTGGGCGCGGCCAGGTACGCCTGGATTTCCGCCGCGGACACCTTCCCGTTGTTCCCCCGCGTCTTGCCGCCGGCGGTGTCCGCCGCCTTCAGCAACCCGGCCTCCCAGCTCTGGTCCGTCCAACCGAACTTCGTCTGCAGCTCGGAGATGGAGACTTCCTTTGTCGCGGAGCGGTTCCAGCTCCCCCCCTTCGGCTTGAGACCATTGACGGGCGCGGCATCCGCGGAAGACCCGGTGGACGCGGTGCTGGCACGAGAAGTAGGTCGCAGCGTCGTCATACGAGAGCACCCTTGAACCGCTCAGGGACGAACCCCTGGTATGACCATGGTCGGCGGGAACCCGCGCCAAGTTGCGTCAAGCCGTTACTTTTCCGCCACGCAATTGCGGATCAGCCCTTCTTTCCAGTGGATGCGGTTTCCGGCGCCGCGCCCGCCTTGGCCTGCTGAATCGTCTCCACGATTCGGGCCTCCGCCTGGAGCCGCTCGACGTGGTCCGCGGACAGGCCCGCCCGCTCCGCCGCCACGGCCACCGTGATGAGGAAGGCCTCGCTGATGGGGCCTGGAGGTGGGGTGCCCCCTCGCGCGGGTGGGGTGAAGGCCTGGGCGGTGAGCATGGCGCCCGTGGCGGTGCGGACCTTGACGGCCCGCGACGTGGTGGCCTCGGCGAGCGGGGCCTCCCACCGGCTCACGGCCTCCCAGAGCTCCGGAGAGACGCGCCGGAGCAGCCCCGGGAGGCGCTTGCCCGGGGCATCCACCAACCGAGCCACCTTCCCACCCCACGCCGCCGAGGGCACGTCGTAGACGACGTCCACATCCAGCGCCTCGGCCAGCTCCCCATCCGGCAGGGAGGGCAGCGCGGGCAGGCCCGGGATGCGCTCGCGCGCCGTGGCCGGGGACAGGTCGACGGAGAAGGCGAACCAGGGACGCGGCGAAGGAGTACCTGCGGACATGGCGACGAGTCTCGACGGGCTTGGGGCCAGGAACAAGCCCCCGGTGGAGCGCGCCAACCCGGGTGTGAGCCCAGGCCGGCGACGTGGGCCTCAAGACCGCGGGGCCGCTACTCCTCGGTCTTCCGGTTGGCGGCCATGCCAATGACGTTGACCATCAGGTCCTTCACGCGGCGCGGCTTCTCGCCTCCGTTGTCGCGGAGGATGAGGTCGATGTCGTCTCCGGGCTCGTGGTACTCGGGGATGAGGTCGCCGCCGCCGTTCGGGTTGGACAGGCCCTCGAAGAGGAAGAGCACGTCCTCGCCCTTGCGGCCGAACACCGCGCCGTCCTGCCGGTCCCGGTACTGGTTGATGTCGCGGTTGATGCGGTCGAACGGGTCCGCCAGCTTCGCGTTGGCCTGGTCCACCACCTCGCGGAAGTAGTTCGGCTGGCCCTTGCGGTTGGTGTCCACGACGGACAGGCGCTGGTCATCCCAGCGGCCCACCATGTCCACGTTGACGACGCCGGCGATCTGCTCCGTGCCCAACCCGGGAATCGGGTTGTCGACGAAGTACTGCGAGCCCACCAGGCCCTTCTCCTCGCCACCGGTCCAGATGAAGAGGATGGAGCGGTCCAGCTCGCCGCGCTTCTGCGCCTCCGCCAGCTCCGGCACCGCCGCCATCAACACCGCGCTGCCGGACGCGTTGTCATCCGCGCCGTTGTGGATGTTGCCGCGCCGGTCCGTGCCCACGTGGTCCATGTGGGCCATCACCACGATGACCTCGTCCTTGTGCGGCCCCGTGCCTGGCAGCAGCGCCATCGTGTTCACGCCCTTGCCGGACTCCGTCGCCAGCGAGCGCAGCTCCTCCACGCTCCGCAGACCGCCTCCCCGCGCGGGGGACAGCGGCTGCCCCTCCGCCTTCATCGTGCTCTCATACTTGCGGTTGAGCATCGCGAGCGTCTCGCGAGGCATTCCGTCCTTCAGGTAGAAGCCCTCCTCGAAGAGCTTGTGGCCGAACTGCTTGTGCGCGCCGTGCTCCCGCGCCTCGCCCTTCGACGCCACGCCCGGCTTGCCCGCGAACGAGAAGACGTCGAAGCGCTGCTCGAAGGGGTTCTGCGCGTTCGCCTTGTTGGGCCCCACCAGGCCGTACTTCTGGACGTGGGCCTGGACGTACTTGGACGCCGCGTCCAATCCCTCCGACGGCGTGTCCCGCCCCTTGAGCTCATCCGAGGCGAGGTAGCGCAGGTGCGTCATCGGGTCCGCGTCCTGGGCCCGGGTGTCCGGCTTCGGCTTGGGCTCGCACTTGGGCTCCACCGGGGTGGTGGGCGCCGGGAGCTGGGGCAGCGGCGCCGGGGCCGGAAGCTGGGGCAGTGGCCGGGTGTTGCTCGGCTCGAACCCGTCCTTGCTCCAGCGCGGGTCCGGGGTCCGGGCCTTGGTCGCCGCACCGGCGGGCTGGGAGGTATTCGCGGCCGAGGCTCGCGACGACGCGGTGGGAAGGGGGCGAGGCGTGTCGCTGATTTTCGAGGCCATGGTTGGGGGATCCCGAGGCTGAGCGTGGATGGCGCGTTTCGGATTATCGGCCCGGGGCCTCACCAGGTTGCGCGCGGCTTCACATTCCCGTGATTTCACAGCGGGTTGTATCGCCGGTGTCCCGATGTTTCAGCCGTGTCTCGATGTATCAGCCCCGGGCCCGGGCTCCCCGGCGGGGGCCTGGGTGGTGGGTGCGCAGGGCCTCCACGAAGGCTTGGAGCGGGGGCTCGGACTCTCCGGCGCGGGTGGCCACGGCCCACTCCAGCCACAACCCCTTCGGGCCCACCCGGACGGTGTGCAGCGCCCCATCCCCCAGTTGGGGTGTCACGGCCCACCGGGGCAGCACGGTGATGCCCAGGTGGGCGCGAGCCATCTCGAGCGGCAGGCCCCCCGTCATCGGGATGAGCGTCACCTTGCACGGCGAGACATTCCCCGCCTGCGCGAGCGCCCGGCCCAGGGGCGCCGTGGTCCGGAGGGCTCCCGGGTCCGTCCAGACATGCTCTTCGCCGAGCGCGCGCACCTCCACGACCTTGCGTCGCGCGAGGGCCCAGGGGTGCTCGCGGCCCACCACCGCGACCAGCTCGTCGCGAAACAGCGGCGCCATGCGGATGCGAGGCCCGGGGCGGATCAACCCCGCCACGAGCGCGACATCCAGCTTGCGCGCGAGCAGCCACTCGACTGGGGATTCACTCGCTTCCGTGACGATGTTGACCTCCAGGCCGGGCCAGTCGCGGGAGAAGTCGCGCAGGAGCTCCGGCAGCCAGCGGTACGACTGGAGACACACCGTCGCCACCCGGAGCGTGCCGCTCGCGCCCCGCAGCAGCTCCCGCGCTTCCGCCTCCGCGCGGGAGAGCTCTCCCAACACCGAGCGCGCCGCGTCCGTCAGCCTCCGCCCCGCGGAGGTCAGGACCAGGCGCCGCCACTGCCGATGGAACAGCGGGCCACCCAGCCGGTCCTCCAGCTCGCGGAGCTGTTGACTGAGCGCGGAGGGCGACAGGTGCAGCTTGCGCGCGGCGGCGTTGAGACTGCCCACCTCCTCCAGCGCGGAGAGCAACAGCAGGTGGCGAATCTCGACGAGCGGGTTCGGCATCGATTCACCCTAGCTTCACACTTCGTCCTGAACAACGCGTTCGACTGAATCGATGCCGGCCCGCATTCTCCTCCCCGTCGAGCCACACCACCCCATCGACCCGAGGACACGCACCATGCTCCGCCACACCCTCGCATCAGCCTCCGCCCTGCTCCTGTCGCTCGCCGGCTGCGCGGGCAGCCCCCACAAGACGCTGCCCGCGGGAGCCCACCTGCCGGGCACCGCGAACATCGAGGCGTACCCCATCGAGCACCTCGCGGTGCGCTCGCTCATCGAGCGCTTCTCGGACGCGGCGAACCACGCGGACTGGAAGGCCACGGAGGAGATGTTCACCGAGGACGCGGTCTGGGAGGTCCAGGCGCCTCCGCCCATGGGCTGGACGTTCGAGGGCCGTGAGGCCATCCGCCAAGGCATGACGGGAAACGTGGGGCGCGTCGAGCTGCGCGTGCAGACGGTCTCGCCCACCGTCATCCACGTACAGGGGCCCAACCGCGCCACCGCGCGCTCCACCCTGGATGAAGTCCTTCGCTTCAAGGACACCGGCAAGGACGTGAGGATTGTCGGCACCTACGCCGACCAACTGGTCAAGCAGGGGGGACAGTGGAAGTTCGCCCGGCGGACCTTCATCCCCCGCTACGACGAGCCGCTCCCCACCGTCACCGGAACCTGAGCACGGCGCCACGCATCATCGCGAGGGCGCGGGCTTGAGGGCGACGAACGTGTCGTAGGGCTTGCCCTCCAGGATGCGCGACTCCAGGCGAGCCTCCAGCCCCACCTCGCTGAACAGGCGCAGCCACGTGGCCCGGGAAAAGAGCCCGTGGTGATGCACGTCGTGGACGGAGCGGACGCTGCCGTCGCGCTCCTTCAGCAGCATGCCGAAGTGGACCTCCAGCGTCGTGCTCCCGGGCTTGGGCGGCAGGGACCACATGAGGTAGCGCAGCGAGCGGGCACCCCTGCCAGGTGCCTCGGGCTCGTCGCCTCCTTCCGACGTCACTCCGGGCTCGAAGCTCTCCCATGTCGCATCCGGCGCCACCAGCGCGACGCCGCCGGCCCGCAGATGAACAGCCACCGTCTCCAGGGCCGCGCGCAGGTCCGCCTCCGTCACCATGTACGTGATGGCGTCGTGGACGAACACGGCGTCGAATTCGCGGCCCAGGCGCACGGTGCGCATGTCGGCGAGCAGGTGTTCACACTCGGGGTTGAGCTCGCGGCTGTGTTTCAGCATGCCCTCCGACAGCTCCACGAGCGTGAGCTGGAAGTCGCGCTTGAGGTGGCTGGCGTTGTTGCCTCCGCCGCTGCCCAGCTCCAACATCGTCTTCAGCTCCCCTGTCGCGGCGGCACGCAGCAGGCGGAGATATTCTCCCGCCTCCTCCTCGTAGTCGCTCGGAGGCGAAACCAGGGGCCACCAATCGGCGAGTTCGTCGTAGAGGTTCATGGGCGTGGGTCCAGGCGAAGGAGATGCGGCTCAGAGGTGACGGACTTCCGCGGGGGGCGTCTTGAAGTCGTCTTCGCGGCCGTTGACGTAGGTGACGGGGGTGCTCACCAGTTCCTCCGTGCTCACGTCGTCCAGGCAGTTGAGCCGGACGGTGTAGAACTTCCCCAGGTCCCCGTCCTCGCCCCAGCCAAACGAGTGCACCCCGCAGTGTTTGCAGAACATGTGGTGAATCTGCTTGGTGCGGAACTGGTAGTCGGAGAGCGCGAGCTCACCCGCATGGAGACGGAAGTCCTCCGGACCGATGATGGCCAGCCAGGTCCGCCCCTTGGTGCAGATGGAGCAGTTGCACTTGTAGCTCCCCTTGCTCAAGTCGATGTCCGCCTCGTACCGAACCGCCCCGCAGTGACAGCTTCCCTGGTACGTCTTCTTCACGTGTGCCGCTCCCCATGGCACGAGCCATCCGCTCCCTCCCGGCCGAGAGTCCCGCCGACTCGCCCCACCCTCCGGATTGACCGCCAGACCAGCAGAGCATGAGAACGCTCTGTTTCAAGGCCTGATTTCACCCGTGAGTGGGATGCCTTCCGGGCGTGAAGGTCCGTCGCTCGCGCCCACGTGAATGCGTCGCGTGTCGTAGGATGTGACTTCGGGCCGACACCTCTCGCCGCGTTCGCACCTCATGGACCTGACCCTCTGGGCCACCTTCACGTTGACGATGGCGCTCTTCGCCATCACCCCGGGACCCGCTGTCCTGCTGGTGGTCTCCCAGGCGATGTCTCGGGGCTTCCGCGCGGGAATGGGCGCGACGTTGGGCATCCAGGCCGGCAACACCGTGTACTTCCTCATCTCCGTGGCGGGACTCGGCGCCGCGCTGGCCACGTCCCACCTGGCGTTTCACGTCATCCGCTACGCGGGCGCGGCCTACCTCATCTACCTGGGGGTGAGGACGCTGTTGGACGCGAAGCAGAGCCTCACCCTCGCCGAGCGGCCCAAACCCGCCCTCTGGAACAGCGCCTTCGTCCAGGGGTTCGCCAAACAGCTCGCCAACCCCAAGTCCATCCTGTTCTTCGGCTCCCTGCTGCCGCAGTTCATCCAGCCCGGCCCCCACGCGGCGCTGCAGTTCACCGTCTACGGCGTCTCCTGCATCGTGGTGGAGGTCCCCGTGCTCGCGGCCTACGCGTGGCTGGGCGTCGCCGGTGGACGCCTCTCCGGCTCACCGCGCGCCCAGGTCTGGCGCGAGCGCCTCTCCGGCACCGCGCTCATCGGCATCGGCCTGGTGCTGGCCACCATGCGGCGTCCCACCTGAGCCAGGCCCCACGGGCCCGGGGCCTCACGCGGGCGCCGCGCCCGCCGCTCCCCGCCGCGGCGCCACCTTCATCGGCTGCGCCTTTCCATACGTGAGCGAGCGCCACAGCCACTCCACCGGGCCGAAGCGGTAGCGGCCGAGCCACCAACGGCTGAAGACCATCTGCCCGGCGAAGAGGACCAGGCACAGCAGGGCGACACGCGACACGGGCAGCTTCGTGATGAGGCCCAGTCCCCAGCCGTTGTAGATGCACACGCTCACCACCGACTGCATCAGGTAGTTGGTGAGCGCCATGCGGCCCACGGGCATCAGCGCGTTGAAGAACCCCTGGCCCCACCCGCGCCGGGCCAGCAACGCGAAGGCCGCGACATACGCCGCCGCCAGCAACAGGTAGCCCCACTCCGAGATGCCTCCCAGCATCCACATCCAATGGCTGGAGCTCATGTCCAACAAGCCCTGCCGCTGCAACCGCCAGATGACCAACGTGGAGCCGCTGCCCACCACCCCCAGGAACAGGCCCCAGAACAACATCCGCTGATGCACGCGGTGATGGCGCTCGAGGTCCTGGAGCAACAGGTAGCGCCCCGCGAGCAGCCCCAGGAGGAAGCGGCCCAGGACCGAGCACATCCAGGTGATGCGATTGATGCTCGCGTAGGAGTCCACGTTGAAGCGCGCCGTGCCCACCAGCGAGGTCCAGAAGGAGTCGCCCGAGAGGGACTCCAGCAGCTGCGCGCGCCCCGCCGCCATCAGGGCCTGCCTCGCCTTCGCCGCCTCGGCCGCCGCTTCCGCGCCATGCAGCCAGACCGGGACGGCCCGCATCAGCGCCGGGACCACCAGGGGCACCACGAGCAGCAACACCCCCGCCCAGAGGGCCACCGTCCGGTTCGAGCTGTTGCGGAACAGCATCAGCGCGAAGCCCAGCAGCGCATACGTCTCCAGCACGTCCCCGCACCAGATGGCGTAGTGATGAACCGCGCCAATCCCCAGCAGGATGAGCAGCCGCCGTGAATAGAGCCCGAGGATGGAGGCACCCCGTGCCTCCGCGCGGGCGAACTGGATGCTGAAGCCCAGCCCGAAGAGGAACGTGAACAGCGTCATGAACTTCTGGTTGATGGTGAAGTCGTAGACCGTCTTGAGCACGGTATCCAGGAGCGACGCATCCAGCGCCACGACCTGGTCCTTGCGCATCATCGCCCGGCCGCTGAACCAGGTGATGCTGTTGGAGACGAAGACACCCCACAGGGCGAAACCACGAAGCGAGTCGAGCAAGGTGACTCGCTCCGAGACATCCACGGGGCGGGCATCGAGGAGCGGCGTCGGCGTGGGCGAAACAGTCTCGGACATGTATCAAGCAGACGACGGGCTCGCCCACCCGTCAACCCACCGCTCACCCCTCCGCGCGGCCCGGTGTCTTGTCGGGGTCCGGGAAGGGATGGGCCCGGTGGGGCGCGTCTTCATCATCTCCCTCCGCCACCCCCGGCGTGTGGCCGGGAATCTCTTCCACATATCCCGAATCACTCGCCACCCAGTCCTCCTGGGGCCCGCCCGAGCGAGGGCCTTCGTCGATGTCTGGCATCACGGCCTCCTTTCCTCCTCTGGAAAGATAGGGCCGCTGAGCGATGCTGCGGAGCCAGTGGGAGGAAGCATGGTCAGGTCCCTTGGGAACACCCTCCGCCGGCTTCGCGACACGGCCGTGCGAGTCACCCAGTCCACCGTGGGCGTCGCGATGACCGCCTTCGTCGTCCTGCGCCCCAACCGCGCGGGGAGCAAGCGGGCCCGGCGCAACGCCGAGCACCTCATCGCCGCATGCAAGGCCTTCCAAGCCCGCAAGGGACACTTCCCGGAGACGTTGGAGGAGCTCGTCCCCGACTTCCTGCCCGAGCTTCCACGGGCGAAGTACGACGGGCCGGTGTTCGGCTTCACCTATGACACGAGCCCCGGGCGGCACGTGCTCGGCTGGACGGAGATGATTCCCTTCGGGCGTCCCTTCTATGTCCTCGAGGAGGACCGCTGGGGCTATCTCGACTGAGGACTCCACGGCCGGGGGGCCGTGCACTTGCAACTCGGTCTTCGGCTAACGTGCTGGGAATGCACCTCACGCGCCTTCTTCCGGCAGTGCTGCTGATGTGCCTTCTCTCCACGGGCTGCGAGCGCGGCCCCGCCCCACCGCAGCCGCCTCCCAAGTCCTCCCCGTCGCCCGAGCCCGGCGCCCCCCGGGCCATCACCCCCGAGGACTTCGTCAAGGCGGGCCTCAAGGCCCCCACCAGCGCTCCGGGGGTTCCCGACCCTGGCGAGGTCGACCTCGTCGCGCTGCGCGACGCCATGGCGCAACCCCAGTCCCTGAGCCAACAAGACCTCAAGGCCTTGCTCCCGCGAGAAGTGGAGTTCGACCGCGAGCCTGGAGAGGGAAGCGCGCCCGACTCCCAGGAGCGGCCCCTCCGGAACTTTGGTGACTTCGACGAGTCCAGCGACCGCCGCCGGGAGACAGCAGCGCCCGCGGCGCCCGTGATGGCCGCTCCGCCCGCACCAGCGAGCCGTCCTCCACCGCGGCCGACAGCCTCCACCGGAGCCCCCGAGGAAGACCGGCGCAGTCAGGCCATGCAAATCATCAAGAGCCAGGGACCTGGCGGCGGTGGGACGGCGGCCGCTCCCGCGAAGAAGGCCCTGGACGCGGCGCCTTCACAGGCCCCGGCCGCCCTCCCCACGCCCGTGTTGCCCAAGGTGGAGGCCGCGCCACGAGCAGCCAAGGTGCTGGTCCGGGACGAGTCCGGCCGCTACCAACCCCTCAAGACGCGCGCGATTCGGGTGGTCACCTACATCCAGGGGGCCCGAGCCCGCACCGTGGTTGACCACCTCTTCGAGAACGACACGAACCGGAACCTCGAAGGCACCTTCTACTATCCGCTCCCCGGGGGCGCGTCGGTCGCGGGCTTCGCGCTCTACTCCGGCGCCGTGGCCGCGGACACCAAGGCCCTCTTCCAGTCCGAGGACATGTTGCCGCCCCTGGGTGACGGCTCCGCCAATCAGGAGCGCCTCGTCGCGGCCGCGCCGCCCAGTCATCCCAAGGTCGGCGTGTCCTGGGGGACCCCGCAGGAGGCTCGCGTCGTCGAGCAGAAGCGCGCGCGGGAAGTCTACGAGGATATCGTCCGCGACAACGTGGACCCGGCGCTGCTCGAGTGGGCGGGGGCATCCACCTTCAGCGCTCGCGTGTTCCCACTGCCGCCGCGCTCACTCAAGCGCGTGGTCATCGCCTATGAACAGACGCTCCTCCATGACGGCGAGCGTCTTCGCTACACGTGGCCCCTGCCCCCCGGCGCGGGCAAGGACCTGCGGGTGTCCGCGCGTGTCCACGTGGACCCTCGCCACACGAGGGAGGTGCTCGCGGCTCCCGAGTCCTCGGACAAGCCTCGGACGCTGGGCACCTGGCAGACGTACGACTGGCCCAGGCTGACGGGGGACGGGGCGCTGTCCGTGGCCCTCACGCCGAAGAACACCGAGGCCGATGTCCTGGTGGGCAAGGACGACGCGGGGCTCGACGGACAGGCCTTCCATGCCCGCATCCGCCTGCCAGCGCGGCTGACCTCGGAAGCAGAAGGACCCGCCACTGGGAGAGCCGTGCTGGTGGTGGATACGTCGCTGTCCTCGGAAGATGGAAACGCGTGGGCGCTCCAGGCCGCCACGCTGCGCGCGCTGCTGGAGAAGGACACCTCGCTGAAGCAATACGCGGTGCTCCTCTTCGACGTGCGGCCCCGGTGGTTGCACGGCCCGGGATGGAGGACCAACGACGCCGCCCAGCGCAAGGAGACCTTCTCCGAGTTGGAGCACGTCTACCTGGAAGGTGCCTCCCACGTGGATGGAATGCTCTCCGAGTTGGACCGCTCCGCCCAGGAGTGGCTCAAGCCAGAGAAACCTGGGGAGCGCGTGACGGCGTTCCTGCTGTCCGACGGCAACGTCACCTGGGGCGAGAGCACGATTGAATCGCTCATCTCGCGCCACGGCACCGCGGAGTCGTTGCGTTGGGTGACCTACCGTTTTGGCGAAGCGGCGGTGAACACGGGCCTGTTCGACGCGCTGTCGCGCGCCAGCGGGGGCCGGAGCGTGCCGGTGCTCTCCGGCTCCCAGGTGGACGCCGCGGCGATAGCGCACCGGGCCGCGTCGGTGGTGCTCTCACGCGTCGTCGTCGCGGGCGCCAAGGTGAAGGACCTGGTCATCGCGGGCCGTCCGCACCTGGTCTTCCCAGGACAAGAGCTGGTGGTGGCCGGACGGCTGGCCGACGCGGGCGCCGCCCGGCTCGTGGTGGCGACGCAGGCGAACGGCGAGGAGCGGAAGCTCGAGGTGCCCCTACCCCGGAACGAGGACAGCACCTTCGCGCCCCGCGCATGGGCGGACCTCTTCGTGGCGCGGCTGGTGGCCATGGATGACGCGCGGCTGGACCGGATGGTGGTGGCGCTCAGCCAGCACTATCGGCTGGCCAACGCGCGTGCGTCCCTGCTCGTGCTCGAGTCCGAGAGGGACTACCAGCGCTTCGCCATTCGCGATGAGCGCGTGGAGCTGACGGACCTGGAGACCTTGCGCAAGAGGGAGCAGGACCAGCGCCTGGAGGAACACCAGGGCCTGGACATGCGGGGCGTGCCACCGTCCGGGCTCGCCGTGGTGCGAGCGCTGACCGAACAGCGCGAGGCCCTCACGCCCCTCCTCAAGCGCCAGCCGCTCCGCGACGAGCCCTACGCGGGCGGCGAAACGCGGCTGTCGGCGGAGCTGGCGTACCGCAAGGCCCGCCGGGAGAACCGCGACGACGTGACGCTGTACGAAGGCATCGCCCGCGAGCGCGCCTTCGCCGGAGACACCTGGGGCGCGGTGCGAGCGTTGTCCTCCCCCATCGAGCTGCGGCCCAAGGACGCCGAGGCCCAGCGACTGGTGGGCTATGGCCTGCTGGCCTTGGGCCAGTACCCCGCGGCCGCGGAGGTGTTCGAGCAGGTGCGGCTCAACCGTCCCCATGAAGGGCAGGCCTACCTGGAGGAAGCGCTCGCCCTGGACGCCGCCGGGCGCCACGCCGAGGCCGCGCGCAACTACGAGCTCGTCTTCCGGGGCCATGGCCGGATGAGACACCCCATCGAGCTGACCCATGTCGCGGCCTACCACTACGGCAGGCTGCTCTCCGCCCTGCTCCGCCACCCGCGCGCGGAGGCCATCGCCGCCCCGCTGCGACAGCGCCTCACGGAGCTCGAGTCCATCAACACGAGCCCCTACGAGAGGATGCGCCGCTCACCCATCGACTACCAGCTCACCACCCACTGGAACTCGGACATGACGGACATCGACCTGTGGGTCATCGAGCCCACGGGAGAGCGCTGCTTCTACCAGAACAAGACGACCCAGCTGGGAGGACAGCTCTACTGGGACATCACCGACGGCCTGGGGCCGGAGCTGTACCACGCACGCAAGGTGGCCCCCGGGCCCTACCACGTCGTGGTGCACTTCTACGGACACCGCTCCCCCAAGTTCGCCGTCCCCACCGCGCTGCTCCTCGTGAGCGACAAGGGTGTCTTCACCCCCGAGGACACCTATCAACGGCGCTTCCAACTGCGCATCCTCCCCAAGCAGGACGCCCGGCTGCTCTTGCGGCGCGAGGAGTTCATCCCGCTCAAGTCCGCCCTCTCCACCCAGCAACAGCCCTGAGGCCCGCCCCCGCTTCACCCGCGAGAGGCCGTCATGAGTCACGGTCGAAAACCCCGAGGGCCCATCGGGCGCGTCGGAGGACTGCGCCGCATCGAAGGCGCCGACGCCGTCCTGCGCGTGCGCGCGTTGGAGCGCGTCTCCGCGCCCGAGCGCATCGAAGGGAATGACACCTCCCGGCGCTCCTTCTCCGAGGCGCTGGAGCGCGCCTCGCGAGGACTGCACAGCGCGGAGCCCCTGCCCGCGCCGCCTCCACGCCGTGCGCCCGCGCCCCCCGCGCGGACCCACGAAGAGGAAGATGAAGCCATGCACCCACCCGAGCCGCCCCCGGAGGGCTTCCTGGGGATGCTCTGGTGGAAGGTGAAGGGACACCGTTAGCTAGAAGGTCAGTCCGCCGCCCACGAACGGGCCGTGCAGCCGGTCCTGATGGGCCACGCCGTCGAGGCTCCCCAGGTCATCCAGGAGCAAGCCTCGCCAGCCACCGCGCAACACGAGCGCTCCCAGGTGCAGCGCGAGCCCCGCCGTGGCGTCGACCTGGAGGTAGGGCACCGGCGTGAGCTGCGCGCGGGCCTCCACGTCCAGCGGTCCCACCACACACGCCTCCACCGCGAGCGCCAGGCTGGGCCCGACGAAGGTGGCATCCGACGCCCGCGCGGTGCTCACCCCCGCCTCGGCGCGCAGCCGCACGGCCTCGTGCACGAGGAAGGCATATGTCAGGTGGGCCTCCACCAACGTGAGGTCGTCATCCCCAGTCCCGCCGTCATCGGGGGGCAGCGTCACCATCGCCATGTGGCCTTCCACGCCGAAGCGCCGTCCCTCCAAGGCGATGAACAGGTCCGTGCCGCGCCCCTTCTCCTGGAGGAACACCTTCTGCGCGCCCATCCGGAACGACAGCGGCACCGCGTGCTTGCGCTCGGTGTCCACCTTCGCATCGGGCTCTTCCGACAGGTGCGTGCCCGAGGTGGCGATGGTCTCGATGGCCCCCGCGAAAATCACGCCGAGCAGGCTCCCCACCACCTCGCCGCCCAGCTGCGCCAGGGGCTCCGTGCAACAGCCACTGGAGTCCGACGATGAAGAGTGGGACGGCTTCTCGCCGCCGGACGCGTCATCGTCGCCGTCGTCATCCTCGACGCCAATGGGGGTGGCTTCGTGAGTGTCCGGGTCCGCGCTGGTGCCGTGGATGCGGGGCTTGGTGTCCTCATCCGCGCCCAAGCCCGTTCCGGAACGCGCCTGCGCGCCGGATGAGACCAGCAGACCGGCGGCCAGCACCTTCGCGCACCAAGAAGTCATGGATGAAGTCACACCCCACCAACGCTCCGCGGGCGGTGTCGGTTCCAGGAACCGTACCTCACCCGTGAACCCGGCGTCTTCCAACGGCCTAGGGAGCAGAGAGGGCTCGAAACGCCGCGCGGACCTGTCCCTCGTCGGCGACCACTCCCACCACCCACCGCTGCAGACACCCCTGGAACTCACCTTCGAGCGCATCCGCCGGCACCGCCTGGAGATAGGCCGGACGCCGCGCGAGCGACTCGGGGGAGAAGCCTCGCACCCGGGCCGCCAGGAGCCCCTCCACCCACGCCGCCGAGGAGATGTATTTCATCGCCTGTCTCGCGAGCAGCCGTGAGCGGGCCCGCTCCAACTCCGCCCGGTCAATCTTGTGGGCCAGGGTGGTGAACGCGGCCTGGACCTCCTTGGCGCTCTCCACCAGTCGCTGGGAATCCACCACGCCCTCCACCAGCAGGTGGGACGCGCCGCCGCGCCCCACCCAGGCCCGCGCGCTGAAGCCATATGAGGCGCCCTGCTTCGAGCGCACCTGGTCGAAGGTCCGCATCGACAGCAGCTCCGCCATCAGCGCATAGCGCGCCTCCGCCTCGGGCGTGGCCGTGGGCAAGCGACACGCGACCTGGAGGCGGCTCTGGCTCGCGCCGGGACGGGAGACGGACAGCGGAGAGAACGGAGCGGCAGCGGGGAGCGGGGGCGCGGCGGGCACACTCACCGCCGTCGCCGGGCCGCGCTTCCAGCCGCCCAGGAACTCGCGCACCAGCGGCTCCACCGTCTGCACGTCGAACTCACCGGAGATGACCACCACGGTGTTGGCCGGGCGGTACACGTCCGCAATCCAGCGCTCGACGTCCCCGGACGACACCTTCTCCATGTCCTCGCCCGTCACGACGTACCCGTAGACGTGGTCCCCGTAGAGGGCTCGCATCAGCTCGCGCGTCGCCCGCTCCCGTGGCTCCGCGTCCACCACCTTGCGCCACGGCACCACCTGCTCCTGGAGGTACGTCACCTGCCCATGCGACGTGCGCGTGGAGGAGAGCTGCTCGGCCAGCAGCGCCAGCATGTTGCCGATGTTGCCGGAGGTCCCCGCCACCTCGAAGCGCAGGTGGTCCCGGCGCATGTCGCCACTCAGATGCAATCCCCAGTGGCTCGGCTCTCCCGCGAACCAGGACTCCCGGAACGCCCCCATGCGGGCCATCTCCGCCACGCCCGGCTTGGCGCCATACGTGGCGCCGCCCTCCAACACCCCGCCGACCCGAACCACCGGCAGACCGGGCCGGGGCACGAGCAACACCTCCATCCCATTGTCGAGCGTCAACTCGCGGACGGGTGAGGACAACGCCGTCAACATCGACGGGGTGATGTGTCCGGTGGGCGTCTCGGAGGAGAGCTCGGGCAACACCGCGGGCGCCGCCGCCATCGCACTACTGCTGCCACCGGGACGCACCAGGACGACATGTGCGCTCGAGCGCTGGAGCCACTTGTACGCGAAGTCCGTCAGCTTGCCGCCATCCAGGGTCATCAGCGCCTTCTGCATGCGCGAATAGGCCCGGGCATCCAGCATGAAGTGCGTCAACTCCGCGCGCCGGGTGGTGCGCGCCAGGAGGTCCTCGGACTCCAGCACCATGCCCGTCACGACGCTGCGCCGCAGGGCCTGGAAGTCGGACTCCTGCGCCAGCACGCCCCCTCCCTGGACCATTTGAGCCCACGTCGAATAGACCCGGTCCAACACCCGCTCCGCGGTCCTCCGAGGATAGTCGGCCTGGAACAGCGCCACCCGGACCACCAGCATGGAGGCCCGCGTCCCGGACACCATCCGCGTGGAGATCTCCGCGATGTCCGGGTCCGTGCGCTCCGCCCCCCACAGGCTCTGCGCCAGGTTCATCCGCACGAAGTCTTGGATGGCGCTGGACTCGTCGAACGAGCGGGGCAGCACCCAGGAGATGATGAGCTCCGGAAAGTTCACCGTGGACTCGTGCTCCAGGAGCATGAGCGAGGCGGGTCGCGGCACCGTCTCCGGCTCCAGCAGGCTCGGCGCGGACGGCAGGCGCGGCTCCAACGTCAGGGGCGCCCCCGCGCGCACCCACTCGCGGGGCAGGTTGTCCATCAACACGCCCTCCACGTCGGCCAGGTCCAGGTCTCCCGCGATGACGATGGTGATGTTGTCCGGACGGTACTGGTGACGCGCGAAGCGCTGCGCATCCGCGAGCGTGATGGACGTCAGCGACGCATTCGTGCCGTTGACGGGCCGCCAATACGACGGCTCCGCGGAGTAGGTGGCCTCGCTCCTCACGTTGGCTTCATCCTTCGTGAAGGCCGCCTCGCTGCTCTCGCGCAGCTCGTTGCGGACCACCTCGCGCTCCACCGCGAAGACCTCCGGTGAGACACCCGCGAGCGGCGAGGACAGGCGCAGACCTTCCAGCTTCACCAGCGCGGCCAGCGACTCCTTGGGCGCCACCGTCTGGTACGCGGTGTGGTCCAGGCTCGTGATGGCGTTGACGTAGCCTGCGCCCAGGTCCTCCATGCGCGTCCACACCGACGCGCGCCCCTCGTGGCGGGAGCGGAAGGCCAGGTGCTCCACCAGATGCGCCATCCCCTCCTGCCCCACCGGGTCGCTCGAGCCGCCCGTGCCCACCACGGCGACCATCGCCACCATGGGCGCGCGCGCGTCCTGCTCCACCACCACGCGCAAGCCCGACGGCATACGGAAGTCCCGCAGGGGGAAGGACACGTCGCGCATCACCACCTGCCCACGCTGGGGCAAGGTGGTGCACGCCCCCAGGAAGGAGGCGAACAGGACAACCAGGGCCGTCAACCTCCCGCGCCGCGGAGGAAGCCAGGCATGTGACTGAAAGAGCATGGACCGAGGGAATCCAGGGGACCTGGAACGCATGGTGCCACAGATGGCCTGCGTCCCTGGGAAGGACTTCGAGGCCCCATGCCAGCTGCCCGGCCAGCCGGCGGCATCCGACCCGTCCCACCGGGTCGGATGGACCGCTGCCTCCGCTTCCCCGGGAGCAAGGCCCCCGGGGAAGCCACCCGCTTCAGGGGACCGAGAGCGCCTGGAACGTCGCGCGCGTCTGGCCCTCGTCCGCGACGACACCCACCACCCAGCGCTTCAAGCACCCTCCGAACTCCTCCTTCAGCGACTCCGCCGTCACCGCCTGGAGGTAGGCCGGACGCTGGGCCAGCGACTCGGGGGAGAAGCCTCGCACCCGGGCCGTCAGCAGCGCCTCCACCCAGGCCTCCGAGGAGATGAACGACACCGCCTGCCTCGCGAGCAGTCGCGCGCGGGCCCGCTCCAGCTCCGCCGGGTCCACCTTCTGGGCCAAGGCGGTGAACGCGGCCTGGACACCTCGGGTGCTCTCCGCCAGTCGCTGCGAGTCCACCACTCCCTCCACCAGCAGGTGGGCCGCGCCACCCCGGCCCAGCCAGGCCTGGGAGCTGAAGCCATACGAGGCGCCCTGCTTCGAGCGCACCTGGTCGAAGGTCCGCGTCGACAGCAGCTCCGCCATCAGCGCATAGCGCGCCTCCGCCTCGGGCGTGGCCGTGGGCAGGCGGCACGCAATCTGGAGGTGACCCTGGCTTGCGCCAGGGCGGGAGGCGGACACCGTCGCGGCGCGAGAGGAGAGCGCGGGGAGCGGCGGAGCGACCGGCACCTGCACCGCCGTCGCGGGGCCGTGCTCCCACCCTCCCAGATGCTCACGCACCAGGGGCTCCACCGTCTGCGGGTCGAACTCACCAGCGATGACCACCACCGTGTTGGCCGGGCGGTACACCTCGTCAATCCACCCCTCCATCTCCCCCTGCGTCACCAGCTCCATCTGCTCGCCCGTCGCGACGTCCCCGTAGACGTGTTTGCCGTAGAGGGCCCGCATCAGCTCGCGCTCCGCCCGCTCCTCCGGATTCACGTCCACCACCTTGCGCCACGGCACCAGGTGCTCCTGCAGGTACATCACCACCTCCTCCGAGGTGCCCGTGGTGGAGAGCTGCTCGGCCAGGAGCGCCAGCATGTTGCCGACGTTGCCCGACGTGCCCGCCACATTGAAGCGCTGGTGGTCCCGGCGCATGCCGCTCGAGACGTGCAGCCCCCAATGACTCCCGTGCCCGGCGAACCAGGACCGCCGGAAGGCGCCGTAGCGAACCATCTCCGACGTCCCGGGCTTCACGCCATATGCGGAGCCGCCCCCCAACACCGCGCCCACGCGCACCACCGGCAGGCCCGGCCTGGGCACGAGCAGCACCTCCATCCCGTTGTCGAGCTTCAGCACCCGCACGGGCGCGACCGAGGCCGTCAGCATCGACGGGGTGACGCGGCCGGAGGCCTTCTCGGAGGGCGCCTCGTCAGGCAAAGCGACCGGAGCGGCCACCGCCACGCCGTCATTGCTTCCAGGCCGCACCAGGAGGACCCGCGCCCGCTCGCGCTGGAGCCACTTGTAGGCGAAGTCCGTCACCCCCCCGCCATCGATGGTCATCAGCGCCTTCTGCGAGCGCGTGTACCCCCGCACATCCGTCATGAAGTGGGTGAGCTCCGCGCGACGGGTGGTGCGCGCCAGCAGGTTCTCGGCCTCCAGCACCATGCCCGTCACGACGTTGCGCCGCATGGACTGGAAGTCGAACTCACGCCCCAGCACGTCCCCTGGGTGGATGACCTGCGCCCACGTCTCATAGATGCGGTCCAGCACCTTATTCGCGGACTTGTCCGGGTGGAGTCCCTGCGTCAGCACCACGCGGACCACCAGCAACGACGCACGGGTTCCTGGCACCACCAGGGTGGAGGCACTCGCGATGTCGGTGTCGTCAATCATCGCGCTGGACAGGCTCCGGTCCAGGTTCACCTTCACGAAGTCGTGGATGGCGCTGGCCTCGTCGAAGGAGCGGGGCAGCACCCACGTCAGGTAGAGCTCGGGTGAGCCCACCGCGGCCACGTGCTCCACGAGCCCCTTGGACGGGGGCCCCGGCGAAGGCTCGGGCAGGTTCGGCAGGCGCGGCTCCGACGCGAGCGGCGCTCCCGTGCCCACCCAGGCCGGAGGGAGGTTGTCCATCAACACCGCCTCCATCCCGGCCAGGTCCACATCCCCGGCGATGACCAGGGTGACGTTGTCCGGACGGTAGTGGTGGCGCGCGAAGCGCTGGGCATCCGCCAGGGACATGGACGTCAGCGACTCATGCGTGCCGATGACGGGCCGCGCATACGGGTGGTCCGCGGGGAACGAGGCCGCGTTCATCCAGCTGAAGACCTGCCCGACGAAGCCCGTCTCGTTGCGCTGGCGCAGCTCGTTGCGCACCACCTCGCGCTCCACCGCGAAGACCTCCGGGGTGACGCCCGACAGCGGCGCGGACAAGCGCTGGCCTTCCATCTTCACCAGCGCCCACAGCGATTCCTTGGGGCCCACTGTCTGGTAGACGGTGTGGTCCAGGCTGGTGAAGGCGTTGAAGGAGCCCGCCCCCGCGTCCTCCATGCGTGTCCACACCGACGCGCTGCCCGCGTGCCGCGAGCGGAAGGCCAGGTGCTCCACCACGTGCGCGAGGCCTTCCTTGCCCACCGGGTCACCGGTGCCGCCCGTCCCCACCACGGCGACCATCGCCACCATCGGCGCGCGTGAGTCCTGCTCCACCACCACGCGCAAACCCGAGGGCATGCGGAAATCCCTCAAGGGGAAGGACACATCGCGCATCACCACCTGCCCGCGCGGCGGCAAGGTGGCGCACGCCCCCAGGAGGGAGGAGAGGACAACGACAACGGCCGTCAGCCTCCGCAATCGAGGAGGACGCATGGAATGAAGCGGTGAGGACATAGGGAGAAGGCAGCGAGGGGCGTTTGAGCAAAGGCTGACGCCGGTCCCCCCGAACCTCGTCTGGACATAGACCAGATGCGCTTGCGATTGCCATCTCTCGGCGACCGCACGGCGCCATCCACACTCCCAGCCATCCGGCACGCACGGATGGCCCTAGCGGACGATTGCCAGGATTCAGGGAGCGGGAACTTCCAACCGGGGCGCGGACGGACGTGGCGGCTCCGCGCGAGGGTCCTTCAGTACCGTCCCCGTCAGCACATCGCTCGCGGGGACCCGCGCGTAGCCCTCCACCACCATCTTGCTCAAATCGAACGGCAGGGCCCCGCGCGTCTCCCACGCCTGGGCACGTGCCTCCAGCGCCTCGCGCGTCTGGAGTTCTGGATGCGCCACGCCCACGAAGATGCGATTGCCGCTCCCCGGCACCGCGAAGGTGTAGAGCTGGAGGAAGCCCTCGCGCCACGTGCGCAGCATGGAGGCGAACAAGGGATTGGGCGGGTCTTCCCAGACGTTGCCCACCACCGCGCCGCGCGCCGTCAGCCGCGCCCGCACCCGCGCGAGGAACTCCACCGTCCCCAGGTGCTCGGGGATGCTGTCGGGCCCATACGCATCCAGGAAGATGAGGTCATACGCGGGACGTGAGGCCTCGATGAAGGCCCGGCCATCCGCCACGTGCGCCTTCAATCGCGCGTCCTCGCGAAAACCAAAGTAGCGGCCGGCGACGGAGACGACGTCCGGGTCGATGTCCACCACGTCGATATGTGCCCGAGGCAACACCGCGCGCAGGAACATGGGCATGGCGCCACCGCCCAACCCCACCACCAGGATGCGCTGGGGCTTGGGCACGAAGGCCAGCCCCACCATGGACATGCGCGTGTAGGGCAGCTCCAGGTTCAAGGGTTGTCCCGGCCACACCACGCTTTGCAACGCGCCCGACGTATCGAACTGGAGATAGCGCCGACCCCGCGTGTCCTCCGTCACCGCGATGAGCGTGTAGGTGGACTGCTTCTCGTACAGGGACTTGCGGGGACTCGACGCGCCGCAAGACAGGAAGGCCGACACGAGCAGCGCCAGCCAGGGGGTGAAGCGCACCATGGCCGCTCCTTCGTCTCGCCATTCAAAGTAGCACTTCTGCCAGGAAAACCAACGGGTTGACGTGCCGGAGCCCACGGTCCACCTTGCCGCGCATGAAATTTCCGCCGCAAGCCCTCTCCGAAGCCGCCCAGGCCCTCATCGCCGAGGAGGAAGCGCTGCTCAACCGCGTCCAGGCGACGCTGGAGGCCGCGAGGCGGAAGGCCGGACGGGAGCACGAGAACCAGGGGCTCGTCGCCCAGCTCCAGGTCCTGCGCGACGACGCGGCGAGCGCCGCCGTGGCCGACCTGCCCCACCTCTTCTTCCAGATGGACCAGACGCGCGCGCTGCTGGACCGCCAGGAGTCCTCGCAGTTGCCGGACTCGCAGGCCCCCTACTTCGCGCACCTGCGCCTCCACAGCGAGGCGGGCCCCCGCGACTACCTGCTCGGCCGCGCCACCTTCGCGGACGTGAGCGCCGGCGTGCGCGTCATCGACTGGCGCTTCGCCCCCATCGCCCGCGTCTTCTATTCCTACGAGGAAGGCGACGCGTACGAGGAGCAGTTCGGCGACCGGCTCGCCGAGGGCACCGTCGAGGCGCGCAGGCTGGTGGTCATCGAGCGCGGTGTGCTGACGCGCATCATCTCCGGCGCCCAGGTGCTGGAGCGCGACAGCCACGGCACCTGGCACGAGCTGGGACGGGACCATGCCTCGCTCCAGGCGGGTGGCGCGGGGAGCGCCGCGCGGCCCGGCAAGCTCGGCACCGGCAAGGGCGCGCGGCGCACCGAGGACGCGTTTGGTGTCACCGCCCTCCTGGACGCCGAGCAGTACGAGGCGGTGAGCGTGGACCCCACGCAGCCCCTGCTCGTCCTCGGCAGCGCGGGCAGCGGCAAGACTACGGTGGCCCTGCACCGGCTGGCGAAGATTGCCTTCGACAACCCGGAGCAGTTCCCGCAGGCCCGCATGAAGCTCATCGTCCCCGAGCCGGGCCTCGCGCGACTGTCCCGGCGGCTGCTCGCGCCGCTCGGCCTGGGGCGCGTGTCGGTGGAGACATTGGACCAGTGGCTGTTGTCCACCGCGCGCTCCGCGTTCGACCTGCCCGGCATCAAGCTCAACCCGGAGACCCCGCCGCTCGTCTCCCGCTTCAAGCGCCACCCCGCGCTGCGGCGAGCGCTGCTCGCGCGCATCGGCGCGCCCAAGACACCAGCCGGCACCACGCTGGAGCGGGTGCATCGGCGGCTGGCGGATGCATACCTGGACAGGCGCTTCCTCGAAGCCGTGGTGAGTGATGCCCGGGGCGAGCTGCCGCGCACCGCCATCGACGAGACGATGGAGCACACGCGGCTGCAGCGCTCCACGCCGCTGGAGAAGGAGCTGAAGGACATCACCGACCCGGAGCGGCTCATCACCGTGGACGGCAAGGCCATTGAAGACGACACGCCCTACGCGCTGGCCGGCACGGTGGACCTGGAGGATTTGCCCATCCTCATGTTCCTCAAGGCGCAGCAGGGGCCTCTCGGCCTGGAGCGCCTGGCCCATGTCGTCCTCGACGAGGCGGAGGACTTCTCCCTCTTCGAGCTGTTCGTCGTGCGGCGGCTGTTGGGCAAGGGCAAGAGCTGCACGCTCGCCGGCGACGAGATGCAGCAGACCGAGGCGGGCTTCGCGGGCTGGCCCGAGGCGCTGGACGAGCTGGGCATCCGCGACGCGGCCACATGCCGGTTGCAGGTGTCATACCGTTGCCCAGCGCCCGTGGTGGAGCTGGCGCGGCGCGTGCTCGGCACCCAGGCCCCCGCCGAGTCCGCCCAGGCGCTGCGCGCTGGCGCGCCCGTCGGCTTCCACCACTTCCCCGTGGAGGCCCAGGCCCAGCTCTTCGTGGGCGAGGCCCTGAGGGATTTGGTGGCGCGCGAGCCCCACGCCTCCGTGGGGGTCATCGCCAGCAGCCCCGAGTCCGCCGACGCCGTCTATCGCGTCGTCGCGGACCAGTCCTGGGCGCGCCGCGTGAAGGACGGCGAGTTCTCCTTCGAGCCCGGCGTGGACGTCACGGACGTGGGCAGCGTGAAGGGCCTGGAGTTCGACTACGTCATCCTCCCGGATGTCACCGCGCGGGCCTGGCCCGTGGACGACGAGTCCCGCCGCCGGCTGCACGTGGCCATCACCCGCACGTCCCATCAGCTCTGGGTGGTGTCCTCCGGCGTGCGCTCGCACCTCATCTCGCCGGAGGCAGGCGCGGCAGCTCCACGGTGAAGGTGGAGCCCTGGCCGGGCGCGCTGCGCACGTGGATGCGCCCGTCCATCGCGTCCACGATTTGCCGCACAATCCACAGCCCCAGGCCCAGGCCCCCGTAGTGGCGCTCGCTGGCCAGCCGCTCGAAGCGCTGGAACAAGCGGGGCTGCGCCTCCGCGGCGATGCCCATGCCCCCATCCTCCACCGACAGCCAGGCCCGCTCGGCGTCCACGCCCACCCGCACGTCGATGGGGTGGCCGCGGCCGTACTTGATGGCGTTGGACAGCAGGTTCTGGAACACCTGCTCGACGCGCAGCTTGTCCCAGTGGCCCGTGGCCGTCTCGGACGCATCCAGCCGCAGCGCGCACCCCGCCCTCGACAGCTCCTCCGCGTAGCGCGGCAACAGCTCCCGCGTGAGCGCCGCCAGGTCCATGTCCTCGCGCTCCAACCGCAGCTTGCCCGCGGTGATGCGAGACACGTCCAAGAGCTCCCGCACCAGGCTGGACAGCCGCGACAGCTGCCGCTGCACCGCCACCACCTTGTGCGAGACGGACTCGGGCGCCTTGTCGGCGGAGGCCTCCAGCTGACGGCGCAGCGCCTGGACATTGAGCGTCAGCGAGGTGAGCGGCGTGTTCAGCTCATGCGAGGCCACGGAGAGGAACGAGTCCCGCGCGCGCACCGCCTCCTGCGCCTCCGTGTACAGCCGCCCGTTGTCCAGCGACGCGGCCGCGCGCCGCGCCAGGTCCTCGGCGAGCCGCACATCCGCGTGCGTGTAGCGCTTGCCGCCCTCCGTGTTGACCAGCGACAGCGCCCCCAGGACACGCCCCCGGCTCATCAAAGGCACGATGATGTACGCCGTCACGCCCAGCTCCAACATGGCCTGGCGGCGCACCTCGTCCATCCGCACCTGTCCGGAGACGTCCTGGCGCAGCTCCGGGATGAACTCCGTGGTGCCCGTCCTCAGCACCTTCCCCACCCCATGCGTCGCGTCCAGCCGGATGGGGTAGCGCTCATGGTACGAGCGGGCGCGCTCCACCAGGTCGGTGCGCACGTGGGTCATCGCCACGCGCCGCACCCGTCCGTCCGGCATGGGGACATCCACGATGCACCCGTCCCCCAGCGGCGGCACCGCGAGGACGGTGAGGCGCTGGAGGATTTCGTCGTGCTCCAGCGAGGAGGCCAGCACCTCGCTGGCCTGGGCCAGGAAGGCCGCGTGGCGCTGCGCGCGGCGCGTCTCGTCGTAGAGGCCCCGGAGGATGGCCTCCTGCTTCTTCTCCGCCGTGTTCTCCAACGCGAAGACGTAGACGCGGCCCTGCCCCCGGAACAGCCGCAGCACGAACCAGCGCTCGCGGGCCATGAAGTGCCACTCGAACTCCTCCGGCTCCCCCGAGGCCGCCACGCGCTCGAAGCGCTCCTGGAGCTCGCGCCGCAGCACGTCCGGGTACAGCTCCCACAGCACCCCGCCCACGAGCTCCGTGCCCACACCGCCGAAGACGCGCTCCATCGCGGGATTCACGTAGAGGCACACGCCCTGCGTCGAACAGATGGCCACGCTCTCCGGGAGCTGGTCCCACAGCATGGTGTCGAGCCCCTCCACGCCCACGCTGGACGCGGCGACCCGGGAGTCGCCTGGCGTTGACGTCCTCGACTCCGCTTTGGCGCTGCCCTCATCCCAGCCCACCTGCACCTCCGACACGCATCCGCTCATCAGCCAACACTCGCCACCACCGCCACCGAATCCCTCAAGGCCCCTGCGAGGGGGCGGCGGCCGGCAACGGAAGCCGGACCGAGAAGCAGGCCCCCTGGCCCGGAGCGCTCTCCACCGTGAGGCCGCCGCCGTGCAGCTCCACCAGCTGTCGTGAAATCCACAATCCCAGCCCGAAGCCGGGCCGTTTCGAATCCAGCCGGGAGAAGCGCTGGAACAGCCGCTCCTGGTCCTCGCCGGAGATGCCGGGCCCCTGGTCCTTCACCTGGAGCAGGGCGTGTGAGCCTTCGCGGCTCAACACCACCTCCACGGGAGTCCCTGCCGCATGCCGCAAGGCATTGGTGAGCAGGTTGGTGAAGACCTGCTCCACGCGCGTGCGGTCCCACGCCCCCACGATTCCCAGGGGGACCCGCAGGCACAAATCACACCCCGCCCGGCGCAGGTCGTCCTCCATCCGCTCCGCGGTGCCCCGCACGAGCTGCCCCAGGTCGACCTCCTCCAGGTCCAACACCGGGCGCTGCGTGGACAAGAGGGACACATCCAGCAGCGTGGCGATGAGCCGGTCCAACCGGCGGCACTGGTCCTGGACCCGGGCCAGACGCCGGGGCACGTCCGCCGGCGCCACCGCCCCCAGCTGCGCGGAGCGCACCAGCCCGTCCACATACAGGCGCAGCGACGTCAGGGGCGTGCGCAGCTCGTGGGAAGCCACCGACAGGAACTCATCGCGCACCCGCAGCGCGGCCTCCAGCGCGGCCGTCCGCTCCGCCACGCGCTGCTCCAGCTCTCCCGCGGACCGATGCGACGACGCGTCTGGAGCGCCCCCCTCGCGGTCGGCCGCGCCGGGCAAACCCCTCCGACTCGTCTCCACCACCATGCCCCCCTTTCCTAGCGGAGCAGGGCATCCACTCCAATCCGGCCCCCCGCCAGTGCCCTCCAGGACTTTCCACTACTCAACACCCCCGCTCAGGGCTGCGGAGGCTGCCCCTGACGCCAGGCCCGCCGCTGCGCTTCGCGCGTCAGCCGGTGCGCCTGGGCGTCCGCCTCCTGGCGCGGGTACTCCGACAGCCGCGTGCGGTGCATGTTGATGCTCAGCTCGTACAATCCCTTGTCACGCTCGGGCAGCACATTCCCATGCTCCGTCAGCACCGTCGTCGCGAACTGCAACATGTCTTCTGACACCTTGCGTCGTCGCTCGTAATACTGGCGGACCTCTTCCTCCGTGGCGTCCCCGGCCTGGACCCGGCCGAAGACTTCGCTCCACTTCTTCGTCTCCACCTCGCGTTGACGGAGGACCTCCGGGTCGCTCGAGGGCGCGGCCAGCTTCCAGTACAGGTTGTCGGGCATCCGCGCCTGGAGGGCCTCCAAATCCAAGGGATAGGGTTTGGGCGAGGAGTCCTCGTCGAGCCCGGGCGTCTTGAGCGCATCCGAGATGAGGCTGCTTGTCATTCCCGGCGCGGCCGGGGGCGGGGCCACCGCCGGGGTGGGCGGGGTTTGATGCACCGCGGCGGGCGCGGCCGGGGGCGGTGTCTGGGTTTCTGGCGCCGGGGCCGGAGGAGGCCCGTCCCTCAGGGCAAACACCACCGCGACCACCAGGACGCCTCCCGCGAGCCCCGCCACCCAGAGTCGGCTCTTGGTCCCAACTTGCTCGGACATGAAACCGGAATACCGCGCGCCTCCCACATCTGGCAACCCGCGCCACGCATGGCGCAATGCATCACAAACCAGACGACGGTCGACACATGAAACAACACGTTCAGGACTGACTCCCGTGTCAACGTGAGATATAAAGCTGCATTCCCCCCAAACCCGGAGGAGCCTGCATGAAGCGCGTACTCGTGGCGTGCCTTGCTGTCGCCGCGCTGATGGTGCCCAGCGCCGCACGCTCGGAAGTCGTGATGTCGTCCATCGTTGATGTGCTGGTGGATGGTGGCAACAACTACAACTGGCAGAAGGTGGAGCTGCCTGGGACCAAGTGTGGCAATGGCTCCCAGTTCAAGTTCTTCGTCCACAAGACGAGCTCCCCCAACGTGCTGATGCTGTTGGAAGGTGGCGGCGCGTGCTGGGACTACGACACCTGTAGTGGCCGCGCGGGCCTGTTGGGCGCGGCGAACCCGAACGGCATCTCCGACGACTACATCACCCAGTTCACCGCGAAGTATGTCTCGCCGTTGGTCAACGGCGCGGACCCGGGCCTGCCGGGCCGCAGCAAGACAGACCTGGTGACGAAGGACTGGAACATCGTCTACGTGCCGTACTGCACCGGCGACGTGCACGTGGGCAACAACGTGAAGACGTACGTGGACAGCACGGGGCAGAACCCGCCGCTGACCTGGCACCACAGCGGCTACACCAACACGCTGGCGGTGGCCAACTACGCCAAGACGCAGTTCCCCAACATCCAGAAGTTCCTGATGACGGGCTACAGCGCGGGTGGCACGGCCACCTCCGCGGGCTACTACTTCGTGCGCCGCATCCTGAACCCGGCGCGCGGCTATCTGCTCAACGACTCCGGCCCCATCTTCCTGGCGCCCAACGCCGACTACAAGTCGCGCGCCCTGCACCTGAAGATTCGTGAGTCGTGGGACCTGGACTCGGTGTTCAGCCTGCTGCCCGCGTCGTTCGACCGCAACGACTTCGGCACCATCAACCGCATGGTGGCGCAGGAGTTCCCCAACGACCAGCTGGCGTACACGGGCTACACGCGCGACTACAACTACTCGCGCTTCTCCTATGACCGCTTCCACACGCCCAATGACCAGGAGAGCGTGCTGGGCTACTGGAAGGGCGACCAGGACAAGCTCGTCACGGAGCTGAACAAGTACAACAACTACAGCTACTTCATCCCGCACCACCGGGCCATCAACTCCAGCCACTGCAGCACCATCATCACCTTCATCGGCTCGCACGCCTGCCAGCAGATGGAGAAGAAGCGGTACTGGTACGAGTACATGGAGTTCCCGTGGGGCCAGACGTACAAGTGCTACAGCGAGTTCGTGGGCATGGACGTGTTCCTGTCCCGCTGGGTCAACGGAAACCAGCGCGTGCGCATCTACGAGCCCGCGAACTGGTACAACAACGAGGACCCGGGCATGCAGATTGTCGCGCCGCTCATCAACGGCGCGCTGGGCGGGTAGTCACCCCTCGTTCGTGGGTTGAATCCGCATGACTGGCGGCGGGGCGGGGAAGCGTCTCACGTCCCGCCGCTGGCCCTCCTGGGTGGAAGGCGCTAGAGGCTGCAGGCGCCATGGACAACCTCACCCACGGGCTTCTTGGATTGGCTGTCGGCGCGCTGCGCCGGCCCGACGTGGCGCCCGGCTCACCGGAGCGCGCGTCACCCACGGACCGCGCGGTGCTCCTGGCGAGCGTGCTGGCCGCCGAGCTGCCGGACCTGGACACGCTCCTGGCGAGCGGTGACGCGGTGACGGTGGCGCTGCACGCGCATCGCGGGCTGTCCCATTCACTCTTCTTCGCGCCCCTCGTCGCGCTGGGGGCCACGCTCATCGCCCGGGCCTGCTTTCGCGGCGCGCGGTGGCGGCCCGTGCTCCTCACCAGCCTGAGCTCGGTGGGGTTCGCGCACCTCTTGCCCGATTTGTGGACGGGCTGGGGGACACGGGTGCTGCTGCCCTTCTCCGACGCGCGCCTCAGCCTGGACTGGACCGTGGTGGTGGACCCGTGGGTGACGCTGCCCCTGGTCGTCGGAGCGGTGGTGGCGTGGCGCAAGCGGGCGCTGTGGCGGCGGGCGGTGCTCGTGGGGTTCGCGTGCGCCATGGCCTATGTGGGCGCACGCGTGGCGGTCTGGGGCGCGCTCACGCGCCGCGTGACGCAGACCTATCCCCAGGCGAAGGCCGTTCGCGTGTTCCCCGCCCCGCTCTCCTTCAGCGCGTGGCGCTACGTGGCGCGGCTGCCCGGCCCCATGCTTGCGGCCGGAGACGTCACCCTGCTCGGGGCGCCACGCGAGGCGCGCCAGGTCCCCGCCCCCGAGGACACGCTGCCAGAGGACTTGCGCGACGTGCCCACCGTGCGCGAGGCCCTGGCGTGGGCACGCTTCCCGGTGGTGACGGTGAAGCCGGTGGACGCGGGCCGGGAGGTGCACATCGCCGACCTGCGCTACCACCTGCGCGGCGAGCCCACGCTCACGTTCGTCGTGAGGGTGAGCCCCACGGGAGCGGTGGAGGATGCCCGGCTGGAGCGAGGCGGCAGCGCCTCCGAACTCCTGCGCCGCTGGCGAGGTGACGCCGAGGAGGCCAGCGCCCCACCTGAGTGAGGCGAGGGCATGCTGGGCTGGAGCGAAGCGGCAGCGCCTCCGAGCTCCTGCGACGCTGGCGAGGTGACGCCGAGGAGGCCAGCACCCCACCCGAGTGAGGCGAGGGCATGCTGGGCTGGAGCGAGGCGGCAGCGCCTCCGAGTTCCTGCGACGCTGGCGAGGTGAAGCAGCGGAGGCCCGCTCCCGGCCCGAGTGAGGCGCGGGAGCGGCGCATCTGCCCCGCCGAGCCACCCACGGGCTCGGAGGGACACTCGCGGCGGAAGACGAAGCCCCGCCGCGAGGGGACGGACTCAGGTCAGGCCCGACAGCGGGCCCTGGAAGTCCGGATGGCCGAAGGTGTTCACATTCACGCCGAAGGCCTGCGCGATGGAGACCAGCAGCTTGTTGTGGGCGATGGCGCCCGACATCCGCGTGCCCGGCCCGCTCCAGCCATTCAGCGGGTTGGAGTTCCTGGGACGCAGCCGCAGGAACCGGCCCATGCGGAACTTCCCCGCCGCGCCGCCCGCGAGCACCGTGGGCACACGCACGTTCATGTGGCCCGCCGCATCGCCCAGCTCGTTGCCCCAGAGGATGAGGGTGTTGTCCAGCGCGGTGCCGCTGCCCTCCGGAATGGAGGCCAGCCCGGTCATCAAGTACGCCACCTGCTCGGCGTACCAGCGCTGCACCTTCACCATCTTCCCCTGGATGTCCGCCCTCAACGCGGGGTCCGTGACGTCCAGCCGATGCGCCAGGTCGTTGTGTGTGTCCTCGTTGATGCCGAGCCACGGCATGGACGGGCCCGGAATCGTCAACGTCACCACCCGCGTCAAGTCACACGCGAACGCACGGACGATGACGTCCATGTGGAGCTTCGTCAGCGTCGGCATGTTCGACAGGTTGCCCAACTGCCCCACGTCGTAGTTCGGCGGCCCCGAGCCCCCCGCGCACGCCACCTCCGCCTGCGCGGGCACGACGGGCGCCAGGTTGGGCGTCAGGCTGAGCGCGCCCAGACGCCGCTCGATGTCGCGCAGCGACTCCAGGTGGGTCTCCAGCTTCTGCCGCTCCGCGCCCGCCAGCTTGTCGCGCAGCCGGGTGGCGTCCTTGACCAGGAAGTCCAACAGGCTCCGGCGGTGACCCACGGCGCGCTCCGCCTCCACCGGGTCCGTCGTGGGCGAGGGAGCGGTGCCGAACAAACGCGAGAAGGCACCCGCCGGGTTGCGCTCGAAGGGCACGCGCCCGCCGTTCGCGGTGAAGCTGATGCTGTTGTAGACGTGCTGCCCGCCGAACTGCTCCCACGCATTGAGCTGGATGGAGCGGAACTTCGTGGCGCCACCGATGTGCGCTTGCGCGGCCAGCACCTGGTCGAGCGAGGCGTTCTCCGGCAGGTCATCGCCGCTGGCGGTGTTGACCTTGCTGCCGGTGAGGAACGTCAGGGGGCCGCCTTCGTGGCCGGTCAGGCCGTGCTCATAGAGCACCTGGTAGTCCAGGCCGTCCAACACCAGCAGCTTGGAGCGGTGGGCGTTGAGGGGCTCCAACATGGAGTTGGGGAACGTGAGCGAGAAGCCCTCGCCCTCCCCTTGAGGGTTCCAGTAATCCGGCAAGCACCCGTGCGGCGTGAAGATGGCGATGAAGCGCATGGGGGGCGCGGTGCCCTGCGCATACGCATCGGTGGTGCCCAGGAGGTTGGCCAGGGGCAGCGCGGCCGCTGAGCCCGCCAGGGTCTGGAGAAGTGCGCGTCGTGAAAGTTCTCGAAGCATGGTGGCGACTCGGGCTCAGGGGTTGCGCCGGTGGACGAAATACGGGGAGCGGACGAGGCCCACCAAGGCATCGCCCAGCTTCAGCTTCGGGTCCGCGCGGAAGCGCGTGCGCATGTCCGCGAGCGTGGCCGCGTCCACGGTGTCCTCGTCCCGGCCCATGACGTAGCGGAAGAGCTGCAAGGGCACGCAGTCGGCCACGTCCTCGCTGCTCGAGAGGAACCGCGCGAGCTCCGCGCCCCCCTTGAAGGAGAACTTGCCGTTGGCGTGCTCGATGGAGCCGCTGGCATCCACGTCCAGCCCGTTCTCCTTCGTGCGGTACTTGCCGAGCCCGTCGTAGTCCTCCATGCCGAAGCCGATGGGGTCCAGTTGCCGGTGGCAACCCGCGCACGTGGGGTTGTCGGTGTGCGCGGCGAAGCGCGCGCGTGTGGTGCTGTCCGGCCGGACGGCGGGCGGGATGATGATGATGGACGGCGGGGGCGGCGGGACTTCGCGGCACAACAGGCGCGTGAGGACGAACTTGCCGCGGCGGATGGGCGAGCTGGAGTCGAACAGCGAGTAGGTCGTCAGCACGCTCGCATGGGTGAGGATGCCCACCCGGTTGGCCGGCAGCGGCACGCGGCCCAACGTGCCGTCCGGGGTGGAGGACGTGCCATAGAACTCCGACATGCGCCCGTCCGCGAACGTGTAGTTCGCGCTCAGGAGCTCCTTCACGGAGGCCGCTTCGTTGGTGACGACGTGGTTGATGAACGTCATCGTCTCCCTGGAGCTCGAGTCCTTGAAGGCCGCGCTGAAGTCAGGGAACACCTGGTTGTTCTTGTTGATGCTGGCCAGGCCGGACAGCCCCAGCCACTCGACGATGAAGCGCTCCAGGTAGACCTGGGACGCCTTCGTCTTCAGCAGGCGCCGAGCGTGCGTCTCGCGCGCGTCCGCCGACACGAGCTTGTCCGAGTCGGCCGCCGCGAGCAGCTCCGCGTCGGGAGGCCCACCGGTGATGGCGAACGACAGCGCGGAGGCGATCTCCCGCTGCGTCAACCACACCACCTGGCCGGCCTTGCCACCGGACTCGCCCAGCTCCGTGCGGTAGAGGAACGACGCCGACGTCAGCACGGCCTGGATGACGTACTCGGCGGCCTTCTTCGGCTCCGCCTCCTTGCGCACCGCCCGCCACAGCGCGAGCAGGTCCGCCTCCTCCTCCGGCAGAACCTCGCGCCGGAAGGCCCGCGCGCCCAGCGCCTTGATGAAGGAGCGGGCGCAGTCCTCCTCGGCGATGCTCGCGGCGCATTCATATTCGCTGGCCAGGTTGCCGAGCGCGACGGGCGCCCAGTTCTGGTCGGCGATGGTGTCGAGTTGGTCCGCCAGCAGCGACGTCACCTGCAAGCGGTCGTGCGTGGTGAAGCCCAGGATGGCGTCTTCGGGCGCCAGCAATTGCGCCATGGGCACCGCCGTGGGGTTCTTCACGACGGTAAAGACACTGTTGTCGTATTCCGCGCGCGTGAGCCGCCTCACTCGCGCGGGCGCTGCTTCTGAGACTTCTGGAGCGCGCCCTCCGGGTTTGTCGTCCGAGCAGGATGCGGTCACCAACATCAGTGCCGCGGGAAGGCATGAACGAATGATTCGCATACGAAAGACACCCTCTTTGCCAGCAGCCCCTGGAATGCCCCCTCTGAAGCGCCGGAATGCAGCGGAGTCTAACCGCTTGCACCCTCACGTCCGTGGCTCTTTTTGCCGCGCGGAGTGAGGGCCCAGCCCCACGGCTCTTCCAAGTTCGCGAGAATCCCTCTCACGCGCCCGACACACGCCTACGTGAGCCGCTCACGCCCTCACGAAACGCGCCCCGCAAGCTTTGCGGAGTGTCCATTGACCCACGCCACAGTTGCCCACCCGTCCGTGACGGAAGATGACCGCGCTGCACGCACAATCACGCGAGCCTGCACACGGTGGCTCACGATGGACGAGCGCGATGCTCGACACCTCCGGGCCCCGCCACCACGAGGTCCGTGGCCACACGCAAGAAGAGCCCATGCTCCACGATGCCCGCGCGCGCCTCCATGCGCGCGGCCAACGTCTCCGGTGCGTCGATGGGTCCCCACGCGCAGTCGAGCACCCGGTTGCCCTGGTCCGTGACGTCAGGGGTTCCATCCGCGCGCATGCGAGGCACCACACGCGCGCCCAGCGATTCGAGGAAGAGCTGCTGCGAGCGCCAACCGAACGGCAGCACCTCCACCGGCACGGGCCAGTGGGTGCCCAACCTGGGTGACAACTTCGTCACGTCCGCGATGATGACGACGCGCACGCTGGCCTGCGCGACAATCTTCTCGCGGAGCAACGCGCCGCCGCCCCCTTTGATGACGGAGAGGTCCGGCGCCACTTCATCCGCGCCGTCGATGGTGACGTCCAGGGTGGGGTGCTCCTCCAGCGTGGTGAGAGGAACCCCCAACTCCCGCGCGAGCGCCTCGGTGGCGCGCGACGTGGGAACCCCCGACACATCGAGCAGCCGCCCCTCCGCGCGCAGCGCCGCCAGCCGGCGCACCGCGAAGGCCGCGGTGCTGCCCGAGCCCAATCCCACACGCATCCCGGGCTGGAAGAAGCGGTCCACCGCCGCCTCCGCGGCCTCGCGTTTGTAACGCGCCACCCGCGAGGCCGAGTCGTGCTCCATCTGCCGCTCCTTCGGTGCCGGTGGACCTGGGCAT
This sequence comes from Myxococcus stipitatus, assembly GCF_037414475.1. The sequence goes on along the minus strand of NZ_CP147913.1, from coordinate 7,003,205 downwards.
CCCCGAGACTCACAAGCTACTTCGCCGCGGCCGGGATGGGGTGGACGGTTGCCCGCCCTCCTTCGTCACGGGGCAGGGCTCGCCTGGATGCGCTCAAAAGCGCATGAGCAGGGCGTCGTAGGCACCCGCGCTGACATTTCCGGGCAGGCTGCCCCAGGTGTAGCCCGCCACGTACACGGCCCCATCGTCGCCCACGGCCACCGCCTGTCCGCGGTCCAGGGTGCTGGTGCCCACCTGCCGCGTTCCCACCCACTGCCCCGACACGTCATACGTCGTGAGGAACACGTCGCTGCCACCCAGCGCCACGTTTCCGTCCAACGCCCCCGAGGTGTGGCCCACGAGGTGAATCTCCCCTTGCATGCCCACCGCCACACCTTGCCCGTAGTCGGTGGTGGTGGTGCCCGGCTGCCGCACCCACTGGAGGGCACCCGCCGCGTCGTACTTCGCCAGCACGGCGTCATACATGCCCACGCGCGTGTTCCCCGCGAGCGCGCCATACGTGTAGCCGGAGACGTAGGCGGAGCCGTCCTCGTCCACCGCGATGCCCGTGCCGTACTCGTCGCTTCCCGAGCCCAGCTGGCGCAGCCACTGTTCCTCGCCGCGCACGTTGTACTTCGCCACGAAGAGGTCCACGGTGTTGCCCGGAAGCGTGGCGCCATCCAGGCTGCCCGTCGTGTGGCCCACGAGATACACATCCTCGGCCGCGTTCAGCGCCACGCCCAGCGCGACGTCGTTCCGGTTCGAGCCGAACTGCCGCATCCAGTAGGGATTGCCGCCCGTGTCCAGCTTGGCCACCACCACGTCGTAGTTGCCCGGCGTGGGCGAACCATCCAACCGGCCCAGCGAATAGCCGGAGAGGAACAGCCCGTGCTGCTCCGCGCGGTGCGTGACGGCCAGCCCCGTGGCGAAGTCATCCGTGTTCGTCCCGAACTGCCGCACCCACTTCAACGCGCCCGTCGTGTCCAGCTTCAGCACGAAGAAGTCGGAGCCTCCCGCGTTGAGGTACGGCAGGAAGCTGCCCCACGTGTGGCCCGCGACGTAGACGTTGCCCTCCAGGTCCGCCGTCACCGCGAGCGCGCGGTCATTCATCGCCGTGCCGACGTGGCGCACCCACTGGAGCGAGCCGTCCGCCGCGTCGTGCTTCGCGACGAAGACATCCTGGCCACCCCAGGAGGCCTCCTCGCCCAGTTGCCCGTCGGTGTGCCCCGCCAGGTAGACGGCGCCGCCCACGGTGGCGACCGCCAGGGCCAGCTCGTCGCCAGCGCTTCCCAGTTGCTGCTGCCAGACCGGCGGCGACAGGGATTGGGCACTCGCGGGCAGCGCTCCTAGCAGGGATACCGCGCTCGCGACTCCACACCACCACTTCCGAAACATGGGCGACTCCGCTCGAGATGAAGATTCCGCCCGGCACAATGACGTGTGTCACAGGCGGGAGACATCTCGGAAGACGCGAGCCGTGCTCGGAAGAAAGGCGACGCGGAGCGTTGGGCACTCCGCGTCACTTCCGGAGGACCGCGAGTGAGGCGGCCTCCGGTGAATCACGCATCAGATGTTCCAGCTGCCTCGGACACCCAGCATGATGAGGCCGTACGGGCCGTCATCCGCGTACGGCAGCGGCGTCGTCGTGGTGGGAAGCGGCGAGGGCAGCGTGGTGGTGGTGGTGCCCGAGCGCGCGGTGTAGCTCGCGTAGGTTCCCGTGAGATACGGACCGAACGACAGCGAGTGTCCCAGCCTCCACTTGCCACCCACGGTGACGTTGACGAACTCGGGGCCACGCGTCGTGCTGTCCAGCTCCAGCTTCGCGTTGACGACACCTTGAGGCGTCGGGACCTGCACCGTGCCCGAGTTCTTGTTCGACAGAATCACCATGCCGAAGCCCACGCCGACGAACGGGTCGAACGAGGCGGTGGGCGAGAAGTGGTACTGGATGTGGGGACCGAAGCGAAGCTGCGACGCCGAGCACTCCCAGCCACTGGGGCAGGTGAGCGGGCTCTCCTTCGTGATGATGTACGAATAGCTGCCGTACGCGCCCACGAGCCAGTGGGGCGACACGCGATAGCCCAGCTCCACCAACACGGGCACCGCGCCGTTGGCCGCGTCAGCGAGCTTCACGTCGCCGATGCTGCGGTCCAACCGCTGGCTGTTCTTGTAGACGTAGCCAGCCCCCGCCTGGAATCCCAAACCCACCGTGAGCTGCAAACCCGTGGGTGCGCTGTAGGTCTTCTCCTGCACTTCTTCCGCGCTCGCGCCCGCCGAACCCAGTGCGAGCGCTGCTGCAAGGGCCCAACTCAGCCGTCCCGTCATATACCCCTCCGTCGAGTGGAGCGTTGAATCTAGAACAGCCCTAATGCGACAAGTAAGCCGCACCGCGTTACCGTTGCATTTGTGACGGTGGGTCGGCACTGACTGTCAATGGCGTGCACAATGCGGGGATGAACGTCACCCTGGAGCAGGCCCGGGCCCTGGAAGCACTGTCCCGTCACGGCACCTTCGCCGCGGCCGCCCAGGCGTTGGGCAAGGGCCACACGGCGGTGCTCTACACGCTGCGGACGCTGGAGGCCCAGACGGAGCTGGAGCTGCTGGACCGGCGCGGCTACCGGACGCGGCTGACGCCCGCGGGAGAGCGCGTGCTGGAGCACTGCCGCAAGCTCCTGGCGGCGGAGCGGGAGCTGGAGGCCACGTGCGCGGAGATTCGCGCGGGCTGGGAGCCCACGCTGCGCATCGTGTTCGACGGTGTCTTCCCCGCAGAGCCGCTGCTACGCGTGGTGAAGGCTTTGAGGGCGGAGGGTGCGGGTACGCGGTTCCATGTGTCGTCGGAGTTCCTGGCGGGCGTGGAGGCCGCGTTCGTGCGGGACGAGGCGGACCTGATGGTGTCGGTGCTGCCACCGTCGCTGCCGGGGCTGCGCAGCTACGCGTTGCCGGAGCTCAAGGCGCTGCTGGTGGCCCACCGCTCCCATCCGCTGGCGCGCCGGCGGCGCGGCACCATCCAGGAGGAGGAGCTGTCCGAGCACCTGCTGCTCACCGTGCGCGGCTCGGACCCGAGGCTCCAGCTCAGCACCGTGTCCCTGGAGCTGCGCTCCACCGTGCACCTCAACGACTTCGCGGCGAAGAAGGCCGCCATCCTGGAGGGGCTGGGCTACGGCTGGCTTCCGGAGCACCTGGCCTCGAGGGAGCTGCGCCGCGGAGAGCTCAAGCTGCTCAAGCCCTCGAGCGGCGCCACCCATGCCTTCCTCCCCAAGCTGCACCACCGCACGGGCGTGAGGCTGGGCCGCGCCGCCCGCCGCGTGGTGAAGGCGCTCACCGGGACGGAGCCGCCCCAGTGAGCACGCGCCGCGCTACCGCGTCGCGGTGTCGCAGTCTCCGGACACGTTGGGCGCCTGGGCGCCATTCACCGTGTTGTTGGTGAAGACGTTGTCGGGCGTCACCACCAGCTCCACCGCGCCGCTGCCGCGGTTGCACACCACCACGGCGCCCGCCCCCGCCTGATTGCCGATGAACTCGTTGCCTCGCAGCGTGAGCGCGCGCGTGCCCATGTCCTCCAGGTAGATGGCGGCGGCCGGGCCCCGCGTCACGACGTTGCCCTCGAAGCGGTTCTTCTCGACGAGGTCGTTGTTCGGCTGGAAGTAGTGCAGCGCTCCGCCGCCGCCCAGGTCGCGGATGTTCTGCGCGTTGGGCCACGCGAGGAGCGGACGGGGCACAAGCTGGCTGCGCAGCGCGCCCCGGAAGGCCTCCAGGCGGTTGTTGCGGAAGGTGTTGCCGCGAATCACCGAGTCGCGCCCGTGTGTCACGCACAGCGCGCCACCGCCCGCCATGGAAGACGAGCCTTCGACGGCGAAGCGGTCGATGTCCGACGTGCGGTTGTTCTCGAACAGCGTGTTCTCCACGCGCGAGCCCACGGTGAACATCAGGTCCAACGCGCCGCACTTCGCGGAGGACTCGTTGTCGCGGAACACCGAGTCGGTGATGGTCACCGGCCCCGGGTAGTAGGCCCACAGCGCGCCGCGCGTCCGGTCCCGGTCGCCGTTGTAGTTCACCTTGCGCACGCGCTCGAAAATCATGTGCTCGAAGACGGGGTGCCCGTCTCCCACGGATTGGTCGCCGAAGAAGTTCATCCCCCACCAGCCATGGGGATTGCTGGAGGTGAAGGCCACGGGCTTGTCCGCCGTGCCATGCACCTGGATGCCGCCGTACACCTGAAGCTCCACGCGGCCGTCCTGGTTGTTCATGACACTGTCGGGCGCCTCCACGTCGGCCAACGTCACGCGCGGCGTGCCCACGAAGTCCAGGATGACGCCCGGCTCCACCGTGAGCACCTGGCCCTTGGGGATGCGGACGATGCCGCGCGCATCCCCCACGACACGGTAGGGCGAGCCGCGCTCCGTCAGCGTCCCCGACAGCGTGTCGGTGACGACGGTGCCGCCGCCATCGGGTACTTCAACGACGGGGCCTCCATCACCTCCGCTCGAAGGTCCCGCATCGGGCTGGCCCGCGTCGGCCTCGTTGCCGGGCTTGTCGGGGGTGGAGGAACACGCGGCGGCGAACATCCCCAGCAGGAGGGTCAACCAGAGACCCTGGACAGACTTGGAGGCGGACAGGTCCATACGCCGCGCCCTAGCACGGTGGCACCCGCGCTCGCAAAACCGGTGCGGGCTGGTAGAAGCACGCCATGTCGAACGACGTCCTCGTCCTCTCCTACTCGGGCTGTTCCACCTGCAAGAAGGCGCTGAAGTGGCTGGAGGCGCGGGGTGTGCCCCACCACGTTCGTCCCATCGTCGACACGCCGCCGACTGTCGCGGAGTTGGAGCAATGGATACCCCGCAGCGGGGTGTCTGTCCGGAAGTGGCTCAACACCAGCGGGCAGAGCTACCGCGCCATGGGCAAGGCCAAGGTCGACGCCGCGAGCGAGGCCGAGCTGCGCGCGTGGCTCGCCGCGGACGGAAAGCTGGTCAAGCGGCCCGTCGTCGTCACGCCCACCACCGTCCTCGTCGGCTTCCAGGAAGAGGCGTGGGAGCGCGTCTTCTCCTCACGCGGCTGATGCACCACCGGGCGGCCAGGCGCCCCACCGGCCGCCCCTCGCCAAGCGCGCCCAGGCGTGAAGATTCCCACGTATGGAATCCAGTGCCAGGCGTCCGCTCGGGGAAATCCTCCTGGAGTTGGGAGTGCTCGACCGCGCCCAGCTCCGGCTCGGGCTGGTCCATCACCACGAGACACGGGTGCCCCTGGGGCGCGCGCTGGTGCGTGAGGGATTGTGCTCGGAGGCCGACGTGCTGCGGGGCCTCGCCCTCCAGTTGGGAGTGATGGCGGTGGACCTGGACCACACGCCTCGCGAGCCCGGCACGGCGGACCTCCTCCCCGTCCGCGTGGCGCGGCAGTACCAGGCGGTGCCGCTGCGGCTGGAGCGGGTGCCCCTGGAGCAAGGCGAGCGGGAGGTGCTGCACATCGCCCTGCCCGCCCCTGTCTCGCTGGAGGCCGTGGACGCAGTGCGCGCCGTCACCGGCAAGCCCCGCGTCGAGGCCCACGTGGCCTCCGACACCGCCATCGCCCGCGTGCTCGCGGAGCTGTACGGCATCGAGGAGCCCTCCGAGCCCGCCACTCCCGCACACGCGCCCGGCGGCCCGCTGCTGCTCTACGGGTGGCCTCCCGTCACGGCGGTGCTCATCTCCCGGCAGCTCGCCCGGCATGGATATCCCGCGCGGGTGGCGACGCCGCTGGAGGTGCTCCACACGGACGCCACGGACGTGGTGCTCGCGCCCATTCAAGCGATGGAAGGATTGCTGGCCGGAGAGGTCCGCATCGCGGGCTCACTCATCGTCCACGGCGCCTCCGATGACGAAGGCTTCGAGCGGGCGCGACAGCTCGGCGCGCGCGGCTTCCTCGCCAATCCCCGGGACGAGGAGCTGCTCCTGCGGGCCGTGAGGCGGCTGCGTCCCGCCACTGCCCGGGACATCTCGAGCGAGCCAGGCTCCTCCCACGACTCGCCCTGAGAAGCGCGGCGGGACGACTATCCTCGCGACAGTCCCAGCGCGCCCAACACCTCGGGATAGACCTTGCTCGCGAAGTAGCGGCCCCCCGCGATGGTGAAGTGAACGCCGTCGCTCATGCGCAGCTTCATCGGCTTGCGGAAGCCCTCGACGTGCGCGTGGTTCAGCGCCTTCCCCTTCGCGTCGGTGAAGTACTCACGCGTGTCGACGTAGCGCGCGTCCGCGCGAGAGCTGATGACCTCGCGCTGAAGTCCCCGGATGAGCCCGAGCTTCTGCTCGAAGCGCTTCAGCCCTGTCGCCGGAAGCTCCAGCCAGATGATCTTGCGCCCCGGCGCGGCGATGACACTCGCGAACGACTCGATGCGGCGGCGATAGGCGTCCTCCCACTCGGGCTTGCCCCAGTGGATGGGCTTGCCCCCGCTGCGCTCCAGGAGCGACTGCCCGTCATTTCCCCCGAGGATGACCACCACCACCTCGGGCTGGTGCCGCTTCACCTCTTCCTCGCCCACCTCCATCCAATCGAAGAAGTCGGGGCGGGCCAGGCCCGTGGAAGAGCGGGCGCGGCGTGACGCGCGAATCTCCGGATGCGCCTCCAGCCGAGCCAACAGGTAGTCACCAAACCCCGTGGCGATGAGGCTGTCTCCCAGCAGCAGCACGGAGCGGGAACGCTCCGTCGCGGGGGGCGCGGGACTCGCGGCGGCGGTGGGAGGCGGAGGGGCGGGACGCTCGGTTCCCGTCGAGGGACCCGCATCCTGGCCCGACGCGGCGGCCCCAGTGGAGAGGAAAGCAAGGACGACGAGCCAACGCGTGAAACGGTTCTGCATTCGGAAGCGCACGGTAGCGGGATGCGGGCTCCAGGTACATTTCCCGTCCGCGCCCGCCACGCCCGTCATGCCACCGATACACTCCGCGCGAACGCAAGCCGCTCGAGCCACGGTGAAAGCAGCGCCGCGCACTCCCTCGGATGGGTGAAGTACGGCACGTGCCCCGCCCCTCGCAGCAGGTGCCGAGGAGTCCCAGGAGGAAGGGACCGGGCCAGCCGCTCCACCGTGGAAGGTGGCACCAGCACATCGCGGTCCCCCTGGATGCACACACAGGAGACGTTCTTCAGGCGCAGCTCGGGAGGCGGCGGCTCGCGCCCGATGGAGAGCGCCCGGTGCCACGTGGTGTCTCGCTCCAGCGCCGTGGTGGGCACCACCTCCCGCACCTGGGACAACGCGACGGGGCGCCACGCCGCCAGCCCCGCCGCGACGATGCCCGGCCGCCCCCACCGCGCGATGGGTCCCATCATCCCGATGAGCAATCCTCGCGGCCCCAGGTGCTCGGTGCGCGTGAAGGCGCCCAGGAAGGCCACGCCACGCACCACGCCCGACGCCGCGAGGTGCGCGGCCACCATGCCTCCGAAGGAGCTGGCCACCACCGCGTCCATCTCCCCCGCCGCCCGCGCCACCTGCCGCGCCAGGGCGCCCGCTCCCACGGCCGCGTGCTCACCTTCCGGGTACTCGACGAGGACCGTCCGGGCCATGGGGCTCAGCACGTTCGCGAGCGCCCGGAACCCTGAACCCCGGGCGCCCAGCCCAGGCAACAGCAGCACCCTGGGCCCACCGCCCTTCCCCACCTCCGTGAGCTGCACCTCCAGACGCATGTCACTCCCTCGCGGTCGCGCCGGGAAACACCGGGGGAGCCGTGGTTCTGCCCGGCCCGAGCGAAGAGGCGGGCGCCAGCTCGTGCTGACTGGAGCGCTCCAGGCCCAGGAAGGCGCGGGTGCGCTCGTGACGAGGACGCTCCAGCACCTGCTCCGGCGGACCTTCCTCCAGGACCCTGCCGCCGTGGAGCACCAGCATCCGCGACGCCAGCTCACGCGCGAAGCGCATCTCGTGTGTCACCGTCACCAGCGTGAGCCCGTCGTCGCGCAGCCGGGAGAGAAGCGCCACCAGGTCTCCGACGCGCTCGGGGTCCAACGCGCTGGTGGGCTCATCCAGCAGCAGGACCTCCGGCTCCATCGCCAGCGCCCGGGCGATGGCCACCCGCTGCTGCTCACCGCCGGACAGCTCCGACGGATAGGCCCCCGCGCGGTGCCCCAGGCCCACCTTCTCGAGCAGCACGCGCCCCATCTCCGTGGCCGTCTTCACGTCCATGCCGCGCACGAAGCGGGGCGCCTCGGTGACGTTGCCCAGCGCCGTGCGGTGCGCGAACAGGTGCCACTGCTGGAAGACGAAGCCCACGCGGCGTCGGATGTTCGACACCTGCGCGCCCCCCTGGCGTGTCGCGCCCGGCGCCAGCACGGCGTCCCCCACCCGGATATGTCCCGAGTCGAAGGGCTCCAACCCGTTCAGGCACCGCAGGAGCGTGCTCTTGCCACATCCCGACGGGCCGACGAGCGCCACCACCTCTCCAGGTGTGAACGACGCGCAGAAGCCGTCCAACACCAAGCGCCCCTCGTAGCGCTTGCACAGGTCCTTCACTTCAATCATCCGCGCGCCAACCTCGCTTCCAACCGCCTTGCCAGGACGGACAAAGGGTAGCTCATCGCCAGATACAACGCCGCGCACAGCGCCCCAGGCAGCAACCAACTGCGAACATCCACCGCGGTGATGGTCATCCGCTTGGTGAGTTCGACAACGGAGATGACGGACACCAGCGAACTATCCTTGAGCAACGCGATGAAATCATTCGTCACACCCGGCAGCGCCACCCGGAACGCCTGGGGGAAAATCACGCGGCGCACCGCCAGCCGCGTGGACATGCCCAGCGCGAGCGCGGCCTCCAGCTGTCCCCGGGGCACCGCCAGCACGCCCGCCCGGTACACCTCCGCCTCGTAGGCCGCGTAGTTCAGCCCCAGCCCCAGCACCGCCGCGCTGAGCGCGTCCAGCCGCAGCACTCCCGCCAGGCCATAGTAGAGGACATACAACTGGAGCAGCACCGGCGTGCCCCGGAACAGCTCCACGTAGAGCGACGCCAGCTTCCCCATCCATGGCGGACCGTACAGGCGGACCAGCGCCAACCCCGCCCCCAGGGGCACCGCGAGCGTCATGGCCCCCACGGACACCACCAGCGTCACCAGCGCGGCCTGGAGGAACAACACCCCCTGGGCCCAACCCAGCCGGGGCGCCTGCGTCTGCGCCAGCACCTGGCGCGTCTGCGCGTCGCTCCACTCCACCATCCGCTGCTGTGAGGCGCTGTCGATGTTCCACCGATGGAAGATGGCGCGCAGCTCCCCCGAGCGGGCGATGTGTCCGATGGCCACGTCCAGCGCGGCGCGCAGGTCCTCGTCTCCCGGGCGCACGGCGATGGCGTAGTACCCCTCGCCCACGTCGCCCACCACCCGCAGCCGGGAGCGCGGCTGGCCATAGCGCTGCGCGATGAGGTCATCCATCAACACCGCGTCCACCCGCCCCTGCTCCAGGTCGATGTAGGGCTCCTCCACCCCTTCGTACGGCACGGCCTGGACACCCTCGCGCTGGAGCATCTCCCACGCCTGGGAATTGGCCAGCGTGCCCACGCGCCGGCCTCGCAATGACGCAAGCCCTGTCACCGAGCTGTCGTTGCCCCGCGCCATCAGCCGCAGCTGGAAGATGTAATACGGCCGCGTGAAGAAGATGCGCCCGCTGCGCGCGGGGGTGACTTCAATGCCGTTGAGCGCCACGTCGAACGAGCCGCGCTCCAGCGAGGGAATGAGGCTGGACCAGTCGTTCTGGACGAAGCGCGCGCGTACGCCCAGCTCCCGCGCCAGCGCGTCCGCCAGCTCCACCTCGAAGCCACGCATGCGCCCCGGCACCTCCGGGTCCTCCATCGCGTAGGGCTCGCCGCCCTGGGCATCCGCGCCCCACCGCAGCTCCCCCGAGCGTCGCACCCGCTCCAGCCCCGTCTCCTCCCGCTGGACGCACGACGTCATCCCCACGGCGAACAACAACAGCACACCGGCCCGCCACCACCCCACGCGCACGTCCATCCCTAAAGACTCCCACCCTGTCGCAGATTCAGGGATGACCCAGTATTCAGGTCCTGACACTTTTCCATGAAACCCCGTATTAGAGTGCCCTGTCACAGGAGCCAAGGCGTCATGGAAGCATACAAGGTGCTGGTGGTGGACGACGAGCCGCAGGTGGCACATGCCCTGAGGCGGCTGTTACGGCGTGAGGGATTTGACGTCCAGCTCGCCTTCAACGGGGAAGAGGCATTGGAGCGCCTCAAGGGTTTCAGTCCGGACATCGTCCTCACGGACTTCCGGATGCCAGGGATGACGGGCAGCGAGTTGCTCCAGCGCGTCAAGCGGCTGCACCCCCTGGCGTTGCGGCTCATCATCTCCGGTTACGCCGACTTCAAGTCGGTGGTGGCCTCCGTGAATGAAGGAGAAATCTGCCGCTTCATCAGCAAGCCCTGGGACGACGCGGAGTTGGTGACGTACCTGTCGGGCCTCCTGCGCCACCGCGAAACCCTCGCGCAGCTCTACGCCCCGTTCCGCGCGGCCGGGCAAGGCGTCAGCGCCGAGGTGAGCCCCACCGACGCGGCGCTCGTCCTGAAGGTGCAGGTGGCCGACCCCGCCTTCCCCGCCGAGCAGGCCGTCTCCATCATCGAGCGCTTCGCGGGGCTCCTGGCCGATGACAGCTTGAAGGTCGTCGGAGGTCTGTTGGAGCGGTTTGGAGGACGGCTGTCCTTCGTCGCGGAAGTGGGAGGCCCTCAGCGGCTGCGGTTGGAGTTGCCCGTGCGGGCGGAGGCTCCCGCGGCCAACCTCCGTCAAGGACTGGGCGACGCATGACAGGACCTGTGTCCGCGGCGCCCCAAGAAACGGAGGTCGACGCAGACTGGGTGAACAGCCGGCTCAAGCGCTTCACCCTCCTGGCGTGTCTCCTCATCCATGCGTTGCTCGTCTCCAGCCTCTGGGGACGGTGGCACACCATCTTCGTGGCGACAGCGGGCTTCGCCGGGGTGACGGCGGCCAACCAGGTCCTCGCGCGGAAGTTCTTCTCGCGGCACACCCACGCCGCGGAGTCCGTGCGCTTCACCCTCAACATGCTGGCCAATGTCTTCTACGGCATGGTGAGCGACTGGGCCCTGCCCATGTGGCTGTACCTGCCGCTCAACGCGCTGTGGGTGGACCGCTTCGCGGACGTGGGCGCGCGCAGGCGGCTGTTCGTGATGCTGGCGCTGGTGGCGGGCGCGGCGCTGGCGGACGGGTGCCCTCCCGAGGTGCCCGCATGCTTCGTGCTGTTGTCGCTGCTCACCTATCTCATTTCAGACGGACGCGTCTTCCTCACCCACCACGCCTTGCGAGAGCTGGCAAGACAGCATGAGGAACTGGCCGAGGCCCACGCGCAGTTGGAACTGGCCCACCAGCGGGCCCGGGAGCAGGAGCGGCTGACGAGCCTGGGAATGCTGGCGGCGGGTGTTGCCCATGAAATCAACAACCCCATGAGCTACGTGAAGAGCAACGTGAATGCCTTGCTCATGGACTTGCGGGCTTGCAAGCAATTGCCGCCGGAGCTCCAGGAATACGTCGACGACGTCCTGCCCGCCACCGCGGATGGCATCCGGCGCGTGGTGGCCATCGTCGCGGACCTGCGGCGCTTCGCGCGCGGGGACCCGGGGGCGCTGGAGGAGTACGACCTCAACGAGGAGGTCGCCGTCGCGCTGCGCATCACCCGCACGCAGGTGCAGCAGCGCTGCGAGGTGCAGGTGATGCTGGGGGACCTGCCCCGCCTGCTGGGCCGGCCCGGGCAACTGGCCCAGGTGGTGGTGAACCTCTTGATGAACGCGGTGCAGGCCATGCCCGACGGCGGCCGCATCCACCTGTCCACCCGCATGGAAGCCGACGAGGCCGTGCTGTGTGTCCACGACTCGGGTGTCGGGATGACGCCCGAGGTGCGCGCCAAGCTCTTCCAACCCTTCTTCACCACCAAGCCCGCGGGCGAGGGCACCGGGATGGGCCTCGCCGTGGTGCATGGCATCGTCACTTCGCATCAGGGCCGCATCGACGTGGAGAGTTGGCCACAGAGCGGCACCCGCATCACCATCCGACTCCCGCGGATTCCACCGCTGGACTTGCACCTCTCCGGGCTCACCGGAGGTCCGCTGACTCCACCCACGAACAAACCCCGCCCCGACGCGGCATGAGGCCCCTATGTCCAAGTCTGCCCCGCCCACCTTCATCAGCCGCTTCGAGCCACACAACGTCGAGAATCCCTACCCGCTCTACTCCCGGCTGCGCGAGGAGGCGCCCGTCCACTTCAGCCCGGAGATGCACCTGTGGGTCGTCTCCCGGCATGACGACGTGAAGGCGGTGATTCTCAACCCGCAGGACTTCCTCTCCGCCAACTCCTTCCGCAACCCGGTGCCCCCGGCGCCGGAGGTGGTCGCCGCGCTGGAGGAAGGATATCCGCAGGTGCCCGCGCTGGTGGACGACGACCCCCCCAACCACACGCGCATGCGCGTCATCGTCACCAAGGCCCTGGCGCCCCACCGGCTCAGCGCCATGGAGTCCCGGGTGCGCGGCATCACCACGGAGCTCCTGGACGCGTTCGCCGCGGACGGCCACGCGGACCTGGTGGACAAGCTCGGCTATCCGCTCCCCGCGCGTGTCATCGGCGCCATCATGGGGCTGCCGGACTCGGACCTGGAGCGGATGAAGCGGTGGACCGAGGACCTGGCCCTGCTGTCCGCCGGCAACGTCCCCGTGGCCCGGCAGGTGGAGTGCGCGCGCGGGTTGGTATCCATCCAGAAGTACCTGGCGGGCTACATCGCCGAGCGCCGGCGCACCCCCGGCGACGACCTCATCAGCGCGCTCATCGAGGCGCGCTACGAGGACTCGCCGCCGCTCAGCGACGTGGAGCTCATCAGCCTGTTGTCGCTGCTGCACTTCGCCGGACACGAGACGACGACGAACCTGCTGGGCAACCTGCTCGTCTGGGTGCTCCAGGAGCCGGAGCGCCTGCGGGAGTTGCGCGAGGACCCCACCCGCATCCCCCGCGCCATCGAGGAGACGCTGCGGCTGGACTCGCCCATCCAGGGGATGATGCGCACCACCGCCCGCGCGGTGACGCTGAGCGGCGTGGAGATTCCGGCCAACGCGCGGGTACTCGTCCTCTTCGCCTCCGCCAACCGGGACCCGACGGTCTTCACCTCGCCGGACCACGGGGACCCGCGCCGTCCGGACGTGGGCAAGCACCTGGGCTTCGGCATGGGCATCCACTACTGCATCGGCGCGCCGCTGGCCCGGCTGGAGGTGAAGCTGGCCATGGAGCTGCTCCTCAAGCGGCTGCCCAACCTGCGGCTGGCGCCGGGCAACGCCTTCTCCTACGTGCCCAACTTCCTGCACCGGGGCCCCCATCGCCTGCTCGTCGAGTGGGACCCCGCCTGACGCGCCGCCCGGCGTGAAGCGTGGAGGCGGTGGACATGCGCGTGTTATCCCTGCCGCATGTCCACCGAGCGCCTCTACTTCGACGACCCGTTCCTCCACCGCTTCACGGCCCGCGTCGTGGCCCACGGCACCTGGAATGGAACGGCCTCCGTGGTGCTGGACCGCACGGCCTTCTATCCGGAGGCTGGTGGACAGATGGCGGACCACGGCGTGCTGGGCGGGCTGCCCGTGCGCGACGTGCAGGTGGATGACGCGGGCACGGTGCATCACCTGCTGGACGTGGGCACGGAAGGCACGCTGCCCGCCCCCGGGCTGACGCTGGACGGTGTGGTGGAGGCCGAGCGCCGCCGCGCGCACATGTCGCTGCACACCGGCCAGCACATGCTGTCGCGCGCGCTGCTGGATATCGCGGGCGCGGCCACGGTGTCCTCGCGGCTGGGCGCGGTGTGCACCATCGACACGGACCAGGACACCCTGGACGAGCAGCGCGTCTCCGAGGCAGAGGCCCACGTCAACGCCATCATCGACGCCGACCTCCCCATCCGCGCCTTCTTCCCCACGCCGGAGGAGCTCGCCGCGCTGCCGCTGCGCCGCGCCCCGAAGGTGACGGACCACATCCGCGTCATCCAGGTGGGCGACTTCGACGTGTCCCCCTGCGGAGGCACCCACTGCACGCGCACCGGACAGGTGGGCCTGGTGCGGGTGCTGGGCGTGGAGCGCTACAAGGGCAAGGGCCGCGTCCTCTTCTCCGCGGGGCCGCGCGCGCGCAAGGAGCTCTGGGACGAGGCGGGCACGCTGCGCGCCCTGGGACGGGGCTTCACCTGTGGCCCCATGGAAGTGCCCACCGTGGTGGACAAGCTGCGCCGCGAGCTGGCCGAGGCCCGCGAGGCGCTGGGCGCGGCGCGCGCGCGGCTTGCCGAACACACCGCCGTGGAGCTCGCGGCCCAGCTGGACGCCTCGGCCGACAAACACGTCGTCGCCGTCCTGGACGGCGCGGGCCCGGAGCAGCTGCGCGCGGTGGCCGCCCGCCTCACCGCGCGGCCGGACGCGGTGGTGTTCCTCGCCGGACGCGCGCCCGAGGGACTCGCCGTCCTCGTCGCCCGGGGCGCGGCGTCCTCCTTCGGCTGTGGCGCCTTCCTCAAGCGCGCCGCCGAGGCCTCGGGAGGCCGGGGCGGCGGACGCCCTGAACACGCCGAGGGCCGACTCCCCACCTCCACCGACTGGCCCGCGCTCGTCGCATCCCTGCGCACCTGAGCCCCACCCCCACGCGGCGGCTCGCAACGCATCGCGTCACAGCGCGAATCCACCGAAGGGATTTTTTCGGGGGCGTTTGCAGGCAGGGAGGGGGCGCTCCACGCGTGGAACGACATGAGATGATGGGTGCAGGGGTTCGCGCCACGATGGACGACGGGCAGCACCAACAGTTCGATGCATTCGCCCGCTCGAGACGGCCGGGTCTGGTACGGCTTGCCCGGCGTCTGTGTGTCGGGGGCGGCATCGAGGCGGAAGACCTGGTGCAGGAGACGCTCGAGCGCGCCTACCGGAACTTTGACCGGCTGGTGACGGAGAACCCGAGCGCGGTGAGCGTGTGGTTGAGCACCACACTGAGCAACCGTTTCCTGGACCACTGCCGTCGCAGGCGCACGGAGGTCCTCGGGGCCCCGTCGCTGCGGGTCGTGCAGACGCCGGAGGTGTCTGGTGAGCCCACACCCATGGAGCAGTGGGAACAGGTGAGCCGCGAGGACTTCCTGCGCGCCATCGAACAGCTCCGTCCTCCCCAGGTGAGGGAGGCCTACCGGCTCCACGTAGCCGGACACCGCTATCGCGCCATCGCCGAGCAGTTGGACGCCCCCGAGGGAACGGTGGGCCGGTGGCTCAGCGAGGCGCGCAAGGCGTTGAGGGAGCTGCTGTCGGGGGGCACCTCCTCGAGCGAGGACAGGGCCAGACCATGAACGAGCTGTGCGGCAGACTGGAGTCTTTCATCGACGGCGAGCTGGCGCCGGTGGACGCGGAGAACTTCCGCCACCACCTGACGCGCTGCCACGCGTGTGAGACCCGGATGAAGGAACTGCTCGCGCTGGCGCTCCTCGCGGACGATGCCCTCCATTCCTCGGCCGGCATGGCGGACGTCGGTCCGACGCGGCTCCAGCTCCGGCGGCGAAGAACCTGGATGATGGTGGTGCCGCTGGCGCTGGCCGCGGGCCTGGCGGCGTGGGTGCTCGTGACGCGGACAGGTTCGGAGCCAGTCTCGTCCGAACTGTGGCTGGGCCAGTCCCCCGGGCGGACACTGGAAGCCCGGCTGACGTACCCCAGCGCGGACCGGCACCGTCCCTACGAGGTGATGCGCAGCGGGGGCGACAAGCCCCGGGCGATGTCCCTGCGCGAGCTGGCGAAGCTGGAGGAAGCGGGCGACGAGCGGGGCATCGCCTCCGCGTACCTGCTGCGAGGAGACGCGGCGCAGGCCCGCGCCTTCCTGGACCGGCTGCCCGCGTCGCCGGACCTGGACTCGGACCAGGCCGTGCTCCTGCTTCAGCAAGGCGCCCCTGAAGAAGCCCTGGTCCTGCTGGACCGCGCGCTGAAGCAGCAGCCCCAGCATCCGCAGGCCCTGTGGAACCGGGGCCTGGCACTGAAGGCGCTGGGACTCTCGCTGCAATCGGCGGAGGCGTTCGAGCGGGTGTCCGCGCTGAAGGAGCCCGGCTGGAGCGAGGAGGCCGCGCGGCGCGCCGCGGAGTTGCGGCGCCAGGAGCAGGAGAAGCGCAAGGACTGGAAGGGCGCGAAGGAGGAGTGCGACCGCATGGTGGCGGGAGGCGCACCCCTCGCGCAGGGACTGGCGGCGCGGCACCCCGGCCTGGCCCGATTATGCTTCTACGATGCCCTGCGCGCGGCCACCTCCGCTGAGCGCGTGGAGGCGCTGAGGCCCCTGGCCCGGCAGTTGGACGCGGTGGATGGAGGCTCGCACCTCACCGATGCGCTCCAGCGCGCCGCCCAGTCGGACCTCGGCGCGCGCAAGCCGTTCGCGGCCGACTACGTGAAGCTGACGAAGGGTGAGCTGCCGCCTCCGGCGTTGGACGCCTTGATTGTGAAGCTGCGCGAGGCCCGGCATGAAGACCTGCTGCTAGGCACGCTGCTGTTCTTGAAGGACTCGCGCCAGTTCGAAGAGGAGTACCGCGCGCTCGCGCTGGGCTCGAAGGACCCCTGGTTCGCGCTGCTGGCCGAGGAGCGGCAGGCCCGGGCGGACATCCAGCGGGGCCAGACGCCTCGGGCGCGGATGCGGCTGACGGAAGCGCTGCGTGGCTGCGGGCCGGAGTCGCGCTTCAACTATCGCTGCCTGGAGTTGCAGCGGAACCTGGCGCTGGTGGAGCGGCAGCTCCACCGCCCCGTGGAGTCGCGCGCGCATGCGCTGGCGGCCTTGGAGCGGGCACGCGCGGGACGGGAGTGGACCAAGGAGTGGCGGCTGCTCCAGGAGCTGGGCCAGGCGGCGCTCTTCCATGGTGATGTGTCGCTGGCCCGCGCGTACCTGGAGGAGACCATCCAGCGTCTGCCGGAGCGCTGCGAGGACCACGAGCCGGCGTACGCCAACCTGGCGCTGGCCTACTACCGCACGTTGGATTTCGCGGGGGCCCGGGAGCAGTTGGACCGCGCGGCGCGGTGTGGACAGCCGCCGTCACTGGCGCGCGCCTTCGTCATCGCGGACCTGGCCCATACCCAGGAGCGTCGCATCGAAGACACGGCGATGTTGACGCGGGGCCTGGAGGCGCTGCGCGCGGTGCCGTCTCGGCTGGAGACCGCGGGTGATGGCGCGATGTTGCGCCACATCGAGGGCCGCTTCTTCATCGAGCAGGACCGCCACCGGGGACAGGAGCTGTTGCGCCGGGCCATCGACGAGTCGGCGCCCCTCTTGGACTCGGACGTCAATGCGCGCAAGGCGCGTGTCTACAGCTACACGTCGCTCATCCTCGATGCCGCGCGGCATGGTGAGTTCGAGCGGGCCCTGGCGTTCTTCACCGAGGAGCGCGCCCTCCCCTCCGCCGAGCGCTGTGTGCTGGGCGTGACGGTGGACGACGAGCGCACGGCGCTGGTGGCGCGGGACGCGGCGGGGAAGCTGCTGGGGCACTACGACTCGGACCGGCGCGAGCGGCTGGAGAGCGTGGAGGGGCTGGTGCCCGAGGCGCTGGCCCAGGCCCTGCGGCCGTGTGTCACAGTGAATGTACTCGCGCGCCCGCCGGTGTTGGGCAAGCCGGGGTTGTTGCCACCGGACATCGCCTGGGCCTACCACGTGGGCCCTTCACTGACGGAGGCCCGGGGCTCTCCAGGGCCCCGGCTGGTGGTGGCGGATGTGAACGCGCCCTCGGAGTTGCGCCTCCCCTCGCTGCGCGCGTGGAGTCCGGCGCGCGGGGATGACGCGGGGCTCACGTTGTTGAAGGGGGCCGCCGCGACGCCCTCCCAGGTGCTTCGTGCGATGCGCGACGCCGCGGAGGTTCAGATTCATGCGCATGGCGTGGTCGACCCCAACGTGGTGGACGGTTCGCTGCTGGTGCTCTCCCCGGAGGAGCAGGGGGGTCGCTACGCTTTGACAGCCGGCGACCTCCAAGGGCACCCGCTCCAGGGCAGGCCCGTGGTGTTGCTGGCGGCCTGTCACGCGGCTCACAGCAAGGCGTACTTCCATGAAACCTTCGGGCTGCCCGTCGCGTTCGTCGAATCCGGTGCGCGCGCGGTGCTCGCCGCCACACAAGAGATTCCCGACGCCGAGGCGTCGGACTTCTTCGAACCAGTGTTGGCGCGCATTCGCGAGGGGCTCCCCGCCGCTCGAGTCCTTCGCGATGCACGGCAGGACTGGCTTCGCAGTCGGGGAAGCCCCTGGGTTCGCCAGGTGCTCCTCTTCGAATAGCTGTCACATCACCCTTTGAGATCGCACCAAGGCCCATGAAGAAAAGTCTCCTGCTGGTTCCATTGCTGCTGAGCGTGGCCGCATGCCGCCATGTCAACACGGTCCCCTCGCCGCAGCAGATTCAGCGCAGCGCACCCGAGGGAACGCTCGTGCGCGTCACCCTCCGAGACCGGGACAACCCCGAGCGCCTCACGGTCTACACGGTCGATGTGAGCCGGGATGAAATCGTCGCCCAGTCGAACCAGCGGCCGCCTCCCGTCCGCAGGCCGCTGGAGTCGCCAACCACCGAGGCGACGGGCGAGACGTCCTCCGCCATGCAAGCGCCCCCGGGCGGGACGTCCAAGCTCCTGGGCGACGTGGAGCTCTTCGTCGACTGCTTTCCCAAGGATGAAAAGGAAGGCTGCGTGAATGTGGCGGACCTCAACGACGGCGACCCGGGTGGCGCGTCCGGCGGTGGCGGCGACCCCACGGGCCACCGTCGCCTGAGCGACAGGGTGAAGCGGCTGGCCGGCCTCACCTACTGGTCCACGCTCGAGGCGGGCATTCCGACGACCCCGAAGGTGCAGGCGCCCTCGACGGCCCCCGGACTGAAGTAGTCACCGTCCTGTGAATCCCCGAGGCTCCGGCCCGCCACCTGCGCGGCGCCGGAGCCTTGGTCGTTTCAGGAAGGCACGAGCCCGGAGAGGGTCTCCACGTAGGAGGCGGCCACGCGCAGGAAGCGCGCGCCCTTCACGCCGGTGAGGTACTGCCGCTTCATCGCGCGCGTCGCACCCACGTAGAACATGGCACGGCGGATGCGTTCGTTCTCCCGCGCGTTGCGCTCCTTCGCGCCCGCCATCCAGTTCTCCACCGTGTCGAGCGCATCCAGCCCCGCGAAGAAGACGACGGGACATTCGTGCCCCTTGCACGAGAACACCGTCGTGGCGCGGACATGGTCCACGCCGCTCACGCGGAAGTCCGTCACGTCCCGCCCGCCCTTGCCGCCGTAGGCATGCGCGGGCACTCCGGCGCGGTTGAGCGCCTCCGTGTACTGGGACGGCATCACCGGCGCGACGACGAGGATGTCCCCGGGGTGGACGCCCTCCTCGCGAATGAGGCGGGCCACTTCCTTCGCCACCTGCCGGGCCTCACTGGCCCCCGAGGCGAAGCCGCGCACCTGGGGCAGCACCCCGCCGCGCTCCGTGGACTGCACGCGATACAGCCCCTCCAGCGTCTCCTCGGGGAGCCACAAGAGTCCCTCGCGAGCCAGCTCGCCGGCCTTCATGTACTCGCGCATGCCGGGGTCGCTGGTGCCGTGCTGGCGCATCGGGTCCAGCACGACGTTGAAGGCCACGTCGAGGATGTCCCGGGTGGCGCGGAAGGTCTCCTTCAGCACGCGGGTGCGGCCTCGGAAGGACAGGCCCTCGGGGAGCTGTTCCTTGAGCGCGTCGATGGGGACCTGGCCATAGACGTTCTGCGAGTCGTCCATGAACAACTGGAGGCAGCGAATCTCGCGGCCGTCCTGCGACGGATGCGGACGCACCAGCGCGTGGAGCATGGCCAGCGCGCGGGCATCCATGTCCTGCGCCTCGTCGACGAACACGCCGTCGAACGACGCGGGCTCCACGCGGCGCAGGGCGCCCACGTGTTTGATGGTGACGCGGGCTCGCAGCGCACGCGCACGCTCGCGCCCGGCGCGCTGGACAATCGCCTCCACCAACAACTTGTCCACCAGCGGCGCGAGCGCGCGGTTGTAGAAGGAGACGAGCACCCGCGTGTCCTCGTGCTCCAGCAGGTAGCGCGCCACCCAGTGTGCCAGGACATACGTCTTGCCGCTGCCCGCGACGCCGCGCACCAGGTGGTGGCCATCATCGAAGTGGCGCTCGAAGAGGGACACCTGCTCCTGCGTGAAGAGCGGCCGGGTGGGACGCGCGCCTTCGATTTCTCCGCCCAGGTTCGCGGGGGCGCTCGGCGGTGGAGGCGGCGGAGGCGCGGGCTTCTGCGGCAGGGGCATGGCCTCCAGCCGCAGCGGTGAGCCCGGCTGGACCCGCAGACGCGGCAGGAGCGAGAGGAAGCGCTGGGGAATCGTGGCGCCGCGAGCCTCGTCGCGAGAGGCGAGGACGAGCAGATAGTCGCGCGCGCGGCTGGCGGCCACGTTGAGCATGGGCACCAGCGTGTGTGGAGGAAAGGGCCGGCCTCCGGCCACGGTGTCCACGAGCACCACGTCGTACTGGGTGCCCTGCTGCCGATGGATGGTGGACGCGCTGAACGCATCCCCCCGGAAGCCAGCGGAGGTCCCCAGCCTGCGCAGGAGCGCGGCCTGCGCGCGGTACGGCGTGACACAGAGGACGTTCAGCCCCGCGCGGATGGCTTCGCGGGCCAGCGAGACGGCGAGCTCGGCGGACAGCTCGCGCTGATAGCCGGAGCCCGTCTCACCCCGGCCGTGGGTGAGGCGCTTGGCTTCACGACTGAGACCATCCAGCACCACCCACCCCGCGCGCGTGTCGGCGAACGCGGGCACGGGAGGCGCCTTCTCCGCGCGGGCCTTCACGATGTCGCCATCCTGGAGCGCGCCGCCGTAGCAGAAGTGGCTGACGACGCGGGCGATGTCCGGGTGCATGCGGTGCTGGGTGCGCAGCAGCAGCACGTCCGCGCGCGCGGCGTCCTTCACCGCGTCCTCCAGATGCGACAGGCCGCTGGCGCGCAGCCACTTCTGCGAGCCACGTCCAGCGCCCTCGGCGGCGCGGCTCACGGGACCAATCTGCTTGGGGTCTCCCGCGAGCGTCACCCGCTCCGCGAGGGGCGCCATCAGCGCGGTGGCGGCGCGAGTCACCATGCCGGCCTCGTCCACCACGAGGCGCGCGAAGGTGCTCTTGCCTTCCAGCTCCGACACCAGACGCAAGGCGCGGTGCACGGTGAGCACCATGAGGGGACAGTCGCCCTTCTCCGCCTCCTTGAGCGTGGGGTCCTTCATCTTCCCGCGCAGGCCGCGCAGCTCGGCCTGGAGCTTGGCGAGCTCGTGCGCGGGGCCCCCTCGGACACGTTGGAGGTACAGCTCGCGTTCACGCTCCTCGATGCTCGCGCGCAGCTTGCCGCCCTTGGTGTCCTCCAGCGTGACGGTGGGCAGCTTCGCCAGGGCGTCGCTGGCGCCGGTGCCACCTCGGAAGATGCTGCGCGCCAGGGGGCGCAGCGGGATGGGCTCGCGCTCCAGCAGGGCGCTGACACGCAACACCAGCTCATCCGCCGCGCGGTTGGTGGGCGCCACCGCGAGGATGCGCTCGCCGGGGAAGGCGCGCAGGGCTCGGGCGATGAGGTCGGCGACCGCCGTCGTCTTGCCGGTACCAGGAGGCCCCCAGATGCATCCCCAGGGCTGAGCCCAGAGCCGGTCGGTGGGAGGAAGCTCCGCGTCTTGGGGACGCACCGCGACGGGGGGCTCTTCTCCGCTGGCGCGGCGCAGGGCCTGCGTGAGCGCGGGCTGGCGCTCCTCGTAGGCGGAGGCGGCGGTGCAGAGGGCCTCCGCGAAGTCATAGGGCCGATAGCACCAACGGTCCGCGGAGAGGGCACGGCGGTCCACGTCGTCGCCATGGTCGGGGGCGGCGAAGACTCGGCCGGACTCGAAGTCGAGGTGGACGACGTCGCCGCCGAAGACACACTCCTCGCCCAGGAATCCCAGGAGCGAACCACCGGACCAATCCGGGTCGGCCGCGGGCACCGGGACGATGGAGAGCACCCCCGGCCCCTGGAGGGTGACCTGCCGCGCGTCTTGAAGCAGCTTGGCGCGGTACTGGCTGCGCTCCGACAAGAGGGCTTCGCTCAGGTCCTCCGGCAGATACGCGGGAGGTCTCCAGGCCTCGCGGCGCTTGCCGGTGGCCACGGCGGCCTGCATCGCCTGACGCTCCGACTCGGAGACATCGGCGGGCGCCGACACATCCCGGGCAGGCGGAGCCGCCCCTAGAGCCGGAGGCTTCGCGCCACGGCTCCGGGAGCGCGACAGCGCCAGCAGCGGGTTGGGCGAGCGGGGCAATTCCTCCGGGGCCGGAGCAGGAGCCCGCGCTGGAGCGGGAGGCGGAGGTGCATCGTCGTACTCGACGTGAAGCTCCCGGACGGAGTCTTCCTCGGGCGAGACGGAGCGCCCTTCGGAGCCTGCGTTGTGCATCCGGTGCGTCATGGCGGCGGGCCCGCGCCCTCCGGCCCAGGCCAGGTACGGGCGCGCGAAGGTAGGGGACAGGTGGATCCACGTCAATGCACGCGCGGATGAAGTCGCGTGTGAGCGCACAGGAGAGGACTCAGTACCAACCAGCCAGGCGGAGGCCGCTCACGGAGGTCAATCGAGAAAGCGGCGCCACCAGCGGCGGACATCCTCTTCCGAGAAGCCTCGCCAGCCCAGGGCCCGGCTTGGCTGGAACGCCTCAAGCCACGGCTCCAGCACCCGCGCCAGTTCACGATACGAGGGGAGATTGTCCCCCTTCGACAGGTCGCCCGCCGAGGGCCAGGCGCCCAGAGTCACCACGGCCGTCCCCGAGCCACCGACTTCGTCGACGGTGGTCCCTGGAGACTGAAGCCGGGCCCGCAGGCCAGAGACACCTCCAGCGGCCTCGAGCAAGGCAGGCCCCAAGAAATTCACCCAATGAACGCCATCCACCCTTGAGCCCAGCGACAGATGCGACTCGATTGCCGGCACATCCAGGCCCGGATGGCGCTCAAGCTCGTCGCGGACGAGAGGGAGAACACGTCCTCGAGTGCCGAAAAGGGCCAGTGCGAGTCCCGCGTGCCCTGAGGACAGCGGCAGTCCCGAGGCCAATGCCATGGCCAACTCCCTCACCCGGCCAGGACCATGGCGGTTCAAGTACTCCGTCGGCAACGTGGCACTCAGGACGCTGACGCCTCCCTCCGGTGCCACATGCATGGGCAGACGCGCCTGATAGTGCAGCGCATATCCATCGCGCTGAGTGAGACCGCCCCCCGTCAAGGTCCAGGAACATTCGGCCCGGATCTTCATCCTCTGCTCGAATCGAGGAGAGAACTTGCCCAGGTCGTGCATCGTGCGCGCGTGCAGCAAAGCCTGTACGCGGCTCCATCCCTCGGCTGTCAGAGGGAAAGGCTCCCCATCCTCTTCCGCATCCCAGCCATGGGTGAGCACCTCCTCCCCTACGGCCTTCCGATAGAGGTCCAAGGCCCGCTCGACGCCAGACGCCAGGTCCACATGGTCATGAGGCAGATAGAGCACGATGCGCACCACCTCCCGCACCAGCAGCCGCTCCGCGTCGGCGCCCGCCATCGTGCGTCGCACGCGAGGAATGTGCTCACCCATGATTGACCCCGAGCTGAGGCGTGATGATCGCCGGCGGACAATGTCCACCCAGCGCTTCGTATCGGTCCAACTGCTGCACGACCTCGGGACTCGCCAGCGGATTGCTCTTGCTAGCGGCCGTACACGGGAACTTGAAGTCGTAGACGCATTGGATGCGATGAAGGTCCTTTGAGGCGTGAACCACGATGTCCGGCCTGAGTGAGCCCGCCCAGCGGTCCGTCACGAAAAATCGCCCTGATGCGGGGTCCAGCCGATAGCGTGGCTCCACGGCGATGTTGTCCGGAAAGAGCCGCAGCAGTTCCCGCTGAACGCACGCGAAGGCCCGCTCGTGCTTCATCGTCCCGAGCTCCATTCGACGCCGGAGCGGCTTCCCATCCACATTGCGGACCACGCGTTCACACTCGGCATCATCGGGCTTCTTCCCCAGCCCGTACTCACGTTCGTTGATCTCCTGGTCCGCCGCCTGGGCACACTGGACCAGGATCTGCTCGACCCGCGCCAGCTCCGCGGACTCCAGCACGCGATGCAGTGTCCCCAAGCTGCGAACCGCTCCCGCCGCACGAGTGAGCCCCGGAACCACGGCCTCGCGCCCCTGCTGCGTGTAGCACGCAGGATTGCGCAGGCACGCGTTCGTGGCCGAGTCCACGCTCTGGTCATACCGTGCGGAACGCCCAGGGCCGCCCTCGCCAGACACATGCCGAGGAGTCGTCGTCGAACACGCCAACCCAAGCAGTAGCCCCAAGACCCAAGACCGCGACAGGGCCATGACTCGGCATCCCCGAGGAAAGTCGAATGGCTTCACCCCCGGGACCCTAGTCGCAAATTCAAGAAAATTCAGAACACCCGACTTCTGACTCCGCCGCGTCACCTTGTCGCCAGCCAGCTTCGAAAGCTGGATGGGAACGGGCCCGCCTGGGTGTACATCCAGGCTCCGCCCTGTTTGCTTCGAGCCTCCGAGGATGTTTAGGAGAGGAGCCCCCGAAGCAGCCGCCCCATCGCCATGGCCCTCCCGACTCGCTACGCCCATCCCTTCCTGCCCATCACCCGCGCCGACATGCAGGCGCGTGGCTGGGAGCAGTGCGACATCATCATCGTGACGGGAGACGCGTACGTGGACCACCCGGCCTTCGGCCCGGTCCTCATCGCCCGCTTCCTCGAAGGCCGAGGCTTCAAGGTGGGGCTCATCCCCCAGCCGGACTGGCACTCGGCCGAGCCCTTCAAGGCCCTGGGCCCACCGCGCATGTTCTTCGGGGTCGCCGCCGGCAACCTCGACTCCATGCTCAACCGGCTGACGGCCCAGAAGAAGAACCGCTCCGAGGACCAGTACAGCCCCGGGGGCCGCACCAACTGCCGCCCCGACCGCGCCACCATCGTCTACGCGCAGCGCTGCCGCGAGGCCTACCCCGACGTCCCCATCATCCTCGGCGGCATCGAGGCCAGCCTCCGCCGCATCGCCCACTTCGACTACTGGAGCGAGAAGGTCCGCCGCTCCATCCTCTTCGACGCCAAGGCGGACCTGCTCGTCTTCGGCATGGGCGAGCGCCCCATCATGGAGGTCGCCGACCGCATGCGCCAAGGCGAGCGCATCGAGGACATCCGCGACGTGCGCGGCACCGCCTACCTCATCAACGACGAGCAGATGCGCGCCCACGAGGCCGACCCCGCCCGCCGCGCCGCGGACCGGAAGACCGTCGTCCTCCCCTCCTACGAGGCCGTCATCGCAGACAAGCAGGCCTTCGCGGTGATGAGCCGCGACTTCCAGATGGAGACCAACCCGGGCAACGCGCGCGCCCTCGCGCAGCGCCACGGCAACCGCGCCATCTTCATGAACCCGCCCGCGCTCCCGCTTGAGGACGGCGTGGGTGACCCCGCCGCCGGCCAGCGCACGGTGGCCATGGACGAGCTGTACGACCTGCCCTTCAACCGCGTCCCCCACCCGCTCTACAAGGACGAGGGCATCCCCGCCTACGAGACGGTGAAGCACTCCATCGTCCTCATGCGCGGCTGCTTCGGCGGCTGCACCTTCTGCTCCATCACCGAGCACGAAGGCCGCGTCATCCAGAGCCGCTCCGCGGAGAGTGTCCTGCGCGAGGTGCGCGCCCTGCGGCGCATGGGCGACTTCCGCGGCACCATCACCGACCTCGGCGGCCCCACCGCCAACATGTACAAGCTCAAGTGCAAGAGCGAGGACATCGAGAAGCGGTGCCGCAAGCTGTCCTGCGTCCACCCGGGCGTCTGTGAGAACCTCCAGACGGACCACGGCCCGCTCATCAGCCTGATGAAGGACGTGCGCGAGGAGGACGGCATCAAGCACGTCTTCATCGCCAGCGGCGTGCGCTACGACCTGGCCGAACGCTCGCCCGAGTACGTGAAGGAGCTCGCCGCGCACCACGTGGGCGGACAGCTCTCCGTGGCGCCCGAGCACGTCTCGCCGCGCGTGCTGGAGAAGATGAAGAAGCCCGGCATCGAGAGCTTCGAGCGCTTCCAGCAGATGTTCGCCTGCGCCAGCGAGGAGGCCGGCAAGGAGCAGTACGACATCCCCTACTTCATCAGCGGCCACCCCGGCTCCACGCTGGAGGACATGGTGGACCTGGCGCTGTGGCTCAAGAAGAACGGCAAGCGCCCCCGTCAGGTGCAGGACTTCATCCCCACCCCCATGGCCATGGCCACGGCCATGTACTACACGGGCGTGGACCCGCTGAAGATGGAGCCCGTCTACACGGCCCAGGGGCTGCGCGAGAAGCGGCTCCAGAAGGCGCTGCTGCTCTACTGGAACCCCGAGCACTGGCCCATGGCCCGTGAGGCCCTCCGCCTGGCGGGCCGCGCGGACCTCATCGGCCGGGGTCCCCACGCGCTCGTCCCGTCGGAGACACCCGCCGAAGCGGCGCGGAGGCAACGCGCCGAGCGCGAGGGGCGTGAGCTGGATGACGCCCCGCCCCAACGTCCGAGCAGCCCCCGTGGCCCGGGCCGCTCCGGTGCGCGGCCCCGCCCGCGCTGACCCAACCCAGACATGGTCAGCTCACAAGCCTTTGAATAAACCGCGAGGATTCCCGTCGGGGGGCGCATGCTCCCAATCCTCGCGCTGCTTCTCTTGGCCAGCACGCCACCCAGGCCACTGCCGCCACAAGACACGCCACCCACGGCGCCTCGCGTCGAGCCTGTCCCTCAGCCAAGTCCCCAGTGCCTCACTTCACACGGACAGACGGCCTGCGGATTCAAGTGCCGGAGCAGCAACCTGAACCTCGCCTGTGCCCAGACACCCTACGGCACGTGTGAGGTCCTCTCCGGTCAGGTGCACTGCTGGGACCCGCCCCGGGTCGCCATCCAGCATCCCCCCAAGAACAGCGTGTTCCCCGAGTGCAAGAGCGTCCGGGGCCAGGTGGCCTGCGGGTTCAACTGCAAGGTGAACAACGGAGAAGTGGCCTGCAACACCACCCCCTACGGCGTCTGCACGACGCACTTCGGCCGCCTGGTCTGCTGGGACCCGCCGGACAGCGTGATTCACGAGTACGCCTCGGCCACGCCCACGCCGAGATGTCTCAACGCCTCCGAGGCCATCGCCTGCGGCTACGACTGCAAGTCCCTTCGCGGCGAGGTGCGCTGCGCCAGCACGCCCCGAGGTGTTTGCGCCATCAACGGCCGGGACCAGCAATTCACCTGCTTCGACCCGCCCTCCCTCCTGCACTGCGACCACAGCGAGCCGCCCCCGCCGCCCCGTCGCTGAACCACCTGGCGCCCAGGTGATGACGCCAGGCCGGCCGCGTTGTGGCAGCATGGAGAAACGCCGGGCCTGGGGACGGGGGAGTCTCACGGGCGGCCGCGTTTCTTCATGAGCACCACACCTCGGACCTGGACGCGCCATCACACGGCCTTCGTGAGCCTGGGGCTCTGCCTTGTCCTCGCGTGCACCCGCGCCCCCGCGCCTCCCCTCGAGCACGAGGTCTATGTCTGGCAACGCGACTGGACCGCGGAGCTCGAACAGTCCCTGACGGAGCTGCCCGCCGAGCTGGGCACCTTGCGCGTGCTCGCCCGCGAGCGCTCCGGCCCCACCCGCGCTCCCGTGAGCGTGGCCGTGAATGTCGACGCCCTGGCGAAGACACGCCGCGAGGTCGTGGCCGTGATGCGCGTGGAGGGCACCGCGCCGCTGGACGATGTCTCTCTCGAGGAAGTCGCGCGCATCGCCCGGGATTGGAAGGCGCGCGGCGTGCGCGTCCGAGGCGTGGAGGTGGACCACGACTGCGCGACCGCGTCCCTGCCCGCCTATGCGGAATGGCTCGCGCGTGAGCGCCGCGGGCTCGGGGACCTGTCGCTGTCCATCACCGCGCTGCCCACCTGGGCCACCGCTCCGAAGCTGGAAGCGCTGACGGCCATCCCCGACGACGTCATCGTGCAGGTCCACGCCATCCGCGCCCCCACCCTCTTCACTCCCGAACAGGCGCGCGGCTTCATCGAGTCCTGGGCCAAGGCCACGCCCCACCCCTTCCGCGTCGCGCTGCCCACGTACCGCGTGAGGCTGCGTGAAGGGGCACGCCTCGACTCCGAGCCGCGAGAGGTGGCCCGCTTCCTGGCCCAGTTGCACGAGCGTCCGGTGAAGGGTGTGAAGGGCCTGGTGTGGTTCCGGCTCGGCCACCGGGGCGACGTCGACTCCTGGAGCCTCCCCACGCTCACGACGGTGCTGAAGCGCGAGCCCCTCACGCCGAAGCTGGAGCCCCGGCTGGTGTATGTCGGCGGCGGGACGCTCGACATCGTCATCGAGAACACGGGCCGCGTGGACAGCGAGGCGCCCGCGCGCCTCACCCTTTCTGGAAGACTCGAGGTCCTCGACGGCGTGGGCGGCTATGCCCCGCGAGGGACCTCACTCGTGGCGCGCACGCCTCCCCGCCTGCGCGCTGGCGAACGCCGCGTCGTCGGCTTCGTGCGGGGAACCGAGGTGACCCTTGTGGCTCCGTAGCCTGTTCTTCTCCCTGGTCCTCCTGCTGACGCTGGTGCCCGTGCGCGCCGCGGAAGCGTGTGGACCTGACTTTCCTCATCGACTCCTGGCCGACCGCGTGGGCTCACTCTCCGAGCTTCCCGCGGGCTCCTTCCGCAAGGAGGCCGGCCGGCTGGTGCCCATGCCCGCGGACCCCTTCCGAGTCGTGGAGGAGGCGGAGGAGCCGCCCGATGCGCGCAAGGGCGGAGGAGAAAAAGAGACCGCGCTGTACGAGGCCGGCGCCAAGGCCTTCAAGGAGGGGAAGTGGGAGGCGGCGCATTCCCGCTTCCGCGAGGTGCTCGCGCTGCCCGCGGAGGAGCGGCAACACTTCTCCACCTTCGCCGCCTTCATGCTGGGCCGCAACGCGGGAGCGGGCTCCGAAGGTGACATGAAGATGGGCTTCGAGCTCACGCGGCAGCTCGTCCGCGATGGCTTCGACGACCCGCTGGGCCTCGCCGTCGCAAGCTACGGAGAGCAGGCGCGCAGACTGCTCGAGGTCGGAGATGACGCGGGCGCCATCCAGCTGTACGCGGAGCAGGCGGCGCACGGCAGCGAGAATGCGCGCTCATCCCTGTACCTGGTCGCCCATGCGCTCGCGGGTGACAAGGCCCGGCTTCGCGCCGCGCTGAAGACAGAGGTGGCCCAGCGCCTCATGGCCGTCTACGTGTGGACGCGCAGCCGCGAATGGTATTGGGAGGACAACAGTCAGCTCACGCAGGTGCTGGAAGCGCTCGCGCAGGCAACGGCGGCGTCCCCGCAGGTCCCAGGGCTCTCCATCGCGGACAAGCTGGCGGCGGGCGCCTGGCGCGGTGGCCGGTTCGACCTGGCCGAACGCTTCGCATCCGTGGAGAAGACCCCGTTGGCGGCGTGGGTGCAGGCCAAGCTGGCGATGCGCCGGGGTGACCGCGCCGCGGCGGAGAAGTTCCTGGAGGAAGCGGCCAGCGGGCTTGACGAGCAGGAAGACTGGATGGAGGAGGTCGTGGGCGAGTTGCAGCTGCGCCCCTACTGCCGCGTGGAGGGCGAGCGTGGAGTGCTCGCGCTGGCGCGAGGTGATTTCAACTCGGCCGCCGAGCGAGTCCTGTCGAGCTGCTCCTGGCCCGACGTCGCCTACGTCGCGGAGCGCGTCCTGACGGTGGAGGAGCTTCAGGCCTTCATCACCCGCCACCCGACCGCGGAGGAGCACACCTGCAAGCGCGAGCTGGGCTCCCTCTGGTACGACCAGGACGCATTGGAGACGAAGACCATCCCCGGGAGGCTGCGGCTGGTGCTCGCCCGGCGGCTCATGCGAGCGGGGCGGGCCCCGGAGGCGCTGGAGTACTTCAAGGGCACCCGCTTCGAGGAGCCCGCGAAGAAGTACGTCGACGCGCTGGCGATCACCCAGCAGAACGTCTCCAACGTGCGGAAGGCTGAGGCCTTCCACGAGGCCGCGAAGCTGGCTCGCACCGAAGGCTTCAGCATCATGGGCACCGCGGTCGCCCCGGACTGGAGCTGGGCGGGTGGCATGTACGACGTCACCCCGTACGACGAGGAACCGGACCGGCTCTCTCCTGGGGCGGAGAAGGCTCGCGAGCCCGTGGGCAAGGTGCCCCTCATGGGCGATCCGGAGAAGCAGCGCGCGGCGAGCCATGCGCCTCCCCATGATATCCGCTTCCACTACCGCATCACGGCCTCGGTCCTCGCGCAGCGAGGCGCGGAGCTTCTGCCTCCGCGCAGCCAGGCCTACGCGATGATGCTCTGCCAGGCGGCGCGCTATGCCGCCGACGACCCGGAGCGGTTCCAGGCGCTGTACCGGATGTATGTGAAGAACGGCACGTCGAACATCGAGGAGCCCTGGTCCTTCGGACACCAGTGCCATCCCCCCGCCTTCGAGCGGGCCTTGTCCATGAAGTCGGCCCAGAGCAAGCGGGCGCCCTTCCGACGACGCCACCTCCTGATGCTGATGGGCGGCATGCTGATTCCCATCGCGGCCGGCGCCGCCTTCTACTTGCGCCGCAAGCGCCCGCCTTCAGGCTCGTGACGTGGACGGGGCCGCGCCCGAGCGCCTTCGCAAGATGGCGCGCGCCGGGGCCCCGTCACCGCCCGCGATTCGCAAAGGCAGACAGACCAGCTCATACGTCCCCGGGCTCACCGGGGACAGCTCCAGCCCCTCGATGATGCAGATGCCCGCGTCCAGCAGCACCTGATGCGTGGGCGCGCCCTCACCGGGGCTACCGATGGAGAGATAGTCGATGCCCACCGTGCGGACCTTGCGCTCCACCAGATAGCGGGCACCCTCCAGCGACAGGAACACGAAGTCCGGAAGGAAGCCCTGGGCGGGCCATCTCCGCGACGAGTTGGCCGTCTTGAAGAGGAGCCGTTCGCCCTCTTGAATCGAGTGACCCCGCAGCTCCTCCGCGCGGATGGCCCACGCATCGCGAATCTCCAGCACCCGGGCCGTCCCGATGAGCCGGTCGAAGGGCAGCGCGTCCACGCCTCCCGCGCCCTGGATGAAGTGCACGGGCGCGTCGACATGTGTCCCGGTGTGAGCACCGAACGACAGGTTGGAGACGGTGGCGTCGTCTCCCTTCTGCTGGTCCATCACCCGGGTGATGTGCACGGCCGGGTTGTCCGGCCAATGCACCATGCCGTCGCGCAGCGGCGCGGAGATGTCCACCCACGGCTCTTCGGCAGCGGTCTCCATGACTCTCCAGGATGGCCACGCTTCGAGACCTCGGCGCCCGAAGCAGGCGGGCGGCCAGGGAGCGTTGCTCGCCGGGAGGGCAGGAAGAGCACCGCTCCAGTGTCAGCGGGTGAGGGACATTCCACCGCGAGGTCGGGAGCGAAGTGTGCGAGTGAGCCGCCGAGCGTCTTTCTTCCCCGATGCCCCTCGGTTAGGGTGCGCCGCCCTTCATCCCCAGGTTCAGAGGAGAACAGTAGATGGCCAGGACCTCCCAGGAGCAGACCCAGGAGCGGCAGACGTTCCTGCTCAACCTCTTCCGCCAGCAGCCGGACATCAGCAGCAAGGACGCGCTGGACGCCTTCAAGTCGAAGTTCGGGTCGACCATCAACATGAAGACCTTCAACCAGCTGCGCGCGGAGGCCGAGGAAGAGGCCGAGGCCGCCGCCTCCTCCGCCCCCGTGGCCGAGGAGCCCGAGGCCGAGACCGAGGCCGCCGTGGAGCCCGCCGTCGAGAACGCGGCCACCCAGCTCCAGGCCGCCGCGAACCCCGAGGCCGCCAACAACGCCGCCGCTCCCGCCAAGAAGCCGAAGGCCAAGGGCAACGGCCCGAAGAACGTCTTCGTGGACGCGCCCAAGGAGCACCTGACGTTCCTCGAGAGCATCGTGCAGCAGCTCCAGGAGGCCGGTGCCGCCAACGTCCGCATCGACCACGCCACGGACCGCTGGATGGTCCTCGTGGTGGACAGCAAGTAGTCGCCTCTCGCCGGGCTCCACCCCTTCGTGGGGCCCGGCGCGCGCGTCTTTGATGCCCCCCCCAGCGTGGGCCTCAGCCGCGCAGCACCGCCAGCGCCCGCTGGAAGTCCTCGGGCAGTTCGGCTCGCACCTTGACCGGTTGTCGCGACACCGGGCTTGGAATCTCCAGCTCGAACGCATGGAGCGCTTGCCGTCCCAGGCTCTTCGCCGCGGGATGTTCGCGGGCCGCGTCCGTCCCGTAGAGCGAGTCCGCCAGCACCGGGAAGCCCGCCTCGGAGAGCTGCACGCGAATCTGGTGTGTGCGCCCCGTGTCCAGGTCCACCTCCAGCAACGCGGCGCCAGCGAACCGCTCACGCACCTCGAAGGAGAGCGCGGCCCGCCGCGCGGAGGGGACGCGAGTGGTGAAGCGGCGGGGATTGTCCGGGTCTCTCGCGTAGGGCCCTTCGAGCCGTCCGGTCGCCGGAGGATTTCCCAGGACGAGCGTCCAGTAGCGCTTGTCCACCTGCTTCTCCTGGAACGAACGCAGCATCGCCGCCGCCGCCGCATCCGTGCGCGCGAAAGCCAGACACCCGCTCGTCTCCCGGTCCAACCGGTGCACGACGCCGGGCATCGCCTGTCCTTCCACATCGAACGGAGGCCGCTGCGCGGCGAGCAGGTCCGCCACCGAGGGCTCGCGGCCCTCCCGCTCCACGACGAGGCCCGGGGGCTTGTTCACGATGACCAGCGCGGCGTCGTCATGGAGCACCACCAACTGCGGCCCCTCCACGGGCGCGTCGCGCACCGGAGCACGAGGCCGCGGCAGCTCGATTTCGAGCGCTTCTCCGCCCCACAGCTTGCGCGTGGGCTGACACTTCTTGCCTCGGATGCGCACCCCTCCCGACTCGATGAGCGCCCGGGCTCGCTCCAGCGAGAAGCCGGGGACGTTCTTGGCGATGAACCGATCCAACCGCTCACCCGCGACCTCGCGAGGCACGGGAACAATCCGCTGCGTCATGGCCTGTCCGTCCCTCATGTGGCGCACGGAGTCAATGTCGTCGTGACGCTTGCGGTCTCCGCTCGGGAAGACCATCAGCCACATCACCTGTGTGGCTCATGATGTAACAGGCCGGGTCTCATCTGACCGGCGCTCAATGCCAGATGCCAGAGTATTGACTTTCCAACACAGAGCGTATGACAGTGCTTTTCCGGGCTCGCAACGGGTCCGCCCAGAGGGGGAGTTCATGAACGTGTTACAGGGCCGTCGCATGGCTCGTCTGGCCATGCTCGCCGGATGCGTGTCTTTGCTGCCGGGATGTCCGTGGATTGTCAAACCGCAGACCCAGCCGAAGACGATTGAAGAGAAGCGGGACGTGGTGGTCGCCGCCTTCGAGCAGCGGAAGTCTCACGAAGACTTCGTGCGCCTGGACCTGGCGAACGACGACCACTACGACTACGCGCTGCACCGGCTCCAGCAGGCGGCGGCCGCCGAGGCGTCTTCCCTTCAACAAGGCCAGACGCCTCGCCGCGACTTCGCCCGGGCGATACAGACACTGGAGATTGCTCGCGCCAAGGCGCTGCGCCCCGGCCCCCGGCCCAAGCCCACGGACTGGAACTGCGACCACTTCCTGCATGTGCAAGACTCGCGCACGGTGAAGGGCACGCGCACCGAGGCGTTGGACAAGGCGCAGGACAACCGGCCCGCGCTGCTCGTCAATTCCTACGCCACGTGCGCGGGTGGCGCGCACCACGTCTTCACGGATGTGGTGGCGTACGACAGCGACCTGTCGGGCAAGAAGCAGACGGTGCTGGCCAAGAGCGCGGGCGACGAGGCCGACGACGGCAAGACGTTCGACGACACCCGGCTGGTGGTGCGCGCGCCCATGGAAGCCAACCGGAAGGTCGTCATCGAGTCGATGATGGTGGCGCGCAACGAGAAGACGGACGAGGAGCACGTCTCCTTCTCCAGCATGGACACGACGCTGGCGCCCGAGCCTGCGACCTTCACGCTGGACCATCCGCGCTTCGCGAGCTCGGAGCCCCGCCCCGACATCAACCTCACCACCTGCCAGCTGCGCGGTGGAGCGGACTGCGACTACGCCATGGTGTCCAACGCCTCCGGCACCCTGGCCCCCTTCCCCGCGCAGTCCACGGGCCTGGCGCTGAGGAAGACGGGCAGCCCCTGGACGGGAGACCCCACGGCCTACTTCCCCTTCCAGACGGGCCAGACGTTCGTCGCCAGCAACATCTACGTCCCCACCCAGGGCACGTTCGACGCGGGCGCCATGTCCGCGCCGTGCACCATCCAGGCGATGAAGAAGGACCCGATGACGACGCGCCTGCGCCTCATCAAGACGGACACCGGGGGCACGTGCACGACGACGGCGGACCTGTCGGACGCCTTCCCCGTGGGCGGGAAGACGACGTCCATCCAGCGCCTGGTCAACGTCTCGCAGAACACCACCGCGTCGGGCGGCACGGGCTGCACGATGGAGAGCATCGTGAATGAAACGGTGGTGCTCTCCATGACGCTCTACGCGATGGCCAACTGTGGCGGCCCCGCGGCCGTCCCGCGCGCGCTCACCTTCACCAGCACCGCGCTGCCCACCAACCCCTTCAGGCTCAACGTCCTCAACAGCTGCATGGCGGAGGGCACGCGCATCACCAAGGCGGACGGCACCCTCGTTCCCGTGGAGACGCTCCGCGTGGGAGACCAGGTGCGGGCCAACGCGAAGGGCCGCGTGCTCACCGTCCAGGACTTCATCTTCGGACGCGAGCCCAAGCCGCTGGTGCGCCTGCGCGACGACCAGGGCCACGACGTGAGGCTGACGGAGAAGCACCCGGTGCTCCTGTCCTCGGGCCTGGTCATCCCCGCCGAGAAGGTGCAGGTGAAGGACACGGTGCTCACGCAGTCGGGCACCGCCACCATCACCGCCACCGAGCGCGTGCCGTATGACGGCAAGGTCTACAACCTCAAGCTGGGCACGCCCGAGGAATTGGAGTCGCTGGGCCCCAACGAGCGGACGATGTTCGCCGAGGGGATGCTCGTGGGCGACGACACCATGCAGCGGGAGTTGACCTCTCCGCGCCGCGCGGCCGTGGACACCTCCGCGACGCCGTAGCGGAAAGCCCTGACGCCCGCGGGTGGCACCCAGGCCCGCGGGCGCGTCAGAAGCGCGCCACCACCCGCAGGGCGTAGCGGACGAAGCGCGCATCCAGGGGCTCGTTGAGCATGAGCCGCTGCCACACGAGCCCGGAGAGGACGTTGACCAGCACCTCCCGGTCGGCGGGGCGGCGGTCGGAGAGACAAGCCCGCAGCTCGTCGCCCCGGGGTCGAACGAGCTGGGCGATGAGCCTCCGGTGCAGGTCCTCGTCGAACTGGGCCTCCGCCATCAGCGCTCGCAACACGGGCGCCGCCTCCGAGGCACCTCGGCAGAACTCCACCAGCGTCGAGGACAACGAGGGCTTGCGCCGACTCGAGCGAGGCGCCTGCCGCACCCACTCCGCGAAGGCATCCAGCACCAACGCCCCCTTGCCCGGCCACCAACGGTAGATGGTCTGCTTCCCCGCCCCCGCCCGCTTCGCCACGTCCGCGGTCGTCACCCGCGCATAGCCCTGCTCGAGTACCAATTCCTGAGCGGCCGCGAGAATCGCCTGGCGCACCCTCTCATCCCTCGGTCGGCCCGCACGCATGACGGGGTCTTTACGAGACGAGAGGTCTCGGAACAAACCTTATTTCGAGACCCAGCGTTCCGGAATTGCGTAACGCAGTGCGCACCTGCGTAAGCGTCGCGCGTTGACGTCCAAATCAGCCGCGTGTACCACTTGCTGCCACCATGGCTGATAAATCGGGTTTGCTGCGCCGTCTGGGCAATGCGGTGCTGAACGACGTCGGTGTGCCGCAGGGTGGCAATCCGTCCGGGGGAGACACGCGCTTCACGCCTCCTGTCGCGGCTGAGTCCAACGAGGTGGAGTCCCTGGAAGGTTGGGGCTTCGCGGACACGCGCTTCGTGGTGCAACCCGATGGCAGCACCGTGCTGACGGGAACCCGCTACAACATCAGCAACATGGCGCTGCCGGACCTGATGCCCTGGTTCGCCGCCAAGCTCGCCTCCCCGCTGAGCTACGAGAACCGCAACGAGCCGCACTACCCGCCCGAGATTCCCGCCGCGCAGAAGAACGACGCGTTGATGGCGGAGCTGCGCGGGTTCCTCAAGGAGGAGCAGCTCACGGACGACCCGAAGCAGCGCCTGCGCCGGGGCCATGGCCACACCGGTGGGGAAATCTGGGCCATCCGCTACACCAAGCTGGACCGCGTGCCGGACCTCGTCGTCTTCCCTCGGAGCCATGAGGAAGTCGTGCGGCTGGTGGAGGCCGCCGTGAAGCACGGCGCCTGCGTCATCCCCTTCGGCGGCGGCACCAACGTGACGGAGGCGCTGCGCATCCCGCTCTCGGAGAAGCGCCTGGTCATCGCCGTGGACATGCGGCAGATGAACCGCATCCTGTGGTTGGACCCGGTCAACCGCATGGCCTGCATCGAGGCGGGCGCCACCGGGCGCCACCTGATGAGCGAGCTTGCGAAGTACGGCCTCACCATGGGTCACGAGCCCGACAGCCTCGAGTTCTCCACGCTCGGCGGGTGGATTGCCACCAACGCCAGCGGCATGAAGAAGAACCGCTACGGCAACATCGAGGACCTGGTGCTCGACATGCAGGTCGTCACCACGCACGGTGTCGTCGAGCGCCCGCAGCAGGCGCCCCGTGAGAGCGTGGGCGTCAACCCGCGCCAGTACATGTTCGGCAGCGAGGGCAACTTCGGCATCGTCACCACGGCGGTGGTGAAGCTGTTCCCGGTGCCCGAAGTCCAG
Source organism: Myxococcus stipitatus (assembly GCF_037414475.1). Next base: position 6,966,465 of record NZ_CP147913.1, on the reverse strand, counting down.
CGCTACGGCTCCGTGCTCTTCCCCGACCTCAAGACGGGGCTCGCGTTCCTCTACGAGTTGCAGAAGTCGGGCGCGGTGCCCGCGAGCGTGCGGGTGATGGACAACACCCAGTTCCACTTCGGCCAGGCGCTCAAGCCCGCGAAGCATGGGCTCGCGGCGAAGCTGAAGAGCGAAGTCGAGAAGGTCGTGGTGACGAAGCTCAAGGGCTACGACCCGTACAAACTCGCGGTGGCCACCGTCGTCTTCGAGGGCTCGCGCGCGGAGGTCGAGTTCCAGGAGAAGACGCTGTACCGCATCGCCGCGGAGCACGGCGGCATGAAGGGCGGCGGCGCCAACGGCGAGCGGGGCTACCAGCTCACCTTCGGTATCGCGTACATCCGCGACCTCACGTTCGAGCACTGGGCCATCGCCGAGAGCTTCGAGACGAGCGTGCCGTGGAGCCGCGCCATGGACCTGTATGAGCGCGTGCAACGCCGCGTGGAGAAGGAGCACGCGACCATGGGGTTGCCGGGCAAGGTGTTCTTCACCGGCCGCCTCACCCAAGTCTATCAGACGGGCGTGGTCATCTACTTCTACCTGGGCTTCTACGCGAAGGGCGTCAAGGACCCGGTGGGGGCGTATGCGGCGCTCGAGCACGCGGCGCGCGAGGAGATTCTCGCGGCGGGCGGCTCGCTCTCGCACCACCATGGCGTCGGCAAGATTCGCCGGGGCTTCCTGCCGGACGTGTATTCCGAGGGGGCGCTGGCGCTCAACCGCAAGGTGAAGGCGGCCATCGACCCGGACAACGTCTTTGGCGCGTCGAACAGCGGCATCAACGGGCCCATCGCGCTGACGCCGGACGAGGAGGCGCACTGATGTCGCGCAACGTGTTTCTCACCGGCGTCACCGGCTTCGTCGGCAAGGTGGTGCTGGAGACGCTGCTGACCAAGGGCGTCGAGCACGTCACCGTGCTGGTGCGCGAGTCGAAAGACCGCCAGGGCCGCGTGCAGTCAGCCGAGGAGCGCTTCGCGAAGGTGGCGCAGGCCGCGTGTTTCTCGCATCTCCCCCCGAGTTGGACGACGCGCGTCTCGGTGGTGAGCGGCGACCTGGAGAGGCCGGACTGTGGCCTGTCGGCCCCCGACGCCGACAAGGTTCGCCGGGAGACCACACACGTCGTGCACTGCGCGGCCAGCGTGGAGTTCGACCTGCCGCTCGCGCAGGCGACGTCCGCCAACATCAAGAGCGCGCTGTCGGTGCTGGAGCTGGCGCGCACGTGTCCGAAGCTCGTGGGCATGGTCGACGTGTCCACGGCCTATGTCACCGTGTGGCGGCCCGGCCCCATCGAGGAGAAACTGGCGCACCTGCCCAAGCCCGCGGAGGAGCTCTACGCGGCGTTCCAGGTGGCGCAGGGTGATGGCCGGGAGTGGATGGACCTCACGGGCCACCCCAACACGTACACGCTCACCAAGAGCGTCGCCGAGCACCTCATCTGCGAGCGTCGCGGCAACGTGCCCGTCGTCATCGTCCGGCCGAGCATCGTGTCGGCGTCGCACCGCACGCCCTTCCCGGCGTGGCTGGACAGTCCGGCGGCGCTCGCGGGGTGCTTGCTGTACAGCGGCCTGGGAGTCGTGCGGGCCTTCAACGCCGACCCGTCGGTGCGCCTGGACGTGGTGCCGGTGGACGTGGTGGCCACGGAGGTCGTGCGCTCGGTGTTCGGCCCGATGCCCCGGCCTGGAGAGGCCGTGCCCATCGTCCACGCGGCGATGGGGATTCAACGCGCGCTGCGCATCGACATGGCGGCGGCGTCGACCATCGAGTGGTTCAAGCACCGCCCGGGTGTGGTGAAGACGCCGGACATGTTCGTCGGCCGCAAGGACCACGGCTTCGACAGCGTGGACTTCATGCGGCGGGAGCTGCCGGTGCAGTTGCAGAAGGCCGTGCTCGCGCTGTTCGGCCAGAGCAAGGCGCACCGCCGCCTCACCCGCGCCGACGAGAAGGTGCAGTACCTGAACGCGGGCTTCTCGTACTTCACGCACCATACGTTCGACTTCGTGCGGAGCACCCCACTCGAGGTGCCCGGCTTCGAGCCGCGCGAGTACGTGCGCGTGGTGAACCAGGGGCTGTACCGGCACCTGCTGTCGCGCGATGAGTCGCAGGTGTCCTTCGCGGGCCCCAAGCACGACGACGCGCGGACGGACCGGACGTGGATTCAGGAGCGCCCCACGAGCAACGCGACGCTCAAGATGTTTGGCTATGCGCTGCGCAAGACGTTCCGCCACTGTACGAGTGACGTGACGTTCGACCGGCCATCGTTCGAGCGCGCGGTGGCGCAGGTTCCGCCAGATGCGTTGGTGGTGCTGGCGCCCACGCACCGCAGCTACTTCGACTTCCTGCTGGCCAGCTATCTGTGCTTCCAGCACCCGGAGCTGGGCATCGCGATGCCGCACATCGCCGCCGCGGAGGAGTTCGGCCGCATCCCGGTGGTGGGGCCGATCCTCAAGGAGTCGCAGGCGTTCTTCATCAAGCGCGGCGTGGGCAAGGAAGTGCCGGAGCTGGGCGAGGAGTTGCGCCGGCTGACGGAGAAGAACGCGTCGCTGATGTTCTTCGTGGAGGGACAGCGCAGCCGCGCGCGGCTGATGTTGCCGCCGAAGCGTGGGCTCTTGCGGGCGTTGCAGAACACGGGGCGCCGGTTCGCGGTGCTGCCCGTCGCCATCTCGTATGACCGGCTCCCCGAGGAGGCGGCGCTCACGAAGGAGCTGTCGGGGCTGCCTCGTCCGAAGATGACCCTCACGGGCGTGCTGTCGTGGGTGACGAAGCTGGCGCGCGGGCATGTGCAACTGGGCCGCGTCCACGTGGCCTGTGGCGCGCCGCAGATGCTCGAGTCGAGCACGGACGTGCGCACGTTGAGCTGCGCGCTGATGTCCGAGTTGCAGCGGCACACCACGGTGAGCAGCTTCCACCTGCGTGCGTTCCTCGCGGAGCATCCGATTCCCGGGGTCGACGAGGCGTGGCTGAAGGACGCCATCGAGCGGCGGGGTGGGCGTGTCGTGGCCAGCGACCTGCCGGTGCCGTCTCCGTTGTCAGCCGAGCTTTCGTATTCGCTGCGCAACCAGTGGCAGCACTGGTTCGCGGGGGACGTGCTGGCGCGGCAGCCGGGCAACGTGGCGCTGGAGGACCATCTGTCGCGCTACCGCTGGTGCGCGACGCCGCTGGCCGAGTCCGGCGATACGCGGGTGGACGCGGTGGTGGAGGCGCTCTACGCGCCGGTGGTGCGGGACTACCGCGAGGTGACGAAGGTGCGTGCGCCGGGTGAGCTGAAGGTCGTGGAGGTGGCGCACCGGCCGCATCTGGACGGAGTGGTGCAGGCGTTGGTGTCGCGGGACATCGTGAAGCCCACGGATGATGGCTTCGAGTGGGGCTCGAACGCGACGCAGCTCTCGGGGTTCCATGAGGCATGCGCCTGGCGCGGCGAGGTCGAGCGATGAAGACCCTCGTCACGGGTGCCAGCGGGTTCCTGGGCCGTAATCTCCTGGAGGTGTTGGGGGATGACGGCGTGGCGCTGGTGCGGACGCCGCTGGAGACGAAGACGCCGCAGGTGATGGGCACGCCGATGGAGCCGGACGCGTGGTTGTCGGACGCGAAGGGCGTGAAGGTGTTGATTCACTCGGCGGGGATGGTCCACCACAGCCGGAAGCACGCCGAGGAGATGGTGCGCTTCAACATCGACAGCTCGCTGGCGATGGTGCGAGCGGCGAAGGCGCTCGATGCGCGGCTGGTGCTGGTGTCGACGTCGGGCACGGTGGGTTGTTTCGAGCACCCCACCATCGAGGCGGATGAGCACTCGCTCTACGCGGAGGCCCTGGTGGGCCGCTGGCCCTACTACCTGTCGAAGATTCGGGCCGAGGAGCAGTCGAGGAAGCTGGCGCGGCAGCTCGGCGTGGAGATGACGGTGGTGCGGCCGCCCGTGCTGCTGGGGCCGGGGGATACGCTCGGGCGTTCGACGACGAACGTGGCGCGGGTGCTGAATGGCCGGCTGCCGTTCATTCCCGCCGGTGGCATCGCGTTCACGGACGTGCGGGATGTGGCGCGGGCGCTCGCGACGCTGTCGAAGAAGACGACATGGCGGGACACGTACCACCTGCCCGGGACGGCCCTGCCGCTGCGGACCTTCTTCGAGCGCGTGGGAGAAGTCGCGGGCATCCAGGTGAAGCAGCCCGATGTGCCGACGCTGGTGGTCAACGGTCTGGCGAAGCTGGGCTCGCACGTGTCCATCAAGAAGCTACCGGACCCCGTGGTGCTCGAGATGTCGACGTGCCACTGGGGCTTCAAGACGCTGTGGAGCCACGAGGAGCTCGATTACCGCCCCCGTGCGCACCGGCAGACCCTGAGCGACACGGTGGCGTGGTTGCGCGAGTCGCAGGCGCGCCGCTGACCCTCGAAACGGAGTGTCACGGCGGGGGCTTCGGGGTCGAGGCCTCCGCCGAACTCAGTTCCACCAGGGTCCGGCTTCAGCCCTCACGAGCCTTGCGCCGGTACTCACCGGGGGGAACGCCCATCTCCCGACGGAAAGCCCGATTGAAGGCGAACTCGGACTCATAGCCCACGCGGCCCGCGATGGCCGCGAGCCCGTCCTGTCCCTCGCGCAGCGCGTGTGCGGCCTCCTGCATCCGAAGGCGCGTGAGGTACTCGTGAGGCGCCACGCCCACCTCGCTCGCGAAGCGCCGGGCGAGTGTAGCCCTTGAAGTCCCCGAGCGCTGCGCCAGCTCGCTCACGGTCCAATTCCGCCCTGGCTCCGCGTGCATCCAGCCCAGGGCGCTCGCGAGCGTCCGGTCGCCGAGTGCCCCCAACCAGCCCGCGCCGCCGGGGGGTTGGGCGTCCGCCCAGGCACGAAGCACCTGCACCAGGAGGATGTCGAGCAACCGCGAGACAATGACCGAGGAGCCGCGCTCTCCCCGTTCGTACTCCCGTTCGAGCAACGACACCGTGGGCAACAGGGCACGCGCGTCCTCGGAGGCTCCCCGCAGGTGGACGCGTTCGGGAAGCAGCCGCAACACGGGATGGGCCCCGGGTTCGTCGAACAAGTAGACGCCGCAGAGCATCCGCGACTCCACGCCGGCTCCACCCAGTGAGTACGAGGATGCACCTTCTCCACGTGTCGCCAGCCACTCCTCCACCCTCTGCTTGGGGCTACGGGGAGAGTCCGCCACGGCGTGACCGTCGCCGCGAGGTAGCAGCACGACATCACCCGGCCCCAGCGCGACGGCGTCCTTGCCCTGCGTGAGGTGACAGGAGCCAGCGAGGACCAGGTGCAGGGACGCCGAGGCCGTGGGAGCAAAGCGCAGCCCCCAGGGGGCCCGAGCCACGGTGCGGCAGTAGACCTGCCCTCTCAGGCGGGTTCGCTCGAGAATCTGTCCCAGCAGGTCGGAAGCGGGTGAGAGGTCCATGCCCCCGAGGCTAAGTAGGTAGCCAGAAGTTCTCTAACAAATCCCACAGCCAGAAACCCTCCGCGAGAATACCCGCCTTGCGGAGGGCCTGTATGGGAGTGAGCGAGAGCCCCCACAGGATGGCGGCGTCGATGTGGTCATCGACGCTGGGGTACTGGCGATTGGCCGAGATGTGCAGCTTCAGCGCTCTCCAAACATGGTCCATGGCGTTGAGCTCGGGACGTTGTTTGGGCAACCAGAGCAGGTGGATGTCCAGTCGCGCTGCGAGCGCTTGCGACCGCTGAGCGGTGTGGCAACTGGCCTGGTCCAGGAGCAGCAGCACCGGGCGGCCCGGGTAAGCAAGGCGAAGTTGGCGCAGGAAGGCCATGAAGTCCTCTTGCTGCCCCCGCTGGCTGGTGGCTACGACGCGGTGGCCAGTCCGTGGATTGATGGCTCCCCACAAGGTGCGTTTGGCATTTTCGCCGGTGATGAGCACTTCGGCTTGTTTGCCTACCGGAGCCCACGCCGCGCGCAGGGGTGGAAACCAGCGCAGCACCGTGCTGTCCAGGATGAGAAGGACCGCCCGAGGTGATTGGGCTTTCAGACACTTCAGACGGCGGACAAGGCCCCCTTTTTCTGCCCCAGGTGGGGTGCACGCGTCACGTAGACGTACCGGGGCCGCTTCCAGCGCAAGCCCGCCTCATGCAACCGGCGACGCAAGGTGCGCGGCGACACGTCGATGCCCTGCTGATGAAGGTGTGTGCACAGCAGCGGCACCGTCCAGCCGTGGGTCGCCCAGCCAGCCTCTTGCGGGCTCTGTTGGACCAGACTGCGCAGTCGTGCATCGCTCAAGCTCGGGGCGCTGCGGGGACGCCCTGCGCGTGGGCAATCCAGCAGCGCCTGGGGCTCGCGCGACTGCAGGTATCGCTCCAGCCAGCGATAGACGATGGGCCGGCTCAGGGCGCACAGGCGCGCGACCTCTCCCACCGACTTCCCCTCGGCCACGAGCTTCACAGCCAACAATCGCTGGAAGTAGCGGGCGTCGCGAGCCTCGCGCAACGCCCGCTCCAGCCGACGTCTGTCGGATGCTGTCAGCCCAAGCTCGGCAGGACTCCTCACCGGTCGCATGAGCAGGAATCTGTCCATCCAGCCCGAATTTGTCTCCGAACTTCTGGCTACCTACTTAGCAGCGGGCTGTCCCTGGCGCTCAAGCGTTGAGCGTTTCGGACAAAATTCTGAGCCGCCCGCGAATGGTGTCTCGGCGGCTGGCGCGTCACATTGGTGGACATGAACGACACCCACTTTGTCGCTGGAGACCGCATGAATCCGAATCATTCACAGTTGCCCTGGAAGCTCACGTCCCCCACGGCCTTGTTCACCTTGCTGCTGGGCGCCTTCATGTTGTTCATCAGCCTTCGGGCGGCGATGGACCCGGTCAGCGCGGCCAGGGGCTTTGGCCTGACGGACTCCGGGAGCGAGGTCATCCCGTGGCTGTACGTCAAGGCAGGCAGGGACCTTGGGCTGGCCCTGGCGATGTTCGCCTTGGTGGCCATCCGACAGCGCAAGGCCGCGGGCGTCTTCGTCCTCGCGTGTATCGTGATGCCCACCGTGGACGCGCTGACCGTGATGCACGGCGGTGCCTCGCTCGCCTTCGCGCTCGCGGTCCATGGAAGCGCCGCGCTCTACGGAGCCGTGCTGGCCGCCGCGCTGCTGCGCCCCCAGAAGGTCGCCGCTTGATTCAGCATCCAGTTGCGCGTTGAGGCCCTCCGGGCCCACCACGGGCCCTACACTTCCTCGAACTTCGCTCCGGTGACCTTCGCCGCCTCCATGGCGGCCTTGATGTCCTCCGAGACGATGAGGGCAATCTCCCATCCCCAGGTGCGGAACACCTTGGCATCGCCCACCTTCGAGCGGTCAATCCGCATGCCGTAGACACTGCGGTACTGGCCCAGTTTGTCCGGTCGCTCGTCTTCCGGCTTCCAGTACAGGACGTCTTCTGTCGCCGCGTCGTCGATGCATCGAACCAGCTTCGTCGCAATCAGCATGACGTACTGGTCTGGCTGGCCCGTGACCTCGACGGGGAAGAGTTGCACGTCGTTGGGGGCCAGCTCCGCGAAGAGGTTTGCCACCTTGACGTGGACGACGGGGGCTCCGCCGACGCCCGCCGTCGAAAAGTCCAGGGCTCTTCCCGGCTCTTCAAGAGGGAACACCAGACGATCAGGAGGGCGAATGGGTCGCCCCGCAGCGAACTCCCAGATGTCCTCGACCTCTTGATCCATCCCATCCCAGGGGTCCCCCAGGTACCAATTCCCGGCCCGAACATCTTCTCTGAGTCTGTAGTATCGAGCGTGGTCCGACATGTTGGGACTCCTAGTTGCATCACGGGCCCCGAGTCAAAAGCTGGTGGAGCAAGGTCCCCTTCGTCTGGGCTTCCTTGGCCAGGATGCGCAGCTCGCTCGTGAGGGCCATTCGGCAATCGGCCACCTTCCTGCAACTCCCCAGTGCCTGCCGCAAGCGCTCATAAACGAGTTCGTGATACCGCTGCGGATGCGGCCCCTTGTGGCCAACCAGCTCGACAATGTTCTCGGGGTCCTTCAGTTCCATTCCCGCCCGTCTGAACGCCATCCTGAATCTGGGGGTCCACGGTCCCCCTCTCGCTGTCGAGACGTCATTCTTGTTCGTGGCGATATGGTGGCGGTGTCCGCCCCCCATCCCTTGGCTCGCCATGGCCAGGGCGTTGGGGGCGAGCGCGACGGTGAAGCCCTCTGCCGACACCGCGACGGAGCGAACACTCGCCACCGCGGTGAACGAGATGCCTGCCTGTGACTCCATGGCAAGCGCCGCTTGCGCCGATCCAGGTAGCCTCGCGGCCTTCGCGGCCAATCCCGCTGTATTTCCTACAGCCGCAGTGGCCAGCATCACGAAGACCCGTGCAGCGTTCTCCCCTAGCACCTCGCCATATGCCTCTCCCGCGGCGCTGAGCTGCGCGAAGGTGGTTGCCTTCTCCACCTCGCGCACCAGGGTCAGCCACCCATCGAGTAGCCGCCAGACCGTGTCCACCCCCAAATAGGCGATGGCCAGAGCCGTCAGCGTCGCCGCGACTCCCTTCGAGACGGGCTCCGGCAAGACCCACAGCATGAGGTACATCGTCGCGGCGGCAGTGACTGTGGCCATGACCGCCCCCGGGTCCGCCATGTCCTCCAGTGCCTCGGCGGTCTCATCCCAGACCGAGTCCATCGCGATGGCGAATGCCAGCGTGTACTTGCCATCGCTGGCCACCAAGGGCCCCTCGTCCAACAGACGCAGGCAGTCGCCAGGCTGGTCCTTTCTCTTGCACCACTGCCCATAAGCCCGCGTCAGCTCATCGTCCGAGTAAGACTCGAGGAGATAGGGACCATCCGCACCGTCCCACCGCTGAGGCGTCAGCCGGGGAGGACGATTCTCATAAAGGTACACACCACTGCGGGCTGGGACGCCGAAGAGCGCTCGGGCCTCCTGCAAGGAGTTTCGGAACGGACTCACCTCCCGGGCCAGCTCCGCAATGGCCTCCTCAAACTCGTCATCGTCGAGCTCGGCCTCTTCCAACTCCGCGCCAGCTTCCTCGCGAGGAGTCACCACGATGGAGTCACGTCCCGTCTCCAGCCGCACGACTCGACTCGTCGCGCAGCCGGTACTGGCCAAGAACACAAACAGTGGCACCACCCATCGAAGCAACATGCAATGCCCCCCGGACAAGATGCCCGCTTCGCCGCGGTCTCCATCGGTACCAGAGAACGCTGACATCCCATCAGGGCAAGCCCGCACAGAACTGGGGCGGCACTGACCTCACCCACCCCAATCCCTACCAATGAATTACATTCCCATCGCGTCAACCAGGGAGGCACCTACCTCGCGCACATCTGTCGCCGAGCGGGCCTGGCCCCGGAGCTGCGGCACCTACAAACCCAGTGACGCCTACGTGCGAGGCGACCGCGCGTGTCGAGCGCATCCGACAATCGTGCCCCGAATGGATGACTCGAGCGAAGTTCAACATGACAGGCGCGGTGCGCCCGAAGCATCCGTCCTCAATCCACTGTGAGGTACCAGAACAGCGCGACTTCCGGTCGCTCCCGAGCAGGAATGGCCGCGTAGAGATAGCGGTCGAAGCCGCCCAGCCTGAAGCCGTACTTCTCGTAGAACCGACACGCCGCGACATTGTTGGATTGGGTCTCGAGGCGAAGCATCGGCAGTCCGCGAGCCTTCGCCCAGCGAACCGCCTCATCCATCAGCGCTCGCGCCATGCCCGTCCTGCGATGGGACCGGTCGATGGCGACATCGTCTATCTGCGCGCAGTGGTTCCATGCACGCGAGACCACGATATACCCAACAACCCGTCCCTCGCCTCGAACCACCGCCAGCATGGACTCCTCCGGGTTCGATGCAACGACCCCGTCCTCATCCATCTCATAGCGCTTGGTGTAGCGCTCGACGGGGACCGTCCCCCCCAAGGCCGGGCCGTCGAACGGCCCCGCCGCTTCCTCATCCACATCGAACGAGAAATCCGCGTCACGCAGCTCCGCGGCCATGAGCACTTTCAGGTGTTCGATTCGCATCAGGGCATCACAGCAGGCGCCCCATGAATAAGTGAGTTCAGGAGCCATTCGGCCCCTGCTCCCTGATTGCCGCGTTACTTGTGACTCGCCCCCGGCAACGGTTCCCGAGTTGCGCGGTTGACCGCGCTCCTGACGATGTTTCCGTCGCCGTCCCTGTAGGTCACGCGTGTTGTCATCACGTTGGATGACACGGACTCCACCAAGGTTCCCGTCTGGTTCCCGATGGGATTGAGCAGCGTCCAGGTCATCTCCTGCCGGGACGCGTCCCAATGCCCTTCGAATTCGCTGGCCAGCCCGATGGAGGAGAAATACCACCGGCGATAATGGGCCTTGGCCGCGTCATACCTGTAGAGGATGGTGTATTCCTCACGCGTTGAGCCATTCGATGTCTCGCCATTGACGCGAATGAATTGACCATTGAGCTGCTGTTCGCCCACCGCCTTCCCCGTGAAATGGACCCCCTGCTTGGATTGGGCGCCGGGCGCCACCTGAATGTCGAGCGTCCAACTCCCCACCCAAGGAGCCAGCACCTGCAACTGCTCGGGAGGCGGGGTGCCCGCATAGGGAAGCTGCGCTTCCGGTGAAGGAAGCGGTGCATGAGCCGTGCAGGAGATGGCGGATGCCGCCAGCGTGAGCAGCAGGAGACTCAAGGGTGTCATTCGCGATGAAGGATTGTCAGAGCTCACGGGCGTTCATCTCCGGGAACGCACATCCTCGCGCGTTCCCTCGGTGGATGGCGCCTCCGGAGTAGGCCGCGCTCCCCTCGTGCGCAACCCAAATCAGTCTCACCCCACGGAGCGCGCCCGCGACGTTGATACCAATCCCATGACCGCGCACTTCGCCCTGGGTCCCAGGAATGGGACCGACTTCACCTCGCGCGGTAGCTGTCCGAGCGTCCACTCCGCGCTCGACGCGCGCTCGCGTAGGGTCGCCCACCATTGAGGCGATGCTTCGGCTTTCGCCGGATGAAGCCATTCGCATCACCTCGCCGGTAGCAGGTGATGAGGCGCTCATCGTCACTCACCAGGACAATCCAGCCCCGCGCCTGCCTCGACAGCGACGTGTCCCGGAGTGAGTCCGGCAGGTCGCGCTCCAACAGCGTGACGTGCGTGGCCCCCGCCGCCCGGATGCGCTGGCCGAAGTCCAGGATGAGGTCGAGGACGTCTTTTCGCAGCGTCCCCAGCGCGCTGCGCTCGAGGAACGTGAAGGTGGCGGGAGACAATCGGGAGACGGACTGACGGCACCGGGCCATGGCGGATTCCTCCTGTTGTCCCCTCCCTTTTCACATGCCGTTCCAACCACCCTCGCCTGGGATTCCAAGGGGTTGCGCTCGCCGCTCCCCCCGTCCGCGCGACAAATCGTCAATGCCACGCCGCCACCGTGACAGCGCGACGCAAGCAACACCTCACGGCGAAGTCGACGGCCCCGCCACGCTCGAAACCCTCCCCCGGCGCCAGGACTCCCACCGCACCGCCAGCCTCGGGTACAGCCACCGGAAGCCCATGAACCACACCACCCCCGCGAGCAGATCCACCGCGTAGTGGTAGCGCAGCACGAGGGTGGACAGGAAAAGCAGCACCGCCACCGGCACCATCCACCGGAAGCGCCGGGGATTCGCGCGCGCATCGTGCCCCAGCAGCACCAGCGTGATGAACACATGCAGGCTCGGGAACACGTCGTAGGTCGATGAGCCGTTCGCCACCACCCGCGCATTCAGCCACGTCACCCACCCTCCCTCGATGGGCACCGTGAACAGCTCGGGATACGCCGCCACCGGCCCCACCGCTGGAACCAGGTAGTAACCCACGACTCCCGGCACATACGCCGAGAAGACCTGGCCGAAGAACCCCTCCGCCTTCTCACGAGGCCCCATCACCGCCCAGAGCATCGCGAGGTGCAGATACCCATGGAACGAGAGGTACGCCGCGCTGAACACCTCGCTCACCCACGGCGCGCTCCATCGCTGAAGCCAGACAGCCGGCGTCGTCCCACCGAAGACTCGCGCGTCCACGCCGAACAGCCACGCATCCCACGTCTCGAGCCCCAGCGCGGGAACCGCCTCCTTCACCGACGCATAGAAGAAGAACGTCGCGACATACGCCAGGAGCAGCCGCACCCGGAAGACATGCGCCCACCCGTCCAGCTTCGCGAACACCACCACCGCCAGGATGAACAGCACCGTCGCCCCCAGCACCCGGAACGACACCACTGACGCCCCCGTCACCCACAAGAGCGCCGCCGACAGCGTCACCCCCAGCGCCGCCAGCAAGGCCTCGTGCAGATACGGGCGCTCAGACATCCGCGGGACGGCTCCGCCGAGCCTCTCGCATCAGCCCTCCACTGACGACACCCCAGACGAACGAGGCGTACGACGGAATGAAGGGCGCCCCCTGCAACACCAACTCCGCCCGGAGCGCACCGTGCAACGCCGGCAGGTTGTACCAAGGCACTCGCGGGTACAGGTGGTGCTCCAGGTGGTAGTTCTCGTTGCACATGAAGAACCGCGTCACCGGGTTGGTGAGGATGGTCCGCGTCCCTCGGACGGGGTGGTCCGCCTCCACGAGGAACGTGTGCTGACTCATCCCTCGGATGTTCACCATCGTGTTGATGAGGACCATCGGGATGACCCAGCCATGCAGCAACACCTGCCACGGGATGAAGACACCCGCGAGCACGCACCCCACGACCACCATCGCCACCTCGAAGCCCATCCATCGCTTCTCGGACGCCGTGCCGTGCTTCCATCCCAGGATGGGAATCATCGTGATGTACGCGGGATACCCCAGCAGCAACCGGCCCACGTGCATCAACAACTCCAACCAACGCCGCCCCGTGTAGTTGGCGTAGTGGTCCGGGTCCAAGCCTCCGCCCAGGTCCCGATGGTGCCGCAGGTGCAACACCTTGTAGGCCGCGAAGTTCTGCAACACCGGCCACGCGCACAGCATGCCGCCCAGTCGATTCAGCCACGGCCGCGATGACAGCCCGCCATGCACCGCCTCATGGGTGAACAGGCTGATGCCATGAAGAGACGCCGCAGAGACGACGTAGAGCACGCCCCGCGCCCCCCACACCCACGGCGACGACACCTCACGCGCGAGCATCACCGCCCCCCACGCCGCCACACCCGCGAGCACCACGAACACGCAGAGCCTCGGCAGGTGGCGCACGTCGACCCGCTCAAGCTCACGCACGTGCTCGGGGGGAAGGGACAAGGAGGGCATCGGCAGGGGCTGTTTCAGCAAGCGGCACCGTCGTTTTCGGCCAGCCATATCATGCCTTAGAATCAGGTCATTCGCTGGAGTCACCTCATCCCTTGAGCCCCTCGCCCTATCGCTTGAAGTTCGCCGTCGTCCGCGAGGACCCCAGGCTGGAGCAGTTCCTCATCGAGCGAACCCAGGCTCGCTCCCTCCTCACCGTCGCGTCCGGAGGCTGCACGCTCCTCACGCTGGCCCATGAGAACCCCTCGGTGGAGCTCGTCGGCTTCGACTTCAATCCACGACAGCTCGACCACGTGCGAGAGAAGGCCGCGAGCCTCGGCACCGCTGCGCCAGAGCACTTCAACCTCCGCGCGGCCACCCCCACGGGACTCAATCAGCGCGGAGAGTTCGAGGGCCTCTTCCGCACCCTGCGCCACTTCATCGAGGAGTTCGTGGCCCCCAGCCACCAACTCCAGGCCTTCTTCGAGCCGACCACGTCGCCCTCCGAGCGCAACACCCTGCGCACCTCCTGGTTCGCATCGGCCTACTGGCCCGTGGCCTTCCAGCTCGCGTTCGCGGACGGGTTGCTCCACGCCATGTTCGGTCCCGCCGCCACCCAACACGCGGCCCCTGGCTCATACCCCGGCTACTTCCAGGCCACCTTCGAGCGCGGACTCCGACGAGAAGACGCGCACCGCAATCCCTATCTTCAACACATCCTCCTCGGCGCCTACCGCCCCGAGGACGGCCCCAGCTATCTGCGCGCCACGAGCCCGCGCCCCTTCCAGCTCATCCAAGGCTCCCTGCCCGACGTCCCCGGCCTGGGCCGCTTCGACGTCATCTCCCTGTCCAACATCTTCGATTGGTCGGATGACACCCTCGTCGCCGAGTGGGCGGCGCTGCTGTCCCGGGAAGCCCGCCCCGGCTGCGCCGTGCTGCTGCGCCAGCTCAACAACCAGCGCGACCTCCGGCGTTTCTTCAGCCCCGCCTTCGAGTTCGACGACGCGCTGGGCACTCGGCTCCAAGCCCAGGACCGCAGCCTGTTCTACGAGCGCATCGAGGTCGGCTTCCGGCGGCCCACGTCCCCATGAACCGCGTGCGCTATGTGGTCCTCCGGCCCGACACACTCGGCCCCTACGTCGAGCGGCTGCGCCTGCTCGAGCGCGGAATCGAATACCCCATCGCCGACGGCGCCGACCACTTCTTCATCGACCACGGGCCCCACTACCACCCGTTCTTCTCCTCCATGGGTGAGGCGTACTTCCTCCTCGCCCTGCGCGGAGAAGAGCTCCTCGGCTCCGTGACGGGTGTCGCTCGTCAGGTCTCCCGTGGGGGCACCTCGGCCCAGGCCCTCTACATCTGCGACCTCAAGGTGGCCCCCCACGCGCGAGGCAGCGGGCTGGCCCGGAGGCTCATCCTCCAAGGACTCACCCACCTGTTCCGCATCCCCGCCCTGCGGCGCACCCGGTTCCTCTACGGAGCCGCCATGCGCGGCGCACGCGGCGACGTCATGCGCACGGCGCGAGGCTGGAATCCCCTGCGCATGGGCCGCCCTCAGAGCCGCCTCGCGCTCTACTTCGTGCCCCCCTCCCGGCTCGCCACCCTGGACCTCACCCACGCGCCCGGGCCCATTCAAGGGGAAGGCCTCATCCTCGGCCCTTCACCTGGCCGCACGCTGGAGGGCTCGGGCTGGTGCACCACCTCGGGCAGCAAGGACCTCCAGCTGCGCTCCACGCAAAAGCCCTGGCCCCTGGTCCACCTCGCGGCGCCTCCGTCCGCATGGACTCGAGGCTGGGGACACTACCTGCGGACCTGTGGCCAGGAGCTCGCCACCCACCTTCCTGAATCCCTCGCCTGCTTCGCCATCGACGAGCGGCTGTCGGACCACGTCACCTGGCTCCAAGACGTGGGCCTCCCTCCGGACGCGGCGTGTACGGTCTATTCTCTCGACCTCACCCGACTCAAGGCCCCCCACGCATGGGTGCACCTTCCCTCCTCCGAAATCTGAACCTGCGCGGCCACATCGCCGCGCAAAAGGCCGTGTGGAACGCCACCGAGTTCTCCGCCTACCTGCGCGCGCTGCGTGACGGCTCGTTCGAGCGCGCGGACTTCATCGAGACCCAGCGGCAGTTCTTCGCCGCCGTGGCGCACTTCTCACGGCCCATGGCCCTGCTCGCCAGCCGCCTGCCCCGGGCCGAGCTTCGCCTGCCCCTCGTGGAGAACGTCTTCGACGAGCACGGTCGAGGCACCCTCGCCCACGGCCACGAGCAGACCTTCATCGTGCTGCTGGAGCGGCTCGGCGCCCGCGTGGAGCGAATCCACGAGGACACCTTCTGGCCGGAGGTCCGCAAGTTCAACGCCGCGTTGACGGGCATCGCCAGCTTCGAGTCCACACACACCGCGCTGGCCGTGTTCGGAATCATCGAGGACCTGTTCAGCGGCATCTCCCTGGAGCTGGGCCGAGGCATCGTCGCGCGCGGCTGGCTCACCGCCGACCAGGTGACGCACTACCCAACCCACGCGACGCTCGACGAAGAACACGCGGACGGCTTCTATCGCCAGCTCGATGCGCCGCATGAGAGCTCGGCCGCCGCCGCGCGCGACATCGAGCAGGGGCTCGTGCTCGGCGGCCACCTCTTTCTCGGCCTCTACGACGACCTGTACCGCGCCCGGCGCCGCCGAGGTTGACCACGCCACGCCCAAGCGCATCTTGCCCGGTGTCCCCTTGGACGCGGCGCCCCGCCTGCGCTAGCACGCAAGTCCATGCCCCTCCTCGCACTCGTCCGTCATGGTCAGTCGCTGTGGAACCACGAGAACCGCTTCACCGGCTTCGTGGACGTGCCCCTCACCGAGAAAGGCCGCGAGGAAGGCCGGCTCGCTGCTCGCACGCTCCACGGCCTCACGTTCGACGTCGCCTATACCTCCGTGCTCATCCGCGCGCAGGAGACGCTGGACATCATCCTGGGCGCCCTGCGCCAGCACCCGCCCATCATCCGGGATGCCTCCCTCAACGAGCGCTGCTACGGCGACCTCCAGGGTCTCAACAAGGCGGACGCCGCCCGGCGCTTCGGCGACGAGCAGGTGAAGCTGTGGCGGCGCTCCTATGACATCCGCCCTCCGAATGGCGAGTCCCTGGAGATGACCGCCCAGCGCGTGCTGCCCTTCTACGACCGCGCCATCTGCGGCGACATCCGCCTGGGGAAGAACGTCCTCGTCGTGGCCCATGGGAACTCGAACCGGGCCCTGGTGATGAAGCTGGACCAGCTCTCCGGCGAGCAGGTGGTGGGGCTGGAACTGGCCACCGGGGTCCCCCTCCTCTACGAGCTGTCCACCGATACAACCGTGCTGTCCAAACAAACTCTCACGCCCTGAGACAGCGAGGACCGGGAGGGGGGCCCCCTTGTTCAGCGCGGGATTGAATGCCATGAGGCACCCGCCGTCTGATTTGTCGAGTACACGAAACCAAGGACGCTCCCCCATGAAGGCCCTCGCCCTCGCAGTCGCTCTGCTGACAGCCGCTCCCTCCCTCGCGCAGGACAACAACGCGGACAAGCTCCGGGCGCCCGCCCCTACCGCGAGCCAGGCCGCGACGACCGAGGCCGCTGCCGCGCAGAAGACCGAGGCGGCTCCCGAAGGCGACGCGGCCAAGTTCCGCGCCCCGCCGCCGGGCCGGCCGATGCCGAACCACCCGGACTACCACCCGGGCTCGGGTCCCAACTACCCGTATCCGCCGAACAACAACACCGGCACGCTGATTGTCATCAGCCGCGAGGAGCTGACGGAGCGCCTGGAGCGGATGGAGGAGCTGCTGGAGTACCTGGACGAGCGCGCGGACCGCAACACGCGCACCCGGCTGCGCCGCGCCCAGGAGACCCTGAACACCCTGATGCGCCAGGTCTCCGACGCGCCGCTGCTCGCCACCGTGATGCCGCGTCCGCAGCCGCCGCCGCCCCCGCCGGAGCCGATGGTCCGCCCGATGTCCCAGAACGCCTTC
The DNA here is from genome assembly GCF_037414475.1 of Myxococcus stipitatus. The sequence goes on along the minus strand of NZ_CP147913.1, from coordinate 6,949,280 downwards.
CGGAAGTTCGACGAGGCCATCGCTCGCGAGGCCTACAACGACGACAAGCTCCGCGTCCTCTACGCCGGCATCTACGACAACAACTTCCTGAGCTCGCAGGTCGCCGCGCTGCTGGAGCGCTTCCCCTTCTCCCAGGACAAGCTGAACGCGGTGCGCGCCCTCAAGCCGCGCATCATCGACCCCGAGAACCACTTCATCATCATCAACGCGTTCAAGTTCTCCAGCGACAAGAAGAAGGCCCAGGAGATCCTGACGCAGCGCTGAAGCAGGACGACTGGATTTGAAGAAGCCCACGGGCGTCGCGGCCACCACCGCGACGCCCGTTGTGTTTCCACCGCCCGCGCCTCAAGGCTTCGCGAGCAGCTCCAACAAGGCACGCCCCGCGGTGGAGTCCACGCGGCCGTGCACGGCGGCCATCACCTTCCCGTCCTCGTCGAGCGCGAAGGCGTAGGGCAGCGGGTCCGACGCCAGCTTCAGCGTCCTCGCCATGGCGCCGTTCTTGTCGAGCCAGGTGTCCGCCCACGCATCCCGGGGGACGTCCTTCTTCGCATGCTCCCGCGCGGTGCCCAGGCCCACGAAGAAGGGCAGATGCAACGTAATCAGGGAGGCCCGGTGCACGGAGGTGGGGACTCGCGTCGCGGCCGCCTCGAACCACTGGCGCATCGCTTCGCCGCCGTCCTTGTCCGTGAGGACCACCAGCAACGTGCGCCGCCCCGTCCATTCCTGGGTGTGATGCGTCTTTCCCAGCAGGTCCTGGGCGGACAACGCGGGCAGCACCTCACCGATGCGGGGAGCGGCGCTCGCCACGGTAAACACCCACAGAGTCGTGAGCAGACAACAGGCGCGCGCTGCTCGCTGGACCGCTGTCCGTGGCCTCGCCATGTCCACCTCCGCTCCTGGGTGTTCCGTCCAGGAGAGGTGGACACTCTGTCGAGGAGGCGCCAGGGCAACGGCCTCCCGCGAGGCTCGCCTGCCCGGTACCGCGAGCCGCTACACGGTCCGCGAGAAGCGCGGCCGCTCGGCCTTCGCGAGGTGCGCATCGAACACCATCGCGACGTTGCGCACGAACAGCTTTCCCATCGGCGTCAACTCCAGCTGCGTCCCCGAGCGGACGAGCAGCCCGTCCTCCTCGAACCGGCGCAGCCGCTCCAACTCGGGCGCGAAGTCCCGGACACCGTCCTCGCCCAGGTCCACCCAGGCATTGCACATGAGCTGGGTGATGAGGGCGCGGCGCTTCCGGTCATCCTCCGTGAGCAGCAGGCCGCGCTCGGTGGCGAGCCGCCCCTGGGAGATTCGCTCGTAGTAGGCGGGCAGCGGCCGGACGTTCTGCGCATAGGCCCCGCACACGTCGCTGATGCCCGTGCTGCCCAGCGCCACCACGTCCGAGGCCGCCTTCACCGTGTAGCCCTGGAAGTTGCGCCCCAGGCGCCGCTGCGCCAACGCGCGCGCCAGCTCATCCTCCGGCACCGCGAAGTGGTCCATGCCGATGGGCTGGTAGCCCGCGCCCACGAAGCCGGAGGCCGCCGCGCGGAACAGCTCCAGCTTCACGGAGGCCCCAGCAATCGCCTCGGCCGGCATCCGCCGCTGGTGCTTGAGCACCTCCGGCATGAACGCGAAGGAGTAGACGGCGAGCCGGTCCGGCCGCATCTCCAACACCGTCTTCAGCGTGCGGGCCCAACTCCGAGGCTCCTGGTACGGCAGGCCGTAGATGAGGTCGAAGTTCACGCCCGTGAAGCCCAGGGAGCGAGCATGGTCCAACAGGCCCCGCGTCCGCTCCGGCGTCTGAATCCGGTTCGTCGCCTCCTGCACGCGCGGGTCGAAGTCCTGCAACCCCATCGACAGGCGATTGAAGCCCAGCTCACGCAACACCGAGAGCTGTCCCTCCGTCGTCACGGAGGGGTGGACCTCGATGGCCACCTCCGCGTCCGGCTGGGGCATGAAGCGCTTCGTGAGCTCCGTCCAGAGCCGCTCGAGCTGCGACTCCGTGAGGAACGTCGGCGTGCCTCCGCCCCAATGAATCTGCGACAGCTGACGGCGCGGCCCCAGGCGCTCCGCCACCAGGTCCATCTCCATCACCAGGTGGTCCAGGTACCGGTCCGCCGCGCTCGAGTCCTTGCTGATGACCACGTTGCAGCCGCAGTACCAGCAGAGGCTGTGACAGAAGGGGAGATGGACATAGAGCGAGAGAGGCTCCGAGGGCTCGCGCGCTCCAGCGAGCCTCAACCGCTCGTCCAGCGCCTCGGGGCCGAAGTCCCGGCGCCACTCCGGCGCGGTGGGGTAGCTCGTATAGCGAGGCCCGGAGACGTCATACCGACTCAAGAGCTCCGGCGAAGGACGGGGGACACCTGGAAGCAGTTCCATGTCGCGCCCATCCGTTCCAAGCCGCGTGCCACGCACACCGCCCTGACGACACGATGACTGCCGCAGAATCTGCGAGGCCCCCGGGAGGGTGCGCAGGGCTTTCGCCCCACCCTCCCGAGAGGAGGTTCAGCGGCCCGGCCCCGGAGTCGGCGGCCCCAGGAAACGCGCCTCCATCCGCTTCACCTCTCGGGACGCGGAGTCCGTCACCTCGACGATGAAGGTGAAGGGCACCTCGGTCTGCCCCTGCTGGGCGAGGACGAACAGCGGAACGCGGAAGTTCTCCAGCGAGGCGAGCCGCACCTCGGCCTGGGGAATGACCACCTGCACGTTGGCGGGCACCTGCACGGAGAGGGTGAAGGTGGATGGCTCGGGGTTCTTGTTCACCAGGTGCAGCTCGAACTGGTTGCGCACCCGCCCCTCCTCCACGAGGTAGGGCATGCCCTGGAAGCGCAGCAGGTTCGCCTCGAAGGGCACCCGCTTCGCCAGGCTCCACACCAGCCCCACGATGGAGACCACGAGCAGCGCGCCATACAGCGCCAGTCGGGGACGCCACATGCGGCGCGGCTTGCCCGCAAGCCCGTTGAGCGAGTCGTAGCGGATGAGCCCGCGCGGCCGGCCCACCCGGTCCATCACCTCGTCGCACGCGTCGATGCATTGCGCGCACGCCAGACACTCCATCTGCAAGCCATTGCGGATGTCGATGCCCGTGGGGCACGCGGTGACACACTTGCGGCAGTCCACGCAGTCGCCCCGCGAAGCCCCCTCCTTCGGGAGGACCTTCATCAACCGGCCCCGAGGCTCCCCTCGCCGAGCGTCGTAGCCGACGATGAGCGAGTGGTCATCCTGCATCGCCGACTGGAGCCGCCCATACGGACACACCACCACGCAGAGCTGCTCCCGGAACCACGCGAAGTTGAAGTACAGCGCGCCCGAGACGGCCATGGCCCAGGTGAAGGCCACCGGAGAGGCACTCGGCCCTCCGGCCACCATGGACACGAGCCCTCCCGCGGACACGAAGAGGCTGAGCGCGGCGTGGGCGATGAGCAGCGACACCCCCGCGTAGGCGCCGTGCTTCGCCACGGCGCGCACCACCCGGCCCGGCGTCCACGGCGCGCCCTCCAGCTTGAGCCGCCGCTCCCGAGGCCCGTCGAAGAAGCGCTCCAGCGGGCGGTAGACGCCCTCCAGGAACACCGTCTGGGGACAGGCCCAGCCACACCACACGCGCCCCAGCCACGCGGTGACGAACAACAGGCCGAACCCCGTGGCGGTGAGCAGGAAGAGCACGCGCCAGAAGTCCTGCGCGTTGTACGTGGCGCCGAAGAGGAAGAAGCGGCGCGCCTCCACGTCCAGGTGAATCGCGGGGCGCCCTCCCACCTTCACCAGCGGGAGCGCCACGTAGATGCCGATGAGCGCGGCGAAGGCCACCCGTCTCCAGGTGATGAAGCGCCCACGGACATCCGAGGGGTGCATCGCCCGCCGCGAGCCATCCGCGTTGATGGAGCCGAGCTGGTCGATGCGCGGCGGGCCGTCTTGCTGGGGAACTGTCGCCATGAGTGGGTCCTCGAGCCCTACGGCTCTTCGGGCTCTCCCTGCGGAGCCTTTCCACCCGGCGCGTTCGTCCCCTTGAGCGTCAGCACGTACGCGGTGACGGCCTTCACCCGCTCCGCGCCCAGGGTCCGCTCCCACGCGGGCATGCCCTTGGCCACCGCGCCCTCCGCCACCACCTTGTGGATGGCCATGGGCCCGGCGCCGTGCAGCCAGAAGCCGTCCGTCAGGTTGGGGCCGATGAGTCCCTGTCCCTGGGCCCCGTGACAGGCCGCGCAGTTGGCCTGGAACACGGCCTTTCCGCCCTCCAGGGACGTGGGGTCCTTCACCAGCTTCAGCAAGAGTTCGTCCGACGCGGGCGTGTTGCTCGCCATGCGCTGGGCGTGCTCGGCGGACTCGGCCGCGTATTCGCCCAGCTGTCCCGGACTCAGCTCCGCGACGTGGAACCAGAACCAGTAGCCCGCGCCGAAGACGAGCGTCGTCCAGAGGATGAACAACCACCAGTTGGGCAGGTTGTTGTCGTGCTCCTCGATGCCGTCATAGACGTGATGCACCAGCGGCTTGTCACTCATGACCACCCTCCCCGCGCTCCGACAACGGCATCCTCGAGAGCCCGTCGAAGTCCTGGCTCCTGCGCGCTCCGAACACCCAGGCGCAGACGCCCAGGAAGACGGCGATGAACAAGACCAGCGCGAAGAGCGGCAGCTCCTCCAGCGTCATCCCCTGATAGAATTGCTTGTACATCAGCGGCTCCCTCCCTCGACGCCCGCGGCCGACGCGGTGGGCGCGACATTCGACGGCGGGGGAACGTCCTGCGGACCTCGGCCCAGGCGCTGGAGATAGGCAATCAGCGCCACCATCTCCGAGTCCCACGCCACCTTCACCCCTTGCGTCGCCAGGTCCGCGGCGATGGCCTCACCCTGCGTCTTCTGCCGCGCCTCGGCCGAGTCCACGTCCTCGTTGGAGTACGGCACGCCCAGCTTCTGCATCAGCGTCAGCTTCTTGGGCGCGTCCTTCACGCGGATTTGATTCTCCGCCAGCCACGGGTACGGCGGCATGTTCGACCCGGGGCTCGTCGCGCGCGGGTCCATCATGTGCGTGTAGTGCCAGAGGTTCGGATAGCGGCCTCCCACGCGGTGCAGGTCCGGTCCCGTGCGCTTGCTGCCCCACTGGAACGGGTGGTCGTAGATGAACTCCTCCGCGCGGGACACGTCGCCGTAGCGCTGCGTCTCCGCCACGAAGGGGCGAATCATCTGCGAGTGGCACGTGTAGCAGCCCTCTCGCACGTAGAGGTCGCGGCCTTGGAGCTCCAGCGGCGAGTACGGCTTCTGCGCCTCGCCATGCGCGGGCACCGCCTGCTGGATGAGGATGGTGGGGAGCAGCTCCGCCACGCCGCCGATGAGGATGGCGATCAGCGTGAGCACGGTGAAGGCCAGGGGGCGGCCCTCGATGAGCGCGAACCACGACGGCTTGCCCGCCTCCCGGTCCTTGCGCGTGACAATCCACGCGAACTCACCCAGGGCGATGATGGCCCCCATCAACACCAGCGCGCGCACCGGCTTCGCCCAGCCCAGGAACATCGTCACCGTGAGGATGGCGATGGCGAACACCAGCGGCCGGCCGGTGACGACCTGCACCCAGCCCGCCACGGGCCGGCCCGGAACAGCCGCGGGGGCGGCGGCCTCGTCGACGACGACGGTGGTCTCTCCGTCGACGGCCTTGCCCGCGCGCGCCGTCTTCCACAGGTTCCACGCCATCATGCAGAAGCCCACCAGGTACATGGAGCCGCCGACGAAGCGGACGATGTACATGGGCCGGATGGCGAGCAGCGTCTCCACGAAGTTCGGGTAGAGCAGCGTGCCGTCCGCGTTCGTGGCCCGCCACATCAACCCCTGGTTGATGCCGCTGATCCACATGGACACGATGTAGAGGAGGATGCCCACCGTCCCCAGCCAGAAGTGTGCGTCCGCGGCTCGCGTCGAGTGCAGCTTCGTGCCGTACAGCCTGGGCACCAGCCAGTAGAACATGCCGGCCGCCATGAAGCCGTTCCAGCCCAGCGCGCCCCCGTGCACGTGGCCGACAATCCAGTCGGTGTAGTGACCCAGCGCGCTCACCGCCTTGATGGAGAGCAGCGGCCCCTCGAAGGTGGCCATGCCGTAGAACGTCACACCGGCGATGAGGAACTTGAGGACGGGGTCCTCGCGCAGCTTGTACCAGGCGCCCTTCAGCGTGAGCAGGCCGTTGAGCATGCCGCCCCAGGACGGCGCCCACAGCATGACGCTGAACACCATGCCCAACGACTGCGCCCAGTCCGGCAGCGCCGTGTAGAGCAGGTGGTGGGGACCGGCCCAGATGTAGATGAAGACCAGGGCCCAGAAGTGGATGATGGACAGCCGATACGAATACACCGGCCGCTCCGCCGCCTTGGGCAGGAAGTAATACATGATGCCCAGGATGGGCGTGGTGAGGAAGAAGGCGACGGCGTTGTGGCCGTACCACCACTGCACCAGCGCGTCCTGCACCCCCGAGAAGACCGAGTAGCTCTTGAAGCCATCCAGGGGCAGCGCCAGGCTGTTGACGATGTGCAGCACCGCCACCGTGACGATGGTCGCGATGTAGAACCAGATGGCGACGTAGAGGTTCTTCTCGTTGCGCCTGGCCAGCGTCCAGAAGAAGTTGATGGCGAACACCACCCAGATGACGGTGATGGCCAGGTCGATGGGCCACTCCAGCTCCGCGTATTCCTTGGAGGTGGTGATGCCCAACGGCAGCGTCACCGCCGCGGCGACGATGATGAGCTGCCAGCCCCAGAAGTGGATGTTCGAGAGCAGGTCCGACGCCATGCGCACCTTCAAGAGGCGCTGCGTGGAGTAGTAGATGCCCGCGAACATCATGTTGCCCACGAACGCGAAGATGACCGCGTTGGTGTGCAGGGGGCGCAGCCGGGAGTAGGTCAGATAGGGGATGCCCAGGTTGGCTTGCCACCACGCGAGCTGGCTTGCCACCAACGCTCCCACCGCCATTCCCACGATGCCAAAGATGACCGCCGCGAAGACGAAGCGGCGGACCGTGGTGTCGTCGTAGACGATTCGCTGTTGTTGCACGGAGTCACTCCTGAGAAGCCGAAGGCGACGACGGCCCGTCGGACCGCGCCGTGGGTCTGGCGCTGTCGTCCTCGAGCGGAATAAGCGAGAGCCGGTCTGCTTGCTCATGGTCCCGGTGCCGCATGCTGTAGACGAACAGCAACACCGAGCTGGCCACGAGCATCAGGCTCACGAAGACCTGGAGCACGAGCACGTTCATGCGGGCACCTCCGTGGGTCGCCCCAACGGAGTCGGCCCCCTGCGCGGAGCCCCGGGCTCGGACAGGCTCCACACGGTGAAGAGGACGGTGGCCAGGCTGATGGCGGGCATCGCCACCGCGGCGCGCAGCGGCGTCATCCAGCCCGCGAGGCACACCGCGACGGCCACGGTGTTGTAACCGATGGCCAGGTGAAGCAGCCGCCGCACCACCCGCCGCAGGTGCAGCGAGAGCCGGAGGGCCTCGCGCAGCGAGGAGAGCCCCTCGCCCACCAGGAAGAAGTCGCTCTTGCCCGGCATCACCGGCCGGTCGATGGCGGGGGTTCCCGCGCACAGCGCCCGCTCGAAAGCCAGGCTGTCGTTGACCCCATCTCCCAGATAGAGCGTGTCCGAGGCGCCCAACCTCGAAACGGCGAAGGCCTTCTCCTCGGGCCGCAGGCCTCCCAGGGCCCGCTCCACGGGAACGTCGAGTGAGGTGGCCAGCGCCTGGACTCGCGCGGGCGCGTCCCCCGAGATGAGCCAGACCTCGCGGCCCTCCGCCTGGAGCGCGAGGACTTCGCGCCGCGCGTCTGGCCGCAGCGCCTCGCGCACCGGGAACGCGGCGACAGGTGCTCCGTCGCGGAAGAGCACGGTGCCGCGAAGCCCCTCGGTGGCGGCGCGCTCGGAGCTCGAGTCCATCTGGGTGGGAGCAACGCGGGTGCGCCAGTCCGCACGTCCCAGCCGCCAGCACACGCCGCCGCGCACCCACTCCAGGCCCTGCCCCGGATGCTCCGTCACACGCGCGTCCGCGTCGAACCGGGCCCCCAGGCGCGAGAGCGCATCCGACAGACAGCGGCTCACGGGGTGATTGCTGCGCGAAGCCAGATTGAAGGCGACCTCGCGCGCCTCGGCGCCGAGCGACTCCAGGCTCGCGCGGTCCACGAGCTCCATCCGCCCGAGCGTCAGCGTCCCCGTCTTGTCGAACAGCACCCGCCGCACGCGCGGAAGCCGGTCCAGCAGGTCCGTCGTCCGGATGAAGAAGCCCGCGCGCCGCAGCCGCGCCTGCACCAATTCATACGCCAGCGGCGTGGCAATCCCGATGGCACACGGGCACGTCACCACCAGCAGCGCCACGGCCACCTCGAGCGCCTTGTCGGGCCCCGAGGGCCACCACAACACCAGCCCCAGCGCGGAGACGGCCAGCACCGTCACCACCCAGCGCCGCGACACGGACTCCCAGAAGCGCGTATGCCCCGCGCCCCGGTTCACACCCTCCGGAGGACGCCGGAGCAGCGCCACCAGCGGCGACTCCTGGAAGGACTGCCGGGCCCGCGCACGCACCGCCTCGCGGCCCGCGTTGAAGGCCCCCGCGGGCAACACCTCACCCGCGTGGACGTCGCGCTCATCGGGCTCGCCCGTCATCCAGTCCGTGGAGACGCGGGCGCTCCCGTCGAGCAGCTCCGCCTCCACCGGCACCAGGTCTCCAGGCGCGATGACCAGCAGGTCCCCTTCGGCCACCTGGGACACCCGCACCGTGTCGAGCCGCGCACCGTCCTGCCTGCGAACGAAGAGCCCCTCCGCGCCGTCATCCTCGAGGAGGAATCTCCGGTTGCGCTCCAGCACCCGCTGCTGGAGCCAGCGGCCCACCAGCATCAACGTGACGAAGGTGTTGAGCGTGTCGAAGTACGCCAGGTCGCCGCGCCCGCTCCGGGCCTGCACCAGCGACGTGCCGAACACCATGAGGATGCCCAGCGCGATGGGCAGGTCCAGGTGCGGCACACCGCGCCGGAGCCCCTGCCACGCCGAACGGAAGAACGGCCACCCGCCCACCGCCACGACCAGCGTGGACAACCCCAGACTCAGCCAGGTGAAGAGCCGGAAGACCTCGCCCTCCTCGGGCGTGAGCCCCACGTAGAAGCTCACCGAGAACAACATCACGTTCATCGAGAGCGCCATGCAGATGCCCAGGCGGATGGGCAAATCCAGGCTCGCGGGCGCGGGCTGCTTGCGGCTGGGCCCGAAGAGGTAGCCGAAGCCCTCCACCATGCGCAGGTATCCGCTCACGTCGAAGGCGCCGCGCCTCCACTGCATGCGCGCCTTGCCCAGCGCCGGGTCCACCGTCAGCCCCGCGCCTCCCGGCTGACGGCGAAACAGCTCATTCATCAACCAGACACAGGCGGCGCAGTGGATGCCCTGGACGTCGAGCTCCAACGAGCACAACGCGCCGGGCGACGCCTCCGCTCGCGCGACGAGCGGCTCCAGCCACGAAAGCCCCCGGCCTCGAGCAGGCTCCGCCGCCGGCGCCGTTCCTCCCGCCGCGAGTTCGTAGTAGCGCGTCAGCCCCTGAGACACGAGCAGGCCGTGCACCGCCTCGCAGCCCGCGCAGCAGAACTCGCGCGAGACAGCCCCCTCCAGCACGCGGCTGCCACAGTGAAGGCAGGAGGCCTCATCGGGCCGGCTTTGCGCGGAGTCAGGCATACAAGCCGACACCTTGCGAACGGCATGCCTGTTGCGATGGAGCGGTGCATGTCCAGCGACGTCGCCGCCCTGCTCGCCTCACTCATGCCCACGCCCACGCTGCTCGCGGCGGCGCTGGGCGCACTCACCGTGGGGCTCACGGGAAGCGTGCACTGCTTCCTCATGTGTGGGCCGCTCGCCTGCGCGAGCCTCCCGTCGCTACAAGGACACGAGCGGCGCCAGGCCATGCTCGCCTATCAGGGCGCACGGCTGGGCGCATACGCACTCGTGGGAGGACTGCTGGGCGCGCTGGGCGGAGGTGTCACACGCGTGCTCGCCGTCTCCACGCGGCCCTACCTCCCGTGGTTGATGGTCGCCGCGCTCGTGGCCTCGGCCCTGGACGTGGGACGACGCCTGCCTCCCCTGCCTGGGCTCGCGCGGCTGGCGGGCCTGCTGTCGCGGTGGAGCGCAAAGTTTTCGTGGACGGTTCGCGCGGGCGCAATGGGTGCGGTGACGCCCCTGCTCCCCTGCGGACTGCTCTACGGCGTGTTCGCCGTGGCGCTCGCCAGCGGCTCGCCGGGCGGGGGCGCGCTGGTGATGGGAGCGTTCGCCCTGGGCGGCCTTCCCGCGCTCCTGGGCGCGCAGTTGCAAGTGGGCTTGTGGAGCAAGCGGCCTCGCCTCTCCCACTTCGTCTTGAAGCGGGTCATGCCCCTCGCGGCGGCCGCGGTGCTCGTCGTCCGCGCGGTGAATACCTCAGCGTCGTGTCACTGAATGATTCACCGTCAGCCCAACAGCCCCTGAAGCACCGCCTGTCGCATCACCTCCGCGAGCACGTCCATTCCCTGCACCGTGCTCACGCGCCGGACCGAGACATCCCCCGCCGACAGCTGCGTGGAGTCCCCCACGACGAAGGGCATCGGTCGCCGCCCCAGCCGAAGCAGCCGCTCGTCATGAAACGCCTCGGGCGCGCGCTCACACACCAGGCGCATCAACATCGTCATGTTCGCGATGCGCGAGGGCTGCATCGCCGAGCCCAGGCACGAGAAGTCCATCCCGTGCTCACTCAACAGCGCGCACTGACCATCGCGTGAGAAGACGTAGATGACCTGCGAGGTCTCCTCCGTCTCCTTCCGCACCGTCTTCGCCTCCGTGCGCGGCAGCAGCAAGCCATGCGAGGCGATGGCCAGACCATAGGCCTTGGCGGTGTCCAGCTTGCTGGGCTCCTCGCGATGCTCCGTGCGCGTGCGCACCGAACTGGCCGCCCGCAGCACCACGATGACCTCCCTCCAGGGCAACTCCAGGGACTCCCCCGTGCGGGAGGAGAAGACCGCCGTCTCCTCGCCCAGCGTCACGCGGCGCGCCAGCAACCAGCCCGCGCCCAGGCCCCGCTCGTCCACCGCCAGCACCGAGAGCCCCACTTGCCGGAGCTTCTCCACCAGCGCATCCGCGGCCTCGGGCGCGAGCCGCGCCACCAGCGCGGGGGGCTCGGGCGCGAGCCGCATCCGGGCCTCCGCGGGAGCCATCCCCGTCACCGAAGCCAAGGCCAACGCCGCCGCTTGCATGTCCGGCGGCGCTTCCACGAGCGCGACCACTTTCATGTGTCCACCTCGTTCCCGCGTTCAGCGGCAGTGGACCACGTTCCCTTCAGGAGCGCGAGCGCCCCGCATGCAACCATGCGTCATGCACCACCGGCTCGTCCGCAACCGCCAGAGCATCCCGGGGCTCGAACACCTGACGCAGCTCGATTTGTGAGTCGGCGCCTCCCTGGGGATGCAGCCAGCGCCGCCCCCACTCCAGCGCTTCCTCCAGGGACCTCACTTGAATCATCCAGAATCCAGCAATCAGTTGATGCGTTTCCAAGAATGGTCCATGTGTCACGGTGCGCTTGCCGTGTGAGAAATCAATGCGCGCACCGAACGCGCTGGGATGAAGGCCCGCGGCATCCAGGAGCACGCCCGCTCTCACCAGCTCGTCGTTGTAGCGGTCCATCTCCGTGACGAGTGCCTCGCTTGGCCACAGCTCTGATTCGGTGTCCCGGCTGGCCTTCAGCAGCAACATGAATCGCATCGCCATGTCTCCTCATCGGTTCCAGGGCCACACACCCGACGCCATCTCCGAGGAAAATCATCGTGGCTCCAGCCTCGCGACGAACGAGACACACGAGGTTCGACACGCCTCTCGTGCCCACCCTCGCGGTCCCTATACGACCTGACCTCCCCCAGGTCCGCCCCCGCTGGCGCGCGATTTATCCGGGCATTTTCCTGGAGCATCAATCCTCAAGAGTTTCCAGCAGTTGCGGGGCAGGAAGGGTGAAAAACAGGGGTCGTGTCGATCGCCTCCGGGCCATTTCGTCGTCGCTTTGAAGGCGGGATTCAAACCCATGGCGGAGGACCTCCGGAGCCCCGGACGCCTCCCCTATTCCCGACGCTTCCCACAAGGAGAGACTCACATGGCCAAGCGCATTGCGTCCGCGGTTGTCGTGCTCATCGCTGGATTGATTGTCTTCATCGCCACGCGTCCTGATTCCTTCCACATCTCCCGCAGCCGGCCCATCCAGGCTCCGCCGGAAGTCGTGCACGCGCTCATCAACAACTTCTCGAAGTGGCCCCAGTGGTCGCCGTACGAGAAGGTCGACCCGAACCTGCAGCGCACCTACGACGGGCCCGCGGAAGGCGTGGGCGCGGGCTACGCGTGGAAGGGGAACAAGAACATCGGCGCGGGCCGGATGACCATCGTCGCGAGCAACCCCGGCGAGCGGGTCACCATCCGCCTGGAGTTCATCGAGCCCTTCGCCGCCGTCAACCAGGCCGAGTTCATCCTCGCCCCGGGCACCACCACCACTCACGTCACCTGGAGCATGTCGGGGCCGAACACCTTCCTCGGGAAGGCGATGATGGGCTTCGGCCTCATGGAGTCGTTCGTGGGCAAGCAGTTGGAGCAGGGCCTGACGGACCTGGACACGGCCGCGCGCGAGGAGGCCCTCAAGGCCACGCAGTCCGCGCAGGCGGAGACGCCCCACCTCTCGCCCGCGCCCTGAGGCGTCCCACGGCTCCACGACCCACCCGCGGGAACTCCCATGATGATGTGGATGCTGTTCGGTCAGCTCGGCTCAGTGGCGCTCGAGCACCGCCGCCACCGCCTGACCGCCACTGGTGCACAACGTCACCAACGCCAGCGACTGGCCGCGACGCTCGAGCTCATCCAGGGCGGTTCCCACCAGGATGCTCCCCGTCGCGCCCAGGGGATGCCCCAGGGCGATGGCACCGCCGTTGACGTTGACCCGGTCCAGGTCGAGCTCCAACGCACGCGCCGTCTGTAGCACCACCGCCGCGAACGCTTCGTTGATTTCCCAGAGGTCGATGTCGCGAGCCTTCAGCCCCGCGGCATCCAGCGCCTTGCGCGCGGCGAGCGCCGGTCCGGTCAACATCAGGACCGGGTCACTTCCCACAGCCGACACGGACCTCACGCGGGCGCGCACCTTCAAGCCGTGCGCGCGCACGTACTCCCGCGACGCCACCAGCACGGCGCCCGCACCGTCGGCGATGCCACTCGCGGTGCCCGCCGTGTGCAGGTGGCGCACCGCGCCCGCCCGGGGATAGGCCCGCAGCGCGAGCTCATCCAGCGTCTCGCCTTGGGGGCCTTCGACGCGGGCCCCCAGTTGGATGAAGGACGGGGCCAGCGCGGCCAGCTTCTCCGCCGTCGTATCTGCTCGAGGATGGTCATCCGCGGCGAGCAGCACCTCTCCGGTGCGGGGATTCTTCACCGGGAACAGGCTTCGAGCGAACCGGCCCTCCCTCTGGGCCTGCACCGCGAGCTGCTGCGAGCGCAGTCCCCAGGCGTCCAACTCCTGCCGGGTGAAGCCCTCCAGCGTCGCGATGAGGTCCGCGGAGATGCCTTGGGGGACCTGGAAGAAGCGCTCGCGCAGGTCGACGTTGCCTCCGTCCGTGCCTCCACCGTCGGCGTTGAGGCCGTACCGGCTCATCTGCTCGACGCCTCCCGCGATGACCAGGTGCTGGGCTCCGGACGCCACGCCCATGGCCGCCAGCGACAAGGCCTGGAGCCCCGAGCCACAGAAGCGGTTGAGGCTGAAGCCTGGGATTCCGATAGGCCACCCCGCGGCGAGGACCGCGTTGCGCGCGAGGTTCGCGCCCTGGGCCTCGATTTGGGAGACCACCCCCACCACCACGTCATCCACGTCCGCCACGTCGATGCCCGTGCGCAGCGGCAACTGTTTCAACGCCTGGGCCATCAACTCCTGCGGGTGAAGTCCGCTGAGCGCTCCCTTCCCAGGCTTGGCCCGGGCCCTCGGGGTCCTCACCGCATCCACGATGTAGGCATCCATCGACGCTCCCTCCAGTCACGGGCGGCGCCATGCTCGCCCTCGCGACAACCATATGATGAGCATAATATGGTCGCAATTCGAAGGCAGGAGGCGGCCAGGCGGCGCTACAGGGGTGGCGGAAATCGGCGTGATGATGTGTATCATTCTGTAAAGCGAGGTGAGACCCGGATGCCCCATCCCCCGGAGCAGAAGCAGACGACACACGAGCGAATCCTGGAGGCGGCGGGAGGGCTGTTCCGCCAGAAGGGCTTCCTGGGGGCGAGCGTGGAGACGGTGATGCGCGCCGCGGGCCTCACGGTGGGCGGCTTCTATGCGCACTTCAGCTCGAAGCAGGCGCTGCTCATCGAGTCGCTACAGCGCATCATGAGCCGTCAGCGGGTGGACTGGCCGCAGGGGCTCGAGGACCTGCGCGGCGAGGAGTGGCTGAGCCACCTGGTGCGTCGCTATCTCTCGCGAACACACCGGGACGCGGACGTGCCCACGTGCCCCCTGCCCGCCGTGTTGTCCGACGTGGTGCGCGGAGAGCCGGAGCTGAAGCAGGCGCTGGCGCACGAGTTGGACCTGACGGCGGAGAACTTCGCCGCGCATCTGCCATCGGACGAACGAGCCAGCGCGAGGGAGCGTGCGCTGGCGACGTATGCGCTGTGCATCGGAACGTTGACGCTGGCCAAGGCGACCGCGGGCACGCCCCTCTCCGACGAATTGCTCAGAGCGGCGCGGCGGGTCGCGGTGCTCGCGGCGGATACCACCGAGCCCTCGTCCGGGAACAAGGGCGGCGCGGCGAAGTGACGTCCGCGCCTGGCCCTGTCGCGCGCTGGCGCGGCGAGGAGCCACACCGCATGGGTGGGGTGAGTCACCGACACCAGGCCATGAGCCCAGCCGAGGCCCGCCTTCTCACTCCGGCACAACACACGGCGACAGCGCCAACCAACACCGGGCCATGCACCCGACCGAGGCCAGGCTTCTCACGCCGGCGCGGCACGCGGCGATACCGGACCGCCGCTTCCCACCGCCGACATCGAGCGATGCGCCATGCCAAGGCAGGGCTTCTCGCTTCGGCGCGACACACGGCGACACAGGACAGCCACTCCCTGCCGCCGACACCGGGCCATGAGCCCGGCGGCAGCCAGGACTCTCACTCCGGCGCGGCGCGCAGGGCCACCGGATGGGTTCGCAGCCACTCCTGGCACCGGGCGATGCGCTCGGCCGAGGCAGGCAGCCCCATCTGGAGCAGCAGCGTCCGGTAGGGCTCGAAGCCCTCTGGCGTCCAGGTGGTCAGCGCCTTCAAGTCCGCGAGCGCCACCATCTCCTCCGCCGAGCGCCCCACCGCCTCCTGCCGCGCCGTCAGCAACGCCGCCAGCGCCATGCGCGCGGGCTCGGCCTCGAACGCGATGGAGGCATCCGTGAACCAGGCCCGCGTGGCTTCGTCCAACGAGGCATCCTGGGCCTTCTCGCGCATGCGCCCCAGCATCCCCGCGAGGAAGTCCTCATCGAGCGCACCCTTCACACCTCGCAGCAGCGCCGTCACCGCCTCCCTCCGCACCGCGGGCTCGGCGCTCGACGGCAGCCCCTTGAGCGCCTGCATCGGCTCCCAGAGGACACACGTCAGCCACAGCTCCTCTTCCGGCGCGAACACCGGCGGCGTGGATGGCTCACGCAGCTTCGCCTCGACGCGGACCGCGCGCTCCTTGGCCTCGCGAGCGATGCGCTCGGCGAGCTCCGGGTCCTCCTTCACGTAGTTCAGCAGCGCATCCACGTTCCCCTCGCGGGCCTGCTTGAGCGCCTCGCGCGCCTGCTCCGACAAGGAGGACTCATCCAGCAGCGCCTCGTGCTTCTCCAGCCACTCCTTGTGGCGGGCGCGCCACTCGCGGAACTGCACGTCGAACACCACCTTGATGATGGGGTGGTCCTCGAGCGGCAGGCCCTTGGGCCGGTTCGCCTTGAGCGACAATCGGGAGACCGCGCCCAGGACGCCCTGGTCCTCGCGCGACAGCCCAGGCTTCGTGGACCGGTTGAGCGTCTCCAGCGCGAGGCCCGTCAGGAAGATGCCCGCCTGCTCCGCCCCCAACTCCCGCATCCAGCCCGTGAACAACGCCTGATACATGCTCGCGGCGTCCGCGGCCTCCTCCTCGGTGAGGCGCGCCAGGTGCGTGTTCACGAACGAGTCGAAGGCATCCACGTCGAAGCGCAGCTTCGGCTCCGGCCCCCACCCCGCCAGGAGCTGACCGAACCGCTCCAGCACGAACATCGGGTAGCTCCCATCGGCCTGCTTCTGCCTCCCCTTCGTCGCCAGGAAGGACGCCTCTTGGGGACGGTGAACGGGAACACTCGGAGGCGGCGCGTTCGCGCGGTCCTGGGCGGCGTGGCACACCTTGTACTTCTTGCCGCTGCCGCAGGGGCACGGGTCGTTGCGTCCGGGTTTCTTCTGACTCAAGGGGAGGGGCCTCTCGGCTCGCGAGGCGAGCGGTGAAATCGTCGGCGCACCGTATCAGGCGGCGCCCGGGCTGGGGCGGACACCTGCCCCTGGGTGTGGCGCGGAAGACCTGGGGTTCACAGCTATCGTGCAACGGCGTGCACATCCGCATGGGAATTGAGCATGCGATTTCACGCGCACCTCCCCTTCCACGGGGAGTCCCAGAGGGAAGTCCTTTGGGCAACCCTCTTGCAAATGGGTAGGGACATGAAAGCCATCAAGCGCCTGTCGGCATGGAATCGGTTCGTGGCACTCGGATGTGTCCTCGTGCTCCCCGGGGTTGGCTTCGCGTCGGAAGCACCGTCCGCTGCCACCCTCGAGCCGCTGCCTCGATTGGACACGCCCCGAGGAGAAACGGGCGGGAGGAAGGTAGGCCGCGTCGCGGCCGAGACGGGGATGATGTTCCTGACCGCGCTGGGCTTGGGATTGACGGGAGTGGCCATGGGGGACAACGACGACAGCGTCTTCGGCGCCTCCAGTGCCCAGAAGTACGCGAGTTGGGAGCGCGGGTTTCTCCTGGGCGCCGCGGTCGGTGCGCCGTTCGGAGTCCTCCTGGGCGGGAGGATGGCGAAGGGGAAAGGAACCCCAGAGGGCGTCCTGCTGGGCGCCGTCGCGGGCGGGGGCGCCGCGGTGCTGACCGCGCACCTGCGCCCGAAGGAGAAGGTCGAGGACACCATCTTCCTGCTCGTGCCAGCCTTCACCATGCTCGGGTCCATCATCGGCTACGAGATGACCCACGCGTCGAACCTGCCATCACCCTCCAGTGACACCACCGTGAGCGTCCAGCCGGCGCTCTCCGTGGACTCGAAGGGCAGCACGCTGGGCCTGACGGGACAGTTCTGAGGCCCACGGACTACGGGACCCGTGAGACGCCGTCCGTGTCCGCCTGAAAGGCGCGGTGCTCCTCGGGGGTGAGGTCCGGCTCACGGGCACACCCCAGACGCGCGGACTGGAGCGCCGCCTCCAACACCGCGGACACGGCCACCGCCTGCGCGGGAGTCACCGGGTTGTGTGCGAGCCCCCACACGGCGTCCCGGACTCCCGCGTAGTACCGGCGATAGTCCCCACGCGGCGCTTCCGTCACCAGCGCTTCGTCGGACGTGCCCGTGAGCAGTTGCCCCGGCGAAGGGTCCGCTCCCCAGTCCCGCGCGCCAGGAAGCTCGCCAGCGACGAGGCGGCGCTCCTGCGAATCCATCCCATGCTTCAACCAGGAGCCCCGCGTCCCATGTACGGCGAAGCGAGGCAGTCCACCCGCGACGAGCATGGACGCCTGGAGCACGACGTACCGGCGTGGATACACCAGCGTCACCTGGCTCCAGTCCTCGATGGCCGAGCCATCACGGCTCGCCGACAGCAGCGCCACCACACTGTCGGGCACACCGAAGAGTTGCAGCGCCTGGTCCACGAGGTGAGGCCCCAAATCGAACCAGATGCCCGCGCCAGGAACGGGCTGCTCACGCCAACGCGAGCGGACCTCGGGACGGAAGCGGTCGAACCGCGACTCGACATGGGTGACACGTCCGAGCACCCCTCGCGAGAGCAGTGACTTGAGCGCGAGGAAGTCACTGTCCCAGCGGCGGTTCTGGAACACCGAGAGCACTCGCCCCTGCTCTCGCGCGAGCGCGGCGAGTCCACGCGCCTGAGCCAGCGTGACGGTGAAGGGCTTGTCGACCACCACGTGCTTGCCCGCGCGCAGCGCCGCCTCCGCGAGCGAGGCATGGGTCTCATTCGGCGTGGCCACGACCACCACGTCCACCTCGGGGTGCGTGGCCGCGTCGAGCGCGGACGCGAGCACTTCAACCCCCGGCAGGTCCGAACGCACGGCCTCCGGCCGACTGGACGCCACGACGTTCAGCGACAACCCCTCCACCGTGCGCAGCAGCGGAGCGTGGAAGGACTTGCCCGCGAAGCCATAGCCCAGCAGGGCGACGCGGAGCGTCTCGGAAGAAGGCATGGCGCCGGATTGGAGCATAAAAAGAGCGATGCCACCCGCCCGAGGAGGTACTGCGGGTGGCATCGCCCGCCGGGGTCACCTCGGACAGAGACTCCCTAAGGTCTCTGCCCGAGAGGGTCCGTGCCCCCGGACATCCATTCCATGCGAGTCCCGTGCTCAGGTGTGGTGATGCAGGCTCTCCACCAGGTACGGGTCACCCACGGGAATCATCGGCGTGGTGCGCACCGCCCGAGTCACCGCGAGCGTGAAGAGCGCGCCCACACCCAGGAAGCCCGCCAGCTCATACACGCCCACGCTCAAGCCCTCGGGCCGGTGCGCCGGAGCCACCATCAGGTAGAGGTCCAACCAGCGCCCCACCAGCAGCACCGCCGCCACACGCAGGAGGTGCGACGGGTTCATCTTCGCCGGACGAGGCAGCAGCAACACGAAGGGCAGCGCCCAGTTCAGCGCCACGTTCGCGTAGAACGGCACCTCCCAGCCGCCGTGCATCCGCGCGATGAAGTACACCGTCTCCTCGGGGATGTTCGCGTACCAGATGAGCATGAACTGCGAGAACCAGAGGTAGGCCCACAGCGTGGCGAAGCCGAACATCAGCTTGCCCAAGTCATGGAGGTGGCTGCTGTTGAGCTGGGGCAACGCACCCGCCCGGTGGAGCAGCACCGCCACCACCGTGATGGCACACACACTGGAGCTGAGCAGCCCCGCCACGTTGTAGAGCGCGTAGATGGTGCTGAACCAGTGCGGCTCCAGACTCATCAGCCAGTCGAACGCGGCCAGGCAGAACGTCAGCGCGAAGAGCACCAGGAACACCGCGGACACCTTCACGTTGCGCCGCGTGAGCACCTCTCCATGCTCCACGTCCTGCTTGAGCGAGTTGCGCCGCAGCGCCCACGTGAAGGCCACCCACAACCCCAACATGACGACCATCCGGATGGCGAAGAACGGGACGTTGAGGAAGGCCTCCTTCTGGTGCAGCAGGTGGTCCGTCTCCATCACGCCCGGCTTCGCCCATGGGTACAGCGTCGCCACGAAGGGCAACAGCGCCAGCATCGTCACGGCGCCCCACGGCACATAGGCCGTGAAGGCCTCCGGGATGCGCTTGAACACAGTGAACCAGCCCGCGTTGGCCACGTACATCAACGCGAGGAACACCGCGCCGCCCAGGCCCAGGCACAGGAAGTAGAAGCCGCTGGTCAGCAGGCTCGTCAGCGCGCGCTCCGGGGCCTGCACCAGACCGAGGACCAGCACACCCAACCCCGCTCCCGCCGCCACCTGCGCGGCGCGATGGAAGACAGGCGAGACAGCGAAGCCACCGCGCGACTCATTCGCGGAGGCGTGGACCGGGGCGCTCATGGCGTCTCCTTGCGCGCGGTGCGCGCGGGGTTCTGGAGCGAGCGCACGTAGTGGACCAGCTTCCACCGGTCCTCCGGCGCCACCTGCGAACCATGGGCCGGCATCAATCCCTGCCCATGGGTGATGATGTGGAAGATGCGCCCGTCCGGCAGCCCCACCGCGTGCTCCGCGAGAAGCGACGGAGGCATGGGGAAGCGCGCCGTCACCGGCCCATCCCCCACTCCCCCCGAGCCGTGACACGGCGAGCAGTAGCGCATGAACGCCGTCTGTCCCCGCGCGAGCACCTCGGGCGAGGCCGGATAGGGATTGCGCAGCTCCGCCCCCGCGCGCTCGGCGGCCTCAGGTCCCGAGGTCAGGTGCATGGGGAGATGCCCGCGCGGCACCGTGCCCTTGGCCGGAGATAGCAGCGTCTTGCCGTCGGGCGTGTTCGGGTTGCTCGCGAAGCTGTCGTAGGGAACGGACGCCACCATGTCCGGCGCGTACTCGAAGTTGGGCTTCGTCTCGTCCTGCTCGCAGCCCGCCAGGGCCAGCCCCAGCGCCGCCAGTCCCACCCACCTCTTGCTCACGACGCCACCTCCTTCAAGTCCGTGGCCACCGCGCCATGCTCCCTGAGCAGCGCTTCGGCCGACTCCAGCGCGTTCGGCTTCTGGCCGGGCGCGATGACGATGGCGAAGCGGTCATCCGTCACCCGAGGCAGCGCCTGACGCTTGTTGCCCGGGAACAGCTTCGCCCTCACGAAGAACGCGCCCACCGTGGTCAGCGCGGCGAAGAGCACCGTCAACTCGAACGTCACCGGGATGAAGGCCGGGAACGAGTTGAACGGCTTTCCACCCACGTTGAGCGGCCAGCTCACCACGCTGGTGTAGAGCTGCAGGGACATCGCCAGCGTGCAGCCCAGGGCGCCCGCCGCGAAGCACACCCACGTCAGCCGGCTGGGCTTGAGCCCCATCGCGGCATCCAGGCCATGCACCGCGTAGGGCGTGTACACATCGCGCAGGTCATGTCCCGCCTCGCGCGCCGCGCGCGTGGCCTCCAGGACCTGCTCCTCGCTGTCGAAATAACCGATGAGGACGGGGGCGCTCATACGGGGACATCCTTCCGGGTGGCGATGGCCAGCGGCGGGTGATGCCGGGCCGCCGAGGACTCTTCCGGCGCGTCCTGCGCGGGGGCAGGACGCGTCGAAGGCGGAGTCTCGGGGTGCGCCGGCGTGCTTCGCGCGAAGCCCAGCACGCTTTTCACCTCGCCGATGGAGATGATGGGCAGCACTCGCACGAAGAGCAGGAACAGGGTGAAGAAGAGGCCGAAGGTGCCGATGAAGGTCCCCACCTCCACCATCGTCGGCGTGTACATGGACCAGCTGCTGGGCAGGAAGTCCCGGTGGAGGCTCGTCACGATGATGACGAAGCGCTCGAACCACATGCCCACGTTGATGACCAAGGACAGCACGAAGATGGCCGCGGGCGAGGTGCGAATCTTCTTGAACCAGAACAGGTGCGGCGACACCACGTTGCACGTCACCATGATCCAATACGCCCAGGCGTAGGGGCCGAACGCGCGGTTCATGAAGGCGAAGCGCTCGTAGGGGTTGCCCGAGTACCAGGCGATGAAGAACTCCGTCGCGTACGCCAGCGACACCAGGCCACCGGTGACGATGATGACCTTCGTCATGTTCTCCAGGTGGCGCAGGGTGATGAGGTGCTCGTAGCCCAGCACCACGCGGGTGATGATCATCAGCGTCAGCACCATGGCGAAGCCGCTGAACACCGCGCCCGCGACGAAGTACGGCGGGAAGATGGTGGTGTGCCAGCCGGGAATCACCGACGTGGCGAAGTCCATGGAGACGATGGTGTGCACGCTGAGCACCAGCGGCGTGGCCAGGCCCGCGAGCAGCAGGTACACCGTCTCGTAGCGGCTCCACGTCCGGTTCGAGCCCGTCCACCCCAGCGACATCACCTTGAAGACGGCCTTGCGCACGCCCGCCTTCAGCCTGTCGCGCACGGTGGCCAGGTCCGGAATCAGCCCCACGTACCAGAACACCGCCGACACGGTGAAGTACGTGGAGATGGCGAACACGTCCCACAACAGCGGCGAGCGGAAGTTCACCCAGAGGCTGCCGCGCGTATTGGGATACGGCAGCACCCAGAAGGCCAGCCAGGGCCGCCCCATGTGGATGAGCGGGAAGAGCGCCGCGCACATCACGGCGAACAGCGTCATCGCCTCCGCCGCGCGGTTGATGCTGGTGCGCCACTTCTGCCGGAACAAGAAGAGGATGGCGGAGATGAGCGTGCCCGCGTGGCCAATGCCCACCCAGAACACGAAGTTGGTGATGTCGAACGCCCAGCCGATGGTCTTGTTCAGACCCCACACGCCGATGCCGGTGCCCACCTGGTACGCGACGATGCCCGCGCCCGTGGCCAACACCGCCACCGCGATGCCGAACGCCACCCACCACTTCCACGTGGGCGAGCGCTCCATGGGGGCGCAGATCTCCTCGGTGAGCTGGCCCAGGGTGCGCGGCTCGCTGACCAGCGGCACGCGCAGCGGGGACAGGTGCTGGTTGCTCATGTTCCGCTTCCCGACCCGGTGTTCCGGATCTTCGTGAGGTAGGTGATGGACGGCCCGATGTTCAGCTCCTCCAGCAACCGGAACGAGCGCCCGTCCTTCGCCAGCTTCGCCACCCGGCTGTTCGGGTCATTCACGTCGCCGAAGTGGATGGCCTTGGCGGGGCAGCTCTGCTGACAGGCCGTCTGGATGTCGCCGTCCTTCAACGGCCGGCCCTCGCGGTTCGCCGCCGCCTTGCCCTCGCTGATGCGCTGCACGCACATGGAGCACTTCTCCATGACGCCCCGGCTGCGGACCACCACGTCCGGGTTGAGCACCATCCGCTCGAGCGGCTCGTCGTGCGGGTAGTCGAACCAGTTGAAGCGGCGGACCTTCGTGGGGCAGTTGTTCGCGCAGTAGCGAGTGCCGACGCAGCGGTTGTAGACCTGCTGGTTGAGCCCCTCGCTCGAGTGCACCGTCGCGAGCACCGGGCACACCGTCTCGCACGGCGCGTTCTCGCAGTGCTGGCACATCATCGGCTGATGAACCACCTGCGGGTTCGCCTCGTCGCCCTGGTAGTACCGGTCGATGCGCATCCAGTGCATCTCGCGCTGACGCAGCACCTCCTCGCGGCCCACGCTGGGGATGTTGTTCTCCGCCTGGCAGGACACCACGCACGCCGAGCAGCCCGTGCACATGCTCAGGTCCACCGCCAGCGCCCACCGGTGGCCGTTGTACTCGTGGCCGGACCAGATGGAGAGCGGATGAGCGCCGTTGGTTCCGTGTCCTCCGTGGCCCTCATTGCCCGCGCGGGGGTTCACCAGGAACTCCGCCAGCTCCGCCTCGCGCACGTGAGGGCGGCCCTCCAGGCGCGAGTGCGTCTGCGTGAGCGCCAGCTTCTGATGCTCACCCGTGCCCACCACCGTCGCCCCTGGCACCGTGCGGTGCACGCGCCCGTCCACCACCGCCGCGAGCGGGAAGACCTGCGTGCCCACACCGTCGCCAATGCGTCCGGCCCGCGTGCGGCCATGGCCCACCGCCACGGCCAGCGTGGAGGGATGCGTTCCCGCCTGCACCAGCACGGGGAGCGACACCGACGCGCCACTCACGCTCACCTTCACGACGTCGCCGTCGGACAGGCCCAGCTCCTTGGCCCTCGACGGGGCGATGAGCGCCTGGTTTCCCCACGTGGCCTTGGTGATGGGGTCCGGCACCTCGTGGAGCCACGCGTTGTTCGCGGGTGCGCCATCGCGAATCGCCACCGAGGGGAACAGCACCAGCTCCCACTCCCCCGAAGGACGCGCCACCGGAGCCAGCGCCTTCGCCAGCGACTCCTCGCGGAACGACAGCGGCTCCACCGGCGTCGAGGGCAGCGTCACCACGCCTCGTCGGACCGCGTCGTCCCAGAAGGCGCCCAGGTCCTGTCCCGCCGTCCCGGCGCGAGGGAAGACCTCCGCCTCCCAGCGAGCGCGAAGGAAATCGTAGGGGGTCGTGGAGAGGCCCGCCCACGTGAGCAGCGACTCCATCACATCGCGCGTGTCGTGCAGCGGCGACACCGCGGGCTGGCGCAGGGAGAGCACGCCCCGGCGAGGTTCCGCGTCACCCCACGACTCCAGCGGCGTGGAGGCAGGAGCGTGCAGCCGGGTCAGCAGCGTGGTCTCGTCCAGGCGGTCATTGAGCGTCACGGTGAGGGGCACGGCCTTCAGCAGGCCCCCCAGTCCCCCACCCCGAGGGTCCGCGTACGCGGGATTCACGCCCACGAAGAGCACCGCGCCCACGCTGCCCGCGCTCAGCTCGGCGAGCAGCTCGCCATAGGACAGGGCATCCTCATCCAGCCGGACACCATCCGCCGGGAGCACCGTGGTGCCCTCGTTGCCGAGCAGCATGTTCGCCGTCGCCGCGAGCACCTGCCCCGCCACATCGTCGCCGCCGCACACCACGAGCGACTCCGTGCGGTGAGACCACAGCGCCTCGACGAGTTCGTCCATCGAGGCCTTGTCCAGCTTGGAGGCCGGCAGCTCCTTGAGCCCCGGCAGGCTGCGACCGGCCTTCGCCGCCAGCGCGCGCACCACGTCTCCCAAGGCCAGCGTCACATCGGATGGAGCCACCACGAAGCGGCGGTCCGCCGATGCGCCCGTGAGCGTCATCACCGGTTCGACTTGATAGTGCCGCGACATCGCCCTGCGTCCGGCGGCATCGCGCGCTTCCGTGTACTGGCGCGTGAAGGCCACGGGCGACACCCACGTGCCCAGGAAGTCCGCGCCGAAGCTCGCGATGACCTTCGTCCGCTCGAAGCGGTAGTCCGGCACCACCCGGACTCCGTGGGTGATGCGGTAGGCGTCGCCAATGGCGGACAGCTCCCCCAGCGGCTCGTAGCGCACGGTGCGCGCCGTGGGATGCGCGGCGAGGAAGCGCTTCACCCCGGCCTCCAGCGTGGGCCCCATCACCCAGGGCAACACCAACCGGATGGCCTTGCCTTCGTCCTTCGCCTTGAGCAGCCCCGCCTTCACCTCGGCGTCCAGGTCCGCCCAGGAGACACGGCCGTTCGTCTTCGTGGGGAAGCGCGCCCGGCTCGCGTCATAGAGCGAGAGCACGGAGGCCTGCCCCACCGCGCACACCCCCCCGCGCGAGACGGGATGCTCGTCGTTGCCCTCGACCTTGATGGGCCGCCCGTCGCGCGTCTTCAACAGCAGACCGCAGCGCGCGGAGCAGCCCTCGCAGGTGGAGGCGTACCAGAGCGCGGTGCCCGGCATCACCTCGTCCGGCCTGGACGCGTAGGGGATGAGCTTCTGCACCGGCGCGCGCTGACACGCGACCATCGCCGCGGCGGCGCTCAGGCCCATCATCTTGAAGAAGTCGCGGCGGGAGCTCGCGTCCGGGGGCACGGCGGCGACGCCGACCGGGAGCTCTTCGGCGAACTCGTTGTGATGCGCATCGAGCCCCGTGCCGTCGGTCGCTCTCTGGGCCAGGCTCTGCCAGTACTTGGGAAGGGTGTCGGACATGGCGCGGAAGTCCTCAGCGGTGGCAGCTCGAGCAGTCCGAAGGCGGCCGCAAGGTGCGAGGGGTTTTCGACGGCTCGGGCAGCGGTGAGCCGGAGGTCAGGGCCAGCAGCTCACCCGCGCGCGGCGAGGAGGACAGCGGCGCGGTCTGCCCCTGCGCCAATGTCTTGCGGTGACAGTCCAGGCACCAACCCATGGTCATGGGCGCCACCTGCTCCACACGCACCATCTCCTCCACCTTGCCGTGGCACGTCTGGCACGCCAGGCCCGCGGTGACGTGGCTCGCGTGGTTGAAGTAGGCGTGGTCCGGGAGGCGGTGGACACGCACCCACTCGATGGACGCCTTCGCGGCCACGGCGGCAATCACCTTCTGGACTTCGGGCGAGTCCTTCTTCACCTGCGAGTGGCAGTTCATGCACACGCTCGTGGAAGGAACACCCGCGTGACGGCTGCTCTCCGCGCCCACGTGGCAGTACTGGCAATCCAGCTCGTACTGCCCCGCGTGCACGGCGTGAGAGAAGGCCACGGGCTGCGCGGGCATGTGGCCCTGCTGGTTGTTCACCGGACCATTGCACCCGCCCAGGCCCAGCGCGGCGATGGCCCCCGCGTACCCGAGGAAACGGAAGGAGGCGCGGCTCATGGTGTCTCCTCGCGAGGCGCGGCGAGCAGACCGGGCTCGACGGACTCGGATGCTCGCGTGGGCGCGGGCACCCGGCCGAAGCGAAGGAAGGGCGCCAGCCCCAGGAGCGCGATGCTGGCGAGCACGTGCACCTGGATGACCCACGGCGCGGCTTGCAACAACGTCGCATCCGGCTGGAAGGACATCAGCGAGCGCAGATAGGGAACCGTGACATGCAGGTACCAGGCGGAGGCCCACCTCAGGGCCACGGCCACGTACACCCCCATGAGGACCTGCGACAGGACGAGCCCCAGGGCGACGACGGCGCCCCACTGCCCCTCCCGCGCGCGGCGAAGGCCCAGGGACAACAGGCCCCAGCTCAGCAGGAGCGCGCCGATGAGGCTGAGCGACTCGAGCGTGAACATGCGCGCCGGAGAAGCGTTGAAGGCCTGCATCGCACGAGGCGCGGCGAGCCCCACCAGGTGGAAGAACAGCACGATGGAGGCACCCGCCAACACCGTGCGCCCCGCGGAGGTCCACGGCGAGGGTGGCGCCGCGGGCTCTCGCGCCGTCAACCGCGCGATGCCACCCGCCAGCGTGCCGAGCGCGGCCACATAGGGAATCACGTTGAAGAGAATGGAGTCGCTCACGACCGACCTCGCGAGGACGGCTGGGTGAACACCAAGCCGATGAAGCCCAGCGCCGCGACCAGTCCGACGACGCCCAGGTAGAAGAAGTCCCGGTCCGCGCGAGGACGGCTGCCATCCCGGGAGGCATCCGCGAGATACGCCTTGATGGCGTACTGCTCTTCCTCGTCGAGCGGCGCCTTCGCGTACAGCGCGCCCATCATGGGCCCCTCCAGCTTCGCCAGGGCGGGGCGCATCCCCTTCTCGCCCATGCGCGCGAAGGCGAAGGTCAGGTTGGGTCCCAGCGTTCCGCCACCCGCCACGCCCGCGCCGCGCACGTCGTGACAGCCGATGCACGCCGCGCCACCGTTCTTCAGGGACTCGGAGCCTTCGAAGAGGCGGCGGCCTCGGGCGATCTCCTCGGGAGATGCGTCCGTGCCCATCTTCTCCGCGGGCGAGGGCTTGCAGCCGCCCTTCCCCTTCTGGGTGCAGTCACGGAAGAAGGCGAAGAGGCTCGCTCGCTCGGAGTCGGTGAGCGCCTGGTCGGCCATGCGCACGCCGTTGAACTTCGAGAGCAGCTCGGTGGCCACCGGGTCGCCCGCGTCGATGAGCGCACCGGGGCTCTTGATGAAGCGGGTCACCCACGCTTCTTCACGCCGGTCCAATACGCCATGAAGGTCGGGGCCAATCCGGTCGCCCTCGCCCATCGAGTGGCAGGTCGCGCACCGCTGGGTGAAGAGCTGCGCGCCCTGTCGCGCGGTGCCCTCGGCCCATGCGGCCGGCGCACCCAGTACGGCCAGGAGCGGGATGATGGGGACGAGCCTTCGCTCCTGACGCGGCCGTCCTCCCAGCACACGTGTCCGCATTGCTGCGTGCCCCTCCTCACGGGGAAGCCGGGCCCAGTGCCCGGCACGCACGGCGTCAGTGCAACGTGAAGGCCAGGGTGCTCACCGGCCCACACTGGCGCTCAGGACGGGAAATCCAGAGAAGGGTGCGCAGCATTTGCGCGGCATGACACGCGTGGACGCAGCGTTTGCTTGAGCACACGAAGCTGCGCACGGCGTCACCGCGACACGGGCTCGAACGCGCTGAGGCGAGCTCACAGGCTCTATCGCCACGTGGGATTCGTCGAAGTGCGCGGGCCCGTGACACACACGTGTTTCATCGCCCCGAACCGTGGCTGCACGCGCCGCGTGTCGTGGGAACACATGGCGGTCGTGTAGCGGAACTCATGAAACGAGCAGGAGCGCTTCTGCGCCTGAATATCGGCTCCGGCGCGTCACGCCCGCGAGCGTGCGGTGACCCACGACCGCTGACCGACGCACGCCGCCGCTGACCGACGCACGCCGCCGCTGGCTGAATGCCTCCGCGGCGGCGCCCATGGGAAGCGAGAGTCACCTCCCACCTTCGCGGAGGAGACCTTGATGCTCGCCCCATTCACCTCGATTCTGCTCGCCACCTGGCTGACGGCCACGCCCACCAATGACGTGGAGGCCATCCGCGCGGTCGTCGCCGACTACACGGAGGGCGTGAAGGCCGGTGACAACGTCCGACTCCAGCGCGCCTTCCACCCCGACTCGAAGCTCCTCTATGTGAACGCCGAAGGTGTCCTCAACGCCTGGGCCAGCGCCGACTACATCCAAGGCGTGGTGAAGAAGCCGCCGACGGGGCGCGAGGACAAGGTCCTCCACGTCGACCTCTTCGGAACCGCCGCCATCGCCACCGTGTCCGTGCGCACAGCGAAGGTTGACTTCATCGACTACATCTCCCTGCTCAAGCAGGGAGGCAAGTGGACCATCGTCAGCAAGGTGTTCCACCGCGAGCCCAAGGCGGAGCCCGCCGCGCAGACGCCCTCCACGCCGGTGACGGCGAAGAGCGGTCCGCTCACGGGCCGGACCGTGGCGATGCTCGTCACCCATGGATTCAATCTCCCCGAGATGACGGAGACGCGTCGTGCCCTCGAAGCAGCGGGGGCTCGTGTGGAGCTCATCGCGCCCAAGGCCGGCACCGTGCGCGCGGACACCAAGGCCGGACGCGTGAGTGAGTTCGCCGTGGACCGCGTGCTCGGCGATGCCCGCCCGGACGCCTACCACGCGCTCTACCTGCCCGGAGGAACCCCCAGCGCGGACAGCCTGCGCCTGGTCCCCGAGGCGGTGACCTTCGTGCAGAGCTTCC
The DNA here is from genome assembly GCF_037414475.1 of Myxococcus stipitatus. The sequence goes on along the minus strand of NZ_CP147913.1, from coordinate 6,920,557 downwards.
TCCAGGAGAAGAAGCCCGTGGCCGCCATCTGCCACGGACTGTGGCTGCTCGCCGACGCGGGTGGAGTGAAGGGCCGTCGAGTCACCTCCTTCCCCTCCCTGCGACTCGACCTGCAGAACGCGGGGGCCACGTGGGTGAACGAAGAGGTCGTCGTCGATGGTGTGCTCGTCACCAGCCGCTCGCAGGACGACCTCCCCGCATTCAACCGGCAAGTCGTGACACGCTTCGCCCTCCCCGCTTCGCCATGAGCCGACACCGGACGGAATCCCGCCGCCTCTTCCGGAAGCTGAACACACGGGTTGGCTCGGCTACGGCGTGGCCACCGACACCCCCGCTCTGGCGGGGATGTCGGTGGAGCAGCGCGAGACCCTGGTCGTCGACAAGGCGATGCGCATGGCGCTCGACTTCATCGGCATGGGCCCGCGCCGCACCCGCACCTCAGCGGCGGGGGTCGTGCATGGCCACCAACTCGAGGGGCACGGGCATGGGGGCGGCCCCCACGGCAACCCGGGACACCGTTGCCTGGAGCGCCCTCGCGGCCTCGATGCCAAAGAGCGGATTCTCCACGCCGGCTTCCAGCTCCAGCAGCCCCACGAACTCCGCGGTCCCCGGCTTCCGATAGTAGGAGAACCGCACCAGGCCCTTGGGCTTGCGCGCATCCAGGGCCGCGAAGGCCGCCTCGACCGCGCTGAGGACTTCGGACACTCCCGATTCTGCTGCCTTGTACTGCAACATCATGGTGGGCATATTCGTCTCCTGTGCAACTTGCGTTCGCTCGTCGCGTCGCGCGTCCCAACGACATGACGGAACGAGACGAACAAAGGTGACCGGTGCAAAATCAGGGTGAAGTGGCCGAACGGTTCAACCGCTCGCGGGAGCAGCTGCGCGCGATGGCTACGCGGATGCTCGGCTCCGCCGATGAAGCGGATGACGCAGTCCAGGAGACGTGGTTGCGAGCCAGCCGTACAGACAGCAGCTCCATCCTCAACATGGCGGGCTGGCTGACGACGCTCCTCGCACGCGTCTGCCTGGAGATGCTTCGGACACGTCAGCGCCGGGCCCATGCGCATGCCGACCCCGTCGAGGACGAACGGACAGCGGTCGCATCAGGAGCCCCTCATCCCGAGGACCAGTTCGAGTGGGCCGAGTCCGTGGGGCTCGCGCTCCTCGTGGTTCTCGACCGGCTGGGCCCCGCCGAGCGCATCGCCTTCGTGCTCCACGACCTGTTCGGACTCCCTTTTGAAGAGATCGCCACCGTCGTCGAGCGCACTCCCGTCGCGACCAAGAAGCTGGCGAGCCGCGCCCGTCATCGCGTGAGGGGCGCCCCGACGGTCTCGGGCGAAGAGCTGACGCGGCGGTACGCCATCGTCGAGCGATTCCTCGCCGCGTCCCGGGCGGGTGATGTCGAAGCACTCGTCTCCGTATTGGCACCTGGAGTCGTGCGTCGCGCGGATCCCCTCGTGCTCCGAGCAGGCGCCGCCACCGAAGTCCACGGAGCCCATCGAGTCATCGAGGAGACTCGACTCCACACCGACCGAGCCCGGTTCGCTCGAGTGGCGCTCGTGGATGGAGTTCCCGGTGCAGTCATCGCGCCCATGGGGAAGCTGCTGCTCGCCATCCGACTCAAGTTCGATGGAGACCACATCACCGAAATCGACGTCATCGCGGATCCGCTTCGCCTTCGCGACCTGCGACTCGCGGCCGCCGGACTCTGAGGACATCGATGGCATGCTCATCACCAGCGGCTGGCGGGACGACCTCTCCGCCATCAACTGGCAAGTCGTGACACGCGTCACTCGCCCTGCTTCGCATTGAGCCGACACCGCCCGGACCCATGACGGAATCTCGCCGCCTCTTCTGGAAACTGCACACCGCCGGTTGGCTCGGCTACGGCGTGGTCACCTACGCCACCTTTGCCCCCGTGCTGGCGGGGATGTCGGCGGAGCAGCGCGAGACCATGGCCGTCTACAAGGCGATGCGCATGGCGCTCGGCTTCATCCTCAGCCTGGGCCTTCACCGCATCTGCCAGCGAGTGCGCACAAGCCGGACTCCTCTCTGGGGCCAGGTGCTGTTCTTGCTCCTGGCCTGCTGGGTGTTCGGAACGGCGTGGGGGCTGCTCTTGCGCGGGGCCTCCACGCCCTTCTTCCCGGACCGCACCACTTTGAATTGGGCGTGGGTGCCTCGCGTGGGCCAGAACCTGGGCTGGGTCCTCGCCCTGTGGTGCGGCGCCTACTACGCGGTGAAGTCCTGGCAGGAGCGGCAGGCCGAGGAACGTGCACACATCGAGGCTCGGGCTTTGGCCAACGAGGCCCGGCTCCAAGCGTTGCAGTATCAACTCAATCCGCACTTCCTCTTCAACGCGCTCAACTCCCTGCGCGCTGTCATCTCCGAAGACACCGAGCGAGCCCAGGCGATGGTGACCCAGCTCGCCGAGTTGCTCCGGCATACCCTCACCGGACCGCAGCAATCGCTCGCCTCGCTGGAGCAGGAGCTGGAGGGCATCCAGAATTATCTGGCCCTGGAGAAGGTGCGCTTCGAGGAACGGTTGCAGGTCGCGGTGTCAGTCTCCGCCGAGGCCTCACGTGCCCTCGTGCCCGCGCTCATCCTGCAACCGCTGGTGGAGAATGCGCTGAAGCATGGCAAGCGGCTCGGCACGGCGCTGCAGGTGTCCATCCGCGCGGAGATGGAGGAGGACGCGCTTTGCGTCGAAGTGGCCAACACCGGCACATTGAAGCAAGCAAAGGACACCGAGGAAGCCCCACCCTCCACGCGAATCGGCCTGCGCAATGTGAAGGAGCGACTGGAGGTGCTCTTCCCCGGCCGGAACACCTTCGTCCTGGAGGAGCGGGATGGATGGGTCCACGCAACGCTCCGGTTGAAGGTGCACGATGGAACGACGGCTCTCAGCGCTGCTCGTGGATGACGAGCGGCTGGCTCGCGTGGAGCTGCGCCGGCTGCTCGCGTCCCATCCTGACATCGAGGTCGTGGGCGAAGCAGAGGACATCCCCGGTGCGGCCAGCTCCCTGCGCGCTCGCCGCCCGGACGTGGTCTTCCTCGACGTCCACCTCGCGGACGCCTCGGGCTTCGAGCTCCTCGATGAAGAATTGGGTGAGACGGCGGTGGTGTTCGTCACCGCGATGCCCGCTCACGCCGTGCGGGCCTTCGAGGTGAATGCGCTCGACTATCTCCTCAAGCCCGTCTCACCGGCGCGCCTGGCACGCACGCTGGAGCGGCTGCGCTCCGTGATGGCCGAGCCGCGCTCTTCCTCCGAGCGCATGCTCACCCTCGACGACCGCGTGCTCGTCCAGGAAGGGGCTCACAGCGAACTGGTCCGCGTCAGCGACGTGCGCTGCATCCGCGCCGAGGACGACTACTCCCGGCTGGTCCTGGCCAACGGACGCGAGCTTCTGGTCCACGAGTCGCTCAAGAGCTGGGAGGCGCGCCTGCCTCCGCGCCACTTCGTCCGGGTGCATCGCTCCACCGTCGTGAACCTCGAACACGTGGAGCGCCTCTCCCGCGAGGAGAACGACACGTGGCGGCTGCACGTAAGGGGCATCGACGAGCCCCTCATCATGAGCCGGCGCTACGCCGTTCGCGTCCGGGAGCTGTTGGCATGAATCCCCTTGCGAGGCCATACCTGGGTGCTGTTGCCTTTATCGCGACCGCGCACTGCGGCGGAAGGGCTGGGGGCAAGTCCCGAATCGTATGGAGTTGTTCTCGAGGGGATGGGGAGGAAGGCCCCCTGGTGGCATCATTCAGCGGTGTCAGGACTTGAAGTCAGCAGGGCATGTCGAGGGAGCGGAGGTCATCCCTGAGGCCGCCGCATTCAAGGGCGACAGCGGTACAGCAGTGATGAAGCCCAGGGCGCTGACGCGATCCGCGTAGGTGCCCACGAAGAGGATGCAGCGCTTCACTTCGCCAGAGAGTCGATCCAGTCCACTGGTGCTTCGAAGCCGCTTCCAGTGAGCCGTGGGAAAGAGAAAAAGCGTAAGTGTTCGCGGTGCCTCGTCCCGGCGCCTTGGTAATGCGACCGGCGCGGCCAGCGTTACTCCAACCCAACCGCAACAGGGGGGCGACGAGGTGCGCTTCGATGACTTGAGCGCGGTGCGGGATGCCTGGGTGAGGAACCTGGGCCCGCTGTAGACGAGCCCAGGTCTTGGGGTGAGAGGGATTACTTGACGCACACGGCCCGGCCACGCTTGACGGGGGAGAGGTCCATCTCCCAGGTGCGAGTGCCGGCGTTGTAGTTGACGCTCACGCCGTCGTAATAGCTGTCCTGGTTGAAGCGGCCGCCGAGCTCAGTGAGGAAACAGGCGACGCCACCGGGGTTGTAGGCGAGGTTGTAGTTGATGGGGTCAGCGCCGGAGATCAAAAGCCAATTGCCGTGGACTTCAGGGAAGTCGACGCACATGGCGCGGGCGCCGCCGTCATCGGCGAGGTCACCGCCGAGGTACCAGTTGATGTTGTCATTCCAGACGCGGACGTAGTCGGCGGTGGAGTCGAAGGCGCCGGAGGCTTCAATTCGGGTGAGGAAGCAGCGGCGGTTGGGCGTCACGGCGCCGAGGAGCTTGGCGGCCTCGCCCTTGGCCCACACGACCTCGGGGGTGCGGTTGGCGGCGGTGTTGACGCACTGGACGGTGGTGGAGAGGGCCGCGTCCACGTATTGGTTGATGGAGATGATCCACTGATCCCCGTAGAGGTGGGCGCCGGCGAAGGTCCAACTGATGTCGTCAGGGGTGACAGGCTGGAGGCTGCCGCCGAGGCCGGTGAGAAAGCAGGTGCGGTCGGTGGAGGTGCCGATGGACGTGGAGGTGTAATTGGCCCGGTTTGTTCGCCACGTATAGGTGCCGGAGAGGCCGACCTGTTGCTCGGCCTGGCCGATGGCCTCATCGGCGACGGCGGGAGAGGCGGCCTCGGGAGCGTCGGCAGCGAGGGGCTCGCCGCCGCAAGCGGCGGTGAAGGTGACGAGAGGGAGGGCGAGGAGGAGGTTGCGCACGGACAGACCCATTCCTTTCAATGACAGCCACGCGCGAGCGGAAGGCAGCACACCGAGCGTGGCCGAGGGGGCTCCGGACCGGAACACCGCGTCATGCGGGTCCGAATCACGGAGTGAGCCCGGGTAGAGCAACCCGAGTGCCAGTGCATGCTCCGAGGAGGGACGCGTGAGGAACGGCAAGGCTTGCCGCGAGGACGGGATAAACATTGCCGGTCGCGGCAGTGATTGCGATGAGGACCTCTGTGGTTCGAGGGCGGACCTCAAGGGCCAGGCAGCGTTGTGCTCAACGCCTGTGGGCGTCATCACGGTCACCTGCACCGATGTGCGCGACGGAGAGTCGTTCGCGTCCGCGCAGCGCAGAGGCGTGTTCGGCGCCGGGGACAAGGACATCTCTCCGCAGCTGTCATGGAGCGGCTTCCCGGCGGGCACCCGCGGTTTCGTGGTCACCGCCTACGACCCGGACGCGCCCACCGCGAGCGGTTTCTGGAACTGGGCCGTCGCCAATCTCCCCGCCACCACCTCCCCACCTCCCCACCAACGCCGGCACGACGGACGGCGCGAAGCCGCCCCCGGATGCCGTCCAGCTCCGCAACGACGGCGGCTTCGCGGGCTACGTCGGTGCCGCGCCCCCGCCGGGCCACGGCCCGCACCGCTACTTCAACGTCGTGCACGCCGTGGACGTGGAGAAGCTGGACCTCCCGAAGGACGCATCCCCCGCCCTCCTGGGCTTCAACCTCTTCACCCTCACGCTGGCCCGCGCCACCCTGGTCGCCCACTCGGAGAGCTGTGGCCCGCCGCACGCGGGCCCCACGCTCAGAGCGAGACCTGGGCCTGGAGCAACTCCGACAGCGCCGGCACCGCCTTCGCGCCCTGGCTGTCATCCACCAGGAGCGCGGCGGTGACGTAGAGGCGGAAGGCGCCCTCGGCCGTCCGGGCGTCCGGCACGTCCTTCGCCCCCGGACCGAAGACGCGGTCACAGTCGCGGATGACGCGCGTGTGGAGGTAGCGCGCCAGCTCCACGAACATCGTGTCGGCGGGCGCCTGCCTCACCCACGCCAGCACTTCCTGGCAGTAGGACTCCCCACCCGCGCCCTTCATGTACGCGCGATACCCGCCGTACGACGGCGCCCCCGACGCCCCCACCTCCGCGTAGTGGCGCGCGCTGATGAGGCGCAGTTGCGTGCCCCCCGCGGCCTCTACGTCCGTCTTCCATGCCGGCAGCTCACGCGCCCGGGCCAGCGCCCGCAGGTACAGCTCGAAGTTGTCCTTGAGGTGCAGCAGGTGCTCCGGCAGCCATTGGTCCGTGAAGGGCCGCAGCGCCCGCACCTCGTCGGGGATGGGCACCAGCGCCAGCGCCGTCATCCCATAGGAGCCCCGCAGGTGCGGCTCCACCGCCGCGTCAAGCGCCGCCCGGGCCAGCGTCCGCCGCACCTCCGCGTGCGTGGTGGGCTGGCGGAATGCGTAGAGATGGCCGTGCTCGAAGAAGTCACTCTGGAACAACGACGCGAAGCCCGCGCGCAAGAGCGCCGAGTGGATGTGCCGCACTGGCACGAACGGCTCCGGCTCCTCCAGGCCCGTGGTGATGTGGAAGTCCCACAGGTTGGTGTTCATCTGGAGCACCCCGTCCGGCGCCAGCCGCGCCAAAGCCAACGAGAAGAACTCCTGGCTCACGCAGTGCGCGGGAATCTGCTCGCCGGAGAAGATGTCCACGACGATGTAGTCGTACTCCTGCGTGTCCTCACGCAGGAACAGTCGCGCGTCCTCCACCACCCGTTGGACCTGGGAGCTGCGCATCGCCGGCAGGTAGCGCTGCGCCAGGTCCATCACCAGCGGGTCTATCTCCACCGCCGTGATGCGCGCCTGCGGGTTCGCCTCCAGGATGGCGGACACCACGCCGCCCAGCGCCGTGCCCAGGATGAGGTAGCGCTTCGCCCCCCGCGCCAGCCCCACGTTCGCGTAGGCCGTGGTGAACTGGTCCTTCAACGGCCGGCCCGGATAGACGGTGGAGTGCACGTAGTCCCGCGACGGCATGAACTCCAGCTTCTCGTCACCGTCCGCGTCCTGCGAGCGGAAGATCCTCACGTTCCCGTAGAGGGACTCGGATTCGAAGATGGGGCGCGGCTCGGGCGCGCGCGCCGCCCAGGCGTCCCGAGCCAGGGGCGTGGCCACCGCCACCGCCAGGAGCACACCCGCGAGCGCCGTCGCCGGCACGCGCCTGCGAACCAGGAGGAACCCCCCAGCCACGATGACGAGCAGCGACCCGATGAAGATGCCCAGCGTCGTGGACACCCCCAGCAGCGGGATGAGCACGAAGGACGGCAAGAGCGTGCCCGCGATGCTCCCCACGTTGGACACCGCCATCAGGTTGCCCGCGGTGGCGCCCACGCCTCGCGAGTGCGTGGCCAGCACCCGGATGAGGAACGGCGACACGTGGCTCAGCGCCAGCATGGGGGGCATGTAGAGGAGCAGCGTGGCCACGGCCGGCGGCAGCACGTGCCCCATGAGGCCGCTGGTGAATACCTTGCGCAGGCCGAAGCTGAAGTCGAGCAGCGGCTCGGAGAGCAGCCCGCCCGTCACCCAGACATACGCCGCCGCCAGGGCGACGATGCCCAGCAGGAACTCCAGCGACGCGTTGCGCTGCGACAGCCGCCCGCCCAGGAAATACCCCAGCGACAGGGCAATCATTACCAGCGCGAGCAGGACACCTGTCACATAGATGGATGAACCAAACGTGGTCTGGAGCACCCGAAAGGCACACATCTCCAGCAACATCACATTGAATCCACCCAGGAACGCGAGCCCGTGGAGGTAGATTGAGAATAGACGTGAGACCGGCGGTGGTTCAGCGGGAATGGACATATCCAGCACCTGGGAGCGCGAGGGTGCGCATGGGAGGGACGCAGCCCTCGCCGGCGGCGGGGCGGGGTCCTGCGTTGAGAACAACAGACGTGTCAGACATTCATTTCAACATAGGCAAACAAAACAAGTGTGGCATAGTCAGGGTCCATCGAATTCGCGAACCAACGTGAGCGGCCATCCTTCATGACGAGTCCTGAGACATCGCGCCGCGGTCTGGCGACGTTCGCGGTGCTGTGGTTCGGTCAGCTCGTGTCCATTCTGGGCTCGGGGCTGACATCGTTCGCGCTGGGCATCTGGGTGTATGAACAGACCGGTTCGGTCACCCGCTTCGCGACGATGACCCTGTGCGCGGTGGCGCCCATGGTGCTGCTGGCCCCGGTGGCAGGGGTGGTGGTGGACCGGTGGGACCGCAAGCGGGTGATGCTGGTGAGCGACACGGTGGCGGCGCTGAGCACCCTGGGCCTGCTGCTCCTGTACTCCAGCGGAGGCCTGCGGCTGTGGCACGTGTACCTGGGCGTGTGCCTGACGGCGGTGGCGGACGCCTTCCAGGAGCCGGCGTTCGTGGCGGCCTCCACGGTGCTCATCCCCGAGCGCCACCTGGGCCGGGCCAGCGGGCTCGTGCAGTTGGCGCAGGCGGCGGGGCGCACGCTCGCGCCGCCCCTGGCGGGGCTCATGATGATGCACCTGGGGCTGTCCACGGTGATGATGCTGGACCTGGCGGCGTTCGGGCTGGCGGTGGTGGCGAACCTGTTGGTGCGTGTGCCTCCGCCGCCCCCCAGCGCGCAGGGAGAGCAGCAGGCGCAGGAGGGGCTGATGTCCAACCTCACGTTCGGGGTGCGCTTCATCGCCCGGCGGCCCGGACTGGTGGGGCTCATCTGCTTCTTCTCCGTCGTCAACCTGACGCTGGGGATGGCGGAGATCCTGGTGACGCCGCTGGTGCTCCAGTCGTTCACGATGGTCGAGCTGGGGCAGGTGCTCGCGTGCAGCGGGGTGGGGATGGTGGCGGGGAGCGCGCTGATGACCGTGTGGGGCGGGCCGAGGCGGCGGCTCACGGGCATCGTCGGCGCGGGACTCCTGTACGGGGCGAGCCTGATGCTCGCGGGGCTCCAGCCGTCGCTCCTGCTCATCGCGACGGGGGCGTTCCTCCTGACGTTCTTCAACCCGCCCATCGCGAGCTGCAGCCAGGCGCTGTGGCAGACGCTGGTGCCCGCCGACCTCCAGGGCCGCGTGTTCGCCGCGCGGATGGCGCTGGCTTGGATGTCCACGCCGGTCGCGTATGTCATCAGCGGGCTGCTGGCGGACCACGTCTTCGAGCCGGGGATGCTCCCGGGCGGCACCTTCGCGCCCGTGTTCGGCGGCCTGCTGGGGATGGGCCCGGGCCGGGGCATCGCCTTGATGATGGTGCTGATGGGACTGCTGGCGATGGTCGCCGGCGTCGCGCTGGCGTTGTTCCGCCCCGCGCGGGAATTGGAGTCCACCGTCGGTGAGCCCCCTCCGCGCGTGGTCGGCGCGGGCTGAGTCGTTCGTGTCCTCCGGGCCCTCGCGGGCCCGGCGTCCCCTGTTCCTGGAGCCGAGATGTCTCCTGCCCTGTTCCCGTCGTGCTTCGCGAAGGTGCGTCCATGAGCCCTCGGCTGCGTCATGCCTCGTGTCCCGAGGAGTCCCAGGCCCGCGCCGTGATGTTCGGCGCCAACACCCAGGGGGCCGGCTTCTCCGAGAGCGCGCGGGGGAAGTCGGAGGCGCCCCGGAAGCTGTTCACCGCCGACGTGGTGCGCGACGCGGACAACGAATCGCCGTCGCTCACGGAGCTGCTGGAGGATGGGGCCCTGCTGTTCGACGCGGGGAACCTGCCGGTGGAGGGACTGGCCGCGTCCGAGCAGCTCGCGGTCGTGCGCGCCCGCTTCGCAGGGCTCTTCCGGGCGGGGCAGCGCGCCATCGGCGTGGGCGGAGACCACTTCATCAAGTACGCGGCCCTGGCGGCCGTGAGCGACGTGTTCGAGGACTGCGGCGTCCTCTACGTAGATGCACATCCTGACTGCGCACAGAACGAGGCGCTGGGCTTCGACTCCATCCTCCACCACGCGTGGAAGCTGCCCCACGTCCGACCGGAGCGGACGTGCCTCTTCGGCGTCAGGCAGGTGAACGCGCGGGAGCGGGACGGGTTGCGCGTGTGGAGGCCGGGCGTCATCGCCGCGACGGAGTTGGTCGAGCGGGGACTGCCCGCGGTGCTCGAGACGATGGTCGCGCAGCTCGGGGGTGTGCGGCGGGTGTTCGTGTCGGTGGACCTGGACGGGCTCGCGCCGCACGAGGTCCCCGCGGTCGAGGCGCCCTACCCCGGCGGCCCCACCTTCCGGGAGCTGCTCGTGCTCCTGCGTGGGCTGTCGCGGCGCTACGAGTTGGTCGGCATGGACGTGAGCGAGTTCATCCCGGAGCTGGATACGGCCCGGCTCACCGCGCTGGTCACCGCGCGGCTGGTGAAGGAGTTCGCGGCGCTGCCCATGCCCAGGTGACGTCGTGGGCTTCACGGCCGCGCCTCCACCGTATGGGACGCGGCGAACGAGCCCGTGGTGAATGGACCGAGCGAGCGGCGCAGGGCCTCGAGGGAGGAAGTCACCGCGCCTTCGCGCGAAGCTCGGACCCGGATGGGCACGGGCGAGGTTCCGCGCAGGCGCAGCCCCACGCGCCAACCTTCGGCGGGTGGGGACAGCGCGAGGGCGGTGAAGGCGGTGGCGTCGGCGGCGAGGGATGGGAGCGGTGAGCCCACGGGCGGCGCGGGGACGACGCCGGTGGAGTCGGCCGAAAGCAGCGGGCCCAGGGACCAGGCAACGAGGGCATCGCGGGGAACCTCCAGTCGCAGCGAGGCGCCCGCGGGAGCCGTGAGCCGCAAGGAGACCTCGCGCTCCAGCCCTTGTTGTGTGGCGTGCTCCACGGTGATGACCGGGGCGGCGAGGCTCGGTGTCTCCTTCGTCATCTGTTCGGACAACATGAGCTCTGTCTGCGCTCGCGTGGCCTCCGCCTCCGCGAGCCCCGGGACCATCGACCCGAGCGCCAGCCCATCCATGCTCTGGAGGACGAGGACACGGCCAGAGGCATCGGTCCGTTCGACGGCACGCAGCCTCCGGGGATGCTCCTCGTCATGAGGTGTCACGAGCGCCAGCGACAGGAGTCCTCCCAGCGCGAGCACCAGAGTTCCCGCCAGCGCGGGACGCCCTCCGTCCGGCCAGGGGAGGATGTCCGCCACCAGCCACGCCCCCGCGACCGTGGGCAGCGCCACCAGGAGCGCGACAGCGCCATCGAGCGGGAACGGCACCAGCAGATGGCCCGTCAGGGGAATGGCCAGCGCCAGCAACAAGGACGCCGCCTGGGCCATCAAGACCAGCCCCGGGAGAAACGCCAGCCCGAGCACCACGCCCCTCCACCGAGGAGCACTCGTCGCAATGAGGAGCCCCGTGGCCCCGCCCACGACCCAGACGAGAAGCGCATACGTCACGCCCACGCCCCCGTACGTCCCCAACACGGCGATTGCCGCGCCCCACACGAGCACGCCCGCCCAACGCTCGAGGTGCCTGGGCTCCTCGCCTGTCTTCCCCCGGGCCGCGCGCTTCGCCCACAGCGCTTCGCCGATGAGCGCCCCCGCGATGGCGAGCCCTCCGAAGGTGACGACGCCCAGCGTGGGCGTGGCGTACCAGCCCTGCGGACGACCCAGCACGACGCCGACCAGCACCGCGCCCAGGACCGGCAGCAGCAGCCCCAGCGCGCCTCCCACGCCCGTCCAAAGAAAGCCCCGCCCCCACCCCCTCCAGCTCAGTCCCCCTCGCCGCAGCGCCACGGCGCAGGCCGCGACGAGCAGGGCCACCGCCACCACCGTCATCGCGCCAGCGACTCGGGGGCCGTACACCACCGTCCCGAGCCCGAGCACGTCGAAGAAGATGGCCGTCTGGGCCTCGTGCTCCGTGGACACGCGCGGCTCCGCTGCGAACTCGCGCACCAGCGCGAGCACCGTGTCGCCGACGTGCTGAAGCGTTCCGGCGGGCACCACCTCCGGCCGGTCCAGCGCCGTGTGGTACGCGTGGCCGCCCTCCACCAGCGCCAGGTCCAGCCCCGGGAGCCCGGCCCCCACGTACTTCTCGAAGTCCGTGTAGAAGGGCGCCGCGCCGCTCGCCATCACGTCCTGGCCCAGCACGGAGGCGCTCGGCGCGGGCACGCTGGCCGCGTAGCCCTCCACCAGCGCAGCGGCGCCCGGGCTGGCGCGGAAGAGGACCAGCCGGCCTCCCACGCCGACGCCCTCCAGGTTGATGAACGCCTTCACGTCCCGCGCCCATGGGTGTCCCAGGAAGGCCGTCGCGCCCAGTCGCCCCTCCTCCTCGCCCCCGTTGAGGTTGAGCACCACCGTGTGGCGCAGGCGAGGACCCGCGCTCAGCGCTCTCAACACCTCCACACCCGCCGCGACCGCCACCGCGTCATCTCCGGCGCCCGGGCTCTCCTCCGGGCTGTCGTAGTGCGCGGACAGCAGCACCGCGTCCGCGTCCATGCCGCGTAGCCGCGCCAGCACGTTCACCGTGCGGAAGAGAATCTGCGTCCCCTCTTCCTCCGTGGTGCCCGTCGCGTCCTGCACCTCCACCTCCACGCCCGGCAACGCCCGCAGCCGCTCCGCCAACAACACGACCGCCCGCGCCGCGGCGGGTGAGCCCAGGGGACGCGGCCCGAGTTCCCCCGCAAGCTCGCGCACCAGCGGCAGGGCCCGTGCCTCCGAGAACACCTCCGGCGCGGCGCTCGCCGGACGCGGCGCCACGGGACGGCGGGCGACCCAGGCGGCCCCCAGCACCGCGCCCAGCACCACGAGGACGCCACCCCACCGGCGCGCGCTCACCATGTGTCGCTCGCCTTCAAGCGCACCATGTCCGAGCGCGGACTCAGTCCCAATCCGCGAGGCAGCAGCGAGCCGCGCGCCACTTCCGCTCCCTCCAGCGGCTGCTCCTCCTGGGCCCACGAGGAGAGGACGCCCCCCCACCGGCGCGCGCTCACCATGTGTAGCTCGCCTTCAGGAGCACCGTGTCCGAGCGCGGCCCCAGCCCCAGCCCGCGCGGCATCAGCGGGCTGCGCGCCGCTTCCGCCCCCTCGAGCAGCGGCTCCTCCTGGGCCCGCGAGTAGATGAAGTACAGCGTGGAGCCCACGCGGTACTCCCACCGCGCCACCACGTTCACGTTGAGCGCCGCCGTGTGAAAGCTCGGGTCCTCCACATCCGTCACCGGTTGGAGGTTCCGCAACCGCACCGTCCCGTCCTCGGGGATTCGCGTCGCGTAGAAGGGCCCATAAGGCCCCAGCCCCGTGAGCAGCTGCACCCGCCCCTGCAACGTGAGCCTCGGCGTCACCACCACGAGTTGCTTGAGCGTCAGCGTGAGGAAGCGCGGCACCAGCTCCGCGAAGAGCAGCCGCCCGTCCTCCGTCTCCCCCGTCCAGCGCGGGCCGTCCTGCGTCGCCTCGTACTCCACATCCACGTCCGTCTGGAGCCTCGGCATCGGTCGCCACGACATGCCCACGCTCGCGGACTTCCCCACCCTCCCGGGCGATGCCCCGTTCCGGGACGTCCGGTCCACGTAACCGTCCAACGTGAAGGACAAGGGCCGCAGCGGATCCGTCTCCAGCCCGCATGTGGCGAAGCCGAAGTCCGGCAGCTCGTACGCCAGCCCCCGCGCCGGTATCTCCCGCAGGTCGCGGCGGTCCACCTCGACGCCGACCTCACACGTCATCGTGCTGAAGCCCGGCAGCACCCCCTCCATCGTCAGGTCCACCCCGCGCGACAGCGGCAACCCCCGCGCATCCGTGGACCAGCTCCCCTGCCCCCGCACGCCCAACCACAGCTCGTGGAAGGGCCCCCACCGCGAGCCCCGCCCGTACTGCACATGCGCCGACACCTTCTGCTGATTCTGGAGCGGCTGGAAGCCGGTCGCGTTCAGCTCCAGCGTGGGGGACTCGTACTCGTACGTCAGCGTCATGCGCCACGGCTCGCCGCCCAGCTTCCCGCCCCGCAGGTACGCCCCGAAGCCCATGTCCCCCGGCCGCAGCCGCGTCCCGTCGCGCAGCAGATACCCCTCCGGACCACCACCCGACACCCGCGACGCATCCAACTGCCCCGACACCGCATACACGCCGTCCGACGTGCGCAGCCGGAAGTCCGCCGCAGAGGCCTGCCCTCCACGCGCCACACACGGAAGCTCGTCCGGAAGCGGCTGCCCCTGGCACCGCGAGGACAGCGGGCTCGCCGCCGTCACCATCAACCCGAGCTGCTGCCCCTCCGCCACCTCCGCCCGCAGCACACCCGCGAACGAGTTCATCGGCGGCGGCACCACGCGCGGCAGCGAGGACTGGGAGCCGAAGTGCAGCGGGCGCTCCCATTGGAAGCGGTAGCCCCGCTCCGCCTCGCTCCCCAGCGCCGCGGCCCCCATGGACACCGCGTCCAGGAGTCCCACCTGCACGCCGTCGCTCACCGTGCCCACCAGCTTCACCGCGCCCAGCAGCGGCTGCTCCAACCCCACGCGCCGCGAATAGAAGAGCGTCTGCGCCGAGCGCCCCGCCTGCGCTCCCACCGGCTGGAACAGCTCCAGCCCCTCCAGGAAGAAGGGGCGCTTCTCCGGGAAGAACACCTCGGACGTGCCCAGGTTCACCAGCAACGTGTCGGCTTCCACCTGGCCGAAGTCGGGGTTGATGGTCCCCGTGAGGGACAGGTCGCTCGCGAGCGAGGCCTGGAAGTCCACCCCCACGTCCGCGGAGGGCTCCAGCGACGCCGCGCCCCCCAGGGGCACCGCCTCCCGGCTCGCGGTGAAGCGGCTGGCCACGTACGGCGTCAGCGAGAGCCTCCGCTGGTGCCTCACGCCCTCCAGCCCTTGGAAGTCCGCGAAGCGCGACACGAGCGCATTGGCCTCGCGCGGGATGACGGTGGAGTCCACCTGCTCATGCGTCCGGGATATCTGCCGGCGGACGTGGAAGCCCCAGGTCTGCACCGGCGCGTCCGGGAAGCGCAGCACGGTGAGGGGCACGCGAAGCTCCGCCACCCAGCCGTCCTTCGTGACGGTGGCCTCGCCCTCCCAGATGGCGTCCCAGTCCTTCGCCTCGGTGGTGTCCTCGGTGAGCCGCGCGTCCTCCAACGTGCCGCCCGCGTTGATGGAGAAGAGGTAGCCCGTGGCCCTGTCCCTCAGGCTGTCCACCATCACCGTCACCGTGTCCGAGGGCGGGATGGCGTCGCGCCGGCCCAGGCTCTGGAGGATGAGCTCGGGCTGCGTGTCGTAGGCGGTGATGCCCACGTAGAGGTTGCGCTCGTCGTAGAGGATGCGCACCTCGGTGCGCTCCCCCGGCGCCGCGCCCGGCGTGGGGAAACTCTGCACGAAGTCCGAGTACACCGGCGCGGCGGCCCATGCGGGCTCGTCCAGCGTCCCGTCCACCGACACGGACACCTCCGTGCGCACCGCGCGGAAGGCGGAGGCCGCACGCGGGACCTCCGCCGCCCACACGGGCGCCGCCAGCGCGAGCATGAGCCCGCCCCACCATCGTCCTCGTCTGGGCCAGGCCCCCCGCGTCACGCCGGTTCCTCCCCCGCGCGCCGTCGCCCCACCATCGCCGGACAGCGGAGCCCCCCCTCAGACATAGGTGCTCCGGTCCACGTCCACGTTCAGGATGACCCGGTTGCGGTCGGCCCGCTGCCACACCTCGTGGTACTGGGTGTCGTCGAAGACGAAGCAGCGCCCCTCCTCCCAGGAGATGAACTCACGCCGCACGCGCGGCGACTTGGCGAGGAACTCCGGGAACGCGCGCTCGATGAAGAAGAGGGTGTTGAGGTAGTGCAGCTCCTCCCGGCCCGCCTCCGACTCCAGCGCGGTGGGCGCCGCCTCACCCTTCGCCGTGAGCACGCCCTGCGCCTGGAGCCGGGCGAACGTCTCCTCGAACACCGGCGCGGCGTGGCGCGGCGCCGTGTCCCGGTACGGCAGGCAGAAGCCGGGCTGCTCGATGCGCGTGTTGAGCGCCTCCGCGACGGCCCACAGCCGCTTCCAGGCGCCGTCCGGGTCGTCCGTGCGCGTGAGCGAGGAGAACCCCCGCAACGCGCGCAGCTCGTCCTCTGGCAATGCCTCGCGCAGCAGGCGCGCCGGCAGGCTGTCGTTGCCCGCGTCCACCAGCGGCAGGACGCGGTCCACGTCCTTGAAGTCGTTGGGCGACACGCGGTGCGAGCCCACCGCCATCACCGCGTTGCCCGGGACGATGAGGCCCAGGTGGCAGCGGAGCATCGTCGCGTCGTTGCCCGTGTGCGCCATGATGTGCGAGCCGGGCGCGAGGCAGGAGAACCACACGCTGCGCAGGCCGCGAATCTTCTTCACGATGGACGTCGTCACCTCGCACGCCTCCGTGACGTCCTTGAACTCGGTGGTGCCGCCCTTCTTGAGGAAGCTGGGGTAGACGGCCTCCTCCAGCACCGTGACGTGGAGCCAGCGCAGCGCGTCCCGCGCCTCGTCCCCGTCGACCGCCCCCAACGCGAAGCGGCCATCGCGCTCCACCAGCCGCCCCTGCGCCACGAGCTTCCTCAGGTGCTCGCGCGAGCGGGGCGCACGCGCATCCAGGACGAGCCGCTCCTGGTGGGCCACGAAGAACTCCGGGTCCGCCACCAGCGCGTTCATGCCACCCACCAGCCTGTCGATCATCGAAGGCGTGCAGTCATGGGGCGAGCGGTACGAGGCCAGCTCACGCATGGTCTCCTCGCCCAGTCGTCCCTGGAGCAGCTGGGACTCGAACGAGGTCGGGGCGCCCAGCAGCACCATGAAGAGCTGGAGCGGGTCGGTGCAGTCCGACACCGTGAAGCGCGGGCGGTTGCGAACGTCCAGCCGGTTGTCGTGGTACAGCAGGTCCAGCGTCGTCCAGCCGGCCGTGTACACGTCCGAGTACGCATACGGCTTGAAGCGCAGGGAGATCTGCCGCTCCGCCTCCTCGCGGATGACCGGGTAGTTCGCCTCCAGCTCCTGGATGAATGGAAACAGATGCTTCGGGTAGAAGTTCATGGCCCTTCGTTCCTTTCGTGGGGAGTGGAGTCGCGGTGGTCATCGAGCAGCGCCTGGACGACGCGCCCCACCTGCTCCACGTTCGGCGGTTTCAAGAGCGTGTAGTGATTGCCGGGGAGGTGCCGCGTCCGCACACCACCACGAGCGAAGCGCGCCCATCCCCAGTCCGGCGTGGCGGCGTCCCGGATGCCGCCCTCCTGCCCGGCCAGGAGCGTGAGCGCGCCGGAGTACGGCCCGGCGCGATACGCATGCAGCGCCTCCAGGTTCGCGCGGAACACGGTGTGGAGCCGCTCCAGCGTCTCCAGCGGAGCGTCCTCCGGGAGCACCCCTCCGTCGCGGGCGGCGCCCCACAGCGCGGACAGGCTCTCTACCCGCGCGACGCGTTCCGGAGAGAGGCCGAGGTCCACCGCGAAGGCCCCCAGCAGCGCGGCATCATCCTCGGGCCCGAGCGGCTGCTCGAAGCCCTCCAGCGTCGCGTCCAGGAGGCACAGCTCGCCCACGCGCTCGCCCGCCGCCTCGAGCTGCCGCGCCATCTCGAAGGCGATGACGCCGCCCATGGACCAGCCGAAGAGGTGGTAGGGGCCGGAGGGCTGCACGCGGCGCAGCTCGCGGACGTACCGCTCCGCCATGGCCTCCACCGTGGTGTCCGGCGCGGCGCCGGTGACGCCCTGGGATTGGAACGCATGGAGGCGGCGGCCGGTGAGCCCCTCGGCCAGAGCGCGGTAGCAGAGGATGTTGCCGCCCACGGGGTGGACGAGGAACAGCGGGGGCGCGTCCCCTTCCCCACCCAGCGGAACGAGCACACCCTGCTCGCCCCCGGCGGTCTCCACGGCGCGGGCCAGCCCCTCCACCGTGCTCGTCTGGAACAGCGCCGCGAGCGGGAGCCGGACGCCGAACGCGGACTCCATCCGGGACAGCAGGCGCAGCACGAGCATGGAGTGGCCTCCGAGTTGGAAGAAGTCGCTCGTCGCGCCCACACCGGTGACACCCAGCACGCGCTCGAAGAGGTCCACCAGCACCGCCTCGCGGGGATTGCGCGGAGGGACCCGCGAACCACTCGGGCCGGCGGCCACGTCCTCCAGGGCGGGCAGCGCGCGGCGGTCCACCTTGCCGCTGGGCGTGAGCGGCAACCGCGCCAGCACCGCGAAGCGGCCCGGCACCATGTACTCGGGCAGCACGCGCGCCAGCGCCTCGCGCAAGGTGCCGCACCAGCGCTCCGGAGCATGGCCTCCTCGGGGCGCCACGTAGGCGGCGAGCAGGGACTCGCCGCCGGGGGCCGAGCGCACCACCACCGCGGCCTCGGCCACGTCGGGCAGGCCCAGGAGCACCGCTTCAATCTCCCCCAGCTCGATGCGGAAGCCGCGCACCTTCACCTGGCTGTCCACGCGGCCCACGTACTCCAGCGAGCCGTCCTCCAGCCTCCGGGCCAGGTCGCCAGTCCGGTACAGCCGCGCGCCCGGCTCCGTCGCGCAGGGGTCGGGGAGGAAGCGCTCGGCGGTCAGCCCTGGACGGCCCAGGTAGCCGCGGCCGAGCTGCACGCCACCGATGTAGAGTTCACCCAGCGCGCCGGTGGGCAACAGGTTGAGGTCCGCGTCCAGCACGAGCAGGCGCGTGTTGAAGACGGGCACACCGATGGGCACGGTGGTCCGCCCGTCGCTGGGACGGCACGTCCAGTGGGACACGTCCACGGACGCCTCGGTGGGGCCATAGAGGTTGTAGAGCGAGACGTGCGGGAGCCGTTCGAAGACGCGGCGCTGGAGGGCGGACGAGAGTGCCTCGCCACTGCAGACCACGCGCGTCAGGGACGTGAGCGACTCCAGCCCCGGCTCCTCCAGGAAGAACTGGAGCATCGAGGGGACGAAGTGCACCGTGGTGATGCGCTGGGCGGCCAGGGTCCGGACCAGATAGGCCGGGTCCTGGTGTCCTCCGGCGCGCGCGACCACCAGCCGAGCTCCCACCGCGAGCGGCCAGAAGAACTCCCAGACGGAGACGTCGAAGCTGAAGGGCGTCTTCTGGAGGACCCGGTCCTCGGGCCCCAGACCGTAGGCGGCCTGCATCCACAGGATGCGGTTGTGGATGCCGCGATGGGTGACGAGCGCGCCCTTCGGCCGCCCCGTCGAGCCCGAGGTGAAGATGCAGTACGCGGGGTGCTCCAGCGCCGCGCCCTCGAGAGGGGGATGCTCCGCCGCGGCCTGGGGAAGCCCGGCGCTCCACGCATCATCGTCGAGCACCAGCACGGTGCCAGCGCCCTCGGGAACACGCGCCGCCAGGGCACGGCTGGTGAGGGTGACGCGAGGACACGCATCCTCCGCCATCTGGCGCACGCGCTCCGGTGGCAGGCCCGGCTCCAGCGGCAGATAGGCCCCGCCCGCCTTGAGGACGCCGTAGAGCCCCGCCACCATGTTGAGCGAGCGCTCCAGGAAGACGCCCACCAACACCTCGGGCCCCACGCCCTCCGCCCGCAGGCGGTGCGCGAGCTGGTTCGCCCGGGCGTCGAGCGCGGCGTACGTCATCGTCTGCCCTTCCCACTCGAGGGCGATGGCGGAGGGTGTCCGCGCGGCCTGCTGCTCGAACAGTACGTGCAGCGGGCAGGGATGCTCGAAGACGTGGGTCGTCGGGTTCCACGCGCTCAGGAGCTGCGCGCGCTCCTCGGTCCCGAGCAGCGGGAGCTGCGCCACGGGACGCCCAGGCTCCGCGACCATCTCCGCGAGGAGCGTGCGAAGACCATGCGCGAGCCGGGCCACGACCTCCTCGCCGTACCGGCGCTCGTCGTAGGTGAGCGCCAGGCCGAGGGTCGCGCCAGGGTAGACCGCGAGGTGCAGCGGGAAGCCCGTGCGCGGAGGGCCCAGCTCCTCGACGCCCGCGGAGAAGACGCCGCGCTCGCCGGCGCGAAGCGGCCAGGGGTCCACCACGAGGACGCTCTCGAAGAGGAGTCGCCCGGCCCCCACCTCGCTCCAGCGCCGCACCTGCTCCAGCGGCACCTGTTCGTGCTCGCGCAACTCAGCCTGCTGTCGTTGCAAGGCGTGAAGCCACGCGAGCACGGGCTGACCGGGCATCACCTGGACGCGGACCGGCAGCGTGTTGATGAGCAGCCCCACCTGCTCCGTCACGCGCTCGACGGGCGCGGAGCGGCCTGACACCAACGCGCCGAACACGGCCTCGCGTGTCCCCGCGTGCCGCGCGAGCACGAGCCCCCAGCCCGCCTGCGCGAGCGAGCCCAGCGTGAGTCCGTGACGCGCACAGAACGCCTGGAGCACCCCCGTCTCACGAGCATCCAGCGTGACGACGTGGCGTGCGTAGCGCGGCTCCGCGCCCGACGCGGAGGAGCGCTGCTCGTCGTGAGGCAAAGGTGTGGGGGCGTCGAAGCCCCGGAGCGCTTCGGTCCAGAGCGTGTGCGCCGGCGTGAGGTCCTGCTCCTGTTCGTGGCGCACGAAATGGCGGAAGTCCGGCGGCGCCTCGAAGGAAGGAGTCGTTCCGGCGCGCAGGGCGTCGCAGTGCCCGGCGACCTCCGCCAGCAGCAGGCCCAGGCTCCAGCCGTCCAGGATGGCGTGGTGGAAGGAGAGCGCGAACCTCCACGCCCCCGAGGACGTCCGGGCGAGCGCGAGACGGAGGAGCGGCCCCTCCTCCAGCGCGAAACCCCGCCGCACATCCTCTTCGAGGAAGCGGCGCCAGTCTTCATCGGTCACGCCAGCGCCGTCATCGCCGTGGAGCAGGGAGCACGGCAGCGTGAAGCCTTCGCGGAACCGCTGCGTGGGCTGTCCGGTGTCGCCCAGGTCGAACACCGTGCGGAGCACGGCGTGTCGCGCCACGGCGGCCCGCCATGCGAACTGGAACGCAACGGGGTCGAGGTCCTCGGGCAGCCACCCGCCCACCTGCTCGAAGTAGTCGCGCGAGGCGGGCGAGAACAGCGCTCGGAACAGCATGCCGCGCTGCATGGACGTGAGCGGGACGGCGGACTCCGGAGCCGGCGCCACGCCGGGCCTCTGCGCCAACGGCGTGAGCCGCCGCGCGAACTCCATCACCGTGGGGTGCTCGAAGAGCTGCTTCGGAGAGGACGCGAAGCCCTCCCGCCGCAGCCGCGACACGAGCCGCATCGCCGCGATGGAATCTCCGCCCAGCGTGAAGAAGCCGTCGTCCGCGCCCACCGCTTCCCGGCCCAGCACCTCCGCGAAGGCACGCGCCACCAACTGCTCGCGAGGGCTTGTCGGCGTCCGGCCCGTGGAGACGTCCGCCGGAGGCTCCGGGAGCGCCTTGCGGTCCACCTTGCCGTTCAGTGTCGTCGGCAGGGCCGGCAGCACCACGAACACCGACGGGACCATGTACGAGGGCAACCGTGACGCAAGCGCCATCCGGAGTTCCTCCGGTGACGGCCGCGCGCCCGTCCGGGCCACCACGTAGCCCACCAGCCGCGCCATTCCTGGTGTCGCTTCGCGCACGGCGACCGCCGCGTCCTTCACGTCGGGAATGCTCCGGAGCGCGGCCTCGACCTCGCCCAGCTCGATGCGGTGCCCGCGCACCTTCACCTGGGCGTCCTCGCGCCCGCGCACCTCCAGCAGGCCATCCGCGCGCAGGCACCCCACGTCACCGGTGGCGTAGAGCCGTGCGCCCGGCACGGTGCTGAACGGGTCCGGAATGAAGCGCTCGGCCGTGAGCGCGGCGCGCCCCACGTAGCCGGTCGCCACGCCCGTGCCTCCGATGTAGAGCTCTCCGCACACGCCTGGGGGCACCAGCTCCAGCCCGGCGTCGAGCACATACACGGGCGTGTTGAGGATGGGCCGGCCCACCGTCAGCGGACCGCCCGTGGACGGGACTCTCGCCACCGTGGACCAGACCGTCGTCTCCGTGGGGCCGTAGAGGTTCCACAAGGCTCCGCCCGTCGCGACGAGCCGCGCGGCGAGGTCGGTGGGGAGAGGCTCGCCGCCGCAGAGCACGGCCATCCGGCGCGGGTTGGTCCAACCGGACTCCAGCAACATGCGCCACGCGGTCGGTGTGGCCTGCATCACCGTCGCGCCCGTGCGCTCCAGTCGCTCCGCGAGGCGCAGCGAGTCCTGGGCCTCCTCGCGCGTGCACAGCTCGATGCGCGCGCCCACTCGCAGCGGGAGGTACAGCTCCAGCCCCGCGATGTCGAAGGAGAGCGTCGTGACGGCCGCGAGTACGTCATCCGCTGTCAGCCCCGGCGCCTCCTCCATGGAGGCGAGGAAGTTCTCCAGCGCCGCGTGGTGGACGCTCACGCCCTTGGGGCGTCCCGTGGAGCCGGAGGTGTACAGGACGTAGGCCTCGTCCATGCCCAGGGGCCCTGGCCCCAGGTCCATCACCACGTCGTCACCTGGCTCGTCCAGGAGCCACAGCTGTCCCGCTTCGGGCCCCAGCCGCGACTCACAGGCGTGCTCGGTGAGCGTGAGGCGGAGGCCCGCGTCCTCGGCCATCAGGGCCAGGCGCTCACGGGGGAAGTTCGGGTCGAGCGGGACGTAGCTCGCGCCCGCGCGAAGGACCGCCAGCAAGGCCACGGGCAGCCGGTGCGTCCGCTCCAGGCACACGCCCACGCGGTCCCCCCGACCCACGCCGCGCGCGCGCAGCCGGGCCGCGAGGGCCAGGACCTCTCCCTGCAGCTCGCCATAGGACAGCGTCCGGTCCACCGCCGCCACCGCCGTGCGCTCGGGCGCGCGCATCGCTTGGGCTTCGATGCGGGAGACCACCGTGGCCTCCGCGGGCATGACTCGCGGGCGCGGCGCGCACTGCGCCACCAGCCGTGCGTGCGCATCCGGGGACAGCAGGCGAAGGGTGTCCAGCCGAGCCCCGGGACGCCCGAGCGCGTCCTTCAGCAGCGACTCGTAGGCGTCGAAGAAGCGGGCCAGGGTCTCCGGCTCGAACAGGTCCGTGGAGTATTCGATGGCCACGCCCAGGCCCTGCTCCCGCTGGAGCACGGTGAAGGTGAGGTCGAAGGTGGAGGTGCCTCCCTCCAGCGCCACCTCCTCGACGCCCACGTCCGCGAAGGCGCTCTGTCCCGAGGGCTGCTCGTTGAGCACAAACATCACCTGGAATAGCGGCGTGTGCGCGGTGCTGCGCGGGGGCTGGAGGTGCTGCACCAGGCGCTCGAAGGGGACGTCGGCGTGGCTGAACGCTTCCAGGCACGTGGTCTTCACGCGCTGAACCAACGCCTCGAAGCTCAGCGCCGGAGGCACTTCCGTGCGGAGCACCAGCGTGTTGACGAAGCACCCCACCAGCGCCTCGGACCCGGGCGTGCTCCGTCCCGCGATGGGCGTGCCCACGAGGATGTCTTCCTGTCGCGCGTGCCGGGCCAGCACGGCCTGGAAGGCCGCGAGCAGGACCATGAACGGCGTGGCGCCCCATCCGCGAGCGCGCACGGGCACCTCCGCAGCGAGCGCCGGAGGCAGCTCGAAGTGAAGTGTACGGCCCCGGTCCGAGCGGCGCGCGGGACGCGGGTGGTCCGCGGGCAACTCCAGGATGGGCAGCGGCCCGGCCAGCTTCGTGCCCCAGTACGCGAGCTGCGGCAGGAGCGCGTCCTCCGCCCACACTCGCCGCTCCCACGCCGCATGGTCCGCGGGCTGGTACGGCAGCGAAGGCAGCCGCGTTGGCAGGCCCATGCGCTCCGAGGCATAGAGCGCCGCGGCGTCGCGCAGGAGCACCGCGATGGAGCCTCCATCGGCGACGAGATGGTGCATGGCGAGCACCAGCCAATGCTCCCGCCCATTCAACGTGTAGAGCTGGGCGCGGAACGGCGCCTCACGCTCCAGGTCGAAGGGCCGGCGCACGAAGCGCGTGGCGCGCTCCGTCACCCAGGCGCTTCGAGCATCTGCATTCCTGCTCCGCGCCGACTCGAACTCACCGGGCACATCCACTCGCTCCAGCGTGAAGTCCACCGGGGTGAAGGTCTGGACGGGCTCGCCGTCTCGCAGCGCGAAGCGGGCACGGAGCCCCTCATGGCGCGCTGTCAGCTCACGCAGCGTCCGCTCCAACGCATTGGCGTCCAGCGGCCCCGTGATCCGGAGCGCCGTGGCAATCGTGTAGAAGGCACTGCCCGGCTCCAACCGCTCCAGGAAGTACAGCCGCTGCTGCGCGGACGACAGCGGTAGCGGTGTATCGCGAGGCTGGGGCTCCACCGGAGGCAGGCGGAGCGCACCCCGCATCGCCTCCAGCCGCGCCGCCAGCTCCTCCACCGTCGGGGCCTCGAAGAGCGCACGCAAGGGCAGAGACACATCGAACTGCGCCTCCACCCGCGAGCGCAGCCGCATCGCCAGGAGCGAGTGCCCACCCAACTCAAAGAAGCTCCGCCGCACATCCCGCACCGGCGCGTCCAGCAGCTCCTCCCACAGCGCGCACAGCCGCTCCTCCGTCTGTGTCCTCGGAGGCTGCACCTCCGCCCCGTCACCCTCCGAGGCGAGCCCGACCGTGCGCAAGGCAGCGCGGTCCACCTTCCCGTTGGGCGTGAGCGGCAACTTTGGCAGCACCGACCAGCGCGACGGCACCATGTACTCGGGCAGGTGTTCCAGGAGCGCGGCCCTCAGCGCCGACGGAGCCAGCACCTTCCCCTCGCGAGGCACGACGAAGCCCAGGAGCCGCGCGCCTCCGGCCGCATCCTCACCGGCCATCACGAGCGCATCCGCGACGTCACCCAGGGCCCGCAGCCGCGCCTCGACCTCGCCCAGCTCGATGCGGAAGCCACGCACCTTCACCTGGTGGTCCAGCCGCCCCAGGTACTCCAATCGCCCATCGGGCAGCTGGCGCACGCGGTCCCCGGTCCGATACATCCGCCCGCCAGGCTCGCGAGCAAACGGGTCCGGAACGAAGCGCTCCGCCGTCAGGTCCGGCCGGTGGAGATAGCCTCGCGCCAACCCGTCCCCCGCGAGGTACAGCTCCCCCGGCACGCCCAGCGGCATCAACCGCAACGATGCATCCAGGACATACCCGCGCGTGTTCTCCAGCGGCCGGCCGATGGTCGGGCCTCGCGCCTCGCCTCGGGGAACCAGCTCCCACGTCGAATAGGTCGTGTCCTCCGATGGCCCGTAGAGGTTGTAGACCCGCTCCACGTGCCCCAAGGCGTAGAGCCCGTCCACGGTGCGCCGAGGCAACGCCTCGCCCGCAAGATTCACACCCCGCACCGTGCGCGGCAGTCCGCCCACGCGCAGCAGCTCCACCATGGCCGACGGCACCGTGTTGACCAGCGTCACCTCATCGCGCCGAGGAAACGCGGGCAGGTCCAGGACGCTGCCCACCACCAGCACCCGCCCCCCGTGTGCCCAGGGGACGAACATCTCGAACACGGAGAGGTCGAAGCACACGGACGTGCACGCGAGCACGCCATCCAACATCTCTGGAGGGAAGACCTCCAGCGCCCACGTCAGGAGCAGCGCCGCGCTCCGGTGCTCGATGGCCACGCCCTTCGGCCGGCCTGTGGAGCCCGACGTGTAGATGAGGTACGCGAGGTTGCCCGGCAGGCAGCGAGCCTCCAGCGGCGCATCGGACGCCTCGGCCAGCTCCGCCTCCAGCTCCTCCAGCACGAGCGTGGGAGGCCGCGCCTCCGGCAGCGCCGACAGCACCGCGCCCTCGCTGATGACCAGCATCGCCGCCGAGTCCTCCAGCAGGTACGCCAGCCGTTGCGCCGGATAGTTCGGGTCCAGCGGCGCGTAGGTTCCCCCGGCCTTCAGCACCGCGAGCAGCACCACCGGCAGGTCCACCGTGCGCCGCAGGCACACGCCCACGCGCACCTCCGGCCCCACGCCTCGCGCCACCAGACACCGCGCGAGCCGGTTCGCCCGGCGCTCCACCTCCGCATACGTCCACGCGCGGGTGGCATCCGCCAGCGCCACCGCGTCCGGGACACGCCGCGCTTGCGCCTCGAAGCGCGTGTGCAGCAGCGCCCCGTCGCGCGGCAGGTCGCCCTGGGGATTCCAGGTGTCGAGGAGCAGCACCTCCTCCGACGCGGGCAACAGGGCCAGCGCGTCCACCCGTCGCTCGGGCGCGGCCAACGCGGACGCGAGCAGTCGCTCGAAGTGCCCAAGCCACCGCTCCACCGTGGCTGGCTCGAACAGCTCGCGGCTGTACTCCAGGTGCCCGCGCAGTCCATCGGGCGTCTCCTGGAGGGAGAGCGTCAGGTCGAACTTCGCGAAGTGGCTGTCGATCTCCAGCGGCCGGAGCACCAACCCCGGCAGGACCAGCTCACCCGGAGGCTGGTTCTCCAGCACCAACATCACCTGGAACAGGGGATTGCGGCCCAGGTCGCGAGGCAGGCTCAGCGACTCGACGAGCTGCTCGAAGGGCAGCTCCTGGTGCGCGTAGGCCTCCAGCGTCACGGCCTTCACCCGACGCGCCAGCTCGCGGAAGGTCGGAGCGCCGTCGACCGACAGCCGCAGGGCCAGGGTGTTGGCGAAGAAGCCGACCGCGCCCTCCAGCTCGCGCCGCGTGCGGCCAGCGATGGCCGTGCCCACGACGATGTCCGTCTCCCCCGTGTAGCGGTGCAGCAGTGCCCCGAACGCCGCGAGCAGCGTCATGAAGGGCGTGACGCCCTCCTCCCTCCCGAAGCGCCGGACCTCGTCCGACAGGGCGCGGGGCAGCGCGAACGCCCGCGTGGCACCCCGGTGGTTGTCACGGGCCGGACGCGGATGGTCCGTGGGCAGCTCCAGCGGACGCACGCCCTCGCCCAGCCGCGCGCGCCAGGCGTCCAGGTGCCGACGCGGCGCCTCGGAGCGGAGCCACTCCTCCTGCCACTCGCTGTAGTCCACGTACTGGAGCTCCGGCTCCGGCAGCGAGTCCGGCCGGCCCTCGCACCGCGCGCCGTACAGCGCGGCCAGCTCCCGGGTCATCACCCCCACGGACCAGCCATCCGCGATGATGTGGTGCAGCACCAACAGGAGGACGTGCTCGGACGCGTCCATCTCCACCAGCACCGCGCGCAAGAGCCCCGGCTCCGAGAGCACGAACGGCGCATCCGCCTCCGCCGTGCACAGAGCCCGCAGCGCCGCCTCGCGCTCCTCCGCGGGCAACGCCACCAGCGACACGCGCCGTGGCGCCACGGACCGGGGCGGGTGGATGACCTGCACCACCTGCTCGCCCTCCTCCGCGAAGGAGGTGCGCAGCGCCTCGTGGCGCTCCACGAGCACATCCAGGCTCGCGACGAGCGCGTCCTCGCGCAGCGTGCCCGTCAGCCGCAGCGCGAAGGGCATGTTGTAGGCCGCGAGGCCCGGCTCCAGCCGGTCCAGGAACCACAGCCGCCGCTGCGCGGACGACGCCGGGAAGACGAACACCTCGTCCGCTTCCAGCGCTTCTTCCAGGAGGGGCTCCACGTTGCTCACCGCTTGACCCTCCGCCCCTGGCGCGATGCCCGCCCGATGCGCTCCTCACCCGCGGCACCCGCCTCGCGCAGGCTCGCCACCTTGCCCGCCAGCGCCTCCACCGTCGGGTGCTCGAACACCGCGCGCAGCGGGACGTCGACCCCCAGCGCGTCGCGCAGCCGAGCCACCAGCTGCGTCGCCAGGAGCGAGTGCCCCCCGAGCACGAAGAAGTCATCCGTGGCGCCCACCCGCTCCACTCCGAGCACGTCCGAGAAGACGCGCGCGAGCGACTCCTCCAGCTCGCCGCGGGGCGCGACGAACACCTCGTCCGCCGCGCGCTCCGGCGCCGGCAGCCTGCTGCGCTCCACCTTGCCGCCCGGCGCGATGGGCAGCGCGTCCAGGCACACGTAGGCCGCGGGGACCATGTAGTCCGGCAGCCGGCTCTTGAGGAACGCCCGCAGCACCGTCCCCGTGGGCCGCACGTCCGCGCGCGGCGTGACATAGGCCACCAGGCGCTTGCCCGTGGGGGGCTCGTCGCGCACCGTCACCACGACGTCCTTCACGTCCGGGTGCGCGCTGAGCGCGGTCTCAATCTCTCCCAGCTCGACGCGGAACCCGCGCAGCTTCACCTGGTGGTCGCTCCGCCCCAGGTACTCCACCATGCCGTTCTCGAGTCGGCGGGCCACGTCGCCCGTGCGGTACAGCCGGCCGCCCGGCTCGGGGGAGAACGGGTCCGGGATGAAGCGCGTCGCCGTGAGGTCCGGCCGCCGGTGATAGCCCCGGCCCACGCCCACTCCGCCGATGAAGACCTCCCCCGCCACGCCTCGCGCCACTGGCTGGAGGTACGGGTCCAGCACGTGCACCCGCATGTTCGGGATGGGCAGGCCCAGCGGCACCTCGTGCGTCTCCAACAGCTCCGTGGGCAGCGGGTTCAGGTTGCACGACGTGGCGATGACCGTGCTCTCGGTGGGCCCGTAGGAGTTGAACATCTGGACCGCCGGGTCGACGGCGCGGCGCCACGCCAGCACGCGCGACGGGAGGATCTTCTCGCCGCCCGACACCACCACGCGCACCGACGGCGGCAGCGTCAACGTCCCCCGAGCCAGCTCCGCGGTCAGCTCCGCCCACAGCGCCGCGGGCGTGCTCAGGTACCCGATGCGCCAGGCGTCGAGCCGCGCCGCGAAGCCATGAACCGTGTCCAGCGTGTCCGGTTCGCGGATGACCAGCGTCCCGCCGACGAAGAGGCACGGGAAGAGCTGCTCCACGCTCATGTCGAAGCTGATGGACGACAGGAGCAACGCGCGGTGCTCCGCCTTCAGCCCATAGACGCAAGCCGCCGCGTCGCTGTAGTTCACCAGCGCGCGCTGGGAGATCATCACCGCCTTGGGCACACCCGTGGAGCCCGAGGTGTAGATGAGGTACGCGAGCGAGTCGGCCTCGCCCTCCATCGGCGGAGCCTCCACGGACTGGCGCGCCATCGCCGGGGCCTCGCGCTCCCAGAGGAAACACGCCACGCCCTCCGGAGGGGACGTCGCGCCCAGCAGTTGCTCGCGCGTGACGAGCACCCGTGCCCCGGAGTCGCGCAGCATGAACGCCAGCCGCTCCGCCGGGTAGTCCGGGTCCAGCGGCAGGTACGCCGCCCCCGACTTCAGGATGCCGAGAATCGCCACCACCACGTCCAGCGACGGCTCCAGGCAGAGCCCCACCACGCTCTCCGGCCCCACGCCGCGCTCGCGCAGCGCCCACGCGAGCTGGTTCGCCCGCTGGTCCCACTCGCGGAACGTCAGCACCTCACCTCGGTGCTCCAGCGCGGGCACGTCCGGCCGCGTCCGAGCCTGCCGCTCCAGCAGCTCGCGCGCGAGCCGAGGCGCCACTGGCGCCGCCGTGTCATTCAACGACGAGAGGAAGCGCGCCTCCTCCGGGGGCAGCACGGGCAGCTCGCGCAGGCGCGCGGTCGGCCGGGCCACCAGCCCCTCCAGCAGCACCTGGAAGCTCTTCGCGAAGCGCTCCACGGTGACGGGCGTGAAGAGGTCGGTGTTGTACTCGAAGGTGTATTCGAGACCGGCCGGCACCTCGGCCATCGCCAGGGAGAGGTCGAACTTCGCCGTCTCGGTGGAGACCTCTTCGATCTCCATCCGCAGCCCGGGCAGCTCCACCACGCCACCGGGCGCGTTCTGGAGCACGAAGAGCACCTGCACCAGCGGGGACTGGCTCAGGTCCCGCTCCACCTCCAGCCGCTCCACCAGCACGTCGAAGGGCAGCGATTGATGCGCGTACCCCGCGAGGACGGCACTCCCCACCCGCTCCGCGAACGCCGGGAAGGGCTCCTCCGGGTCCACGTCCGCGCGCAGCGCCAGCGTGTTGACGAAGCACCCCAGCACGCCCTCCGTCTCCTGGCGCGTGCGGTTCGCGATGGGCGTCCCGACGATGATGGTGCGCTGCCCCGTGTAGCGGTGCAGCAGGGCCTGGAAGGCCGCCAGCAGCGTCATGAACAGGGTGCGGCCCTCTTCGCGCCCCAGCGCCTCCAATCCACGCGCCAGCTCCACGGGCAGCGTCCCCACGAGCAGCGCGCCCCGAGTCGTCTGGACCGCCGGGCGAGGCCGGTCCGTCGGCAGGCGCAGCGGCGGAGGGCGCTCCCCCAGGTGGGCCTTCCAGAAGGCCAGGTCCGACTCCAGCGTCTCCGCGCCCCCGCCCTGCCGCTGCCACACGGCGTAGTCGGCGTACTGGATGGGGAGCGGAGGCAACGCGGCGCCCGTCCCCGTCACCCCCGCCTCGTAGGTGCGAGCGAGTTCCTGGAGGAGCAGGTTGATGGACCAGCCGTCCGCGATGATGTGATGCATCGCGACCAGCACCACGTGCCGCTCCGACGACAGGCGGTAGAGCCTGGCGCGCAGGAGCGGCCCCGTGGCGAGGTCGAAGGGCTGCCGGGCCGCATCCCTCAGCGTGGCCTGCGCCAGCACGCCACCGGGCACGTCCTCGCGCTCGAGCGCGAAGTCCATCTCCGGGTGGAAGACCTGGACGCACCGCCCCTCGCTGACGGCGAAGGTGGTACGCAGCGCCTCATGGCGAGCCACGAGCCGCCGGAACGCGGCCTCCAGCGCCTCCACGTCCAGGCGGCCCTCCAGCCGCACCGCGCCCGCGATGGTGTAGAGCGGGCTGCCCGGCTCCAGCTGGTCCAGGAACCACAGGCGCTGCTGCGCGGAGGACGCCACGAGCGGTCCGGTGCGCGGCACGGCCGGGATGTGCTCCACCGCCCGGGCCGAAGGCACCACGCCATCCAGCGCCTGGGCGAAGGACTCGAGCACCGGGTGCTCGAACAGCAGGCGCAGCGGTGCCTCCAGGCCCAGCTCGGCCCGCAGCCGCGAGGCCACCTGCGTGGCGAGCAGCGAGTGCCCGCCCAGGTCGAAGAAGTCCTCCGAAGGCCGAGACACCGTCACCCCCAGGACCTGGGACCAGATGCGCGCCACCTGCTGCTCACGCTCGGAGAGCGGACGCTCGGCGGACTCCGGCTCGGCGGCCCGTGCCGCGGCGAGCGCCGCGAGCGCCTTGCGGTCCGTCTTGCCGCTCACCGTCACCGGCAGCGCGTCCAAGGGAACCAGCAGGGACGGGACCATGTACGCGGGGAGCTTCGCCTTGAGGGCCTCGCGCACCTGCGCCAGCTCCAGCCGGGCACCCGCGCGCGGCACCACGAACGCGGCCAGTCGCTTGCCCTCGCGGCCGTCGTCCAGCGCCTCCACCACGCAGTCCGCCACGCCGGGCAGCCGGCCGATGACGACCTCCACCTCTCCCGTCTCGACGCGGAAGCCGCGAATCTTCACCTGCTGGTCCACGCGGCCCAGGAAGTCCACCTGTCCGTCGGGGAGCCAGCGCGCGAGGTCGCCGGTGCGATACATGCGCTCGCCGGGCGCGAACGGGTTCGGCACGAAGCGCTCCGCGGTCAGGTCCGGGCGCCCCAGGTAGCCGCGCGCGAGCCCGACTCCGCCCACGCACAGCTCCCCCGGCGTGCCCGGGGGCACGAGGTTGAGGTGCGCGTCCAGGAGGTACACGCGGTAGTTGTCCACCGGCGGCCCGATGGGCACCTGCGTGTATCGCCGCCAGTCGCGTGTGAAGAGCGCGGTGGTGTTGAGGCACGCCTCGGTGGGCCCGTAGTAGTTGACCAGCGTGGAGACGTCCGCATGGCGCTCCACCAGCTCCACCACGCTCGCGCTGAGCACGTCTCCGCCGAAGCAGAGGTAGGGGACCTTCAGCTTCTCCCGCGTGTTGCCCTGCTCCAGCAGCCCCTTGAGCAGCGCCGGCACCGAGTCCACCACGTCGATGTGGTGCTCAACGACATAGGCGTGGAGGGCCTCGGGTGACACGAGCGTGTCGTAGGTGGGGAGGAAGAGCGCGTCGCCCCGCATCAGCGGTAGGAAGAGCTGGTGCACGGAGACGTCCACCGCGGGCGACACCAGCAGCATGTGCCGCAGACGGTCCGCCGGCGCGAACATGCGCCGCAGCCAGTGCACCTGGTTGCACAGCGGGCGGTGCTCCATCATCACGCCCTTGGGCGTGCCCGTCGTCCCCGACGTGTAGATGACGTACAGCAGGTCGTCGGGCTCGCTCTCCAGCGCGAGCGGCGCGGCATCCTCGTCCGCCGCCCCATCCAGGAGCAGCCGCGTCCCCGCGAAGCGCACGGCCGGGTGCTCCACGTCCTCCAACAACCAGCGTGCGCCCGCATCCTCCAGCAGCAGCGCCACGCGCTCCGCCGGGTGCGACGGGTCCAGCGGCAGCCACGCGCCACCGGCCTTCACCACCGCGAGGATGCCAACCACCAGCTCCACGCAGGGCCGAGCCAGCACCGCCACCACCGACTCGCGCCCGACGCCCAGCGCCCGCAGCCGCCGCGCCAGCTGGTTGCTGCGCGCGTCCAGCTCCCGGTACGTGAGCCCGTGGCCCTCGTGCCACACGGCCAGCGCCTCGGCGTGGAGCGTCGCCTGCTCCGTGAACAGCTCACCCACCGTCCGGTGCAGCGGGTAGTCGTGGTGCGCGGTGTTGAAGCCCGCGCGCAGCTGCGCCTCCTCGTCCCGAGGGAACAGGGACAGGTCGCGCAGCGCCGACTGGGGCCGCTGAACGAAGGACTCCAGCAGGGACACGTAGCGCTCCGCGAGCCGCGCGATGCGCTCCCGGGTGAAGAGGGCGCGGCGGAAGCTCCACTCCAGCCGGATGGGGCCCGCGTCGCGCACCAGGGCCGTCAGGGTCAGCTCCACCTTGGACGTGGGCAGAGGCGACTCCAGCCGCTCCAGCCTCAAGCCGGAGGCATCTCCCAGCGTCCGGGGGCCTTCGTCCTGGAGGCTGAACAGCACGTCGAACAGGGCGCCCCGCGCGGCGCCAGCGCCTTCCTGAGCCTGCGCCACGACGTGCGCGAACGGCAGCTCCTGGTGAGCGAGCGCCCCTTCGGTGGTGCGAGAGACACGCGCCAGGAACGCCAGGGCGGACTCCTCCTCGCGCACGGTGTTGCGCAGCACCACGGTGTCCATGAACAGGCCCACGGCGTCCCGCAGCTCCGGGTGTCCACGACCGAGCACCGGCGCGCCCACCGCCACGTCTCGGGTGGCACCGTGCCGGGACAGCAGCACCGTGAACGCGGCCAGCAGGCCGTTGAACAGCGTCGTGCCCTGACACCGGCACAGCTCGCGGAGCCCGGCCGTGAGGGCGGAGGGAAGCTCCACGGTCCACGCCTCGGCGTCCAGTGAAGCAGCCTGCGTCCGAGGACCATCGGCGGGCAGGTCGAGCGGAGGAGGCATGGGCGAGAGCGCCCGTCGCCAGTACTCCGCCTGCGCCCGCAGCTCGGGCGACTCCAGCCGCTCCCGCTGCCACGCGGCGGCATCGCGAGGCCCCGGGCCCGGCGGAGGCAAGGAGTCCCCCGAATAGAGCGCGACCACCTCGCGCAGCACGACCTCCACCGATGCGGCATCGGAGATGAGGTGATGCATGTCCACGAGCAGCCGCACGGCGCCGCCCTCACGCTCCACGAGGGCCGCCCGGAACAGCGGGGCCTCGGCGAGGTCGAACGGCCGGACGAAGCGACGCGCCAGCTCGGGCAGGTCCTCGCCCGCCGCGCGCAACCGCTCCAGCGCAAAGGGCACCGACGCGGCCACGCGCTGCCGCACCTCTCCGTCCACGAGCACGAACGACGTGCGGAAGGCCTCATGCCGCTGCACCAGCGAGCGCAGCGACGCCTCCAGCCGGTCCGCGTCGAGCGCGCCCGACAGCTCCAGCGCGCCCGTCATGTGATAGCGCATGTCGCCCGCGCCCCCCTGGGCCTGGAGCACGTAGAGCCAGGCCTGGGCCGCGGAGACGGCGTGATGTCCGCCAGCCTCCGTCACGCGAGGCAGCGAAGCCCACGCCGGCGCGGCCGCATCCACCCGCTCGGCCAGCGTGCGCACCGTGGGCGAGTGGAACACGTCCACGACCGACACCCGGCGGCCTGTCAGCTCCGAGATTCGCTGGGCCAGCCGCACCGCGAGCAGCGAGTGTCCGCCCTGCGCGAAGAAGGAGTCCGTCACGCCCAGGGACTCCGTGCCCAGCACTTGCTGGAACAACGGCAGCAGCAGCGCTTCGGTGGCGGTGGCGGGCGTGACGCGGGGCGCGTCCTCACGTCCCTGTCCGGGCTCCAGCACCAGCGCGTTGCGGTTCACCTTCCCGCTCGGCAGGGTGGGGAGCGCCGCCAGCGGGACGAAGTGCGTCGGAACGAGGGCATCCGGCAGCAACCGGGCCAGCACCTCGCGGGGTGGGCGCTGGGGCTCGCGGGGCACGTAGAACGCCGCGAGCACGGGTCCCCCGCTCGCGTCGTTGCGCACCACCACCGCCGCGGCCGAGGCCAGTCCGGAGGTCACCAGACAGGCCTCGATCTCACCGGGCTCGATGCGGTGACCGCGCAGCTTCACCTGGAGGTCGGTGCGGCCGTGGTGCTCCAGCTCACCGGAAGGCAGCCACCGGGCGCGGTCCCCCGTGCGATACAGGCGACCACCGCGAGCGAGCGCGGAGGCCACGAACCGCTCCGCCGTCAGCTCCGGCCGCCCCAGGTAACCCCGGGCCAGCCCCTCTCCCGCGATGCACAGCTCGCCGACGACGCCGGGCGGAAGCAGCTCTCCGGCCGCATCCAGCACCAGCACCTGGGTGTTGAGGACGGGCCGCCCGACGTCCACGGCGGCCTTGTGCGTGAGCTCGCTGACCGTCGACCAGACGGTGGTCTCCGTGGGGCCGTACAGGTTGAAGATGCGGGCGGACGTCAGCGCCCGGGCACGCGCGAGCAGGTGCGCGGGGAGGGGCTCACCGCCCACGAGCAGCAGCCTCACGCCCGACAGGGCGGCCCGCCCCACGGGGTCCTCCAGGAGCAATTGAAGACGCGACGGCGTGAGCTGCACGACCTGGCAGCCCGTCTGCTGGATGCGCCGCCCCAGCAGCTCCGGTGCGCGCTGGGACGCCTCGTCCGCCAGCACCACTTCATGTCCCAGCCACAGCGGCAGCAGCGTCTCGAGCGCGAAGATGTCGAACGTCGCCGTGGTGGTGCACAACCAGCGCAGCCCCTCGCCCGAGAGGGACAGCGCATCCACCATCGCGGCCAGGAAGTTGGCCACGGCCCGGTGGGGCACCTGGACGCCCTTGGGGCGGCCAGTGGAGCCCGAGGTGTAGAGCACGTAGGCCACGTCCTCAGGCGCGGCCCGCGCGAGCTCAGACGCGTCGCGTGCGAACACCGCCGCGTGGCGCGCACCCGCTCCCTCCGGCAACGCCCCCCGCACGGCCACCGCCTCCACCGTCAGCCCATCCACCGAGAGAGCGCCGCTCGCGTCCACCACCACGTGGCGCACACCCGCGTCCTCCAAGAGCAGCGCCAGCCGCTCCCGGGGCTGCTGCCCGTCCAGCGGCAGATATGCCGCCCCCGCGAGCAGGATGCCCTTGAGCCCCACCAACAAATCCACGGTCCGCGCCGTCAGGAGCCCCACCACCGCCCCGCGCCCCACGCCCCGCGCACGTAGCGCCGCGGACACCTGCGTCGCCTGTGCCTCCAGCTCCGCGTACGTGACGCCCGCCTCCCCATCCCACACCGCCACGCGCTCCGACGACCGCGCCGCCTGCTCCGCCAGCAGCGCCGCCACCGTGCGCTCGCGAGGAAACGGCGCGGGCTCCGGGTTCCACCCCTCCAGCCGCGTCGCCTGCTCAGGGCTCACCAGCGACAGCCGGGACACGGGGCGCACATCGCCCTCGCGCAGCACCTCGCCCATGAGCCGACGGAAGGACTCCGCCAGCACGGCCGGCATCTCCGCCGGGAAGGCGCTCTCGCGGAAGTCCAGGTCCACCGTGAGCCGGCCCTGTCCCAACCGGTCGCTCACGTGCACCGTGAGCGAGTGCGGCGAATGCCCGTTGAACAGCCACGCGACGTCCACCGGGTGGCCGCCCAGCTCCGCGTCGAAGCGCCCGTTCTGGAACGAGACGAGCACGTCGAACAGCGGCGCCCCCTCCAACCCTCCCGCCCGCAACTCCCGCGTGAGCAGGTCGAACGGGTAGCGCTGCCCCCGCAGCGACCGCTGCTGCGCCGCCCCCACCGTCCGCAGCAACGACGCGAACGGCGCCGAGCCATCCACGTCGAAGCGCAGCGGCACCGTGCCCACCGTCATCCCGAACGTGAGCAGGTCCTCCCGCGCCGTGCGGCCATGGACGAACGTCCCCAGGCACGTGTCCCGCTGCCCCGTCAGCCGCGA
The DNA here is from genome assembly GCF_037414475.1 of Myxococcus stipitatus. The sequence goes on along the minus strand of NZ_CP147913.1, from coordinate 6,884,634 downwards.
CACGAAGAGCCCCGTGAGCGCGGTGAACAACCGCGGCACCGTGCTCTCCGCCGCCTGCGCCACCCGCGCCACCGCCCGCGTCTCCGCCTCGTCGAGCGTCAGGGTGTGCCGCACCGCGCGCGTGTCATCGAAGGGCGTCCCCGCCGCCCGCAACAGCCCGTCCCCGTCCCGTCCCGCGAGCAGCGCGTGCCACTGCCGCCGGTGCTCCTCGCACTCCGCCGACTCCAGGTAGTTCCGCTCCCGCGCCACATACGCCAGATACGAAGGCTCCGGCCCCACCGCCGCCGCGCCTCCCGACACCAGCGCCGCGTAGTGACGCCCCACCGACCGCACCAGCAACCCCAGCGAGAACCCATCCCCCACCAGGTGGTGCACACACGCGAAGTAGCCCCCGCGCCCATCACCCAGCTTCACCACCACCAGCCGGTACAGCGGCCCCCCCGTGAGCACGAACGGGGTGCGGATCCGCTCCGCGCACCAGCGCTCCGCCGCGGCGCGAGGGTCCGCCTCCGACGAGAAGTCCATCGTCTCCACGCGAGGCACATGCCCATGCCCTCGCCGCTGCCGAGCCTCCCCGGCCTCCACGCTCAGCTCCAGTTGGAGCGCCTCCGTGCTCCGAGCGAAGCGCTGGAGCGCCTCCGCCAGCAGGTCCAGCCGCACCGGCCCGCGAACCTCCAGCAGGCCGCCCAGGTTCGCGAAGGCCGTGCCGGGGTGAAGCTGCTCCGTCATCCAGATGCGCTGCTGCGCATGACTGAGCGGATGGAAGCCTTCACCCTCCTGCCGGACAGGAGGCTCCATCGACACCGGTGCAGCGGGAGAGATGACCTCGGTCATGGCATGTCCGCCGTGAGGAACAGGTTGGGTTTGCGCGGGGTCGGGTACGAGGAAGCGCACCACCGGCCCGACGCGGACCGACGGCACTTCCCGGCGCGCGAGATCTCGAGGCCCGTTGACCAGCTCGTGCCACGGACACCGGATGCTCTGGGTCGCCTCGTCCCAGGTGCCCTTGCTGAGCGGCCCGCCTTTGTGTTTGCAGCGATCCAGGACGACGCTCCACCGCGTCCCCCGTTGGAGGCACAGGTAGCGCTCGTCCTCCACGCGCAGCTGGCTCCAGTGCCGCGCTTCCAGCTCCAGCATCATGGCGCCGCACCCGCCGGCCCCATCCATAGCGAGGCCCCCTCCCCCACCACCCGCGCCCCCACCATCCGCCCCGCCGGCACGACCACCGCCTCCCCCGCCCGGAGCACCCGCGGCGACAGGTAGCCCGCATCCACCTCCACCGCGCCCGCCGTCACCGCCAGCACCGTCCGCACGTCACAGACGTCCGGCGCAAAGAAAGTCCCCGCGGCCCTGGGCGTGGCGCGTCCCGCTTCCACCGCCGAGCCCGTCAGCGCCCGCCCCGTGTGCAGCGCCTCGCAGAAGTCGAGCTGCTCGAAGTAGTCCCGCTCCGCCAGGTCCCCCAGCAGTCGGCTCGCCTCGATGCCGCGCACCATCGCCGGGATGACGCCCTCCCCATAGCGCTGCACCATCGGCCGGATGAGCTTGTCGAGCGCCATCCTCCGGTGGTGCATGTCGATGCCCACGTGCTCGTCGAAGTAGAGCGTGTCCACCCCGTCCCGCCCGAACACCGCTCGGAGCACCTTGCTGAACTGGCGGTTGAAGTGCGGCACCACCGCTTCAATCCACCAGAGCGCCCCCACGTACTCGAACCAGCGCGGCTTGTGGCTCGTCACCCAGTGGAAGTAGCTCGTCATCAGGAGCGAGCTGGGCAGGTACCAGTGATAGTAGGCGTGGACGTCGCTGCGCAGCCCCAGCGACTCCAGCAACCGCTCGAACAGCGTCGAGTGCTTGTGCGGGTGCACCCCGTACCCGAACTCGTCGATGAAGATCTTCATCAGCTCCGAGTGCACGGGGCCGAAGTTGCCCGGCAGCGCCCGCGCCATCTGCGACGCCTCGGAGAGGAAGTCCGGTGCCACCTGGAGGATGAAGAGCTTCGCGGCCAGCCCCGGCGCCGTCGCCGCCTCCACCCGCCGGCACACCTCGCTGGGCCCCGCCTCGTAGCGCGTCAGGAGCTGCTGGCAGTACTCCTCCAGGTGCCCCAGCGTCCAAGGCCCGTCCACGGAGATCTCCTCCGACAGGAACTCGAAGCAAGCGCGCTCCAGCGCCGGGCGAAGCATCGCGTTCGCCGCCACGAAGCCCGGCTCGTAGAAGTCGTGGAACGCGCGCTGCTCCGCGTCCGTGAAGGCCTTGGCTGGCAGGTAGAGGTTGTTCTGCTCGTACGCGTTGAAGAGCAGGCGCTGGAGGACCAACGAGCGGCGCGTGAACAGCGCGTCCCCCCGCACCGGCTCCTCCAACGTCGCCAGCGGCAGGTCCGCGAGCGCCGTGGGGCGATGGTACGGGTTGTCCAGCAGCCAGTGCTGGCTCGGCCCGTAGGGTCGGGCGGCCTGGAGGCCCGCCCAGAGCGGAGCCAAGGCCCCGGTGGCAATCAGACGTTGGGTGTCCAGCATGGTCGCAGGGAGTCAGGAGCGCGCGGCGTCGGGCCCGGGCCCGGCCTGGAAGTGGAGCCAGCTCTTCACCAGCGAGCGCGGCCCCCAGAAGTAACTCTCACAATGATGGGCATGCGCATACGCCGGCGCAGGCAACAGGAGCTGATGCATCCGCGACAGGTTCACCAACGGGACGCGCGGGAACAAATGATGTGTCACATGGTAGTTGTCTTGGTGCGGATGCAGGAAGAATGACAACACATTGGACGGATGATTCCGCGTGTAACCCAGCACCGTCCCGGGCGGCAGCCCGATGTGGTCCGAGATCTCCGCGAAGATCTTGATGAGGTGATACACAGTCATCTTGGAAACCAACCACAGCAGCGCAAACGACAGGGCTCCCCACGCGCCCGCCAGCAAGGCGAGCGCCCCCAGGAGCACCGCCCACCACAGCGCCACGCGCCACCGGTGCGCGGCGGGCGCCCGCAACAACGTGGCGAAGAGCGACGCCCGCCAAAGCCTCGCGTCTCGTACGTAGAACACATACAGACTCCACGCGGTGTGTCGCCGCCCTTCCCGCGAAGGCACTGACAGGTAGTCCGGATCCTTCTCCGGGTGGCCCAGGAACGCGTGGTGTTTCAAGTGGTCCACGCGATACAGCTCGAAGTCCTCGAACAGCGGCAAACCACAGAGGAGCGCCCCCACCCGCTGATTCAACGACCTTCCGAGAAATATGTTCCCGTGTGCGGCGTCGTGCAAGCGATTTCCCAGCGCCCGCTGGCGCGATCCAATGATGAGCAAGGCCAAGGGCAATCCGAGCCACGACACATACATACACAGCGCCCAGGCGCCGAAAATGAGCGCCCATGTCTCACCGATTTCCAGCAGCGCCCGAACAGGCTTCGCGGACTGCAGTTCCTCCAGTGCGTCCTCCTGACCCTGTGCCGCGAGGAACTCCCGCAGCTCCCACACCTCCTGTCCCCGGGGCACACCCGGGACAGACGAATCCCCTGCTCGCTGGCGCGGTTCATTCATGATGACAAGACATTCCCGTTGGCGGCGCCAGGAGGAGCCCGCTGTCGCGGACTCCCACAACTGGGTTCAACACCTGTTCAACAACGGCATTCCTGGTAACCGATGAACGCGCGCACTATCTAGGCATTCCCGGAACGTATCAATGACCTCTGACATCAGGTTGGGTTTGGAAGCTCAACGCCTGTCATCAGCACGGTGAGTCCTGCCCTGGTCACTCGCGGCGGGAAATGGTACGGACAGTCCCCTATCTGGAGAATCCCATGCACCTGCGAGTTTCCAACGAGATGGCACAGAAGTTCCCGGACCTGCGCATCAGCTTCATCGCGGTGCGAGGCATGGACAACACAGGAGACAGTCCCGAGCTCCAGGCGGAACTGCGTGCGGCCGAGGCGGACTTCCGTGCGCGGGTCCCCGACCTCGCGGCCTTGGCGGCGGACCCTCGCATCGCGGCGTGGCAGGAGGCCTACCAGCGCTTCGGCGTCAACCCGAAGAAGGCGCGTCCCAGCGCGGAGGCGCTGCTGCGCCGCGTGGTGAACGGGAACCCCGTGCCGTGGATCAACAAGGCGGTGAACGCCTATCTGCTCGCGGAGCTGTTCTACCTGCTGCCCGTGGGCGGCTACACCTTGGACCGGCTCCAGGGTGACCTCCAGCTCCGCCTGTCGCCGGGCGACGAGCCCTTCACCCCCATCGGCGGCGCGGAGGCGGAGCAGACGAGCGCGGGCGAGGTCGTCTACGCGGACGACGCGCGCGTGCTCACGCGGCGGTGGAACTTCCGCGACTGCGACCACGCCAAGGTGGAGGCCAGCTCGCGCGACATCATCCTCTTCGTCGAGGCGCCCTCGCCCACGGTGACGACGGAGGACCTGCGAGGTCTCGTCACCCTCATTGGCGAGAAGACCCAGAAGCACTGTGGGGGCCACATCACCCTGGGCCTTCTGGACGTGCGCGAGGCCACCGAGGTCGAGCTGCCGACGAAGTGACGGGCACTCACGCCGGCCAAGGCACGGACGGCTTGCTGTATCATGGCCGGCGGAACCCACGGGTGGCGGTTGCTCACGAGCGCCACCTGTGCCTGTCCAAGTTTCAGTCGCTGCGTCAAACCGCGCGACATGACGGGCGAGCGACGCGACAACGGGCCGTGCGCGCCACTCTCCTTCTTGAGGGACGTCGGAGCCGGGTTCCAGATCGAGTGTTCTCAACACCTCACGGCCTGCATGCGGGAACAGCGCTCCCTTCCTCCTGAGGCGGACAGGCTGGCGCGGCGGGCGCGGGTCCTTGAGGCGGTTGCAGGTGGAGCCGAGACTCCGTGCTGCTCGACGCACGTGAAGAGAGTGGAACCCGAATCTCCGCCCCGCACCTATCACCCTGGCGCCACGTTCCGGAGCACGCTGGGATTTATCGCAACAGGAGTCACTGCCCCGCATACCAGCCCTCCCCCTGGGACCTCGGTCCAAACACGCACAAGCATGTCTTCGATTTCATACGGGGCTCTCGGCACGACTTCGCCGCCAGCGACCTCACCTGTATGGCCAAGTCCCGAGCCGTATGTAGTTGTTCAGGAGAGAGACGGAGGAGGCAGGCTCCAGGGTGGCATCACTCAGCCGTGTCTGGATTTGCGGGCGCGGAGCTTCACTTCGCGCTGGGCTGACACCGCAGGCTCGTTCACCGCCACGCGATTCTTTGACTGCAACGACAACCTCACGGGCACCCCACCGTCCGCATGCGCCTCGCATCATGAGCATGACGACTTTGGCAGCAGGGTTGGCCTCACGCCGCCCACACAAGGCCTCCCTCGGGTGGACAGCGATACCCCTCGTCATGAGCGCACCGCTCGCGATGACGTCGTGGAGAAGCAGGCGCCCCGAATGGGGGCCCATCTCGATGCCGGCGATGCTCACGTCATGGATGACACTTCGAGGAAGGAGATGGCGCAGGCGGCGTTGCGAAAGAGATTTGTCCATTCAGGCAATGGCCGGTTGGAGGCCGAAACAGTCGGCTTCTTCTCGTGCCTGCGCGAAACCACCCGGAAGAGCAGGCCCACTCTTCCGAGCGCGCTCAACACGAGCACCAGGGGAACATCCAGGCCGCGGCGTGCGCGCCCCGAAGCTCCTCGCCTGGCGCCTGAAAAAAGAACGGGCCCTCATCGGGCCCGTGGGAACCACGCGGAGAGCACAGGCTCGACCCGCGAGGATTGAGACTCACATCGCGGTGGACGTGAACACGCCGCGGCCAATGGCCATGATGCCACCGATGATGAAGAGCACCGCGAGGCCCACACCGGCCAGCGGGAGCCCGTAGCCCGGCTGCGCCTTGCGGCGATTCACCGAGATGAGCGCCTGCGCCACACCCGCCGCCGCCACCATCATCACGATGTGGCCGATGAGCGCCGGGTAATAGAAGCGCGTCACCAGCACGAGGATGCCCAGCAGCACCTGGAGGTGCAGCAGGCCGGCGAAGGACGCGCCCAGGATGCGGCCGCCCTTGTCGAACGGGCGCTTCGTGACGAGCCCGAAGGCGAAGTAGGCGATGGCCAGCACGCCCGCGAGCAACACCAGGTAGCGGAGCCCGGAGTGGGCATTGAAGAAGATTCGTTCCATGAGGCCTCGCGGTTTACCAATGGGTACAGCGGGAAGCACGTTTCAAGACGGGTCCGGCTTCGGAGTCTTCTTCGTACTCGGCGGGAGCGCGGGCGCGGCGATGCGCTCGGCGGGCGGCAGCTCCCCCGTGAGGCTCTTGAGGAAGGCCACCAGGTCATCCACCTCCGCGTCCGTCAACGTCCGCGCGAGCTGATGCCGGGCCATCAACCGGACCATCGTCGGCAAGTCCTTCACGCTGCCGTCATGCAGGTACGGCCCGGTGCGCTCGACGTTGAGCAGCGTGGGCACGCGGAACTTGCCCCGGTCATCCTCGTTCTTCGTCACGTCGAACCGGCCCGCGTCCTTCAGCCCCGGGTAGTCCTCCACCAACCCCAGCCGCTGGAAGGACAGCCCGCCCACCGTGGGGCCGTTGTGGCACGTGGTGCAGCCCGTGGTCGCGAAGAGCTGAAGCCCCCGCTGCTCCGTCTCCGTCAGCGCGGAGTGCTCACCCGCCACGAACCGGTCGAAGCGGGAGGTCGTCGTGAGTCCTCGCTCGAACGCGGCCAGCGCCTTGGCGGCGTTCTCCATCGTCACCGGCCGCTTCTCGCCCGGGAAGGACTCACGGAAGCGCGCGACGTACTCGGGCATGGAGGACAACGTCGTCACCACCCGGCGCGAGTCCGGCATGGCCATCTCCACCGGATTCAGGATGGGCCCGGTGGCCTGCGCCTCCAGCGTGTCCGCGCGCCCATCCCAGAACTGCGCGATGTGGCCCGCCGCGTTGTAGACCGTGGGCGAGTTGCGCGAGCCCTTCAGCCCCCGGTGCCCGTCCGACAGCGCCTTGTTGTCCACGCCGTAGGTGCCCAGGCCGTGGCAGGTGTTGCAGGAGACATCGTGGTTCTTCGACAGGCGCGGCTCGAAGAAGAGCATGCGCCCCAGCTCCACCTGCGCAGGGGTGTCCTTGGGCGCGGGCTTCGCGTCCTTCCTGGGCGGCACGGGCCGGAAGAAGTGCGCGAGCTGGTCGGCCGTCAGCGTCGAGGGCGCGCGGGGCTTCGGTGCCTCCGCGACCACCGGGGGAGAAGCCGCCGGCTCCTGCTTCCGCTCACAGGCCGCGAGCCCACTCGCGCCCAGGGAGGCCAGCGTGAGCACTGAGAAGAACCGGGTTCGCGACATAGGAAACTCCCAAGGTGTGCAACGCGGCGACACGCTATCAGCATGACTCCGAGAGGGCGTCCGCGTCTTGATGACGCACCCCATCCTCGCTTTCAGCTTCCATCAGCCCGGCGCCAACAGGCCCCTCTCCGGCCGCTTGCCCATCGAACGTCCCGGCGCGGGCTGCGAGACCGCGCTCCGGCGACTACCTCCTTGAGACTGTCCGGGACTGCTCACGGAAGAGGGACGAACGGCCCTCCGGGAATGTCGAGCACGCATCAGCGGCCACGCAGCGGCGCATCCGCCCCGTGGCGAGCCAACGCGGTGCCCTGTCCCCCGGACCCGGAGGATGGATGCGAGATGAACGCGGCGGGGACGACGAAGACGTCGAGGTACTCGTCTGCCGCAAGTGTTTGATGCGCGGCGGCGCCAGGGCGGGAGGCATCGAGTTGCCCCGCTGGCTCCAGCGCACGCTGAGCGAGCGGGGGCTCGCCGACCACGTCCGTGTCATGCCCACCGGCTGCCTCAGGCAATGTCCTCGCGGCCAGGTCTCCGTGCTCGTCACCGGAGGCGGAGGCCACCAGGGCAGCGCGCTCATGGCGGTGGATCCGCTCCTTCAGCGCGACAAGCTGCTGCGCCTCATCGAAGCGCGCGTGCGTCCGGACGAGGACCTCCTCTCGCCCGAGCGCCCCCGGGACGAACCCGACGAGCGGAACCTCTCGTAACGCGGTGACTTGAGTCACGCGAGGAGGCGGTCCGAACACGAGCCGGTCCACGAGCCACGCCACCCCGAGCCCCGTCGCCGCTCCCGCCGCGTCCCACGCCAGGTCCTTGAGCGAGAAGCGGGTTCCTCGCCCCAGGTCGTACAGTTCCTTGCCCACACCGACCCCGAGCGACAGCCCCGCGCCGCTCCACAGCCGCGCTTCGGGTGAATCGAAGAGGAGCGCCCCCGCGCCGTAGCCCACGCCCGCGAGCGCGAAACAGGCGGCGAAATGCTTGGGCTTGTCGGGGCCCAGCCAGTCATCCCCCGACGAAGCACGCGCGGATGAAACAGGGGCCAGGACCAGGAATGGGACGAAGAGCCAGGGGGAGGAAGGCCGCATGTCCAGGGATGTAGCATCCCACGATGTCGCATCCCACGGACCGTCCAGGTGGGATGCCCGGGAGGGGGGCGAACCCTCTCGCTCCGTGTGTTTTCGAGACGTGGCCAGCCGCTCGGCCTATGCTCCGGGTCGCGTGAAACGACTCGGCCCCTCGTTCACCTTCCAGCAGCAATCGAACCGGCACCCCGGGCTCGACGGAGCGCGCGGTCTGGCGGTCCTGGCCATGGTGCTCGGACACACGCTGGACGCGCTGCTGTCGCCCGAGGCGCGTCTGCACCCGTGGGTGCAACACTACTGGGCCTTCCGCGGCGTCACCGCCCCCCTGTTCCTCCTCGTGAGTGGCTGGGCGGTGGTGGCCGCGCTGGGAACCCGGCCCAACAGCGCGCGAGACACCCTGGGACGCAGGGTCCGCCGCTCCCTGCTGCTGCTCTTCCTCGGCTATCTGCTGCACTGGCCCGGCTGGCACGCGGCGCGGAACCTGGGCTGGACGGACGCGATGCTCTCGCGTGTCTTCGTCTTCGATGCGCTCCAGTGCATCGGCTTCGCGCTGCTCTTGGGCTCCGTGCTGCTCGCGCTCGTGCCCGCGCGAGGAGGACGTCCGCTGCTCCTGCTCGCCCTGGCGGTGGGAGTTCCCCTCGCCAGCGCGACGATGTGGAAGATGGGCGCGGGGCTGCCCGCGCCCGTGCAGCAGTTCCTGGGCAGCGCGGAGGGAAGCCGCTTCCCCTTCTTCCCATGGGCCGGCTTCTTCTTCGCCGGAGCCTTCGCCGCCTCCGTGCTGAACGTGCTGCGGCCAGGACTGCCACAGGGCCTGGCGCTGCTCGCGGTGGGCGCGGGGCTATTGGGCATCACCCAGGTCCTCCTGGTGCCGGACTGGGGCCCCGCGAGCGCGTGGATGGTCGCCTATCGCGTGAGCCAGGGGCTGCTCGTCCTGGGCGCGGTGACGCTGGCTCCCACGCGCCTGAGTGGCTTGCTGGCGCCCCTGGGTCGGCTGTCGCTGTGGATCTACGTGCTGCACCTGCCGGTGGTGTACGGCTGGGCGGACATCGCCGGGCTCGCCGGACGCGTGGGCCCCACCCTGGGAGTTCCCGCCGCCCTGGGCGTCGCCACGGCCCTGCTCCTGGTCTGCGCGCTGGTGGCCCGAGTGGGCCGCTGGGTGACCGAGCAGGCCCGCCCCTGGCGCGCCGGCTCCACCACGTTGAACGCCAGCATCAGCGGCACGCGGATGAGCCCGCGCGCCTGAAGCGCCCTGCGTGGAGCCAGGAACGACGGGCCGGCTAGTGCCGCGGCTCTTCCTCGGTGAACTCCGCGTCGACCTCGGACCGTGGCGCGCCCGGGCGCATCCGCGCGGACGGGCCTTGGGAGTCTTCGTCCCAGGACCTGGGGAACGAAGGCCCTCCCGGCGGAGGAGCCCCACCGAAGGGCCCCGGAAAGCCCATGCCGCCAATCGTGGTGACGTGCAGCGAACCCTCGCGCATGCGCCGCTCGACGGACCGGCGCAGGCGCGCCGTCACCCACCGCCGCACGGGTGGCAGCAGCAACAAAAGCCCCGCCACGTCGGTGAGGACGCCCGGAATCACCAGCAGCACGCCCCCGAGCATGATGAGTGCGCCGCTGAACAGCCCCTCCTCCGGAACCTGCCGCATGGCCAGGGATGACTGCCAGCGGCTCATCACCCGCGAGCCCTCGCGGCGGGCGAGCCACGTGCCCACCACGCCCGTCAACAGCACCAGGCCCAGCGTGGGCGCGAAGCCAATCTCCCGGCCGATGGTGACCAGCAGATACAGCTCCACGAAGGGGACGACGATGAGGGCGAACAGGAGGTACTTGAACACGCCCTCAACCTAACGCCACCTGGCGCCTCGTGCCGGACAACCCAGCGGGAAAGGAGGCGCCATCGCGCCCACTCCTCGGGATTTCAACGGCCTCCAAGGCTCGTCGTCATCGAATCCACCAGGAGGTACAGGAAGATGAAGACCCCCAGTGCGATGAAGAGGAACTTCGTACCGGGCTGGAAGCCACGCGCTCCCCCGGCCGGGTCCTGTCCGTATGAAGAGCCCATCGCCTCCGGCACGCCGGCGACCTCCCCCGCATAGCGCACCGTGCGCAGGTACTGGTCCACCACCACGCCGTCGTCGTTGGCGGACAGGGAGCGGCCCAGTTGGGGGTCCACCAGCCGGGCCCCGGCCTGGGTCGCCAGCAGGGCCGCCTCGGAGACCACCTCGCGCACCAGGTCCGTCCGCTCGGAGAGGGGGATGCGCAGCTCGGTGGCCACCACCTGGCCGCCCTCGCGCAGCTCCCCCACCTCCACGTCGCCATGCTGGAGGTGCCAGAGGCGGTTGCCGTCCGCGCGGACGCTCACCCGCTTCTCCGAGAGGTGGCCATCCACCCGCGCCGCCTCGTAGGGCGTGCCCGGCGTCATCGTCTGTAGGAGCAACTCGTATCTCACGCGGGTTGCGAGTATACGCCGCCCAACGTCATGCCCACCTCATCCAAGCCCCCTTCTGGCCCCCATCGCGGTGGCAGGCCGTTCTCCCCTCAGTCCTCGTCCAACCGGGGCCGCCCCAATGCTCGCCCGGACAAGCCCGCTCCGGACCGGACCTCGCCCGAGCTGGGGCCGGATGGTGTCCCCCAGGTCTCCCTGCTGCGCCGCGGCGTCGAGCGCTGGCAGGCGGGCCACCCCTGGATTTACCGAGCGGACCTCAACGGCGACCCGGGACTCGAGGGCGGTGAGGTCGTCCGGGTGACGGACGGGCGCGGCTGGTTCATCGGCAAGGCGTTCTATTCGCGCCACTCGAAGATTTCCCTGCGCTGGCTCAGCTACGACGACGTGGCGGTGGACGCGGACTTCTTCCGCCAGAAGCTCCAGTCCGCGCAGGACCTGCGTCAGCGCGCGCTCCCGGGCGAGACGACGTACCGGCTGATTCACGGCGAGGCGGACGGAATCCCAGGCCTCGTGGTGGACCGCTACGGCGACTACCTCAGCGTCCAGTTCCTCGTGCCCGCCACCGAGCAGCGCAAGGCGCTCCTCACGGACCTGCTGGAGGAGCAGTTCAAGCCGCGCGGCATCGTCAACCGCTCGGACGTGGGCGTGCGCAACCTGGAGGGCCTCACGCCGGAGAAGGGCCTGCTGCGCGGTCAGCTCCCCGGCCCCGTCTCCTTCGACGAGGGCCTGGTGCGCGTGCGCGCGGACCTGCTCGAGGGCCAGAAGACGGGCGCCTTCCTGGACCAGCGGGAGAACCACGTCATGGCGGCGCAGTACGCCCATGGCGAGGCGCTGGACTGCTTCTCCTACGTGGGAGGCTTCGCGCTCCAGCTCGCCACGCGCGCCACGAGCGTCACCGCGGTCGAGATTTCCGAGCAGGCCTCCGCGCAGCTGCGCGACAACGCCGCGGCCAACAAGCTCTCCAACGTGAATGTCGTCGTGGCCAACGCGTTCGACTTCCTGCGCGACGCGGTGGACGAGGGACGCAAGTTCGACACCATCGTCCTGGACCCGCCGTCCTTCGCGAAGAACAAGGACGCCATCGCCGCCGCGGTGCGCGGGTACAAGGAAATCAACCTGCGCGCCATGCAGCTGCTGCGGCCCGGAGGAATCCTCATCACCGCGAGCTGCACGTACCACGTGGATGAGCAGTCCTTCGAGGACATGCTCGCCTCCGCCGCGGCCGACGCGCGCCGCCGCCTGCAAATCGTCGAACGCCGCGGCGCGGGCAAGGACCACCCCGTGTTGCTGAACCTGCGCGAGACTCGCTACCTGAAGTGTTTCGTGCTGCGCGTGCTGTGAGGCGGCGCGGCTCCACGCAAGCCACGGTGGAGCAGGATGACGGCGGCGACATGCGGACCCACGACTGGGATGACGACAACGAGGACGAGGAGCTGGAGGACACTCCGGCGCCAGGCGGTACGCATGCGCGTGAGCGCGCGCTCAAGGACGTGCGCGCCATCTACCGCCAGGCGGACGCGGCCTATACCCCCTTCTCGTGTCCGGCCAGCGGCGAGTGCTGCCAGCTCTCCCGCACCGGACGCCAGCCGTGGCTGTGGCTCCCCGAGTGGGAGCTGCTGACGAAGGGCCGCCCGCTGCCTCCTCCTCGCGAGGATGGAGGCTGTCCCTATCTGGACGCCGCGGGCTTGCGCTGCACCGTGTACGCGGACCGGCCCTTCGGCTGCCGGACGTTCTTCTGTGAACGAATCCGAGGCCCCACGCGCCAACCCGCCGAAACGGTGGGTACGCTGCTGGAGCGATTGGAGCGAGCCTCCCAACGCAGGGAGCCCTCGCTCCGAGGCCCTCGCCCGCTGCTGGAATGGCATGCGGAAGCACTCGCCGCGGCGCGGAAGACGCGCTGACGGCGCCCCCTTGCCCGGTCTGCACCGGAATCCGGCTCTTTGATTCGAGCCATCACCGCAATTCCTGAACATCTCCCGCGCCCCCCTGGATGTATCAGCGTGAACTCACGCGCTGACGAGGCAATGATTGGCCTCGGAATCGGCCTGGGAGGCGTGGGTTTGCGGAGAAGTGGGACGACGAGGGCAGCAGGTCATCGAGGGCCGTCGATGAAAGGCCGGGTGTCCCGGTCGTGATTCCTCCTCGTTGGCTCGTCGCGCCGCAGGAATTCAAGGGCACCCTCACCGCCACGGAAGCGGCCGAGGCCATGGCCAAGGGTGTGCGTGAAGTCTCCCCCGAGGTGGTGCTGGACATCGCGCCGCTCGCGGACGGAGGGCCGGGCACGGTGGACGCGCTGCTGTCGGGCACTCGAGGCGAGCGCCGCGTGTGCCAGGTGCATGGTCCGCTGGGGCAGCAGGTGGAAGCCTCCTGGGCCTTGCTGGAGGACGGTCGCACCGCGGTGGTGGAGATGGCGGCGGCCTCGGGCCTCACGCGCATGGAGCCCACGCCGAGCAACGCCCGGCGTGCCTCCACCTACGGAGCCGGAGAGCTGATGCGCGCCGCGCTGGACGCGGGCTGTGAGCGGCTCATCGTGGGACTGGGTGGAAGCGCGACCACGGACGGCGGCACCGGCGCGCTCACCGCGCTGGGCTATCGCTTCCTGGATGCGCATGGCAATCCGCTCCCGCCAGGAGGCGCCGCGCTGTCCGCGCTCGTGCGCATCGATGCATCGCGGCGTCATCCCCGGCTGGGCCAGGTGGAGTTGATGGGCGCCACGGATGTCACCTCGCCGCTCTTGGGGCCCGACGGCGCGGCGCGACTGTTCAGTCCCCAGAAGGGCGCGGACGCGTCGACGGTGGAGGCGCTGGAGGCGGCGCTGGCGCACTTCTCGAGCGTGGCGGGAGACACGAGCTCGGGCTGGCCCGGCGCGGGCGCGGCGGGGGGCTTCGGCTTCGGCCTGACGGCGCTCGCGGGCGGTCGGCTGGTGCCGGGTTATGAGCTGGTGTCGCGCGCGCTGGGGCTGGAGCGGCGCGTGTTGCTCGCGGAGGTGGTGCTCACCGGCGAGGGCCGCTTCGACCGGCAGACCTCGCTGGGCAAGGGGCCTGGAGGGCTCGCGCGGCTGGCGCGTGAGCACGGCACGCCCGTGGAGCTTTTCGCGGGCTCGGTGCGGCGCGATGACGGGCTGGAGCTCGACTTGTTCCACACGGTGGTGGACCTGAGCACCCAGGCCCGTCCGGGCGTCAGCGCCGGGGACGTGCTGCGCGGCGCCGTGGCGCGCTGGACCGCGGCGCGGCTCAAGACGGCGCGCTGACGGCCGCGCTCAGAAGTCGAGCGGGTCGGTGGTCCGCACCACCCGCATCCCCGCGCGGCGAAGCTCCTCGATGCCTTCGTCCGCCAACCGGGGGAAGTCGACCGAGGGCGGCAGCGGGTCCAGCGGCGGCGCGGGCACCGGGCTCATCGTGTCCACGAGGATGTGCACTCGCCCCAGCTTCGAGCGGTCCGTCCGCTCGATGTGCTCGCGCAAGTCCCGCAGCGTGGAGAGCACGCAGTGGGACTTGGCCTGGCCGAAGACGTAGATGCGGTCGAAGGTCATGAGCCGCTCGAAGAGGGGCGTGTTGAACGCGCCCACGCGCTGGCCCTTCACCTCCGTCACCTCGGGCGAGAGCACGGAGTAGTTCTCCGTGAGCGGGTGCTCGCCCTTGAGCTCGAAGTGTGTCGCGGTGTCACGCGCGATGGCGTGGAACGCGCCGGCCTCGTAGAACGCGGGCACCAGCGCATGGCTCACGCCCCCCAGCAGCGCGTGGAAAGGCCACACGGTGAGCACGTAGCGGCCCTGTGCCTCCAGTTGCTCGCAGTACGCCTGGCTCTCCTCGGGAAAGCGCGTGGCGCGCCAGCGGCCGGAGCGGACCTCCGCCGCGGAGATGTTCGTGAACGGCGCTGGGGGATTTCCGTCCGCGTCCCGCCACCATGCGGGGTGGAAGATCTGGAAGACGCGGTGGGTGTCGAGCGAGAACACCAGCTCCGTCAGCCGGTCCAGGTGCGAGTAGAGCCAGCGCAGGGAGCGCTGTGTGTCCTCGACGGCGCCCGGGACGAAGAGGCTGGCGCCCGGGATGCAGAAGCCCACCTGCACGTCGATGCCAAAGGCGGCGACCCGCACGCGGTCCTCGCGGGCCGGACGGATGCCGTGCTCGGCCGCGTAGCGGCGGGCCTCGGCGGCGACCTCTCCCGTGCGCTCCAGGTAGAGCTGGCCCGCGCGAGCGTCCTCATGAAAGCGGGGAATGGGCAGTGGCATGGCGTCCTCCGGGGTGCTGCGAATCAACGACCCTTGGGGAAGTGGCGGCGCGTCAGCTCGTCGACGAGCGCGCGCGTGGTGGGAGTCAGGGCGACCTTCGCGGCCTCCGCGTTGGCCTCCTGCGTGCCCACGAGCGAGGGCGTCTCGGGCTCCGCCTCCATGAGCGGGAAGTAGCCCTCCGGCACCGGCTCACCCTCCTGCCCCACCAGGCCCATGGGCCCCGAGCCATGACGGCGGCGGAACAGCACCGGGACACCCGGGATGCTCTGCTTGCCCTCGCCCTGCTCGTTGCCGAACTTCATCACCGGCTGATGGCCCGTCTGCGACAGCTTGTAGATGGCGGCCACCTTGTCGCGCGTGAAGGAGCACTCCATGGTGCGCGCGATGATGTGGCCTCCGTAGCCGTAGAACTGCGCGCTCGGGTCCCACCCCACCTGCCGGCGCAGCTCCTCGAACTCGCGTGTGGCCTCGGCGTCCAGGCCGTCCTCCAGGATGTTGACCGGGCGGATGCCCATGTCGCGCGCCCGCGTCACCGCGTAGAGGTACTGGAGCTTCTTGTTGCCCGAGTCGAAGCGGATGGAGTCGCCGGCACCGGGCTCCTCGCGGATGAGCTGGAACGCGGCGGGGATGCCCGACGTGAGCGTGTCGAAGGTGTCCAGCAGATAACTGGACCGCTGGGGACGCCGCTCACGCATGGCGCGGAACGCGGCATCGTCCGAACCATACCGCTGGATGTGCTCATGCCCCATCGTGCCGACGGGAATCATCCCCAGCTTGCGTGCGCCCTCCACATTGCTGGTGCGCTGCACGCCCATGTCCTTGCAGGCCTGCAACGCGATTTCATGTTGCTGGAGACAGGTGGCCGCGCGAAGGCCCACCTCGAAGATGCGGGCCGGGTCCTCGACCGCGTCGATGAGCTCCTTCACGGTGGCGCGCACGCGCTGGGCGTAGCCTTCCGTGTCGACCGTGACGGGCACCGGCTTGACGCCCACGGCGTCGAGCGTCTCCAGCACGATGGCCTTCTGCTCTTCGCAGGTGACACGGGCGACCGCGCGAGCCAGGCCCTCACGGTCCAGCAGTGCCTGGGTGGCCACCTGAATGCGGAAGTTGAGCTGGAGGAGGATGGGCTCCACCCAGGAGACGAGGGCGGAGGGGCCGGTGACGGTGAGGATGGGCTCGCGGGAGTAGAAGTGGGCGCCGCGAGGGATGGCGCGAACGGAGAGCCGCTCCTTTCGGAGGATGGCCGCCTTGAAGCCCACGCCCATCTCGTAGTCGAAGCGCGAGAGGTAGTCGTAGTCCTCGGGCTTCGGCTCGGGAAGGAGCGAGCGCACATAGCCAGCGAGGTCCAGGGGCATGACCTGGAGACCGCCTCTGCGGTGGGAGTAGTAGAAAGTCTCCCGGCGAAGCGGCCAACCCGCCTCCGCCATGCTGAACTTGTAGCCATCCGTCGCGAGCAGCGAGGTCGCCATCCTGGGTGCCTTCCTCCGATGTCACTTGAGACTACGCGGGCGCCCGTGGGTTTCCTACCCTTCCGCCTCGCTTTCCCGGGCGTGCCGAATCGGCTGGATTAGAAACACGGACCATGCCGCCGGCGACCCACCGACGACTGCTCGCCGCGCTCGCCATCAGTCTGGCCTTGCATGGGCTCATGGGGTGGGTGCTCACGGGGGCGCCTCGGCCTGCGCGGCGTCCGCCCACTCGAGAGGAATCTCCCCACGGTACCGAGCTCACCTGGGTGGACGTGGAGGTCGCATCGCCCGTGGAGCCATCGGCTCCGGACCGGAGGGAGGCCCCGCGAGGACCCGGGACACATCCGCGGAACAGCGCACGAGGGCCTCCATCCAGCGCCACCACTGAGCCCACTTCGAGCGACGCACGTACCGACTCCATCACGCGCCAGCGAATGGCCGTGGCATCTCCGCTGAACGGTGCGCGAAGCAATACGACCGGTATCGCAGCACCGCCGCCGGATGAAGCGCGAAGCGATACGGCCGGTATCGCAGCACCGCCGCCGAACGGTGCGCGAAGCGATACGGCCGGTATCGCAGCACCGCCGCCGAACGGTGCGCGAAGCGATACGGCCGGTATCGCAGCACCGCCGCCGGATGAAGCGCGAAGCGATACGCCGGGCATCGCAATACTTCCGCCCAACGGAGCGCGAAGCGATACGACGGGCACCACGACACCTCCACCCAACGGTGCGCGAAACACTGCGGTCGATACCGCAGCCCTCCTACCGAGCGGAACGCGAAGCGGTACGCCGAGCATCGCAATACTTCCGCCCAACGGTGCGCGAAGCGATGCAATCAATTCTGCCGCGCACGACCACGAAGCACACCCATCGGTCGGGTCAGCAGCCGACACGCCGCCCCCCCTCGCGCTGGATGCCCCACGTGCGAGCGCACTCCTCGCTCGCGACGCCCCACGGGTCTCGGATTCTCCCGCCCTGATGCCGGGCAACACCCTCCCCTCCGAGCGCCCCGAACCATCGAAGCCCCTCTCCGCACGGTTGCTGCTCGCCACGCGAACACAGGCCATGTCACCGCATCGCGGCACGGACGCTCCCTCTCCGCCCGAGCCGAGCATCCATGGCACGCACACGCCTCCCACGCCGCAGGCCCTCGTGGAGGACCTGGTCGCGGAGAGCATGGGTCGAGGCAAGGTGGACCGAGGCCTCGTTCACCCGTACTTCAGCCAGCTCGGCAAAGCGCTGGTGAACCTCTGGGACGCGGACCGCTCCGTGAAGGAGCACGGCCTCCAGGGCTACTTCGACATGGGCATGGAGCGCAGCCGCGCATACGCCCGCGTCTGGAGCGAGCGCGCCGCCGAGTACGGCGCCTCGGGTGCCTTCGCCGCGAAGAACCAACCCGAGGAAGACCGCCGCCGCCCCATCAGCACCGTGGGTGACGCGTCCCTGCGCATGCGCCGCGAACTGCGCGAGAAGATGCGCGAAGAGTTCCGCACCACCCGCCGAGCCCTCATCCGCGTCATCCAGGACCGCGACGGACAATTGCTCGACGTCGTGCTCGTGGAACCCAGCCATCAGCCCGAGGTGGACCAGGAAGCCATGAAGGACGTCCGCGCCGCCGCGGGGAAGCTCCCCCCACCGCCACCCGACGCGGTGGGAGGCCGCCTGCGCATCGTCAGCCTCTGGGAGTTCGAGCTGATTCTCTCCATCAGCCCGCCCATCCCCGTCTTCACCTTCGAGTTCGACGAAGCGCTGGGCTTCATCGACACCCGCCTGCCGCTCGACAAACGCATCTACAAACGCGTGCGCCTCATCGAGGTCCGCTGACCGCGAACTAGAGACAGTCGATGAGCCCGTCGTAGAGCGTCTTGCGCGTCTTGGGCAGCGGCGTGTTCATCGGATTCGGCCCCTCCAGCGCCTTCATCAGCGCCTGTATCGTCGTGCCTCGAGCCAGGGGACTCCTGCATGCCCACGTACGTGACTCGACGGCGAGCTTCCCCGTGGAGGAGTCGACGGACTCATAGCTCCCACCGAAGACCCAGTAGCACTGACCGATGCGCCCCGAGCTCTGGTCCACCGAACAGCGGAAGATGATGGACTCGATGTTGGCGTAGTCGCCTTCGCAGAACGTGTCCCCACAGATGTCATCGAAGTCTTGCTTCAACTTGCGACGCAGCTCGAGCCAGGCGTGAAACTCCTCATCGGTCTGGAAGTAGGACACATCTTCGATGAACACCCGCGGAACGAGCCCCTCGGCTCCCGCGCCCTCGTCCAACCCAGGCGACGCAGCCGCCGCGGACAACGACACGCCCGACATCAACAACAGTCCCCACCAAGAACAGACACGCATCGAGCAGAACCTCCCTGAAGCCACGGCCCCCAGGCCGCGCCCCTCCTTTCAAACATCCCCGTCGTCACAAACCAGGGGCACAGGCCGGGAGTGTCCGTCTCCAGAAACGCGGAGCCACGCGCCGTCATCCGGTCGTCATGTCCACACGGTCTGGATGTTCGCCATCAGCACCCGGAACCTGCCGCGGGGAGATGACATGCGTTCGACAAAACACCCCGGGGGAGCGCAACGACGGCTCAAGACCCCGCTGATGAGGGAACGCGGAGCGGACACCTCTTCCGCTCCGCGGAGTCCCTAGGACCTCAAGACGCGCGAGCCTTCCGCGCGGGCCGCCGCGTACGACTGCGCACCGCCGCCGCCGGGGGCTGCCGGAAGACGCGGTCATAGTCCTTCATGCTGCGGCGGATGACCTCCAGCGCCTCCGGCCGGTCATAGACCTCCGCGATTTCAACGCTGCGCTTCCCCTCGCCGGGAATCTGCTTGTAGGTGAGGAAGTAGTGCTTCAGGCGGTCCAACAGCGGACGCGGAATCTGGGCGATGTGCTGCAGCTCTCCGTAGACCAGGTCCGACTCGAGCACCGCGATGATTTTGTCATCCGCCTCGTTGCCGTCGACCATCCGGAAGCCCCCCACCGGCACCGCGCGCACCAGCAGGTTGCCGTTGCTGACCACCTTCTCCGTCAGCACGCAGATGTCGATGGGGTCTCCGTCGCCCTTCACGTCACGCAGGCCCGTGCGCTCCGCGCAGCGCTTCGCCACCAGCTCGTCGCAGAACGTCTGGGGAATGAAGCCGTACAGCGTGGGGCACTGGCTGCTGAAGCGCTGCGGACGGTCCAGCATCAGGATGCCGGACTCCTTGTCCAGCTCGTACTTCACCGCGTCCGTGGGGACGATTTCGATGTACGCGGTGACGGTCTCCGGAGCGTTGTCGCCCGGGGTGATGCCGTGCCACGGGTGTGACGCGAATGACTTCTGCGGTGCTGTCTTCTTCATGTCGGTACATCTCCCGAGCGCAGGCAGGCCTCGGAATAGAGTTGAGCGACCGCGTCCTCCAGCTCACGCGTGAGGGCGTCGCGGTCTTGAAGCGTCAGGTCCTTCGTGGGAATCGGCTTCCCCACGACCAGCGCCACGCGCTGGCCCCACCGCACCGCCCGTCCTCCCTTCGGAAGGATGAGCCGCGTCCCTGACACGGCCATGGGCACCACCGGCACACCCGCTTGAATCGCGAGCGCCGCGGCCCCCTTCTTGAACGGCCGCAGCCGCCCGTCATCGCTGCGAGTGCCCTCGGCGAAGAAGAGCACGCTCACCCGCTCGCGCAGCGCTGTCACCGCTTCTTCCATCCGGCCGCGGTCCTCGCCTCCACCGCTGCGCGCCACGGGGATGTTTCCCGCGCGCCGCATCGCCGCGCCGAACACTGGAATCTTGAACAACTCCGCCTTCGCCACGTAGCGCGTGTGCTTCTCCACGTAGGCCAGGTGCAAAGGCGCGTCGTAGTGCGACTGGTGATTGCACACGAAGACGACGTGGCCTTCCGACGGGATGTTCTCCAACCCCACCGCCTCGTGGCGCACGCCCGCCGCCCCCAACACCCCACGCGCCCACAGACGCAGGGCCTTGTCCGCCTCGCGGTGCGCGCCCCCTACCGAGAGCGCCGACACCACCGACGAGAAGACCCCCGTCAACCCCACCGCCGAAACACCCGCGAACGCTGTCCGGACGATGTCTCGAATCACACGAACTCGTGGGCGGGGAACAAGAGCACGTCCGTGATGCGCTGGACCCCGAGCAGCAGCATCAGGATTCTGTCGAGCCCCACGGCGATACCCGCCGAGGGTGGCATTCGACCTACCGCGTCGAGGAACCGCTCGTCCAGAGGATACACGGAACGGCCCAGCTTTCGCCGGAGGTCCTGTTCCTCGAGCAATCGCGTCCGTTGTTCCACCGCGTCCGTCAGCTCGGAGAACCCGTTCGCCAGCTCCAAGCCCTTCGCGTACAGCTCCACCCGCTCCGCCACCGCCGGCTCCCCCGGCTTGAGCCGTGAGAGCGCCGCCATCGACGCGGGATACTCGATGAGGAACGTGGGCCGGTCATGTCCAAGCCCCCGCTCCACCCGCTCCAGGAAGAGGTGGAAGAACACGTCGTCGAAGCTCACGGACTCGCCCGTCCACACGCCAATGGCCTCGGCCGCCCGCTTGAGTGACGGCCCATCCGAGTGCACCCGGATGTCCACCCCCGTGGCACGCAGCACGGCATCCCGCACGGTGATGCGCTCATACGGGGTGCGGGTGAAGAACGCCGGGTCCGCGCCAGGCTCACCTTCCGTCGCGTGGCGTCCCGCCTCCGCCAGCGCCCCTTCCAGGTCCGCCATGATGGCGTGGTAGTCCGCGTTCGGCCTGTAGAACTCCAGCATGGTGAACTCGGGATTGTGTGTCTCCGAGACTTCACCGTTCCGGAACACCTTGCACAGCTGGAACAAAGGGCCCGCGCCATCCGCGAGCAGCCGCTTCATGGCGTACTCGGGGCTGGTGTGCAGGTAGAGGGGGCGAGCGGTGCCGACGCCTGTTTCAGGGATGAAACCCGCCTCGAAGGCGTTGATGTGCGGCTCCATTCCCGGCGTGGGGATGAGCAGCGGGGTCTCCACCTCGAGGTAGCCCTCCGCGGTGAAGAAACGTCGCAGGGCGGAGTAGAGGGCCTGGCGCCCTCGGGCGGCCCGCCATTGAGAAAGGTTGGGCATGCGCGAGGCGGAAGTAACATGGGGCCCGACATGCACCCAAGGATTCCCCTGCTCCTCGCTGTCGCCTGCTGCCTGGGCGCCTGCCACAAAGCGCCTCCCGCGGCCCCCTTGCCGCCGCCCCCCACCGAGGCGGAACGGCTGACGGCGGACGTGCGCTCGCTTGCCTCCCGCGCCGAGGCACTGCTGGAGGCCCAGCACCAGCTCGTCTGGGTGTTCTGGACGGAAGGGCGTCACGTGGACGTCTCCGGGACATACGCGGGGCAGGAGGACCTCTTCACCCTCGACAACATCCGCAAGGTGGACCGGCTGCGGCAACTCACGAAGGACCCGCGCGAGGTGCGAGCCCTCACCGCCCTGCACTCCCACTTCGCGGGCGAGTACCTGTCGCACGCGTTGGCTGAATACAACGACGCCTCCGCCAACCTGGAGGCCTCGCTCACCTTCACGGTGGAGGGCCGGGAGCTGCGATACAGGGATTTGGAGCGCCTGCTCGCCAACGAGCGGAGCGCGGCGCGCCGCAAGGCCCTCTACTCCGCGGCCACGCCCGCGCTGGAGCGGCTCAACCAGACGCTGCGCCGCAAGGAGGTGCGCGCCGAGGAGCTGGTGAAGGAGCTGGGCTTCGCCTCCTACGAATCGTTCGGCGGCGAGCTGCGCCAGGCGGACCTGGCCCAATTGAGCGTGCTGGCGGAGGAGATTCTCCAGGCCACGCAGGCGCCGTACCGCGTGGTGATGGAGCGGCTGGCGCAGCGCGAGCTGGGAGTCCCCTTCAAGGACATCACCCGCGCGGACATCCCCCGGCTGTTCCGAGCGCGCGAGGTGGAGGATGCCTTCCCCAAGGGCGAGTCGCTCGCCAAGGCCCAGGCGACCCTCGCGGGGATGAACCTGGACCTGTCCGTCCAGACGAACGTGCAGATTGATTCCAGGGACCTGCCTCGCAAGAACACCCGGCCGCTCGCCTTGGCGGTGCGTGTGCCCGACGACGTGCGAGTGTCCTTCAAGCCGGGCTCCGGTGTGCTGCACCAGGCGCGTGTGCTGCACGAGTTCGGGCATGCGCTGCACCTGGCCTTCACGCAGGAGAAGCGCTTCGAACTGGCCCGGCTGGGCAACCCCACGGTGGGCGAGGCGTACTCGTCGCTCTTCGAGGACCTGCTCGAGGACCCGGTGTGGCTGGAGGAGCACGCGGGCGTCAGCGGTGAGCAGCGCGCGAAGTTCCTGGCGACCTCCAGCGCGCACAAGCTGTACCTCATCCGCCGCGCCGCCGGGCGCCTGCTGTACCAGCTGGAGCTGCACCGCCACCCCACGGAGGTGGACCCCAAGGCGCTCTACCGCGAGGTCATGTCGCGCACCGACGACATCCCCATGACGAACGAGGACACGGAGCGCTACCTCGTGGACCAGGAGGACTTCTTCCAGTCCGCGGACAGCTTCCGCGCGTGGTTCCTCGCGGGCCAGCTCCAGGCCCAGCTCAAGGCGCGCTTCGGCCCGTCATGGTGGCACGCGCCGCAGTCGGGCGAATTCCTCAAGGACCTCTGGGCCCGGGGCAACGCGCTGTCCGCGCGCGAGGTGGCGAATGCCATCGGAGAGAAGGGCATCGAGCCGGACGTGCTGCTCCTGCGGCTGGGCACCACGCTCCAGGTCCCCATCCGCCTGGAGATGCAGGGCGAGGAGCCTCTCCCCATCCCGGCTCCGGGCCCGGAGGGTGTCACGGAGACTCCCGCCCCGGCACCGGCCCCCTAGAAACACGAAGGGCCTCCGCCCGGTGAGGACGGAGGCCCTGGCTTCGTGCGCCGCGAAGAGCGCGGGGACTACAGGAGCTTCATCAGCTCCGCGCGCTTGGCGTTGTACTCGTCATCCGAGAGGACGCCCGCGTCCTTCAGCTCCTTGATTTCCTTCAGGCGCTGCGCGGGGCTGCGCGTGTCGGCGGCAGCCGCCTGGGGAGCGGGCTCCGGGGGACGCTGCTGCTGTTGCTGCTGCTGATTGTTCATGTTCATGAACTGCTGGGCCATTCCGAAGCCCATGCCCATGCCCATGCCGCCCAGCGCGTTGCCGGAACCGTCGCCGCCCTTGGCCATGCCCTCGGCCGCGCCGAGCATCGCCTGCCCCTGGGCGTACTGCTGGAAGCCTCCAGCCAGCCGCGAGTAGGCCACGTCCTTGGACAGCTTCTTCAGCGTCGCCTCGTCCTCCTCCTTGATGCTGACGTGGAAGTTGCCCATGCGCACCACGGTGAGCCCGTAGTCGTCCACGTGAGGCTTCAGGCCGGAGATGACCTCCGTCTCGATTTCCTCCGTGTACGCGCCGCTCGTCACGTCGAGCAGCGGCCAGCGCTTCTTCACCAGCAGCTCGGCGATGCGGTCCCGCGTCACCTTGAGCACCTGGTTCTTGAACCAGCCCAGCAGCTCCTCGTTGTTGGAGCGGCCCATGCCCACCAGGCCCACGACGAGCTTCTCCGGGTCCGTCACCCGGATGGAGAAGTCGCCATACACCATGGTGCCGATGCCCAGGCCCGTCTCCGGGTCCCTCACGTCACCGATGGGCCCCCCGAACTTCACGCCCGCGAACTCGCGGACGGAGACGAAGTAGACCTCGGTGATGAAGAGGTTGCCGCCGGTGAACTTCTCGATGAAGCGAGAGAGGAAGGGGATGTTGTTCGAGTCGAGCTGGTGGCGGCCGGGCCCCAGCTTGCCCTCCACCTTGCCGTCCTTGACGAAGAGGGCGACCTCATCGGCGTCGACGGTCAGCTGGGTGAGCATCCGGATGTTGTTCTCCGGATACTTGTAGATGATTTGACCCTTCGCCGTGTCCGCGCGGGCGATGAAGTTGCGCTTCGCCTCACCCTTGATGGTGTCGAAGATACCCATTGCTAGTCAGCGCCTCCGTGGCCGCCATGGCGGCCGGCAAATCGCCGCCACCACCCGACCCTCTTAAGAACATGGCGTCCGCGGCGAAAGCGCGCCCGCTTTCCCCCCGAAGCCGTCCCTGCAACATGCCAGTTTCACTGGCTATTGCCTAGCCGCTCGCCCGCCAGGACGCCTGCCGGGTGAACAGGCGGGAGCACCGCCGTGACGCGCTCCGGCGCTCAGCCCCAGCGGCTGACCAGGCGCTCGCGGTCCAGGAGGCGGATGCTGGCCCACAACAGGAAGAGGTCCAGGACGAGCACCACCGCGCCCTGGAGGGCGTAGTAGGCGAACCCCGCCTTGAGGACGCCGGCCACCTGGCCTCCCACCATTCCCACCAACGGCAGCACGACCAGCGCGGAAATCTGCTGCGCCATGCGCGCCTCGCTCACCCGCGCGGAGATGAGCACCGCGACGCCGTTGCCGAAGAAGGCGAACAGGGGCGCAATCACCAGCACGCCGAACGTCCACAGCGCGTTGGGCATCAGCGGCCCCTTCACCAGCGGCCACGCCACGATGTCCACGCCCACGCAGAAGAAGATGAAGGCCACCCAGGTGATGAGCACCGCGGGAACCAGCGACGCCAGGCTCTTGCCCGCCACCAGCTCCGCGGCCGTCAGGGGCGAGGCCAACAGCGGCTCCAGCGTCCGCCGCTCCTTCTCGCCCGCGACGCTCTGCGAGGAGATGAGGATGGGGACGAAGATGGGCATCACCAGGAACAGGCCGAACCAGTCGGTCAGCGTCTTGTCGATGAGGAAGCGCCCGGCGCTCGCGCCCAGCGGCAACGAGGGGTCATAGAACTGCGCCACGCTGCGCAGGTCCGCCTGGTAGGGCGTGTTGACGTACGTCCACACGACACCGATGGGCACCGCCACCATGACGGACGGCAACACCGCCATGGAGACCAGCAGCCCCACGTTCTTGCGCAGGTCCAGGAAGTCCTTCCAGAACACCGCCAACGCCCTGCGAGGACGAAAGGCCACGGCTATGCCCCCCCTTCGCGAAGCAGGTCCAGGTACACCTCTTCCAGCGGACGCTGGGCGGGCACCGCGCTGTGGACACGCGCCCCCGCCCCCACCAGACACGCCAGCACGTCCGGCGCGTGGGAGTCGTCCTCCAGCATGACGCGCAGCCGCATTCCCTCCGCCAGCACGTTGGGCGCGAAGGGCAAGGACGCAAGCGCATTGCGGAAGCGCTCCGCCTCCCCATCCACGCGGACATCCAGCGACTGGCCCGCGCGCCGCAGCTCGCGCACCGGCCCCATGAGCAGCAGCCGGCGCTTCACCACCGCCACCCGCTCACACAGCCGCTCCACCTCCGCGAGGTTGTGCGAGCACAGGACGATGGTGCGCCCCTCGGACGCCAGCTCCGCCACCGCGTCGCGCACCGTGCGGGCGGACTCGGGGTCCAGGCCGCTGGTGGGTTCATCCAGGAAGATGACGCGCGGGTCGTGGACCAGCGTGCGGACGATGGCGAGCTTCTGCCGCATGCCCTTGGAGAAGCCGCCCACCGGGTCCAGCTCTCGGTCCGCCAGCCCGAAGCGGTCAAGATAGTGCCGGATGCGAGGCCAGACCTTGGGCTCGTCCAGCTCATGCAGCTTCATGAAGAAGCGCAGGTTCTCCCGCGCGGAGAGCCGGTCGTAGAGGCCGGGCTGCTCCGTCAGCAGCCCCACCACCTTGCGCAGCGACTCGCCGTCGCGGTCCACCCGGTGGCCCCACACGGTCGCCTCGCCCTCGCTGGGGCGCAGCAGACCGGTGAGCATGCGCACCGTCGTCGTCTTCCCGGCGCCATTGGGCCCCAGCAGGCCGAACACCTCACCGGGCCGCACGTGGAAGGACAAGCCCTCCACCGCGACGCGGCTTCCAAAGCGCTTGCCCAATCCCTGAACGTCGATTCCGCTCAATCGATGGTCACCAGGACGAACTTGTTGTTGATGTCGCGGTCGACGGGCGTGACGACCTTGTCTGGCCCCACCGCGTTGCGCAGCGTATTGAGCATCTTCTGCTCGGCCAGCACCCACTCGCGCCCGGGCCGCGCGACGGCCGAGCGCAGCTTCGCGTTGTAGTCACCGCCCCGGTACTGCTCCACGGTGTTGCTGGAGTAGAGCGTCTCGCCGCGCCAGTTCATCAGGTACGCGATGATGGGCTCGCCCTCCTTGCGCTGGTCATAGTAGCGCCAGAAGAGGTCTCGCTGCGTCCAGTGGTGGGACAGGTCCACCCAGTGGTTCCAGTTGAACCAGAGCGCGAAGCTCGCGGCCAGCATCCAGAACGTGCCGAACAGCATCACCCGCGCGCGCATCAGCGTCGCCACCACGGCCATGGCGCCCGCCACCGCGAAGACGAAGCCCATCGCGCCCTTGACGTTGACGGGCTCCGACAGCGAACGCAGCAGCGAGTCCTCGCCCACCGGGTTCTTGAAGCCACGCACCGCCAGCACCACGCCCGCGAGCGCCAGCGCGGCGGCCAGCGTCTGGAGCGACGCGCGCCCCTCCGTCTTCGTCTGGAGCGACTGCCAGCCGAGGTAGCCACCCACCAGCGCCACCGCCACGCCCATCAGGCCCGTGGCGGACACCTTCGCGCCGGACGTCACCGCGGCCAGCGTGGCCAGGCCGCCCAGGAGCATCAGCACCGCCACCGCGCGAGAGGTCGGCGTCACCTTCTCGCGCGTCTTCGGGGAGAACGCCTCGAAGGACAGGTAGACGCCGAAGGCCAGCAGCACCAGCGTGACGAGGTCACCGGTCCACAGCGCGCGAGAGAAGAACGC
This sequence comes from Myxococcus stipitatus, assembly GCF_037414475.1. Next base: position 6,857,400 of record NZ_CP147913.1, on the reverse strand, counting down.
GATGGGCTTGGTGACCAGGTCCTGCGGATAGGGGCGCTCGTAGTTGAAGACGAACAGGTCGGTGAAGTTCTTCGGGTTCTCCGCCAGGTCCTTGCCCACGAGGGCGAAGAGGACGAGCCCGAAGATGAGGCTCACCGCGTGCGCGGAGACCCCCTCCTCCCACAGCCGGTCGATGAACAGCGCGATGAGGACGGCCAGGCCCGGCAGCACCGGGAAGACGTAGTGGTGGAACTTGGTGGCGCTGGAGGCCAGCAGCCAGAAAGCGAAGGCCACCCACACCGTGGCGAGCAGCGCCAGGTGGTCCGCCTTGTTGCGTGAACGCAGCTTCAGCCGCGCGACGATGGCGAAGGCCCCTGGCAACAGCGCCACCCAGGGGAAGATGCCGAAGCCGCCCTGCTCGATGAAGTAGATGAACGTGCCACCCGGCGTCGTCGTGTACACGCCCGCCGTGAGGCGGTTGAGGTGGTCGTGGACGAAGAAGCGGTACCAGAAGAGCTTGCCCTCGTCGTCGACCCCCTTGAAGAGCGTCATCACGACGTACCAGGGCGCCGCCACCGCGAAGAACACGAGGATGCCCGAGCCCAGCTTCATCCGGTACATCTGCGCCCACAGCACGGGCATGGGCTGACGGCCCTCGCGCACGTCCTTGCGGAAGCCGCCGTCCATCAGCCAGCGCAGGTGCGCATCGAGGCTCGGCCCATCCCACGGGATGACGGCCAGGGCCGCGTAGAGCACCAGGATGACGGCGGGAAGCCCCACGCCCAACAGGCCCTTGGCCAGCGTGGACAGGCCCGCGAAGACATAGAAGCCGTACCACCACGCGGCGCGGTGCTTGGTCGTGTCATCGAGCTGGCCGATGAACGCACACGCCATCGCGCAGACGAACGTGGTGACGAACGGGGTGTCCGTCACCGTCTGGCGGGTGAGCAGGAAGTACAGCGGCATGGTGGCCAGCACGAAGCCCGTCGCCAGGCCCGCGCGGCGGCTCACCACGCGAGACACCGCCAGCGACAACAGCGCCACCGCGGTGATGCTCAGGAGCGCGAAGGGCACGCGCATGCCCCACTCGGTGTACAGGCCCAGCTTGTCGCCCGCGCGCACGGTGCCCACCACCTGCATGCCCAGCGCCTGCATCCACATGGTGAGCGGAGGCTTGGAGAAGAACCACGCGTTCTCCCAGTAGGGGAACACGTAGTCGCGGCGGACAATCATGCTCCGCGCCACTTCGCCGTAGTGTGTCTCCCAGCAGTCCCAGAGCCCCACCGCGCCCAGGTATGGGAGGAAGAGCAAGGCCGCGAAGAAGGCCGTGGCCGTCACCACCCGAGCGCTGTCCGGCAGCGCCACCCACCGTTGCATCCACCGAGCCGAGAAGGTCTCCTTGCCGAGGACCGCCTCGGCGAAGGTCTGCTCGCGCTGCTGTTCCTGCTGTTCGCCGTCGCTCGCCACGGGTGATGGGCTCCTTGAATCGTATCGGGCGGTTGCCTGCGCATCTCGGGCAGGACGCGGCCTTATATCCCCGCCTCCCCCTCGGGTCGACCTCCGCCGGAGGTCCCCCGTGCGGCGGCGTGCGCACCATTGTGCAAGAGGCTGCACGAAGAGGGGAGGCACACATGAGCGAGCCCCCTCGGCGGCCAAGGGCACGGGCCTTGAAGGGGCAGCCTTCCGTCCGGTTTCGGAGGCTTCATGCTCGTCTCGGCGGTGACCCTGAGTTGTGCTCTGCTTTTCGGGCAGGTGGAGGCCCCCGACCTCACCCCCCATTCCCCTCCCGCGCTCGTCCTTCAGTCCGCCAGGAACCCGCTGCCCGTGCAGGACGCCGAGCGCCCCGTGGTGTGCCTCGAGTTCGCCCCGACGAAGGAGGTCCCCTCGGGGAGGTGGCGGGCACAGTGCGACCACGAGACACGCACCTGTCTCATCACCCCCAGTCATGAACTGGCCCCGGATGGAACGGAGACCGAGCGCCTGTTGGAGCGGGTGCGGACATGTGTCAGCGAGATTCACGCGCCCGTGCCGGGAGACTCGCTGAAGACGTACCAGATGGAGCCCTCCATCGCGGACGCGCCCCCGGGTTGGTACCGCGACGAGCGCGGCCGGGTGATGCAGTTCAACTTCGACCTGCACCGCCGCATCTGGCTTGGAGGCGCATGGAGTCCGCTGCAGACCCCGGCCAAGGTGCTGGAGAACCGCGTGCGCCTGGACTTCGGAATCTCACTGGAGTTCCCCAGCGAGAAGCGGCTGCACCGCATGCGGATGCTGGAGGCGGAGCTGTTCCTGGGAGAGCCGTCGGTCGACATGTCCCTGTTCCAGTACGACTTCAGCGTCGAGCGCGATGAGCCGCTGTTTCGCGTGACGACATTCGTGGGCAAGCCGCGCCGTCATGACGTCAGCCTCAACGTGGGGACCTGGATTGAAGTGCTGCGCGTGGAGGAGCTGGAGCGCGGAGGACTCGAGGGAGGCTTCCTCACCTGGGGCACCGTGCACGCCACGCTGGACCTGTGGCACTCGAAGGACCTGGTGTCCTTCGTGCGGGTGCGCGCGGGGCCGTCGGCGGAGCGGGACTACAAGAACGGCGTCGCCATGCTCGTACCGGGCGCGGTGCTCGAAGGCGACCTGACGCTGGACCGGGACGGGTTCCATCACCTGCGCTTCGGCGTGGAGGCGGAGAAGCTGCTCTTGTCGCGCGAGGTGGAAGGGCGTCCGCTGCGCCCGGAGCGGCTGAAGCTCTCCGCGGGGTATGAGCTCATCCTGCTGGCCATCAATGACCAGCCGCTGAGCCTCGTGGCGGATGCTCGCGGCTCGTGGCGCAACGACATCCCCAACCTGCCCCCGCGCTGGGAATGGTCCGCCTCCGCGGGCTTGCGCTTCTCGCTGTGGGCCCCCGCGCGCCGCACCGCCCCCATGGCCGACCAGGCACGGAACTAGGCCGTGCTCGCCCTCGGACTCGCATTGCTCCTGGCCTCGGCCCCGGCGGCGGGAGCACACCCCACGTCACCTTGCACCCACGAGGACACGCCGGGGGATGGCTATCCCATCTGCTTCGACCCGGGAGACGGTCTGCTCGTCGGCGCGGGCATGACGGGGCGCAGTGGAACGACGGGGGCGTCGCTGCGCGCGGGCCTCCGCATCCGCACGGGGTACAGCAGCCACAGCAAGGGCACGCCGTGGTTCACGAACCATCGACTCCTCGGGGTGGAGCTCTGGGACGGAGACAGGCGTGGACTGGACTTCGTCGCGTATGACGGGCTGCTGCGACGGCACCTGGAGGAAGGCTTCATCCTGGTGCCCACCGCGCGGCCCGTGCGCATCCCCTTCCCTTTCGACGTGACGGTGGCGGTGCGCGCGGCGCACCTCCAGCGGCGCGTGTGGGAAGGCCCGGGATGGACGCTGGAGACCGGGCGCGTGGGGCTCCTCGTCGACCCCTTGCGTTCGGAGACCGGCCGGTCCTGGCTGGGCATCGGCCCGGCGGCGAGCCACACCCTGCGCCGCTCCCGCGATGGCACGAGCCACATGTTGTCTCCCTTCACCTCGCTGATGGTCGACCTGGGGCTGGAGAGCGATGACGGGCTGTGGGCGCTGCGCGCGACGGGACTTGCCGGGTGGAACCTGGGCCTCGACGGCGGGACACGCTTCCGCGCACGCGCCGACGCGGCCCTGGAGCGCGTGTTCGTCGCGGTGGCGGACCAGCCCATCGCGCTGCGGTTCGCGGGAGGCTACGCGCGAGGTGACGCGGGGCTTTCCTTCCGCGACGAGTGGACGCTCGACGCGGGCATCGTGGTACGAGCCTTCAGCTCCAAGTGGTGACCGCCTCCATGCGCCGAGGGCGCGGCTGCGCGTCATGGGAGGCGGCGTCAGCCGGAACGCTTCTCCTCGTCCCAATCGGCCCGGCGTTCGCCGGAGCACATGGAGGAGTCTCCAATGGAGAGAAAGCTCGTCTCGATTCAGAAGGTGGACCACCTGGAGGACATCCCTGGAGCCGACAGCATCCTGAAGGCGAGGGTGATGGGCTGGGACGTGGTGGTGAGGAAGGGCGAGTTCCGCGTCGGGGATGCATGTGTCTTCTTTGAAATCGACAGCCAGCTTCCCGAGGGCAGGGATTGGGCGGAGTTCCTCCGGCCCCGAGGCTTCCGGGTGAAGACCGCGCGGCTCAGGGGCGTGTTGTCCCAGGGGCTCGCCCTCCCGGTCTCGATTCTCGGTGGCGAGGTACCTCCGGTGGGCACGGACGTCCATGAGCCCTTGGGCGTGGTGAAGTTCGAGCCCACGCCGCCCGAGGGGAGCGACGTCGCCGCGCCCTTCCCGGCCGAGGTCCCCAGGACCGATGAAATCCGGTTGCAGTCCGCCCTGGGCGTGCTGGACGAGATTCGAGGCCTCGACTTCTACGTGGCCACCAAGCTGGACGGCACCTCCGCGACCTTCGTCAGGATGCTCGACGGAACGCTGGTGGCCTGCTCTCGCAACTGGGCGCTACGGCCCGGGACGAGCCGGGCGTGGCTCCTGGCGCAGAAGTACGACCTGGCCACCGTGCTTCCTCCGGGCTTCGCCATCCAGGGGGAGCTGTGTGGCCCGGGCATCCAGAAGAACCGGCTGGGGCTGGACGCCATGGACCTGTTCGTCTTCAGCGTCCACGACATCCGGACCGGCCAGTACCTGGGCCATGCCGAGTTCCTCGCGTTCTGCGCGCGGCTGGGCCTGCGCACGGTGCCCGTGGAGCACGTCATCACGGGCGAGGCCGCGCGGACGTTCGACCACGGCCTGGAGCACTACCTGAAGCTCGCGCAGGGTCACTACAGCGGCACGAAGAACCGCAAGGAGGGCATCGTCATCCGCCCCCTCGTCGAGCGGCCATCGCCCACGCTTGGCGGCAGCAGGCTGTCGTTCAAGGTCATCAACAACGACTTCCTGCTCAAGGACGAGGACTGACACCCGGCGCCCCCGCTGGAGGCATCACCAGCGGGGGCTCTGGCGGCACGGTCTCCATCATCGTCCGCAGCACGGCCTCCGCGGCCCGCAGGCGCGCATCCTGCGGGTCCACCCGCCGGGCCTCCTCCAACCGCGCCAGCGCACGCGGAAGCGCCCCGCGCGCCAGCTCACAGCGCACGCCCGCCTCCAGCGCCCCCGTGTCGGAGGGCCCATACACCTGGGCCTCGTCCGCCGCGTGACACCCCTCCTCCACCCGCCCGGCCTCGAGCAACGCACGGGCCAGCTCCACCCGTCCGCCGACGTGAGAGGGAGACTGGCTCACCGACTCCGAAAGCGGCGTGATGGCGTACCTGGGAGCCCCCAGCCGGCGCAGCACCGCGCCCAGCTCACGGCGAGGCCCCGGCGCGCCAGGCAACAGCAAGGCCCGTCCGCGCGCCTCGCGCAGCACCGAGGGCTCGTCGAACCGCAGCTCCGCCACCATCCGTCCCACGACGTCCTGATAGGCGGCCCACTGCGCGGGCCAGGTGAAGACCAGGCGGTAGACCCACTCACCTCGAGGCACGAAGTACGCGATGAGGTGCCGGCCTTCATCGGGCCCCTCGAGCCGCGCGCGCAGCCGCTGCGCCATGCGTCCCCCCACCTGCGTCGACGACGGCCCTTGCACCGACAACGTCCGACCCTCGGGCCCGGGCGCATCGAGTGGCAAGGTCTCCTCCTGATAGCGACGGGCCTGCGCCAGCCCATCCATCGGCTCGCCCGCTTCAATGGCCTCCGCGGAGAACGTCGCGCGCCCCAAGCCCGGCAGTCCGTTGGAGAACGTCCTCCGCCCCTGCCCATCCACCTCACCGCGCCAGCCTTCCGGCAGCGCCACCGAGATGCCGAAGCCGTCATCGCGCTCCACGCGCCAGCCCGAGCGCTCCGTCACCACAAGGGCCGCCAGCAGCACCGCCGCCATCACGCCCACCAACGGCCTCAACACGCCTCGTCGCGAGGCCACATCGCGCGGCTCCAGGAACGCTCCAGCAAGCCCTCCCGCAACGAGCCCGCCCAGGTGCCCCGCGTTGTCCACGCCCACCGACGTCCACCCCATCCATAGGAACACCAGCACCGTGGGCAGCGCGCTTTCTCCCGAGAGCCAGCGGACGCGGAAGAGCGCGCGGTGGCGCCGGCCCAGCACGAGCAGCGCCCCCAGGCATCCATAGACGAGCCCCGAGGCCCCCACGCTCACCGCGCCAGACCAGGCAAGCGAGCTGGACATCGTCGCCAGCGCCACCGTCACCAGGAACGCGACGTAGTCCCCCCGCCGGCAGACCCGCTCCAACGCGCTGCCCGCGGCCACCAGCACGGTGACGTTGAGCACCAGGTGAAGCACGTCCCGGTGCAGGAGGTTGGCCGTGAGCAACCGCCACACCTGCCCCGCCTCCAACACCAGCGGCCCCGCCTTCGCGCCCCACCTCACCAGCATGTCCACGTCCACCGGCCCCTGGGCCCAGAGGACACCGTGGAGCCCCAGGAGGACACCCACCAGGGTCAACGTGACCCAGGGATGTACCCGAACCCCACCTTCTCCGGCCGGTTGACCGATGGACAACAGGTCCGTTTGCCCCTCCTGCTGGGGAGAAAGCCCTGTCATTTGAGGGGGATGCATGACTTGTGCGTGGAAAGGCCGTTCTGCTATGACTGTACGCGGATCGGACCCGTGCTGAAGCTCATCATCGAAGACGACGAGGGGCGCAAGACCGTTGTTCCCTTCGTGCGCGACGAGATCACCATCGGCCGTCAGGAGGGAAACACCATCCGCCTGACGGAACGAAACGTGTCACGTCGGCACGCACGACTGGTGCGGTTGAACGGCCATGTCGTGGTGGAGGACCTGGGTAGCTATAACGGCACCCGGATCAACGGCGAGCGAATCGCGGGTCAGTCGCCCCTCAGTGAGGGCGACCTGATCCAGATTGGCGACTACGACCTGGCACTCCAGGCCGAAGGCGCCAATGCCGTGGGCGCCATTACGACAAAGGTACCCGCGCGCCGGCAGGAACCAGAGCCAGAGCCCGACGAGCCCGCACGCTCGGCCCGGGACGAAGACGAGGCCGCCGGAGGTGGTGGTGACGAAAACGACCACACCCCGCCGTCTCAAGGCTCGGCGGACAAGCGCCGCAACTCCACCTCCATCATCCGGTTGGATCATGTGGAGGCGGACCGTCCCCGAAAGCTGGAGGACATTCCGACCCACGATGCCCCCCGGCTGGTGGTGCTGAGCCCGGACGAGCTCCGAGGCCAGGAGTTCGCCTGCATCCGGACCGAGCTGCGCATCGGCCGCACGGATGACAACGACATCGCGTTGGATCACCGCTCGCTGTCGCGGACCCACGCCAAGCTGGTTCGCGAGGCGAACGGCGAGTGGCGCGTCATCGACATGCAGTCCGCCAACGGGATGACGGTCAACGGCGAGAGCTACGCGCAAGCGTCCCTGGGCAGCGGCGACATCGTCGAGCTGGGCCATGTGAAGCTGCGCTTCCTGCTCGCGGGTGATGCCGCCGACGAAGCCGAGGACTCGGAGCCGCCGTCCGGCAGCAAGATGAAGTTCATCCTGCCTCCGATCATCGCCCTGGCGCTGGGCATCGGTGGCTTCTTCATCTGGAACATGACGCAGACTCCGGGCGCCAATCCCCAGCAGCCCGTGCAGGATCCGCCGGTGGTGGCGCAGAACAACACCCCGCCCAAGCCGCCCCCCGAGGTCGACCCGGCTCCTCCGACGGAGCAGGCGGATACCAAGCCCCCCGAGACTCCGCCGACTCCGGCGAAGCCCTCCCTCAATGAGTTGATGGAGAGCACCCGCAAGGCGCTCGCGGCCCAGGACCTCGACCAGGCGGAGGCCACGGCGGCGCAGATGGCCTCCGTTGGCTCGCTCACGAAGGAAGCCAAGGCGCTCGCCGAGGAAGTGAAAGCCGAGCGGGCGTTCAAGCCCCAGCTCGACGCCGCCGAGAAGGCCCTGGCGGAGGGGGACCTTGGCAAGGCGCGTGGGCCCATCGAGGCCGCCGCTGGCAGCAAGACCTTCTCCAAGCGCCATGGTGAGCTGAAGGCTCAGTTCGCGAAGCTGACCGCGGAAGCCGAGACGGCGGCAAAGCAGGCCGCGGCGGCCAATACTCCGCCCGAGGGCAAGCCCGTGGGTGGCAAGGAGCCGCTTGTCGTCAAGAGCAACTCCGAGCAGCTCGACGAGAAGACCACCAAGCTCATCAACCGCGCGAAGGAGCTCATCAAGACCAAGAAGTACTCAGATGCCCTCTCCGTCGCGGAGGAGTGTGTCTCGATAGATGACCTGAATCCTGACTGCCAGCTCATGCTGGGCATCACCTGGGCCCGCCTCGAGGAGATGGACAAAGGCGCGAAGCACTACCGGAAGTTCCTCGAGCTCGCCCCTCCAGAGCACGCCTACCGCGGCGGCGTCGAAGCGCAGCTGAAGGCTTACGACGATTCGGTGAAGACCAAGCCGAAGAAATAGGGAGGCGGACATCCCCCATCGGCTGCGCGCTCTCGTCCCCTCCCCGAGCCCCGCAGCCCGAAGAAGCTCACCTGCAGCGAGGAGACGCTGTGCAGATTCGCATCCTGGTGGTTGATGACGAGCAGGACAACTGCGACTACCTCAAGCTGGTGTTGACTCGCGAAGGCTATGAGGTCGTGACCACGACGGACCCCACCCAGACGGTGGAGATCCTCCGTGGCTCTGACTTCCACCTCGTCATCCTCGACATGATGATGCCGCAGATGTCGGGGACCGAGGTGCTCGAGCAGATCCGCAAGTACGACACCGACGTGGCAGTCATCGTCGCCACGGCGTACCCCACGGTGGACACCGCGGTTGCCTCGCTCAAGGCGCAGGCTTCTGACTACGTCAAGAAGCCCATGGAGCCGGAGCAGTTCATCACCGCGGTCCGCAACGCCCTCCAGAAGAAGGGCTTGTCCCAGGACCCGGAGGCGGATCTGCACCGCGCCATCGGTCGCACCATCCGCGACGCGCGCAAGACGCAGGAGCTCACCCTCAAGCAGCTCGCGCGGCGCACCGGCCTGTCTGTGTCCCTGCTGTCCCAGATTGAGCGCGCGGAGTCGTCCGCGTCCATCTCGTCGCTCTACAAGATTGCCTCGGCGCTCCAACTGCGCATGGGCGAACTGTTCGGCGACACCTGATGTGCCCACCGCCTCGCCGGCCGCGCGTGACTAGCGGCCGGTGAAGCGGGGCGGACGCTTCTCCAGGAAAGCCGCTCGACCTTCCTTCGCGTCCTCACTGCCGAACGCCTTCGCGCGCAGGGTCCGCAACCGCACCTGCTCTTCTTCGCCCAGCGGCGCACGCGAAAGCAGCCCGAAGGACTCCTTCATCCCCGACACGGCACCGGGCGCATGGCCCGCGAGCGTCGCGCACAGCGCGAAGGCTCGCGCCTCCGCGTCTTCCTCACACATGTCGAGGAGACCCCACGCCAGCGCCTCCCTCGCGTCGAGCTTCCTCGCGGTGAGGAAGAGCTGCTTCGCCCGGGACAGGCCCACCAGGCGTGTCGCCCGCGCCAGCCCCTCCGGCGAATAGACGATGCCCAGCTTCGCCGGCGGCATGAGGAAGAGCGTATCCGGCGCGCCCACCCGGAAGTCACACGCGGCCGCCAGGTCGAAGCCCGCGCCCACCGCCGCGCCCTGCACCAGCGCCACGGTGGGCACCGGGTGCCGCTCCAGCTTGAGCAGGCACTCCACCAGCGAATCGTCCGGCAGGCGCCCGTCCGCACCCGGGGGGCCCAGGTGCGTCAAGTCATAGCCCGCGCAGAAGGTGCCGCCCGCGCCTCGCACCAGCAGCACCCGCACGTGTGAGGCGGGCGCCAGCGCGGCATCCAACCGCGCCAGCAGCGCGTCGTTGAGCGCGTTGCGGCGGGCCAGGTTGGACAGCGTCAGCACGCGGACGCCACCCTCGCGGTCCTCGACCTCCAGCGAGGGCTCCATCCGGACTACTCGAGCACCACGAGGACATCACCCTCGTTGACGGACTGCGCCTCCTTGCAGCGAATCTCTTTCACGGAGCCGCCACCCTCGGGCGCATCCACCGGCATCTCCATCTTCATGGACTCGAGGATGACGAGCGTCTCGCCCTCCTTGACCTGCTGGCCCACCTGCACCTCTATCTTCCACACGGTGCCCGTGATGTGCGCCGCCACGTCCGCCATAAGTCCGTTCTCCTCAGGGTGATGGGGATGAAGCCATCCCTCTACGCCGGCTTCGCGTGGTGCTCCAGGAAATGCGTGTCCAGGTCGCCAGCCTTGAAGGCGGCATCCTGGACGATTCGCAGGTGGAGCGGGATGTTCGTCTTGATGCCTTCGATGCGGAAGGACTGCAGCGCCGCCACCGAGCGCTCAATCGCCTCCGCGCGCGTGGCACCGGAGATGATGAGCTTGGCGATGAGCGGGTCGTAGTTGGGCGTGACGGTGTTGCCCTCGACGTAGCCCGCGTCCAAGCGCACGCCTTCGCCCGACGGCGGCTGGAACACCTTGAGCGGCCCCGGCGACGGGAAGAACTTCACCGGGTCCTCCGCGTAGATGCGGAACTCCAGCGCCGCCCCGCGCCGCTTCACATCCTCCTGCTTCACCGTGAGGTGCTCCCCCGCGGCGATGCGCAGCTGCCACCCGATGAGGTCCAGCCCCGTGGTGAGCTCCGTCACCGGGTGCTCCACCTGGAGCCGGGCGTTCATCTCGATGAAGTAGACCTCTCCATCCGAGTACAGGAACTCCACGGTGCCGGCATTCGCGTAGCCAAACGCCTTGGCCGCGGCGATAGCCGCGGTGAAGAGCTTGTCCGCCAGGGCCGCGTTCTTCCCGTCCGCGAAGAGCACGGACGGCGCCTCCTCCACCACCTTCTGGTGACGCCGCTGGATGGAGCACTCGCGCTCCAGGCAGTGGATGAGGTGGCCGTGCTGGTCCCCCAGAATCTGCACCTCGATGTGACGGGGCGCGGGGAAGTAGCGCTCCAGGTACACACCCTCGCGGCCGAAGGAGGCCTTCGCCCGGTCCGTGCACTGGCGGAACACCTTCTCCAACTCGGCGGGGTTGTTCGCCGCCGCCATGCCGATGCCACCGCCGCCGCCCGCCGCCTTGCAGAGCACGGGGTAGCCAATGCGCTCCGCCTCCGCCAACGCGCTGGCCACGTCCGGCACCACGTTCTCGCTGCCGGGCACCACGGGCACACCCGCCGCGGCCACCAGCTTGCGGGCATGGCTCTTGTCCTTCATCCGAGCCATCGCCTCCGGCGGAGGCCCCACGAAGATGAGCCCCGCGTCCTTGCACGCCTGGGCGAACTCCCCGTTCTCCGACAGGAAGCCGTAGCCCGGATGCACCGCCTGGGCGCCCGTCTTCTTCGCCGCCTCCAGGATGGCGGGGATGCTCAGGTAGCTGTCCTTCGCCGGTGCGGGGCCGATGCGCACCGCCTCGTCCGCCTCCTTCACGAAGGGCAGCTCCGCGTCCACGTCCGAGTACACGGCGACGGTCTTCAGCCCCATCTGCCGCGCCGCCGCGCCGATACGACGCGCGATTTCACCTCGGTTGGCGATGAGCAGCTTCTGGAACATGGCGCGGATCCTCAAGCAGCGACGGCGGGTGCGAAGGGCGGCGAACCTAACCCCCACCTCCCACCCTGACAAGGGAGCGGCCGAGCGTGCAACATGTCACTACAGTCCAGTAAATTTGCGGCTCCGCGAAGGCGTGTCGTACATTACCACACCGTGAAGCCCTCCTCTTTTCCAGGCACTGACGTTGGCGTGGTGGACCTCCATGGCGCCCGCCGCGCGCGACGGTTGGACCTCTACCGCACCCGCCAGGCGGACCGCGTTCGTGGCGTGCGCGGCACGCTCGAAGCGCTCACGCAGAGCGGCACCCTCTTCACCCAGGAAGGCACTCGCCGCGGACTGGCGCTGCTCAAGGCGCTCCAGCTCCTGCAGCGCGCCAGCGCCCGGTTGGAGGAACTGGCCGGTGATGGGGTGATTCCGGCGCCTCGGCTCCAGGAGCGCATCGACGCGCTCTACGAGGAGCTGGACACCCTCTTCGCCCGCGCGGACAAGCTCGCCGGACGCGACGAGGCCAGCGTGGCGCGACTTCCCGCCCGCTAGCCGGCTCGAAACGCCCTGGGAAAAAGCCCGTTACGGGAGCTCGGTCTGCCCCTGGCGGCGCAGGAACGTGGGGATGTCGAACTGGTCCTCGTCCAGCGGGAGCGCGGAGTCCTTCACCACGGCCGTGCGGTTGCTGATGGCCTTGTTGGCATCCACCGCGGCCAGGGGACGCGGCGCGCCACCCTTCGCGGGAACCAGGCTGGCCACTTCCTCACGCGCGCCGATGAGCACGGACTGCTGCGGCGGACGGGCCAAAGGGACCTGCACCACCGGCGCCACGGGGCGAACCTTGGGCGCGTCGCGATGGACGAAGCCCGTGGCGATGATGGTGATCTTCACCTCGTCCTGGATGTTCTCATCGATGAGCGAACCGAAGATGATCTCCGCCTCGCTGTCGGCCGCGTCGTGGACCAGGGTGAGCGCCTCGTTGACCTCCTGAAGCGTCATGTCCCGGCCGCCCGTGATGTTGATGAGCAGGCCCGTGGCGCCGTCGATGGAGACGTCCTCGAGCAACGGGCTGGCGATGGCCTGCTGCATGGCGGTGAGCGCGCGCTTCTCCCCGGAGGAGTGCCCCGTGCCCATGAGCGCCAGACCCTTGTCGCTCATGATGGTCTTCACGTCGGCGAAGTCGACGTTGATGTAGCCGTGGTACTGGATGAGGTCGCTGATGCCCTGCACGGCGTTGAGCAGCACCTCGTCCGCGCGCTTGAAGGTCTCCAAGAGCGGCATGGGCGCGTTGGAGAGCGACAGCAGACGCTGGTTCGGAATGGTGATGAGCGTGTCCACCGCGGCCTTGAGCTCGACGATGCCCTGCTCGGCCTGCTTGCGGCGCTTGTTGCCCTCGAAGAGGAACGGCTTGGTGACGACCCCCACCGTGAGGCAACCCAGGCTCTTGGCGATGTCCGCGATGATGGGCGCGGCGCCCGTGCCCGTGCCACCGCCCATGCCCGCCGTCACGAAGACCATGTCGGCGCCCTCGAGCACCGCGGCAATCTGGTCCCTCGACTCCAGCGCGGCCTCGCGGCCCATCTCCGGGTTGGCGCCAGCGCCCAGACCCTTGGTCAGCGTCTGGCCCAGCTGAAGCCGCGTGGGCGCCTTGCTCGCGGCAAGCGCCTGGATATCGGTGTTGGCGGCAATGAAGTCGACCCGGTCCAGCTTGGACAGAATCATCGTGTTGACCGCGTTGCAGCCGGCCCCGCCCGCCCCGACGACCCGAATCTTGGCGGCCTGCTTGCTCTGATCAAACTGGTCCATGGCGGTCCTTTCGGCAGGCGTCGCGCGACGCAGCGCGCGGGCCTCCAACCTCCACCATCATCAGCAAGTCCAGATCTTTGGCAAGTATTCCGCTACGCACATGTAGCGGGATGGCGCTGCGCCGAGTCCTGACGCGGACTTACACGGCGGCGTCGAAAGCAAGCAGCGCGGCATGGTGGGTCCACCTGGCCCCTTGACTCGCGAAATGCCACGCCCCCTGCTGGGTTCCCCCTGCGACGGCGGGCCCTGATTTCCCCCCACGCCCGAGGTCTCCACGGTGTGCCAGTCGGCACCGACCCTGGGTGATGGAACCCCTCCGCTCCAAAAACCGAGGGTGGTCCCGGACGACCTTCCGGAACCACCCTCGCATCAGCGACTGCGAATGTCAGCCCCCGGGCGCCATGGTGGGCGCCTGGGGTGGCGCGAGTGCATCAGGGGCTCTCGCGCTCCACTTCCACCTTGCCCACGCGGAGGATGGTGAACTCCACGCGGCGGTTGTTCTCGCGGCCCTTCGCCGTCTTGTTGGTGTCCACCGGCTTCGTCTCGCCGTAGCCCTGCGACTCCAGACGGGCAGCGGCGATGCCTTCCTTCTCCAGGAAGGCGCGCACATTGGCGGCGCGGCGGCGCGACAGGTCCAGGTTGGCCGCGTCGTTGCCGTCGCTGTCCGTGTGGCCCTCCACCCGCAGCAGCTCCACCTGCGGGTTGGCGCGCAGCACCGCGGCCACCTGCTTCAGCAGCGGGAAGGAGCGCGGGAGGATGATGTCCTTGCCCGTGGCGAAGTGGACCTTCTCCAGGATGACGACGCGCTCGCCGTCCACCTGGACCTTCACCTTGCCCTTGTCCGGGCAGCCGTCCTCGTCATCCACGCCGTTGATGACCTCCGGCTCGAGCGGGCACTTGTCCGCCACGTCCGGGATGCCGTCCTTGTCGTTGTCCGGGTCGGGGCAGCCGTCCGCGTCCTCGAAGCCGTCCTTGTCCTCGGCCTGGCCCGGGCACTTGTCGGCCGGGTCCATGATGCCGTCGCCATCCGAGTCCACGGGCGGAGCCTCGTCCGGGCAGCCGTCCTCGTCCTGGAAGCCGTTCGACGTCTCGGGGACGTTCATGCACTGGTCGGCGCCATCGAGGATGCCGTCCTGGTCATTGTCCGGGTCGGGGCAGCCGTCCTCGTCCTGGAAGCCGTCCTTGTCCTCGGGCTCCTTCGGGCAGCGGTCGTCCCGGTCGTAGATGCCGTCACCATCCGAGTCCAACGGAGGAGGCGGCTCCGCGCGCTGCTGCGTCACCGGCGGGCTGTAGCTGAAGCCCGCCAGCAGCCGGTAGCCCGGCGTGCCATAGCCCCGGGTGAGGCCCGGACCACCGCCCAGGTGCGCGGTGAACCCGCTCGGCGCGCGGTACTTCAGCGCGGCGAGCAGCTCCAGCGGGCTCTCCTCCGTGTCCTGCTCATCCAATCCGATGGCGCCAATCACCGTCGCCTCGGCGGACAGCGGTAACCGGCCCAGCGTGAAGGGAATCTCCGTGCCCAGGCCGTAGGTGAAGGCGTTGCCCGCCGTCAGGTTGCGCAGCACCTGCTTCTTTCGCAGGTCCACGCCCACGTTGGCCGCGAAGCGGACGGCCTCCCCGTACTCGGCCACCAGCTTGGGCTGCACTCCCACCCCGGAGCCACCGAGGAAGTCGTTGCCGCCCGCCGTGGGCAGGGACACCGGCACCACCAACGCGAGGCCGAAGCGCTCCGCGTCGATGAGGCGCGCCTTCGGAACCAGGCGCAGGTCACCGATGCCACCGGAGCCCACGCCCTTCGAGAAGGACGAGTCCACCTGCGGCGCCGGGTCCGAGTCCTGGAACGTCACCGGCAACACGATGCCGAGCTCGAAGCGGTCGAACAGACCCACCGCGCCCATCAGGTCCACGCCCAGCTGACGGCTCACCAACGCGGTGATGAACCGGTCCGAACGAGGGTCCAGGAAGTTGAGCGGCTTGCTCCCGTAGTTGAGCGACACCCCCAGGTTGAGCCCCAGGTGGCGCTGCACGCGGGCGCTGTGGATGCCGAGGATGTCCTCGGCGCCCGGGCCCGGCTTGAAGCGCTGCACGTCGATGGACTGCGACGCCCCCGTCGGCGCGACCACCTGCGCCTGCGCGGGCTGCGCCACCATCACCCCACCGAGGGCCAGGCCCCCGGCGAGGCCCGCCGCCAGGCCCCGCGACGAACGCTCCGTCGCGCGGCGAAGGCGGCCCAGCAGCGGAAGCGCCAGGAGCAGCAGCGCCAGCGGCGCGAAGGTCCCCGCCCCGCCCGTGCTGCAGCCACGGCCCACGACGACGAAGTCGTCATTGCCGTTGAGGGGGTTGGTGCCTCCGTTGACTTCGTCTCCGTCGCTCGCGCCGCCACGGTCGGTGTCGCGGTCGTTCGGGTCCGTCTCACCACGGTCGATGGCACCGTTGTGGTTCGCGTCCTCCACGCCGTCCTTCAGGCCGTCCCCATCCGTGTCCGGGTTGAGGGGGTTGGTGGCGTTGGCACCCTTGACCTCGACGCCGTCCGGCAGGGCGTCGTCATCCGTGTCGGCGTCGTTCGGGTTGGTCTCCGTCGCGTCAACGCGGCCGTTGTGGTCCACGTCCTCTTCACCGTCCTTGAGGCCGTCCCCATCCGTGTCCGCCCGCTTCGGGTCGGTGGTGGTGGACGGGTCCGCGTCCGGCACGAAGTTGGGCGAATCGACATTGGTGCCCGGAGGCGCCGTCTCGCGGGTGACACCGCGCTCCGTGCCGTCGTTCACACCGTCGTTGTCGCTGTCCGGGTCGTTCGCGTCGATGCGGCCGTCCCCATCCGTGTCGGTGATGCCGTCCTCGCCGTCGGGCACGCCGTCATCGTCCGTGTCGGCGTCGTGCGGATCCAGACCCAGCTCGATTTCAGTCTCGTCGTCGATGCCGTCCAGGTCGGAGTCCTTGTCGTCCGCGGCGACGTTCGGGTTGGTCTCACCCGGGTCCACGCGGCCGTTGTGGTTCTTGTCCTCCACGCCGTCACGCACGCTGCCACCGTCGGTGTCGACGTTGAGCGGGTCCGTGGTGGTGGTCGGGTCCGCATCCGGGATGAAGACCGTGGTGTCGGTGTCGGAGCCCTCGGGCTGGGTGATGCCGAGCTCCGTGCCGTCCTGCAGGCCGTCGCCGTCGGTGTCCGCCAACACGGGGCTGGTTTCGCCCGGGTCGACGATGCCGTCGTGGTCCTTGTCCTCGGTGCCGTCGAGCAGACCGTCATCGTCCGTGTCGTCGTCGAGCGGGTCCGTCCCACCGACGTTCACCTCGATGCCGTCCGGAATGCCGTCACCATCCGTGTCGGGGTTGTTCGGGTCGGTGCCGTGCGTCACCTCTTCCTCGTCACTCAGACCATCGCCATCGGTGTCGATGCTGATGACCCAGTTGAAGGTCGCGGGCGTGGCGTCCACGTCGCCATCGGCATCCACCGCGCGCACCTGGAAGGTGTGCTGGCCTTGCGGCAGGTTCGTGTAGTCGATGGGGCCCGTGCAGACCGCGAAGGCGGCGCCATCGAGCGAGCACTCGAAGGTGTCACGCGGATCTCCAGAGACCGAGACGAAGTTGAACCGCGCGATCATGGAACTGGACGTCGCGGCCGGGTTCTCCGTGATGCGGGTATCCGGCACCGTGTCCACGGCGAAGTTCACCGTGTCCGTGGCCGTGTTGCCCGTGGAGTCCTCGGCCGTCGCGACCACCGTGTGCGGTCCGTCGAACAGCGGCGCGGCCACCGGCAGAGACCAGGTGCCATCCACCGTCGCCGTGACAGTCCCCACCGTGACGCCGTCCACCTGGACCGTCACCGTCACACCCGGCTCGGCGGTACCCGTGTACGTCACCACGCCGTTCGTCAGCACCTCACCCTCCGTCGGAGCCGTGATGTCCACCGACGTGCTCGTATCCACTCGGAAGGCGTTCGTGTCCGTCGCGGTGTTGCCCGCATCATCCTCCGCCGTGGCCGTCACGGAGTGAGGACCATCCGCCAGCGTCGCGGGCCCCGGCATCATCCAGTTGCCGTCCGCGGCCGCGACCACCGTCCCGATGACGTTGCCATCCACCGTCACCGTCACCGTGGCACCCGGCTCCGCCGTACCCGTGTACGTGACCGAGCCATCCTGAAGCACCGCACCGTCCACCGGAGTGGTGATGACCACCGACGTCCGCGAGTCCACCCGGAAGGTGTTCGTGTCCGTCGCGGTGTTGCCGGCCTCATCCTCCGCCGTGGCCGTCACCGTGTGGTTGCCATCCGCCAGCGTCGAAGGCACCGACAGGGACCAAGTGCCGTTCGGCGCCACGGTCGCTGTCCCGACACCGTTGCCGTCCACGGTCACCGTCACCAGGGCCCCCAGCTCCGCCGTGCCCGAGTACGTCACCACGCCGCCCGGCAGCACCGCGCCTTCCGCCGGGGCCGTGATGGTGACGAAGGTCTGCGTGTCGACCGTGAAGGTGTTCGTGTCCGTCGCGGTGTTGCCCGCCTCGTCTTCCGCCGTGGCCGTCACCGAGTGCGGGCCCTCGCCCAACGTCGCGACGCCCGACACCGACCAGCTTCCGTTCGCCGCCGCCGTCGTCGTGCCCACGACGTTGCCGTCCACGGTCACCGTCACCGTGGCGCCCGGCTCCGCCGTACCCGTGTACGTCACCACGCCGCTCGTCAGCACCGCGCCATCCGCCGGCGTCGTGATGCTCACCGACGTCTGCGTGTTCACCGTGAAGGTGTTCGTGTCCGTCGCGGTGTTGCCGCTTCCGTCATCGGCCGTGGCCGTCACGGAGTGCGGGCCATCCACCAGCGTCGCGGGAACCGGCAAGGACCAGGTTCCGTTCGCCGCCGCCGTCACCGTGCCCACGATGTTGCCATCGACGCTCACCGTCACCGTGGCACCCGCCTCCGCGGTACCGGAGTACGTCACCACGCCGTCCGTCAGCACCGCGCCATCCGCCGGCGTCGTGATGCTCACCGACGTCTGCGTGTTCACCGTGAAGGTGTTCGTGTCTGACGCCGTGTTGCCAGCCTCGTCTTCCGCCGTGGCCGTCACCGAGTGCGGGCCCTCGCTCAACGTCGCGACACCCGGCACCGACCAGGTTCCGTTCGCCGCCGCCGTCGTCGTGCCCACGACGGTGCCGTCCACGCTCACCGTCACCGTGGCACCCGGCTCCGCCGTACCCGAGTACGTCACCACCGCGTTGTTGATGACCGAGCCATCCACCGGCGTGGAGATGCTCACCGCCGTCGACGTATCCACCGTGAAGGCGTTCGTGTCCGTCGCGGTGTTGCCCGCCTCATCTTCCGCCGTGGCCGTCACCGAGTGCGGCCCGTCACCCAGCGACGAGACTCCCGGCACCGACCAGCTTCCATTCGCGGCCGCCGTCGTCGTACCCACGACGTTGCCGTCCACGGTCACCGTCACCGTGGCACCCGGCTCCGCCGTACCCGTGTACGTCACGACTCCGCTGGTCAAGTACGCGCCATCCGCCGGCGTCGTGATGCTCACCGCTGTCGACGAATCCACCGTGAAGGTGTTGGAGTCCGTCGCCGTGTTGCCGCTCGTGTCCCGCGCGGACGCCGTCACCGTGTGCGGCCCCTCCGGCAGCGGCGTGGCAACAGGCAGCGACCAGGAGCCATCCGGGCCCGCGGTCACCGTGTCCACCACCGTGCCATCCACGCTCACCGTCACCGTGGCGCCCGGCTCCGCCGTACCCGTGTACGTCACCACCGGGTTCCGCACCGTCGAGCCATCCACCGGCCCCGCGATGTTCACCGAGGTGTGTGCATCCACCGTGAAGGCGTTGGTGTCCGTCGCGGTGTGGCCCCGGCCGTCATCCGCCGTCGCCGTCACCGCGTGCACGCCATCCGCCAGCGACGCCGCCACCGGCAGCGACCAGGTCCCGTTCGCGGCCGCCGTCACCGTCCCCACCGTCGTGCCGTCCACGCTCACCGTCACCGTGGCACCCGGCTCCGCCGTACCCGCGTACGTCACCACGCCGTTCGTCAGCACCGCTCCCTCCGCGGGAGTCGTGACGCTGACAAAGGTCCCCGTGTCCACCGTGAAGGTGTTCGTGTCCGTCGCGGTGTTGCCCGCCGTGTCCTGCGCCGTCGCCGTCACCGTGTGCGCGCCATCCGCCAGCGTCGCGGCCACCGGCACGGACCAGCTTCCACCCGCGCTCGCCGTCACCGTGCCCACGACGGTACCGTCCACCGTCACAGTCACCGTGGCGCCCGGCTCCGCCGTGCCCGAGTACGTGACCACGCCGCTCGAGAGCACCGCCCCGTCCGCGGGAGTCGCGATGCTGACCGAGGTCCCCGTGTCCACCGTGAAGCTGTTCGTGTCCGTCGCGGTGTTGCCAGCGACGTCCTGCGCCGTGGCCGTCACCGTGTGCGGACCGTTCGTCAGCGGCGTGGCCCCGGTAACCGCCCAGGCGCCATTGGCGGCCGCGGTCACCGTGCCCACGGGGTTGCCATCCACCGTCACCGTCACCGTGGCGCCCGGCTCCGCCGTACCCGTGTATGTCACCACCGGGTTCGTCAACACGGCACCATCCGCCGGCGTCGTGATGCTCACGGACGTCTGCGTGTCGACCGTGAAGGTGGAGGTCGTCGCGGTGCTCGTGCGGCTCGCATCCTGGGCGACCACAGACACGTTGTAGACACCATCCGTCACGGTGATGGGAATCGGGAAGGTCCAGTTTCCGCCCGACACAGGCGTGGGGGGATAGGTCACGCCATTGAGCGTCACCACCACGCTCGTCGCACCACCGGACGCCGTGCCCGTGATTTGCGTCGGCGCCGTCGTCAGCACCGCGTTGTTCGCCGGGCTGACAATGACCGGCGGCGGCAGGGAGTTCTGCACCGTGAAGCTGTTGGTGTTGCTGCGCACGCTGCTCGCGCCGTTCAGCACGGAGACCGCATTCACCGTGTGCGCGCCGACAGTCAGGTCCGTGGTCGGCGTATACGTGAAGTTCCCGAGGTTGTCGGCGGGGACACGCGCCAGCTCCACCCCATCCACGTAGATGATGACCGTGGAGTTCGCGGTCGCCGTACCCGTGATGGCAGGACGCACGCCCGTGGTGGAACCGTTGGCCGGCGTCACCACAACCGGCGCGGTCGGCGTCTCGAAACCACCGGCGATGGGCTCAACGACGCCCGGGCTGCCCGCGATGGCACCATATGTGGCTCCATCCTGAGCCTCCGTATCGGCTTGAGTTCCCGGAGTACCGCCCGACACATTGGGCACACACGTGACGGTGCTACCCTGGAGCAACACGCGACCGCCGCCACCACCACCACCCGTCCCGTGCTGTGCGAAGATGGTACTGCCACCATTGCCACCGCGCGCCGATACCTGGTTCGCGTTGCAGGTCAGGGTCCCCGTGAAGCGCAGGTAGAGGGTGCCGCCCGCGCCGCCACCACCGGCCGCGTCATTTCCGTCCCCATGCGTATTCTCGCCCGCCACGCCGTTGGCGGAGATGGCTCCCGTCCCGGAGAGAGAAGCGGCACGGATGAACACGATGCCACCCGCCGCGCTGCCTGCACCGCCAAAGTCATCATTGCTATGCCCCGCGCCGCCGCCGCCGCCGAACAGCATGTGGTTCACGGCGGTGAAGACCATCTGAGCGCCACCCCGACCGCCGATATCACGCGACGGAGGAACATCGCCGCTCCAGGTGCGTCCACCCTTGCCACCCCCACCCGCGCCACCACCGCCGCCACCGCCCGAGTTGTGGCAGATACCGCCACCAGCGCCGTTCGCGATGTTGCCGTAGCCCGTCGAGGTCCCCGTGAACGGGAAGGAGGGAGAGTAGTTCGCGGCCACCACGCCCTCGCCCTTCGCCGCGCCGCCCGGATACGCCTGGTTGATGCCAGTGCAGCTATCACCGTTGCCGTTGGAGAAGATGCCGCCACGGAAACCCGCGCCGCTCGCGGAGATGGTTCCAGCGTTCGTCACCGCGTTCCTGGCCAGGAAGATGACCACGCCGCCCGTCTGCCCATCCCAGGGCTGGGCGACAATGCTTCCCGCGGCGCCCACCGTCACCGTCGTGTACTCGGGAACCCGGATGGCCTGCGCCGTGTTGGCCGCGAAGGGCACCGTGAGCGGAGCCGAGAAGGTGAGGCGCGTGGCCGTCACAGCCGCCACACGCCCGAACTCCCAGCGGCCGACTCCGACGTTCGCCGGGAGGTTCAGGTCGACCGGCGTCTGATTGCCCGCGGCGGGCGCCGTCAGCCCCGTGGCCTGGAACACCAGCACCAGGTCACCAACGGCGAACCCCGTCGACGAAGACACGTTCACGAAGGACTGGCCTGCCGGAACCGCGGCCGTCACCCGTGCGTACGTGTTGATGACCGTGTTCGCGGCGGTGACGCTGAGCGCGCCGTCCGAGCCGTCGCCCAGGTGGAAGGAGTCGGCCTCGGCCCGAGCTGCGGCAGGTGCCAAGAGCGCGGTGCACAGGAGCGCCAGCAGCGCCGCGATGGGCGCTCGGGCTCGTACACGCCGTGCCACTACGAGCGGAGTAGGAGTTTGTGAGTTCGGATTCATAGGACTGGCGCCACACACACGGAAAGGGAAATGCGGCAGCGAGGAAACGCTCATAGCAATCCCAGCGCCAGCGCCCGTCCAGTTCTCGGCGCACATCCTTCCGAGGCGTTTCCAGGGCGACTTTCCCCTGCGCACCCCCGAGGATCCGAATCACGGATCCAGATTCTGGAAACCGGATCCTTTGAACCCCCAGTCACTGCCCGCTCTGCGCTCCTTTGACCCGTCAATCCGGGGAAACGAACCCGCCCTGACGCGTCAGCTCCAGCCCCCGGACCCGCACTACCCGTGGCGCACTGCGTCCAAAAAGAAGAGGGGCCCTCCCAGGTGGAAGAGCCCCTCTCGTTGCACCGGGACGCTCTCGCGTCCTCGCGGCGCTAGAAGATTTCCTCGAGCCACTCGCGCATGCGGCCCTTCACCTTCTTGTACACGTTCTCTTCGCGGATGCGGAACATCCGCCGGTCCAGGTGCTTGGCACCGTAGACGACCAGGCCCACGCCCGTCGCGTACATGGGGCTCTTCACCACGTCCACCAACCCGCCGATGCCGCGCGGCATGCCCCGGCGCACCGGCAGCCCGAGCACTTCCTCGGCCAGCTCCGGCATGCCCGCCAGCAGCGTGGAGCCACCGGTAATCACCACGCCCGAGGCCAGCAGGTCCTCGTAGCCGCACTTCTGGATCTCCCGATGCACCAGTTGGAAGATCTCCTCGACGCGCGGCTCCAGAATCTCGCAGAGAATCTGCCGCCCGAGGACGCGGGGCTGACGCCCGCCCACGCTGGGCACTTCCAGGGTGTCGTCCTTGTTGATGAGCGACGCCAGCGCGCAGCCGTACTTCTGCTTGATGCGCTCGGCCTCGTGGGCCGGAGTGCGCAACCCGATGGCAATATCACTGGTGAGGTTGTTGCCACCCAGTGCAATCACCGCCGTGTGGACGATGGAGCCGCCGGAGAAGATGGCGATGTCCGTGGTGCCACCGCCGATGTCGACGAGGCAGACACCCAGTTCCTTCTCGTCATCGCCCAGCACCGCCTCGGCGCTCGCCAGGGGCTGCAGGACGATGTCTGAAACATTCAGGCCCGTCCGGTTCGCGCACTTGACGATGTTCTGCGCGCTGGAGACGGCGCCCGTGACGATGTGCACCTTGGCCTCCAGGCGCACGCCCGCCATGCCCAGGGGCTCCTTGATGCCGCCCTGGTCATCGATGATGAACTCCTGGGGCAGCACGTGGATGACTTCCCGGTCCAGCGGAATGGCCACCGCCTTGGCCGCGTCGATGACTCGGGCGATGTCCGCCTCGCGGACCTCCTTGTCCTTCACCGCGACGATGCCCTGGGAATTGAAGCCCTTGATGTGGCCACCGGCGATCCCCGTGTAGACATGGGAAATCTCGGCGCCCGCCATCAGCTCCGCTTCTTCAATCGCGCGGCGGATGGAGGAGACGGTCGCCTCGATGTTGACCACCACGCCCTTGCGCAACCCCTTCGACGGATGCGTCCCGATACCGATGATGTCGATACCGCTGTCGGTCAGCTCCCCGACGATGGCGCAAATCTTCGTCGTGCCGATGTCGAGGCCGACAATAATCTCCCCCGACTTCTGCTTCGCCATGACAACCCTCCCAGGCCCCCCACTCTCGTGAAAGGGGCGTCCTCTTACGGCTTCGCGCTCCCGCTCCTCTCGGACACGGGGCTCGAAATCTTCACCGCCACCCAACCGGGCCGGGCCCGGTTATCCAGGTGAATGATCTCCGCTGCAAGCCCCCTGGCGCCCAGTTCGCGCCGGACACGGGCCAACCGCTGCAGCTTGACCTCGGAATCTCCTTCGCCTAGGCGCACTTCCTGACCGGAAGCCGCCACCAGCGTCACGTCCCGCCCATCCATCCGGACCTCGGACAGCCGCTCGGGCTTGCCCGGCGCCGCCGCCTTCGTATACGCCCGAGCCACCTCCAGCGCCGCCTGGAACCGCTGGCGCGCCTGGTCCGGGTCCGTCACGTAGCCCTCCCGGTCCACCCCGGTGACGAGCGGCAGGTCCAGTCCATCCCCTGGCGTCACCCGCTTGAAGGGCTCGCCCTCCTCGTCCAACACGTACAGCTCGCCCAGCACCGCCAGTGCCTCCGGCACGTGCTCCGTCACCGCGACGGACACGCGGTTGGGAAAGCGCCGGGACACCTCCACCTTCTTCACCCACGGGTGCTGGAGCATGGCCCGCTCCAGCGCGCCCACGTCCAACGCCCAGAGGTTCTGCCCCTTCGTCAGCGCCGCCAGCCGCAACAACTCCACGCGCGAGGCGCGCTGCAGGCCGGAGAACGACACCGCCGCCAGCTCGAACCGGGGCGACTGGAGCGCCCAGCGCCGCAATTCCACCCCACCCCACACCAACAGGCCCGTCACCAGCGTCAGCGCCAGCACCTTCAACACGCCCGGTCCCTTTGAACGCACCGCGCCTTTGACCGCCTCGTTTCGCTGGGCGGCGTCCTGACGGCGGCGGTTCTTGTTTCGACCAAAGGCCATGATGAGGGAACGGTGACACGCATGCTGCGCGCGGATGTTTCTCCACGCCAGTTTTTGGCGACAGCCACGTTGCTGTAGCGCCCCGGGCACACGAGGAGCCCGGGACTTTTCCAGGGGGATTCGAAAGGGGGGCGCCTTCTAAGCCTTGAGACAGGCCCCTTGCAACAGGCGCTCGCACAAGGACGGGAAGTCAATTCCGCGTCCAGCCGCAATCTTGGGCAGCAGGCTGGTGGCCGTCATACCCGGCAGCGTGTTGGTTTCCAGCAGGAACACAGCGCCTCCCTCGGTGACGATGACATCCGAGCGCGAGGCCCCGGCACATCCCAGGGCCCGGTGCGCGCCCAGGCACACCTCATTGACCCGTGCATACTGATCCGGAGGAAGGGGCGCGGGGAAGAGGTACTGAGTGCCAGTGCCCGCCTTGTACTTCGCATCGTAGTCGTAGAACTCGCGTGCGGCGCGAACCTCGATGACGCCCAGCGCCTCATCGTCCAGGACTCCACCTTGGACTTCGCGGCCCTTGACGAACTGCTCCACCAGGAGGGTGCCCGCATACTTCGCCGCATCCCGCACGGCGGCGTCGTACGACTCGCGCGTCTTGCAGATGTGCACGCCCACGCTGCTGCCCTCGCGGCTGGGCTTCACGACAACGGGGAAGGGAAACGGCAGCGAGTCCCCCGCCGCCAGCGCGGACGCCTCGTCCTGGAACGCGCGGTAGGCGGGCGTGGGGATGCCGTGCGCCACGAAGACCTGCTTGGCGTAGACCTTGTCCATGCCCAGCGCGGACGCCAGCACGCCGCTGCCCGTGTAAGGGATGAACATGGACTCGAGCAGCCCCTGGAGGCTGCCGTCCTCGCCGTAGCGGCCGTGCACCGCCAGCCACGCCACGTCCACCTTCTCCGCGGCGAGACGCGCGGGCAGGTCCTTCCCCACGTCGATGTCCACCACAGTGTAGCCCAGCGAGCGCAGCGCCTCGGCCACGGCGGCGCCGGTGCGCAGGGACACCTCGCGCTCGGCGGAGAGGCCGCCGTACAACACGCCCACGCGCTTGTGCTTGAGCTCGTCCTTGCTGAAGGCACCGCGAATGACTGTCATGGCAGGAACTCCCCCACGCGTTTGACTTCGGGTTTCATCTCCACGCCGGTCTCCTCACGCACCCGCGTCTGCATCAGCGTGATGAGGCCCAGCACGTCCCGGGCGGTGGCACCGCCCAGGTTCACAATCCAGTTGGCGTGCAGCGTCGAAATCTGCGCCCGCCCCAGCGTGTGGCCCTTCAGGCCCACGCGTTCAATGAGTCGCCCGGCGTGGTCGCCTGGCGGATTGGTGAAGACGCTGCCGAAGTTGGGCTGGCTCAAGGGCTGCGTCCGCTTGCGGTAGCCCAGGTCCGCGTCCATGGCGGCCTTCGAGGCCTCCACGTCCCCCTTGGGGAGGCGGAAGCGCACCCGCGTCACCACCCCGCCCGGAGGCAATTCCGAGTGCCGGTAGGAATGCGGAATCTGCGCCTTCGTGAGCCACCCCACCCCGTCCGCCGTGGCCACTTCCACCGCGTCGATGACTCGGAAGGCCTCGCCATTCTTCGTGCCCGCGTTCATCGACACCGCGCCCCCCAGCGTCCCGGGGATGCCCGCGAGGAACTCCGCGCCCACCAACCCTTGAGCCCGCATCACGTTGACGATGCGCACGATGGCCGAGCCCGAGCACAAGGTGATGAGGCCCTCGTCTGCCCCCACCTCGAGTTCCTCCGGGAACAGGGTCCCAGGAACCTTCACCGTGAGCCCCGGCACGCCGCCGTCGCCCACCAGCGTGTTGGCGCCGCCGCCCAGGATGGTGACGGGAGCCCCCTCGTCGCGAGCGAGCTTCAGCAGGGCCACCAGCGCCTCGGCCGAGCGAGGACGCACCAGCGCCTCCGCCGCGCCGCCCACCCGGACGCTGATGAGGGGCGCCAGGGGAGCCCCGGCCTTCACCTCGCAGTCCGGCACCTGCTCCACGCGCGCCGCCAGCGCCGTCTTCACGCCCTCTTCCACCATGACGGCTAGCCCTTCGTCGCGGCGGGAGCGGACAGCAGGGACAACAGCTCCGGGCCCACGTGGGTGATGTCACCCGCGCCCAGCGTCAGCACCAGGTCGCCCTCGCGCAGCCGGGGCAGCAGCGCCGCGGGCAGGTCCGTGCGCTTGGGGACATACGTCACGTCGCGGTGCCCATGCGCGCGGATGGCGTCCGCCAGCGCGTCGCCCGTGGCTCCCGGAATGGGTTCCTCGCCGGCCGCGTAGACGCTGCTGACGAAGAGCACGTCCGCGTCGTTGAACGCGGTGGTGAACTCCTTCATCAAGTCATGCGTGCGCGTGTACCGGTGCGGCTGGAAGGCCACCACCACGCGCCGGCCGAACGCGCGCCGCGCGCCCGCGAGCGTGGCCAGCACCTCCGTGGGGTGATGACCGTAGTCATCCACGACGGTGATGCCCTTCGCCTCGCCCTTCACCGTGAAGCGCCGCTGCACGCCGCCGAACTCGGCCAGCGCGGTGCGCACCGTCTCCAGCGGGATGTCCATCTCCTCCGCCACGGCGATGACGGCCAGCGCGTTGAAGGCGTTGTGCGCGCCCACCATGCGCACGCGGAACTCGCCCAGCGCCTCCTCGCGGCGGAACGCCTGGAACGTCGTGGTGAAGCCGTCCAGGGAGATGCTCTCCAGGCGGTAGTCCGCCATGTGCGAGCTGCCGTACGTGACGAAGCGCTTCTCGATGCGCGGCAAGAGCGCCTGGACGTTGGGGTTGTCCAGGCACAACACGTTGAGGCCGTAGAACGGCACCCGGTTGCAGAACTCCACGAAGGCCGTCTGGAGCGTCTCCAGCGAGCCGTAGTGGTCCATGTGCTCCGGGTCGATGTTGGTGACGATGGAGATGGACGGGTGCAGCTTGAGGAAGCTGCCGTCGCTCTCGTCCGCCTCCACCACCATCAACTCGCTCTTGCCCAACTTGGCGTTGGAGTCGAGCACGTTCACCTTGCCGCCCACCACCGCCGTCGGGTCCAGGCCCGCGGCGCTCAGCACCGTGGCCACCATGGACGTCGTCGTCGTCTTGCCGTGGCTGCCCGCCACCGCGACCGAGTACTTCAGCCGCATCAACTCCGCGAGCATCTCCGCGCGCGGGATGACGGGAATCTTGCGCTGGCGCGCGGTGACGACCTCCGGGTTGTCCTTGCGCACCGCGGAGGAGATGACCACCACGTCTGCCTGGACCAGGTTCTGCGCCTTGTGGCCCTCGAAGATGGTGGCGCCCATGCGCGCCAGGCGCCGGGTGATGTCGCTCTCCTTCAAGTCGGAGCCGGACACCCGGTAGCCCAGGTTGAGCAGCACCTCGGCGATACCGCTCATGCCGATGCCGCCGATGCCCACGAAGTGCACCTGCGCGGCATGCCGCGTCTTGAAGAGACTCTGAGGCTTGTTCTTCGTCACGACTCGCTCCTGGGCGCCTTCTTCGCCTCGGGGGTGGCGCGCTCGCGGCCACTGGGGCCCCAGGTCTGCACCATCAGGTCCACACACACGTCCGCCAGCTCCTTCGCCGCCTCGGGGCGGCCCAGCAGCGCCGCCTTCTTCTCCATGCCCTTGAGACGCTCCGGCTGCGACTTCAGCATCCGCAGCGTCTCCGCCAGCTTCTGCCCCGTCAGCTCCGACTCCTGGAACATCAACGCCGCGCCCGCGTCCACCAGCGCCCGCGCGTTCACCGTCTGGTGGTCATCCGTCGCGTGCGGGAAGGGGATGAGGATGCTCGCCTTCTTGCACACCGTGAGCTCCGCCAGCGTGGTGGCGCCCGCGCGACAGACGACGAGGTCCGCCTTCGCGTACGCGCTCGACATGTCGTCGATGAACTCCACCACCTCCGCCTGGAAGCCCTTGTCCGCGTAGCCCTTGCGCACCGTCTCCAGGTCGTTCTTCCCCGTCTGGTGCACGAAGCGCACGTCGCCCTTCAAGTCCCCCAGCGAGTCGAGCGCCTCCAACATCCGCTGGTTGATGCCCCGCGCGCCCAGGCTGCCGCCGAAGACGAGCACCGAGAAGTGCTCGTGCGCCACGTGGCTGCGCAGGTAGTTGTCCATCAACTTGCGGCGGATGGGGTTGCCGATGAGCTGCACCTTCTTCTCCGGGAAGAAGCGCCGCGCCTCCTCGAAGGCGATGAAGACCACGCGCACCATCTTGCCCAACACCTTGTTGGTGAAGCCCGGCAGCGCGTTCTGCTCCTGGATGGCGGTGGGGATGCCCATCAGCCACGCGGCCATCACCACGGGCCCGCTCGCGTAGCCGCCCACGCCCACCACCACGTCGGGCTTCTGCCGCACGAGGATGCGAAACGATTCGATGAAGGCCAGGGGCAGCGCCACCAGCGCCTTGAGCAGGGAGAAGAGGCCCTTGCCCTTGAGGCCCTGCACCTTCACCAGCTCCAGCGGATAGCCCTCGCGCGGAACCACGCGCGCCTCCAGGCCCCGCTCCGTGCCCACGAAGACGACCTCGTTGGCGTGGTGACGCGTCACCACCTCTTCCGCCAGCGCGATGCCCGGAAAGAGATGACCACCGGTGCCGCCTCCCGCGATGAGCACCTTCACGCCGCCACCTCCCTCAACTCCGAACCCGCTCGCGAACTTCTCGGCGCGCCCTGTGCGCTGGCGCTCAGCGACAGCAACACGCCCGCCGCCGCCATCAGCACCACCAGCGACGTGCCTCCGTACGAAACGAACGGCAGCGTCAGCCCCTTCGTGGGCAAGAGCCCCATGGCCACGCACATGTTCACCGTGGCCTGGAACGCGATGATGGAGGTGAAGCCCAGGCCCAGGTACGTGCCGAAGGTCTCCCCCGCCGCCAGGCTCGCGCGCACGCCGCGCCACAGGACGATGGCGTAGAGCGCGACGAGCACGCCCACGCCCACCAGCCCCGTCTCCTCGCCCAGGATGGAGAAGATGAAGTCCGTGTGTGCTTCCGGCAGGAAGAAGAGCTTCTGCCGCCCGTCGCCCAGGCCCAGGCCCACCACGCCGCCCGAGCCGATGGACATGAGCGACTCGGCCACCTGGTAGCCCACGTCATGGCGGTGCGCCCATGGGTCCAGGAAGGCCAGGATGCGCTTCATGCGGTACGGGCTGGAGGCGATGGCCACATAGGCCAGCGGCAGCGCGAGCAGCACGGAGCCCACCAGGTAGCTGAGCTTCGCGCCCGCGGCGAACAGCAGCACGAACAACATGAACACCAGCAACACGCTGCTGCCGAAGTCGGGCTGGAGCATGCAAAGCATCACCAGGATGCCGCAGAGCGCCAGGTGCGGGAGGAAGCCCACCGAGAACGTCGCCACCTTCTCGCGCTTCTTCGCCAGCGAATAGGACAGGTAGACCACCCACGCGAACTTGGCCACCTCCGCGGGCTGGAGGCTGAAGCCCGGCAGCCGAATCCAGCGCCGCGCGCCACCCGCCGCCGAGCCGATGCCCGGAATCGCCACCAGCACCAGGAGGACGATGGCCGCGAGCAGCAGCGGATACGCCCAGCGCGCCAGCTTGCGCCAACCCACCTTCATGGCCACGGCCATGGCCACCAGGCCCATGCCCGCCGCGGTGAGCTGCCGCTTGAAGAAGTACAAGCTGTCGCCCAGCTTGTCCTGCGCGAGCACCGCGCTCGCCGAGTACACCATCACCAGCCCCATCGTCACCAGGGCCAGCACGGCGCACAACAGCAGCGGATCGAACCGCACGAGCGCAGTCGACGGAGGAGAGGTCTTCATGCCGTCACAGCGCTCCGACCAGGCGTTTGAACGTGTCGCCCCGGTCCTCGAAGTTCTTGAACTGATCGTACGACGCACACGCGGGTGACAGCAGCACCGTCTCACCCGCCCTCGCCAGCTCTCGCGCCTTCGCCACCGCCGCCGCCAACGTCCCGCACGCGTGCACCTGTGCCCGGTCCGCGTACGCCTTCGCCAGCACGTCCGCGTCCGCGCCAATGGTCAGCACGCCCTTCACCTTGCCCAGCCCCTCCTCCACCATGGGCGCGTACGGCGCCCCCTTGCCCTTGCCACCGGCAATCAGCCACAGCCCGCTTCGGAAGGCCCGCAGCGCCACCAGCACCGAGTCCACGTTCGTGGCCTTCGAGTCGTTCACCCACTCCACCCCGTCCAACACCCGCACGCTCTCCAGCCGGTGCGGCAAGCCTGGGTAGCTGTCGAGCCCCGCCTGCACCGCGTCCGCCGGCACGCCGCCCAGCCTCGCCAGCAGCGTCGCCGCCATCGCGTTCTGCGCGTTGTGCGCCCCGCGCAGCGCGCGGTTGTTCAACCGGTAGTGCTCATCCTGGAAGTCCAGCCGGAAACCGCCCTCCTCCGCCACCGCCAGCCCCGCGAGCTTCGGCACGTCCACCACCGGCTTGCCCGTGACGCTGAAGCCGTACACCGGCACCTTCGCCTGGCGAGCCAGGCCCATCACATCCGCGTCGTCCGCGTTGACCACCGCGAAGTCACCCGCGCGCTGGTGATGGAAGATGCGGGCCTTGGCCTCGCCGTAGGTCGCGTGGCTCGCGTACCGGTCCAGGTGGTCCGGCGTGAGGTTGAGGATGACGGCGCCGCGCGGACGCAGCGACTGGATGCCCTCGAGCTGGAAGCTGGACAGCTCCACCACCAACGCGTCCCAATCCCCGGGCGACATCGCCGCCTCGCTGAAGGGGCGGCCCAGGTTGCCGCCGACGAAGGTGCGCCGGCCGCCCTTCTCGAACAGCTCTCCCGTCAGCGCCGTGGTGGTGCTCTTGCCGTTGGTGCCGGTGATGCCGAACAGCGGCACCGACTCCAGGAAGCGCCCCGCGAGTTCCACCTCGCCCCAGACGGACACCCCCGCGGCGGAGGCGGCGCGCAGCTCCGGCAGCGCCAACGGCACTCCGGGACTCACGACCACCAGCGCCTGCGACTCCAGGAGGCCCGCCGGGGCGGGGCCCGTCACCAGCGTGGCACCCAGCGACTTCACCTCGCGGGCCACGTCGCCCAGCGCATCCTCACCGCGGGCATCCAGCGCCGTGACATGCGCGCCCTGCTGACGCAACAAGCGCAGCGCCGCCACGCCGCTCTTCGCCAGCCCGTACACCAACACCTTCTGCCCGGACAGCGCGAACGTCATGGATGTGTCACCTCTCGAGGAGATTCAGCGCAGCTTCAGCGATAGGAGCGCCACGCCACCACAGAGGATGGAGACGATCCAGAAACGGACGATGATCTTCGGCTCGGCCAGGCCCTTGAGCTCGAAGTGGTGATGCACCGGCGCCATCTTGAAGACGCGCTTTCCCGTCATCTTGAAGGAGGCCACCTGAATCATCACGCTCAGCGCCTCCGCGAAGAAGATGCCGTGGATGATGGCGGACACCACCTCGTTCTTGGACAGCACCGCCAGCGCGCCCAGCGCGCCACCCAGCGCCAGCGAGCCGATGTCGCCCATGAAGACGGAGGCCGGGTAGGTGTTGAACCACAGGAACGAGATGCCCGCACCGACGATGGACGCGCAGAACACCGCCAGCTCCGCGCCACCCGGCACCTGGAGGATACCCAGGTACTGATACAGCGGCGTCGCCACCAGCTTCGTCGTCCCACCCACCGTCACCGAGTCCGCGATGCTCAGCGTGGTGCCCGCCACGTAGCAGAGCACCGCGAAGGTGATGGCCGAGACGATGGTCGGGACGATGGCGAGCCCGTCCAGGCCGTCGGTGAGATTCACCGCGTTGGACGTCCCCACGATGACCAGCCACGCGAACACCACGTAGAACCAGCCCAGGTCCAGGTTGAACCAGTGCGAGGGGATGAACGGCAGCGTCAGCCGCGTGTTGATGAGCAGCGTGGGGCCGAACGAGCCATCCGGATGGGTCCACGTGGTGAGCAGCCCGAAGACGGCCACCAGGTAGAAGAAGGTCTGCAGCGCCATCTTCTTGCGCCCGGCCAGGCCCTTCGAGTTGCGCTTGGACAGCTTGAGCCAGTCGTCCAGGAAGCCGATGAAGCCGTAGCCGAAGGTGAGCAGCAGCACCACCCAGATGACCCGGCTCTTCAGGTCCGCGAAGAGCAGCGTGCCCGCCGCGATGCAGATGAGGATGAGCGTGCCACCCATGGTGGGCGTGCCCTTCTTCTTCTGATGCGAGTCCGGCGTGTTCTCACGCACGTTGCTCTGCCCGTACTGATTCAGCCGCAGCCTGTCGATGAGGCGCGGACCAATCAGCATGCCCAGCACGAGCGCGAAGACTCCGGCGGCGATGATGCGGAAGGTGGGGTAGCGCAAGAAGTTGAGGATGCGCCCCGCCTCCGTGTTCTGGATGAGCTCGTAGAGCAGGTACAGCACTAGTGGTTTCCTCCGGAGGGCGCGGCCGAACCCGTCAGGGCGGCCACCACGCGCTCCAGCCGCATCCCGCGGCTCGCCTTCACCAGCACCACGTCCCGAGGCCTGAGCCGCGGCGTCAACCACGCCACCAGCGGCTCCACCTCCGTGAAATGCGCCGCGGACCCACCCAGCCCCGCGCGCTTGAATCCCTCGGCGGAGCGGGGCCCGAAGAAGGCCACCAGCGCCGCCTTGCTCCCGGCGAGCTCGCCCAACCGCGCGTGCTCCTCCAGCTCTCCCGGGCCCAGCTCCAACATGTCGCCCAGCACCGCCACCGCGCGGCCCTCGGCCGTCACCAGCGTGCCCAGCGTCTCGAGCGCCGCGTCCATCGACGCGGGGTTCGCGTTGTAACAGTCGTCAATCACCGTCACCCCGCCCTGCCCCGCCACCACGTTGAGGCGCCGCGAGTACGGACGCGCCGCCTCCAGCCCCCGCACGCACTCCTCCGGCGTGTAGCCCAACGCCAGCGCCACCGCGAAGGCCGCCGTGGCGTTCTGCGCGTTGTGCGGGCCGATGAAGGACAAGCGCACGGGCCACTCGCGGCCCAGGTGGCGCACCGTGGCCACCATGCCCTCGAGCCCCTTCGTCTCCACCGACACCAGCCGCACGTCCGCGCTCTCCACGCGGCCGAACGTCAGGCGGTTCGCCGTGCTGCGCTCGGCCTGGGCGGGGATGAGCGCGTCGTCCGCGTTGACCACGATGGTGGTCCCCGCGCCCATCTCCTGGAACATCTCCCCTTCCGCGTCGGCCACGCCCTGAAGGCTGCCCAAGCCCTCCAGGTGCTCCGGCTGGACGACGGTGATGACACCCGCGTCCGGCTGGACGACTCGCGTGAGCCGCTCGATTTCACCGGGCCGGTTCATCCCCACCTCGATGACCGCCGCCACGTGCTGGGGCTCCAGCCGGAACAGCGTCAGGGGGACACCGATTTCGTTGTTGAAGTTGCCCTCCGTCTTCAGCGCCGGCCCGCGCGTGGCCAGGATGGCGCCCACCATCTCCTTGGTGGTCGTCTTCCCGTTGGAGCCGCCCACCGCGCAGATGGGGATGCGGAAGCGCTGACGGTGGTGGCGGCCCAGGGCCCCCAACGCCATCAGCGTGTCGTCCACTTCATAGAGGACAAAGCCCTCCGGCAGCACCGGAAGGGGACGGCCCTTCGCCACCACCGCGGCCGCGGCGCCACCACGGGCCGCCGCGTCCACGAAGGCGTGTGCGTCGAAGCGCTCGCCCACCAGGGCCACGAAAAGGCAGCCCTGGGTGAGCGCGCGCGTATCGGTGCAGACCGCGTTGAAGACGGCCGGCCCGGAGCCTCCACGCCGGGTCGCCCCGGTCGCCTGCACCACCTCTTCGTCGCTGAATCGAGCTGCCATACGGGTGGGGGAGTCCGGGCCGCGCCGCCTTCGTCAGCCGGGAGTGCGGTTCGCCAGCGCCTTCGCCGCCGCCTGGCGGTCATCGAAGTTGTGCTTCTCCTGGCCCACCTGCTGGTAGGTCTCGTGGCCCTTTCCAGCGACGAGGACGACGTCGTCGGCCGTCGCCAGGCCAATGGCCTGCTCGATGGCCGCGCGGCGGTCCGCGTCCACCAGGTAGCCCTTCTCGCCCGACTTCGCCTTGCCCGCGGAGATGCGGCGCAGGCCGCCCTTCTCCAGGCCCGGCGTCACCTGGCTGATGATTTCGTCCGGGTCCTCCGTGCGGGGGTTGTCGCTGGTGATGACGGCCAGGTCCGCGGCCTCCGCGGCCACCGCGCCCATCAGCGGACGCTTGCCCTTGTCCCGGTCTCCACCGCAGCCGAAGACGACGATGACGCGGCCCTTGGCCAGCGAACGCGAGGCCTCCAGCGCGCGCTTGAGCGCGTCGTCCGTGTGCGCGTAGTCCACCAGCACGGCGGGCGCTCCCGCCGGGCCGTAGTTCTCCACGCGCTCCATGCGGCCGGCCACCGGCATCATGCGCTCGATGCCTTCCTGCACCTCGCGGCGCGAGAAGCCCGCGCCCAGGCCAATGCCCACCGCCAGGAGGATGTTCTCCAGGTTGTGGGGACCGAGCAGCTTGCTCTTGAGCGGGATGTCACCCGCCGGCGTCTTCAGCGTGCCCTTGATGCCCGAGAGCGTGAAGGTGACGTCCGCGGCGGAAATCTCGCCATTGCCCTGGCGGCTGAACTTCCACGCCATGCGCTTCTGGCCGCGCAGCTCGTTGTAGATGCGGCTGGCGTACGTGTCGTCGCCATTCACGACGCCCACACCCGTGGCGGACAGGTTCTCGGCGAACAGCTTCCGCTTCGCCTGGAAGTAGTCCTCCATGTCCTTGTGGTAGTCCAGGTGGTCACGGCTCAGATTCGCGAAGCCCGCGGCCTTGAAGGTCAGCCCGTGCACGCGCTCCTGCGCGAGCGCGTGGCTGGAGACCTCCATCACCACCGTCTCCACGCCCGCGTCCACCATCTCCCGGAAGATGCGGTGCAGCTCCAGCGCATCCGGGGTGGTGTTCGCCGTGGACACCGTGTTGCCACCGAACTTGTAGCCCAGCGTTCCGATGACGCCGGTGGACGCATAGGCCGCCGTGCTCATCGCCTCCAGGAGATACGTCGTGGTCGTCTTCCCGTTGGTGCCCGTGACGCCCAGGAGCGTCAGCTTGTCGGCCGGGCGGCCATGGAAGTTCGCGGCGATGAGCGCCAACGCCTTGCGCGCGCTGCCCACCTTGAAGAAGGGCACCTGCGAGGAAGGCACCGGCTTCTCGGAGACCACCGCCACGGCACCCCGTGACACGGCCTCGCCGATGAACTGGGCACCGTCCTCCTTGGTGCCGGGAATGGCGACGAACAAGTCGCCAGGCTTCACACGCCGCGAGTCCTGGGTCACACCGGTGACGTCGACCGCGGAACGACCGCCCGAGGTCTGCTCGGCACCACACCCTGCGAGGACATCCGTCAGCTTCATCTCTTCCCCTTCACACGCATTGCAAGCACGGGGCCTGGAGTCAGCGCGGCCTTATTGCCGCGCCGCCAGCTCCAGCGTCACCCGGGCCCCCTTCTCCACCAGCGAGCCGGCGGCGGGGGTTTGAGACACCACACGTCCACTTCCCTGTACCTGTGGCTCCAATGCCGCGGCGAGCAGCTTCACCACGGCCTCACGGCCACCGGCGCCCTGGACGTCCGGCACACGCACCGTGCCGAGGTCAGGGCTCTCCGAATCCGCCTCCACCAACACCGGCCGGACGGGCTCGGTGGCCTTGGCCACCGGCTTCGCCGCGGCAGGCGCGGGGGATGCGGCAGCCACGGCGCTCCCGGGTGCCGCCGTCCGAGACGGAGGCACGGCCAGGTGAGCCATGGCAGCGGTCGCAATTTCCTTGAAAGCGGGGGCAGCCACGAACCCCCCGTACACGTCTGTCTTGGGTTCGTCCACCACCACGAGAATGACGATGCGAGGATCCTCGGCCGGCACCATGCCGACGAAGGAACCGATGCGCTTGTCCGAGTAGCCACGGGCCACCGGGTCCGCCTTCTGGGCGGTGCCCGTCTTGCCCGCCACCCGGTACTCCTCCATGAAGGCGCGGGTCGCGGTGCCTCCCTTGCCCACCACGGACTCGAGCATGCCCACGACCTCCCGCGCCACCTTCGCGGAGACCGCCCGGCGAACTTCCGTGGGGCGGTTCTCCAACAGCACGACTCCGTCAGGGTCCACCACCTTCGACACCAGGTAGGGACGCATGAGCACGCCATCGTTAGCCAGCGCACCAATGCCAGCCGCAATCTGCACCGCGGTGGCCGTCATGCCCTGCCCGAAGGACTGGGTGGCCAGGGACACTTCCGCCTTCGGGAACGGGATGACGCCCCGGCCCTCGCCAGGAAGGGACAGCCCGGTGCGCTCGGTGAAGCCGAAGGCGTGGTAGCCGGCCACCATCTTCTCGCGGCCCAGGACCTGGGCAATCTTCGCCATGCAGATATTCGAGGAGGTCCGCAGGATGTCCCTCGGGGCCAACCACCCGTGGGAACCATGGTCGTTGATGGTGTGGCGGCCAATCCGCCAGGCGCCGTTCTCACAGAAGAAGACGCTCTCGGAGGTTATCGCCTTCTCGTCCAGCGCGGTTGCGACCACCAGCGGTTTGAGCGTGGAGCCCGGCTCGAAGGTGTCCAGGGCGGCGCGGTTGCGCATCCCCGCGCGAGAGCTGGACTCGGGGGTGTTGGGGTTGAAGCGTGGGTAGTTGGCCAGCGCCAGGAGCTCACCCGTCTTCGGATCCAACGCCACCACCATGCCGGCGACGCCCTTGGCGTCCTCCACGGCCTTGGCCAGGGCCTTCTCCGCCACGTACTGCAGATGCCTGTCCAGCGTCAGCGTGACGGCCGCGCCCTGACGCTGGAGCGGATCCAACGCGCCCTGCACCAGCAGCTTGCGGCCCTTGGCGTCGCGGAAGCCCGACATGCGGGAGTTCTGTCCGGACAGCTCGTCCTCGAACGCGAGCTCCAGGCCCTCCAGGCCCTTGCCGTCCAGGCCCACGGTGCCCACCACGTGCGCGCCCAGTTCGCGCTGCGGATAGAAGCGCTTGGGCTCCTTGGTGAAGCCCAGCCCCGGCAGGCCCAGCTCCTTCACGGCGGCCACTTCCTGGGGCTTGGCCTGGCGCTTCACCCACGCGAAGCGCTTGGCCCGCGTCAGGCGCGCGGTCAGCTCCTCCGCGTCCACCTTCAACACCTTGGCCATCGCGCGCGCGGACTGGCGCACGTCGGGAAGCATGGACGGGTCCACCCAGATGGAGTCCACCTCCACGCTCTGGGCCAGGGGCGCGCCGCGCCGGTCGAAGATGTCGCCGCGGCGGGCCGGAATCTCAATCTGGCGGACGTACTGGTCCTGGGCCATCCCGCGCAGCTTCTCCTGCTCGAACACCTGGAGCTGCACGGCGCGGCCGAAGGCAACCCCCAGAAGGAGCAGGAAGAGGCCGAACAAGAGCTGCACGCGCAGCTTCAGTCCCTTCGCGTTGGGCTCGGGAGCCCGGGTCGCCTTGAAGTCCCTCACCGCCCCGCGCCTCCGCGTCCCGCCACCCGCACGCCGGGCTTGTCCTGGGACGGGGCCGCCGCGGACGCGCTGCTCCGCGCGGGCTTCTCCGCGGACAGCGACACCACCGCGCTTCCGGCGGGCATGGCCATGCCCAGCTGCTCGCGGGCCACGCGCTCCAGACGGCCCGGGGCCTTGAGCGTGGCCAGCTCCAGCTTGAGGCGATCATTCTCCCGCGTCAGCGAGCGGCTCTCCGCCTCCGCGCGCGACAGGCGGTAGCCCATGTCCACCACCATCACCCGGCTGGTGACGTGGAGGATGCCCACCGCGGCGAAGAGGGCGAACAGGAGGACGGCGGGCAACAGATGCATCAGCACGCCCGTCACCGACACGGAGCCACGCTGGGACGACGCCTTGCTCATCGCACTTTCTCCACCACGCGCAGGTGCGCGCTTCGAGAGCGGGGATTGACCTCCACCTCTTCTTCCGAGGCGGCCACGGCCTTCTTCGTCACCACGGTGAAGTTGCCCACGTAGCCGCAGGCGCAGACGGGCAGGCCCGGCGGGCAGGTGCAGCGGCCCTCCAGCGCGCGGAACGCCTCCTTCACCTTGCGGTCCTCCAGCGAGTGGAAGGAGATGACCGCCGCGCGGCCGCCCACCTTGAGCAGCGAGGGCAGCGCGGACAACAGCGAGTCGAGCGCCTCCAGCTCCTGGTTGACCGCCATGCGCAGCGCCTGGAAGGTCCGGGTGGCGACGTGGATGCGCGTGGGCCACGCCTTGCGAGGCACCGCGCGCTTGACGACCTCCGCCGCCTCCAGCGTGCGCGTGGGCAGCGCGCGCTTGAGCTCGCGGGCGATGGGCCGCGCGAACGGCTCTTCGCCGTATTCCTTCAGGATGCGCACGAGCTCCTGCTCGTCGGTGGAGGCGATGAGCTCCGCGGCCGTGAGGCCGTCGGCCCCCATGCGCATGTCCAGCGGGCCGTCCTTGGAGAAGGAGAAGCCGCGCTCGGCGACATCCAACTGGGGCGAGGACACGCCCAGGTCCACCAGCACGCCATCCACGGGCATCAGGTCCGCGGCCACGCGCGGCAGGTCCGCGAAGTTGCCCGCGCGGCCCTGGAAGCGGGGGTTGGACCCCAGGCGCGAGGTGGCCGCCGCGAGCGCCACCGGGTCGCGGTCGACGCCGACGACGGACGCCCCCTGAGCCAGGAGCGCCTCCGTGTGGCCACCACCACCCAGTGTGCCGTCGATGATCACCTTCCCCGCTCCTGGCCGCAGCAACTCCACCGCTTCACGCAGCAAGACGGTGTGGTGATGGAAGTCCGAGGCCCCCACGAGCACTCAGACGAAGGGAGACCGCGCGAGCGCGAAGGCGGCGCGGGCATCGTTCATGTGCGGGTAGATTTCAAACGCGTCGTGCGCGCCGGCGGCCCGGAAGATGGCGGCCAGGTACGGCGACAGGCCGGACAGCTTGAGGTCGCCCCCCGCGCGGCGCAGCGCCTCGGCCCGGGCCATCAGCGGCTTGACGCCCCGGTAGTTGAGGTGCCCCACCTCGGACAGGTCCAACACCACCTGGCGCATCCCGCGGTGCATGCGCTGGGTGATTTCGTCGCACAGCTTCACCAGGTCCTGCTCGTCCAGCTCGCCCTCCAGCATGAGCGTCTCCACACGCTCCGCGCCCACCACCGCGCTGGTCGCCCTCCGCCGTACCTCCAGAACCTGATTCATACGCGTACCACCCTCTCGGGACTCACGCCTTCTGTCGACTTTCCGGCTACGCGTGCCGCAGCTCGGAGAGCACCTTCATCACGTCCGCGGAGGCCGCTTCCTGGCGGGCCTCTTCCTGGGCCTTCGCCCAACCCTCGCGGCTCCACAGCTCGATGACCTTCACCATCCCCGCCCACACCACGTCCTTCTCCAACCCCGCATAGCTTCGAAGTGAGGGGGGGATGAGCAGGCGGCCCAGACGGTCCAACGGGCACTCCTGCGCGCTCGCCACGTACAGGCGCATCAGCGTCTTCACCCCGGGCTCCATGGGGTTGCGCCGCGCGAGAGACGCCTCGAGCGCCTCCCACTCCCGCACCGGGTAGGCGTGGAGGCACCGGTCCAGGGCCGTGGTGATGATGAGCCGCTCGTCATACGCCCCGACCAGGGTTTCCCGGAGCTTCGCCGGGAGGCTCGTCCGCCCCTTCGCGTCGATCTGGTGCTCATAGACGCCTCGGAACACAGGGGACGATCCACCTTTTCAGCCCACGAAGGGATGAAGCTCCACTCCTTCCCACTTCTTGCCACTACCGGGCGGCATTCATACGCGGCCCCCCCAGGGGGGTCAAGAAAGCGCAACAGGTCGGTACACGCCGCCGGTGGGTCCACGACATCCAGACAACCCGTCACACCTGGAAGGTCAGGTGTTTGCCGCGTTGCAGCGCCCTACCCATCAGACTGGGGTAAACTTGAGCTCCCTCTTGGAAGAGCGCAGAGTGACGGGTGCGTGAACAAGAGCGTGCGACTGAAGGTGGCCTACAAGAGCCCGCAGTCCCTGGTGGGGGAGTACACGCGCAGCGTGGGTCAAGGAGGCGTCACCCTGCGGACGCGCCGGAGCCTGCCGCTGGGTACTCGCTTCACCTTCGAGCTGTATCTCGGAGGTGTTCCCAAGCCAGTGGAGGTCCTGGGCGAGGTGGTGGCGGTGGAGCCTCCTCGCGAGGAGCCGGGCTACCTGCTCACGGTGCGCTACGGCGCGGGTGAGGACCGCTCTTCCCTGGACGCGGTGCTCCAGCGCATCTTCTCCGCGCAGGAGAAGGAAGGCCTGCGGCGCTTTCCCCGGCTGCCGCTGACGCTGCGCGCGACGGAGGCCACGCCGCTGTCGCCGTCCTTCCTGGTCCGGGACATCTCCCGAGGCGGCGTGGGCCTGGAGGTCATGGCCCCCGCCCTTCCCCGCCATGTGCGCGTGGGCACGCCCTTCCTCCTGGAGATGGACCTGATGGGGGGCGAATTGCTCCTGCACGGCGAGGTGGTGTGGACCTCGTCGATTCCGCGCAAGGACGCCGCCACGGTGACGCCGGGCTTCGGGGCGACGTTCGGGAAGCTGCGCGCGCCCATGCAGAAGCGGCTGGACGCGCTGCTCGCCCTGGAGTCGTTGCCCCCCGCGCCCTGGAAGGCGCGGGTGAGCTTCGGCATGGACGCGGTGACGCGGATGCCGTGACGGCGTGGGCTACTCCGCGAAGGGGTAGCCGCCCGCGGACTCGACGGCGGCCATCACCGTCTCCCGGACCTCCGCCGGGTCGTACGGCGTGAAGACGTCCAGCGTCCCCAACCTCCCCAGCTCCCGCGCCAGCGCATCCCCCTTCAGAGTGGAGCACAAGGCGCGGCGCATGCGGTCCTGGATGCGGGAGGCGCTGTCGAAGGCGATGGAGCGCACGAGCGCCACGCGCACCGGGTCGAGCTTCCCGCCGGTGGCCGCCTGCCGCGTGCGCGCCACCATGGAGTCCAGCGCGAAGGCATCCATCACCACGTCGGTGAGGGCCGCGAGCACGTCCTGGTGCTTCTCCAGGTCCGGGCCAAACGTCTGCGCGGCCAGGCTCAGGCCGTGGAGCGCCAGGCGCTTGGCGGCCTCGGCGGCCACCTCCTGCGGCGCCAGGGCGTCCTCGGTCCGGGCCTGGGGCTTCTCACCGCGCGCCATCTCCTCCGCCACGTTGCCCGCCATGGCGAACAGCGGCAGGTCTCCCTTCACCGCGCGCTTGAGAAGCATGCCGGTGATGAGCATGCGGTTGATTTCGTTGGTGCCCTCGAAGATGCGGTTGATGCGTGCGTCGCGGTAGGCGCGCTCGATGGGGTACTCCTCGATGTAGCCCGCGCCGCCGTGCAGCTGCACCCCGTCGTCCACGACCAGGCCCAGGGCCTCCGAGCCATAGACCTTCATGATGGAGGACTCGATGGCGTACTCCTCCACGGCGGCCAGCAGGTGGGCCTCGTAGTCGGGCGCGGACTTGTCCCTCGCGGCGAGGCGTGCGTCGACCAGGCCCGACGTGCGGTACGTCATGCTCTCCAGCGCGTGGATGAGCGCCGTCATCCGCGCCAGCTTCTCGCGCGAGAGCGGGAAGTGGACGATGGGCGTGCCGAACTGCTTGCGCTCCTGCGTGAAGCGCAGCGCGTTGGCGAGCTGGAGCTTCATGCTCCCGAGCACTCCGGCGCCCAGCTTCAAGCGGCCGTAGTTGAGGATGTTGAAGGCAATCTTGTGGCCCTTGCCCACCTCGCCCAGCAGGTTCTCCGCCGGGACGCGCGCATCCTCGAAGTAGAGCGGGCACGTGGACGAGCCACGGATGCCCATCTTGTGCTCCTCGGGTCCCACGGTGAAGCCCGGGGTGTCCTTCTCCACGATGAAGCCGGTGAACTTGTCCCCGTCCACCTTGGCGAAGACCACGAACACGTCCGCGAAGGCCGCGTTGGTGATGAAGAGCTTGGAGCCGTTGAGAATCCAGTGCTTGCCATCCGGCGAGCGCACCGCCTTCGTCTTCGCGCCCAGCGCGTCGCTGCCACTGCCCTGCTCGGTGAGCGCGTACGCGGCCACCCACTCACTGGTGGCCAGCTTCGGCAGGTACTTCGCCTTCTGGGCGGCGTTGCCGAACCAGACGATGGGCAGCGTGCCGATGCCCACGTGCGCGCCGAAGGTGACGGACCAGGAGCCGTTGAGGCCCATCGCCTCCGCGAGCAAGAGCGACGTCGTCTTGTCGAGTCCCGTGCCACCGTAGGACTCGGGAATGTCCACGCTCAACAGGCCCAGCTCGCCGGCCTGGCGCAGCAGCTCGCGCAGAAGGGCGTTGTCCTTGTGCTCGATTTTGTCGGACTGCGGGAGCATCTGCTCGCGACTGAACTGAAGCGCCGTCCGGAAGAACATGCGCTGCTCTTCCGAGAAGGTCTCGGGCGTGACGATGCGGGACGCACCGACCTCCTGGAAGAGAAAGGCACCACCTGGGGGAACATCCTTCGACGCAGCCGGCGTATGGGCCGTGGACATCTCGAGACCTCACAGGGTGCACGGAGGAACCAGCCTCCGCCGAGCGGGCACCATGTCCCGCTCAAGACATGCAACTGCGCGAACCATCATAGGAGGTGTCTCGAAGCGGGCCGCCCTTTTCTCCGGGGAAACTCAGGCCTCGCACTGGCGGTGTCCACGGACTCGCGGGCCCCTGGCACACGCCGTCGTCCATGCCTATCCCGGGGCTCCTCGTTTTCGGAGCCCCCATGCGACGCGTCCCCGCAGCGTTCTGTTTCATCTTCATCCTGAGCGGTGTGCTCGGTTCCCCTCCGTCCCACGCGGCCGAGCGCTCTCACGCATGGACCTCCGAGCTCCACGCGGAGCCACGCTGAACCTCACCCCGCGTCGCCCACGCGGCGAGGCGTGGGGAAGACCAGGCACAGCGTCTCGAAGACAGGCTCACCCGGGGCCGAGAACACGGCGCTCAACGCACGCGCGGACTGCGCCACCTCGGTGCCGAACGAAGGCACCAGGCAGATGTCCTCGGACGTCTTGAAGCGCCCCTTGAGCAGCTCCAAGCCCCGACGCAAGGTCGCCAGGTCCTGCTTCCCCTCGCGCACCGGCACCGACGGACCGTTCGCATCCGGACCGGGCAGCTTGCCCACGCTCGTGCTCAGCTCGAAGCCATCCGCGCGCTGGATGATGCGCAGCTTTCCGGGCGCGACCTCCGACAACCACGCTCGAAAACCGTCCTCGTCGCGCAGCACCACTGGATACGCCACCGGCGCGTCCGGGTGCGCCAGCCACACCGACTCCGCGGAGTCGCGCAACACCGCGAACAACTCCGACGTCTGCGCGAGGAACGTGTCCGCGTCCGGCACGACCAGGACCTCCCGCCCCTTCACCCGCTCCGCGAGCCGGGCGGCGGACTCCAGGCGCATGGGCTCGAACGTCTCCGTCCCCATGCGCACGTGCTCACCCGCCAATGACAACCGCAGCGCGTCTGGCGGAGGCGTCTCGCCATACACGGGCGC
Organism: Myxococcus stipitatus; assembly: GCF_037414475.1. The sequence goes on along the minus strand of NZ_CP147913.1, from coordinate 6,813,701 downwards.
CGCCGCCGCGCCACCGTCCTCGGAGGGACGGGCCGGCGTGGACAGTGTTGGCAGGGGAGCGGGCTTCAAGGACTGAAGCGGCTCCGCGGCCTTCTCCTCGCGACAGCCCACGCCCGCGAGCACCAGCCCCCACACCACACCGGCTTTCAACGCCCGCCTCACGGAGCCGGCTTCCCCGCGCTCACCGGAGGTGTCGCGGGAGGCGGCCTGGCCCAGGCGCTCGTCACACACGACGCGTCCGCCAGCCCCAGCCCCACCGCATGGTCCGCCGCCTCCTTCGCGTCCTTGAACAACACCATGCCAGGGAAGCGCTTCGCGTCGTCCGAACGCCCAGCGTCGCGGATGTAGATGGCCTTCACCCGCCCGGGGAACTCCTCGCGAATCTGCGCGTAGATCTCCGGGTCCTTCTCCCCCGAGTCCCCCACCAACACCACGGGCAGCGGGAACTGCATCAGCAGCCGGCGGATGATGGGCTGCTTGTAACCGGACAAGGACCCGGGGCCCAGGTCCCTCAAATACACACCGAAGCCCGCGGGAAACTCGTGGCGCTCCAGGAACCCGCGCACGCGCGGCAGGTACTGGATGGGGGAACCACTCACCAGCGCGAACGAGGGCGGAGAAGCACCGCGCAGACACTTGTAGAACCCAGCCATCCCCTGCACCACCTCTTGCGAGTCCGAGTCCTTGAGCAGCGCGGACTGGACCAGCTTCGCCGGCTTCGTCACGTGCGTCAGCGCGAGCGTGTCGTCGAAGTCGGAGACCACCAGGAGCGGCGTCGACTCCGGCATCACCTCCACCCGCGCCGTGGTGCTCGCCCCCTCCACCGACGCCTGCGCCTCCGAGGCGCCCACCTTGAAGCGCTGCCCCTCGGGCGGCATCAGGTTCACCTCGAAGCCGCCATCGTCCCGGCTGGTGACGAGCGCGGTGACGTCCTGGAAGCGCACCGTCACCTGTGCCCCCACCCAGTTGGGCGCGGCCAGCCGACGCAGGTTCCTCGACAGCGCCGTGCTGCTCTCCGAAGGTGCCTCCTTCAAGACCCGGCCATGAAGGCTGACTCCATCCGGACGCCCCAACACCGGCGCCAGCAGAATGGCGGGCGCCGCCAGCGCCTGGGAAATACTTAGAGCCCCTAGCATTGCCAAAAGGCGAGAGAGCGTTTTCATCGGAATTTTCTCGTGTTAATGTTTGCTACGCCCTGATGATAGCTTCTCACGGGCCTTGCGAGGCGTCGTGGAGGGGTAGCACAGCGGCCGTGCGCCCCGAGGAGCCGGAAGACACGTGGAGCACCCGCCCGAAGGGCTCGATTTCGGCAGGTACACGTTGCTCGAGCGCATCGCGACGGGCGGCATGGCGGAGATCTTCCGCGCCCGAATGACCGCCGTGGCGGGCGTCACGAAGCCGGTGGTCATCAAGAAAATCCTGCCCGGTTACGCGGACAAGAGCGCCTTCGTCTCCATGTTCGTCAACGAGGCGCGCATCGCCGCGGGCCTGAGCCACGGCAACATCGCCCAGGTCTTCGACTTTGGTGAAGTGAGCGGGCAGTACTTCATCGCGATGGAGTGGGTGGATGGACACCCGCTGTCGCGTGTCCTCCGGCGTGCCCGCGAGAAGGGGCACTACACCCTGCCGCAGCCGCTGGCCCTGCTGGCGACGGTGGAGGTGCTCAAGGGCCTGGCCTACGCCCACACGCGCCTGGACGACCGGGGCCGGCCCTTGCACATCGTCCACCGCGACGTCAGCCCGCAGAACGTGCTGCTCAGCTTCGAGGGGCAGGTGAAGCTGGTGGACTTCGGCATCGCGCGCGCCCGGCTCGCCGGCGGCTGCATGTCCGATGAGCCCGACGGCATGGGCAAGTACGTGTACTTCGCGCCGGAGCAGGCGCGAGGGCGGGAGCTGGATGCTCGCGCCGACATCTTCGCCGCGGGCACGCTCCTGTACGAGGCGTTGTGTGGCCGGCGCCCCTTCGAGGGAACCGTCTCCGACGTGATGCGCAAGATTGCCCTGGGGGACTTTCCGCGCCCCCGGGAGCTGGCGCCGGACATTCCATCGGCGCTCGAGCGCATCCTCCTCACCGCGCTCGCCGTGGAGCGTGAGCAGCGCTACGCCTCCGCCGAGCTGTTCGCGGAAGCCCTCACCCGCCACCTGCACACCACCACGCCGGACATCTCCCCCAGCGCGCTCGCCCACTTCATGGGCTACCTCTTCGAGGCGGAGCTCGTGGCGGATGGGCGGCCGGTGCTGCTGCCTCGTGAGTTCCTCTCGCAGTTGGCCCGATGGACACGCGCCACCTCCGAGCGCCGCACCGTCCGCGAGCCCGTGCCCGAAGGCCCGCGTGGGGACCGCATCACCGAGCCCATCCCCACCCCCGAAGACCTCCGCATCGATGCTTCGAGCGAGGCGCCCTCGGAGTCCCCCGTCGCGAACGGAGCACGCAGGGAGCGCACCACCCAACCCATCCCCGCCGTCCCCGGCACGTCCTCGGGCACCGAGGCTTCGCAGGGGGTGAATGCCTCATCGTCGGACGCCCCTCCACGCACGACGCCCCCCGCGGGAATGCCACCGACGAGGGCCCCTGCTTCATCACCTCCGCGCGCGACTCCGCCCACGGGTGAGACGCCGCGGACGGCCGTCGAATCGTCGCGCCCGTCTCCATTCCCGAGTCCTCCCACGGAGGTGCCTCCGCCCACCGCGCACCCCTCCACGGGGTTGTCGTCGCCCGCGGTCCTCGACCCGGCTCCGCCCCAGGCACCTTCTTCCCGCCTGGGCTTCCGGTTCGTGGTGTTGGGCGCCCCCGTGCTGCTGGCCCTGGGTGTGGCCCTCGTGGTGACGGTCCTGGGCCGCAATGGCACCTTCTCCGTGGAGCTCAGCTCCTCGCCTCCGGGCGCGGCCATCCGGGTGGATGGGCTCGCGCTCGACTCCGTCACCCCCGCGCTCCTCACCCATCTGCCCGCCGACGGTGAGCACCTGCTCGAGGTCCAGATTCCCGGCATGGTTCCGTGGAGCCAGGTCGTCCGAGCCGAACGAGGCTCGACCCTCGCCGTCCATGCCCGGCTTCGTCCACGAATCAACACCCCGTCCGCCTTGGGAGCCGCGTCCGCCCGGGCCGCCAACGCCCCGCCCCTCCAGGACGCGAACTGGGCGCCCGGTGGCTTCCGCCTCTCCGCCGTGAGCCACGCCTTCCGTGTCCCGGTGTCCGCCGCCGCGCGCGTCCCACTCGACCCGGCCCGGACCTACTTGGTCCACACCGAGGGGCGGATGTCGCTCGGTGGCCCCATGGCCGTGGAAGAGGTGGGCTACTTCCTCGAGGGCGACAAGGCCCTGACCGCCCACGAGTCCTTCGGCGTCCTCGGCCCCGAGGAGGAGGTGATTCGCCACGCCTCCACCCTGTTCGTCTTCGTCCTGGACGCGCACCGCGAGGACAACCGGGGAGGTCTCCTGGTCCACCTGCGGGAGCTTGGCGGCCCCGACGCTCCACCGTTCCGACTGGATGCGCGGCAGCACGCGGTGAAGCTCGCGCGCTCGGACCGCTTCGTCGTCCACGACCTGGACCCAGGGACCACCTACGACGTCGTGCTGCGCTACACCGCCGACCCCGCCCGGACCCGAGGCCTGAGCGGGGGTCCGGTGGGGCGGGTGCTCGGACTGGTGGGCACGGACCCTGGCCCCGAAGGCTCGCCCAGCGGCCTGGCGCTCCTGGAGGTGGGCCAGCCCTCCCGCATCCGCGGCGCGTCGTGGCTCCAGCTCTCCTTCCCGGACGACCATCTGGCCGACAACACCGGCACCCTCCTGCTGGACATCATCCCGGTGGTCCGTCCCTCGGACGCGGAGCGGCTCCCGGCGGGGCACCGGCACGGCCGCCCGCCTCCGTGAGCGTGCTACAGCCGTGCAACGGCCTGTCGCCGAAAAGTTGATCCCCCCGGCGAGCCCCCTACCCTGGGCAACAAGGAGGGCTCAACATGTTGAAGCTGGTGGCAGTGGCCGTGGTCGGGGCCGTGGTCCTGGGAACGGTGGGACTGTCCGGCCGGGTGGATGCGCGACCGGGGAGCACCGAGGTAGAGCCGACGCAAGCGCAGGTGGAGGCGGCGCTCGACGCACGGCAGAAGGAGTTGCTGGGCATCCTGTTGGAGGCTCAGCGGACGGGCGAACGCACGGCGTCGGTTCACCGGTAATCTCGTGGCGTCGAACGCGACTCGGTGCTAAGCCCGGGCCTCCTTTGACGTCTACCTGCCCGCGAGGGGGACATGCCTGAAGGGTCCGCGTCACTCACACAACTCGCGGTCGACGACCGGGTCGTCTATCCGAATCAGGGTGTCTGCCGCGTCACCGCCATCGACACGAAGGAAGTGGCGGGACAGAAGCTCGTCTTCGTCACCATGCGTCGCGAGGAGGATGGTGCCGTCGTCATGGTGCCCCAGGCCAAGGTCGCGGCCATCGGTGTGCGAAAGGTCGCTGGCCCCGAGGACGTGAAGAGCGTCTTCGCCTTCCTTCGCGCGGACGGAGACAAAGCAGACCTCGACTGGAAGCAGCGCGCCCGCACCAACCTGGACCGCATGACGCAGGGCGGAATCCTGGGTCTGGCCGAGGTGGTGAAGGACCTCCAGGTCCTCAGCGAGCTGCGCCCGCTGCCCACCAAGGAGCGCGAGCTGTACGACAATGCCCGGCACCTGCTGGTGTCGGAGGTCGCCGCCGCGCTCGGCACCGCCGAGGTCAACGCCGAGGACGCCATCGACATCGTCCTCTTCCCGCCCGGCCGCGAGCGCCCCAAGCGCACCGCCGCCGAGTTCGCGCGAGGAGACGAGGACGACCTGGGTCTGGAAGGCGACCTCCTGGGCCTCGACGGAGACCTGGACCTGCCCTCCGACGAGGAGCCGCAGTCGGACTCCTCCGACGAGGAGAGCTCCTCCGAGGAAGAGGGCGAGGAAGGCGAGGAGAAGTCCGACGAGGAGTCCGCGCCCAAGAAGCGCGGCCGTCCTCCGAAGGCGAAGCCCGCTGGCGAGGAAGGCGCGGAGCCCGCCGCGCCCAAGAAGCGGGGCCGTCCTCCCAAGCCCAAACCAGAGGCCCCTCCGCCTGGAGCGGAGGCTCCCGCGCCCAAGAAGCGGGGCCGTCCTCCCAAGCCCAAGCCTCCCGAGGAGGCTGGCGCCGAACCCGCCGCGCCCAAGAAGCGCGGCCGTCCGCCCAAGGCGAAGCCGGCCGAGGGCGGAGAGGACTGACAGTCGACATTGGAAGCCGGCCCTTTGCGCCGAGGTGACGCCCCGTGATTCGCGTCGTGACGCTGGACCCCTTCGACGACAAGCAGCTCGCCAAGCTCAACCGGACGCTCTACACGGCGTTCGGCGTGGGCAGCGAGCACTCCGGCTCCGCCGAGATGCCTCCGGGCCTGGGCGAGCCGGTGGACGCCGAGAAACTGCTGGAGCAGGTGAAGGGCATTCGCGCCTATCAGGACGACAAGGTGCTGCTGCTCACCTCGCGCAAGCTCAAGGAGCGCGAGCTGCCCAGCGGCACGGCCCCCACCCCGGGCTTCGCGCGCCAGGGCAAGGACCGCTCCGTCATCACCACCCAGCCGCACAAGGACCTGGAGGTCGGCTTCAAGCCGGTGGCCCGCCAGGCGCTGCACCAACTGGGTCACCTGTGGGAGCTGCACCACTGCCTGGACCCGCGGTGCTCGATGTACCCGCCCTGGACGCCGTCCTTCTCCCAGGGTGAGCCCATCTTCTGCACCTTCTGCCGGGAAAAGAGCGAGCAGAAGATTCGCCTTGCGAAGTCCTAGCATCCAACGCGCGCTGCCTCTCCTGGAGCTGGGGGGGCTGCTGGTGATCGCGCTGCTGTGTCTCGTCTTCCACCTCCGGCTGCCCGGAAAGCTCCCCTCCGAGGAGAGCTACCGCGCGGTGGCGGAGCGGCTGAAGACGGAAAGCCGCCCCGGTGACGCCGTCCTGCTCTTCCCCTGGTGGGCCGAGCGCGCCCGCCTCTTCGTGCCGCCGGGGCTGCCCGTCTACGGCTACCTCGGCTCGGACCGCGATGACCTGTCCGCGCATCCGCGGGTCTGGGTGCTGGGCCAGCCGGAGCTGCCTCGCTCGGATGAAGCGGCGTTCCTCAAGGAGTTCCTCCCGGAGCGCCGCGCCATGGGCACGGCCTTCCAGGAAGGCCCGCTGACGCTGAGCCTCTACGAGAACGGCCGTCATCGTCCGCGCCAGTTCAACGCGGCGGACCTGGTTGCGAAAGCACGCGTGTATCTGGAGTCACTGGATGGCGCGCGTGTGGCCTGCCCCTTCGACGGAACGGCGCACCGGTGTCCCGGGCCCGGCAACGTGTACGTGGCCACCGAGTGGCACGAAATCTTCTACGAGCCGCGCCACTGCCTGTGGATGCCCGCGCCTGGAGGAGCACGCCGGCTGGTGGCGGAGTTCGACGGAGTGCCCGGCGGCGTGGGGCTGCGGCTCGAGGGCGGAATCATCTTCGAGTACGCGTTTCCTCGGGACGCGCAGCTGACGACGGCGTTCCTGGGGGTGGAGGACGCGGCCAGCGGCGCGCCGCTCGTGGAGGTGGCGATACCTCCCGGGCAGGAAGGCGTGAAGAAGTCGGAGGTGATGCTGCCACCGGGTGAGGCGCGGACCGTGAAGGTCTGGGTCCGTTCGGAGAATCCGGACCGGCGGCAGGTGTGCCTGGACGTGCTGGCGTTGGAGCCGGTGGTGGGAGTGAAGGGATGAATGGCAGGCCCGCCACTCGCGACGAGAAATACACGGCGTGGGCGCTGTGGACGCTGGCCTTCGTGGCGCTGTGGCTGACGGAGTCCGCGGTGGGCTACACGCGCGACGAGAGCGTCTACTTCGCCGCCGCGGAGAGCTACGCGGGCTGGTTCCGTCAGCTCCTCCACTCGCCCGCGAGGGCCCTGACGGACGCGGCCATCGTCCGCGCGTGGGACTACAACCACGAGCACCCCGCGTTGATGAAGACGCTGTTTGGACTGAGCCACCTGCTCTTCCACGACACGTTGGGGTGGATGCGCTCGGCCACGGCCTTCCGTCTGCCCGCCTTCGCGCTGGCGGCGGTGGTGCCCGCGCTGAGCTTCCTGTTGGGAAGCGCGCTGTATGGCCGCGCCGCCGGACTGTTCGCGGCGTTCGCCTTCATGCTGGTGCCGCGGCAGTACTTCAACGCGGAGCTGGCGTGCTTCGACCTGCCGGTGGCCGCGCTGTGGCTGCTCGTCGTGTATTGCTTCTGGCGCGCGCTGGAGGACACGCGGTGGGGCATCGCGTGTGGTGTCGCGTTCGGACTGGCGCTGACCGCCAAGCACAACGCCTTGTTCCTGCCCTTCGTGCTGACCCCCTTCGCGCTGTGGCGCGCGTGGTCGGCGAGCGAGAGCGAGCCCGAGGCGCGCTCGTGGCTGCTGCGCTTCGTGGGCGTGTTCGCCTCGGTGGCGGTGCTCTACGGGCTGCTGGTGCTGTCACTGGGTGGCAGCGAGGGCTTCCAGCAGAAGTTCTTCCTGCTCAGCCCTCACTCCCTGCTGTTCGTGGGGCTGGCCGCGGGCGGAGCGTGGACGCTGAAGGGGCTGGAGAAGGTCAACGTGCGGGTGACACGCGCGCTGGTCCCCATCGCGGCGATGGCGGTGCTGGGCCCCGTCCTCTTCTACCTGCACTGGCCCTATCTCTGGCACCAGCCGGTGGACCGCACCGCGTGGTACCTGGCGTTCCACGCGAAGCACAATCACTACGCCTGGTTCTATCTGGGCACGCTGCTGCGCGAGCCGCCCTTCCCCTTGGCCTATGTGCTGGTGAAGACGGCGCTCACCGTGCCCACCAGCCTCTTCGCGCCGATGGTGACGGGCTTCCTCGCGCTCGCGGCCCGGGTGCTGCTGAGCCAGTTCGAGAAGACGCGCGCGTGGGTTCCTCCGGTGACGATGGCCGAGGCGCTGGTGGGGGTGAACGCGGTGGCGTCCATCCTCGTCATCAGCCATCCCCAGGTGCCGCACTTCGGCGGCGTGAAGCACTGGTTCCCATCCATGGTGTTCCTGGGCCTGCTCGCGGGACAGGCGGTGTCCCGAGGTTGCGTGGCCCTGGTGGAGCGGCTGCGCGCGCGCTGGCCTTCGCTCCCGGGCCTCGCGGTGTCGGTGCCCGTGTTCGCGGTGCTGCTGACACCCGCACTGGTGTACTCGGCGCGCGTGTTCCCCTACGGCACGGCGGCGTACTCGGAGCTCGCGGGTGGACTGCCGGGCGCGGCGACGCTGGGGATGCAGCGGCAGTTCTGGTCCAGCCATGTCACCGGCGTGCTGCCGTGGATCAACGAGCACGCGAAGCCGGGCGCGCGGTTGTTCCTGCATGAAGTCCACGGGGGCTCGTTCCGCGACTACCAGCGCAACGGCATGCTGCGCCCCGACCTGCGCCCGGTGGGCAGCCCGTTCGAGGCGGACATCGTCGCGTACCAGTACCACCAGGAGTTTCGAGAGTTCGAATTCAACACGTGGCAGGCGTTCGGCACGCGCACGCCCACCATGGGTCTGTACCTGGACGAGACACCGCAAGTCGTCGTCTACGTCCGGCCCGAGCCCCTCCAATAACAGTCCTGTCTCGAGGGCCCCACGGTCCTCGGGGTGTCTGCTTTGGAATGACGGGGTCCATCCCCGGGGAGGGGCCTGCGGCGAGCGCCTCCATGGAGGTGCATTGCCGGCGACGGGCCACCCTGCCCACCTTCCGCAGGACGGGCTCACGCCCGAGGGGGGAACATCCACCATGCATCTGCTCAAGGTTCCGTCGATTCTCGCCGTGTCCGCGGTGCTTTGTTTCTCGGCCGGCTGTTCCAAGCGGGGCTCGCAATCAAAGGGCGCGGAGTCGCAGGCGAGCACCCAGCCTGCTCCATCCTCGTCGTCCTCCCCCACGGCCCAGGCGGCGCCTCCGTCGGGAACCTCCTCGTCGTCCAAATCCCAGGGCAAGCCCCAGAGCGTCGCCGACGAGAACTGTCCCATGACGGTCCCCGGCGCCACGGCCAAGGCCGAGGACGTGCCCGAGGGCGTGGCCCTCACGCTCAACACACCAGAGCCCACACAGGTGCCCGAAATCCAGCAGCGCAGCCGCCGCATGCTCCATGAACAGGCGACCGCGACCCAACGGCGCGCCAGCTCCACCAACGCGACGCCCATGCAGGAAGCTCAGCGCGAGGACCTGGGCAACAGCCAGTTCGAGGAGCAGGACGGCCTGGACGAGACGGGCATGGGCGGCGCGGGCATGGCCGGCGCGCCGACGATGCCCGCGAGCGCCAGCGTCCAGGACACGCCGGATGGCGTCGTCATCGTCTACACCGCGCTGGACCCCAAGAAGCAGAAGGAGCTCAGCAGCGAAATCCACATGGCGGCCGACCAGATGCAGCACGGCAAGTGCCCCGGCATGGGAGGCCCCAGCCCCAGCATGAAGTGAGCGCGACGCAAGGCTTCAGCCCGCGCTCCCCGAGGTCCCAGGGGGGCGCAGGGCCGCCAACGCGTACTCCGCCACCGTCTCCGCGTACTCCGGCGTGAGCGGGGCCGTGCGCAACAGCCAGCGGTGGAAGAGCGGACCGACCAGCAGCTCCACCGCGATGTCCAGGTCCACGCCCGCGGCCACCTGCCCCGCGCGCTGCGCCACGCGCAGCCGCTCCTTCGTGACCTCCAGGCTCGGCCGCAGCAGCGTGTCCACGAACTGCTTCGCCAGGGCCGGGTCCAACTGCGACTCGGCGGTGAGCGCGCGGGAAGGAACCTCGAAGCGCGGCGAACAGAGCTCGGCGGCCGTGGCGCGCAGCACGAGCTTCAAGTCCGCCACCACGTCGCCCGTGTCGGGCAGCGGCACGGCCTCCCCCATCAGCGCCGCGAAGGCATCCAGCACCAGCAGGCCCTTGTTCGGCCACCAGCGGTAGATGGTCTGCTTGCCCACGCCCGCGCGCGCGGCGATGGCCTCGATGGTCAGCCGCGCATAGCCCTGCTCCCCCACCAGCTCCACCACCGCCTTCAAGATGGCCTGGTGCGAACGCTCGCTGCGCCGCCCCACATCCGGTGTCTTGCCGCCTTCGCTCATGACCTCTCACGGTAGCGAGACCGTGGCGACACGCAACGTCTCGTCTTGACAATCAGCACCCTGCCCCTCATCTTGGCCAATGTCGAGACGACCCGTCTCGTCTCCAATCCAAGGAGGAGCCCCATGCGACGCCGAGCCCATATCGCCATGGTGAGTATTCCGGCGCATGGCCATGTGAATCCGAGCCTGGAGGTCATGCGCGAGCTGGTCGCCCGAGGCCATCGAGTCACCTACGCCAATGACGCGTCCTTCGGGGAGACCATCACGCGGACCGGGGCGGAGCTGGTGCCCTACCCGTCGACGTTGCCTCGAGAGGGAATGCCGGGACGGGAGTGGCCGGAGGACACCATCGGGCAGCTCTCGGTGTTCCTCGACGATGCGATGGAGCAGTTGCCCCGGCTCCGCGCGGCCTACGAGAAGGACCGGCCGGACCTGTTCCTCTACGACATCGCGGGCTTCGTCGCGCGCATCCTCGCGGAGAACTGGGGACGCCCCGCCGTGCAGCTCTCACCCACCTATGTCGCGTGGGAGGGCTACACCGAGGAGATGGCGGGGATGATGGAGTCGCTGCGCGCGGCCCCCGGTGGCGCCGCCTACTACCGCCGCTTCTCCGAATGGCTGAAGGACTGCGGCGTGGCGCAGACGGACTCCACCCTCTTCGTGGGATTGCCACCGCGCTCGCTCGTGCTCATTCCCCGCGTGATGCAACCTCAGGCCGCGCGGGTGGACCCGAAGCGCTACACGTTCGTGGGGCCATGCTTCGACGAACAACGCACGGCGCAAGGAACCTGGAGCCGCCCCGCTCACGCGAAGAAGGTGCTGCTCATCTCACTGGGCTCCACCTTCACGAATCAGCCCGAGTTCTATCGCCGGTGCATGGCGGCCTTCGGTGAGCGGGAGGACCTGCACGTGGTGCTCAACATCGGCCGTCATCTCGAGCGCTCCGCGTTGGGGGAGATTCCCTCCAACTTCGAGGTGCACCCGTGGCTGCCGCAGTTGTCGGTGCTCAAGCAGTCGGACGTCTTCATCACCCACGCGGGCATGGGCAGCGCGCAGGAGGGTTTGTGGTGTGGCAAGCCGATGCTCGCCGTGCCTCAGGCCACCGACCAGTTCGCCAACGCGGACCGCATCGTCGAGCTCGGAGTCGGACTGCGGCTCGACACCGCCCAGGCCACCGCGGAGGCATTGCGCGCTGCGTTCGAACGCCTCATCCGTGAGCCACGCTTCATGGAGCAAGCAGCAGCGCTCCAACGCGAGCTTCATGACGAAGGGGGTGTCAGGCGCGCCGCTGACCTCATCGAGCAAGCCCTTCCTCCGCTCGACTGAGGGGTGGAGGGCCGGAGGGGCCCACCAGGCGTGCGGCCCGTTCGTCTCTCGAGCACTCCGGGGTGCCCGGACCCACCGTGTGCTCGGCCTTGGGATGAACTGAGCGGATGTATACTTGCGGTCTTTCCGTTGGGTGGTGGGGGAGCGGGCGGCCGGTTGGTCTCCCCCCGATTCTGAAGCTCGAAGTAGTCTGGCGACCGCGAATGGTGGATCTTCCACGCCCCGGGAGGAACACATGAAGCGCTGGAGCGCGGTGCTGGCGATTGCGGCGGTGGGCGCGAGTTGCCAGGACAGACTGCAAGACGACAAACCGACGCGGGCGCAGATTCGCAAGACCGGCCCGGCCACGATGGAGGTCATCCCCTCCGACGGCCAGCTTCCCTACTGCATGCTCTACACGGTGTCGGAGAAGGGCGTCATCCGTCAGCTCACGTTGACGAAGGAGAACCGCTCCATCCGCTGCGACGCGAAGAAGCCCGTCGCCAACACCAGCTTCCGCATCCCCACGCAGGAGGGGAAGGTCAAGGTCTACGTCTTCTTCTCCGACGACCGGATTCCCGCGGGTCCCGTCGCGCAGCAGCTCTATGACTTGCGCGCGCAGGAGAGCATCAGCGCCATCGACCTGCGCCTGCCCGGACGCGTCCATGTGGAGATGTTGGATTTCGTCCCCGAGCTCCCCACCGTGGAGGCCCAGGTCACTCCGCCAGGAGGAGACGCTCCCAGGGGAGGCTCGGGCCCCGTGGAAAACACGGGCATGGGTGTCCCCGTGAACAAGGTCAACAACCCCACGGGCACGCAGCCCGCGGCCTCCGACGAGGGCAAGTAACCCCCGTCGTCCGCCGTCTCCCAGAGGGAGGCGCCCACCTCCCCGGGACGCCGCCTCACCTCACCAGGCCTCTCGCGCCAGGGCCAGCAGGTCGGCCTCCGTCACCTTCCGCGGGTTGCACTGATGTGATGCATCCTGGAAGGCCTTGTCGGCGATGCGTGGCAGGTCCTCCTCGCGAACACCCACGTCGCGAAGCCGCGCGGGGATTCCGATGGCCGCGTTGAGCTTGCGCACCCGGTCGATGGCGTTGCTCGCGAGCACCTCCTCCCGCGCATTGGACGAATCCCCCATGGCCACCGCCACACGCGCCAGACGCGCGGTGCTCGTGGCCCGGTTGAACTCCATCACCACCGGCAACACGACGGCGTTGGCGAGCCCGTGATGGACACCGGAGATGGGCGTCAGCGCATGGGCCAGTGAGTGACACGCGCCCAGTCCCTTCTGAAAGGCCATGGCGCCCTCCATCGCCGCCACCATCATGTCCGTGCGAGCCGCGAGGTTGTCCCCTTCGCGCACGGCCGTCATCAGTGAGCGGCCCACGCGTTGGATTCCGTCGATGGCCACCGCGTCCGCGAGCGGATGGAAGCCGCTGGCCAGGTACGCCTCCAGGCAATGGGTGAAGGCATCCATGCCCGTGGCGGCGGTGACGCCCGGAGGCAGCCCCAACGTCAGCTCGGGGTCGACGATGGCGGCGCGGGGCAACAGGTGCGGACTGAAAATCACCGTCTTGCGGCCCGTGTCCTCCAGCGTCACCACGCCGGAGCGGCCCACTTCCGAGCCCGTGCCCGCGGTGGTGGGGATGGCGATGAGCGGCGGCACATCGTCCCGGACGAACTGGTCCCCGCCCTTCGCGTCGTCGTAGCGGCTGAGCGGCGGCTCGTGGGTGGAGAGCAACTGCACCAGCTTGCCCGCGTCCAGCGCGCTGCCACCACCCAGCGCGATGAGCCCGTCACAGTCGTGTCGGCGGTAGACCTCCAATCCCGCGAAGACATCCTTCTCCGTGGGGTTGGGCTCGACGCCATCGAAGACAGCGCACTCGACGCCCGCAGCCTTCATCACCTCCAGCACACGCGAGGCGAGCCCCGCCTTCACCACCCCCGCGTCCGTCACGAGCAGGGGTCTCTTCATCTTCAACCGCTGTGCTTGCGCGGGCAGCCGCTGAAGTGCTCCCGCGCCCAGGACGATGCGGGTGGGCCAGGCCATCTCGATGACACGGGGCTCGGTGGGGATGTCGAACGGCTTCATCTCGGGTTCCTCCCTCGGGCTCATCAGATGAGCTCCAGGTAGCGCTCCAGCTCCCAGTTGGTGACGGCGCGCTCGTACTGGCGCACCTCCCATTCGCGCGTACGCACGAAGTGGTCCACGAAGCCCTCGCCCAGAATCTCCCGGGCGCGCTCGCTCTGCTTGAGCAGGGCCACCGATTCCTTGAGGTTGCGCGGCAGGGGCGCGGCCGTGTGGGACGCGTAGGCGTTGGCGTTGCACGGAGGCGGGGGTTCGATTTCGTTCTCGATGCCCCACAGCCCCGCGGCCAGGCTCGCCGCCATGCCGATGTATGCGTTCATGTCCGCGCCGAGCTGCCGGTACTCGATGCGCATGGACTTCGCGTCCTCGCCGATGACGCGAATGGCGCAGGTGCGGTTCTCCAGGCCCCACGCCGCGGCGGTGGGCGCCCAGGTGTTCTCCACGCTGCGCTTGTAGCTGTTGATGGTGGGCCAGTAGAGCGCGGTCAACTCGGGCATCAACGCAATCTGCCCGCCGATGTAGCTGCGCATGATGCGGCTCATGCCGTGGGGCACGCCCTCTTCGTGGAAGAGGTTGTGCTCCCCCTTCAAATCCCAGAGCGACTGATGCACGTGCCCCGAGCACCCCGGCAGCTTCGCGTTCACCTTCGCCATGAAACACGCGGTGAGTCCCTGGCGAGCGCACAGCTCCTTCACCACCGTCTTGAAGAGCACCGCCTTGTCCGCCGCGCGCTCCACATCGTCATAGCGGATGGCCGCTTCGAACACGCCGGGGCCCGTCTCCGTGTGGAAGCCCTCGATGTTGAGCCCGAAGCCGTTGCACCCGTCGATGAGCGCGTGCACCAGGGGCGCGTTGAGGGACGTGCGCAGCCACGAGTAGCCGAACATGCCCGGCGTCAGCGGCGTGAGCCCCTGATACCCCTTCTCCTTCAGGCTCTGCGGCTGCTCCTTGAAGATGAAGAACTCGTACTCGGCCCCGAAGCGAGGCAGGTAGCCCAGCTTCCTCGCGTGCGCGGACACCTTGTGCAGGAGCTGCCGGGGACTCGCCTCGAAGGGGGTGCCGTCTGGGTTGACGAAGTCGAGCAGGAAGGCCGCGGTGTCGGGCTCCCACGGAATCATCCGCCCCGTGGAGATATCCACCGTGGCATGGGCATCCGGATAGCCGGTGTGCCAGCCCGTCACCTCGGTGTTGTCGAGCAGTTCGTCAGCCAGGTCCCAACCGAACACGACGTCGCAGAAACCCAGGCCGTTCTTCGCCGCGCTCAAGAACTTCTCGAGCGAGACGTACTTGCCGCGCCAGACACCCTCGATGTCCACGGCGCCGAGCTTCACGTGCTTCGCGCCCTGGTCTTCCAACCACCGCTTCAGGGAGTCGGAGCCTCCCGACTCACGGGGCCCGGTGCCTCCGCGCACCGTCCCACCGCGTTCCTTCGTGCGGGCCCTGCGAGCCACCGCCGGATGCGTGAGGACCTTCGCCTTGGGACGGGTCGCCATCGGGACCTTCCTTCCTGGGGTGAGGGAATGCTCAGACGTCGGACGGCAGCCGCGTCCACACCGCCTTGCACTGGAGGTACCCCTCCAGCGCGTGGTGCGACAAATCACGGCCCCAGCCGGACTCCTTGTAGCCGCCGAATGGAGCGGCATCGTCGAACTCGTTGAAGCAGTTGATCCACACGACGCCGCTCTTCACCTTGCGCGCCAGCGCATGCGCCTTCGCCACGTCGCGAGTCCACAGCGAAGCGGCCAGCCCGTAGAGCGTGCCGTTGGCCAGCTCCAGCGCCTGGGCGTCGTCACGGAAGCGCAGACAGCTCAGCACCGGGCCGAAGATCTCCTCCTGGGCAATCTTCATGTCGGGCTTCACCTCGCCGAACACGGTGGGCCGCATGAAGAAGCCCTTGGCCTTGATGTTCTCCGTGTCGCGCTCGCCGCCCGTGAGGAGGTGGGCACCCTGCTGACGGCCGCTCTCGACGTAGCCCAGGATGGTGTCGAGCTGCTTCTGGCTCACCTGCGCGCCCATCTCGGTCGACGGGTCCAGCGGGTCGCCCACGCGCAGTTGCCGCGCGCGCACCACCAACCGGCCCACGAAGTCATCGTAGATACCGTCTTGCACCAGCACGCGGCTGCCCGCGTTGCACGTCTCACCCTTGTTGCCGAAGATGCCCCAGAAGCACGCCTCCACCGCGCGCTCCAGGTCCGCGTCGGAGAAGATGACCTGCGGGCTCTTACCGCCCAGCTCCAGCGTCAGCTTCTTCAGGTTGCTGCCCGCCGATGCCTGCATCAGCCTGCGCGCGGTGCGGCCCGAGCCGGTGAAGGAGATCTTGTCCACGTCCGGATGCCGCGCGAGTGCTTCACCCGCGGGGTCTCCGTAACCGGTCACCACGTTGATGACACCGGGAGGGAAGCCCGCCTCCAGCGCGAGTTCGCCCAGCTTCATCGCTGTCAGCGGCGTCATCTCCGACGGCTTCACCACCACCGTGCACCCCGCCGCGAGCGACGGCCCCAGCTTCCAGCACAGGATGCAGGTGGGGTAGTTCCACGGGACGATGGCGCCCACCACGCCCACGGGCTCCTTGAGCACGTAGGTATGGAAGGGCCCATCCACGGGCAGCACCTCGCCATGAATCTTGTCCGCCCAGTCCGCGAAGTACGCGAGGGTTCCCGCGCCGGGAGCGACATCACCTCGGATGGCGTCGCGGAACGTCTTGCCGTTGTTGAGCGACTCGACGAGGCCGAACTCCTCGCGCCGTTGCCACAGCAGGTCGGCGAGCTTTCGGATGAGCTTGCCTCGCTCGCGCGCGGACATTCGGCTCCACGGTCCGGACTCGAAGGCGCGCCGGGCCGCCTTCACCGCGCGGTCCACATCCACCGCGCCCGCGCTCGGCACGTCGCACACCTTCTCTCCCGTGGCGGGATTCACCACGGGCAACGTGCCCCCCTCGAGCGGGTCCACGCCCTGCCCGTCGATGAGCAGTCGCAACGCAGGAAGACGCGGGGTGAGCGAACGTGCATCTATCATGGGGATTCCTCGGGGCACACGGGGGCGTTCCAGACGACAGATTGGCCAGGAGCGAACACAGGTGGCACGACAGGGTAGGAATGGCGTCCAGACGCGGCAACATGCGGCGGTGAAGAACGTCTTGTTGCTGAAAGCCGGTGAGGCCGCTGAGCACGTACGTCTCGCGGTAGGTGACTATGAGCAGTGGTTTCTGACCACCATCGGACTGAAGGGATATCGCTTCGACATCCTTCCGGTGCATCGCAACGCGCCGCTGCCTCGGGATGCGCGCGCGTATGACGCGGTGATGATGACGGGCTCACCGTTGTCCGTGACGCGGGTGGAGCCCTGGATGGAGCGTGTCTCCGACTTCATGGTGGACGCAGCCGAGCAGGGCACACCGGTCTTGGGCGTGTGCTTCGGCCATCAACTGCTCGCGCGGGCCTACGGTGGACAGGTGGCGCGCAATCCCCAAGGGCGCGAGACGGGCACGGTGGAGGTGCGGCTCACTGATGAGGGCCGGAGGGATGCGCTGTTCGACGGGGTGCCGGACGTCTTCGCAGCCCAGGCCACCCATGAGGACATCGTCACCCAGGTGCCTGGGGATGCTCGAGTGCTCGCGGGCAATGAAAACACCACCGCGCAGGCGTTGGCGTTCCGCGAGAATGTGAGGGGCGTGCAGTTCCACCCGGAGGCTGGGCCAGAAGCACTTCGCGCCGTCATCCATGCGAGGCGGGAGGGGCTGGAGCGGGAAGCCGTGGCGCGGGGGGCAGCCCCCGGGGAGTTCGTGCCCCGGCTGCTCGCGGGGCTTGCGCCCACTCCCGCTGGACGCCAAATCCTGATGAACTTCCTGGAGCGATTCACCTGACCCGCACCGAGGCTCCCTTGTCGCGTTACCTGTCTTCGCTCCTCGTCGTCCTCTTCATCTCCGCGTGCTCGAGT
Organism: Myxococcus stipitatus; assembly: GCF_037414475.1. The sequence goes on along the minus strand of NZ_CP147913.1, from coordinate 6,796,340 downwards.
GAGGACCCTTGCGATGAAGCCCCGCGCTGTGACGGGTCGGAGGCCCTCAACTGCGAGGTGGCCTGCAGCGTGGGCCCCTGCTCCACCGGCCCCATCTTCCAGGAGTGCGACCAGGGCGCGACGTGCACCGTCGTCCCGGGCGACCGGAGCGACTCGCGCTTCTATCGCTCCAGGGCGGTCTGCGCGCGGAGCCTGAGCGTGTGTGACCCAGCGACGGCCCCCGCCCCCACCTGCGAGGCGGGACGCTTCGTGGTGGGCTGCGGTGCACACCGCCGGGACATCCGCGCCTTCTGCTCCCAGGCCGCGCTGTACTTCTCGAAGGTCCCCGAGTGCTGCCTGAACGGCGGAGGAGATGGAGGCGTGACGGACGGTGGGACGGATGGTGGCTCGACGGACGGAGGGACGGCGGATGCGGGCAGTCCCGATGCCGGTCCCCGCAACCCAGACGCGGGCCGCTGAGGAGCACGCACATGCCTTCGCGATGGGACCATCTCTTCGACTTGAAGCCCATTCCCCTCCTCGACCACTTCGTCGAGGAGGTGGCCAAACTGTTGGCCAAGGACCTCCGGCAGTGGCCACCACCAGTGTCCGAGCTGGACCTGGACACGGGCGGCGCCTTCGCGGCCCTCTTCACCGAGCCGACTCCTCGTCCCTCCCCCGTCGTGTACGCGGAGGCGTTCCGGCTGACTCGCTGGGAGCTCGCGCACGAGACGGACGCGTATGACGACTACATGCGCAACAAGCGCTACCTCGAACACGGGCTCGCGCCGACGGACCGGACGCCGCTGCTGTTCCTGTCGCGTTGGCTCACCGAACAGATGCTGGGACTGGGTGAGGCGACCGAGGGGCGCGTGAAGCGCAAACACATGCGCGAGATTCTGGACCGCATGGAGTCCAAGCTGCGACAGGACTCGAGCCTCCTGGCCTGAGGCCCACGGCGCAGCGGGTGATGTCGACCCGGCTGGAGTCACCGTGCGCGAGCCGTCGCTCTCGAGGTGCCCTCCTCGAGAGTCGACAGAGCATGAGCACATGGGGGAGATGATGACGAGGACGACGAGAAGCGGGAGCGGCCCTCAGGACACCTGCTCGAACATCGAGGATGCGTCCCCGCGGAAGAGAATGCGCTGAAGCGTCGCCGACACACTCCGCATGTCGATGAGCCTGACAAGACTTCCCCAGAACGTCCCTGGCAAGGATGGCTCCCACGCTCGCGCACAGGCGAACGCTTCGGGAAGCAGTTCCAGGGAGTACTGGATGAGGAGCCCCACACCCTCGATGGACCTCGGAATCTGCGGGACGAGATAGCCGCGAGGGCCCCAGCATCGCGAAGAACGCTCGCACGGACGGAAACAAGTGCCACGACAGCCCTCGCGTCCCAGCGATGGGTGAGATGCGCAGCGACGCCTCCGCTGAGATGGAACCAGAGGGCCTCAAGTCCAGGGAGCGCGACGGAGCAAGTGTGCCGAAACGGAGACATCAGACACGGATGACTTCATGGGAGCCATTCAGACCAGCGGGAGTGACACCCGGCTCGTTTTGTCGCGCATGTCGGTCCTCGGATTCCCTTGGTCCAAGCGTTTGCGCGACACGAGGTCCTCTCGTGTGGTCAATCCCATCGACACCCTGTCGGATTTCCTCATGAGCGCGGGCGGCCATATCCGGAGCAGCAGGCACTGGATAGAGTGAGGCAAGTGCGCGACACGTTAGACATCCTGGCACCGGATGCCACCCAGGCTCCACTGCGCGCGGCGGGTGCGTCCTTCCTCGTGCAGCGGCCCCTGGTGATGAGCCCCCTGCTGGTGCTGACCGTGGGGTTGCTTCACTTCTCAGGGGCCCCGGGGAAACAGTCGCTCGCACTGTTGCTGTGCGCAGGGGTGATGTTTGGCGTCTTCCTCATCGAGGCGCCGCGCTTCCGGACGCGCCCTGTCTCCGAGCGATACCTGCTGGGCTCGCTGCTCTTCACCGGGGTGGGCATCACCGTGGCCTGCGGGCTGACGGGAGGAGTGCGCAGTCCCCTTCTTTCGCTGCTCTTCACACCTGCCGTGACAGCCTTCGCGGCATTCGGGCGCTCCTGGCGAAGTGCGCTCGCGCTGGGGACACTTCTGGCGAGCCTAGGGCTGCTCCTGCTCTGGCCCTCACTCGCCTTCCCTCCCATCGAATCCCCCTGGGTGGAGGCGATGACGGTCTGTGCCGCGGGAGCCTGCGCGCTGCTGCTCAAGCAGGGAGTCTCGGGGCTGACAGGGACCTACGCGGACACCGCGCGACAGCTCGCCACCGCCCGCCATGAACTTCTCGAAGCCGCGGAGTCGCGCGCACGCACGCAGGAGGCCGTGAGTGGCAAGGTGGCGCACGACATCGAAATGCGAGAGACCAACGCGGACACCGCGCGACAGCTCGCCACCGCCCGCCATGAACTTCTCGAAGCCGCGGAGTCGCGCGCGCACGCAGGAGGCCGTGAGTGGCAAGGTGGCGCACGACATCGAGAGGCTGTTGGACTCGGTGCGCATGCAATTGGAGTTCGCCGCCGAATGCTCCCGCAGCACACGCACGCGCAAACAACTGGCCTCGGTGATGAGCGAGGTCGTACGCATCGACAACATCCTCCGGGACTCCCTGGGCTTCTCGCACCCCTCGGTGGAGCCACGACGGGAGGAAATTGACGTCCAGCAGTTGCTCCTGCGGACCTCGGCGGAACTGGAGGACCGCGCGCGGGCGCGCGATGTGGTGGTGTCCACGGAAGGACCTCCGCTCCTGGCGAACGTGGACCCGCGGCGGCTCGGCGAAGCCCTCTTCAACTTGATGGCCAATGCCGTGGGGGCTTGCGCGCACGGAGCCCAGGTGGAGGTCCAGGCGACACGGGAAGCCACCGGCGTGACCATCGTTATTCGGGACGGAAGCGACGGCATGTCTCGGAGAACCCGCGTGCGCGTGGGCACGCCCTACTTCACGATGCAAGAACAAGCCATGGGCCTGGGCGTGAGACTGGCAAGGAGCGTGGCGCGAGAACACGGAGGTTCGCTCAAGTTCGAGAGCGACCCAGGTGGCGGCATGCGGGCGAGGCTCTGGCTGCCCGGCGCATGAGGAGGTCCCGCGGTCGAGCGCGAAGCAAGGCGGGCGACCTTGGCCGGGACGAGGGCCTCTTCCTTCACGTGCCCTGCACGGGAAGGCCTTCATCGCGCGCAGACTTTGTCGCTGACGAGGCCACGCCGCGATACACGCTGGATGAAGTGCCGCGGACGAAGAGCTTCAACAGGCGCTCCGCCGCATCGGGGCCGAGGCCCTTCAGCGTCTGGGCGGCGCGGAGGCAAGCATCGCGGACCAGGCCATGCCCTGCATGGACAGCCTCCACGTGCTCGCACCAGCGCGCCCTCGCCCGCCCCCTGGAGGAAACCGAGGCACCCCGCCCGCGTCGGCACGACGCCTTGGGCTCATACGCGTCACCCTCATCGACAAGCTCACGCGCCCTGGGCTTGCGAGACACATGACGCGGAAGCCCCCTCTCCGCCCAGCCCGCTGGAAAATGGGAGCTCGAACTTTCCACCATTCCGGAATGTGTGACGCCTCCGTGCCCGAGGGGCGGATGGGCTCGGAGGACAGCGCCCTTGTCAGGGCGCGACCTGTGCCATAAGCCCGAGGCATGTCGCAGCCCCTGGACGCCCCGCCTCCGACGCCCATCACCGACCGCCGCAAGCGCCTGCTCGTCCTGGGCGCGCTCTGGCTCGTCGTGGCCGCGGCCCTGGTGACGTTCCGCTCGGTGGTGATGCCCTTCGCTGGCGCGGCGCTCATCGCGTACCTGGTGCAGCCCCTGGTCGCGCGTATCACCCGGGTGAAGGTCGCCGGGCGCGCCGTCCCCCGGTGGGTGGCCATCCTGCTCATCTACGCGGGCTTCTTCGTCGGCGTGTATCTCTTCTTCGTGGCGCTGGTGCCCCAGCTCTACCGGGAGATGGCGCGTGTCAGCCGCGATGTCGTGACGCTGGCCAATACCCTCACGCCAGAGCAGGTGGAGGTACTCGCGCAGCGCGGAGAGACGTGGCTCAGTGACCATGGCATCCCCGTGGCGCTCTCCAACCGCGCGCTGGAAGGGGCGGACGCGGGGGGCAACGGCCACTTCAGCCTGGCCCTGGACCTGGAGAAGCTGCTGGGCGACGCGGTGAAGCGCGCCTCGTCGCTGGTGCAGGAGAACCTGGGCGACATCGTCAACGTGTCGCGCAGCATCGTCGCGAGCGTGGCCGCGGGCGTCTTCATGATGTTCTTCATCATGATGGTGGCGGCCTTCTTCTCCATCGACAGTCAGGCCATCGGCCAGTACTGCGCCACCCTCATCCCGCCAGAGTACGCGCGCGACGCGCGGCAGCTCGCCGAGCGCCTCGACCGCTCACTGTCCGGAGTCGTGCGGGGCCAGGTCACCATCTGCGTCGTCAACGGCGCGCTGACCTTCGTGGGCCTGCTGCTGTTCGGGGTGAAGTTCGCGTTCCTGCTGGCCACCATCGCCACGTTCTTCAGCCTCATCCCCATCTTCGGCACCATCCTCAGCTCGGTGCCCATCGTCCTCATCGCGCTGGCGGACGGCTTCCAGAAGGGCGTGGCCATCCTGCTCTGGATTATCGGCATCCACGCGGTGGAGGCCTACTTCCTCAACCCCAAAATCATGGGGCAGGCCGCGCGCATCCACCCGGTCATCGTGGCCTTCTCGCTCATCGCGGGCGAGCGGCTCTTCGGCTTGATGGGCGCGCTCTTCGCCGTCCCCGTCACCGCCATCCTCGTGGCGTGCTTCGACTACGCGCGCCTCAAGGCGCAGGCACAGTCCGTCGTGTCGCTTCCGTCTCCAGAGGCGAACACCGCCGCGCAAGCGAGCGGGACGGCGCCTCCGGCCGCGTGAGCCAAGGAAACGGGAGCGCACGCCCCCTCCGGTGGCGCGCTTCGGCGCGAACGCCAAGCCCAGTCCTGGCCTGCGCGGCCGCCCACCCTCCGGTGGCTCGCTTCGGTGCGAACGCCGAACATCCCGCGTCCAATCACTGACGCGAGCTGACCCGGGGCCACGCCTCGGAACAGGCACCAAGGTCCACGGGCCGGGTCATCGGCACGCGGCGGCGCAGCGGGCGCCCCGGCAGAACGGAACACAGCGGCCACAGTCGATGGTGCCGTCGGGACACTCGCCCGAGCAGGGAGCGATGCCGCACGTCGGCGCGTCTTCCACATGGGTGACGGCGGTCCCCTCCCCGCAGCACGCGTTGGGGACACAATCGTCATCTGAGTAACAGGTGCGATTGGAGAGCACCGGGGGCATGTCCTCCCCCGGGTCTCCGGGGTCCACGTCACATCCCCATCCACCTCCCAGTGTCACTCCCACGACAAGGGAGAACATCCGGACAAGCGCGAGGCGGGACATGGACCCTCCTTCTGGCCAGTGCGTGTGGCCTAACGGTTCATCGAGCCGAGGAAGTCGGCGTTCGAGGCCGTCGGACGCATGTGTTTAAGCACGAACTCCATGGCGTCAATGGGCGTGAACGGGTGGAGCACCTGCCGCAGCGCGGTGATGCGCACCAGGTCACCCGGCGACAGGAGCAGCTCTTCCTTGCGCGTACCGGACTTGTTGATGTCCAGCGTCGGGAAGATGCGCTTCTCCATCAGCTTCCGGTCCAGGACGATTTCGGAGTTACCGGTGCCCTTGAACTCCTCGAAGATGACTTCGTCCATGCGGCTGCCGGTGTCGATGAGCGCCGTGCCGATGATGGTCAGCGAGCCGCCCTCCTCGATGTTGCGCGCGGCGCCGAAGAAGCGCTTGGGCTTGTGCAGCGCGTTGGCATCCACGCCGCCGGAGAGAATCTTTCCGGAGGCCGGCACCACCGTGTTGTAGGCGCGCGCCAGACGCGTAATCGAGTCCAGCAGGATGCAGACGTCGTACTTCTGCTCGACCAGGCGCTTGGCCTTGTCGATGACCATCTCCGCGACCTGCACGTGGCGCGTGGCGGGCTCGTCGAAGGTGGAGGACACCACCTCGCCGCGCACGCTGCGCTCCATGTCCGTCACTTCCTCGGGGCGCTCATCCACGAGCAGCACGATGAGGTAGACGTCCGGGTGGTTGCGGCTGATGGCGTGCGCGATGTTCTGCAGGAGCACCGTCTTGCCGGCCTTGGGAGGCGCCACGATGAGGCAGCGCTGGCCCAGACCGATGGGGCAGAACATGTCGATGATGCGCGTGGTCATCTCCGACGACTCATGCTCCAGCTTGAGCTTGCGCGTCGGATACAGCGGCGTGAGGTTGTCGAACAGGATGCGCTCGCGCGCCGCGTCCGACATCGGGTCCGCGAAGTTGACCTTGTCCACCTTCTGGAGCGCGAAGAAGCGCTCGCCCTCGCGGGGCTGGCGGATGGGGCCCGTCACCGTGTCGCCGGGCCGCAGGTTGAAGCGGCGCACCTGCGACGGGGACACGTAGATGTCGTCCGGGCTGGGCTGGTAGTCGCTGTCCGCGCTGCGCAGGAAGCCGAAGCCGTCGCTGAGCAGCTCCATCACGCCTTCGGCGTGGACCTCGAAGCGCTTGTCCGCGATGCCACCAAGGAGCGCGAAGATGAGGTCCTGCTTCTTCAGACCCTGGTAGCCCTCGATGCCCACGTCGTGGGCCATCTTGGACAGGTCCGTGATCTTCATCCGCTTCAGGTCATTGAGCTTGATGACCTGCATCGGGGCGCCGTCGCGGCTCACCTCGGTGATGGCCGGGGCCTCGGGGGCCTCCGGCGCGGGCGGCAGCGACGCGGCGGGCGACGTGTCCTCACCGGAGATGCGAGCCTCCTGGAGGTCGTCATCCCGGACGGGACGTGAGATGGGCGTCAGCACCGGACGGGGGGCTTCGGCGCTCGCCTCGGCGGTCTCCGGCTCGGCCTCCGCGCCCAGGTCCTCATCGCGACGGGTCGTCCGGCGCGAGCGGGAGGGCTTCTCGGTTTCTTCCCTGTCGGCGGTCTTCGCCGCCGCGCGCTTGCGGCGGGGCTTGTCGTCGGCCTCGACGGGTGCGGCGACGTCGGCGGCCTTCTCTCTCGAAGTACGGGCTTTGCGCATGTCTCGAACGCTTGGGGAGGTGTGGGGTGCCCGAGGACTCGGGCGCTCGATTGCCGGGGAGGTGTCCGCACGGCCACGGAGGCACCTTCCGGAGGCGGCCCTACCGGAATCCCTGTGGGGGACTGCGCGGGTGAGGGCCGTTGGTTTGGGGAAGAGATGGCGCCGTAATGAATCCTGCGCCAGTGAACCGCGCGGGGACGTTATTGACCCCCTCCAGGCCTGTCAAGGCATCTTGCAGGCTTCGGCGCGGACTCTTCCTGATGAGCAACATGAGCCTGGGGCCGGACATTTCCCGCCCCCCACGGTACGGCTTGCCACCCCGGGGCCAGGACCCGCCGGGTTGCTTCGCGGCCCGTGAGCCCTCCGCTCGCGGCATCCCAGCGCGGGTTCTGACAGGCCCCGCATGAGAATCCCCGGATGTGACACCGCGCGCCCTCACGCACCGCGTGATGTTGGACCTACGTGGCAGGGCGTGCTCGCGCCCGCGCGGCCGACGCGCTGAGACAGGGTTCGAGACATGTCGGGGGGACGCTCTAGATTGCGCCGCATTGCACGCGCCCTCGCTGGGGGCGATTTGGGGTAAGGACGCGCACCGTGGACGACTTCAAGACCGCCGAAGCCCGAGCCCGCGAGCTCCGCCGTGAGCTGGCCCACCACAACCACCGCTACTACGTGCTCGACTCGCCGGAGATCAGCGACGCGCAATACGACACGCTCATGCGCGAGCTGCAGGCGCTGGAGGAGAAACACCCGAGCCTCCTGACGCCGGACTCCCCCACCCAGCGCGTGGGCGGCAAGGCGGCCGACGAGTTTGGCGAGGTGGTCCACCGCGCCCCCATGCTCTCTCTGGCCAACATCTTCGACGACGAGGGGCTCGGCGAGTTCGACGAGCGCGTGCGCAAGCTGCTCGGCGCGCCCTCCGTCACGTACGTGTGTGAGCCCAAGCTGGACGGCCTGGCCATCGCCCTGCGCTACGAGAAGGGCGTCTTCGTGCAGGGCGCCACCCGCGGAGACGGCACCACGGGCGAGGACGTCACCGGCAACCTGCGCACCATCCGCAGCCTGCCCATGGAGCTGTTCCCCCTGGATGACACGCCGGTGCCCGCGGTGCTGGAGGTGCGCGGCGAGGTCTTCATCCGCAAGGCGGACTTCAAGAAGCTCAACGACAAGCGAGAGGAAGAGGGTGAACCGCTCTTCGCCAACCCGCGCAACGCGGCGGCCGGAAGCCTGCGCCAGCTGGACCCGAAGGAGACGGCCACGCGCCCGCTCTCCGTGTTCCTGTACGAGTGCCTCGCCACCGAGGGCGTGCCCGCGTTCAAGTCCCACACCGAGAAGCTGGAGTACCTGAAGTCCCTGGGCCTCCCCGTCAATCAGGCCCGGCGCGCGGAGGGAATCGACGGTGTCCGCAAGGCCTACGACGACTCCTTGAAGGGCCGGCACGAGCTTCCCTTCGAGGTGGACGGCATGGTCGTGAAGGTGGACGACGAGGACCAGCGCAAGCGGCTGGGCCAGGTCTCCAAGAGCCCCCGCTGGGCGGTGGCGTACAAGTTCCCGCCGGAGGAGGAGTCCACGGAGGTGCTGGACATTGGCATCCAGGTGGGCCGCACCGGCGCGCTGACGCCTGTCGCGCACCTGAAGCCCGTCAAGGTGGGCGGCGTCACCGTGGCTCGCGCCACGCTGCACAATGAAGACGAGATGCGCCGCAAGGACGTGCGCAAGGGCGACACCGTCTTCGTGCGCCGCGCCGGAGACGTGATTCCGGAAATCGTCTCCACGGTGCTCTCCAAGCGCCCCCCGGACTCCCAGCCCTTCGAGTTCCCCAAGCACTGCCCCGTCTGCGGCGCGGTCGCCACGAAGGACGAGGACGGCGCCGTCATCCGCTGCACGGGCGCGTCCTGCCCCGCGCAGCTGGTGGAGAAGATCCGCCACTTCGCCAGCCGCCTCGCGATGGACATCGAGGGCCTGGGCGACAAGCTGGCCTCGCAGCTGGTGGCCACCGGCACCGTGAAGACGTTCGCGGACCTGTACGGCATCACCAAGCAGAAGCTGTTGACGCTCGAGCGCATGGGCGACAAGAGCGCGGAGAACCTGCTGGAATCCCTGGAGCGCTCCAAGGGCACCACCCAGCGCCGCTTCCTCTACGCCCTGGGCATCCGCCACGTGGGGGACGCCACGGCCAAGGCCCTGGCGGAGGCCTTCCCGCAGGCGCCCATGCTCTTCACCGCGTCGCTGGAGGACATCAGCCGCGTCAAGGACGTGGGCCCCGTCATGGCCCAGGTCATCCACGCCTTCTTCCAGGAGCCCCAGAACCAGGAGGCCATCCGCGCCCTGCTCGACGCGGGGGTCTCCCCTGCCCCGCCCCAGGTGGCCACGGGCGGCCCCTTTGTTGGCAAGACGGTGGTGCTCACCGGCTCGATGACAGGTATGACGCGGGAACAGGCCAAGGAGGAAGTGGAGCGGCGTGGCGGGAAGGTGGCCGGAAGTGTCTCGCGCAAGACCGATTTCGTGGTGGCCGGGGAGGATGCCGGCAGCAAGCTGAAGAAGGCACAGGAACTCGGAGTAAGAATCCTGGACGAGCAGGCGTTCCTGCAGTTGTTGCAGCCGGACGTCAGAGGGTGAGGCATTCGTTCCATGAGCGGCTCGCGGCGGACGACGCTGCGCATCCAGGGCAAGGTGCAGGGCGTCTTCTTCCGGGAGAGCGCCCGAGTCGAGGCGACACGCCTGGGCCTTGCCGGCTGGGTGCGCAACCGCGCGGACGGCTCCGTGGAGGCCGTGGTGGAAGGTGAGCCGGGAATGCTGGAGGAGTTCATCCGCTGGTGCCACCGAGGTCCATCCCAGGCGCGAGTCGACAGCGTCGGGCGCATGGACGGCGAGGCCACCGGCGAGTTCAGTCACTTCATCGTGGAGCGCACATCATGACGCCGTACGCGTTGGCGTCCCTGCCGGCCATGCTCGGCATCCGGGCCGGGTCCAAGGTGTCCGTCATCAACCCCCCGCGGGGTTTCGTCCAGAGGCTCAACCCACTGCCGGACGGCGTGGAGTTCCTCATCACCGCGCAGACGGGGCTGGACGTCATCCTCTTCTTCTCCCAGGACGCCAAGGAGCTGGTGCAGCGGCTGCCCGCGCTCGCGCGCGCCATGGCCCTGACGGGGGGAATCTGGGTCTGCTGGCCCGGCGGGGAGGGCATCAAGACGAGCCTCTCCGAGGACTTCGTCCGTCAGGCCGCGCTGGATATCGGTCTGGTGGACAACAAGATTTGCATCATCGACTCCACGTGGACGGGCCTGAGGCTGGTGCGCCGGCCGCGGGGGCGGCTGGACAAGCCCGAGGGCCGCAAGCAGGCCCCCGCCCAGGCCTGAAAGACCTGCCGAGGAGGCAACCGGCTTCTGCCCGGCAGTGGATGGAAGCCGTTTCTCGGCTTTACACGTGTGGCGGGGGCATGGAAAACTCCCCGTGTTTCTGGGCGCTTGTGTGACGCTCCGCATTGGCGGAGGTCACGCCCAGTCGTGAATTTTTGACGGGTTGCGTTCCCGGATACCTCCGGGCGCGTCGGCTGCGCCAGGGCTCCAAGTCGCCCCCCCAAGGTGACCCACTGAAGGGTACCGACCGGGTGTGGAAGGAGGGAGCGGGCGGCACGCGCGTGGTGGAGGACCTCGAACGCTGTTTAGAAGACAAGGCTCCGCCCGGCAGGGTGCCGGTCGCAAAGCGGAGCGATTGAACTCGGAGGAGCAGGCGGTGGTCCCCTTGGCCCTCGACAGCGTGACGCGAGCCGTCCCCGGACAGACCGGGAAGGCCGTCCTGACTGGAGGGCCTCCGGAGGCCGCCTCTCCCTTCGCAGCGTGCTCGGAGGCGCGGCGTCTTGCCGCCTCCCGTCCGGTATTGAGGTCCGCCCTACCGCGCGCGCGTCCAGGATTCGTCCATGAGCAGCATCCTCGTCATCAACGCCGCGGGTCGCGAGACGCGTGTGGCGCTCGTCGAGAACGGGCACATCGCGGAGTTCTATCTCGAGCGTAAAAAGGACAAGGGCGTCGTTGGCAACATCTACAAAGGCCGCGTGGTCCGGGTGCTCCCCGGCATGCAAGCGGCTTTCGTGGACATCGGCCTGGAGAAGGCCGCGTTCCTCTACGTCAGCGACGTCGTCTACGACCCGGACTTCGCCCGGGCCCAGTTCGAGCTGACCGAAGGCGAGCACGAAGACGCGCCCGACGTCCCCGACGAGTCGGAGGCAGAGGCCGCGGAGGCCGCTGCCCGCGACGCGGGGCCGACCGTGGACGTGGAGGCGGAAGCGGAGGAGCTCGCGGGTGAGGCCCAGGCCCACCGCACCGAGACGCTCCCGCGCGACACCCTCTTGGAGCTGGCGGCGAACGCCCCCTCCATCGACGTGGCGACCTCGAGCGAGCCCCAGGCCGCGCCAGTCGCAGGTGAGGCCGAGGTGGCTGTTGCCGTGGCCACCGTGGAGCTGGCACCCGTCGTGGGTGAAGGCTCCGAGCCCGTGGTGCCCGCCTCCGTCGAGACGGCCTCCGTGGCCGCCGTGGTGACGGAGGTGGCGCCTTCGTCCGAGGCGGCCGCGGCTTCTTCGGAGGCCCCGACGCTGTCCACCGAGGAGGCCGCCGCCGCGTTGGCGGTGGCGATGTCGCCTCCCGAGCCGCCTCCGCACGCGGCCACCGCGCTGAGCGAAATCATTCCGGCGCCGGGGAGCGAGGAGGCCGTGCAGGTGGCGCGTCCCTCCGAGGTGTCTGGTGAGCGGCGCACGCCGCGCGAGGCTCGGGAAGCGCGCGAGCCGCGAGGCCGGGAGAAGGACAAGGGCCGGCACAAGCAGGACGAGAAGCGCCGGGACAAGCGCGACGACGACAAGGAGAAGGTCAAGCCGCGCCGGACGGACAAGATCGAGGACTTGCTGAAGGTGGGCCAGGAGGTGGTGGTCCAGATTTCCAAGGACCCCATCGGCACGAAGGGCGCCCGCCTCACCTCGCACATCTCGATTCCGGGCCGGCAGCTGGTGTTCATGCCCACGGTGGACCACGTGGGCATCAGCCGTCGCATCTCCAATGAGAAGGAGCGCCGCCGGCTGCGTGAAATCGTGGACCGGCTGCGTCCGCCCGGCACGGGCTTCATCGTGCGCACGGTGGCGGAGAACGTTCCGCAGGAGAAGTTGGAGAGCGACATCCGGTTCCTCATCGAGGTGTGGAACCAGGTGGTGCGCAAGAACGAGAAGCGGGGCGGGCCGGGCCTGCTGCATCCGGACCTGGACCTCATCCTGCGCGCCACGCGCGACTTGTTCGCGCACGACGTGGAGAAGCTGGTCGTCGATGACCGCGAGGAGTACGAGCGCATCCTGGGGTTCGTCACCGCGCAGGACCCGGCGCTGCGAGACCGCGTGGCGCTGCACGAGGGCGATGACACCGTCTTCGATGCGTACGGCATCGAGCAGGAGCTGCAGCGGGCCACTCAGCGCAAGGTGTGGCTGAAGAGCGGCGGCTACCTCATCATCGACCAGGCCGAGGCGCTCACGGCCATCGACGTCAACTCGGGGCGGTACGTCGGCAAGAAGAGCCTCGAGGAGACCATCACCAAGATCAACGTCGAGGCGGCCAAGGAGATCGTCTACCAGCTCCGGCTGCGCAACATCGGCGGCATCATCATCTGCGACTTCATCGACATGGAGAAGGCGCAGAACCGGGACAAGGTCTTCAAGGCGCTGCAAGAGGCGCTGGGCCGCGACAAGGCCAAGACGAACGTGCTGCGCATCTCCGAGCTGGGCCTCGTGGAGATGACGCGCAAGCGCGTGCGCGAGTCCATTGGCCGCGTGTTGCACGAGGATTGCCCGTACTGCGACGGCAACGGATTCGTGAAGACGGCCACCACGGTGGCGTACGAAATCTTCCGCGAGATTCGCCGGGAAGCGCCGGGCTACAAGGACTCGACGCTGGTCATCAACTGCAACGCGGAGGTGGCGCGCCTGCTCCAGGGCGAGGAGCGCAACGAGCTGCGGCACTTGATGGACCGGTACAACAAGTCCATCCAGGTCAAGGCGCAGCAGAACTACCACCGCGAGCAGTACGACATCTACGGACGGTCGGCGACGGGCCCGGAGCACAAGGTGGCCTCGTCCCCGGGTTCGGGTGACGGCGAGCTGGCGATGCAGCAGCGCAAGCCGGACAGCGGAGGCTTCGGGAGGCAGGACCAGAACCGCCGGAGCGGCGGGCGCGACCGGGACCGTGGCGGAGAGCGCCGCGATGACCGCCGCGACGGGCGGCGTCCGGACCGTGGTGGTGACCGGCCTCGCGGAGAGCGCGGTGGAGAGCGCGGCGACCGAGGCGGCGAGAACCGCGGCGGTGAGCGCGGCGACCGGGGCGGCGAGCACCGGGGCGAGCGTGGCGACCGAGGTGGCGAGCGCGGTGAACGCGGCGAGAACCGAGGCGAGCGCGGTGAACGAGGCGAGCGCGGTGAACGCGCTGAACGCGGCGAGAACCGGGGCGAGCGTGGTGACCGGGGCGGCGAGCGCGCTGAACGCGGCGAGAACCGGGGCGAGCGTGGTGAACGCGCTGAACGCGGCGAGCGTGGTGAACGCGGCGAGAACCGGGGCGAGCGTGGTGACCGGGGTGAGCGTCGCGGCGAGCGCGGCGGAGGCCACGGTTCGTCAGGTGGCAATGGAGGCGGCAACGAAGGGGGCGGCGGTTCAGCGCCTCCGACGTCGAGCCAGGGTGGCTCGGAGCCTTCGGGCGGCACGGACTGAGCTCTGACGGTGGGGCGGGTGTTGAACGGCAGAGGCCCGCCCCATCTCGAATCAAGAAGTCCCAGAGTGGCGCTGGGCCTGCGTGGCCGCGCCCTCAGGCCGGCGCAACACCCAGGGCAGGCGCAAAGGCCTGGCTTCGGGCAGTACGACCTTTTGAGCTCTGACGGTGGCGCGGGGGTTTAACGCCGGAAGCCCACCCCATCTCGAATCAAGAAGAGCCAGAGTGGCGCTGGGCCTGCGCCGCCCTGCCCTCAGGGAGGTTCAACACCCGGGGCATGCCAGGCGTCGGGAACTACGACCTCTTGAGGTCTGACGGTGGGGCGAGTGAAGAACGGCAGAGACTCGCCCCATCTCGACTCCTCGAATCGAGGAGTCCCAGAGTGGCGCTGGGCCCAGGTGGTCCCGCCCTCAGGCAACGCAACACCAAGCCCGCGCAGAGGCTGGCAACTCGCGAGGAGCGAAGACGCACCAGACGTGCCCGCCCCACACACCGAGCGGTGTGCCACCAGGAGCCCATCCTGACTCTCCCCACTCTGAGTGGGGCAAAGCCCCGAAGCAGGCATGAAGGTGGCCATGTCGGGTGGTGTGCCCTGCTCTCCCCGCCTTGTCCCTATGGTGGCTGGCCCAGGACGCCTGTGATTGGTTAGCCTCGCGCTTCCATGTCGCGGAGCGTCGTCAGCACTTCCTTGTCTCGGATGACTCCCATCACCGCCCTACTCCCGGCACGTCGCCAGCCCTTCCCCTGCCTTCACGGGGCGAGGGTCCGCGCGGGTTGGGGCAGCTGAGGCTGGACGTGGCCCGGACTCCCGCCATGTGGCTACGGACCACACGCGACCAGGTCTTCGCCTGGGTCCTGCGTGTCTTGGCCCCCATCCAAGGAACCCAGTTAGGCCGTTTCGCCACCGACACGCTGCTCGCCGCCCGGACCGTGGCCCAGGGGTTCCGAGGCGAGAACCTCCGCCTTCGCGCCGCCGCCCTCACCTACATCAGCATGTTCTCGCTGGTGCCCCTATTGACCGTCGGCCTGGTTCTCCTGAACGCGTTCCACCAGGACCGCTTCAAGGAGCGCCTGCGCTTCATCGTCCGGGAGCTCCTCGCGCCGGGTGTCCAGGAGAAGTCCGCCGCGCTGCTCAACCAGCTCCTCGAGCAGAGCAACTCCGTGGCCATCGGAAGCGTCGGCTTCCTGGCCATCCTCCTGTCGGCGGGTTCGCTGCTCCGGCACATCGATGGAGCCGTGAATGAGCTGTGGGGCATCCGCCGCCAGCGGCCATGGGGAACGCGGCTGCTCATCTATGCAGGGCTGTTGCTCCTGGGGCCCATCTTCCTCGCCGCATCACTGACCGGTACCCGCGCCGTGCGGGGTGTGCTGCAGACCCTGCCTTTCCCGGGAACCTTCATCGCCATCGGCACCACGCTCGTCGCCGTGGTGGGGCTGACGTTGCTGTACTTCTGGACGCCCTATGCACACGTCCGGATCCGCTCGGCCCTCGCGGGAGGGCTCGTCGCGGGGCTCGGATGGATGGTGGCCAAGTCCCTCTACGGCGAGTTCGCCGCACGCAGCTTCCGCTACAACCTCGTCTACGCCTCGCTGAGCGCCCTGCCCCTCTTCCTCGCGTGGGTCTACGTCAGCTGGCTCGTGCTCCTCTTCGGAGCCCGGCTCGCCTACGCCGTCGAGCACACCGCCTTCCGCGACTCCCTCTTCGCCTTCGGCACCCACCCCCGGGCCTTTGAACTGGTGGCCTCACGAATCGCCCAGGAAACCACGGTGACATGGGTGGATGGAGGTCCAGCTCCCACGCCTCGGGAGCTCGCGACGCGGCTCCGCGTCCCGGAATCCCTCGTCCATGAGGTGGTCGACCGGATGGAGACCGCTGGCTTGCTGGAGCGCCAGCGCAAGGGGGGCCTGCGCCCTGCCAGGGACCCCGCGACGCTCACCCTCGCGGACACCACCCTCGCGGTGCATGGGGTGATGATTTCCGGCGGGGCCGAGACCTGGAATGGCCCCCGGGCCGCGGGCTTCGAACAGGTCGAACCCTTCTTCCAGGAAGCGGACTGCCTCGGCATCGAACGACTGCGCCGGATACGCTGGACGGATCTGGCGGCCGCCCTGCGGCCTGAAACCGCCATGGCTGTCCTCCAGGCACCATCCAAGGTGGCCGAAGGCCGAAATCCATAAAGTTTCTAAGTGGTTGGGAGTCCACCTTGCTTGCAGTGCCAGCGCGTTCTGTTATGTTTTCCTGATTCGACCACGGGCCAGAGTGCCCTGTTGCCAAGGGGTCACCGGGTTTGCGGGAGCGTCCGATGCTCAAGTCCGATCTGATCAACATCCTCGTGGCCAAGCGGGGCGTGACGCAGAAGCAGGCTGAGGCCACCATCGAGACGATTTTCGAGTCGATGAAGGATGCCCTCTGTCGCGGCGAGAACATCGAGATTCGCGGCCTGGGTGCCTTCCATGTGAAGAACTACCAGGGCTACCAGGGACGCAACCCCAAGACGGGCGTGGTCATCCCGGTGAAGCCCAAGCGGGGCCTTCTCTTCCGCACCGGCAAGGAACTGAGGGACCGGGTCAACCGCCCCGCTCCCCAGCAGGCCCAGAACGAGCTGCCCTCGCCCGAGTCCAAGGGCCCCGGCAGCACCGGCACCAGCCTCTAGCCCCACTCAGGTCCCCATCGGTATGGGCGAAAGCCGACCGATGGGACGAATCTGGAGGGCGCCGTCCAGCTCCCCATAAGTGAGCACGGCCACTTCCGGAAAAGCCCCCTCGCAGAGCCGGCGCAGTGAGCGACGGACATCGGGGGCGGTGAGCAACACGGCCCTCCCTCCCGTGGCCACCTGCCGAACTCCTTCCAGGATTTCAGCCACCCGCTCCGGGTCCGGCGCGGGTCCGCGAGGTCCCGTGGACCGGAGGATCTCCTCCACTTCCGGATCCACGAGGTACGCATACAGCGGCCCGGTGGGTGCGAACTTGTGGCTCAGATAGCGGCGCAGCGCCTGGCGGCACCGCTCGGCGAGCGCCGTGGCATCGCCCTCCGTGGAGGGCGCCACGAGGGCCTCGAGGATGGCTCGCAGGTCCCGAATGCTGACGCCCTCCTGCAACAACTTCCGCAGCACATCCGTCAGCAGGGGCAGCGGCACCTTCTGCAGTGCCTCCTTCACCAGCATGGGCGCACGTGGTGCCAGGCCATCCAACAACCCCTGGACATCCTGCAGCCCCAGCAGATCCGCGGCCCGGCCCCGCAGCACCCATCTCAAGTGCTCGGCGAGCAGCTCCTCCGGACGCAGGACCTGGACCTGCGCGAGTTCTACGGGCCCCCGGCCCGATTCTGGGAGGCGGCTGATGGTCCTTCCCGTCCAGGGCTCCACCGCGGACTCGGCCTTCACCGGGAGGAACGCCAGCTCGTCAGGAGGCGCCACCGCATAGAGCGCGTCCGGAACGAGCTGTCCCCCACCCGCGGGCACCTCATCCACCAGGATGCGATACTCCCCGGTGCCGAGGTACGCCGCCTGCGTCCTCACTCGGATACCGGGGATGCGAACCCCCAGTTCGAAGAACAGTTCGTCTCGCACGGCGTTCAGCGTCTTGTTCACGAAAGCCCCCGAGGACGCCTGCGCCAACACCGTCAGGTCCGGCGCGAGATCCAACGTGAGCGGCGACACCCCCACCGGGACCACCGCGCTTTCCGGTGGTGCCCCCTCCTTGGCCTCCGCCCCCACCTTCTCCCCCACCGAGCTGTCGCCATCTCGCACCGGCCGCTCCCGGACGGCCCTTCGCGTCAGGACCCGCCCCAAACCCACCAACCCCGCCGCCAGGAGGAGGAAGGTCATGTGTGGCATGCCCGGCATCAACGCCAGCGCGACACACAATCCCGCGACGACATAGAGCGTCCGGGCATCACCAAAGAACTGCGAGCCAATCTCCGCCCCCAGGGAGTCCTCTTCCCGCTCGGAGGCCACACGCGTGACGACGAGCCCCGCGGCCACGGTGATGCACAGAGACGGAATCTGGGACACGAGGCCGTCGCCAATCGCGATGAGCGCGAACGTCGACGCGGCCTCCGAGAGCGACATTCCGCCCTGCAACACACCAATGAGCGAGCCCCCCAGCAGATTCACCGCGACGATGACCAGTCCCGCGATGACATCCCCTTTCACGAACTTCATCGCGCCATCCATCGCACCAAACATCTGCGACTCGCGCTCCAGGTCTCGCCGCCGCTTCCGAGCCTGCGCCTGGTCGATGGCCCCCGCCCGCAGGTCCGCGTCGATGGACATCTGCTTGCCCGGCATCGCGTCCAACGTGAACCGCGCGGAGACCTCGGCGACACGCTCCGCGCCCTTGGCGACGACCAGGAACTGCACCAACGAAAGGATGGCGAACACCACCCCGCCCACCACGTAGTCCCCCTGGACGACGAACTCCCCGAACGCCTGGATGACCTCCCCCGCGTGTCCCTCCGCCAGCGCCAACCGCGTGGACGACACGTTGAGCGCGAGCCGGAACAACGTGGTGAACAACAACAGCGAAGGAAAAGACGTCACCTTCAACGCATCCTTCGCTCGCAACGCGGCCACCAGCAACGCAACCGCTGCCGCCAGGTTCACCGCCAGACCCACGTCCAGCAGCCAGGACGGCAGCGGGATGATGAGGGCCCCCAACACCGCCGCCACCGCCACCGCCAGCACGAGGTCGGACGAACTGCGCGCCTTCAACCACCACTCCTTCAGCGTCTTCATGATGTCTGTCCCCGGAGAACGTCCCCCACGTCCCGCGCATCCATCGCCGTGCGAAGAACCACCGCCGCGGCCTCGTACAGCTCCTCGGGGATGGGCTCACCGACGTCGTAGTGGATGAGGCTCCGCGCCAACGGGACGTCCCGGAGCACCGGAATCCCCAACCGCCGCGCCTCCTCCCTCAGTCGCAATGCGTCCTCTTCTCGTGCCTTCGCGACGAGATAGGGCGCCTCGCACTCCTCGGTGTCGTAACGAAGGGCTACCGCCAGATGTGTGGGATTGACGATCACGGCCGTGGCCCTCTGCACCCCACGTGCCGGCCCCCCCTGCGCGAGCTGCCGATGCAAGGCCCGGCGCTGCCCCTTGTGGCGAGGGTCTCCCTCACTCTCCTTGTGCTCTCGCTTCAGCTCCTCGCGGCTCATCATCAGCTCGCGCAGATGGCTCCGCCGGGCGAGCGCGTAGTCCGCCAGTCCCAGCACCACCAACACCCAGGCCACCCGGTAGACCAGCCCACCCAACCGCTCCAGCATGAACCAGAGCCCCGTGTCCTCCGCGAGCAGGGCCGTGCGCAGCGCATCCGCACCCATCGCATCGACCTCGCGCCACACGAACACCCCCACCACGGTCACCGCCACCAGTGCCCTGACCCACTCCATCCAAGGCTTCGTGCTGAAGATGCGCTTGAGACCGGAAGCCACGCTGACCCGCTCCCACTTCGGGGTGATGTGCCCTGGGTTCACCTCGAACCCCACCGTGGCAATCGAAACCGCGAGTGACGCGAGAAACGCGCCCCCCAACACCGGGGCGCTCAGTCTCACGAGAATCCCCAATCCCTCTTCCAGGGCGCCCTCGAGCCGCTGCTCGAGAAACAGCCGCGCCGTCCACGACTGAAGCCGGTCCCACATCCCCGCGTAGCCCCAGGCGAATCCCAGCAGTCCCCCCAGGGTCACCACACACGAGGACAGCAACCGGCTGCGGGGAATCTGCCCCTTGCGACGCGCCTCGCGCAGCCGCTTCGCGGAGGGCTGTTCCGTCTTCTCGCTACTCATTGCCCCAGCCTCCCCAACATGGAAAGCGCGCCGTCCGTCGCGAACACCTCCGCCAGCAATCGCTCACACAACAGGCCCACCCCCAACCACAACACCACCCCACCTCCCAGGACTCGCAAGGGCGCAGACAACTCCTGCAAGTTCATCTGCGGCGCCGCGCGTGAGGCCAACGCGAGGAAACAGTCCACCGCCAACATCGCGGCCGCCATCGGCGCCCCCACCGCCAACCCGGTGGCCAACGCTCCTCCCACGAGTGTGACGACATGCATCGTCGCGGCCTCCGTCGGCACGAAGGCCCCCAATCCCACCACGGAGAACCCTCGCACCAACGACCCAAGGACCCACGGTGCCACCGCCCCCGTCATCACCAATCCAACCAACAGGTGATAGAGCCCCTCGCCCGACGCAGACTCCCTGCTCCCCGCGAATGGAAGACTCGCCTCGGCGGACGTTCCGCGCAGCAGGTCGATGAACCGGCCGCCTATTCGCGCCGCATCAAATGGCAACGCCGCGACCAACCCCACCAAGACGCCGTAGAGCACCTCCCGAAACACCCATCCGCCCAGGGCCAGCGCGGACGTCACGGGAGTGGCCAGTCCAACGCCCCCCTCCACCCGCAGGAACAACGACAACGCCAGCACCAACCCCAGACGCGCCGTCATCGGCGTCGCCTGGCCCCCCAGAAGTGGGCACAGGAAGGCCACGGGCACGAGGCGCGCGGAACACAGCGCCACCGCGACCGCGTCCGGCCCCAACGCCTCCAACTGTGAACGAACCAGCTCCAGGTTCACGCCGATACCTCGGAGATGAGCAGCAGGAGCCGGTGCGTGAAGCGCGTGAGCTGCGCGGCAATCCAGGGCCCCGAGAGCACCAGCGCCACCACCGCCGCGCACAGCTTCGGCACCACCGACAACGTGCTCTCCTGAAGCTGGGTCGTCGCCTGGAAGAGGCTCGACAGGAATCCCACCAGCAGGCTCGCGCCAATGGGTGGCAGGGACGCGAGAACCATCAACAACAATGCCTCTCGCCCCAAGGTCAGCAATACATCCTGCGTCATCGCGTCACCGGTATCCCAGGATGAGGCCTCGCGCGAGCAACGACCAGCCATCCACCGCCACGAAGAGAAGTATCTTGAAAGGCAGACTCACCTGACTCGGCGACAACGTCTGCATGCCCAACGCCAGCAACACATTCGCGATGACCATGTCGAGCACCAGGAACGGAAGGAAGACCAGAAAGCCAATCTGAAAGGCCTCCTTCAGCTCGGTGATGACAAACGCGGGGATGACCACGAACAGGTCCGCCTCGCTCACCCTGTCTGCTTCTTCTGGCGGCCGCAGCTCACGCGCCAGGTCCACGAAGCGAGCCCGCTCCTCGGGGCTGCCATGTTTCACCAGGAAGGTCCGCAAGGGTTCGGCCACCCGCGCCGCCGCATCGAGAACCTTCGTTCCGGAGCCCGACTCCAGCTCCTGATACGCGAGCTGCCCCGCGTCGTACATCCGCTCCATCACCGACGCCATGATGTGTCCGGTCAGCACCGCCGCCAGCCCCGTCAACACCAACGTGGGAGGCGCCTGCTGCGTCCCCATCGCGGAGCGCGCCAAAGACAACACCACGGCGATCTTCGAGAAGCTCGTCAACATCAACACCGCGAACGGCAGCAAAGACATCAACGCCAGCATCCCCATCATCGCCAGCGGACTTCCCGCGTACGACTGCTGACCGAGCGTCCCCTCCAACGTCGCCGCAGCCAAAGCCAAGGTCATCCCCGCACTCATGACCTCGCCGCCTTCCTCAAGCCACGACCAGGACGCGGACGACGCGCCTGGGCCAGCGGTCTCGTGAAGACCTCCGTCGATTCCTGCAGTGGATGCACCTCCGCGAACGCGTCCCCGAACGTCACCAGGAACCCTCGCCCCTCGACCTCCACCAACGCGATGCCACAGCGAGGCGAGAGCCCCTCGCGAGAGATGACTCGCATCCGCTCCGCTCGCACCTCCCGGGGCTTCGCGGCTTCCCGCTGGAACCACCACCACCCCAGAACACAGAGTCCCCCCACCACCAGGCTCCACCGCGCCGTGGACACCATCGACACGCCCCCCAGCGGGCCCAGCAGCGCCAATCCCAATACAAGCAACGTCGCGACCTGAAGCCGCGCACGAGGCGAGAACGACGGCCGGCGGATGTGCATGCGCTCACTCATGGCAGCAAGGCCAGGACACGGGCCCCCACCTCACCCTCGAGGTCCACCAATTCCGCGCGAGCCACCACCCGGTCCCCCACCCGCAACAACACCGGCTCACTCGCGTTGATGTGCAACGGGAGAAGGACACCCGGCTTCAACGCCGCCAGCTCCGAGAGCGGAACCAACACCCTCGTCAGCTCCACCTCCACGTCCACCGGAAGAGGAGGAATGCTCTCGCTGCGTTCGTTCACAACCCTCATGTTCGACTCCTGGAAAGGCGCGCGGACGTGCGCGCGAATCAACGAAAAGCCCTCGGGCTGAAATGAGCCGATGAGCGTGAAGCCACGCGCCACCAGACTCCCGGCTCCCAGCAAGTGCGCCCCCTCGCGGCGCACGCCCTCGAAGACGACGACATCCCCCACCCTCAGCGACTCCACCGCATCGGCGGACAGCGGCGTCTGCCCCAGGAGGCATCGCAACTTGAGCGCCGCCGCGAGCACCTCCGGCGCGGCCCCCATACGCTGCTCCACCGGGAAGCCCTGCAACGCGGCCTGCAGCACCGGCCCGGGCAGCAACAACCGCCCTGCGCCACGCACGCTCCCCACCGTCAAATCCAGCTCCACCCCCACCCACGGCTGCTGCTCGCGAAAGCGGAACAGCACGTCCTCGCTCCGCATCGTCACCGCCGACAGACGAGGGGCCAGCACCGGGTAGAGCTCCGACTTGGAGCGCACCGCCGAGAGTGCCACCAGCAGCAGATACGCCAGCGTTGCCTCTTCCAACCGAGCCAGCTCCGTCACCACCCCGGGCCTCCCCGCCGAGCCCGCGATGCGCTCCAGCGCCGCGACAGCCAGCACGGGCTCCAGCTCCAACACCGCCACGCTCCCCACCGCCGACAACTCCAGCAGCACGAAGACCGCCGGCCGCGTCGGTCCTCGCTCGGACGAAACCACCGCCTCCAACAACCGGGCCTCCGCCTTCACGGCACATCCCAGCTCACGACTCAGCGCGGAACAGACTTCCGCCAGGGCCTCCCGCCCCAGCGCCGCCACACCAGGCCGCTGCGCGAGCACAAGATGCGCCCGGCTCATCCGGCGAGTCCCCAAGCGGCGCAGACGGCCGGGCACACGAGAAGTCGAAGGTTCAGTGTCTTGGTTCATCGAGGGACCCACCGCGGCAAGAGGTGACACCCCACTCGTGCACGGGCCCCGCCAGGGCGCGCGTTCGTGAAGTCGCGGGGTTGGGATGCAGCGGCATCCGCGCTCGGGATGCCAAGTACGTTGAGTGGGATGGCCCCCTACGCGAGCGTCAGCGCGTGGCTTCCCGGATGAGCCGCATGGCCAGCGCCGACAGGAGCGGCGGAGCCAGGGGGTCCGCCGCTTCCACCTTCCGCCCCGGGAAGAGGGTCCGATGGTAGGGAGGCAGGTTCCGGAATATCTCGCGGCGCAAAGCCTCCGGAACCTCCGCCATCAAGGCCTTCAATCGCGCGCCCGCGTCGGTCCGCTCCCCGAACTCCGTGGCCACCTTGGCCTGCCGTCGCGGCGACGGAAGCATGACGATGTGCCGCAAGTGCGCCTTCGCCCGCTTCATCGCCCCCGTCCCCAGTCCCTCCAGGAGCTCTTCCGCGCGCTCCCGCGCGAGAATCCACGTCACGAGCGCACAACGGTCCAACGGAAGGCCCGGCGGCCGAGGACGAATCACCGTTGCCTGCTCCGCCTGAACCTCTCGCACGGGGGCGCGCGCATCCTTTCTCGGTGAGCGCGCGGCCCGGCCCACACGTGTCGCTTCCATCATGGGCATCTCCCCCTCAAGCCACCTTCCGGGCCGCCCCCGGCGAGACCACCGGGCGCGCGGGAACTGGAGGCGCGGGCGGAGTCACGCGCAGGTCTCGGTAGTGACACATCCGCAACGTCACCCACACCAAGGCCCCCGACAAGCCCGTCACCAACACCCCCAACATCACGAGCAGCCACTTCAACCTCGCAAGCGAAGACGGACCTCCCTCCGCGGGAGCCAAGGCTCGCGTGGGAACCTCATCCACCCACAGCGACACCGACTCGGCGGAGAGCCCTTCCACGCCCCCCGCCAGGAGCGCCTTCATCACGTCCGAAGACTGGCGCACCCGGGCCGCGCTGCCCGGCATGACTCGCAACATCGCCGACGCCTTCGCCGCCCCCAGGCTCTGACCCGGACGAGGAGGTGGAGGAATCACCAGATGCACTCGCGCCAACAACACCCCTTCCATCGACTGGAGCGTCTTCTCCAAGCCCCTCTCGAGCACACGCACCCGGCACACCGACTCCTCCATCGGCGTGCGCACCAAACCGCCCCCCCCGCCCAACATGTCGCAGCCCACTTCCGCAGCGGGCCTCGGCAATCCCAGCTCCGCGAGGACCCGCACCGCATCCGCGGACTGCTCGCCAGAGACTTCAATGGCCCACGACGGCTTCTTGCCCGCCTCCGGAACCTTGCGAGCATTCAACCCTCGCTCAATGAGCACCGACTGCAGCTCATTGGCCTGGCGCTCATCCAACCCATGCTGAATACGCTCTTTGCACGCCGCCGTTCCCAGGAGCAGAAGGACGAGCAAGGCATGCCGGGGAGTCAATGACATCCGTGCACTCCTCAAACCTGCGTCTGGAGAACCTGCTTCACACCACCGGTCGCCTTCTCGACAACCTTGCCGGCCAGGTCGAGTTCCTGGCTCGCGCGGTAGACCTGCGCCTGCAACGAGAGCAACTCCGCGGCCGAGAAATCGCGGCCCGACTCCGCCATCGCCAGGATGCTGTCCAATCGCTTCTGCGCCTGCCCCACGCGCTCCAACACCTGCGCCGCCTGCTGCTCTCGCGCCGCCTGCACCGAATCCACCCGCCCCGCGCTCTTCGCCTCCACCGCACCCGCCGTGGACTGGCCCCCCGTCCCCTCGACCCTCACGACACCTCGAGAAGCCTCGGCGCCTGAACACGCCACGCCTTCCGCCCTCACCGGCACCGAGCCTTCCCTCGTCGAGGGCCCCCGGACTCCCTCCAACACCTTGTCGAACCGTTCCCGGCCGGGCTCCACGGCCCCCAGGCCCGCGCTCCCCACCGCTCCCACCTTGTCCACGCTCATGGTTCACCACGCCCCTCAACGGATGTTGTTGATGGCGGCCTTCGCCGAGTCGTGGCGGACCTTCATGATGTTGGAGACCGCGTTGTGCTCACGGCTCTCTCGCTGCATCTCGTTCTGCAACTGGAGATAGGCCGCGTTGAACTTCTGGCCATCCGCGCTGAGCGCCTTCTGCGCCTCCAACAAGTCCCACGCATCCTGATTGCCCGACGGCGATGCACTCCCGGACGCGACCGCTCCCGACGCCGCAGCGGACGCGGGAGAGGAAGCGAACGAGGCAGACGCCGATGACGTCATGCCCATGGGCGGCGCCACCGTGGAGAGCGCCGTCTTCATGCTGGAGACCGCCGCGCTCAGCACGGGCGGGGACGGAATCATTCCTCCCACGAGCCCCGCGCCCTTGCTGACCACCACGTTGGCCGCATGCGCCAGCGTCGTGCCGAAGTCGTTGCGCGGTGTCTGCCGGGGCACGTTGAGGGTGGTGGTGAGCGTGTAGTTCCTGCGGTGATTGGGTTCCAAGGCGGGCCTCCGGCAACACGGTTTCCGGTGGGCGTTTTCAGCAGGCGTGCCAGCTGAAACCCGAGCAATCCCGCCCGCATGGACACTCAAGGTGCCCGCTTCGGGCTCCGCTCGCCGGGAGGCTCGTCCATCCGACGGGACGGAAGGACGGCGGACGGAAACTTGCCTCGCACGCCAGGTGCCTCAGAGTTGTCGCACCCTGTCGCACGCAGAAGAGGAGCCGAGCCGATGCAGCCTTCCCCTGGTGGCCCCCACATCGCCGAACGCTTCCATCCGCGCGTCGAGGCGAACTTCCCCGTCAAGGTGCTCCTGCCTGGGCGCTCCGTCATGGCTCAAGCCCGGGATGTCTCGATGGCGGGGCTGTTCCTGCTCGCCCACCCCGGCGACGCCCAGCGTCACCTCACCCTGAGCCTGCCGCTGCCCGGGGAGCGTGAAATCGTCACCACCTGCACCATCCGCCGCCGCGAAGCGGACGGCGTGGCGCTGGAGTTCGGGGCGCTCGACTGGGACGACCTCATCGCCCTGGCGCGCTTCCTCCACCCGCGCCTGCCGTAACAGGGCCGCGGCCCGTCTTCAGGCGGGCTCCGAGCGGGGGGGAGCCATCCGCAGCCGCTCCACCAGCGCCATCAGCTCCGCGCCCCGGAAGGGCTTGTGGATGTAGCCATCCGCGCCCGCCTGCGTCGCGCTCTCCATGTCCGACTTCTTCGCCTTCGCGGTGAGCATGTAGAGCGGCACCGACGCCGTGACAGGGTCGCTCTTGAGGATGCGACACGCGGAGATACCGTCGAGCTGAGGCAACACGACATCCATCAGGATGAGATGGAAGGTCCGGCTGCGCGCCAGCTTCAGCCCCTCCAGTCCATTCGCCGCGCACACCACGTCCACGGTGCCGTCGCTCAACATCGAGCGAACCAGCTCTCGGATGACCGGTTCATCCTCGACGAGCAGGATGTGAAAGGGTGCCTGGGACATGCCTGCCATGTTTCTCCAGCGCGGCTCTGGACCACTTCGGGACGATACTGCGCGGGCGCGCTACCCCCACCACCACCGGTACCACCTGCCGCGCGCGGTATAGCCCCGCCGACACCACCCACACCAGGGTCGCGCCATGGATTTGTATGGAGCACCACGTCCTCCCACCTCCCCTGTCCCCAGGAGCGGGTGAACGTTGGCCCAGCGCGCTATGATGGATCCGAAATGGCCGCTAAACCAGAATGTCCAGAGTGCCGGGGCACTGTGGAAGAAGACGACTTCCAGTGTGAGCACTGCGGGTTGCTCCTGGACCCGGAGCAGGCCAGCGGCGAGTACACCATCACCGAACCCACCATCGTCCGAGCCCTGCTCTCACCGCCGCAGCGCACGCGGACGATGGAGGTCCCCCGGCCTCCCCCTCAGGCGCCCGCGGCACACCACCAGGCCACCGCGCGCTTCACCGTGCCCATGGATGAGAACACGGTCCCACACCTGCGGGCCGGGCTGGACATCGCGTTGCAGCCGCTGCACCCGTTCGAGGCGCATATCGCGTCCTTCGTGGACGGAGTCCAGCCGGTGCCCCAGCTCGCCCGCGCGGCGCGCCTGCCCGAAATCGAGGTGAAGGTCGTCCTCAAGGCCCTGCTGGAGCGGGGGGTGCTGGAGCTGCACCGGCAGCCCATCGGCCACCCGCCACCACGAAGTCACACGGCCGAGTTGCCCGTGCTCGACGGCTGCGAGTTCCTCGCCCAAGAGGAGCTCGACGAACCCACCGCCACCACGCTCAAGGACGTCGCGCTCCCCACGCTCTCCTGGGATGGGCCCCTGCCAGGCGTGGCCCTGGGCGCGGAGGAGGACTTCTCCTCCCTGGCGCTCGGCGACGATGAGCCCGTCGCCCCCGCGCCAGACCGCTCCACCGCCGTGAGTCCTCCGCGTCCCCCCGAGCCGACTCGCGCCGCGCGGCCGCTCCCGCGGACCACGAGCGCCACCGGCCAGCCTCTCGTCCCCGCCTCGCCGCCACGAGTCACTCCTCCCCCATCAGCGGCCTCTCGCCGGATTCCCTCCACGCCCCTCTCTGCGTCCGCCGCGCTGGCCCCCATCCCCCCGACCAAGGTCCCACCTCCCAGCCTGGTGGGGGCAAGCCGGTCCGTGCCCCCACCCTCCAAGGCCCGGGGGGAGAGCGGTGCTGACCCGGTCATGCCGGCCTCCCCCGGACTGGCCTCCGCCGCCCGTCCAAGTCCGGCCGAGCCCAGGTCCCACCCCTCCCCTGTCACCGCGAGCTCCGCACCCACGATTCCCGCCGCGCCGCTTCCGCTGATCGCACCTCCCGTCGCGCCGGAGCACGCTCCACGCCCACCACGGCCCTCCCTGCCGCTGGATGCCCCCGTCCCCATCGCCACCAACTCACCCGAGGACATCCTCCAGCGCGCCGTACGGCTGGAGCGCTCGGGCCACGTGGACCGGGCCATCCAGGTCCTCACCAAGGCCATCGACCAGACGCCAGGGGCCGCCCTGCTCCTCAGCAAGCTGGCCCTCATCCTGGTCCATCAGCGCAAGGACTACGCCCAGGCGGCGCGGCTGCTGGAGCGCGCGGTGGAGCTGGAGCCGGGCAACACCGTCTTCCAGCAGAATCTCCTGAAGGTCGCGGCCCTGTCCGCGGCCGCCGCGGGCCAGCACAAGGCGCGCAAGCCCGGGCTCCTCGCCCGCCTCACCGGAAAGGGGAGCTGAACGAGGCCAGGCTCACGGCGCCCCACCGTCCAGCAGCCGCTCCGCCTCCTCCAGCGAGAAGGCCAGGTACGCGTCGTAGCCCATCTCCCGGCTGGTTCGCTCGAACACCAGCGCCGCCTCCGCCGAGCGCCCCACCACGCGCACGACGCGGCGAAAGCCTCGCGCCTTCGCGGCCTCCATGATGCGCCGCATCTGCACGGAGCTCTCCGAGCACAGCGACGTCACACCCTTCAAATCCGAGAGCAGGTCGAAGCGCGGGCGCAACCGCTCGATGGCCGCCACCGCCGCATCACCCACACGCCGCGCCTCGTCCGTGGTCAGGTCTCCCCAGAGGCGAACCACCAGGCGATTCTTCGCGACAAGGGCCTCGACTTCAAACACAGGGCCAAGACCTCCAAGCAAAACCCGCCATCCCTTCAAGGGATTCTAACCCCGGCGAAGGGTCTGCTTCCAGGTTTCGTCGAGAGGGTGACGGACGCCTAGATTCCCGCGACGCCGTCACGCTCGGCCCACCCCTCCAGGCCGTTGGGCAGGCGGATGCGAACGAAGCGGCCGCTGTCCTCGAGCAGCCGCACCTTCAGGCCGGCATGCACCTCGAAGATGGAGCGAGCCCCCGGCTGCGGCAGCTCGCGCGCCACCAGCGTGGGCGCCAGCACCACGGCTTCGTGCACCGTGTGCTCCACATAGGCGTGCGCGGCCAGCAATCCACCCGAGGGAATCGCCACCGCGAACAACAGCGCCATCATGATGCCCACGCCCATGCGACGGCCCGGCGACATCCACCGCCACACCATCAACATCAGGAGCGCGCCCACCCACGTCCCCAAGAAGGTCCACGCGACGAGCGAGCCATCCGTGGCCGCCGTCACCCGCGGAAGGAACTCCTCCTCCGCCGTGGCGCCCACGACCTTGTCCACCTGCCTCGCGCGAGCCACCGCCAGGTTGGCCTCCAGGTCCGGCGCGCGGCCGCCCTGCTTCTTCGCCTGCTCCAGCGAGAGCACCGCCCTCCCCAGGTCCCCTTGCGCCAGGTACGTGGTGCCCAGGTTGTAGAGGACGTCGGGCCCACCATGCCCGTGCGAGAGGAGCTTCTCGTAGCCCGCTTGGGCCTGAGCGTATTCCTCGCGCGTATAGGCCTCGTTGGCCTTCACGAAGACGTCCTGCGCCTCTTCCGGCGAGTAGTAGCCGCTCACGCCCAGCCCTCCATGGCCGCGACCGCGGCGTCCAACACCTGCTGCCGCGCGGCGGCATCCCCGCCCCCGCCATAGCGCCCCAGGTCACACGCCTCCAGCACGTACAACACCCGGGCTCGCCGCTCGGGCGCCACACCCGCCGCCGTCATGCGCTCGCCAATGACGTCACGCGTGAGGCCCGTCACCGGGACACCCAGCCGCGCGCCCAGGAAGCCATGCAGCGCCTTCTCCACCTCCGTGTAGAAAGCCCCCGCGTCGGCACCGGCCTGAAGCTTCTCCGCCTCCACCAGCCGCTTGCGAGCCGCCTTCGCCTGCTGACGGCCCCGGTCCGCCTCGCTGCGCGTCGCAAGGCGCCCACGCACCCCTCCGAGCAACGCGAAGCCCAGCAACAGCCCCAGCGGCGCCGCCACCAGCGGCACGAAGTAGGCGCGCTTCCAGGGCGGCTCGGACGGCGCGACGAAGCGAGCCTGGTAGCGCACCGGCCGCAAGCCGCCCGGGGTCAGCACGTTCTTCGGCTCGTTGGCCGAGTCATCCACCTTCGAGGGCGTCGAGGCCGACGGCAACCCGCTCCCCGCAGAGGACTCCACCGTGAGGGTGATGGGCTCCGTGCGCGCCACCTCGTACTTCCGCGCGCGCGCGTCGAAGAAGGGGAACTCCAACGCGGGCAGCGTGAAGGTGCCCGTGCGCTGCGGCATCACCAGGTACTCCACCACGCGACGGCCCTGCACCTTGTTGCGCACGGGCGTCACCTTGTCGGACGTGGTGGGGTCATAGATTTTCAGCGAGGCGGGCCCCGTCAGCTTCGGCGGCGTGACGTTCTTCACGTTGCCCGAGCCTTCGAGGATGACCTTCACTGTGACGGGCTGGCCCAGCTCCACGCGCGTCTGGGACACGTCCACGGACAGCCGCCACGCGCCCACGTTCGCATTCGACATGCCCTGCGGCGCGCCCGGCGGCAGCGGCGCCACCTTCACCTTGAGCGCGTTCGAGATGCGGTGCACCCGGTGTCCCGCGAAGAGGAAGCCCGTGGTGATGTCCGCCTCCGCCGCCGAAATGGAGAGCGTGCCCGCCTTCACCGGGAAGAGCGCCCGGCGGCGCAGCAGGAAGACCCGGTACGGCACGCCGCCGACAATCTTCTGCTCGCTCCCCAACTGCGTGGGGGAGTCCAGCTCCTCCGACCAGAACCCCTCCAGCTTGGGCATGGAGACGGAGTCCACGCTGGACAGGTCCACGCGCGAGTAGATGTGGAGCGTCAACGTCACCTGCTCGCCCACGAAGACCTCGTCCCGGTCCAGGCTCGAGCGCAGGAACAGGTCCGAGTCTCCCCGCGGAATCGAGGGCGAGTCCTCCTCCTCGTCCGCGAACGGGTCCGGCAGGCCCGAGGGGGGACTGGCGAAAGGATCTCGCGCACGTGGCGGCGGCGTCCCACCCTGCGCCCTGGAGGACGAGCCCAGCCGGCCCGGCTTCACTGAAATCTGGACGGACTCCGTGCGGTGCGTCTTGCCCCCCGCCGTCATCTCCGCGGGAGGAATCGTCAGGTTGCCCGCGCGATTGGCGCGCATCGTCAGGACGTACTTGGTGACGTCCTGGATGTTGGCGGGCCCACCGCTCGACCAGGAGACGGAGCGCTGACTGCTGCGCGAGCTGTTGAGGACCTCGAAGTCATCCGAGCGCGGCAGCTTCACCTTCGCGTCGGAGGGCGCGTCCACCGTCACCACCGTGAGCACGAACGTGTCCTCGGTGCCGACCTCCTCGCTGTTCACCGTCTGGTAGAACTCGAGGCCCGCCGCCCATGCTGGCGCCGAGGCCAGCAGGGCCAGCCCGACCAGCACTGCCCCCAAGGGGCCTCTGCTACCAGTCCTTCTCATTGGGCTTCCTCTGCTTCTTCTTCTGCTGGAACCGCCACAACTGGAGGTTCTTCTCGTTCTGCTTCATCGCGTCCAGCAGACGCTCCGCATCCTGCCGGTCCAGCTCCGACGGACTCGTTCCACCATCCGCCTCAGGCTCGTCCGCGTCCCCTTCCGACTCGGAGCCACCATCACTCCCGCCGTCGCGAGGGTCACCCTTCCCATCCTCGTCCCCTCCGTCCGCGCCCCCATCACTGCCCCCGTCTCCCTTTTGAGGCGGGCCGTCCTGTCCACCGTCGCCGCCATCCGCGCCGCCATCTCCACCCCCGTCCGCGCCGCCATCTCCTCCGCCATCCGCGCCACCGTCGGCGCCTCCATCCACGCCGCCGTCCGGCCCTCCGTCGGAGCCACCATCCACGGGTGTCCCACCGTCCGCCTTGGTGCCGCCGTCCTCACCACCGTCCGGGCGTCCACCATCCGTGCCGGAATCCCCACCGCCATCCGAGCCACCATCCGCCGTGTTGTTCTGCGGCGGCGGCACGTTGCGCAGCACCACCTCGTAGTTGTGACGGGCCTGGATGTCTTGAGGGTCGAGCATCAGCGCGCGCCGGTAGGACTTGAGCGCCTCCACCCGGTCTCCCGTCGTCGCGGCCAGATTGCCCAGGTTGTACCAGGCCTTCTGCCGCAGGTCGGGGCGGTTGGACTCCGTGACGCCTCGGAAGACGTCCTGTGCATCCTTCACCCGGCCCAGCTTCGCCAGCGCGTCGCCCCGGTTGAAGTCCACCGTGGGGTCGTGCGGCCGTTCCTTCTTTGCCTCGTCGAAGGCCTTCAGCGCGTCCTCGTAGCGGCCCGCGAGGTACGCCTCACGGCCCTGCTGCACCAGCGGATGGTCGCGCTCCAACGGTCCCGCGCCCAGCGCCGACGCGGGCAGCAGCAGCAGGCACATCCACGACGCCAGCAGCCAGACACCGCCGCGGCTTCCCTCGATGCGCACGCTCATGACGAGGGCCTCCGGCGCGAGGACGGCACCAGCATCATCCCCAGCACGAGCAACACCAGCCCGGGCACGGCGTAGGACTGGAAGCGCTCGTCGTAGCGGACCGTCACCCGGCTCTCCAGCTCACTCTTCTGCATCTGGTCGATGCGCTCCACCACCTGGCTCATCGCCACCCCGCGCGGCTGGAAGTAGAAGGCCCCCCCCGTGCCCTCCGCGATGGCCATCAGCCCCGCGCGGTCCAACCGGGTAATCACCGTCTCGCCCGCATCGTCCTTCTTGTAGTCCACGAACTCGCCGCGCCGGTCATACACGGGGATGGGCTCGCCGGACTCGGAGCCCACGCCCACCGTGAGCACCTGCACACCCGCCTCCTTCAGCGCGTCGGTGGCCTCGCCCACCTCGCCGAAGAGGTCCTCGCCGTCCGACAACAACACCACCACGCGCTCCTTCGAGCCCCGGTCCGCGTTCTCCAGCACCTGCTTGGACAGCCGCAGCGCCGCGCCCACGTTGGTGCCTCCCTGAGGCATCACCTCCGGGTCCACCGCGCGAAGGAACAACTTCACCGCCGCGTAGTCCGACGTCAGCGGCGACTGGATGAACGCATCGCCCGCGAAGACCACCAGCCCCACGCGGTCGCCCTTCAACTCGTCCAGGAGCGTGGTCAGCTCCAGCTTGGCCCGCTCCAGGCGGCTGGGCTGCACATCGCGCGCGAGCATGGACTTGGACGCATCCAGCGCCACCACCACGTCGATGCCGCGCCGCTTCGTCAGCTCGCTCTTGGTGCCACACTGAGGCTGCGCCAGCGCGAAGCCGAACAGCGCCAGCCCCAATCCATACAGGCCGCCCTGCGTCGCCGGGCGCCATACTGAGATGCCCGGGGTGAAGCGCTCGGCGTGCCGCTCATGAAGCACCGCGCGCACCCGCGAGCGTCGCCGCAAGGACAGCGTGAGCGCGAGCAGCCCCAGGAGCAGGCCCACCGCCACCATGGCCAGGAACACCGGCTGGGCCAGCCCCGCCTGGTAACCAAGCACCGTGAAGCGCCAGGGGTCCACCTGCATCACGGGAAGACCCTCAGGAAAGTGGCGCGCAGGAGCAGCTCCAACGCGGCCAGGCCGAACGCGGCCAGCAGGAACGGATGGAACTCCTCGCGGTATGTCGCGGAGGCGCCCCCTTCCATCAACCGCGAGCGCTCCAGCGAGTCGAGCACCTTCTGCAGTCCTCGCCGCAAGCCCTCCGGGTCCGTCGCGCGGTAGTACTCCCCTCCCGTGCGGTCCGCGATGTCCTGCATCAGCTCCGGGTTGATGGGAATCTCCGTCTCGCGCCACACGGTGTTGCCGAACAGGTCCGTGCCCTGCGGGAAGGGCACCTTGCCGCCCTTGCCCACCAGGATGGTGTAGACGGGCACGTGGAGCGCCTGCGCCATGTTCGCGGCGTCCATGGGTGAAATCTTCCCCGCGTTGTTGTCGCCGTCCGTAATCAACACCACCACGCGGCTCTTCGCCTCCGAATCACGCAGGCGGTTGAGCGACGTGGCGAGCGCGTCTCCAATCGCGGTGCCGTCCTCCAGCACCCGCGTGCGCAGCTGTTTGACGACTTCCTTCAACACGCCGTAGTCCAGCGTCAGCGGCGCCTGCGTGTAGGCCGCGCCCGCGAAGACCACCAGGCCGATGCGGTCATTCACGCGGTTGGCGATGAACTCGCTCAGCACGTCCTTGGCCACGTGCATGCGGTTCTGCGGCCGGAAGTCTCCGGCCTCCATCGACGTGGACAGGTCCAACGCCACCACGATGTCGATGCCCTCCACCGACAAGTCCCTCACGCGCGAGTCGCGCACCTGGGGCCGGGCGATGGCCAGCACCGCCGCCGTCACCGCCGCCGCGCGCAGCAGCGGCAACAGGGGCAGCATGTACGTGCGCAGGCCCTTGCCACTTCGGGCGAACACGTTCGCCGCGGAGAAGCGCAGGGGCGCGCGGGCACGGCGCTCCCGCCAGGCCTGCACGAACAGGAGCGGCACGAGCAGCAGTCCCCAGAGCGCCTCGGGGTTATTGAACGCGGGGAGCGGCGGCATTGGCGGGAGCTTGAGGCGGCTGGGGCGGAACGAAGGTCTTCTCGACGAGCTCGTAGCCGAACAAGAGCGCGTCACGGCAGCTCTCGGGCGAGGCATCCGCCCGGGCGTATTTCACCATGTCCGACTCGGACACGAAGCGCATCAGCTTGTCTTCAGGAAGGCCCAGGGGTGACAGGCGGCGCAGCGAGGCCATCAGCTCGGAGCTGGTGCACTCCAGCGCCTCGAAGCCGTAGCGCTCCCCCAGGTAGCCTCGGATGATTTCGGACAGACGGAAGTAGTGGTCCTTCACCAGCCCCCGGGCGGGCAGGTCCTCCGTCTTCAGCGTGTCCAATGCCTTGCGCGTGCGCACGTCCAACGGCAACGGGGGCACCACCACCACGTGCTTGGGGCGGTTCTTCCACCAGCGGATGAGCAGCCACGCCAGCACCGCGGTGGCCAACAAACCCAACAGCGTCAACACCAACCGCCACGAACGGATGGGCAACTCCTGCGGCGGCTGGATGTCGAACAGGTCCGCGCCCTGGCCATCCGCGTCCGCGGGCAGCGTGGACGCGACGTCGATGGTGCGGCCCGGCAGCGAGTAGCGGCGCGGCCCTTCCGGCGTCTCCACGTCGAACTCGAGCGCCGGCACCGCCACGCTGCCCAGCGCGAAGGCCGACATGCGGATGGCGAACGTCGTGGTGGAGGAGTCCGTCCCCTCATGCGGCTGGCGCGTCTGGTCCAGGAACTCGAAGTCCCCCATCTCCTTGGGCACCGCCAGCTCGTAGCGGTGGTCCTTCGGATGGGTGAGCACCACATGGTAGGTGAACGGGTCGCCAATCCGGACCTGCTGCGGCTCCACGCGAACCGAGACGTCCAGGGGCTGCGTCACCTCATGCGTGGGCGCGCCGGGAGGTTGGGCCTGGGCGTGGGCCCTCGACGGGAGCACGCCCACGCACACCACCATCGCGAGCAAGGCCATCCACCGGCTCATGCCGCCATCCTCCGGGCCCGCGCGCGGAAGAACTGCGCGAGCGCCTTGCCGTGGTCATCTCCCGCACGCAACTCCACGTGGTCCAACTCCAGCTTCTTGAAGAGCTTGCGCCGCTCATCACGCGCGGCCTGCATGGCGCGCGCGAAACGTCCGCGCACGCCCGGGTCGCTGGTGTCCACGACGAAGCGGTCTCCCGTTTCCGGGTCCTCCATCTCCACCAGGCCCAGGCGCGGGAAGGCCTCCTCGAGCGGGTCCTCCACCACGACGGGGACCAGGTCGTGCTTGCGCCCCACCAGGCGCAGCGGCTTCTCGAAGCCCTGCGCCTGGAAGTCGGAGACGAGGAACGTGACGGCCTTCCGCTTCGACACCTGCGTCAGGTAAGTCAGGCCCGCCGACAGGTCCGTGCCCTTGCCCACCGGCTGGAAGGTCAGGATGTCGCTCACCAACCGCAGCACGTGCGTGCGGCCCTTGCGCGGCGGCACCACCTTCTCCACCCGGTCCGAGAACAGGATGAGCCCCACGCGGTCGTTGTTCGCGATGGCGCTGAAGGCAATCTGCGCGGCGACCTCGGCGGCGATCTCCGCCTTGGTGCGCTCGCGCGAGCCGAACTCCTTCGAGGCCGAGACGTCCACGAGCAGCATCACCGTGAGCTCACGCTCCTCGGTGAAGACCTTGACGTAGGCCTCGTTCATCCTCGCGGTGACGTTCCAGTCGATGATGCGAATCTCATCGCCGGGCTGGTACTGCCGCACTTCGGAGAACGCCATGCCCCGGCCCTTGAAGACCGAGTGGTACTGGCCCGCGAGCATGTCGGAGACCACCTTGCGGGTGCGAATCTCCAGCTTGCGGATGCGGCGGATGAGGTCCTTGGGCAGCACGGGGCGCTCGGCGGAAGGTCAGGGCACTTCGACGCGGTCGAACACGCGCTGGATGATTTTCTCCGGGGTGAGGTCCTCGGCCTCCGCCTCGTACGTCATGGCGATGCGGTGGCGGAGCACGTCGAAGGCCACGGCCTTGACGTCCTCGGGCGTGACGAAGCCCCGGTGCCGCAGGAAGGCGTGCGCCCGCGCGGCCTGCGCCAGGGAGATGGTGGCGCGCGGCGAGGCGCCGAACTGGATGTAGTCCGCCAGATCCTTGAGGCCGTACTTGCCGGGCTCGCGCGTGGCGAACACCACGTTGAGGATGTACTCCTTCACCTTCTCGTCCATGTAGATGTGGTGGACGAGCTCGCGGGCACGCACCAGGTGCTCCACCGCGATGACCCGCTGGGCGCGCGGAGGCGAGCCGCCGGCCATCCGGTCCATGATGACCTTCTCCTCCTCGCGCGTGGGGTAGCCCACCTTCACCTTGAGCATGAAGCGGTCCACCTGCGCCTCGGGCAGCGGGTAGGTGCCTTCCTGCTCGATGGGGTTCTGGGTGGCCAGCACGAGGAACGGCGAGGGCAGCCCGAAGGTCTGGTCGCCGATGGTGACCTGGCGCTCGGCCATGGCCTCCAGCAGCGCGGACTGCACCTTGGCGGGCGCGCGGTTGATTTCGTCCGCGAGGACGATGTTCGCGAAGATGGGGCCCTTGCGAACGGTGAAGTTGGCGGCCTGCTGGTTGTAGATCATCGTGCCCACCACGTCGGCGGGCAGCAGGTCCGGGGTGAACTGGATGCGCATGAAGGTGGCGCTGAGGGCATCCGCCACCGTGCGCACGGTGAGCGTCTTGGCGAGGCCAGGCACACCCTCCAGGAGCACGTGGCCGTTGCACAACAGGCCGATGAGGATGCGCTCCAGCATGTAGCGCTGGCCGACGATGACCTTGCCGGTTTCCTGGTTGAGGACCTCGACGAAGCTGCTTTCCTGCTGCACGCGTTCGGTGAGCGCGCGGATGTCCGTGTTCATGACGCCTCGGAAAAGTCTGGCGGCGGGCAGCCTAGAGGTGACTGGGCTCCCGGCTCAACACCACAGAAGCCGGGGCATTCCAGTAAGTTGAGGCTCCCGCCCCCCGAGGACCGCGCTCCATGCCCCTGTCGCCCCCCACCCCCTGTCTCAGCCCGGGTCTCCTGGGGCCCTCCGAGAGGCGGCCGTGAAGGGCTCTCCCCTGGCGAAATCCCCCTCGGCGGGGCCCGAGGAGTCCTCGCTCCTGGCCCAGCTGGCGCCCTCGGTGAAAGCGGCGGTGCACTGGCTTCCGGGCGGGGGGGTGGTCCGGGTGCTCGAGGGGGGCCGAGGGCCCACGGTGCTGCTGCTGCACGGGCGTGGCGGAGCGGCCTCGACGTGGTTCGCGTACCTGACGACCCTGGCGAGGACCCACCGGGTGCTGGCCGTGGACCTGCCCGGGTTCGGGATGTCCTCGCCCGGTGACGGGGCTGTCCGCTCGGCCGAGGAGGGGGTTCGCTTCTTCACGGAGCCGGTGGAGGCGCTGTTGGCCCAGCACGCCCCCGGACCGGTGTCGGCGGTGGGCCACTCGCTGGGCGGGCTGGTGGGGTTGGAGCTGGCCCTGAGGGCCCGCGTCCCGGTGGAGCGGCTGGTGCTGCTGGACGCCATGGGTCTGGGGCCGGAGATGACGCGCAAGGCCCGAGCCTTCTTCCGCGCGGGCCCCGAGCGGCTCGCGCGCTCGCTGGGCCCCTGGGCCTGGGCGCGGATGATGCCCCCTGCCCCGACGCCGCTGGGCCAGCGGCTCGGCGCCCTGGAGTACGAGCTGATGTCCATCCCGGGCGGACGCGACGAGGCGGCACGCGCCTTCGACTCGCTGGTGCCTTGGATGGGCCCCGTGTTTCATCGCCGGGAGGCACTGGCCCAGGTCACCGCGCCGGTGCTCCTGTTCTGGGGTGAGCGGGACGATGTCTTGCCCGTGTCACTCGCGGAGGAGGCCCAGCGGCGATTCGCGAACGCGAGGCTCGTGCGCGTCGACGCGGCGCACAGCCCGCACCACGAGCGGCCCGAGCGAGTGCTCCCCGAGCTGAAGTCCTTCCTGGAGGCGCCGCTCGACGCGGTGAAGCCTTGACGGCGCGGGGTGCCTCAAGGGTCGAAGCGGATGACGCGCTCGATGCGGAAGGTGCCCGCGGTCTCCAGGGGGCGCAGCAGCATCAGGTCCGCGCGCTGTCCCAGTGACAAAGCCTGCCGCGCGGGCTGCGTGAGCCGGTAGGTGTCCCCCGGCTTCGTCCCCTTCCCCGCCGCCGGCACGACGAACAACCCCGCGCCCTGCACGGTCTCGATGGCCCCGAGGACTCGCAGGTCTCCGAGTTCCTCAATCCGGCCCACGTGCGCCAGGGTGAGCTTCCTTCCCTTGGAGCGCACCGCGCGGCTGACGCCGATGCCCACGTCGCCCGTGAAGGGCTTGCCGTCCGCGCCGAACATGCCGATGCCCTTGAGCAACACGTGGACGATGCCCGAACTGTCGTTCTCCGGGATGGAGTCGTAGCGCGCCAGGTCCGCCTGCTCCGCGTGGCCGCTGGCGAGGGAATCCAGCGCGGTGGCGAGCGCGACGAAGTTGAGACGCACCAGGGGCTCGTCCGGAGGCAACGATGTCCACGCCCCCGTCTCGATGAGGACCGTGGGGGTTCCCCAGCGTGTCATGTTGTCGCCGAAGGCGCGCGCCTCGAAGGTGTCGTCGTAGCGGCCCACCTGGCCGGGCGCGAGTGTCTCCACCGCGTCCCGAATCACTCCGCAGACCTTCTTCGCCAGGATGCGTCCGGGGTTGTCACCGCGCGCCTGGTCGAACGCGGGGGCGAGCACGGAGATGGACGCGGGCCGCCCGGTGTCTCCCACGCCATGACGCCAGCCCTGGTTGTGCAGGTTGAAGCCGACGGCGGGCTCCAGGGCATCCCTCAACGACTTGAGCGTCCGGGCCTCCGGTGTCTGGAGTGCAAGTGCATCCCGGTTGATATCGATGCCTTGGGCATTGCGGCGCTGGAAGCGCTCGGCGCCATCGGGGTTGAGCATGGGCACGGCGTGCAGCGTGAGTTGGGAGAGCAGCCGTGCGACCCAGGGCTCCTCGCGGTTCGTCGAGAGGTACTCGAAGAGGTCCAGCAGCGCGGTGGTCGCGGTGGGCTCGTCGCCGTGCATCTGGGACCAGAGCAGGATGCGGCGCGGCCCCGAGCCCAGGGTGACGTGGTAGAGCGCGCGCCCTTCCACCGAGTGGCCCGCGACCTTCAGCGTGAAGAAGTCCGGCGCGCGAGCCTTCAGCGCATTCAGGTGCTGCTCCACGTCCGGGTGCCGGACGAGCGGCGCGGGTGGGAGCGACCGCAGATGGACCTGGTCCCACCGCGCCGCGAGCGCCTGGGGAGAGGGGATGGAGATGGCGGGTGTGGTGGACATGGTGGAGTGGGCGTGGACCGTGCCGGCGAGGCCCCACGCGAAGAGGAGACAAGCCGGGGCAACGAGTCGACTGTAGCGGCGGCGTCCGACGTGGCGCATGGCGGTGTCCTTGGCCTCCGGAGTCAAGCAAGGAAGCGGCGCTCCGCGCGATGGATTTCGTCGGAGGACACGCCGCGCGCGACGGCCGCCTCGCCGATTGGGTACAGTCGCCAGCCGTGCCGAAAGACCTGCTCGACCTTGATGCGACTCCAGAGCGACTGAGGGAACTCTTCGCCGCCGGAGCGCTTCCGCCCGCCGCGCGGGAGCGCGCGATGTTCCTCGCCCTGGGGACGCCTCCCGCCGAGGCCTGGCGACGATTCCTGTCCACCACGATGCTCGCGCTCGGCGGCATGCTGGTGCTGTCCGGCATCATCTACTTCTTCGCGTACAACTGGGCCGACCTGCATCGCTTCGCGAAGATGGGCCTCATCGCCACGGGCATCGCGGGCACCGCCCTGGGCTCGCGAAGGCTGGGCGACAAGCTCTCCGGCCAGTTCTGCCTGCTCGCCGCGTCGGTCCTCGTCGGGGCGTTGCTCGCCGTCTACGGGCAGACCTACCAGACGGGCGCGGACGCATTCGAACTGTTCGCTGGATGGGCCGCCCTCATCCTCCCGTGGGTGGTGCTGTCACGCTTCCCCGGGCTCTGGCTGCTCCTCATCGTCCTCGTCAACACCGGCGTCAGCCTCTTCTACGTGCAGGTCCTGCTGCCGGACCCGTTCAGAGCCTTCAATCCCCTCCAGGGACTCGACTGGCTCGCGGTGGTCCTGACACTCATCAACGGCTTCGCCTGGGCCACCTACGAGCATTTCGCCAACCTGCGAGTCCCCTGGCTCCAGGACCGGTCGATGGCCCGCATCCTCGCGATGATGACGGCGGCGCCGGCGCTCGGCATGTCCATGGCGCTCATCCTCGTCCC
The DNA here is from genome assembly GCF_037414475.1 of Myxococcus stipitatus. Next base: position 6,755,931 of record NZ_CP147913.1, on the reverse strand, counting down.
GAATGACCTCGCGACCCCCGCGGCCTACCTCTCACTGGGTCTGGTGCTGGCGACCCTGGCCGCGGACTATGCGCTTCACCGGCACTTGCGCGGTGAGTTGTTCCTCCTGACCCTCGGCCTCTTCTGCGCCATCACGCTCATCACCACCTTCATCGGCAAGGTCGTCGTCGACAGCGCGGATGACATCGAGGTGGCCTTGATTGTGATTCCGCTCACCCTCGTCGCTCAGCTCGCGCTCGCCGTCTCCTATCTGCGAGCCCAGGCTCGCGCCACGGGTGCCTCGGAGGAGTCCTGACATGTCCCCGCGTCCATCCGTCCGAGACGTCATTCAAGGACTCCGGCGTGAAGGCCAGCTCGACGACGTCGCCGAGTCCCGAGCCCACTCCACGCTGGAGGCACTCCAACGCACCAGCACCGCCTCGCCCTGGTACGTCAAGGCGCTGGCGGGCGTCGGTGCGTGGATCTCCGCGCTCTTCGTGCTGAGCTTCTTCGGCTGTATCGGCCTCCTGAATGAAGAGGCCGCGTTCATCGTGCTGGGCCTGCTCTTCTGCGTGGGGGGCACCGTGCTCCGGCGCCTGGGCCATGGCGCCTTCATCGAGCAACTCGCGCTCGCCTCCGTGCTCTCCGGCATGGGCCTGGTGACCGCGGGCGTCGCCCGTTTGACGGAGGAGACCTCCCCCACCGCCGTCGCGGCCATCATCGTCGGCGCGGGGCTCATCGCCGCCTTTCCAGACGTAATCCTCCGCGTCATCGCCACGCTCACGCTCGTAGGCGCCACGATGGTCCTGCTGTGGGACACCTCGGGAGTCCTGGGCACGGACATCGGCCTGTTCGCATGCGCGGCGCTCACCCACGTCCTGTTCATCTTCCAGCCCCGGCTTTCCTCGGGCCGCCTGGGTGAGCCGGTGAGCTCCGTCGCCCTGGGACTCGCCAGCAGCATCCCGCCGCTGCTGCTGGGCCGGGGGGCATTCAACGCCCTGGACGCCATGTTCCGGTTCGGCAGCCACGAGACCCTGCCTCCCCCCGCCGCGGGCCTCACCCTGGCCCTCACCGCGCTCACGCTCTACACCGCGTGGCACATCATGAAGGAGCTGGACCTGGAGCCGACGAGCGGCGCTGGCGCCGGAGTCTTCGCCGCGCTCACGTTGATGGCCCTGCTCACGCTCCATACCCCCGCCGTCATCGCCTCGGTGGGGCTGCTCCTGTGCGGCTTTCTCCGCCGCAACATCCTCGTGCAGGGAATCGCGGTGGGCTTCCTCCTCATCTCGGGCAGTTGGTACTACTACGACCTGAGCCTCACCCTGCTGGCCAAGTCCGGCACACTGGTGGGCAGCGGCGCGGTCCTCCTCGCGCTCAGGTGGTTCCTCGCCCGGCGTTCCCCTCGGGCCGCGGCAACGGTGGAGGCATGATGACCCGCTCGGCGCTCTTCTTCGCCGGCCTCGCGCTGGCGCTCCTCGTCCCGCTGGGCCTCGTCATCCAGAAGGAACACGTGCTCGCCACCGGCGAGAGCGTGCTGCTGGAGCTGGCCCCCTTGGACCCTCGCTCGTTGATGCAGGGCGACTACATGGTCCTGGACTATGGCATCGCCCGCGGACTCCGCGAGCAGCTCTCCCAGGGCCCCAGCTCCGGACAGCTCGTGCTGAAAAGGGACCCGGACGGCGTGGGCCGGTTCGTGCGGCTGGACACCCCCGACGTCCCCCTGGCCCCTGACGAACTCAGGCTGCGCTATCGCGTCCGCGCGGGCTTTGTCCGTCTGGGCGCCGAGTCCTTCTTCTTCCAGGAAGGCCACGCGGAGCGCTACGAACGCGCGCGCTACGCCGAGCTGCGCGCCACGTCCAGCGGCACCAGCGTCCTCGTGGGCCTTCGGGACGCGCAGCGCCAGCCCATGGGCGCCGAGCCTCCCGCTCCGCCCCCGCCTCCCGCGCCGTAACCCCCTCCCGCCTGCCCTGGCATTGACTCCCGGGCGGGTTTGGCGCATCATTTTGTTGATTTCGATAATCAAAATCAAAATCAGGAGACGCGCGATGCTCGGTCAGGGATGCGGCAAGAAGGTGCTCGCGAGGGGGCCATGCGCGGAGGTCACGCGCTGCACGTGTGGACACATCCACCTCGCGATGGGGCCGGTGACGATTCGGGTGGAGGAAGAGGTGCTGCGAGCCATCGGGGTGACACTGACGGAGGCGGTGCAGAACCTGGATGGCGTGGAGCCGTCATCCCCCGAGGATTCCGAGCCGGCGCCGTCGATGCAGGCGCCGCTGTTTGGCGGGTGGAAGCAGTGAGCGCCGCCGGCTCCCTGCGGCTGCCCAGGACGGAGCAGTCCGCGCGAGTGCGTCGGCTGAGTGAGCGCGACAGTCAGGCGGAGTCCCTCGCCGCGCCCCAGCCGCCGAGCCGCGCACCGTTGTCCGTGTTGCTCGCGGAGGGGACAGCGAAGGTCCATGCGCAGGCGGAGCGCTCCGTGTTCCTCCAGTCGCTCTTCGTCGACACGTGGGACGGCATCTACGGCCAGTTCGTCCGGGCGCAGCACTACGTCACGTATCTGCGCCAGTTGCACCTGCTCTACTCCACCTTCGAGAACGTGCTGCCTCGCGTGGCCCGCACCGCGCTGACGCCCGTGCTGTTGCTGCCCGAGCTGCGCCGTGCCGCCGCGCTCGACGAAGACCTGACGTACTTCTGCGGTGAGTCACGCACGGAGACCTTCGCGTGTGTGGAGACACGGCTGCATGCCGAGCGCCTGCGAGAGGTGGCCGAGGACGCACCGCACCTGCTCGTGGGCCACATCTACGCGCGCTGCGTGCTGGACCTCTCCGAAGCGCCCACGCGAGCCCGCATCATCGCCAACGCCTTTGACCTGGAAGACAGCCGAGGCACCCGGTTCCACGGGACGGACACGGAGGAGGCATTCGCTGCATTCCGCGTGAGGTTCCTCTCGCGTATCGACGGCCTGGAGCTGGAAGAAGACGAGGCGCGCGAAATCATCCAGGAGGCACGCATGGCCTTCCGGCTCCACTCGCTCATCTGCGACGAACTGGCGCGGGGCGCGACGGGGCTGAGTCCTCCGCCCCGTGGTGGCTACCGGGGTGGATTCATCGTGTCCCAGTAGCTGTGCATCCCACGCAGATGGCTGCCGCCATCCACGTCGAGGCTCTCTCCCGTCACCCAGGAGGACTCCTCGGCGCACAGGAACGTGACGACCCGCGCCACGTCATCCGGGAGACCATGGGGCCGGCCCAGCGGAGTGCGCGCGAGCAATTCACGCCGCATCGCCGGCTCGTCGATGAAGGACGCGGCCAGGGGCGTGTGGATGGCGCCCGGCGCGACGACGTTGACGCGGATGCCATGGCGCCCCAACTCCAGCGCCGCCGCACGAGAGAGCTGGGCCAGCGCGGCCTTCGATGCGGAGTAGTGGGCGAACCCCTCCGTCACCACCGTCTGGCAGAGCGATGAGACATTCACGATGGCGCCGGGCCGCTTCTCCGCGATGAGCGCGCGCGCGAAGGTCTTCATGAAGAGGAACGGCCCCTTCAGATTCACCCCGAGCAGCCGGTCCAGCTCCTCTTCGGGAAGGTCCACCAGCAACGACAAGGACACCGAGCCCGCGTTGTTCACGAGGATGCCGGGCAGTCCCAACTGCGCCGTGGCGAACTCGTGGGCTCGCGCCACGTCCGCCGCGAGACAGACGTCCCCCACGAAAGGGAGGGCTCGAGCGCGACCCTCGGATTCGCGCTGGAGACGTTCAGTGGCCTCGACGACCTTGGACTCGGTCCGTCCGAAAACGAGCACACTCGTGCCCTCGCGCATGAGGCGCGAGGCGATGGCCAGACCGATTCCCTGCGAGCCGCCCGTCACAATGGCGCTGTTCGAGAGGAGCTTCATGGTTCACCCCCGGGTGTCGCCGGCCCCCGGAAGCTATCAATCGCTCCTCATCGCGCGCATTGTACCCGAGGCCACTGGCCAGACTCAGGCCGCTTCGTCCTCCGAGAGCAGGTCCGCGAAGGGCGATGCGTCCTCGCCCAGGGCCTTGTAGAGCGCCTCCACCTTCTCCAACTCGCGCTTGAGCGCCTTGTGGTGGTTGCGGTTCTTCACCAGGCTCTCGCGGCCCAGCAGCTTGAAGCCATCATCGCGGCCCACCTGGCGGATGGCCACGCCCAGCACCAGGCCCCGAAACGCGTCCGCCAGGTCCAGGTCCAGGGGCGCGTTGCGACGGCGCGCCTCCGCGACGAACGCCTGCGCGGCGGCACGCAGCGCCTCCGGAAGCGGCTTGCCACCGGGGGCCTGCTCGTAGTCGAGCGCCCGCGCGACATGCTTCTCGTGCAGCACCAGCTCGCCACCGGAGACGGCGTGCTCCACCATGGCCAGCGTGTAGGCGCGGCGGACGATGTTGTCGAGCTGCCGCAGGTTGCCCGGCCACGTGCCCCCGACGAGCAGCCGCTCCGCGTCCTGCGTCACCCGCGCGCTGCCCTCGGGAGAGCGCTCGCGGTGGCGGCGGTTCACCATGTACTGCGCCCAGAGCGGGATTTCGTCCTGACGCTCCTGCAGCGCCGGCATGCGCACGGGCAGCACGTTGACGCGGTAGTAGAGGTCCTCGCGGAAGCGGCCCGCGCGCACCTCGGCGTGAAGGTCCGCGTTGGTGCCGATGATGAAGCGCACGTCCGCCTGGCGCTCACCGGTGCCCTCTCCCAGCGGGCGGTAGCTCCGGGACTCCAACAGATGCAGGAGCCCCGCCTGCGCCTTGAGCGACAGCTTGTCGATTTCGTCGATGAACAGCGTGCCGCCGTCCGCGCGCGCCACGCTGCCGGGAGCGTCGCGCACCGCGCCCGTGAAGGCGCCCTTCTTCCAGCCGAAGAGCTCCGCCATCTGGAGGTCCTCGGGCACCGTCACCAGGTCCAAGGTCTCGAACGGCTTGGCCCGGCGGTTGGAGCGCTCATGGCACCAGCGCGCCAGCCGGGACTTGCCCGCGCCCGTCGCGCCGCTGATGAGGATGGTCTCGTCCTGCAGCGCGAACACCCGCAGGATGGGGAGCAGCTCCGCCATGGAGCGGCCCACCACGGGAAGGAACTCGTCCACCTCCGGCGTGGCCACGGGCCGCTGCGGCAGTCCCGCCAGGTACGGCGCGGCCACGTCCGCGAGCAGTTGGAGTTGATCCCCCGCCTCGCGCCAGACGAACTCCTGCCCCATCGCGGCCAGGCAGTCCGCCTCCACGGAGATCATCCCCTCGATGCTTCCGCCCGGCGTGCGCAGGGGCAGCACACAAACGTGGGTCGCATGCCGGCCCAGGAAGCGCTGACGGCTCTCGTTGCTGTGGAAGCCCGCGAGTCCCGGGTCGCCCGTCACGGGCGCATCCGGCGCATGCGGCTGGACAGTGCCCACGTTCACGTCGATGGACACCGCGCACCGGTGCTCCACCACCGCCCGCCATGCCGTGGCCGACGTGAAGAACGGCGTGCCCACACTGGCATCCGTAATCTCGGCTGAACCCACATCCAGCGCGGCCAGGCGCCGATAGGCTTCACCGGGGCGCAAATGGACGATGCCGCGAAGCACGCGGGCCCTGGCTGCGTACCGACTGGACGCAACGGCGTCCTGCGCCACGGCCAACATGCGCTTCAACGTGGTGGCGGCTGCTGTCTCGAAATCCTTCGCCCCCCGCAGCGCGCTCATGAGCTGCGGCATCTCCTGGTGCATCCACTCGCCTCCGTCCGGTGCCATCCGAGAGTACCCGCCAGGGCCGCATCGGAGGGGAGGCAGTGTAGCGGAGATGAAGAACGCGGAAGGAGCGGCCCCTCCTTCCGCGTTCCCGAACCTCGCTGACGGCTGGGCACCCGGTTTCCCGCGGCGCCGCGCCAAAACCCCATGCGCGACTCGTGCCAACGGCCTGTTTTACGTCTTTTCAAGGGGTTGGCTCGGAAAGGGGTCTCCCAGCGTCCCAGTTCGCGTCCAACTGGGACGCGGCTGCGTCCCAAGGCGACGCAGATGGGAGGCACCAGGGGGTGTCGCTATGCTCCCAGCCCCTATGACTGCGCCATCGAGGCTCCCGAGCCTCCCCGGTGTGGGTGCGACGATGGGCCCCTACGAGCTCCTGGAAGTGCTCGGCCAAGGGGGCATGGGCGTTGTCTACCGAGGTTGGGACCCCAACACCGGCGAGGCCGTCGCGGTGAAGACGGTCCGCGCGGCCTCCGAAGTCCCCCTCGCCAGCATCCGTCGGGAAATTCACGCATTACGACGTTTGAGGCACGCAGGGGTGGTGCGCATCGTCGCGGAGGGCGTCACGGACGGACTGCCCTGGTACGCGATGGAGCTGCTCCGGGGCCAGACGCTGCGAAGCGCGACCACCGCTCCGCCGCCGGGGCCGCTGGACGCGACGCGCCTGCATGAAACGCTCACGGTGATGCGGCGGCTGTGCTCGGCGCTGGCGTTCCTTCATGCGAACGGGCTGGTGCATCGGGACCTGAAGCCGGAGAACGTCTTCCTCCGGCCGGATGGGACACCGGTCCTCGTGGACTTCGGCATCGCCGCGCGCTTTGGCGGCTCGAGGGGACGCGAGACGCTCGACGTCAGCGGCGCGGTGGTGGGCAGCGACACGTACATGGCGCCAGAGCAACTGCGTGGCGATTACGTGGACGCCCGCGCGGACCTCTATGCGTTGGGGTGCATCCTCTACGAGCAGCTCACCGGCAGGCCGCCTTTCATTCCGGGACGCGAAGGGCCCTTGCCGCATCAACACCTGCACCTGACACCGGTGCCTCCGTCGCTGCGAGTGGAGGGGCTGCCCGCGGCGTTGGATGCGCTGGTCCTGAAGATGCTCGCCAAGCGCCCGCAGGACCGGCCGGGCTATGCGGAGGATGTGTCGTCCGCGCTGGAGTCCCTGGGCGCGAAGGAAGGTGAGGAAGGAGCCACCACGGCGCCGCGCACGCCGGCCTATCTCTATCGGCCGGACCTCGCCGGGCGCGTGGGAGAGCTCGGCAAGCTGATGGATGCGCTGGACGCGGCGGCTCGAGGCCAGGGCGGCCGCGTCTTCCTCGGTGGGGAGAGCGGTGCGGGCAAGACGCGGCTCGCGTTGGAGCTGGCCTCGGAAGCGGCGTGGCGGCGCATGGCGGTGGTGACGGGCGAGTGTGTTCCCGTGGGCACGGGGGGCGTGGAGCTCCACGCGGCGCCGCTGCATCCGCTGCGTCCGTTGCTGCTCTCGGTCGCGGACCGCTGCAATGAACGAGGCGCGGAAGAGACATCGCGGCTCCTGGGCCCGCGAGGGCGCGTGCTCGCCGCGTACGAGCCATCCCTGGCGCAGCTCCCAGGTCAGCGCGAGCAACCCGAGCCCCCTCCCCTGCCCGCCCCCGAGGCACGTCTGCGCGTGCTGGCCGCGCTGCGGGAGACGCTCCGCGCCTTCGCGGAGGTGCAGCCGCTGCTCCTGGTGCTGGACGACCTTCAGTGGGCGGACGAGCTGACGGTGAGCTTCCTTCAGGAGCTGGATGCCCGGCATCTGTCGTCCCGGCCCGTGCTGCTGGTGGGCACGTACCGGATGGATGAGACGGGAGAGTCGCTGCGCGCGGTGGTGGGCGCGCCGGATGCGGTGCGGGTGGAGGTGGGGCGGCTGGATGCGACCAGCGCGGGGAAGATGGTGCGCGGCATGCTGGCGCTGCGCGAGGTGCCTGGCCCCTTCGTGGACGCGCTGGTGCGGGAGACCAGCGGCAATCCGTTCTTCATCGCCGAATACCTGCGCGCCGCCATCGACGCGGGACTCCTCTTTCGCGCGCCGTCGGGAGAGTGGCTCTTCGAGGCCCAGGGCAGCGCGGGCAGCCGTCCCCTCCCCCTCCCCAGCAGCATCGCCGAGCTCATCGAGCGGCGGCTGGCCGACCTGGGCGCGGATGGGCGCACGCTGGCGGAGGTGGCCTCCGTGCTCGGGCGCGAACTGGATGGAGAGCTGCTGCTCGCCACCGCCGCGCTGCCGGAGAGCGCGGGGCTGGAGGCCGTGGAGGAGCTTCGCCGCCGGCAGGTCCTGGAGGAGTCCGGTGGAGGGCGGCTGCGCTTCGTTCACGACAAGCTGCGCGAGGTGGCCTACGCGCGCATCTCCACCGAGCGGCGCCGCTCACTGCATCACCGCTGCGCTGAAGGCCTGGAGCTGCGCGAAGCAGGAGCGGCCTCGAGCCATCTGCCGCATGCCGCGGGGCTCGCGCATCACTGGTCTCGCGCGGAGGTCCCCGACCGCGCCAGCCACTGGTTCGCACGTGCGGGTGACGCGGCGCGCGCGGCCTACGCGAACGGCGACGCCATCACCTTCTATGAAGCCGCCGTGCGCGAAGCCTCGGCGTCCGAGACGAACGCGCACGCGTCCCCCGCGAACGCGCCTCCGCTCGCCCTGGACATGGTCTGGGAAGGACTGGGCGAGGTGCTCGCACTCACCGGTCGACAGGACGATGCACGTCAGGCGTTTCAGGAAGCCCTGGCACGAATCGAGCAAAGCCAGCGCGTCCGTCGCGCCAACGTGCTCCGGAAGGTGGGCAAGTCCTTGCAGACTCACCATCAGAATGAGGAAGCGCTGCGCATCTACGCCCAGGCTCAAGCCGAGCTGGGCCCGATGCCAGACGATGTCTCCTCCACGCCCGGGCACGTCGAGGCCGCATGGTGGCATGAGTGGGTTCAACTTCAGGGTGAGCGAATCACCGTCCATTATTGGCTGGCGCAACTCGACGCGATGCGCGCGTTGGTCGAGGGCGTCCGCCCGGTGATGCGGGCCCATGGCACGCCGCTACAGCGTGCGCGTTTCTTCAACTCGCTGGTTCAGATGCAACTGCGCAGCGAGCGTTATCAAGCTTCAAAGGAAACCGTGGCCCACGCCCGGGCCTACGCGGAAGCCGCGCTGGAGTCAGAGGGGGACGCGGAGCATGCGGGAGCCCGGTGCGTGGTCGCCATGGTGTTGCTCTTCCATGGCGCCCTGGACGAAGCCCAGTCCTGGATGGAGGAGTCGCTGAAGGGAGCCGAGCGGCTGGGGGACGTGACGCTGCAGACACGCTGCCTCACGTACCTCACCGTCATCCTCCGGCTGCGCGGTCAGGTGAAGGCGGTGGACGAGTCCTCCGCGCGGAGCCTCGAGCTCGCGAGCCGCTCCGGCATGGCGGACTATGCGGGGGCCGCACATGCCCATCGCGCCTGGGTGGCGTGGAGGGCCCAGGACCGGGCCCAGGCTCGGGAGGAAGCCACGGAGGCGCTCCGCCTGTGGCAATCCCTCTCACTCGTCTATCCGTTTCAATGGCTGGCGCTCTGGCCCCTTCTGGCCGTGGAGCTGGAAGCAGGCCAGGTGCACGAGGCGCTGGAGCAGGCCCGCGCGATGCTCGCGCACCAGCAGCAGCGACTCCCGGATGAACTCACGCAGCCACTCCAAGCCGCGCTGGAGCACCCGGACGCACGGAGCGCACTGCTCCAGGCGAGCGACGTGGCGCGGCGGCTCGGTTACCTGTAGCCGGAGCGGATGCACCCTTCCCTTGCCGCGGGTGGACCCCGCGGCGCTCTCACGAGGTGCACATGGCGGAGCGATACTCGTACATCTTCTTCAAGCCGGACCGGGTGAACATCCTGGAGGGCTTCACCACGAACCTCATGGTGATGGGCGTTCCCGAGCGTCACCCCGGCGAGGTGAGAAACGTGACGAGCCAGGTGACCTTCCACGTGAAAGGTCCCGAGGGCGCCATCGTCATCGTCAAGCAGCCGGATACCTGCTTTGTCGAGGTGAAGGGTGTGCGCTCCGAGCCCGTCCCCTCCGTCCTGTGCGCCACCTTGAAGTCCGAGGATGCCCGCTGGCCCCAGCTCGAGGCGAAGACGACGGTCTCCGTGGATGAGTCGGACCTGCTCCTCTTCGCACCGGACGGCCATGTCTATTGGGTGACGACGGAGATGTGGATGAAGGCGGAGAAGTTCCCCATCAACTCCAAGCGCTTGAATCCCGCGCTGCACACGCTGCTTCGAAATGAAGCAGTGGTGGCCAACATCCCCAACGTTCCGTATCCCGTCGAGCAAGCCGCCCAGGGCCGCGCGACGCCCGAAGCGTCGAGGGCCGAGCCCATCACCTGCTTCTTGCTCAACCTCAACAGCATCCTCCTCAGCTATACCCCGAGCACCAAGCTGCGTCCCGCCGAGCAGGACCCCAGCCCTCCCATCCCTGGCACCGAGCCCTGATGCGCACAGACTCCGTGGACTCCCCCGTCGTCGGCTCCGCCCCCGGTACCGCCAAGCACTTCCGCCAAGGCACGCACCGGACGGTCTCCCCCGAGGAGACCCTGGAGCGTGTGCGGCGACTGATGCCCGTCCTCGGTATCACCCGCATCGCCAACGTCACGGGCCTGGATACCCTCGGCATTCCCGTGGTGATGGTGACGCGGCCCAACGCGCGCTCGCTGGCGGTGTCCCAAGGCAAGGGGCTCACGCTGGCGGCCGCGAAGGCATCGGGACTGATGGAGTCCGTGGAGGGCTTCCACGCCGAGCACATCACCCTGCCCTTGAAGCTGGCCACGTACAACGAGCTGCGCTTCCGCTCGCCCATGGTCGACGTGGCGGGACTGCCTCGCCTGTCGGTGAGCCTGTTCCATCCCAACTGGCGGATGCTGTGGGTGGAGGGCGTGGACCTGTTGGGCGGTGGCCCGCTGTGGCTGCCGTTCGACCTGGTGCACACCGACTTCACGCTGCCCCTGCCCACCGGGAGCGGCGCGTTCCTCATGAGCAGCAACGGGCTGGCCTCGGGGAATCATGTGCTCGAGGCCACCCTGCATGGCCTGTGTGAAGTGGTGGAGCGGGATGCCACCGCGCTCTGGCATGTCCGCGGAGAGCAGGCGCAAGCAGGGACGCGGCTGGACCTGTCGTCGGTGGATGACTCCGCGTGCCGCGAGGTGCTGGAAACCTACGCACGTGCCGGTGTGGCCGTGGGCGTCTGGGAGACGACCAGCGACGTGGGTGTGCCCGCGTTCACCTGTTACATCGTCGACCAGGAGCGCGAGTCCCCGCGGCCCGTCGCCGTCGCCGGGGGCATGGGCTGTCACCCCTCGCGGGGAGTGGCGTTGCTGCGCGCGCTGACGGAGGCCGCGCAGAGCCGGCTCACTCGCATCTGCGGCGCTCGCGATGACCTGCACCGCAAGGCGTATGAAGAGGCACGAGAAGGGGTGGCGGCGGACCGGCTCCGGAAGCGGCTGCAAGAAGAGAAACCGGTGCGCCGCTTCCAGGACGCGCCCCATCAGGACGCGAGCACCATGGAGGAAGACCTCGCGTGGGTGCTGGCGAAGCTGCGCGCCGCGGGTGTGACGCAAGTGGTCGCCGTGGAGCTGACGAAGCCCGAGCTGGGCATTCCCGTGGTGCGCGTGGTGGTCCCTGGGCTGGAGCCCACGCATGAAGCTCCAGGCTATGTCCCCGGGCCGCGCGCGCTGCGAATCATTCGAGGGATTGGGACATGAGGGTGTTCATCTTCACCGGCCCCACGCTGCGCCCCGAGGACGCCCGCCAGGAGCTCGAGGCCGTGTATCTGCCTCCCGTGCAGCAAGGGGACATCTACCGGGCGACGCTCGAGAAGCCGGTGGCCCTGGGCATCATCGACGGCTTCTTCGAGCATGTGCCCGCCGTGTGGCACAAGGAGATCCTCTGGGCCATGTCGGAAGGCATCCATGTCTTCGGCGCGGCGAGCATGGGTGCGCTGCGGGCCTCGGAGCTGGTCTCCTTCGGGATGGAGGGTGTCGGCGCCATCTTCGAGGACTTCCATCGAGGCGTGCTCGAGGACGATGACGAAGTGGCGGTGGCACACGCGAGCGAGGAGGACGGCTGGCGCCCGCTGTCCGAAGCCATGGTGAACCTCCGCGCCACGCTGTCGGCCGCACATGCGGCCGGCGTGGTGAGCGATGGCACGCGGGCCGGGCTCGAACGGCTGGCCAAGTCGCTGTTCTACGTGGAGCGCGCCTGGCCGACCTTGTTGACGCGAGGTGCTCGCGAGGGACTTCCCGAGGTGGAGCTGACGGCGCTCAAGGCGTGGTTGCCCCGCGGCCGGGTGGACGCGAAGCGCGCGGATGCCGTGGCGATGTTGCAGACGATTCGGGCACGCATCGAGGAGGGGCTTGCGCCGAAGGAGACGCGCTTCCCCTTTCAACACACGGATGCCTGGGAGGAAGCGCGGCGGCGCGCGGGCAGACAGCGACTGCGTCCCACGGGGAACCCCTCGGAGGGCGTGGCGCCGGAGGCACTGCTCGATGAGCTGCGCCTGCGCGGCGGCCTGAAGGACGCGCGGCGGGCCAGCATGGCGCGGGCGCTCGCGGTGGAGGAGGCTCGGAGGCTGGGGCGTGTTCCCGATGCGGTGGAGCTCCACGTGACGGAGGCCACGCTGCGCCAGGAGCGGCAGCTCACCCCCGAGACTTTCGAGCGGTGGAAAGCAGAGCAACACGTCGACGACCCCGAGCGCCTGCTCCGGGATGAGTCCCACGTGCGATGGGTGGAGACACTCTTCGAGCCCGATGTCCTGCGCCACCTGGCGGACCACCTGCGACTGACGGGCCAGTACGGTGAGCTGCTGCTCCGCGCACGAGACAAAGAGGCGGTGCTCGAGGAGGCGGGGCTGTCGATGCCGCGACTCGAGGACGCGGGCATCACCGAGCCATCACTCTGGGCCTGGTACTTCGAGGAGCACCAGGGCCGGATGGTGCCAGGGGCACTCGAGCAAGCCGCCCGGGAAGAGGGCTTCCCGGACGTGGCCTCCATGCGCCGGGCCGCGCTGCGGGAGCTGTGTTACGTCCTCGCGAAGGCCGGCGCTGGGGCCTGAGGTCCGGCCTGCATCAGCGGCCCCTGCGCCTCCGGGGCCGCCGCGCCTTCTCTGCTCAGCGTCGTTGACGGGCAGGCGTCTTCGCCGAGGCCCGCTTCTTCACGGGCGTCGGCCCGGCCTCGGGGGCCTCGAGTCGCGGCTGTGCATCGGCCGAGACAGGCTCTGGCTTCAGCACGAAGACCCGGTCCAACCTGCGGCTGCCTCGCTTCTCGGGTGTCTCCAGGTCGTAGTCGAAGTTGTACTCGGCCACGACGTTCAGCCCCGCGGCACGGAAGAGCTTGCGTGCCTGCGCGTTGTCGTACGTGCGGAAGTACCACGTGGTCTCGATGAGCCAGTCCTTGCCCGGCCCTGTGATTCGCAGCCGGTTGCGCATGGGTGAGCGCCGGGCCCGCCGCTCCGGCAATCCCTCGTGCGTGTTGCAGACCACCTTGTCCTTCCCCACCTGCCCCAGCCAACGCTCATGTTCGGGCGTCGTCCTCGCGTAGTCGGTGAGGTGGAAGCCCAACACGTAGAGCCCGTCCGGCTTGAGCAGTCGCCGGGTCCCCTTCAAGTGCGCGAGCGCCGCCGCCTCGCTGTCGAGATACCGGAAGGTGGAGACCAGGTTGTGCGCGACATCCACCTGCCCCTCCAACTCCGGCACGAAGAACTCCTCCATGCGGGACGGAGCCAGCTTCACCCGGCGGCGCTCCGCGGGCGTCAGCCGCTTGCGCGCATGTTCGAGCATCGCCTCGGAGATGTCGTAGCCGGTGACCTTCAGCCCCCGACGGGCCGCCTCCTCGACCAGCCGTCCCGCGCCACACGCGGGCTCCAACCACCTGGAGCCTCCCGTGCCATGCCGCGCGCTCAACGCCTGGAGGAAGTCCATCTCGCGCACCGTGTCCGTGCCGAAGATGGCCTCGTAGTACTCCGGGTGCTCATACCAGTCGGTGCGTTTTTCCATGAGTGCCGTGCCCTTCAGGGGGCGCGCATCCTCAGGTCCCTCGCGACGAAAGCCAAGCCAAACTGTATCAGCCCTCACGCATGGCTCTGCGTCGGCGACACCGCGGGCGCGGACGCGGATTCCTTCCGAGGACGCGCCATCACATCGCCCAACCGCATCCCCAACATCCGATGGAGGAACACCACGCCCAAGGGCAGCGGCAACCACAAGGTGAAACCCCGCAACAACAGCACCGCCGTCAGCGATACCTCCACCGGCACCCCCAACGATGCCAGCGTCCCCACGGCGGTGGCCTCGAAGGTCCCCACGCCTCCAGGGATGATGCTGAGGGTCATCACCAGCGTGGCCAGCATGAAGGCGGCGAACACATTCGCGAAGCCCACCGGGTGCCCCACCGCGCGCAGCATGCACTCCAGCGTGAGGGCATCCGCGACGAAGACTCCCAACTGCAACGCGGTGGCGCGCACCAGGAGCCACCGGTCCCGCACGAGCTCGGGAGGGACCTGGGAGATGGACTCCAACAGCGAGGAGAGCCCGGGGATGCGACGCGCCCACCGCGGCGGCTTCCACCCTCCATGCCGCGTCAGCCAGAGGATGGCGAACGGCACCGCACACGCGAGCACCGCGAAGGCCGTGGCCAGCCCGAGGATGGCCGCATGCAGCGCCGCATGGAGCCACAGCGTCACGATGGCGATGGCCACCGCGATGGCATGCGCGATGTAGAACGACACCATGTCCACCAGCAGCGCGGCCGTGGCGATTCGCGGAGGAGCGCCTTCACTCTGAAGGCCCTTCATCACCACCACCGAGCCACCAATGCCCGCGGTGGGGACCAGCTGGTCGAACGAGAGCTTCATCACCGACAGGCCCGCGGTGCGGAACCAGGGCGGCTTCACCTTCGCCATGCCCAGCACCAACCGCCAGCATGCGGCCATGATGAGGTATGAGAGCACTTGAAGCGCGGCGGCGCACAAGAGCCACTCCGGCCTCGCGCGCTTCAACATGAGCGCGAACTGCTTCTCCTCTCCGAAGCGCGCCACCACGAACACGCTGAAGGCCACGAGCAGCACCACGCCCGGCAGCCAGCCCCAGAGGCCGTGACGGCGCGAGGAGCTCGCCGCCGTCACCTGCCCCATCCTCGCGTCCGAGAGTCCTTCATCCACGAGCGTGTCCTCCCGCTCAATGAGCGGAGACTCCCGCGTCCTCGCTCCCCCGCGTCTGCGCCGCATCCAGGAGCCGCGCCGCCATGCGCATGAAGTCCGCCTCGGTGATGATGCCCACCAACCGCCGGTCCCCGTCCACCACGGGCAGACACCCGAAGCGATGGTCCAGGAGCTTGTAGATGCCGTCTCTCACGGACAGGTCCGGGCGCACCGCCTCCACATCGCGAGACATGATGCTCGTGACGGCGATGGGCTCGGAGGCGTTGGAGGAAGCCAACTGACGCGACAGCGCGCGGATGAGGTCCCGATGGCTCACCAGCCCCACCAGGCGCCCATCCCTCACCACCGGCAGGTGGCGGATGTGATTGAGCTTCAGCAGGTCATCCACGCGAACCAGGTCATCCGACTCCTCCAACGTGATGACGTCGCGGGTCATCAGGTCGCCCACGGTGAGCATGACGAGGCCGCCTCCTGTCCGGACCTCGCGCATTCACCCACCAGGGTCCAGTCTCCTCAAGGGTGCGTCCACGCCCCGCGTCTCGCATCGGCGCGGCGGCCTCCCGGGCAGGGGCTCGCCCCCACGCGCGCTCTGCGCTCGCGAAAAGCCAGGCAGGCGGCCTAGTGCGCCGGGTGCCCCATGATGCGGGCCAGCGCGAACATGAGCGCCAGGCCCACGAAGAGCGCCAGCACGTTGCGCCCCGGCTGGTCCTTGCCATGCCGGTGCACGTGCGGCAGCAAGTCGGACACGGCGATGTACAGGAACGTGCCCGCGGAGAAGGCCAGCGCCTTGGGCGCCATGCTCTCGAAGGCCAGCACCGCATCGAACGCGAAGAACAGCAACGCGCCCGCGGGCACCATCAGGCCGTACAGCACCGCGAGCAGCAGGATGGCCCCCTTCGAGCGCCCCTCCGTCTTCAGGATGGACGCCAGCGACAGCGCGGAGGGGACCTTGTGCGCGACGATGGCCAGGAGCGCCATCAACCCCACGCCCTCCTCCACCGCCGAACCCAACGCGATGCCGTCGAACAACGTGTGCGTCGACAGCCCGAGGAACGCCGTCAGGCCGAGCACCTGCCCCGCCTCGGCGCCGTGTCCCGAGCCCGTGCCGGACATGTGGTCCCCGGGCACGTCCTCACCCGCGTGCGCCACCAGGTAGCGCTCCAACACGAGCAGGAAGACGAAGCCTCCAGGCACCAGCGCGAAGGCCCACCAGCCTCCGCCCTCGTACGCCTCCGGCAACATGTGGAAGAAGGCGGCGCCCAACATGACGCCAGCGGCGAAGGCCAGGAAGCGGACCAGTTGCGTCGGGCGCTCGTTCCAAAGCACCACCAACGCGCCTAGGAGCGAGCCGACGACAACCACCAAGGAGTAGAGGGCCACCGTGGCCAGGACCGACATGGGGCGCGCACCCTACAACAAAACCGCCGCATCAGTAGCGTCGCACCACCACCAGCCCCACCCGACCCGGTTTGACGTTCACCACGTGCTCGGAAACCCGCCCCCCCGCCTCCACACGCACCGTGTGGCTCCCCGCGGAAACACGGAACCGCGCCACCTGGAACTCCGCGGGCAGGGAAAGCCAGGAACGCAGGTCCGGCGCGTTCCCCGCGTTGAGCAGGACGAAGGCCAATACACCCAACTCCTCGCTCTTCGTCGCGGCGCCCAAGCCCGCCGCGAGTCCGGCCTTCACGGCCGCGCTGGCAATCTGCTTGGCGAGCATGCCTCCAATCCGGGTGTCCAGGTGGAGCCGAGCCACGTCCGCCAGTGACGTCACCGTCACGGCCTGCTCCGCCTGCTCTCCCAGCGACACCCGCACCATCGGCGCGCTGCCCCGGTCCCGGTAGGCGGGCACCTCGATGATGCCGCCTCCATCCTGGTTGCGTGACGCGGGGTGCTTCTCCGGGGACAACCCCGCCTCCACGACGACCACGATTTGAGCCTCATCCCGCGCCAGCGGCGGATGGGCCACGTCCGGATACTTCGCCTTGAGCTCCTCGTAGACCTGGTCTCGGCCCGTGTACTTGGCCAGCCGCAGGAGCGGCTCGATGAGCGCCCCCAACCGGGGCTCCAGCTCATACGCCTTCGCGTAGTCGATGTAGGCCGAATCCCAGTCGCGCTGGTCCTCGCGAAGGACACCGCCCAGGTAGCGCGCGATGGCGAGCTGCTCGTAGGGCTTCTTCTCGTCGGTGACCATCTTCTGGAGACGCTCGTTGACCTGACGCACCTCCACCATGGCCGCTTCGTCATCCCCCAGCTTCGCGTAGTTGAGCGCCTGGATGACGGAGATCATCAACTTCTCGAAGTCCTCGCCGCGGTAGGCGCGCTGGCGCTCGTTGGTGACCAGCGCCCCGGCCTCCTCGCTGACGGAGACCCCGTCCAACTGCGCGCTCAACTTCTCCGCCTGCTCCAGCACGGCGTTGCTCTCCGTCCACTTGCGCGCGGAGTGCAGCACCATGCCCTTGTCCAGGAGCACGAGCAGCTCGTCCTTGTTCGTGCCGTCCTTCTCCACCGCGTCCAGCTCCGCCAGCGCGCTGGGATAGTCCTCCGACTGATAGGACATGCGGACACCACGCGTGCGAGCCACGTAGTCACCCGCGCAGCCGGACAACAGGAGCACGCTCGCCAGCGCGAGCGCGCCCCAACCCCGAGGGCGCGCCGGGAGGCCGAGATGAGGAGTCATGAGCAATCGAGCCTTCGCGTGGAGCCGGCGGCGCCGACGGCGGGAACTACCAGCTGACTCCGCGCTTCTCGAACTTCTTGCGGATCTGCTTCTCGTCCGTCCACTCGATGAGGCCGGTGCGCACGTTGCTCAGCTTCGCCGTCATCTTGTAGTACACGAGCTTGTCGCGGCCGACCTCCTGGATGATGGAGGCCAGGTCTCCGGACATCAGGAAGTCCACCGACACCTGACTGCCCGGGCCCTTGGCGGACTTCGCGTCGACGTAACCGGACTGCTGATACTCGTACTCCTCCGCGATGTCCTGGCGCGCGGCCTGGTCCACCATGGCGAAGCGGCCCGTCTGCGCCAGCGCCGTCTGGATCTTGTCCCCCAGCGAGCGCATGTCGATGTGCTCGGAGGTGCTGTTCTTCAGCTTGCCGACGAGGACGATGGGCAGCGAGCCGTCCGGGCGCGGCGTGGAGAAGCGCGGCGAGCCGGCCAGCGACTCCGCCATCTTCTTGGCGATGAGCTGCAGGTCGTTCTCGTTGAACTGGTCCGACAGCATCTCGATTTCGTTCGGGTCCTCGTACGTCCCGCGCGTGAAGGCACGCGGGCCGCTGCACGCGGCGAGCGAAGCGGCGAGGCAGGCGGTGAGAATCAGGCGGTGGGTCTTCATGGTGCGGGTCACTCCTAGTTCCATTCGCATTCGAAGCGGCTGCCCTCGAAGTTCCACTTGTAGGCGAGCACCGCGTCGCGGCGGTACCCGGCCGTCAAGCGGCACAGGCTCATCAGCGAGGAACGGGGATAGTCGAACGTATAGGTCTGCGACTTCGCCCGCTCCTGCTCATTGAGCTGGGAGGGATGGGTGAGCGTGGGGCTGGCGCTGGTGGCCACCATCACCGAGTGCTTGCCGTACGTCTTCAGCGGCACCCGGCCGGCCAACTGCACGCGGCGCACCGTGCGCGCGACGAGGATGTCGCTGCGGTCCACGCTCGTCTCGTGGCGGTTGCGGCGCTGGAGCAACTCCGAGATGTTGGCGGTGAAGACGCGGGTGAGGTCCCCGTCGTCGACGAAGAAGTAGAGGAACGTCTCACGCGCGACGCGGCTCTCGCCGGTGAAGTCCATCGTCACCAGCAGCTCCAGCTCGCGGTTGGGCGCCAGGCCATGCCGCGACACCGCCGCGAGCACGCTGGCGTTCACTCCCGCCTTCTTCAACTTGATGAGGCCGTCCGCGCTGGCGTCACACGCGCATCTCCGCTCCTCAATCATCTTCACGAGCTGCGCGGGCTCGAAGCCCGCCTGGGACAGCTTGGTCAGCTCCTCATCCGTCAGCGGCAGCTGGTCCGAGCGCTCGTAGATGCGCGGCAGCTGGTTGGGGTCCCACTGGATGATGTTGTACGTCTGCACGTTTCCCGAGGGGAACGGCAGGGAGAGCTGAGGAGCCCCTCCAGTGGAGGAGAGACTGACAGGCGCCTGAGCGGTGGACAGCGCCAACGTCGCTGCGAGCAGTTGGGCAATCATGGCGGGCCTCCTCTAGAAGCGGTAGCCGATGCCCAGACCCAGCCGGTGCGACACGCCGCCGCCGCCGATGGGAATGTCCGGGTTGTAGTTGAGGCCGAGCACGATGTTGTCGCGCGCGCCCATCAGCACCTCGGCGCCCAGATGGGGCGAGATGCCGAAGCGAAGGCCCTCGTCCTCGGGGATGTAGATGGCGCCCGCCCTCAGGCCCGCGCTGAAGACCAGCGGCCAGCCCCAGGTGCGGAAGCGGGGTCCCACCATGCCGATGACCCGGCCCCCATCGAAGACATAGGCGAAGCTGGCGTCGAGCGAGTACCAGTCCGCGCCCCACACCGACAACGTGGCGCCCGCATAGAGCGGAGGGCCTTCCGGTGCATCCCGGTGGGGCTTCTCGGAGTTGACACCCGCGCCCCAGTCGAGCTGGAGCGACACGCCCGTTCCACCCGAGCGCGAGTAGCCACCCTTCCCATACTCGGATTCCTCGGGCCCATCCGTGCGGCCCCGCTCCTGAGCAACCGCGGACACCGGCGCCGCGACGGCCAGCGACAGAAGGGCGCCGCACAACCTGGAATGACGCTTCATCTCGAAGACTCCCCACATGAGGTAGGTGCGATTTTCCGACACATCGACGGTCCGGCACCGCCCATATTCAAAACACCTGAGTAACGGACAAGTGCACTTCCCTTGTCGAAATTCCGTCAAGTCATCCGAGGCCCCGGGGGCGGCTCATCCTGCGGTGCGTCGGGCTGCGAATCCCGGGGCTCCGGAGGGGGCGTGGGCGCCTGGCGCGATTCGGTTCGGGTGAAGGGCAGCCACTGGGGGTGGGCCCGCAGGAACGAGACCAGGCGCTCCCGGACGAGCGCGCGCAGGTCGAAGAGCTTGTCCGGGTTGGCCGCGCTCACGAGGGCCCGGATGGTGAGCGTCCGGTCCTGGGCCTCCAGCACCACCACCGACTGGAGCCGTCCATCCCACAGGCGCTGGGCCTCACCGGAGAGGATGCGCTTGAGCTCGGCGCGCAGCGCGTCCACGTCCGTGGAGTAGTCCACCTGGAGGGTGACGGCGCCCAACAGCTCGGGGCTGACCTTGCTCCAGTTCTGGAAGGGCTTGTCCAGGAAGTAGGTGATGGGGATGACCATGCGGCGCTGGTCCCAGACGCGCAGCACCACGTAGGTCAGCGTGATTTCCTCCACGGTGCCGAACTCGGTCTCCACCACCACCTGGTCGCCGATGCGGATGGGCTGGGTGATGGAGAGCTGGATGCCCGCGAGCAACGTGGAGATGGACTTCTGCGCCGCGAGACCAATCACGAGACCGGCGATACCGGCGGAGGCCAGGAGCGACACGCCGACGTTGCGCACCACCTCGAACTGCATGAGGAGCAGCGCGGCGGCCACCACGTACGTGGCGGCCTCGAAGACGGCGCGCAGCACGGCGAACTGGGTGCGCAGCGAGCGGGCCCGCGCCGCGTCCTGCGTCTCCGACGACACGCGGCTCTGCACGAAGGCGGCGAACACCCGAAGGAAGCGCAGGATGAACCACGCCACCGAGACGATGAGCAGCGAGTAGCTCACCCGGTTGGCCACCGTCTGCACCGGCCTGGGCAGGAGCAGGAAGGACGTGCCCACCACCAGCAGCGCCGCGAAGAAGGGCAGCCGCAGCGGCCCGCGCCCCGCCTCCACCAGCTGGTCATCCAGCGTCGCGTCCGTCCAGCGCGCCACCCGCAGGGCGATGGCCAGCGACACCCGCTCCAGGAGCAGCGACAACCCCACCGACGCGAGCAACGTCACCAACAAGCCCAGCCACTGCCAGGGCTCCAGCCCGAACACGGTGCCCGAGAAGAAGAACGGCGGCAGCCACTCCGCCACGCGCGGGCCGTAGGCCTCGAAGAGCGTATCCACCATGCGCACCGTGGACTCGCTGAAGACCCACACCAGCGAGCTGTCCTGCGTGACGCGCTGGAGGCGGATGGAGACGTTGGCGCCATCCAAGGGGATGACGCCCAGTGGGTCGAAGCGCGCGTCGGCCGGGTCGCCCTCCGGGGCCTTGCTCACCGAGGCCAGGTCGATGGCCAGCTTCCGGTCCAGCACGAACTTGAGCCGGCGGGCCAGTTGGGCGCCGCGCTCGGCCTGCTGGGCCTTGGGGATGAAGTCCAGGTCGAGGTAGTGCGCCGCCGTCTCGTAGTCCCCCCGGTGGGCCGCGGACAGGAACCCCTGCGCCGTCGCATGGGGCGTCAGCCGGTCCAGGGGCGAGGTGGGCGGTGGCAGTCCCGAATTGAGTGCCGAGGCGGGGAGCGTCCAGAGGAGGCATCCCACCAGGAGAAGCGCCGTCCAGGCGTGGCGGTCTCGGGGCGTCATGGCGCCCTCCTTACTCCTTTTTGGTCGCTTTGCTGGAAGAAGTCGGGCCTGCCTCCCGGGGGGACAGCCAGGAGAGGGATTCCCGGGGCATCGGCCCATCTCAGCAGGTGGGAAAGGCGTTGGTGCCCCGGACGGGGGTAGGATAGAAACGGAGCCAAGGAAGGTCGACGTGTCCGAGAAGCGAAGAATCCTCCTGATTGACGACAGCGAAATCACGCTCGCCATGGAGAAGGCCGTGCTGGAGGCGCGCGGCTATGAGGTCGTCGCCACCTCCACGCTCATGGAGTTCGAGAAGACACTCCAGTCCTGGCGGCCCGACCTCATCCTCACGGACATCCACATGCCCGAGGCCAAGGGCACCGACATCTGCCGCACGTTGAAGAACGAGTACGGCACGCAGGACATCCCCATCGTCCTGTTCTCCAGCCTCCCCGACGACGAGCTGTCCAAGCTGGCCGAGCAGGTGGGCGCGGATGGCTTCCTGTCCAAGATGAACGGGCTGGAGGCGATGGGCGAGAAGATCGACGAGTTGGTTCAGAGCATCCTCTGGTGATTCGGATGGTGCGCCCCGCCCTGCTCGCCGCCCTGTTGGGTTCGCTGTGGGTCCTGGGGGGGTGCATGCGCAAGGAGCCGGCGCCCCAGGTGTCCTCGCCCGAGGCAGGGACTCCAGCCTCGGCGCAGGGCTCCGGCGCCACCCTCTTCGTCTCCGCGGATACCCGTGGCTATCTGGGCCCGTGTGGCTGCAGCGAGAACATGCGCGGCGGCATCGGTCGCGCGGCCTTCCAGGTGAGCGAGGCGCGTCGCGGCGGCCTCCCCGTGCTGTACGTGGACGGTGGCAACAGTCTGTTCGGGGAGACGACGCTCAAGCCCGGCCAGGTTCCCCAGGAGGAGCTGAAGGCCAAGGCGCTCGCGGACGCCATGCGGCTGATGGGGCTGGCGGTGCGCGCCACCGGGCCGCTGGATGACACGCGCGGCGTGCCCTTCCGCCAAGGGCTGGGGTTGCCCGAGGTCGCCGAGGGTTCGGTGAAGCTGCTCCCCGCGGGAGCGCGTCAGGTGGGCATCGTCTCCGCGAGCACAGGAGAGCGGATGGTGGAGGTCAGCGCCCGGGCCCGGGCGGAGGGCGCGGACTTCGTGCTGGGACTGCTGGATGCGCCCATCGAGGAAGCGCAGAAGGTGGCGGAGCTGCCGGGGCTCTCGGTGGATGTGCTGGTGGCGACGCGTTCAGCCACGGAGATGAGCGGCGAGCAGAACCGGCTGGTGAAGGCGGCGGTGCCCGTCGTCGCGCCGCAGAGCAAGGGCCGCTCGCTGGTGCGCGTGGACCTGAGCTATGCGCCCAAGCCGGGGAGATTCACGCTCCAGAAGGGCCAGGCGGATTTGGAGCGAGAGGTGGCCGCGCTGGAGCAGCGCACCACCCTCATGGACAAGGACATCAACCAGCCGGGCATCGACCCGAAGCTCAAGGCGCTCAAGCAGGCCAAGCGCGATGAGCTGGTGGCTCGCAAGCAGGCCTTGGTGTCGGCGCCTCCGGCTTCCGCCACGGACGTCAATGGCTTCACGGTTCGCTTCGTGCCGCTGGAGTCTGGCCTGCCGACGCTTCCGGACGCGCAGGCGCTGGTGGCTCGCTACGACGCGGAGGTGGGCAAGCTGAACCTCGCGTGGGCCAAGGAGCATGGACAGGACTGCCCGGCTCCCGCCAAGGGACAGTCCTCGTTCGTCGGCAACGAGCCGTGCAGGTCGTGCCACGAAGAGGCGTTTCCCTCGTGGGAGAAGTCCAAGCACCACCAGGCGTGGGAGACGCTGGTGGACCTGGGCAAGCAGCACCATCTCAACTGCGTGGGCTGTCATGTCACGGGTTGGGAGCAGCCGAGCGGCGTGTGCAGGCTCGACAAGGTCGAGGGCCGTGAAGACGTGGGCTGCGAGAGCTGCCATGGCCCCGGCTCCGCGCACGTGGATGAGCCGAGCACCGCCAACATCGTGGCTTCGCCCGGTGAGGCCTTGTGCGTCACCTGCCACAACGCCGAGAACTCGCCGCACTTCGACTTCGCGACCTATCTGCCGAGAATCCTGGGGCCGGGTCACGGTCAGCCCGTGAGCGCGAAGCCCTCGAGTCCGCCGGCGGATGCTCAAAAGCCCGCGAAACCGTAATCACAGCGTTCGAGACAGGAAGGCCGCTCCCACCGAGTGTGCTGGGTACAGCCGTACCGCACGACTCGTTGTTTGACTGTCAAGAAAAGTCGCGAATACTTCGCCCCTCGCCTGCTTCTGGGCGCACTCTTCTTGCGACCCCATGCTGCCTCTCTGCCTGCTCGTGCTGACCATGGCCTCGACTCCCTCGTTGGGAGGAGCGCCCACGCCGCCCATGCCTCCGCCTCCGCCCGGCATGCGCGTGCTCGCCGCCGCTGAGACGCGAGCCCCGAGCGCCCCCTCGTCCGCGACAGAGACACAGGGCACCAGCGCGGTGAACACTTCTCCCTCGGCGGCAGGTGCGCAGGCCGCGCCCGCACCCGCGATGAATCCAGGCACCTCGGCTCCTTCCGCGGCGAAGGAGTCGGCGCCGTCGAACGCCGAGGCAGCAACGAAGCCCCTCGTCGCCTCCCCGCCTGCTCCTGGGCAGCCGCCCACGAGCACGGGCGGCGCCGCGCTCCCGCCTGGCGAGGCGCCCGGAACCAGCGCGACTTCTCAGCCCGCCGATGCGGCGACCACCCGCGCGGGCAAGTCCGCGGCGGATGACGAGAAGCTCACGCCGATGGGCAACACGGACCCAACGGAGGCCGACGAGAAGCGCGCCTTCGCGAACAGCGCGGACCCCACGGACGAGGAGCCCGAGGCCACGCGTGAAATGGTCGAGTCAGAGTCCGCGGAGCTCGAGGAGCTGCGCGCGCTGGAAGGCGCGACGCTCGACCCGGCGGCACGGCCCAGCGCGGAAGTGATGCAGTCCCTGCGGAGGCTTGGCCTCGCGAACCCGCTTCGCATGCGCATGTTGGACGCGCTCGAGGAGCCCACCTTCCGCGACGACGACACACCCGAGCAGCTTCCGCTCATCACCGACCTGGCCAACTTCGACGTCCGCAAGATTCAAGACCGCTACGACATCCCGGTGGAGATGCAGCCGCTCGTGGCCCAGTACATCCAGTTCTTCCAGGGGCCCGGCCGCCGCTGGTTCCGCAAGTGGATGTCCCGCTCCGCGCGTTACCTGCCGGTGATGCAGCCCATCCTCGACACGTACGGCCTGCCGCGCGACACCGTGTACCTGGCGATGATCGAAAGCGGGTTCTCCGCGCACGCGTACTCCTGGGCGCACGCCGCCGGCCCCTGGCAGTTCATCTCCAGCACGGGCAAGCAGTACGGCCTCAAGCAGGACTTCTGGGTGGACGAGCGCCGAGACCCCATCAAGGCCACTCACGCCGCGGCGACCTACCTCAAGGACCTCTACGGCGAGCTGGGCCACTGGTACCTGGCCTGGGCCGGTTACAACACGGGCTCCGGCCGCGTGCGGCGCATGGTGGAGCGCCACGGCACCCGCGACTTCTGGGCCCTGTCCGAGGAGAAGGGACTCGCCAAGGAGACCAAGCACTACGTCCCCAAGCTGATTGCCGCCGCGCTGGTGGCCAAGAACCCCTCCGCCTTCGGCTTCTCCGAGCAGGAGTTCGAGTACGAGCAGCCCCTCGAGTTCGACGTCGTCGACCTCACGGATGCAACGGACCTCGACGTGGTGGCCCGAGCCGCGGGCGTTCCCATCCAGTCCGTGCAGGACCTCAACCCGGAGCTGAAGCGCTGGTGCACCCCACCCGCCACGAGCAAGCGCCCCTACAAGCTGCGGCTGCCCACCGGCTCGGGGCCTCGCTTCGTGGAGGGCTTCCAGAAGATTCCTGCCGCCGAGCGGCTCACCTTCCGCGTCCACAAGGTGAAGCGCGGAGACACGCTGTCGCAAATCGCGGAGCGCTACGGCTCGGCCTCCGAGGCCATCCTCCAGATGAACCGGCTCAAGAGCGCCAAGACGTTGAAGCTCGGCTCGGAGCTGGTGATTCCGGTGCCCGCGGGCAAGGCCAGCCCCCAGGGTGGCGCGCTGGCGAGCAAGGTCGCTCAAGCCCGGCGCAGCGGCGTGGTGGTGCACCGCCCCGAGGATGAAGTGCCCGCGGGCACGCCCAAGGGTCCCCTGGCCGCCGGCCCCGTGAAGACGGAGATCGTCAACGGCCGCACGCGCATCACCTACGGCGTGCAGTCCGGCGACAGCCTGTGGATCATCGCCACGAAGTTCAACGTGGGCGTCGATGACCTGAAGAAGTGGAACAACCTGCGGCGGCGCAACCCGACGCTTCAGATTGGCTCACTCGTGTACGTGTGGCCCAACGGTCCGGCTCAGGCCCAGGCCCAGGTGGCTCCGCCCACGGGCTCCGTGGTGGTCGCCAAGCAAGTCGCGTCGAACGCGGGGAAGCCCGGCGGCAAGGTCCATGCGCTCGCCGAGGGAGAGACGCTCTGGTCCGTCGCGCAGCGCTACGGCGTCACCGTCGAGGACATCATGCGGTGGAACAACATCAAGGACCACCGCACCATCCCCACCGGGAAGGTCCTCTCGCTCACCGCGCCGTGAGCCCCATGGGCGAGTGATTTGCAACGGGCGAGGTCATGACCTTGTCCCTCTCGCGAATCCAATCACTCGCGCCCCTCGATGCCGACGACACGCTCTCGGGAGAGCGTTCGCCTCCCTCACGGCTGTCTTCGCGCATCCAGGGCAACCTCGTGGAGCACGCACCTCGGGCTCCCATCCCCATCTCGCTTCCGCGACCACCGTCCGCTCGCACCGAGACGGTGTCCACGCAGCCCTCGAATCCGGCCCGGACAGACACGCCGCTCTCCAACGCCCGCTTCACGGAACAATCCCAGCTCACCGACGTCGCGTCGGGACACGTTGTCCTGGGGCCGGGCTCACGCGGTGACGGGTTGCGCGCGGTGCAGACCGCGCTCTTGAAGATGGGCTTCGCGCTTCATGGCGGCGCGGACGGACACTTCGGCTCGCAGACCTCGCGAGCCCTCCGCAACTTCCAGACGCACGCGAGCCTCACCTTCCCCAGCGTCAAGCCCACGGGGCTGCTGGACACCGCCACACTCCATGCGCTCGATGCACTGGCGCCCGAGCCCGGCATGCGAGGACAAGCCCTGGGGATTCCCCCCGCGACCTACGACGGTCAGCCCGTGCGAGTCATCGTCGCGCTGCGAGAGCACCGCACGTTCCTCTACGACTCGGAGGGGCGCGTCGTGGACATCTTCCCGAATGCCTCGGGCACCACGTCCACTCCGACCCGGCCTGGGCTCAAGGTGGTGCGGACCCGGCTCCAGCAAGCCGCGGCGGAGGCAGCGGGCGAACGACTCTGGAATGACCGGTCCGTCTTCGGCGCGCGCATCCTGGACCTGTCCTGGGCGGATGGCCGCCACTCCGCGGAGGAGCTGCATGGCACCAACGCCCCCGCGCTGCTCGGCGCGGACGTGTCCCATGGCTGCATCCGCCACTCGAACGAAGCCATCATCGCGCTCCACGATGCGCTCTTGGTCGGAGACCGCGTGGCCATCGTGGAGCACGTGAACGACTCGCGCCTGGGAGCCCAGGCGCCCGTCGTCGCTCGTGCGCCTACCCTTCCTCGAGCAGCGCCTTCAGCTCCCGCACCCGCCGGGTGATGAGGTCGCGGTCAATCGAACGGTACGTCTCCGGCAGCAGCTCCCGGCTGGTGCACTCCTGCACCGCGACCAGGTTCTGGAGCTCGATTTCCAGCGGATAGCTGGGCGGCACGAAGTCCGCGAGCACCGCCGCCAGGTCTTCCTTCGACACGGCCTCGCGCCCTTCCGCCAGCGCGCGGAACTTCGAGCGCACCATGACGGCTTCGATGTCCGCGCCACTGAAGGCCCGCACCCCCTGCGGAATCAACGTGGAGAACGAGTCGATGCCTTCCACCGACACGCCCGTCTTCTTGGACATCACCTTGAAGAGCTCGTCCCGCTCCGCGTCCGTCTGCGGATAGAAGAGCGCCAGGTGCTCCTCCGCGCGGCCCTGCCGCTTCAGGTCGATGGGCAGCAGGTCCGGCCGCGCCGTCATCAAGAACCAGACAATCTTGCCGCGGTACTGCGTGTTGCCCATGAAGGAGGCAATGGAGCCGAAGACACGGCTGCTCGTGCCGGAGTCTCCGCCCGAGTCGCGGTTGCCGAGGAAGGTGTCCGCCTCGTCAATCATCACCGCCACCGGCCACAGTGCCTTGAGGAGGTTGAAGATCTTCTCGAGGTTGGCCTCAGTGACGCCCTGCCACTGGCTGCGGAAGTTCAGGAACTTCACCACCGGGATGCCAATCTCACCGGCGAAGCAGCTCACCATGAACGTCTTGCCCGTGCCCACCGGGCCCGACAGCAGGTAGCCCATGGGCATGACTTCCAGGCGGCCCTTCTTCAGCGCCGAGGCGGCCTGCCGCAGCATCTGCTTGGCCTTCGCGTGTCCCGCCACCGCGTCCAGCGTGTGCACGGGCTCGATGAACTCGAGGAGGCCATGGCACTCCGCCTGGATGATTTCCTTCTTCTTCTCCTTGAGCAGGTCGGAGGTGATGCGAATCTCGCGCTCGAGCGCCTCCGTCAGCACGCGGTCCAGGTTGATGCGGGACAGGCCCGCCGTCATCTTCGCCAGGCCCGCGAGCGGCACGTCCGACAGCGACTGGAGCCGCTTGCCCTCCAGCTTGTAGCGCACGTACTCCAGCCGCTCCTCCTCGGTGGGCAGGGGCAGCTCGATGGGCGCCACATACGGGTTGCGGGAGATGCGCGGGGAGATGTCCGCCAGGTTCTCCGCCAGCAGCACGATGGACACATCGCCCGCGAGGAACTGCGGGTCGTGCGCCCACTTGTCGAGCGTGGCCAGCACGAAGCGGTCCTCGGACGACAGGTGGGAAATCTCCCCGCCCGGCACCAGCGTCTCCGCGAAGTCGATGATGAGCGCCAGCGAGCGCCCCTCGCTCAGCCGCATCCGCAGGAAGTTCTCCAGGACCTGGAGCGCCCGTCCCGGGTCCCTGGGCATCACCTTCGCGTAGTCCGTGCCGTACATCGCGTCGTAGCCGGACATGACCCGCGACAGGTCCTTCTGCGTCTCCGGCGTGGCCGACCGGATGCCCGACGAGCGGTCGTAGAAGAGGACGTGGTCTCGGCCGCCAAACAGCTCCTCGGAGAGGAAGGTCTTCAGCGTGCCGAAGCCCTTCGCGTTGTCCTCCATCTGGAGCGGCTGCAGGTCCCTCACCGCCCCGTAGAGCAGGAAGGTGTTGACCGTCTTCGTATAGTACTTCCGGGCCAACTGCTGCGCCCAGCGGGGAAGGTCCGCCAATGGATCTTCCTTCTGGACCTTGCGCACCTTGCTCACGGACACACGCCTCCTCTCGCTCCTCCGCCCGGGGAGCTGGCGTACCCACTTCCCACGGGGGAAGCGGGCCTCGATTTCATGAAGACTAACGGCAGCGAGGCTGCCGCTTGAGTGAAACAGTCGCGGTGACCATGGATTCTCCGGCCGCGGGAGCCGGGACCTCCACCTCCGCGTCGTTGTGGCACTTGAGCTTCAAGGTGAGCCGGCGGACGTTCGCGGACACGAGCACCGTCTGGGGCGTCTCGCCCAGCTCCTCGCCATTCGCGTAGATGACGGCGCCTTCTGGACGGGACTCGACCTTCACCGAGACCTTCGTCACCAGGGGCTCCAGCTTCACGTTCACCTCGGCCGGAGCGTCGCCCGACACCGGCACGCGCTTGGACACGGGCTTGTGCTGCGGCGCGCTGACCTCCACCACCCACTGCTCACCGGAGACCACCACGCCCTTGATGAAGGCGTCCGAGCGGCCCTGCTCGCGCACCACCTTGCCATCCACCTTCACCTGCGCATCCACGGGCTGGGTGACGAGCACCAGCGACGCGGTGCGCACCAGGCTCTCCAAGGTGACCTCCACCGGCGTGACCTCCTTGCCGCTGTTGACCTGGAGCGTCCGCGTGAAGGTCTTGTAGCCCTCCGCGCTCACCGTCACCATCACCGGCCCGGCCTGCACCTCGCGCAGGAGCGTGGGGCCTCCGCCCTCGATTGCGACCGGATGGGTGTCCAGCATCACCTGGACCCGGCCACGCACGTCCTGGGGCACGCGCTGCAGGTCCAACATGACGTAGCCCACGCCCGGACGGGTCGCGACCCAGCCGATGGCGGAGAGCAAGACCAGCGCGAGCACGCCGACCACCGCGTACAACACCCGCTTGTCCATGCCCCGCTGGCCCAACGCGGGCACGGACGCGGTCGGCCGCTCCTCCAGGTCCTCGTCCTCCTCGACCTTGGGCGGCGGGGCGGGGCGCGCCGAGGACCGCCCTGGGGTCCCCGCGCCCAGCATCGGCGGGGACGCCGAGGGACGTGAGTTGCCTTGCAGTCCCTCCGCGAGCGCCGCGCGGGAGATGCCCTGCGACACATCCGGAGGCAGCGCCGCGCGGGAGATGCCCTGCGACACATCCGGCGCGGGGATATCGCGGGTGAGGCGGGGCAGCCCGTCCCCTCCCCCACGGCTGCCGCGAGGCGCGGAGGCCGCCACCTCCGCGGGCATCAGCGTGGGCACCGTCACCGAAGGCCGGGGCGGCGCACTCACCACGGGGATGTTGGCGTGCGACAGCCGCGGCGCGGAGGGAGGCGCCTGAGGGGCGATGACGGCCGTCTTGCCGGTGATGTTCTCCTCGTCCTCATCCGCGGGCGGGGCGCGCGTCTCCAGCGGAGTGATGGTGCGCCCGACGCTGGCTCCGGGGTCCGTGGTGGGCTCCGGGCTGTCGTCGAAGACGTGGTCGCTGGAGACGAGCTGCGTGGCCAGGACCTCGTCTTCCTTCGGCGCGGGCGCGGCGGTGGCGGCGGTCAGTTTGGGCAGCGCGGCCAGCGTGGGCGAGCGACGGATGGGTGAAGGGGACACGACCCCCATGGCCGCGGTGGCTCGGGGCGGAGAGGCCACCGGCTGCACCACGGGCACCGGCGCGGGCGCGGGCTGGGCCGCGGGCGGCGGCGACATTCCGCCCAGTCCCATTCCAGAACCCGCCTCCAGCGCCGCGAGCATTCCGTCGGGAGGACGGATGTCGGCGTAGTCGGACAGGCGCTGCTTCTCGCGCTCCACTTCCTCCGCGAAGGTGGACTTCATGTACTGCATGAGGTCCTTGCGGCCGAAGATGGTCTCGCTGGTGATGAGGAAACGCTGGAGGTCGTCCCCCA
Organism: Myxococcus stipitatus; assembly: GCF_037414475.1. The sequence continues at coordinate 6,725,281 of NZ_CP147913.1, read as the reverse complement.
GCTCGCTGGCGTACTGGTAGCGCTCGTCCACGTCCTTGGCGAGCGCCCGCATCACGATCTTCTCCAGCACCTCCGGGATGCGCCGGTTGTACGTGGAGGGCGGCGGCACCTCCGCCTTGCGCACCTTCTCCAGCACGCTGAAGTCGCTGTCGCCCACGAAGAGCCGCTCGCCCGTGAGCATCTCGTAGAGACACACGCCAATGGCGAACACGTCCGAGCGCCGGTCCAACGGCAGGCCGCGGATCTGCTCCGGGCTCATGTAGCCGAACTTGCCCTTGAGGATGCCGGCTTGCGTCTTGGTGGCCTTGCCCGCCGCCTTGGCGATACCGAAGTCGATGACCTTGACCTCACCCTCGAAGGAGATGAGGACGTTCTGCGGCGAGATGTCGCGGTGGACGATGTTCATGTCCCGCCCCATCCCGTCCTTCTTCCGGTGGGCGTAGTCCAGGCCCTCACACATCTTGGAGATGCAGAAGGCCACCAGCGGCACCGGAGCAGGCTCCCCCTTCTTCCGACAGCGGTCGAAGATGGCCCGCATGTCCTTGCCGGGGATGTACTCCATCGAGATGAAGTAGCTGCTGGTGATCTGCCCCAGTTCGTAGATCTGCGCGATGTTGGCGTGGCTCAGCTGGACGCTGATCTTCGCCTCATCGATGAACATCGAGATGAACTCTTCGTCCTCCGCGATGTTCGGCAGGATGCGCTTGATGGCCACGAGCCGCTCGAAGCCGCTCGCGCCGAACTGCTTCCCGCGCCACACCTCCGCCATACCGCCGATGTTGATGCGGTCCAGAAGGAGGTACTTCCCAAATGGAATGGGCTGCCGCTTCGGTTGAGAGGTCGTCACGTGGGGGAGGGTCCGTTCGAGGGGAGCCTAGCGATCACCCATTCGCAGGGTCAACCACACGGCCGCCCTCACGCGCCCCCCAGCCAGGCAGGCAACAGGGACGTAGCACGCCCGTTTTTCTCAAGGTTGGAGACTCGAGGTCCCCCCGTCCATCCCCGTGTCGTTCCCGGCGGGCACCGAGTCGCGGAACGCGTCCCCGGGCTCGGGTGGCGCCTCGTCCGGAATCGCGGGTTGGACCAGGAGGAAGCGCACCTCGCCCCGGACCGAGAGCATCTCTGGAGGCCCGAAGCGCGTCTCCCCCGAGAGGCCCACCATCGTCACCCACGCCGCCTTGCGCTCGGGAGCAACACAGTAGAGCACCGTTCCGGGGCGTACACCTGGGGCGTCGCGGACAGGGCCCTCGCAGTCCTTGCGGACCTGGAGGGTATAGGCCGTCATCGGCTCCCCACGCACGAGGTAGGGGGGACGCCCCATCTCCTCCAAGAGGGGCTGGAGGATGCGTGGGTCGTCCACGACGGAATCCCGGGTGGACAGCTCCTGGGCCTGCTTCTGGAAGCGCTGCAGGGACATGGAGGCCATGTCCGTGGAGTCGATGGGGATGCGGCTCTCGGCGAGCACCAGGTCCGCGAAGAGCGCCCCCACCAGCAGGATGGGCAACAGCCGGTAGCCCTTGAAGCCCTCGGCCTTGCCGCGTGCGATGCCCCCCAGGACGACCACGCCGACAGCCAGCGCGGCCAGCGACAGCACCACGGTGGGGCGCACGGGTGAAGGCAGTTCGACCAGCGCGGACACTTCCGCGGTGCGGGCCCGCACGGCGTCCGACAGGTCTCCTCCGTAAATCCAGGCGATGGCGGCCAGGCTGAGCACATTGCCCAGCAGCGTCTTGCGGGAAGGAAGCGTCATCCGGCGAGCGTCCGTGCGGGGTCGGTGGCGGCGGCGCGGCGGCTGGGGAAATAGGCTCCGGCCAAAGCGGCCAGGAGCCCCAGCACCACTCCGCCCAGCACCACCGGCCAGGGGAAGGAGAAGAAACTGTCGGGCTTGTACGGGAAGTTGGGCAGGTAGCCCGCGGCGAAGCGGTCCACGCCGAAGGACGCGGCCAGCGCCACCGCGGTGCCGATGGCGCCACCGGCGAGCCCCACCACGGAGGCCTCCGCCAGGACGATGGCCCGGATGTCCGAGCGCGACGCGCCCACCGCCTGCATGACACCAATCTCCCGGGCCCGCGCGCGCACCGAGGCCGACAGCGCGTGGGCGATGTTCACCGCCGCGAGGACGCAGATGAGGATGGACAGGAGCGCCAGCGCGGACGTGGTGAGCGCCACCGCAGCGCCCGTGTTCTCCGCCATGCGGCGCTCCTGGTCGTCAATCTCCAACCCCATGGCCTTCACCGCGTCCACCAGCGCGGGGACCTTGGACGGGTCCGTGGCGACGAGCGTGACGCCGGAGTAGTTCTCCGCGTCGACGCCCGCCTCGCGGTTGATGCGGATGGCCGTCTCCAGCGGGATGGTGATGCCCGCGAACATCGCCCGGTCGGACGCGCCCACCACCTGGGTCTGCATCAAGCGGCTGGGGCCCGAGGCCGACGCGGACACGTAGGAGCGGTTGAACTCCACCGGGAAGCCGAAGCCCACAATCATGCCCGCTGAGAGCTGCGGCAGCTTGCGCGCCGGAGCAAACGTCTTGTTGTACAGCTCCAAGAGGCGCGTGGAGACGACGGCGGGAATCGGCTCGCCTTCCCCGGGGTCCTTGAACTCGCCGAGCTGCACGTCGCCCTTCACCAGCGCGGGCTCCACGCCCAACGCCAGCACCTCCATGCCCATGCGCAGCCGCGTGCCGAAGAAGACGCCGTCGTACCGGGTCACCGCCGGCACGCGCACGTTCATCTTCCGATAGGCCGTCTCCACGCCGGGCAGCGAGCGCAGCCGCTCCACGGCCGCCGCGTCCAGCTGGCCTCCGCCCAGCAGCGAGCCCAACGACACCGACGAGGGCACCACGTCCACCAGCCGCGCGTCGGTGGGGAAGATCTTCTCGCGGATGACCCGGCCCACCCCCAACCCCATGCCGATGAAGAACACGAGGGTGCCCACGCCCATGGCCACGCCGAAGGCGGAGAAGAACGCGCCTCGGCGCTCGCGCGCGAGGCTCAGCCGCACCAGCCGCGACAGCGCATCCCACCTCATGGGGCACCTCCCAGGACCGCCCGCTCCGAGGCGCGCTCCTCCACGAGCTTGCCCTCCTTGAGCCGCAGCACACGCCGCGCCGCCGCGCTCATCCGCTCCTCGTGGGTGACGGCCAGCACGGTGAGCCCCTCGCGGTGCAGCTCGCGGAACAACTGGATGACACCGTCGCCCGTGGCCGCGTCCAGGTTGCCCGTGGGCTCGTCGCACAGGAGCAGCTTGGGGCCGCCGTAGAGGGCTCGCGCGATGGCCACGCGCTGACGCTCGCCTCCGGACAAGCGCACCGGGGCGCGGTCCTTCTTCGCGCCCAGGCCCACGCGCTCCAGCAGCGCCTCCGCGCGCTTGACGGCCTGGGCGTCGCGCGGCCCGAAGTACGAGGGCAGCAGCACGTTCTCCAGCGCGGACAGGTTGGGGATGAGGTGGAAGGACTGGAAGACGAAGCCCACGTGGGTGTTGCGGAAGCGCGCCAGGGCCTGGTCCTTGAGGCCCCCCAGCGTCACGCCGCCCACCTTCACCTCGCCCCGGTAGTCGATGTCCAGGCCGCCCAGCAGATGCAACAGCGTGGACTTTCCGCTGCCGGACGGGCCCACCACCGCGACGAAGTCCCCCGCCTCCACCTCCAGGGACATTCCGTCGAGCACCCGCACCCGGGTGCCATCTCCATCCACATATTCCTTGGTGATATCTCGGGCGTGAATCACGGAGTGGCCGGCTGGGTCGTGGTGGGTGTCGAGGCAGCTGGAGTCAGACGCAGGGACAGCTCGGCCTGGAGGGCTCGCTCCTTGCGAGACACCGCCAGGGTCACCGCGCGCAGGTCATCGGTGGCTTCCAGCCAGCGCACGGTGGTGGCCTTGATGGCGAAGCCTCCAATACCCCAGGCCTCGGAGGGAAGGTTCTTCACCGCGTCCGCCAATCGGCGCAGGTCCAGCACGACGCTGATGGCGGCATCCTGGCCCACGTCCTTCAGGTCCGCGGCCACCGGCCCCTCCGCGGCCTTCTGCGCGAGCGCCGTGAGCGAGGCCTCCAGCTGCGACTGGGGCGAGGCGACCAGCAGCCTGCCGTTGGGCCCCAGCGCGAAGTGGGCTCCCTCCCCCGCCCGGTACGACGTGAGGTAGACGCGCTGGCCCTTCAGGTCGGCGCCTTCCACCTTCGCGCCGAAGTGGGTGGACAACTGCGGCAGCCGCTCCAGGAGCGCGCTCGTCCTCGCCGCGTCCTTCAGGTCCGACAGGGCCACCAGGTTGACGAAGCGGAAGGGGTTGGTGCGGCGCAGGTCCAACGCGGGCAGGCCCGTGCCCAGCTGCACCTGGGGCGACAGCGACAAGCCCAGCACCATCCCTGGCTTGAAGTTGTCGAGCACCTCCGCCTTCACCTCCAGGCCGCTCTGCTGCACGGCGCGCGTCAGGTAGTCGCCCGCGAGATAGGGCCACACGCCGTCGAGCTGCGACGGGTCCCCCCGGAAGCGCACCACGAGGAAGCTGTCCGCGGGCAACCACCCGCGCAGGTCCGGGGCGTCCTTCACGACGTCCAGCGCGGCCAGCGACGCCTGCGTGTCAGGCCACGGCGCGTCCGCGTGGACGGTGATGGCGCGCGGCTCGACCCGCCCCGCGAGCGTGAGGCCCTGCACGGTGCCCGCGGGCAGCAGCCCGGTGCCGCCCGGCAGATACACATGGAAGTCCCGCTTCGAGGGCAGGCGCTGGAGGGACGCGGCCAGCACGGGCTCCTTGGCGAGCGACTTCTCCTCGGGCTGACTGGCCAGGGGGCGCAGCGCGGCGACAGAGGGCCCCGCGCCGAGGAGCGCGTACTTCCCACCGTCGATGAAGAGCAGGCCCAGCGCCGCGTCGGTGGCCCCCGGACGGTGGAAGGTGACGAGGGTGCCCCCGGCGCCCTTCTCCTGCTTCTTCTCGGATGCGCCCAGCCGCGTGCGGGCGAAGCCGGCGAAGGTGGCCTCGAGCTTCTCCGCGTCCTTGACGCCCACGACGGAGACAGCGCGGTTGCCCCCCAGGAAGGCCGCGCCCGCGCCTCGCTCCGGCGCCAGCCCCGCGGCCTCCAGGGCCTGGCGGCTGCGCAGGTCCACGCCCACCTGCCGCATCACCGCGTTCACATAGCCCTCCGCCGAGGAGAAGCTCTGCAGCTGCGCGGCGAAGGAGGCGACCTTCAGATTCTGGAAGCGCGCCAGCTTCTCACCGAGCGCGCCCAGGTCCTGGATGACGATGGAGGCCTGGGCGTCCCGAGGCAGGTAGCGCGCGAGGCTCGCGTCCTGCGGCGGGGCGACGACAGGGCCCTGGTCCTTGCCACAACGCGAACAGCCCGTGATGGCGAGCAGCAGGAGGAGGGTCGGCAACCAGGCTCGGCGGAACATGGCGCCAGGACAGGACGGCTGGGCCGGAGAGTCAATGGATTCCTGGGAGGGACGGGCGTCCGCCACCCGGGCAGGAAGGCCCGGTGACTGACAGCCAACGTCCGACGTCCTGGCCTCCGCTTCAAAGCCCACGTTGTGCTCCTTCCGAGGGCCCGACGCCGAAAGACGCTCGAACAGCCGGTACACTCCACTCCTCACGGAGCCCGTCCATCATGCGCCACTTCGAGGTCTATTCGCTGCTCTGCACCCTCGCGGGCGCCCTCGTCATCGGCGTGCTCGCCTGGCGCATCCACCCCGTCGCCGGCATCATCGGGCTGATGGTGGGAACCCTGGTGGGCGCCATCGTCGGCCCCTTGCTCGCCGCCGGGCTCTTCTTCATCGGAACGCTGTTCTCGAAGAAAGGTCCCCGGGGTCTCGCCGCGTTCCGCTCACCCCACAGGCCCACCCAGGACGACGGGCCAGGGCAAACTCCGCCCCAGCCCTAGCTCCCGCTCAGCGCACCCGGGAGCCATGCGGTAGAGGGCCGCGTGTCTCCTCGGTGAACTCCAGGAACTGCTCCATCTGCCGCACGGACTCCTCCGTGGCTTCGGCCTCCGCGCTCAGCATGGTGAGCTGGCGGTTGACGACCTCCGGGTCCCGGATGGCGATCGACTGCTCGTGCGTCAGCCGCATCATGTCCTCGATGCTGGCGAGCTGATGGCTCACCAGCTCGCGGCTCTCGCTGGCTTGCTCGAAGCGCGCCAGACGCTTGCGCAGGATGTCCACCCGGTTCTGCTTCACGTCCTTCAGCCGGGGATTCGTCTCACGCTCCAGGTCCTCCTGGAGCTCGCGCACGTCCTTCTCCAGGTTCCCCCGGTCCGGGCTGTTGAGGTACGCGCGATACTGGTTCAGCGTGGAGATGAGCCGCAGGAACGACGTCAGCATCGCATCCAGCCGCGTCTCGCTCTCCGTCTCCAGCACCTTGCCGCCCGGGAGCTTCCGGTAGTTGGCGAGAATCTTCTCCTTGAGCCCCACGAGCTGCTGGTAGTGCTCCCGCTGCGAGGGAGCCAGGTCGGACAGGAGCGAGTCCACCGCCTTGCGCGCCACCTCCGGGTCCGTCGGCTCCCGCGAGCGCACCGCGCGCTGGAAGCGCGGCATGGACGAGAAGACGCCCAGGTACAGCCCCTCCAACCCCAGCGCGACCAGGGCGGGCAGCGGCTCACCCGTCAACACCGCCGAGGCAGCCGCCGTGCCCAGCCCCATCAGGTTGGCGGGCATCAGGAATGCGGCCTTGATGTAGTTCGGCGACTTCTTCGCCACGTCCGACCTTCCCTTCCCAGCGCCAGTCGACTGCGTCAGGGACCTCGCGCCTCCGACACATACTTCAACGCGCCCAGGTCCCTCGTATCCTCCGCGAGGGGCACCTGCGGGCCCTGCTTGAGCTTCTGAAAAAGCGCGGCGGCGCTCTGGTAGAGCTCGTCATAGGTGACTGGCGCCTCGCCGGAAAGACCGAAGAACGCCCGATTGTCCGCCAGCGTGGCGGGCGGCGCGCTCCGGATGGCCTCCGTCGGGTCGCCCAGGTACGGCGCCACCTCGCCGAGCATCCGCGCCCCCGTCGACGGGTCCTTCAGCACGCTCTGCCCCGCATCCAGCATCCCGCGCAGCACCCGCCTCACCGCGTCCGGGTAGCGCGCCGCGAAGTCACCGCGCGCCACCAGCACCGTCGCCACCAGGTGCGGCGCGTCTGCTGTCGTCGCGAGCACCGCCCCGCCCCGGTCCCTCGCCGCCAGCTCCACGTCGCCCCACAGCCCCACCACCGCGTCCGCCCGGCCCTCGCGCAGCGCCCGGCCCGCGTCCAACGTGGAGGGCAGCTCCACCCACCGCACATCCGTCGTCCGCAGGCCCGCCCGCGCCAGCACCCACAGGGCGAAGTAGTGCGTGGAGCTGAAGGGGTAGATGCCCACGCGCTTGCCCCTCAGGCCCGCCAGGTCCGTCACCCCCACCGCCGCGAGCGCCTCCTGCCCTCGGCTGCGTCCGGCCAGCATCACCGTGCGAGGCGCGGCGTCGCGCAAGCCCGGCGCCCACGACGCCAGCCGGTCCACCGACAGCATCGCCATGTCCACGCCGCCGTTCTCCGCGCCGATGGACAGCGCCTGCCGCAGCTCCTCCTCACGAGCGAAGAGCACCGCGCGCGCATCCAACGCGTAGGCCGTCTTCAACAGGCCCTGCGCGGCGCCAGGAGGCGGAGCCGGGTTGTCCAGCGTCGTGGCCCCCCCGGCCGCCACGAGCAGCCCCGCCGCCGAGCCGCGCGGCGTGAAGCCCACGAGCACGGGCCGGAGCGGCACCGACGCCACGTCCGCCACGGGGGCCGACACCCCCGCCGGGAAGTCTCCGGGGGACAGCCGCACCGCCTCGCGCACGGAGGGAAAGAAGCGCGCCTGGAGGGTGTCCAGATATCCGCTGCGGGACGCGAACACCCACGCCGCGCCCAACACGCAGAGGAGCAGGAAAAGAAAGAGACCTGGCCCGCGGTGGAGCTTCATCCGTCCGTTCCCAGGTCTCTTCCCTTCGCCATGCCGGGGTTACTCGACCCCGACCTTCTTGCCGATGGTCTTCCCCGTCTGTCCGCTGACATCCGACACCGGGGCGGGGCTGTCCATCATCCCCATCTCCATCTTGAACTGCTTCACCAGCTCGTTGGCCTGGATCTTCTCGGCCTCTTCTTCAATCTGCGAGGCCTGGTGGTCGACTGACTCGAGCGCCATCTGCATGCGCGCCTCGTTCACGGCGGTGCGCTCCTCCACCTTGCGCAGCATCTCGTCGTGCGTCGAGTCGATGCCGGCGACGGTGAAGGACTCCATCGTGTCGGCCACCTTGGCCTGCCACTTGGCGCGCCGCGCGTCGCGAATGGCCGTCATGGCCTCCGCCGTCTTGCGGTCCTTCTCGCGCATGAACGCCTTCTTGACGTTCAGGGCCTTCTCGTAGGCCTGGCGCGCGGTGGCCAGCTGCGCCTCGTTGCGCTCGAGCGCTTCCTTCTCCACCTGGAGCTTCGTCGCGTACTGCGCCGCCAGGTCATCGCGCCCGGCCTGGATGGCGGCCTTCACCTTGGCCGTCATGCCGCGGACGTCGTCCTTGTACTTGGCGTTCTCCTTCTCGAGCAGCGTCACGTTCGCCCGGACCATGGCGATGGACTCGTTCATCTTCGGGACCTGGTCGTTCAGGTCGCGGATGTTCTGCTCGAGGATGAGCTCCGGATCCTCGATGGAGGAGACGAAGAAGCCCGCGAAGCTACGCAATGCCCTTTTGAGTCTGTCCCACATGTCGGCGGTCTACCTCCGTCCAGACCAACTCCCAGCCACCTTACACGAACTCCGGGGCGGTCAAGCAGCCACATCCGCCCCGCTGATCAGTGCTACGCGAACTCACCTAAGGCGATTGCCCGCCACCCACAAGTGACACCGGGCACCCCCGTCCGCCACCCCTGGGGAGGCCACCCAGGCCGTCCCCCGGTGGGCACGTCGCCCAGCAAGGACTTGCCTGGAGGGCGTGAAGTGCGGGAAATCGCACGGGCGTGGACAGCGTCCTGGGTTGGCCTCACTCCTCTTTCGATGAGTCGCTGGCACGGGCGGTGGACGCCCAGCGGCGAAGCGTGCTGGGCACGGGCGCGGCCGTGCGGCTGGTGGGCGCCACGCTCTTCCTGCTCATCACCACCGCGCTGTGGCTCTCTGGCGGCGAGGACTGGGCCCCCTACCCGCCGCTGCTGGCGCCGTACGTGGGCGTCGCAGGAGTGCTCTTCGCCGTGCGAAACCGCTCGGAGGCCCGGTGGCTGGGGGTGGTGCAGTCGCCGGTGGACGTGGCGCTCGTCTACGGACTGCAACACCTGGCGCTCCCCATCTCTCCGTTCCCCGCGGGCGTCGCGGGCTTCAGCCTGGGGCTCTTCGCCCTGGTGGTGAACCTGAGCGGGCTCACCCTGCGGCCCGCCGTCGTCTACGGCACCGCGGCGCTCGCGTCGGTGGCGCAGGGCGCGCTGATGCGCGAGGCGGGCGTGGGCTGGGGCGCGGTGGTCATCGCCGTCGTGACGCTGATGCTGGTGGCCGCGGTGAAGCAGTACAGCACCGCGCGGCTGCGCATGCTCGCGGGCGCCCTCACCCGCGCGGAGGTGGACCGGGCCCTGGAGGCGCGGCGCTCCCAGGACGTCGAGGAGGCACGGCACACCATCTCCCGCATGCTCGACGAGGAGCACGCGAAGAACGAGGAGCTGCGGGCGCTTCAGCGAGACAAGGAGCTGCTCACCCAGTTCCTCATCCATGACCTGCGATCCCCGTTGTCGGCGTTGACCATGACGCTGGGGTGGATGGAGCAGGAGCTCCCGCCTGGGCCGCTCCATGAATCCGCGCGCTCGGGCCTGACGGTCACCGCGCGCCTGGACCGGATGATCGCCGACCTGATGGACGTGCCCCGGCTCGAGCAGGGCCGGCTGGCCCCCCGTCGGGCCTCGATGGACGTCGTCCGGATGCTGGAGGACGTGAGGCGCTCGCTGGAAGGCGTGGCACGCGCCCGGAAGCTCACGCTGGACGTGGTGACTCCGGACACGCTCACGCTCCACGTGGACGCGGACCTGCTCACCCGCGTGGTGGAGAACCTGGCCACCAATGCGCTGCGCTACGCGCCCACCGGAGGACGGGTGCGGCTGGAAGGCGGCACGGACTCGCAGGGCGCGTGGCTGGCGGTGCGCAACAACGGCCCGCCCGTGCCCCGCGAGCTGCGTCCGCGCATCTTCGACAAGTATGTGCAGGGGGACCGGGAGATAGACACCCGCCGAGGCTACGGCCTGGGGCTGTACTTCTCCCGGCTGGCGGCCGAGGCCCACGGAGGCCAGCTCACCGTGGAGGACGCACCGGGCTGGTCCACGTCCTTCGTGGTGCGGCTGCCCGCCTAAGGCGCGGGCAGCCTTGGGACACTACTTCAGCCGCGGGCGCGCTGCCGGCGGCTCAGGATGCGCTCCACGTTGGACTTCGCGTTGGCCATCACCGCCGCCGCGTCCAGGGTGGTGAGCACGCCGTCCCTCAGCACCGTCTGCCCGTCGATGATGACGTGGGTGACGTCACTGGCGCGCGCCGAGTGCACCAGCGGCGAGAGGACGTCCTCCGCCGTGGGACCCGCGTGCAGGCCGCTCACGTCCACCACGGTGACGTCGGCGCGCTTGCCCACCTCGAGCGAGCCCACCTCGTCCTCCAGCCCCAGCGCGCGGGCGCCGTGCAGCGTGGCCATCTCCAGCACCCGCATGGGCGTCATCGCGCAGGGCCCCACGCGCGGGTTGTGCAACACCGCCGCGAGCCGCATCTCGTTGAAGATGTCGAGCGTGTTGTTGCAGGGCGCCCCATCCGCCCCCAGCGCCACCGGCACTCCGGCCTCCAGCAGCTCCGGCACCTTGGCGATGCCGGACGCGAGCTTGAGGTTGGAGCCCGGGCAGTGACACACCACGGTGCGCGTCTCGCGCAGGAGCGCCTGCTCCTCGGCGGACAGCCACACGCAGTGGGCCAGCGTCACGTGCTGCCCCATCAGCCCCACGGTGTGGAAGAAGTCGACGTTGTCCTGGCCGCCGGTGTACTGGCGCACCGCCTCCGTCTCCTTCGCGTTCTCGCTCGCGTGCGTGTGGATGCGCACCCCGTGCTCGCGCGAGAGCTTCGCCACCTCGCGCAGCAGCTCCGGCGTACACGTCAGCACGAAGCGGGGGGCGAAGGCGTAGCGCAGCCGCCCCTCGTGCGTGTTGTGCCAGCGCTCCAGCAGCGCCAGGCTGTGGGCCAGCGACTCGGCGGTGGACTCACGCAGGCCCTCGGGAACCCCCGCGCCCGTGTCCATCATCGCCTTGCCGCCCACCAGCCGGAAGCCAGAGTCCCGCGCGGACTCGAAGACCGCGTCGTAGTGGTGCACGCTGCCCATGTCGAGCGCCGCCGTGGCGCCCGAGCGAATCAACTCCGCGAAGGTCAGGTCGGCCGAGGCCCGCATCGAGGCCGCGTCGTGTGACGCCTCGTAGGGCCAGATGCACTCACGCAGCCAGTCGAGCAGCTCCCGACTGTCCGCGCGGCCCCGGAACAACGTCTGACAGGCGTGCAGGTGGCCATGGATGAGGCCGGGCAGCACCATCTTGCCCGTCACGTCCACCACCCGCCGCGTGCCCCGGGGCTTCAGTCCCCGGCCCACCTTCGCGATGCGCCCATCCTGGATGAGCACATCCGCGTCCACGAGCACCTCGCGCTCGCGGTTCATCGTCACCACCGTACCGCCGGTTAGAAGCAGATCCACAGGTACTCAAGCTCGCTTTAGAGAAAGTCCTTGGTGAAGGCGTGCGGCAGCAGCTCGCCCAGCGTGTAGCGCGCCACATCCCCCTTGGGGGTGCGGCTTTGGACCGGGAGGTTCGGCCCGGCGAACTCGGCCATCACCTGCCGGCACATCCCGCACGGAGGCACGGGCGTGGCCGTGTTCGCCACGACGGCGATGGCCACGGGTTGGGAGCGCCCCTGCGCCACGCCCGCGGCCAGCGCGTTGCGCTCGGCACAGACCGTCAGCCCATAGGTGGCGTTCTCCACGTTGCAACCCGACACCACGGAGCCATCCGCGTAGAGGACGGCCGCGCCTACGGGAAAGCGGGAGTACGGCACGTGTGCACGCCGCGAAACGCCGATGGCTTCGTCGAACAGCCGCTCCCAGGGAATCTCATCCGCCATGTCGCCTTCCTCTCGAGGTGTAGGGATGGACCTCAGTGCTGCTCACCCGCAAGCCGCATGTCGTCCAGGTGCCGGGCAATGGCCAGCTCCGCCTCCACGGGCATGTCCGCGAAGCGCACGTGCACGGTGGGCCCCTGGGGTCCCTCCGTCACGTGAAGCACCTCCCCCTTGGCCTCCACCTCATCGGGAAGGATGGGGAGCTTGAAGCGGGCCTCCACCTGCGCCCCCGCCTCCAACCCCGGGCCATTCCAAGCGCAGCCTCCCAGGGACAGGTCCCCTTCGCGCTCCTCGAAGTCCGCCGAGCTCCCCGCCCGGCGCAACTTCAAGCGCATGGGAATCCGGGGAGAGTCGCGCCGGTCCTCGGCCTTGTCGCTCATCGAGTTGTTCCTCTCGGCCATCGCCGTTCCAATCTTGCCGCTCATGTCCGTGTCACCGCCCCAAGCGCCCGGGTCGGGGCCCACCTCCGGAGACACCCTCTCCGGAAGCTGCGCATCCACACCCGGTTCGCCTCCGCGACGTCGCTCGGGAGGTCGAAGCCCACCTTCGGCTCCCTCATTCAATCCCCCGGCGGACGGCCACCGCCGCCTTGCTCACGTGTCCATGAACCACCATCGGCGGCCCATCATACGCTCGCCCACCCGCCAGGGAGTCGGCGAATTTCGTCAACATCCCAGGTTATTCCCAGGATTGTCTTCTACCGGGAGTGAGCCTGATTGAACCCCGCATCAGGGTGGAGCCCTTGGGGGCATGGCCCTTCAGGGAGGCACGCCCTGGCCCCGGGAGTCCCACCACTCCTCGCCGTAGCTGATGCAAATCTGCTCGCCAGGGTGGATGTCCCTCAGGGCGTAGAAGGTGAAGAGGTCCCGGTCCAACGCGCGGTAGTACGCGGCGCTGGGCTCCTTGGCGTGGTTGTAGAGCATGCCGTAGCCCAGCACGAGGGCGACCCAGTCCCCCGCGGGCTGCTGCTCGCGCTCGCTCCAGCGAATCTGGAAGACGTAGTCGTCCAGCGGAGGGTGCCGCGTGTGCTTCTGCAGCACCTTGAGGTAGCGGCACTCCTCGATGAGGTCGCCCGACTTGATGAATTCGTCCGTGAAGACACCGTAGCCCCATTCGCAGGGCCGGACCTTCACGCCCGGATGGAGGTACAGCGCTTCGCCCGTGTTCATGCGTCCCTGCCGTTGGCGGCGCCAACATGCCGCGTTCCCGGCCCGGCGGGAAGCACCGAGCGGAGGCCCGGGGCGCCCAAGCCGCGCCCCACCCTCACGCCGGCCAGGCGAGCATCGCGGTCCGGGCCACGCGCCGCAGCGACTCCCGGCTGGCCCCGCTGCCGGCCTGGACTGCCATGCCCTGGGTGACGGTGGTGAAGTAGCGGGCCAGGTCGGCGCAGTCCACGTGCGCCGGCACGTCGCCGTCGCGCTGCCCCTGCTCCAGCCGCTCGCGCAGGGCCGTCTCTCCGGCGGCCCGCCTCGCCGCCAGTTCCCCCTGGACGGGGGCCGCGTCCGCCCCGCTCACCAGCGCGCCCTGGACGGTGATGCAGCCCTTTGGCTCCCGAGGCAACGTCTGGGCGTCCGCCAGGCCGAGCAGCAGGTGCTCGACGGCGGCGCGCGCCGTCGGCTTGGCGAAGGCCTCGTGAAAGAGGCCCAACTGCCGCTCCACGTAGCGGTCCAACGCCTTGCGGAACAGCGACTCCTTGTTGCCGAACGCCGCGTAGAGGCTGGGGCGGTTGATGCCGAGCGCGTCCGTCAGGTCCGACAACGAGGTGCCCTCGTACCCCTGACGCCAGAACAGGCGCAGCGCACGGTCCAACGCCTCATCCACGTCGAAGCCCCGCGGACGCCCGACGGGAGCGGCTGCTGGTTTCGGTTTCATACCGTTCGATACTAATCCCCTTGCGCCGCCGCCGACAGGCTTCTATATCCATACCAATCGGTACAGATTTCGCGCCGGGCCCGCGGGCGGCTGCCGTATTCGTGTGCCCGATTTCATACCGATAAGTACAAAACAACGGAGAACCACAATCATGTCGAAGAAGCTCGCAGGCAAGGTGGCGCTGGTGACGGGTGGCTCGCGGGGTATCGGCGCGGCGGCGGCGCGTGCGCTCGCGGACGAGGGGGCCGACGTGGCCATCAGCTACGTCGCCTCGGCGGAGAAGGCGCAGGCGCTGGTGCGGGAGTTGGAATCGCGAGGCGTCCGGGCCGCGGCCTTCCAGGCGGACCAGGAGGTGCCGGAGGAGGCGGCGAAGCTCATCCAGACCACCACGAAGCACTTCGGTCGGCTGGACATCCTGGTCAACAACGCGGGGGTCGTCGCGCAGGGCGCTGTGGACGCCTCCGGAAACGACCACACGTCACTGGACCGGCAGCACCGCATCAATGTCGCGGGCGTCATCGCAGCCATTCGCGAGGCGGCCCAGGTGATGGGCCCTGGCGGGCGCATCATCACTGTGGGCTCGAGCATCACCGGACGCGTGGGCTGGCCGGGAATGGCGGACTACACGGCCACGAAGGCGGCGGTGGTGGGCTACTCCAAGGGCGCGGCGCGCGACCTGGGCCCCAAGGGCATCACCGTCAACGTGGTGCAGCCCGGCTTCACGGACACGGACATGTCCGCGGGGATGGAATCCCAGAAGCCCGTCATCAACGCGGCCATCGCCCTGGGCCGCTTCGGACGTCCGGAGGAGATTGCCGACAGCATCGTGTTCCTGGCGGGACCGGGGGCCTCGTACATCTCCGGCTCGGTGCTCACCGTGGACGGCGGCCACGGGGCTTGAGCCTCCCGTGGGGGCGCGAGTGCTCGCGCCCCCAGGCGGGCCCTACTCCACCCGTTCGCGAACCAGGGGACGGGGGGCGGGGGCGGCGTCCCCGAAGCGGTAGGCCGCCAGCAGACGGGCCTTCACGTCACTCACAGGGGCCTCGTCGTTGTAGTGCACGCGCACCACGGGCTCGCCCTCCTTCACCGCCTCGCCCGTCTTCTTCAGGAGGGTGAAGCCCACCGCGGGGTCGATCTTGCTGTCCACCCGCTGCCGGCCCGCGCCGAGCGCCACCGCCGCCAGGCCCACGCCCTCCGTGTCGATGCCCGTCACGAAGCCATCCCGCGGCGCCACCACGTCCACGGTGGAGCGCGCCTGGGGCAGCAGGGAGTAGTCGTCGACCGAGCGCGGGTCTCCGCCCTGTGACTGGATGATTTCGCGCAGCTTGCGCAGGGCGCTTCCGTCCTCGACCGCGCGGCGCAGCTTCTGGCGGGCCTCGTCCACCGTCGCGGCCTTCTTGCCCAGCACCAGCATCTCCGCGGTCAGCGCGTAGGTGATTTCGGTGTAGTCCTCCGGCGCCTCGCCGCGGAGCATGTCCACCGCCTCCATGACCTCCAGCGCGTTGCCCACCTTGCGGCCGAGCGGCTGGTCCATGTCCGTCAGGAGCGCCACCACCTTGCGGCCCATCTCCGCGCCCAGGCCAATCATCGTCTTGGCCAGCGTGCGGGCATCCTCGTCGCGCTTCATGAACGCGCCGCTGCCCACCTTCACGTCGAGCACCAGCGCGTCGATGCCCTCCGCCAGCTTCTTGCTCATGATGGAGGACGCAATCAGCGGGATGCAGTCCACCGTCGCCGTCACGTCGCGCAGCGCGTAGAGCTTCTTGTCCGCGGGCGCCACCTGCGCCGTCTGGCCAATCAGGCAGCAGCCCACCTCGCGCACCAGCCGGCGGTACTCCTCGGTGGACAGGTTCACGTCGAAGCCCGGGATGGACTCCAGCTTGTCCAGCGTCCCACCGGTGTGGCCCAGACCCCGGCCGGAAATCATCGGCACCGGGACGCCGCACGCGGCCGCCAGGGGGGCCAGGCTGAGCGACACCTTGTCCCCCACCCCGCCCGTCGAATGCTTGTCCACCTTCACCGCCGGGGTGTCGGACAGGTCCAGGACCTCACCCGACTCCAGCATCGCCCGGGCCCAGGCCCCCAGCTCCCGGGAGTCCAACCCCTTGAAGAAGACGGCCATGCACATGGCCGCCATCTGGTAGTCGGCCACCGTCCCCGCCGTATATGCCTGGATGAACGCGCGGATGTCCGCCGGGTCCAGCCGGCCTCCATCCCGCTTGGTCTTGATGAGCTCGTAGGGTTGCACGGCCCTGCCCATACCAGGAACGCGCGCTGCAAGCACTTCTGCTAACGGCGCCTCCGCATCTGGTAGATAGGCGACCATGACGCTTCGCCTTCAGGTCCTTGCCCTCACGGCGCTCCTCTGCGCCTGTTCCAAGCAGAAGGAAGAGACGCCTCCCTCCGGCGCTCCGGCCGCTGCCTCCGCCCAGCAGGAGGCGAAGAAGCCCATTCCCGTGGGTCTCGTCATCGACGTGGGAGGCCGAGGCGACCACTCCTTCAACGACGCCGCCCTGCGGGGCCTGGAGCTGTGGGCCGCCGGCAAGCGCTACGACGGCGGCAAGTACGTGGACGTCCCCGCCGACGAGGTCCGCAAGTCCCTGCCCGGCCACCTGGCGTCCGTCGCCACCTCGCTCCAGGCGCTGCCCATCCAGCCCGTGGTCCTCCAGAGCAAGGCCCAGGAGGACTACATCCCCAACCTCCAGCTCCTGGTGGACCGGGGCTCCCAGCTCGCCATCGGCAACGGCTATCTCCTGGCCAACGCCGTGCGCACGTCCGCCCAGGAGAACCCCCAGGCGCGCTTCCTGCTCATCGACAGCCAGGTGCTGGACGGCCAGGGCAAGGTGCTGCGGCTGCCCAACGTGCGCACCGTCCTCTTCAAGGAGCACGAGGGCAGCTTCCTCGTGGGCGCGCTCACGGGCCTGGTGACGAAGTCGAAGAAGGTGGGCTTCGTGGGCGGCATCGAGGTGCCCCTCATCCAGCGCTTCGAGGTGGGCTATCGGGCGGGCGTGAAGACGACGAACCCCGAGGCCGCGGCCACGCTCATGTCCGTCTACACCGGCAGCTTCAACGACATGGCCGCCGGCAAGCAGGTGGCGCAGGACCTCATCGCGAAGGGCGCGGACGTCATCTTCCACGCGGCGGGCTCGGACGGCATCGGCGTCATCCAGGCGGTGAAGGAGGCGCGGGCCGCGGGCAAGAACGTGTTCGCCATCGGCGTGGACTCGGACCAGTCGCACGTGGCGCCGGAGGCCATCCTCACGTCCATGATGAAGCACACGGACCTGGCCGTGTATCAGGCCGCCAAGGACCTGGTGGACGGCAAGTTCACCGCGACCGAGCAGACCCTGGGCCTCAAGGAGAACGGCGTGGCCATGGCGGAGGTCCGCGTGGACTTCCCCGGCAAGGCGGAGGCGCTCCAGAAGGTGGAGACGCTGCGCCAGCGCGTCGTGGCCGGTCAGATTCAGGTGCCTTCCGTCCCGGCGGACCTCGCCGCTTTCCAGGCCGCCGCCCCCTGATTTCCCTCCGGCATATCCAGAAGCGCTTTGGCGCCGTCACGGCGCTGGATGACGTGTCGCTCGACATCCGCGAGGGGGAGCTGCTCGCGGTGGTCGGAGAGAATGGCGCGGGCAAGTCCAGCCTGATGAACGTCCTCTATGGGCTCTACCAACCGGACTCGGGTGAAGTGTCCGTGGACGGCGCGCCCGTGCGCCTCAAGAGCCCTCGGGATGCGATTGCCCGAGGCATCGGCATGGTGCACCAGCACTTCATGCTGGTCCCCACCCTGACGGTGGCGGAGAACGTGGTGCTGGGCCGCGAGCCCACGCGCCGCGGAATGCTGGACCGCGAGCGCGCCATCCGCGAGGTGTCCGAGACGTGCGCGAAGTTCGGCTTCGTGCTGGACGTGCGCGCCCGCGTGGACACCCTCACCGTGGGCTCGCAGCAGAAGGTGGAGATCGTCAAGGCGCTGCACCGAGGAGCCCGGGTGCTCGTGCTCGACGAGCCCACCGCCGTGCTCACACCCCAGGAGTCCGACGAGCTGGCGCGGGTCATGCGCGGACTCGTCGCGCAGGGGCGCACGGTGGTGCTCATCAGCCACAAGCTCAAGGAAGTGCTGGGCGTGGCGGACCGCATCGCCGTGATGCGCCGGGGGCGGCACGTCGCGGAGGTGCGTCCCTCGGAGACCTCCGCGTCGGACCTGGCCGCCCTCATGGTGGGAGAGACGCAACGCGCCTCCCACACCGAAACCCAGGCGAACGTCGTCGCGAGTCCCCCGGGTGAGGTGCTGCTCGAGGCCAAGGCGCTCCAGACCCGGGGCGACAACGGACAGCCGGCGCTGCGCGGCGTGGACCTCACGGTGCGGGCGGGAGAAATCGTCGGCATCGCGGGCGTGGATGGCAACGGACAGCGGGAGCTGGCGGAGGTGCTCACCGGCCTGCGCCCGCTGACGTCGGGACAGGGGACGTTGCTGGGCGGCAAGCTGACCGGGCTCACTCCAGCGCAGGCTCGCGCGCGAGGCGTGGGCCATGTCCCCGAGGACCGGCTGCGCCGCGCGGTGGTGAAGGCGCTGAGCGTCGAGGAGAACGTGGCGCTGGGCCGCCACACCCAGCCGCCCTTCGCCCGAGGCCCGTGGATTGATTTCAAGGGGCGCCGGGAGCGCGCCACGGCGCTGCTCGCCGCGTACGACGTGCGCCCGCCGGAGCCGACGCTGGCCCTGCAGGCCCTGTCGGGTGGCAACCAGCAGAAGGTCGTGGTCGCGCGTGAGCTGGACGCGAAGCCCCGCCTGCTGGTGGTGGTGCAGCCCACGCGCGGCCTGGACATCGGCGCGGTGGCGCAGGTTCACGCGAGGCTGCGCGAGGCCCGCGAGCAAGGCGCGGGCGTGGTGCTGGTGTCACTGGACCTGGAAGAAGTGTTGGCCCTGGCGGACCGGGTCTACGTGTTCTTCGAGGGCCGCGTGACGGGCGAGTTCACCCGCCCGGACTACGACGAGCGGGAGCTGGGGCGACGCATGCTGGGAGCGGAGCAGGGCCATGGGTGAGCGCACGAGGCAGGCCCTGCCATCGGTGCTGTCGGTGTTGCTGTCGCTGGTGGTGTGCTGGCTGCTCATCGCCCTCTCGAAGGACGCGGACGGCTTCACCACCGCGACCGCGGCCTATCTCCAGATGCTCTGGGGAGGCGTGGGCGACTGGCCCCGCTACCTTGAAGGCGCTGCCGCCACCGTCCTCACCCGTCCCCTGGGCGAGGCCGCGATGAAGGCCGCGCTGCTCACCTTCACCGGGCTGTCGGTGGCCGTGGCCTTCAAGGTGGGCCTGTTCAACATCGGCGCGCAGGGGCAGATGATTCTCGGCGCGCTCGCGGCCGCGGTGGTGGGCGCGCACGTGGCGCTGCCCGCGCCGCTGCACATCCCGGCGGCGCTCTTGGGCGCGGCCCTGGCTGGAGGCGCGTGGGCGGGAATCGCCGCCGCGCTGCGGCTCTACCGCGGCGTGCACGAGGTCATCTCCACCATCATGCTCAACTGGGTGGCCCTGCGGCTGGTGGACAACTGGCTCGTCGTGGGTCCCTTGCGCGGCGTCGCGGAGGCGGGCGCCTCCATCACCGGCACCGCGGAGATCCACCCCACCGCGCAGCTCCCCAGGCTCCTCGGGGACGTGTCGCGCCTCAACCTGGGCTTCGTCCTCGCCGTGGTCGCGGCGGTGACGGTCTGGGCGTGGCTGACGCGCACCCGCTCGGGCTTCGAGACACGCGCGGTGGGCCTGGGAGACGAGGCCGCTCGCGCCGCCGGAATCCCCGTGGCACGGCGCGCGGGGCTCGCCATGGCGCTGGCCGGGGCGCTCGCGGGCCTCGCCGGCGCGGTGCTCGTGCTGGGCACCGAGGGACGCTACCCAGGCACCCTGGGCGCGCCCTACGGCTTCGACGGCATCGCCATCGCGCTCATCGGCAACAACCATCCGCTGGGCGTGGGCGCCGCGGCCCTCTTCTTCGGCGTGCTGCGCGCGGGCGGCACCCGCATGCAGCTGCTCGACGTGCACAAGAGCTTCCCGGAGCTCATCCAGGGCCTCGCGCTGCTCTTCGTCGCGGGACGCCTCATCTGGCTCGCGGTGCTGCGCAAGCGCAGCGCCCCCGCGCCCATGCCCGCCGCGCCCCCCGCCCCGGCCGCGCAGGTGCCCCATGCTTGAAATCATCCACCGGCTGCTGTTCGCCACGCTGGATGCCGCCCCCGCGCTGGTCTTCGCCGCCCTGGGCGCGGTGCTCTCCGAGCGCGCGGGCGTCGTGGCCGTGGGCATGGAAGGGATGATGCGCACGGGCGCCTTCTGCGCCGCGGTGGCCGCGCTCGTCATGCCCACGCCCCTGGCCGTCGGAATGGGGATGCTCGCGGGCGCGGCGCTGGCCGCGGTGCATGGCTTTTTGTGCATCCGCTGGCGCTCGGACCAGGTCGTGTCCGGCATCGCGCTCAACCTGGTGGCGCTCGCGGGCGGCACCTTCCTCCTGGAGACCCACTTCGGGCCCAACGGAACGCCTCCCATTCAACAGCTCAGCACGTGGGAGCTGCCGGGACTGTCCTCCATCCCGGTGCTCGGCGCGCTCTCCGGACACGCCGCGCCCACGTACCTCGCGCTGGGACTCCCGCTGCTGTTGCAAGCCATGTTGACCCGCACGCCGCTGGGCCTGCGCCTGCGTGCCGTGGGCGACAAGCCACACGCGGTGGCCACACTGGGTCTCTCCGTCCCCGCCCTGCGGTGGGGCGCGGTGTTGGGCAGCGGACTGCTCGCGGGATTGGGCGGCGCGGTGCTCTCCACCACGGTGCTGGACCGCTTCGAGCAACACACGCCCGCGGGCCTGGGCTTCATGGCCCTGGCCGCCATGGTGTTCGGCCGCTGGACACCGATGGGCGCCTTCCTCGCCGCGGCCTTCTTCGCCTTCGGCAACGCGCTGCGAATCGGCCTGGCCTCCAGTTCGCCAGCCCTCCTGGAACTCGTCCCCCAGGGTGTCTTGCTGGCACTGCCCTACGTCCTCACCCTCCTCGTCCTCACCCTCCAGGGACAACGCAACAGCACACCCGCCGCACTCGGGGTGCCATACGAGCAGGAGTCCCGCTGAGGACCGCCCCCACCAATTGAGTCATTTTGAACCCGGGTATGGATTGATTCCTGGTCACAAGCGACCCCAAGATGTCGAAAGGCCAACGCCCTTGGGGAGCCGCGCCGGGGAAACGTGACAGTCCAACCCCTTGCCGTTATTGGGGTGTTCTCCGGGTTTCTCCAGGATTAAGACACAGGGCGTCGGACTCCGCGACGGCACGCGCCTCGCATGGGCTCAAAGTGTCGGGCCACGCCGGGATGGAAGAAGGCCAACGGGGGGAGGCCTCAGCCATTCAGACGCATGGTCCGTAGGGACTCCTTGTGAATCCGGGCCCGGTCGGTCCGGTCAACATGGCGGGGTGGGTGATGCTGGAGACGACGGGAACGACCGAGACGTACCGCCCCCGCGTGTTGGCGGTGGACGTGGAATCCGAGGGCATGGAGCGGCTGTGCTCCATCCTGGCCCCGGCGGGCTACGACGTGCTGCACGCGCGCGGCGCGGAGGCCCGTCAGGCCGCGGACCTCGTATTGCTGGACGTGAAGCAGCCCGGGACGGATGGACTGGCGGCGTACCGCCGGCTCCAGGCCGAGTTGGGCGCGCCGTCGGTGCCGGTGCTGATGCTCACCCGCCGGGCGGACCGTCAGCTGCGGCGCCAGGTGCTCGAGGCGGGCGTCGACGACGTGCTGACCACCGAGCCGCTTGATCCGCTGGAGCTCAAGGTCCGCGTGCACACGCTGCTGGAGCTCAAGGCGCACCGCGAGCGCGGAGGAGAGCGCGCCGAGGAGCTGCTGGACCCGCGCGCCCGCTGGGTGGAGATGGAGCGGCTGGCGCGCGTGGGCACGCTGGCCGCGGACGTCGCGCAGAACCTGGACCACATCAGCGCGGGCCTCCAGCAGGCGCTGGGGCACGTGCGAGAGCGCGCGAAGCAGGGCCTGCCTCCGGACGCCGACGAGCTCAAGAAGCTGGGCGTGGCCGGGGAGCAGATGCGGCTGTACGGCCAGCATCTGCTCTCGCTAGGGCCCACCAACCCCAAGGACATCCAGCGCTTCGACTTGCGCGAGCTGGTGCCGGGGGTCGTGGAGCGCATGCGCGGCAACGGCCGGCTGGGTTCCTCCGAGTTGACGGTGCTCTTGCCGGAGGACCCCATCGCCGTGGTGTTCAACCGCCGCCAGCTGGAGCAGGTGCTGGTGGAGCTGCTCGCCAACGCGGCGCAGGCGGTGGAGGACGTGAAGGACCGCCCGCACCGGATTCACGTGGGCGTGGAGATGCCGGACATGTTCGGCGACTTCGGCCCGCGCCTGTTCGTGAAGGACACGGGCATTGGCATCTTCGAGGACGAGCTGCAGGCCGTCTTCGAGCCCTACTACACGACGAAGCCGCCGGAGAAGGGCGCCGGCCTGGGCCTCACCGTCGCTCGCGCCCTGGTGGAGTCCATGGGCGGCAAGCTGACGGTGCAGAGCCGGGTCAACCTGGGCAGCACCTTCACGGTGGAGCTGCCCGAGCAGACCTCCTCCTGGTAGCCGCTCCGCCGCTTCCGGTCAGAAGCGGTAGGCGACGCCGAAGAGGGCCTCCATGGTGAACTCGCTCTCATCCCAGTCGGGGATGAGCGCGGGCCCCATGCGCAGGTTGAAGTTCACCGCCAGGCGGCTGTCGATGAAGTACTCCAGCCCGCCGCCCACCAGGATGGGGATGACGGGGCCGATGCCCTCGCCGAAGTAGACGTGGAAGGGCATGTCCAGGCCCACGTTGACCATCAGCGCGCTGGTGACGGGGATGCCCACCACGAAGGCGACCGGCAAGGCCAGGCCCACGTCGGTGTCGCCATGGTCGAAGTAGAAGAAGGGGCCGGGCTGGAACGTGAGCGCGAAGGCCACGTTGTTCGCCTTCGCGAGCTCCAGCCGCAGCCACCCTTGCAGCTTGATGCCCGGCGAGGTGTGGCGCACCCAGCCCTCACGGCCCCAGTTGAAGCTGAACTTGCCGCCGATATCGAGCCGCTCGGAGCTCCCATGGAGCACGCCCAGGGTGAGTCCGGGCCAACCAATCTGACCCGAGAAGGCGGTGTTGCCGCTGCCCAGCGTTTCGGCGGCGAGGATGGACCAGCCCTGCCCCCGCGCGAACGCGGAACCAGGAAGGGTCAACAGGCAGGCGAGAAGGATTCCAGGAACGAGGCGCTTCACACGTGTCCTTTCGTTGGGGCCCCGCGGGACGCGAGGCCAGGGTCCACACAACATCCTGAGGAGTGAATCAAGACTCAGGTGGGTTGTCCGCGCTCACGAGCCAGCGCGATGAATGCGTCGATGAAGGAGGCCAGCCGGGACTCGGCGCGCTCGCGGGCGCGGGCCAGGGGCTCGCCTTGAGCGGGCGTCTCCTTCCGCTCGAAGTAGTATTTGATCTTCGGCTCGGTGCCAGACGGGCGGAGCGTCACGCGGCCGCCGCCCTCCAGCTCCAGGGCCAGCACGTTGGACGGAGGCAGGCCCTGCACGCCGCGCTGGTAGTCCAGCACGGCCCGCACCGCCTCACCGCCGATGTGCGAGGGCGGACGGGCGCGGAAGGCATCCATGATGCCGCGGATGGCCTGGGCACCCGCGGAGCCCGGCAGCGTGACGTTGCGCTGCGCGCCCACGTAGAGCCCGTGCCGGCGCTGAATCTCCTCGAGGTATCCCAGCACCGTGGTGCCACGCGATTCGCACCACGCGGCCAGGTCCGCCATGACGAGCGCCGCGCCCACGCCGTCCTTGTCCCGCGTCACGGTGCCGGCGGTGTAACCCAGCGCTTCCTCGTAGCCGAAGACGAACTGGGTGCCCTCCGAGTGCTCGCGCTCCAGCGCCCGGTTGGCGATCCACTTGAAGCCCGTGAGCACCTCGTCATACGCGGCGCCCAGCGAGCGGGCGATGTCCCCCAGCTGCGTCGACGACACGATGGTGGTGACGACATGCGGCCGCGCGCGCTGCGTGGATTGCGTCAGCAGGTAGTGCCCCAGGAGCACGCCCACCTCGTTGCCGGTGAGCATGCGCAGCCCCCCTGTGGACTCGCGGGCCATGACGGCCAGCCGGTCCGCGTCCGGGTCATTGGCCAGCACCAGGTCGGCCTTCACGCGCTCGGCGGTGGCGCGCGACAGGTCCATGGCGCCCGGCTCCTCCGGGTTGGGGAAGCGCACGGTGGGAAAGCGCCCGTCCGGCATGTGCTGCTCGGCGACCGGCGTGAAGCGCGGGAAGCCCGCCTCGCGCAGGGCTCGCTCCGCCCAGACGCCGCCGACGCCGTGCATCGCCGTGTAGACGATGGACAATGTCTCGGAGCCCCGCTTGAACACGCGCAGCCCGAGGATGGCGCGCAGGTAGTCCTCGCCCAGCGAGTCGGGGATGTCGCGCCACAGGCCCTTCTCACGCGCCTGCGCCACCGTCAGGAGCGGCACGCGGTTGGCGGGCTCCACCTTCGCGATGGCGGCGGCGATGCCCGTGTCATGCGGCGGGATGATTTGCGCGCCGTTGCCCCAGTACACCTTGTAACCGTTGTACTCGGGTGGATTGTGGCTGGCCGTCACCATGATGGCCGCGGCGGCGCCCAGGTGGAGGCACGCGTAGGCGGTGAGCGGCGTGGGGACGGGCAGCGGGAAGACGTGGGCGGGGATGCCCTCGGCGGCGAGCACCGCGGCGGTGTCCTCCGCCAGCTCCGCGCTCAACCTGCGCGCATCGCGGCCCACCACCACGCCGCGCGTGGTGGCGTCAGGCACGTGCTCCTTGAGGTAGCGCGCCAGCCCGGCGGTGGTGCGCCGCACGACGGCGCGGTTCATCCGGTTGGGCCCCGCGCCCAGCACGCCCCGCAGGCCCGCGGTGCCGAATTCCAGGTCGCCCGAGAAGCGGTCCGCCAGCTCCGCCATGTCGCCCTGGGCCAGCAGCCGCGCCAGCTCCTCGACGGTCGCGGGGTCCGGGTCCGCCTGGCGCCACGCCTCCGCTCGCTCTCTCAGTCCGGTGTCGTTCATGGAGCCTCGAAGCCTCGTGCAATCTGGGGCGCTCGGGAGGACCGAACGCGGGTGGTTTTCAGGTGTAGTCGGTGAGCTTGCGGCGGGTGGCGCGGCCCTTCGGAGCGTCCTTGCCGCCCTGGCACGTCACGCACAGCTCCGCGTAGGGCATCGCACGCAACCGGCCCAGCGGAACGTCATCCCCGCATTCCTCACACTCGCCGAAGGAGTCCGGGTCATCGCGCAGCTTCGCCAGCGCCTTGAGCACGCGGGCCAGCACGCCATCCAGGTTCCGGTTCCGGTTGGAGGCGATGGCCTGCATCATCTCGTTGAGCGGCTGCTCGTCCTCGTCGCCGCCGATGCGCGCGTCATCGGTGCGGTTGGGCTCGATTCTCGCGGGCGACTTCTCCGTCAGCTCGGAGTGCAGCGCCAGGAGCAGCTGCTTGAGCTCGTCTCGCTGTTTGGTGTTCATGTCGGCTCCGCCCGTCAGTACTTCGCGGTGGAAACCTGGCCGGTGACAATCGCCACCGACGCGGACGCACCCAGGCGGTTGGCACCCGCGCGCACCATCTTCATCGCGTCCTCCGCCGAGCGGATTCCGCCGGACGCCTTCACACCCACGTCCTCGCCCACCACCCTGCGCATCAGCGCCACGTCCTCCGCGGTCGCCCCGCCCCCGTTGAAGCCCGTGGACGTCTTCACGAACGCGGCGCCCGCGGCCTTCGACAGCACGCAGGCGATGACCTTCTCCTCGTCGCTGAGCTGCGACGTCTCCAGGATGACCTTCACGGGCACGGGCCCACAGGCGTCCACCACGGCGGCGATATCCCGCTGCACCAGCGCGTAGTCATGGGACTTGAGCGCGCCGATGTTCACGACCATGTCGATTTCACGCGCCCCGGCGGCGATGGCCTCGCGGGCCTCGAACGCCTTGGCTGACGAGAGCGCCGCGCCCAGGGGAAAGCCCACGACGGCGATGGGCACGGTGGAGGTCCCCGCCAGCACCTTGGCGGCGGTGGCCACGTGCGAGCTGTTCACGCACACCGTCGCGAAGCCGTGCTGACGGGCCTCCTCGGCCAGCTTCACCACGTCCTCGGCGCGGGCCTCGGGCTTGAGCAGCGTGTGGTCGATGTACGGGGCCAGGTCCGCGGCGGAGCGGATGGAGGCCGGGTCCACGCGGCCCATCGAGGGCCGCGGCGCGGGAGCAGTCAAGGCCGCTTCCCGGGCACCCTTCCACGCATGCAGGTGGCGGCGGGCCTGGTCGGCGATGTCCTCGACGAACTTGAAGAGGTCCTCGGAGTCGGACATTGCGGCCCAATAGCCCACTTCGCGGCCCTCGGGAAGCGCTCGGGCGACCCGTACGTTTCCCGCTCGCACCCCAGGTGCCGAGGGTGGGAACGTGGCGGTAGAGTCCGCCCGTGACGTTCCGCCTCCGGCTGTTCAGCCTCCTCGTCCTTCTGCTTGCCGCGCTGCCAGGCTTCGCCGCGAGCCCTCCCGCCCCGACCGCTGTTGCCCCAGGTCAACCGCTCACGGTGCATTTCTTTGACGTGGGCCAAGGTGACGCGGCCCTCATCATCTCGCCCACCGGAAAGACGGTGCTCATCGACGGGGGGCCACCCGAGGCCCGGGAGCGGCTCGCCGCCCGGCTCAAGAGCCTGGTGAAGGGCCCCCTGGACCTGGTCATCCTCACCCATCCCCACCTCGACCATCTGGGCGGGCTCATCACGGCCTTGCGCGCCGTGGGCACCAGACGCTTCATGGACCCGGGCTTCAACCATCCCAGTGATGCATACCGGGACCTGCTCGACTTCGTGGGCGACAACGTGGGCCAGGTCATGACGCCGGAGCCTGGGCCCTCGAGTGCGAACGGCCTGCTCACCATCGGCCTGGGTGAGGGTGTCTCGCTCACGGTGTTCTGGCCGCGCATGCCCAAGGAGCCCTTCCTCGTGGGGACTCGCTCGGACGCGAACTCCAACTCCATCGTCGCGCGGCTGACGTACGGGAGCACGGCGTTCCTGCTCGTCGGGGACGCGGAGCCGGACACGGAGGCCGCGCTGCTCCAGCGTTCGCTGAACCTCACCACCACCGTGCTGAAGGTCGCCCATCATGGTGGCCGCCACTCGTCCACCGCCGCCTTCCTCGCCGCCGCGAAGCCCCAGGCCGCCGTCATCTCCGTGGGCGCGAAGAACGACTACGGACACCCCGCGCCGGAGACGCTGTCGCGACTGGGTGATGTCGGGGCCCATGTGCTTCGCACGGACCAGGAAGGTGAAGTGGTCGCGGCCAGTGATGGCCAGTCCGTGACGTTGCGGACCCATGGAGGCACGGGGGCGCTGCTCGTGCTCCCTGGCGACGTGGACCCGAGCCCCGTGACGTCGTCACGCGCCGTCGCGCCGGTCCGCTCGGGGGCCACTTCGCCGCAGCCGCGTGAGGGAGGGCGTACGGCGCCCAAGACCCCCGCCGCGGACTCCGGCACGAGTCAATATGTGGGGCTCAAGGGCAGCAAGGTCTTCCACCGCGAGACGTGCTCCACGCTGAAGCGTTCCAAGTCGGAACGCATGCTCTACCCGAACCGCGAAGCCGCCCTGCGCGAGCGACGCCCCGCCGAGGATTGTCACCCATGAGCCCGCGCCTTCTCGCCCTGTTGGGGACCTTGTGGGTCCTGGGGGCCTGCCGGGAGTCGCAGCCGGAAGCGGCCGCGCCGCAGGCCACCGAGGCCAAGCGCCTGTTCGGCACCGCGCCCGACGGAAAGCTGCACGTCTACTTCTTCGATGTGGGCCAAGGCGACGCGGCCCTCATCGTCTCCCCCAAGGGGACCACGGTGCTGGTGGACTCCGGCCCGCAGAGCGCCGCCGCGCATCTGGTGAATCGCCTTCCGGAGCTGCTCACCCGGCCCCTGGACCTGGTCATCCTCACGCACCCGCACGTGGACCACCACGGCGCGCTCGATGCCGTCCTGCGCCGAGTGGGAGCCCGGCAGCTCATGGAGCCGCAGGTCCCTGGGACGCCGCCCGCGTATGACCAGCTGCTCACGGACATCAGCGCGCGACAGATTCAGGTCGTCTCCCCTGCCCCGCCCACCTCGACGCCGAACGCGCCCCAGCGCATCAACCTGGGCGATGGCGTGTCGCTGACCATCCTCTGGCCCCGCGCCCCCGCCGAGCCCCTGCTCGAAGCGACCGAGACGGCGCTCGAGGCCAACTCCATTGTCCTGCGGCTGTCCTATGGAGAGACGTCGGTGCTCTTCATGGGAGACGCGCTCGCGCAGACGGAGGAGTACCTGCTCGCGCGGGAGGTTCCCCTCAAGTCCACGTTGCTCAAGGTGGGGGCACACGGGCTCGCGGGTGCCACCACGTCGCCCTTCCTCACGCGAGTGGGTGCTCGCGCCGCCGTCATCTCCGCGGGCAAGGGCAACGCCTTTGGAGCGCCCTCCTCCGCCACGCTGGAGCGGATGAAGGCCGCACACGTCCAGGTGTTCCGCACCGACGTGGATGGCGAGGTGCAGGTGGTCAGTGATGGCAAGTCGCTGGTTGTCTCGCCGCAGCGACTGCCTCGAGGAACACCCACCGACACGCGCTACACGCACGCGGGACAGGGCCCCACGCCGGAACCGTCGTTCTGGGCTGGGAAGCCCGCACCCGTGAAGAAAGCGCCGGAGGTTCCGGCCGCGCCACCTCCAGAGACACCCGCACCGGAAGCAGCTCCCGTGCCCACGGCGGCCAAGGAGAAGGGGGGCGCGAAGAAGTACACCGGGCCCTATGTCGCCAGCCGGAAGCGGCCGCTGTTCCACATTCCGGAGTGCGACGGCGCGAAGAAGATCCACGCCGAGAACCTCATCACCTACAAGACGCGTGAAGAGGCTGCCCGCGAACGGCGCCCCGCCCAGGACTGCAATCCATGACGAAGCGCTCCAAGCCCAAGGCCCAGGTTCATGCCACGCTGGACCGCATCGAGGATGACGTCGCGGTGCTCATCGTGGACGGGCGCGAGGTGACGCGGCCCCTCGCATCGCTCCCCTCCGGAGCGCGCGAGGGAGACGTGCTCGACCTGGAGACATTGACGCTCAACCCGGAGGCCACCGAGGCCCTGCGCGAGCAGGTCCGCGCGGCACGGGAGCGGGCGACGAAGGGGAAGACTCCTCCACCGGGTGATTTCGACCTCTAGGAGTTCCGCCTCCGGGAACGCTGCCCGGAGGCCCTTCGAACGGCCTGCTGAACCGTGGGGAACGGAGCGGTCGGAGTCAGTTCCCGCGAAGACGAAGGGACGCACTGGACTCGGATGACCTCGACCTTCGAGGTCACCCCCACGGAATGAATCTCTGAGGTCCTACCCCTGAATTACCGGCGAGAGCGCGATGCGCATCTCCTGGACGGTGACCTCTCCATGACCTTGGAGAGGCCACAGCAAAAGCTCCGTCAAGCAATGGAGGGGCTCAACCTTCGAGGTTGCTTCCCAGGGAATAGACGCAGGAGGTCTACCCACGGGCTACCGCCGGGCGCTCGTTGGGATTCGCCTGAACGGCTTCGACTCTCCAGGTGAAGAGGCGAGGAGATCAAGCAACGGGATACCCCGCGGCGAGCTCGACGCCAATCCCCTGTGCCCAAGCATCCCCCGGGAGCAATACCCGGGGGACACTTCAGACGCGTTACCGCGCCGAGAGCGCGATGGGAATCTCCAGGTCGACGTCCTCACCCTTGAAGCTGGAGAAGACCATGCCCTTCGCCTGCTCGCGGATGCAGTTGCCCACGGCGTTCGAGGCGGCGTTCAGGTCCTTGCGGCTGAACGTGGTGGACTTCACCGCACCCGACGTCCCCACCGTCGCGGTGAGCGTCACGTTGCCCCCCTTGAACGAGGGGTTGCGGCGAAGCTCCTGCGCGACACAGTCGCGGAACGCGGTCTGCTTCTCGTTGACCACGCGCTCCACTTCCTCATCCGACGGCCCGCCCACCTCGTCCTCGCCCGCGGCCGCTTCCGCGCCTTCACCCGCCTGAGGCGCGGCGGCCTGCTTCTCCGCGTTCGCCGACTTCTCGGAGTCACCACCCGCCGCCGGCGCGGCCTTCTCCTCCGAAGGCACCACGGCCGCTCCACCCTCTCCAGCAACAGGCGGGGTCGGAGCCGAGGGCTGCTCGTCGGCAGCAGGCGCGGACGGAGGCTTCGCGGCGGGGACTGGCGCCGGCTTGCCCGTCATCTGGTCGATCAGCGCGGTCATCCCCGCCCCTGAGAAGACCGAGCGCTCCACCACGTTGCCCGCCGGGTCCAGCGTCTTCACGCGAAGGGGCATGATGCCCGTCACGTCCAACGCGAACGCGGCCCCCAGCGGAATCACGATGAGCAGCACGAGCAGGAGGGCAACAACCTTCCCCTTCGAGCCGCCACCACCACTCTTCGGGCTCGCCTTCTTGCTCTTGCCGCCCTTCGCCTTCGCCGCATTGCGCGCCGACGACTCGCGAGCCGGTGGCTCCTCGTCCTCGTCGCCACGCGCCGCGGCGAGCGGATCCTCGTGCGGCACGCCCTCGTCCTGCTCCCCCTTCTCGGGAAGGTCCAGGTCGGAGAACAGCTCGTTCAACGGCGCCGCGGAAGCCGCGGGCGCACCACCTCGCCGCGACGCGGGCTGCGGCTGATTCCTCGGGTCGGGCTCACCGAAGTACGTCGTGTCCGGATCCTCCTCGGGCACCCACTTGCGCTGAGCCGCGGCCTCGGGCTCCTCCTCCGGCGGCGGCTGAGGTTCTGGCTCGGGCTCGAAGCGCTGCTCGGGCTCCGCATAGGAAGGCGGAGGCTCCGGCTCGCGCCGAGCCGGCGCGCTCTTCGCGGCACGCGCGGGAGGCGGCTCCGCCACGGGAGGCGGCGGGGGAGGAGGAGGCTCCGGCGCGGGAGGCGGAGCGAAGAGCCCGGCCAGCTCCGGCACATCCGCGCCGCGCTTCCAGTCCGCCATGCCTTGCTGCCAGAAGAAGCTCCGGCCGCTGATGGTGCCCGTGGCGATGAGTTCTCGGAGCGCCCCTTCGTCCAGCGGGCCCTCCTGCTTGTTGCGCACCATCACGAACCACGGAGAGCCCGTGGCTCGCAGCGGCGCCGCGCGTGTGGGCTCATCGTCCCACGGCGTCTGAAGCGCCGCGGGTGGAGCCTTGTCGAGGGCAGGCGAGGACGCCACCGGCGCGGGGGCCGCGGCGGCGGGCTCGGCCAACGAGCGCTCTTGCGCTCTCAGCCGCTCCACGTCCGCGAGCGACACCACACGGGTGCTTTCCTCTTCGGCGGGTCCTTCGACGGTGATGACGTTCTGGCAGTTCTTGCAACGGACCTTGACCGTTTTGCCGCGGACTTTTTCGTCCGCAATGGAGTACCGCTTCTGGCAATTGTCGCAGGTGAAGTTCAAGGGGAGCGTCCGGCTCGCTGAGGGGAGACGAGGTCCGGGATGCTACCGCTAGAATTCTCCGGCGCAAACCATCGGTTGACTCCGTCGTGCGGCCCAACTATGGAGCCGCCCTCTCCCCCTGTCTTCTCTCGCCTTATTTCAGAAGGTGGCGAATGTCGGCGAAGGACCTCGGATCGAAGTTCGTCTGCTTCAAGTGCCAGACGAAGTTCTACGACATGAAGAAGCCTGACCCGCTGTGCCCCAAGTGTGGCGCGGACCAGCGGGAAAGCCCTGCCCTCAAGCCGCAGCCGGAGGGCCGCCGCGGCCGTCTGGCCGCGCCCAAGGTCATCGAGCCCATCGAGCCCGAAGAGCCGGCGGCCAGCAACGACGAGGAAGAGGAAGACCTCGACTCGTTCGATGAGGACGACAGCGCGGCCGCCGAGGCCGACGAAGACGAAACCTAGTCGTTGCTGGGGTTCATGCGGACTCCCTGGCCTCCGCCGGGAGTCTCATGGCTTCGGAAGTCCTCACGAGGCCACTTCACGGAGCGCCCCAGATACCGGGGCGCCTCCAGACGTCCTTCACGACTTGTGTGTTCCGCTCAGGTCCCCGTCGACGCCGGAGCCAGCTCCGACAGCGCCCGGCGGATCTGCTCGTAGAGCCCAGGTCCCATCTCCTGCATCCCCACCGGACGCGTGCTCTTGCGAGACGCCTCGGGTCCATGGTGCGCCGGGTTCGGCAGAGCTGACTGCTTCTTGGCCTGTTGCATCATTCGGCCCCCCTCTCGTGTTGACTCGCACCACTACCGTAGCAATTTTTCCGCCGCAGCGGAAAACGAATCCAGTCGTCCACGTCTCAACTCCTAGAACGCGCAGCGAACAAATCCTTTGAGGGGATTTGGCGGGCGGGCTGGAGGGGCGGGCTACTTGAGCTCGGAGACCGTCCAATCCTGTGCCACTTCGACGCGCTCACCGGCGCGGACATTCACGGTCTGCTCTACCTGGGGGAGCCTCTCGTGCCAGAAGACGAGGGTATGGGTGCCCTCGGGGACCTCCATCCGGAAGCGCCCGTCCGGCTGGGTGGTGGTGAAGTACCCATGGTCGAAGGTGCGGACGACGGCCCGCATCCAGGGATGGATGTCGCAGTGGACAGGGAGCGTGCCGGGCTGTGCGGGCAGCGGCTTGCGCGTGCTCATCCCCTCCAGGGGCATGGCCACGTTGAAGTAGGAGCGGTTGGAGCCGGAGGCCGCGCGCACGTTGTGGACCAGGGGGTCCGAGTTGCGCAGCGTCAGCGTGGACCCGGCACGAGCGGCCAGGACGGGCGGCTCGTAGACGCACTTCTTCTGGTCCAGCACCGGGTCCGCCGGGAGGGTCGAGGAGGCGGGGAGCTCCGCGCCGGACTTGAGGGAAACCACCGTGTGGGCCAGGGCGCCCTCGGCGCCGACCACGAGGGTGCGGTCCTCGGCCTGCTCGCCGCACACGGAGACGACCGTGCCGGTGGTGGGCGACAAGGTGGGGGCCGGAGGAGTACCCGCCAGGCGGACCTTCCCCTCGATGGTGCCCCATTTCACGTCGGCTGGCGGGCGCGCGGCCGAGGGCGCGGGCGCCGCTGGAGCCTGGGGAGCGGGCGCCTCGCGGCAGGCGGAAACGAGCGCGAGGAGGAGCAACGGGCGGAGGAAAGGGGCGCGGAGCACGTGTTCCCGTCTAACGGGTGCGTGAAGCTCTTTCAAATGGCGGATGATGGTCCGAGGGCCCGGGGGATGACTCCGGGTCCATTTGGGCGTTGGACCCCCATCATCCTTGTTGGTACAAGAGCGCGCGGCCGTACACGGTGCGGCTCTGTGGGAGGCAGCAACTTTGCGGGAGAAATTGAAGGCGCTGGCGGAGCTTCAGAATGTGGACCTGGAGGTCGCATCGCTCCGGAAGGCCGCGGACGTCCACCCCCGTCAGATTGCCGAGCTGGAGCGGGAGCTGGGTGTGGCTCGCAGCGCCATCGAGGCTGAGCGCGCACGGGTCGCCGACAAAGAGCGGCAGAAGACGCAGCTCGAGCAGAACATCGCGGACGAGAAGGACAAGGTGAAGAAGTGGGAGGCGCGCCTGAGCGAACAGCGCTCCACCCGCGAGTACTCCGCCCTGGCCCGCGAAATCGATATCGCCAAGAAGGCCAACCTCACGATGGCCGAGGAGCAGGTGGAGCTGACGAAGCAGCTCGGCCTGGACCGCGAATCCATCAAGGGGAAGGAGGCCGAGTTCGCGACCAAGCAGCAGAGCCTGTCCTCGCGGATGGGTGAGCTGCGCGGGAAGCTGGGCGAGGCCGAGGCGCAGGTGAAGGCGCTCGAGGGCCGCCGCGCGGGCGTGGCGAACGGCGTCGATGCCACGCTGCTGCGGCGCTATGAGGTGGTGCGCAAGAAGAAGCTGCCCGCATTGGTCGGCGTGGTTGCGGGCACCTGCCAGGGCTGCAACATGAACGTGCCCCCGCAGCTCTACAACCAGCTGCGCACCTCGCTGGGCACGGACATCTGCCCGTCCTGCAACCGCATCATCTACGCGGTGGAAGCACTCCAGGATACTCCCGCGGCCGCGAAGTAGGCTGCCGCGATGCCTCCGCCGTCCCTCGTCGACATCCTCCGCCACATCGCGCGCGAGGAGCCCCTTTCGTCGACGGTTCGCGCCTTCCGCGGCTTGACGCGGGAGCGCCTGGGGCAGCTTCTCGACGAAGCCGCCACCCGTCTGGCTCCCGCCACGAAGGCCGAGGAGCGAGCGGAGGTTGTCTCCTCTCCCGCCGCCAGCATGGTGGAGCCCTCCGAGTCCTTGGGTCGGGTGCGCGTCTATTCGGACGGCGCCGCCCGAGGCAACCCCGGGCCGGCGGGCGCCGGCGCGGTGGTGACGGACGCCGAGGGCCAGGTGCTCGCACGGCTGGGCCGCTTCCTTGGGACCCAGACGAACAACACCGCCGAGTACCAGGGCCTGCTCCTGGGGCTGCGGCATGCGAAGTCGCTGGGCGTACGCGAGGTGGATGTCTACGCGGACAGCGAGCTGCTCATCCGCCAGCTCGGCGGCCAGTACCAGGTGAAGAGCGCCACGCTGAAGCCGCTGTTCGACGAGGCGCGGAAGCTGCTCACCGCCTTCGCCCGGGTGCGACTGCATCACATTCCCCGCGCGAAGAACGCCGAGGCGGACGCCATGAGCAACCGCGCCATCGACGAGCGCATGTAACCGGACTCACCCGGCACCCTTCGTGAGCGCCCTCCGCGCCTGGAGTGGACCGGCGTCCCGAGCCTGTTGTAAGGGGCAGGAGCCGGAGTGGCTCAGATGAACGCCGGCCACCGCAGTCATGGGTGGCGGGAGGAAAGTCCGGGCTCCATAGGGCGGGGTGCTGGCTAACGGCCAGTCGAGGTGACTCGCAGGAAAGTGCCACAGAAAACAAACCGCCCGTTCCGCAAGGGGCGGGTAAGGGTGAAACGGTGCGGTAAGAGCGCACCGCGCCCGGGGTGACTCGGGCGGCACGGTAAACCCCACCTGGAGCAAGAGCCAATAGGAGCGCGTCCCCGCTGTCCGGGGGACAAGGATTGCCCGTCCCAGGCGCTCGGGTTGCTCGCTGATGAGGTCCCTGGGCAACCAGGGCCCTAGATGAATGTTCATCGCCCATCCCGAAAGGGGTGGGAACAGAACCCGGCTTACGAGCCACTCCGGCGCTTTTCCCGCCTCACCCTCACGAGTGCCCGCCGCGCGTCACTGCGCCACGGGCACCTGTGCGAGCAGGATGCGGTTGCGGCCATCGTTGCGGACCTGGTCCGGGTTGGTCAGCGCCAGGCGCGAATCCGTCCTCGGGTCCCACAGGCCCAGCCAGATGTTGAGGGCCTTGGGGCTCTCATTGGCGGGGACGTAGATGGAGAACTCGTCCTTCACCGTCTCCCCAGGCTTCCACTGGGACGTGGGCAGCAGGCCGTTGGCCGGCTTGTGGTCCACGTTCATCCGCTCCATCCGCCCGCCCACATCCTCGACGTGGACGAAGATGAGGTAGTCCTCCTCCAGGGTGTCCAGCACCTTGAAGTAGACGGTGACGGTGGCCCGCTCGCCGGGCGTCAGGCGCCCGGGCTGCACCGTGGCGGCGACCAGCTCCACCTTGCGCCCCAGGTTCGCGCCGTTGCGCACGGACAGGGGGGGAATCTGGGTGACGGTGGCGGCGCGCCGCTGCTCGGGGCTCGTGCCCCCCGGGGCCTCGACGATGCAGGCACTGCCCAGCAGGAGAACCGACGGGAGCACGACGGTGGAGAGCTTGAAGCGCATGGCCCGCCGGTTCTACTCGGCCACGGGCGCTGCATCCACCTGCGTGTTGGTGTATGCGGAGCCGCGCATATGAAGACGCCCAACGCCCTCGACGCCCTGGCCGCGCAGGTGCCGCCCGCCCCCTCCCCCGCCCCCAGCGGGGAAACCACGCAGCCGGGGACGGGTACGCCCCCCTCGGATGGCTTCTCCGCGACCGACGCGGTGGGCATTGGCGGCGCCGCCCTCTTCGTCCTGCTGATGGTGCTCGCGGCCCGCAAGCTCTTCTTCCGCAAGCGACCCTCCGAGCCGGGCAAGAAGCCCAGCGTCCCCGTGCCCGAAGAGAGGCCCGAGCTCCCCGCCGCCCGGCCCGAGCTGCGCGTGGAGCTGCCTCCGTCGGAGAAGGAGGCCACCCGGCTGCGCGAGGTGGACGAGGCCCACGCCCGCGCCCAGGAGCTGACCCGCCAGCGCGAGGAGGCCGCCCGCGCCGCCCGCTCCAGCACCGACGCCGCCGAGCGCACCCGGCTGGAGGAGCAGGCCCGCGCCCTCAAGGAGCGCGAGGAGGAGGAGAAGCGCGTCGAGTACCGCGCGAAGAAGGCCGCCGACGAGGAGGCCCGCGAGCGGCGCAAGCGGGAGCAGGCCGAAGCCCAGCGGCTCATGGAGGCGCAGCGCGCCCAGGAGGCCGCCGCCGCCGAGGAGGCTCGCCGCGCGGAGGAGGCCGCCGCTCGCGCCAAGGTCGACGCGGAAGCGGGCCGCACGCTGTCGCAGGGCCTGGACAAGACGCGCAGCCAGGGCTTCATGGCCCGTCTCAACGGGCTGTTCGGCCAGCAGCGCCAGGTGGACGAGTCCGTGCTGGCGGAGCTGGAGGAGATTCTCTTCACGGCGGACATCGGCGTGCGCACCGCCAGCAACCTGGTGGAGGTGGCGCGCGAGAAGCTCAAGCGCAGCGAGCTGAAGGACTCCGAGCGCATCAAGGACCTCATCCGCACGGAAGTCGCTCGTATCGTCGACCTGCCGGTGCCCCGCACGCTGGAGGGGGGAGGTCCTCCGCATGTCGTCATGGTGGTGGGCGTCAACGGCGCGGGCAAGACGACGACCATCGGCAAGCTGGCGGCGAAGCTCACCAGCGAGGGGAAGAAGGTCGTGCTGGCCGCGGGTGACACCTTCCGCGCCGCCGCCACCGAGCAGCTCGATGTCTGGGCGGAGCGCGCGAAGGCGCAGCTCGTGAAGGGCGCCGAGGGCGGAGACCCCGGCTCCGTCATCTTCGACGCGGTGAAGAAGGCCCAGGCCGAGGGCGCGGACGTGGTCATCGCCGACACGGCGGGCCGGCTCCACACCAAGGCCCCGCTGATGGAGGAGCTGAAGAAGGTGAAGCGCGTCATGGACAAGGCCATGCCGGGCACGCCTCACGAGGTGCTGCTCGTGCTCGACTCCACCAACGGGCAGAACGCGATTCAGCAGGCCAAGCAGTTCCACGAGGCCGTGGGTGTCACCGCCATCGCGCTGACGAAGCTGGACGGCACCGCCAAGGGCGGCGTCATCATCGGAATCTGCGACGAGCTGAAGCTCCCCGTCCTCTGGGTCGGCGTGGGCGAGAAGGTCGCGGACCTGCGCCGCTTCGAGCCGCGCGAGTTCGTCGAAGCCCTCTTCGAGTAACGAGGGGCCCTCCCCCCTCACTGCCCCAGCAGCGAGGGCAGCAGCGTCTCCAGCAACTCCTTGGCTTGAGGGTCCAGCGCATCCACCCCCAGGCCACTGCCCGCCCCCAGCGTCCCCATCACCGACTCCAGGTCGGGCAGGCCCAGGTCATCGTCTCCATGGGCCTCCTGCCACCAGCGCACGCGCAGCCGCGACAGGGCCTTGGCATTCGAAGGGCTCGCCTTGGCGAGCTCCTGCGTGAAGCACTCCTTGCACGTCCACTTGAAGCGGTACGTGTCCACGTAGGAGCGCAGACCCTGGAGGAACGCGGTGTCGCCCACCAGCTTGCGTGAGGCGTGATGCAGCAGGGGCGCCTTGGAGTAGACGAGCGCGCCGTACTCCGTCTCGTTGTCGAATGCACCCACGGGCCGGTCCGCGCGGCCGTCCTCTCCGCCCGACATCCGGTACATGTGGTACGTGGAGACGAGCACCTCGCGCCGCACCGACTCGGCCACGGCCTTGCCGTGCTTCCACTCGATGTAGAGCAGCGCGGCGTACTGGGCCAGCGACTCATCCACGACGGGTGATTGGATGGGGTCCGAGCCGACGAGGCCCGCGAAGTACTGGTGCGCCACCTCGTGCGCGACGGTGAACTCCAGCGCGCGCTCCAGCGTCTTGCTCAGCTGCGCGAAGGGCGCGTTGCCCATGGGGCCGAACGCCTCGAGCACCTCCTTCAACTGCTCCACGTTCACCTGGTCGCCCACCAGGCTGAATGGGTCCTCCACGCCGCGATACAGCGAGCTCGACACGGTGATGAGGCCTGGGAATTCCATGCCCCCTGCCCCGCCCGTCAGCGGCGCCTCCACCACGCGGAAGTGCGTGTATGGCAGCGGCCCCAGACGCCTCTCGAACTCCGCCAGCGCCGACGTGGCGTACTTCAACACGCGCTCACCCACCTCGCGGTCTCCCGCCGCGAAGTGGCTCTCCACCGTGACGCCATTCACCGTGGCCGTGGCGGCCTCGTAGCCCTTGGAGACGAGGACGGGGAAGTCGCGCACCGCGCCCGCGGCGAACGCGTAGCGCATGCGTCCATCCCGCTCGGGCACCTCGCCCATGGCCGCGCCCGTGGCATGCACCACCCAACCCGAGGGCACGGTGATGGAGGCCAGCACATGAGACGGTGCATACAGCGCCAGATCTCCAATGCCCTGCGGTCCCGCCCACGGCTTTCCCTTGTCATCCAGCGGCGGCACCTGCGGAACCACCCCCACCAGGCTGATGAAGTCCTCCGTCGCGGAGAAGGCGCCGTGGTCACCGCGGGGCCCCTTCCCTCCTCCAGCCAGGAACAGTCCTCCGGACTTCTCGCCCTTGGGCACCACCGCGCGCACGGCGACATCGAGCACCGCCGCCGCGCCCGGCGGCACCGGCTCCGAGAGGCGGTGGCGATACAGCGTGGGCTCCAGTTGCTCCAGGACGATGGGCTCCCTCCCGAGCCGCGCGTCGGACAGCACCACGCGCCTGCTGCCCTGCGCATTGGGCGTGAGCCGCAGGTACACCTCCGTGAGGGGCTTGTCCTTCGCCAGCACCTCCACCTGGACGCGTCCCTTCGCCTCGCGCGCGACAGGGTCCACCTCCAGTTGCACCCGGTAGCGAGGCAGCTCATCCAAGGGCCCCATCGCCTTCGCGGCCCGCTCCCTCTCCGCGGGTTTGAGGTGCTGCAGGCTCAACTGCACCTCTGGAGAGACCTCGCCACGGGCATCCAGCCCGACGAGCACGCACCACGAGACCAGGCAAGGCAGGAGCGTCCGCATGCGCGCATGCTAATTGACCCGGGGCACCGCGGCTCGTCTAGCCTTGAGGGACATGCACCCTCGAACGATTCTCCTGGCCGCCACCCTTGGACTGATGGCGTGTGCGCGGAACGTCCCTGCGTCCTCCACTGCCCCTGTCTCGTCGACACCCCGCGCCATCCGGCTCGTGGTGGATACCCCGCCGCAGGAGACGGGGACCTTCGACAAGGTGCGCGACGATGTCGAGGTGGACACCGAGGAAGGTGAGCGCACGCCCCGCGTCGTCACCTTCGGCGAGACGCCCGTGCTGCGCCGCGATGGCCAGCGCGCCCAGCTCTACGGCGATGCGCAGGGCAAGCTCGGCTTCAGCGTGGACAACTTCCTGCTGCTGGAGGTGCTGGATGCGCAGAACGCGGTGAAGCGCCGCGCCGTCGTCGGCTTCACCGACAGCGTCCACATGGGCAAGGAGCTGGTGGACAACGTGGGGCGCCGCGCCTTCACCTTCGAGCCGGGCGAAATCGACGTCACCGAGCTGCTTCCCGAGTCCGAACCCTTCCGCCTCCGAGTCACCGTCCTGGACTCGTGGGGCGTGGGCCGTGTGTCGGATGTGTACCTGGTGCTCTCCAACCAGGGGCCGCGCGCGGCCGAGGATGACCTGCGCGGCAACTGAGTCCTTCGTCGAGGCCCGCGCTCGCCAGACGATGCGAGCGCGGCCTCAATCCCCGCGCGTCAGAAGCTCACGCCACCGGTCGCGGGAGTCCTGAAGGCGCCGGCTCCACCGCCCTTGTGGACGCGAGGGGCCACGCCGTTGATGACGCCATCACACTGCTGGCCGTTGCACAGCGTCCCCAGGTTCGGCTTCTTGAGGGTCGGGTCCTGCGTGGCCATCACCGCGCCCACCGCACCCGCCGCGAGCACCGCGCCCACACCGGCCCAGACGTACCAGCGGCCGTACCAGGGGCGGCTGGAGCCCTCCACCTCGGGCTCGTCCGGAATGCCCTCGTCGTTGAACGCGAGCGCGGGCGACGTCTCCTCGGTCGCCGTCACGCTCCTGGACGGGTCCAACACCGTGGTGCGCGGCGTGTCCGTGCGCGGCGTGGCGCTGGCCACCGTCGTGTCCACCGCCGGGCGCATCCGACCCGTCACCTCGTAGGTCGTCCCCGCCAACACGGTGATGTTGTGGACGTCCGTCTTGTAGCCCTCGGCGCGGAACTCAATCTCACGCGAGCCGGGCCGGAGCATGAGGTCGCTCAGCGGCACCGAGCCCAC
This sequence comes from Myxococcus stipitatus, assembly GCF_037414475.1. The sequence continues at coordinate 6,684,976 of NZ_CP147913.1, read as the reverse complement.
CTCCACACCGTCCACCACCACCACGGTGCCCGCCACATCGGCCAGCGCTCGCGCGAAGCCCATGGTGGCCTCCAGGGAGACCTTCATCTCCGCCTGCGAGCCCTCCTTCACGTCGATGCGGCGCGAGTACTCCGCGTAGCCCGCCTTGCGAACCACCACCGTGTGCTCGCCCGGCGCCACGGTCTGCGGCACGGGCGCCGACGTCAGCGTGCCCATGTCCCGGCCATCCAGCGACCAGCGCGCGCCACGCACGTTGCCGCCAATGGACACCGCGAGCTCCGTCTTCGTCGGCGCCAGCGGCGCGAGCAGGTCGTCCTCCGGCGGCGTGTTCTGCTTGCGCGAGCCCTTCGCCGTCGCCCCGGCCTTGGTGCGAGAGGGCTTCTTCACCACCTTCTCGGCTTTCTTCTTCTTCACCACCTTCGTCTTGCCCGCCTTGGGCTTCGCGGACTTCGACGACGTGAGGGGAGCCAGCAAGTCATCCTGCGCGAACGCGGAGGACGGAGCCGCCAGAACGACCACCAAGGAAAACAAGACGAGGCGTCGAATGCTCATGACGGGCCGAAGGTTAGAGAGTCGCTCAAGGGGAATCAAACGAAGTCCCGCTCCATGGCCCTTTCAGACAATATCCGCGCCCATGCACCGTGCCCTGCCCACGTTGGCTCTTGGCTTCAGTGTCGTCTGGCTCACGGCGTGTCACGCCCAGGTGCCCCCCCCCACCCCGGAGACGCGTGCCCCACCTCCACCTCCCGTGCGCGTCCCCCCAGGCTGCGAAACCAGCCAGGCAGGCGAGTATCACCACGCTGACAATCCAGCTTTCCGCTACCACGGTGTGGATGACGGCAGGACGCTGACACTCACGGTGCTCCGCGCCCGAACCATCGAAGACGCGGGGACGGAGCCGCCCGGCTCGAGCGCCTCGTCCATCGTGCTCCAGCGTACCCCCGAGGGATTCGTAGGGGAGACACGCGCCACGGGCTTCACCGGCTCTGGAGCGCCCTGCCCCGTCACCTTCCCGACGGAACTGGTGGCTTGCGAGGACGCGGGCCTCACGCTGCGCGCGGTGGCCAGCACGTCCATCGATGAAGGCTGCCAGCCATCCCGGTCCGGCCCTCCACCGGTGAGACTGAAGCAGGTGCTGCTCAGAGACCCGCCCGACGCGGGCCCCTGAGTACGGGCCGCCTCCTCGGACACGTCACGCCCCGCCTGGAGCGCGACGCATGTGCCAAGGAGGCTCGGCCTCAGGCCACCGGACGGGCCTGCTCGTCGGCGGGGTTCACCGAGGAGGCCCCCGCGTCGGAGAGCTTCATCCGGCCCGCGAAGCCCTGCAGCAGGCTGGAGATGCCCACGTAGAGGAAGCCCGCCTGGAACAGGACGATGAAGGGCACCGACGTGTAGATGCGCGCGTCGATGGCGAACCACAGCGCGCCCGTGAAGTACGCCGCGAAGAGCAGCTCCACCACCGGCATCAGCGTCTTGCTGCCGCGGTAGGTCTTCTTCACCGCCTTGACCTTCTTGCCCTCGGCGCCGGTCTTCGGCGTGCGGGCGAAGCCCGACTGCTGGTTGAGCAGCGCCTCCGCCACCGCCTTGGCGTTGTTGATGGCCAGGCCGATGCCCAGGCTCATCAGGAACGGCAGGTACTTCACCCGCTCCCAGCCCGTCACGCCCCGCTCCCGCTGCGCGGCCACGTAGAAGAAACACACGCTGGCCGTGGCGGAGACGAAGAAGGGCAGGTCCAGGAAGAGCGTGCCGTACAGGCCATGCTGGAAGCGCACCACCATGCTGATGGGCATCAGCACCGACAGGAGCACCATCAACAGGTAGGCCATGTTGTTGGTGAGGTGGAAGAACGCCTCGCGCTTGACGGCCAGCGGCAGGTTGCTCTTGAGGATGGTGGGCAGGAGCTTCTTCGCCGTCTGGATGGAGCCCTTGGCCCAGCGGTGCTGCTGGCTCTTGAAGGCGTTCATGTCCACCGGCACCTCGGCCGGGGAGATGACCTCCGGGAGGAACACGAACTGCCAGCCCTTGAGCTGGGCGCGGTAGCTCAGGTCCAGGTCCTCGGTCAGCGTGTCGTGCTGCCAGCCGCCCGCGTCGGCGATGGTGTCGCGGCGCCAGATGCCCGCGGTGCCGTTGAAGTTGAAGAAGCAGCCGGAGCGGTTGCGCGCCGTGTGCTCGATGATGAAGTGGCCGTCCAGGAAGATGCTCTGGGCCTGCGTGAGGATGGAGAACTCACGGTTGAGGTGGCCCCAGCGCACCTGCACCATGCCCACCTTCGCGTCGGAGAAGAACGGCACCGTGCGCAGGAGGAAGTCGGGGCTCGGGACGAAGTCCGCGTCGAACACCGCGACGAACTCGCCGCGCGCAGACTTCAGGCCGTTCTCCAGCGCGCCCGCCTTGAATCCCTCGCGGTTGACGCGGTGGATGTAGACGATGTCGTGGCCCCTCTGCCGGTGACGCTCCACGCACGCCCGCGCGATGCCACACGTCTCATCCGTCGAATCGTCGAGGACCTGGATTTCCAACAGCTCGCGCGGGTAGTCGATGCGGCACACCGACTCCACCAGGCGCTCCACCACGTACATCTCGTTGAAGATGGGCAGCTGGATGGTGACGCGAGGAAGCTCCTTCAGAGGGCTCTTGGGCGTCGGCAGCTTGAACTTGTGCCGGTAGTAAAGGAACGCCATCCGGTACCTGTGCGAGCCATAGACCGCCAGCACGCACAGGACGCTGAAATAGACGCCCAGGAAGATGATCTCAACGGTGGTCATCGGTGACGCTCAGCCCCTCCCGCACGGCCCCCGTGGCCCGCGGTCCTTCCATGCGTGGCGGCTGCGGAAATTCCCGTCTCACGCCGAACCGCCGCCTCATGGGTCCGCTGAGCCCCCGCCTCCTATGTACCCGAAAAGACAAGACTTTGACGCTTCGGGACAGATCGGCGCCGGACAATAGGGAGGCGTCAAGGGTGTGTCAAATTATTCCCCGAATTTGAACGTTCCGTTCAGGCCCCTGTGACACCTTGCGTCACCAAGGCGTACAGGGCCATTGCGGGGAAGGCGCCGGGGCTGAAACGGCGCCGGGGGCGGACTACCTGGGAGGTCAGCTCACCGCGCGACGGGGCTCCAGGACAGTGGGAGTGGGGCCGACAGCAGGCGCGTCGAGAATACCCGGGTCGTCGCGGGTCGCCAGCGCCAGGATGCGCTCGACGAGCTCCAGGAAGTCCAACCCCGCGTGGGCGGCAATCTTGGACAGGAGGCTGGTGGGGGTGAAGCCCGGCAGCGTGTTGACCTCCAGCACCACGTCGTTGTCGGTGTCCGAGCAGAGCAGGTCCACGCGGGCATGGCCGCGGCATCCCAGCGCGCGGTACGCCGCCAAGGCCAGGGCCTCCACGTTGGCCACTCGCGTGGCGGACAGGCGCGGCGGCAGGAAGTAGCGCGAGCCGCCCTTGTACTTGGCGTCGAAGTCGAAGCTCTCGCGGGGCGTGGCCACCTCGCAGCTCCCCAGCACCTTCCCGCCCAGGATGCCCACCGTCACCTCGCGGCCCGACACGAAGCGCTCCACCAACGCCTCGCCGCCGTAGCGGCACGCCTGGGCCACCGCGGGCACCAGCGCCTGGGGCTCGCGCACCACGGACAGCCCCACCGACGAGCCTCCACACGCGGGCTTCACCACGCACGGGAAGCCCAGGTCTCCATGCAGGGTGAGCGCGTCCGCCGCCTCGTCGCGGCCCACGCGGTAGCCCTGGGGCGTGGGCAGGTTGTGCAGCCGGAAGAGCTTCTTGGCGACGGGCTTGTTCATCGCCAGCGCGGAGGCCAGCACTCCGGAGCCCGTGTAGGGCAGCTCCAGCAGCTCCAGGAGCCCTTGCACGCGGCCGTCCTCGCCCATGCGGCCATGCAGCGCGATGAAGGCGACATCCAGTTCGGCGGAGCGCAGCGCCCGGTCCAACCCCGGCCCGGCGAAGACTCGGGTGACCTGATGGCCGCGAGACTCCAGCGCCGCCACCACGGCCTCACCCGTCTTGAGCGAAATCTCCCGCTCCTCGCCCCAGCCACCCATCAGCACTCCGACGCGCTTGCCCATGTCGATGAAACCTCCTGGGCTCACGACAGAGCATGACGGATGCCAACCAACGCGCGGGGGGAAGCAGCGGCATGCGCGCCGGCGGACCTCGTGGAAACGAGGGTTTGCGGCCGGGATGGGCGGACGGGCGGCCGTGTCCCCGAGGACACGGCGCGGCCCGCCGACCACGCGAGGCCAGAGGCTGTAGGAACGACCGCCCGTGGCGGCGAAGCCCCTGGCCGCGCGTCAGCTACCCGCCGTCCACCGGCCCCGCGTCGGAGCGGGTGGAAGGGTCCGAGCCCGCGTCACCCGCGTCGGAGCCCGCGTCACTGCCTGCATCCGAGCCCGCATCGGAGCCAGAGTCAGGGCGGCCAGCGGAGCCATCAGCGACGCACTTCTCGTCCTTGCAGGCGAAGCCAGGCATGCACTGGTTGCGGTCGTCGCACGGCTGACCCTCCTCGTCGAAGTCGACGAGCAGGCTGCACGCGGACAGGCCCAGGGACAGGGCCACGAAGGGAATGAGGAAACGGAAGGGACGGCGCATGGCTAGTAATTCCGGAGATCGTCTTCGTCGATGGACGGCCGCTTCTTCTTGTCTTCTTCCTCGCGCTTGCGCTTGGACTCATCGTCGCGCTGGCGCTTGGACTCCGCCTCGGCCTCTTCCTTCTTGCGGCGCTCGTCCAGCTCGCGGCGCTGGCGCTCCACCTCTTCGCGCCGCTTGCGCAGCTCTTCCTCGCGCTGAGCGGCGTCGTCCTCGCGGGAGCGGCGCGTGTCGACGCCCTTCGCGGGCACCGCGGCGGGCTCGCTGGCGGGGGGCGCCGTCGCGGGCGCGGCCTTGGGCGCGGGCGTCGCGGCCGGAGGCGTGGACTTGGACGCAGGCACGGGCGCGGGCGTCGCGGCCGCCGGCGTGGACTTGGACGCGGGCGGAGGCGGCGGCATGGGCAGCGAGTCGTTCATCGGCTTCGTCCCCTTCGGAGGCGGCGGCATGGCCAGCGACTCCTTCTGCGACTCGGCCTTGGCCGGCGGCGTGGCGCGCGAACGCTTGGGCGTGGGAGCAGGCGCGGGCGCAGGGGTCGACTTGGAGCCGCCTCCCCCACCGCCGCCCGAGAAGGCGAAGTAGCTGCCCAGGCCCGCGGAGACCAGGCCGGTGAGCAGGCCAATGTCCGCGACCAGCGCGTACGTCTTGCCGGTGTCCCTGAAGTCCTTGGCGCGAGGGCTCGTCTGGGGCGCGCGGCGGAAGTCATCCTCCTTCGACGAGGCCTCCATGCCGAAGTAGATGCCACCAGCGAGCAGCGCCACGCCCGTGGCCATCATCACGTAGCCCATCGTCTTGCGGCCGGGGCCGCCTTCGGTCACGAAGTGCGTCACCGGCTTGTTGCCCGCCAGTCGCGCCGTGTCGTTGCCCACCAGCGAGGACAGGAACGCCTCGGAGCCCGTGGCCATCGCCTCGCCCGAGGGGACCGCGCCCACCGAGTACGCCAGGTTGTGGCCATCGGAGACCTCGAGCCGGAGGCCCGTCACCTGGAGCGGCGCGGTGCCCGTGCCACCGCGAACCAGCAGGGCCAGCACCTGCGACACCCCCGCGAGCGCGCCCAGCTCACGCAGCGCCACGTCCCGCTCCAGCTCCTCGGACTTGCGCGCCACGCGCTCGGAGATGGACTGAAGGCCGCGCTGGGACTCGGTGGGAGGAAGCGTGAGCGACGTGTCGCCCTCGCGCGCCCGGCTCTGCTCCATGCCGTAGCCCGGCGCGACGACCGTCACGAAGTGGTCCGCGGCCGTCAGCCCCTTGAGCTCCACCGGCGACACACCCTTGAAGTGGCCGTCCACGTACACCTGCGCGGGCACCGGCTCGGTGTGCACCGTCAGCGCCCCCGAGGACCCCGCGAGCGCCGCCTTGCGCTCCTTGTCCACGAAGGCCACCTCATCGGGCGGGAAGAAGTTGGGGGAGAACTGGGCGCGGGGGTCCACCGCCAGCACCGCGCGAATCTCCAGCTGCGCCGCCGCGTTCTCGCCGTTGGCCACCTGCGAGGCCGCCTTCATCACCCGGGCGCGGGAGAGCTCGCCGAAGTTGCGCGACATGTCGCTCGCCTCGAACGCGCGCGCCGCCGCCTCGAACTGCTGGAGCGCCTTCTGCGTGTCGAGGTCGTCGTACGCGCGCTGGCCTTCCTTCATGGCCTCGGCGCCCTCGGCCGCCTTGGCCTCGCGCGCCGCCTTGCCCTTCGCGTCGAGCGCCTCCGCCAGGCGCACCAGCTCCAGCCGGCCGGAGCGCGCGACGGACTGCTCGGCCCAGTACGCCAGCCGCGCGGCTTCCGTGCGCGACGCCGCGTCCAGCGGAATGGCCACCACCGTCACGGAGGTCGGAGAGGCGGTGGGAACCGCCCTGGGCGTCAGTCGAAGGGGGAGGCTCGTCTGCGCGGCGGCGGGGCCTACGGCCAACATGCCCACCAACCACCCGCTGAGAGCCGCGTGCATCGCGCGATTGCTCGAAGGTCGCATCACTCGGTCACCTTTGTCCGTCCGCCATCAAACGGAGGTCGCGGCGAAAAGCAAGGGGGAAGGAGTCCTTACCGACCCTCAGCTCGCGCCGGAGGCCGCCCTGGAGCGGCCGAGAGGCCGTGGAGATACTCGAGCGCGACCTTGAGGGGGTAGTCCTTCAGTGCCGCGGTGGGCTCCCACTTGGGCAGATTCTCCGGCGGGCCACGAGGAGCGGGTGATGCGGGCTCGCTGGTGGCGGAGGACTCGGCGCGGAAGTGGCGCTGGAGGTCCTTCTCCCGAGGCGCCTCGCGTCCCGGTTTGGCGCCGGGCTCATCCGGCACGAGGTAGTCCGGAGTGATGCCCCGCTCCTGGATGCTGCGGCCCTTGGGCGTGTAGTAGCGCGCGATGGTCAGCTTCAGCCCCGAGCCGTCCTCCAGCTCGATGACCGTCTGGACGCTGCCCTTGCCGAAGGTGGGCGTGCCCATCAGCGTGGCGCGGCCGTGGTCCTGAAGCGCGCCCGCCACGATTTCCGACGCGGACGCACTGCCGCCGTTCACCAACACCACCACCGGATAGTTCTTCTCCGTATCGCGGTCCTTGCTGCGCTCCTCGGTGGAGTTGCGGCCGTCGCGCCCACGCGTGAAGACGATGGGCAGGTTGCCCGGGAGGAACCGGTCGCTCATCGCCACCGCCTCGTCCAACAGGCCTCCGGGGTTGTTGCGCAGGTCCAGGACCAGACCGCGCAGCTCCTTGCCCCCGTTGAGACCTCGCAGCCGGTCCAGCTCCTTGCGCAGGTACTGGTCCGTGCGCTCCTGGAAGTTCTTCACCTTCACATGGCCGATGCCGCCGTAGAGCTCACCCTCCACGGAGACGATGCGGATGTGGTCCCGGATGATGGCGATTTCGCGCGGCGCGCTGAAGCCCTGGCGCAGGATGCTCAGGAGCACGCGCCCCCCTGCGGGGCCTCGCATCTTCTGCATGGCCCGCCCCACGTCCATGCCGCGGGTGCTCTCGCCGTCGATGCCCACCAGCTCGTCGCCCGCCTTGAGTCCCGCACGCGCAGCCGGCGTGTCGTCGATGGGGGCCACGACGATGATGCGGTCGTTCTTGCGCGCGATTTCGATGCCGAGCCCACCCCACTCGCCCGACGTATCAATCTTCATCTCCCGGAAGACGTCCGGAGGCATGAAGACGGTGTGCGGGTCCAACGTGTCGAGCATCCCCTGGATGGCGCCGTAGATGAGCCGCTCCTGGTTCGGCGCCTCGACGTAGTTGTTCTCCACGTAGGAGAGCACGCGGGCGAAGGTCTCCAACTGGCGGTAGGTGGCATCCGCCTTCTCCGCCCGCTCCGAGGACGACGCGGGAGCATGAGTCCCCGCGTCCTTCTTCTCATCGGCGGCCGAGGGTCCGGACAGGAGGATGAGCGCGGCCAGCGCCACGCGCCACGGCTGAGTGAGACCCGTCACGTCGGTACGTCCTTTCGCGAGAAGCTCGAAGGGCGTCCCAGTCTATACCCAGCCCTCAGAGCTCGGACGCGTCGGCGAAGCGCACCAGGTGCGACACGAGCTCGTCTGGACGCTCCATCTGGGGCACGTGCCCGAACCCCTGCACCACGCGCACCTGCGCATGCGAGGGAAGGTGCGTGCGAAACCAGTCGAGCGAGCGCGAGGGCAACAGCCGCTCACTGCCGCCCCAGAGGAACAGCACCGGCATGGACAGGTTGCGCACCGCCTGCGGCTCCAGGCTGAGCTGGGTGGCCATCACCTCCGCGGTGAGCGCCTTCACCGTGGGGGTGTCGTAGAATCGGGTCAGCTCGGGCGCGAGCAGCAGCGCCGGCAGCGGGGCCTGGTGGAACAGGCGGCGGGTGAAGGCCCGCGCCTCCGCGGGTGTACGCACCGTGAACGAATTGAGCAGCGCCGCGTTCTCTTCGACTGGAAGCTCCGCGCCCGCCGGGGCCACCAGCGCCAGCGCGCGCACCCACTGGGGATTCTCCGCCGCCAGGTTCACCGACATGGCTCCCCCCAGCGAATTGCCGACGATGAAGGCGGGCTCCTCCACCTCCTGCTCCACGAAGGCGCGCAGCACCTCGAACTGATTGCGGACGCAGACCTGCCCGCCGCAGTACTCCGTGGAGAAGCCATGGCCCGGAAGGTCCGGCGCCACCACGCGGGAGAAGCGCTTCGCCAGGCCAAAGAACACGCGGCTGAAGCCATTCGCAGAGCCGCCCAGCCCATGCACCAGCACCACCGGCGGCCCCTTGCCCTGCCCCTTCAACGCGTAGAAGTGAACAGACTGTCGCCCCACGTCCACTGTCGAGGACTGGACACCTCGAGCCACCAGCACCCGCCGCACCGCCTTCTGCATTCCGCCCATCAGGTCCATGCGCTCGTCCGCTCCCCTCGGGGTGAGAGTCCTCCGCCGAGGATAACAAGTCGCGCGCCGGATTGCCGCAACGCGTCAGGATGCAGGAGCAAGCCAGGGCGCGGGGTCCACGGCCTGCCCCGCCTTGCGGACCTCGAAGTAGAGATACGAGCCCTTGAGCGAGCCCGTGTCTCCCACTTCGCCCACGACCTCACCGGCGGCCACCGCGGCCCCGAGCCCCGGGACGATGGAGGCCAGGTGGGCCATGAGCGTGTGGTAGCCGTCGCCGTGGTCCAGGATGAGCAGGTTGCCGTAGCCCCGCAGCGAGCCGGAGTAGACGACGGTGCCGTCGGCCACCGCCTGGACGGGAGCGCCCGCGGCGGCGCGGATATCCAGGCCCTTCTGCACGGTGACGGTGTTGAAGCGCGGGTTGACCACCTTGCCAAAGCCCACCTCGACGATGCCGCGCGTGGGCTGCGGCAGCTTGCCGCGAAGCGCGCCGAAGCCATGTGTGGCGGGGGCCTCCTTCAGCTCGCGCACCACCTGGGTGAGCTCCGCGTCGGCATGCTCCAACTCCTTCACCGCGCGGCGCGCCAGCTCCGCCTCTCCCGCCAGCGAGCCCACCACTTCCTCGAGCGCCGCGCGCTGAGCCCGCGCCAGCCGCTCCTGCTCCTGGAGGAACGACACACGCGAGGCGAGCGACGCCTGCAGCCGCTTCAGCTCCCGAGTGGACTGCCGTTGGAGGTGAGCCACGCGCTGCACGCCGCGCAGCAGCTCCAGGTCGCCGGCCATGCTCGCCTCCAGCGCACGCGCGCGCCACACGAGCGCGGAGAAGTCCTCCGCCGACAACAGGACCTCCAGCGGGCGGCGGCGCATCACGCGGTAGAGCGTGCGCAGGCGAGGTGACAACCGTCGGAGCTGGACACGCAGCGCCTCGCGCAAGAGTGCCTCCTCGCGCTCGGCCAGGATGACGCGCTTGCGGAACACCGTCAGGTCCGCCTCCAGCGCCCGGACGCGCCGGCGGGAGAAGGACACCATCTCCTCCATCAGCTCCAGGCCCTCGAGGACGCTGAGCTTCTTCGACTCCACCAGCGCCAACGTCGCGCGCTGCGCGGCGAGCTTCTCGCGCAAGGCGGCCTGCTCCGCCTCCTCCAACTTCTGTGCACGCGCGGGCAACCCCATCAGCACCAGGGCCGCGGCGAGGACCAGAGCGCGGCTCATACGCGAAGAAAGCGCCCCACCGCGACGAAGCTGCCACCCAGGCCCAGGCCACAGCCCGCGCCCACCAACTCCAACACCAGCCGAGGCTCCACCCACGGCGCCGCCACACCCGGCCCCAGGAGGAACGCGAACAACGAGCCCAGCATGGGCCCCACCACCCGGCCGAAAACCCACAACCCCAACAGCGCCACCCCCGCGCCCAGGAGCCCCTGCAACAGGCCCTCGAGCAGGAAGGGCGCCTTGACGAAGCGGTCCGTCGCGCCGACCAGCTTCTGGATTTCAATCTCCTCGCGCCGCGAATAGATGGCGAGCTGGAGCGTGGCCGCGACGATGACGACCGTGGCGCCCAGCACCACCACGAAGGCCACCAGCGCCCCGAAGCGCAGCGCCCGCGCAATCGCGGTCAGCCGCTCCACGGCCTGCTCTCCGTAGTCCACCCCGGACACCCCGGGCAGCGCGCGCAGCTCCTGGGCCAACGCCTTGAGCGCCTCGGGGTTGCGCTCTTCGGGAGGAACCCGCAGCTCCAGCGCGGCGGGCAGCGGGTTCTCCGGCAGCTCCGACAGCGCCTCGCCCAGGTCCCCCAGCTCCGTGCGGAGCCGCGCCAGCGCGGCCTCGGGAGGAATGAGCGTCACCTGTCCGCGGCTGAGGGCCTCGACCCGCGCGCGCACGCCATGGGCCTCGTCCTGGCCCAGCTCCGGCGCCAGGTACACCGTCACCTCCACCTCGCCGCCCAGGGACGCCAGCAGGTTGTCGAGCATCCGGGCGCCGCCTCGCGCGAGCCCCGCGGAGAACAGCGCGATGGCGATGGTCGTCACCGCGATGAAGTGCACGAAGGGCGAGTGCTTGAGCCCCACCGCCGCGGAGCGCCAGAAGTAACGGGTCTTCGCGAACGCGCTCATACGACCATCCGCCGCGCCGCCTTGACGCCGTCCTCGTCGGAGACAATCTGCCCGCGCTCCAACCGCACCGTGCGCTTCTGGTAGCGCGAGAGCAGCGTGGCGTCGTGCGTGGCCACAATCACCGTGGTGCCCCGGATGTTCACCTGGGTGAGCAGGTCCATGATTTCGACGGTGAGCGCCGGGTCCAGGTTTCCCGTGGGCTCGTCCGCGAGCAGGATGGTCGGGTCGTTCACGAGCGCGCGCGCAATCACCACGCGCTGCTGCTCTCCACCCGAGAGCCTGAGCGGAAACGAGTCCGCCTTGTGCTCCAGCCCCACCAGCTTCAGCATCCGCCGCACCTTCTCGCGAGCCTCCGCCCGAGGCACCCCGAGCACGTCCAACGTGAAGGACACGTTGTCCTCTACCGTCCGGTGCGGCAGCAGCTTGAAGTCCTGGAACACCACCCCGATGTTGCGCCGGAGGTAGGGCACGGCGGACTCGCGGATGCGGGCGATGTTGCGGCCGCCCACCAGAATCTGCCCCTTGGTGGCCTTCTCCGCGCAGAAGATGAGCTTGAGCAGCGTCGTCTTCCCCGCGCCGGAGGGGCCCGTGAGGAAGACGAACTCACCCTTCTCCACGCTGAGGTTGATGTCCGAGAGGACCGGCGGATCGCCGGGATACGCCTTGTAGACGTGAAAGAATTGAATCATGGCGCGGCGCGGAAGGAGCCCAACCTATCACGCCCGGGCCGAAGCGCCCCACGCACCCCTGGCGGAGGGCGGGGCTTTCCCCTCCCACCCCCGGCATCACCTGTGCGACGGTGCCAGGCCATATGAGCGAGCAGCCGGAGCGCCGCGCGACGAGGGGACAGTGGGTGGGACGCTTCGCGGGGCCGCTGGCCGCCGCGCTCATCTACGGGGTTCCCTCCGGACTCCACACCCTGCCAGGTCTGGGTGACCGTCCCGCCGCCGCCGCCGCGGTCGCCGCGTGGATGGCGATTTGGTGGTTCACCGAGGCCGTCCCCATGGCCTGGACCGCGGTGCTCCCCGTCGCGCTGTTCCCCCTGCTCGGCGTGTTCGACACGACCCACCCCGTCGTCGCCGTGGGCCGAGCCACGCTGCCCTTCCTGGACCCGTACATCTTCCTCTTCATGGGAGGCATGGCCCTGGGCGCGGCCATGGAGCAGTGGGGACTGCACCGCAGAATCGCCCTGCTCATCATGCGCGCCGTCGGGACAGGCCCCGAGCGGCTCTTGTTCGGCATGCTCGCGGCCACGGCGGCCGTGTCGCTCTGGATTTCCAACACGGCGACGGCGGTGATGATGGTGCCCATCGGCATGGCGCTGCTCTCCCAGTTGCGCGCCGCCGAGGGACGTCCCCTCCATCACTTCGGCGCGGCGCTCATGCTCGCCGTCGCGTACGGCTCCAACATCGGCGGCATTGGCACCAAGATTGGCAGCCCCACCAACTCCGTCTTCGCGGGGGTGGTGTCCCGCCGGCTGGGCAGCGACGTGGGCTTCGTCGAGTACATGATTGCCGCCCTCCCCTTCGTCCTCATCTTCCTGCCGCTGACGTGGGCGGTGCTGTGGCGCGGGGCCCGCCAGGACAAGATGGGCCCGGGCCAGGGCGGAGACGTCATCGCCCAGGAGCTGGCGGAGCTGGGCCCCATCACGCCTGGGGAGCGCACGGTGGGGCTCGTGTTCTTCACCGCCGCGATGCTGTGGATTTTCGGAGACCTGCTGCGCGCGGTGCTCGCGCCGTGGGTCGCCCTCGCGTTCAACGGCTTCAAGCTGGGGGGCAAGCACTACGAGGCCGCGGTGGCGATGCTGGGCGCACTCACGCTGATTCTCATGGGGCGGCTGTCGCTCGCGGCGCTGCGGCGCGTGCCCTGGGACACGCTGCTGCTCCTGGGCGGAGGCTTCGCGTTGGCGGCGGGAATCGAAGCCAGCGGACTGGCCTCCTGGCTCACCACGCGCCTGTCCGAGCTGGAGTCCCTGCCTGGGCTTGTCCAACACGGAGTGGTCGCCACCGCAACCATCCTGCTGTCGGCCATCGCCTCCAACACGGCCACGACGAACGTCATGCTCAACGTGCTGCCCGCCACACGGCCCCTGCTGGCGGTGAGCACCTTCGCGGCTTCGTGTGATTTCGCGCTGCCGGCGGGCACGCCGCCCAACGCCATCGTCTTCGGCAGCGGCGTGGTGCGACTGCCAGTGATGATGCGCACCGGCATCCTCCTGGACGTGCTGGCGGCCCTCGTGCTGATGGTCTACGGGGCCACCTGGGTCCAGTGGGTCCTCCCCTGACGGGGGCACCGCACCGGACCTACTGCTCGCCCTCTCCGGCGAGGTAGCTGAGGATGACCTCGTCCAGGCTCTTCTCGGAGATGAGGTCCTCGCCGAACAGCGTCTCCACGCCCACCTCGTTGATCTTCGGCTTCTCCTTGAGGGCACGCGCGGCGGCAACCTCGGGAGGGAGCACGGGAGGCTGAGGCACGACGACGGGCTGCACCGGACGGGGCGCCATCGACTGTCCGGGCTGCATCTTCACCTGCGAGGAGTCCGCCTCCGTGGCGAGCTGACCGGGCTGGTAGTGCCGGGCGGTGGACTCGTAGTTGTCGTACACGCCGTTGATGAGGTTGCGCAGCATCTCCTTGTGCTGCTCCTCCATCAACTCGCGGACGACCTCCGCCAGGCTCTCCGCGTTGAGGATGTCCGAGTAGGACGTCTTCTTCGACGCGAGGATGTTCCCGCCCACGAACAGGTGGGTGATGATGTGGGGATTGTTGACGCCCGAGTCCTCGGTCTGGACGTGGTAGACCTTCCCCTTGTGCTTGATGTTGTGATTGAAGCCGGTGACGGCCTTCTCGAAGGTTTTCGTCATTGCCGAGTGGGCGGACCGTACCAGCCGCTTCCCCACGACACAAGGTAAGCGTCAACCCCGCATGTCCCGCCATGGGCGCCTGCCCGCCAGGGGGCCACGCAATTCTTGCGGCCGACGCCCGTCCGCCACGTAGCCAACCTCCAGTGCGGGAACCAACTTCCGGTCCGTTGAAAACCCAAAAGCGCCTGGGGTACGTACAGGCCTGCGGGTGCGTTGATCAACGGCGCCAACGTCCAGGACTCCACGGATGAAGAAGACGAACGAGATCAAGACCCAGGTCCGCCTCCAGGACGCTCAGGCCCTGGCGGACGGGTACTCACCCGCCATCCGCGCCATGGAGATTGGAGCCATCGTCAGCTTCATGGCGCTGGAGCTCTTCCTGGTGTACCGGCTCTACACCAACCCGCACGGCGGCCCGTGGCTCCTCTTGAGCGCGGTGCTCCTGGGCTACCTGGCCGCGGACTTCGTCTCCGGCTTCGTGCACTGGATGGGCGACACGTGGGGCTCCACGAACATGCCCATCCTGGGCAAGGCCCTCATCCGCCCCTTCCGCGAGCACCACGTCGACGAGAAGGCCATCACCCGCCACGACTTCGTGGAGACCAACGGCAACAACTGCCTCATCTCCCTGCCCGTGGCCGTGGCCGCCGTGTCCATGCCGCTGAGCAACTCCGGCTGGGTGTTCTGCGCCAGCTTCCTGGGCGCGATGATTTTCTGGGTGATGGCGACCAATCAGTTCCACAAGTGGTCGCACATGGACACGCCGCCGGCGCTCATCGGCTTCCTGCAGCGCATCCACCTCATCCTGCCGCCGGCGCACCACCGCATCCACCACACCGCGCCGTTCAACAAGTACTACTGCATCACCGTGGGCTGGCTGAACTGGCCGCTCAACGCGGTGAGCTTCTTCCCGCTGATGGAGCGGCTTGTCACGCGCGTCACGGGCCTGGTCCCTCGCGAGGATGACATCGGCGACGAGGCCGCGCGTGCGCTGGTGGAGGTCCAGGGCTCCACCGAGGCCCCCGTCGTCCAGGCGGCCAAGGAGCTGCTCACCAAGGCCACCACCGAGGACGCCGCGCCCGCGCCCGCCCCCACGCGCCCCTCCGCCTGAGCCAGGGGCCGCGCCCTCCGCCTCAGAACTTCAGGTCCACCTGCTCCGCGCTGGCGATGGGCCGGCCCAGGAACCGCGCTCCCACCTCGGCAAAGCGCTCGGGCACGTCGGTGACGAAGTACGTGTGAGACGGCGTACCCGTCCCCGGCGCCAGGAGCTCCATGCGCTCCAGCAGCGCCGCCACGGCCTGCGCGGTGGCCTCCGCCGAGTCCACCAGCGCCACCTTGGGTCCCACGACCTCCTGGATGACGCCCTTGAGCAGCGGGTAGTGCGTGCACCCCAGCACCAGGGTGTCCACGCCGTCGCGGGCGAACTCTCCCAGGTACTCACGCGCCGTCAGCATGGGCACGTCCCCGGTGGTCCACCCTTCCTCCGCCAGCGGCACGAAGAGCGGGCACGCGCGGGCCTTCACCCTCACCCGCGGGTCCAGGGACTCGAGCGCGCGCTGATAGGCCCCGGAGCGGATGGTGCCCTGCGTGCCGATGACCCCCACGCCGCCGCCCTGCGTCCGCGCGAGCGCCGCCTGCGCCCCCGGACCAATCACCCCCACCACCGGCACGGGCAGCGCCGCCTCCAGCGCCGGCAGCGCCACGGATGACGCCGTGTTGCACGCCACCACCAGCAGCTTGATGCCGCGCTCGAGCAGGAACTCCGCGTTCTTCAGCGAGTAGCGCGTCACCACCTCGCCGGACTTGGTGCCGTAGGGGACTCGCGCCGTGTCCCCCAGGTACACCGTGCTCTCATGGGGAAGGTGCTCCATGAGCGACTTGAGGACCGTGAGCCCTCCGACACCTGAATCGAAGACACCGATGGGACTGTGGCTGGCTTGCCGCATGCCGGGTGTCCCTATCACGTTTGGTGCCAACGCCACGGCCCGCCCGAAAGCCAAGAGGGCCGGAGCCAATGGCCCCGACCCTCTTGTTCACCCCACGAGCGAGTGAGCTTGCGCTACCGGGGGAACAGCGACACGAGCAGCGCGTTCTGCGGCCCCGGGAACTGGTGTCCGACGATGTCGACGAACACGCTGTTGCTCACCGAGAAGTAGTCCACGCCGGTGCTCGTCCGCGCCTTCATCTCCACCTCGTAGCGGCCCGGACGGAGGAACTCGAAGACCACCGGCGCGTCGTTGCAGCCGTGCCGGTCACCGACGATGCCGTACACCCACTCGTTGGTGAACACGTCGCGGAAGTTGATGGCCACCTCGGAGATGCCCGCCTGGGAGCAGCTCTGCGCCACCCCGCCCGAGCGCAGCTCCCACTTGATGGACGCCCCGCCAATCACCCACATCTTCACCACCACGTTCTTCGTCTCGCCGGACCGGACCGAGAACCGCCCGGTGTAGTGGTACCAGGGGCGGTTCTGCGCATCGACGGCGACCAGCTGCAGGTCATGGTCGCCCGGGGTGAGCTGCGGCGTGGTGACGCCCGCCCCCACCCGTCCATCCGAGCAGCTGAAGCGCACCCACTGGCCCCCATCCACGCGGGCATCCACGGACGCCACACCGGCCTGCCCACAGCTCACCGCGCTGCTCCCCGACTCGAACTCCCACTGGATGGACGCGAAGCTGGCCGAGCTGCGCAGCGTGGCTGTGTAGGACGTCGGCTCACCGTAGCGAGTGGTGAACTGGCCCACGTGGCTGTAGAGCGTGCGGCGCTGCGCATCGAGCCCCACGAGCTCCAGGTTGTGGTTGCCCGGCTCCAGGTACGGCGTCTTGATGCTGTTGCCACCGAAGCCCGCCGCGCAGTCGAAGCGCGCCCAGTCGCCCCCGTCCACGCGGGCCTCCACGCTGACCACGCCCGCCCGGCTGCACGAGTCCCCGTTGGGGAACAGCCAGTTGACGTACGCGAAGGACGGCGAGGCGCCGATGGGCGTGAGGTCGATGTCCACCGTCACATCGCCGTTCACCCGGAACGTTCCACTCACCTCGTACAGCTGCCGGCCCGCATAGCTCTCGGCCACCAGGTTGAAGCTGTAGGTGCCCGGCTCGAAGTCGTGCAGCACGATGCCGTCGAAGCCGTTCGCCTGGCACGGGTAGCGGCCGTCATTGGCCAACCGCTCGCCGGGAATCGTGATGTTGACGCCCTTGATGTCGCGGTCCTCGTCGCAACGCAGACCACCGAAGGTCCAGCGGAACGTCACGTCGCCGGGGTCGTCGTAATAGTTGTTGTCGTGAACGATACAACCGGTCGAGACCGCCGCCAGGCAGAGGAATGCGACCAGCAGTCGGGAGTTCATGGGGGCAACCTGTCTTGGGGTGATGAGGTGTTCGGCCCGTTTCAATCACCTCGGACGACCCCGCGTGGGAATTATTCATCCCCACGGCCAAGTAACCACAAGCAGGCGGCCAGGCCCCGTTTGTTTGACCCAGTTGTAGCGGAGTGTTACGCGCTCCACCCCATGACGCCCCACTTGCCCCTGGCGCTCGGCGCCATGAACTACGTGGAGATCATCCGCGACGCTTCCTTCATCGAGCTGGCCGTCCTGCTGCTCCTGATGGGGGTCTCCGTGGCTTCCTGGGCCCTCATCGCGATGAAGGCCTCCCAGCTCGCCAAGGCACGCGCACAGTCTCTCACCTTCCTCGACACCTTCTGGAAGGCGTCCCGGCTGGAGGCCATCTACCAGACGGCCCAGAAGCTCGACGCCTCGCCCCTGTCCAAGGTCTTCTGCGCTGGCTACGAGGAGCTGACCAAGCTGGCTCAGGCCAAGGAAGGCGGCGCCGAGGGCGCCATGGCCGAGCGGCTGGGCGGCATTGAAAACGTGGAGCGAGCGCTCAACCGCGCCTCGACGTCGCAAATCACGGAGTTGGAGGCGCGCGTGTCGTTCCTCGGCACGGTGGGCGCGGCGTCGCCGTTCGTGGGCCTGTTCGGCACGGTCATCGGCATCCTCAGCGCGTTCAACCAGATTGCCGAGCAGGGCAACGCCACGCTGGCCACGGTGGCGGCGCCGGTGGGCAACGCGCTGTTCGCCACGGCGGCGGGCCTGTTCGCGGCGATTCCGGCCGTGGTCGCCTACAACTCGTTCGTCAGCCGCATCAAGGTGTTCGACACGGAGATGTCCAACTTCTCCGCGGACTTCCTCAACATCATCAAGCGTCACTTCTTCCGGTAGGCGGAGGCGTCCATGGGAATGGGCGGAGGCAATCGCGGCGGTGGCCGCACCACGATGAGCGAAATCAACGTCACGCCCATGGTGGACGTGATGCTGGTGCTGCTCATCATCTTCATGGTGACCGCGCCCCTCATCCAGCAGGGCGTGAAGGTGAACCTGCCGGAGACCAAGGCCGCGCCCGTGGAGGCCACGGAGAAGAAGGTCGTCCTCTCCATCGACGCGGGCAAGAAGGTCTACATCGGCGACGCCGAGGTGGCGATGGAGGAGCTGGAGACGAAGCTGGCCGCCAACGCCAAGGTGCAGGCGGACAAGGAGGTCTTCCTCCACGCCGACCGCGACGTGCCCTACGGCGTCGTGGTGGAGGTCATGGCGGCGGCGCAGCGCGCGGGCATCAACAACGTGGGCATGATCACGGACCCGTCCACGGGGTCCAAGACGTCCAATGCCGCGTCGACCTCGAAGAAGCCGAAGGAGGCGAAGCGCTAGCCCATGCAATCCGCGGTGAGCCACAGCCTGCTCGTCAACCGCTCCGCGCGTGTGTCGCCGTTCGTCCTCGCGTCGGTGGTGGGGCACATCGTCCTGCTGCTGGCCGCGGTGCTGTACGCGCGCTTCAACAGCGCGCCCAAGGTGGACCTGACCGCGCAGCCCATCCGCGCCACGCTGGTGCGACAGGGCAAGCCTCGGGACTCCAAGCTCCTGCCGCGCAAGGAGCAACTGCCTCCGCCTCCCAAGCAGGTGGACGCACCCAAGCCCACGCCGGAGGCGCCCCCCGCGCCTCCCTCCAATGCCGTCGCGGTGCCCATCCCAGGCGTCAAGCCGGAGCCGACCTCCTCGCCCAAGCCCGCGCCCGTCAAGGGCGAGAAGGAAGGCGAGGACCGGCGCAAGCGCCTCTTCGGCGCGTTCGACAAGACGGCCAAGGCGGCCCCGGATGAAGAGCCCGAGGGCGCCGAGGACGGAGACCCGGACGGAGACTCCGCCACCGCCGAGGGCGAGCGCTACTTCGGCCTGCTCCAGGTCCAGGTGCGCCGCAACTACAGCGTCGCGGACACCATCCCGGAGTCGGAGCGCATGCACCTCAAGGCCCTGGTGGCGCTGCGCCTGGGCCGCTCGGGTGAAGTGCTCGATGTGAAGCTCACGAAGCCCAGTGGGAATGACTTGTTCGACTCGGCGGTCCTCGCCGCCGTGCGCAAGGCCTCTCCCTTCTCGCCACCTCCCGACCACCTTCGAGACGCGTTGCAGAAGAACGGCGTCAACCTGAGTTTCAACGCCCTATGAAAGCCCTGCTCCTCTCCCTCGTCCTCCTCCCGCTCGCGGCGCTCGCGCAGACTCCGACGATTGAAATCTCCGGCGCCAACTTCCGCCCGCTGCCCGTGGCAGTGCCCGCGCCCCTCTCCCAGAACGAGGGCGCCAAGGCGCAGGCCAATGCCTTCGACGCGGCCTTCGTCTTCGACCTGTCCGCCTCCGGCATCCTCCAGGTGTTGGACCGCAAGAGCTTCACCGCCGACCCCAAGGAGGGCATGGCGGCGGGCACCATCACCTTCAGCCGCTGGGCGGACGTGGGCGCCGAGGCGCTGGTGAAGGTGTCCCTGGCGGATGACGCCGGCACGCTGCGCGGTGAACTGCGCCTGTTCAACGTGGGCACCGGGCGCGAGGACCTGAAGGTCACCAAGGACGCGCCGGCGAGCAGCCCGTCGCTCCTGGCCCACCGGCTGGCGGACGCGCTGTACCGGCACTTCACGCGCGAGCCCAGCCCGTTCCTGTCTCGCATCGCCTACGTGCGCAAGGCGGGCACCAACCGCGACATCGTCGTGGCGGACTGGGATGGCGGCAACCCCGTGGCGCTCACCAAGGGAGGCATCAACATCCTTCCCTCGCTGAGCAACGACGGCGCGCAGGTGGCTTACACGTCGTATCGCAAGAACCGCCCGGACATCTGGGTGCAGCGCCCCGGTGGCGAGGCGAAGCTGGTGGTGTCCGACGGACAGATGGCGACGGGGGGTGCCTTCTCTCCGGATGGCAAGCGCCTGGCGTACTCGCTGGCCGAGGGTGAGAGCGCGCAGGTCTATGTGGCGAACGCGGACGGCTCGGGTGCCAAGGCCATCACCGACACGCCCTACGGCCTGAACACCAGCCCCACCTGGTCTCCCGACGGCAAGCGCATCGCCTTCGTCTCCAACCGTGGTGGCAGCCCGCAAATCTACATCATGGGCGCGGATGGCTCGGGCGTGCGGCGGCTCACCTTCCAGGGCAACTACAACCAGACGCCGGACTGGTCTCCGCGCGGAGACCTCATCGTCTTCACCGCGCGCGACGAGCGCAACGCGTTCGACCTCTTCACCGTCAACGTGGAGACGGGCAAGGTGACGCGCATGACGCAGGACCAGGGCAACAACGAGGAGCCCGCGTTCTCGCCCAACGGCCGGCTCATCCTCTTCACGTCCACCCGCGCGGGTGGCACGCAGCTCTTCGTGATGACGGCGGACGGCAACAACCAGCTCCCCCTCCGGGCGGAGAAGGGCACGCTGCTGACGCCGGACTGGGCGCCCCTGGCGGACGCCCAGTAGCCAGCACGCTCGGAGCGTTGACAGGGGGCGCCTGCTCGGGTCGAGTTCCCGGGCATGAGCGCCCCCTTCCGTTCCCACTGGGGATTGGACCCCGAGGTCCGATTCCTCAACCATGGCTCGTACGGCGCGTGCCCCACCGCGGTGCTCCAGAAGCAAGCGGAGCTGCGCGCACGCATGGAGTCCGAGCCCGTCCGCTTCCTCCATCGTGAAATCGAGCCGCTGCTCGACGAGGCCCGCGCGAGGCTCGCGGACTTCGTGGGCGCGGACCCGGAGGACGTGTCCTTCGTCCCCAACGCCACCGGCGGCGTCACCACGGTGCTGCGCTCGCTGCGCTTCGAGCCTGGCGACGAGCTGCTCACCACGGACCACGAATACAACGCCAGCCGCAACGCGCTGGACTTCGTCTCGGAGACGTGGGGCGCGAAGGTGGTGGTGGCGAAGCTGCCCTGGCCGGTGAGCTCTCCCGATGCGGTGGTGGACGCGGTGCTCGCGCACGTGACGCCGCGCACGCGCCTCTTGCTCGTCGACCATGTCTCCAGTCAGACGGCGCTGGTGATGCCGCTCGCGAAGCTCGTCTCCGAGCTGCGCGCGCGGGGCGTGGAGACGCTGGTGGACGGCGCGCACGGACCGGGCATGGTGCCGCTATCGCTGCGCTCGCTGGGCGCGGGCTACTACACGGGCAACTGTCACAAGTGGTTGTGCTCACCCAAGGGCGCGGCCTTCCTTTACGTGCGCCGCGACTTGCAAGCGGGAGTGACACCGCTGGCGGTGAGCCATGGGCGCAACTCGCCCCGCACGGACCGTTCACGACACCGGCTGCTGTTCGACTGGACGGGGACGTTCGACCCCACCGCGGCGCTCTGTGTCCCGGAGGCGCTGCGCGTCATGGGAAACATGCTCCCCGGGGGTTGGCCCGAGGTGATGGCCAGCAATCGCGACAAGGCCCTGGCGGCGCGCAAGATGCTCTGTGATCGGCTCAAGGTGGCGCCGGCCTGCCCCGAGGAGATGGTGGGAAGCATGGCCGTGGTGACACTGCCTCCAGGGTATCCAGAGCGGCCCGAGCCCCCCCTCTACCTGGACCCGCTCCACCTGCGCTTGTTCGACGAACACCGCATCGAGGTGCCCATCGTCGCCTGGCCCAAGCCACCCCACCGTCACGTGCGAGTGTCCGCGCAGCTCTACAACACACCCGATGAATACGTCGCGCTGGCGGAGGCTTTGGAAGTGCTCTTGCGTTGAGTAGTCTCCGGCGCATGCCGCGATTCGCAACCATCGATGTAGGGACCAACTCCGTGCTCTTGCTGGTCGCGGAGCGCACCGACGAAGGCCGCTTCGAGCCTGTCCTGGAGCGCGCCGAAATCACCCGGTTGGGGCGAGGCGTGGATGCCACCCGTCAGCTGTCCGCCGAGGGCATGGAGGCAACGCTGTCCGTGCTGGAGTCCTTCGCGCGAGAGGCTCGCGAAGCCGGCGCCCAGGACATCGCGGTGTCCGCCACCAGCGCGGCGCGCGACGCGAGCAATGGCCCGGAGTTCCTCGCCGCCGCGAAGGAGCGCGCGGGCGTCACGGTGGAGATCATCTCCGGGCAGATGGAGGCGGAGCTGTCGTTCGCGGCGGTGCACGCGGACTTCGCGAGCGAGTCCGCGGGCCCGCTGCTCGTGCTCGATATCGGCGGAGGCTCCACGGAGTTCATCTATGGCAACCCCGCGGGCCACGTGGCCTTCCGTCACAGCTTCGACGTGGGCGCGGTGCGGATGACCGAGCGCTTCGTGACGTCCGACCCACTCTCCTCGGAGAACCGCGCACGCATCCAGGCGCACCTGCGCGACACGTTCAAGGCCCTGCCCCCGCCTCCTCCCGATGCGGCGCTGGTGGGTGTCGCTGGCACCGTGACGACGCTGTACGCCGTGCAGCACGCCATCGACCCTTATGACGCGGAGCGGGTCCACGGCGGCTCGCTCTCGCTGGGTGAGTTGACGGCGCTGGTGGACCGGCTCTGCCAGATGCCGGTGGAGGAGCGTCGCGCGCTCCCGGGCATGCAGCCCAAGCGCGCGGACGTCATCCCCGCTGGAGCACTCATCCTCCTGGAGTCGGTGAAGGCCCTGGGGTTGGAGGGATGCCGGGTGAGTGACAGGGGACTGAGATGGGGACTGCTCGCGCACCGGTTCGGCGCGGGGGCCTCCCGGTCATGAGCACCTCCTCCGTGAGCCTCTCGCCCTCCCCTGCCGCGGCTCCAGCGACACCCGCCGCGAACGCGGGCTACGCGCTGCTCATCCTCACCCTCATCAACCTGGTCAACTACCTCGACCGGTACATCGTCGCCGTCGCGTTGCCGGGCATCCAGCAGGAGTTCCACATCAACGACACGCAGGCGGGCCTGCTGGGCACCATGTTCATCCTGGTGTTCATGCTGGCCTCGCCCGTGGGGGGCTACCTGGGTGACAGGTATCCGCGCCGGCTGCTCGTCGCGGGCGGAGTGCTGCTGTGGAGTCTGGCCACGGGAGCAAGCGGGCTCGCCACGTCCTTCGCCGCGCTGCTCATCGCTCGCGCGGTGATTGGCATCGGCGAAGCGGGTTATGGCGCGGTGGCGCCCAGCATCATCTCGGACCTGTACCCTCGCGAGAAGCGCACGCGGATGCTCGCGTACTTCTACATCGCCATCCCCGTGGGCGCGGCGGCGGGCTACGGACTGGGCGGTTGGTTGACGCAGGCATATTCGTGGCACGTGGCCTTCTTCGCGGGAGGCGTGCCGGGCCTGATTCTCGGGGTCATGGCCTTCTTCATGCCCGAGCCCAAACGCGGAGCCATGGATGGCCCCAACGCGGAGACGAAGCTGCCCTTCCTCGTCGGCATCAAGGGGCTGGGACGCAACGCGGCCTTCTGGGCGGTGACCGCGGGCTACACGCTGATGACGTTCTCCATCGGCGGCCTGGGCTTCTGGATGCCCACCTACCTGGTGCGTGAGCGAGGCATGCTGGCGGACGACTCCGGGTTCCGCTTCGGTGCGATTACGGCGGTCGCGGGCCTGTTGGGAACCGTGGCGGGTGGCTGGCTGGGAGACAAGCTGGACCGCAAGCGTGAGGGCGGTGGACTCTGGATGTCCGGCGTGGGCCTGATGCTGGCGGCGCCATGCATGTACCTGGCGGTCAACCTGAAGGACGTGGGCCTCACCTTCGCGGCCATTGGCGCGGCGCAGTTCCTCATCTTCCTCAACAGCGGCCCCATCAACGCCGCCATCGTCAACTGCGTGCCCCCCGCGTTCCGCGCCTTCGCCATGGGGCTCAACGTGCTGTGCATCCACCTGCTCGGTGATGCGATTTCGCCCACGCTCATCGGCAACATCGCCGATGCGTCGAGCCTCCACACCGCCATCGCCATCAACGCCTTGCCCGTGCTGCTGGGCGGCGTGGCGTTGCTCATCGGAGCCCGGCTGTTCCGCTCGGCGGTCCCCCGGACGGAAGCTACCGCCTGACCGCCGCATCCACTTGCGGCCGATACTCATCGGCCAGCCGCTCCACCTCCGCCGCCAACCGCTCTCCATCCGAGAGCAGCAGCGACTTGAGCCGTACGCGGCTGCCCAGCGTGAAGAACACGTCGATGTCCCGGCGCAGCACGTCCCAACGCTCGGCGAAGTAGAGCGTGAAGAGCGCCAGGGGTGGCACCGCGAGGAACGTCAGCCCCGCCCACCACGCCCCGCCCCAGACACCAGCGGCGACGGTGAGACCACCCCACCAGACGAGCGCCAGGACGAACGCGGTGAGGAACTTCACCGTCGCCTGCACATCCAACTCCACCTTGCGGCTGACAGCCCTGGGGACCTGATACGGCAGCCAGAAGAGCACCAGGCCCAACACGAACAGCGGCAGCCCCAGTATCAGCGACAGCAGGTTCTTCACCACGAAGGGCACCACATTGCCCGGCCGGTAGACGAGCGCGAGGTCCTTGAGGCGCTCCGCGTGCACCAGCCCCAGCCGGCGCTGGAAGGACGCGAGGTGAGCGCGCACGCCCTCGAACCGCTCCGGCTCACGCGCGCGGAACAACTGCACGCCGCGCGCCCACAGCCGCAGCCGCTCCGCGTCGAGCACCTGTCCCTGCTTGAAGGAATAGAGCTGTTCGGCGAGCTGCACCAGCGGCAGGTCCGCCCACTGCTCCAGGTTGAGCGTCACGGCGCGGAGTCCCTCGGCGATGCGGTCGGTGAGGGCACGCACGGACTCGGACTCGGAAGCGGCGTCCGAGGGGAGGAACGAAGCGACTTCGATGGCGGGGCCCACGTCGATGAGGACCTCGCTGCGGAAGACGTTCTTCTCCGCATACGTGAGGCCCACGGGGACGATGCGCACGGCGGCGCCCTCCTTCGCCGCGCTCAGCGCGATGCGCGACGCCCCTGTCTTCAGCTCCGCGAGCCCTGGCTCGGAGTGGCTCTTCCCCTCGGGGAAGATGGTGATGGCGCGCCCCTGGAGCAGCGCGCCCTTCGCGGCGTCGAGCGTGCCCTCGTTGCCGCCCATCTTCGTGGGGTCATCCTGCTTGCGATACACCGGCAGCGCATCCAGGCCCTTGAGCAGCCACCCCAGGACAGGCAGTGAGAACAGCGGCGCCTTCGCGAGGAACGTCACCGGGCGGCGGGTGATGATGAAGACGAGCCCCGGGTCGATGAGGCCATTGGGGTGATTGCCCACGAACAGCACAGGGCCCTCCGGCTCGGCGCCAGGTGCATTCACCTTCACCCGGTAGAAGAGGCGCAGACACACCGCGACCACGGCACGGACACAGGCATAGAACACGGACGGGACTGTACCTCACGGACCCCGGCCGCTGCTCACGGGTACTTGTCCACCACCAGGATGACCCCCGTGTTGTCCTGCACGACGGAGAAGCCCTTCATCGGGCTCGGGTACGCAATCAGCCCTTCCCCGTCGCGGTCCCAGCGCGCATCCAGCAGGACGCCACAGAAAGGCACCGACATGGCGCCGCTCTCTGGAAGGAAGACGCGGTCATAGCGGCCGAACACGCGGTGCTTCGTCACGTACAGCCGTCCACCGATGCGAGCCCCTGGCAGCTTCTGCTCGCCCTCATCCCGAGGCAGCGCAATCACGAAGCTGTAGTTGTATCGGGCCGGCCCTGGATGGTCCTGGATGGCGTCCACGATGACGGGGACCTTGTCGCCCGGCTTCAACCCCAGCCGCTCCATCTGCACCAACGCCCCCTTGGGACAGGTGCCCTCGGGCGGCATCCACTTGGGACGCTCGGGCTTCGCCGCCGCATCTTCCGTGTGCGCGCAGCCCGACCCCACCAGCATCAACAACCACCACCATGGGGACATGCGCATCCGGCTCGACTCCTCAGAACGTACCGATGCTGAAGTGGAACTGCGTCTGCGCTTCGTTGATTTCCTCGTCCGGGTCCAGGTTGAAGCCCACGTCGAACGCCAGCGGGCCCACCGGCGTCACGTACCGCAACCCCACGCCCGCCGCGTACCGCAGCCGCTTCAAATCCAACTGCGTCCGGTCCAGCCACAGGTTGCCCCCTTCCAGGAACAACCCCAAGTCCAACGACGCGAGCGCCGGCACGCGCAGCTCCGCCTTGCCCAACGTGAAGAGCTCACCGCCCTGGCTCGCCGGCACCTGCCCCGCGAGCACCGCCTTCAGCTCTCCCGAACAGCCCACCGGATTGATGAGCGAGCGGCACGCCGCCAACCGCTCATGCAGCGCCTCACGCACGTCCTCCGGCAGCACACCGTCCTCCCGGAAGCCGCGAAGGCTCGATGAACCTCCCAGGTAGAACAGCTTCGACCCGATGGTCTGAGCCCCCAGCTCCAGCGGGATGATGGTCCCCGCACGCGCCGACAGCGCGAGGCTGGCCCGCCGCCCCAGGGGGATGTAGCCGCTCAGGTTGCTCGACAGCTTCACGCCGTTGATGGGGAAGGCCGCCGCGGGGTTGCCCGCCACATCCGTGGGCGCCACGCTGATGCCTCGCGTGAGCTCCGCGCTGCTGATGAGCACCAGCCCTCGGCGAGGATTGGCCGGGTCATCCCGGAAGTCGAGCGTGATGGACGGCCGCAGCGAGTGCAGCGCGAAGTCGCCGAAGGGATAACGCAGGCGCTCCTGGTCGGCGCGGTTGAGCAGCTCCAACACTCCCGCGCGCGAACGCAGCCGGTTGTACTCCACTTCGTAGGACAGCGAGGTGCTGAACCAGGACGTCACCGCCCAGTCCAGCGCCGCGGCCGCGGCGAACCGCGTGGACACATACGAGGGCCGGTGCACGCGCTCGGCGATCAAGTCCAGGCGCGCGCCCACCTCGAAGGGCAGGAGGAAGAACAAGCGCGGCTGCGACAAGGCCAGGTTGCCGCGTCCGCCCAGTCCACTCAGTCCCTGGAGCTCCACGTCGCAGCCCGCGGAGGCCGCGCCGCCTGACTGCTGACACGCGATGCGCCGGTCCGCCGACAACGCCTCCGCGCTCCACCCCGCGTAGTTCACCTTCCCGCGCGCCAGCAGGCTGAGTCCCAACCCATCGAGGTTGCGATACGTCGTGTCCAGCGTGATGCGAGGACCGTCCACCAGGAAGTAGCCACCGGACACCTGGCCATCCAAGCGGGGACGCTCGTGCACCGTCACCACCACGTCCTTGGTGGACTCGCGACGCGAGGGGTCCGCGAGCGCGACGTCCACCTGCCGGAACAGTCCCAGACGCGCGAGCCTGCGCTGTCCCTCCAGCAATGCGTCGGGAGCCAGCGGCTTGCCAGCCTCCAGGTTCAGGTTCGCCATCACCAGGTCCGGGTCCGTGCGAGTCAACCCCTGCACCAGCACCCGGCCCACCTTCACCTGGGGACCCGCGTCCGCGCGGAACACCACCGTCGCGGCCTGACCGTCCTCGCCCACGGAGGACTCCGTGGTGACTCGCGCGAAGAGATAGCCCTGCTGCGCCAGCCCCCGCTCGAGCGACAGGCGCGCCGCCTCCACCGCCTCGAAGCTCAGCGGAAGCCCCTTCTGCACGCCCAGCCCGCCGCGCTCCGTGAGCGCCGTCATGCCCTCGGGAATCCCCTCGTAGCGAATCTCCGTCACCCGCGCTTGGGGCCCCTCCTCCACGTCGAAGTCGGCCACGGCGGTCCGCGTCCGCGAGTCCACCGTCAACCCACGGAACGTCACCGTCGAGGACAGGAAACCCCGCTCGCGGTACGCCTCCATCATCGACTCCGTCGCGTCCAGCCACGCCTCCTCGACGTACACCGAGGCAGGGTCCGGTATCGGCTCCAGCGAGGGGCCTTCGCGGCCATGACGACCCTCCACGTCCAGTGGGTCGTCCAGGAGTCGCAGGTCCAGTTCGGGTTGATGCTCGCTCGCGCGAATGCGCTCGGCCAGGTGAGCCCTCAGCGTCTTCGAGCCCAGCGAGTCGTTGCCGTGGAAGCGGACCTCGGAGACACGCAGGAGCTGTCCCTCGTCCACGTCGAACGCGAGCACCGCCACCTCACCATCCGGCCTCACCACCTCGCGTGAACGCACCTTCGCGTCGTGAAAGCCCCGGTGCCGGTAGAACGACTCCACCCGCCGGGCCAACCGCCCCGCCACCACCTCGTCGAGCGGTTCCGCGGCGTCGTGCGCGAGCACTCGCTGCAGGAGTTCGGAGGAGAAGCGATGGTTGCCATGGAAGCGCACCTGGTACTTCGGCCCCGCCGACAACGGCACCGCCACCGACGCGGAGTTCCCCTCCACGAGCACCGACGGCGTCCCCACCTGGGCGCGCCAGTACCCCGCCTCGCGCAAGAGCGTGCGCAGGTGGTCCAGCCCCGCATCCAGCCGCACCCGGTCGAACACCTCGCCCGGACGCATCGCCAGCGACTCCAACAACTGGGGAAGCGGCAGGCCAGGACTGCCTGAGAAGCTCACCTGACGGACACGCGTCGGCTGTCCCTCGGCGACGAGCAGCGACACGGCCACGCCGTCCGTCACGGGCTCCTGCCTCGCGGTCACCTTCACCGAGTCGTAGCCCTTGCGCTGATACGCTTGGAGCACGGACGACACCGCGCCCTCCAGCTCCTCTCCGTCCAGCGGCCCTCCCTCCAGAAGTCCACTGGCATCCAGGAGCTCCGCGGCCGACATCACCACGTTGCCCTCGAAGCGCAGCCGGGCGAGCCTCGACACGGGGGTGAGCTGGAACACGACGCGGACGCCGCCGGGGACCTCCTCCGCGCGCGCCACCACATCCGCGAAGCGGCCCGTGGCCCAGAGCCGCTCCACCGAGCGACGCACCGTCCCCGCCGTCAGGACCTGCCCCTTGTGCACCGCCACGAGCGCGCTCAATCCCTGCGCGTCCACACCGCCAGGCAGATGCAGCTCCACGGCCACCACGTTCTGGCCGGAGACACCATCGGAGGAGGCTTGCGCTCGCGAGGCGCTCGAACTCAGGACACACAACCACAGACCCAGCACCACCGCGGTGGTGCGGGCTACTCGACCTCCCAGCTCAGCTTCAGCTCGAGCCCGAGGTTTCCAAACGAGGCTTCGCTGTTCTCGTTGTCCCACTGGGCCTGCGCGGAAAGTCGGTCGTCGAAGCGGTACTCGGCGCGCGCCCGCGTTCCGCGCCCACTCACCGGTTGAGTCATCCCGACTTTAAGCTGCTCGCTCAGGAACTTCGACTCCAGTTGCGCGGTGGGCTCCGCTTGTCGGGTGGCGTCGTTGTAGGTGGTGGAAATCTGGAGGGACAGGTCCCTCAACACCGGATTGCTGGGGAGGAATCGCTGGACCTGCCGGTCCAGACCCGAGACGTTGAACAGGGCCTCGGCCGCCAGCCCGGCCCCCGCCGAGGCCGCGGTCTCCCGGTCCGACGAGGTGAAACCCAGGGTGAGCAAGGAGACGATATCGCCTTCCACCAGGGCCGGCTCCGAGGACAGGAGGATTTGCGGGTCCGAGGGTTTGCCGAAGGCGTGCAGCTTCACCACGTACTCGCGCACCTGCGTCTGGGCCTGGACCTCGAAGACGGGCTCCAGGCTGTTGGCGTCCTGGAACTCCATCTGCCCCTGGCGGATGGTGAAGGGGTTGTTGCGGAAGAACGCCTGGCTGCCCTCGGCCAGCTCCACCCGGCCCAGCAACCCTGGCCGCAGGTCCGTCCCCGTCAGCCGGACATCGCCCAGCATCCGCGCCTTGGCCAGGTTGTTGTCCACGCGCACGTCCCCGAAGTGGACGTTCACATCCCAGATGACCCAGGGCTTCTGCAGCTCACCCGACACGGTGTTCGACGCGGAGGCCGACGACGAGCGCTTCTGCATGGACTTGAGCAGCGAATCCACGTCCAGCGCCTTCTGGTAGCGCATCTTGACGATGTCCAGGCCCCCCGTGACGGTGAAGCCACGCGGCGGCCCCACCACCTGGAGCAGTCCGGAGAAGGTCGCGGGCAGGTCCTCGGTGAGCCGGTAGGGCACCTCATCCAACTGCACCGTGAGGCCCAGCCGCTGAGGCAGGAAGCGCGCGAGCCGGATGTCCCCGCGCGCGGAGATGCGCCCTTCGTTGAGCTGCCCCTGCAGATGCTCCAGCAGCATGCGCTGGCCCGTCAGCTCCGCGCGGGCCGAGAGGTTGCGGATGTTGACGGGCAGGTCCCGCATCGCCACGCGCACCTCGGACAACTCCGCGCTGCCCACCACCGACGGCGCCTCCAGCGTGCCCGTGGCCTCGGCGTCCACGCTGACCTTGCCCGTGGCGCGCTCCACCAACGCGGGCGCGAGCGACTCCAACACGCGCAGGTCTCCGCCTCCGCGAAGCGTCAGCCCGATGCCGCCCGCCGTGGTCATCCACCCGCCCATGTTCAAGTCGACATAGGGCCCGTGGAAGCGGAAGGGCTGAACGTCCAGCTTGTTCTTCTCGTAGGAGAGGAGGATGGGCGTGGCGTTCTCTCCGCGCACGTCGTTGCGCGACAGCACCAGCTTCTCCACCTGCGCGCGGAGGTGCGCGGACTGCGGCTCCATCAACGGCCCCTTCGCCGTGAGCCAGCCCCTCACCGAGCCGGAGACACCGGCCCACAATGGCTCCGAGGGAAGCAGCGGACGGATTTCCGGCAGCGACAACGACAGCGTGGCGTCATAGGGCCACGTGTCCTGCACCTTCATCTTCACGCGGCCGTCCGCATCCTGGAACGGACGGCCCCACACCTCGAGCTCCTTGCCCACCAGCCGCCCGGTGAGGTCCATGGCGCCCAGGCTCCGGTCGGCGAAGGTGACTCGCGGCGACTTCAGCGTGACGTCCACCACCGGCACCTCCGAGGTGCCCGACACGACGCCGTCCATCTCGAGCGTCCCCTGGATGCCCATGCGGTTCGCGACGTCCGGCCCCACCGTCTCCGCCAGCGACAGCTTGTCGCCACCAAAGCGGTAGTCCAACCCTCCCGCGAACAACAACGTGCCCTCCGCCCACGTGCGGCCCAGCGGCCCGCGCAGCTCCGTGCGCTCGAGCACCATGGACTTGCCATCCACGAAGCGCAGCCGCGCCGAGCCATCCCCCATCCTGCGTCCGTAGTACGCGGTGTCCTTCACGTCGAAGGCGACCAGTCCCTCCAACCGCTCCACGGGGCTGTCCACCTCCACCCGCCCGGACGCCGTGCCCGTCAGCGTGCCCTGCATCACCGCGAGCGCCGGCGTCAGTCCCGCCACCACGTCCACCAGGTCCTCGGTGCGGCCCTGCGGGACATTCACCTCGAGACGCAGGTTGAGCAGACGCCCGAAGCCCACCGCGGCCTTGCCGAAGTACTGCGTGCGCCCCTTCTGGCCGGTGAAGGACGGGAAGGCCAGCACGCCATCGGAGTAGTTCAACTTCCCCTGGAGCACCCCCATCGAGAAGCCCCAGAAGACGAAGTCGCGGAACGACAAACCGGACTCCACCTTCACGCGCGACGCCGGGCCCGTCACCGAGTACGTGGCGTTCCCGCGCCCCGCCCACTTCAGCCCCGCGATGTGGCCGAAGTCCGACAGGTCCAGCTCTCCCTGGCCGTGGATGTCCAAGCCCAGCACGCTGCCGATGAGCAGCGCCACGTCCCCCTCCACCTTCGATTGTCCCGCCTCCGCGGTGATGTGATTGAAGGACACCCGGTCCGTCTGGAGCCTCACCTGCGCCTGCGCGCGCGCCTTGTCGAACTCCAGGATGGTGAGCCCATCCGTCGAGGGCGCATCGAAGGGCCGTGTCGCCAGCGTGAACTTCCCGGTGCGCAAGTCGAGGGGCCCCGACAGCGAGAAGCGTGGGAACAGGTTGCCGCTGAGCTGCGCATCGAGCGTGGCCGGGAAATCCACCCACGCGCCCTTCACCCCCGCCTTGTCCAGGATGCGCCCCAGCGACGCATCCTCCGTCTTCACGCTCACCTCCAGCGGGAACAACGGCGTCAGCCCCAGCTTGCCGGAGACATGCACCTTGCCCACGCCCACCGGCACCGTCACGTCCTCGATGCGAACCTCGTCTCCCGAGTACGACAGGCGCGCGGAGATGTTGGCGGGACCAAACCTGTCGTAGCCCAGACCATTGCCCGACAGCTCCAACGACACGGCCGGGGCCTCCGGCTTGCCCGCGATGGACACGCGGCTCCACAGATGTCCCGTGGCCTGCTTCGGCACGAGCTTCGCTTGAGACAACGTCCGCAGCGGCAGGAAGACCTGCGCGTCCAGCGCCAGGTGCGGCTGACAGAGCGAGTCCACCCGCCCCGACACGGAGGTACTGATGTCATCCAATGACACCTCCGCGCGCTCGAGCTCCAGCAACTCCTCATCCGGGTCCAAGGCGCCGGCGATGGCCAGCCGCTGAAGCGCCAGCTCCTGGCCGTTCGCGCCCAGCCGCACGAGTCCCCGGCGCGCCTCCGCGTCCAGCTCGATGGCGCCCCAGCGCTCCGTCCAGCGCACGTCCAAGTCGGCGACCTCGACGCGGCGGCCCTCGGGCAGCGTCAGCCGCAGCTCCGCGCCCGTGATGTCCAGCTTCGCCACGCGCACGTGCTCGAGCGGCGCGAGGAAGCACCCCTGCGACTTCTTCGAGGGCTCCGCCGACGGGCGCGACACATCCAACGTCACGCGAGGCCGTTCGGCGCGAACCAGCGCCAGCGACAGACGACCAGAGAAGGGCCGCAGGAAACCGAACTGGACTTCCGCGGTGTCCGCCGCCACCAGCGGCGTGTCCTCGCCCGGCAGGAAGAGCGAGAAGCCATGCACCACCACTCGCGAGCCCAGCGGGTCCAGCTCACAGCGGCCAATACCTACGTCCAGCCCGAGCACGTCCGGCAGATGGCGCCGAGCCATCGTGCAGGCCACGTCCCAAGTCCCGGGCATGCGCAAAGCGAGCACACTCCCCGATATGACGAGGAGCACGAGCAACAGCGCTCGAAGCGCACCCTTGCGGCTCTGCGTGGCCAAAGCCCCTAGAGCTTACCCAGCCCTTCGAGGTAGCGGTCTATCTCCGCCAGGTCGAGCTTGTTGTTCGACGCTCGGGGCAGGCTCGTCGCCGGGGCGCTTGCTCCCTCGCCTGCTCCTGGGGCAGCCGCATTGATGCCCTGGAGTCCCAGATTCTTTCCGATGCGATGCACCAACTCCGCGGAGACGGTCTCCGCGCGCGCGAGGAACGCCTCGAAGAGGGCGTTGTCGCACAAGGTGTTGATGACACGCGGCGAACCGGACGAGTGCTCGTGCACCGCCAGCAGGGCCTCGGGCGAGAACGGCATGCGCGGGCAGCCCGCGAGCCGGAGGCGGTGCTTGATGTAGGCCTCGGTGGACTCGGCGGTGAAGGGCTCCAGCTTGTAGCGCATGGCCACGCGCTGAGCGAGCGGCGGGTCCAGCTTCAGGTTCTTCTCAATCTCCGGCAGGCCGAAGAAGACGAACGAGATGAGCTTGCGCTCCGGCACCTCCAGGTTCAGCAGGCCGCGGAACTCCTCCATCAACTCGCGCGTCTCCAGCATCTGCGCTTCGTCGATGAGGACGACGGCCTTCTTGCCGGACTCGTAGATTTGCAGGAGCCGCTGGTAGAGCTGCGACAGGAGCGCCAGCTTCTCCTGCGCGGGATTCTCCACGCCCAGCTGCAGGGCGATGCGCCGCAAGAGCCAGTTGGCGGTGATGCCCGAGTGGATGATGACCAGCAGCGCGGCCTCGTACTCGGACTCGGGCAGTGAGTCGAGCATCCGGCGGGCCAGCGTCGTCTTCCCCGCGCCGATGTCGCCCACGAGGATGGACAGGCCCTTCATGTAGCTCACCGCGTGCATCAGCCGGGTGAGCGCCTGCGAGTGCTGCGCCGAGTTGTAATAGAACCGGCTCACCGGAGCGTTGGAGAAGGGCTCCTGCGTGAGGTCGAAGAAATCGAGGTAGGTCGTCATGGGCTCGCCGGACCTCGGGGGCAACTACACGTAACCGACCTTGCGCGCCTTGGGCGCGCCGGCCGCTGGCACCGGAGGATTGGCCACCGCCGCGGGCGCGGCACCATGGGCCTTGGCACCATTCACCGCGGCGGGCGCGGGCGTGGGCAAGGGGTCCTCCTCCGGCTGAGTACTCGCCGCGAGCCGGGAGACCTGCGTCCCCACGTCGCGGTACTTCGCATCCATCGCCGCCACACGCTGGTAGTGGTGCAGCGCCTTGCCCGGCTCACCCTGGGCCTCCCAGGCCACCGCCAGCTCGAAGCCCAACGCCTTCGCCGCCTCACCCGAGGCATGCGGACTCGCCAGACCTTCGCGGAACGTCTCCACCGCCGCGCTCGCGTCGCCACGCAGCAGGTGCAACATCCCCATCATCGTCACGCAGTCCAGCTCGCGCTTGGTGCCGACACTCCCCTGGCGCGCCACCTCGAACTCGTGGAGCGCGTCGTCCAGGAGGCCCATCTCCTTGTAGGCGATGCCCAGGTCGTAGTGCGTGTCCACGTCCTCGGGCTTCACCACCTTGGCCAGGCTCTTCTTGAACTCGGAGAACACCTCCTCCACCGAGTACTGGAAGTCCTCTTCCGCCGGCACCGCCGCCGCGGTGTCGTCGCCCAGGTTGTCGATTTCGCCGGCCAGCTCCGCCGCCAGGTCGAACGCGTCCCGCTCTCCCGCCGCCTCCGTCACCGGCTGCACGGAGGGCACCGAGACGGGCTCCAGCGGCTCTTCCTCCGGCGCCGCCCCGCCGCTGGCCTCGAGCGCCTCCAGGCGCTCCATCAGCTCGCTGGCGCGCGCATGGCCCGGGAAGGCGATCGACACCGTCTCGAGGATTTCTCGGGCCTCTTCCAACAGGCCCTGGTCCAGGAAGAAGGAGGCCTCGTCGCACTCCTCCGCCGCGGGCTCCTCTTCGTCCTCGCTCGCGCCCTCGGCCGAGAAATCCGTCGGCGTCGGCTGCTCGGGCTCTTCGAACGTCTCGGCCTCGGCCGGGTCGAAGGAGGATGCGGTGTCGAACTCGGGAGCAGCCTCGGGTTCAGGCTCGGGCTCGGGGTCTTCGATGGCTTCGAATCCGGAGGAGAGCTCGGGCTCTTCCAGGGAGGTGTCGCCCAGCGACACCACAGCATGCGAAGCGGTGGGCTCCTCGTCCTCGAAGTCATCGCCCAACGAGGGCATCTCGGAGCCAGGAGCCGCCTGCTCGAGGTCCTCGAGGCCGTCGAGCATCGAGGCGTCCAGCGGAGCGATGCCCACCCGCGTGGGAATCTCGTCCACGTCCAGCGACGCCTCTTCGACGAGCGTCGGCTGCTTGAACGTGGAAGGCGCGGCCTCATCGAGCAGCGCCCGCGTGGGCGCGCGCACCATCGTCGGAGGCGGGTCGTCCTCGTCGCCCAGCGACATCGCCGCCATCGACGCGGACGTCGCCACGTCCTCCGAATCGCCCAGCGACAGACCTTCGTCACCCGCGAACGGCGCGTCCATGTCGGCGGATTCGACGAGCGGCTCGTCGTCCGAAGACGCAAGGCCCGGCTCGTCCGTCAACACCATGCCGTCGTCGTCGCCGGACACGAGCATCTCGTCCATCGAGGACGCCGCCAGGTCCTCTGGCGCGGGCGTGTCGAAGACGTCGTGCTCTCCGGAGGTGATGGCCTCTCCGACGAGCGCCTCCTCACTGACGACGGAGGCCTCGCCCTCGTCGTCGATGACCTCGTCCGACTCGCTCGACGGAAGCGTGGCCAGGGCCAGCTCGTCCCCGGGCGGGTGCAGCAGCGCGTCCTCGGGAGGCGGCGCGACGAGCACCTCGTCGTCGCTCGAGTCCACGAGGATGGCGTCCTCACCCACCGACTCCACCGCCACGGAGGACGGAGCCGCCGACACCGGCCCTTCCACGCGCAACACCGACAAGAAGGCCGGCACCTCGGGGTGGGCGGGGTTCTGCTGGAGGATGGTCGCCAGATACGGCTGCGCGCGCGTCGAGTCCGCGGCGCGCGTGCACAGGCGCAGCACGTTGAGGAGCTGCTCGGACGCCTGCGCCGCGTTCCCCGACGCCACGTAGATCTGGTACGCCTTCTCGTGCGCGTCCAGGTTCTCCGGGTCGACGGAGAAGATCTTCCGCAGGTGCTCCAGCGCTTTGTCGTGGAGCCCGTACTTCACGTAGACGTCCGTCTCCGTGAGCAGCTTGGCCAACTGCTCGCGAGCCAGTCCCGCCGCGGGCTGCGGAGGTGGCGGCGCGATGGGCTGCGGCGCGGCGGCCGCGGGAGCAGGCGCGGGTTGCGGAGCGGCGCGCGGGGCCGGCTGGGGCGCGGGCTGCGGCGCCATGGGCTGCGGCGCGGCGGGAGCGGGGGCGGAAGGCGCGGGAGCACGTCGCGCGAGCAGGTCTGGATCGCTGGGGTCCAACACCTCGATCTGCGTCCAGACGGCCTCGGCCTCGGTGAGACGGCCGCGCTCCTGATGAATCTTCGCCAGCTCCTTGTAGACGGACACCGTCTTGGAGGTCTGCCCCAGTCCCTGGAATGCCTGGGCCAGGAGAGACAGCGTCTCCACGTCGCGGCCATCCGCCTTGAAACACACCTGCAACTTCGCCAGCGCGCGCTTCTGGTCTCCACGCTGCAGGTACGAAGTGGCCAGCTCCTTGGCCAGCGGCAGGTTGTCCGGCTCGAGCGTGGACAGGCGCTCCGCGACGCGGGCCCAGTCGTCACCTCGGCTGTTGCGCTTGAGGTACTCGGCGGCGCGCTTGAACTCCTGGATCGCCTCGCGCGTCATGTTCTCGCGTGCGTAGAGCTCCGCGAGCTTGATCTTCGACGCCACGTTCTCGGGGTCGAGGTCCACCATCTTCTTCAAGGTGTCGAGCGACGCCTTGGTGTCGCCCGCCTTGTCGTAGTGGTTGGCGACGATCTGGAAGTACGCCATCGCCTCGGACATCAGCCCGAGTTGCTGGTGCAGCTCCGCCAGCTTGAGATTCACCTCAAGCAGGTTCGGGTTGAGCTTGAGGACCTGCTTGTAGAGGGCGACGGCCTTGAGGAAGAAGCCGTCCGAGGAGTAGCTCTCCGCGACCTTGGTGAAGAAGTGCGCCGCCTGGGCGTTGTCATTCTTCTTCTGGTACAGCTCCCCCATCTTCTGGAGGACCCGGATGTCCTTCGGGTCGACCTCCAGGACCTTCTGGTACTCCTTGATGGCCTTGTCGTACGCGCCCTTCGCGACCAGCTTCGCGGCGGCTTCGATGATCTTGTTCTTGTCCATCGAGCGTGGGCTTCCGGCGAGCCGAAACCCCTTGGAACTTCGCGGGTTTCTATCTTCAAAAGGGGGGAGAGTCGGAGGCTAACGGAATCCTCCAACTCGGGTCAAGAAACAGCCCTGCGCCCCCCGGTGCCAGCTCACCTGCTTGGATGCCCGCTCCACCTCGTGCGGGATTCGCACGTAGGCGGACGTACGCGGCTACGGCGTCTCTTCCACGGCCTTCTTCAAGCGGCGCGAGCCTGTTTCACTCGCCAGGAGCCGCTCCACGAAGCGCGTGTCGTAGTTGCCTTCCTGGAAGGACTCCTCCGCCAGTGCGGCGCGGTGGAACGGGATGTTGGTGCGGATGCCCTCCACCACGTACTCGCCCAGTGCGCGCTGCATGCGGCGGATGGCCGTCTCGCGGTCCTCCGCGTGCACGATGAGCTTGGCCAGGAGGCTGTCGTAGTACGGCAGCACCGTGTAGTTCTCGTAGGCGCTGGAGTCCACGCGCACCCCGTAGCCACCCGGGACGCTGTAGCCCGTAATCTTGCCGGGCCACGGCGCGAAGGTGATGGGGTCCTCGGCGTTGACACGGCACTCGATGGCGTGCCCGCGAATCTGGATGTCCTCCTGCTTGAAGCGCAGGGGGTGGCCATAGGCCATGCGGATCTGCTCACGGACCAGGTCGATGCCCGTGACGAGCTCCGTCACCGGGTGCTCCACCTGGATGCGCGTGTTCATCTCCATGAAGTAGAACTCGCCGCGCTCATCCAGCAGGTACTCGATGGTCCCCACGTTGTTGTAGCGAAGCTTGCGCATCGCCTCGACGGAGACCTCGCCCATCTTCTTGCGCAGCTCGGGCGTGAGCGCCGCCGACGGCGCCTCCTCGATGAGCTTCTGGTGCCGGCGCTGCACCGAGCATTCGCGCTCGTTGAGGTGGATGATGTTGCCGTGCTCGTCCGCGACAATCTGGATTTCGATGTGGCGCGGCTTCTCGACGTAGCGCTCGATGTAGAGGTCGCCGTTGTTGAACGAGGCCACCGCCTCCGCCTGCGCCGTCGCGAAGGCCTGGGCCAGCGCGCCCGGCTCGCGGACGATCTTCATCCCCTTGCCGCCACCACCCGCGGCCGCCTTGAGGATGACGGGGAAGCCAATCTCGCGGGCGAAGGCCTCCGCCTCGCGCGGGTCCTTGACGGTGCCGGGGCTGCCCGGCAGCAGCGGCATGCCCGCCTCACGCGCCGCCTGCCGCGCGCGGACCTTGTTGCCCATCAGCCGCAGCATCTCCGGGCGCGGACCGATGAAGCGAATCTTGCAGTTCTCACACACCTCGGCGAACTCGGCGTTCTCGGAGAGGAAGCCGTAGCCGGGGTGGATGGCGTCCGCGCGGGTGATTTCCGCCGCGGAGAGCAGCTGCGGGACGTTGAGGTAGCTCTCCTTGGACGCCGGAGGGCCAATACACACCGCCTCATCCGCGAAGCGCACGTGCAAGGCATTGGCGTCCGCCGTGGAGTGCACCGCCACGGTGGCGATGCCCAGCTCGCGGCAGGCGCGGATGACCCGCAGGGCAATCTCCCCGCGGTTGGCAATCAGCACCTTCTTGAACACGGGGATGTCTCCTGGAACGGCCGGGCTCGGCGGCGCGCCCACGTCAGACGGGGCGCGCGCACCCAGGTCAGGCTGGCTCGATGCGGAACAGGGCCTGGCCAAACTCCACCGGCCGGCCGTTCTCCACGAGGATCTCGACCACGCGGCCGGACACCTCGGACTCGATTTCGTTCATCAGCTTCATCGCTTCGATGATGCAGAGAACCTGGCCCTTCTTCACCACGGAGCCCACGTCGACGAACGCGGGCTGGTCGGGTGCCGGCGTCCGGTAGAACGTGCCGACGAAGGGGCTGCTCACCACGAGGCCGGGCTTCTCCGCGGCCTTCTCGGCGGCGGGAGCGGCGGCCACGGGAGCCGGAGCCATCGCGGCCACGGGGGCGGCGCGAGGCGCCATGGGGGCCGCGTACTCCACGGCGGCCGCCACCGGAACGGCCGCAGGGGCCGCGTGGTGGACGATGGTGGTCTCGGGGGCGTGGCCGCGGCGGATGAAGAGCTTCTCCTCGCCGCGCTTCCACACCAGCCTCGTCACATCCGAGGCCTCCAGGATGTTGACGATCTCCCGCAGAGCCTCCACGTCCAGGGAGGTGTTTCCCGCGTCGCGAGCACTCGCCGCCGGAGCGGGTGCGCTGGCGGGCGCGGACGCCCGGGTCGACTTGCGCTTCGTTGCCATTCTCGCGTCCCCTTGGTCGGGATTCGTGGCTAGCCGGCGGTGGAAACGCGGGTCAGGTACTTGCCACCATCGCGCGTGTCGATCTTGAGGACGTCGCCCTCGTTGATGAAGAGCGGGACGTTGACCTGGAAGCCCGTCTCCAGGATGGCGGGCTTGAGGGCGCCGGAAACGGTGTCGCCGCGAACGCCCGGGTCACACTTGGTGACCTTCAGGTCCACCGAGTTGGGCAGCGAAACGCCGATGGCCTTCCCGTTGAAGAACATGATGTCGACGTTGACGTTCTCCTTCAGGAAGTTCTTCGCATCACCCAGGACCTCTCCGCTGAGGAAGGTCTGGTCGTAGGTGCGAGTATCCATGAAGTAGTAGTCGCCACCCTGCTCGTACAGGTACTGCATGCCCTTGTCTTCGATGTCCGGCTTGCCCACCTTGTCACCGGACTTCATCGTCGGCTGAAGGACGCGGCCCGAAATCAGGCTGCGAATCTTGGTGCGGGTGAACGAAGAGCCCTTGCCCGGCTTCACATGCTGGAAATACTCGATGACGAAAGGCTCGCCGTCGATTTCGATCTTCATACCATTGTGAAATTCGGACGTATCGATGACACCGGCCATGGGGACCGACTCCTTCAGACTCGAAACTGCGGAAGCTTGAAAAGTCGGGGGTGTCTAGCCCATGCCCCCTCCCATGGGAAGGGGAAACCTGCGGAGCGCCGCGTCGACTGGACGACTGCTGTACAACGCGGCGACTAGAGTTCCGCGCGGACCTTGGGGGCCGTCACGCGCAGCACATAC
Organism: Myxococcus stipitatus; assembly: GCF_037414475.1. Next base: position 6,644,700 of record NZ_CP147913.1, on the reverse strand, counting down.
CGACCCTTGCCGTAGTTGCCGTCCGCGCGCAGCGCGAGCACCAGGAAGTACTCTGGTGACACGAGCCGCATGAGGGTCAGCACCTTGTCGCTGTTGACGCTGACCTCACTGACCGCGCCTGTCTTGAGCGATTCGGCGGCATGGCGCAGCTGCGTGAGCAGATTGGCGTACTCCACCCACGCGCCACTCAGGTCCAGCTCGCCTGCTTCCTCGCGTTGGAAGGTGTCGACGGCGATGCCGTCGAAGCCCATCACGCTGCAGGCAAGGGCCCCATCCACTTGATTGACGACTGATTCGAGGTGCGTGCGAAAGGACATGGTCTCGGGCTCAAGGCACCTGAGGACAGGTGCCGTTCACTGCTAGGTGCACGCCGGCACGACACCGTTCTGGCCGCGCTGATCGCACGCCGCGGTCCGGGGCTCGAAGCTCTCGTCAGGGGGACACGTGAGCACGAGGGTCTCGACCTGCACCGAGTAGGTGATTTCGTTCGTCTCCATCTCGGAGCCGTCCACCATCTTGCCGCGCACCTTCAGGGTGACCAGGGTGTCGACGATATTGCCCCCCTGGGTCGCGGGAATCAGCGCCCGCAGCGCATCCGCCGTGTAGATGGGCAGGAGCATCGAGCCATTCCCCGCGGCCCGGAAGGACCCGTAGATGGGAACCGTCGCACTGGGGATGTTGAGCTCCGGCACCGTGCGGTAGCTGAGGTCGAGCTCGGTGACGTAGATGGCGTTGCGATCCGGGTCCGTCAGGTTCTCACCGCCCACGGTGATGGGCGTATCCACCACATTGGAAGCGACGATGAGCCCCAGTTGGTAATTGGAGGCCAGTGCCAGGTTGAGCGAGCCGGACAACAACTGCCGGCCCGCTGGGACGGTGCAGTCCGGGTCGGGCGGCGTGGCGCTGAGAATCTGGAGCTTCGGGAGGTCGTCGACGCAAGACACCGAGCCGAGCGCCAACAACGCGACGAGGTAGATGGGCTTCATGAGCGAACGCTCTCCTGCGAGCAGAGGCGCGATGCCTCAGAGGCTCTGCGCGATGGTCTGTCGGTTGAGGATGCGGGGCGTGATGAAGATGAGCAGCTCCTGCCGGTCATCCGACTCCACGTTTTGCTTGAACAACAGACCCAGCACCGGAATCTTCGACAAGAAGGGCACCGAGGAGGTCCTCGTGGAGCCCCGGCGAACATAGATGCCTCCGATGACGGTGGTGTCGCCGTCCTTGACCAGCACCTGCGTGTTGGCCTCCTTGCGCTGGATGGCGGGCTGACCGTTGGCACCCGTGCTGGATGCATCGGGCTGGTTGTTGGACGCGTTGATGGCCATCAAGATGCTGCCGTCCTGGGTGATGTGCGGCGTCACCTCCAGCGACAGACGGGCTTCGATGAAGGTCGTGTTCACGCCACCCGCGGACACCTGGCTGAACGGAATGGAGAGACCCTGGCTGATGCGGGCGGTGTTGTTGTCGAGCGTCGTCACGCGAGGAGCGGAGATGGTCTTGACGCTGCCCTCCTGCTCCATCGCGGAGAGGCGCAGGTTGAGCTGGAGCGCGCCGCCCGCCGAGCCGAAGGTGAAGCCGAGCGCACCACCAAGACCCTGCGTACCACCGGCGGAAGGCAGGTTCACCGCGAAGTTCGGCACACCAGGAACGCCAGGGGCGACGCCCGACGCGCCGCCTGTGATGGCGACGTTGTTGGGGAAGATGAGTCCCGTCGAGTTACCCGTGGCCTGGGAGAGACGGGCCTGCCCACCCCACTGCACGCCGAGGTCGCGCGTGAAGTTGGTGCTCGCCTCGACAATCCGGCTCTCGATGAGTACCTGCGGCGTCTGGGTGTCCAGGCTCCGCACCAGCGCGCGGGCCTTCTCCGTGTTGGCGCGCACATCCTTGACGATGAGCACGTTGGTGCGCGTATCCACCGTCACGGAGCCACGCTCGCTCAGCACATCCTTCACCCGGGCCGACATGTCGGCGGCGACCGCGTAGTTGACCGGGATGAGGTTGACCAGCAGGTCCTCCTGCTGCTGGAGCGCCTTCTTGCGCTCCTGGCGCAGGCGGGCCTCCTCTTCCAAGGTCTTCAGCGGAGCGATGCGGATGATGTTGCCGAACTCCTCCTTGCCCAGCTGCTTGGTGCGCAGGACGAGGTCCAGCGCCTGGTCCCAGGGCACATTGCGCAGACGGATGGTGACCCGGCCGCTCACGTCGTCGGCGACGACCACGTTCTTCTTGGAGATCTCCGCGATGACGCGCAGGAGGTTCTGGATGTCGATGTCCTTGAACTCGAAGGAGACGCGCTTGCCGCGGTAGCGGGCCTGCTGCGGCGCGCCCTCGGCCGCGTAGGCCGGGGCCTCGGCGGTGAAGCCGGCGGTGCGCTGGGCCACCGACACTTCATCCGTCTTCACGCCCTTCACATCCAGCCGCCAGGACAGCGTGCCACCGCTCTGGGTGACCTTCTCTTCGATGGCGCCATCCGCGGCGACCACCACGCGAACCTTGCGGCTCTCGCCCGGCACGCTGAAGGCGCTGATCATCTTCACCGGCGTCTCGAGCGCGCTGGTGTCCAGGCTGCGCTCCAGCTTCTTGGGCAGCCGGGCGTTGTCCAACGTGAGCACCGCACTGCGCGGGTCGGGACGGTCCACCTTCCACGAGGCCGTGCCGGTCAGCTTCATCACCACCCGGCCACCCGCCCCACCCTCCTGGAAGGACAGGTCCTTGACCTCCACCATGGACGCGGTGGCGGGCGCCTGGGCCTCGACGGGCTCCGGCGCGGGACGCAGCGGCTCGACCTCCGCCACGGACGCGACCATCTCCTGCGGCGCGGGCGACGGCGCGGCCTTGCGAGCCACCGCACCACCGAGCACCACTTCCAGCCCCTTGTCCGCGCGGTCGACGCGGTAGGCCGGCATCTTGCCGCGCACGTCCAGCACCAGCCGGACCTTGTCCGAGTGGGCGCCCACGCGCACTTCGCGCAGCGTCGCGCCATTCACGCGAGGCGCACGGGCCGCCAGGCCGACACCGTAGAGGTCCACCGCCAGCCGCGGCGGGTCCGCAAGCTCCAGCACCTCGTAGCGGGCAATGTCGCCATCAGCGCGGATGCGCAGCGTCTCGTCGGAATAGGCCAGCTGGGTGATGCGCTGCGCGGGGTTCGCAACCTCGCGCTCATCCGCCTCGGCCGCGACCACGTTCTCCGGCAGGGCCGTCTTCGATGAGGGCTCGGCGGCCTTCACCTGAGTCGCGGCCTCCGCCACCACCGTGGCGGGCTTCACTGCCCCCGGGGTTGTCGCGACAGTCGCCGCGGAGGTCTCGGGCTGCTTGGCCTCGGCACCGTCCACGGAGATCACCACGCGGTTGCCGTCGGCGCGGACGTCGTACTGGGACGCCTTGTCGAGCGCCAGCAGAACCCGGCCCACGCTCGCGCGTTCATCCGAGAACTGCGACGCCACGACTCCCGAGACGGGACCCGAGCCGTCGTGATGCCCCTTGATACCCGTCGCATCCGCCGACGAGAGGTCCACCACCAACCGCTCCGGGCTACTCAGCCGGAACACGGTGAAGGTAGGCGGCCGGGTTCCAGTCACCACCACCTGGGCGCCAGAGCCAGTGCGGGACACAGCCACATCCCGCAACGTATTCAGTTCAGCGCCAGACACCTCGGCGCCCGCAAGGACGGCCATGAATGCGGCCGCCACCATCCACTTGCCCCTCGTCACAGCGCTCCTCTCGAGCATGCGTCCCCTCACCACAGTTGGAAGCGGGCTGCCGCCCGCGGGCGCGCCTAAGGGGCGCTACTCCCCGAAGTTTTTGCCGGTCATCAGATTGTAGCTAGGGTCCTGCCGGTCATCCGGCTTGAGCTGCAGGGTCACCGGGTTCTTGATGATCTCTCCGTTGCCCGAGAACACCTCGGTCACCGTCAACGAGTCGCGGAGGATCTGCGTGACTTTGCCGCCCTGGCGCCCCACGCGGGTGTTGCGGCGCACGATATGGCCTCGACCTTGTGGGTCTTCGACCATGGCAAGTGGATTGGCGTCCCCCGTGACGACCGCGACCAGCTTGAGCTGGTCCAGGTCGAACGCGCACAGGGGTTCGGTGCAGGTCGTGACCGGATTCTGCTGTCCCTGCCGACCCAACTCCTCCAGCGGGCTGCGGAACGGGTCGCGCTTGCCCACCGGATTGTACGAATAGACGTACGCTGGCCCAGCCGAGGCTTCGACCGCCGTGGCAGTCTCGGCGGGAACAGCGGGCGCGGCCGCGGCCCGCGCGGGTGCCGCAGCCGCCGGCGGAGGGGGACGCGGCGCGTCCTCGCATGCAGCGAGCGTCAGCGCGAGCGCGGCGGTCGTCATCGTGGCCTTGAACATCTTCATCCTCAATCCCCTTGTCGCCCTACTTTCCGGACGGATCAAGTTTCTATTTCTTGGTCTCGACGAACCGGAAAGTCGTCGCCAGGAAACTGCTCTGCAGGACGACCTTCTCGTTCTTGAGGGTCGGCTGTCCCAGGTTGACGTTGTTGACGTTCACGATGCGGCGCATGTTCGCCATCTCCTGAAGGAACATGGCGATCTCATGGTAGTTGCCGCTGACCGTCATCCGGATGGGGATGCGCGCGAAGAACTCGCCCCCTCCGACGTACTCGCGGTCGGGCTGAACGAGGGAGATCTCCAGGCCGCTCTTCTTGCCGATATCGTTGATCTGCGCGAGCAACTCCTCGATGTCCTTGCGCTCGGGCAGCTCTGTGAGTGCCTCGGCGAGCTTCTGCTCCAGCACATCCATCTCGCGCCGCCGCTCGTTGAGGTTCTGGGCGATGGCGCTCTTCTCGGCCAGGTCCAGGTCCAGTTGGCGCCGCTGGCCGACCTGGATGCGAATCCGATCCTCTGTCGGCTGGATGACGAGGAAGAAGTTGGCGACGGTCATCAGGGCGATGACCACAGCCAAGCCACCGAACTTGGCGCCCGGGGAAGCCTTGGCGAATTGGTCCAGGTATTTGTCCATGACGTGGCCTCGGTCAGATGGCGTAGTTCGCGTTGAGGGTGATCTTGAAGTCGACCAGGGCGGGCCCGGTTGCCGAGCCGCTCGTCGACTTCGTCTGGACCGCGCTGGTCAGGTCGATGTTGGTGAAGAACGGAGTGACCTGCACGGACGGGAACTCCTCGACCGTGGCCTCCGCCGTCAGCAACTCCACGCGGGACGTCTTCGACTCCCGGCGATGATCCACCAAGCGCCCCATGCCCTTGGGCGTCCACACCACGCCGTTCAGGCCGCGCATGAACTCCGCGACCTCGTCGTGACTCACCGCCGAGCCATCGATGGAGACCGCGTTGCTGGACTCGACGAAGCCCTTCACCCAGACCTTCTTGGGGGTGGCGGAGGCCAGCGCGTCCATCATGCGGACCGGACCATTTCGCCCCTTGCGAAGCGAGTCGAGCACCGCGAGCTTCTTCTCGACCTCGAGCTTGCGGGCGTTGATGTTCTTCACCTCGCCGATGGTCTTCTCCAACCCGGCGATCGTCGCTTTTGTCTGGGCAATAGCCTGCGCGTTGAGCTGGTACTCGGACTCCCTGTCGTCGTACCAGAAGTAGTTGCCCACGGCGGCGCCCAGCAGCAGCACACCGAAGAGGACGAGAGTCGTCTGACCCTTCTTCTTGGTCTGCGTCTTCCGGACGGGAAGCAGGTTGATGCGAATCATCATGTGCGTCGTCTCCAAGAAGTGGACGGTCTCAGGCCAGCTTGTCGCCCGGACGCCTCAGCGCCAATCCCACGGCCACCGCGGCCATGGGCGCCACGTCCATGATGAACGCGGGGTCGAACTTGCGGTTGTCCACGTCAATCTTGCGGAACGGATTGAGAATCTCGACCGGCACGCCCGTGCGCGCCTCGATGGTCTTGAACAGCGCGGGAATCTTCGCCGTGCCACCCGACAGGTAGACCTTGGTGAAGTTCGAGTCCGCCGCCGTACCGGCGTAGAAGTCCAAGGAGCGCTGGATTTCGCCCGCCACCTGCTCGGCGACGCTGGAGAGCACGCGCTCGACTTCCTGGGGAACGACGGCGTCCGCGTCCGCGCGGTTGCCGCCGATCTTCAGCGCCTCCGCCTCCTCGTAGGAGACGTTGAGCTGCTTCTGGATTTCTTCGGTGAACTGGTTGCCACCGATGGTGACGTCACGGGTGAAGACCGTCACGCCGTTGGCGATGATGTTGATGTTCACCACCGACGCGCCCGCGTTGATGAGGACGACGGTCTCCTTCTCCGGCAGGTCGTAGTTGACAGAGAACATGTTCTGGACGGCGAAGGCGTCCACGTCCACCACCACCGGAGCGAGGCCCGCCTCGGAGACCACGGTGGTGTAGTCGTTGATCATGTCCTTCTTGGCCGCCACCAACAGAACATCCATCTGCCCGGTGGCGTCGTTGCCGCCCCCGTCGAGGATCTGCGTGTCGATGTTCACGTCCTTCACGTCGAAGGGGATGTACTGCTCGGCCTCCCACTGGATGCTCTCCTCGAGCTCCTCCTGGGACATTCGCGGCATCTGAATCTTCTTGATGATGACCGAGTGGCCGGACACGCCGATGGCGACGTCCTTGCCCTTCACCTTCAGCTCGGACATCAGCTCCTGCACGGCCTGGACGATGGCCGTGGAGTTCATCAAGGCGCCGTCGACGATGGCCTCAGGAGGCAGCGGCTTCATCCCGAAGCTCTGCAACGCGAAGCCCACTTCGCCACGCTTGCGCTGCTCCTTGAGGAGGATCATCTTGATGGAGGTCGATCCGATGTCCAGACCGAGTGCCAGTTTGCCCTTCGCCATGCTTGACTCCGTCGAGAGGCAGCCAGCGTAGCACTGGCCGTCAACCCCTCCTAAAAAGTGCCCGAAGCCCGCCTGCTCGCCGCCCGGTCGGGACCCCTGCGATATCTGCTGCGCCAGGCCCCCCACCACGGTCGCGGAAGCCCGATTTTCCGGCCCCGGACGCATTCCGTCAATCGGGGCCGTAGAATCTTCCACGTCATCCCCGGTCGGCCTCCGCGTCCGGGTCGATGCCGTACTCCTTGATCTTGTAGAGCAGCGCCCGGTGACTGATGTCCAGGACCTCGGCCGCCCGAGTGCGGTTCCCCTTCGTCCGACGGAGGGCCGCGCGGATGTAGGACTCCTCCAGGTCGCGAATGGCCCGCTTGAGAGACAGGTCGCTACCGACCTGTGGCACGTCGTTGCTCCATGCCGCAGACGGCGTGGGTGAGGGCGCGGCCCACAGCCTTTCGGGCAGGTTGGCCGGGAGGATGTGCGGGCCATCCGCCAGGAGCACGGCCCGCTCCATCGCGTTCTCCAACTCGCGCACGTTGCCCGGCCATGCATAGGAGGCCATCAGCGCCTCGGCTTCGGGTGACACACCCTCCACGGGTGTCTCGCGGTTGAGCTCGCGGTTGAAGCGCTGGATGAAGGCCTTCGCCAGGAGCGGGACGTCCTCGCGGCGCTCCCTCAGCGGCGGCACCCTCACGTTCACCACGTTGAGGCGGTAGTAGAGGTCCTCGCGAAACTCGCCCTTCTCCACCAGCTTGCCCAGGTCCCGCAGCGTGGCCGCCACCACGCGCACGTCCACCTTCTCCACCCGGCTCTCCCCCACCGGTCGGATCTCCCCCTCCTGCAGCACACGCAGGAGCTTCACCTGCGCGGGGAGCGGCAACTCCCCCACTTCATCGAGGAAGAGCGTGCCTCCGTCGGCTTCCGAGAAGAGCCCTCGCTTGGCGGTGCGAGCATCGGTGAAGGCGCCCTTGGCATGACCGAACAACTCGCTCTCCAACAGTCCGCCGGGAATGGCGCCGCAGTTGACGGCGACGAACGGGAGCGGCGCTCGAGGGCTGCGGGTATGAAGTTCCCGGGCGATGAGCTCCTTGCCCGTGCCGCTCTCTCCACTGATGAGCACGGTGGTGTCCACCGGTGCCAGACGCGCCACCTGCCGGAGCACCGCCTGGAGCGCCGCGCTTTCGCCCAGGATGTGTCCCTGGGGAACAACGGGCGCACCACCTTGCTTGAGGCGCCGGTTCTCCCGCAGGAGCCGCTCGCGCTCCTCGGCCTTGCGCAGCGCGAAGACAATCTCCTCGGGCTTGAAGGGCTTCTGGACGTAGTCGTAGGCCCCCGCGGAGACTGCCTCCAGCGCCTGCTCCTGCGAGCCGTAGGCGCTCATCACCACCACGGTGAGGTCCGGGTGGGCCTCGCGCGCCTCGCGCAACAACGCGAGGCCGTCCTTGCGCGGCATGCGCACGTCGCTCAGCAGGACGTCGTAGTCGCGCGCCGCGAGCTCCCGCATTGCCTCGTCTCCATCCGCGACGGCGCGCACGTCGTAGCCCTTGTCGGTGAGGACCAACGTGAGGATGTGCCGGATGGAGGGCTCGTCGTCGGCGACGAGGATGGAGCGGAACAGGGACATGAGGGGCCTTCCAAGGTCATCATCCCCCAGACCCAGCGGGGGGCATAGCTTATGACCGCGCGGTGACGCCGCCCGCGGCCATGCCCACCAAGGGCAAGGACACGGTAAAGCACGCGCCCCCCTCGGGAAGGTTCTCCGCGCCCAGGCGTCCGCCCATCACCTGGACCAGCCGCAGCGACACCGCGAGCCCCAGGCCCGTGCCCTGACGTCCCTTCGTGGTGAAGAACGGCTCAAACAGCCGGGGCATCACCTCGGGTGGAATGCCAGGCCCCTGGTCCCTCACGACAACCAGAGCCTCGCCGCCCTCGTGTCTCGTGACGACCCTCACGCTCCCCTGCCCTCCCATGGCTTGCGCCGCGTTGAGCAGCAGGTTGATGAGGACCTGTGACAATGGCCCCGCCTCCGCCCGAGCCACCACTCCGGGCTCGAGTGCCAGGTCCACCGTCACACCCGCCAACTCCGGCGCGGCGCGAACCAACCGGACACAGGTCTCCACCACCGAGCCCACATCCACCGGCCCCGGCGACGCGGTCTCCGGGCGCCCCAGGTCCAACAGGCCTCGGACGATGCGGTCGATGCGCTGCACTTCCTGGTCGATGCGCTCGAGGTAGTCCTTCTGCTCGGGCGTCGGCGACTTCATCCGCACCAACGAGAGGTAGCCCAGGATGCCCGCGAGGGGATTGCCCACCTCGTGCGCGACTCCGGCCGCAAGCCGTCCCACCGTGGCGAGCCGCTCCGAGGCGACGAGCTCCGTCTGCGCTCTGGCGAGCCGGGTGTTGGCATCACGCAGTGATTCGACCTGGGAGCGGGTGAGCGCCTGCTCCTCGCGCAGCGCCGCCGCCAACCGCTGCAACGCGCGCTGCATCCGGGACATCAGCGGACCGCCTGGAGTCGGCGTCAGGTGAGGGTCCAGCTCCAGCCGCCCCAACTGCTCCACCATGTTCTCCGCGGAGCGCAGCGGCCTCCCCACCGTCAGGTACAGCACCGCGTAGGACAACAAGGTGAGCGCGACCAGGTCCAACCCCAGCGCGAGCGGCAGGAAGCCTCGCACCTGCGCCAGCACCTCCGCATCGGGCGAGCCCGGGGAGGCCACGCGACGTCCCAGTTCCAACAACCGGATGAGGACGGGCTGAAGCGACAGCCAGGAGAGTCCCGTGCAGAGCGAGCCCAGCAGGAACGCCACACTGGCGATGCGCCACTTCATCGCGCGTCCCCGCGCTTCACCGCGAGCCCCCCATCAGCATCGCGACATCCATCGGCAGCACCCGCGCCATCCACGGCCCCAGCAACATCACCTCGAGGCCCGCCAGCGCCAACCACGGACCGAAGGGAATGTTGGTCGGCCCAGGCACCCACTCCTCCTCCTCGCCCGTCTCTTCATCGAGCGGCGCATCGGGGATGGGCTGGAACAGCAGACACCAAGGCACCAGCACGAGCCGCTTCCAGAGCGGCAGTCCCGGACGGGTGAACTCCCAGGTCATCGTAGGTTCGGGAGGCTCCGCCGCGTCCGCGGGCGGTGCAGCCCCCGCATCAGAAGAGGCCGGCGGGGAGGTCCCTTCGGGAACCGTGGGCTCCGTCGCATCGGGTGGAGCCGACGGGCCCGCGCGTCCCGTGAGTCCCATCATCGCGAGCCCCACCACCGCGCCTTGCAGCGACGACAAGAAGAGGATGCCGAGAAGCGCGCGCCACGAGAGAAACGCGCCGAGCAACGCGACGAGGAACTTGTCGCCTCCACCCAGCGCCTCCTTCCGGAACGCCTTCCACCCCAGGTACTCCATCAAGCGGAACGCGAGGAACCCGATGACCGCGCCCAGCGTCGCGTCCACCACGGCGTCCGCGCCATTCGGCACCGCCAGCAACAACCCCGCGGCGATGCCGGGGATGGTGAGCGAGAACGGCAGTATCCAGTGCGCCAGGTCGATGAACGTGAGCGGAATCAACAGCGACACGAGCACCAACGCGGGCAACAGCTCGTACGTCCAGCCGAAGCGCTGCAGACACGCGAGGAAGAGCAACCCGGTGAGCAGCTCCACCAGCACATAGCGCACGGAGATGGGCGCGCGGCACCCACGACACCGGCCCCGCAGCGCGAGCCACGAAAGAACAGGAAGGTTCTCGTACCAGGAGAGGACGTGCCCACACTTGGGGCAACGAGAGCCTGGTCGGACGATGCTCAGTCCTTCGGGAACGCGAGCGATGACGACGTTGAGGAAGCTGCCGATGCAGAGGCCGAGGACCAGGAGGAAGGCGGTGAAGACAGGCCCGGCCCAGGTCGGCACGAGGGAGGAATCCGTCACGGAGCCCGGCATCCTAGCGTCGCGGGCTGGAGAGGACAGCCCGTGGATCGACGAAATCCGTCAGCCGTGGTGACAAATTTTGGCAGCCCGGGGAACAGCCGAGCGAGGGACCCGACGCCTCCACTTGGGAATTCACCGGGTTGGGCCAATTGTTGGGCATGGCACCGTTCGTGCTATGACTCCGGGCTGTCGTTCAACCCCCCTCCTGCACCTGCGGAGCACTCCCGACATGCTGAATCGTCTGCTGAAGAAGAAGGGTGGCTTCACCCTCATCGAGTTGATGATCGTGGTCGCGATCATCGGCATCCTGGCGGCCATCGCCATCCCGAACTTCATTCGCTTCCAGGCCAAGTCCAAGCAGTCCGAGGCGAAGACCAACCTGAAGGCCATCTTCACGGCCCAGAAGGCGTACTTCGGCGAGAAGGACAAGTACGTCACCGACTTCAAGGTCGTCGGCTTTGATCCGGAGCCGGGCAACCGATACACGTACGCCATCGACGCTGCCTGCGTCCCTTCGGCGCAGACTGTCGCCGGACGCACCTACGCGGACGGCTGCATCGGCCAGGACTCGGCGCGTTTCACGCAGGTTCCGACGGGCGATCCCGCCTTGGTCGCTGGCGTCACCGCGGGCTGCCCGAACTGTAACTTCAACGCGACGGCGATCGGCAACGTCGACAACGACATCAACGCTGACACGTGGGGCATCACCTCGGTCGCGACCCCGCCCACTGATCTCGAAAACACCTGCGGCATCGACCCGCCGGGTCAGGTGAGCGGCGGCGAGCCGGGCAACGCCTACAACGACGTGAGCTGCCCGTAATCAGATTGCCGCGACGCCGTCCGCCACTTCGACATGACGTCGCGTAGTATCTACGGGACACCCGAGCTTCTTCGGGTGTCCCGTGCTTCTTCTTTTAGGAACGTGATGCGCAAGCTGCCAACTTTGTTCCTGGCTGCTGGATTGGCCCTGGTCGTTTTCTTCTCGAGCCGGCCCCTTCCCCCGCCTCACTCGGGTGACCGCCCCATCCTGCCCCGCGCCGGCTTCCTCAGGGCGTTGTTCAAGGCCCAGCTTGGACTGGTCACCGATTACTTCTGGGTGATGACCATCAACCGGGTCGGAGCCGCCAGAAGCCTGTCCGATTACCGCGACATCTATTACTACGCGGACCTCACCACGGACCTCGACCCTCGCTTCTCGAAGGTCTACTCCTTCGCGGGGATTACCATCCCCATCCAACTCAGACGCGAGGAGTATGCGAACGTCGAGTTGTCTTCGCGAATCCTTCGCAAGGGCTTGGTCAATACGCCCGAAGACAAGCGCATCCACTTCCAGTTGGCCTACAACCTCATCTTCTTTGAGCGTCGTTACCGTGAGGCCGCCGCCATCATCGAGGAACTCTCGCGAGAGCCTGGTGCCCCCGAATGGTACTCGGGGCTGGCAACCCGGCTCTATGCCCAAGCCGGGGACTTCGACACCAGTTTGGGCCTGGCGCAGATGATGCGCGATGGCGCCGAGGACGAGGAGACGCGCGCCTACTACGAGCGCCGCGTGAATGAAATCCTCCAGGAACAGGTACTCCAGGAGGTCGACAAAGCCATCCAGAAGTACAAGGCACGAGCAGGAGAGCCACCAGCCACCCTCGAAGCCGTCGTCGCCGCCGGGGACCTGAGAGAGCTTCCCGCCGACCCCTTGGGAGGACAGCTCTTCCTCGGACAGGACGGCCGCGCCTATTCCTCGGCATCCCGGTTCCGACTGGAGATCATCTACAACGAGACGACTGCGGACGGGGAACGCCTCGTGCCCAAGCCCATGGACTCGAAGAACGCACCATGACTCATCCCAGCCCTGACGCTCCGCCCATCCAGGTCCGAGGCCTCTCGAAGACCTACAAAGTAGGCTTCTGGTTCAACCGCACGGTTCGCGCCCTCCAGGGGCTGGACCTCGAGATAGGTACCGGGCAGATCTACGGCCTGCTCGGTCCGAACGGTGCCGGCAAGTCCACCACCATCAAAATCCTGATGAACCTGGTGCGGCCCAGCAGCGGCACCGCGACGCTGTTCGGACAACCCGTGGACCGCGCGGCCACGCGTCGGCTCGTGGGCTTCCTGCCTGAGAACCCCGCGCCCTACGAGTACCTCACGGGCCGCGAGTTCGTGACGCTCGCGGGACAACTGTGTGGCATGAGCGGCCATGAGCTCGACCTGCGGGTGAAGGAGGTCCTGGGCGCCGTGGAGATGGGCGCCGCGGAGAAGCTCCAGATTCGCCGCTACTCGAAGGGCATGGTGCAGCGCGTGGCGCTCGCGCAAGCACTGGTCGCCAAGCCCAAGATGCTCATCCTCGATGAGCCCACCAGCGGCCTGGACCCCGTGGGGCGCCGGCAGATGCGCGACCTCATCCTCGCCGAGCGGGAGCGCGGAACCACCGTGCTGTTCTGCAGCCACATCATCCCGGACGTGGAAGCACTGTGCGACCGGCTGGCCGTGCTCGTGGGCGGCCGCCGCGTGCGTGAAGGCAGCGTCCAGGAACTGGTCTCCGCGCAGGTCCCCACGGTGGAGATGGTCGTCGAGGGACTCAAGCTGGAGCAAGTGAAGAGCATGGGCCAGGACCTGACGACCACCCAGTCCCTGGATGGTCGGGTACGGGTACAGGTGTCCGATGCCCAGAGCCAGCAGATGCTGGGCCAGGTGCTCGCCGCCGGGGGGCGCGTCAACAGCCTCCAAGCGGCTCAGTTCTCACTGGAGCAACTCTTCATGGATGCCCTCAAGGACTCTGGACGGGCGACGAGTGTCGGCGGGGAGATCAACACATGAACGCGTTCAGCGCGATGGTCTGGAACGGCTTCCGTGAGGCACGCCGCAACCGCGTCACGGTGGTCGTGGGCGCCTTTGCCGCGGTGGTGCTGCTGTCATCAACGCTCATAACGGAGGTCACCGTCGCGACCTTCGACCGCGTCCTCACCGACTTTGGCTTGGGGATGATGAGCCTCATCCTCGTCTTCCTCACCATCTTCCTGTCGAGCGGGCTGCTGAGCCGGGAGATCGAGCGGCGCACCATCTTCCTCGTCGTGAGCAAGCCCGTCTCCCGCACACATTTCCTGCTGGCACGGCTGGCGGGCAACATGCTGACGCTCGCGGTGCTGATGGCCGCGATGATGCTCATCTTCATCAGCCAGCTCGTGCTCTTCCAGGTGAGTCTCAACGCCACGCACCTGGTCGCGGCGGCGGGCCTTTGGTTCGAGCTGCTGGTCCTGACGAGCGCAGGCATCCTCTTCTCCAGCTTCGCGGGCCCCGCTGTGTCGGCCATCGCCACGACGGGCATCTACTTCGCTGGCCACCTGGCCAATGACCTCTATGAGATCGCCAAGTGGAGAGATCCGGGCGCCGTGAAGACCTTCGCCACAGGGCTCTACTACTTGCTGCCGAATCTGGAGCGCGTGAACTTCCGCCCTCATGCGACGTACGCCCTGCCCGTGGATGCAGCCACCTTCTTCTCCGGTGTCGGCTACGCGCTGGGCTGGGCTGGGCTGTTCACCGCCGTGGCCATCTTCATCTTCGAGCGACGCGACTTCCGCTGAAGCAGCTTCCCCTGAAGCCATCGAATGACGGATGGCTTCAGGAATGGTCAGGGCGCCGCCCCCAGGGCCATGCGCGCCTGCTGCAATCCACGGCGCGCGGGCTCCAGTTCCGGACGCAGGCGTAACGCTTCCTCGAACGGAGCCACTGCCTCTGCCGGCCGTCCCATCTGCAACAATGTCCGGCCCAGCTCCAGGTGGGAGTCCACGCGGTGCGGCGCCAACCGCAGCGCTTCCCGGAAACGCATCAGCGCCTCATCCAACCGCCTCGCCCTCCGGAGCGCGAGCCCGAGGTTGTGGACAACCACCACGGCGGAAGGACGGAGCTGCAAGGTCCGCTCGAGTTGGAGAATGGACTCGTCGATGCGTCCCAGGAGAGCAAAAGCCACCGCCAGGTCGCTCTGAATCTTGTAGTTGCGAGGAAACGCCTGCGCGGCGACCTCGAGTTGAGGCAGCGCATCTTCCGCGCGCCGCGCCTTGAGGTACGAAGCACCCAGATAGGCACGGAGCATGGGCTGCTCGGGCATCGTTGCCACACTGTCCTCCCAGAGGGAGACATCGTCGTGCCAGACGGGCACTCGCATGAGCGTCATCACGGCGAAGACGGCGACCACGCCCCCCACCAGAAGCCGAAGTGCCCGCGAATGCTCTTGCCAGCGCTCCAGTCCCCACCGCACCCCAACGGCCACCAGCATGCAAAAGCCAACGGATGGGAGATACAGGAACCGCTCCGCATAGGATTCCACGCCTCGGAACTGGAGCAGGAAGATGGGCAGCAGTGGCGTCAGGAGCCACACAGCGCCAGCAAAGGCGGCCCCCGCTTCGCGGCGCTTCCACCACACCACGGCCAGGAGCCCGATGAGCAGCACTGCGCCCGATGCCACATGCGCCAGCTCGGGCGGAGCTCGCAGCGGAACCGTCGCCACGAGGGGATGTGGCCAGAACAATTTGCCTATCAACCTCCCCGCAAGGTCCAGCGCGTCCACGGGATACAGCCCCGTGCCCCCCGCCTCCGCTGAAGCTGGCAAGGATGCGCCCACGGCGTTCAACCGGAACGGCACGTAGCCCAGCAGACCCAACCCGAGCGGCGCATACCGCAGCGCCCAGCCTCGAAGTCCCGGGCTCGCCAGACGCATGCCAGCCGCACGGTCGGTGGCCCACAGGACCACCGGGAACACGATGGCGACTTCCTTGAACATCAGCCCCGCAAACCACAGCAACGCTGCGCCCACGCTGCGGCCCCACGAAGTCGGCCCCACCACCATGAGCCGCACGCCGAGCAGGACCAGCACCGTGGCCGAGACATCCATGCAGCCACTGACCCAGGCCACCGCCTCCGTGTGCACCGGATGAACGGCAAATAGCAGTGCCCCCGTCAGCCCCGCCCACTCTGCTTCCGAGGTGAGACTCCCGTCAGGACGACGCATGCATGTCCGCAGCAACCAGCCCACCACCACCGAAGCCGCCGCATGCAGCAGCATCAGCACCAGGTGGTATGGCCACGCAGTGGTACCCGCGAGCGAACGTCCCAGGAACAGCAACACATGCGCGAACGGCCGGAAGTACGCCTGCGCGGGGCTGCGGTCCGACTGCTCGATCGGCGAGTCCTCGAAGGCGAATAGCGGATTCGCGAAGGCATCGCCCAACCTCTCGAGTGAGCGCAGCCAAGGGTTGTCCACAACCAGCGGGATGTCGTCATAGACGAGCCCGTTGCGCAGCGCTCCCGCATACACCCCCAACGCCGTGATGAAGATGAGCAGAGACCGCAGAAAGGGACGGAACGAACGGGAGTACACAGCGGAGGTTGCCATGAAGGGCCTCAGAGCCTCAGGGCCAGGAGAACAAAGAGACGGCGGGCGCGAATCAAGCGCCACACCTCAACGAGCCCCCTCTTCCGTCGCGGTCTCCGGCAAAGGCGCCGCATCCAGAGGCTCGAACTGGAAGGGGGGCATGCCCTGAGCCGGCACCATCCGGTAGAAGCGCCGGTCGGGGTACTGTGGACGCAGCCGCTCGGCGAAGCCCGGCCCGTCATGCAACACGATGACTTCCTGTTCATCGTTCGGATGCGGCGGGGCCCACTCGAAGACAAAGCTCCCAATCTTGCGGAACTCCGGCACCTGGTTCCAAGCCACCCCGTACTGAGGGGCCAGCACCACCGCACGCCCCAATCCCGCGTTGTTCAGGTACCCATCCATCCGCGCATGGATGAGGGACTGCTCCCGCAGGGCCAGGGCATTGCGCGCCGTCAGAATGCCCAATCCCACGACCAGCGCGCCCAGCACCCCCGCCATCACCGTCGCCCGGGGCAACTCGGCCTTGCGCGCCACGTCGACCAACCGCTTCAACCCGTGCACCGCGACCAGGGCCAGTGCCGGCACGGTTTCCGAATAGTGGATGGGCCCCACGGAGTGGATGCCGTGGTTGTCATGAAACAGGCTCAGCCCCAGCAATGACAACACGGAGAAGAGCAGCAGCTTCGTCAGCCGGTCCCACGAGGCGCCCAGCCCCACCAACAATGTTCCCAGGGGGCCCAGGAACCACACCGCGAGCATCAACGTGTTGTAGCTGGTGTTGAAGCAGAAGCGCTCCACCAACGTTCCATCACGTGCCGTGAGCTTCGCCGGGAACGTGTACATGGACACGCGCGCGGGCAGCAGCGCGTCTCCCGTCACCGCATGGTTGAAGGCGAGGAACAGCACCAGCGCCGGCAACCAGCCCAACACCAACCCACCCAGACACGCGCCCACCGGCAGCTGCCGGCGCACCAGTCCCCAGAGCACCCAGAGATAGAACGGCGCCAGGAAGAACAAGGTCTCGAAGGGGCGGCACAAGAAGGCCACGCCGCTCATCCCTCCGAACCCCATCCACCAACGCCCGCCCTTCTCCTCCGCCAGGACGTAGAACGCCACCGCCACCGCCAGCGCCGCGCGAGACAGCAGGTGCACGTGTGAGGTCATTGAGAGCAACGCGGACATCGGAGACAGCAGCACCAGCGACGCGGCCACCGCGCCCCAGGCAGGTCCCAGCCGGCGAGTGGCCACCCATGCCACCGCCACCGCCGGCACCGCCGCCGCGAGCGAGAAGACGAGCGACCCTGTCCCCGTCAGGTCTCCAAACGCCCAGGCCACCTGAACGCCCAGCCACTCGAAGCTGGAGCCCAACCCATCCCGCACGTAGAAGAAGAGCGTAGGGAAGGCCTCGACGGGGTTCGTCAGCTTCGCCAGGAACTTGCCGCTGGCGAGCACCTGTCCGCCGAAGCGCGCCGCCCGCTCGTCATCCGTGAAGTCCTGGTCCAGGAAAAACACGGAGCGCCCGATGCGCGCGAACAGAAAGGCGAAAACTCCTACCAGCAACACGCCCGCGGTCCGCTCCTGCGCCGACAGCCCCTCGATTCGCCGCCACAACCGGACCGCCGGCGCGGAGACCCAGGGCACCAAGGCCAATCCCAACAGGACGCCCCCCGGCATCAGCAGCAGCGAATAAGCCAGCCACTGATACATCTCCCCCGTCGTGCTGACGGTGAAGGGGGTCCGAAAGGCGATGGCCAGTCCGGGGGCTGTCATCTTCAGCCCGAAGAAGGCCGCCACCAGAAAACACCCCAGGGCACCTTGAGCCACCGAGGTCCATCCCGTACTGCCACGAGCTGAGGTCATCGGCTCCGTGGGGTAGCACACCCCTCACTCTCCGAGCAAAGCCACAAGCACGTCCGCGCGGACGGACAGAGGGCAGGCGAAAGACTCACCCCACTTCGCCGCGCCAGCCCCAGATGGCGTTGGGCGCATCCGGCCCCAGGTGAAAGAGCACATCCAGCACCGTCACCGCGTGTTCGAAGGGAGGATGGACCTGTGGGTACTCGGGGTACCCCGCGTAGTCCTTGTAGATGAGCTCGATTCCCGCCGCGTCGAACGCCTCCTGGTGAAGGTAGTCGCGGGCCGCGGGCCCGGAGACGTAGCGGGTGGCGCCCGCCTGGCGTAGCAGGTCGAGGAGCCGCTCTTGCTTCGCCCCGGTGAGCGACCACTCGCGCGAGTCACGAAAACGGGTCTGGATGCCCAGATGCTCCTGGGCGATGCGGCGCACCAGGTATTGGTTCAGCTCCGAAAGATGTGTCCAGGTCCGCTCCAGATAGACCTCGCGCAAGAGCGGAGCATGGCGTTCGAAGTAGGGCGTACGCTCGTAGTGGAGACACAGGGTCTCCCAATGCTTGCGCGCCCACGCGTCCCCATCGATGAGTGCGTCGCAGATGCGCCGCTGCCTGCTGTCAGGGCCCATTGGCACCGCGAGCCACGCGGCCCCCTTGGGCGTCTTCACGCGATTGCGATTGCGCCAGTCCTTATGGGTGTACTGCACGTCATCGTAGAAGATGAACGTGTCCACATCGTGGATGATGTCGAAGTAGCCCTTCCAGGGCAGATAGTTGGACTGAAGGACGGCGACGGTGTGCCCGGCTGCTAGCACTTGAAGTCCCTCACGGCGGCCAACACCGTGGCCTGTTCGGCGTCCGTCATCGTGCTGAAGAAGGGCAGCCGCACCAGCCGGTCACTGACGTCCTCCGTCACCGGGCAATCCCCCATCTGTCCCCCGAACTTCCGCCCCATCTCAGAGATGTGCAACGGCAGGTAGTGGAACACGGCGTTGATGCCTTGCTGGCGGAGCTGCTGGATGAAGCGCGTGCGGACCTCCAGCGACGGCATCAGCAGGTAATACATGTGATACGCCTGCTCGCAGTGCGCGGGCACGTGAGGTTGGACCACGCCCTGCGCGGTGGCCCAGGCGGCGAGCTCCCGGTGATACGTGTCCCAGATGGCCCGACGGCGCGACTGGATACGCTCGCGCTCGCACAACTGCCCGTAGAGGAAGGCCGCCAGCAGGTCCGACATGACGTAGCTGGAGCCGATGTCCACCCACGTGTACTTGTCCACCATGCCCCGGAAGAATCGGCTGCGGTTGGTGCCCTTCTCCCGGATGATCTCCGCGCGCTCGGCGTGATGTCCGTCGTTGATGAGCAGCGCGCCTCCCTCGCCACAGCTCACGTTCTTCGTCTCGTGGAAGCTCAGCGCGGAGAAGGTCCCGAACGTCCCCAGGGCACGCCCCCGGTAGGAGCCGAAGAGGCCATGCGCGTTGTCCTCCACCACCGCCACGCCCCGGCGGCTCGCGATGTCCTGGATGACGTCCATCTCACAGCCGACGCCTGCGTAGTGCACCGGAACGATGAGGCGCGTTCGCTCCGTGATGAGCGACTCCAGCTTGCGCTCGTCCAGATTCAACGTGTCCGGCCTCACATCCGCGAAGACGGGGCGCGCGCCGCGCAGCGCGAAGGCATTCGCGGTGGAGACGAAGGTGAAGGACGGGACGATGACCTCGTCCCCCGGCTGCAAGTCGAGCAAGAGCCCCGCCATCTCCATCGCGTGGGTGCAGGACGTCGTCAGGAGCGCCCGCTTCACACCCAGGGCCTCCTCCAGCAGCGTGTGACACTTGCGCGTGAATCCACCGTCCCCCATGAGGTGGCTGTTGGCCAACGCCTGCTCGATGTACCTGGCTTCGTCTCCAAGCATCTGCAGCCGATTGAATGGAATGGTCATGGCCTCACAATGTGGCGGTCGGAGAAGGAGGCCTCCAGGCTACAGCACCCGCGTGGACTCCGGGAGGAGCGTTACACCCCTCGGCACAAGCCAGGCAGTGCTCGGCGGCCAGGCGGGCACATTCCATCCCGCGACACGGCGTGAGAACGCGATAGACTTCCTCCCGTTGGGCTCCTCCGCCCGCCCCCAAGCATGAGCCCTTCCGCCGTGGACATCTCCGTCGTCGTCCCCTGCTTCCGGGGGGAGACCTCGCTGCCCGAGTTGTGCGCCCGGCTGATACGTGCGCTGGAGGCGCGCCAGGCCTCATTCGAAATCATCCTCGTGGACGACAGCGCCCGGCCCACGCTGTGGGCGCTCATCGACGGGCTGGCGCAGTCGGATGGGCGCATCGTGGGCGTACAGCTGATGCGCAACTTCGGGCAACACAACGCCACCGTGTGCGGCTTCCGGCACGCCCGCGGGCGCTGGGTCGTGACACTCGATGAGGACCTGCAGAACCCACCCGAGGAGATAGGGGCCCTGCTGGCTCGCGCCGAGCAGGCCGATGCGGATGTCGTCTATGGACTCCCGCGTCTGCGCCAAGGCCCTGGATGGCGCTCGCTCGCCTCGCGACTCATCATGGTCATCCCCCGCAAGGTGATGAGGGTGGCGTTCGACATCTCCGCCTTCCGGCTCATCTCCGGCTCCGTCGCCGCGGAGGTCGCCCGCAGCGAGCGGCACGACATCATCCTCGACATCTACCTCTCGTGGGTCACCGACCGCATCACCGCCACGGAGGTCCGTCACGAACATCCCGAGGGCCTGCGCAGCTCCTACACCCTGAGCCGGCTGGTGACGGTGTTCTTCAACCTGCTCTTCAACTACGCCACCTTCCCCCTCAGGCTCGCATCCATTGGCGGGCTCCTGCTCTCCCTGCTGTCCGCCATCGCAGGAGGTGGAGTCCTCATCTCTCACATGACCGGAACCATCACCGTGCCTGGCTGGGCCTCGCTGGCGCTGGCGGTGCTGTTCTCATCCGGCGTCACGCTGCTGGGGGTGGGAATCCTCTCCGAATACGTGGCGCGCATCTTCCTTCAAATCAATCAGAAGCCTCAGGCGGTGGTTCGTCAGGTGACGAGCACCCCGAGGCTCTCCGGCGCGGAGCCGCGAGCCGAGCCCGCCCAACAGGAGCCCCTCCATGGACATCGCTGAAGAGCAGCGCGCTTTCTACAGCGCCCTCCTGGACCAGTTCGGAGACGACCCGCGCTCGCTCTCCCATCGAGACCAGGCCACGCAGTACGAGCGCTTCCACCGCCTGGCCCGGCTCTTCGAGGGAGAATCGGGCCCCATCTCCGTCCATGAGATTGGATGCGGCCTGGGCCACTTCGGCGAGTTCCTTCAACAGCACCACCCGAAGGCGCTCTTCTCCGGAAGCGACATCCATCCCTCCTTCACGGAGTCCTGCGCCCGCAAGTTCCCCCAGGGCACCTTCCACAGCCGGAACGTCGTCGAGGTGCTTCCGCCGGAGCGCTACGACTTCCTGACGTTGTCGGGGACCTTCAACGTCCCGCTCTCCGCTTCACCCGAGGCGTGGCAAGGCTTCGTCGAGGGAATGCTCGGTGCCATGTACGCGATGTGCACCAAGGGCTTCGCGGTGAACTTCCTCACGACGTTCCACGACCCCGAATTCACGCGCAAGGAGCTGTACTATCAGCCACCAGGCGAGCTGCTGAACTTCGTGGTGGGGAAGCTCAGCCGCTTCTGGGAACTGGATGCCGCCGGGCCGCTCTACGAGTACACCTTGCGTGTCTACCGTCCCGAGTACGTCCGCGCGCGCCACACGGACGAGGCCTTCACGCGCTACTTCCGGTCGCATCCACGCCCCTCATCGACATGAGTTCCTCCGCCAGCAGCGCCCCCTCCGCACGGTCTTCACACCCTCGCATCGCGGTGGTGGGCGCCGGCCCGGCGGGGCTCACCGCGGCCTATGTGCTGGCTCGCGCAGGGGCGCAGGTCGAGGTCCATGAAGGCAGCCGCGTCGTGGGAGGACTGGCGCGCAGTCTGGACCTGTGGAATCAGCGCGTGGACCTGGGCCCCCACCGCTTCTACACCCAGGACGCGCGCATCAACGCCCTGTGGGAGAGCGTCGTGGGACAGGACTGGGCCACCGTCGAGTCCCATCCTGGCGTCTTGCGCAACGACGGCCAGGTGCTGCGCTATCCGCTCCAGGTGGCGGACGTGGTGCGCAAGGTGGGCTTCACCGAGTCCGTCCGGTGTGTCCTCGAGTACGGCATGCAGCAGCTTCGCCCGCTCCCGGAGGTGCGCACCTTCGAGGACTGGCTGGTGCAGCGCTTCGGCCGCCGCGTCTTCGAGCAGTTCTTCCGCGACTACAACGAGAAGTTCTTCGGACGGCCGTGCTCGCAAATCGACGCGGGTGTCTCCGGCTCCGCCTCCAAGGACTCCTCGCTCATCGACACCGTGCTCAATGCCCTGCGCATGGGGGTCGGCATCACTCGTGCCCGGGCCGTCAAGCAGGTCACCGAGAAGTTCCCCTTCCCTCATCGCGGCACGGGCGAGGTGTACGAGCGCATGGCGCGGTTCATCCGTGACAACGGTGGTGAGGTGCTCCTCGAGAGCCGTGTGGAGGCACTCGAGGTCGAGGGCCGGAAGGTGACGGGACTGCGCACCGCGAAGGGCTCGCGGGCCTACGACTTCGTCATCTCCAGCGCTCCCCTGGTGCCCTTGGTGGCCCAACTCCCCGGACAACCTCCCGAGGTCCAACGCGCCCTCGTCGAAGCACGTGACGTGCTCACCTTCCGCAGCGCGGTCCTCGTGTACCTGGAGGTTCATGGGACGAACCTGTTCCCTGAGTCCTGGCTGGAGATGCACACGCGCGCTGTGCGGACATGCCGCGTGACGAACTTCCGCAACTGGGTCCCTGGGCTCTATGGACAGGAGCGCTCCTCCATCCTCTGCGTGGAGTACTGGTGCGCGCAGGAAGAGGACCTGTGGACACACAGTGACGAGGCCATGGCCGCGCTTGCACAGCGGGAGCTCGAGTCGGTCGGACTGCTGGGCTCAACGCCCGTGGGACGCGTCCACGTCGTGCGCCTGCCCCGCTGCTTTCCCGTGTACCAGCCCGGCTATCAGCGGGTCCTCCAGCCCCTGCAGACGCACCTCGACGGCTTCGAGAGATTGAGCTCCATCGGACGGGGCGGCCGCTTCTCCTACAACAGCCAGGACGCCAACTGGCGCATGGGACTCGAGGCCGCGGACGGAGCCAGGGCGGCGCTCGGTTTCTAGCCGGACGCCCACGGCCCCCAGGGCTCAGCCCCCGTTTCGCACCGGCTCGTCCAACTCATCCGTGAGGCCGTGCTTCGCCAGCCGGTAGCGGAACGAGCGGAAGGACAGGCCCAGCAGGTCCGCTGCCCGCGTCTTCACACCACCCGCCTGCTTCAGCGCCGCCAGCAGGTACCGTCGCTCGCTGTCATCCAGGTGGCGCTCCAGGTTGAAGCCCGAACCCAACTGCGGCTCGCCCGGCTCCCCGGGACGAACCACTGGCTCCACCTCACCTCGCACCGCTGGCGGCAATGTCGAGGGCCCCAGGAGGTCCGAGTCCGACAGCGTGGCCGCGCGCTCCACCATGTTCTGCAACTGCCGCACGTTGCCGGGGAACGCATAGCGCTCGAGTATCGCCAACGTCTCTGGCGAGAAGCGCAAGCCCGGCCGCCCCAGTTCCTCCGCCATCCTCGAGAGGAAGTGGCTGGCCAACAGCGAGATGTCGCCCGTGCGCTCACGCAATGGCGGCAACTCCAACGTAATGACATTGAGCCGGTAGAAGAGGTCCTCGCGAAAGCGCCCCGCCTTCACCTCCGCCTCCAGCCTCCGGTTGGTCGCGGCGATGACGCGCGCCTGGAAGGGCACCTCCGCCGCGCTGCCCACCGGCTTCACCTTCCGCTCCTGCAACACCCGCAGGAGCTTCACCTGCGTGGCCAGCGGCATCTCCCCCACCTCGTCCAACATCACCGTCCCCTCCCCCGCCGACACCAACAGGCCCGAGCGCTCCTGCAGCGCCCCCGTGAAGGCCCCCTTCACGTGACCGAACAGCTCGCTCTCCAGCGTGCCCTCGTTGAGCGCCGCGCAGTTGAAGGGCAGGAACGGTTGCGCCGCACGGCTGCCGCGCATGTGGATGGCGCGCGCCACCAGCTCCTTCCCCGTGCCGCTCTCCCCCGTCACCAGCACCGTGCTGCGCCCCGGCGCCACCTTCTCCACCAGGGACCACACCGCCTGCATGCGCGCGCTCTTCCCCACCGCGACGCCCAGCCCCGGCAACAGCCGCGCTCGCAGCGTCGTGTTCTCCTGCCGCAGGAGGCGCTTCTCCAGCGCCTTCTGGACCAGCAGTCGAAGCTCCTCGTTGTCGAAGGGCTTGCAGATGTAGTCGTACGCCCCCTCGCGCATCGCCTCCACCGCGGCGGAGGGCGTTCCGAAGGCGGTAATCAACACCACCTCCGGCGGCTCCTTGCGCGCACGCGCCGCGCGCAGCACATCCAGGCCGCTGCCCGTCCCCAACTTCATGTCGGAGATGACCAGGTCCACCCCGTCACGCGACAGGAGCTCGCACGCGGGCTTCACACCGGGCACGCTCGTCACCGCGTAGCCGTCACGGTGAAGGAGGAGCTCCAGGTACTCGCGCATCGACAGCTCGTCGTCCACCACCAGGACGTGGCCTCGCGCGCCCTCACCTGCATGTGTTGTCGTTGTCGTCACAGCGGCAACCCCACGACGAACTCCGTTCCCTCGGCCGGCGCCGAGCGCACACGGATGGTACCGCCATGAGCCCGGATGATGGAGTGCGCGGTGGACAGGCCCAATCCCGTGCCTCCATCCCTCGTGGTGAAGAAGGGCTCGAACAGGTGCCCCATCATCTCCTCGGTGATGCTCCCCGCCGAGTCCCACACACGAATCTGGGCTTCCCGCTCACCTCGCGCCAACCCCACCTTCACCTCACCCCTGGGGCCCGCCGCCTGGAAGCCGTTGCGCACCAGGTTGATGAGCACCTGACGCAACTGGTCGGGGTCCACCGCCGCCAGCAGCCGCTCCTGCGCGGACACCTCCACCTTCACGTCCCTGGCCAGGGGGTCCGCGCGCAGCATGTCCACCGTCTCCGTCAGCAGCGCGTCCAGGTGGACCTCCCGGCGCACCGGCTCGGGAGGACGGGCGAAGCGCAGGAAGTCCTCCACCAGCCGCGCCAGCCGGTCGGACTCGCGCACCAGGATGTTGGTGAGCTTGAGGGACACCATGTCCGTGGAGCGCTCCTGCGCCAGGAGCTGCGCGGAGCCTCGCATCGCGGCCAGGGGATTGCGCAGCTCATGCGCGAGCTGCGCGGAGAGCGCGCCCAGGCTCGCGAGCCGGTCCGAGCGCTTGAGGTCCTCCTCCATCCGCCGCAGCTCCGTCAGGTCCTGGAAGACGATGAGGAGCGCCCCGGGCTCGCCTTCCAGCGGCGTCACCGACAGGCCGAGGATGCGCCGCTGGCCATGGTTCGTGTTCACCACCAGCTCTCCGCGCGAGGAGCGCGGCGCGAGCCCCGAAACACCCGGGAGGAGGGACTCCAACGGTTGCCCCGTATGGAGCCCATCCTCGACATGGAGGATGGCTCGCGCGGCGGCGTTGACGTAGGTGACGCGCCGCTGGGCGTCGCAGGTGATGAGGCCCGAAGGCATCGACGAGAGAATCTGCTGCTGGAGTCCCCCCAGCCTGCGCAGGTCCTCCTCGCGCGCGGACAGCGCGCCACCTGTCGCGGAGAGCTGGCGCGCCAGATAGCCCGCGAGCACTGCGATGAGCGCCAGCGCCAGGAGGTTGCTGCCCAGCACGAAGAGACCGCGGCTGGAGAGCACCGGCCCCATGGGCGTGTCGCTCGACAGGCGCAGCACCACCACGAGCCCAGAGAAGGCCACCGCGCCCGCTGCCGCCACCCACAACGCGCCCCGCCCCTCCAACACCACGGCGGCGCCGATGACGGCCAGGCTGTAGAGGAAGGTCAGCGGAGAGTCGGACCCTCCGCTCAAGTACACCAAGCCCGTGGCGATGACGACGTCACCCACCACCTGGACCCAGGCGTCCAGCCGCCCGGCCTTGCCACGCCGGAGCCGAACCCCCACCACCACCGTGGAGATGTACGCGGCGATGATGACGCCCAGCGAGAGCGAGTCCGCCTGGCTCGGCTCCTCGAAAGGCTGAAGCAGGAGGCGGCCCACGGTGATGACGAGCGAGAGGCTTGCCGCCACCGTGCGGAACAACACCAACCAGACCAGACGGACACGCAGACGCTCCGTCGCGTCCGCGCGCACACTGGAGACCGCGGAGCTACTTGATCGCGCCGGCAATGGAGAAGATGGGCAGGTACATGGCGATGAGGAAGCCACCGACCACGCCGCCGAGGAACACCATCAACAGAGGTTCAATCATCGCCGTCAACGCGCCGACGGCGGTGTCCACCTCGTCATCGTAGAAGTCGGCGATCTTGTTGAGCATGGTGTCCATGGCGCCCGTGGCCTCACCGACGCCAATCATCTGCACCACCATGGAGGGGAACACCTTCGTTTCCGCCAGCGGACCCGCGATGTTCTTGCCTTCGGAGATCTTGCTGCGCACGTAGTAGATGGCCTCTTCCACGGTGCGGTTGCCGGCCGTCTTCGCCGTCACGTCCAGCGCGTCGAGGATGGGAACGCCGGAGGAGATCATCGTGCCCAGCGTACGCGTGAAGCGCGCCACCGCCACCTTGCGCAACACGGGGCCGAACAGCGGCATCTTGAGGAACACCTTGTCCCAGAACTTGCGCCCCGCGGGCTGCTTGTAGCTCCACGAAAAGGCGACGACGACCGCGACGATGGACAGGAAGACGTAGAGGCCGTAGTCCTGAGCCCACTGCGACAGGTCCACCACGAACTGGGTGGGAGCCGGCAGCGCCGAGCCGAAGTCCGCGAACATCGCCGCGAACACGGGCGTCACCTTCAGGAGCAGGAGCGCCGTCACGCCGATGGCCACCAGGATGACGATGGCCGGATAGGTCATCGCGCCCTTCACCTTGCGCTTGAGCTTCTCCGACTTCTCCCGGTAGGCCGCCAGACGGTTGAGGATGGTGTCGAGGATACCGCCCACTTCGCCGGCCGCGCACAACTGGGTGTAGAGCTCGTCGAAGACCTTGGGGTGCTCCTTCAGCGCGTCCGCGAACGTGCTGCCCTGCTCCACCCTCCCCTTGATGGCCATCACCACCTTCTTGAAGGCGGGGTTGTCCATCTGGCTGGCGAGGATGTCGAGGCACTGCACCAGCGGAAGGCCGGCGTCGATCATCGTCGCGAACTGACGGGTGAAGACGAGGATGTCCTTGCCCGTCACCCCGCCCAGGCCCGGCAGGGTGATTTCGCCGTCCAGCGCGCCCTTCTTGCGGACCTTGACCGGGTTGAGCCCCAGGGACTTGAGACGGGCATTGACGGCCTCCAGGTCGGAGGCCTCCATCTCGCCCTTCTTCGTCTCACCGGCCTTGGTCTTCGCCTCCCAGAGGAACTGGGACGTGTTCTTCTTGGAAGCTGTTGCCTTCTGGACTGCTGGTGCTGCCATGAGCTCGACCTCCGCGGACGCCGCGCGAGTCTAACCGCTGAATCTCAAAACCAGGAACTAACGACCCGCCGGCCCGCCAGCGGGCCTCTGTCCCACAGGCATTCCACCGCCCGTGGCCAGGATGTTGCGCAGCTCTTCCGCATCACTGGAGCGTCCGAAGGCCTCATCCTGGGTGATGACCCGCCGCAGGAGCAGCGCGGCGAGCGCCTGGTTGAAGGTCTGCATGCCGAACTTCGCCTGACCCACCTGCATGGAGGAGTAGATCTGATGGACCTTGTCCTCGCGGATGAGGTTCCGGATGGCGGGGTTGGGCACCATGACCTCCAGGGCCAGCACGCGGCCCGGAGCGCCCGCCTTGGCCACCAGCGCCTGACTCATCACGCCCTCCAGCACGAAGGAGAGCTGGGCGCGCACCTGCGGCTGCTGGTACGGCGGGAAGACGTCCAGCACGCGGTTGATGGTCTGCACCGCGCTGTTAGTGTGCAGCGTCGCGTAGCAGATGTGGCCCGTCTCCGCGATGGTGAGCGCCGCTTCGATGGTCTCGAGGTCTCGGAGCTCACCCACCAGCACCACGTCCGGGTCCTGGCGGAGGATGTACTTGAGCGCCGTCTTGAAGTTTCGAGTGTCCGCTCCCACCTCGCGCTGGTTCACTAGGCAGTTCTTGTGTGGGTGCAGGTACTCGATGGGGTCCTCGATGGTCATGATGTGCTCATGACGCTCGGTGTTGATCTTGTCGATCATCGAGGCCAGCGTGGTGGACTTGCCCGAGCCCGTGGGGCCCGTCACCAGGATGAGGCCGCGCGGCTTCTTCACCAGCTCGGCGACCACGGGCGGCAGGCCCAGCTCCTGGAAGGTCAGAATCTTGAAGGGAATGGTGCGGAAGGCCCCGGCCACCGCGCCACGCTGCATGAAGATGTTGGCGCGGAAGCGCGACAGGCCCTTCACGCCGAAGGACAAGTCCAGCTCGTTGTCCTCCTCGAACTTGTGCTTCTGGGCGTCCGTGAGGATGGAGTAGCAGAGCTGCTTGGTCTCCACGGGCGTCAACGGCGCCGTCTTCAAGGGGACAAGCTCGCCGTCCACGCGCAGCTGCGGCGGAGAGCCGGTGGTGACGTGGAGGTCGGAAGCGCCCTTCTCGACCATCGCCTTGAGGAGCTGGTGCAGGTTGGCCACGGTGGGGGAGTCCTTCGGTCAGGCGGTGGAGAGGGTGACTAGAAGCGGTCCGGGGCGGTGTTGCCGACCACTTCTTCCAGGGTGGTGGCGCCGTCCATCATCTTGCGCAGACCGCTCATGCGCAGGCTGCTCATGCCCAGACGGATGGCCTCCTGCTTGAGCTCCGCGGCGGACGCGCCGTTGATGACCAGCTCCTTGAGGCCATCCCAGAAGGGCATGACCTCGTAGATGGCCACGCGGCCCCGGTAGCCACGGTCATTGCAGTCGCGGCAGCCGACCTTCTCGTACATCGTGAAGGTGCCAATCTTGTCCGGCGGGACACCCGCGTCGATGAGGGCCTGCTCGTCCACGTGCTCCGCGGGCTTCTTGCACGCGGGGCACAACCGGCGCGCCAGACGCTGGGCGAGGATGAGGTTGAGCGAGGCCGTCACGAGGAACGGCTCGATGCCCATGTTGAGCAGACGGCTCACCGTGCCCGGGGCGTCGTTGGTGTGCAGCGTGGAGAGCACCAGGTGGCCCGTGAGCGCGGCCTTCACGCCGATTTCCGCCGTCTCGAAGTCGCGGATCTCACCAATCATGATGATGTCCGGGTCCTGGCGCAGGAAGCTGCGCAGGGCGGCGGCGAAGTTCAGGCCGATGTCGTCATGCATCTGCACCTGGTTGATGCCGGCGAAGTTGAACTCGACCGGGTCCTCGGCGGTGCAGATGTTGGTGCCCACGTCGTTGAGGCTGGAGAGCGCCGAGTACAGCGTCGTCGTCTTGCCCGAGCCCGTGGGGCCCGTCACCAGCACCATGCCGTACGGCCGGTCGATGGCCTCCTTGAACCAGGCCAGCGGCTCCGGGTCGAAGCCCAGCTTCGTCATGTCGAGCTGGAGGTTGCTCTTGTCGAGCAACCGCATGACGACCTTCTCGCCGAAGAGCGTGGGGCACACGCTCACGCGGAAGTCCATCTCCTTGCCGCCGCCAATCTTGATCTTGATGCGGCCGTCCTGCGGCAGCCGGCGCTCGGAGATGTCGAGCGAGGCCATGATCTTCAAACGCGAGGTGATCGCGTTGCGAAGCTTCATGGGCGGACGCATCACCTCGTACATCACGCCGTCGATGCGGAAGCGGACGCGGAAGTCGCGCTCGTAGGGCTCGATGTGGATGTCGGACGCGCGCTTCTTGATGGCGTCCATCAGGATGAGGTTCACGAGCTTGACCACCGGCGCGTCATCCGCGGCCTTGGCCATCTCGTCGATGTTCTCCGTCTCCTCCTTCGCCAGCTCGATGTCGTCGGCCACGTCGCCGACGATGTCCTCCATCGAGGGGCCCTTCTCCGCGTAGTACCGCTCGATGGCCTCGCGGATGGAGACCTCCGACGCCACCACCGTCTCGATGTTGTAGCCGGTGAGGAACTTCAGGTCGTCCACCGCGAAGATGTTGGACGGGTCGCACATCGCGACAATCAGCGACGGGCCGGCGCGGTTGACGGGAATCACCAAGTGCTTCTCGGCCACTTCCTTGGGCACGAGCTTGATGATGTCCGGGTCGATGTCGAAGTCCTTCAGGTTGATGGCCGGCACGCCGTACTGCTTGGAGAGGAAGTCGGTGAGCTTCGACTCCTCGATGGCGCCCGTCTTGATGAGCGCGGTGCCGATGCGCGTGCCGCTCTTCTGCTGCTCTTCCTGGGCCTTGCGCAGTTGCTGGACGGAGATGAGGTTCTCGCGGACCAGCAGTTCACCCAATCGACCGGACATTCGTGAAGCCTCTTCCTTGTGGCAACGAAGGATGGGACGGGCGGGGGCCCGCCTCGCTCTCGGAGAGCCAGGGGCGATGCCTCGGGGCCCCACAGCACCTTTGGCACGGTTCCTGACAGTGGATTAGAGGGGAGCCGCGCACATCCGTCAAGGCGCCCTCGTGGGTCGCCCGGGCCTCCAACCCATTGAACAACCACGGGAAAAATGCGCGCGGTCAGGGAGCGGTGCGCGCAATCACCGTACGCGCCGCCTCCACGTCGCGTTTGATCTGCCCCGTCAGCTCCGCCACGGAGCCGAAGCGCTGCTCGGGACGCAGCCGCTCCAGGAACTGCACCCGCAGCTCCCGGCCGTACAAGTCGCCGGCGAAGTCCAGGAGGTGCGCCTCGATGGTGACCTCGGTGCCACCAAAGGTGGGCTTGATGCCGATGTTGGCGGCGCCCCCGTGCCAGGTCCCTCCGGACTCGCCAGCCTGGAAGTGCACTCGGATGGCGTACACCCCCGGAGCGGGACGCAGCTCGTTCTGGGTGTCCACGTTGGCGGTGGGAAAGCCAATGGTCCTCCCCCGCCCCGCGCCCGCCACCACCATGCCGTCCAGATCAAACGGACGGCCCAAAAGCCGCCTCGCCGCGGACACGCGCCCCTCCAGGATGTACTCGCGCACGCGCGAGGACGAGGCCACCACCCCATCCACCGTGACGGGAGGCACCACGTGGACCTGGGCGCCCCGCCGGCCCGCCGCCTCGCGCAGCGTGTCCACCGTGCCCGCGCGCGCGGCGCCGTAGGTGAAGTCGCTGCCCACCACCACGTGCGCCACGCCCAGCGCATCGAACAGCGTGGCCTCGAAGTCCGCGGGAACCGTCCGGGCGTAGTCGCGCGAGAAGGCCTGCACCACCGTGGCCTCCAGCCCCAGCTCGGAGAGCAGCTCCAGGCGCCGCGGCAGGAGGGTGATGAGCTTGGGCGCAAGGTCCGGCTGGAGCACCTTGCCCGGGTGGGGATTGAAGGTGAACGCCGCGGGGGGCGCGTGCCGGCGTGCCTCCGCGAAGAGGGCCTGATGCCCCACGTGCACGCCGTCGAAGTTGCCCAGAGCGAGCGCCCGGCCGATCAGCGCCCGGCCCGCCTCGGCCACCGAGTGGAAGACCTTCATGTCTCCCCTATACCAGTGTTTTTCCCTGGCCAGACCCCGCATGACCGTGGTTGGAGCGCCCCTACGCACATGCCCCGCCCTCGCCTGCTGCCAGACCCCGTCGGCCTCCACCTCGTCGAGCTGTCGACACCTCCGGACTGGGACGCCGAGTTCGGCTTCTCCGGCCCGCTGGAGCTCGAAATCGGCTCCGGCGCGGGTGGCCACGCCCTGGAGTACTGCCGCCGCAACCCGCACGTGCGCTTCGTCGCCTTCGAGTGGCGCAAGAAGTACGCCCGCGACACCCTGGACCGCGCCGCCAAGGCCGGCATGCGCAACCTGCGCGTCGTCGAGTCCGACGCCCGCTTCGTCGTCCCCCGCATCTTCGCGGACGGCTCCCTCTCCACCATCCACCTCCAGTTCCCCGACCCGTGGTGGAAGCGCTCACACGCCAAGCGCGCCGTCGTCCAGCCCACCTTCGCCAAGCTCCTCTTGGAGAAGCTCGCCCCGGGCGGCCTCTTCGACATGCGCACCGACGTCCAGGACCGCGCCGAGAGCATGCTCTCCATCCTGGAATCCGTTGGATTCCACAACCCCTTGGGTTCCGGTGTTTTCCATCCCTATGACCCGGAGGAGGTGCCGTCCACGCGAGAGCGGCGCTACCTGACCTCGGGAGAGCCCGTCTACCGCGCCCGGCTCATCCGGCCTCGCTGAACGCCCAGAAGACAGACACTTGCCCAACCTCTTGGCTTCCCCCCGGTGGCCGGGAGAGAATCACTGTCATTCTGGCAGCGCGGGATGATTGCACTGGGGGCGCAACCGCATGGCGGAGGGAGACAGGAAGAGGACGCAGGAGGTAGCCCACCGGCCGGGGTCCGGAGGTGAGCTCAGCGGCCGGACGGTGCTCATCGTCGACGACGACCCGGCGCATGTGGCGCACGTGCGGGAGGGGCTCGCGCCGCGAGGGTATCTCTTCAGGGAGGCCCATGACGGGCCCCAGGCCCTGTCGGCCATCCGTGAGTCCCGCCCCGACCTCATCCTGATGGATGTGGAGATGCCCGGGCTGGGCGGCGTGGAGGTGTGCCGCATCATCAAGGCGAACTCGGGCGAGGACGGCTTCGGCTTCATCCCGGTGATTCTCATGACGGCGCGTCAGGCGGCCGGCAAGGTGGAGGGGCTGGAGCTGGGGGCGGACGACTACCTGGTGAAGCCCTTCGACATGCTGGAGCTGTCGGCGCGGGTGAAGTCGATGCTGCGGCTCAAGGTGCTGCAGGACACGCTGGTGGAGAAGAACCGGGAGCTGGACAAGGCCAACAAGGAGCTGGCGCGGCGCCGCGAGGAGCTGCTCGCGCTCAGCCGCACGGACGCGCTGACGGGTCTGTTCAACCGCCGATGCTTCGAGGAGCGGCTCAACGAGGAGTTCGCCCGCTCCCGGCGCTACCAGTCGCCCCTGTCGCTGGTGATGCTGGACATCGACCACTTCAAGCGCATCAACGACACCTTCGGCCACCCCTTCGGGGACCAGGTGCTCAAGGCGGTGGCGCAGACGGCGCGCGCGCGGCTGCGCGAGGTGGACGTGCTGGCCCGCTACGGCGGGGAGGAGTTCATCGCCCTCTTGCCCGAGACGGGTCCGGCGGACGCGCTCCGGGTGTGTGAGCGCGTGCGAGAG
This sequence comes from Myxococcus stipitatus, assembly GCF_037414475.1. Next base: position 6,611,552 of record NZ_CP147913.1, on the reverse strand, counting down.
GCCATCGCGGCGCTGGGAGTGGAGCACGTGAGCGTGGAGGGGCGGCGGCAGGAGGTGAGGCTGACCGCGTCACTGGGCGTGGCGACGGTGCCGGCGGCGGACCTGAACAGCGCGGAGGCGCTCCTGCGCGCGGCGGATGCAGGGCTCTATGCGGCCAAGGGGGCGGGCCGGAACCGTGTCCGGCAACACGTTCCGTGACTGGGACGCACCTGAGGCTTTCCCCCGGAGCCGCTTTGACCTAAACCCCGTTCTCATGCGCTTGACCGCGACGACGACCTGGTTGCTCGCCCTGCTCCTGGTGGGCATGGGCGGCTGCAACCAGCCCCGCTTCGGTACACCGCAAGATGCGTATACGTCCTTCCACCGGCTGGTGAAGCGCGGCGAACTGCGCGCGGCCTGGGGCGCCTTGTCCCAGCCCACGCAAGAGGCGCTGACCAAGCGGGCCCAGGCGGTGAGCGACGCGTCCGGGGGCGCGGTGAAAGCCGAACCCCTGGGTCTCTTCTTCGCGAATGTCCCACCTCCTCCGGATGTTACGGAGGTCTCATTGGTCCGGGAGGCTGGCAACGAGGCGACCGTGCTCGTGCGCTCGTCAGGCAACACCCATGAGGTCCGGATGGTCCGGGAGCCGTCAGGGTGGAAAGTGGACCTCTCAGCCTCCCTTCAGCCGTGAAGCCGGGCATGCCCGGGCTCCTCGCATCAGGTAACGTACGACTGTGAACGATCGGAAGACACGGCGGGCGGTTCCCGCAGTCGAAGTCATCCGGCGGCCGGCCTCGACGCCCGGCAGCGCCGCGCAGACTCCATCCTCCTCGGAACCCGCCCCCACGGCGCCCACGCCGCGCCCCACGCCCCGGCCCACGGCCGGTACCGCCGCCCCAGTGGCGCCGACTCCTCGGCCCACGGGGGTGACGCCCTCGCCTCGGCCCGTCGCCCCCTCGGCGCCGGCCAGCGCTTCGCCCGCACCCGCGCCCCGGCCCACCAGCGCGGCGCCCGCTCCCACGCCCCGCACGGTGACGCCGGGCATGCGACCGTCCGCGCCACGCGCCCCTGGAGGACCTGGTGCCGGTGGCCCGCGTCCGGGCGGATTCGGAGGCAGGCCCGGGGGATTCCGTCCCTCGACGCCGCGGCCCCCGCCCACGCCTGAGCAAATCCTCGCGCTGGCGCAGCGCGAGCATGTGCCCGCGCGCATCGCCAAGGGTGAGCTGGAAGGCAAGATGAAGTGCCGCATCTGGCGCAAGCTGCACGCCGAGGAGGCCAAGCGCTTCGACCAGGTCTACGAGCTGATGGGACAGACGCCGGGCCTGTCGCTGGGAGACGCGTTCGGCGTGCTCCAGAGCGGCATGACGGTGGCCGAGTTCATGGCTCGCAAGGAGCGCACCCAGCGCAAGGCGGCCATCAAGCAGGCGCGCGGCGAGGTCGACAACGCCGTGGTGGCGGAGCTGTTGGCCGGGCTCATCAGCGGCAAGGTGGAGGTCTCCGTGGTGTTGGCGGAGCGCTCGCTCCTGGACACCCTGGTCGCCGAGGAGCCCATCGCCTTCACGCTGGAGCGCACGGGCCGTCTGGAGAAGCTCCAGGTGGTGCTGCTCGCGCGGCGCGCGGAGTGGGACCGGCTGCTGCCCGGGCTCGAGCGCGACGCGAAGCTCACCCAGAAGCCGTCCACGGTGGCGCGTCAGCCGGACAAGCGGCCGTACTCGGACCCGCGTGCGTTCCTGGACCACCTGGGGCAGCCGGTGAAGCTGGTGCTGCGCAACGGCATCACGCTCCAGTTGCCGCTCATGCACGTGGGCCGGTTCGACCTGTTGCTGGGTGAGCCGGGGCACGAAATCTTCGTCCCGCTCCACGCCCTGCTCCGCTTCGAGCCAGTCGCCCAGAGCGCTCCCGCCGCGGGGGCCTGAAAAGGCCCTGGCGCCGGGGGCGTCGCTCCCTCCTTCCGTACGACATCGAGGCCCGCATGCGCCCCTTCATCTCCCGCATCATCAAGCCCTGGCTCGCGTTGGCGGCGACGGCCGCCATGGTGGCCGCCACGCAGCAGGGCTGCAGCAAGCCCAAGGACACGGCCTCCGCGGAAGCCGCGCCCACCGTCCCCGAGAAGCGGGAGAACGGCGTGCGCGTGGTGGAGCTGACCGTGACGGAGAAGGGCTTCGAGCCCAGCCCCGTGCCGCTCAAGAAGGGCGAGCCGGTGAAGCTGGTGGTGACGCGCAAGACGGACCTGACGTGCGCGACGGAGGTGGTGATGGATGGCTACGACATCAACACCCCGCTGCCGCTCAACGAGGCCGTGAGCATCAGCTTCACGCCGAAGGAGTCCGGAAAACTCGTCTACGGCTGCGCCATGGGGAAGATGATTTCCGGCGTTTTCATGGTGGACTGAAGACGTAGGTCGAAATCTGGGCACCGCGCCGGGGCAGGTTAGTGTGCTCGGCCTGCATGGGCGGCGCGGCGGAGCTCTTCACGCGGCATGTCTTCCTGGACCTCGAGACGACGGGGTTGGATCCACGTGCCGACGAAATCATCGAGCTGGGATGTCTGTTCTTCGAGAACGGGCGCGAGGTGGACCGCTTTGCGCGGCTGTACTCGGCATCCCGGCCCTTGCCGCTCACGATTCGGCGGCTGACGGGCCTGACGGACGCGGACCTCGAGGGCAAGCCGCGCTTCGGCTCCGACATGGAGGAGCTGCGGCAGCGGCTCACCGGATGGACGGTGGTGGCGCACAACGCCCCGTTCGAGAAGGGCTTCCTTCCTGACTTGTTGGGGCCCATCCGCGCGCCGGTGCTCGATTCGTGCGAGCTGATGCACTACCTGCACCCGGAGCTGCCCAGCCACTCGCTGGAGTCGCTCCTGCGCTGGGCGGGGCTGGGCATCCGCCAACCCCACCGCGCGCTGTCGGACTGCGAGGCGGTGTACGCCGTGCTCGTGCAGACGATGGAGCGCTGCGTGCGCGACGGGCGCGGCGAGGACATCTCGGACCTGCTGGCCACGTTGGACCCTCGCGCGGCGCGGCGGCTGGGGCCCGCGGAGGGTGAGAGCGGCGCCTTCGACTACGAGGAGTGGCCTCTCCTGGACCTGCTGTCGCGGCTGGCCGAGGCCTGTCGCGCCGCCCCCGCGCCCCTGGTCCTGGAGACCCAAGGGTTCTTGCGCGGGAAACCGGAGCGGAGGCGGGCAGCGGGTGTCCCGGCCCTCGTCGAGCCCGAGGCGGATGCGCCCGTGCTGCCCGTTCGCGCCGATGAGGTGACGGCGGTGCTGGGTGCGGGCGGCGCGTTGGAGCGGCGGGAGGAAGGCTTCAAGAGCCGGCCCGCGCAGCTCGACATGGCTCACGCGGTGGCGCGCGCGTTGTCGGATGGGGAGCAGGTGGCGGTGGAGGCGGGCACCGGCACGGGCAAGTCGCTCGCGTACCTGACGCCCGCCGCGCTCTTCGCCGCGCGCAACGGGCGCAAGGTGGGCGTGGCGCCCCACACGAAGACACTGCAGGACCAGTTGCTGGAGAAGGACCTGCCCCGCCTGCACCGGGCGATGGGCGGTTCTTTCGGCTACGCGCTGCTCAAGGGGCAGTCGAACTACCTGTGCCGGCGCCGGGCGCTCGAGGCGACGCGGGTGGAGCCGGGCATGGGGCACTCGGCGCGCGCGCCCCGTGCGTACCTGCGGGCGTACATGCGCCGCAGCATGGATGGTGACCTGGACCGGCTGAGCCATTGGTTCCGGGAGCGCTTCCCGGTGCTGATGGGGCTGGTGCCCGCGGTGCGCTCCGAGGCCGCGACGACGCTGGGCGAGAAGTGCCCGCATCATCACCGGTGCTTCTACCACTCGGCGGTGGCGCAGGCCCGTGAGGCGGATGTGCTGGTCATCAACCAGTCGCTCGCCTTCGCGTGGCCCGCGCGCTACCCGAAGATGGAGCACCTGATTCTCGACGAGGCGCACGAAGTCGAGGACGTGGCCACCACCGCGCTCACCGTGGAGCTGTCGGACCTGGCCTTCCATCGGCTCACCGAGCGGCTGCATGGGCGCGATGGACGCCACGGACTCTTCGCCGAGCTGCGCCGCGCGCTGTTCTCCTCGCGGCGTGAAGAGTCCCGCGTGTTGATGGGCCAGGTGGAGGACTCGCTGCGCCGGTTGATGGACGAGGCGCGGGACCTGGGCACGCGGGTGACGGAGCTCTGCGAGCCCTCGGCCACGACCGCGGGCGAGGACCCGGATGAAGGAGCGTATGCGCCAGAGCTCCGGGTGACGGAGGCCGTGCGCGCGCTTCCCACGTGGGAGCCCGTGCGCGAGGGACTCGAGCTGGTGCGCGGTGCGCTCCAGGCGCTTCACACCCTGCTCGCGGTGCGGGTGCTGGAGGCATTGCCCGAGCTTGCGGCGCGGATGCCCGCGTTGGAGCGCGAGCTGTCGGGCGCAACCACCGAGCTGGGTGAGCTGGCGACGCTGGCCCAGGAGCTCTCGGGCGACGCGGCGCCGGGGCGGTGCTACTCGGCCACGGCGGAGCCTCGGCGTCAGCGATGGAGCGTGGGCGCGCAGCCCGTGGACGTGTCGTTCCATGTGTCGCGCGACTTCGCGGCGAGCAAGCGCGCGCTGGTGCTGACATCCGCGACGCTCGGCCCCAGCAGCGGGAGCGGGACTCCGTTCGTGCTGAAGCGGCTGGGACTCGACGGACGTGGTGATTCGCCCGCGCCCAGGCTGTTGCGTGCGCCCTCGCCTTTCAAGCTTCACGAGCAGGCGCTGGTGGTGCTCGTCACGGACGCGCCGCGTGCCCATGAAGAGCCCTTCGTGGAGTGGGCCGCGACGCGGATATCAGGCCTCGCGCAGACGATGGGTGGGCGGGTCCTGGGCTTGTTCGCCTCGACGCGCCGGATGGACCGCGTGGGAGCGGAGGCTCGGGCTCGGCTGGAGCCGCTTGGAATCGAGGTGCTCCGGCAGTCGCGAGGGCACAGCCGCTCCCTGGCGGCCCGGCAGGAGCGCGACACGGGCACGGTGCTGCTGGGGACCAAGAGCTTCTGGCAGGGCGTGGATATCCCAGGCCGAGGCGTGGGCTGTGTCTTCATCGACAAGCTCCCGCTGGAGCCCGCGCTCCGCCCGCTGGTGGCGGCTCGCGAGGAGCCCCTCGCCCGCTCTGGCGGCGAGTATCAGGGCTTCCTCCAGTACCGGCTGCCGAGGGCGCTGTTGCTCCTGCGCCAGGGCGTGGGCCGGCTCATCCGCGCCACCACCGACCGCGGTGTCGTCATCATCGCGGACCCGGGCCACCCCAGCTATCGCGCGCATCTGCTCGAGGCGCTCGACGGCTACCACGTGGAGGCGCTGCCGTGGGCTCAAGCCCGGCTGCGCATCCATGCGGTCCTCAAGCAGACGGGACTCACCGCGGACCTGCTCTCGACGCAGTGAGGACTCAGCCCTCCAAGCGCGCGCGGAACCGGGACTCCAGCGCGCGCAGCTCGGCGAGGGGCTCGCCCGAGAGCCCCGAACGCTCCGCCGCTTCGAGCGCCTGAGCCAGACTCCGCACGTCCGCCTCGCCCTGGTCCTTGAGCTTCTGCATCATGCTCCGCGTCGCGTCGAACAACTCCCGCAGCTCGTCGCCTTCGCGCAGTCCGTACGGAGGCGGTTGCAGCTTGCCCGCCGACACATCGCTCACCATGCGGCGGATGCGCAGCAGGGGGCCCGCCAGCCGGTGTGTCACCACGATGGTGCCCAGCGCCACCACGACGAGGAAGCCCACCAGGAAGGCCCCCAGCACCCACCACGTCACGCGCTGACGCCACTCCAGCTCCGCGCGCTGCGCGACAATCTCCGCGCGCTCCGCTTCATAGGCCGCGTCGATGCCGCTCGCCTTCTCCCGGAAGGCGGCCTCGAAGGCCGGGTCATCCATTCGCGCCAACAGCTCGTTGGAGAGCGTGGCGCTGGACAGCTCCCGGCTCACCTCGGCCGCGCGCGAGCGGGCCTCCACCGCGGTCGCCGTCTCGCGCATCAACGTCCGGGCCGACCGCACCAGGAACACCCCCAGCAGGGCCGACAGCACCAACGTCACCCCCACCATGTACGCGGTCAACTTGAGCTGGAAGCTCGTATCCAGCAGGAAGTTGCGCCAGCGCCGCCTCGGGGCCGTTGCCCGCGCCGTGCTCGTCGTCATGTCTCGTTGCTCCACTCGAAGGTTTCCGCGGCTTCCTCCACCGCTCGGGGCACCAGCGCCTTGAGGAGGTCCGCGGGTTGCGCGCCCCCGGCCTTCACGTCCACCTGCCCTAGCAGCGACTGGTCCGGGTAGGTCATGCAAACGATGGCCACCCTCAACCCGCCTCCCTCCAAGGCATGCACTTCCGGGGTGATTCGATAGCCACTCACTCCCAACTTCTTCAGCGCCCCCTTCGCCGCGGCCTTGGACTCCTTGGCCGGCGCCAGCATCGCGCCCCGCCGCACCAGCCTCGAGCGCAACCGGGCCTCGGTCGCCTTCACCAGATCCGGCGGCAGCGTGCGCGTGAGGTCCTTCATCCCATCCACCACGATGTAGAAGCGCGGCGGCCTCGCCTGGTACGCCTTCAGCGCGCTCACCGCCTCCTGCACGGCTGTCTTCACCGCCGCGTCCGGCTCCGTCTTGTGCGCCTCCAGACACGGCAACGCGGAGGACTCCTGGAGCTTCGCCAGCGCCTTGGCGACGGCCGCCCGCACCAGTTCGCTGGGGTCCTTCAAGCCGCCGCACAGGGGGGACACCGCCTCCGGGTCCTCCGTGGCCCCCAGCACGAGCGCCGCCTGGGAGCGCGAGCGAGGGTCCTTGCCCTGCTGGAGCTGGCGTCCCAGGAACGCAATCCGGGTATCCCCCTGGGCCAGGGACACGCAGGGCGTGAACAGCAACAGCAGGAGGAGCAGGAGATGAGGGGGCAGCCGCATGGCGGAGAACAACTCGCAGTGTAGCGCCGTGTGCCCGGTGACGAACAGTTGCCCGGCACACCGGGCGCGCGCACCTACCTCCCCGCCTCGCGTAGGCACGATGGATCCGACCTGGGGCCATCCTGGGGTAACGTGCGCCCGTCCAGGAGGGCATGCCCGGTGTCATTCGCTTCCCGGTTGGAAGGTCTGCTGCAGCAAGTGGGGTTGAGTGGCGTGGTGGAAGAGGTGCGTTCGCGCTTGGGCTACCAGCGAGCTCAGCCGCCCCCCTCTCGCAATGGCGCCACTCACGCCGCGCCCCCTCCCGTGGCCCGGGCCTCCGCCTCGGCTGAAGCGGCGCACGTCCCCATGCCACCGAGCGCGGTGGAGCCCACACGCGTCGAACGCACGCCTCGCCCGCGCCCCGTCGCGGAGGTGGAGCCACTCCCCGTCGAGGCCGAGGCCCCCGAAGCCCCCGCCCCCCGCGCCGCGAAGGCCAAGAAGGCTCGGGCCGCGAAGGCCCCCAAGTCCAAGGCCTCGGCCGCCAAGTCCTCCAGCGCCAAGGCGAGCAAGAGCCCCGCCCGGAGCAAGGCGCGCGAGAAGAAGCCAGAGGCCGCGGCTCCCGACACGACCCAGGCCGTGGGCCAGCTCGTGGAAGCGCTGCGGGCCCATCCCCGCCACGAGGAGCTGCGCGCCGCGGGCAAGCTGAAGGACCAGCTCGTGCGGTCGCTGATTCCGCTGTACCTCGCCCGGGCCATGGAGCTGGACCTGGAGGTCACGTCGGGGACCACGTCCCGATTCTGGGGTGAGCTGGGCATCAGCTACGCGGCCCCCAACGCGGCCAAGGCCCTGCGCCTGCACACCGGTTACGCCCAGGACACGAAGAAGGGCAAGGCCATCACGCCCAAGGGCGTCCAGTACGTCGAGGAGACCCTGAAGACGCAGCGCGAGGGCGCCGAGGCCTGAGCGCATCGCCCCCGGCCTCCGGCACAGTGTCCGAAGGACGGCACTTCGAGGTCGTCGTGGACCTCCGGGGGTTGACTGGCGGACGCCGTTCCGGGCCTCTTGAACGAGCAACTGGCTCCAACCCGGACGCCTCCTAGATTGGCGCGAGCGATGGCCACGACGCGCCCTTCTCCTCGGAGGTCCTCTCCGCTTCGCCGCGCCCCCCTGCTCGGGACGAGGAGCGCGCGCGACGTGTGCCTCCCGGACGGGCGAGCCTCCCATCGCGGGGGGACGGCGCGGGGTGGGGCATGGGGCCGACGGCGCTGACCTTCTACCGGGCCGCGAGGCGGCTGCGGCGCCTGGGTGTGCCCCTGCTGCCCGCCTGGGTGTCCGCCGTGGGGGACCGCCTGCTGCACAGCCATGTCGACATCGACGCGCGGCTCCATGCCACCGTGGACCTGGGTTACGGCGGCGTGGGAGTCGTCGTGGCGCCCGGCGTCGAGGTGGGCGAGGGCAGCTTCCTCTCGCAGAACGTGAGCGTGGAGCCCCGGCTGGGCGAGGCCGAAGCCCCTCGCATCGGCCGCAACGTCTACGTGGGCGTCGGGGCTCAAATCATCGGCCCGGTGACGGTCGGAGACGACGCGGTGATTGGCGCTGGCGCGAGGGTGACCTCGGACATCCCTCCCCGAGCGGTGGTGGTGGGAGACCCCGCCCGGGTGGTCAAGTACAAGCCGTCCAGACAGCACTGACGGGCCCCCTCCCCTGTCCCCCCTCCAGGGGCCCTGGCGTGTCGGAATACGGCCGCGGAGCTCGTCCGCCCGTCCCATGCACACTCCAAGAACTCCTGCGCGGCCTCCTCTTGTGGCATATACCCACACCATGCCTTCCGCCCTCACCGCCTCCGAGATTCGCGAGGCGTTCCTCAAGTTCTTCGAGGAGCGTGCGCACCGCCGCGTCCCCTCCTCCTCGCTGGTGCCCGCCAACGACCCGACCCTGCTGTTCACCAACGCGGGCATGGTGCAGTTCAAGGACGTCTTCACCGGCCGGGAGCGGCGCGACTACACCCGCGCCACCACCTCGCAGAAGTGCGTGCGCGCCGGTGGCAAGCACAACGACCTCGACAACGTGGGCTACACGGCGCGCCACCACACGTTCTTCGAGATGCTCGGCAACTTCTCCTTCGGCGACTACTTCAAGGCGGACGCGATTGCGTACGGCTGGGAGTTCGTGACGAAGACGCTGGGTCTGTCCAAGGACCGGCTGGCCATCACCGTGTTCAACGGCGAGGACGGCATCCCCTGGGACGAAGAGGCGTTCGAGCTGTGGGTGAAGCAGGGCGTGTCCCGCGACCGCATCTACAAGCTCGGCAAGAAGGACAACTTCTGGGCCATGGGCGACACCGGCCCGTGCGGCCCCTGCTCCGAAATCCACTATCACCAGGGCGACGACATCCCCTGTGTCGAGGAGGCCGCGGGCAAGAAGTGTCTGGGCGTCGCGTGTGACTGCGACCGGTGGCTGGAAATCTGGAACCTCGTGTTCATGCAGTTCGAGCGCAAGGAGAAGGACGCGCCGCTGATTCCGCTGCCCAAGCCGTCCATCGACACGGGCGCGGGCCTGGAGCGCATCGCCTCCGTCGTGCAGGGCAAGCGCTCCAACTACGACACGGACCTGTTCCAGCAGATCATCGCCCGCGTGGTGGAGGTCTCCGGCAAGCCGTACTCGCAGGAGACGGGCGCTTCCCACCGCGTCATCGCGGACCACGGCCGCGCGGCGGCGTTCCTCATCGCCGATGGCGTGCAGCCCTCCAACGAGGGCCGCGGCTACGTCCTGCGCCGCATCATGCGCCGCGCGATTCGCCACGGCACGCTGCTGGGGATGGACCAGCTCTTCTTCTTCAAGGTCGTGGACCGGGTCATCGAGCTGATGGGTGACGCGTACCCCGAGCTGCGTGAGAGCCGTCCGTTCCTCCTCAAGGTGGCGGAGCACGAGGAGGAGAGCTTCCGGCGCACGCTCAACCGCGGCATGAAGATGATTGAGGACAGCGTCGCGCGGCTGAAGCAGGCCAACGAGAAGCTCATGTCCGGCGCGGACGTGTTCCTGCTCCACGGCACCTACGGCTTCCCCTGGGATTTGACGCAGATCATCCTGAAGGAGCACGGGCTCGACGCGGACATCCCCGGCTTCGAGGAGGAGCTGAAGAAGGAGGCCGAGCGCGGCAAGGGCGGCGAGCTCAACAAGGACAAGGCCATCGGGGACATCTACCTCAAGCTCCTGGAGAAGCTCGGGCCCACCGAGTTCCTCGGCTACGAGGGTGAAGGCCACGAGGGCGAGGGCAGCATCCGCGCGCTGATTCGCGACGGCGCGGAGGTGGTCCAGGCGTCCAAGGGCGACAAGGTGGAGCTGGTGATGGACCGGACGCCGTTCTACGGCGAGTCCGGCGGTCAGCAGGGCGACACGGGCGACATCGTGGGCCACGGCGGCAAGGCGGTGGCGAAGGTCCAGGACGCGCAGCGGCCGGTGCAGGGGCTCATCGTCCACACGGTGGAGATCGCCGAGGGCACGTTCAAGGTCGGCGACATGGTGCAGGCGGCGGTGAACGTGGAGCGCCGCAAGGCCATCCGCGCGAACCACTCGGCGACGCACCTGTTGCACAAGGCGCTCAAGCTGGTGCTGGGCGAGCACGTGAAGCAGGCGGGCTCCGTGGTGGCGCCGGACCTCCTGCGCTTCGACTTCTCGCACTTCGGGCCGATGACGACCGAGGAGTCCGAGAAGGTCGAGGACCTGGTCAACGGCTGGATTCGCGACAACGCGGCGGCGCAGACGCGCGTCATGGCGTTGGAGGACGCGAAGAAGTCCGGCGCGGTGGCGATGTTCGGTGAGAAGTACGGCGAGACGGTGCGCGTCGTCACCGTGCATCCGGAGTCCACCGAGCTGTGCGGCGGCACACACGTGCGGCGCAGCGGCGACATCGGCCTGTTCAAGATCACGAGCGAGAGCGGCGTGGCGTCCGGCGTGCGCCGCATCATCGCGCTCACGGGCGTGGGCGCGCTCCAGTTCGTGCGTGAGCAGGAGCACGAGCTGCGCAAGGTGGCCGAGCTCCTGAAGACGTCCACCAAGGACGTGGTCAAGCGCGTAGAGGCGACGCAGAAGCGCGTGAAGGAGCTCGAGCGCAAGGTCGAGGAGGTCTCCGTCAAGGCGCAGACGGCGGGCAGCAAGGACTTGCTGGAGCAGGCGCGCGACATCAACGGCATGAAGGTGCTGGCGACGCGCGTGGACCCGGCGGACGACAAGGTGTTCCGCGGCATGGCGGACCAGCTCCGGGACCGCATCCACTCGGGCGTGGTGGCCATTGGCGGCGAGAAGGACGGCCGCGCCATCATCCTCGTGGCGCTGACGAAGGACGTGGTGGCCAAGGGCATCAGCGCCGGTGACCTGGTGCGGGAGATGGCCAAGGAAGTCGGCGGCAAGGGCGGTGGCAAGGCGGACATGGCGCAGGCCGGTGGGCCGGACGCGTCGAAGCTGCCCGCGGCGCTCGACAAGCTGTACGAGCTGGTGAAGGGAGCCGGCGCCGCGTGAGTCCTCGTGCCTCCTCCGCCCTTGCGCCCGTGGCGCGACTCCTGGTTGCGGCCCTCCTGTGGGGGGGCTGCACGAAGGAGGAGTCCTCGTCCGAGACGATGGGGACCGCGGAGGAGCGCACCCTCCAGAAGCTGCGGCAGGAAGTGGACCGGGTGAACAAAGGTGGCCGCCCGGCCACGGGCCCCGAGGCGGCTCGGGGCGCGCAGAACGCGCAGCTCGCGGGGCTCGCCGCGGGGCTGGATGAGGCGGTGCCGCGGCAGTTGGGCGTGCCCGAGTCCAACGAGACAGTGCATGTGGACACGGTCGCGGTGAAGCTCACCGCGCTGGAGTCATCGCACTCGGTGAAGGGTTCGGGGAAGATGGGTGTGACGTCGGAGGAGTTGTTCCTCCGGGTGCAGCTCATCACGCAGAACGTGGGCCCCAAGCCCGCGACGTTGGATTTGGAGTCGGCGAAGGTCGTGGACGCGCAAGGCGCGTCGTATGCGCTGGCACGAGATGCCCAGGCGCTGGCGGGCACGCGTCCCTTGCGCCGTACGTGGGCGCTCGAGGAGCGGGCCGACGTCATCCTCTTCTTCGAGCTTCCTCCGCCGGTCCTGCGGGAAGGTGCCTTGCACCTGGTCCTGCAAGGGACGGGGGGAGAGGTGCGGATCCCCCTGCGATGAGCGGGCTTGTGTCCAAGCTGCTTCCGCTGCGCATCCGCCTTCCGTACAGCACGGAGGAGGAGTTCATCGACAAGTACGGCTCCAACGTGGCGCGCGGCGGAGTGTTCGTCGCGACGCGCGCGCTGAAGCCGGAGGGCACGGGTCTCGCGTTCGAGTTCGTGCTCGCGGATGGGAGCCGACTGCTGCGCGGTGAAGGCGTGGTGGTGAAGGCGCAGGTGGAGTCGGGCAGCGGGCGCACGGGGATGACGGTGCGCTTCGTGAAGCTGGATGCCGCGAGCAAGGCGCTCGTCGACCGCGTGGTTGCGCGCCGCGGACCGCCAGAGCCTCCTCCGGGGCAGAGTGTTCCCGGGTTGGTTCGGAAGAGTCAGGTGCACAGGGCACCGAGCACGACGGGGCTCGGAGTATCCGCGCCTGTTGACGTGCATCCGGGGCACGCGCTCCCGGCTGGGGCTTCGAGTACGACGGAGGTTTCGTCCTCGGGGCACTCCGAAGGGACTTGGGCGGATTCCTCGGAGGCAGTTCGCGGAGCGGGGGCTTCGGAGGCCACGGGACAGGTTGCGGCGGGCTTTGGGGTTGTCTCAGAGGCGCGCGCCGAGTTGGCAGATGATGGGGCGAGCGCCGCCCCCGCGACGGAGAGCAACACCGGCGAGGCCGTTCGAACCGCGCAGGACTTCGCACCATCCTTCGGCACTGAGGAAAGAGCTGAGTCCATCGCGCAGTCGACGCAGGTGGCCCCGGCCTCTCTCGCCGCAGCGGGCGGCGTGCTGTTCGGTGCGCCTGCTGTCCAGGCATCTCCGAGTCCCCGTGAGACAGAAGCAGGCGGCGAGGCCTCTGCGTTCGTGGCGCCGGTTGCGGCCTCTGGTCGCACTCGCGACGCGCACGCTCAAGCCACGGTTCCTTCGGAGCAAGACTCCTCGCCTCTTCGTGACTCCGCCGAGACTTCGTCTTCCGAGGTGCGGGGCTTCGCGCCTCCTCAAGCCACCACCGAGATTGTCTCTCCGACGGTGCAGGCCTCTTCGGCACCTGGTGTGTCCGATGAGGCGAGTGCACGTGCTGCACACGAGGACGCGACTTCCTTCGCAGACGGCGTGTCCGCCGCACCCACGGAGCAGGATCCCGAGTTTCCTCATGTAGCCATCGAACTCGATGACTTTGATGAGGAGGATCTCGCAACACCTCGCTCATCCGCCGAGTCTGGCACTGAAGCATCGGGCACATCGACCGAGTCCACTGTTTCAGCGGACCAAGCCCCCACCCTCGCATTCGCGTCTGGCGAGTCCTCCACGCCTGCGACATCGCACGCATCCGATGAGTTCTCCGCGTCCATTGCCCTGGCGCTCGCGACCGCACACGCATCCATCGACTCGTCTGTTCCTGCGGAGCAGACGCCATCGACCACGGACGCTGTTGCGCAATCCACCAATTCAGCGGGACACGTGCTCGCGGCACCTCACGTAGACGCCCGTTCCGCCAATCCTGCGGCACCGGCTCCTTCGCCCACGCACGCATCCGCTGAACCCATCGGTTCTACGGCGAACACGCCTGCGACGCATCACGGTTCCGGAGAGACCGCCGCTACTGCGGCGCGGGGCCTCGTGACGGCGCACGAATCCGCTTCACCCAACGTTTCTGCGCCCCAGCCCCCTGCGACACATCATGCATCCGAAGAGGACTCCACGCCTGTTGCACAGACGCCCGCGACGCCACATGCGTCCGCCGCTTCTGCGGCACAGGTTCCTGCGAGTCCTCATGCATCCGCTGAGTCCACCACTCCTGCGGCGCTGACTCCCGAGACGCACACGCCCGCCGTTTCTACGGCACAGGTGTCCGCGACTCCTCGCACGCCCATTGAGTCTGCTGTTTCTGCGACCGAGACCCTCGCGACGCACACGCCCACCGTTTCTGCGCCACAGGGGTCCGCGGCTCCTCACGCGTCCATTGAGTCCACCTCTCTTACGGCGCAGATTGCCGCGACTGCTCGCGCAGCCACTGAGTCCGCCATTCCTACGGCGCAGACTCCTTCAGCGCATGCGTCCGCCGCTTCTGAGACACAAGCTCCCGCAACGTCTCACGCATCCGCTGAAGCCACCGTATCTGCGACACAGGCACAGAGTGCCACCACGTCTGCACCGCACGCGCCTGCGACTCCTCACGCGGCCACTGAGTCCACGCTCCCTACGGCCCAAGCTCCCGGGACTTCTCACGCGTCCGCGGAATCGACCACTCCTGCGTCGCTGGATTCCGCGACGCATGCCTCCGCCGACTCTACGATTCCTCATGCGTCAGCGGAGTCACCCACTCCCGCGTCACTGACTTCCGCGACGCTCGCATCCGCAACTCCTCATGCATCCGCGGAGTCACCCACTCCCGCGTCACTGACTTCCGCGACGCATGCATCCGCCGCTTCCGCGACGCTCGCATCCGCAACTCCCGCGACGCACGCGCCCCCCTCTCCTGCCACGCAGGCACCCGCGACTCCTCTCGCGTCCTCCGAGTCCACCACTCCGCCGACACAGTCCTCTGCGTCAACTCCCACCGCGTCTGCCCCGCAAGCCCCCGCGACTTCGCGCCCATCCTCTGAATCCCCCGAACCCGCGCCCCCACCGTCCGAGACAGACTCGGCACGGAACCGTCGCCGCGCGATCCTCGATGTCTCCGTCACATCGCCCTCGCCCACCGTTCCCGAAGTGGTGTTGGGCATCGACCTGGGCACCTCACACGCCCGCGTCGCCGTCTTCCACGGCGGCACGGCCCAGCTCGTCCCCCTCCCCGGCACGGACGAAACAGAGCTCCCGGCGCTCGTCGCGGTCGACGGTCAGGAGGAACTGCTCGTCGGCGCGGCCGCCCAGGTCGAAGCCCTACGCGCCCCTCGTCGCGCGGCCCCGGGCCTCATGCGTCTGCTCGGCCTCCGCGCGCGCTCCCCGCGCCTGCGCAGCCTCATCCCTCAACTCCCCTTCCCCATCGCCGCCGACCCGAGCGGCGATGCCGCCGTGGAGCTCGGTGGCCGGCTCGTCGCCCCCACCCTCTTCACCGCCCTCCTCCTGCGCGAGCTGAAGCACGCCGCCGCGACCTTCGTCGGCCGCAAGCCCACCCGCGCCGTCATCTGCGCCCCCGCCCACTTCACCGACCGGCAACGCGCCGCCCTGCGTGACGCGGCCACCATGGCCGGACTCGATGCCCAACGCATCCTCACCGCCCCCGCGGCCGCCGCCCTCGCGCATGGACACGGACGCGGCATGGCCCGCAAGCGCGTGCTCGTCGTAGACCTCGGTGGCGGCGGACTCGGCGTGTGCGTCGTGCAAGTCACGGGCGACGACCTCGAGGTCATCACCACCGGCGGAGACCCGATGGTCGGCGGCCTCGACTTCGACACCCGCATCGCCGAGGCACTCGCCAGCGACCTCGCGGAACAAGGCATCCCCCGCCCCACCCACCTCCTCGACTGGGGCCCCCTGCGCACCGCCGCTGAGTCCGCCAAAGTCACCCTCTCCGAACGCCAGCACGCCGACATCACCCTGTCCTCGGGTACCGTCCCCCCCTTGAGCCGTGAGCGGCTCGAAGCCCTCACCGCGGACCTCGCCCAACGAGTGACGTCCGTCGTGCGCGAGGTCCTCGACTCCAACGCACTCTCTCCACAGGGCCTCGACGCCGTACTCCTCGTGGGCGGCCAGGGACGAACCCCGCTCGTCCGCCGCCGCCTGGAAGAGAGCCTGGGCGTCCCCGTCCGCGACGATGTCGACGCCCGAGGCGCCGCCGCCCTGGGCGCGGCCCTGCTCGGCCACGGCCTCCTCCTGGCCGAGAGCGGCAAGCCCGCGGCCTCCGTCTCCGAAGTGCTCACCGCCCCCATCGGCGTCGCCGAACGCGGAGGCACCCTGCGCCGAGTCCTCGAGCGCACCACCCGCCTCCCCGCGGGAAAGACGCTCGTCCTCCCCGCCACCCCGGGCCCGCTCGAGCTCGCCCTCTTCCAAGGGACCTCACCCCTCGCCGCGGAGAACGAATACCTGGGCCGCCTCTCGCTCAACGTCGAGCGCCCGGGCGAAGTCGAGCTGCACTTCGCGCTCTCCGCCGACGGCACCCTCTCCCTGGAAGCCACCTTGCCCGGCTCCCGCCGTCAGCCTGTCTCCCTCTCCCTCGAGGACCTGGACGACGCGGCACGCGAGGCGCTCGTCGCCCGCTCGCCCCTCCAAGGTGAACCCGAGGCTCGCCCCAGTGGACTCCTGTCCGGATTGAAGAAGCTCTTCGGCCGTCGCTGAGTGGAGCGCTCTCCCGACTGGCTTCTCGCGGGCCTTCCGAACCAGCGCCGACTCCACAGCCACTCTCTGTAGCCAACTCAACGGATGGCCACCTTTCCGCAGACCCAAACTGCGGGGAGGGATGCGATGCGACGATTGATGGTGGGAGGAGTTGCCGCTGCGACGCTGGGACTGGCCACTCCTGCTGCGGCCGCCGTGGAAGCACAGAATGTCGCCAAGGGACTCGGCATCAAGCAGGACCCGGCCTTCGGTTTCGACTTTCACCTCGGCATGGGCAGTCTGACGGGCGCGCTTGGTGACGACATCGGACTGGGCTGGCTCGTGGGCTTCAGCGCGGTGACCATGCCCTGGAAGTATGTCGGCCTCGAGGTCGGCTATGAGCTCGAACGTCTGCCCATCAAGGAACAACGCGTGCGCGACGAAGGCGAAGCCCTGTGGCGCAACAACCTGGGCCTGCTCGTGAAGGCCGGGCCGCTCATCCAGGAGAAGTGGCGGCCCTATGTGGGCGCCGGCTTCGGCGTCAGCTACTTCAACCCGTCCGACGGCGCCGACCACGTCTACAACAACGACTGGACCACCGAAATCCCGCTCGTCATCGGCGCAGAGTACCGCCTCGGCTACTTCTACGCGGGCATCCGAGGCTCCTACAGCTTCATCGGCGGCGAGGACATCGTGAACCGCCCGGGCACGACGGAGAACGCCCACGGCGGCCTCCTCAACGGCACGCTCACCCTGGGCGCCCGCTTCTAGCGCCGCCGCCTCACACCGTCGTGAGGCGAAGCACCGTCTCGGGGCGTGGGTCCTTCGCCCACGCCTCGAGCAACACCGCCGCCGGAGAGCGCTTCGACGCCGCCACCTCCGCCAACGGGTCCAACAGCGGCGCATCCGCGGCGTCCAACCGCTGCAGGCCCCGCCGCGCAATCCCCACCATCTCCTCCGCCAACCGGTACAGCTCCTGCGAGCCCAGCCGCCCCTCCAACCCCTCGCGGCGCGCGGTGTCGTGGAAGGCCAGGTGCTCCGTGTACGTCAGCTTCGGAAGGAGCCGCTCCGCCTCGTCCAGCGCCGTGGTGTCGTAGAGGATGCCCCGCCACAGCGCCGCCAACGCGCCCGTCATCCCCGCGTTGCCGCAGTCCGCGCCGCGCACCTCGATGACCTTCTTCAGCCGCACCTCGGGGAAGAGCGTGGACAGGTGGTCCGTCCAGTCATCCAGGTCCGCGGGCTGTCCCTCGAACCCGTCCCGCAGCAACTGCCGGAACGTGAGCTTCGGATGCAGGTACTGCCCCTGACGCCGCAGGAAGAGCAGCGGCGCGTCCATCGCCCACTCGACATAGGCGCGGTACGAGAACGAGCCATCGAAGAACGCGGGCAGGTACCCACAGCGCGTCGGGTCCACCTCATCCCAGACGCGGTTGCGGAACGACAGGTAGCCGGACGGCTTGCCCTCCACCAACGGGCTGTTCGCGTACAGCGCGTTCATGAGGGGGGACAGCCGCGCCACCACCACCGTCTTGCGCACGCAGTCCGCCTCATCCGTCCAGTCGAGCGACACCTGCCCCGTGGCCGTCATCAACATCATGTTGAGCGCCAGCCGGCCGCGCTCCGGCAGGGTGCGCCGCATCACCAGGTAGCGCGTCTTCGGCATCCACGGCATCGACGCCGTCGTGCCCGTGAGGCGATATCCCAACGTCACCAGCCGCAGCCCCAGCTCCCCCGCCGCCGCCTTCACCTGCGCCAGGTGCGCCAGGTTCTCCGCATGGGCCTCGCGCGCGGTGACGAACGGGCTGCCGGACAGCTCGAACTGTCCACCCGGCTCCAGGGAGATGGTCGCCGCGCCCTGGGCCTGTTGGAGCGCGATGACGGGGGACTCCGGCGTCTCGCGGAACGGGACGTAGCCATCCGGGGCCAGCCGGCTCAAGAGCGCCCCCACCCCCGAGGAGCCCTCATAGGGAACAGGCGAGTCACCGCCGACCGGAAACAGGAGCTTTTCGTGCTCCAGGCCCAGGCGCAGTGCGCCATGAGGCTTCTCGGCGGACCGGAAACCCGCCACCAGCGTGTCGACGGAGGTGATGGGTTCGGAAGCAGCGCGCTTGAGGTCGAGGGACATGTGCGCGCCCTATATAACGGGGACCTTCGGACCCGCTTTCGATTTGCGCACCGCGCCCGCCATGAGCCCCTCTTCTCCCGTCCCCACTGTCTCTCCCCAAGCCCGCCTGTCCGATTTCTTCCAGGGCCTGGGACTGCTTGGCCGGGCCTCCGGCCTCATCCTCCGCTCCCGCCGGCTCTTCGCCCTGTCCGCCCTGTGCGCCGCCGTGACGGCCGTGGCCCTCGTGGGTCTGGCCTGGCTCCTGTGGAACCACGCCCCACGCCTGATGGGCTCACTCTGGACCCTCCCCGAATCCTGGTACGGCCGGGGCATCTGGTACACCGTCCTGGTCCTCACCTCGCTCGTGCTCTGGGTGGTGGGCGCCAACATCGTCCCCCCGCTCCTGCTCGCGCCCCTCCAGGACCCCCTTTCCGAAGTCACCGAGTCGCTCTGCGGAGGCGATGAGGGCCCGCGCTTCACCCTCGCGGGCTTCATGCGGGGCATCGTCACCGGCGTGGCGCACACCCTGGCCCGGCTCTTCTTCCTTGTCGCCGGGCTGACGCTCCTGTTGCCCCTGCACCTGATACCCGGGGTGGGGAGTGTCCTGTGGACGGTGCTCGGCGGCCTGTGGACCATGACCTGGATGGCCGGCGAGTTCCTGGCCGCGCCCATGACCCGCCACCTGTACCCCTTCGCCGAGGTCCGCCGGATGCTCCGCGAGCGCCGGGCCCTCTGCCTGGGCCTGGGAGCGGGCGTCTATGTCCTCTTGTGGCTGCCCATCCTGAACACCTTCTTCCTCCCGGTGGCCATCGTCGCCGGCACCCTGCTCTACCGGGGGCTGCGCCAGGCGGACGTCCTGCCCCCTCCTCCAGCGGCCAGCCGAGGGGGGGTGCCTTGAAATAAACGCCACCACCGGCTGTCGGTCCCTCCTGGACGGGAACGCAGTGCCCACCAGGGACGTTCTGCCTCTTCAGCGGGGAGTCGACGCCTTGAAGCACCAGGAGGCCGTGATTAGGCTTGCCCGGCCGCTTCAATGCCCAGCTACCGTTTCAAAGGTTCGGATTTTCTAGGCATTTCACGCCACACCCCGGGGCGCTCCAACGCGCTCCAGCTTGGATGAATCACATGCCGCGTTTTCTCCGCCGCATCACCGCTGTTGCCGTGCTCCTCGGTGCCTGGGCACTCGTGGGCAGCCACCGCGCACCGATACCGCTGATGATGGGTGCGGCCGAGGCCGGGCAGGGACAGGGGACCTGGGACGGCAGCCTGCCCACCGCCAAGGGCGAGAAGGCTCCTCACGACCTCAACAGCCTTCGCGTGCTGACCAAGGTCATCCTCTACGTGAAGGAGAACTACGTCGACCCCAAGCGCATCAAGCCCAAGGAGATGATGATCTCCTCGCTGGAGTACGTGGAGAAGAGCGTCCCGGACGTCCTGGTCGACGGCAACGCGGAGACGGGCAAGCTGTCCGTCAACGTCAACGGCAAGGCGCGTGAGTTCGACATCGGGCATGTCGACTCGCTGTGGAAGATGTCCTTCGCGCTCAAGGACGTGTTCGACTTCCTGTCGAAGAACATGCGCCCCATCGAGGACACGCGCGACATCGAGTACGCGGCGGTCAACGGCATGCTGTCCACGCTGGACCCGCACTCGGTGCTGCTGCGGCCGGAGCTGTACCGGGAGATGAAGCTGTCCACCAAGGGCGAGTTCGGTGGCCTGGGCTTCGTCATCCAGATGCGCGAGGGCAACCTCACCGTCGTCAAGGTGCTGCCCAAGACGCCCGCGCACCGCGCCGGCATCCAGAAGGATGACCGCATCAAGAAGATTGGCGAGGAGTCCACCGTCAACATGGACCTCAACGAGGCCGTGTCCAAGCTGCGCGGCCCGGTGGACAGCCGCATCACGATTACGGTGGAGCGCGACGGCTGGGACAAGCCGCGCGTGATGACGCTGGCCCGCGCGATGATCTCCATCGAGAGCGTGCAGCACAAGATGCTCTCCGGGAACGTGGGCTACATCCGCCTGAAGAACTTCCAGGGCAACACCACGCGGGATTTGGAGTCGGCGCTTGGCGAATTGCGCAAGCAGGCTGACGCCAAGGGCGGCTTCAAGGGCCTGGTGTTGGATTTGCGCGGCAACCCGGGCGGTCTGCTGGAGCAGGCCATCCAGGTGTCCGACACGTTCCTGTCCAACGGCACCATCGTCGCGACGGTGGGCCTGTCGGACAAGCTCCGCGAGGAGAAGCGCGCGCGTCCCACCGAGGGCGAGGACACCTACCCCATCGCGGTGCTGGTGAACGCGGGCAGCGCCTCCGCGTCGGAAATCGTGGCGGGCGCGCTGAAGAACCTCAACCGCGCGGTCATCATCGGGCGGCAGACGTTCGGCAAGGGCAGCGTGCAGGTGCTGTACGACTTCCCGGATGACAGCGCGCTGAAGCTGACCATCGCCAAGTACCTGACGCCCGGCGACGTCTCCATCCAGGAGGTGGGCATCGTCCCGGACATCCAGCTGGTGCCCACGCGCGTCACCGACGAGCGCGTGGACGTGTTCGCGTCGCGCCGCTCCATGGGTGAGGCGGACCTGGACCAGCACTTCGGCAACCCGGACTCGACCACGGTGGCCAAGAAGCGCGAGGACGTGCTGGACCGCGAGAAGCCGCGCGAGAGCCTCAAGTACCTGAAGGTGGACCCCAAGCAGCAGGAGAAGCTGGCCACCGCCGCCAAGGAGGAGCCCAAGCCCGCGCCGAAGACGGCGGCGACGGAGAAGCACGCCGAGCCGCAGAAGAAGCACGGGGAGAACGACCCGCTGCTCGACACGGCGGGCCAGGGCGAGGACCTGGACGACCAGCTCGACGCGGAGTCGCAGGACGAAATCAAGGAGGACTTCGAGGTGCAGTTCGCGCGCGACTACGTGTTGCGCGCGCCGGCCACCACCCGTCAGCAGCAGCTGCAGCAGGGCAAGGGCTTCATCGAGCAGAAGCGCCGCGAGGAAGAGGCGCGCATCAACGCCGCCATCGCCGCGCTGGGCGTGGACTGGAGCCCGGGCCCGACGCCCAAGAGCGTGCAGCTGGCCGCCACGCTGTCGCCTTCTCCGGACGCGAAGATTGCCGCCGGGGACATGTTGGAGATGGTGGTGACGGCGGAGAACAAGGGCACCGAGCCGCTCAAGCGCGTGCGTGCGTGGACCGAGAGCGACAACGCCTTCCTGGACCGCCGCGAGTTCCTCTTCGGCGCGCTGAACCCGGGTGAGAAGAAGTCGTGGAAGGTGAAGGTGCGGCTGCCCAAGGACCTCACCAGCCGCCGCGACGACGTGACGCTGCGCTTCTTCGACGACCACGGCGCGCTGCCGGAGACGCGGGTGGCGGAGCTGAACTTCGTGGAGCTGCCGCGTCCGTCCTTCGCCTTCAACTGGCAGGTCATCGACGACTGCGCCACGTGCAACGGCGACGGCGTGGTGCAGCGGGGCGAGTCGGTGGCGGTGATGCTCGACGTGACGAACGTGGGCACCGGCGTCGCGCTGGACTCGTTCACGCAAATCAAGAATGGCGGCGACGCGAACATCTTCATCGAGAAGGGCCGCTTCAAGCTGGGCGAGCTCAAGCCGGGCGAGACGAAGACGGCGCGGTTCCAGGTGGAGGTGAAGAAGGGCTACAAGGGCGACACCTTCCCGCTGAAGCTGGCCATCATCGACGAGCCGCTGGAGGAGTTCGTCATGGAGAAGATGGAGCTGCCGGTGACGGACGCCGCGGTGGCCACGCTGGACGCGAAGAAGGGCCACGTGCGCCTGACGGAGAAGGCGGAGCTGCTGGGCTCGCCGGTGGCGGATGGCCGCACGGTGGCCCGGGTGAACGCGGGCGCCACGGTGCTGCCAGTGGAGGCCGCGAACAAGGGCTTCTACCGCGTGGAGCTGGAGAAGGGCCGCTTCGCCTTCGTGCGCGCGCAGGATGCTCGCGAGGTGAAGGCGGGCAAGGCCTCCACGCCCAAGCTGGCGTGGACGACCACCCGGCGTCCGCCGGACATCCAGCTGGAGGTGAACCCGGCCGCGGGCGGCCTGGTCGCCAACGGGGACAAGTTCACCCTGTCCGGCGTGGTGACGGACCCCAACGGCCTGTTGGACGTCTACGTGCTGGTGAATGACCAGAAGGTCTTCTTCAAGGGCGTGGACCCCAAGGGCGGCGAGCCCAACACGTTGAAGTTCTCCACCGACTTCGCGCTGAAGGAGGGCAACAACAACGTGCTGGTGGTGGCGCGCGAGAGCACCGACTTCGCCAGCCGCCGCACGCTGGTCATCCGCCGCCGTCCGGCGGAGGTGGCGCAGAAGGTCTCCCCCCCCACCGCGCCCGGTGGGGCGAAGCCGCAGGCGCAGTAAGCGCGGTTTTCAACCTCCGCTGAATCCGGGCGGTCCGTCCGACGGGGTCTCCCAGGGAGCCCCTCGGGGGGACCGCCCGTTTTGTTGACGCTCCTTGCAGGCAGGCGTTAGCGTCCGACGCCGTGGGGTGCCCCCGGCCGGCGGGTTCCCGGGAGGCGGTGACTCGAATGCGGACGTTCAGTCGGTGGTTCGCCCTGGCGGTGGGTGTCTCTGGAGCGACCGCGTACGCGGACGACAATGACCTGCGCATCGCCGACTTCGGGAACCCCAGGGCCAGCAACACGCCGGGGGTTTCCACGAACTTCGCCGCCAACGCGGACTTCCAAGCCTTCGCGCGGGTCATGGGCGCCGCCATCACCTCGGCAAACCTGATGCCCCCGGAGACGACGGGCCACTCGGCGTGGGCCGTCAACGCGGAGCTGTCCGTGGTGTCGCTGCCCGACAGCGTGCGCATCCCCACGGAGAATCCCGAGCAGCCCTCGACGGTGCTCATCCCCTCGCTTCACGTGCGCAAGGGTCTGCCCTTCTCGCTGGAGCTGGGCGGGCGCGTGGGCTGGGTGGAGAAGAGCAGCCAGGTGGTGGCCACGGGCGAGGTGAAGTGGGCCGCCAACGAAGGCTTCACGTGGCTGCCGGACGTGGGCGTGCGTGGGCACGTGACGAAGCTGTTCGGCGCGCGAGACCTGAACCTGACGGTGCTGGGCCTGGACATCGGTGTGGGCAAGCAGTTCCCGCTGGGCGGCATGGTGACGCTGACGCCCTACGGCGGTCTGGACCTGGGCTTCGTCGGCGCCACCACGAACCGCCTCGATTTCAACCCGACGCGCAGCTACGAGGACTCCACCGCGAACAACTCGCGGGCGGCGCTGGAGGACACGGCCAGCTACAAGAAGGTGTCCTTTGGCGACAACATGAACCAGCGCCTCTATGGCGGCGTGCGCTTCATCGGCGGCGTGCTGCAGTTGGGCGCGGAGCTGTCACTGACGCGCACGGGCAGCGTCGAGACGCCGCGCTCGGACAATCCCAACGCGTTGGAGGACCGGGGCCTGCCCGCGGTGTTCGCCGTCAACACGACGCTCGGCCTGGATTTCTGAGGTCCCTCCGGCGGGCCTAGGCGACGACGCGCAAGGACTCGCGCATCGCCCCGGGCCGGTTGGTGATGAGGTAGCTGACGCCCATCCGCTCGAGCTCTCGGGCTCGCGTGGCGTCGTCCACCGTCCAAGTGGCCACTCGCAATCCGGCGGCGCGCCAGGCGCTGATGCGCTCCGGGGTGCAGTCCCCGTGGTAGGGGTGCACCGAGTGTGACGAGACGAGCGGGCTCACCGCGTACGCCTGGACGCTCCAGCGGCGGTCGGGGTCGATGAGGTAGCCCCGGCGCAGCTCAGGGGCGGCGGCGAGCAGCCGGAAGAGACACATCGGGTTGAAGCTGGAGATGACGACGCGCTCGGACAGCCCGCGGCGTCGGACCAGGTCCGCGACCTTCTGGGCGAGGCCGTCGTCATCGAAGCGCTCGCACTTGAGTTCGATGTTGATGATGAACTGCGGCGGGAGGGCGTCCAGCACCTCCTCGAGCAGCGGGATTCGAGCCGGGGCGAAGCCGAGGGGCGTGCCCACATCGGCCTGGCGCAGCTTCCACCAGGGCGTGGTGCGCACCTCCCAGGGCAGGCGCGCCAGCCGTTCCAAGCGCTCGTCGTGGCAGACCACCACCTCCCCCGAGCCACAGACCATGGCGTCCAGTTCGACGCCATCAGCGCCCTGGCGGGCGGCCTCGGCGAAGGCTTCCAGGGTGTTCTCAGGGGCGTCTGCGGAGGCACCTCGGTGGGCGAGCAGGAGCATGGGGCCCAGTGTGCGCCGAAGGAGCCCTCTCGCGCAGCGGAAGTGCATCCAGGCGTCCAGGGGTGGACGCGCGGCTTGCCTCCCCCGCCCCTTTGCTGCACTGTGCCCTCATGCTGGGCCTCGGCCTCGGAGAAATCATCGTCCTCGGCTTCATCCTGCTGGTGGTCTTCTCGGCCGCCCGCATGGGTCAGCTTGGCAACGCGGTGGGCAAGTTCGTCTACTCGTTCCGCAAGGCCTCCAAGGGCGAGGACCTGGTCGACGCGAAGTCGCTGCCACACTCCCGCCGGGGCTCCACCGACGCCGAGTACAGCGAGCCCGACTCCCCGCGCCGCCGCTAGGTCGCTCCGCGTACGTGCATCCAGCGCTGGGGTTCTAGCCGCGCCGGGTACAACACGTCCGAGTCACATCTCCGCCGATGGGCTGTAGTGATCGCGGCCACCAACCGACAGGGCACCTCTGAGACCAGGCGCGGAGAACCCGAGTCACGCTGTGACAATAGGCGGCTCATCGCCCGTCCATCCCTCGCCGGGGCCACACGAGCGCCGAATATGACGCGCCCGAGTCACCGCACCGGCGACAGGCAGCTCCCCCCCTTCAATCAACGCCGGGGCCACACGAGCGCCGAATATGACGCGCCCGAGTCACCGCACTGCCGACAGACAGCTCCTCGCCCTTCAATCAATCGCGGGGCCACATGAGCGCCGAATATGACGCGCCCGAGTCACCGCACTGCCGACAGACAGCTCCTCGCCCTTCAATCAATCGCGGGGCTACACGAGTGCCGAGAACAGTCCACCTGAGTCACACGCCGATAGACGGCTCCCCGGTTCATCAACCCGCGTCGTGGTGCCCTCCGCACTCCGGACCGCCCTCCGCGCCCTCGTCCCGGCCCCCACCACCGCCCTCAAGGACATGCCACGTAGGCCGCCGCCCTGCACGCTCCCGTCAATCCGCGTCGTAGTGCCCATGGCGCTCAAGGACATGCCGCGTGGGCGCCCCCCTGAACGCTCTCATCAATCAATCCACGTCGTTGTGCCCGCTGCGCTCAAGGACATGCCGCCTGGGTCGCCCCGCACGCCCCCTTCAATCCGCGTCGTAGTGCCCATCGCGCTCAAGGACATGCCGCGTGGGCTGCTCCGCGCTCGGCGCTTCCTCCAGCAACCGGACGGCCTGCGCCCTCAAGGACGCATGCACGGACCTGTCCGAAACGAGTTCGCGCAGGTCCCCGGTATTGAGCAGGGGAACGATTTTCGCGCCCACGTCCGGAGGCAGATACGGATTGAAGACAAGCGCGCGGCGTACGGCGTGGCGTACGGACCAACGAGTGGACCGCCAGATTTCGAGCAAGGGCTCCGGACGCGCGGGGCGGCGGGCCGCGATGCGCACGACCAGGTCTTCGGTGAGCCGGGGGTTGATGAGCACGTTGCGCAGCACGGAGGGGTTGCTGACGGTGGCCAGCCTCGACAACGTGTCCGGGTCCCGCGTGAGGCGTGCCTGCTGCTTGAGGTGCCCCAGCGATTGGGAGAACGCATGGGCGTCCGCGCGTGCGGCTGCATCCGCGTCCATCTCCCGCTGCGCGGGCCCTTGCGCGAACAAGTCCGCCACCGTGTCGAGTGACTGCACATGCGCCAGCCGGCGCAGCGCACTGATGTGGGGAATGTGCTCGGACTCCCGCTGCAACGCGGCCAGGAAGTCCGAGAGCACACAAGTGGCGGGCTCCCAGCCCTGGCGCGCCAGGGAGATGAGGTGGCCGACCAGCTCATTCGCATCGAGCGGGTCACCGCGCGAGAGTTCCCTCGCGGCCGCCTTGCGACGGACCTCGTCTCCTCCTCCGAGCGCGTGGAGGAATCGAGCGACAGTGCGTGCCTCCTCCATCGTCGGCATGACGGCTCACTCCGTGGGGCCGGCCTGGGCGGGGGCCTTGGACGGCGCGGGCTCCGTGGGAACAGGCGACGCGTCCGAGGGCGACGTCACGGGCTCCACCGTCACCTCCAGCCGGAAGGCTCCCAGGTCGGTGGGGTACTCATGAAACACGATGAGGAAGGGGGCACGGGCTCCAGGCGCCACGGACACAGCCGCGCCATCCAGCCGCTGACGCAGGGCCAGGGCCGCCTCCGCATTGCCGACGGCGTGGAGTTCCTCGGGAGTGGCGATGGACCCCGCGAGGCCCTCGGCCGAGCGCACGCGCTGGGTTCCATCGAAGAGGGCGCCGCGAACACGGATGCGGGTCGCCACGGCGGTCCGGTTCTCGACGTCGCCTCGAATGAAGAAGAGAGGACGGCCCGACTGCGTCTCGTAGAGGCCGTTGGAGACATCGAGCGCCACCAGTGTCTTGGGCGCGGGGATGATGAGGGCGCGCAGGCGCTCGGGAGAGAGCACCGTGAGGTCGACGCGCCCTTCACGCAGATAGACGCGGCCCACGGCGCCCAGGCCCACCACGAGCGCGGCGGCCACGACGAGGTTCAAGAGCAGCGCGGTCACCTTGCGTGCGCGGCTGGCGGGACGGGCCTGCGGAATCCCGACGTCCTCGGGACGCGCCGTGGGCTTGACCACGGAGACCGCGGGGGCCGCGGACACATGAGGCGAGAGCTCGACGACCTCGCGGTGCCCGCCTCCGGCGACACCTACTCGGCCCAACGAAACCCCGAGCCCCTGACCGTCGTCATCCACGGATGGGACATCGGCCAAGAGAGACCGCGTCGAGGACGCCTGATGTTCATCGAACCCAAGGCCGTCCGAAGACGCATGGCCAAAGAGCTCGGCTCGGCCAGACGCACTGGGCTGGACGCCCGCGTGCTCACCGAACGCATCGCTGTCCGAGGAGAGGTCGAACAAGTCTCCCGGGCTCGACGCGGGCGCCGAAGGAGGAGGGCGACCCGGAAGGGTGGCATCGCCAAGGTCGAGCGATGCAAAGGGGTCTTCGCCACCAGGCGCCGAGGATGAAGGGCGCTTCGGCGGAGGCGTACCTGTGAGCGAGGCGAAGGGGTCTTCGCCACCAGGCGCGGATGAAGGCGACGAGCGCCCAGGTGGAGGCGTGCCCGTAAGCGAGGCAAAGGGGTCTTCGCCGCCAGGAGCCGCCGCACGCGGGACACGGCCCTGCGAAGGAGCCCCACCTCCAAGCGACGCGAAGGGGTCTCCACCCGCCGGAGCAGCCGACTGAGACGCACGTCCCTGCGAAGGAGCCCCACCTCCAAGCGACGCGAAGGGGTCCTCGCCGGCCGGAGCAGCCGACTGAGGCGCACGTCCCTGCGAAGGAGCCCCACCTCCACGCGACGCGAGGGGGTCTCCTCCCGCCGGAGCAGCCGACTGAGGCGCACGTCCCTGTGAAGGAGCCCCACCTCCAAGCGACGCGAAGGGGTCCTCGCCGGCCGGAGCCACGGGAGGCCGCGGAGGCGCAGCGCCACCAGGAGCCCCGGGGACACCACCCGACTGAGGTGCACGCGCCGGAGGTGCTCCCTGTGACGCGCGCGCTTGCGCGACTCCCGGCGACGCACTCTGCACCGCAGCGACTCCGGACGCAGGCACCGGCCGTGCCGCCGCGCTCCCCTGCGCCATGAACGGTGGCGCTCCCGCGAACGTCGCGTCGTCTCCGCCCATGTCCGCGAACGGGTCCGAATCCGCCCCAGGTCCCCCCGGAGACGCTCCGCCCGACATCGCCGAATCGTCGATGTCGATGGACGAAAACGGGTCCTCCTCCGCGCCTGTTGGCACCGGGGGCGGAGCGGCCGGGAACGGTGGACGCCCCGTCACCGTCACGTCGTCGATGTCGATGGACGCGAACGGGTCGTCTTCCGCGCCGGCGGGCACGGGAGGCCGCGCAACGGGCACCGTCGTGGGACGGCGCGCCGAGATTCCCGGCCCCGACACGGGCACCGGCAAATCATCGAACGGGGTGGCCGCGGCGCCAGGCACCGGGGCGTTGAGGAAATCCATGAACGGGTCATCAACCACCGACCCCGCGGCCCCACCCGAAGGCGGCACGCCCCCTCGCCCTCCAGAGACCATCCCCCTGCCCTGCTGCTGCGCGGCGGGCGGCGGCAATCCCGGGCCCCCCACTCCTCGAGGCGCGGCAACCCCAGGAGACGCGGACCTGACCGGCGGCGCCAGCCCCGGCAGAGGCACCGCACCCGTCCGAGCCCCCGAAGCAGGCTCGAACGCAGGAGGCACCGCCCCCCCGTAGAGTCCCGCCGAGTCAGACGCCGCCCCTGCGGGGCCCGGCCCTGGCGGGGGTGGCAGCGGAATCGGGCCGACCCGCGTGGGCTCGCGGAAGACACCGTCTTCCGTATCAAGCCCTCCATCCACACTGTTCCAGGGAGAGCCCGGCGCTGACGTCCGGGTAGCGGCCACCCCCTGCGCATAGAAACCAGGACGCGTGACTTCCACGCCCTGGGGGTCCGGGGCGACCCCGAATCCCGCGAAGGGGTCCACCTGCCCGCTCGAGGGAGGAGGCAAGGGAACACCGGCGTCCTCCCCGCCCGGTTCACGGGAGACGCGGAACGTGTTCTGACATTTGGTGCAGCGGACTTTGACCCCCTTCTCGGTCACCTTCTCGTCGGGGATCTTGAAGCGGGTCTGGCACCGCGCGCACTTGACGATCATTCAGCAGGCCTGGGGCGGAGACGAGTATAGGGCCACCAGGCAGGTACGGCGAGCCGGGTTCACTCTGCTTGCTCGCCTCCAACCCCAATGGTACGAGGTTCGCCCCTGCAAGACACAGGCATGGAAGCTGGCTTGGAGTCGAGCCCAAAAGGGGCGGAGAGACCGATGAGCGAGGCCGAGCAAGCAGGCGCTCCGAGCAAGGAGCCGAAGATCATCAAGCGGTACACGAACCGGAAGCTCTACGACACCGTGGAGAGCCGGTACGTCACCCTCGATGAAATCGCCGCGATGATCAAGGAGGGAACCGAGGTGCGGATTGTCGACAACCGCACGAAAGAGGACCTGACCTCGGTCACCCTCGCGCAAATCATCTTCGAGGAGGAGAAGAAGAAGAACCAGATGCCGCTGTCGGTGCTGCGGGAAATCATCCGCCACCCCGGCGAGTCCATCTCGGGCTTCATCCAGAAGGAAGTCACGCCGCGCGTCGCCTCCATCCGTGAGGAGGCCGAATCCCGGCTCGACAAGCTCCTTCGCCGCGAGGACGCCACCAAGACGCCCGCCCCCGAGCAGCCCGCCGAGGAGCCGCAGCAGGCCACCGACGCCGCCTCCGCGGGAGGCCTGTCCCCCGCAGACCTGCTCAAGGCCAGCCAGCGCGCGTTCGAGGACTGGCAGCGCAAGATTGACGAGCGCGTCAAGCACGTCGTCGAGAACCTCACCGGCAACCTCCCCGCCCTGGGCCGCGACATGCAGTCGCTCAACCAGCGCCTGGAAGAGCTGGAGAAGAAGCTCGAGCAGATGGAGCAGCAGAAGAAGGAGTAGCCGCCGCTCAGCCCGCGCGTGGAGCCCGCTTCCGCTTCCGGGGAGCGGGCCCGCCGTGAATCTCCGCGGCGATGGCGGCCAGCATCCGAGCCCCCCTGCTGCGGGGCGCGTACTCGAAGATGGTCTTCCCGTGGCTCTGCGCCTCGTCCACCTTGACGTCGTAGCCCAGGGGCGTGGCGGCCAGTGAGCCGGGGAAGTACGCCTTGAGCCGCTCCAGAATCGCCGTGGCCAGCGCCGTCTTCCGGTAGAGCGTGGGCACCACCTTGGTGACGCTCAGGTCCGGGCGCCCTTCCGCCTCGCCCACCTGCCGCACCGTGTCCGCCACCTCGGCGCAGCCATCCAGCGCCAGGTACGTCAGCGCCACGGGCACCACCACCTCCGTCGCGGCCACCAGGATGTTGCGCGTGGTGAGCCCCATGGACGGTGGCGAGTCGAACACGACGGCGTCGTAGCCCGCCTCCTTCGCCGCCTCCAACCGGTCCGCCAGCCGGTGAGCCCTGCGCGCGTCCGCCGCCACCACCACGGGGAAGTCCGCCATCTCCTTGTACGCGGGCAGGACGTCCAGGCCCGGCACGGCGGACGGATGCACCACGTCCGCCAGGCGAACGGCGTCATCGGTCAGCAGGTGGAAGACGTTGCGAGGCAACGTGCGGACATCCAGGCCCAGCGCCTTGCTGGCGTGTCCCTGGGTGTCCAGGTCCACCAGCAGCACCCGCAGGCCGCGCTCCCTGGCGAGCCACGCGGCGGTGTTGACCGCCAGCGTCGTCTTGCAGGTGCCGCCCTTCTCGTTGATGAAGGCGATGCGCCGCATGGCCCGAGCTCCTCGGCCTGGGGCCTACTTCTTCGGGGGCGACTTCTGCGACACCAGCGCGTCCACCTTGCTCTCCACGGACGCCAGCAGCCGCTCCAGGTCATCCACCTTCGAGCGCAGCTGCTCCACGTCCGCGGTGGACGGCAGGTTCATCGCCGACAGGGCCGTGCGCAGGGCGCTGTCCAGCGTCCCTTTCGCCGCCAGCGAGCGAGACACCAGCGACTGCACCGCCGCCACGAACTTCTCGTTCGACAGGAGCTGCTGCGCCAGCTTGCCGACGCGCTCCTCGCCTGTCTCCACGAGCTTCTTCATCACCGGGTTGTTCTTGAGCATGGGAAACCTGGGCCTCGCTCGGCCGGCCGGCCACTCCAGGCCGACGGCACGTCGGGAAAAAGACGCCGCACTCTGCGAGGGGGCAACGCGACGTGTCAAGCAGGGCAACAGGCTCGGGCCAAACGCGTTGACTCCTGGGGATTCGATTCCTACGGTTCGCGGCTCGGGTATGGCTGGGCTTCTGGACAAGCGGTTGTGGATCGTCTCCGGCAAGGGCGGCGTGGGTAAGAGCACGGTGTCCGCGGCGCTCGCCCTGCGTTCAGCGCGCGCGGGACGCAGGACGCTGGTGTGCGAGGTGAATACCCAGGAGCGCGTCAGCCGCTTCCTGGGCCACCCCGCCGCGGGCCCGGAAGTCACGCTGCTGGAGGAGAACCTCTGGGCGGTGGACGTGCGCCCCCAGGAGGCCATGCGCGAGTACGGCCTCATGGTCCTGCGCTTCGAGACCCTCTACAAGACGGTCTTCGAGAACCGGCTGGTGCGCTACTTCCTGCGCTTCGTGCCTTCCCTGCAGGAGCTCGTCCTGCTGGGGAAGATCATGTACCACCTGCAGGAGAAGCTCCCGGACGGGCGGCCGCGCTTCGACACCCTCGTCTTGGATGCGCCGGCCACCGGCCACGCCATCTCGTTCCTGAGCGTGCCGCAGGTGCTCGTGCAGACGGTGCCTCCGGGCCCCATGTCCCGCGAGGCGCAGAAGATGCGGGACCTGTTGGTGAACCCCTCCGTGACGGCGGCGGTGCTGGTGGCGCTCCCGGAGGAGATGCCGGTGAACGAGGCCATCGAGTTGCACGCGGCGCTCACGGACAAGGTGAACATCCGCACGCACGCGGCGGTGCTCAACCAGTCCATCACCGAGCGCTTCACGGAAGCAGACCTGGAGGCGCTGGCGGACCAGCCCGACCTGTACGCCGTCGCGCGGGCACATCATGACCGGGAGGCGCTGACGGTCCTCGCCGGCACCAAGCTGGAGCGGAACCTTCACGTGCCCGTGTTCAACGTCCCCCGGTTGCTCCTCCCGACATTCGGGCGCGAGGCCATCGAACAGGTCATGGGCCACCTCGAAGCACTGGTGATGGGGGAGCGGTGAGCACCACGGCCTTGGGTCCCGCGCTCGCCAAGAAGCGCGTCCTCATCTGCGTTGGCTCCGGCGGCGTGGGCAAGACGACGGTGGCCGCCACGCTGGCGCTGCGCGCGGCGGTGGATGGCCGCTCCAGCCTGGTGTGCACCATCGACCCGGCGAAGCGCCTGGCGAACTCGCTGGGGCTGTCCGCGCTGGGCAACGCGGAGACGCGCGTGCCCGCCTCCGCGCTGGAGCCGCTGGGCGTGACGGCCCGCGCGAGCCTCCACGCGATGATGCTGGACATGAAGCAGACGTGGGATGACCTCATCACCCGCGTCGCCCCGCCCGAACAGCGGGAGAAGATTCTCGCCAACCGCTTCTATCAGTCGCTCTCCACGGCCCTGGCTGGCAGCCAGGAGTACATCGCCATGGAGAAGGTGTGGGAGCTGCGCCGCAAGGGCCAGTATGAGCTCGTGGTGCTGGACACGCCGCCCACGGCGCACGCGCTGGACTTCTTGGACGCGCCCAACCGCGTGCTGGACTTCCTGGACAACGAAGCGGCGAAGTGGCTGCTGGCGCCTGCGCTGAAGGCGGGCAAGCTGGGCCTGTCGCTGTTCAACCGCAGCGGCTACGTGCTGCGCGCGCTGTCCAAGTTCACCGGCACGGAGATGCTCCAGGAGCTGTCCAGCTTCATGCTCTCACTGTCGGGCATGAACGAGGGCTTCCGTGAACGGGCTCGCGGCGTGCGGGCGCTCCTGGAGGACGCCACCACCGGCTTCGTGCTGGTGACCAGTCCCCACTCCGAGCGCATGGACGAGGCCATCCACTTCAACACCTTGTTGAAGCAGCACCGCATGGAGGTGGTGGCGCTGGTGGTCAACCGCGTCCACCCCATGCCCACCGAGGCCATGTGGCAGGCCGCGTCCACCCTGACGCCCACCCGCCGCGCCAAGGTGGAGGAGACGCTGCGCGAGCTCCAGGTGCTCGCCGAGCAGGACCGGCGCGGCATCGCTCAGCTCCAGGCCGCGTGCCCTGGAATCCCCCTCATCCAGGTGCCGCGCTTCGGTCTGGATGTCCACGACATCACCAGCTTGTGGCAGACCGGCCGCTTCCTCCTGGGGGATGACGCCTTCTAGTCAGTCCCGGCCCTTCCGGCAGGGGGCCAGCCAGGGCAGCGCCGACGCTGGGGACGGACTAAATTGGGCCCACCCACCCACGTGGTGGGAACTCCGAGGGGCAGCCCATTGTCCGGAGGTTGCAATTCCAGGAGGGCGCATTCCGTGGCGGAGAACATGCGGACATACATGTCGGTGAGCCGATGGTGGTGGCTGGCGGTGCTCGGGCTCGGGGTCGCCGGGTGTCGGACGACAGGCGCCGTTGCGGGGTCTGACTCCGCGGCGACCGCGCCCGTGACACAGGAAATCCAGTTCGACGCGGTGACGGTGACCGCGGACCTGGAGCTGGACAAGCTCAACGACGAGGAGCTCTTCGCCGAGGGGACGTCAGCCTTCGCCGCGAACGACTTCAAGCAGGCCGCGCGCTATTTCGGCCGGCTGGCGGACTTCCACCCCGACAGTCAGCACCGGCGACAGGCGCTCTACAACGCGGGGCTTTCCCATCAGCGGCTCAAGGAGTGGGAAGAGGCGTGGCACCGCTTCTCCGAGCTGGCGGACGCGGCCAAGGGACAGGGTGACGCCCTGGACGCGGCGTTCCGCGTGGCGGAGACGCAGTACCACCTGCAGCGCTATGACGAGGCCGTCTCGCTGCTGACCACGCTGGCCGAGCGCCAGGACCTCCCCCTCAATCGCCGCATCGAGGCGCGGGTGCAGCAGGGAATCTGCGAGCTGGAGGCGGGCCGCGCCGATGCGGCGGAAGCCACGCTGCGCAAGGCCATCTCCGCGTACGAAGCCCTCACGGACAAGGACGAGGTGGACGATTACTTCCCCGCGCAGGCCCACTTCTTCGTGGGGGAGCTGTACCGGATGCACTACGAGAATGTGCAGTTGGATCCGGCCAAGGGTGCCGACAAGCTCGCCGAGGACCTCAACTACAAGGCGGAGCTGCTGCTGTCCGCGCAGGGGCACTACCTGCGCTCCATCCGCGTCGGCAACGGCTACTGGGCCACGGCCGCGGGCTCGCAGATTGGGGCGCTCTACGAAGACCTCTACGCGCGTATGGTGAACTCGCCCGCGCCCGCGGAGCTCAACGCCGAGGAAGCCGTCGTCTACCGGCAGGAGCTGCGCAAGAAGATCCGGGTGCTGCTCACCAAGTCCATCAACATCTACGAGCGCACCCTGGAGACGGCCGAGCGCATCGGCTCACAGAGCAGCTTCGTGGACCGGACGCGTGAGAGCCTCGCCAAGGTGAAGGCACTGCTCCTGGCCGACGCGGAGGGTGAGCCCGTCCCCATCCCACCCGCCACCGAGAATGACCCGCACTCCTGAGTTCGTGGCACGAGGCTGACTGGGCAGCCAGGGGCCTCGCGGCGTAGCCTGGGGCTTCCTCATGGAGCCCCTCTTCACGCCCGAGCAACTGGCGGAGATTCACGCGTACCACCTGCCGTACTACGTCCGCGCGGCGGTGGACCCCTTCGCGAAGATGCTCCTGTTGGCCCTGCTCCTCGGGGTCCTCGTCAGTCCCCTCTTCCGATGGGCCACGACGGCCGCGGGAGGACTGGAGCGAGGGCTTGGGTTCCTTCGCACCGCGCCCGTCAGCCGCGCCTTCTTTCGGGCCATGGACCGGCTGTGGGGCGAGCCGGGCTGGGGGGCGGCCGTCATCTTCGCGTTGATGACGGACTTGTTCGTCAAGCTCATCTACACGCCGGTGGATGTCTGGTTCGCGTACACGCTGGAACACCGGTACGGCATGTCCAACTACACGCCTGCCGCCTTCGCGTGGGACCTGTTCAAAGGCCACTTGATGGGGGCGTTAGCCATCGCGGCGCTGGTCATCGGCATGTACGGGCTTGCTCGCCGCACGCGCCACTGGTGGTGGATTCTCGGGGTGCCCGTCGCGCTGCTGATGCTCGTCTCCGCCGCGCTGGACCCGTATCGAAGCCGCCTCTACTTCGAACAACAGCCCCTGCCTCCGGGAACCTTGCGCACGCGAATCACGGAGCTGATGACCCAGGCGGACATCCCCTTCTCCGACGTGCTGGTCGAGAAGACCTCCGTCGCGTCTCGCAGGCTTCAGGCGTACTTCGCGGGCCAGGGGCCCACGCGCACCATCGTCCTCAACGACGTCATCATCCAGGAGCTCAGTGAGGAGGAGGTGCTCGCCGCCGTGGCACACGAGGCGGGCCACATCCACGAGCCCAAGTGGCCCGGCCGTATCGCGTCCTCGCTTGCGCTGGTAGCGCTGCTCTTCGCCATCGACCGGCTGTTGCGCAGAGCCTCCGCGCGGGGCTGGTTCGGGACGACGCGCTTCGCGGACATCCGGACCTTGCCCCTGCTCTCTCTCATCCTGTTCGTCGTGTCGCTCGTGGGAGGGCCCATCGCGGGGACGTTCTCGCGTGAGCGTGAGCGCGAAGCGGACCGCTTCGCCCTGCGACTGACTCACGACACCGAAGCGTTCCGCCGGATGCTCGTGAAGGCCGCGCGCGTCAACAAAATGGACCCGCAGCCTCCGCGCTGGGTCGTCCTCAAGGGCATGAGCCATCCGCCCATCGCAGAGCGATTGGCCAGCCTGCCTCAACCTTGACTCGAAAAAGCGGCCGGCAGGTGGGCTCCCGTTCTCCCATCCCCTTTCACCTGAGCCCACCCACCGACAGCCCGCCGCCGAGACACTCCCCCGAGATCCGGCAGCGTTTCTTTCCACTCCCAGCAACCGGCGCCGGAAGCACTTCCTCAACTGCGTCGCCGTTCCCCGGCGCCGCTGACGCCCCGCTTACGACCAACTGACCGCCAACTCCTGGGGCAGCGAGTCCTCATTCACCACACCTGCCGCCGTCAGACGCTGACGGCCCCCTTGGCGCGCCCGACCGTGGCTGCCGTGAATCCGCCCCCTCACACGCTCGACCACCGGTGCCGCGAGTCCTCCTGCACCATCCCCACTACCAAGCACGGCTGACACCCTCGCACTCGCAGTTCCGGGCTCTTTCACAGCCCTCATCCGCAAGCGCCGTCGACGCCCCCTCGCCCCCACCACGGCGAGTCCACCACCACCATCCTCACCACCATCCTCACCACCAAGCGCCGACAGCACTCCCCTCGCTCACTGCTACGGCCATCGCGGCATTTCTTCGATGACCAAGCACCACCAGCGCCCCTCGCCCCCACTGCCGCGAGTCCTCCACCCCATCCCCATCACCGAGCGCCGGCAGCACTTCCCCCAGCGACTGCCATCTCCACCACCAGCGCCCCTCGCCCCCACTGCCGCGAGTCCTCCACCCCAGCCCCATCACCGAGCGCCGGCAGCACTTCCCCCAACTACAGCCACCTCCATCACCGGCGCCCCTCGCCCCCCACTGCCGCGAGTCCACCACCCCATCCCCATCACCAGGCGCCGACGACGCCCCCACCTCCCGCTACGACTGCTGCGAGTCCTCCTTCAGCTTCTCCACCGCCACCAACGTGATGGCCTTCACCAGCGCCCGGGCCCGCCGCCCCGCCGCCGTCTCCCCATGCGGGTCCACCTCCACCGCGTTGGAGAGGTCCGTGAAGCCCTGCCGCTCCCCCTTGCGCAGGTACAACTCCCCCCGATTCGCCAACGCCACCGGATGCGCCGCGTCCCGCGCCAGCGCCGCGCTGTACTCCGCGATGGCCTCCTCCAGTCGCCCCAACCGCTGGTACACCGTGCCCAGCGCCGCGTGTGCCCCCGCATCCCTCGGGTTCCCCGCCACCAACCCCTCGAAGAGGATGCGCGCCTCCTCCAACCGCCCCGCCGCCGCCAGATCACAGCCCACCTGCGCGATGGCCTTCGCCTCCTCGAACGTCATCCCCTCCACCTCCGCCCAGGTCGCCTCCCCCCGCGCGAAGGACCGCATCCGCCGCACCGCCCCGCTCTCCATTCGCACCGCCTCCGCTGCTTCATGCTTGATGACGCGTCCCATGGGCCCCCCTCACGCGCTGCGCAGATTGGAGATGGCCGTCTTCGCCATCTCGTTGAACTTCGCGGACATGTTGCTCATCAGGTCGAACATCGCCTTGCGCTTCTCCATGAGCCGCTGAAGCCGCAGTTCCAACTGCCGCATGTCCCCATCGAGCTTCGCCGCCGCCTTCTTGTCCGCATCCGACGTGCCCAACGCCGCGCGGTCCTCCCCCGCGCTCGCCATCTGGTCCATGACCTCCAGAATCTCGTCGTCCGTCTCGGTGGAGATGGCCCCCAGGATGGCCTGCACCTTGTCCTCGATGCTCATGTTGGGGTTGTCGACGAGGGACCGCACAGTCGTCCCCTTCTCGCGCGACGTGCTCGACTTCGTCCCCCCGGACCGCTCGAGCTCCGCCTTCACATCCCCCGGCCCGATGACACCGTCACGGCTCCCCAGCCCCGCCGCCATCTCCAACCGGCCGAAGTACTCAGGGTGGTCCTTGAAGAACTGCGCCGCGCGCTTCAGCGTCGATGACACGGCCGGGTTCTCCAGCAGCGCCACCATGTTCTCCCGCGACACCCGGTCATCCTTCATCCCCACCGCCGTATCGAACGTCCCCCAGTTGTCGCGAAGCACTCTCACCGCATCGAGGTACTCACCGAAGTCCGGGTCCTTCGACGTGGGCGGCTTGCTCCCTTCTGTCCCCCCAGGCCTCGGGTTCGGCCCACCGGTCGTCGGAGGACGCGTCCCCGGAGTCGTCGGCCCACCGGTCGTTGGAGGACGCGTGCCCGGAGTCGTCGGGCCACCCGTCGTCGGAGGACGTGTCCCCGGATTCGGCCCACCGGTCGTCGGAGGACGAGTGCCCGGCGAAGGAGGACACGTCTCCGGCTCCGACTTCGGAGGCGTCCGCGGAGCCTCGGGCCTCCCGTAGCGCGCGAACTCCTCACGCACCCGCTTCAGCTCGGAACGAATCCCCGACAACTTGATGCGGTCGTCGTTGTGCAAAGCCCCGATGAACGAGAAGAGCTGCGAGCCCACCCCACTCGAGTCCACCCGCTCGAACAGCGCCGTGTTCTCCATCATGAAGCGCGCCGCGCTCCGCAACTGAGGAGACAAGCTCGCGTCATTCGACACGCGGCGCAGCTCCTCCTTCGACAGCGACCCCGACTTCTTCCCGTCCGCCAGGTCCAACTGGTCGAAGTTCGCCTCCAGAATCTTCAGGGCGGCCTCGTACTCC
Organism: Myxococcus stipitatus; assembly: GCF_037414475.1. The sequence continues at coordinate 6,573,107 of NZ_CP147913.1, read as the reverse complement.
AACATCTTCGGGTCCAGCGGCCTGGCCGCCGCGGCAAGCAGAGACGCTGCCGGCGCATACCCCTCCGCCTGCTTCGAAGGCGTCACCTTCCCGGCCGAGTACTCCGTCCTCGCGGGCGGGTTCTTCTTCAGCTCATCCGCCACCCCCATCGCGCCACTCGCCGCCAACAACACGTTTCCCGTCGAGACGCCCGCCACCGTCTTGATGGAGTTGGAGATGAGAGGCGGCAGCCCCCGCGCATCACTCGCGCCGTCCGCGCCCACGCCCTCCGTGCCGTTCCCCGCCAGCAGGCTCGTCGCGCCTTTCAAGAAATCCACCATGCGACCTCCCACGCGGCGGATTGAGAGGTGTGCCGCGCGATGGGAGACCCGGTTTGCAGCGGGGATGCCGGCAGGGGGCGCGAGTGCCGCCCAAGCGAATTCCACCGGTTAGCAAGACTGACAACCACCGCATGTCCCCCACATCGGACCAGCGGTCCGCGATGGAGGATGCGGTTAAGGTGCCGGCCGCATGCGTACCCTGGGTTTGGACTTTGGAACCAAGACCATCGGGGTGGCCGTCTCGGATGGCCTGGGGCTCACCGCCCAGGGCGTCACCACCATCCGGCGCACCTCGCTGAAGGCGGACCTCGCCGCGCTCGCCACCCTCGCGCGAGAGCACGAGGCGGACCGCGTCGTCATCGGCCTGCCGCTCAACATGGATGGCTCGGAGGGCCCGCGCGCGGAGGCCTCACGCAAGTTCGCGGACACCGTGGCCCAGTCCCTGGGCGTCCAGGTGGAGCTCTGGGACGAGCGCCTTTCCACCGTCGCCGCCACCCGCACCCTCCTGGAGGCGGACGTCAGCCGCGCCCGCCGCAAGGAGGTCATCGACCAGGTCGCCGCGCAGTTCATCCTCCAGGGCTGGCTGGACGCCCACCGCCCCGCGGAGGCCGCCTACCACGCGGACGACGACTACGACGACTCGGAGCCCTGAGGGCTCCCCAGCCCCGCCCACCCCACTACGGGCGGCGGCGATACACGTGCAGCGGCGCCGTGAAGCCGTCCAGCTCTTCATAGGCCACGCCATCCAACGTCAACGTGCGCCCCTCCACCTTCACCCCGGCATCCTTCACCAGGTTGCCCTGGTCGAAGCGCACCAGCACCTCCGGCCGAGCCTCCTCCAGCCGCTTGCGGAACGTGTCCCACCGCACCCGCGCGATGCGCTCCTCCGACAGCCCGGAGAAGAACGCCACCTGGAGGTCCATGTAGCTGGGGTCGTCATCCAGGGCCAGTGAGCCCCCCTTCCCAGCCACCTCCGCCTTCACGAAGTCCGCCACCTGCATCACCGGCCGCGGGTTGGTCGACGTGGGGCTCACCGGCCGCATCGTGTCCTGCAGACGCCCGTCCGCGCGGAAGGTGAACAAACCCACCGCCACGGGCAACACCACCGCGAGCACCGCCGTCACCCCCGCCAGCGCCTTGCGAGCCCCCTCACTGCGCGCGCTCATCAGCGCCCCGAACCCCACCGCCACGAACACCGGCAGCACCGAGAGCTGCGTCACCGTGAAGCGCCCCAGCGGAACGAAGTTCGCCAGCACCACCGCCCGGAACGTGAAGTACAGCGTGGGCAACACCGCCGCCGCCACCAGCCAGCGCGTGTCCGGCCGCTGCTTCCACGCCTTCACCATCCCCCACATCCCCAACAACGCCACCCCTGGCGACAACGTCAGCAGCGCCACGCCGGGCCAGAAGAACAACTGTTGCAACCGCCATCCAATGGCAAGACCGGACCCCGCCGACGACAGCACCCAGCCCCGGTGGAAGTCCTCCACCGCCTTCAGCGGGAAGAACGGGTCGCCATGCATCAGCTCGTTGCCCTGCATCCACAACAAGGGGAACGGCAGGCACGCCAGACCGAAGCCCACCGCGCGCGTCACGGACGCAACCTTGTCCTGGCTGCTGAAGAGCAGCGCCACGCATAGCAACGGGATGTACATCCACGCGTCGTAGCGCAGCGCACACGCGAGGTTGAGCATCAGCGCCGCCTGGAACAGGGGCAGGAAGCGGTTCTCGTCCACCCCTTCCGCGTACAGCGCGAACGCCGCCAGCATGAAGAACAGCGACACCGCCTCGCTGCCCGCCGTGGTGGAGAACTGCAGATGCATGCCCCACGCGGCGAAGGACAGGCCGGCCACCACCCCCGCCCTCCAGCCGAACAGCCGCCGCGTCAGCGCGAACAGCGGCACCACCGACAGCACGCCGAACAACAGGCTCACCGCGCGGCCCGCCACCTCCCTGTCCAGCACCGACAACGCCACGCCCACCAGGTACATGTGCAGCGGGCCGAACTGGTAGGCGCCATCCCCATACGCGGTGATGAGGTGCGGCGAGCGCAGCCAGCGCTCCGCCAGCTCCGTGCGCACCACCGCGTCGCCGTACAGGTTCTCGTTGCCCACGAACACCAGCAGCCGCGGCAACAGGGCCACCACCAACAGCATCCCCACCAACCAGCGCGTGCTCGGCTCGGGTGAGGGTGAAGGGACCGCCGCCAGGCTCGGCGTGGGGGACGATGGATGAGAGACGGAAGTAGGGGCGGTCGCCATGTCGCGCGGGAGGATACGCAGGCACGGCCCAAAGCCAAGCCGATGACCGGGACTTCACCCTTAGCGAAGCCCACGTCCGATGCCCGCTCGCCGCGCCGTTCGCGCGCCCCCCCACGACAGCAGCGTGCACAAGCCAGCGAAGGTATCACCCTTTGGGCCGAGCCCGCTCGCCTGGCCGCCCCCGACATGTGGAGCGAACGGAGACGCCGCCCCACAGCCACCAGACAATCCCCTGACGGCGGGCGCCTGGGAAACCCTCCAGGCGTTCAATACCCCTCGCGTGGAGGGGGGGAGCCTCCCCCCGTGGAATCGCCGCCCTATAATCAGCCGTGCCTCTTCACCCCGTGGAGGGGGCGCGCCGATGTGGCGTCCTGCCCCTGACACGAGCGTAACGCGCGGTCCCATTCCGCGGCGGGGTCCCGAATTGGCTGCAGGGCTGTCGTGCCTGGGACCTCGGCGGGATGGTTGTGGAATGGCAAACCAGCCCTCCAGGTTCACCATTCTGGCCCCCCAGGGCGCGAGTGTTTCGCACTCCAGGCGGGCCCCCGAGGGAGAGACATGAGGGACGCTGAGAAGGGTTCGTGGGTCTCCAAAATCGCCGCGCTCCAGGACGCGAAGACCTACGCCGAGCTCACCTGGGAAGGTTCCTTCGAGGACTATCTGGAAATCGTCCGGAAGAACCCCAAGGTGACGCGCACCGCCTTCCAGAGGATCTACGACATGATCCTCAGCCACGGGAAGACGGAGTACATCGACAACAAGAAGAAGCTCATCCGCTATCACTTCTTCAGCGACGAGAAGTTCGGCGGCAAGGACGCCATCTTCGGTCTGGACGTTCCGCTGATGAAGCTGGTGAACGTCTTCAAGTCCGCCGCCCAGGGCTACGGCACGGAGAAGCGCGTCATCCTCCTGCACGGCCCCGTGGGCTCGTCCAAGTCCACCATCGCCCGCCTGCTCAAGAAGGGCACGGAGGACTACTCGAAGACGCCCGAGGGCGCCGCGTACACCTTCTCCTGGACCACCGACAAGAAGCTGCCGGACGGCACCACGGTGAAGGAGAAGATGAAGTGCCCCATGAACGAGGAGCCGCTCAACCTGGTGCCCCGCGAGTGGCGCTCCAAGGTCTACGGAGAGCTGGCCCCGCCCGAGTCCGGCGTCACCATCCCGGAAGGCTCGGAGCTGTGCCCCGCGTGCCGCTTCGTCTTCAAGGACCTGATGACCCAGTACCACGGTGACTTCGCCCGGGTGATGGACCACGTGCGCGTCAACCGCCTGGTCTTCAGCGAGAAGGACCGCGTGGGCATCGGCACGTTCCAGCCCAAGGACGAAAAGAACCAGGACTCCACCGAGCTCACCGGCGACATCAACTACCGCAAAATCGCCGAGTACGGCTCCGACTCCGACCCGCGCGCCTTCAACTTCGACGGCGAGTTCAACATCGCCAACCGCGGCATCATCGAGTTCGTCGAGGTCCTCAAGCTGGACGTCGCCTTCCTCTACGATTTGCTCGGCGCGTCGCAGGAACACAAAATCAAACCCAAGAAGTTCCCGCAGACGGACATCGACGAGGTCATCCTCGGCCACACCAACGAGCCCGAGTACAAGAAGCTCGAGAACAACGAGTTCATGGAGGCCCTGAGGGACCGCACCGTCAAGATTGACGTGCCGTACATCACCAAGCTGGCCGAAGAGGTGAAGATCTACGAGAAGGACTTCAACTCACGCGCCATCAAGGGCAAGCACATCGCGCCCCACACGCTGGAGATGGCCGCCATGTGGGCCGTGCTCACGCGCCTGGAAGAGCCCAAGAAGCACAACCTGTCGCTACTCCAGAAGCTCAAGCTCTACAACGGCAAGACGCTCCCCAACTTCACCGAAGACAACATCAAGGAGCTGCGCAAGGAGAGCATCCGCGAGGGCCTGGAGGGCATCTCCCCCCGCTACATCCAGGACAAGATCTCCAACGCCCTGGTGAGCGACAAGGGCGAGGGCTGCATCAACCCCTTCATGGTCCTCAACGAGCTGGAGGCGGGCCTCAAGACACACTCGCTCATCAGCACCGAGGATGCTCGCAAGCGGATGAAGGAGCTGCTCACCTCCGTGAAGCAGGAGTACGAGGACATCGTCAAGAACGAGGTCCAGCGCGCCATCTCCGCCGACGAGGATGCCATCGGCAAGCTGTGCGGCAACTACATCGACAACATCAAGGCCTACACCCAGAAGGAGAAGGTCAAGAACAAGTACACCGGCCTCTACGAGGAGCCGGATGAGCGCTTGATGCGAGCCATCGAGGAGAAGATAGACATCCCCGATAGCCGCAAGGACGACTTCCGCCGCGAAATCATGAACTACATCGGCGCGCTGGCGGTGGAAGGAAAGACCTTCAACTACCGGACGAACGAGCGGCTGCACAAGGCGCTGGAGCTCAAGCTGTTCGAGGACCAGAAGGACAGCATCAAGCTGAAGAACCTGGTCTCATCCGTCGTGGACAAGGAGACCCAGGAGAAGATCGACCTGGTCAAAGACAGGATGATGAAGAACTACGGCTACTGCGAAATCTGCTCCACGGACGTGCTGAACTTCGTGGCCAGCATCTTCGCCCGCGGCGACGCGAAGGAGTAACCACCTTTAGGAGAGGGGCGAGCCGTCGTGACCTTGAAGATCCACCAGGACCATTCCCGCTTCAAACAGATTGTCCGCGGGAAAATCAAAGCCAATCTGCGCAAGTACGTGCAGAAGGGGGAGATGATTGGGAAGAAGGGCAAGGATGCCATCAGCATCCCCATTCCCTTCATCGACATTCCCCGCTTCAAGTACGGCCACAAGGAGCAGGGAGGCGTTGGACAAGGGGATGGAGAGGTGGGCCAGCAGCTTGGCCCCGGGGCGGTGGAGCCCGGGGATGGGCACCAGGCCGGCCAGGGAGAGGGAGACCATGCCCTGGAGGTGGACGTCACGCTGGAAGAGCTGGCGCAAATCCTGGGCGAGGAGCTGCAACTCCCCCACATCGAGCGGCGCCACAACGAGAAAATCGTCACCCAGAAGATTCGCTACACCGGCATCAACACCACCGGCCCCGAATCGCTGCGCCACTTCAAGCGCACCTTCAAACAGGCCCTGCGGCGTCAGATTGCCGCCGGCACCTATGACCCCGCGCGCCCGGTCATCATCCCCACGCGCGAGGACCGCCGCTACCGCAGCTACAAGCTCCAGGACCTGCCGGAGACCAACGCGGTCATCATCTACATGATGGACGTGTCCGGCTCCATGGGTGACGAGCAGAAGGAGATCGTCCGCATCGAGAGCTTCTGGTTGGATACGTGGCTGCGCCACCAATACAAGGGCCTGGAGGCGCGCTACATCATCCATGACGCGGTGGCGCGCGAGGTGGACCGCGACACCTTCTTCCACACCCGCGAGTCCGGCGGGACGATGATCTCCAGCGCCTACAAGCTCTGCCGGGACATCATCCAGGCGGATTACCCCAAGAGCGCGTGGAACATCTATCCGTTCCACTTCAGCGACGGCGACAACTGGAGCGCGGACGACACGCGCCAGTGCATTGAAATGCTGCGCAACGACGTGCTGCCCAACGTCAACCAGTTCGCCTACGGCCAGGTGGAATCCCCCTACGGCAGCGGCCAGTTCATCAAGGATTTGCGCGAGGCGGTGGGGGACACGCCCAACGTCGCGCTCAGCGAAATCGCGGACAAGGACGCCATCTACGCCTCCATCAAGGACTTCCTCGGCAAGGGACGCTGACGCAAGCGGCCCAAGCCCCTCGGAGAGACTTCCCGATGCCCAAGAGCCTCACACCCCGTCTCGCCGCCTTGAGGGACGAAATCCACGGCTATGCGAAGGAGTTCGGCCTGGACTTCTTCGACACCGTCTTCGAGATGGTGTCCTACGACGAGATGAACATGGTGGCCGCCTACGGCGGCTTTCCCACCCGCTATCCCCACTGGCGCTGGGGCATGGAGTACGAGCAGCTCGCCAAGGGCTACGAGTACGGGCTGAGCAAAATCTACGAGCTCGTCATCAACAATGACCCCTGCTACGCCTACTTGATGGAGAGCAATCCGGAGGTGGACCAGAAGCTGGTCATGGCCCACGTGTACGGACACTGCGACTTCTTCAAGAACAACTTCTCCTTCCGGCACACCAACCGGCGGATGATTGATGAGATGGCCAACCACGCCACCCGCGTGCGGCGGTGGGTGGACAAGATTGGCGTGGAGAAGGTCGAGGACTTCATCGACCGCACGCTGAGCCTGGAGAATCTCATCGACCAGCACTCGCCCCACATCCGCCGCAACCCGGACCCCCGGCGCGCGGAGGACGAGCTCAAGGCCAACGAGCGCGTGGAGGGCTTCAAGGTCGGCCGTGAATACATGCGCGGCTACATCAACCCGTCCGAGTTCCTCGACTCCCAACGCAAGAAGGTGGAGGAGGAGAAGCAGCGCGCCAAGAAGTTCCCCGAGCGCCCCCAGCGCGACGTGCTGCTCTTCCTCCTGGAAGAGGCCCCGCTGGAGCCGTGGGAGTCAGACATCCTCGCGATTCTGCGCGAGGAGGCGCACTACTTCGCGCCCCAGGGCCAGACGAAAATCATGAACGAGGGCTGGGCCAGCTACTGGCACTCCACCATCATGACCCGCCGCGCCCTGCGCGATGATGAAATCATCGACTACGCGGACCACCACTCGGGCACCATGGGCACCCGCCCCGGCGCCATCAATCCCTACAAGCTGGGCATCGAGCTGTGGCGCGATATCGAGGAGCGGTGGAACAAGGGCCGCTTCGGCAAGGAGTGGGACGAGTGTGATGACTTGCGCGCCCGCCGCTCCTGGGACAAGAAGCTGGGCGCGGGCCGGGAGAAGATTTTCGAGGTCCGCAAGCACTACAACGACATCACTTTCATCGACACGTTCCTGACGCCTGAGTTCGCGATGGAGCAGAAGCTCTTCGTGTATGGCTTCAATGACAAGCGCAACTCGTGGGAAATCCTGGACCGTGAGTTCCGCAAGGTGAAGAGCAAGCTCTTGCAAGGGCTCACCAACTTCGGCCAGCCCATCATCGAGGTGGTGGACGGCAACCACGAGAACCGGGGTGAGCTCCTGCTCGCGCACAAGCACGACGGACAGGACCTCAAGGGCGACTACGCACGCGAGACGCTCCGCAACCTCCAGTCCCTCTGGCGCCGGCCCGTCAACATCATCACCCGCTACGACAACAAGGGCATGATGCTGCGCTTCGACGGAGCGACCCACACGGAGAAGAAGGTGGAGCTGTAGCCCTCCCCTCCTCCGTCCTCTACAGCGTGTGGTGCGCCCCCCAGGTCCGCGCCCCGTGCTCGGACCTGGCGGCGGCGAACGCCGCGTCCACGGGTCCGCCACCCAGCCGCTCCAACACACCACACAGCGCCTCCGCCCTGACGAAGCGCTGCAGCGGGTCCTCCGCGAGGCACCGCTCGATGGCCTGGGCGAACTCCGGGTCGATGCCAGGAGCACGCTCCAGCAGCGCCCCGCTCCAGCCCAGGGGCTCCGTGGCGCCGGACAGCCGGGACAGCGGGCCTGGGGTGCGGGGCAGCGTCCCCGTGCACAGCTCGTACAAGAGCAGCCCCAGCGCATAGAGGTCGCTCTGAGGCGTCGCCTCCGCGCCGGACCAGAGTTCGGGCGCCAGGTAGCGCGGTGTCCCCACCACCCCGGACACCCCCCTGGGCGTCAGGAGATCCGCCTCGACGAACGCGGCGAGCCCGAAGTCGAGCAACTTGACGGTGCCATCCGTATCCAGGATGGCGTTGCCCGGCTTCAAGTCCCGGTGCAACACCCCGCGCTGGTGCGCCGCCCTCAGTCCTCGCGCCAGCCCCACCGCGATGTCCAACACGTACCGCCACGGCAACGGCAGGCGCAGCTCCGCCAGGCTCTTGCCCTCGACATATTCGTAGACCAGATACGGCCGCCCTTGGACCTCTCCGGCCCGGAACACGGTGACCACGTTGGGGTGCTTGATACGCGCAATCGCTCGCGCCTCCACGGCGAAGCTCGCCACCGTGCGCGTGTCCGGCTGGAGCGCGACGCTCAGCTTCAACGCCACCAGCCGGTCCAACGACGTGTCATGCGCCAGGTAGACGGCGCCCATGCCGCCTCGGCCCAACAGCCGCACCAGCCGGAACTCATCCAGCTGCGTGGGCGGCTTCCAGCTCTCACCGGGGACGAGCCCCCGCCACGTGGCCTCCTGGTTCTCCAGCGCCGTACCGGACGGGACGCCGTCGCTCCTCACGGCGGCGACCAGGAGCGCACGGCACGCGGGGCACTCGGCCGCGTGATGGTGGAGATGGACCCGAGCCCCCATCTCCAACCTCCCTTCCAGAAGTGACACCACGTCTTCTTCACACAGGCAGGTGGACGAAAGAATGTGGCACCCCCCTCAGGACATCCCCGGGAAGTCTCGCACAAAAACAGCCGCATTTCAGAAAGCCGAGCAACTCGCTTATTTCATGCACAAAGACGACCTTCACTCAGCTTATCTTGCATAGCCAGCAAGGCCTGCCTGGTCGGTTATAGTGGTGGCCAGGAGGGAGGGGGGATTGGCGTTCGCACCGTTATTTCTCGCGCATGCGGGCTGCCGTGGCTTGAGGGACAACGCCCCGGAAGGCCTCGAACCTCTCCTGGTCCGCTTCTGGCGAGCGGGCTCTGAGCGATGGCCAGACATTGCCCTGGCACCTGATACCTTCATCCGTCATCTCGCCCTGCACTTTCCTCGGCGCTCCACTCCGGATGAATGGGAGTCATTGCTTACCCAGTTCGTCCCCGGAGACCTGTATCTGGCGTGTGCTTGCGCGCAGAGCATTCCCGCCGCGCTCGCCGCCTTTGAACGGCAGCACATGGCGGGGGTGGGCTCGGCGCTGGCGCACATGCGGCTGCCCTCCGCGGTGGTGGATGAGATCCGCCAGCGCGTGAGGGAGCGGCTGCTGGTCCGCACCGACACCGCGCCACGCATCGCGGAGTACTCAGGGCGAGGAACCCTCTCCAACTGGGTGCGGGTCGTCTCGCTGCGCACGGCGCTGAGCCTGCTGAGAAAGCCTCAGGAGGAAGGCTCGCTCAGCGACGCCCTCCTGGAGCTGGTGCCCTCCCCAGACGCGGACCCCGAGGTGGAGACCATCCAGCGGCGCTACCAGGACGAGTTCCGCCGCGCCCTCGAGGATGCCTTCGCCATCCTCCCCAGCGAGCACCGCTACCTCTTGCGGCTGCACTTCGTGGACCGGCTCTCCACCACTCGGCTGGCCCCCCTTTTCAATGTCAACCAGTCCACGGTCTCCCGGTGGCTCCAGAGCGCCCAGCAGGCCGTCCACGACGAGACGCGACGACTCCTCATGGAGCGGCTGGACCTCTCGTCACAGGAGTTCACCAGCCTGCTCCGCACCGTCGAAAGCCACATCCATCTCAGCCTCAGCCGCATTCTCAATGAAACTATTCACCCAAAGTGAATATTGAGAATCTCTGCATAGGTTGAAGGCCGCGCGCGTCCTTAGTTCGCGAACGGCGCTGGGTCCCCCGAAGTGCATTCCGCCGCCGTTCGCGTCCGCCGTGTGCGCATGGAGCCACACGGATTCACGCCATCGAGCGGCTCCCGGCCCCACACGCCGCTCATTCCCATTCGTCCCGCGCTCGCCACCCGACCCTCCCGAGGGTGGTGCGTGTCGGGCGAGCACTGCCCGTTTGCCTTCCAGCGGAGACACCATGCGGCAACATCCAAGCCTCGCCCACCGCGCTCGCGCCGTGACGTTGCGAACCCTGTCCCTGCTGGGCGCGCTCGCGCTGGGCGGCAGCGCCTGCACGGAGCAGCCCCCACCGGACGCGCCGGCGTCCGACGGCGTCGAAGGCGTGGAGCTCGCGAAGCTCCACCGCGCGCCCGAGTCCGTGCGTGTGCCCGGTGAATATGTCGTGGTCTTCACCCAGGGAATCTCAGGTGGAGCGCTCACGTCCGCGGCGGACACCCTCGCCCGCGCGGGCGGAGCCAACGCGCTGTTGCACCGCTACTCCCTCATCCCGGGCTTCACCGCGCGCCTGGATGACACGCAGCTCGACCGGCTGCGCCGGGACCCGGGCGTGGCGTACATCGAGGAGAACCGGCACGTCTGGTTGCAGAGCGCCGTGCCCAGCCCCTCGGATGGCATCGACCGCGTGGACCAGCGCCAGGGGCGCGACGGCCAGTACAACGACTACGAGAACACCGGCGCCGGGGTCCACGTGTACGTGCTCGACACGGGGCTCAACACGGAGCACTCGGAGTTCACCGGACGGGTGGGCTCCTTCGCGTCGTTCGTCTTCGACGGCTTCGGCGTGGAGGACTGTCACGGCCATGGCACCCACGTGGCCAGCACCGCGGTGGGGACGCAATACGGCATGGCGAAGCAGGCCACCCTCCATCCGGTCCGCATCCTCAACTGCATCGGCCGCGCGACGTGGGGCACCATCATCGCGGGCATGGACTTCGTGCGGACCGACTGCCCCCGGCAGGACGGCCCCTGTGTCGCCAACCTGAGCCTCTCCGGTGAGTTCTTCCAGCCCGTCAACCAGGCCGCGGCGGCGCTGGTCGACGCGGGCATCACCGTCGTGACGGCGGCGGGCAACAGCAACATCAACGCCTGCAACGAGTCCCCGGGAAGCGAGCCCAAGGTCATCAACGTGGGCGCCGTCGACGACAACGACAAGCGGGCCTTCTTCTCCAACTGGGGCCCCTGCGTCGACCTCTTCGCGCCCGGCGTGAGCATCCTCGGCGCCTGGTCGGGGGACGCGGTGGCGACGAACATCGACGACGGTACGTCCATGGCCGCCCCGCATGTCGCGGGCGCCGTGGCCCAGTACCTGGGAGGCCACCGAGGGGCCACCCCCGCGCAGGTCTCCGTGAACCTCCTGGGCGCGGCCTCGCTCGGGTGCGTGGATGACCTCCAGGGCTCCCCCAACTCGTTGCTCTTCAGCGACTTGAGCCAGGGCAACTACCAATGTGTCGCCGACCCCAACAGCTGCAAGGGATTGTGCGGCGGAGCGGCGACGGGCTGCTTCTGCGACCCGACGTGCCTGGAGTTCAACGACTGCTGCCCCGACTTCCAGCAAGTCTGTCAGTGAAAGCTGTTTCAAGCGGAGGAGGAAACACCATGTCACGAATGCGTCGTTATCTGGTGATGGGTAGCACCGCCTGCCTGGCCTTCTTGTCGGGTTGCACCTCCAGTCCCCAGGGAGAGCAGCTCACCAACGCGGGGCGCACGATGCAGGGCGTGGGAGATGCCCGACGCCTCAGCAAGGCCGAGTGGAACGCCTACCGGGCGGACGAAGGCTACCTGCACAGCATCGCCAAGCCGGATGTCCGCGTCCGGCTGAACTTCGCGGACCCGGCGCAGTACCGCTTCGCCGTGGCGCGCCTGAGGCTCGCGGGCAAGACGCCGGAGAACTCGCCGTACCTGTTCCAGGCGTTGGAGCAGCGCCAGAAGGACCACCTGAGCCAGGGCCTGGCTGCGGGTAGCTTCGCGTCCGAGGAGCCCCGGGGGCTGGCCACGTCCGCGGACCGCAAGGAGATGCACCTCATCGAGGCGGCCAACGCGGGTGAGACCACGCCCGAGCCCAACGACGGCATCGGCGTCGCGCGCTCCACCTTCCCGGGTGGCAGCTACTACACGTACACGGACACCAACTTCACCGACGCGTCCGGCAACCCGCTGGGCGACCTCAAGTTCATCGAGGAGTACGACGGCGGCAAGGACCTCCCCATCGCGACCACGGGCAACCTGTCGCTGACGACCCAGGGCCGCTACCGCGTGTCCTCCTACAAGGTCGAGGACTCCGTCGAGGGGTTCAAGGACTCGTACATCTTCTCGGAGTTCGGCGCCCCCGCCGGCATCACGTCGTCGCGGCCGGTGTTCTCCCAGCTGCTCGTGTACGCGCCCGTGGACACGGTGCTGAACGACGGCCTCATCTCCGTGTGCCTCAACCGCACGTGGACCCAGGACTGCGACTACGACCTGACCGGCACGCCCCAGGCCGTGAAGCTGCCCTTGAAGGGGCAGATGTCCCTCACGTCCGAGCACCTCTTCGACGCGGCGAAAATCACCCAGTTCAAGACCGACCTGAACGCGGGCACGCCCACGTATGACGTGGGCCACCTCAAGCTCATCCTCACCAACGCCGGTGGGGGTTGCGACGTCACGGACGGCAACCTCATCGAGGCGAAGATGAGCCAGTTCTGGAGGGGCGCCAACCTGAGCCCCGACAAGAAGACCTTCTCGTGGGACCTGACGGGCGCGAACTCGGCCTTCTTCGACGATGGCTGCCGCCAGGTGCAGAACGAGGTGAAGCTGTCGCTGCGCATCGTCCTGCCCGTCGTCGCCTCGGTGGGCGGACAGACGTACCAGTCCTCCGTCACCCTCGCGAGCCCCGACCCGCGCTTCCCCCGGCCGGACTACACGTTCAAGAAAATCACCGTCACCAACAGCTGTCTGGCGGCGGGCACCGAAATCGAACTCGCCGAGGGCCAGGTGGCCCCGGTGGAGTCGGTCAAGGCCGGCGACCGCGTGCGCAACCCGCACAAGCCCTCGCTCACCGTCATGGACACCGCCGTGGGCACCGAGACGGTCCCCATGGTGCGCATCCGCAACGACGCGGGGCGCAGCCTGCTGATGACGGAGATGCACCCCATCCAGGTGATGGCGCGCGGCATGGTGCAGGCGCGCAACCTGAAGACGGGCGACGTGGTGATGACCAAGACGGGCCCCAGCAAGCTCGTGGAGGTCAGCCGCGAGGCGTATGCCGGCAAGGTCTACAACGTGAAGGTCGGCTCGGACGCGGAGAAGCTGGCGCTCGGCGCGGACCAGACCGTCGTCTACGCCAACGGCTTCGTCGTGGGTGATGGCCAGATTCAGGCGAAGTACGAGTCCATCGCCATGACGCAGCAGAACCCCAACGTGCTGGCGACGCTGCCGGCCAGGTGGCACCGCGACTACGCGATGTCCGCGAAGCGCAAGTAGTCCTTCCGCACCGCGCATCTTTCGAATCGCTCGCCGGCCACCCAGTGGAGAACCGCTGGGTGGCCGCGCCTGTTCATCGCATCGCCGTGCCGCAGTCGACCGTCTCTCCCGCTCAACGCAACGGAGTGAACCTGATGCAGACGCGCAAAGTCTCCCTGCTCCCGCTCGTCATCGCGCTGGCCCTGGCGTGTGGCGATGTCAGCCCCCACGAGCCGCAGCCGCCTCCACCGAAAACCGAGGTCTTCCGCGACATGAGCGCGGAGCGCGCGAAGTTCAAGAACCACCGGCTGGAGCCCGCCGTCCAGGGGGCCTCGCTCGCCACGGCCGCCGAGGTAGCCACCGCGCTGGACCTCCCCGCGGGCTCGTTCGTGTCGGGGCAGGTCACCTCCCCCGTGCCCCAGGCGGCGGTGGTCCTCCAGCGCTTCGGAGAGATTGCGCCGCGCAAGGGCGACTCCATGCTCGTCCTGAGCACCGGCCACGTCGGCGACGCGGTCCGACTACCCGAGCCCGGCACCGACTTCGCCCCCGCGGGCCCGGACGGTGATGTCGCCACCGTGCGCATCACCTTCAACGTGCCTCGGGGCATGACACGGCTGTCCTTCGACTACCGCTTCCTGAGCGCCGAGTCGCCCGACTTCATCGGCAGCCAGTACAACGACCAGTTCACCGCCCATGTGACAGACATCCAGGGGACACGGCTGGCGGAGCAGACGTCCGTCAACAGCGCGCACTTCTTCGATGCCTCCGAAACCCGCGCGAAGAACACGAAGTTCGACTCGCTGCTCGCGGACGACCCGTCCGGCATCGACAACTTCCCCGCGAACTACCCCGAGGGCATCCAGCTGTTCCCCGATGCCGGCATCACCGACTTCAAGAGCATCAACATCCCCATCACCGGGGGCGGCCCCATCACCCTCGTGTTCGAGATTCGCGACCTGGGCGACGGCATCCTGGACTCCACGGTGGTCATCGACAACGTGGCCTTCGCGAGCCTGGAGATGATTGACCCCAACCCCGTGCTCATCGACACGTTCCTGAACTCGGTGGAGACCAACACGCTGCGGCTGTCGACGCTCGGCACGCCCGCGCGCTCCGTGGCCGCCGACGGGGTGAGCGCGGTGCTCCTGCGCGCCCGCGTGTCGAGCCTGGGGAACATGACCTTCACGATGGGCGCCACCCACGACCCCTCCAACGGCGGCCTGGTCCCCATTGGCAGCGTGGCTGCGCCCACCAACACCATCGTCACCCGCGTCGAAGAGGTCGCCCCCGGGCAGTTCTTCGCGTTCGCGCTCTACCTGCCCCCCGAGGACTTCAAGCGCCCCGGCAACACGAATGACGACATGGCCCGGCAACGCACCGTCGGCCTCACCACCACGTACACGCCCAACGGCGGCGCGCCCTTCACCGACACCCACGTCATCACCGTGGTGCGCCCGCCGGTGGTGACCATCCACGACGTCTGGTCCGGCTGCGACTTCTGGGGCAACGCGGGCATCTCCAGCAGCAGCCTGCACAACGTGACGTGCGCCGACTACAAGAGCACCAATTCGGAGAGCATCGATTCGCCCGCCAACAGCACGGTGGTGGGCCGGGCCATCCGCACCGCGCTGGTGAAGATGCGCGACGAGGGCACCGCGGTGACCCAGGTGGATGTGATTGGCCACGGCACGGGCGGGCTCCTGGCGCGCAAGTTCGCCAGCCGGAGCAGCTACCTGAACGCGAACAACTATGGAAAGGGAGACCTCAACCGCCTCATCCTCTCCAACACCCCCCACGCGGGCACGCTGGTGGCGAACGCCCTCACGGACGTCCGCGCGAACATGAAGAACAACTTCGCGGCGGAGTGGGCGAGCCTCAACGCCGAGCTGCTCAGGGCCTTCAACTTCTCGCTCGACGCGGCCGACGGCGTCAGTCCCATGGCCATCGATGACTTGAAGCTCAACAGCCCCGCGCTGCTGGCCATTGGAGAGACCCGCGTCCCCACCCACGTCCTCGTCTCGGCGAACGGGCAGAACATCGAGCGCAAGAACGCGCACCCGGCGCTGCTGGACGCCATCAAGATGATCTACACGAACATGGAGACCTATCACCCGCTGTCGGACGGGTTGCTGGCTCCGGGAACCCACAACCTCATCATGAGGGCCAACATCGCGCGGCCCCCGACCCAGAACGTCCAGTCGAGCAAGCTGTTCTGCGACCAGGACTTCGACATGTTCGCCACCACGAAGGACCAGCAGGGCGGCGCCTCCACGCAGGCGACCACCTCCTTCATGATGAGCATCACCACCCCGACGCTGAATCACTTCAGGACGCCGACCAACCCGGCCTACTTCCAGCGCACCGTGGAGCTGCTCAACAGCCCCATCGCGAGCAACCTCTTCGACCCGATGCTCGCCACGCCCAGTGCGCCCCCACCTCCGAACTGCACGGGGGTGTTCGCGCCGGAAGAGCACGCCTCCGAGGAGCGAGGGGAGGCCCTTCCCGACGACGCGGCGCGGGCGTGGGAAGAGCCGCTGCTCGCCGGGGGAATCCGAATCGTCTCGCCCGCCCCGGGCACCGCGGTGAGTCCTGGCGCCACCGTGACGGTGGTGACGGAGGGCACCGACGGCTTCGTTCCCGTCCTCGCGTACGTCGCCGGCGCGGGAGGCGTGGCCACGATGGATGAGCCCCCCTTCACCACGTCCTTCCAGATTCCTCTCGAGGCCATCGGCTCGGTGCAACTGGTGGCCACGGGCATCAACGCCCAGAAGCGCATGCGGGTGTCGGCGCCCGTCGTCCTGCCGGTGGTCTCCTCCGCGAGGCTCAGCGTCATCTCCATCCTCAACGGCGATGCCGTCCTCCACGGGATTGGCTCCACGATGAACCTGACGGTCAACGGCCACTACAACGACGGCGTCATCCGCAACATCACCGCGCGGGAGCTGGGGACCATCTACTCGTCCTCCAACGACGGCATCGTCACGGTGACTCCCGCGGGCGTGGTGACGGCCACGGGGCTGGGAATCGCCACCATCGTGATTCGCAACGGGACGGTGACCACGAGCATCTCCGTCGTGGTGCTGGAGAAGCCCGTGGCCAACTGCGTCCAGGTCCGGCTCAATGACCACAACCTCTTCGTCCTGGAGGACTACCGGGGCGGCATCGACGTGGGAGGAAGGGTCGCCGCGGGTGGCACCCTCCAGCTCAAGGACTTCCGGGTCGGCTGGCAGTTGCCGGCGAACGACAACGACAACGTCCTGGTGGCGGGCCAGAACCTGGAGCTCGACAACGGCACCGTCTGGGGTGAGGCCCGGTATGGCGGGCAGTACCTGCCCACGGGCAATGTCGTCTTCCCCAGGGGCTCGGTGAGGCAGGGCGTCCCCGTCAACTTCGCCACCCTGGGCGCGTCCCTGCGCAGGCTCTCCACGGACCTGGCCGCCCTCCCCCTCCGGGGAACCACCACCGTCGAGTCCTGGGGCGGCATCACCCTGCGAGGGACCGACCCCAAGGCGAACGTCTTCCAGGTGGAGGCCGCCGCCATCAACAACGCCACGCTTTTGACCATCTCCGCCCCCGCCAACTCGATGGTGGTCATCAACGTGCGTGGCGCGTCGGCGCGCTTCGCCAACTTCGGCCATGTCTTCGAAGGTGGCATTGATGAGACCGGTGTGCTCTTCAACCTTCCAGACGCAACCACACTCACCGCGCTTGACTATGGCTTCTACGGCACTGTCCTTGCGCCCAACGCACACGTCAGCTTCAATAGTGGAAGCTGGGTCGGCGGCATGTATGCCCGCTCACTGACTGGCAATGCGGTGGGCCATCTCAGTCGTCTGCGGGATACCGATATCTGCCGGTGAAGGTCGCGGTCTCCTCGAGGGACCGCTACGAACAGTGGGGGGTCAAGTGCCCAAGAGTCCAAGGAGTCGTGGGTCCATCGCGGTACTGGCCTTGACCCTCTGTGCCAGCTGCACCGGGGAGTCGCCTTCCAGCAGCCCCGCCGACCTGCAAGCGCAAGTCGGTGGGGAGCAGGCGCCGTCGTCCGTCGTGACAGTGCTGTCCCGGGACGCAACCCGCGGTGTCCCCACCCTGGTCCGGGCGCACCGCACGGACCAGGCGCCGTTCGTGAAAGCCCATTCCTCGCCCGAGGCCGCGGCAAACACTTATCTCCGGCAGCATGCGGAGATGTATGGTTTGTCCTCCAGGGACCTGGAGACGGTGTATGTCCATCACGTCCATGACCTGGGACGCGGTGGCATCATCGTGCGCTTCCGGCAGCGCGTGGCGGGATTGGAGGTCGTGCACAGCGAATTGAAGATGCTCCTGAGCCGGAACCTGGAGCTCGTGGCGCTCTCCGGAAACCTTCAGGGAGGCGTGGCGCCGGAGCTTCAAGCAGCGCGGGAGGCGTTTGCCTATCCTCCGTCAGAGGCGGTGTTGAAGGCGCTGGGAGACGTCCATGGCCTGTCGCTGGTGGGAACGCTCCAGGCCGCGGCGGGTGTCACCCATCAGGACGCGCCGCGCTTCGAGCTGCTCCCCGGTGGCTCCATCCAGCGCGCTGGCATCTCCCTGGTGGAGCCAGCCCGCGTCACGAAGAACTACTTCCCCACGGCCCACGGGCTTGTCCCCGCGTACACCGTGGACCTGCTCTCCTCGAAGGCGGGTGAGGTGCGGCCACGCGGCCATGTCCATGTCCTGCATGCGAGCACCGGGCAGGTGCTCTTGCGCGAGGACCGGACCGCGAACGACGCCTATGTCTATCGGGTGTGGGCCCGCGCGGCGGATGGAACCCCCGCGGACAGCCCCACCGCCGACTTCTCTCCGTATCCTGGGACGGAGCCAGGCCAGAGCCCCTCGGGATTCCTTCCTCCCACGGCCATCACCTGGGAGGGCCGGGTCCATCCCGGCAACGGCAGGGTCGACCCGTGGCTGAACTCAGGCGCGAGCGTCACGTGGGGCAACAATGTCCGCGCCTACGCGGACCACTTCGACCCAGATGGTTACACCGATGGCCAGGACGTCCGCGCGCAGGTGACGCCGGGCACCCGGGACTTCCCGCATGTCCATGACCCCCTCGCGGAGCCGATGAGCAGCCCGGCGCAGATCTCCGCCTCGGTGGTGCAACTGTTCTACACCACCAACTGGCTCCACGATTACTACTACGACTCCGGCTTCAACGAGCCCGCGGGCAATGCACAGGAGGTGGACTTCGAGCCGGGTGGACTTGGTGGAGACCCCGTGCTCGCCGAGGCGCAGAACCTGGGGCCCGACCCCCAGGCGCGCAACTCCGCGCTCGCCTACGTCCCTCGCGACGGCGTGTCCCCCCGCTTGGAGTTCGCGCTGTGGAATTCGGCGGAGACCCGGACGCTCTCCGTTTCCGGCCGGGCGTATGACACGGGGTTCGCGCAGTTCGGCGCCCAGAAGTTCACGCTGTCCTCGCGGCAGCTGGTGCTGGGCCTGGATGGCACGGGCACAACCACGGATGCCTGTGAACCGCTCCAGAACCCGGTCACCAACGCCATCGTCCTGGCCGACCGCGGCACCTGCAACATGGAGCTCAAGGCCGTGAACGCCGAGAGCGCCAACGCCGCGGCGCTCATCATCGTCAACAACAGCCCCGGGGCCCCCGCGCCGAACATGCCCGACGTGGACCCGGCCCTCTCCACCACGATTCCCGTCCTCTCCGTCTCCTTCGAGGATGGCCAGGCGCTCAAGGACCTGCTCGCCCGGGGTTCGTTGTCGGGCACCATGTCGAGGACAGCGCCGCCCGAACGGGACTCATCGCTCGACAACACCGTCGTGGCCCATGAGTGGGCGCACATCCTCTTCCGCCGGATGGTCGGCTGCACGACGCCGCAGTGCCGCGCCATGAGCGAGGGTTGGAGCGACTTCGTGGCGTTGCACATGATGGTCCAGGAGGGAGATGCGCCCAACGGGATGTATGCGATTGGCGCGTACGCCGCCGAAGTCCTGGGCGACAGCGCCTACTACGGTGTCCGCAGGTCGCCGTACTCGCGCGACCTCACCCGGAATGGCTTTCAGTTCCAGCACATCGCCGATGACGAGCCACTCCCCACGCAGACCTATCTGCGAGACAATGAGTTGGCGAACTCGGAGCTCCACAACGCGGGAGAGGTCTGGGCCTCCATGCTCTTCGAGGCCTATCAATCCCTGCTCGACGACACCCGCGGAAGCACGCCTCGCATCGCGACGTTCGAGGAGGCCCGGCGCCGCATGGCGACCTACGTCGTGGAGGCCATGCTGATGGCCCCCGACAACGTCACCTTCACCGAGCAGCGGGACCTCATGCTGATGGCGGCCATGCAGAGAGACCCGGCGGACATGCGGGCGCTGGCCCAGGGCTTCGCCCGGCGGGGCGCGGGAACCTGCGCCGTGTCTCCTCCTCCTGAGTCGAGGACGTTCACCGAGGTGGTCCAGGACGACCGGGCCCGTTCGGACGTCCAACTGGAGTCCATCCAGGTGGAGGACCAGGGGCGCTCGTGTGACTCGGATGGGGTGTTGGATGCGTCGGAGACCGGTGTCATCCGGGTTCACGTCTACAATCACGGCCCGCTCGCGTCGACCGATGCGCGGGTGACGGTCTCCAGCAACAACCCGATGGTGACCTTCCCCACGGGGAACTCCGCCGCGCTGGGAGAGGTGGGGCCCTTCGAGCCGTCCACCGTGGAGATTCCCGTGGCCCTCTCGGGCGGTCAGGAGGTCTCCGCGGCGGTGGCGTACAACATCGTGCTGGAGAGCGGTGACGCGTGCCGGCCGCGCGCGGAGCACTCGAAGTCCGTCCTGCTCAACTATGACCTGACTCCTTCCAGGACGGACCGGGCCGACCCGGTGCGGACCACGTGGCGGTCTCGCGTGCTCCAGGGCGCGGAAGCACACGCCTGGCGAATCGTCGCGTCACCGCGCATCCCTGGGGAGAACGTCTGGTTCGCCGCGGAGCCCGTCCCCTTCGCGGACGTCGCGCTGGAGACGCCTCCCTTGCCCATTGCGCCGGGCACTCCGTTCGTCCTGCGCTTCGAACACCGCCACGAGTTCGACTTCCGCCAGGAGCCCTCCACGGGCGAGCGGTTCTACTGGAGCGGCGGAGTCATCGAGTTCACGCGCGACAACGGACTCACCTGGACCGATGTCTTGACCCTGCTCAACCCTGGCTACAAGGAGAAGGTGCTCGACAACCGCACGTCGAATCCCCTGCGTGGCCGGTTCGCGTACGCGGGGCGCAATCCGCGCTGGCCCGACAGCGAGCCCGTCGTCCTCGACTTCGGCACGAGCCTGAGCGGAAGCACGGTGAAGTTCCGCTTCCGCCTGGGGTCCGACGTGGTCTTCACCGCCCACGGGTGGGAGCTCGACAACATCACCGTGGAGGGAACAGCCACCGCTCCGTTCCTGGAGCGCATCGAGGACGCCAGCCCCTGCCACCCCATTGCCCACGCCGGCGAGGACCAGCGTGTGCTCGAGGGTGAGACGGTGCGGTTGGATGGCTCGCGGAGCTCGGACCCGGGCACCGCGCCGCTCACCTATTCCTGGCGTCAGGTGCCCGCCACCACCGTGAGCCTGCGCGGCGCGGACACCGGCACGCCCGACTTCACCGCCCCCAACGTGGGACAGGACACCGAGCTGGAGTTCGAATTGGCCGTCCACGTCGCGGGCCTCTCCGCCACGGACCGGGTGAAGGTCACGGTCCGGCCCAGGGACCCGCGGCCCGATGCTGGCACTCCCGATGCTGGCACTCCCGACGCGGGGCCCCCCGACGCGGGCCCACGGCCCGACGCGGGGACTCCGGATGCCGGCCACGACGCGGGGACTCCGGATGCCGGCCACGACGCGGGGACTCCGGACGCCGGCCCGCTCCCGGACGCCGGGCCCGTTCCAGATGCGGGACCCGGGCAGGGACCGGAGGAGCCCGGTGGGTGTTCCTGCGTCGCGACGAGGGGCGACACGAACCTGGCCTGGCTCCTGGGGCTCGCGGGGGTGGCCTTGATTCGAGGCCGCCGACGCCGAAGCTGACCGCCGAGCAGGCAGGCGGGGACGAAATCCCAAGCCATCCGTTGGGCAGGGGCGCGGGTGTCCACTACACTCGCGCCCCGCCCCATGCGAATCGCCCCCCTCTGCTTGCTGGCCGCCCTGCTGGCCGGGTCCTCCTCGGAGGCCGCCCTCCGGTACGAAATCAAGAACCGCCGCATCGAGCCGCGCCAGACACTCGCGGGCGCCCTGCATGAGGCCCAGCTCCCGGACGCCCAGGTCACCGCCGTCATCGCGGCGCTGGAGGGCGTGTTCGACTTCCGCAAGTCCCGCGTGGGCGACCAGTTCCGTATCGTCCTGCGCGATGGCGAGCTGGACTTCTTCGACTACCGCCAGAGCATGGTCGACGAGTGGCAGGTGCGCCGCGACGGAGAGAAGTTCGTCGGCAGCAAGCGCGCCATCGAGGTCGAGAAGCAGGTGGCCGTCGTCGCGCTCGAAATCCAGACGTCGCTCTACGAGGCCGCCGTGGACGCGGGCGAGGACCCGGCCATCGGCATGGTGCTGGCGGACGTCTTCGCCTGGGACATCGACTTCTACCGGGACGTGCGCAAGGGCGACACCGCGCGCGCCCTGGTGGAGAAGTTCGTCTCCAAGGGCCGCGTGCTGCGCTACGGCGAGGTGCTCGCCGCCCAGTACACGGGGGGGCTGGTGGGCCCCAAGAAGGTCTTCCGCTACGTGCTGCCGGACGGCCAGCCCAACTACTTCCAGGAGGACGGCGCCAGCGCGAAGAAGACCTTCCTCAAGAGCCCGCTGAAGTACGCCCACGTCACCAGCAAGTTCGGCTCCCGCTTCCACCCCGTGCTCCAGTACCTGAAGAACCACAACGGCGTGGACTACGGGACGCCCATCGGCACGCCCGTGTGGGCCGTGGCGGACGGAACGGTGACGCAGGCGGCGTACTCCGGCGCGGCGGGCAACATGGTCGTCCTGCGCCACGCCAACGGCTACGAGACGCAGTACATGCACCTGTCCAAGTTCGGCGAGGGCATCCGCGTGGGCTCGCGCGTGAGCCAGAAGCAGGTCATCGCCTACTCCGGCAACACGGGCCGCTCCACCGGTCCCCACCTGCACTTCGGCATGAAGCGCGGCGGCGGCTACACCAACCCGCTCAACCAGAAGTTCCCCCGCGCGGACCCGCTGCCCAAGACGCTGCTGCCGGACTTCCTGGCCAAGGCCCAGGAGCTCGCGGGCCAGATGGAGGCCGTCTCCGTGGCCGCCGTCGCGGGCCAGGCTCCCGCGGCGCCCTGAGCGTGGCGGGGGTGCCTGGGCCCAAGGCCTGGGCGGCCCCCCTTGAAGTGAGTCAGGGCCGGGCGGAGGTGGCCAGTTCCCCCTCGCGCGGAGTGAGCGGGCTGTCGAGCGCGATGCGCGCCAGCTCATCCTTGCGCGCGAACCACACGCCCGGCTGGCGCTTCGCGTAGGCGATGAAGTCCTCCAGGACACGCGCCCGGGCGGGGCGTCCTCCGATGCGGTCATGGACGCTGATGGACATCATCCGGCGGCGCGTGGCGGCCTCGGCGAGGAGCGCGTCGAACTCCAGCCGCAGCTCGCTGGCGAACTGGTCCGAGCTGAAGTGGCGCTCCTCGAAGAGGACGATGTCATTGAGGCCCAGCGTGTAGGGGACCACGACGAAGGGCTTTCCCGCCACGGGGATGAGGAAGGGCTCGTCCCGGCTGACGTCATCGATGTGGTAGACGAAGCCCAACTCCTGGAGCAGGGGCAGCGTGTGGGGTGTGCCTCGCATCCAGAAGGCGTTGAAGCCCACGGGCCGCGTGCCGGTGGCGCGCAGGATGCTCTGGATGTTGGCCTCATAGGAGGCGCGCTCCTCTTCACGCGTCATGGAGAACTGCGGCGTCCACGTCTGGCCATGCGCTGCCGCCTCGTGGCCCCGCTGGACGATTTCCCGGGCGAGCCCGGGGTTCTTGTCCACCGCCGCGCCCACCATGTGTGACGTCACCTTGACGCCCTGGCGCTCGAACACCTCCAGCAGCCGAGGAATGCCCTCCTTGTCGCCGTACTCGTACCAGGTGGCGGTGGGCAGGTCGGGGTAGCGCGCGTCGATGGGAGGGAATGGGCCGCTGGCGCCTCGCGCCGGCTGCGCGCCCGCCTCGAACTGCATGGAGATGGAGATGGCCAGACGCGCGCCGTTGGGCCAGCGCTCCTCGCGACGCGGGCGCTTGGGCGGAGCGGGCATGGGAGGGGTTGCGGCGGTGGCCGTCGTGGCGACGGCGGCGCCAGCCACGGCGTGGGTGACGAACTCGCGACGGGACAAGGACATGGGGGACTCCCTTGTTGAAGGAAAGGTCAGCGTGCGCCGGGGCGGGATGAGGAAAGCCAGCCGTCGACGGTGAAGCGGGCATCGGCCGCGCGCAGCAGGAGGACGAAATAGGCGAGTGCGTAGCTGAGCTGGAGGCCCACGGTGCTCCACTGCTGCCGCAGGGACTCGCCAAAGGTCAGCATCGCGATGACAAGGCCGCCCGCGACCAGGCTTGCGCGCAGCCGCAGGCCGAGCAGGATGCCCAGCCCTATTCCCAACTCGACGAAGGGCAGGCCGAGGGCGAAGGCCCGCACGCTCCAGTCGGGAAGGACCGTGCCTGTGAAGCCCTGCGCCAAGGTGTCCGCGAAGGCGCCGGGAGCCCCCACCCGGACCCCACCATGCACGGCGATGTTCAGACCGAGCACCAGGCGCAGCACGCCGTGCGCGAGGTGGCGGTCCTCCCACTGGAATCGGCTCGGGGTGAGGTCTCTCGGGGCCGTGGCTGCGTCCTGCATCTGGGGCTTCACGTCATCCTCCTGCTGTCGAGCGGGCATGGGTCCACGCGACGGGGCGCGACGCCCGGTCCATCCAGGTGGGCGCACCGTCATGCCCCTGAATGCGCCGGGAGGGGCGGCTTGAACAGGCATCAGGGATGCACGACATTCGTGCGCCAGGAGCATGAATCATGGCGGGAAGAGACCTCTTCGAGTCCCTGAAGACCTTCGTGGAAGTCGCGCGCGCGGGCAGCCTGGCGGGCGCGGCGCGGGTGCTGCGGCGAGCGCCCTCCGCCGTGAGCCGGGAGCTGGGGGCGCTGGAGGCCCGACTGGGGACGGAGCTGGTGCAGCGCACGACCCGCCGGCTCCAGCTCACCGCCGCGGGCGAGCGCTACCTGACACACGCACGCGGCATCCTCGAGTCACTGGACGAGGCGGAGCGAGACCTCACCGAGCACGGCGTGCCTCGCGGTGTGCTGCGGGTCTCCGCGCCCCTCGTCTTCGGCCAATGGGTCCTGGTGCCCTGGGTGGAGGCCTTCCTTCGCGCACACGCCGAGGTCAGCGTGGAGCTGGTGCTCGAGGACGCGCTGGTGGACCTGATGCAGGGAGGCGTGGACGTGGCGGTGCGAATCGCTCCGCGCCTCGAGTCGAGCTCCCTGATGCACAGGCGGCTGGGCCTCCAGCCCTACGTCCTGTGCGCGAGCCCGGCCTACTTGCGCGAGCGAGGCACGCCTCGGCGTGCCCGGGACTTGAGCGGGCATGAGGTGCTGGTGCCGATGCGAGGCCCCTCGGCGCGGCCGCTGGAGTTGCTCCACGCCGGGCGCACGCAGGAGGTCCGCCTGGCCCGGAGCCGCTTTCGCAGCAACAGCCTGCCCGCGCTCCACCTCGCCGCGCGGCATGGGCTGGGGATTGCGTCGCTGCCCGAGTACCTCGTGGCGCCCGAGCTGGAGTCCGGCGCGCTGACGCGGGTGCTGGCACCCCTCAGGCCGACGCCTCGCCACATCTCCGCGGTCTACCTGCGCCGGGCCGCCATGCCCGCGCACGTGCGAGCCTTCCTGGACTTCATCGCGGCCCGGGCGGCCCGGTCCTTCCCGGCGCGCGAATGACTCGCCCCTGGCGCCGGCGGACTACTCCCAGACGATGTCGTAGTCCGCGGCGAAGTAGCCGTGAGGGGTGCCCACGACGGAGCCCTTGCACTGGATGGCCTTGAGCGCCTCCTGCAACACGCCCTCGTGGAACTGCACCGGCTGCATGTCCCCGTGGAAGGACAGGCGCACGTGGCGCTCCGTCACGACGTTGTAATCCCGGCGGCCGTAGCTCACGAGCGTGGAGTACGCGGTGGGCGCGTTGGACAACAGGCGCTTGGGGTCCCCCTTGCCAATCAGCCGCGTCAGCGTCTGGCCCACCGTGGAGGAGAAGAAGCCGGTGACGGCGGCGGCGCCACACGCCCGGACGGCCTCCTCCTGCGTGCCGTAGCGCCCGGCCCTCGCGAGCGCCTCCGACGTGGAGTAGAGCAACCGGATGGCATCCACCGCGGGGTAGGAGAAGAAGTCCACCGGTGAGCGCTTGAATATCGGCTCGCGCAGCCGCGAGGCCATGTCCGGCCCGAGCTGCTTCTCCGCCAGCAACAATACCGCGTTGAAGATGAGGCCGCGGACCGTGTCATCCGGCCGCACCAGCGCGAGCCGCTGGTCCAGGTCATTCTTCGCAAAGGCCATGAGGCGTTGATTTCTACATGAAACGAGGCGCTCCGGGGCGTCCGTTCCGTGCGGGCGCTGTGGGAAAACGAGCGGATGGCTCCGCGTCGTGCAACGTCCCTGGACGTTCCAGGTCCTTCCCGGGGAGCATCCAGCCCCCTCTCCGGCACCGCGCTTTCACGGTTCGGAGGACCTTGGGCTGAGCTACCCTGACACCCCGCATCAGCTTTCCCACTCGACGTCCCACCCCGGATGGAGACCCTCCGCCACATGGCCTCTCCCGCTCCTTCTTCCCAGCAGCCGCGGTCCGCCACGCCCAGCTCGAGCGACGACGGTGGTCGCACCGGAAGCGACGCGTCCTCCATGCGCCGTTCCTTCCTGGACCACGTGCGCTACTCGCGCGGGAAGAACTACGAGACGTCCACCGCGCATGACCGCTTCATGGCCCTGTCCCTGGCCGTCCGAGACAGGCTCGCCGACCGCTGGGTGCGCACCGCTCGCACCTATTACGAGAAGGACGCCAAGCGCGCCTACTACCTGTCGGCGGAGTACCTGTTGGGTCGGGCGCTGGGAAACAACCTGTTGAATCTGGGCATGTACGAGGCCGCCGCCGAGGCCATGCGCGAGGTGGGCGTAGACCTCACCAATCTGTTGGAGATGGAGCCGGACGCGGGCCTGGGCAACGGCGGCCTGGGGCGGCTGGCGGCGTGCTTCCTGGATTCGCTGGCCACGCTCGGCTACCCCGGCATGGGGTACGGCATCCGTTATGAGTTCGGCATCTTCACGCAGGACATCGTGGACGGCTACCAGGTGGAGCGCGCCGACGAGTGGCTCAAGTTCGGCAACCCCTGGGAAATCGTCCGGCCGGAGAAGGCCGTGCCGGTGCGCTTCTTCGGGCGCGTGGAGCACCACCAGGGCCCGGACGGCAAGCCCATTGCCCGGTGGGTGGGCGGCAAGACGGTGGTGGGTGTTCCCTATGACACGCCCATCGCGGGCTACCACAACGACACCGTCAACACGCTGCGGCTGTGGCAGGCGCGTGCGTCCGAGGAGTTCGACCTGCTGCTCTTCAACGCGGGCGACTACGAGCGCTCCGTGGTGGAGAAGAACGACTCGGAGGTCATCTCCAAGGTCCTCTACCCCAACGACGCGTTCCAGGCGGGCAAGGAGCTGCGGCTCAAGCAGCAGTACTTCTTCGTCGCCTGCTCCATCGCGGACATCGTCCGGCGCTACCTGAAGAACCACACGGACTTCAGGGAGTTCCCCAAGAAGGCCGCCATCCAGCTCAATGACACACATCCGGCCATCGGCGTGGCGGAGCTGATGCGGGTGCTGGTGGACGAGAAGCGGCTGGCCTGGGACGAGGCGTGGTCGATTACGCAGGCGGTGTTCGGATACACCAACCACACGCTCCTGGCGGAGGCGATGGAGAAGTGGCCGGCGACGCTGTTCGAGCGGCTGCTGCCCCGGCACCTGGAAATCATCTACGAAATCAACCAGCGCTTCCTGCGGCAGGTGCAGATTCGCTACCCCTATGACCAGGAGAAGCTGCGGCGGATGAGCCTGGTGGAGGAGGGCCAGGAGAAGAAGATTCGCATGGCGCACCTGGCGGTGGTGGGCAGCCACAGCATCAACGGCGTGGCCGCGCTGCACACGGACCTCTTGCGCCGGGACGTGCTGCCGGACTTCGCGTCCATGTTCCCGGAGCGGTTCAACAACAAGACCAACGGCGTGACACCGCGCCGGTGGCTGGCGTGGTGCAACCCGCGTCTGTCCAAGCTGATTACGTCGCGCATCGGCGCGGGCTGGGCCACGGACCTGGACAAGCTGCGCGATTTGGAGCCGCACGCGGAGGACCCCGCGTTCCGCAAGGCGTTCCGCGAGGTGAAGCGCGCGAACAAGGAGGACCTGTCGCGGCACATCCGGGACTTGCGCCCGGTGACGCTCAACCCGGACGCCATCTTCGACGTCCAGATAAAGCGCCTGCACGAGTACAAGCGGCAGCTGCTCAACGCCATCCACATCGTCACGCTGTGGATGCGGGCGCGGCGTGACTCGAACACCATCGTCCACCCGAGGGCGTTCATCTTCGGCGCCAAGGCGGCGCCGGGCTACCACCTGGCGAAGCTGACCATCCGGCTCATCAATGGCATCGCCGAGGTGGTCAACAGCGACGCGGGGACGACGGGCCTCCAGGTGGTGTTCGCCCCCAACTATCGGGTGAGCCTCGCGGAGCGAATCATCCCCGCCGCCGACGTGTCCGAGCAGATTTCGACGGCCGGCATGGAGGCGTCCGGCACGGGCAACATGAAGCTGATGCTCAACGGCGCGCTGACGTTGGGCACGCTGGACGGCGCCAACGTGGAGATTCGCGAGGCGGTGGGGGACGAGAACTTCTTCCTCTTCGGCCTCACCGCGGACGAGGTCATCGCCCGCAAGCGCGCCGGCTACCGGCCGCGGGACGAGTACAACCAGCACCTGGAGTTGCGCGAGGCGCTGGACCTCATCGCCTCCGGCTTCTTCTCCCCGGAGGACCGCGCCCTCTACAAGCCCCTGGTGGACAGCCTGCTGGAGGAGGACCGCTACCTGGTGCTGGCGGACTTCCCGTCCTACGCCGCCCAGCAGGAGCAGGTCGTCCGCGCCTACCAGGACACCGAGGCGTGGACGCGCAAGTGCATCATCAACGTGGCGCGCGCCGGTATCTTCTCCTCGGACCGCACCATCAAGCAGTACGCCGAGGAGATCTGGCGCATCCAGCAGACGCCGGTGGAGCCGTAGCAGGTACGGGCTTCCCGCAGCACACCCCAGGGCGCGCCCGCTTCGCGCGTCCTGGGTTTCGCCCCGCCCGGAGGTCGCAACGCACCGGGCCAGCGCGGCGCGCAATCACAGACAACGCAGTGCACCATTGAACACGGGCCTCGTCCCACGGGGTGCTGACGCGTCGCGATGTATTGACTGGGGAATCAACTCTGGTGCACTCATATGCTCAGTATTCGGGACTCTCTGGGCTGCGGGGATGAGCAGGACCGTACGGTGGGGCCTCGTCGAGTCGAGAGGCTGACTTCCGAATACCTCACGCATCGGTCGCAGCAGTTCGTTCTCCCAGCAAGAGGGGCTCCTCATGAAGCAACAGCCGAAGCTGTTCCTCGCAGTCGTGGCCTTGGGGT
Organism: Myxococcus stipitatus; assembly: GCF_037414475.1. The sequence continues at coordinate 6,543,881 of NZ_CP147913.1, read as the reverse complement.
TTCTGGGTATCGCCGCGCCGGTCCAGGCGGCGGAGAAGACGACGTATCCCGTGGTGTTCGCGCACGGGCTCGGGGGGTTCGACGACATCCTGGGGTACGACTACTGGGGCGACGACTACGGCACGTTCGTGGGGGACCCGTGTGACGGGTTCCTGGAGACGTCGTGCAACGGGGACCTGGACCGTGGGCAGCGCACGTTCGCCGCGGCGGTGCAGCCGGTGCAGGACTCCGACGTGCGCGGGTTGGACCTGGCCAACGACATCGAGGGGTACCTGGCGTCCGTGGGTTCGTCGTATGTGAATCTGGTGGGCCACTCGCAGGGCGGCATCGACGTGCGCAAGGCGGCGCGGGTGCTGCGCGAGCGCAAGGGCTACACGGTGGTGAAGACGGTGGTGAGCGTGTCCTCGCCGCACCGGGGCTCTCCGGTGGCCAAGTACATCCTGGACCTGCGCCCGGGAATCACCAGCGTGTTGGATGCGCTGTTCCGCTTCTACGGCGACGTCGTCTACGCGCCGGGCAATGACGGCTACGCGGCGGTGAAGGCGCTCATCTACAACGACGCGGACCCGAACGACGGCAAGGTGACGGGCAACAAGGCGTTCAATGTGGCGTATCCGGTCAGCGCCAACTACGCGTCCCACTACGCGTCGCTGGTGACGGCGCAGAGCGGGGCCAGCGTGAATCCGGCGCTGTTCCTGTTGAAGGAGTTCATCTTCGACATCGACGGGGATGGCGCGTGCGCGGACGACTGCGACAACGACGGCGCGGCCGGCAAGGGCGACGGCGTCCGCAATGACCAGGATGACGACGGGCTGGTGGGCATCAACTCGCAGCAGATGGGCTACCGGCTGCGGTACACGGAGCGCCTGGGCCTGCTGGATACCATCTCTCAGGACACGTCGATGGGCTACGTGGGCAACCTCAACGCGCCCAGCGCGCTGCAGATGACCTCCATGTCCAGCGTCATCAACCAGGACCACGTGGATGTGATTGGCATCGGGCCGGACACGTTCGACGAGATGGAGTTCTACGCGGCCATCATCGACTACATCGCGAAGAACGACTGACGTCTCACCCGGTCACCGCGCCCCGAGGAGGGCTTTCATGAATCAACGGACGAAAGTCTTGGGGATGGGCGCGGTGGCCGCGTTGCTGGTGGCGGTGGGGCTCTTGCGGTTCACGGATACGGGGCAGGTATCGCCCCAGCCGGGTTCCGCGCCGCCGAGCACGAGTGCCGTGGTTCCGGCGACTTCCGGTGTCGCCCCGGTGATTCCAAGCACGGTAGCCGGGGCTCCGGTTCCTCCTCCGGCGCCGGTGGCGCCCTCGGACGCGGAGTTGGAGTCGCTCGCGGCGGCGCTGCGGGAGCGGTACGGGGCGAAGCTGGACGAGCCCTCCGTCCAGATTCGGCTGATAGAGGAGTTGATGCGCTTCTTCCAGCAGCGCTCTCCGGACCGATGGAGGGAGGAGTTGCTGGCGTTCGTGAAGGCATACTTCCCGGAGCGGTATGACGCGTTGGAGGCGATGCTGCGCAACCGCGTGGACTACGAGAAGTGGGTCCGGGACAACGACAGCTATCTGCGCGGGCTGAGCGGCCCGGAGCGGCGGGCGGCGACGTGGGATGCGAGAAACCGCTTGTTCGGCAAGGAGACGGCGGAGCGCATCTGGGCGTCGGAGCTGAAGAACCAGGCGCTGGCGGACACGTTGCGCTCGCTGGAGGCTCGGGAGGACTTGAGCCTGGAGAAGAAGCTGTCCACGCTCAAGCAGCGCATCCAGGAGGTCCATGGGGCGCAGGCGGATGCGTACATGGCCCGGCATCAGCAGGAGGTGATGAACCACTTCCTCGACCTGTCGTCCGTGCAGACGGAGCTGGGGGCCATGACGGCCCAGGAGCGCTCACGGAGCCTGCGCACGGTGCGCAGGGAGATGGGACTGGATGAGGAGGCGCTGAAGCGCTGGGACACGCTGGACCAGAGCCGGGATGCTCGTTGGGATTCGGGAGCGAAGTACATGGCGGAGCGGCAGACGCTCGCGAAGGAGCTGTCGGGCGAGGCGCTGGAGGAGCGGCTCGCGGAGGTCCGTGCCCGCTACTTCGGCGCCGAGGCGAGCACCATCGCCCAGGAAGAGGCCAGCGGGTTCTACCGCTTCGAGCGCCCCCGGCAGTGGGGGCGCAACTGAGCGGGTGGGTCAGCGCGGTGTGTCGCCGCCTGTTCCCGTGACGGGAAGCGGCAGCGGGGTTGGCGTCGCCCATGCGGCGCACGCCCGGACCACGTCAGCGGTAGTGCGTGGCAATCCAGTCGCCGTCAATCTGCTGGATGTCGATGTCCAGATCGTACACGGCGCGGAGCACCTCTGGCCGCATGATCTCCTCCGGCCGCCCCTGGAACAGGACCTTTCCATCGCGCATCGCGATGAGATGGTCCGAGTAGCACGACGCGAAATTCAGGTCGTGCAACACCAGCACGATGCTCTTGCCCAGCGTGTCCGCCGCCGTGCGCAACTGCTTCATCATCGACACCGCGTGCTTCAAATCCAATCCGTTGAGCGGCTCATCCAACAGGACATGGTCCGTGTCCTGACAGAGCACCATCGCCACGAAGGCCCGCTGGCGCTGGCCTCCGGACAGCTCGTCCAGGAGCCGCTCCGTGAGCGCCCCCAACCCCATGTGCTGGATGGCTCGCTCCACGTGCTCCCGGTCCTTCACCGTGGGCCGCCCCTTCGAGTGCGGATAGCGGCCAAACGTCACCAACTCCCGCACCGTCAGCCGCGCGGTGATGTGATTGTCCTGGCGAAGAATCGCCAACTTCCGTGCCAGCACCTCTCCCGGCGTGGTGAGGATGTCCAACCCATCCACCTGCACGGAACCCGAGGACATCGGCGACACCCGGCTGACCATCGACAGCAGCGTCGACTTGCCCGCGCCGTTCGGCCCGATGATGGAGGTGATGCCTCCCACGGGGAACCTCAGGGACACCTCATCCACGACCACCGTGGCGCCATAGCGCTTGGTGACACTCGCGGCCTCAATCATCCCTGGGTCCTCCTCAACAACATCGAGATGAACACCAGCCCTCCCACGAAGTCGATGATGACGCGCGGGTTGGTGTTGAACGCGAAGAACTGCTCCAACACGAACTGTCCCGCGACCAGCGACACTCCGGCGATGAGCGCCGCCGCGGGCAACACGAGCACATGCCGGTAAGTGCGCACGAACGCATGCGCCAGGCTGGACACCAACAAGCCGAAGAAGGTCACCGGCCCCACCAGCGCGCTCGACACGGACACGAGGATGGCCACCAACACCAACACCCCCGCCACCGTCCGCTGGTGATTCACCCCCAGGTTGATGGCCGTCTCACGCCCCAACACCAACACATCCAGCGTCCTCAACATCCGCCACCCCACCACCGACACCCCCAACGTCAGGACAAAGGCGATGAGCAGCAGGTCCTCGTCCGGCTGGTTGAAGCTCGCGAAGAACCGGTCCTGGAGGAAGATGAACTCGTTGGGGTCGATGAGCCGCTGAAGGAACGACGACAGGCTCTTGAACAACACACCCAACACCACGCCCGTCAGGAGCACCCGCTCCACGCCGCGCTGCCCGCTCCCGAACAAGCCCCAGTAGAGGAGCCCCGAGAAGGCCACCATGACCAGCACCTCCACGCCGAACCGGAGCCGCGGGTCCAACCCCGCCACCACTCCAGTGCCCAGGAAGAAGAGCAGGCACGTCTGGATGAGCACGTAGAGGTTGTCGAACCCCAGGATGGCGGGCGTCAGCACCCGGTTGCCCGTCACCGTCTGGAAGAGCACCGTGGAGACCGCGATGGAGTAGCCCACCAACAGCGCCGTCGCCAGCTTGCGCCCCCGGAACGGGAGGACAAACGCCCAGTCCCCTCCCACGTTGACGAGCATGAACAGCCCCGCGCACGCCACCGCCACGGCCCCCAAGATGAGCAACGTGCGCTCGGGCCGCCTCGGCACCACCAGCGTCTCAGCCAACACGGGCGTCCCTCCGCATCAGGAGGCTCAGGAAGAGCACGCTGCCAGCGACTCCCGCGATGGTTGCTCCCGGGATTTCATAGGGGAAGCGCACCACCCGGCCCAGGACATCACACAGCAACACGAAGCCCGCCCCCCCCACCGCCACCCACGGCAAGGAGCGCCGCGTGTTGTCACCCAGGAACATGCTGACGAGGTTGGGCACCAGCAGCCCCAGGAAAGGAATCATCCCCACCGTGACGACCACCAACCCCGTGATGAGCGAGACGATGAGCAGCCCCAACGCCATGATGCGCGAGTAACGCATCCCCAGGTTCGTCGTGAAGGACTCCCCCATCCCCGCCACCGTGAAGCGGTCCGCCGCGAAGTACGCGCAGCACGTGAGCCCGAACGTCACCCACAGCAACTCGTAGCGCCCACGCAGCACATGGGAGAAGTCGCCCGTCTTCCAGGCGTTGACCGACTGGAGCAGATCAAACCGGTACGCGAAGAACGTCGTCACCGAGTCGAAGACACTGCCCAGCACCAACCCCACCAGCGGGACGATGAGCACCGAGCGCAGCGGAATGCGCCGCAGGATGAGCAGGAACAGCGCCGTGCCCGCCAGCGAGAACGCCGCCGCGACGAACATCTTCCCCAGCACGGGGAGCTGCGGCATCCACATCGTGACGACCAACAACCCCAGACCCGCCGAGTCGGCCGCCCCCACCGTCGCGGGCTCCACGAAGCGGTTGCGCGCGAGCATCTGGAGGATGAGCCCCGCCACTCCCAGCGACGTGCCCACCAGCAAGACGGCCAGCAGCCGGGGAACGCGGCTGATGAGCAGCACTTGGAGGGCCTGCTCGTCCGGCCCCGGCGACACCAACGCGTGCCACGACACGTCGCCCACACCAATGAACACGCTGACCACGGCCAGCAGGGCGATGACGGCAACGGCGGCGGCGAGTCGAATCACGGCTCGGGCAACCTAGGGAGCCTTCGCGGCGTAGAACTCCGCGACCTGCCCTCGCAGCCGGTCCACCGCCTGGATGCCACCCCCGATGAGGTACGCGTTCATCGGGTCCAGGTAGACGACCTGCCCCTTCTTCCACGCGGCCGTCTGATGGACCAGCTCGTTGTCGAGCACCTGCCGCGCCCCACCCGACTGCCCCATGCCCGCGTCCCTATCAATCACGAACAGCCAGTCCGGGTTCTTCTCGCGGATGAACTCCGAGCCGATGACCTCACCGTGCAGGGACGCGCTGAGCCCCGCGGCGGCCACCGGCACGCCGAAGTCTCCGTGGATGAGGCCGAAGCGCGACCCCGGGCCATAGGCGCTGATACGTCCTCCGGTGACGAGCACCACCAGCCCGGTCCCTCGGCTCGCCGCCGTCTCCTTCAGCTTCGCGATGGAGGCACGCAGGTCCGTCACCAGCGCACGCGCCTTCTCCTCCTTGCCAAAGATGCCCGCCAGCAGCTCCGTGTTGGCGACCACCGTGTCCAGGTAGTCCACCCCACCCATGGGCAGGTCGACGGTGGGCGCGATGCGGGACAGGTTCGCGTACTTCGCGCTGGAGCGGCCCCCCGTGATGATGAGGTCCGGATGCGCGGCGTGCAGGGCCTCGTAGTTGGGCTCGAACAACGTCCCCATGCGCGGGTACTTGGGGTCCGCGAACGCAGCGAGGTGGCCGGGGAACTGGTCCCCCGCGACAGCGAAGACCTCCACGCCCAACGCCTGGAGGATATCCAACGCCACCAGGTCGAAGACGACGACGCGCTGGGGATGCAGCGGAACCACCGTGCTCCCCTGGGCATGCCTGACAGTGCGCCCCTTCGCCGTGGGCGCGTCGGCCACGGGCGCGGCCCCCGAGGCCGGCGCTGGCTCCGCAGAACGCTGGCACGCCACGCCAAGGCCCACGACGGCCAGCACCATGGCGGCTCGCCACATCGAGGAGGAGGTCCAGGAACGCCTGTCAGATGTGCTCACGATTTCCACCACCCCGCCGCGGAACGACTCGGCCCCACCCGCGGACCCCGCCCTATACACATCATTTGATTCTGCAAATCAATATCAGAACACAAAAAGAATCCAGGTCCCGACGGTCCCAGGGAGTGGAGGTAGGTCTTTGGCGGCGCAGGGGTTCAGTCCTGGACCTGGCCCGTGAAGTACGCCTCGCGGATGAGCCGGCCACCGAGGATGGACTTGCCGGACCGGGTCTGCTCGGCGGGGGTGGTGGGTGTCAATCTCACGACGCCGAGCAGGTCTTCCCGAGCGACCACCAGGTCCGTGCGCTTGTTCGCGGAAAGTCCATGCGCGGCGCGCACAGATGAAGTGCCGAGACCTCACTCGCATCCGAGGCGGCGGCGCGGCACTTCTTCGCGCATGAAAACCACCACCGAATCGAATCCGACGAGCCCTTGGAGTCTCGCCGTCCGCTCCGCGCTCGCCTCGGGGGGCGTGCTGCTGCTGACGAGCATCCACCACGTCTACGGCGCCGTCATCTACGAGACGCCCTGGCGCCTCCACATGGTCGCCATCTCCGCCATCACCGCGCTGGGCCTCGTGGGCTCACTGAGCCTCTTCCGCGCGAGGCGCGACGGAGCCCTTGGCACGGCCGCGCTCGGCTTCTTCGCGCTGCTCACCCTCGCGCTCCCCGTGGGGATGATTGGGGCGTACGAAGGCCTCTACAACCACGTCCTCAAGAACCTCTTCTTCTTCGGAGGCGCGTCGACGCCAGTGCTCCACACGCTCTTCCCGCCTCCAACCTACGAGCTGCCCAACGACTTCTTCTTCGAGCTCACCGGGAACCTCCAGGTGGTTCCCGCCGCGCTCTCGCTCCAGTTCCTGATGCGCATGCTCAAGCCGTGGCTGCGCGACAGGAAGCGGATGGCGCGGGCGTTGGGCGTGTCGCACTGACGCCCGCGCGTTCCACCACTCAGGCCGCCTTGTTCAGCCAGGCCTCATAGGCGGCGAAGTCGTAGTCACGCCCCAGGAAGGCATGGACCAGCCGGGCCGCGTCGTCCGAACCTCCCGGCTCCAGCACCGCGCGGCGGTACGCCTTCGCGGGCTCGGGGGACAACATGCCCTTCGTCTGGAACACCGTGAAGAGGTCCTTCGCGATGACCATCGACCACATGTACGTGTAGTAGTTGGACGAGTACCCCTCGAGGTGCCCGAAGGACAGGTGGAAGTACGTGCCCTCCACGTAGGGGAACGGCGTGTACTTGCCCTGAAGCTCACGCACCAGCGCGGTGGCATCCAGCCCTTCGGGGTTCCTGCGATAGAGCTCCAGGCTGAGCGCCGCGTAGAACATCTGCTGGCGCACCCACAGCCCCTTGCCGAACTCGTCCGCGCGGCGCAGGCGCGTCACCATCTCCTCGGGGAGCGGCTCGTTCGTCTGGTAGTGCTTCGCGAACGTCCGCAGGCTGGCCGCGTCGCGCGCCCACTCCTCGAGCATCTGCGACGGCGCCTCCACGAAGTCCCACTCGGTGCGCACCCCCGACACGCCGGACCAGCGCGTGTGGCCTCCGAAGATGTGGTGCAGCAGGTGGCCGAACTCGTGGAGGAAGGTCTCCACGTCGTCGTGCTGGAGCAGCGCGGGCTCCGTGCCGGGCTTGGGGAAGTTGCACATCAGCACGCCCTCCGGCAGCCGACGACCGGCCTTGCCGCTGGTGAGCGTGAACTGCGCCGCGTGCTTGTACTTGTCCGCGCGCGGGTGCATGTCCAGATAGAAGCGGCCCTTCAGCGCGCCGTCCTCCAGCACGTCGTAGGCCTCCACGTCCGGGTGCCACACCGTGGCGTTCTCCACCCGGCGATAGGACACGCCGAACATGCGGGCCGTCAGGTCCAGCATCCCCTGCTTCACGCGCGAGTACTCGAAGTAGGGCCGCACCGCCTGGGAGTCGAAGGCGTACTGCTCCGCCTTGATGCGGTCCTCCAGGTACGCCTGGTCCCACGGGTCCACGCGCGCGGCGTCCGGCGTGTCGCGGCGCTTGCGCTCCAGGAGGAGCCCATAGTCACGCTGCATCCGCGCCCCCGAGGCGTCCGCGATGCGAGCGATGAAGTCCGCGGCGGCGTTCTCGTCGCGAATCATCTTGTCCTCCGTCGCGTAGGCCGCGTAGTTGCGGTAGCCCAGCAACGTGGCCAGCTCATGACGGCGCGCCACCAGGCGCTGGAGCACATCCGTGTTGCTGGGGTAACCCCGCTGCCGGAACGTGCGCCACATCTGCTCGCGTGCCTTCGCGTCGCGCGAGTACGTCATGAAGGGGATGATGTCGGGATAGTCCGTGGTGATGGTCACCTTCCCGTCCTCGCCCGGAGCATGGGCTCGGACGTAGTCCTCCGGCAGCCCGTCCAGCGCGGAGGGAGGCAGGGACACCGTGCGCGTGTCCTGGAGCATGTTGCGGCTGAACTCCTGGCCAATGCGGACCAGCTCCTCGTTCAGCGCCTTCACCCGGGCGCGCGTCGCGTCGTCCCGGTCGACACCCGAGCGGCGGAAGTCGCGCAGCACCTTCTCCATCCACTTGCGCGTCTGCGCGTCCTGGCCGGAGAGGTCCAGCGCGGCGAGCACGTCATAGACACCCCGGTCCATGTGGATGTCGGTGGAGAGCGTCTCCACCGCCTGCTCGGCGGCCTCGGCGGCGTCGCGCATGGCGGCGTCGGGGTGGGAGTGGCGCACGACGCTCGCGCGGGCCCCGGCGTTCTCCAGCGAGGCCATGGACTCGTCGTACAGCTCCAACACCTGGCCAACGTCGAACGGAGCGGTGAGCGCCTTGAGACGGGCGATGCCAGCGCGCGTGGTGTCCAGGGCGGTCTCGCCGGAGCGGCGGAACTCGTCGGGAGGACAGGTGATGAGGCGGACGGAGTCGGGGACAGGCGTTTCAGGCACGGGCTGCTCTCCTGGGCGTGCGGACGAAAGTCAGTGCGGGCAAAGGTAATCCGCCCGCCGCTCCAGAGCAGCAGCATTGAAGGGTGGGAGGGCCCTCTGGCCGACAGTGGACCCGAGGGGCCCTCCCGGATGTCGTCCGGCTTACGGCACCTCGACCAGGCTCGAGGAGTTCTGCGGCTGCCGGGTGGCTCGGGTCACGAAATCACTTGAGTTGTTATCGGTATCGGAGCCATTGCCGCGAAGCGCGTCGGCGCCGGTCGCCGCCATCGTGGCCGTGGTCGACGTCGGCCGCGCCTTGCGCTCGATGCTGCCGTTCGAGTCCGTCTGTCGCGGAGCGGCGGTCCCCTCCGGCACGTTCGCGGTCCCCCACCCCACCGTGTCCAGCACGACGGCCGTCCCGGTCAGCGTCTGGCCGAAGCGGACATGGCCGCCACCCGTCGCGCTTCCCACCAGGTCCACCCCCCCCGTGGTCCAGGTCGCATCCGCGGCCACCGAACCCGAATAGGAGTTCACCCCGATGAGGAAGTATCCCCGGGCGCGGATGAGCTTTCCCGCGGGAATGGTGAAGGTGTTCCCGAAGCTGCCGCTCGTCGCCGCCTTGTACTGCAGCATCAAGCCCCCCAGGTTCACGTCTTGATTCGTCGGGTTGTAGAGCTCGACGAAGTCGTTCTGCTGCGACGCGCTGGAATGGGTGCTGATTTCGCTGATGACCACGTGGTTCGCCACCGGGAACGCGGGGTTCACCGTCACCGTCCCGTAGGTCGCGGGGCCCCCTTCCGGGACCTTGCCATTCTGGTCGCAGTACACCCACTGCTGCGCGCTCGCGGGCCCTTGCGTGAAGCGGAAGCGGAAGCCGTAGCGATAGCTGCCCTGGATGGGAATCTGGAGCATCGCGGTCACCTCGTCCTCGGCTCCGCCCGCCGCGGCATAGCTCGCGTTCGGGATGGCGGACACCCACGTCCAATCCGTCGGCTCGAGGACGGCCTCACCGAACCCCAGCTCCGCGACGAGGTATGGGAAGGAGTCATTGCCCGCGGTGTTCCGCGTCGTCACTTCCGTCGCGCGGACGCGGCCCAACACCGGGTTGGAGGACTCCGCCAGGATGGCGGTCGGGAACAACTTGGGCGAGTGGATGGCGCAGAAGTCCACCGACGCCGGGATGGCCACGCCACACGTCTCGTTGGGAAGCCCCGGTGAGCCCCGGTCCCCACCCGACAGCACCGCGCTGGAAGCGCACCAGTACCAGGCATGGCGGCTCGCGCTGGTCCCCACGATGGCCGACGACAGGTTCATCGAGCGTCCCGGCACCTGCGGGAACGTGGCGTCATACGTGATGTCGTCGAGCGGCACGCCATTGACTCGAAGCGACAGTTGCCCCGAGGCCCCCAGGTCCAACGTGGCTCCGTAGCCGAGGTCCGCGGCCACTCCACCATTGGTGGCGGTATCCGCGTTGCTCGCCAGCACATAGGTGCCCCGCGGCGGCAGCACCACTGCCGCGCCCGCGCCCTTGTCCACGGAGACCGTGCCCGTGCTCGCCCCCGTGTACATGAGGGAGAGCCCGTTGATGTTGAGCATCTGGTCGCTGGTGCTGGTCAGCTCGATGTACTTCGTCGTGCCAGCGCTGGGCGAGGACATCACCTCGCTGATGGCGAGCTGGCCCACCGCGGGCGCGGCCGCCGTGCCGCACGTCCCCTGGAAGCACACGCCATTCACGCCCATGCAGGGCGTCGAGGTGGGCGTGTACTCGCACGTCGGACTCCCCGAGACCACCACACAGCTGGCCGCGTACGTCACCCGCTCCACCCCACTCGCCGAGCACGTGGCCGCCTGGGGCGCGCAGACATGATTGTCGCAGACACTTGGCAGGCGCACGGACGTGCTCGTCAACACACTGGTGTTCCCCGCGCCGTCCATCACCCGGATGGCGAAGTGGTACGTCTGTCCTTCCACCAGATTCGGGACCTCCACCTGCTCCTGCGCTCCAGGCAGGCCCGGCGTACCGGTGGGCACGGACGTGGCCGACGGCAGGTTGGCCTCGGTGATGGGTGTTTCGCTGTAGCGCAGCTCGTAGGACGCCGCCTGCCCCTGCATGCCGTCGTCGCCCGTGGCCAGCCAGCGCAGGCGCACGACGCCTCCGCCCAGCACAGTGGCCTCGAGCGAGGCCACGCCCGAGGGGGCTTGATTGTCACTGATGTTCAGCGCGACCGACGCGATGGACACATCCGGGAGGGCCACCGTGGCGTTGAGGACGTACGCCCCCTCGTCCGCCACCGAGAGCGTGGTGAACTCCGCCACGCCCGCGACCGGCGTGAGCGTGGTGGTCCCGCTCAGTACGCCCCCGCCATAGAGCGTGAGCGTCACGGCGGGAGGATTCACCGTCACCCGGTTGCCAAACGCGTCCTCCACCACCACGCGCACGGGAGCCAGCACCTGCCGGGCGAAGCCCGTCAACGCGTTGTCCACGAAGGACAGCTTGTTGACGGGTCCCGGGACCACCGTGACGGGAGCGGACACGTTGAGCGACCCATCCGTGAAGGTGGCCGTCTGCGCACCCGCGGTCTTCAGGGTGAAGGAGAAGCTGTACGCGCCCTGATCTCCCGCGCCGTACGTGTGCGCGCTCGGCACCACGGCCCGGGAATCCGTCGTGGTGGGCGTCACCGTGCCCGCGTAGCTCCGCACGAGGTTGTCGTACCGGTCCCTGGCGCTGACCAGGAAGGACTGGGGCTCTCCCGCCGTCACGGGGGCCGCCACGGGGGCCACGCTCAGCGCGAAGAGGGGACCTGCTCCCACGGACACCGACTCCGCTCCCGTCAACGTGGGCTGCTGCGTGTCAGTGGCGGTCAGGACCGTCGACTGGGCCCGGGCGAACATCACGTTGAAGACATGCTGGCCCGCGTCCAGCGCCGTGAAGGTGTAGTCGCCAAGCCCGGTGGCACCCGGGTCGTTGTTCACCTGAAGGTTCAACGTGCCCCGGTAACCGGATGCACGGTTACCAAACACATCCGACAGCGTCACCGTGGCCGTCACCCCTTGCCCGGCCGTGGGCGAGGTCGAGGACAACTGCACCGACAGCGCCACCGCGGGGCCTGGCGCCACCTGTGTACTCAGCGCGACCGTCAATCCGCCGCTGCGAGCCTCCGTCGCGTTGACAGCACGCGTGCCCGAGCTCTTCAGCGTCGCCTGGAAGGAGTACTGACCCGCGTCCACCGGGGTGAAGACATGCGACGTCGCGGACAGCGTGGCTTGTGGGTCGTCCGATGCGAAGAGGACCTCGCCCGTGTAACCCGTGACGAGGTTTCCGAACGAGTCCTGCACCCGGAGCGTCAACGCATGGGTGCTCCCCGCCGCCACGTCCGCCGGCAGTCCCGACAGCACCAGACGGTTCGCGGCGCCGCTCGTCACCTCGACCTCCACGAAGCCCGTCAGCTGAGCGTTGGCGGTATCCGTCACGGTCACCCGGCGCGTGCCGGAGGTGACCAGCTTCACGCCGGGGAACACCTGGCGCCCCGCGTCTGTCGGCAGGAAGGTGTAGTTGGCCGGCAGCGTGGCCTGAGGGTCGTTGGAGGTGAAGGTCACCGTGCCCACGTAGCCCCGGACGAGGTTGCCGAAGGCGTCCTGCGCCGACACGTCGAGAATCTGCGACTGTCCCGCGACCACGGGCCCCACCAGACCGGTGACGGCGAGCCGCGCCACCTGCGCCGCGTTGATGACGAACGTGGCGCTCGGCTGAGTCAGCGCGTTGCCGCTGGCCTCGAAGCGATGGGTGCCCGCGCGGTCGACGCGCACGTTCTCGAAGACGGCCACACCCGCGACGGCGGAGACCTGGATGGGCACGAAGCCATGGCCGCCCTCGAGCGACAACGTCACCGGCGTGGTGGCCGAATCCACCACCTGCCCGGACGCGTTCCGGAGGGACACTCGCACGGTGGCAAACACAGCGCCCGCGGTGCCGCTCGCGGGCAGCGGGTCGAAGCGCAGCTCCCGCACGTCGTTGTTCACCGTCTGCACCATGAGGCTCGCGGAGAGCGCGAAGTTGCCCTTGTTGTCCGCCACCCGCAGCGCGACGTAGTACGTCTGGTCCGGCAGCAGGTTCGGTACCACCGCGGACTCGGCGGTGCCCGCCAGTTGGGGCGCATTCACGCTCACGGGCGTGGCCGCGTTGAAGTCCGCGACGGTGAGGATGGGCTGACGCGAATAGCGCAGCTCCTGCGACGTCGCCGTCCCCAGATCTCCGTCATCGCCCACGGCCACCCAGTTCACCTGCGCCGAGTTCGCCCCCAACGTGCCCAGGGACAACACGGGCCTCGAGGGTGGCACGTCGTCCACGATGGTGATGGCCGTGCTGCTGTTCACCGCCGCAAGCCCCGTCGCGGTGGCGCGCAGGTGGAACTCACCCTCCGAGTCCACGCGCACCTGCGTGAAAGAGGCCACGCCGTCCACCGGCGCCACCTCCCGCACCCCGGAGAGCGTGCCCGACTCCACCAAGGAGAGCGCCACCCGGGGCGCGCCCACGGGGGCCACGTTGCCGAACGCGTCCTCGAGCGTCACGGACAGCGCGGGTAGCACCGTGGCCACCGAGGCACTCGCGGGCACGCGGGCCATCGACAGCACGGCGGCCTCTCCCGCGAACACCCCCACGGACCGCCGGGCGCTCAGCGTCGGGCGGCTCGGGTCCTGGACAGTGACCTCATGGCGCCCCGCCCGCTTGAGGATGATGCCGGAGAAGGTGAAACCTCCCGCGTCCCCCGCGGTGAAGGCATGGGACGTGGGCGCCGTGGCCATCACGTCCGAGACCGAGAGGGCCAGCGTCCCGGTGTAGTTCGTGGCCACGTTGGAGAAGGCGTCTCGCACCGTGACCCGCGCCGAGCGCGGCGCACCCGCCACGGCATTGGACTCCAGCCCCGTGATCTCCAACGAGGCCGCCACTCCAGGAGCCACGGTGAAGGCCGCCGTCAATGCATCCGTCACCCCCGCCGCCGAGGCCCTGAGCTGAAAGCCCGCCCCCGCCTTCTTCAGCACCACTTCCGGGAAGCGCGCCACGCCATCCACGGGCATCGCCGTGAGCGTGCCCTCCAACACGGCCTGTCCCGGCCCCGCCACGAGCGACAGCACCACCTGCTCCCCGGCCCCCGGGACGGTTCGCCTCGAGTCGTCCGCGAAGCGCACCTCCAGACCCGAGAGGACCGAACCCGCCGTCGCGTCACGCACCATCCCGGTGAACAGCAACTGGGTGGCCCGCTGCGCGGCGAACGTGAACGACGGCTGGGAGGCCAGCACCACCGCGCCACCCTCCGCGGAGACCGAGGCCGTCACCCGCTTGGCGCCCGAGCGCGTGGAGACGACGGAGGCCGTGGCGACACCTCGCGCGTCGGTCTTCTCCTGGGCCTGCGCCACCGTGTTGCCTTCACCGGAGACCGCCACCGTCACCGTGCGACCCACCATCGGCGCGCCGTCATCCCCCAGCACCGTGACGGTGATGTGTCCCCGGTCCTCGCCGTCCGGCTGCAGCTCGCGGCCGGGGGACAGGGACACCGTGGACCTGGTCGCGTCCGGCATCAACGGACGCGGCCCCAGCGGACGCGGCTTCGACTCTTCGCCACAGCCCACCAGCAGACCCAGGCACAGGACGGCCAGCCCGAGGAACCGGGCTGACGGAGGAAGGCTTACGGACATGAGTCGCTCCGGGATGTGAGCCGCCTTCCATGAAGAAGTCCGGCCCACAGGGAGCTTTGTCTCTTAGCAGACCTTCCCACCCGGCATGTAAGACCCGGCGCGAACTTGCAATGACAGTACAGCGTCGGCGGGAGGTCGCGAGGACCCCAGCCCCCAGGCCGGAGTCACTCGCTACATGCCGAGCGCGGCCATGAGCGCGGCGCCACCCAGCAGGGACTGGCCGCCGTCACACACCATGATGGAGCCCGTGACGAAGGACGCGGCGTCCGAGGACAGGAAGAGCGCCATCCGCGCGATGTCCGCCTTGGTGCCGAAGCGCTGGAGCGGCAGGGCCTGCACGAGCTTCTGGTGCCCCTCCTCGCTGGGAGCGAGCCGGCGCATGCCCTCCGTGTCCTCGATGGGACCCGGGGTGATGGCGTTGACGCGCACGCCCGTGCCGCCCCACTCGAGCGCCAGCACGCGGGTCAGCATGTCCACGCCGGCCTTGGCCGCGCAGACATGGGCCTGCATCGCCATGGGCAGGTACGCCTGGGGCGCGGAGATGTTGATGACGGAGGCGCCCGGCTTGCGCAGGTGCTCGAAGCCCGCGCGGCAGATGTTGAAGGTGCCCAGCACGTCGATGT
Source organism: Myxococcus stipitatus (assembly GCF_037414475.1). The sequence continues at coordinate 6,528,721 of NZ_CP147913.1, read as the reverse complement.
CCATCACGGCCTTGAAGCCATTGGAGGACATGCCCAGCGCGGGCGCGGGGAAGTTGCCGGCGGCGCCGCACACGATGACGTCCAGCTCGCCGTAGGCATCGCGCACCGTCTGGAGCGCCTTCTCCACGGAGGCGTAGTCGCGCACGTCGGCGGCCACGCCCATGGCGGTGCCGTGAGCCTGGAGGCCCTTCACGGCGCCCTCGAGCTTCTCCACGTTGCGCCCGTTGATGGCCACCTTGGCGCCGGCCTTCACGAACGCCTCGGCGATGCCGAGGTTGATGCCACTGCTGCCGCCCGAAATGAACGCCACCTTGCCCGCCAGCAGCCCGTCCTTGAACACGCCATCAGCCATGATTCGTCTCCTGTGGAAGCAACCGGGCGGCGACTTGACCAGAACCCGCCGCACTGCGTCCACGGGCGAGTGAGGACCTGCGCCACGGCGGGGCCGCTGTGTTAGAGGACCGGACATGCGCCGTCGTCCCGAAATCCTCGCCCCCGCTGGAGACCTCGACTCGATGAAGGCCGCGCTGGCCAGTGGCGCGGACGCCATCTATTTCGGCCTGGACGAAGGCTTCAACGCCCGCGCCCGGGCGGAGAACTTCTCGCTCGCCCGCCTGCCAGAGACGCTCGCGCTGGTACACCGCGCGGGTGCTCGCGCGTACCTGACGATGAACACGCTGGTGTTCGAGCCGGAGCTCGCGGTGGTGGAGGACATCCTGCGGCGCGTGGCCGCGGCGGGCGTGGATGCACTCATCGTCCAGGACCCCGCCATCGCGCTGGTGGCTCGCGCGGTGTGCCCCGAGATGGAGGTCCATGCCTCCACGCAGATGACCATCTCCAGCGCGGAGGGCGCGCGCTTCGCTCGCGGGCTGGGTGCGACCCGCGTGGTGGTGCCGCGCGAGCTGTCGGTGGCGGAGATCGCGCGGCTGGCGAGCGAGACGGACGTGGAGCTGGAGGTGTTCATCCACGGCGCGCTCTGCATGTCGTGGAGCGGCCAGTGCCTCACCAGCGAGGCGTGGGGTGGGCGCTCGGCGAACCGGGGACAGTGCGCGCAGTCCTGCCGGCTGCCGTATGACCTGGTGGTGGATGGGGAGACGAAGGACCTGGGCGATGTGCGCTACCTGCTCAGCCCCAAGGACCTGGCGGGCGTCATGGCGGTGCCCAAGCTCATCGATATCGGCGTGCACTCGCTGAAGATTGAAGGCCGTCAGAAGGGGCCGCAGTACGTGGCCACGGCGGTGACCGGTTACCGGCGCTGGGTGGATGGCCTGGAGGCGGGCAAGGCGGACGCGGGCGCGCTGCGCAAGGACCTGGCCGACATGACGCTGTCGTACAGCCGGGGCTTCTCGCATGGCTTCTTCGCGGGCTCGGACCACCAGACGCTGGTGGAGGGGCGCTTCCCCAAGCACCGGGGTGCGATTCTGGGCGTGGTGGACGCCGTCGATGGGCGCGATGTGCTCGTGGTGGAGGACCCGGAAGGACGGCCGTGGACGGGTGGGCTCGGGCAGGACGAGGCGCACCAGCGCGCCGAGGGTCCTCAGGGCAAGGTGTCGTCTCCGCTGGAGGGTGACGCGCCGATGGCGGCGGAGCTGGCGCCTCGCCCGGGCATGGGCGTGGTGTTCGACAACGGGCACCCGGAGGACAAGCACGAGGCGGGCGGGCCGCTGTTCCGTGTGGAGCGGCATGCGCGGGGCTGGGTGTTGGGCTTTGGCAACCCGGGGCCGGACATGTCTCGAGTCGCACCGGGGCAGCGCGTCTGGGTGACGAGTGATCCTTCCCTGGTGAAGCAGACGGAGGAGCTCTTGGCCCAGGGCGAGCCCGAGGGCCGCGTGCCGCTGGCGCTGACGGTGTCGGGCTCGGCGGGAGGTGCGCTGGTGGTGACGGGCACGGCGCGCGGTGGACATGTGGCCACGGCGACGAGCTCGGTGATGCTGGCGGCGGCTCGGGGTGGTGGGTTGGATGCGGCGTTGTTGAAGGACAAGCTGGCGGCGCTGGGTGGCACGCCGTTCCACCTGTCGGGGATGGATACGACGGCGCTGGCGGCGGGGCTGCATCTGCCGGTGTCGGAGCTCAAGGCGCTGCGGCGCTCGCTGGTGGTGGAGCTGACGGAGAAGGTGTCTCGAGGGCCCGTGCGTACGGTGCGCGAGACGTCCGTGCTGGAGGAGGTGCGGGGTTCGAGGAGGGAGCGCGTGGTCGCGGCGCCCGTGCCCGAGGGTGCGCGGCTGTTGCCGCTGTGCCGGACGGATGAGCAGCTCGAGGCGGTCATCGCGGCGGGGTTGCCGGAGGTGGAGCTGGATTGGATGGAGCTGGTGGGGCTCCAGCGCGCGGTGGAGCGGGCGAAGGCGGCGGGGCTGCGCGTGACGATTGCGACGGTGCGAGTGCAGAAGCCGGGCGAGGAGGGCTACGACGCGCGCATCGCGAAGCTGAAGCCGGACGCGGTGCTGGCGCGGCACTGGGGCGCGATGATGCACTTCCTGGAGCGCCCGTTCGCTCCGGGCGAGACGCGGCCCGCGCTGCATGGGGATTTCTCGCTCAACGTCACCAACTCCGTGACGGCGCTGCACCTGTTGGGGTTGGGGTTGGACACGCTGACGTTCGCGCATGACTTGGACGCGGTGCAGTTGGGGGCGATGTTGGAGCACCTGCCCGCCGAGCGGTTCACGGTGACGGTGCATCACCACATCTCGACGTTCCACACGGAGCACTGCGTGTATTCGCACACGCTCTCGCATGGGCGTGACTACCGGAGCTGTGGACGGCCGTGTGAGAAGCACCGCCTGTCCCTGAGAGACCACAAGGGCCTGGAGCATCCAGTGGTGGTGGACGTGGGCTGCCGCAACACGGTGTTCAACGCGCAGGCGCAGAGCGCGGCGTCGCTGGTGCCCTCGTTGATGGCGCGCGGGGTGCGGCGCTTCCGCGTGGAGTTCGTGCGCGAATCGCGCGAGGAGGCCACGCGGGTACTGGGTGCGTACCAGGAGCTGCTCGCGGGCCGCATCTCCCCGGCCGAAGCGGTGCGGAGGGCCGCGGTGCACGAGCAGTTCGGCGTGACCAAGGGGACGATGAAGGTGTTGAACCCCACGTTCACCGTGCAGCGCTGAGGCGCGGGTTCAGCGCTCTTCGTCGGGCTCGAGCGCGGAGTCTCGAGTGACGCGCAGCACAGCCCGGAAGACGTCGTCCAGGGCGTGGGTGTTGAGCCCCGCCTGCGAGGCCCATTCGCGACGGGTCGTGAGCATGGAGGACTCACGCTCGGGGTCGGGAAACGGAAGTCCATGCTCGGTCTTCACCCGCGCCGCGTCCTTGACGAGCTGAGCGCGACGAGCGAGCAAGGCCACCAGCTCCCGGTCCACGGTGTCGATTCGCTCGCGAACGTCCTTGAGCCCGGGCGGAGCGCTCTCTGCTCCAGTGTCACGCGCGGACTCTGATGCGAGCTCGAGCCCTTGGTGGAGCTGCGTCAGCGCTTCGAGCAGGCCCACACGGGCTTCGCGCGCATACGGGTTCTCCGCCTGAACGACGGCGAAGAGGTGAGGAACCTCCGTGCGCGCGTACTCCTCCAGCCGCGCCACGGGATGGAAGCTGGGAGGCGCGAAGGGCAGGTCCTTCCCCACTCCCGCCTTCACGAGCCCATGCGCCAGGAAGAACGTGAGCACATGCGTACGCGCCATCAGCACGTCATGGGCCTCGGGAGACATCTCCGTCACCGAGCACCCCAACTGCTCGAACAGCACGCGGGTGCGGCGGACCGCCTCGGGATGCAGCGGATTCGGACAGACCACGGTGCGCCGTGCATCACCTCGCGCGAGGCTGGCGGGGCCGAAGAGCGGATGTGTCCCCACCCACGGGATGTCGCGTCCCAACACGGAGGCGAGCATGTGGACCGGGCGGACCTTCACGCTCCCCACATCGATGACGAACTGCTCGGGAGAGAGGTGCGGCCGAAGCTCCTTCAGCGCCGCGCGCATGCCCGAGACAGGCATGGCCAGAATCACGATGGAGGAGCGAGAGGCCAGCTCCACGAGCGAGCCCGCCTGGAGCTTCGGCGGAACCTCATCCAGCCTCGGGTCGAAGACCCGGTGCGGGAGGTTTGCTTCGGAGAGCAGCCCCGAGAGGGCTCGGCCGAAGCGGCCATAGCCCAGCACACCGATGGTCTCCGTCATTCCTCGAAGCTCCCAGGGCTCGACGTCATGCGGCGCGAATCCTCCCACCGCGAGCACGACGGGTGAAAGCACCTCGTAGGCAGGGCGCGTTCACCTGCCCTGGAATCGACCAGGCCGGCGCTCGGCGAAGGCGGCGAAGGCCTCCGCGAGGTCGTGCGACTGGAGGAACGCGGAGTTCCACACGGCGACATAGCGCAGGCCATCCGCCGTGGACTTGTCCGCGCAGTACTCCATGACCTGCTTGGCACCCTGGACGACCAGCGGCGGATTCTCCGCGATGCGCCGCGCGGTGGCGCGGGCCTGGGTGAGCAGCTCGTCGGCGGAGGCGAACACCTCGTTGACCAGCCCCATGCGCAGCGCGCGCTCCGCGTCCACGTCGCCACCGGTATAGGCGAGCTCGCGGGTATGGCCCTCGCCGATGATGCGAGGCAGACGCTGGAGCGCCCCCAGGTCCGCGACGATTCCGACCTTCACCTCGCGCAGGGAGAACTTCGCGTCGCGCGAGCAGTAGCGGAAGTCACACGCGGCGATGAGGTCCATGCCGCCACCGATGCACCAGCCATGCACCGCGGCGATGTACGGCTTGCGGCTGCGAGCCAGCCCCTCGGTGGACTGCTGCATCTCACCAATCAGCTTCAGGAGCTTCGTGCGCTCCAGCGCGAGGTTGTTGTCACCCGTGAGCAGCGGCCCCAGGGACTCCATCATCCCCATGAGGTCCAGGCCGTAGGTGAAGTGGTCACCGTTGCCACGCACCAGTACGACTCGCACGGAGTCGTCCGCATCGAGCGCGCGGATGGCCTCGGGCATCTCGCGCCAGAAGTCGGGGCCCATCGCGTTGCCGCGACCTGGCCCCAAGAGGACCACCTCCGCGACTCCCTCCGCCTTCTCGATGCGCAGCGACTTGTATCCGGCGTCCATGACTGTCCTCCCGCGAGAGTGGGCGAACCCTACCCCACCCGCGCGGAGGCCGTGCGGCGGCGGACGCCGCGACCGTCAGCCGAACTCCACCACCTTCATGCCGAACAGGCGGTCCACCGCGAGCAGCAGGTCGTCATGCACCTGCACCTTGATGGACGTGTTGCCGATGAGCGCCTCGGCCTCGCCCGGGAACAGCACGCTGACCGCCACGGGCGTGGCCCCCGCGTACTTCTTCGCCAGCTCGTTCAGCTTGGCGACGCGGTCCTCCGTCAGCAGGTCCGCCGGCACCCGCAGCTCCAGCCGCTTCGTGCGCTTCTCGCGCACCTCCTTCAAGCTCTGGATGTCGTCCACGATGAGCTCTGGCGTGGGCGAGTCCTCGTCGCGCTGGCTGATCTGCACCGTCCCCGTCACCAGAATCGGGTCGTCCGACTTCAGCAGGTGCTCCCAGTTCTCGAACCCCGGCTTGGGCCCCTGCTTCGTCCACTTCCCGTTCGCCCCCATCACGCTGCGCGTCCCCTCCTTGCCCGGGAAGCACACCAGCTCGATGGAGCCCGACAGGTCTTCAATCGTCACCCACGCCATGCGCTTGCCCGTCTTCGTGGGCCGCTCGCGCAACACCGTGACGACGCCCGCCACCGTGAGCTTGTCGTCCTTGCGCGCGCGCTGCACCGCCGTAATCGGCTTCGCGTAGCGCTTGAGCTCCTTGTCGTACTGATGCAGCGGATGGCCCGACACGTAGAAGCCGATGGCCTCCTTCTCCAGCGCCAGCCGCTCCTTCTCCGACCACTCCTCCACGTCGACGTAGTCGTCCTTCAGCCCCGCCCCACCCGCGGCCGGCCCCGCCAGCATCCCGAACAACGAGCTCTGCCCCGCCGCCTTGTCCTTCTGGCTGGACGAGCCGCGGTTCATCGCCCGCTCGATGGTGTCGAAAATCTGCCGGCGCGGCCGCTTCTCGAAGTCGAACGAGCCCGCCTTCACCAGCGCTTCCAACACCTTCCGGTTCACCCGGCGGCTGTCCACCCGCTCGCAGAAGTCGAACAGGCTCTTGAAGTGTCCGTCCTTGCGCGCATCCAGGATGGATTCAATGGCGCCCTCGCCCACGCCCTTGATGGCGCCCAGCCCGAAGCGAATCTTCCCGTCCACCGCGCCGAACTGCAGGTCCGACTGGTTCACGTCCGGCGGCAACACCTGGAGGCCCGACTCGCGCGCCTCGCCAATGTGCTTCACCACCTTGTCCGTGTTGTCCTTCTCGCTGGAGAGAAGGGCCGCCATGAACTCACACGGGTAATGCGCCTTCAGCCAGGCCGTGTGAATCGTGACGAGGCCGTACGCCGCCGAGTGGCTCTTGTTGAAGCCGTACTCCGCGAACTTCTCCATCAAGTCGAAGATTTCACCGGCGACCTTCAGGTCGACGTTGTTCTTCGCGCAGCCCTCGAGGAAGCCGGCCCGTTCGGCCTGCATGACCTCGGCCTTCTTCTTGCCCATCGCGCGGCGAAGCAGGTCCGCGCGGCCCAGGGTGTAGCCACCCAGGACCTGCGAAATCTGCATCACCTGCTCCTGGTACACGATGACGCCGTACGTGTCCTTGAGCACCGGCTCCAGCGCGGGGTGCGGATACGACACCTTCTCGCGCCCGTGCTTGCGGTTGATGAACACGTCCACCATGCCGGAGTCCAGCGGACCCGGGCGGTAGAGCGCACCGGCGGCGATGACGTCTTCGAAGCAGGACGGCTTGAGCTTCACCACCATTTCCGTGAAGCCGCTCGACTCCATCTGGAAGACGCCGGCCGTGTCGCCCTTGGCCATCAACTCCCAGACCTTGTCGTCGTTCAGCGGAATCTCATGCCGCGGGATGTCCTTGTCGTGGTTGCGCTTGACCAGGTCCAGCCCGTGCTGAATCACCGTGAGCGTCTTCAGACCGAGGAAGTCGAACTTCACCAGGCCCGCCGCTTCCACCTCGTCCTTGGCGAACTGGGTGATGAGCGTCTTCTCACCCGGCGGCTGATAGACAGGCACGAACTCCCACAGCGGCTTGTCTGCAATCACGACACCGGCCGCGTGCATGCCCGGCTGACGGTGCAGGCCCTCCAGCGCCAGGGCGATCTCCAGCACGTCCTTGGTGGTGACGGGCTTGCCCTCCACGTCGCCGATGTTGGACGGCTTCTCCATCATCTCCTTGAGGCGAGGCTCCATCTCGATGGCCTCCTTCAAGGTGATGTTGAGCACCTCCGGCACCAGCTTCGCGATGCGGTCGCCTTCACTGAAGGGCAGCGCGAACACGCGGCACACGTCGCGCAGCACGCTCTTGGCCTTGAGCGAACCGAACGTGATGATCTGCCCCACGTTCATCTCGCCGTACTTGCGGCCCACGTACTGGATGACCTCGTCGCGCCGGTCCTGGCAGAAGTCGATATCGAAGTCGGGCATCGACACGCGCTCCGGGTTCAGGAAGCGCTCGAAGAGGAGGTTGTACGGAATCGGGTCCACGTCCGTGATTCGCAGCGCGTACGCCACCAGGCTGCCTGCGCCGGAGCCACGGCCCGGGCCCACGGGGATTCCCATCTTCTTCGCCCAGTTGATGAAGTCCTGGACGATGAGGAAGTAGCCGCTGAACCCCATCTTCTGGATGACGCCAATCTCCAGCGACAGGCGCGCCTGGTACACCTCGCGGTCGATGGGATAGGTGACGGTGGCCGCAAGCTCCGTGAAGCGCTCGCGCAGGCCCTCGTAGGCCAATTCCGCCATGAAGCTGTCCGGCGTGTGGCTGTCGGGGACCTTGAAGGTGGGCAGCATGGGCTTGCCCAGCTTCAGCTCCAGGTTGCACTGCTCCGCGATGCGCTGGGTGTTGTGGACCGCTTCGGGCGTGTCCTTGAAGAACTCCAGCATCTCCGTGGGGCTGGTGACGTAGAGCTTGTCCGTGGCGTGCTTCAGGCGCTTGTTGTCCGCCAGCGTCTTGCCGCTGGCGATGCACATGAGCAGCTCATGCGCGCGCGCGTCCTCGCGCTTGATGTAGTGCGCGTCCGCCGTGGCGCACAGCGGGATGTCCAAGTCCCGCGACAGCTGCATCAGGTTCTCGTTCGCCTTGTCCTGCTCCGGCATCCCGTTGGACTGCACCTCCAGGAAGAAGTGCCCGGGCTCGAAGATGTCCTTGTACTCCTGGGCCGCGCGCCGGGCGTGGTCCATGTCGCCGCGGAAGCAGGCGCTCGTCACCTCGCCACCCAGGCAGGCGGTGAGCGCGAAGAGGCCCTTGCTGTGCTCGGCGAGCACCTTCTTGTCGATGCGCGGGTGGTAGTAGAAGCCCTGCATGTACGCCATCGACGAGAGGTAGCGCAGGTTGGCGTAGCCCTCCGCGTTCTTCGCCACCAGGATGAGGTGGTGGGAGACCTTCTCGGAGCGGTCCTCGCGCCCCTTGGGCCCCGCGACGTACGCCTCCATGCCGAGGATGGGCTTGATGCCCGCGTCCTTCGCCTTCTTGTAGAAGTCGATGGCGCCGAACATGTTGCCGTGGTCCGTCACGGCGACACTCGTCATCCCCTTCTCCTTCACCGTCTTGATGAGGTCCTTCATCCGGATGGCCCCATCGAGCAGTGAATAGAGGGTGTGAAGGTGCAGGTGGGTAAAGGACATGGTGACCGAGTATGTGGCCCTCAAGCCCTGCTCGCCAGTCCAGTGTGAGCCGTTCCGCCGAAGGGCCGGCGGCCGTCCTCACCTCGGGACTTCACACTTCTTCACCCCGGGTACAAACCCGCGAAATCACCGGCGGGCACAAGGAGGACCATCGCCCTCGTGGCGAGTCCCAGGTGCCCCAGAACGGGGCCCGTTCTTGGAGATAGCCCCATGAAGAAGAAGCTCGCCGTCGCGGGTTCCGCCGTCGTCGCCGTCGTCCTGCTCAGTGGCTTCGCGTTCCGCGGCGGACCGCACCACGGCCACAACCCCGAGCGCTTCAAGCAAGTGGTGACGTGGAAGCTCAACGACAAGCTGGACGACGTCGGCGCGACGGAGGCCCAGCGCCAGTCCATCCACGCCGTGAAGGACCGCCTCTTCGACGAGGGTGTCCAGTTGGCGGAGGGACAACACGCGACGCGTTCGGAGGTCGTCGCGCAGCTCGAGTCCGACAAGCCCGATGCCCAGGCCCTCCACGCGCTGGTGGATGCACGCATCGAGGCGCTGCGCGCGTTTGCCCACAAGGCGACGGATGCCGTGCTGGAGGTCCACGGCACGCTGACGCCCGAGCAGCGCAAGGTCCTGGCCTCCGAGTACCGCGAGCGCACCGGAATCGAGTGAGCCCCCCGCACGAGCGCGTCCCCCACTCAACTCCCACCCCTACTACCGGGTGGGAATGGGTAGGCATCAGCGGACGGCGCGCATAGTTTGGGGGGGTGAGATACAGCGACTATGCCCGACTCATCCGCTCCCATGAGAGCCTGGGAGAAGTAGCCGAATATGGCCAGGTGCTCGAAGGGGGCCAGTCGTATCCCCTCTTCCGCATCACCGTGCCGGGAGAACGTTGGCTGGTCATCACCTCGGGCTTCCATGGCGAGGAGCCCGCGGGTCCGCTCACGCTGGCCACGCAGCTGCCCGAGGTCGTGGCCTACGCGAAGGAGCGCGGCGTGGGCCTGCGCGTGTATCCCTGCATCAACCCCTCTGGCTTCGAGGACGGCACCCGCTACAACCGCAGCGGGGAGAAGCCCAACAACGACTTCCTCCGCTACGAGGTCGCTCCCGGTGAGTGGCGCGGCGAGCTCAACGCGGGGCAGGACCACCTGCGCTGGGCCCTCTACGACGGCGGGCCCAAGGAGACGAAGGCCGTGCGCACGGACCTGGCGCGCTTCCGTCCTCCCGACGCCGCGCTGGACATCCACCAGGACAACTACCTGGGCGGCACCGCGACGTACGCGTACACCTTCGGGGACACGTCCGCCTACCGGCCCTTCATGGACGCCGCGTCACGGCACGTCACCGTGGTGCGCAACCAGAAGGTCGACGACCACAACATCACCGACGCGGACGGCCTCATCGAGTACCACGATGGCAGCGTCACCGACTGGTACATGCGCCAGGGCGTGCCCTACACCGCCGCGCTGGAGACCACCACGCCCACGCCCCTGGAGACGTGCCACGTGGTGAACCTCCTCTGGGTTCGAGGCTTCATCGACCTGGCGGCGCGCGGCAAGCGCTGACCCACGGCCCGGCGTCAGTCGCCGCCGTCGTCGTCATCGCCGCTCAGGACGATGTCGCGCACCAGCTCCTCACCGACGCCGACACAGACCTCTTCCTCGACCTCGTCGAGTTTGTCCGCTTTGACTTCGAGCGTGTAGCAGCCCTCGGGCAGAGGGCCCACGCGCACCTCGCCGGTCGACGTGTCCATGCGCAGGTCGTCGAACGCGGCGCCCTCCACCTCCACCTCGCCCTCCTTGGGCACGCCGCCACCGCTGTCCCTCATGCGCACGGTGATGAAGGCGCCTTCGGGCGCGACGATGTCCCCCAGGTCGGTGATGCGAGCCCCTTGCGCCACCACCTTCGCGCGCGCCGCCCGCGTGCGCGAGGCCACCATGAACAACTCCAGGGAGGTCGCGGGCACATCGTGCAGCTCGAAGCGGCCGTCGGCGGACACCACCGCGCGCATGCTCGGCAGGCCGAACACGTTCACCTTCGCGACGCCGGCCTCGGCGCCCACGAGCCGGCCTCGCACGGTGCCCTCCTCGAGCGGCCCGTTGTTGAAGCCGCCGCAGGCCCCGGCGAATGCCAGGCCCCCGAACGCCAGGAGCCACAGGTGTCTCGGAGCGCACATCAGAAGCGATATCCTCCGCCCAACATCAGGCCGCCAAAACCCACCGCGCGAGTGCGGCCGTCCATCGGGACATAGGCCCAGAGCAGCTGGCCCTTTGCTTCCAATACCCACCGGGCGCTCAGTTGCCATGACACTCCCGCCATCCAACCGGGCCAAACCGTGAGGTAGCTCTCGTCCCGGTTCAACAGGTCCAACTGGAAGGAGCGCTGCAACCACAAGGCGGCCACACGAGGGCCGGTGGAAACACTCAGCCGCCCCCATTCCCACGAGGGCCCCACCGTCACGCCCACCATCACCGCCCGGTGGCGCACCGGCACATTCCCACCCACGTCCAGCCGCAATGACTGGTGTCCCTGTCCCACCGACACGTCGACGCCCACGTCCAGCCGCTGCTCCAGGAGCAGACCGTCCAGACGCAGCCCCGCGCCCACCAACACCGTGGAGGGCAACACCTCGCGGCGGCTTCGCGCGTCGAGGAAGCCCAGCATGCCCGCCTCCAATGAGACGGTGCGCTTGTGGCCCTCCACGAACTCCCGCAGGAGTGCGTCCAGCGCCCGCCGCTCACCCGAGCGCAAGGCGACGGTGTCCTCCCACAAGGTCTCGCCGCCCTTGTGGAGCCCCAGCTTCCGCTTGCCCTCGGGGAGCGCCACGCCTCCGGGCAACTCCCCCGCGTCCACCCCGTCCACCTTGAGCGTGAAGCCCTCCAGGCGCGGACTGTACGAGAAGACCTCCGGTTGCCCCGGCTGCGTCAACGCGCCGGACAGCAACACCGGGTCGGCGCCCACTTCCGTCATTCGCACGCTCGGGCGCTGACGGCCCTGCGTATAGGTCCACGTGTGGCGGCGTGCCCAGTCGTGCGCCTCGGTGGCGCTCACCGCGCCGTCCCCGTTGCGGTCTCCGCGTCCGTCGAGCGCCTCCACGAAGAAGTGCGTGTAGATGTCGTTGCCCAGCGCGTCGTCCTCGCGCGCCGCCTCGCCCCAGTCGCTGGCGGACAACACGAGCGACGCGCGGCTCTCCTCCTCCAGCGGACGCGGCGGGAATGCGCCCTTGGTGCGCTCCAGCTCATCCAGCACGGAGGGAGGCAAGAGCGACTTGCCCGTGCCGCTGTGGCAGGTGGCCAGCACCAGCACACGCCGCCGGGAGCCCAGATTCTCCAGCTCGCGCTCCAGCGCCGCCATCTCCAGCCCCGTGCCCTGCACATCGCGGAAGCGCGTGTCACGCATCACCAGGTAGCGCTGCAGGTCTCCCCGCGTGTCGCGCGCGAGCGTGCCGTGCCCGGACACGTAGATGACCACCACGTCCTTGGGACGCCAGGGCTTCGCCGCCAGCGCGCGCAGCGCCTCCAGCACCGCCGCGCGGGTCGTCTGCTCCGGGCGGCTCAACACCGTCACCGAGCGGAAGCCCCCTCGCCGAGGGTCCGCCAGCGCGCGCCCCAGGTCCTCCGCGTCCTTTCCCGGAAAGCGCAGGTCGTTCCAGGACTCGTCGTCGTACTGGCTGATGCCGATGAGCAGCGCGTGCCGCTCACCCTCGTGCGCCGACGCGAGCTGCGCCGAGTCCAGGCGCACGCGCACCGTCCGACCCTTCTCGCCCGCGCTCGTCGCGCCACAGGCCGAGAGGACCAGGATGCAGAGCCACAGGACGACGTGGAGACCCGGACGGTTCACGAACACTCGCTCAGGGCGCAGTATACCCGGGCTCGACTCGGAGCCGGAGCCGCGCCAGGGTCGCCTCCTCGGGCACCCTGCGCTGGGCGAGCGCCGCGTCCCGCGCGGCCTCGGAGTGAGGTCCATGAGGCCACGCGGCCAGCACCAACGCCCGGGGGCCTCGCTCACCTTCCAGGGTGACGCCCGTCAGCTCGCCCCCTTCGCGCAGGTCATGTGTGCCGGACTCCAACGTGTAACCGCCCAGCACCTGCACACCCCCTTCGGGCGACTCCAGCACGAGCAGCGCGTCGGCGACCTCGCTGGAGTGGTAGCGCACCAGCACCACCGCGTCCGAGGTGAGCGTGGCATCATCCGTCACCGCGCGCAGGCTCCCATCCGGAAGGCGCGCGACGGCCGTCAGCTCCAACGACAACGGCGCGCCGCCCTTCACGCGCCACGGCGAGTCGTCCTTCCCACCCGTCAGCAACGCGGGATGCACCGCGAAGGCGACCACCGCGGCCACGGCCACCGCCACCGCGCCGGACAGCCACATGCGGCGAGGCGAGGTGTTCATCCGGCGGCGCAGACGCGCCCAGCCCATCGCGTCCTCGCGCGGAGGAGCCATGGCCCCCAGCGCCTCGTCCGTCATCGCCTCCAGGCCCAGCACATCCTCCGTGCCCGGGTTCTCGAGGAACGCCTCACACACGTCACACGGCCGGGACAGGTGGTCGGCGAAGTACGCCACCTCGTCCGGCGACTTCTCTTGCAGGGCGCGCCAGCTCCGCGCATCCAGATGTCTGCCCGCGTCGCTCATGGCTCATCCCACTCCCGCGGCCAGCAGCCGCGACAGCAACTCACGCTTCACCCGCGCGCGAAAGCGCTCCAGGCGCATCGTCACCGCGCTCTTGCCCAACCCCAGGCGCTCCGCGATTTCGCGCGCGCTCAATTCGCCCTCCAGATAGAAGAGGCGCACCGTCTCCTTCTCGGGGCCCTCCGGCAGTCCCTCGATGAGCTCGCGCACCACCGCCACGCGCCGCTCCAGTTGGAGGGAGGGAGGAATCGCGGGAGTGGTCGACTCCAGCTCCAACGCCAGGTCCTCCGCCGCGCGTCCCCGCACCTGCGCGCCCCGGCTGAGCGCCTGCGCATGGTGGCGAGCAATCGTCACCAGCCAGCTGCCGAACGCGCGTGGATGCTGAAGCCGGGGCAGCTCGCGGAACGCGCGGACGAACGTCTCCTGGACCACGTCCTCCACTTCCGCGGGCCCCAACGCGGAGTAGCCCAGCGCCACCCGGCGCACCGAGCCCTGGAAGCGCTGGTACAGCTCGCGGTGTGCATCCTGCGCACCTCGGGACGCCCGCTGGATGCACGTGGCGATTTCGTCCTCCGTCACGGGACGCCCCCCACCCGGCACGACTCCATTCTCGAGGCGCTAGCACAAGCCATGTCTCCCCAGTCACTACCTGTCACCTTGGAAGGAGTCACGAGCTCTCTATCGGCCACGCGCGCTCTAGAGAACGCGAGGCACACACCGGGCGATGTGGCCGATTAGGGCCTCGATGCTCCTTCATTTTCAAACCGGGGATTTTCGCGCGGCCCCAGGCCGGAGACGCCGCGCGGCACCGCCCCGATACCAGGAGATAGAAGGTATGCGACTCATCGGATTGTGCGCGTCCATCATGTTGCTCGCGGCTTGCGGCAGCGACGAATCCGTCAAGGTCGGGCTGAGCACGCGCGTGGGCTCCGCGAAGGCCAAGGCCGTCGCCGGCAAGGTCGAGCAACAGCAGGAGACGTCCAACGGCATCACCGTCGAGCGCGTGCGCCTGTCGGTGCGTGAGCTGGAGCTGGAGCTGGAGGGCGACGACGATGATGATGGCCAGACGAGCGGCACGGATGACGACACCACGCCGGGCAACTCCCGCCACGATGACGATGAGCAGAAGGTAGGCCCCTTCCTCATCGACCTGTCGGCCGAGGACTTGAACGGCAAGGTCGTCCGCGTGGGCAACCTCGAGGTGGCGCCCGGCATCTTCGACGAAATCGAGTTCGATATCGGCAAGGTCACCGTCGCCCAGGCGGGCGAGGACGCGGCCCTCAAGGAGCTGGCGCAGTTGGGTGCGTCCGTGGTCATCGACGGCACGATTGACGGACAGCCCTTCAGCTTCGTCTCCAGCGTGCGCGTGGAGCAGGAGCGCGAGGCCCGCTTCGAGGTGAAGGAGGGCGAGGAGCCCAACATCACCATCAACATCGACCCGAGCGGTTGGTTCGTCGACGACAAGGGCCAGCGGTTGGATCCGCGCGCGGAGTCGTCACGCTCCACCATCGAGAACAACCTGCGCCGCTCCATCGACGCCTTCGACGACGACGACATGGATGGCGGCGAGGACGACGACTCCGACGACGACCACGACGACTGAGTTCCCCTCCCCCCGGCGACGGCCCGCCCCTCCGCGGATTGGAGGGGCGGGCCGTGGTCTTTCCCGGACTTCAGTCGCGCACGGCCCCCATCGTCCCCGGGGTCACCGTATGTCCATCAACCCGGAAGTCGCTGTCCGTCTGGGCCGTCCGGATGGACACCTTCCCGAGGTCGTCGATGAACGGCGCGCCCGTCCGAAACGCATACAGGTTCGCAATCTGGATTTCACTTCCTCCCGGGGGACGGACCCACACGCTGTAGCGCTTCGCGGACAGGTCCGTGACGAGCCGCACGTGGTACGTCTGTCCATTCACGTAAGGCACCCGCACGAGCGCCGCATAGCCTCCCCCGTTGCGCACGTCGAAGTACCCATCCAGGTTCATCCGCACCGTCATGTTCAAGTCGGCATAGCCCGCCACCGGCGTGGCGCTGTCCGCATAGCCCACCGTCCCATCCTGCCGGGCCGCCAGCGGTGTCACGTCGAACTCGACGGTGCGCACGCCCGTGTTGCCGCAGGACAGCAGGTGCAGGCTCTCGAAGAAGTCCAGCTTCGAGTACCAGGGGAATGACGGCTCCGGGTTGAAGCGCAGCACCGCCTCCAGGAAGTAGTAGTCGCCATAGATGAGGCTGACGTCCACCTCCTGGTTCGCGGGGAGGTTCCCCACGCCGTGCAGCAGGAGCCCCGGGCTGTTGGTGCCCTGGGCGAAGTAGGCTGGAGAGACCAGCGTGTCGAGCGTGCGCAGCGCCGCGTCGTGGTAGCGCGTCTTGCGCGCGCCGTCCGTCTCCAGCGTGCTCAACTCCAGCAGCGCCGAGGCGACAACAGCCGCCGCCGAGGAGTCCCGCTGCGTCCCCGGCGCGTCGAAGTCCCACTTGGGCACCATGTCCGAGGGCACATGGGCCAGGTACCAGTCCGTCACCTTGCGAGCGGCGTCCAGCATCCGCGTGTCCCCCGTGTACCGGTACACCATCGTGTAGCCGTAGATGAGCCACGCATGGCCCCGTGCCCACGTCGAGTTCGTCGAGTACCCCTGGTACGTTCCCCTGGAGCGGATGGCCCCCGTCGCGCCGTTGTAGTCCACGTAGTGGAACGAGCTGCCGTCGGGCCGCACCGCATCGCGCAGCGTGACGAGCGCATGACTGAGCGCCATGTCCCGCAGCTCCGCGCGCCCTCCATTCGCCGCCGCCCACAACAAGAGCTCCAGGTTCATCATCGTGTCCGTGACGAGCGGCACGTCCCACGCGGGGTTCCAGTCACAGCAGTCGATGATGCCGACGCGCGTGTTGTAGCGAGACGCGAGCGACTCGGCCGACACGAGCAGCACGTCCCGGTAGTAGTTGTCCGCCGTGAAGCGATACGCCGCGCCGAAGCTCAAGAACATCTTGAAGCCCAGGTCGTGCGTCTGGCGGTTCGTCTTCTGGACCTCGAGGGGCCGCGTCCACCGGTCCGCCTTGCTGGACCACGAGGGCTCCAGGCCCACCTGGTACATCTGCCACAGACTCCCGGGGAAGAAACCCTGGGTCCACGCCGTCGGCGCGGTGTTGCGCACCGTCGTCCACGTCCCGTTGGACTGTGACGCCTTGGGAGACCATGTCGCGTCCGGCATGGCCGTCGCCGTCTTGCGAAGCTGGCTGCGGGCGAAACTCACCACCCGCGACACATCCCCATCACTGAACGCGTGGGACGTGCCTCCCACCAGCAGCACCGCCAACACCAGTGCGCCCATTGATTTCAGCATCACGTCACCCCTTGGCTTGGCGCCAAGGTGGCAACGCACGCACGCAGTGACCAGGGGCCCCCGGACCAGCCTCGAGGGCAGGACCGAACGGAAGAGCTGGCGCTGCTACCGGTCCGGCACGAGCACGCGCGACCACAGGGTCAGCAAGTCCCGCACAACGGGCCCCTCGGGGACCTCCGCCACGGGCGGCACGTCCACCCGCACCCCCTTCGAGGCCAGGCGGTTGAAGGGGTTCTCCGGGTCGGAGTTCTTCAGCGGCACCGACGGGTCCGCCGGCCGGAATCCGAAGGTCAACGCCCGCTCCTGCACCGGGCGGCTGCGCAGGTAGTGAAGCCACTCGCGCGCGGCGGCCTTCTGCGCGGGTGTCACCCAGTTGCCCTGCAGCACCGCGGCCGGATGGTCGCTCCACAAGGTGAGCGCCGGGTAGTACACCCGCAAGTCACCCCACCGCCCCTGCGCGTGCGACAGGTGGGAGATGGCCAGGTTCTCGTACACCACCGCGATGTCGTAGCGGGACGGACCGAAGCGGACCATGTCCGTCATGAAGGTGCCCGAGGACGACTCGAAGCGGGTGACACCCCGCTCCAGCGACTTCATCCACTCCTGGTAGCGAGGGTCCAGCAGGTCCTCCACCGTGAGCCCGCCGCGCTTGCCGTAGTACTCCAGCGTCGCCAGCAGCAGCGCCTGAAGCCCGGAGTTCGAGCGCGTGGGGTCCGTGTGGCCCAGCTTGACGAAGCCCCACTCGGGCTTGCCGCCGATGGAGGGCCACCCCTGGGGACTCGTCACCGCCTTCTGCAAGACCTTCCACGACACCGCGCCGCCACCGCTGGCCTTGCGCAGCACCTCCGCCCGGTCCTCCCACACCGCGAAGACCAGGGGCGTAATCACCAATGGGCGCGGAGCATCCTCGCCCTCCTCGGCGAACAGCGGCCCGTGCGAGGCGTCCGTGGCCCAGTCCGAGGCCAGCATGCGCAGCACCGCGCTGTCCGCGGGGCTCCACACCGTGGGGCGCTCACGGCCCTCCAGGATGGCCTGCGAGGCCTCCAACGAGCCCTTCCCCACCAGCGTCAGCCGGATGTGGGGGTGCTCGAGTTGGAAGTCCTTCGCCGCCGCCTCCACCCAGTCCTTCTTCTCCGTGCTGTAGAGGAAGGAGATGTCCACCTTCTCCCCGGGCCTCGGGGGCTTCGACTGCGCGGGCGCGGGGGTGCCAGCCTCAGGCGCTCCTGGCGACCGATGCGCTCGATGCGAGGTGAGGTAGAGGACGCCTCCAAACGCGGCGAGGAGTCCGACCACGATGAGTAGCCTGGGTGTCATGTTCCGGCGTGGCCCCCTCTCGGCATGGGCTGACTCAGGCCTCCAGACGCGCGAGGCGGCCCGCCAGCTGCGTGTCGCTCCCCGCGTTGACGCCCTTGGCCCAGTCCGCCAGGGAGCCGCCCGACTCGGACAGCTTCTCCTCGACGTGCGGCCGCAGCACGCTCCAACGCTTCGCCCAGCCCTCTTCCGAGGCGCTGCCCTTCATCCCCGGCCGCTCCGCCAGGAGCAGTCCCAGCCGCAGGGAGAGTTCGGGCACCCCGAGCGACTCGGCGCCGCGCACCACCGTCAGCGCCGCTGTCTCGGGCGCCCGCCGCCACACGTCCACGGCCCGCGAGTACGCCGCGACGTCCAGTTCGTTCAACAGGCCCAGCGCATGGCGCAACGGCAGCCGGCCTTCCTTGGGCGAGGCGACCACGCGCGCCATCAGCGCGTCGAAGGTGCCGGACAGCTCCGCGTGTGCGGCCGGGTCCACGCCGCCCAGGGCCCTGAGTGCCCTGCGCGCGCTCCGGGCGCGGGAGGTGACCTCCCAGCTTCGCCAGCCCAGGCGGGCCCGCAGCCCCGCGAGCGCGTCCGCGGCGGCCTTGAGCAACTCCGGCGTGGGGGTGGCGGAGGGAACACGCCTGGGAAGCGGCGGCTTCTGCGGCGCGACGGGCGCGGCGGCGGGCGTGGGCGCGGCGGCGCCGTCCGTCACCTCGCGGTAACCCTCTCGCACCTTCTCGGCGATCTTCTTCTCGTACTCGCGCTCGGCCGCCGCGGCGTCCGGGAACCCCTTCTCCTTGCGCTGCCCCGCGGTCCCAATCCGGCCGAAGGTGACGATGAAGACATTGCCCTGGACCTCGGGCTGCCAGAACTTGGAGCTTGTTCCCTCGACGAACTCAAATCTACGCATGGCCCAGTCTCCTCGCGCGTCGGCCGCCTCGCAGGCTAGCGCACACGGCCCACGCGCGCCTCATGCAGCGCGTGACGCCCGCTCTTGGAACGCCGCTTCCATCTCCTTCAGCCCCAGGGCCCGCGGCAGCCGCGCCTCGTAGCCCAGCTCTTCCCGGGCCTTGGCGTCGCTCACCGTCACTTCCCGTCCAATCAGCAGCACCTCCGTGCGGCTGATGGGGGGACGGCCCGGCAGCCCCAACGTGCCCCACAGCAAGTCGGACACCATGGACACCACGGCGGCCAGCCCGTAGGGGATGGAGCTCGAGCCCGGGTCCACGCCCTGCGTCTTGAGCATCGCGGTGATGAACTCGCGGAACATCACCGGCTCGCCGTCGGTGAGGAAGTAGGCCTGGCCTCCCCGGCCCTTCTCCGCCGCCAGCAGCGCGCCCTCCACGCAGTTGGCCACGTGGCAGGTGGACGTGAGGTAGCGGCCCTGGTCAATCCACTTGAAGCGCTTGGAGCGCACGGCGTCCACCAGCTGCGGCAACACCGACGTATCGCCAAGTCCCCAGATGAGGCGGGGACGCACCACCACGGTGGTGAAGTCCGCGGAGTTCACGCTCAACACCCGGCGCTCCGCCTCGCCCTTCGTGGAGGGATAGTCACCGATGGGGCGCTCCGGCAGCGGCCACGTCTCATCCACCTTCACCATCGGCGTGCCGTCCGCCAGCACCGCCTCCGTGCCGATGTGCACCAGCCGCTTCACGCCCGCCGCGCGCGCGGCCTCCAGCACCCGCTCCGTGCCCCGGACGTTGGCCTCGTAGTACTCCGAGCGAGGCGCCCACGACTTCACCAGCGCGGCGGCGTGGAAGACGGTGTCACAGCCCTCCATTCCGGCCTTCAGCCGCTCGACATCGGACAGGTCGCCCTCGAAGGGCTCCGCGCCCGCCGCCGCCACCGTGGCCACCGCCGCCGGAGAACGCGCCAGGGCACGGGCCGAATCACCTCGAGACTTCAGGGCGGCGAGGAGATACCTGCCCACGAAACCGGAACCGCCGGTGACGAACGCCCGCATGGACTGCTCCTGTCAATGAAGGCCCAGGCTCTACCACCCCCGGGCTCGAACGGATAGCCACCCCGGCCGAGCCCCGCGCCGTCACGCGGGACCACCGAGGCGGCGCCCCGGTCCGGTCAGAACATGTCCCGCAGGGACGGCTGCGGCCCGGAGAACAGCGCCGTCGCCGACTCCACCGAGGCGTCATCCGCCTCCACCAGCCCCACCGAGCGCAGCGCGGCGGCGGACTGGAAACCCGTGTAGAGCGAGGCGAGCTGACGGACGTGGAGCCGCAGCCCGCCCTCTCCGCCGCGCGTCACGCGCGCCACGCCCTTCTCCACCTCGAGAATGAACCGCCCCTGGTTCTCCGGGAACAGGTCGTCCTCCACCTCCAGGTGCACGGAGCCAGACAGGCCCGGCGTCCAGCCTCGGGCCTCCAGCGCGGAGACGACGTCCAGCACCCGCACCATCCAGTGCATGTAGACCCGCACGGAGTAGGACTGCTCGCGCAGCAGGAGGAGGAATGGGTCGTCCGGGCCGCCGTACCACACGACTTCCATCCCCAGGGAGTGGTGGTCCCCCAGGAAGCGCAAGAGCCGCCGCGCCGCCGCCGGTGTGGTGGCGACGATGTCCGACAGGCCCAGCTCCTGCTTCAAGTCCTTGAGCGGCCGGCGCGCCAGGTAGACATAGCCCTCGATGCCGGAGGTGCCCTCCACGACGTAGCCGTGCACCTGCTCGCTGCGAGGGTCCCTCACCCGGCGCCAGGAGAACTCGCCCCGGTCCAACCAACCGGGCCGGTGGCGCGCCACGCTCGCGTAACACGCGGTGATGGCCGCTTCGTCCTGGGGCTCGACGGCGCGCAGCGACAAGGAGCGCTCGCCCATCTCCAGCGCGGACATCTGGACGCGAACCTCGTAGCGCGCGCCGGCCTGCTCATAGCCGGAGCGGCGGTAGAGCGGCTGGGTGGCGGGATAGAGCACGGACAGCGGCGCACCCGACGCACGGGCCTCCTGGAGCAGCCGCGTCATCAGCCGCGTCGCCGTCCCCTGTCCACGGTGCACGGGAGAGACACCCACGCCCCCCACGCCGACGACGGGCACGCTGCGTCCTCCGTACCACTGCCCCATGCGGAGCGAGGCCAACGTCGCCACCACCTTGCCCTCTTCGCGAAGCAGCCGCAGGTCCCGCGGGTCCAGCCGTTGTCTCCACGCCGCGCAGTCCGCGGGAGTCATCGCATAGGCATGCATCAGGATGTCCGTCACCGCGGACAGCTCCTGCTCATCCCTGGGCGGCCCGAAATCTTCCAACCTCGAGTCCACGTCTCCGTCCCTTCAAGGGTGCCGTCGACGCACCCGGGGGCAGCCTACCGTGGGTCCAGGACCTCCTCACGAAACCGGGCGACTCCCGCACGCGAGACGGCGTGGGCGTAGGCTTCGCACCATGGCGACTTCCAAGCGGCCTGCGGCATGGAAGTACAGATTCGGGCTGGGTGGGTCCTGCGACTCCTGTGGCGCCAGGCTCCGGAGGCCCCCGGTGCTCAAGGACGGCCAGCACGTCTGCCCCCGGTGTTCGTTGCTGGGAAAGCCCAACACGCTTCAGGGCATCGTGACGCACGTGGGGTTCGAAGTCCTGCTCCGGGGCCTCGGCTTCATGGCGCTCGGGGCGGCCCTGGTGCTGGTGCTCAAGTGGGCCCTGGTGCTGCTGGGGCTCGGCGGCGTGGGCGTGTTGCTCCATCTGGGCATGAAGCACGCCCACCTGCCCCTGGGGCTCGCGGTGGTGGTGGGCGCCGCGGCCCTGGTGGCCGCGTTCTTCCTGCTGCGTTCAACGTCCTCGGCCAGATAGGCCGTCAGCGGCCGGTGGCCACACTCGGCTCAAAGGCTCACACGCTTCATCTTCGCGTAGAAGGACGGCGCCAAAAGATAGGCGAACGTCGCGTCGCCAAAGCCCAACAGGTCGCCGTCGCGCAGGTGCAGCTCGCCGCCGGATTCCAATTCGCGCGCGTTCACGAAGGTGCCGTTGCTCGACTTCAGGTCCACCAACGTGCAGCCCCTGGACTCCCCCCACCAGCACAGCTTCGCGTGGCGCTTGGAGACCGAGGGCTCGTTGACCACCAGGTCGCAGTCCGGCAGGCGCCCCACGGTGAGGACATCCTGCCCGGACACGGGAGGGAGCGTGGCCACGGTGAGCGTGCCGAAGTGCAGCCAGAGCGCCACCTGCTGCCGCTCCAGGCTGGGGACATCCCGCGCCATCGTCGTGCGCGCGGCGCCCATCTTCATCGCCAGCTGCGCCATCACCGGGCTGGGCGGCTTCTGCACCAGCACGAACGGACCCACCTGCTTGCAGAAGAAGGCTTCGGTCAGGCGCGTGCTGAGCGCGCGCAACTCCTGAACGGTCATCATGATGGAACCCCCACGCCTCTCGAAGGCGGGAGATTCTGCGGGGAGCCCGCACACACGTCGAGTCTTCTCCCTCCCGATTCCTACGACGCCCCCTCGTCCTCCGGACCGTCGCGCTCGTCCCGGGTGGCGACGATGTGCCGATAGGGCACCACCCGCACCAGCTCCGCCACGGTGGTGATACCCGCGTCCACCTTGGCGAGCCCGTCCTCCACCAGCGTCTTCAACCCCCGCGCCCGAGCGTGCCGCCACAGGCGGACCGTTGGCTCGCCCTTGGCGATGAGGCCTTGCAGGTCCGGGTCCACCACCAGGAGCTCGAAGATGCCCAGCCGGCCCCGGTAACCGGTGTGGTGACATGCGGCACATCCCCGCCCCGCGCGCGTGCGCAGGCCGTTCAGCAGCCGCCCCAACAACGCCGCCTGCTCCACCGTGGGCTTCGTGTCCTCCGCGCACTGCTCGCAGATGCGCCGCACCAGCCGCTGCGTCAGCACCGCGAGCAGCGAGTCCGCCACGTCCAGGTCGTCCAATCCCAGGCCGCGCAGCCGCGCCACCGAGCCCACGGCGTCCGCGGTGTGGAGCGTGCCCAGCACCACGTGGCCCGTGGCCGCCGCCATCAGCGCCATGTTGCCGGTCTCCTGGTCCCGGACCTCACCCACCAACATGACATTGGGGTCCTGTCGCAACAGCGCACGCAACAGCGCCGAGTACGGCATCTGCGCCGTCACCTGCTTCTGGTTCACCTTGGGGACGTAGTACTCGATGGGGTCCTCGGCGGTGACAATCTTGCGCAGTCCGTCATTCAGCCGCGCCAGCGCCGAGTACAACGTCGTGGTCTTCCCGCTGCCGGTGGGCCCCGTGACGAGCACCAGCCCCTCCGGATTGGAGAGGAGCTGGAGGAAGGTGCGCTGCATCCCGGGAGACATGCCCAGCTTCTCCACGGGCACCAGCCCCACGCTGGCATCCAGGATGCGGATGACCACGTCCTCGCCCGCGGGACTTGGCACCACGCTGACGCGGAAGTCCACCACCTTGCGCCCCTCGGGCTGCTCCACCCTGGCGCGCAGACGGCCATCCTGCGGCCGGCGCCGCTCCGTGATGTCCAACCCCGCCAGCACCTTGATGCGGCTGACCACCTCCGGCAACGAGCGCGGGTCGATGTCTGTATAGGATTGGTGAAGGATGCCGTCGACGCGGTAGCGCAGGTCCACGTCGTCGAAGTAGCTCTCGATGTGGATGTCCGACGCCTTCATCTCCACGGCGCTGAGCAACACGTGCTCCACCAGCTCCACCGGCGTGGGCGGGTTGGAGAGCGGGGTGCCGGATTCGAGCAAGACATCCCAGGTGACGCGGGGCCCGGCGCCGAAGCCCACCTCGAGCGCGGTCTCAATCTCATACGGATTGAGGCGCACCGGTTGGAGGGGCCGGCGCAGGAACTCCACCATCAGCTCGCGCACCTGGGTGTTGTCCGGTTGGGTCATTCCCACCGTCACCGGGGTGTCGTGGGCCCCCGGGTCCACCGTGCCCAGGATGGCCACCTGGTTGCGCCGGCAGAACGACTCGGGGAGCAACCGGAGCGAGGCCCGGTCCAAGGTGAACTGAGGGAGCTCGGTGAACACAGGGGCGTTCGCGGACATGTCTGGCATGGGCTTATCAGCCCCGTGCCCGCGAAGACCATCACTGTCCCGAGGAAGGAGAACCTCCCCCGCCGCGCTGCTATTCTCACCTCCATGAAGCGCACCCCGGAACCGGACACGCCCGCGATGCC
Source organism: Myxococcus stipitatus (assembly GCF_037414475.1). The sequence continues at coordinate 6,504,667 of NZ_CP147913.1, read as the reverse complement.
GTCGCTGCTCGTGTTCACCATCGCGGTGCTCCTCTTCGGCTCCCCCCTGCGCCGGCTGTGGTTGGCCGAGGACGCTCCCGGCTACATGCCCTTCGTGGTGTGGCTGGGTGTCATTGCCTTGGGGGGCTGGGCCGCGTACCGGAGCGGTGGCCATGACGCTTGAGCTGGGGTCGCTCGTCGCCGCCTCCGTCGTCTATCTCCTGCTGCTCTTCCTCGTCGCGTATGCCGCCGAGAAGGGCCTCATCTCCTCACGCATCACCCAACACCCGCTGGTGTATGCGCTCGCGTTGGGCGTCTACGCGACGTCCTGGTCCTACTTCGGCAGCGTGGGCTACGCGGCGCGGCACGGCTTCCGCTATCTGGGCATCTATCTGGGCGTCACCCTGGCGTGCCTGCTGGTCCCCGTGCTGTGGCGCCCGTTGTTGCGTCTGACGCGCGAGCTTCAACTCACCTCGCTCGCGGACCTGCTCGCCTTCCGCTACCCGGGACAGGCCACCGGCACCGCGGTGACACTCTTCATGCTGGCGGGCAGCCTCCCCTACCTCGCGCTTCAGGTCCGTGCGGTGGTGGAGTCCGCGAAGGTGCTGAGCCCCACCGCGTCGCCCACGCTCGTCGGCCTGACGTTCAGCGCGGTGCTCATCATCTTCGCCGTGCTCTTCGGCGCGCGCCACCTGACGCCTCGCGAGCGGCATGAGGGATTGATGCTGGCCATCGCCTTCGAGTCCGCCGTGAAGGTGGTGGCCCTGGTGGCGGTGGGCGCGTGGGCCGTGTCATCTGTCTTTGGCGGCGTGGAGGGGTTGTGGACCTGGCTGGAGTCACACCCCGAAGCGGTGGAGCAACTGCGCCGCCCCGCGCGCGAGGCGTCCTGGGCGCCGCTGCTGGTGCTGTCCTGCGCGGCCGCGTTCCTCACCCCTCGCAGCTACCACGTGGCCTTCACCGAAGCGCCCGAGCGCGATGCCCTGGCCACCGCGACCTGGGCCTTTCCGCTCGTGCTGCTGGTGATGAACCTGGCGGTGCCCGTGCTGCTGTGGAGCGGCGAGGCCCTGCACCTGCCGTGGCCGGCGGACTTCCACATGCTCGCGGTGCCCGCCTCGCGCGGCGCGACGGGCCTGGCGCTGGTGGCCTTCCTCGGCGGTGTCTCCGCGTCCAGCGCCATGGTCATCGTCACCACGCTGGCGCTCGCGCCCATGTGCCTGACGAACCTGGTGCTGCCGCTGGGTTACGCGCGGGGGCGGCCGGACCTGTATGGCTGGCTCTTGTGGGCGCGGCGGCTGCTCATCGCGCTCATCATCCTGGCGGGCTTCGGCTTCTACCACCTGCTGGACACACGCGGCCTGGGGCTTGTGGACCTGGGGCTCGTGTCCTTCGTCGCGGTGGCGCAGTTCGCGCCCGGCGTGCTGGGCCTGCTCTTCTGGAAGCGCGCCACGCGCGCGGGTCTGCTCGCGGGCCTGGGCGCGGGCGGCGCCACATGGATGGTGACGCTGGTGGTGCCGCTATGGGCCTCGCCCGGCGTGGTGGCGTGGACCCATCGCATGGCCGTGCAGTTGGGCTTCCCCGGTGACGAGCCGTGGGGTTTCTCCACCTTCGCGTCGCTGACACTCAACACCCTGGCCTTCGTGGGCGTCTCCCTGGCCACGCGGCAGTCGGAGTCGGAGCGCGAAGCGGCGCGGGCCTGCACACGCGAGGCCCCCAGCCTGGTCTCCGGTGGCGTGGAGGCGGGCTCTCCCCGGGAGTTTCGTGAGCGACTGGCCCCGCTGCTCGGAGAAGAGGCCGCGTCGGCCGAGGTGGACCGCGCCCTGGAGTCCCTCGGCATGTCCGCAGACGAGCGCAGGCCGTCCGAGCTTCGCCGCCTGCGCGACGGCGTGGAGCGGAACCTGTCCGGCCTGTTGGGCCCGGTGCTCGCGAGGCTGACCGTCGAAGAGGCCCTCCGGCTGGGCCCGGGCACGCGCACCGCGCTGGCGGAGCAACTGCGCTTCGTGGAGGAGCGGCTGCGCGACGCACGCGGCATGCAGGGGCCCGTGCACGCGGTGGAGGCCGTGCGGCGCTACCTGCGGCGCATCCTGGAGGACCTGCCCCTGGGCGTCTGCGCGGTGGGGCCGGATGGTGAAGTGGTCATCTGGAACGCCGCGCTCGAGCGGCTGTCGGGCGTGGAGGAGCACGCCGCGCGAGGCCATCCGCTGGCCGCCCTGCCCGCGCCCTGGGGCTCGCTCCTGTCTGGCTTCGCGGTGGGCGCGGAGCCTGACACCGAAGCACGCGTGCGGGTCTCCGACTCCGGCGATGAACGCACGCTGCGGCTTCATCGCTCGCGGCTGACGCCCGCGGAGGAAGGTGAAGGGACCTCGGAGGGCATGGCCCTGGTCGTGGAGGACCTCACGGAGCGCAAGGCGGTGGACGCGCGCCTGGCGCATCAGGACCGGCTGGCCTCGCTGGGGCGCGTGGCGGCGGGCGTGGCGCACGAGATTGGCAATCCGCTGACGGCCATCGCCAGCCTGACGCAGAACCTCAAGTATGAGCTGGATGACGCCGCCGCGGTGAGCGAGCGCACCGGACTCATCCTCCAGCAGTGCCGCCGCATCAACGCCATCGTCCGCGCGCTGGTGGGCTTCAGCCATGCGGGCACGGTGGGCGGAGAGGCGCGACCCTTCACGCGGGTGGAAGTCGCCCCCTTGTTGACGGAGGCCCTGCAACTGGCGCGGCTCGCGCGGACGGAGACCCGCTCTCGCGGCGTGCGCTTCGAGCACCGCTGCCCCGAGGGGCTCGCCGTCCAGGGAGACTCGCAGCGGCTGGAGCAGGTGCTGGTGAATCTGTTGACCAACGCGGTGGACGCCTCCCCCGAGGGTGCACGCGTTGAGTTGGAAGCAGACGCCGTGGACGGCCACATCCACGTGCGGGTGCTGGACCGGGGACATGGCATTCCACCGGAGCTGGCGCAGCGGGTCTTCGAGCCCTTCTTCACCACGAAGCAACCGGGAGAGGGCACGGGCCTGGGTCTGGCATTGGTCGCGGGCATCGTGCGCGAGCACGGGGGCACCATCCAGGTGGACAGCCGACCCGGTGGAGGGACTAGCGTGACGGTGAGCCTGCCGGACGCGCGCGGAACCGAGGAGTCCGACGTGCGCCGCCCAGGCCCGGGGGCCGCCGCATGAGTCGCATCCTGGTCATCGAGGACGAGCCCATCATCCGCACGGAGCTGCGCCGGTTGCTCGTGCGCGCGGGCCATGACGTGTCCGAAGCGGGCGCCGTACAGGAGGCCGCGAGCGACTACACGCTCGACTCCTTTGACCTCGTGATATCGGACCTGCGGTTGCCGGGCGCGCCGGGAACGGACGTCATCGCCCTGTGCCCGGGTGTCCCCGTGCTCATCATGACCAGCTACGCCACGGTGAAGTCCGCCGTGGACGCGATGAAGCTGGGCGCGGTGGACTACATCGCCAAGCCGTTCGACCACGATGAGCTGCTGCTCCAGGTGGAGCGCGTGCTGCGTGAGGGCAAGCTCACCCGGCAGAACGCGGCGCTCAAGCGCGAGGTGGAGCAGACGTATTCGGTGAGCGGCATGGTGGGAGGCGGCTCCGCGATGCGCGACGTCTTCGAGCGCCTGCGCAAGGTGGCCCCCTCCCCCGCGACGGTGCTGGTGCTCGGCGAGTCCGGCACGGGCAAGGAGCTGGTGGCCCGGGCGATTCATGCGCAGAGCCCGCGCGCGGATGGGCCCATGGTGTCGGTGAACTGCGCGGCCATTCCGGAGGGCCTGCTCGAAAGCGAGCTGTTCGGCCACGAGAAGGGCGCCTTCACCGGCGCGCTCACCGCGCACGCGGGGCTGGTGGAGGCCGCGCACGGAGGCACGCTCTTCCTCGACGAAGTGGGCGAGTTGCCCGCGCCCGCGCAGGCCCGCCTCCTGCGCATGCTGCAGGACGGAGAGGTGCGGCGCGTGGGCTCCACCCGCCCGCGCAAAGTGGACGTGCGCATCGTCGCCGCCACCCATCGGGACTTGCCTCGCCGGGTCCAGGAAGGCGCCTTCCGCCAGGACCTCTACTTCCGGCTGCGCGTGGTGGAGATTCGGCTGCCGCCCCTGCGCGAGCGCGGCGAGGACGTGCCCGTGCTGGCCCGTCACCTGTTGGAGAAGGCATGCCGGAAGGTGGGCCGCGCGCCCGTGACGCTGTCGCCCGAAGCGCTCGCGGCGCTGTCCGCCCATCCGTGGCCCGGCAACGTGCGCGAACTGGAGAACGCCCTGGAGCGCGCCGTCATCCTCGCCGACGGCCCGCTCGTCACTCCGGACCTGCTCGCGCTGGAGCTCCCCATGAGCTCGACTCCGCCCGCCGCGGCCTCCGCCGCCGAAGCCTCCGAGTCCAGCGAAGCCGAGGCCGATGAGCCCGGAGGCGGCTCCATGGAGGACTACTTCCGGCGCTTCGTCCTGGAGCACCAGGAGCACATGGGCGAGACGGAGCTCGCCAGACGCCTGGGCATCAGTCGCAAGGCATTGTGGGAGAAGCGACAGAAGCTCGGCCTTCCGCGCACGCGCGCGTGAGGTGCCCGCGACCATCGCCTCACTGAGTCCTCCGAGCCCGCGGTGCGGATTCGTTACGACGCACCGCACGAAGCGTTACCCAGGTAACGTCCACGTCACCTTCGGTAACACCCTGACGCGGCGAGCCAACCTCCAAGGTCTTGAAACTTCGGGTGACCCGATTTGGCCGGAGTGTTGCTCTGGGCCGGGGCATGCCCCACACCCTCTCGCGCTTGTTGCCGCACCTGGCCGCGCTCGCGGTGGTCCTGTCGCTGCCAGGCACCGCGGTCGCCGGGAAGCTCACCATCAACGAAGAGGCCTACCTCAACGTCAATCTCCTGATGCAGCCGCAGGTGCAGCTCACGAAGGACGGCGCACCCGTGGGGCACGTGGGCACGGACTTCTTCCTGCGGCGCGTGCGGCTACTCGTCTTCGGCGCGGTGACGAAGAAGCTGACGTTCTTCATGGAGACGGACCAGCCCAACTTCGGCAAGGACGGCAAATACGACGTCGACTTCTACGTCCAGGACGCGTTCGTCTCCTACGAGTTCCTGGACAAGGTCTGGGTGGACGCGGGCTTCCTCATCGCGCCGCTGTCCCGGCACAACCTCCAGGGCGCCATCGCGCTCGACACCGTCGACTTCCACTCCAACGTCATCCGCTTCACGCCGGGCGTCGGCAAGGTGTGGCGAGACATGGGCGTGCAGCTGCGAGGCTTCGCCGGCCCCTTGGGCTTCCGGGCCGCCATCCTCAACGGCGTGAGGGGCAGCGTCCTGCCCGACGGGCGGGTCATCAACCCCGACGACTGGCCTCGGGGCGTGGCCATGGCGAGGATGAACTTCCTCACGCGCGAGGAGGACCTCTTCTTCCAGGGCATCTACTTCGCGGAGAAGCCGCACCTGTCCGTGGGCGCGGGCGTGGACTACCAGCCCGATGCCATCGCCACGGCCAGCGGGGTGCACGACTCGCTGGCGCTGTCCGCGGACCTCTTCGCGGACGTGCCGCTCGGCGCCACGATGGAGCTCGTCTTCCAGGCGGCCGTGTACCACTACCGTCAGGGGTTCGATAACCCCAACAGCGGCACGGGCTTCCTCGCGGAGCTGGGCTATCGCATCGGCGTCGTCGAGCCCGTCGTGTCCGCGACGTACTTCCGCTCGCGCGTCGACGCGCAGGACTCGCTCGCGCTGCGGCCCGGCTTCAACCTCTGGTTCAAGAAGCACACGTTCAACCTGAAGACCGAAGTCGCCCTGTCGCGCACCGGAGACATCTCCGAGGCGGAGACGGGCCTCACCGGCACCGCGCAACTGCAGTTCTTCTACTGAAGTCCCCACTCCCCGAGGTCACCCCCGATGACTGTCGTGAAGGATTCGTTCGTCCCGCCGAAGGAGCACTTCTCCCGCGCCTCGCACGTGAAGAGCCTGGAGGACTATCAGCGCCTCTATCGCCAGAGTCTGGAGGCGCCCGAGGCCTTCTGGGGCGAGCAGGCCCGGAGGCTCACCTGGTTCCATCCACCGGACGCGGTGCGCGAGGTGGACGCCGAGCAGGTGGACTTCTCCTGGTTCAGCGGCGGCAAGCTCAACGCCGCCTACAACTGCGTGGACCGCCACGCCCGCGAGCGCCCCGGCAAGACGGCCATCCTCTGGGCCAAGAACGAGCCGGGCGAGTACCAGGCCATCACCTTCCGCGAGCTCCAACACCACGTCGGCCGCGTGGCCAACGTGCTCAAGGCCCACGGGGTCCGCAAGGGCGACCGCGTCTGCATCTACCTGCCCATGATTCCGGAGCTGGCGTACACCATGCTCGCGTGCGCGCGGCTCGGCGCGGTGCACTCGGTGGTGTTCGCGGGCTTCTCCGCGGAGTCGCTGCGTGAGCGCATCCTCGACTCGGGCGCGAAGGTGCTGGTCACCGCCAACGAGGGGCCCCGCGGTCCCAAGAGCGTGCCCACCAAGGCCATCGCCGACGAGGCCGTGGAAGGTCTCACCCAGGTGACGTCCGTGCTGGTGGTGCAGCGCACGCCGCGCGAGGTCCCCATGATGGAGGGCCGTGACTTCTGGCTCAACGCGGAGATGGCGCGCCACCGAGGCGTCTGCCCCGCCGAGTGGATGGACGCGGAGGACCCGCTCTTCATCCTCTACACCTCCGGCTCCACCGGGAAGCCCAAGGGCGTGCTGCACACGACGGGCGGCTACCTGGTCTACGCGGCGACCACGCACCACTACGTCTTCGACGTGCGCCCGGACGACATCCACTTCTGCACCGCGGACCTGGGCTGGGTGACGGGCCACAGCTACCTGCTCTACGGGCCGCTGGCCAACGGCACCACCACCGTCCTCTTCGAGTCCACGCCGTCGTACCCCGACGCGAGCCGGCTCTGGCAGGTGGTGGACGACGTGAAGGCCACCGTCCTCTACACCGCGCCCACCGCGCTGCGCGCGCTCATCAAGGAGGGCGACGCGTGGGTGAAGAAGTCCTCGCGCAAGTCGCTGCGCCTGCTGGGCAGCGTGGGCGAGCCCATCAACCCGGAGGTCTGGCGCTGGTACCACGACGTGGTGGGCGAGGGCCGCTGCCCCGTCATCGACACGTGGTGGCAGACGGAGACGGGCGGCATCCTCATCTCGCCGCTGCCCGGAGCCACGCCGTGCAAGCCGGGCTCCGCCACCCTGCCCTTCTTCGGCGTGGAGCCCGTGCTGCTGGACGACGAGGGCCGGGTGATTGAAGGCAACGGCGTCAGCGGCAACCTGTGTCTGGCGCGCTCGTGGCCGGGACAGGCGCGCACCCTGTACGGCCATCACCAGCGCTTCGTGGAGACGTACTACTCGCGCTTCCCCAACCTGTACTTCACCGGCGACGGCTGCCGCCGCGACGAGGATGGCTACTATTGGATTACCGGCCGCGTCGACGACGTCCTCAACGTGTCGGGCCACCGGCTGGGCACAGCGGAGGTGGAGAGCGCGCTCGTCGCGCACGAAGCCGTGGCCGAGGCCGCCGTGGTCGGCTTCCCCCACGACATCAAGGGGACGGGCGTCTGCGCCTTCGTCACCGTGAAGCCGGACTGGCTGGAGACCTCCACGGAGCAGATGGTGGGCGCGCTCAAGGAGCAGGTGCGCCACGTCATCGGCCCCATCGCAACGCCGGACCGGGTGGTGGTGGTCAACGGCCTGCCCAAGACACGCTCCGGGAAGATTCTTCGCCGCATGCTGCGCAAGATTGCCTCCGGCGAGACGGAGAACCTGGGCGACGCCACCACCCTCGCCGACCCCGCCGTGCTCGACGAACTGCTCTCCAAGTCGCTCCCTGTCCGCGCGAAGTCCTGACCCCTCTCCGGAGACACGACATGTCCGAGCCCTCTCGAAGCGATGCCTTGGAAGCACTCGCCGCGTCGCGCTGGCGCGTGGCCGCCGCGCTCACGCTGGCCACGCTGGTGGCCTACTTCGGCTTCATCCTGCTGGTGGCCTTCAACAAGCCGCTGATGGGCCAGCAAATCGTCCCTGGCCTGTCGGTGGGCATCCTCCTGGGCGCCCTGGTCATCGTCACCGCCTGGGCGCTGACGGGCATCTACATGCTCTGGGCCAACGGCAAGTACGACCGGGCCCTGAGCCAACTGCGCTGTTGAAAGGCACGCCCCCATGAATCCCACTTCCACGACGGGCTCGCAGTTCGGCCAGCCCAACGCCACGGCCATCTTCTTCTTCCTGCTCTTCGTCGGCGTCACGCTGGCCATCACCTACTGGGCGGCGCGAAAGACGAAGACGACGTCGGAGTTCTTCGCCGCGGGCGGTGGCGTGAGCGCCCTGCAGAACGGCTTCGCGCTGGCGGGCGACTACATGAGCGCCGCCAGCTTCCTGGGCATCGCGGGCCTCGTCGCGCTCTCCGGCTTCGACGGGCTCATCTATTCGGTGGGCTGGCTGGTGGGCTGGCCCGTGGTGACGTTCCTCATCGCCGAGCCCCTGCGCAACCTGGGCAAGTACACCTTCGCGGACGTGGTGGCATACCGGCTCAAGCAGACGCCGGTGCGCCTGTCCGCGGCGCTGGGCACGCTCACCGTGGTGAGCTTCTATCTGATTGCGCAGATGGTGGGCGCCGGCAACCTCATCCACCTGCTCTTCGGGCTCTCCTACGAGGTCGCCGTCGTCATCGTCGGCGTGGTGATGATTCTCTACGTGCTGTTCGGCGGGATGATCGCCACCACGTGGGTTCAAATCGTCAAGGCGGTGCTGCTGCTCGCGGGCGCCTCCGCGCTGGCGGGAGTGGTGCTCTTCCGGTTCGGCTTCAGCCCGTTGGCGCTCTTCAACGAGGCCGCACAGCAGTACGGCGCGCAGGTGCTGGCACCGGGCACGCTGGTGAGCAATCCGCTGGAGACGGTGTCGCTGGGGCTGGCGCTGATGTTCGGCACCGCGGGGCTGCCGCACATCCTGATGCGCTTCTACACGGTGCCGGACGCGAAGGCGGCGCGCAGCAGCGTGTTCTACGCCACGGGCCTCATCGGCTACTTCTACCTGGTGACGTTCATCCTGGGCTTCGGCGCGGCGGTGCTCGTGGGGCGCCAGGCCATCACCGGCGTGGACAAGGGCGGCAACATGGCCGCGCCCATGCTCGCGGAGGTCGTGGGCGGCACGGGCTTCCTGGGCTTCATCTCCGCGGTGGCCTTCGCCACCATCCTCGCGGTGGTGGCTGGCCTGACGCTGTCCGGAGCGGCGGCGCTGTCCCACGATTTGTGGTCCAGCGTGGTGCGCAAGGGCCAGGCCCCCGAGCACGAGCAGCTCAAGGTGGCGCGGCTCGCCAGCCTCTTCCTCGGAGTGCTCGCGGTGGTGCTGGGCATGGCCTTCAAGGGGCAGAACGTGGCCTTCATGGTGGGGCTGGCATTCGCCATCGCCGCGAGCGCCAACTTCCCCGCCCTGCTTTTGTCCATGGCCTGGAGGAACTTCACCACGAATGGCGCGGTGGCCAGCATGCTGACGGGCTCCTTCAGCGCGGTGCTGCTCATCTTCCTGTCGCCCACCGTCCAGATAGACCTGCTGAAGAACACCAGCGCCCTGTTCCCCCTGAAGAACCCGGGCATCATCACCATGCCCCTGGCCTTCTTCGTGGGTGTGGCCGTCTCGCTGCTCTTCCCGGAGAAGGAGGCGAGCGAGCGCTTCTCCGAGGTGAAGCACCGCATGCACGTGGGCGCGGGCAAACCCGCCGCGGTGCCCGTGCCCCCCGTGCCCTCCGTGAGCCCCGGCCCCGCGCCACACCCCACGGCCACCAAGGCGTGAGGCCATCCCCCGAGACATAGCCCTCCTCCGTCACGCTCCTGCCGGAGGAAGACGGGGGTGGGACCCGGGCCGCCAAGGGGTCTGGGTCCCGCCCCTTTCTTACAGCGCGCCGCCGTCCAGCTTCGCCCTCAGGCGCATGCGTGCGCGGTGCAGGCGGCTCTTGTGCGCGCGCACGTCGATGCCCGTCGCACGTGCGGCCTCCTCGGCGGACAGGCCCTCCACGTCGCGCAGCAGCAGCGCCTCCCGGTCCGTCGCGGACAACGAGGCCAGCGCATCGCGAATCTCCGCACCCAGCTTTCGCGCGTGGGCCGCCTCGTCCAGGGGCCGCTCACCGGACGGCACCGCGCGCGCGGCCTCCTCGTCCAGCGATACCGGCACACCCCCTCGCGCCTCGCGCCGCCGCTCCCGTGAGCAGTGGGAGCGCGCCACCTGGTAGAGCCACGTGGACAGCTGGGCCTGCTCGCGGAACGCATGCAGGCCGCGAAACGCCGTCATCAGGGTCTCCTGCAACACGTCGCGCGCCACCTCCTCGGAGCCGCACAGGCGCACCCCGAACCGGTACACCGGCGATGCGTACCGGGCGAGCAGCGCCTCCAGCGCCTCCCGGTCCCCCTTGCGCGCCGCCGCGACAAGCGCCGCGTCGCTCTGGCCTCCCCTTGCCGCCCTGTCTGTCGCAACCACGTGCCTGCTCCCTTTCTCCCTGGGTGAAAAGCGCCGGGACGCCTGCTCGGTCCGAGCGGGGACCTCCTCTTTCCCTCAACATCGGCACGGACCGCTGAATCCTTTTCCCGTCGAGGCGACTCTCACCGCAAATCGGTGACGTGTCACCCGGGACTTCCCCCCTCGACACGCTTTCCCTTCGCTTCGTGATGCCCGACCCACTTCACTGCGTCTCCACCCTCGGCAGGTCCCATCACCCATGAACATGTTCCTTCTCCCCCTCCTGGGGGGCGTCCTGCTCGGCGCGGGCGCCGCCCTGCTTCTCCTGTTCAACGGCCGCATCGCGGGCATCAGCGGAATCACCGCGGGCCTGCTGACTCCCTCCAAGGCGGACACCGCGTGGCGCGCGGCCTTCGTCGGGGGGCTCGCCGTGGGCGGCGTGCTGCTCGCGCTCGTCCGGCCGGAGTCCTTCGGTCCGCCCGTCATCTCCGGCATCGGCGCCACGCTCGCCGCGGGGCTGCTCGTGGGCTTCGGCACCCGGCTGGGCAGCGGCTGCACCAGCGGCCACGGGGTCTGCGGTCTCGCGCGAGGCGCCAGGCGCTCGCTGGTCGCCACGCTCACCTTCATGGCGGCCGGAGCGCTCACCGTCTTCGTCACCCGTCATGTGCTGGGAGGTGTCTCGTGAAGGCGACCTTGATGGCGGGCCTGGCGGGGCTGCTCTTCGCGCTGGGGCTGGGCGTGGGCGGCATGACGAACCCCGCGAAGGTGGTGGGCTTCCTCGACGTCGCGGGCGCGTGGGACCCCAGCCTCGCCTTCGTCATGGCGGGCGCGCTGGGCACCTACGGACTGCTGCGCAAGCTCATCGTGCGCCGCGCGAAGCCCGTGCTCGCGCAGGCCTTTCCTCCCGCGCCGCCTTCATTGGTGGACGGGCGTCTGGTGGCGGGCGCGGCGCTGTTTGGCATTGGCTGGGGCCTGTCCGGTTACTGCCCGGGCCCGGCGCTGGTATCCGCGCCCGTGGGAGGCACCACCGTGGTGCTCTTTGTCGGCGCGATGTTGGTGGGGATGGGTGTTTTTCGCGCCTGGGAAGTCCTCCGCGCCCCCCGGACCTCCAGCCAACCTGGTTGAGCGGGGCACATCAGGACTACCCGCGGGGCCCCTGCGGGCTGAAAACACGCGCTGCGGGGTAAACCATCTCAGACTTCCGGGCATGTGAATTGATTGGGACATCACATCCGGGCGTTGAGTGCGTTTGCAAAGCTTTGGACGTGTCACCACGGAGAGCGGCGCTGGCTAGGATGTTTTCTCGATGCCGCGCGCCGCGAATAGGTTGCTGGATGTGGACGAAGAGAGGCTCGTCCACCAGTTCCCCGAGCTGGACCGAAAGGCGATGGGTGCGTTCTTCACACCCGCGCCCCTGGTCGAACGGACGCTATCGCTCGCGATGGCGCACCTGGGAGCAGGACCGCTCACAGTCATTGACCCGGCCTGTGGAGGTGGGGCCTTCCTGGCCGCGGCCTCGAAGATCTGGCCCAGCGCACGCTTGTGCGGCATGGAGCTGGACGCCAAGGTGGCCCGGCTCTGCCAGACACGACTGCCGGAGGCGGACATCCGCGAGGGTGACACCTTGCGCGGTGGGCTGGAGCCCCTGCTCGCCGCCACGCCCCCGGAGCACCGGGAGCTCTGGGTGGGCAATCCGCCCTACAACGGCACGTCGGCCGTCCTGAAGGACGCCAGCGCCTACGCGAAGCTGCGCGCGCTGCTACCGCGGGCGCTACCCCCCGGCACGAGCCTGCGCGACGACTTCGCCTTCTTCCTGCTGGTGGCCGCGCACCGGCTCTCCAACCGGCCCGGAGTGCTCGCCTTCATCACCCCGGCGAGCCTGCTGGACGCGTTCCTCTATGCGCCCTTGCGCGAATCCCTCCTGTCCATGCTCACGCTGCGCGAGGTGGTGGACCTGGGGCCCGGTGCCTTCGCGGGCACCCAGGTGCGCACGTGCATCACCGTGTGGTCCTCGCTGCCCGGCCATGTGGACCCGCCGCGCTTCGAGCGGCGAGGCGACTGGCAGCACTTCAAGCCCGAGGCCCCCGAGTGGCGCCTGGCGCCCACCACGCCCGAGGCCAGCGCGTTGGATGCGCGCTGGAGCGCGGAGGGCGAGCCGCTCACCACGCTGGTGCCGGTGAGCCTGCCGGGCGTGAAGACGCGCTTCGACGAGCTGCTGGTGGACGCGGACCCGGAGCGGCTGCTCGCGAGGATTCGCGCCTTCGCCGCCGCGACCATGGAGGAGTTGCCGGAGTTCGCCCGGGCCCACGGCCTGCCGGAGGAGCTGCTGCCGAAGCTGCGCGCGCTCAAGGTGGGCCCGCCGCTGGAGGTGGACGCCAAGCACCTGCGGCCCTTCTACCGCTACGGCGGCGCGCGGCACCGAGGCACGCTGCCCCCGGAGACTCGCGCCTACTGCTATCTGGACCGGCGCTTGATTCCTCGCGGCGACCACCGGCTGCGCGGGCCGTATGACCCTCACGTGGGCGCGGTGAAGCTGCTGTTCAACGTGCGCGAGCTGCCCTTGTCCGCGGCGCTGCTGGAGGAGGAAGGCTGCGTGCACGACCACCGCCACGCGCGCTTCGCGCCGCTGTACGTGCCCAAGCGCCTGCGGGACGAAGGGCTGCGCGTCACCCGCTCCTCGACGACGACGGAGGAGCTGGGCCCGCTGGTGCCCAACCTCTCGCCACGAGGACTGGAGTGGGCGGAGACCTTGGGGGGACCGCTGCCCGCGTTCCAGGCCATCGTGAGGTTCCTCAACAGCGTGGAGGTGCAACGCACCTGGGCGCCCGCGTTCGGAGCCTCGCGCGTGGTCCCCGTGCCGCTGTTGGTGCCGCCGCCCGGCCAGGAGTGAGGGTCCGCGCGGGAGCGAGTCGTCTCCCGCACGGATTCCCTGCAGGCCCGGCGAACACCCGCTAGTGTCCCCCCTCACCGAGCAACATCCCCCTCTGGAGGAAGGACCCTACGTTATGACGATTCGCGCGCTGCTGACCGCCACCGTTCTCACCGCCACGCCCGTGCTCGCGCAGGACGCTGCCGCCCCCGCGGCCACGCCTCCGGCTCCCGCGCAGGCCAAGAGCGCGCCCGCCAAGGGCGAGTCGGCCAAGGCCCTGGTGAAGGACGCGCAGGGCAAGGAAGTGGGCGAGGTCATCTTCGAGCAGACCAAGCACGGCGTGCTCATCAAGGGCCAGTTCCGCGACCTGCCGCCGGGACAGCACGCCTTCCACATCCACGAGACGGGCAAGTGCGACGCGCCGGATTTCAAGACGGCGGGCGCCCACTTCAACCCGACGAAGAAGGCCCACGGCATCCTCTCGCCCAAGGGCAAGCACGTGGGTGACCTGCCGAACCTCTACGCGGACAAGGACGGCAAGGTGACGTTCGACACGTTCTCCCAGAACGGCCTCACCGTGAAGTCCCTGTTCGACAAGGACGGCTCCGCGGTGGTCGTCCACGTCAAGGAGGACGACTATCACTCCGACCCGACCGGCGACGCGGGTGGCCGCATCGCCTGTGGCGTGGTGGAGAAGCAGTAGTCCGCCTTCGCGGCCTGGGGCCACCTCGTCCTCGAGAGGGGCCCCGCCGCGCGTGAAGACACCGCGCCGTCAGTGCACCGGCTTGGCGACCGCGGCGGCCGGCAGCTCCTTCACGGGCGTGAAGAGCAGGTCCTGGAAGTCGAAGCTGAAGTCCGTCAGCGGCGAGATGGGCTGCATCCGCATCTCACTCAGCGAGCCATCCGGCTTCAGCGAGAAGGACACGAAGGCATCCGCGTTGAGGGAGCGGTCCTTCCAGCGCGCGACGAACGTGTCGTATTGCCAGTGGGACAGCTCGCCGACGAGGCTCGGCGTCCGGGTGAAGCGCAGCATCCACTTGTCGCCTTCACGCGTCACCGTCACGTCGCCGTACCACGCGTCGCGGTACGTCCCCGCGTAGGACTCCATCGGCAGCGACGGCTTGCTCTGCGTGTTGCGCGTGCCGCTCTGGCCGGCCACCTTCTCCTCGGCCTTCGCGCGCTTCGCGTCGTCATCCGCCTTGAACGCGGCGACCCAGTCCGTCTTGGGCGCGCCGACGAACGCGTCCAGCACCGTCCACATGGGGACCTCGAAGCCGCCGCGCTCCTCCTGGTTCGTCAGCACGGCGATGCCCAGCCCCAGCTCCGGCACCAGCATCACCCGCGAGAAGTAGCCCGGCAGCGCGCCGCTGTGGCCCACCAGCTTGTAGCCCCGGTAGTCGCGCACCGCCCAGCCCAGCGCGTACGCGGCGAAGTTCGCGCGCAGGGGCTCCATCGGCTTGGAGGGCTCCGAGACGGCCATCACCGTCTGCGCCGCCCACATCTCCTTCGACTGCGCCTCGCTGAACAGACGCTTCTTGCCGTCCGTGCCCGGAATCACGCCCCGGCCCAGCTGCGTCATCATCCACTTGGCCAGGTCATTCACGCTCGAGTTGATGGCGGCCGCGGGCGCGTTGTTGTCGATGCTCGTGGGGGCGATGGCCTTGAGCACACCGTCCGCCTTCGCATGCGGCGTGGCGACGTTGGCCCCCACGCGCAGCCCCTTCACGTGCGTGCTGCTGTCGCGCATGCCCAGCGGCGTGAAGATGCGCTCGCGCACGAAGTCGCGCCAGTGCCGGCCGCTCACCTTCTCGATGACCTTGCCCGCCACCAGGTAGAGGATGTTGTCGTAGGCGTAGCGGCTGCGGAAGCTGATGGCCGGCTTGATGTGGCGCAGCTTGGAGACAATCTCATCCTCGGTGAACGAGGACGGCGGGAAGTACAGCAAGTCCCCCGCGCCCAGGCCCAGACCGCTGCGGTGCACGAGCAAGTCCCTCACCGTGAGCTCGCGCGTGACGTACGGGTCGAACATCTGGAACGAGGGCAGGTGGTCCACCACCCGGTCGTCCCACTGGAGCTTCCCTTCGTCGACGAGGATGGCCAGCGCCGCCGCCGTGAAGGCCTTGCTGTTGGAGGCGATGTTGAACAGCGTGTCCGCCGTCACCGGCGTCGCGTCCCCATGCTTGCGCACGCCATAACCCTTGGCCAGCAGCACCTTGCCGTCCTTCACCACGGCCAGGGCCACGCCCGGGACCTCGAAGGTCTTCAGGGTCCGCTCGACGGTGGCATCCAGGTCCGGTGGAAGCGATTGCGCGAGGGGCGACGACAGCGGCAGGACGATGAACAGCAGCGCGAGGGCAAGACGCACGAGGACTCCGTGAAGAGGGCCAGGTCGGAGTCACTCTCTAGCCCACTTCCAGAACCCACCCCAGCGCCTCGGGTTGCGAGGCGCACCTGGGCCCACCCACGCGCTCAGACGTAACCGAACCGGCGCCGCGCGAACCACTCCGCGCCCAAAAGGCCAATGAGGGCCACCAGGTAGTACCAGCGGTCCCACAAGGGCTGGTCCTTCGCGCGGCCCACCTCGACGACGGGCGGGTCCAGCAGCGGCACGTCCGGCAGCCCGTCTTGCGGAAGCTTGAACGCCTTGCCGCCCGTCACCTGGGCAATCGCTTCCATCAACTCCGGCCGCACGGACGCATCCGACAGCTCCGGGCCCACCGCGCGCACCGCCACCGCGTCCTCGCCCTGCCCCAGCTCCGACTCACCCTTCTTCGCCGTGGCCAGGAGCTTGTACGGCCCCGGCTCCGGCGGAGCGAACTCCACGCGCACCACGCCGTCCTGTCCCGTCGCGCCCGTCTGCACCGCCACGGGCTTCTGCGAGGCCACGGAGAACAACTCCACCCGCACCTGCGCGTCCTGCGCGGGCTGGTAGTCCGCGCTGCGCGCCTGCACCACCACCGCCACCGGCCGCCCCGGCTCCACCGACGGCGGGTCCGCCGTCACCTTCAGCGTGGTCAGGTCCGGGTCTCTCACCAGCCACCGCAGCGCGTTGCCCCAGAAGCGGTCATACGCGCGGCTGGGCGAGCCATCCCGGTGCGCGGCGAACGCCCAGTACCAGGACGCATCCGTGGCCATCACCAGCGCGCGGCCCCGGCCGTAGTCCCACACCGCCACGAGCGGCACGTTCTTCCCATCCAAGGTGAGATGCGGATGCTCCAGCAACACCGTGGCGCCTGGGCGCGCGCGCGTCATGTTGATGCCGGGGATGGGAGGCAGCTCCGCCCAGGCCGCCTCGGTGGCGGACGCGCCCATGCCGATGGCCGTCACCGGGTGGCGCAGTCCCTCCGGCGTGAGGCGCGCGGTGAAGGGCTCCGGGTTGGCGGGCCCGGCGGCGGCCACGGGCTGCGCCTCCATGAGCGTGGGCATGTTGGCGCGGCCCTCACCCAGCACGCTGTCGCCGCCCAGCATCACGAAGGCGCCGCCGTTGTGGATGTAGCGCTCCAGGTTGCGCTCGTACTCGGCGATGGACAGCGACGGGTCCGTGTAGCCGAAGTTCTGGAAGATGACGACGTCGAAGGTGTCCAGCTTCGTGTCGAAAATCTCATCCATGGGGAACGGGATGAGGGACAGCTCGCGGTCATTCGTCGTGCCCGGGTCGTCCGACAGCGTGCGCAGGATGTAGAACGAGATGAGGTCCACGTTGGCGTCCTGCTTCAAGAGGCCACGCAGGTAGCGCTCGTCCCACGAGGGGCGCCCCACCACCAGCAGCACGCGCACGCGGTCCCGGATGACCTTCAACGTGAAGGAGCGGCTGTTGTTCTCCGCCACCGCCTCGTCCGGGAAGGTGGGCACCGACACCGTGTAGACGAAGCGGCCCGTCTGGTCCGGCGTGAAGGTGAAGGACACGGGCTTCACGTCGTCGGAGGTCTCCAGGCGCACCGTCTTGCTCGCCACCGTCTTGCCCTCCTGACGGAGGACCACGGGAATCTCCTGGCCCCGGAAGCCCCGGCCATGAATCTCCGCCTCCACCGTGAGCGAGTTGCGCACGAAGGCGAAGTCATCCACCTTCAGCCCCTCGATGGAGAGGTCCTTGAGCGCCTCCTGTCCCACGGTGAAGGTGGAGACGGGCACGCCCAGGTCCACCAGCGCCGCGCGCGCCCGGCCCACCGCGCCCGCCTTCAATTCCGCGTTGTCCGCGCCATCACTCAACAGCAGCACGCCGGACAATTTGCGCGCGCCCTGCCCCGCGCCCGCCACCGAGCGCAGCGCGGACAACAGGTCCGTGGTGCCTCCGCGCGGTGGCTCCTTCACCAGCGACGCGGCCGTCACCGGCGACAATTCCGGGTCGAAGCCGTGCAACTCCACCGTGAAGCGGTCCTGCAATCCCGCGAGCCCCGGCGCGGCCTTCTCCAGGAAGCGGGCCACCTGCGCGGTGCGCGTGGGGCCGCCCGGCTCGGAGGGGAACCCCATGGACGCGGAGCGGTCCACCAGCACCGCCACCCGGTTCTTCATCCGCGCCACCTGGAGGTGACGGATGCCCGGCTCCAGGAGGAAGAACAGCGCGGCCACACCCGCGCCCAGCCGAAGCGTCCACAGGAGGATGCGCCGCGCGCGCGAGGGCTCCTTGCGCACGCCCCACGCGGCCAGCGCCACTCCCAAGAGCAACCCGAGCGCGAGGAACACCAACGCCCAGGTGGGCAAGGGAGAGAGGCTGACGAGCTTCCAGGCGTTGAAGGTGGGGGAATTCATCCAGGCTCCCGGCGTCGGCCGGTGGCGTCAGCGCCGCTTGTTGAGGATGAGCGGCAGGTGGACGGCGTCGTCCTTGTAGTCCAGGCAGAGGGCGTACATGCACACGTTGATGCCCAGGCGCACGGCCAGCTCGCGCTGCGGCTCGCCGCCGGGGCTCACGTCGAACTCGAAGTCGCCCGTCTCGTTGCGGCTCCACGCCCCCGCCACGTCGTTCTGCGAGTACAGCACCGCGGAGCGCTTGCCCAGGTTCGCCGCCAGCATCTGCGGCTTGTTGAGCAGCCTTCCGGGCGCCGCGTCCAGGAGGAAGAAGGACTTGAACACCACGTGTCCGGAGGGCACCTCCGTCAGCGGGCTCTGCGGCAGCACCCGCGCCATCTCCCGGCGGAAGCTGGCGTCGAAGCCGTCCCCGTCGCTGCCGTCGTTGGCGTCCGCCAGCATGAAGCCGCCGTACGTCAGGTAGCGCCGCAGGTTGGCCACCTCCGCGTCGTTGAGCGCGGGGAAGGCGCCATCGCCGCCGAAGTAGAGGAAGGGGTACTCGAAGAGGTCCGGGCTGCTCAGCGCGAAGGGCCGCGCGTCCGGCACCACCTCCACGGACGTGCGCCGCTGCAGCTCCCACGCGATGCGGCGCAGCCCCGACATCCGCCCGTCCCAGCGCCCGCCGTGCTTCGCCACCGCGGGGATGAAGCGGCTCTTCTCACCAAAGGCCTGTGCACGCCCAGACAGCAGCGGGGCGAGCGCGGCGGTGCCAAGCAGGAGGTTTCGACGGGTCAGACGCCGCGCGGACATAGAGCGCCTCTATATACCGTCGACGGGTGCTCGCATTCCCCGGTATAGAACGGGCCCATGGCAAAAGGCGGACAGACGCCCGAGCCGCCTGGTTCGCCCGAGGTCCGGGCCGCCTGGGCGCGCAAGGAGGCAGGTGACGTGGCCGGGGCGCGGCGCGACGCCGAGCGTCTGCTGGCGGGCACTCCCTCCGCCGAGGACCGGGCCCTGGCCGAGGAGCTCCTGCGGCGCTCCTCCACCCCCGGGTCGCTCTACGGCTTCGCCCTGCTCGCCGCCGCTGTGTTCACCGCCCTGCTGTTATTGGCCGGGACCCGCTACGCTTAAGCTACATCGTCGGCGCCCTCACACGCCCACCGGGACGGGCCGGGGCGCGCCGCAATGCAAGGAGCAGGAGCCATGGAAGGCCTCCTCCAGGCCCTCAAGGCCTATCAGGAGCTCAACCCGTCGGGATGGGTCGGCATCTACCGGCTCTTGCCCATGTGGGCAGGCATCGTCTGCTGTGTCTTCGGCGTGGTGCTCCTGCTCGTCGGCGGAGGCCCCCGGATGTTCCGCATCCTGGCCGGCCCCCTGGGCGCGCTGCTCGGGTTGGTGTGGACCGGCGCCGTCACCGCGAAGCTGGGCATGCCGGACCTGGACCCGAGGATGCCCTCGTTCGTCGCGGCGGCGCTCCTGGTCCTGGGCTTCCTGTTTCCCCCCGCCATCACCTTCATCGGCCTGGGCGTCCCGCTGGGCCTGGTCGCGGGGCAGATCGCCGGGCCGCAGGACTTCCTGCTCGGCTTCGCGCCGGGCTTCATCATCGGCGGGCTGGTGGGCGCGCTGCTCCACCGCATCGTCAGCGCCGTGGTCGCCTCCGCAGTGGGCGGCTGGGTGCTGGTGATTGGCGCGCTGGCGGCGCTCCATCAGTTCGGTGGGCTGGTGGCCACCATGGCCAGCAAGCCCTGGGGCGTCATCATCGCCGCGGGCCTGTTCGCCGTCGCCGGCGCCGTCTACCAGATTGCCATGCGGCCCTCGCCCGAAGAGGCCGACAAGCAACGCGCCGAAAAGGAACGTTTGAAGCAGCGCCAGGCGGAACAGCGGGCGCTCGAGAAACGTTGGGGGGTCAAGTAGCCAACCTCCGGGGACAGCCCGCCGTGCTTTACGTCCACCGGCGTGGCGCGTACATTCCGCCGGCTTTCCCCCCGGAAAACCCCCGAAGGATTGATGGGCCAGCCCAGGCGCAAGGAGAAGGAGAAGCAGGACTCCCCCTCGGAGGCCGCTCCCCGGCAGGAACCCACCGCGGACAGCGCGTGGGTCAAGCCCGAGGGGCTGTCTCGCCGCGGCTGGGCCGTGCTTGTCGGGTTGATCCTCTTCATCCAGTTTCCGCTCATCCACCGGGCCCTGTTCCGGGCGGACGCGGAGGCCACGACGACAGTCCCCTACACCCAGGATTTCACGGACTCCAGCGTGGTGAAGCGGGACTTCTTCACCACGGGAGGCTACTGGCGGGTGTTGGATGGTGAGCTGCTGGCGCCGGGCGTGAAGAACAACCCGCTCTGGCTCCAGGCGCCGCTGCCGGACGACGTGGCCATCGAGTTCGACGTGCGCTCGGAGCTCCCCGAGGGCGACATCCGGGTGGAGGTCTTCGGCAACGGCGTGGACCCGAGCTCCGGCTACATCCTGGTGCAAGGCGGCTGGAACAACTCGTCGTCCGCGATTGCGCGGCTGGACATGAACGCGCCGCTGTTGGACGCGCTCAAGCGCCGCGCGGCGCGCAAGGCGGAGTCCCAGGGCGACACCGCGCAGAGCGCCGACCTGGCCAGCGTGTTCAAGGACGACACCCGCGTGCGCGTGGAGGCGCGAGGCACGCCCGTGCAGGCGGGCCGCACCTACCACTGGCGCATCGAGCGGCGCGGCACGCTCCTGCGTTGGTACATCGACGGGGAGCTGTTCCTGGAGCTGGACGACCCGCACCCGCTCAAGGGCGCGGGGCACGACCGCCTGGGGCTCTCCGGCTTCGAGTCGCAAATCTTCTACGACAACCTCCGTGTGGACACGCCGGACCGGATGCCCGCGAAGCTCGCGGCCGCGACGCCCGCGATTCCTCCAGGGCCCTTCGCGGACGACTTCAACCGCGACACGCTGGGTGACGCGTGGAACGTGACGAACGCGGCGGCGACGAAGCTGGTGGATGGCGCGCTGGTGGTGGAGGCCCTCCACAACCGCCCCGTGTGGCTCAAGCGCCCCATCCCCCGCGACGCGGTGATTGAGTTCGACGCCTGGACGGATGCCCCCCAGGGCGACATCAAGGTCGAGGCGTGGGGCGATGGCCGCTCCTTCTATGCCGGAGACCTGCGCATGCAGTACACGGCGACAGGCTACGTCTTCATCTTCGGTGGCTGGCGCAACACCCAATCCGTCATCGCGCGGCGCAACGAGCACACGCCGGACCGCGTCGCGCGCGACGGCGCCGCCGTGGTGCCGGGCAAGCGTCACCACTTCAAGCTGACCCGGCGTGGTGGAACCCTCGCCTGGGAGCTGGACGGACAGCCCTTCCTCACCCTCCAGGACCCCTCGCCTCTGGAGGGGACTCGCAATCAGTACTTCGCCTTCTCGGGCTGGCAGACCCGCGTCCACTTCGACAATTTGAAGATCGAGCCGCTCGCCCCCTAGCGGCCAAGGAAAGTCATACCGTGCGCAGAGTTGGTATCTTCGGCTGGGGCGTCGTCGCCCCCCGGTCCAGGAACATTGAAGCGTTCGAGAGGAACCTCGCCTCCTCCGAAAGCTGGCTGTCCCCCTTCAACGGCTTCGGGCCGGACAACTTCCTGGTCGGCACGCCGGACTTCGACCTGGCGGAGTACAAGCCGTGGATTGACGCGCGCTTCCCCGCCAACCGCTTCTCGCAGCTGGAGCGGAAGATGGGGCAGCCGACGCAGTTCGCCATCGGCGCGTTCATCCAATCGCTCGCGCAGAACCCCGGGATTGAGCAGGAATTGCAAGCCCTGGGGCCCCGCGCGCACGTCTACGTGGGGACGGGTCTGGGCGACCTGCCCACCATCCAGGCCATCTCCCTGGACCTGTACCGCGCGCAGCGGCGGTGGAACCGCTTCTGGGCCGCGCCCGAGCGCAACTCGGCGCTGCGCCAGTGGCTGGAGACGCGTGAGACGCTTGCGGGCCTGCCGCCGGAGCCCGCGTCCGTGGACGAGGCTGTCCGCGACGAGGCCGAGGACGCGTGGTGGGCGTACTGGACGGGCCGCTCCGTGGAGCTGCGCGAGTACCTGGCGGAGCTGCGCGACATCGAGGCCATCGGCGTGCCGGATGGCGCCGACGTGGAGTCCGCCAAGCTGGCCGTCATCAAGGAGAAGCGCACCCGCAACGCCCGGCTGCAGAAGAAGTGGAGCTCGCCGGAGCCGCCGTGGAACGCGGTGTCCTCCAACGTGCTGTGGAACATCCACAACACGCCCGCCTCGCAGATTTCGATGCTCGGCCGCATCACCGGCATGACGTTCGCTCCGGTGGCCGCGTGCTCGTCGTTCGGCTACGGCCTGAAGCTGGCGATGAACGCCATCCAGCTGGGCGAGGCCAAGGCCGTGGTGATGGGCATGACGGACGCGGCGCCCAACCCGCTGGTGGTGGGCGGCTTCTACAACGCCCGCGTCATCTCCGCGGACGCCGCCATCTCCAAGCCGCTCACCGCGCTGCGCGGCACGCACATCGCGGGAGGCTCCGTGGTGTGGGTGATGGGCGACTACGACTACTTCACGTCCAAGGGCTTCAAGCCGCTGGGCATGGAGCCCGTGTCCGTGGGTGTCACCGCGGACGCCGACCACATCATCACCCCGTCCAAGGAAGGCCCCACCCTGGCCATCCGCGAGGCGCTGGCCGCCGCGGGCTGTACGCCCGCCGACGTGGGGAGCTGGGATTTGCACGCCACGGCCACGCCGGGTGACTACCTGGAGGTGCAGAACCTGCGCGACGTGATGCCCGAGTCGGTGCTCATCACCGCGCGCAAGGGCACCTTCGGCCACGGCATGTCCGCGGGCGGCGGCTGGGAGCTGACGGCGCAGTACCTGGGCTATGCGCGCGGCGGGGTGTTCCCCACGCCGCTGAAGCGCACGGAGCTCAACCAGCAGATCTCCCACGTGCACGAGCGCTTCGTCTTCGACGAGGCCGTGGCGACTCCCGCCGGCTGCGCGGGCAAGCTGTCCATGGGCGTGGGCGGCATCAACGCGTGTGTCATCTCGCGCCCCTGGAAGAAGTAGCACCAGGGCACGTCGTGACACTCAGGGGTGGGCGCTGACCGCGTCCACCTCCAGCTTCGCGGCGGCCTCCGGGTCGATGCGCTGAAGCAGGAGCAGCTCCAGCTCCAAATCCCGCGCATAGCTCTGCTGCGTGGGAAGCACGCCGCTGCTGGTGGAGCTCTCGCGGGCCTGGGCCTGCTCCTCCTGCGCGCGCGTCGAGTTACCAGTGGCGAGCTCCTGCGTCACGTAGCCCGAGCCCACCGCCTGCGACAGCCGGTTGCCACGCATCACCCGGAGGATGGTGCCCCCCTGGGCCAGGGTGAGGCCCTCCACCAGGAAGCGCGACGCGGACGCGGGCCCGAGCGTGCCGCCTCCGGAGTCGAGCCACTCCGTCTCCAGCACGAAGCGGCCCGGCATCTCCTTCCAGGAGTAGCCGCGCTCCTTGAGCACCTGCTTCACGCCGGGCCACATGTCCGGCAGCGTCTTGCGGTAGACGTGGTCGGCGGCCTTGTCGCGCATGTAGTTCTGCCGCAGTGAACTGGCGCAGCCCGCGGCCAACACCCACGCGACGACGGCAAGACTCACGCCCCAGGCACGGCGAATGCGGCCCATGAAGTACCCCCGGCAAGACACTGGCGAGGGGACGAGCATAGTCCTCCCCTCGCCCTCGGCGCAGGGCTCCGGCATCAGCCCTTGGGGGTCGCCACCAGGTCGAAGTCCGGGATGTGTTCGCGCATGAACTCACGCATGCGCTGGATGAGCGCCGCCTCGATTTGACGCGCGCGCTCCCGGCTGACGCCGTACTTGTCGCCGATGTCCTGGAGCGTCAGGGGCTCGTCCGCGGTGAGGCGGTGCTCGAAGATGTAGCGCTCCTTGCCCTCCAGCGACTGGGAGAACGCCGCCAGCTTCTCGCGAAAGAGGGCCTTGAGCTGCTCGGAGCCCAGCCGCTCATCGGCGGGGGTGGCGCCCGACGGCAGGTAGCGGTCCGCGCGGGTGGCTCGCGAGCCCTCGTCATCCGAGCCCAGCGGCGCGTCGATGGAGACCTCGTCGTGCCCCAGCCGCTGGTCCATCTCCACCACGTCCTGCTCGGTGACGTTGAGCCGCTCCGCGAGCAACTTGGGGCTGGGCTCGAAGCCCTGGGCGATGAGCTTCTCCTGCTCCTGGCGCAACTTGAAGAAGAGCTTCCGCTGGGCCTCTGTCGTCCCCAGCTTCACCATCTTCCAGTTGTCCATGATGTAGCGAAGGATGTACGCCCGAATCCACCAGGCCGCGTAGCTGCTCAGCTTCACGCCCCGTTCAGGGTCATACTTCTTCACCGCCTGCATGAGCCCGATGTTCCCCTCTTGAACCAGGTCCAACAGGGACAGCGGGTTGCGGTGGTACTCGTGCGCCAGCTTCACCACGAGTCTCAGGTTGGAGGCCACCAGCCGGTACGCGGTGCGCACATCCTGGGTGTCCCGGTACTGACGCGACAGCGCCAGCTCCTCCTCGCGCGAGAGCAGCGGATGGCGCTGCACCTCCGCCATGTAGGCCTGGAGGGGGTCCCGGTTGCTGAGCCCGGATTCACCCGCTCGGGCCAGCGCCTTCGAGGGCGCGAGCCGGGGCGCGGCCTCCTCGGGCTCGACCTCCACCAGCTCCGCCTCGTCGGGCTCCAGGGAGTCCGGGTCCACCTGCGCCTCGGCACCCGCGTCCTCCGCCTGGACGTCAACCTCTTCCGCACGGGGAGGCGCGCTTCCCGCCGCCCGCTTCGACTTGGGCCGGGAAGACGTTCCTTTGGTTCTTTTCCCTCCACTCGCCATCGGCTCTCCATACCCCAAAGTGCCGCGATTGTTGCCAGAGGGTAATGCAGGAGCTATGCCCCTGCTTGATGAGCGACATCCAAGAGCCCACCTCGCCGGGCAGCCCGGCCACCGACGAAGCGCCGACGCGTCCCGCCGAATACATCGCGGACATCGGCTTCGACGACATGAATCTGTCCGAGCCCCTCCGCCGTGCGCTGGCGGAGCGCGGCTACACCCATCCCACTCCTGTCCAGGCACGCGCGTTCCGGCCGGCCATGGAGGGCAAGGACCTCATTGTCCGCAGCAAGACGGGCACTGGCAAGACGGCCGCGTTCGGCCTGCCGCTGCTGGAGAAGATTTCCCCCGACGACAAGCGGGTGCGCGCGCTCATCCTCTGCCCCACGCGGGAGCTGGCGCTCCAGGTGGCGGACGAGCTGACCAAGCTGGCGAAGTACAAGGGCGTGAAGGTGGCGGCCATCTACGGCGGCGCCTCCATGAAGCAGCAGGAGGACGCGCTCGAGGAAGGCACGCCCATCATCGTGGGCACGCCGGGCCGGGTGTTCGACCACATCAACCGCGGCAACCTGAAGCTGGACGGGTGCGACCACGCGGTGCTGGACGAAGCCGACGAGATGCTCAACCAGGGCTTCTACGAGGAGGTCACCCGCATCCTCGACCGCCTTCCCAAGACGCGCCAGGTGCTGCTGTTCAGCGCGACCGTCCCCACGGACATCCAGAACCTCATCGCGCGGTACACGACGAACGCGGAGACGCTGCTGCTCTCCGGCGACGTGTTCACGGTGGAGCACATCCACCACGTCCGCTACGACGTGTCGGACGCCTTCCCCAAGCCGCGCAACCTCATCTACGTGCTGGAGAAGGAGGAGCCGCCCAACGCCATCATCTTCTGCAACACGCGGGATGACACGGCGCTGGTGACGGCGGTGCTCAACCGCAACGGCTTCGACGCGGAGCTGCTCAACGGAGACCTGCCGCAGAAGGAGCGCGAGCGGGTGATGGCGAAGGTGAAGCGCGGCGAGGTGGCCTTCATGGTGGCCACGGATATCGCGGCGCGCGGCATCGACATCTCCGGGCTGGAGTACGTCATCAACTACTCGTTGCCGGAGGACCCGGCGGTGTACCTGCACCGCGTGGG
Source organism: Myxococcus stipitatus (assembly GCF_037414475.1). Next base: position 6,478,696 of record NZ_CP147913.1, on the reverse strand, counting down.
CCGCACGGGCCGCATCGGCAACAAGGGCACGGCCATCAACCTCTTCTCCGGGCGCGAGCTGGCGACGTACACGGCGCTGGAGAAGAAGTACGGCATCAAGTTCGACAAGCAGGAGATGCCGGCCCCCGAAGAGGCCATGCGCCTGTGGACCGAGCGCCACGTGCGCGAAATCCAGGAGGCCGCCAGCGGCTCCGTGTTCGAGGGCTTCCTGCCCCTGGCCGCGCAGCTCAAGACGCGGCCCAACGCGGATGACCTGGTCGCCTTCCTGCTGAAGTACTTCTTCAGCCACCTGCGGATGGAGAAGGCGAAGGCGGCGCAGGAGGCCGAGGGTCGCGAGCCGACCCCGGAGCGCAAGCCCGAGGGCCGCCGCCGCGAGCGTGAGCGTGGGGAGGACCGCCGGGAGCGGGGCGAGCGCCGGGAGCGCGGTGAGAAGCCGATGGCGCGTCCGGAGCACCCGGACCGCGAGCGCCGCCCGCGCCGCGATGAGCCCCGCCGCGAGCGGGACTCCAGCCGTGGCGCCGCCGCGCTGGAGGCGGGTCCGGGCGAGGCGAAGCTGTGGGTGAACCTGGGGACGGCGGATGGCCTGGGGCCGGGCAGCATCGCCACGGCGCTGGAGGATGCGGGCGCGCCGCTGGGGAAGATGGTGCGCGCGGAGCTGCGTCCCACGTTCGCGTATGTGTTCGTCGCGGAGGAGGACGCCGCCGCGTTCGAGACGCTCAATGGCAAGCAGCACGGCTCCAAGACGTTGCGCGTGGAGAAGAGCAAGCCGCGCAGCGAGCGCGAGCCGGGCACGCGCCCGCCTCCGTCCCCCGACGCGGGGCCGGGCGAGGTGAAGCTGTGGACGAACCTGGGCTCCGATGACGGCATGGACGAGGCGAAGCTGCCCGCCACGCTGGAGACCGCGGGGGCGCCCGAGGGCAAGGTGCTCAAGGCCCTGCTGCGGCCCACGTACGGCTATGCCTACGTCGCCGAGGCCGATGCGCCCGCCTTCGAGGCGCTCAACGGCAAGCAGGTGGGCGAGAAGGTGCTGAAGATTGAGCGGCACCGTCCCCGCGGCGCGCGCGAGGAGCGCCGTCCGCGTCACGAGGCCCTGCCGGACGTGCCGGGCCAGGTGCGCCTGTGGGTCGGCCTGGGCAAGCAGGACGGGCTGGACGAGGCGGGTGTCACCAGCGCGCTCGAGGCCGCGGGTGCTCCGGCCGGCAAGGTGGTGCGGATGGATTTGCGTCCCACGTACGCGTACGTGTTCGTCGCGGACGAGGACGCCTCCGCCTTCGAGGCCACCCACGGCAAGCAGCACGGTGAGCGCACGCTGAAGGTCGAGCGCGCACGCAAGAAGTAGCGACACCTCGTGAACCTTCCTGGGAGGATATCGCTCGGCGCACTGTCGCCGAGAGACCTCCCGGGTGGGCACGGAGGGACGGTGAGCGCGGTCCCAAGAGGCCGTCGCGCTGAGCCCCCTCGTCGCGATTCATCCTGGGTTCGCGCGATGTTGCCGTGAGAGTGCCTCTCGGCGAGTCCTCGCCGCAGTTCCTCCCACGCTCGTGCGAGGTTGCATGGAGTGCGTTCCCCGGAGGCCATCTCGCGGCGAGCCCTTGCCGAGGCGCCCTCCCGCGCGCGTGAGAGGTGGCATGGAGAGCGCTCCTCTGAGGCCATCGCGCCGCGAGCCATCGCCGGGGCTCCTCCCGCGCTTCAGCGGCTCCTATGTCGCCGGGTGCTCAGCCCTCCCGTGGCCCGACGGTCTTCTTGCGCCGTTCCCGGTGGTAGTGCGCGGTGCAGAGCCCTCGGGCGAGGACGGCCCGCTGGCAGCCGGGCTCGACACACCTCGCGGACTCCGGCCTCGCGGGGGGCACGGGCGTGGCCCCTGAAGTGAACATCATCTCCGCCACCTTCAGCAGCCGGTCCACGTCCGGACGCGACAGCCTCCGCGCCCGCACGAAGCCCTCCAGGCGGTGGGCCCCCGCATCATCCACGTCGTCCAGCCGGAGCAGCTCCCACAGCGGCAGCTCCAACGCCCCCGCCACCTGGAGGAGCGTTTCGTAGCTGGGGCTCCGCTCGCCTCGCTCCAAGAGGGAGGCGAAGGAGACCGAGATGCCACACCGAGACGCGAAGTCCTCCTGGGTGAGCCCCCGGCGCTCCCTCAGGGCCCGAATCCTCCGGGCCAGGCCCTGCAGGTGTCCGTTCACCGTCGAAGCATCCGGAGGGCCAGGAGACATGGCAGTTTCCTATGGTAGCGCACCCCATCTGTTAAGGTCTCGCGCGCGGTGCGGGCTCACCCGGGTCCACCGCTACCAGGAGCCCTGCGAAACATGACCGCCGTCGAGGGTACCAACTACTACTTCCGCAAGGCCGCGCGGATCATGGACGTGGGCACCCCCATCGAGACTCTGCTCGCCACGCCCCTTCGCGAGGTGAAGGTCCAGGTCTCCATCGAGATGGACTCCGGCGAGATTCGCACGTTCCTCGGCTACCGCATCCAGCACGACAACAGCCGAGGCCCCATGAAGGGCGGCCTTCGCTACCACCCGAAGCTGGACCAGGACGAGTCCTCGTCGCTCGCGTCGCTGATGACGTGGAAGACCGCCGTCGTCAACCTGCCCTACGGCGGCGCCAAGGGCGGCATCGCGTGCGACCCGTCCCAGCTCAGCCTCAAGGAGCTGGAGCGCCTGACGCGCAAGTTCGTCGACCAGATTCAGGACGTCATCGGCCCCACCCGCGACATCCCCGCGCCCGACGTCAACACCAACCCCCAGGTGATGGCGTGGATCATGGACCAGTACTCGCGCTACCACGGCCACTCGCCGGCGGTGGTGACGGGCAAGCCGCTGGAGCTCTACGGCTCCAAGGGCCGTGAAGCGGCCACCGGGCGAGGCCTCCAGTACGTGTGCCGCGAAATCCTCCGCGACCTGGGCCTGCCGGTGAAGGGCACGCGCTTCGCCATCCAGGGCTTCGGCAACGTGGGCAGCCACACCGCGCAGCTGCTCTGGGAGGACGGCGGCGTGGTGGTGGCCGTGGCGGACGTGCTGGGCGGCGTGCGCAATCCGCAGGGCCTGGACATCCCGTCCCTCTTCGAACACGTCAAGCGCACCGGCACCGTGACGGGCTTCGGCGGTGGCACCGCCTGCACCAACGAAGAGGTGCTCGCGGCCGACTGCGAGGTGCTCATCCCCGCGGCGCTCGGCCACGCGCTCACCCGCGACAACGCCAACGCGGTGCGCGCGCGCCTCATCATCGAAGGCGCCAACGGGGCCACGCAGCCGGAAGCGGACGAAATCTTCGAGAAGCGCGGCATCTTCGTGGTGCCCGACGTGCTGGCCAGCGCCGGCGGCGTCACCGTCAGCTACTTCGAGTGGGTGCAGAACCTCCAGCACCTGTCCTGGGAAGAGGACCGCGTCAACGCGGAGCTGGAGAAGACGATGAAGGAGGCCTACGAGCGCGTGGCGCAGATTGCCCGCTCGCGAAAGGTCTCCATGAGGACGGCGGCCTACATCCTGGCCATCGGCCGGGTGGGCAAGGCCACCGTGTTGCGCGGCATCTGACGCGCGCGGACGCACGTCCGGACTCCCTCCGGGCGAGCCTGCCGCATCGCGGCAAGTGACAAGGACAGGCCCTCTCGTGCCGGCTGTCCCTTCCGCCCGGGGCGCGCTTCCGCTAGACGCGGCGCCCATGGTCACCCTCCAGGACATCCTCACCGCCAGGGAGCGCCTGCGCGACGCCATCCGGCCCACCCCCTGCCCCGCGTCGGACTACTTCACGGAGCGGACCGAGTGCGCCGCGGTGTACTTCAAGCTGGAGAACCTCCAGCGCACGGGCGCCTTCAAGGAGCGCGGCGCGCTCAACAAGTTGCTGACGCTCACGCCGGAGGAGAAGAAGCGCGGAGTCATCGCCGCTTCGGCCGGCAACCACGCGCAGGGCGTCGCGTACCACGCGCGGCGGTTGGGGGTGAAGGCCACCATCGTCATGCCGGAGCGCACGCCGCTCATCAAGGTGTCACGCACGCGCGATGACTACGGCGCGCGCGTGGTGCTCAAGGGCACCAACTACGACGAGGCCTACGCGGAGGCGTTGCGTCTGCAGAAGGACGAGGGGCTCGTCTTCGTCCACCCGTTCAACGACCCGCATGTCATCGCGGGCCAGGGGACCATCGGCCTGGAGCTCCTGGAGCAGTGGCCGGACGTGGAGGTCGTCCTCGTCCCCATCGGCGGCGGCGGGCTCATCTCCGGCGTGGCGTGCGCGCTGAAGGAGTCCAAGCCGGGCATCCAGGTGATTGGCGTGCAGTCGTCCACCATCGACAGCATGAAGGCCTCCGTGGAGGCGGGGAAGCTGGTGGAGCTGCCCGCCGCGGGGACCACCATCGCGGATGGCATCGCCGTGAAGAAGGTGGGCGACCTCACCTTCGAGATGGTCCGCAAGTACGTGGACGCGGTGGTGTCGGTGGACGAGGAGGAGATTGCCGCCGCCATCCTCACGCTGCTGGAGCAGGAGAAGAGCGTGGTGGAGGGCGCGGGCGCGGTGGGCGTGGCCGCGGTGCTCAACGGGCATGTGCCTCGCGCGAAGGGCAAGCGCACCGCCATCATCCTGAGCGGCGGCAACATCGACATGAACGTCATCAGCCGCATCATCGAGCGCGGCCTGGTGAAGGCAGGCCGTCTGGTGCAGTTGGAGGTGCGGTTGCCGGACCGGCCCGGAATGCTCGCGCGGCTGACCACGCGCATCGCCGACCTGAAGGCCAACGTGGTGGACCTCCACCACGAGCGCGCCTTCTCCAAGGCGGGACTCGGCGAGGCGATGGTGGAAGTCACCTTGGAGACCACGGGCCCGGCGCATATCCGCGAGTTGGAGACGGCGCTCGAGGAGCTGGGGTGGCAGGTGGCCCGCAAGTAGCGAGGGCCTTGCGCGGCGGCGGCGGGGCTCGGCCATACTGAGGCCATGGTTTCCCTGCTCGCCGCACTGCTGCTCGCCGCCGCCCCCACCACGCCGGCCCAGAAAGCCAAGGACCTGTCGGGCCGGAAGGAATGGGAGGAGCTGTACCTGGCGTTCGCGTCCGGGGACGAGAAGGCGGTCCCCGAGGAGCAGCGGGCCACGGTGTCCAGCGCGCTGGTGAAGGGCTGTCAGGCGCTGATGAAGGACGACGCCGTCATGGCGTACTCGATGGGTGAGCGCGCCGCCGTGTATGAGGAATCCGCGCCCGCGCTGCGCTGTCTGGCATCCGCGGCGAGGAAGACGGAGCAGCGCGCCGCGGCCGAGGCCGCGTTGCTCAAGGGCGTCACGCGTTATCCCAAGGACGGCGGCTTCCCGCTGGAGCTGGGCAAGCTGCTGCTCGAGGAGCAGGACGCGGTGGGCGCACAGGCCGCGCTGGAGAAGGTGCCTCCTCGTTCACGCGAAGCGGCCGAGGCGAAGCGGCTGCTCAAGCAGGCCCGACAGCAGACGTTGCAGGAAGACGCGGCCCGCACGGAGGCCACGCGCATCTCCCGCCGCTTGGGAGGTGCCTCCACGCAGCCCTCGGTGGGCCGGGGGAGCGATGAGACCTCCGTCGTCTCGCTGGGGACGCAGCCGGGGATGAGCGTCCGCGCCCCCGACGTCGGCTTCGAGTCCCGCGTGGACGCCACCGGCATGCGCGTGCGGGCCAACAGCCGGTTCGTCATCAGCTACTTCAACAACGAGCGCGATTTCAGCCAGCGCGCCGACTACGAAGGCAAGGTCGTCGAAGTCCTCAACGAGGCCTACCACTTCACCCGAGGGGTGCTCGGCGAGACGCGGGAGACCCCCGTTTCTGTTGTCCTCTACACGTTCAACGAGTTCCGCGCCGCCTACGGCAGCCGGGCCGCACGACTCGTGGCGGGCAGGTACTCGGCGAACGCCATCCGCATCAACGATGCGGCGGAGCTGACGCGCCAGACCAAGGCCACCCTCATCCACGAGTACGTCCACGCCGCCGTCGCCGACTTCTGCGGCGGCGCCGACAACGACATGGCCTACCTCCCCGTCTGGTTCAACGAGGGACTGGCCATGTTCGTGGAGTGGAAGTACCTGGACGCGCCCGGGCCCGACCCGAGGCTTGCGAACGAGATGCGCTCCGTGTTGGCGTCGTCGGCGAAGCTGCCCCAGGTCAGCGAGATGGCCGTGGTCGCCCCGATGAACACCGCCCATCCCGAAATGGCCTACGCCGTATCCGGACTGGCGGTCAAAGAACTGATGCGCCGGGAGGGGGCCCACCGGCTGATGACCCTCCTGCGCACGGCGTGCAAAGAGAACGCCTCCTTCGAGGAGGCGTTGAAGACCCACTACGGAATGACCCTGGAGGAGCTCGATACCGAGGTCCAGCGTTCCCTCGAGAAGAGGTAGCTGCCGGGCAAGCTCGGTCCATTTGGTTTACCCCTCCCCGGGAGTCCCCTACACTCGCAGCCCCCTCCATTTGCGCTGCGACGGTAAACGGGCAGTCCGCCGTCCGCAGCAAGGTGACGGATGTCGGACACGCGCGCAGCCATGAGAGAATTTCGCTTCCTCGACGAGAAGCGGAAACTGGGAAGCCTGTCTCCCGTCGAGGAGGCTCGCTGGGGCGAGCTGCGTGCGCTCCTCGGCGTCCAGGACACGCCCGAGGCCGCCGCCTGGCAGCAGGAGGCAGCCCCCCAGGGCTACTACGGCGCGGATGGCCAGTGGTACCCCTACCCCGCCGGCGATGCCCAGCAGCCCCAGGGCTACTACGGCGCCGACGGCCAGTGGTACGCGTACCCGGACCCGGCCTACGCCCAGCAGCCCCAGGGCTACTACGGCGCGGATGGTCAGTGGTACCCCTACCCCGCCGGCTATGCGCAGCCGGGGTACGACCCGAATCAGGCCTACGCACAGCCGGGGTACGACCCCAATCAGGCCTACGCACAGCCGGGGTACGATCCAAACCAGGCCTACGCGCAGCAGGGTTACGACCCGAACCAGGCCTATGCGCAGCAGGGCTACGACCCGAACCAGGCCTACGCGCAGCAGGGTTACGACCCGAACCAGGTCTACGCGCAGCAGCAGGGCTATGACCCGAACCAGGGTTACCCGGGCTACGCGCAGCAGGGGTACGACCCGAACCAGGCCTATGCGCAGCAGCAGGGCTATGACCCGAACCAGGGTTATGCCCAGGGCTGGCCGGCCTCGCCGCAGGACGCGCAGGGTATCCCCGGGCAGCAGCAGCCGTATCAGACGGGCTATGAGCAGGCGCCTCAGGACCCGAGCGCCTATGCCCCGCTCCCCGCCGCGGGGCCGGAGAACCTGGCCCTCAGCGCGGACGACATCGACATCCCCGCGCTGAGCGAACCCGCGCCGTGGATGGCCCCGAGCCTCACGCCGCCTCCCGTCGCTCCGTCGGCCACGTCGACGTCCTCTTCGTTCGCGGATGTCCTCGGGGATTCGGACCTGGAGGGCTCGGAGCCCCTGGGGGGTGACTCCGGGATGCTCGATTCCGCGTCGTTCGACGCGGTGTCGCCGGAGCCGGACGCCGAACCGGTGGCGCCGGAAGAGGACTTCGGGGAGCTCGATTCGCAGGTGGAGCCCGTGGCCACGGCTCGCGAGCCGGAGGCTTCGCTCGAGGCGTCCTTCGCCGACCTCTCCCTGGAGGTCGAATCCGCGCCGGTGGATGCCTCGGATTCCGTGCTCGAGGCTTCGCCTTCCGAGTCCGAGCTGGAGGTTCCGTCGTCGGAGGTCGAGTTGCTCGACGCGTCCGCCGAGAGCGAGCCGGTGCTGGCAGAGGAGCACACTCCCGCGCCCATGGATGATGCGTGGGCTTCCGCGCCGCTCGCGGTGGATCCCGTCGAGTCCTCGGCGGAGGAGATCGCCGACGCGGATGACGTCATCGACGTCGGGGCGATGGAGGCGGTCTCGCTCGATTCGGACGAGGGCGTCTCGAGTGCACAGGACTCCGGTGAGGAGTTCGACTTCACCGCGCATGACACGGGCACGATGGCCCGTGCGGACTCGGTGGGGCAGGACGCGGCGGTGCTCACCGATGATTCGGCGGTGGTGGAGCAGTTGCCGACGGGTGGCGCGGAGCTCGCGCTCGATGCGTCGGACATGCTCGATCCCGTGGCTCCGGAGTCGAGCGGCGAGGGACTGGCGGTCGAGTCTGCGGGTGTCACCGAGGATGCCGCGGTCGAGGAGATTGCTCTCGACAGTGCCGACGTGAGCGCGTCGGGTCTGGATTCGAGTGTCGCGGCGTCGACCGGCACGCTTGAGATGCAGCATGCGGATTCGATGGAGGCCGATGCGTGGACGGCGTCCATGGAGACCGAGTTCACACCGGAGCCTTCCGCGGCGGTGCTGGACACGGAGTCGGCGCCCGAGGAGCACCCGAGCGCCGAGCCGGTGGCCGCGGGTGAGACGCCGACCTTCGAAGTGGCGGACCTGAGCGCGGAGGAGAGTCCGCGGACGGAGGCGTCACCGTTCAACGCCGACACGGTGCCCTCGTTGGAGATTCGTTCCGTGCGTGTCGGGCCGGATCTCCAGGCCGATACCGTCGAGGTCGACACGGATGCGGCGGCAATTCCGGAAGTGGGGGTCCAGGCTTCGGCCGAGACGTTCGACCTGAGTGGCAGTCCCGAGGATGCGGTGCCCCTCGCGACGGCGGGTGACTTCCTCGATGCGGGGCAGTTCTCCGGGTCGAATGATCGTGGGATGGAGCTTTCGCTCGAGGGCTCCGGTGATGGCGACTGGAGTGCGCAGTCGGGTGGGTTGGAGCCGCTCGCGAGCAGCGCGGGAATGGTCTCCTCGGAGCAATCCGCGGCGACCGAGGATGCGGCGGCCCTCGAAGAGCAATCCGAGTGGGCAGCCACGACGGACGCGTCCACGGCGGGAGCTTCGGAGTGGAGTGAGACCGCCGCGCTAGCGAGCCCCGACGTCATCGAGCTCCAGCCCGAGTGGGCTTCAGCGTCGAGCGAGACCGCGCAGGCGACGCCCGCGACGGAGAGCGGCGCGGTGGCTTCGACCGAGTGGGCGACGGCGTCCACGAGCGAGCCAGCCCACGAGGGCACTGCGCAGGCGGAGTGGGCCGCGACGGAGGAGCTGTCTTCCGACGCGGTGCAGACGGAATGGAGCGCTGACGCGACGCCTGCCGCACAGGCCTCCGACGCGGCGCAGTCCGAGTGGTCCGCCACAGCCGAGGAACTCCCCGCCGATGCTGTTCAGGCGGAGTGGACTGCGCCCACGAGCGACACCACCACCGCGACGCAGCCTGAGTGGTCCGCCACGGCCGAAGACCTTCCTGCTGACGCAGTTCAGGCGGAGTGGGCGACGCCCGCGAGCGATAACTCCGCGACTCAGCCTGAGTGGTCCACGACGGCCGAAGAGCTTCCTGCCGATGCTGTTCAGGCGGAGTGGGCGACGCCCGCGAGCGATAACTCCGCGACTCAGCCTGAGTGGTCCACCACGGCCGAAGAGCTTCCTGCTGACGCAGTTCAGGCGGAGTGGGCGACGCCCGCGAGCGATAACTCCGCGACGCAGCCCGAGTGGTCCGCCACGGCCGAAGAGCTTCCTGCCGATGCGGCCCAGGCGGAGTGGACTGCATCCGCGAGCGAGTCCGTGTCTGGCGAGGCGCAGCCCGAATCGGCTGTCACCGCCGAGGCACTTCCCGCCGACGCGGTCCAAACGGGATGGGCGACTACCGAGAGCGCGCCGGTTTCTGGTGAAGCGCAACCGGAGTGGTCTGCCACGGCAGAAGAACTCCCCGCCGATGCGGTTCAGGCGGAGTGGGCGCCCCCCGACGGCTCGCCGGTTTCCGGTGAAGCGCCATCGGAGTGGTCTGCTACGGCAGAAGAGCTCCCTGCCGATGCGGTTCAGTCGGAGTGGGCAACCACCGAGGGCGCGCCCGTTACTGGTGAGGCGCAACCGGAGTGGTCGGCTACGGCAGAAGAACTCCCTGCCGATGCCGTTCAGGCGGAGTGGGCGACAACCGAGAGCGCGCCCGTTGCTGGAGAGGCGCAACCGGAGTGGTCGGCTACGGCAGAGGAACTCCCTGCCGATGCCGTTCAGGCGGAGTGGGCGCCTGACACAAACACGCCAGCATCCGGATCAGCACAGCCCGAGTGGAGCGCCACGGCCGAAGAGCTTCCTGCTGATGCCATTCAGGCGGAATGGGCGCCCGACACAAGTACGACCGCGTCCGCGACCGCTCAGCCCGAGTGGTCCGCGACGTCCGAAGTGATTCCCGCCGATGCGGTTCAAACGGAGTGGTCTGCCACTGAGAGCCCGACTGCCGCTGGCACCACACAGTCTGAGTGGAGCGCGACGGTCGAGGAACTTCCCGCCGATGCCGTTCAGTCTGAGTGGGCCGCCACCGAAGGCACGCCTGCAACCAGCGCCGCGCAGCCCGAGTGGTCCGCCACGGTCGAGGAGCTTCCCGCCGACGCGGTTCAGTCTGAGTGGGCGGCCAACGCGAACGAGCCTGTCATTGGCTCTGCTCAGCCCGAATGGGCTGCCTCAGCAGAAGAAGTCCCGGTCGATACGATTCAGGGCGAGTGGTCTTCCACGGCAACCACGTCCGCAGCCACTCTGCCCGCAGAAGAGCTTCCCGCCGATGCAGTCCAATCGGAATGGAGTGCTTCGTCGAACGAGCCTGCGTCCACCACCGCTCAGCCTGAGTGGACTGCTACGACCGAGGAACTTCCCGCCGACGCAGTCCAAACGGAATGGAACACGACGGCGAACGATCCCACGTCCGCCGCTCAACCCGAGTGGTCCGCCACCGTCGAAGAGCTCCCTGCCGATGCTGTTCAGGCTGAGTGGAGCACGTCCACGGCCGAGCCCGCGTCGACCACGGCTCAGCCCGAGTGGTCCGCCACGGTCGAAGAACTCCCCGCCGATGCCGTTCAGTCTGAGTGGGCCGCCACCGAAGCCACGCCTGGAACCAGCGCCGCGCAACCCGAATGGTCCGCCACCGTCGAAGAGCTCCCCGCTGATGCCGCGCAGGCTGAGTGGGGCACAACGACAAACGAGCCCGTGGCTGCCGTCGCGCAGCCCGAGTGGTCCGCCACGGTCGAAGAACTCCCCGCTGACGCTGCTCAACCTGAGTGGGCCGCCAACGAAGGCACTCCTGTAGCCAGCACCGCCCAGACCGAGTGGTCCGCCACGGCCGAGGAACTCCCTGCCGATGCCGTTCAGGCTGAGTGGGGTGCAACGTCGGACGCGTCCGCCGCCGCCCAGCCCGAGTGGTCCGCCACGGCCGAGGAACTCCCAGCCGATGCCGTTCAGGCTGAGTGGGGGGCAACGTCAAACGCGTCCGCCGACGCGCAGCCCGAGTGGTCCGCAACGGTCGAGGAGCTCCCAGCCGATGCCGTTCAGGCGGAGTGGAGCGCAACGACAAACGAGACCTCGTCCGCCACAGCTCAGCCTGAGTGGGCTGCTACGGCCGAGGAACTCCCCGCTGACGCAGTTCAAGCGGAATGGAACACGACGACGAACGAGCCCGCGTCCACCACGGCTCAGCCCGAGTGGTCCGCCACCGTCGAGGAACTCCCCGCTGACGCAATCCAAGCGGAATGGAGCACGACGGCGAACGAGCCCGCGTCCACCACAGCTCAGCCCGAGTGGTCCGCCACCGTCGAGGAACTCCCCGCTGACGCGGTTCAGACTGAGTGGAGCACTACGCCAAACGAGCCTGCGTCCGCCGCCGCGCAGCCCGAGTGGTCCGCCACGGTCGAAGAGCTCCCCGTCGAGGCCATTCAACCGGAATGGACCTCCGCATCGAGCGCATCGGAGTCTGGCTCCACGCAGCCCGAGTGGTCCGCCACGGCCGAGGAACTTCCCGCCGATGCGGTCCAGCCCGAATGGGAGACCACGCCAGGAGCAGTCGCATCTGGGGCCACGCAGTCCGACTGGTCGGCCACGACGAATGAACTCCCCACCGGCGCGGCCCAGCCGGAGTGGACCTCCAACGCGAGCACGCCTGCATCCATCACGGCGCAGCCCGAATGGTCGGCCACGTCCGAAGCGTTTTCCGCCGACACGGCGCAGCCGGAGTGGGCCGTCACCACGGATGCATCCGCGTCTGGCGCCGCGCAGCCCGAGTGGGCAGCCACCGAGGAACTCCCCGCCGATGCGGTCCAGTCCGAGTGGGCCTCCTCGAGCACGCCCGTGGCCGAAGCCGCTCAGTCCGAATGGGCCGCCGAGGAACTCCCCGCCGACGCGGTCCAGTCCGAGTGGGCCTCTTCGAGCACTCCTACGACTGGTGCAAGTCAGTCCGAATGGGCCGCCGAGGAGCTCCCCGCCGACGCAGTCCAGTCCGAGTGGGACTCCTCGAGCACTCCTGCGACTGGTGCAAGTCAGTCCGAGTGGGCGGCAACAAGCACGCCCATGACTGATGCCACTCAGTCCGAATGGGCCGCGGAAGAGCTCCCCGCTGACGCGGTCCAGTCCGAGTGGGCCACCACAAGCGCGCCCGTGGCCGAAGCCACTCAGTCCGAATGGGCCGCCGAGGAGCTCCCCGCCGACGCGGTCCAGTCCGAGTGGGCCACTCCCGGCGCCGAGACCTCGGCCCCCGTGGAGCTTCAGCCCGAGTGGAGCAGCCCGTCCATCGACGTGGAGCCGACGCTCGAGCTCTCCACCGAGGAGCAGGCCCCCGCCGAGCCCATCCAGGTCGAAGAGGAAGTGGCCTGGGCCGAGGAGCCTCCGCCCCAGACCACGCCCTGGCACTCCAGGGACAGCAGCCCGTTCGGCATCCCCGGGAAGGACTACTCCGCCCCCACCCCGAGCCCCGTGCTCTCAACGCCGCCCCTCTCCCCTCTCATGGAAGAGGAAGTCGCCGTCGAGTTCGAGCCCGAACCCGAGCAGGAGCTCGCCGAAATCGAACTGGTGGAAGAAGCCGCCGAGCCCGAAGCCGCGCCGCCTCCGCGCACCGCCACCGCCATCTCCGCGGCGGCCATGAGCGCCGCGCTGCGCCCCTCCGCGCCTCCCCCACCGCCACTCGCCGCCGCTCAACTCGAGCCACTCTTCGAGGCGGAGCCCCCCATGGGCACCTCCTCCTTCGTCGAGGGCGAACACAAGGTCATCATCCACACCGTCGAGGGCCAGGTGAAACGCGGCACCATCCGCGACGCCGACCTGCTCGATGAGGTCATCCTCCTGGAGCAGCAGAGCGGCTTCGCCGCGGAGCCCATCCCCGGCAAGCGCCTCAAGGCCATCTTCTTCGTCGTCCCCGCGGGCACCCGCCATCCCCCCGCGGAAGGTCAGAAGATTCGCGTCACCTTCAACGACGGCCGCCAGGTCGCCGGCTTCTCCCAGGACTTCAAGAGCAGCACCCCCGGCTTCTTCGTCGTCCCCGCCGACCAGCGCACCAACACGCCGCGCATCTTCATCTACCGCGCCAGCGTCCAGGCCGTGACGGAAGGCTGAAGCGCCAACACCCGAAGCCCTGAACGACAAGAGGGGCCCCCACCACCGTGGGGAGCCCCTCTGTCATTCCATGCTGGAAACGACGATTACTTCTTCGTCGCCGCCGCCGCATCCGCCTTCTTCGTCAGGGACAGGTCCAGCGTCACGCTGACCTCCTCGCCCACCGCCACGCCGCCCGTCTCCAGCGCCGTGTTGTACGTCAGGCCGAAGTCCTTGCGGTTCAGCTTGGTGGTCGCCTCCACGCCCGTGCGGGTGTTGCCCCAGGGGTCCTTGGACTCCTTCGTCGGGCCCGTGACATCCAGGACGACCGGCTTGGTGACGCCGTGCATGGTCAGGTCACCGGAGACCTTCAGCTTGCCCTCGCCCGCCTTCTCCACCTTCTTCGACTTGAAGGTGATGGTGGGGTACTTCGCCGTGTCGAAGAAGTCCGGCGCGCGCAGGTGCTCATCGCGCTTGGCGTTCGCCGTGTTCACCGACGCCGCGTCCAGGGTCGCCTCGACGGTGGACTTGGTGACGTCCTTGTCGTCCAGGTTCACCGTGCCGTCCTTGATGTTGAACGAGCCCTTCACGTTCGTCACCATCATGTGCTTGACGGAAAACTCCGCGCTGGAGTGGGCCGGGTCCACCGTCCAGGTGGAGGCCAGGGCCATGGACGGCAGGGCCACCAACACGGCAATCGCGCTCTTCAGGGTCGTCTTCATAGGGGTGTGCTCCTCGATGGACTACGGGGTTCAGGCGCGCAGCGCGAAGCTGCGCATCGACAAGGTTCCGTGATGGAAGCCCTCGAACACTGGGGTGAGGCGGTCTTCGGGGAGGGCAGCTCCGAGGACGAAGTACAACGGCAACAAATGCTCGGCCCTCGGATGCGCGAGCCTCCCATTCGGTGCATCCAACCATGATTGCAGGCCCGTGAAGTCGCGCGCCTCCAACTTCTCCGCGACCCACGTGTCGAACGCCTGCGCCCACGGCTCCGGGGACGCATCCTTGTGGTGGAAATTCACCCGGCGCAAGTTGTGGACGATGCCGCCGCTGCCCATCAACAGCACGCCCTCGGCACGCAACGGACGCAGCGCCTCGCCCAGCTTCGCCACCTCCGCGGGGCTCGCGTCCAACGGCATCGACACCTGCACCACCGGGAGCATTGCCTGCGGAAACATGTGAAGCAGCGGTATCCACGTACCGTGGTCCCACCCGCGCTCTCCATCCGCGACAGCCTTCACCCCGGCGCCACTCAAACGCGAGACGATATCCGCCGCCAGCGAGGGAGCCCCAGGCGCTCCGTACCGAAGCCGGTACAGCGCCTGCGGGAAACCGTAGAAGTCATGGATGAGTGGAGGCTGGGCGCTCGAGGTGACACGCACCTCGCCCGGTGTCTCCCAATGCGCGGAGACCACCACCAGCGCCTTCACGCTGCCCGCCCCGTCCCCGAACGTGCGCAGCGCGCGCGGATACGCATCCGCGTCCAGCGCCACCATGGGCGAGCCGTGCGACACGAAGAGCGCCGGAGCCCTCGTCCGGCCGCCTCCTGAACCTCCTCCCAGGACTCCCGCCACCCCGGCCGCCGCCGCCCCCTGGAGGACCTCTCGTCTGTCCAAGCCGTCTCCCATGACGGGCGCCTTCTACTGCAACCCCAGGACCAGCGTCCTCCACACTCCAACTCCTTGAAATGACGAAGCCACCTCCATCGTTCATGCAAAAACACTCTCAAAACGATAGAGAGTAACATCACTTTGGAAGGGAGCGGACCGTTGGCGGGGCAATTCGAGCTGGGGCTGGAGGAGCTGCTGAGTTTCGAGCCTGGGGGCGGGCTCATCCAGTTCGCGGGGCAGCGGGCGTTGCTCATGGACCCGGTGGCGTTGGGGCTCTTGCGCAAGGAGCTGGTGGGGCTGATGGGCATGACGGCCGCGCGCGGCATCTTCACGCGGCTGGGCTACGCCCACGGCTGGCGCACCGCGGAGGCCATGAAGTCGGCGGTGGCGTGGAAGGACGAGTCTCAGTGGCGCCGCGCGGGCGGACGGCTGCACACGTTGCAGGGACAGGTTCGAGTGGAGCGCGTGGAGCGCAAGCCGGAGGAGGGACCGGAGCCCTTCGCCGAGGCCCAGTGGCGCGACTCGTACGAGGCCGAGCAGCACCTCTTGCATCTGGGCCAGGCGGACCACCCCGTGTGCTGGAGCCTCACGGGCTTCGCGTCCGGCTACATGAGCTACGTCAACGGCCGCGAAATCTACTGCACGGAGGTGCGCTGCGTGGGCCAGGGCGACGCCGCGTGCCACATCGTCGGCCGCCCGTCGGAGGAGTGGAGCACCGAGTGCAAGGAGGTGCTGCGCTTCTATGAAACCCAGTGCATGGAGGGCGTGCTCGCGCAGGTGACCGACGCGCTGAAGCAAGCCGAGCGGAAGCTGCGCGCCAAGCGCCAGTCGCTCGCGCGCGCGGGCGTGACGGAGGACCCGGCGGGCATGGTGGCTCGCGCGGAGTCCATGCAGCGGGTCATCAACCTGGGCCGCCGCGCGGCGAAGGTGGACTCCACGGTGCTCGTCACCGGTGAGAGCGGCGTGGGCAAGGAGCGCATCGCCCGCCTCATCCACGACGAGTCCACGCGCGCGCACAAGGCCTTCGTCGCCGTCAACTGCGCCGCCGTCACCGAGAGCCTCCTGGAGAGCGAGCTGTTCGGACATGCGCGCGGCGCCTTCACCGGCGCGACCCATGACAGGCCGGGCCTCTTCGAGGCCGCGCACGGAGGCACCCTCTTCCTGGACGAAGTGGGCGAGGTGCCCCCCTCCATGCAGGCCAAGCTCTTGCGCGCGCTCCAGGAGAAGGAGGTGAGGCGCGTGGGCGAGAACACCAGCCGCAAGGTGGATGTGCGCGTCGTCGCCGCCACCAACCGGGACCTCGCCGAGGAGGTGCGCCTGGGCCGCTTCCGCCAGGACCTCTACTACCGGCTGCGCGTCATCGAGCTGCGAATCCCGCCCCTGCGCGAGCGCCGCGAGGACATCCTCCCCCTGGCCCGGCTGCTGCTCGCCGAGGCCGCCGAGCGGCTGGGCCGCAAGGTGGCGGGGCTGTCCCCCGACGCCGCGGACCAGCTTTTGCGCTACGGCTGGCCGGGCAACGTGCGCGAGTTGGGCAACGCCCTGGAGCGCGCGGTGGCCCTGTGCGAGGGCTCACGCGTGGAGCGCGAGGACCTGCCCGAGGAGGTCCGCGCCGCGCCGCCCAGCCTCGTGCCCAGCGGCAACCCGCGCCGGCTGGAGGACATGGAGAAGGAGTACATCCTCGCGGTGCTGGCGCAGAACGCGGGCAACCGGGCACGCACCGCCGAGCAGCTCGACATCGGCGTGGCCACGCTCTACCGGAAGCTCAAGCAGTACGGCCACCCGGAGGCGGCCCACTGACGCTCAGTTGAGGTACTGGTCCCGGTCCGGGCGGTCCTTCGGCACCACGTGCAGGTGCTTGGACCGCTCGCGCAGTTGGCGCTGCAGCCGCCAGTGCTGGAAGTGCAGGAGCAGCCGCTTGGGGCTCGCGCCGCGCACGTACGCGAAGACCAGCGCCATGGCGACCAGGTGCGGCAGCTGGCTGGCGAACCCCGCCGTCAGCACGCGCAACAACACGAAGCCCGCGCCGATCGCCGCGAAGGCATTGCCGGACAGGGGGATGCCCCAGAAGTTCGTCTGCCCCCGGCCGATGGTCAGCCCGTAGGCCACCCACAGCACGGAGCCCATCACCCAGCCGCCCTGGTAGACGTACGGCAGCGGGACGAGGAACGCCGCCAGCCCCAGCAGATAGCCCGCCAGCGCCGTACACCCCACCGCCACCATCAACAGCCGCTTCGCGCCCCAGTACCCCTCCAGCCAGCCGCCGATGGACCACAGCAGCAGCGCGCCGAAGAGGATGCTGATGGGCTCGCTCTCGATGAAGGCGTACGTGAGCGGCTGCCAGACGAAGAGGTGGCCGAACACGCCGGTGGGCATGAGCAGCAGCAGGCTCCCCGCCGCCGAGCCCTGGGAGCGCAGGAGCAGGTACAGCACGGACCCCGCCACCAACCCCACCGCCAGCTTGGACGACATGGACTCCAGGCCAGGCAGGCCGAATCCGCCTCCGCCCCTGCCGCCGAAGCTGCGCATCGGTCGCATCCTTCCTCCACTACGAGCTCAACAGCCGGTCAAAGGTGGTGGAACCCGCGCCGCTTCGCAACCCCAAATGACGAAGGGCGCCCCACCCGGTCCCCGGGAGAGAGCGCCCTCGCACGCCGACTCAATGCGTCGCCTGGCGGCGACTCAGGCCTTCGCGCGATAGAAAATCGTGATGGTCAGACAGTGGAACTCCTTGTCCGAGGACTGGGTCACCACCTTGTCCACCACGTCGATGTTGACCAGATTCTCCTTGAGCCACTTGGTGATGTTCTCACCCATGTTCTCGCGGTCACGCGCGAGCGTGGTGGAGAACACCTTGACTCCCGTGAAGCTCGTAACGCCCATTCCGACCCTCGGTCTCAAGCTGAGATTCTGGACGTTTACCCCGAGACGATTCCGCCATCAAGAAACGGGCCCGATTTACCGGCTTCCGGAGGTCCTGGACGTCCCACCCCGGCCACCCTCCCGGGGGCGCCCTTCCTACCGTCGCGCAGACGACATCCGTGGCCAGGCCTGCGGGCCAGGGCCCCGCGCGTGTGGCGCGAGGCCCCCCAAGCGCGCTTCAGCGGCCCATGCTGGCCTTGCGGCCCTGGCAGGAGACCTCGTCCTTGCAGGCCGGTCCGATACCTTCCGGGTGGGCGGTGAGCGGCGTCTTGTCGCTCTCCTCCACGCCACACACCACACACTTGCGCTTGCGGTTGCGGCGCTCCGCGCGGCGTTGCTCGGCGATGGCCTTGGCCCGCTCGCGGGCCGTCTTCGCGTCCACCTCGTTGCTCATCTCGCGTCCCGGTTGGAAGTCGTGTGCAGGCATCAGAGCGCCTCGACGAGCACCGCGATGCCCTGGCCGCCCCCGATACAGGCGGATCCGATACCATAGCGGCCGCCGCGACGCTTGAGCTCATAGACCAGCGTCGTGGTGATGCGCGCGCCGGAAGCGCCCAGCGGGTGGCCCACGGCGATGGCGCCGCCGTTCACGTTGGTCTGCTCGCGCGGCAGCCCCAGCTCCTTCTCCACCGCCAGGTACTGCGGCGCGAAGGCCTCGTTCACCTCGAAGAGGTCCATGTCGGACAGCTTCGCCTGCGCGCGCGTCAGCAGGTTGCGGATGGCGGGCGCCGGGCCGATGCCCATCACCTTCGGGTCGCATCCGGCCACGCCCCAGTTCACCAGCCGGGCGATGGGCTTCAGGCCGTGCTTCTCCACGAAGCTGCGCGTGGCCATCACCATGCTGCCCGCGCCGTCGCAGATGCCGCTGGCGGCGCCCGCGTGCACCACGCCGTCCTTCTTGAAGACCTTGGGCAGCTTGCGCAGCCCCTCCACCGTCGTCTCCGGACGGTTGTGCTCGTCCTTGGCGAACACCGTCTCGCCCTTCTTCGTCTTGAGCGTGACGGGCGCGATTTCATCCTGGAGGCGGCCCGCCTCCTGCGCGGCGGCGAAGCGCTTCTGGGTGAGGACCGCGTACTCGTCCACCTGGTCCTGCGTGAGCGAGTAGTCCACCGCGAGCTGCTCGGCGGTGAGCGCCATCGGGTTGCCGGTGTAGCTGTCCGTCAGCGCCGTCCAGAGCATGTCCTCCAGGTTGCCCTTGCCCAGCGGCAGCCCCCAGCGCGCGCCGCGGATGACGTGGGGCGCCTGGCTCATGGACTCGGTGCCGCCGGCGAGCACGCAGTCGGCCTGCTCCGTGAGCATCATCTCCGCGGCGGTGATGAAGGCCTGGAAGCCGGAGCCACACAGGCGGTTGACGCCCAGGGCCGGCACGGGGACGGGCACGCCGGTGCGCAGGCCCACGTGGCGCGGCAGGTAGATGGCGTCCGCGCTGGTCTGCACGACGTTGCCGTACACGATGTGCTGGACGAGCTCGGGGGAGACCTTCGCCTGGGCGAAGGCGGCCTTCGCGGACTCGACGGCGAGGTCGGTGGCGCTGAGGTCCTTCAGGCTGCCGCCGTAGGTGCCGAACGGGGTGCGCTTGCCGGAAAGAAAGAAGATTTCCTCGGTCTTGGACACGCTCTTCATGGTGGTCGTCTACCTACTCTCAAGGGGCGCGCGGTGCACGCACGCAGTGACGGGGCAGCGGGGTTCAGGACGCGCGCCGCCCCAGGAAGGCGCTGGCGACGATGGCAAGCGCCATCACCGTCCACAACAGTCCTTGCAGGTTCTGTCGGCGTATCTCCTTCCGACCGAGCCCGCGATACCATGAACGCCCGGCCTCCACGCGGCCTTCCCAGGTGAAGTCGCCCGCGGGGGTGACGCCCTCCATGCGGCGCAGGTGGGCGCGCAGCAGACGGTCAGGGGAAGCGTCCGACAGTGAACCGCTGCGGTAGACACCGGGGAGGTCCAAGGCGGGGCGGCGATAGCCCGCGGTGATGACGAAGCCCTCGGGGGCCAGGGGCGTGAGCAGGTAGAGCCGGGGCTCACCATCGGCGGCTTGATACAGCGTGGCGAAGACGTGCTCACCCGGGTGGGCGAAGTCGTAGGAGCGCGTGGCGCGCTGGAGCAGCGGCTTCTCCTCGTGACTGCCGAGCGCCACGAAGCCGAGCGCCTGGAGCTGAACGGCCACGGTGGCCAGCTCGAGCGGCAGGTCCATCTGGTCGGCGGGGGCCTCGGGCTCGACGCGGACGCTGTGGGGGAAGAGGAAGAGGAGGGCGCGCCAGAAGTTGAGCGCCAAGAGGACGATGGCGAGCACGAGGCCCGCGACGACGATGCCCAGCTCGGCGAGGACGTTCATTCGGTGAGCACCTGGAGGCGAGGCGGGCGCCGCGGGACGGCGGGCCCGCCAGCGGGGCACCCTAGCGGAAAATTCGCGCGTCCTGGGCCCTCGTTCAGCGGCGGGACGCGGTGGCGGGCAGGTTCTTCCAGCGCTCCAGGGATTCGGACTTCAGGGGGTCCTCGCCCCGGAGGAAGCGCTCCAGGTGTCCCAGGGAGTCCAGGCCGAAGAACAGCTCGCCGTCGGCGATGACGGTGGGCACGCCGAAGGCGCCCGCGGCGATGGCTTCGTCCGTGTTGCGGCGCACGCGGTCCTTGATGTCCTGGCGCTGGGCGGCGGCGAGGAGTGACGGCGCGTCCAGCCCGGCGGCCTGGATGGCCACGGCGACCTGCTCCGGAGTCTCCACGCCGTTGCCGCCCCCCCAGGCCTGCGCGAAGAGCGCGGACACGAGCCGGCCGCGCGCCTCGAGGTCATCCACCGCCGCCGTCACTCGCAGGGGAAGCAGCGGGACGAAGGGGTGCGAGGGAGGCGGGCCGAAGGGAACCCCCAGCTCGTGGGCGATGCGGAAGGTGTGCTTGAAGATGTAGCCGCGCTTGGCCGGCACCTCCGCGGGGCCGATGTTTCCGGTGGCGTTGAGCACCCCGGCGAGCAGCACCGGGACGGGCTCCACCCCACGGCCATGGCGCGCGGCCAGCGCCGGCATCCGCGTCCACGCCAGATAGGCATAGGGAGACAGGTAGTCGAAGCAGAAGCGAAGGGGTGCGAGAGCCATGCGCGGACTCTACCCTCCCCTCGCGCCTCGGTTGCGAGCAGGAGATGGGCCTTCGTCTCCCCCATCGGAAGGTCCCGATGAGCCCCTCCGGCGGACGACAGGCGAGCTGAAACAATCCGCAATGAGACGTCCTTCTCACGGTAACGCAATGCCGTTGCAAGACAGTCGGGGCTTGGAACAGCCGCCACCGGCGCGGCTACGCGCTCTGCCGGGTCTCCGCGCTGCGCTGAAGCGCGCCGCGAAGCGACGCCGCTTGCGACTGGAGATTGGAGGCCCGTGCCTCGGTGAAGGACATCTCCGCCGCTTCCAGCTCGGCCACGGCGGCTTCCACCGAGGCCGCGCGCTCCGCGAGCGCCAGGCGCACGTGCCCCACCTGCAACACATTGCCCGTCAGCTCCGCCAACGCGAGCGCCCGGCGCAGGTGCACCAGTCCGTCATCCCCGGGCAAGAGCGCGGCCATCGCCCGGCGGGCCAGCACCTCGTCCCAGGGGTTGGCCAGCACCGGGTCCGTCGCGCGATTCAGCGCCAGCTCCGCCGCCTCGCGCGCGGCCTCCAGATGCCCCTGCTCCCGCTCAAAGCGCGACTGATAGACACGCAGCAGCGTCTCCATCCGCAGCCCGCCCTCACGCGCCGCCGCCAGCGCCCGAGGCAAGGATTGCCGCGCCGCCCCCGCGTCCTCGAACAACACGTCCCTGCACGCCTGATACGCCCGGACGTGACACTGCAACCAGCGGTCCTCGGGCAACACCCGCGCGAGCGACTCGCCGCGCGCCACCACCGCGGCCACGTGCTCGTGCTCACCGCGCTCCAGATAGTAGGGCGGCGTGAAGATGGCCAGGTTGCGCTCCATCAACCGCGGGTTGCCCAGCCTGCGCACCAGGTCCGTCTTCTCCGTGAACGCGGGCACGAACGCCGCCCCGTCCCCGGTGAAGGCCGCGCGTGTCACCACCGTGAACAGGTGAAAGGCACGCACGTCCGTGAAGCCGTGCGACTCCGCCACCGCGTAGCCATCCCGCGTCGCCTGCGCGTCGAGCGGCTCCCCGCGCAACGCCAGGTTCATGTTCATCATGTAGCCGCCCATCCCCAACGCCCACGCCAACCGGCGCGGCAGCCGCCCCATCACCTCGCGCAACCCGCGCAGCCGCGAGAGCTGCTCGAACTGCGCCTCCACCACCCCCGCCGAACGGCCCGTGTACGCGCTGAGCACCGCGGGCGCCAGTTGCGTCCCCGCCCGGTACGGCGACACCTCCGGCTGCTCCGCCCTCACCCGCTCCAACAGCGCGTCCAAATCCCGCGTGCGCCCGACAATCGCCAGCGCCATGCCCTGCAGGATGCGCAGCTCCGCCATCTTCCAGAAGATGTCCGCGGGAGACACCTGCGCATCCGCCTCACGCTCGCGGAACAACTCCCTCAACCGCGCCGGCCGCTCCTCCTCCGGCGCCGAACACGCCGCGTCCAACTGCTCCAACGCGACCTTGCGCCCCTCCACCAGGTCCACCGTCGAAGACCAGTGCGAGAAGAGCTTCTCCGCGAAGGCCAAGGAGCTGGGCGGGTCGCTCGCGTAGCCCACCTCCACCAGCGTCACCCAGATGCGCAGGAGCAGCCGGTCGCGCCCGGGAAAGTCGGGCGCGGACTCCAACAACGCCGACGCCTCCTTGAGCAGCAGCGTCGCCTCCAGCAACGCCTGCGCCTCCATCGCCGCGCGGCCCGCGTCCAGCAACGGACCAATGGCCAGCTCCGGCTCCGTCGAGCGCAGGTAGTGCCACCCCACCGTGCGCGCCAGGTCCGAGCGCTGGTAGTAGAGCGTCTGCAGCGCCAGCGCCACGCGCCCGTGCGCCACGCGCCGCTCGTCCTCCACCGTGCTGTCGTAGACCGCCTGGTGCACGGTGTCGTGCGTGAAGACGTACCGGCCTTCCTCCTCCTGGAGGAACTGCCGCTCGACGATGCCATCCAGCACCGCGAACAACTCCGTCTCCGGGAGCTCCGCCAGCGCACGCACCATCGGCAGCTCCAGGCTCCGCCCCGCCGGCGCCAACCGCCGCAACAGCGACACCTGCTCCACCGGCGCGGACGACAAGCGCTCCAGCACCGCCGCCTGGATGCTCGACGGCAGCGGCCGCGTGTCCAGCCCCGCTTGCGCCGTCCACCGCCCGCCCACGCGCGTCAGCGCGCCCTCCTCCACCAGCGCACGCAAGCACTCGGTGGCGAAGAACGCGTTGCCTCCCGTGATGGCGTGCAGCCTCGCCACGAACCCCTCGGGCACCTCCAGCCCTGGCAGCGCCAGGCCCACCAACGTGCCCACGTGCTCGGCCGCGAGCGGCTCCAGGTCCATGCGGCGCGTGAGCTTCTCGTCCACCGTCTGGAACGCCAGGCTCAGCCGGCTCAGCTCCGCCGAGCGGAACGTGCCCACCACCATCCCGCGTGTCCCATGCAGCGCGCGGATGAGCACGTTGAGCACCTCGAGCGACGCGGTGTCCGCCCAGTGCAAGTCCTCGAAGCACAGGACGAACGTCATCCGCCGCCCGAGGATTTGAACCCACTCCGCCAGCGCCCCGAAGAAGCCCAGCTTCTCCTCACCCGGCACCGGCGCCACGCCGGACGTCTCCGCCGACAAGGACGGCATCAACCGCGACAGCCGGGGTGACAGCCGCTCCATCACCTCCGTGGGCGTGTGCGGCATCAACGCGCGCAGCGCCTGCGCGATGGGCGTCAACGGCGCCTGCCCTTCCGCGCGGCACTGCCCACGGCCGAAGGGAAGCTCGGCCAGCTTCGCCTGCAGCTCGAACTCCTGGAGCAGCCGCGTCTTGCCCACGCCCGCCGGCGCCCCCAGCAGCACCGCGCGAGACTGGCCCCAGTCCGCCTCGGCCAGGCCGTTCATCAGCGCCTCCAGCTCCGCCGCGCGCCCCACCACCTCCGGCACGTGCAGATAGCTGGAGCGCGCCGACAGCGGCTCCTCCGGCATGGGCTCGCCGCTGGCGTGGCAGAGCGCCTCCATCAGCTCGCCCGCGTCCTGGAAGCGCTCGCGAGGGTCCTTCGCCAGCAACAGCAGGATGATCTCCTCCAACGCCGGGTCCACCGTCACCAGCGTGGAGGGCCTGGGAGGCGGACGCGTCAGGTGCTCCGCCAGGAGCGCCGCGGGCGTGTTGCGCTTGAAGGGCAACCGGCGCGTCACCAGGTAGTACGCCATGATGCCCAGCGAGTAGAGGTCCGCGCGCCCATCGATGCTCGCGCCGCGCTGCCACTCCGGAGCCAGATACTCCAACGTCCCCTTGAGCTTGCCGGGGCTCGGGGTGCCCAATTGGTGCATCACCCCGAAGTCCATCAGCTTCACCGCGCCGGAGCTGGTGATGCGGACGTTGCTCGCCTTGATGTCGCAGTGCACGTAGAGGCGCGAGTGGATGAACGCCAGCACCTGCGCCATCTGCAACAACACCCGGTACAGCGTGCGTGTGTCGAGCGGCGCCTCGCGCGCCAGCGTGCTCAAGTCCTTCCCGTCCACCACCTCCATGGTGATGAAGCGGTTGCCCGCCTCCGTCATCCCCCAGTCGAAGACCTTCAGCGTGCCGGGGTGCTGGAGCTTCTTCATCGCGAAGAACTCGTGCCGGAACATCAGCACCAGCTCCTCCGACTTCGCCGCCGACAACCCCGCGGGGACCTGCATCTCCTTGAGCGCCACCCGCCGCCGCTCGTGCAGGTCCTCCGCCAGCCAGATGCGGCCCATGCCGCCCTCGCCCAGGAGCCCCTCCACCCGGTAGCGGCCCGTCACCACCATCCCCACTTCCAGCGAGCGGCGCGCCCCCACGCCATCTCCCGAAAGCGTGACAGGTGTGCGGAGACGGTCCCCCCACGAGGAGCTCGTAGGCCGGCTTCGCTCGTCCAGGACAGTTGTCTTCTCTTCGTCGCTCACGAAGGCGGGGACCGGAAGGTCGTCAGAATCCAGAAGTCGATGGAATATCACGTTTCCTTGCATCGGACACCCTCCGTTGGAACGGGGGAATCCGCGCCCACCACATCCAAGACAGGCGACCCCATACGCGTGTGCGCGGGTCCGGCGCATCGGCACGTCCCGGGTTGAGTCGGGCAGGAGACACGGGCGGACGCGCTTGGACTTTCCACCCGGAGACCGGCGTCAGGTGGAGGACGGCCCGCTTCCGGCGCGCCCCCCCGGCGAGGTCCTCGCCGCGAATCGTGACACTTCATGTCCGGACACCCTGGACCGGGGACACGGGGACTGGGGGTGAGGGCAGACCCCTTGTACGAGGCGCGCCATGCGGTGATGCTCCCCCATCAGGGCCGCGTCCAACCCGGCGCGACGTCCCAACGGGAGGAGGAGCGGGAGCACCGTGAAGCCCAAGGTCCTCATCGTCGAGAACTCCTGGACCATGCGCGAGACGCTGCGCCTGTTGCTGTCTGGCGACTTCGACTGCACGGTGGCGGCGAACGGTGAGGCGGGGCTCGCACAAGCGCTGAGCCAGCCGCCCGACCTGCTCCTCTCCGACGTCAACATGGAGGGCATGGACGGCTACGAGCTGTGCCGCCGCTGCCGCCAGGAGCCCTCGCTCCAGCACCTCCCCATCGTCTTCGTCAGCGGCTTCGCGCCTCGCTCGGACAGCGACCCCACGCTGCCGGTGCCAGACGCGTATCTGGTCAAGCCGGTGAAGCCCGCGCTGCTCATCGCCGAAATCCACACCCTCCTGCGGCGCGCGAACGCCCCCGTCTCCACGGCGGCCTCCACCCCCGCGCAGGCCGCCAACAAGGCCTGAGCCCGTCCGGATGGGAGGCCTGGGAATGGACGCGATGCGTCCAACTTCTCGCGCCCCCTCCCTGTCCCTCGGAGCAGGCGCCGCGCGCGGGAAATACCTGTGCATTCCAGGGGTTAAGCGCAGGTGTCCGGGTGCTGACGGCAGCGTGCTTCCGCGCTTCCCCGAAGGAGCCGGTTGGTTATGCTCGCGCGCCCTTTTTCCCTGCCCCCAACTCGAGGTCCATCAGCGTGATCAACGCCATTCCCCGCGTCCCGGCTCCCCGTAACGAGCCCATCCTGCCCTACGCGCCGGGTAGCCCCGAGCGCCGTGAGCTCCAGGCCATGCTCAAGCGCATGAGCGGCGAGCAGATTGACATCCCGCTCATCATCGGTGGCAAGCAGGTGCGCTCCGGCAAGACGGACACCGTGCGCATGCCCCACCGGCACTCCCACGTGCTGGCCACGCTCCACGAGGCCGACGCCAGCCACGCGCAGCAGGCCATCCAGGCCGCCCTGTCGGTGAAGGAGGAGTGGGCGCGCATGCCGTTCGCCTCGCGCGCGGCCATCTTCCTGCGCGCCGCGGAGCTGCTCGCCACGCGCTACCGCCCCATCATCAACGCGTCCACCATGCTGGGCCAATCCAAGACGGCCCACCAGGCGGAGATTGATGCGGCGTGCGAGGCCATCGACTTCCTGCGCTACAACGTCCACTTCGCCGAGCAGATCCTGGCCATCCAGCCGGAGTCCCCCGCGCAGACGTGGAACATGCTGGACTACCGTCCGCTGGACGGCTTCGTGTTCGCGGTGGCGCCGTTCAACTTCACCTCCATCGCGATGAACCTCTGCACCGCGCCCGCCATCATGGGCAACGTGGTGGTGTTCAAGCCGTCGTCCACCTCGGCGCTGAGCGCCTGGTACTTCATGGAGCTGTTGCGTGAAGCGGGCCTGCCCGACGGCGTCATCAACATGCTCAACGGCGACGGCCCCACCGTGGGCAACCCGGTGATGGCCAGCCCCGACCTGGGCGGCATCCACTTCACCGGCTCCACGCCCACGTTCAACACCATGTGGCGGACGGTGGGCGAGAACATCAGCAAGTACAAGCAGTACCCCCGGCTGGTGGGTGAGACGGGCGGCAAGGACTTCATCGTGGCGCACGCGTCCGCGGCGGATGACGTGGAGGCGCTCGCGGTGGCCATCGTCCGCGGCGGCTACGAGTACCAGGGACAGAAGTGCTCCGCGGCCAGCCGCGTCTACGTCCCCGAGTCCCTCTGGCCCAAGCTCAAGCCCCGCCTCCAGGCGCTCATCGGCGACATCCGCATGGGCGACGTGACGGACTTCCGCAACTTCATGGGCGCCGTCATCGACGAGAAGTCCTTCAAGAAGGTCTCCTCGTACATCGACCTGGCGAAGCAGGACTCGAACGCGTCCATCGTCGCCGGCGGCGAGACGGACCGCTCCGAGGGCTGGTTCGTCAAGCCCACGCTGGTGCAGCTCAACGACCCGCGCCACCGCATCCTCCGCGAGGAGATCTTCGCGCCGCTGGTGGGCGTGCACGTGTATCCGGATTCCAAGTACGTGGAGACGCTGCGCGAGGTGGACCAGAGCGCGACGTACGCGCTGACGGGCGCCATCTTCGGCAGGGACCGGAAGGCCATCAACACGGCGATGGACGAGCTGCGCCACGCGGCGGGCAACGTCTACATCAACGACAAGCCCACGGGCGCGGTGGTGGGCCAGCAGCCCTTCGGTGGCTCGCGTGCGTCGGGCACCAACGACAAGGCGGGCTCGCTGCTCAACCTCATCCGGTGGACGAGTCCTCGCACGGTGAAGGAGAACTTCGCCCCGCCCACGAAGGTGCCCTACCCCTTCATGGACAGCGACCCCCACGATGGGGGTATCTAGGCTCGCATGAGCCGAGCCTTCCCCGGCATCGCCGGGTTGGACACATATGCGTTGGTGGACGGCGGGTGCCGCGTGGAGGTGATTCCTTCACGCGGGGCCCTCGTCTCGAGGATGGCGGTGGACGGCGACGAGGTGCTCTACCTCGACGAGGCCACCGTGGCGGACCCGGCGAAGAACGTGCGCGGAGGCATCCCCGTGCTGTTCCCCATCGCCGGGCCCCTGCCGGGTGACACGTACCCGGCGGACCGGAAGTCCTTCACGATGTCGCAGCACGGCTTCGCGCGGCGCATGCCGTGGACGGTGCGCCAGGCGGAGGACTCGCTGCTCGTGGTGGGGCTGTCCTCCAACGACGAGACGCGGCGCCAGTTCCCGTGGGAGTTCGACGCGCAGCTCACCTTCTCGCTGGTGGGCACGCGGCTGACGCTCGACTTCGACGTGGAGAACCGGGACTCGCGTCCCTTGCCCCTGCACCTGGGCTTCCATCCGTACTTCCGTGTACCGGACGCGGCCAAGGCCGTGGCCACGGTGGAGACGGACGCCACGCACGCGTGGGACAACTTCCACAAGCGCGAGGTCCCCTTCACCGGCTTCGACCTGACGCTGGACGAAGTGGATTTGCACCTGCGGGACCACTCGGGTCCGGGCACTCGGCTCACGCGCGGCCCTGGCGCGCGTCCGGTGCACCTGTCGTGGAGCGAGGAGTTCAAGCTGCTGGTGGTGTGGACGCTGCGCGGCAAGGACTTCGTCTGCGTGGAGCCTTGGACGGCCGCCGGCGGCGCGCTCGCCACCGGTCAGGGCCTGCTGCACGTGGAGCCAGGGGAGCGGGCGTCGCTCGCGTTCGACATCGAGGCTTGAGCCCCGGCTTCGCTATGGGGTGGGCTTCGGCACGAAGTGCACCATCTTCATCTCGAAGGAGAGCGTGAAGAAGTCCTGCCCCAGGAATGCCTCAATCACATTGCTCTGGGTACCATACCCGTGCTCATCCCATTCTTCGCCCGCCTCCATCGGCTCCCCCGGGATGAGCTCTCCCTCGTCGTCGGAGAGCCCCGGGCCGAAGCTGCGGAACCGGACGCGCTCTCCGTCTCGGAAGAGCGAGAAGATGTATGTCCCCGACGCGTCATTGAAGTGGTACGCGAGCACCGCGCCGCGCTTCGAGCACTCGGAGAACTCGTCGACCCAGGCCTCCTGCTCCATCCCCAGGAACTTGCCCATGACGAGCGTCTTCCCATGGACGATGGCCACCGCATGGTCCCAGAACTGGTCCTTGGTGGCCCCCAAGAGGTCGATGGGCTCATCGTGGGCGAACGCCTCGACATCAATCGCTTTCAATGCGGCCACGCCCGCTTCCCGCAGGACCTCGAACGGGTCCTCGGATTTCCTGACGTCCTGGGTGAAGTCGTGGTCGATGATGATGCCGCCGAAATTCCAGCCCATGTTGCGTCTCCTTCAACCCAGCGCCTGACGACGCCAGTCCTTCCATTCCATGGGGAGCTTGACCGGGAGCTCCCATCCGTGTGCCCGCTGGATTGCGTTATCCAGGAAGACAGGCAGCGTCGTCGGCACGTTGAGCTTGAGCTCGCGCCTGAAGTGTTTGAACAGCATGTTTCGCGTCGACAGGTCCATCCTCGACGCATCCAGCTCCGCGGCGGTCGCGCCCACGACATCGCCCACGAAGTGCAAGCCGGCGTGAAAGCATCGGCTGACTTCCATCTCCGAAAGCCTCAGAGACTTGATTCGGATGAGGAGCGCGTCTCGACAGTCTTCCGAGAGGCGAGCGGGAGGTGGGGTGAACTTGTAGTCCTCGCTCCACGGGTATCGGAAGGTGATTTCATCCAATGAAACGAGGGAATCTCTGGACACCGGATGTCGTAACTCCTCCACCGGCGGCCGAGTCGAGGGGAGTTCCAGTCCGCGCTTCTGCGCATGGGTGAGGGCCAGCTCCATGGCGTGGTACTCCGCATGGCTGACCGTCCACCCCGGCCAATAGAGCAGCAGCATGTGACAGAGGTCCCACTCACTGACGAAGACGCCCTCAGGGTCGGCCCGGATGAAACCAAAGTCCCCGCCGAGGACCAGCTCCTTCCGGTCGTAGTCCACACACGCGGAGGACCTCACGTCCTCGAGAGCTTCCGAGGCCCGCCACCCCCGCGTCTCGAGAATCTTCGAGTCAATGTACCCAGGCCCCCCGACAAGGAGCTCCAGGGCCTGTCGGCCGTCGTGGCCGTAACGAAAAATCTCGGCCTTCCCGCCCTTCAGGATGACGACGTTCGTGATGCGTTTGGGCATGGCTGTGAGACCCCAGGCAGCGTGTTTCGCTACAATGACGCCCCCGCGGAGCGAATGTCGCATCCGCGCCGAACGAAGCCTTCCGAGGCTCACTCCCCGCGTGGGGTCTCTCTACCCCGCCCCGCCTTCATCATTCCCCGAGCCAAGGCTTGCAGCTCCGCGCGCAGCCATTGACTGCGCGGCTCGGAGTCCTCGGAGCGGTGCCAATACAGATGCAGCTCCAGCCGAGGCAGCGCGAGCGGCATGGGCAGCAAGTGATTGTCGAGCTCCGCGTTGATCTCCTCCGCGCGCCGCCGAGGCATCGTCAGGAGCAGGTCCGAGCCAGACACGATGCGACACGCTGTCTCATAGTGACGACAGCGCACCGTCACCTCGCGCTGATAACCCAGACGGCTGAGCACCAGGTCCTCCACCGCCAGGCCCGCGCGTCGTGAAGACACCGTCACATGTCTCGCGGCCATGTACGCCGTCACATCCAGCTTCCTGCGCTTGCGGCTCACCACGCAGAACGCGTCCCGCGTGAAGGCCGTGTGCCGCAATTCCGCGCTCGTGGGCTGCTCCACGTCGATGGCCAGGTCCAACCGCCCCGAGGCCAGCTCCCGCTCCAGCTTCGCGCGCTCCAGCCTCACGCTGCTCACCCGCGCCTCGGGACTCACCTCCCGAAGCCGAGCCACCAGCCGGGGAACGATGGACGGCTCCAGCATGTCGCTCATCGCCAGCGTGAAGGTGCCCACGTCGCGTGCGGGCTCGAAGCCTCGCGTGTGGTGCACAGCCTGCTGGAGCAGCGCGAGCGCCTCGCGAATCTCGGGAGCCAGCCGCTCCGCCAACGGCGTGGGCGCCACGCCCCTGCCCTCCCGGACGAACAGCGGTGCCCCCAGCTGCTCCTTCAGCCGAGCCAGCGCGTGGCTCACCGCCGACTGGCTGAGGAACAACACCTCCGCGGCGCGCGTCAGGTTCCGCTCCCGGTAGACCACGTCGAACACCCGGAAGAGGTTGAGGTCCAGGGGCCCGGTCCTGGAGGCGGAGTCATGAACTGGGTTCATGACGACACATGACCAACATTCAGTGGATTCAACAAGGGACGGGTGCCAAGGATGCCCTCCGCACCTCACGCAGGACACACAGGAGGCCCCGCCGTGGACTTCGAGCCGAGCGCCAGAAGCAAGGACTACCTGGAGCGCGTGAAGCGGTTCATGCGCGAGCACATCGAGCCCGCCGAGCCGCGCTACTACCAGGAGATTCAGGAGGCCTCGCGCGCCGGTGACTGGAAGACGTGGCCGGTGTCCCAGGTGATGGAGGACCTCAAGGCCCGCGCCCGTGAGCAGGGGTTGTGGAACCTGTTCCTCCCCGACGAGAAGCTCGCCCCGGGCCTGTCCACGCTCGAGTACGCCCCCATCGCCGAGGAGACCGGGCGCAGCCTCATGGCCCCCGAGGTCTTCAACTGCAACGCCCCCGACACCGGCAACATGGAGGTGCTGTGGAAGTACGGCACCGACGCGCAGAAGGAGCGCTGGCTCAAGCCGCTGCTCGCGGGCGACATCCGCTCGGTGTTCTGCATGACGGAGCCCGGCGTCGCGTCCTCGGACGCCACCAACATGGAGGCCACCGCCGTCGTCGAAGGTGACGAGGTCGTCCTCAACGGCGCCAAGTGGTGGTCCACGGGCCTGGGCCATCCTCGCGCCAAAGTCACCATCTTCATGGCCCGCACGCCCGACACCGGGGCGGACCGGCATCATCAGCACTCCATGGTGCTCGTGCCCCTGGACGCGCCGGGCGTCACCATCCGCCGCATGCTGCCCGTCTTCGGCGACTACGACGCGCCCCACGGCCACGGCGAGGTCCACTTCGAGAACGTGCGCGTGCCCGTCTCCAACATCATCGGGGGCCCGGGCATGGGCTTCGAGATCGCGCAGGGCCGGCTGGGCCCCGGCCGCATCCACCACTGCATGCGCTGCATCGGCGCGGCGGAGCGGGCGCTGGAGCTGATGATTGACCGGGGCATGAACCGCACCGCCTTCGGCAAGCCCCTCCTCAACCTGGGCGGCAACCGCGAGCGCGTGGCCGATGCCCGCATCGCCATCGACCAGGCCCGCCTGCTCACGATGTACGCCGCGTGGAAGATGGATGAAGTGGGCGCGCTGGGCGCGATGACCGAGATTTCCGCCATCAAGGTCGTGGCGCCCAATGTCCTCCAGCGCATCGTGGACGACGCCATGCAGATTCATGGCGGCGCGGGGCTTTCCCAGGACACGCCGCTGTCGGCATTCTTCGCCCAGGCACGCACGCTGCGGCTCGCGGACGGACCGGACGAAGTCCACAAGGGCGTCATCGCCCGCATCGAGCTGGCCCGGCGCGGTTTCTCCCGGAGATGACCATGGCCACCCACGCCACCTCCACCGCCTCGATCGACACGCCCGGCTCGGTGCGCTCCGGTGAGGAGCTGAACGTCGCCGCCGTCGACGCGTGGCTGAAGCAACAGGTGCCCTCGCTGGAAGGCACGCCCACGGTGACGCAGTTCTCCGGTGGCGCCTCCAACTGGACCTATCGCCTCCTGTATCCCCACCGGGACCTCATCCTCCGCAGGCCCCCCTCGGGCACGAAGGCGAAGTCCGCGCACGACATGTCGCGCGAGTACCGCGTACAGCAGGCCCTCAAGCCCGCGTATCCCTGGGTGCCCCGCATGGTGGGGCTGTGCCAGGACCCGACCATCCTGGGCACGGACTTCTACGTCATGGAGCGCATCGAGGGACTCATCCCTCGCGCCAACCTGCCCCGCGGGCTGAACCTGGACCGGGACCAGACGCGCCAGCTCTGTCTCAACGTCATCGACAAGCTGCTGGAGCTGCACGCCGTGGATGCCCAGGCCGTGGGCCTGTCCTCGCTCGGCAAGGGCCCGGGCTATCCCCGCCGTCAGGTGGAGGGCTGGTCGGACCGCTTCGAGAAGGCGCGGACGTGGAACGTGCCGAGCTACCGCTACGTGCGCGACTGGCTCAAGAGCAACATCCCCGATGACATCGCCACCTGTGTCATCCACAACGACTGGCGCTTCGACAACGTGGTGCTGGACCCGGCGGAGCCCACGCGTGTCATCGGTGTGCTCGACTGGGAGATGGCCACGCTGGGCGACCCGCTGATGGACCTGGGCAGCGCGCTGGCCTACTGGGTGGAGGCGGATGACACGTTCTTCATGCGCGCCACGCGGCGCCAGCCCACGCACCTGCCCGGCATGCTGCGGCGGCAGGAGGTCGTCGACTACTACCTCCAGCGCTCCGGCCTGAAGCCCGCCAACTGGACCTTCTACGAGGTCTTCGGAATCTTCCGGCTCGCCGTCATCATCCAGCAAATCTATTACCGCTATCACCACAAGCAGACACGCAACCCGGCGTTCAAGAACTTCTGGGCGCTGGTGACCTACTTCGACTGGCGCTGCAAGCGCATCATCCGGAAGGCGGGCCGCTGAATGGGCGCTGTGTATCTCATCCGCCATGGACAGGCGTCCTTCGGCGCGGAGAACTACGACCAGCTCTCCGAGACGGGTTACATCCAGGCTCGAGTGCTGGGCGAGGCCCTCAAGGCCCGGCAGACGAAGGTCGACGCGGTCATCACGGGGACACTCGCCCGCCACCAACAGACGGCGCAGACGTGCTTGAAGGCGCTCGGCCATGACACCGCTCCGGTGCGCATCCCGGGCTTCAATGAGTTCGACCACGTCGAGCTCATCGTCCGGCACACGCCGCGATACGCGAACCACGCGGCGTGGATGGAGGACCTCGCCACCGCACCGGACCCGCATCGCGCCATCCAGGACATGTTCGGACAGGCCGTGGCCCGATGGCTCGCGGGCAAACACGACCACGAGTACGCCGAGTCCTGGCCCGCGTTCCAACAGCGCTGCATCCGGGCGCTCGACTCGCTCATCCAGGACCTGGGCCCGTCCAAGACTGCGCTGGTGTTCACCTCGGGTGGGCCTGTCACCGCCATCTGTCAGCACCTGCTCCGCATCCCGGACGAGTACGCGTTCCGGCTGAACTGGACGCTCGCCAACTGCGGCATCACCAAGGTCGTCTACAGCGACCGAGGCCCCCACCTCTCGACGCTCAACGAGCACTCCCACTTCGAGGGGCCGCACCGCGCCCTCGTCACGTACCGCTGAGGAGCGCCTCCATGCGAAAGAACATCCTGATTACCGGCGCCAGCTCCGGGCTGGGTGAGGGCATGGCTCGGGAGTTCGCAGCGCGGGGTCACAACCTCGCGCTGTGTGCCCGGAGGACGGACCGGCTGGATGCGCTTCGCTCGGAGCTGCTGACGAAGCACCCGGGCCTTCACATCTCCGTGCGCGAGCTGGATGTGAATGAGCACGAACGCGTGTTCGAGGTCTTCAACGCCTTCGCCCAAGATTTGGGGAGCCTGGACCGCATCATCATCAACGCGGGCATCGGCGTGGGGAAGCGGCTGGGCACAGGCAACTTCGCCACCAACGTGAAGACGGCGCAGACGAACTTCGTGGCCGCCGTCGCGCAGTGCGAAGCGGCCGTGGGCATTCTTCGCAAACAGGGCCAGGGGCACCTGGTCACCATCTCCTCGATGAGCGCCATGCGCGGATTGCCTCGCCACCTCACCGTGTACGCGGCCACCAAGGCGGGGCTCGCGACGCTGACGGAGGGCATCCGCGCGGAGCTGCTCGGCACACCCATCAAGGTCTCCACGATTTATCCCGGCTATATCCACACGGAGCTGAACGCGGGGGCCAAGAAGCTGCCGTTCGCCGTCGATGCGGAGAAAGGCTCACGCGCGCTGGTGAAGGCCATCGAGCGCGAGCCGGTGAGCGCCTACGTCCCCGGCTGGCCCTGGACCGTGGTGGGGTTCTTCCTGCGCAACCTGCCGCTCAGGCTCGTCGCGAAGATGTCCTGAGCGGCTCGCGCTCTATTGCGGCTGGGAGATTGACTGCATCGCCTGGGGGGACAGGTGCTTGAGACGGCACCTTGTATAGGTTTGATACTCCGGAATCTCGAAGTGGGTCTGGAGTGTGCGCGGAAGACTGTCGAGGTCCGCGAGGCAGAACTCCGCGGTATTGGGGTCCATGACCTTGACCCCCTCCTCTGA
Source organism: Myxococcus stipitatus (assembly GCF_037414475.1). The sequence continues at coordinate 6,443,705 of NZ_CP147913.1, read as the reverse complement.
ATTCGACACGCACAGGATGTGTCCCGGGGTCCCCGGCCCTCGGTCCAGGCTCAAGGTATACAGCCCGGGTCCGGCCTGGTGAATCTGGTCCGCAATCGCCTGGGCATTCTGGGCCGGCCCTTGCCCCTGCATGTTCTGGATATGGATCTGCTGGAGCGGAAGGTTCCCATCCAGTTGAGCCAGGAGCTGGTCCCTCGTCTGGGCGTTCTGGGTTGCATGCGCGGCGAGATTGTTCGCCGCCTGCTCGAGATGAGCAAGCCTTGCCGAGACATCAGCGGGCACTTTCTCATTCTTGCTCAAGTAGGACGCTTCCACCGCGGACGCCGCCTCGATGTCCTTCCTCAGCACCTTTGACTCCGCGCTGATGTTCGCGGCCTCCCGCCGAGTCGCGTCGATGCCACCCATGAGGGTGTCCTGCCTTTGAATCATCGCCCCCATGTCGTGATTGAGCGCTTCCGAAAAGCCCACGGTCCCCGACCAGGCGTCATCGAAGTGGGCGACGTTGATGTCGAGCCACTTCACCGCGATGCTATTGCAGATGCCGTTCTGCGTATGCGGCGTCCGATTGGGTATCGACATCTGGTCGATGGGATGAAAGACGAGAAGGTCTTCTCCCGCGTGCGATTGGACTTGATTGCACAGGTTTATCGCGAGGTCGGAGACCGGATAGGTCCGCCCCAGTGAAACGCCCTCCTCCTCAGGAGCCTCCGGCGTAGGAGAGCGCTCCGCGACAGTCGGAGTTGGCGGGCGTGAGCCAAAGATGCCTTGGCTCATCGCACCGAACCCCGCGGCCTCCTGCTTCGAAAAGCCCGTGGACTTCACCGAGGTCGCGGACGAGGGAGACCCGGCGCTAAAGGACGAGGTCTGAACAGATGATTGCTTTTGCGGTGACGGCTGGGACTGGATGGGCGAGGTCTGGGATGCGGGCTTCGCCGTGCTTGATGAACCTACGCCAGTGTAGATCTTCGGGGGTGGGTTCCTTCCGATATCCTTGGGCATACATCTCCAGTCACAAGTGTCTTTGCCAGAGGCCTGGCCATGTTGCCTTGGCATGCCCAGGCAAGGAAGCCGGAATTGGAGTGGCCTCACCCCAGGATGTCACGCGCAGTAGGGCATCTCACGGGGTGGCGAAGACGTCTTGAAGGAAGGCACACATCGACGCCCAGGAGCGCCTCGCGGCGTCCGGGTGGTACTGGAGCCCGGCCTCTCGATTGTCGAGCCCTGGGTAGGTAAAGGCATGCATGGCGTGGCCGTGGGCGTGGAGTTGCCAGTCCGCTTTGGCGTCGGTCAGCTCGCGTGTCACCGCCAGCACGTCTTCCACAGGTGCCGTCGGGTCCTCCCAGCCGTGCTCGATGAGGACCTTCGCGGTGATGGGCGCTTGGGTTCCCAGCCTGGGTGGCTTGAGGACACCGTGGAAGCTCACCGCGGCCTTCAGTCCCGGCACGGCGCTTCGCGCGAGGTCCAGCGCGCACAGCCCTCCAAAGCAATAGCCCACCCCCGCGACACGCTCGGGGTCGACGAGCGGATGCCGAAGCGCGGCCTCGAACCCGGCCACCATCCTCCGGCGCAGCAACGCCCGGTCCGCCATCAAGGGCTCCATCAAGTGGGAGTTGTCCTCCGTCACGCCCCCGCGCACACCCTTGCCATACACATCCACGGCGAAGCACACGTAGCCCAGCGCCGCGAATTCTTCCGCCTTCGCGCGCATCGGCTCGTTCAGGCCGTCCCACGCGTGCGCCAGGAGCACGCACGGTCTGCGCCCCTCCTTCCGGGCGTCCCACGCCACATATGCCTCACACAGCGTTTCGCCCGCGCGATACTCCACGAGCTCGCCGTGGACGCCCTCTTGCCTCTGCCATGGATTCACGTTGTCGCTCCTCCCCGTCATGAAGGAGCCACAGCCTGCGGGAGAACTGCCGCGCGCGTATTGAACGAATGCGACATGGCCCCGCCGCGAGGAGGAGGCTCCACCTTTGGAGGTCATGCTCACTCGCATCGCGGAGGCCGAACGCGCGGGTTTCGGAGCTGGATGAGCCCCACGGCCGGTGCCAGCACGGAAGGAGCCGCTCAGGTGCTCAGCGAGGGGCTTCGCATTTGCCTGACATGCATTTGCCCAGGAGCAGCGGGAACGGAGGAGCCGTGAGGTGATGCTTCGAGCAGGGCGCACCATCGGGCAGAACCGCCCTCCGCATGACCTGCCCACGCGGATTCGCGCAATCAACGGCGCACAGCTCCTGGTCAAGCGAGTTGGCATCCACCTTGGGAGCCAGCCCCCCACAGGCCTTCGTCGCGGCATCTCGCCACTCCTTGCGGACGGCGGGAGCCTGGGCGAGCGCGGGGAGAGCGAGGGCGAGGAAGAGACCGGGGAGGAATCGACTCTTGTGCATGGGGCCGAGCGTACCAGTGGGCGCCCCCTTCACGGCATCGGGGGCGGAGCTCGGGCTTCACCTCAGAAGAAGTGAGAGAGCCCCTCGGGTGCCGCATCGCGTGATTGCGCGAAGAACTCCGCGAGCGTGGACCACGAGGTCCGCGCGTAGCGCCCCGGCGTCATGCCGAGATAGCGGCGCCACTGGCGAATCTGGTGCGCCTGGTCGCTGAACCCTTGCAGCGGGTCCCCCTGTCCTGTCTGCGCCGCGCGGAAGCTGGCTTGCACTCGCTCCAGCCCCTGCAACTCCTTGGGCGAACACCCGACATGCACCTGGAACCAGCGCTCCAGTTGCCTCACCGAAACTCCGGCGGCGCGCGCAGCATCGTCCACGCGCGAGGCGCTCGACAGCGCAGTCCACGCCCACCCGAGCCTCTCGAGCTCTCTCTCGACTCCGCGCGCCGCCTCGGCTCGCTGAAGCAGCCACGCATCGAGCCTCCGCGCGACCCGCCGAGGCTCCCACGCGGCGGACACGTCCTCTCCAAGCCTGCGCGAAGGACCATCCCCGAGGAGCCCGCCCAGCTCGATGAGTTCGTCGCGGCTCTCCAATCCCATTGAGGGAAACAGCCGCGCGAGCCCCGGCGGCCGGAGCATCACCATCACGAAGGAACACCCCTCGCCCGAGTGCCACACCCGCGGACGCGTCTGGACACCCAGCAACGACGCGCGAGGTGCTCCGGCCGAGAACTCACTCCTGCACGGCGTGCCGAAGTTGAGCGTCAGCACCGCCGCCGTGTGTGGGGTGGTCCGGATGGGGTTGCCTTCATACGAGCCCTCCAGGTCCTCGATGAACCAGTAGCCCAGCACCAGGGACGCGAGCGCGGGATGCGGAGGCAACGCGAGGAACGCCATCAGACCTCCGGGCTCACGCCAGCTCGGCGCGAGCGATGACCTCGCCGTCCCCATTCTCCGCGCCATAGCGGAGCGACTCCCACGCGAGCATCACCTGCTTGCGCGCGGGCCCCCAACGGTAGTCCCCGAAGACGCCCGTCTTGCGCAGCACGCGATGACAAGGAATCAGCAGCGCCACCGGATTGCTCCCCACCGCCGTGCCCACCGCGCGCACCGCCTTGGGCCGGCCGATCGCCTTCGCCAGGTCCTCGTACGTCGCCACCTCTCCGGGCGCCACGCGCAGCAACGCCTGCCACACCTGCACCTGGAACGGCGTGCCCTTCACCAACACCGACAGCGGCGTGCGCTCGGACGGCGGTGACTCGGGGAAGATGCGCCGCGCCCACGAAGCCGTCTCCTCCTTCGACTCCACGAAGGCCGCGCGAGGCCACTCCGCGCGCAGCGACTCCAACGCCTCCGCCTCCGTCGCACCTGTCAGGAAGTGCAGCCCGCAGATGCCTCGCTCACAGACGGCGATGAGGCACGCACCGAACGGCGATTCATGCACGCCGTGATGCACCGTCAGCCCTTCTCCGCCGGACTTGAACTCGCCCGGAGTCATCGCCGTCAGCGTGATGAACAGCTCATGCAACCGCCCGCCCCCGGACAATCCCACCGCCAAGGACGTGTCGAGCACGCTGCGCCGCTCGGCCAACAACCGGCGCGCCGAGCTGAGCGTGTGCATCTGGAGGAAGCGCTTGGGGCTGATGCCCGCCCAGCGGGTGAAGAGGCGCTGGAAGTGGAAGGCACTCAGCCCCACGTGCGCCGCGACGGCGTCCAGGGATGGCTGCTCGCGCGCATGTGCATCGAGATAGAGAATCGCCTGCTCGATTCGGGCGTAGTCGCTGTTCCCCATGTCCCGGCTCCTCGAAAGTCCTCGTTCACGACGGGATATGGCCGCCACGCCCCATCCCTTCAACCCGCTTCTTGCGCCCTCCTCCAGCAGCAAGGACCGGGTCGCACACCCAGGCGCGTCCGCCTACGCTTCGTGCTCCCACCCCCTGGAGCCCTCATGCGCCTGTACGACTACGCGCCCTCCGCCAACGGCTACAAGCTTCGCCTCCTGCTCTCCTGGCTCGACAAGCCCTATCAGCTCATCCCGGTGGACATCTTCGCGGGCGAGAGCCACACCGACGACTTCCTGCGCCACAAGAACCCCCACGGACGCATCCCCGTCCTGGAGCCGGAACCCGGCCGCTTCCTCGCCGAGTCCAACGCCATCCTCCTCTTCCTCGCCGAGGGAACCCCGCTGCTCCCCGAGGACCGCTTCGAGCGCGCCCAGGTCCACCAGTGGCTCTTCTTCGAGCAGAACGGCGTCGAGCCCAACGTCGGCACCGCGCGCTTCTGGAAGCTGACGGGCCGCGCGCCCCTGCACCCGGAGGCCTTCCGCCTGCGAGTCGAGGCCGGACGCAACGCCCTCCAGGCCATGGAGCGCCACCTCCAGCACCACACGTTCCTCGTGGGCGAGCGCCCCACCGTCGCCGACATCGCCCTGTATGCCTTCACCCACGTCGCTCCCGACGCGGGAATCAGCCTGGGCGACTTCCCCGCCGTGTCCGCGTGGCTCGCGCGCGTGAAGGCCCGCCCGGGTCACATCGGCGCGCTCGCGCCGTACACCGCGAACGCACACGTCACTCCCTCGTGACGGAGGGCCCAGGGCCTTCGGTGGAGTCCCTTGCCCGCCCGCGCCGCGCGTGTTGCCCACCTCTCACGCGGTGCCCTGGGACGGGAGGTCGGCTTGACTCGCGAATGGTGAGCGTTTATCCCTAGCGCCACGATGAAGTCTCTCTTCGCCCTGTGCATGTGCCGAATGTCGATGAGTGGTGGGCTCCCGCCCGCCCGCGTCGGCTGACGTCCACCCGACCCCGGCGAGCCATCGAGCCCACCCACCCCGCGAGGGTCGGTGGGCTTCGACGTTTTTGGCTTCCCCCCGCCTGTCTGGAGACACACCCCTTGGCCCCCCACACCAGCGCGTCCGCCCCGCGCCTCTTCGATGTCACTCCCGCCGACCTGACGCTGGAGGCTGGAGCCCGCATCTCGTCCCATCTCGTGCGCGGCTGGTGGTGGGGCCCCGACGAAGACCTGCCCTGGCTGCAAGCGCGCGCCCGCCTCCTCTCCGAGGACGAAGCCCAGGGCACCACGCCGCGCCTCGTGCGCCGCTCCCTGGCGGAACAGCGCCACGCCGTCGAGCGCGCCCGCCGCCGCGCCACCCCGCGCCCCTCTTCGCGCATCCCCACGGTGCTCCTGGTCCACGCGCTCACCGGTGACATGCGCGCCGGAGGCGAAGGCGGCTGGTGGGAACCCGTCATCGGCCCCGGTCGCGCGCTGGACCCCACGCGCGTGCGGCTCTTGTGTTTCAACAACCTGGGCTCCTGCTACGGCACCACCGGCCCCGCGGATGAGGGGTTCCCCGGACGCACCGAGGACACCCGCTTCGGCCCCGCCCCCACGTTGGCCAAGGGCAATCTCCCCCAGGACGAGCGCCACCTCCCCGCCACCGTCACCCCCTGGGACCAGGCGCGCGGCATCCTCCTGGCGCTCGATGCGCTCGGCGTGGAGGAGGTCTCTCTCGTCACGGGTGGCTCGCTGGGCGGAATGATTGTGCTCTGCCTCGCGGCCCTCGCGCCGGAGCGCTTCGCGCGCATGGCCCCCATCGCCACCTCGGAGACCGCGTCCGCGTGGGTGGTGGGCCTCAACCACGTCGCGCGCCAGGCCATCTTGCTGGACCCCGGCTTCCCCGAGTCCGCGCACCGGGGACTCGAGCTCGCGCGGCAGCTCGCGATGCTCTCCTATCGCGCGGAGCCTGGACTCGAGGCCAGCCAGCCGCGTCCTCCCGCATGGTCCTCGCGCGCGCTCTACCCGGTGCAGAGCTACCTGGAGCATCAGGGCCGCAAGCTGGAGGCCCGCTTCGATGCCCGCGCGTACCTGGCGCAGCTGGGCGCCATGGACCATCACGACGTCGCACGCGCGCCGCACGGAGGCCTGGAGCGCATCCGCGCCAGCGCCTTGTGCGTGGGCATCGACCGGGACCAGCTCTTCTTCCCCGAGCACATGGAGGCCCTCGCCCGGAAGCTGCGCGCGCTGGGCCGCCACGCGGAGCACGCGGAGCTGACCAGCCTCCACGGCCACGACGGCTTCCTCATCGAGTGGGAGCAGCTCTCCGCCCTGCTCACGCGCGCGCTCGCCCTGCCCTCCGCGCTGGACGTCCCGGGCGCCGCGCTGCTGGGCACCGCGCGTCCATCCAGCGAACGGACGGCGTGACCTCGCGAGCGAGGCTCAGCCCACGTGGCGATGCCCGGGCGGCCACACCGGAAGGTCCTGATGGGACCAGACCGGCGGCTCCGACTCGCCCGTCAGGGCGCGCAGCCGGCAGTACTCGGGATACGACGCCTGGATGGTCAGCACATCCCCCGGGCGGATGACCTCTTCGCCCACCGGGTGGAGCTGCTCATCCGTGCCACGCTGGAGCGCCAGCGCCAGTCCCCCGAACTTGTCGCGCACGTCGGAGATGCTCATCCCTGGCAGGCCCTCGCGCGCCTCGAAGAGCGACACCACCATCAGGTGCTTGCCCAGGTGGAACGAGTGGACGATGCGCGGGTCCAACGCGGCCAACGCCATGGCGGGCGCCGCGAGCGACGAGCTGGACAGGGCCTCCGCCTTGAAGGTGTCGCGCACCTTGCCGCTCAGGTCCTCGTCGAACAGACGGATGACCACGCGGATGGTGGGGTTCAGCTTCCGGGCATCCAGCGCGATGTTGAGGTTGGCCAGGTCATCATCCGTGGCGCAGACAATGGCGGAGGCGTGCTTCACGTTGGTGCGCGGCAGACACAGCGGGCTGCGCGTGTCGTCGATGAGCAGCGGAACCCGCTCGTCGCGCAGCGCGGAGACGAAGGCCGCGTCCTCGCGCTTCTCCACCACCACGATGTCCTTGCCCATCTCCTTCAACTGGGCCACCACGCGGTAACCCACCCGCCCCGCTCCGCACACCACGACGTGGCCCTTCATCGTCTCGGTGACCACTTCAATCCACTCCTTGTCGTTCTTGTGCCGGGCGAAGAAGAGGTAGGCGAAGCGCACCACGCCGTCCGCCACCAGGGCGATTCCCACCGGGGGAATCACCACGTTGAGCACCTCGATGACCCAGTCATGCACGTACGGCAGCGACGGCTGGCCGTAGAGCAGGAAGTAGACGTGGTGCAGCGCCTCGCCGAACGAGAGCCGCTCCCCGGAGGGCCCCACGTAGCGCCAGTCGAACAACAGCGGCCCTCCGCCGAACAGCGCCAACGCCAGCACCAGCGTGGTGCGGAATCGCCGCACCAGCGCGCGCAGGTACCGCAGATTGGCTCGGAGATGCCGGCGGGAGCCCCCCATGGTGGACCAGCCTACGACACCGGTGTGATTCCCGTCTCCGCCGCCGCGCTCCGAGCCCGCCGCCGCTCCACCAACCACACCAGGAGGACCCCCAGCTCGTAGCAGGCCAGCATGGGGCCCGCCATCAGCGACAGGTTCACCACGTCACCGGTGGGGGTGATGATGGCCGCGGCGATGAGGCAGACGACAAACGCGTGACGCTGGTACTTGAACAGCCATTTCGACTGGACCACGCCCACCACGCCCAGCAGCGCCATCACCAGCGGCAGCTCGAAGATGATGCCGAAGGCCAGGATGAGCAGCAGCACCAGCGACAGCTGCTCGTGCATGGTCAGCATGGGCCGCGTCCACGTCGACGCCTCGTGCCGCGCCTCACCCGCGGACAGCTCCTTCTCCAACTTCCACAGCCCGGCCAGCTCCTCCGTGCGCGTGGGCGCCACACCCGCCAGCAGGCTCGCCGCCTCGTCCATGGCCGCTGACGCCGCCGCGTAGTCCTGCTTGGCGTAGGCCGTCACCGCGGCGACCTTCTTCTCCACCGCCTGCCGCAGCACGCCTCGGGACTGGACACCGAAGCCCTCGGCCGCGGCGTCCAGCAGCTTGCCCAGCCCGTCCAGGCGCGACTTGAGCTCCACCGACTGAGAGGGCGCGCGCTCGGGCTCTGGCGACTGCCCCTCTCCGTCCGCGCGCAGCGAGGCGCTGGTCTCCTTCGCCAGCATGCCCGCGCGCTCCGCGTCGCCCACGCGCAGGAAGCGCAAGGCGTCATCCGCGCGCAGCCGCGCCGTGTCCAGCCGCTGCTCCAGGGCCAGCGTCTCCTCCTCGTTGAGGAGGAACTTGAACATGGAGGGCAGCACCGCGAAGTAGCAGAACGACGCGCCCAGGATGAAGGCCAGCGAGCCGAACGCGACGAAGGGCGCCGCGTAGCGCCGCTCCTCCGGGAACAACCCCGGCGAGACGAAGCCCCAGATCTGCCAGAGGATGACGGGCGTGGTGAGGAAGATGCCGCAGTACACGCCGACCTTCATGAGGACGTTGATCTCCTCGATGCCGGACGTGTAGATGAGGGCGCGGTTGCCCTCTGGGAGCGCATCCAGCACCGGCCGCATCAACACGCCGAAGATGGGCTTGGCGAACACGAGCGAAGCCATCCCCAGGACGAGGACGGCCAGGGTGCACTTCATGAGGCGCCCGCGGAGCTCCGACAGGTGCTCCATCAAGCTCATCCTCAGATCCGAGTCAGCGGCGGTCTGGGAACTCAGGGGTCAGCTCCGTTTCGGCGCGTTGCGCGCCACCGTTCCAGGCAGCGGCGCGAGCCGGGGCAGTCCATCGGCGCCCACGCTCTCCGAGGCGGCGGACGACGGGGTGGAAGAAGCAGGCTCACTGGCGGGCGCGGAAGCCTCCGCCACCGGCTCTGAAGTCGGCGGGGCCGGGCTCGTGGCGGGCTCGGGCAGCTCCGCCCCGTCCAGGCCCAGCGGCGCGCGAGTCGCCTGTCCCTCTGGCGGCGGCGCGTCGGAAGCCACGGGGACCTGCGCGTCCGCGGCGGGCTGCGCGTCCGGCGCTCCCACCTGGGGCGCGGGAGAGCGCCCGAAGGGCAGGCCCGGCCTCACCGGTGGGGTCGTCTCCCGGTTCATCTCATGGTCCATCGAGTAGAACTCGCGCTCCACCACGTTGCGGACCTCGTCCGTCTGGCGACGGAACTCCCGCATGAACTTGCCGATGGCTCGCGCCAGCTCGGGCAACCGCTGCGGCCCAAGGATGAGCAGCGCGGCCACCGCGATGAGCACCATTTCGCCTGCGCCGATGTTGAACATGTCCTGACGGGCTCCCCGAAGCTGCCCGGTTTATCGCGCCCCGGGCCACTTGGCGCAACCGCTCGACGCTTCCGGACGTCCGCCCGTCACCGTGGGCGGGGGGCAGACGGCCCTCTTCCTCAACCCCTACACTAACCGTGCGGGTCCGACCCGGTGGCCAGCGGGCCCGGGAGACCCGGCCCTGGGGAAACCCCCAGGCCCCGCGCCTGCTCCCTCTCCAGGACCTGCCGCTCCACGCTCCACAGCACCACGGGCAGGAGCACCGTCATGCCCATCGACACCCAGGCCACGTGCTCCATCCCCCCCAGCCTGCCGTCCGGAAGGTCCGTCAACAATCGCGAGCTGAGAAAGGCGCCCAGGGCCGCGGCCATGTGCTGGACGGCGGACTGCAACGACATGAAGCGCGCTCGCACGGAGCTGTCCGGCACGCGGGAGGTCAGCGTGTTGTACGCCACGTTGCGCAGCCCCATGGAGGTCATCATCAACACGAAGAGCAGGGGGATGGGCATCCAGTGGGGGTAGTCCACGAAGCCCACGTACGTGGTTCCCAGCAGGAGCACCGCGCCGCCCACCACCACCTTGAAGGCCCCCAGCTTGTCCACCAGCGGCCCCGCCACCCTCAGGGTGATGAAGCTCATGATGCCGCCGATGAAGTACGGCAGCCACAGCAAGTCCCGGGGGTAGCCCAGGTTCTGCTGGAGGTAGGCGGAGATGTTGGGGATGAGCACGAAGCTGGCCATCATCACCACCGCCGTCATCACGTAGGACAGCCGCACCTCCGAGCGCGAGAGCAGCTCCAGCACGCCCGCCGTCCGCGCGGGCCCGCCCCCTTCCTTCAGGTGTCCACGCACCGGCGGGAGGAAGAAGAGAGCGCCCAGCACCACCAGCGCCCCCAGGGCCGCCACCACGAAGAACGGCAGGCGCCAGCCTCCGTGCTCCGCCAGCTTCAGCGCCATGGGCACGCCCACCACCGAGGCGACGGAGAAGGACCCCATCACCGCGCCCAGCGCCCGCCCCCGCCGCTCCACCGGAATCACATCCGCGATGACGGACAGCGACAGCGACGTGGCGGGCCCACCGAAGAGCCCCGCCGCCACGCGCGCCAGCAGGAGCGAGGACAGCCCCACCGCGAGCCCACCCGCGGCCGTGGCCAGCACCAGCCCCAGCATGCACACCGCCAGCGCCTTGCGCCGGTCGAAGCGGTCCAGGAAGTAGCCCCCGGCGAGCCCCGCGACGCTGGCCGCCGCCGTGTAGGCCCCGCCCACGGTGCCGATGTGCGAGGACGCGATGCCCAGCCCCTTGCCGAAGTCGGGCCCCAGCGGCAGCACCATCACGAAGTCCAGGATGTTGACGAACTGGACCGCGCCAATCAGGAAGACCACCGCGCGCTCGGACACCTGTCGCTCTGTCGGCATGCTGGGAGGGTTCCTAAGCCATTCCCGGCCGCCGTGCACGACTAGACGCGGAAGCGGCGCACCTCGCCCCGGAGGATTTCCGCCTGGCGCTGGAGGTTGTCGATGGCCTCCTCCAGCTGCTTCACGGAGCGCGTCTGGTGCTCGGAGACCCCCTTGATGGTCTCCACCGCCTTGAGCACCTGCTCGCTGCCCTTGGTCTGCTCCTTCTGGGCGCGGTTCAGGTGCGTCACCATCTCGTTGATGCTCTCGATGGAGCGGGTGATCTGCTTGCTGCCGTGCGCCTGCTCCTGGCTGCTGCGCTGCACGTGGGCGGTGAGCGTCTTCATCTTCTCGGCGCTCTTCATGATCTGCTCGCCGCCCTTGGCCTGCTCATTGGAGGCCTTGGAGATCTGCTGCACCGTCTCGCTGATGCGGTGGATGGAGGCCGTCACCTGCTTGCTGCCGCGCGCCTGCTCCACGGTGGCGCGGGCGATGGCCTTCACCATCTGCGTGGACTTCTGGGTGCTGTCGTTGATTTTGCGCAGCGCCCCTTCCGCCTCGCGGCCCAGTTGCACGCCCTCCTCCACGTTGCGCGCGCCCTGGTTCATCACCACCACCGCGTTGCGGCTCTCGTCCTGGATGCTGCGGATGAGTTCGGCGATTTCCTTCGTGGACGCGCCGGTGCGCTCGGCCAGGTCCTTGATCTCCTCCGCCACCACCGCGAAGCCCTTGCCGTGGTCTCCCGCCTGCGCGGCGATGATGGCGGCGTTGAGGGCGAGCAGGTTCGTCTGCTCGGCCACGTCGTCGATGACGTTGAGGATGTTGCCAATCTCGGAGATGCGCCGGCCCAGGCTGTCGATGACGTCCGCCGCCGCGCGGCTGGACTCCTTGATGCGGTCGATGCCGGTGAGCGTCTTGCGCAGCGCCTCCACGCCCGTCTGGGCATCGTCGAAGACCTGCTCGGACAGGCGCGCGGTCTCCTTCGCGTTGGCCTCCACCTGACCGATGGCCGCGTCCATCTGGCTGATGGCCGAGGACGTCTCCTCCGTGGAGGCGGACAGGTCCTGGATGTTCTTGGCCACTTCCTTGATGGAGAACGTCATCTCCTCGATGGCGCTGGTGGTCTCCTCCACGCTCGCGGCCATGGCCGTGACGTTCTCCGCCACCTCGTCGTTGGTGGCCGCCATCTCCATGATGGAGGAGCTGCTCTCCTCCGCGCTCTGGTAGAGGACCTCCACGTTCTCCGCGATGCCGCGCAGCGACGCCATCATCTGCACCATGGAGGACGACGTCTCCTCCACGCGCGCCTGCACGGTGCCCGCGCCCGAGGACACCGTGGTGCCCGTGCGGTGAATCTGTTCGATGACCCCCGCCACCACGTCCGACACGCCGCGCACCCGGCCCAGCGTGTCGCGCCAGCTCTGCGCGATGCGGTTGAGCGCCTCCGCCAGCAGGCCCAATTCGTCGCGCGAGCCCACGTCCACCCGGCCCGTGAGGTCCGCCTCCGCCAGCCTGCGCGCCATGGTCATCATCGCGTCCAGCGGAACGAGGATGAACGCACGCGAGATGAAGAAGGCCACCACGAGGAAGAGCGCCAGGCCGATGCCGAACGCCAGCAGCACCACCTGCCGCAGCGAGGTGACGACCTCCTCGAGCGAGCTGAAGTTCACCGCGACCAGCACCTGGCCCGGGCCCTCGCGCAGCGTCACCGGACGCGCGGCGACCTTGTTGCCGTTGTCGAAGACGGCGCCATCCAGCGGAGAGCCAGGGTGGCTCTCCAGCCGCTCGCGCAGGTTCTTCACCAGCCACGCCTCCGCGGTGGGCGGATGCAGCGACTGCACCCGGCCGTCCGCGGTGAGCACGGCGATGAGCGCGAAGTCGTCATCGCCGCCATGCAGCGTCTCCAGCCGAGGCGGCAGCGAGGCGACGGTGTGGTCCGCCAGGTCGCGCGCGGCCTGGAGCGCCTTGTCCTCGCCGTGGCTGGTCAGGCGCGTCACCAGGAACTGCTCCACTCTCGAGGGGACGACGAAGTAGAGCGTCCCGAGGATGAGCGCGAGCACCACGGCGAAGGAGCCGAGCAGGATGCTGCGCAGGCCGGGTTTCTTGAAGCGCGGAGCCAAGGCGAGGCACTGTAGGGAGGGAAACACCGGCAGGGCAAGAACCGGGCGGGAACCCCTGCCCGCCCCTCGGCCCGCCGGGAGCCTGACTTCCCCTGGAATGGATGCGTAGGTTCACCGCCCGATGAAGCCCACCCTCCTGCTGACCGACCCCCTCTTCCTCCAGCACGACCCGGGCGAATCCCACCCGGAGTCTCCCGCGAGGCTCCAACGCATCCTCGGAGTGCTCGCGCGGGCGCCCGTGCGGGGCACGGTGATGGCGCCTCCTCGCTCGGCGACGGACGCGGAGCTGGCGGCGGTCCACACGCCGCAGCTGCTCGCGCGGCTCAAGGAGCTCAGCGGCCACCGGGCGAGCATCGACTCGGACACCGCCGTCTCTCCCGACAGCGTGGACGCGGCGAGGCTGGCCGCGGGGGCGTCCGTGCAGGCCGTGGAGATGGTGATGGCGGGGAAGGCTCGCAACGCGTTCGCGCTGGTGAGGCCCCCGGGCCATCACGCGGAGCCGGACCGCGCCATGGGCTTCTGCCTCTTGAACAACGCGGCCATCGCCGCGGAGGCCGGACGGCGGCTGGGCGCCGAGCGGGTCCTGGTGCTCGACTGGGACGTGCACCACGGCAACGGCACCCAGGCGGCGTTCTGGGGCCGCCGCGATGTGATGTACCAGTCGGTGCACCAGTTCCCGTACTACCCGGGCACCGGCGCCACGCCCGAGGTGGGCACCGGCGCGGGTGAGGGCTACACCGTCAACGTGGGGCTGCCGGGCGGCAACTCGGACGCGGACTACGGCATGTTGTTCGAGGAGCTGCTGCTCCCCGTGGCCGAGTCCTTCCGCCCCCAACTGGTGCTGGTGTCCGCGGGCTTCGACCCCCACTACCACGACCCCATCGGTGGAATGGATGTCACGGAGCGGGGCTTCGCCGCGATGTGCTCCGCCATGCGCTCGCTCGCCGAGCGCGTGTGCGACGGCAAGCTGGTGTTGCTGCTGGAAGGTGGCTACTCGCTGGAGGGCTTGTCGCAGTCCGTGCACGCCTGTGTCGAGGTGCTCGCCGGGCGCACGGACAGCTTCCCCACGGGCGACACCCACCCGGACGCGAAGGAGGCGCTGGTGGCGAGCCGCGCGGCGCTCAAGCCCTACTGGAGCGCACTGTCGTAGCCCCGCGAGGCGATGCCCCCGTGGCGCGGGCGTGACTACCTCCTGACGGACCCGCCGTGCCCTGGAGAGGCGCATGTCCATCGGAGCGCCGCAGGACTCGCGCGAAGCCCCGAAGGCCCGGGCGAGGCGACGCGGCTGGCGCCGTGTCCTCCTGTGGACGCTGGGGGCCCTCGTGCTGTTCGAGGTCCTCATCAACGTGCTGCTCAACGTGGGCTTCGTCCCCTGGCTGCTCAGGCATGAGACGCAGCGGACCCGCATCGAGTGGAGCGGAGGGTGGTGGCTGTGGCCGGGGCCTGTCCACCTGCGCGACTTCTCCGTGCTCCAGCGCGACGCCGCGACGCTGTGGCAGGTGAAGGCCGAGTCGGTCCGCGCCCAGGTCTCCCTCACGCGGCTGTTGTCCCGGCGGGTGTCCGCGAAGAAGGTGCGCGCCGTGGGCGTGCGCGCGTTGGCCCACCCCGCGCCGCCGCTGGAGGAGCGGGAGACACACCCGCCCAGCGAGCACCCCTGGGAAATCATCCTCAACGGCGTCGACCTCGAGGACGTGCGCGAGCTGGCGTGGGAGCCCGTGCGCTACCTGGGGACGGGCACGGGGCGCGGCTCGCTCCATGTCGTCTCGGGCCAGCGGCTCACCGTGGACCTGGAGGCGCTCCACCTCGGCGACGGACTCCTGGACCTGGAGGAGCAGCGCATGGGCCGCGTGCGGGAGCTCACCGCCTCCGTTGGCCTGGACACGATTCAGCACCCGCATGGCCAGAGGTCCGAGCACAAGCGCTTCGACGGGAAGTTCGGCGTGAAGATGGACGTCCAGGACCTGGGCTGGGTGGGCCCGCTGCTGTCCCGGGGGAAGCAGAACACCTTCCATTTGAGCCACGGCGCGGGCCACGTGGACGCGGAGGTGCACGTGCGCAACGGCCAGCTGGCGGAGGGCAGCCGGGTGGACGCGAGCGGCGCGGCCCTGGAGCTGAAGCTGGGCCCCGCGCGCGTGCGGGCGCCGTGGAGCGTGAAGGGCTCGATGAACGGGGACGCGAAGATGGGCTCTCACGGACAGATGCGGCTGCGCTTCGCCCCCGTCCATCTGGAGGGCGAGCACGCCCGCGTGCTGGAGATTCCCGAGGTGCAGCTCACCCTGAGCAGCATCACCTCCGAGCGGCATGCGGCGCCTCACGTGGGCTACGCGCTGCACGTGGCGCAGAGCCGCCCCGTGGACCTGAGGATGCTCAACGCGTGGACGGGCAAGACGTTCCAGGTGGAGTCGGGCAACGCGACGCTGGAGGGCACCGACACGAAGACCTCGGAACAGGTGTCTCTTTCTCGCCTGCACGTCGAAACCAACCTCGTGGAAGGACGGTGGTCGGGCATCGAGGTCCTGGGCAAGACCACCGCCGACATCGACGCGCAGCGCTTGCATCTGAAAGGCAAGGTGCTGGAGCTGGACGGCACCCGGCTCACCGTGGACCACGTCTCCGCGGACACCAAGTACCAACAGATTCGCGCGTGGAGCGGGAGCTTCCACCTGACGCGTGCACGCTTGAGCCTGCAACCGGTGGAGCTGGACGCGGACTTCACGGCGACGTTCGCCAGCTCGGACCCGTTCGTCGCGATGCTCACCACGGAGAAGAAGCTGCCCCGCTTCCTCGCGCCCATGCTGGAGGCCAAGGGGTGGAAGGTCACCGGCCATGCGCGCATGGGTGACGCCGGCTTCCAGCTGCGAGGCCTGCACGCGAAGGCCGAGGGGCTGGAGCTGGAGGGGCGGATGGACACGGGGCGCGGCGCCACCCACGCGCTGCTCCTCGCGAAGGTGGGAATGCTCACGGGCGCCGTCGAGGTCGCGCCCGGCCGCAGCCATGTGCAGGTGCAGGGCGCGCAGCGTTGGTACGAGCAGCGCATCGACAAGCCGCCTGGGCAGGAAGGCCCGCCCTAGCGTCGTCTCAGGGCGGAGGCCGCGCGGCCCGCTTCGAATCGTCGGGCGAGGGCGCGTCCATTTCGCGCTCCTGCGTGGACGCCCGCGCGTCATGTGACAGGCCCAGCATGAAGGCGAAGAGCAGCCCCATCACCAGTTGCAGCGCCACGAGGAGCAGGTCGAACGCGCGTGCATCACTGCCCTGCCCTTTCACGCCCAGGAACGCCAGGATGGCGCGCGTGCCGACGAAGCCCGGCGCGAGTTGGAGCAAGCCCGGGAAGATGATGGTGGATGAGAGCCGGTCTGGCATGCGGCCGTAGAGTTGCCCCACGACGCCCAGCACGAACGCGGAGAAGAGCGGACTGCCCTTGTCACCCAGCACGGCCTTGGTGAGTTCCTGGACGCCCCACGCCAACAGCACCGCGCCGACAATCCACGGCATGTCGCGGCGCCGCGCCGTCATGCACACCGACAAGGCCAGGCCGCCCACCGCGATGACGATGAAGCGCAGCGGGTACGGCAGGGCATGGGCCTCCATCTGGGCCGGGAACGGAAAGAAGAAGGTCCAGAGCGTCGCCGCCGCGACGATTCCCACGCCGAGCATCAAGAAGCGCAGCAGGCCATAGGTGAGCCGGGTGATGCCCGCCTCCACGGACTCACCCACCAACTCCGCCGCCGCCAGGGTCACCACCATCGCGGGCACCAACAAGGTGATGCCTCCAAAGAGCGCGCGCGGGGCATCGAAGGGAGGCAACACGAAGGTCAGCAGGAAGGACAGCAGCGTCCCCAGGAACGCCGCGAGGAAGCTCTTCTGCAGGTCCATGCGCAGCGAGACGAGCGTGCCGTAGTGGATGCCCCCCGCGAGCAGCCCCACCGCGAAGCCCGCCACCAATTCCCAGAGCGAGCCGCCCACCCTCACGGCGACCGCGGCGCCATAGACGGCATACGCCAGGAAGACGAGCCACTCGGGCCGGTCGTGCACGGGCGTCATGATGCGGTCCAGCTCCGCGCGGGCCTGGGCCACCGTGACCTGCTTCTTCTCGATGGCGGATGACAACAGCAACAGGCGTGCGCCGCGCCGCAGGTTCCAGTGCGGATTGAAGGGCAGCCTGCGAAAGTCGACGCGCCGTTTCTCGCCGGTGCGTGTCTCCGTGAGCGCGAGCGTCTGCAGCGTGAAGACATCCACCTTCACGCCCCAGGCCCGAGCCGCGCGCCGCACCCGGCTCTCGACGCCGAACGCGGGGACGTAGGCCAGATGCAGCGCCCGCGCGAGGTCCAGCAACATGTCCACCGTGACATTGTCGGCCGGGGCCGCCAAGGGCTCCGCTACCTCGCTCATGGAGTGCCGCCTTCCAGCCGTCCGCTCCCTGCAACGGAGCAAGCCTCCGGCGGGAGGTGGAGACGGGCGAGTGTCCCAGGAACCTGCTCACTGGGGCGGCCGGGTGTCTTGAGACCATCACCGCGGCGCCGCGAGCCAGACGGCCCACCTCTCGGCTCGATTCCCTGTTCGCCCCTCCTTGCCCCTGGGGGTCACCACATCCACCCGTATTGCACATTCATTCCGGGGGACTCGATGGCCACCAAGAAGAAGGAAGCCAGCAAGCAGCCCAACATCCTCGTCATCTTCGGCGACGATATCGGCTACTGGAACGTCAGCGCCTACAACCTTGGAGCCATGGGCTACCGCACGCCCAACATCGACCGGCTCGCGAAGGAAGGCGCGCTCTTCACCGACTACTACGCGCAACAGAGTTGCACCGCTGGACGCGCGGCCTTCATCACCGGACAATGTCCCTTCCGCACCGGCCTCACCAAGGTCGGCATGCCGGGCGCGAAGGTCGGCCTCCAGCCCGAGGACCCCACCATCGCCGACCTGCTCAAGGCCCGCGGCTACATGACGGCCCAGTTCGGGAAGAACCACCTGGGAGACCGCGACGAGTACCTGCCCACCGTCCACGGCTTCGACGAGTTCTTCGGCAACCTCTACCACCTCAACGCGGAGGAGGAGCCAGAGAACCCGGACTATCCGAAGGACCCCGCGTTCAGGAAGCACTTCGGTCCGCGCGGCGTGCTGCGCTGCAAGTCGGATGGCAAGGGCGGGCAGACGGTGAAGGACACGGGCCCGCTCACGAAGAAGCGCATGGAGACGGTGGACGAGGAGTTCCTCGGCGCGGCCATGGACTACCTGGAGCGCGCGAAGAAGTCCGACCAGCCGTTCTTCATGTGGTTCAACACCACGCGCATGCACATCCACACGCACCTGAAGCCCGAGTCCCGGGGCAAGACGGGGCTGGGGCTGTACCCGGACGGCATGGTCGAGCACGACGGCCAGGTGGGCCAGCTGCTCGACAAGCTCGACGAGTTGGGGCTCTCCGAGAACACTATTGTCGTCTACACCACGGACAACGGCGCGATGACGTGCATGTGGCCCGACGGCGGCATGACGCCCTTCCGAGGTGAGAAGGACACGAACTGGGAAGGCGCCTTCCGCGCGCCGTGTGTGGTGCGCTGGCCCGGCGTCATCGAGCCGGGCACGCAGTTCAACGAGCTGTTCTCCTCGGAGGACTGGCTGCCCACGTTCCTCTCCGCGGCGGGAGACCCGGACATCGTGGAGAAGTGCAAGCGCGGCCACGACGCCAACGGCAAGCACTTCAAGGTGCATCTGGACGGGTATGACCAGACCGAGTTCCTGGCCGGCAAGAACCCCTCGCAGCGCGTGGAGTTCTTCTACTTCGGCGACGACGGGGAGCTGGTCGCGGTGCGCCACGGACGCATGAAGCTCGTCTTCGCGGAGCAGAACGCCAAGGGCATCGAGGCCTGGGGTGAGCCGTTCACCTTCCGCCGCGCGCCGCTCGCGTTCGACTTGCGCGCCGACCCGCTGGAGCGCTCGCAGGACGCGGTGGGTTATCAGGCCTGGCTCATCGACCATGCCTTCTACTTCGTCCCCGCGCAGCAGGCCGTGGCGCGGTTCCTGTCGACGTTCCGCGAGTTCCCGCCTCGCCAGCGCCCGTCCAGCTTCTCCGTGGACCAGGTCGTCGCGAAGCTGGAGGCCGCGCCGTCGGGCCTGCACTGAGCGACACCGGCGCATGCAGGTGGACCCTCGCCTTCCCTGGAGCGCGGGGTCCACCGTGCCCGCGGAGGCTCGCGTGTGCTCGTCAACATCCCTGGGGCAAGCGCACGCCACTCAACCCCTGGGCAGCCGCGTGGGTGAAGCCCCGGACGAGGTCATGGATTTGTGTCCCCCTTCCGGTGCCAACCGTGCGAGAAGCAGCCACGCAGCCAGGAGGATGGATACACCATGGCGGAGATGAGCTACCGGACGGCGCTGGTGACAGGCGCTTCGAGCGGCCTGGGACGGGGCCTCGCGCTGTGGTTGGCCAAGCGGGGCCTCCGAGTGTTCGCCGCGGGACGCCGCATGCCGCAGCTCCAGGCGCTCGCCGCCGAGGCGCAGGCCGCCGGTGCGACGGTGGAGCCGGTGGAGATGGACGTCACCCAGGTGGAGTCCACCCAAGAGCGGCTGCTCGAGCTCGATGCGGAGTGTGGCGGGTTGGACCTCGTCGTCGCCAACGCGGGGGTCGGCGGTGTCACGCATGGACGGAGGATGGAGTGGGCGCCGGTCCGCGCCATCATCGACACCAACGTCACGGGCGCCGCCGCCACGTTGACGGCGGTGTTGCCGCGCATGGTGGAGCGCCGGCGAGGGCACCTGGTGGGCATCTCCAGCCTCGCCGCGCACCGAGGGCTCGCGGGCCATGCGGCGTATTCGGCGTCCAAGGCGTTCCTCGCGACGTTCCTCGAGAGCCTGCGCGTGGACCTGAGCAACACGGGCGTGCGTGTCACGTGTGTGTTCCCGGGCTTCGTGAAGAGCGAGATGACCGCCAACAACGCCTTCCCCATGCCCTTCCTGATGGAGACGGAGGAGGCCGTGGAGTTGATGGGCGCGGGCATCCTTCGCGGTGACGCGGAGCTGTCCTTCCCGTGGCAGCTCGCCATCCCCTCTCGGCTGGCGAAGGTGCTGCCCAACCCGATTTTCGACGCCGCCGCCCGCCGGCTGCGCTGACCTTTCACTTGCCCCGGAGATGGAACGGTGACGTCCCCTCAGTCCTTTGCCCAGCGCTTCGCCCGGCTCGCCGATGAGCGCTCTCCGTTCTGCCTTGGCGTCGACCCGTCGAGGGACCTGCTCACGAAGTGGGGACTGCCCGACACCGCGAAGGGCCTCTCGGACTTCTGCGAGCGCATCGCCGAGGCCGCCGGTGAGCGCGTCGCGGTGGTGAAGCCGCAGAGCGCCTTCTTCGAGCGCCATGGCCCCCAGGGCCTCCAGGTGCTCCAGTCGTTGATGAAGCGCTTCAAGGCGGCGGGCACGCTCGCGTTGCTGGATGTGAAGCGCGGGGACATCGGCTCGACGATGGATGCCTACGCCGAGACGGTGTTCGGCGCGGGCAGCCCGTACGAGGCCGACGCGGCCACGTTCACCGCGTACCTGGGGCTTGGGGCGCTGGTGAAGACGATGGAGCGGGCGCGGGCTTCCGGTGCTTGTGCGTTCATCGTGGTGCGCTCATCGAATCCGGAGGGCACGTCGCTCCAGACCTCGACGGGGGCGGACGGGCGCATGGTGGCGCAGGCGTTGGCGGATGGACTGCGCGAGTTCAACGAGAAGTCGGGCCCGGGGGTGCTGCCCGCGGGCGCGGTGATGGGCGCCACGCTGCCCGACTCGGACCGGGGAGTCGTGGAGAGGCTGGGCGGCGCGCTCATGCTCACGCCCGGAATCGGCGCGCAGGGCGCGGGCTTCGACGACCTCAAGCGCCTGTTCGCCGGGCGCGAGGCGCAGGTCATCCCCACCGCCACGCGCTCCGTGCTCGAGGCAGGGCCGGACCTCGCGTCGCTGCGCTCCGCCATCGAGCGTCACGTCGAGCCCGCGCGCCGCTTCCGCGCGGGAGCCTGAGCAGGACGGAGCACCCCGAATGAATCGGGCCCCGCGACCTCCCACGGAGGCGCACGGGGCCCGGAGGGCTCACACGGACGGGAGCGCTACTGCGCGCCCATCATGAACTGGTCCACGTCGACCTGGTTCTTGTCGGGCACGGCGTCCTTCGGCTCGGTGCCCTTCTTGAAGAACATCAACTCCGAGTTCTTCGAGCCGGGAGGCGCAATCTTCCCCGTCTTCTTGTCGATGTGCAGCCGAACCAGGTCCATCGACTGCCACGGGAAGAACTCCGACTGCGGCCGGCCCTCCAGCGCGCGCTTCATGTAGTTGAGCCAGATGGGCAGCGCCGCGCGGCCACCCGTCTCGTAGCGGCCGAGCGGATGCGGGTTCAAGTCGTAGCCCACCCACGCCACCGTCACCAGGTCGCGCGTATACGCGGCGAACCACGCATCGAACGAGTCGTTCGTCGTGCCCGTCTTGCCCGCCGCGGGCTTGCCCAGGCGGCTGGCCGGACCGCCCGTGCCCTGCAGCACCACGCCGCGCAGCAGGTGCGTGAGGATGAAGCCCACCTCGGGGCTCATCACCTGCTCACCCGGCTCGAACAGGCGCGCGTAGCCCGCGGCCACGCGGTCCTGGAGCGGCGCCCACGCGTCGTCGAACGCCGTGTGGTCCTCCAGCGTGCGGCCCCAGCGGTCCTCCACCTTGCGCACGAAGTACGTGGGCTTCTTGCGGCCGTAGCGGTTGAACGTCGCGTAGGCGTTGGCCAGGTCCACCGGGTACACACACGACGAGCCCAGCGCCGCGGAGAAGTCCATGTTCATGGGCGTGGAGATGCCCAGCTTCGTGCTCCACGCCGCCATGTTCTTCACGCCCACCGCGCCGAACGTCTTCACCGCGGGGATGTTCATCGAGTTCACCAGCGCCGTGCGCAAGAGCACGTCACCCACGAACTCCTCGCTGTAGTTCTCCGGCTTCCACGACACCTTGTTGTCCGGGTCGTGCTCCACGATGGGCGAGTCCACGATGATGGTGGCCTCCGTCCAGTTCAGCTGCTCCAACGCCGCCGAATACACGAACGGCTTGAACGAGCTGCCCGGCTGGCGGCACGCCTGGAACGCGCGGTTGAACTCGTTGTCGTCGAAGTCGTACCCGCCCACCATCGCCGTGAGGTACTGGCGATGCGGGTCCACGGAGACGAGCGCGCTCTGGGCCTCGGGCGTCTGCTCCAGCCGGAAGAGCTTCACGCCCTCGTCGGTGATGTCCGCCGCCAGGCCCTTGTCCCACTGCTCCTTGTCGTCCGTGAGGTCCTTCTTCGTCACGTGGCGCACCACCACCAGGTCGCCCACCGCGATGGCCTTCTTCACCGACGAAATCATCATCGCCGGGTAGTAGCCCTCCGGGTTCACCTTGCGCGCCCAGCGCATGCCCAACAGCGGCAGCCGCGCCGCGTGCGGCCCCACCTGGATGTCCGCGCCCTTCCCGTCCGAGTCGATGGCGGTGACGGCGGCCACGTACAGCCGCCCCTCCACCAGCGCCTCCTTGCCCAGGGCCTTCTTCCCACGCTCGATGAACGCCTTGAGTTCGTCCGGGGCCAGCTGCTGCACCGGCCCCCGCCACCCCTGGCGCTTGTCCAACGACAGCAGGCCATCCATCACCGCGTCCTGCGCGGCGCGCTGGCGCTCACTGTCCATGGTGGTGAAGACCTTGAGGCCCTCCTTGAGCAGCGCGGGGTTGCCGTAGCGGTCCACCACGTCCTTGCGCACCTGCTCGACGAAGTACGGCGCGAACTCGTGGAACACGTCCTCCACGGGGTACACGTTCACCGCCTCCGCGTTGGCCGCGTCGTGCTCGGCCTGGGAGATCATCCCTTCCGTCAGCATGCGGCGCAGCACGTACGCGCGGCGCTTGCGAGCCGCGTCCGGACGCAGGAACGGCGAGTAGCGGCTGGGCGCCTGCGGCAGACCCGCGATGAGCGTCATCTCGCCCAGGGTCAGGTCGCGCACGTCCTTGCGGTAGTAGTTCTCCGCCGCGCTCTGCACGCCGTAGCTGTGGTGCCCGAGGAAGACGTTGTTGAGGTAGAGGTAGAGAATCTCCTCCTTCGTCAGCGCCTCCTCCAGGCGCATGGCGAGGATGGCCTCGCGAATCTTGCGCTTGAGCGTCTTCGCCGTGGCGGACTTGTAGCCCTCCGCGGAGATGAGCACCGCCTTCGCCGTCTGCTGCGTCAGCGTGGAGCCACCCTGGATGCCGCCGGAGCGCAGGCCCAGCTTGGCGCCAATGGTCTTGAAGGCCGCGCGCGCCGTGCCCAGCACGTCCACGCCGAAGTGGTCGAAGAAGCTGGAGTCCTCGCTGGCGATGAACGCCTGCACCAGCCGCTTCGGAATCCGCTCGTAGGGCACCACCTTGCGGCGCTC
This sequence comes from Myxococcus stipitatus, assembly GCF_037414475.1. Next base: position 6,420,311 of record NZ_CP147913.1, on the reverse strand, counting down.
GTTGTAGAACTCACCCGCGAGCACCGCGTCGTCGGTGTAGACCTCGGTGACGATGGGGGGCCAGTACTCGTCCACCTTGGGGATGGCCGGCAGCCCCTCCGAGAACACGTAGTAGATGGCCACCAGGCCGAGCGCGCCCGCCGTGGCGCCCGTCAGCGCCAGCCAGCCCGCAAGCTTCAGCAGCACCTTCCACCAGCGCCCCGGGGGGCCCCCCTCCAGCACCAGCTTCGAGCGGCTGCGGTCAGTCGTCTTGGAGTCGGACATACGTGTGTTGAAACCTCGCGGGCGACTGGTCTTCAGGGCAGCAACGCGGCCCGCTTGAGCACGTCCCGGAGCTCGGGTGGGAGCGCGGCCTCCACGGCCACCTTGCCACTGCCGTCCGGGTGGGGAAACTCGATGCGCTCGGCGTGCAGGAACAACCGCTTGAGCCCCCAGCGCGCCTGCACGTCGCGGTTGTAGGCGAAGTCACCGTACTTCTTGTCCCCCAGCACCGGGTGGCCAATGGCCGCCAGGTGCCTTCTTATCTGATGGGTGCGCCCCGTCTCGATGGCGCAGGACAGGAGCGCTGCGTCGCCCGACTGCTTGACGACCTTCCAGCGGGTGAGCGCGTCCTGCATGTTCACCCCGCGACGGGCCTTGGACTCGGCCGTCTGTTGATGCTCGGACAGGGGCAGGTCGATGACCCCGGACTCCTTGGTCATCTTCCCCTTCACCAGGGTGAGGTAGCGCTTCTTGGAGAGCCCGTGGGTGAAGACCTCCGTGAAGTGCACCATCGCCGGCCGGCGCTTGGCCACGAGGATGACCCCGGAGGTCTCCCGGTCCAGCCGGTGGGCGGGGGAGGCCGTGAAGTCGTTGCGGACGGCCTTGGGCCCCAGGTAGGCGCGCACGTAGTCCACCAGCGTGCCCCCGGTGATGCCGCTGCCGGTGTGAACCGCCATCCCGCTGGGCTTGTCCACGGCCATCAACCAGTCGTCCTCGCGCAAGATGACCAGCCGGCTGGGGTCCACCGGCGGGGGGGGACGGTCCACTTTCGGACGGTCCTCGCCCCTGAGGGTCTGCTCGTCGCCCCGGATGGTGAGCACGTCGCCCTCGGCGAGCAACTGCTCGGGCTGAGCGCGTTTCCCGTTCACCCGCACCTTCTTGGTGCGAATCATCTTGAACAGGTGGCTCACCGGAACGGTGGGCAGCCGTTTGCGCAGGTGTTTGTCCAGGCGCATCCCGGCGGTGTCGGTCTCGATTCGGTACTCGATCATTTGTGCTGGCGCGCGGACCAGACCATACGAATAATCCCGGGTCCATGCCGAAAGCCCCCAGTATCGAGAAGCTCCTCCAGAACGGGTCGGCCGAGTGGAACCGACTGCGCAAGGGCGGTCAGGTCCCGACCGAGCACACTGGCGCCACCTTCACGCAACTTTTCTCCGCCAACGCGGACTTGTCGGGCCTAGGGCTCGTGGGTTCGGAGTGGGAGCGGTGCGATTTGTCCAAAATCAACTTCCGGGACACGGACCTGTCGAACGCCTATTTTCACGGCGGGCGCTTGCAGGACTGTGACTTCCGGGGGGCGAACCTCGAGGGAGCCACCTTCGAGAAGCTGAAGCTCTTGCGCTGCGACTTCACGGGCGCCAAGGGCTTGGACGATATGGAGATGGACGACGTGGACATGGACCGCGTCGTCGGTCTGGACGGGGAAGAAGCCCCCCCGCCCCCTCCACCGCCCGCCCAGGGAATCACCGCGTTCACCCGTGAACAGCGCGAAAAGGCGCTGGGAGTGCAGGCGAACGCGCTCCTCATGGGTGAGCCCACCGCGGAGGAGTTGCCCCCGTTCAAGCCGCAGGACCCACCCGGCTCGCTCTTCTTCCGAGGCCTGAAGCGCCTGGCCATGCCCCCGCTCTGGGTGTTGGACGTGCCGGGGCTGAGGCCGCTGGTGCCGCAGCGGATGCCTCCGGGCAGCTCGCTGGAGACGCTCTACCGCGAGGCGGTGAAGACGCGGCTGGAGAACAAGAAGCCGATGGCGGACCCGGCGGTGGTGGACAAGGCGCAGAAGGCGCTGCGCATGGGTGCGAAGGACGCCAACGTGGCGGCCATGTACCTGCGCGAGGTCGGCGTGCTGCCCCTGTTCCGCTTCGCCACCGCGCAGGTGCTCAAGGGCGCGCTGCGGGAAGAGGTGGAGGTGGATGACCTGACGGGCTCCATCGACCCGCGCACGACGGGCGCGCTCCTGGAGCTGCGGCTGACGCACGAGGTGGTGGAGCACCTGCAGGAGGCCCGGCGGCGCCTGGCGGCGACGCAGCTGTACACGGCGCTCCTGGAGGCGGGCTTCAGCCCGGACAACAACTGGGACGAGGCGCTGGAGTCGAGCGAGGCCGCGTTGGAGCTGGCGCAGCTGGCGACGGGCGACAACCGCGACGCGCTGTTCGAGGGCTTCCAGGTCTTCGCAGCGCTGCCCGAGGAGGCGCGTCTGCGCCGCCTGGCTTACCTGGCCGAGTCGGTCACCAACCTGGAGCTGGTGAGCCGGATGCCGGAGGGCATGGAGCCCTCGTGGCTGAACGGGCCGGAGACGCGCGAGTGCCACGAGCGCGAGATGACCTACGTGCAGTCGCTGAAGGCGGAGGACATCCCGTCGAAGGTGGCGGCGCTGGCGAAGGCGGAGCTCGGCGTGCCCGAGGGCGAGGTCCCCGAGGAGAGCGACGGAGACTTGTTCATCCACCTGCGCTGCGACGTGTGCGGCAAGGAGAAGCTCATCGTCCAGTCGCCGGACGAGTGAGCACGCGCGCAAGTGCGTAAGGCCCGCGGGGCCGCTGGAGTCCTCACGAGGGACTCGGGCGGCCCCGTGGTGTTTCTGGAGACAGGCTCACTCCGTGGGCAACGAGTACGTCACGGGCTTGGGCAGCATCACCTGGACTTCGTCGCCCGCGCGGATGACGCCGGGCCGGTCCACCCAGGCCACCAGGCCCCGGCGCTCCCACGCTGCTTTCACGAAGCGGCTCGCGAGCTTCTCGTGGCCTGGATGATGTGACTCGATGACCTTGCCCGGGCCGGTGCAAGGGTCGTTATCCCCTTCCACCGCCAGCACTGCGTCCTGCGGGAAGAACACACGCGAGCCCGGCGGCAACTGCGTCAGCCGGGGGATGCCCACGAGTTCCAGGTTCGCGCCCAGCCACGACGCGAGCACCTCCGGAATCCCCAGCGTGTCCGCCACCAGCGCCAACTCCTCCGACGACACCAGCGAGAGCTGCCGCGTGTTCCGGATGGGCGTGCCCTTGGGGTACCAGGGCGTGCGCACGTCCGCCGGACGCGTGTGCCCCGCGTGACGGTCTCCCTCGATTCCCTCGAAGGTCACCGGCACCTCGGCCACCTCCTGCGTGACGAAGGTCTTCTTCTCGATGCACACCAGGACGCGGACCACGCGGCCGGTCAGTCGCGGAGAACGAGGCATGCGTTCGTTCTACTCCGTTCCCGCCACTCGCCGCCTCACAGCAACGCCAGTTGCTGCGGCTTGCCACCCAACGGCCGCGCGTCCACCCCCGCGTCCCGCAGCGCCTGCGCGAGCTCCTCCGCGAACCCGTGACACGTCACCACCTCGGACGCCCCCGTCGCCTTCACGTAGGCCATCAACGAAGGGAAGTCCGCGTGGTCCGACACCGGAAACGCCACGTCCGCGCCATACCGGCGCGCGGCCCCCGGGTCCAACGCCCAGCCCGTCAGCACCGCCGTACCTCGCGGCCACAGGTGCGCCAGCGCCCCGCTCCGCGCCTGATGCGGCGGGAAGAACAGCACCTCGCCCGGCTCCACCTTCCCGGTGAAACACCGCACGTTCTCGATGGGCACCCCCAGCTCCGCGTAGAGCTGCACCACCTCGTAGATGGACGAGTGCGCCACCAGCGAGTAGCCCCGGCTCGCCAGGTACTTCATCGCCTCCTGGCTCTTGCCCAGTGGGTACCCCAGGAGCACCGGCACCGCGTCGCGCTCCCACTGCCGCCGCACCCACGCCTCCACCTGCCCGAACACCTCGGCGCGCGGCGGGAAGCGATAGCGCGGATGGCCGAAGGTCGACTCGATGACCAGCGTGTCGCACTCGGCCACTTCCGTGGCCTCGGCCGTGAGCGACGGCACCACGTTCAAGTCCCCCGTGTAGACGATGCGCCGCCCATCCGCGCGGATGACTCGCAGCTGCGCGCTTCCAAGGATGTGCCCCGCGGGCAGGAGCTCCAACACCAACGGCCCCAACTCGAACGGACGCCGGAACGGCGCGGCCAGCGGCGCGCTCACCGGGCCCAGCCGGTGCTCCATGAAACGCAGCGTCGCCACCGTGGCGATGGTGCGCTCATGCCGGGCGATATGGTCCGAGTGCCCATGGCTCACGAAGCTCAAGGGCGACTTGCGCTTCGCGTCCAGGGCCAGGAGGGTGCCCGTCAGGTGCAACCCGTTTCGCCGAAGCTCCACACTCATGGGAAGGGCCTCGGATATAGCGCGTCCCCGCCCCCGTGGGCCCCTTCTCTTCCACCTGCCTCCCGCTCGCCTGGAGGGCTCAGCCCGCCGCCTGCACTCCTTGTCGCCTTGACTTCCACCAAGCCCAGGCCGGCGAGCCCAGCTCCGCCACCATCACCCCCAGGAAGATGAGCCCACCGCCCAGCATCTCCGGCGGGCCCAACACCTCGTAGCCGAGCACCACCGAGCAGAGCGTCGCGAACACCGGCTCCAATGCGCAGATGACCGCCGCGCGCACCGCCGACGTGCGCGCCTGCGCCCACGTCTGGATGCTGATGGCCAGCGCGCTGGGGAACAGCCCACACACCAGCACCGCCGTCAGCAACGTCGGATGCCACTCCACCCTCGGCGTGGTGAAGGGCAGGCACGCCGCCGACAAGAGCGACACGCCCCACAGCTGCACCGCCACCATCCCCAGCACGCCCTCCTTCGACGCATAGCGCTCCGTGAGCGTGATGTGCGCCGCGTACGCCACCGCGCAGGCCAGCGTCAGCAGCACACCCTCGGACAGCCACCCGCCGCCCTCTCCCGCGGCAGGGTGCGTGAGCAGGAACAGGCCCGCCACCGACAGCACCACGCCCATCCACGCGGCCTTCGTGGGCATCCGCCGGAACACGAGCATCGACAGCAGCGGGACGAACACCACGAACATCCCGGTGATGAACGCGGAGCGGGACGGCGTGGTAAATGTCAGCCCCCACGTCTGGAGCGCGAAGCCCAGGAACAGGAAGACCGCCAGGAGCGCGCCATGGCGGAGGTTCGTCCGAGTGAACATCCGCCGGCCCGCCACCAGACTCAACGCCAGCGCGCCCACACCGAAGCGCAGGGAGACGAACGTGAACGGGTCCGCGAACCCCAGCGCGTCCTTCACCACGACGAAGGTGACGCCCCAGATGGCGGTGATGAACAGCAGCGCGCCATCCGCCTGGAAGCCCTTGAGCCGCTCCATGCGCGCGGACGCGCCATCCATGCTGTGTGGAGTGGAGATGCTCATGGAGGTCCTCAGCGCGGGGGCAAATGCCGGATGCTTTTGACGCACCCCCGCTCCCCACGCAACCTCCGTGAAGTCAGGGCGCGGCGTCCCGCTCGAGGACAATCAAGCGCTTGGTCGAGCCCGCGGCATCCCAGGCTTCGTTCGTCTGTTCGGTCAGCCGCGCTGAAGCACGGCGGAAGCCCAGGCCATCGAACGTTCGCAAGGACGCGTCGTTGTCCTCGTCCACGTCCGCCCGCACATGAGGCTCCCCCTGCCGGTGCGCCTCTTCGAGCAGGCGGCTCACCAGTTGCGTGGCCACGCCCATCCTCCGAGCCTGCGGCGCCACCACGAGCGAGCGCACCCAGACGCCATCCAACGGCAGGCCTTCCTCGCGGTACGAGTCCATCCAGGCGAAGCCGTGCACCCGCCCCTTCGTGTCCAGCGCGCCCACGGCGGCGCCTCGGCGCTCGTGGGATTCCTTCCCCCAGCGCGCATCCAACTGCCGCCGCAGGAACGTGGGGGACACCGACAGCCGCTCCGCGGCGAAGGCGAGCAACACCTCCAGGTCCGCGGGCCGCAAGAGCCTCACCTCCAGCGGCCCCACCAGGTGGCGTCGCAACGGCTTGGACCAGCCTGAGAAGAAGAAGTCCCTCACGACCCGATAGATTACCCGGGTCCGGCGCTCGCCCCATGCTGTCGCCAGGCCGCGCTGTGCCACCCACAACGCGGGGCTCAAGGGCCGGGGCAGCGGCACCAACCACCGGCCCCGCCGCAACGACACCACGCGCCCCAATAGCTCGCCACCAGGCCGGGCCACGGTCCCCAGCAGCGTGGTGGTCATCCACGGCTCGGTGGAGACCACCACCTGCGCGGTGAGCCGCTCCCCCTGACGCACGAGGGCGACATCACCTGGGGAGATGTCACCGGGCGCACAGCGCAGCACGCGGACGGCGTCGCCCTGACGCAGCAGCGGCGCCAGGTCCCGAGTCACCCCGCGCACCCACAGCTTCTGTCCGAAGGGCAGCGCTTCCAGCACTCCCAGCAGGACCTCCTCGGAGGAGGCCGTCTTCCGCGGCGGCACGCGCCACCTCCAGGGAAGTCCGGCCCGGCACGAGCCTTCCCTGTCGCTCGTGCGGCGGAATCTAGCCCTTCCCCTCTCCCACACCAACCGACGCGAGCGCGCGCAAGCCAGCCCCTATCGCCCGCGCGCTGGGCCCGATAAGACGAGAGCGCCACCGGCCCGGAGGTGGCCCAAGGAGGAATGCGTTCATGAGCGCGACGCCCGAGGGCTCGCTGGTGCCGCAGCAGGGGTGGTGGGGCCGCAATTGGAAGTGGGTGGTGCCGGTGGGATGCCTGGGGCTCTTGGCCTCCTGCGGCTGCCTGGGCTTCGCGCTCGTGGGCCTGGGAGTCTCGTCGCTGTCCGGGAACCTGGGCGCGTACACGGAGGCGGTCGCCATCGCCACCAACGACGCGCAGGTGCGCAAGGCGCTGGGTCCCCCCATCAAGGCCAACGGCCTTCCCAAGCAGACGTCGGTGAACTCCATCAACGGCGTCACCCACGCGCGGCTCTCCATCCCGCTCGACGGCTCCCAGGCGGACGGCATGCTCCAGGTCGACGCGCAGAAGGAAGGCGACGGGGACTGGCACTACAACGTCCTCACCGTGGAGGTGGAGGACGGCACCCGCATCGACCTGCGGGACGATGCGCCGAGCGAGCGCGACGCGCTTCCCCAGGGCGACGACTCCGGCGAGCCCCCGCCGCCCACCGAGGAGCCCCCCGGCCGCGACGGCCACAAGCCCGAGCCCGGCAAGGACAGCGACATCGAGCTGTAGCCCCGCGTCCGCACGCCGTGCCCCGCAACGACAAGGGGCGGCGCGAGGTGTGGACCCCGCGTCGCCCCAGGTCACGCCCGTGGAGGGCGAAAGCAGGACTACTTCAGCTTGGCCAGCTCCGCGCGCAGTTCGGGCAGGACCTTGAAGAGGTCCGCGACGATGCCGTAGTCGGCCACCTGGAAGATGGGCGCCTCGGCGTCCTTGTTGATGGCGACGATGGTCTTCGAGGACTTCATGCCCGCCAGGTGCTGGATGGCGCCGCTGATGCCCGCGGCGATGTACAGCGCGGGAGCGACGACCTTGCCCGTCTGACCGACCTGCAAGTCGTTGGGCACCCAGCCCGCGTCACACACCGCGCGGGACGCGCCCACGGCCGCGCCCAGGTCATCCGCCAGCGCCTCAATCTCCTTGAAGTCGCCCTTGGTGCCACGGCCACCGGAGATGACGACGCGCGCCTCGGTCAGCTCCGGGCGAGCGCTCTTCACTTCCTTGAACTCGACGAACTTCGTCTTGGAGGCTTCCACCTTCGGGGCGAAGGTCTTCACCTCGGCGGCGGCCTGGCCACCGGCGGCCGCGGCGAACTCCGTGGCGCGCACGGTGAACACCTTCACCGGCGTGGTCAGCTTCACCTCGGCGAAGACGTTGCCGGCCCACATGGGGCGGGTGAAGGTGATGTCCGCGCCCGAGCCGTTCAGCCCGGTGATGTCCGTGGCCATGGCGGCCTTCAGGCGCGCCGCGAGCCGGGGCATCAGGTCCTTGCCCTGCGCCGTGGACGCCATGCCCACGTAGTCGGCCTTCAGCTCGGTGGCGAGCGTGGCGAGCGCCGGGGCGTACGTCTCCGCGAGGTAGTGCTCCAGCTCCGCGGCGGCGCCCACGTGCACGGCCTTGGCGCCCGTGGCCTTGAGCTCGTCGGCGACCTTGGCGGGGTCCTTGCCCAGGATGGCGATGTGCAGCTCTCCGCCGGCCTTCTCCGCCAGCTGCTTGCCCGCGGTGATGGCGTTGAGGGAGGCCTTGCGAAGGTGCCCGTCCGGCTGCTGCTCGGCGACGATGAGAACGATTGGCATGGGAGTGTCTCCGTATCTTCCGAGAGGGTTAGACGACCTTCGCCTCGTTGCGCAGCTTCTCCACCAGCGTGGCAACGTCCGGCACCTTGATGCCGGCCTTGCGCGCGGGCGGGGACGAAAGCTTCAGGACCTGGATCTGCGGGGTGACATTCACGCCCAGCTTCTCCGGCGTCAGCTCCTCGATGGGCTTGCTCTTGGCCTTCATGATGCCCGGGAGGCTGGCGTAGCGCGGCTGGTTCAGGCGCAGGTCCGTGGTGACGACGGCCGGCAGCTGGCACTCCAGCGTCGCCAGCCCGTTGTCGACCTCGCGCACCACCTGGACGGCCTTCTTGTCCGCGGTGAGCTTCACGGCCGGCTCCTTGTTCTTCTCCTCCGCGCTCTCCAGCGACTCCACCTTGGAGGCGAACGTGGCCTGGCCCCAGCCCAGGAACTCGGCCAGGTACTGGCCCACCTGGTTCTGGTCGTCATCGATGGACTGCTTGCCCAGGATGACCAGGTCCGGCTTCTCCTTCTCCGCGACCTTCTGAATCAGCGCCGCGATGCCCAGCTGGTCCAACGGGCCCGTGTGGTTCACCCACACCGCGCGGTGCGCGCCCATGGCCAGCGCGTGCCGCAACTGCTCCTGCACTTCCTTGCCGCCGATGGACACCACCACCACTTCGCCCTGGTGCTTGGCGACGAGGCGCAGGCCCTCCTCCACGCCAATCTCGTCGAAGGGGTTGATCTTGTACTTGAGCCCCTCCTGGACGATGCCCGAGCCGTCGGGCTTCACCTTGATTTTGGACTCGGGGTCTTCCACGCGCTTGGCGGTGACGAGGATCTTCACGGCTGGGCTACTCCTTGCGGGAGGCGTTTTAGAAGGCTGGAAAACAGTCCGGGCGAACCGCGTTGACGCGACGCGCGAACGGCCTGGGTAAATAGACATCCGCGTGTCACGGCGGCAATGGGAAACGGCCGCCGGACACAGTTCTACTTTTCTACTTGAACAGTTCTCGCGCGATGACGAGCCGCTGGACCTGGCTGGTGCCCTCGTAGACCTGGATGAGCTTGGCGTCGCGCATCAGCTTCTCCACGGGGTATTCCTTGATGTAGCCGTAGCCGCCGTACACCTGCACCGCGTCGGTGGCGACCTTCATGGCCATGTCCGCCGCGAAGGACTTGGCGTAGCTGGACTGGAGGGTGTTGCGCTTTCCCTGGTCCAACAGCCACGCGGACTCGTAGGTGAGCATGCGGGCCGCGTGGGTGTTCATGGCCATGTCGGCAATCATGAACTGGATGGCCTGGTGCTCGATGATGGGCTTGCCGAACGTCTTGCGCTGCGAGGCGTACTCCATGGAGTGCTCGAGCGCGGCGCGGGCGATGCCCACCGAGAACATGGCGGTGAGCGGACGGCTGTTGTCCAGCGTGGCCATGGCGATGGCGAAGCCCTGGCCCTCTTCACCGATGCGGTTGGCCACCGGCACGCGCACGTCCTCGAACGTGAGCGACACGGTGTCGCTGGCGCGCTGGCCCATCTTGTTCTCGTGCTTGCTGACGGACAGCCCCTTGGGGCGGCCCTCCACGACGAAGCAGGTGATGCCCTTGTGCTTCTTGGCCTTGTCCACCGTCGCGAACACCGTGTACTGCTCCGCGTGTCCGCCGTTGGTGATGAAGCACTTGGAGCCGTTGATGACGTACTCGTCACCCTCCCGGCGCGCGGTGGTCTGCATGTTCGCCACGTCGCTGCCCGCCTCGGGCTCCGTGAGGCAGAACGAGGAGAACTTCAGCCGCTCCGCGAAGTGGCCCAACAGGCGCTTCTTCTGCTCGTCGGTGGCCGCGAGGATGATGGGCAGGTTGGCCAGGTCGTTGGCGATGATGGACGTCGCCACGCCCGCACAGCCCCAGCTCAGCTCCTCCGCGACGATGGTCTGGTCCAGGTGCGACAGGCCCACGCCGCCGTACTCGGCGGGAATCGCCATGTTCAACAGGCCCAGCTCGAACGCCGTGGCCAGCAAATCCCGGGGGAACGTCGCCGTCTCGTCGTAGTGAGCGGCCTTGGGGCGCACCACCTCGCGGGCGTACTTGCGCGCCGCCTGCTGGAGCGCGCGCTGGTCCTCGGTGAGCTCGAATTCCATGAGATTCCTCGTGGTAGGTCGGCGTGTTGACTCGGGAGTCAACGAATACATGCCGCCACGCGAAATCTCCAGCCCAACTCGCCGGGGAAAAGAGGGGTCCGGGGGTCGGGCGGCGCCCCGGGGGGTCCAGAGGACATCCCGGGGGCCTTGGGGGGCCGTTCGCCCGCCCAGGGACTACTTGGCCTTGGGGACCTTCTCCCAGTCCGCGAGGAACTTCTTGATGCCCGCGTCGGTCAGGGGGTGGTTGGCCAGCTGGGTGATGACGCTGTACGGCAGGGTGGCGACGTGGGCGCCCATGCGGGCGGACTGGAGCACGTGCACGGGGTTGCGCACGCTGGCGACCAGCACCTGGGTGTCGAAGTCGTAGTTCGAATAAATCTCCAGGATGTTGGAGATGAGCTCCATGCCGTCCTGGGAGATGTCATCCAGCCGGCCGACGAAGGGCGACACGTAGGTGGCGCCGGCCTTGGCGCACAAGAGGGCCTGGTTGGCGGAGAAGATGAGGGTGACGTTGGTGCGGATGCCCTCGGCGGTGAGCGCCTTGACGGCCTTCACGCCCTCGACGCCCATGGGAATCTTCACCACGACGTTGTCGTGAATCTTCGCCAAGACGCGGCCCTCGGCGATGAGGCCCTCGGCGTCCAGCGACACGGCTTCCGCGCTGATGGGGCCGTCGACGATGGTGCAGATTTCGCGGATGGTCTCCTCCAGCCCACGGCCCACCTTGGCGAGCAGCGAAGGGTTGGTCGTGACGCCGTCCACGCAGCCCATGGCGTGGGCCTTGCGGATTTCTTCCACGTCCGCGCTGTCGATGAAGAACTTCATCTCGTCACTCTCCTGGATGGCCCCGTGAATGAGGGGGGATGTGGTCGGCCCTGGGGGGCCGTGCGAGCAGGCGCGTAACCGATGCCCCCCCACGCGTCAAGGGTGGCCACCTGGGGTGTCCGGGGTTACAAGGCGAACCCGCCGCCATGCCCCGTTCCTCCCGCGCCGCCGCCAAGAAGCAGCCCCGTTTGCGAGCCCTCCCCGGCCGCTCCACTCCGCCCCCCGCGTCCGAGCCGGACGACGAGGCGCTGCTCGCGTACGCGCGGGACGTGCTGGAGGTGGAAGCGCGCGCCGTGCTTGGCGCCACGGCGGGCTTGGGACAGCCCTTCGTGCGCGCGGCGCGGCTGGTGCGTGCGTGTGCGGGTCAGGTGATTGTGACGGGCATGGGGAAGGCGGGCCACATCGGCCAGAAGCTCTCCGCGACGCTCGCCTCCACGGGCATCCGCTCCGTGTTCCTGCACCCCGCGGAGGCGGTGCATGGGGATTTGGGTCGCGTGGCGCGCGGGGACGTCATCCTCGCGATGTCCAACAGCGGCGCCACGGAGGAGCTCTTGCGGCTGCTCCCCGCGTTCAAGCGCATGGCCACGCCGGTCATCGCGTTGACGGGGGATACGAACAGCGCGCTCGCGAAGGGCGCGGACGTGGTGCTGGACATCGGCCGGATTGAAGAGGCGTGCCCCATGGGCATGGTGCCCACCGCGTCCACCGCCGCGCTGCATGCGCTGGGGGACGCACTCGTCATGGCGGTCATGCGCTCGCGCACCTTCACCACCGACGAGTACGCGCTGCTGCACCCGGGTGGGAAGCTGGGGCGCTCCGTGCAGCGGGTCTTCGAGCTGATGCGCACGGGAGACGCCAATCCGTTGGTGCGCGACACGGCGACGATGACGGAAGTGGTCGGGGTGATGACGAAGACGCCGGGTCGTCCGGGCGCGGCCTGTGTCGTGGACCGCAAGGGGCGCCTGGTGGGCATCTTCACCGACGGAGACCTGCGCCGCCGCGTGGAGCAGGGCCTGACGGACTTCACGGTGTCGGTGCGCGAGGTGATGGGGAAGAACCCGCGCTGCGTGACACCCGAGACGCTGGTGATGGCCGCCACCGCGCAGATGCGCGAATTGAAGGTGGACCAGCTCCCCGTGGTGGACGCCGAGGGCCGCGCCGTGGGCCTGCTCGACGTGCAGGACCTGCTCGCCGCCAAGTTCGTCTGAGGTGGCGGCACGGAGGGCCTGCCGAGCACAGGCCCCCTCTGCCCCGCGACTACTGAGACAGCTTGGCCTGGAGCCCCGCCGTGTTGAACCCCGGCGCGTCCGCGGCCAGCTTCTGCCACAGCGCCTTGGCGCCCTTCTCGTCGCCCTTGGCCTTGAGCGTGTCGCCCAGCGCCTCGACCGCGGCCGGGGCCGTCTGGATCGCCACGCCCCACACACGCGGCGCCATCTCGCGCTGCAAGCTCACCAGCGCCCAGGCCATGCCCGCCTTCGCGCGGCCATTGTCCGGCTGGAACGGCACCACGCGGGTGTAGTTGGCGAGCGCCTCCTTGAAGCGCCCCTTCGCCAGGTGCTCCTCGCCCTCCTCCACCAGCTTCGCCAGGCCCTGCTCGAGCTCCGGCGTGCGCTCGGTGTTGTTCACCGAGTCCATCATCTCCTGCGTCAGCGGACGCGGCGCGTCCTGCGCGGGGCCCGTCGGTGCCTGAGACAACCGGATTTCGCGGTCCTTCGCGCGCGAGGCCAACAGCTTCGTCCGGCCTCCCGCCGTCACCGTCTCGTTCACCAGCGCCACCAGCCGCTTCGCCGCCACCCCACGCGCCGACTGCGGATGCGCCGCCTCCACCGCGGCGAAGCCCTCGCCCGCCTGCTTCAGCGCCGCCAGGTCCTCACCCTTCGTCTCGAACAGGAGCGAGGAGCGGCCGAACAGCGCCTCCTCGTGCTGGGGCTCCACCTCCAGCACCGCGCCATACACCGCCAGCGCCGCCGCCGAATCGCCGGACAGGAAGTGCGCGTTCGCGCGCATCACCCCGACATCCAGCACGGGCTCCAGCGCCGCGCGAGCACACGCCGCCGCGCCCGCCGCGTCACCCTTCTTCGCGCGCTCCTGCACCACCGCGCCCATCGACTCCAGCGCCTGGCCCGCCGTGAAGCCGCACCCCGCCGCCTCCGCCGTGGCGAGCGCCGCCTTGCCCAGCTTCTTGCGCTGGGCGACGAACACGTCGCGCACCGACTTCGCGCGCGCCTCGGCCTGCTGGAGGTACGTAAGGGCCTCCGGGTTGCGGCCGTTCAAGTAGTAGAGGCGGCCCAGCGAGGACGCGATTTCGAACGTCTTCTCCCGGTCCTTCAGCCCCTCCGTCGAATCGAGCTGCTTGAGCAGCTCCTCCGCGGACGGCGGCGCCTTGCCCGTCCCCGACACTGGCGGATGCCCGGAGGGCAGCGGCCCGGACGGCGCCGCGGCGGACGGAGCACCCGCCTCCACCGGAGGATGACCTTGCGGCAGCGCGCCACCCGGGGCCGCCTGCGGCGTGGCGGGCGAAACCTGGGTCCCCGGAGGGACAGGCGGGTGACCAGGGGGCAGCGAAGAGGGCTCGGCGCTCAGGAGCGCGAAGGTGGCCAGGGCCAGGGGGAGGTTCATGTCTCGTTGCTCGGAAGGCTCGCTTCGGGCCACCAGGTGGCCTCACTCCTCCGGACATCCTGCGGGGCGAGTTTCCCGAGGAGCTCCTTCACCGTCATCCCCAACACGGGGTGCAACAACTCAGGCGCCAGCTCCGCCAACGGCTCCAGCGCGAAGCGGCGCTTGTGCAACTCCAGATGCGGCACCTGGAGATGCGGGTCCGCCACCACCTGTCCCTCCCAGAAGAGGATGTCCAGGTCGATGGTCCGAGGCCCCCAGCGCAGCTCCCGCTTGCGGCCCAGGTCCTTCTCGATTTGCTGAAGGATGACCAGCAGGCGCTGGGGCGACAAATCACACTCCAGCGCCACCACCGCGTTGAGGAAGCGCGGCTGCGGCGGCCCCACGGGCGCGCTGTCGAAGAGCGAGGAACAATGAAGCACCGCCACCGCGTCGATGCGGGACAGCGCGGTCAGGGCGGCGACCAGGTGGGACTCGCGGTCCCCCTCGTTCGAGCCCAATCCAACGTAGACAAGGGTGCTCACGGCTCCATCTCAACCGGATTGAGCAGCGTCCCGATTCCCTCGATTTCCACTTCCACCGAGTCACCGGCCGACAGCTTCCCCACTCCCGAGGGCGTGCCCGTGCTGACCAGGTCTCCGGGCAGCAGCGTCATGATGTGGGAGATGAAGCTCACCAGGCGAGCGGGGCTGAAGACCATGTCCGACGTGCGGCTGTCCTGGCGCACCTGCCCGTTCACCCGGCAGGAAATCTGGAGGTCCAAGGGCGACAGGCCCGTCACCGCCCACGGCCCCGCGCAGGCGAAGGTGTCGTAGCCCTTGGCGCGGGCGTGCTGAATCTCGCGGCGCTGGATGTCGCGCGCGGTGACGTCGTTGAAGCACGTCAGGCCCCAGATGGCGCGCGCGGCGGTCATCTCATCCGCGTTCTTCAGCCGCTCGCCGATGACGAGCGCCAGCTCCGCCTCGTAGTGGACCTCCTGGCTCGCCTTGGGGATGCGGATGGGCGAACCCGGCCCGTTGAGCGCGGTGGAGGGCTTGGTGAAGATGAGCGGCTCGGCGGGGACGGGCTTGCCCATCTCCTCCGCGTGCTTGCGGTAGTTCTGCCCGATGCAGACCACCTTCGAGGCGTCCGAGGGCACCAGCAGCGTCACCGCGGACAACGAGCGGCGGATGCCCGTGTCCTTGGCCCCGCTCAGCCACGGGGCCGAGGAGAGCACCACCACCTCGGAGCCCTCGACGCGGCCATGGTTCGACCGGCCCTCGTGAAGGAAGCGGCAGTAGCGGGCGGTGGTCATGGTGTCCTCTGGAAGCCGAGCACGTCGGCCATGTCATACAGCCCCGGCGGGCGGCCCACCACCCAACGCGCGGCGCGCAGCGCCCCCAGGCCGAACTGGTCCCTGCTGGTGGCGCGGTGCGTGAGCTCGATGCGCTCGCCCTCGCCGAAGAAATACACGGTGTGCTCACCCACCACGTCGCCGCCGCGCAGCGTCTGCACGCCAATCTCCTGGGCGGGGCGGGCGCCAATCTGCCCGTGGCGGGAGAACGTCAGGTCCTCCTGCGTGCGCCCCAGCGACGACGCCAGCACCTCCGCCAGCCGCAGCGCGGTGCCGCTGGGCGCGTCCTTCTTCATGCGGTGGTGCGCCTCCAGCACCTCCACGTCGAAGTCCGGCCCCAACACGCGCGCCAGCTCCGCGGCCACGCGGATGACCAGGTTGACGCCCACCGACATGTTGGGCGCGGCGACGATGGGCACCACCTTCGCGCACGCAGCCAGCTCCGCCTGCCCCTCGGGAGAGAAGCCCGTGGAGCCACACACGAAGGCCACGCCGCGCGCCGCGCACGCCTTCGCGTGGCCCACGCTCACCTCGGCGCTGGTGAAGTCGATGACGACGTCCGCCTTCGCCTGGTCCAGCGCGCGGCCCAGGTCATCCACCACCTGCACCTCCAGCGCGCCCAGCCTCGCGGCGAGTCCCGCGTCCAGGCCCACCGCGCTGCTGCCGGGCCGCTCCGTGGCGCCCACCACCCGCAAGTCCTCCGAGTCGCGGGCCAGCCGCAACAGCGTGCCGCCCATGCGTCCGGTGATGCCGGTGATGACGATGCGAATCATGTGGCCGCGCTCCTCACGCCTGGTGGCGCTCAGCGATTCAGCAGGCCCAGGTGCCGCAGCTCTTCGGCCAGCTTCGCCGCGTTGGGCTCCGTCATGGGCACCAACGGCAACCGCACCTCCGGCCCGAAGAGCCCCAACAGGTGCAGGCCCCACTTCACGGGGGTGGGGCTGGACTCGATGAAGAGCAGCCGGTGCAGGTTGTTCATCTTCACCTGGAGCTCGCGCGCCTTGGCGATATCACCCGCGCGCGCCAGCGCCACCAGGTCCGCCATCATCCGGGGCGCCAGGTTGGACGAGACGGAGATGACGCCCTTGCCGCCGCACGCGATGAAGGGCAGCACCGTGAAGTCGTCGCCGGACAGCAGCGTCAGCCGGTCGCCGCACTTCTCCAGGAGGTCCACGGCGCGCGCCATGTTGCCGGTGGCCTCCTTGATGGCCACGACCTCCGGGAGGTCACACAGGCGCAGCATCGTCTCGGGCAGCAGGTCCACGCCCGTGCGACCCGGCACGTTGTAGACGACCATCGGGAAGCCCGGGTGCGCGCGCGCCACCGCGCGGAAGTGCTCCACCATCCCCGCCTGCGTGGGCTTGTTGTAGTAGGGCGTGACGATGAGCGAACCATCCGCTCCGGCGTCGCGCACGCGCGCCACGCTCTCGATGACCTCCGCGGTGTTGTTGGAGCCGGCGCCGCCCACCACCTTCACGCGGCCCTTCGCCTCCTCCACCACCACGCGCACCGCGCGGGCCCGCTCGTCCGCCGTCATGGTGACGGACTCACCCGTGGTGCCCATGGGAATCAGGACGCTGGTTCCACCCTCGATCTGCTGCCGCACCAGCGCCCGGAACGCCGACTCATCCAGCGCGCCATTCCGGAACGGGGTGGCCAGCGCCGTCATCGAGCCTTCGAAGGTCATCATGCTGGGGCTTATACGTTCAGGCCCGCTCGCCGCGCCAGAGATCCTCGGTGCGCTCCCGCTCCCGGACCACCCGCCACGCCTCGCCGTCCACCAGCACCTCGGCCGGGCGAGGGCGGGAGTTGTAGTTCGAGGCCATGCTCATCCCGTAAGCCCCGGCGCTGAGGAAGGCATACAGCTCGCCCGCCTGAGGAAGGACCAGGGAGCGCGCCTTCGCCAGCACATCGGTGGACTCACACACCGGCCCCACGACGTCCACCTCCACCGCCTTGCCTCGCCGCTTCACCAGCGGGACGAAGCCGTGGTGGGCCTCATAGAGCGCCGGACGCAGGAGGTCGTTCATCCCCGCGTCCACGACGGCGAACTGCCGGGCCGGAGTCTGCTTGCGGTACAGCACCCGCGTGAGCAGCACCCCCGCGTTGCCCACCAGTGAACGCCCGGGCTCCAGCACCAGCCGCGCGCCGGTGTCCTTCGTCGCCTCGCGCACCACGCGCGCGTACTCGGCCGCGCTGGGGGGCGTCTCGTCCACGTACGTGATTCCCAGGCCCCCGCCCACGTCCAGGTACTCCAGCGCGTGCTTCTTCGACTGGAGCTCCTGGTACAGCCCCGCCACCTTGGTGAGCGCCGCGCGCAGGGGCGCGCTCTGCGTGAGCTGCGAGCCGATGTGACAGTCCAACCCCGCGGCCCGCACGCCCTTCATCTTCCGCGAGCGCGCGTACAGCGCCACCGCCTCCTCGAAGGGCACGCCGAACTTGGACGTCTTCAGGCCCGTGGCGATGTAGCGGTGCGTGCGTGCATCCACCTCGGGGTTGACCCGCAAGGCGAAGGGCGCGCGGCGCCCCACACGCCGGCCCACCGCGTCCAGCGCCTCCAACTCCTCGGCGCTCTCCACGTTGAACAGGAGGATGCCGGCGGCGAGCGCGGCCTCCATCTCCTCCGGCGTCTTGCCCACGCCCGCGAACACCGTCTTCGCCGGGTCGCCTCCCGCGTGCTTCACGCGGGCCAGCTCCCCACCTGAGACGATGTCGAAGCCTCCGCCCAGCCCCGCGAACAGCTTGAGGATGGCCAGGTTGGAGTTGGCCTTCACCGAGTAGCAGACCAGCGGACGGGCCTCGGCGAAGGCCTCCGTCACGGCGCGGAAGTGCCGGGTCAGCGCGTCGGTGGAATAGACATAGGTGGGTGTCCCCACCGCGTCGGCGATGGCGGGCAGCGGCACCTTCTCCGCGTGCAGCACGCCCTTGCGGAACGAAAAAGAATTCACGGGGGACCAGCGTCTTGGATGGGCGTGGGCGTCAGAATCCCGGCGTCCGTCGTGGCCATGAGGGACGGCCCCGACGTCTCCACGCTCGTCTCTTCCGTGTCCGACGGCGGCGGAGGTGTCTCCGTCGCCGGGACGGGCGCCGCCAGGGGCGGCTTGGGAGACCCCTTGATGCCGCACGCCACCATCCCCAACGACAGGATGGCGGCGACACCCAGCGACCTGAGGGCCCGGGACATGGCTAGAACTTGATGCCCAGCCAGCCGCGCACCGTGTGCGGCGTGGCCAGGTCGACCTTCGGGTCCACGTTGAGCTGCCCCAGGCCCGCCATCGGGAAGAGGATGCCGTAGGCGACACCCGCGATGAAGCCGTCCTCGGAAGCGTAGTCCACGCCCGCGTTCAGCTCGATGCCCAGCGACTTGCTGACGTAGGAGGGCGTCGACTGGGCGTAGATGGCCTGCGAGTAGATGAGGCGGCCCCACAGGTCGATGCCCGGCGCCACCGTGTACTTCGCCGACGGCCGGACGTAGAACGCGTCGGTGATGCCGCCAATCAGCTCACGCCACAGGATGAGGTCGACGCGGTAGTCGCGGTTGAAACGGAAGTTGCGGATGTCCCGGTCGGAGCAGCCCCCCCGGTCGCACCGGTACTGGCGGCCTTCCACGTCGCCCGGAACAGGGGACTCGGAGTTCGGGTCCAGCTCGCTCGTCCGCCCCGGGTAGTTGCCGAAGCCCGGCGCCTTGTCTCCGGAGGCGAAGCCCAGCTCCAGGTTCACCGACAGCTTCTGCTCCAGGAACTTCATCTCGCCCTGGACCACGCCGCCAAACTGGGTCACGTCCAGGCTCTGGTTGAACGACGTCTCGTTCGCCGTGAGCGCGCGGTTGCCAATCTTGCCGAGCACCGCGGCGAGCTCGAACTCCACCCGCCAGTTGCGCTCCTCGTAGCGCAGCCAGAGGTCCGGGATGTACAGCGACGCGTCGCGCGGGATGAACCCGAGGTTGCCGTTGGTGTCCTTCGTGTCCTGGTAGCGCTGCGTGCGCCAGGCGAAGTGCAGGCCGTACTGGAGCACGCCCTGGTTGTTCTCCAGCTTGGAGCGGATCTGCGCGTCCGTGTCGCGGCGGGCGATGGCCAGCACCCAGCTGTGGGCGTCATCCGCGTTGGTCAGGTCGATGGGCTCGCCCTCGGCCTCGCTCTTGTCGATGGCCCCTTCGGCGTTGAAGTCCAACATCGGCGTGATGTACCAGCCGGCGAACGGCTCGGTGACGAACTGGATGCGGTCCACCGTGTCGCCGTAGTCACAGTCGAAGCAGTTGCCATCGTTGCGCAACATGCCCAGGCCCCACTGGCTGCCCATGCGGCCGAAGCGCAGGATGCCCACCGGCGTGTTCACCTCGCCGTAGGCGCGGCGCAGCTTGATGGAGTCCGACAGCGTGTTCCCCAGCGACTCCTGGTCCTCGGAGAAGATGGTGAAGATGTTGCGCTGCTGGCCCGGGTAGAGCGTGTCCGGCATGGAGCCCATGACCACGTTGTCCAGGCCGTCCACCTGCAGCTTGATGCGGACCTGCTCGGACACGTTGAACGTGGGGTCCAGGCGCAGGCGCATGGTGGCGAAGGCCTGCGTGCGGTCTCCGGCGCGGGGCGAGCGCGGGAAGAGCTCCGGGACCACGGGGCGGCCCAGGTCGAACTTGTAGAAGAGCGTGGGGCGCAGACGGAAGTAGCCGTCGAGCGTGAAGATCTCCAGCTTGCGCTGCTCCTCGGGGTACTCCTCGCTCCACTCCTCGCCGTTGAGCGACTGCTTGGCGGCCTCGGCGCGAATCTCTCCGCGCAGCTCCTGCTTGGTGGCCTCCAGGTCGTCGCGGGTGACGGCTTCGCCCTCGGCGGCGGGGGGCTGGGCGGCGGCGGGCTGCGCGGGAGCGGCGGCCGGAGACTCGGCGGAGGTGGCGGGCGCGGGCGCCGGCGCGGACTCCGTGGCGGGAGCGGGCGGAGGCGTGCTCCCGGCAGGCGCCTGGGCGGCGGCCGTGGAGGAAGCGACGAGCAGCGCCGCCAGCAGGACGTGAGACATGGGCAACGATCTCCAGGGCCGCTCGGGGCGGCCGGGTCGGAAAGGCGGGCGATTCAAGCCACGGGACAGGGGGGTGTCAACGCCAACCGGGACGCGAGTTCGCGCCGTCAACGCCAAGACGTCTGGGGTCATTTCCCGCTCCTCCCCCTCGGTTGGCACTTGGGGCAGGCATAAGTGGTGCGACCAGCCTGAGGGAAGGACTCCACGGTGGAACCGCACCGGGAGCATGGGCCGTCCCCCCGGCCATACACGAGGAACGGGTTCTCGGAGCCCCCCTCCTCCAGGTACACGGGCTCCTCCCCCTCCTGCTCCTCGAGCCCGAAGTCGATGCTCTCGCGGATGGCCTGGACCAGCCGCTTCCAGTCATCCGGGGTCAGGGTGGAGGGCTTCCGGGAGGGGTGGAGGTGGGCGCGGAACAGCGCCTCCGCGGCGTGGATGTTCCCCAGGCCGGCGATGCGCCCCTGGTCCATCAGGGCCACCTTGAGGTCCTGCTTCGAGGAGCCCACGGCCTCGGCGAGCTGCCCCGCGGTGAGGCCATCCGCCAGCGGATCCCTCCCCAGGGCCTTCACCACGTCCAGGGAGCGCAGGCTTGAGGCGGGCGCCGGCTCCAGCCGTCCGAACATGCGCGCGTCCGCGAAGTGGAGCACGTGGCCATCGTCCAGGTGGAACCGGGCGCGGCTGAAGCGCACCGCGTCACCTTCATCGCGCCGGACGAACTTGCCCGTCATCCCCAGGTGGCCCAGCAGACCGTGGCCGTCATCGAAGGCGAACAGCAGGTACTTCCCCCTGCGGACGAGCGATGCCAGCCGGCCTTGAATCCGGGTGAATTCGGCGCGCTCCGCGCCACGGAAGACGCGGGTGTCATCCGCCTCCGCGCGCACGAGCCGATGTCCATCGAACCAGCGCACCAGGTTGCGCCGAGCGATTTCCACTTCGGGTAACTCAGGCATCCGCCCTGGCACATAGCACCGGCGCCCGCCCGGCCCACGCATTTCTTGCGGCCATCTGTGCGCAAGGACTCAGGGATGAACATCGCGAGGACCCGGGCGGCATCTCCCGGGCCCCGGCCCCATCAGGACGAGGAGGGCTCCTCTCCGTCCTCATCTTCTGACCGTTCCCGGGACGGCGGCGTGGGTGTGTCCTCGGCGCGCTTCACCTCACGCGCCTCGCGAGCCGCCCTCCTGGGACGCAGCCGCAAGGACCCTTCCGAGGGCGAAGGCGACGGCCCCGAGCGCAGCGCCTCCAGTCCCTTCTCGAGCACCCCCAGCAGCGCCTCCGCCGCGACCACACGCATGCGCGGAGTCCCCTGGGCACGAGGCTGGGCGCGGGCCCGCCGCTCGAGGAAGGCCCTCACCTGCTCGCGGTGGACATCCGGATGACGGCCGGGTTCGAAGTCGACGGAGCGCGACGCGATGAGGCGCAGCGCGGCATCCAGTTCCCCGGCGTCGAGGGGTGTCCCCTCCAGGGTCTGCGCGGAGAGTGCCTCGCGAGGCACCACTTCATCCATGGCGTGGAGGGTGGTCAGCACGAGCCCCTGTCCATGGGGCCGCACCAGACACAGGTGCCCTTTCTGATGCAGCACCAGCCGCCCGACGCCCACCCGGCCCGACTCGCGGAGCGCCTCCGCCACCACCGCGTGGGCGTGCTCCGAGCCCTTCCCGGGGACCAGGTGGTAGGACGTGTCCCACAACAGCGAGTCCACCTGCGCCGGGTCCACGAACTCCTCGAGCGCGATGACCCGGCTGGCCTCGGGGTCCAGCGCCTCCACCTCTCCGCTCGTCACGGTGACCTGCCGGCCGTCGGGCAGCGTGTAGCCCCGCACCACGTGCTCCAGCGAGACCTCTTCGCCATCCGCCGAGCACACCCGCTTGTTCTGGATGCGAGCGCCGTCCGCGTCGTGGAGCAGATGGAATCGCGGCTGGCGGGAGACCACGGCGCCATGGAGGCGCACCGGCAGCGTCACCAGCCCGAAGCTCAGCGACCCGACCCAGACTGGACGCGACATGACGGCCTCCTTCCGCACCTGTCCCTGGAAAGCTCGGTGTCGGGGGGCATGGCGGCAAGGCCCGGTGGGTGCGCCGCGGGGCACACGAGCCCCTTGGCGGTGCGTGGCCTCGGGGGCCTCGCCGGGAAGCAGCACGAGGGACTTGCCGTCAAGGCGTACGCTGCCCAAGAGTCCGGGCGGTCGCTCTCTCAACGCATCAACCGGAAAAGAAAGGCGCACGTAGCCATGCAGCGGATTCTCTCGGCGGTTTGGGCCCTCACCCTCCTCATGGGTGTGACGACGGGCTGCACCCAGCAGCGCGTCCAGGCGGAGAAGGCTCTCGCGAAGACGTTCGTCACGGATGAGCAGGAGGAGGAGATCGGCAAGCAGGTGAAGCAGGAGCTGGAGCAGAAGGAGAAGGTCAAGTACGTGCAGGACCCGGCGGTCGTCGAGTACGTGCGCAACCTCTCCGACCCCATCATCCGGCAGGCCAACAAGGACCGGCCCGGGGTGAAGTGGAAGATCAACGTCATCGACGACCCGAAGACGGTGAACGCGTTCGCCACGCCGGGTGGCTACCTGTACGTGTACACGGGCCTCATCCTGGCGTCGGACACGGAGGCGGAGCTGGCGGGTGTCATGGCGCACGAGGCGGGTCACGTCGTCGGCCGTCACTCGGCGCGGGCCATGGTGAACCAGATGGGCCTGCAGACCGTCACGCAGCTGGCGCTGGGACAGAACCCGGGCGCGGCCGCGCAGCTCGCCGCCCAGTTCGTGGGAGGCGGCGCGATGCTGGCGCACAGCCGCAGCGAGGAGACCGAGGCGGACGAGTACGGCGCCCGCTATTCCTCCGGCGCGGGCTATGACCCTCGGGGCCTCATCGCCTTCTTCGAGAAGCTCCAGGCGATGCAGGGTCAGTCGCCGGGCATCATGAAGTGGCTCAGCACCCACCCCACCAACAAGGACCGCATCTCGCACCTCCAGCAGTTCATCTCCCAGAAGAACCTGCGCGGCTCGAACAACAGCCCGGGACAATTGCCGGCCATCAAGCAGAAGCTGGGCGGGCGCTGAACCCATCCCCTCGCGAGACCTCGGGCCCCGCGCCCGAGGTCCGCGCGGAGGGGCCGACGCGAAGAACAGGGGGAACCGAACATGGCGGATGAGCGCGAGACGAGGTGCCTGCGGTGTGGTGCACCCGATGCTGGGAATGTGGCGAGGTGTGTCTGTGGCGCAAGCCTCCTGGTCGACGTGGTGCTGAAGCAGGCCGTTGAGGATGAGCGACTGCGCTTCGCGCTCGCCCGCGCCATCGCCCTGCTCGGAACTCCCGCGCCCGCGTTCTCCGAGGCGCGCAAGGCGCTGACCTCGGCCGGAACGCCCCTGGTCCAAGGGGTCTTCCGACCCTTCGCCGAAAAGCTCCTCGCCGTGTTCGCCGCCCACGACGTGGGCGCGGTCCTCCGCCCCACCGAGGAGCTTCCGGCCACCCCGTCTCCGGCGCCCTCGTCGCGAGGGTTCCGACTGGTCTTCGTGGCCGCCCTCCTGCTGGGCGGAGTCATCGCGGGCATCTGGGTGGCCCGCTCGCCCACGTTCGCCAGGACGGCCTCGGCGGTCACGGGACTCGGGGCCGACACCACCGCGGTGGAGGCCGCGAAGCCCGCGCAGCCCGCGCCGCTCTCCACGAAGGAGATTGGCCGCCTCGCCTCTCCCAGCACCCTGAGCCTGAGGTGTGAGGGGAAGACGGGCTCCGGCTTCTTCGTGGAGCCCGAGCTCGCGCTGACCAACGAGCACGTGGTGTGTCCGCCCGGCAAGATGATGACGGTGGTGCTCCCGGATGGACGCCAGTTGCTCGGCGAGACGCTGAAGAGCGACGCGGACCTGGACATCGCCACCGTCCGCGTCGTGGGCGCCAACGCGCGCCCCTTGAAGCTGGGGGACGTCACGCAGCTGGAACCCGGCGACCCGTTGGTCATCATCGGCAGCCCCAAGGGGCTGGACTTCACCGTCCACGAGGGGAAGGTGGGCTTCGTGGGCCGGCACTACCTGGGCACGGGCTATGTGCAGGTCAACGCCTCGGTCAACCCCGGCAACAGCGGCGGCCCCCTGCTGAACGGACAGGGCGAGGTCGTGGGCATCGTCTCGCTCAAAATCGAGAACGCCGACGGACTGGGGCTGGCGCTGCCCATCCCCTATGCCAGCAAGCTCATCTCCTTCTCCCCCACCCCCGAAGCCAGCGCGCGGTGGGAGGAGTTGCTCAAGCGCGTGGAGCGGGACGAGGCGCGGGAGATGGAGCGCTTCAAGCAGGACACGGGGCAGCCCGCGCTCCTCCCCGTGCGCAGCCTCGATGGACTGGGCCTCATCGCCTTGCTCGTCGAGCGCTTCGACACTCCACCCACGAGCGTGAAGCGCCGCCTGGAGCTGGAGGCGAACGGCGTGACGTGTACGCTCGACGTGGAGTTCGACGACTGGCGTCCCTTGCGCGAGGCCATGAACCAGGAGCGCGACTCGCGCCGCCTGCGCTGGCTCGTCTCCCGAGGACTCACCGACGGCGTCCACCTGAGCGGCGCGCGCCTGCCCGTCGAGAGCTGCTCGTCGCTGCCCGCGACGGGGAGCGCGTGGCTGAAGGTGGGCCAGGGCGGAGAGAACCCCGACCGGGTGGAGGTCCCGCTCCAGGAGGTCCAGGCCGCGCGTGACATCTGGAACCGCAATCCCGCGGGCATCAAGCGGTGGGAGCAGAACCGCTGGAGGCAGCGGCAGGAGAACGCGCGCACCCGCGAGGACGCGGAGCGATGGCGCTCGTCGTTCACCAAGGCTCGCGCGCGGCTCGCGCGTTTCGAGGCGGAGCGAGACCAGCTGAAGCTGGAGGCGGCCTCCGGCAAGCAGGTATCGCAACGCCAGCGTGAGGTGGACGCGGAGGTGAGGCTCGCGAGCGAACAACTCGCGGACCTGGAACGCCACGCCACCCAGCAGCAGGTCCCCCAGGCCTGGCGTCAGTAGACGCGCGCTCAGTGCAGCGAGGACGAAGGAGGCCGCCGCTCCGCCTCCGTGCCGGACGGCTCGGAAGCGCCTCCTCGCGCCGCGCGCCTCCGCCAGCGCCAGAACGCGAGCTTGGAGCGGGACGCCTCACCCCGCTTCGCGGCGCCCAGCGAGACACGCGGTGGTGACGGCGTTGTCTGCCCCAGCCCTTCCGCCTTCGCGTGGTCGAGCACGGCGTTGAGCTCTCCGCCCAGGATGAACACGAGCCCGGAGATGTAGAGCCACAACATCAACACCACCACGCCGCCGATGGAGCCATACGTGACGTTGTATCGGCCGAAGTGGTCCACGTACTGCGTGAAGCCCCAGGTGCTCGCCAGCCACGCCAATGTGCCGAGGACGGAGCCCGGGGTGAAGTACCTGAAACGATGCTTCACGTCCGGCAGCAAGTAGTAACAGAGTGACAACATCAACATCACCATCCCCGCGGTGAAGGGCCAGCGCACCCAGGACCAGACGATGTGGAACGCCTCCTGGACGTGCATCCGCGCCGCGAGCCACTCCCCCAGCCGTCCCCCCAACAGGAAGACGGCGAAGGACAGCGGAATCAACAGTGTCCCCACCAGCGTCAGGAACATCGCCAGCCCCTGGGTCTTCCAGATGGGCCGGGACTCGGGCACGTCGTAGGCCAGGTTGAGCGCCTTGCGCAGGGCATCCACGCCGCGCGAGGCCGACCACAGCGCGACCACGAGACCCACCGTGAGCAGCTTGGGCTGCGGCCTCGATACGAGCGACGTCAGGTGCTGCGTCACCACATCCAACGCCTGCGTGGGCACCAGCGGGCGGATGCGGTCCAGCATCGCGTCCACCGCCCCGGGAGCGAACGGCAGGTACGCCACCAACGTGACGAGGAAGAAGAGGAAGGGGAACAGCGAGAAGAGGAGGTAGTACGAGAGCTGCGCCGCGAGGTCCGTGACGGTGTCGTCCTGGAGCTCCTTCACGAAGCGACGGATGAACTCGCGCCAGGTGAGGTCCTTGAGCCGCGGCAACCGCATCCTCCCCTCCTCCCTCCCGTCGTTCGGGTAACGGAAGGTGGGGTCCGGGACGCGTATCGGCAGCAGGCCAGCGGGCGGGCCGTCGCTCGCCTAGACGACGTTGGGCGGCAGGTATCTGC
The DNA here is from genome assembly GCF_037414475.1 of Myxococcus stipitatus. The sequence goes on along the minus strand of NZ_CP147913.1, from coordinate 6,393,930 downwards.
CCAGCAGCGGACGCAAGCGGGAGCGCACCTCGTCGGGGATGCGGGTGCGCTCGGTCCACAGCGCCATGGCCAGCGCGGAGTCACAGCGGCAGGCCGACGGGGCCTCCGCGATTCGAGGCAGCGCGCGGCGGATGAGCGCGGCGCCCTTGGCGGTGACGTTCTGGATGTTGTGTGACAGCCGCGACAACAGGCCCTCGTCGTCCTGTCCCGGAGGCTGGGCCTGCCACGAGTCGTAGTCCGTGGGCAGCGCCACCACGGCGTAGTGCAGCTCCGCCTCGCGCGAGAGACGCGCCTCGGGCATCGCCGTCATCCCCACCAGGTCCGCGCCCCACGCGCGATACAGCAGGCTCTCCGCGCGGGTGCTGAGCGAAGGGCCCTCCACGCAGACATAGGTCGCCTGCGAGGGCACGACGGTTCCACTGGCGGCCGCCGTGTTGGAGAGGACCTGGCGGAGCGTGCCGCAGAAGGGGAAGCCCATCTCCACGTGGACCGCGATGTCGTCGTAGAAGGTGCAGGGCCGCCGGTAGGTGCGGTCGATGACCTGGTCCGGGAGGACGAGCTGGAGCGGCGGCAGGTACTCCTGGAGGCTGCCCACCGTGCTCGTGGCGAGCACGTGAGTCACGCCCAACTGCTTCAGCGCGAAGACGTTGGCGCGGTAGGGCGCGCGCGTGGCGTTGAAGAGGTGGCCCTGTCCGTGGCGGGGAACGTAGACGACGGAGACACCGTCCAGTTCACCCGAGAGCAGCGGCCCCGCATGAGGACCGAAGGGGGTTTCGAGGGTGTGCGATTCCAACCGACCCGAGAGCCCCAGGAATTGCTCCAGCCCATGGCTCCCGATGATGCCCACCCTGACAGCCATGTTCCTCCTTCGGCGCTCCGGCCGCGCCCCCCGACCATAGCGCGGCCCCCTGGCGCGGGAACGCACGAAGACTGGTAGTTTTCGTTATGGCCATGCGTTCCCTCACCTTGCTGCTCCTGGCGCTCGCCGCCAGCCCTGCCTCCGCCCAGCGCGGCACAGTCCCCGCCGGCTGTCAGGAGGACTACGTCACGTGCAAGGAAGACTGCTCCATCGAGTACGGCGGCAGCTCCCGCACCGTGAAGAAGCTCACCCAGTGCCTGGGCATCTGCATGGAGAACCGCAGCGAGTGCAGCGACCGGCACTCGGCCATCCGCGGCCTTCCCGAGGGCGTCGTCGCGGACGAGCCTCGCCCCCGCCGCATTCCTTCCAACAAGCGCACCAACCGGGAAGAGGACCCGTTCGGTGACGCGTCCCCCAACCGGGACACGGAGACGACGCGCAAGCCGACCAATCGCGACGAAGACCCCTTCGGCGAGTCGCGCCCGGAGCGTCCCCCCGGGCCGCGCGGCGAGTATCACGCGGACACGGTGCCAGCCGAGGACACGCGTCCCGCGCCCGAGGAGACGCCGCCCCCCACGCGAGACACGGAGCCCGTTCCCACGGTGTCGCGGCAGGGCGTGTATCGCACTCCGCAGCCCGAGCCGAAGCCGCCTCCCGCGCCCGAGCCCTCGCCCGACGTCGACGATGGACTCGAGCCGCTCGACGCGCCGCCGCCCGCGCCCACGCCCACGGCCGCCACGAAGCCCAGCCCCGCCCGGCCCTCTTCACCGCCAAAGGCCGAGCCCATGAAGCCCGAGCCCGCGATGGCCTCCCACACCGAGGAGAAGAAGGACCCGCTGCTCGACGAGGACCCGCCTCCTCCGCCGCCCAAGCCCGCCGCCGCCGCGAAGAAGCCGCCGCCGGCGCCGTCCAACACCTCGCGCCCCGCGATTCCGCCGGAGCCCAAGCACGACATCTCCGAGTGGGACCCGAACGGAGACTGACGCGTGCGCTCACCTGGAGCGCGCCCGCTCCAGGTCCAGGATGTTCCTCCACAGCGCGAACGGCGAGACCCCCGCGTAACCACTCTCCTGGCCGTCATTGCACTCGATGACAATCCAGCGGCCGGAGACCTCCTGCGCCACGTCCACCACGAGGAACGGGACGTCGACCCTGCGCGCCACCTCGCGCCCCAGACCGAGCGCCTCACGCTGCTCGGTCTGCGTCATCGTGTACGGCGTCCCCTGCCACCAGTAAGGGCCCCAGCCCACCAGCTCTCCGCGCCACCAGAAGGTGCGGAACTCGAACGAGCTGGGGATGCGGTCCGGCGCTCCTTCCTCCACCCGGCGCAGGGCTCGCAGTTCGCGGCACACCACACGTTGCCAGTGAAGAATCGGGTCCTGCGCGTAGGCCGCCATCGCGACCTCGAACTGCTCGGGCCCCTCGATGATGGAGAGTGACTTGCGGTGGCGGCTGGTCTGCCGCTCGCCCTTCACGAAGACGGGCCAGCCCAGCTCGGACTCCACCGTCTTCGCGTCGGGCCGCGCATCGAACCAGACGCTTCGGGGCGTGAGGTCCGTGAGCTGGGGGTACCAGTGCGGAAGCTCCGTGGCCAGGAGGTGCTGCTCCGGTGAATGCACCAGCTTCAGGCCCTCCGCCGCCAGCTCGCGGTAGCGCACCTCGTAGTCGTTCCACACGCCGACACGCGCTACCACCTGGAGCGACTCGGGGAGCTGATACGGGCGGCGGCAGGCGAAGAACCGGTCGAAGCCGAAGTCGTAGATGCCCTTGCCCGTGGGTGCCGTCAGCACCCACAGACACTCCTCCACCTGCAACAAATCCTCTCCCGCACGAAACATCGGGTGAGTGTACCTGGGCGGCACGGACCACCTCCGCCCTTGAGCCATCCGGCGTTCCGGCGTGTCCTTGAATTCAGACGCCAGGAGCCCGCGCGCCCTCCGACCGAGTCATTCCTCCCTCGAGAGCCCGGGCCGCCCCCCACCCCGAGGAGTCGCGGTATGCAAGTCGTGAAGTGGTTGATGTGCACCAGCCTGGCCTTGCTGACGGCCTGTAACGGACAAGAGAGCCAGGGTGCCTTCGATGCGGAGCGTGGGGCCATCCTCCCCGACGCCCGGACGCTCGTCTGCGCAACCCTCCAGGTCGAGCGTGGGTCCATCGGCTCGGGGCAGAACCTTCAGGCCCTGCACACCCAGACGCTCTCCGGAACCCAAGACCGCTGGTCGGAGTATGTCGAGTTCGCCGCCAACACCTCCGTCACCTGCACGTTCACGCTGCCCTCGAATCTGGGCGGCGGAACCATCACCGCCGCGGAAGTGGGTGTGAACTATCGCGGGCCCGCCAAGGCGCAGATGCGCTGGGTGTTCGAGGCGTGGGACACCACGACCCACACGTGGGTCGTCGTGGGCGACAATGTCTTCGCGCAGTCGTGGAAGTGGACCGCCGCGTCCCTGCCCCTGGCCAACCCCGCGCAGTTCTTCTCCAACGGCACCCTCAAGCTCCGCTACCACACGACGTCCTCGGCGGATGCCTCGCAGCTCGACCTGCTCGTGGTGCGAGCACAGGTCGCCGACTCCGACGCGGGCACCTCGACCGACGCAGGGACGTCCACCGACGCGGGCACCACGACCGACGCGGGTGCGCCCGCCGACGCGGGCACATCCACGGACGCGGGCACCTCGACCGACGCGGGCTCGCCCACGGACGCGGGGACGTCCACCGACGCGGGCTCACCCACGGACGCGGGCACCATCGTCCCGTGGGAGAACGTGAGCAGCTTCACGTACCAGCTCACGAACTACACGGGCGGCACGCTCGATGAAATCGCGGGCTCGAAGTTCGACCTCGCCATCGTCGAGCTCTCGCGCGATGGGTCCACGGGTTGGTTCACCGCCGCCGAGGTTTCCGCGCTCAAGGCCCGAGGCAAGCAGGTCCTCGCCTACTTCGAGATTGGCGCCATCGAGGAGTACCGCCCCGAGTGGCCACAGGTCCCCGCGGACATGAAGCTCGGCCCCGTCAACGGCTGGCCCGACGAGCAGTACGTGAAGTACTGGGACGAGCGCTGGTGGCCCATCGTCCAGGGCCGCATCGACCAGGCGCTCGCGGCGGGCTTCACCGGCTGCTACCTCGACATGATTGTCACGTACGAGGAGATTGCCGCCAACGCCGCCGGCACCAACCGCGCGGACCTGGCGCGGAAGATGGTGGCCCTCATCGTCCGCGTGAGCCAATACGCCAAGGCGCGCAACCCCGACTTCAAGGTGGTGCCGCAGAACTCCCCCGAGCTCATCGACAACACGGGCTATCTCCCCGCCATCGACGGGCTCGGGATGGAGGATATGTACTGGTCCGATGACACGGCCTGCAGCGCGGACTGGTGCGCGGAGAATCGCGCCAACGCCGCGCGTGTCCGGGCCGCGGGCAAGCTGGTGCTGTCCACCGACTACGCCATCCAACCCGCGCACGTCTCGGACGCGTACACGCGCTCGCGCGCCGCGGGCTTCGTCCCCTACGTCACTGTCCGCGACTTGAACCAGATGACGGTGAACGCGGGATGGGACCCACAGTAGCCGCTACGCCGCCGGGCGCCCCTGAACGGAAGGCAGGGGCGTCACCGGTGCGGGCGGCGCCACCGCCATCTGCGTGAGCCGCACGCCCAACAGCACCAGCCCTCCGCCCACCGCCAACTCCCAGTGGAGGGACTCATCCAACAAGGCCCACGCCGCCAGCGCCGTCGCGGCGGGTTGCAGGTTGGAGAAGATGGCTACGCGCGCCGGAGACACCTTCGACAGCGCGTAGTACCAGAGCAGGTACGCCACCACGGACGTCAGCAGGCCCAGGTAGAGGATGCCGCCCTTCGCCGCCAGGCTGGAGGCCATCACCCGCTCGGTCTCCATCACGAACGGCGCGAGCGGAAGCATCAGCACCGACGACATCAGCATGCACCACGTCGTCGCCCGCAGCGGCCCGTGAACGGCGACGAAGCCCTTGCCCTCCGTCGTGTAGACGACCCACGCCACCACCGCGCACAGGATGAGCAGGTCGCCCACCACCGAACCGCTCGCCTCCGCCAACCCGCGTCCCAGGAGCAACACCACCACGCCGGTGAATGCCGTGGCGATTCCCAGCAGCGTCCGCCGGGAGGCTTGCTCATGGCCCCTGGCCAACCCCAGCAGGTACACCCCCAGCGGCGTGAGCGCATACAGCAGCGCGCCGTGCGCCGCGGGCGAGCGCGCCAGGCCCGTGAAGAAGAACACCTGGTTCACCGGCCCGGCCAACATCCCCAGGATGAAGATGCGGCGCCACTCGTGACGCGGCGGCAACCGGGGCGCGGGCATCAGCGCCAGCATCCCCGCGAACACCAGCCCGCTGAGATAGAAGCGCCACAGCACCACGGTGAGCGGCGGCAGCTCCACCATGGACCGCTTCGCGAAGAGGTACGTACCCGCGCTGATGCAGACCTGGACGAGGAGACCGGCGTACACCCAGCGCAGCGACTGCGCGGAGGAATTCAGGGGTCGAGCTGGCGAAGCGCCCATTGCGCCGCGGTACGTACCAATTCACTCGAATCGCCGCTGAGCTTTTCGAGCAGGCTCCGCGACTCCGCTTGCCTGGCCACTCCCAACGCATACACCGCGTTGCGGCGAAGCCCATCGTAGCGTGCGCGCGCCAAGGCCGTTCCCGGGATGAGCTGCTCGTACTGAGTCAGGGTCAGGCCCGCCAGCTCCAGCGTCCCCAGCTCCGCCACCGCACGAGGCGCGAAGCGGGGGTGCTCGGCGAACACCGGCTTGCGGTTGAGTGGACACACCTGCTGGCAGATGTCGCACCCGAAGATGAGGTTGTCGAACTTGAGCCGGAAGGCCTCGGGGACCTGCTGCTCGCGGTTCTCGATGGTCTGGTAGGACAGACACGCCCGCGCATCCACCTGGCCGTTGCCCACCAGCGCGCCCGTGGGACATGACATCAAGCAGCGCCGGCACGCGCCACACCGGTCCGCCGTGGGCCCCGCAGCGTAGGCATCCACCTCCGCGTCGATGATGAGCGTGGCCAGCAACACCCACGAGCCATACGGCTCCGTGATGAAGCAGCCATTCTTCCCCACGTAGCCCAGGCCGGCGCGCGCCGCCCACACCTTCTCCATCAACGGGCCGCTGTCCACGCTCCCATACGAGCCCAGCCCCGGGAACATCACGGTGATGGCCTTGCGGAACGCCTTCATCCGGTCGCGCAGCGTGGAGTGGTAGTCGCGCCCCCGCGCATACCGGGCGATGGGCGAGCCCACCGACTCGTCGTCGTCGCGCCAATAGTTGTTCACGAAGGAGATGACCGTCTTCGCGCCGGGGAGCAGGTTCGTCACATCCAGGCGCTCGTCCGCCCGCTCCTTCATCCAATCCATGTCCGCGGCGAAGCCCGCCTCCAGCCACTCCATGAGGAACTTGGGAGGAATGGGCTCCGCTCGCGCGAACCCCACCAGGTCGAAGCCGACAGACCGAGCCAGGTCACGAAGATGCGCGGTGGGCAACACGTCGGAAATCCAGGAGCACTAGGACGACTTCTCGGGAATCCACTTCACGTCCGGGACACTGGCGCGGTGGTTGGCCACCCGGGCCATGACGAAGAGCAGGTCGGAGAGCCTGTTCAAGAAAACCACCACGTCCTTGGGAATCGTCCCGTCGCGCAGCAGCGGGACGGCGCGGCGCTCGGCGCGGCGACACACGGTGCGAGCCAGATGCAGCGCGGCGGAGGCCGGCGTGCCTCCGGGCAGGATGAAGTGGGTCATCTTCGGCAGCTCCGCCTCGAACCGGTCGATGGCGTGCTCCATGTCCTCCGCCCAGCTCTCCTTGAGCGGCGGCAGGTACGAGGACGCCTTCGTGCCCGCGGGGGTCGCCATCACCGCGCCCACCGTGAAGAGCTGGTCCTGGAGGCGCTGCAACAGCGCGTCCAGCTCCTGCGGGAGCTGCGCGGAAGCACGCGCGAGTCCGAGCACCGCGTTGAGCTCGTCGACCTCGCCGTAGGCATCCACGCGCGCGTCGTCCTTCGCGACGCGGCCACCGCCGAACAGCCCCGTCTCGCCCGCGTCGCCAGCCTTCGTGTAGATCTTCATGTCACGGCTTGTACTGGCCGGACGCGCCACACGTCCAATGAGAACGCGTCGGTGCACGCGCCGAAACATGCGACATGCGGAGTAGCGTGCAGTCCGCGCCGTTCCTTCTTGCCTGCCGACCCAAGCCTGCCTAGACGGCATGGCCGCATGCAGCCCTACCTGAACCTGCTCGACCACGTCCTGAAGCACGGGACGAAGAAGGGCGACCGCACCGGCACGGGCACCCTGAGCGTCTTCGGTGCCCAGTTGCGGTTCGACCTGACGCGGGGCTTCCCGCTCGTCACCACGAAGAAGCTGCACACGAAGTCCATCTTCCACGAGCTGCTCTGGATGCTCGCGGGCGACACCAACGTGCGCACGCTCCAGGCCCAGGGCGTCACCATCTGGGACGAGTGGGCCAACGCCCAGGGAGAGCTGGGCCCCGTCTACGGCCACCAGTGGCGCTCGTGGAACGCGCCCGACGGCCAGCACCTCGACCAGATGAAGGCCCTGGTGGAAGGGCTGAAGAAGAACCCGGACTCGCGCCGTCACATCGTCAGCGCGTGGAACGTGGCGGACCTGCCGGACATGAAGCTGCCGCCCTGCCACGTCCTCTTCCAGTTCTACGTGGCCGACGGCCGCCTGTCCTGCCAGCTCTATCAGCGCAGCGCGGACCTGTTCCTCGGCCTGCCGTTCAACATCGCCTCCTACGCGCTCCTGACGATGATGGTCGCGCAGGTGACGGGGCTCCAGGCGCACGAGTTCATCCACACCCTCGGCGACGCGCACCTGTACCTCAACCACGTCGAGCAGGCCCGCGAGCAGCTCTCGCGCGAGCCCCGGCCGCTGCCCCGCCTGCGCCTCAACCCGGACGTGAAGGACCTCTTCGCCTTCAAGTACGAGGACATCACGCTGGAAGCCTACGAGCCCCACCCCGCCATCAAGGCGCCCGTGGCCGTATGAAGCTCTCGGCCATCGTCGCCATGGCGTCCAACCGCGTCATCGGCACCCACAACCAGCTCCCCTGGCGCCTGCCTCCGGACCTGGCGCGCTTCAAGCGCCTCACGATGGGCCACACGCTCATCATGGGCCGCAAGACGTACGACTCCATCGGCCGTCCGCTCCCAGGCCGCACCACCCTGGTCGTCACGCGCCAGCAAGACTTCGCGCCTCCAGGTGTCACGGTGGCCCACTCGGTCGAGCAGGCCCTCCAGCTCGCCCAGGCGAAGGGCGATGACGAGGTCTTCATCGCGGGCGGCGCGGACCTCTACGCGCAGACGATGGAGCGCATCCAGCGCCTGTACCTCACGCGCATCGCCCGGGAGTACCCCGGCGACGTCTTCTTCCCGGACGTGGACCTGTCTGGCTGGCGGCTCGTCGAGGAGGAGCAGCACCCCGAGGGGGAGCCGCCGTTCGCGTTCCTCACCTACGAGCGCTGACGCCGCCCTGCCCTCCAGGCGGCGAGCCCCACGCCCGCGGGTGGTTCCCCGCCGGGAGCGTGTGCACCTCGAAGGGCATGGGCACCTCGCTCTCACACCGGTTGATACTCCCCTGGACCTCAGGCGCGCCCCGCCCCTGGGGCCGCACCTCCCTGGCCAGCGCCGCGCTCTCCGTCGGCAACGCCGTGGCGCTCGCACGCATCTCCCGCCAGCTCGAGTGGCGCGCCCGGAGGCACGCCACGAGGCCTCGGGCCTTCCGGGCGCTCACCATTGGCGCGACGGCACTGGGGGCCGTCGCCGTCGGGGCGCTCGCCATTGGCGCCCTCAGCATCGGCGCCCTCGCGGTCGGCCGCTTGCGCGGGGGTGACTGGCGCCTTGCCCGCTTGCGCATCGATTCCCTCGACGTCGCGAAGTGGACAGGCCCTGGCAACAGCGCGGGCGCCTTCACCGTGCCATCAGCCACTTGAAACGCTCATTTCGATATTGACTCGCAAAATTGAAACCACGGCCTCTCCGCTGGTAGAGGGGTCTGATGAATCATGTGGTCCGAGCCGCCCTGTGCCTGATGTTCGTGTTGCCCTTGCCGGCCCTGGCTGGCGAGAACGGCTCGGATGAGCGGACCTGGCATCGCCTGGTGGGCATCCTCCAGTACCTGGAGGCGGACTATCCGGCCGCCATCGCGTCCCAGTCCGAGTTCGAGCTGTCGGAGCAGAAGAGCTTCGCGGCGGAGGCCGTGGACGCGGCGCAGGACCTGGGAGCCGCGGCGGAGGTCTTCGTTCCCCGGGTGAAGGCCATCCAGGCGCGAGTGGACCAGTCTCGCGACGCGGAGGGCGTCAGCCGGGACTGCGGCGCGCTGGTGGAGGACCTGGTGCTGGCGGGGGGCCTTGCGCGCAGCCCGCGTCACCCGCCCGACCTGAAGCGCGGCGAACAGCTCTACCAGACCAACTGCGCGGCCTGCCACGCCGCGGACGGCAGCGCCAACCTGCCCATCGCCGCCACCATGGAGCCCCTGCCCGCGAACTTCCGGAACGCGGAGCTGATGGGCGGCCTCACGCCCTACAAGGCCTTCAACACCACCAGCTTCGGCGTACCTGGCACGGCCATGCCGGCCTACCCCACACTGACCGAGGACGAGCGCTGGTCGCTGGCCTTCTACACCTTCACCATGCGGCTGCCGCCGTGCGAGGGCACTCCGCCGCGCGCGTCGCTGGAGCGGCTGGCGAACACCACCGACGACGACCTGGTGAAGATGTTCGGCGCGGAGAACCTCGCGTGCCTGCGCCGCAAGCTGCCCGAGGTCGACGAGGAGCGCTCGCTGATGACCGCGCGCGACGGCGTGCAGGAGGCCATGCGGCAGGGCGCCGCGGGCAACGCGGCGAACGCCAAGGCGGCGCTGCTGGATGCCTACCTCAACGGCCTGGAGCCGGTGGAGCCCAAGCTCAGCTCGCGTGACGCGGCGCTGGTGCGCAAGCTGGAGAAGGGCTTCCTCGCGGCGCGGCTCGCGGCGGAGAGCGGCAGCCCGAAGTTGCAGGACGAGGGCCGGGAGCTGGTGTCCCTGTTGGACCAGGCGCGCCGGGACAGCGGCAGCACGTCCGACCTGATGTCCACGCTGTGGCTCACCGTGCTCATCCTGCTGCGCGAGGGCTTCGAGGCCACCATCATCGTCGCGGCGCTGCTGGCGGCGCTCAAGAAGATGAAGGCCACCGAACACGTGCGCGTGGTGCACGCCGGCTGGGTCTCCGCGCTGGTGCTGGGCGCCGTGGCCTACGTGCTGGGCCGGCACCTGCTCGCCGGCGCGCAGCGCGAGTGGATGGAGGGCGTGGCCGCGTTGGCCGCGGTGGTCATGCTGGTGTACGCCGCGCTGTGGCTCAACGCACGCTCCAACATGAGCCAGTTCATGGGAGAGCTGCGCCAGAAGATGCAGGGCGCGCTGGGCAAGGGCAGCCTGGTGGGCCTGTTCTTCATCGCCTTCACCGCCGTGCTGCGCGAGAGCTTCGAGACCGCCATCTTCCTCCAGGGCCTCGCGCTGGACTCTCCGGCGGGCGTGGCGTGGGGCTCGCTGGTGGGCGTCGTGGCGCTCGGCTTCCTGGTCCTCTTCATCAACCGGCTGGGCTTCCGCCTGCCCATGAAGACGCTCTTCAACGTGTCCACCGGCGTGCTCGTCGTCACCGCGGTGATGCTCCTGGGCAAGGGGCTGCACTCGCTCCAGGAAGTCGGCGCGCTGCCGCTCGTGCCCGTGCCCTTCGTCACGGTGGACCTGCTCGGGCTCTATCCGGACCTCGTGTCGCTGCTACCCCAAGTGGTGCTGGCCGCCGTGCCGCTGGTCCTGGTGGCGCTGCGGCGCAAGGCGCGCGGAGAGTCCGTCTCCGGAGTGTCCGCCAGTTGACGCGACGACACCCCTCTGCTTGCGGTAGCGTGTCGGAGTGAGGCTTTCGCGCACGCTCTCCATCGGGTTCGCCGTCCTGCTCCTGTCGAGCACGGGCTTTGCTCGTGCACAGGTCGCCCCCGAGAACGAGCCCGCGCAAAGCCCCGCTCCCGAGCTGTCCCCTCCTCCGCTCGTCCCCGCGCCGCAGGACGTCCCGTACGCGAATCCGCGGAGCCTCGAGGAGGCCGCCGCTTCCGCGGGGACGGGCACGGACATGGCGGCCCAGGCCCTGTCGGGACAGAAGCCGGCGGACGGCCGGGAGGCCACCGTTCCCCGGGTGGCGGTGGAGTTCATCTCGGGGACGACGGGCGGCATCGCCGGAGGCGCGCTGGGCCTGCTGGTGGGCTACCTGGTGGGCGCGCCCACGGTGGGCTGCGACGAGTGCCAGGTCGTCTCGCTCGTGGGTGGCCTCACGGGCGTGCTCATCGGTGTTCCCGCCGGGACGTGGGTGGGCGGACGGCTGATGGACGGACAGGGCACGTTCCTCGCGACCGCCGGAGGCAGCCTGGTCGGCTGGGGCAGCGCGCTCTTGGGCTCGTTCATCCTGGGCATCGACGAGGACGACAAGGCGCTCTCCGTCCTGCTCTTGCTCATGCCCATCATCGGCGCGACGACGGGCTACGAGATGTCCCATCAGGCCAACCGCGTGGTGACGCCCCCGCCTGCGTCCCGCGCCGACACCGGCGTGCGGCTGTTGCCCGTCGCGGGGATGACCGAGCACGGCGCGCGGCTGGGGTTGATGGGACGCTTCTGATTCTGAAGCGCCCCTTGCCGCTCACGTCGCCACGCGGAAGTACTGCAGCGACTCCTCGCGCACGCGGCCCTCGGACACCAGCTTCTCCAGCGTGGCCAGCGCGCTGCGCTCGGCCACCGGGTGCATCAGCGGGTGCGTGTCCGCGTACGCCAGCTCCACCACCCTCGCCAGGGAGATGCCGTCGGGCGGAACCATCTCCAGGATGAGCGCCTCTCGCTGGGCGCGGTGGTTCAAGTACTCCTGGAGCTTCGAGGGGCCATCGGGCAGCGGCTGGCCGTGCGCGGGATACATCGTGGTGACGGGCCAGTCGCGCAGGCGGGCGAGCTGAGTCAGGTAGTCGCGCATGTTGCCCTCGGGCGGGTCGATGACGATGGTGCCCACGCCCGCCACCATGTCGCCCACCACCGCCGCGCGGCTGCGCTCATCCACCAGGCAGATGTGGCCTCGCGCGTGCCCGGGCGTGTGCAACACGCGCCAGCGCTGAGGCACCTCTCCGGCCAGCTCCAGCACGTCGCCGTCCTCGAGCAGCCGCTCCGCCGGGAAGTCCAACGCCTGCGCCGTGCGCGCATGGCACCACAGGGGAATGCCCAGCCGCTCCTTCACCGCGCGGGCGCCGCCCACGTGGTCTCCATGGTGGTGCGTCAACACCACCGCAACGGGCTTCATCCCCTCCGACTTCAGCCCCGCCACCAGCGACAACAGCTTGGCGTACTGCTTCACGTCACCAGAGCCCGGGTCCACCAGCAACAGCTCGCCGTTGCCCAGCACATACGCGTTGGTATGCGTCGCGGGCGGCAACGTGGCCGTCTCCAGCGCCACCGTGCGCACGCCCCGCTGGAACTCGATGCGCTGCGAGATGTAGCCGGGGCAGTAGGGCGGCGTGGACAGCCGCGCCCGAGCATCCGCTTCATCCTGGAAGGAGCCGAGCACCTGGAGCGCATGCACCGCGGGCGGATGCAAGAGCGCGGTGCCATCCGTCCACCGCGCCAGCGCCGCGTCCGGCGCAATCCACGCGCCCTCCGACAGCTCTCCGGGCCACAGCTCCGCGCGCGCCTTGGGCGGCATCTCCACCAGGTAGAAGTGCGTGTCGAAGCGCACCGGCACCGCGGGCGGGGTAATCCACCGGCCCGCGCTCCGGAAGTCCTCCGCCCTCAGCGACAGCCCTTCGTCCTGGAGCATCGCGCCCCAGCCGAGCTGCCCCGCGAGCAGCGACTTGCGCAGGGCATCCAGCCTCGTCTGGGAGAGCGCCTCCGCGCCCTCGGCGACGAGCACGCCCGCCTCCTCGAAGAGCTCACGCGCGGCGGCCGAACGCAGCGCGGCCTCCTCTCCCGTGGCGCCCTGCACGGGGACCTCCGCGTCCGCCGCGTCCAGCTTGCCTCCGGGGAACGCATAGAAGCCGCCCGCGAAGGCCAGCGCCTTGCCGCGCTTCACCCAGTACACCTCCACGCCCGCGACCACGCGCCGGTACAACAGCGCCACCGCGGAGCCTCGGGGCTCGCTGGGCACGTGACTGAAGTCCAGACCCAGACCCAGATTCGCAAGTCGCTCGCTCATGATTGCCCCGCCTGGCCCAGCAGTTGGCCCATCAGCTCGTGTGCCGCCTGGGACTGGTCCGGCCGCACATACAGTCGCGTCAGGCGCACCGCGCCACTGTAGCGCTGATACAGCGGCGTGTATCGCGCCACCTCCGTCAACCGACCCGTGGACGCGTCGATGATGAACAGGCTGGGCCCGCTGCTGTTCCCATGCCCCGAGGTGTACTTGCTGAGCACATTCACGGACTCGACGACGTAGTGCTCGAAGCCCGAGGACACCAACGCGCCGCGCAGCACTTCCAAATCGTAGCCCGCGTCCCGCTCGGTGAACTGCGCGAGCAGCTTGAAGCCCTGTCGGGTGATGATGCGCTGGGCCCAGCGGTTGCGTGAGCGGCGCAGCGTGTACCAGAGCGCCGAATCGTCACAGAGCAGGAACGCCTCCGGGTCGGCGGGAATCTCGAACTCGCCGGGCGACTCCTCGTAGTAGCGCCGCAGCATGTGGTCGAAGCTCACAGACGTGTGGTGCAGATACACCGACACGAACATGTGGTAGCGGCTGAGCAGGAAGTCCTCGAACGCGAACGCCGCCGCCCGGCTCAGCGCGAGGTACGCGCGGCCATCCTTCACCGCGGGATTGAGGTTGTTGATGATCCAATCCATGTCGTACCGGCCGTAGTTGACGCCCGTGTAGAAGGAGTCACGCAGCAGGTAGTCCATGCGGTCCGCGTCCAGCTCTCCGGAGACGATGGCGCGCAGCAGCGGCGTCCAGTCCACGCCCTGCCACGTGAAGCCCGGGTCCTTGGGCGGCTTCGCGCCCGTAATCAGCGCGACCGCGGCCATGGGGGAGATGCCCCGGCCGTTGAACTCGCGCTCGATGATGGGCGTGAGCTGACTGTCCAGGAGGATTTTCGCGGTGAAGTCCTCGTGTGTCGCCTGCTCCCCTTCCGCCACCGAATCCAGCCAGCCGGGCAGCCGCAACAGCGAGCGCTTGGGAGCGATGCGCTCCGAGGCGTGCGACAGCGGCATGTGTCCCAAATCGTGACAGAGCACCGCCAGGCGCACGGCCGTGCTGAAGCGCTCCCGCACGTCCTCGGGGAGCGAGGAGCGGGAGGCCACCGCGCTGAACACTCGCGCGGCGACATGCATGGCGCCCAGGGAATGGATGTGGCGGGTGTGCGTGGCGCCGGGGAAGGCCAGGTCCCCGAATCCGAGCTGACGGACGTACCGCAGCCGCTGGTAGTGGCGGCTGTCGATGACGGCCTTTTCCGAGTCACTGACCGGAATGGTGCCGTGGATGGGGTCGCGGATGCGCATGATGCCCTTTCCATACTCCTGGATACCCCCACCGGAGGTAGTCCACCGTACTTCAAGCCCTTCCGGGAGGTAGCCCAGGAGGTAACCAACCGTCACCTGTGGACTGGGCTGGGGCCGGGGGACGTGGTAACCCTCCCGGCACCTCCGAATGCACATCATTCTGCTGCACAACCGCGACCACGAGCTCCTCCAGGATGACCCGGGACGGGAGGCCCGAGAGGACGTGGTGCGAGTCGCCGCCGCGCTCTCCGAGGCCCTCACCCGGGGCGACACCGTCGCCGAGCCACTCGCCGTCGAGGGAGACCGGCTGGACTTCGTGGACACGCTGCGCCGCCGGCAGCCGGACCTGGTCGTCAACCTCTGCGAGTCGCTCGCCGCCGACAGCCGGGGAGAGATGGCCGTCCCGTGCCTCCTGGACGCGCTGGGCATGGCGTACACCGGCTCGTCCGCCCTGTCGCTGGGGCTGGCGCTGCACAAGCCCAAGGCCAAGGAAGTGTTGAGCGCCCGAGGCGTGTCCACGCCCGCTTTCCGGGTGGTGGAGCGGCTCGAGGACGCCCTGGCCGTGGACCTGCCCTGGCCGCTCATCGTGAAGCCCGCGCGCGAGGACGCGAGCGTCGGCGTGACGGGCGACTCCGTCGTCTACGAGCGCTCCGCGCTGGTGCGCGCCTGCGAGGCGGTGCTGCGCAACTTCCACCAGCCCGCGCTGGTGGAGCAGTTCATTCCCGGCCGCGAAATCTACGTGCCGCTGTTGGGCAACCAGCCCCGACGCGCGCTGCCGTTGACGGAAATCCACTTCGGACGGTCCTTCGAGGACCGGCCGAACATCGTGTCGTACAGCGCCAAGTGGGAGGAGGGCTCCGACGAGTACCGGGATACGCCCGCCGGGCCGTGCCAGGTGGATGCGGCGCTGGAAGCTCGCTGTGTGCAGGTAGCGCTGGAAGCGTTCGCAGCGCTCGACTGTCAGGACTACGGCAGGGTCGACCTTCGGGTGTCTCCGGAGGGCGTGCCCTACGTCATCGATATCAACCCCAACTGCGACCTCCATCCCAGCGCCGGGTTCGCCAGGGCCGCCGCAGCCGCGGGCATGGACTATCCCGCCCTGGCCGCCCGGCTGGTGGAGGTCGCTTCCGAAAGAGCCCATGGACATCCGTCCCATCGAAGGAAAGGACCGGGAGCCCCTCGCCGCGCTGATTCGAAAGATCGAAACCTTCTCGCCGCAGGAGGTTGAGGTCGCCATCGAACTGGTGGGCGTCGCGCTGACGCCCGGCAACACCGACTACGCCATCCTCGTCGCGGACCGCCAAGGCGAGCTCGTGGGCTACATCTGCTACGGGCCCACGCCGATGACGGAGGACACCTACGACCTGTACTGGATTGCCTCCTCTCCGGAGGTCCGAGGCCAGGGCGTGGGCGCGGCGTTGGTGTCCGCCATGGAGGGGGATTTGCGCCGGAGGAATGGCCGGCTCATCCGAGTGGAGACCAGCGCCACGGAGGCCTACGGCCCCACGCGCGGCTTCTACGCGTCCATGAAGTACGGCGAGGAAGCGCGCATCCGCGACTTCTACAAGGTGGGGGACGACCTCATCATCCTCACCAAGCGGCTGTAGTCCACCGCACGGGGTGTGGGGCGGTTGAAGACTTTGGCCGCCTCCCCCGTTAGAAGGGGCGTGATGACCCGCACGCTCCGACCGATGTCCCTGGCCCTCGCGGCCTTGGCCGCCCTGCTGGTGGGCGCGCCGTCCGCCCGGGCGAAGACTCCCGCCCCCGCCGCGGCAACCGCCGACAAGCCCGCGCTCTCCGACGTGATGCGGGCTCCCCGTCCCCAAGGCGGCGAGTTCTTCGGCCTCTACCTGATGGACAAAAAGGTGGGCTGGCTCTTCACCGACCTGGTGCTGCTGCCCGGTGAGCCGCAGAAGGTGAAGAGCATCAACCAGATGGTCTTCAAGGCCATGGTCGGCACGCGCCTGTCGGAGCGCAACCACCGCGAGGAGCGCGTCTACGAGGCCAAGCCCGAGGGCCGGCTCCTGTCCTTCTCCGTCGTGCAGCGCGGTGACGGTGGAGACCAGACGCTGGAGGGCACGGCCACGCCCGAAGGCGGCATGCGCGTGGTGCGCAAGCGCCTGGGCCACGCGGACGAGGTGCTGCCAGTGACTCCGCCCCCGAAGGAGCGCGTGGAGGACGCGGACCAGACGCGCGTGGCGCTGCTGCGCAAGGCGAACGTGAGCGGCTTCGCGCTGGATGGCATGGACCTGGAGACGTACGGAATCTCCACCACGCTGGAGCCCGCGGAGCAGCGCACGTTGAACGGCGTGAAGGTGAAGCTGGGCAAGGCCACCAGCATCTCGAAGAAGGAGAACGTGCCCGTCACCACCTACGTCACCGAGCGCGGAGAGATGGTGCTGGTGGACTTCGGCCAGACGATGCAGGCGCGCAAGGAGACGGAGGCCGTCGCCAAGCGCATGGACCTGGTGGAGGTGTTCGGCCTCACCCGCGTGGTGCTGCCCAAGGCGTTGCCGGAGTCCGCGCGGGCGGTGCCCGGGAGCGTGAATCTGGTGGTGAAGGGGCTGCCGGAGAAGTTCCGCGTGGATTCGTACCGGCAGAAGTTCGCCGCGAAGCCGGATGGCAGCGTGGAGGTGACGCTGAAGGCCGCCGCGCCCGCCCCGGGCACGCGCAAGAGCCGGCCGCTGGTGGACCCGGACGGGGGAGAGAACCTCAAGTCCACGCTCATGGTGGAGAGCAGCGCTCCGGCCATCCGCGAGCAGTCGAAGAAAATCATCGGCGACGAGAAGGACGCGTACCAGGCGGCCCTGAAGGTGAACACGTGGGTGGCCACCCACCTGGAGAAGGACTACGGGGCCAGCGCGGACCGGGCCACGGATGTGCTGCGGCAGAAGCGCGGTGACTGCACCGAGCACTCGCTGTTGTCGGTGGCGCTGCTGCGCGCGGCCGGCATCCCCGCGCGGCGCATCGACGGTGTCATCTACATGGTGAACCAGGACGGCGTGCCCGCCCTGTACTGGCACGAGTGGGTGGAGGCCTTCGTCGGCGAGTGGACGCAGATGGACCCGACCTTCAACCAGCCCGTCGCGGACGCCACGCACTTCGCGTTCGGCACCGAGGGCAACGCTGAAATCACGCCCCTCATCGGCACGCTGAAGGTCATCGAGGTCAAGTAGCACCGGGCCCCGGAGAGCACGGGCCGCCTGGGTCCGTGCCCTCCGTTCCGCGCGACGCTCAAGCGCCCGCGGGCTTCTCGGCCAGCCGTTCGGCCAGGACCTTCGCGTCCGTGCGAGGCATCTCACACGCGAAGCCCCGGCACAGGTACGCGGCGCCCTTCCCCGCCATGGGCTCGCGGCCCTCGAAGAGCCCCTTCAAGAGCGCGGGCACGGGCTGCCCCTCTTCCTTCCAGCCGAAGGCGAACGTCGGAGCGTAGACGCCGTTCGCCGCGCTCAGCAGGGGCGCCACCGCGTCGCGCGAGCCGGAGAACGTCACCCCCGCGCCACCGTCCAGGAGCGAGTCCGCCGCGAGCCCCAGGTGGCCATAACCCATCGCATTGGCCACCAGTCCCTCGCGCATCCGCGCCACGTACTTCGACGGCAGCTCGAGGTGGTGCTCCTCCCCCGTGAGCGCCGCCAGCGCCACCTGCGCCTCCGTCAGCGTGGACGCACCAGAGGGGAACGCGTTGTCGAAGAGGCCATACGTCGCCACCACCAGGTCCTTCTGGCCGCGCGGCGCGGTGAGATAGGCCTGCTTCTCCGCGTCCCAGAAGAGCTCCTCCGCGCGCTTCACGAGCGCCCGCGCCGCCTCCAGGTACTTCACGTCGAACGTGGCCTGATACAGCGCGGTGAGGCCTGACGCGAGGTCACCATAGTCCTCGAGGAAGCCGTCGATGCGCGCCTGGCCCTCCTGGTACGAGCGTGCCAGTCGAGTCCCATCCCATAGCTTCGCGAGCACGAAGTCCGCGGCGGCGACGGCCAGACGCGCCCAGTCCGGACGCTCGAAGACTCGCGAGGCGAGCGCCAGCCCGCGAATCATCAAGCCATTCCAGCCCGCGAGAATCTTGTCGTCGCGCCCTGGCTTCACGCGGCGCTCGCGCGCCTGGAACAACACCTGTCGCGCTTCGGACAGTTCACGCTCCACGGCCTCCACCGGAAGGCTCCGCTCGCGCGCCAGCGTCTCCACGGGCACCACGACCTCGAGCACCGTGGCGCCGTGCTCGAAGTTGCCCAGGGGCGTGACGCGGAAGTGACGCATGACGAGCTCAGCGCGCTCGGGCGGGAGCACGGCCTGAATCTCCTCCGGGCGCCACACGAAGAACTTGCCCTCTTCGCCTTCGCTGTCCGCGTCCTGCGCCGCGTAGAAGGCGCCGCCCGCGTCCGTCATCTCGCGGTGCACGTACTCCACCGTCTCCTCCACCACCTTGCGCCACAGCGGCCGGGGCGCCACCTGCTGCGCTTCCGAGTACAGGTGCACGAGCTGGGCGTTGTCGTAGAGCATCTTCTCGAAGTGCGGCACCAACCAGCGCGCGTCCACCGAGTAGCGATGGAAGCCTCCGCCCAGCTGGTCGTAGATGCCCCCCAGCGCCATCCGCTCCAGCGTGAGTGACACCGCGTCCCGCAAGGGCTCGCCCCCACCGCGCCGCCATGCGCGCAAGAGGAGGGAGAGGTTCATCGGGTTGGGGAACTTGGGCGCGCCCCCGAAGCCGCCGTACACGGAGTCCACCTGCTGGGCCATGCGCTGGCCCATGGACACCACGTCGGCCGAGGACAACACCCCGGGCGCGGCGTCCAGGCCATACGCGGCCAATTCCCCCAGCCCCTCTTCGAACTGCGCGGCCTGACGGTGGAGGTCCTCGCGCTTGTTCGTCCACGCATCCCGCAGCGCCATCAGCAGGCGGGGGAAACCGGGGCGGCCGTAGCGGTCCTCCGGAGGGAAGTAGGTGCCTCCGTAGAAAGGCTTCAGGTCCGGCGTGAGGAACACCGTCAACGGCCACCCGCCGCCCTGCCCCATGAGTTGGACCACGCCTTGATAAATCTGGTCCAGGTCCGGGCGCTCCTCGCGGTCCACCTTGATGTTGATGAAGCCCTCGTTCATCAACCGCGCCGTGTCGGGCGACTCGAAGGACTCGTGCGCCATGACGTGACACCAATGACACGCGGAGTAGCCCACCGAGAGCAGGATGGGCTTGTCCTCCGCGCGGGCTCGCGCGAGCGCTTCATCTCCCCACGCGTACCAGTCCACCGGATTGCTGGCGTGTTGGCGCAGGTACGGCGAGGGCTCATGGTCGAGCCGGTTGGACGGACCCGAGGACGGTGGGTGGGTGGCCATGCGGACTCCAAGCAAGGGATTGCGTCGAGACGCCATACGAAGACGTGGAAAACTCGGCAAGGCCCTTGGGCACGACCCTCCACTGGAGAACGCGGGTGGGGTACCCTGCGCCCAGACTCACGCATGGCTTCCACCGCCCCTGCTGCACCGGGCCCCGCGGGCCTTGGCCTCAAGACCTGTCTTGCCCTGCTCGGCGTGGCCCTCGCGGTGAGGGCCGTGGTGGCGGTGGGCACCGATGTCTATTTCGACACGGCGTACTACTGGCAATGGGCGCAGCGGCTCGACTGGGGCTACTACGACCACCCACCGCTCATCGCGTGGCTCATCGCCCTGCTGGGCATCCACGGCACGGCGCTCCTGTGTGGCGTGGGTACCCTCGCCGCCGTGTGGGGCCTGGCCAGGGACGTGTACCAGAGCCGTGAAGCGGCCTGGCGCGCGGCGGCCCTGTGGAGCGTGGTGCCCGGAGGCATGGTGGCGGGCATCTGGGCCACGCCGGATTCCCCCCTGCTCTTGTTCTGGACGCTGGCGCTCTGGGCGCTGTGGCGCGAGCGCTGGCTGTGGGCGGGCCTCGCGTCGGGGCTCGCGCTGCTCGCCAAGTTCCCGGCGGTGCTGTTGGGCATCGCCTTCCTCATCACCGCGCTGAAGGCCCGGCGCCTGCCCTGGGGCGCGTGGGGCACGGGCGCCATCGCCGCGGTGTTCCTGGTGCCCGTGCTCCTCTGGAACGCGCGCCACGACTGGGTGGGCATCCTCTTCCAGCTCCGACATGGACTGGACGGCCAAGGAGGGTGGCGAACCCTGGGCGACTTCATCGTGGGACAGTTCGCCTTTGGCGGGCCGGTGCTGGCGCTGCTCGCGCTGGTGTACGCGGTGCGAGGTCCACGCGAGCACTTCCTCCTGCGCATGGCGGCGCTGGTGCCGCTGTTGTTCTTCGGCTACGCGGCCTCACGCGCGCGCAGCGAGGTCAACTGGGCGACCATGGCCTATCTCTCGGTGTGCGTGGGCGTGGCGGGCATGAGCCGGCTGTGGCAGCGCACGGCGGCCTTCTCCGGGCTCGCGGTGGTGCTGGGGGTGTCCTTCCATCTCTTCTTCCCGCTGATGTCCTTCAAGCGCGACACGACGCTGTGGCGCACCCACGGCTGGGAGGTGCTGAGTGCCCTGGCCACGCCCGAGAAGCTCTTCCCCGAGATGAAGCCGGGCAGCGTGGCCGCGGTCTTCACCGGCAACTATCAGCTCGCCTCGGCGGTGGCGCTCCACGCGAGGGTCCCCGTGGGCACGGCGGGCCCGGTGCGCTTCAGCCAGTACGACGTGTGGCCCGAGCCGGTCGTCCCCCCAGGCGGAGACGTGCTCTGGGTGGAGGAGGACGGCCCCTTCGCGCCCTCGGCGTTGACGGACCGCTTCGAGGCCATGGAGGAGCCCGTCGAGTTGGTGGGCCACTTCAAGGGCCGCGTCCTGCATCCATTCCGCGTGTGGTGGCTGCGAAGCGCGAGGCCCGCGCCGCCATCCCCCGCCACGCCCGTGCCTGATGGAGAGAACCAGTCGCACCGCTGAGTCCGCTCACGCCCTCGACAACGAGGCCGGGTGGACGGGCAAGCCCTGACAGCCGCGCCTCCCCGGCCGCCGGACGACAGCGGGCCGCTCGTGAGCCCTCCGCGAGCCACCCGCGGGTGTAGACTCCGGCCGCTCCACATGGACCTCACCCTTTTCCTCGTCGGTCTCGTCAAAGTGGTTCTGGGGGGCCTGGTCGCGGCCCTCGGAATCTGGATGGCGCTGCGCGGCCTGAGCCGCCTCCTCGGCACCCAGCCCGTGGAGGAGCTGCGCCAGGGCAACATCGCGGCGGGACTCGTCCATGCGTCGAGCCTCGTGTCGTTGGGGCTGCTCGTGCAGCACTCGGTGCTGGCCACGTCGGACGCGGTGGACCTCACCGTGCGCACCGCGCCCTTCCAGCCCATCATGCTGGCGAAGCTCATCGCCGTGGCCGCGCTGCACGTGGGCCTGTCGCTGGGCGTGGGGGTCGCCGTGCTCGCGCTGGGCATCCTCCTGTTCGACCGGATGACGCCAGGCATCGATGAGCTGGAAGAGGTGCGCAAGGGCAACATCGCCGCCGCGCTCATCCTCGCCGCCATCCTGCTGGTGCTCGCGCTGCTCACCGCGCCAGGGCTCCAGGCGGCGCTCAATGGGCTCATCCCCTTTCCCCAGCTCCCGGAAGGAACGGTCGTCGCGCCCGCGTGAGGGGCTGTCGCCGCCACCATCATGTCCTCGGATTCCCGCATGAAGACGGCCCTCAAGCTCCTCCTCGCGCTGCTGGTCCTGGCCGGCGCGCTGATGGGCGGGCTCCGTCTGGGAATCACGGGCCGCCTCGCGGACACGAACGCCGGCTCCGCGCCGCATGAGCAGCCCTTGGGCCCCGACTCGGTGGAGCTGGGCGCCGTGCTCATCCCCGCGGACACGCCACGCTCCCGCGCGCGCACGTATGACTGGAGCACGGCGAGCGTCACTCCTTCCAACCATCGGCTGACCTACGGGCTGGGCGACACGCTGGATGCGTGGCTGGAGGACCAGCTCAAGGTCCTTGGACGAAGGCTGCGCTACCGCTCGCTCGGCGGAGAGCGCTTCACCTATCAGCCGCCCCGCGGTTGCTCCGCCGACATGCGCTGCATCTACGAGGAGCTGATGCGCAGCAACGAGGGGCCAGTGAAGGCACTGGGCGAGCGCTTCGTCACCTCCGTCCGCGAGCGCAACCTGGACTCCGCGCAGGCCACGCAGCTCATCCTCGGCTTCGTGCAGCGCATCCAGTACGAGCTGCCCCAGGACGAGCCCTTCGGCATCGTCCCTCCCGCGCTGGTGCCGGCGCGAAACCGTGGCGACTGCGACTCCAAGGCCCTGCTGGCGGTGATGCTGCTGCGGCAGGTGGGCGTCGACGCGGTGCTGCTCTACTCGGACCCGCTGGCACACGCGGCGGTGGGCGTGGGCCTCCCGGGCTCCGGCACCCGGCTGCGCCACGGCGGGCGCAGCTACCAGTACGCGGAAGTCACCGCCGAGGGCTGGCCGCTGGGAATGATTCCTCCCAAGTACGACAAGCCCCGGCTGTGGCGGGTGATGCTGTTGGATGCCCCCACCGGCTAGCGAGGCTCCGGCGTGGAGGACACGAGCACCTCACGCAGGTAGCGCTCGTAGGCCTCCTTCATGGGCAGCTCCGAATCCACCCCGAGCCGGCGCCGCGTCGTCCGATGACGGGAGCCGTCTCGAGGGTCCACGCCTTCCTTCACGTAGTGCTCCCACCGGATGGCGGAGCCCCGTCGCTGCCAGAGCGGCACCTCGTTGAAGTTGATGCCGCGCTGGAAGAGCAGCTCGTTCTTGAAGGACGCGGAGCGCCCGTCCAGTTCGCGCGTGGCCTGCGCCGCGCTCAGCCCCTCCTTGCGCAGCGTCCAGTAGCACCACCCTTGAAGCGAACACCGGGTGCCGTCCGCCTGACGCCACGCGAAGTAGTCGAGCACCGAGCGCTCATCCACCCCCATCCACACGCGCCCGTCGAACACGGCGGGCACCCCCACCGCGTGCGTGAAGGTGGCGCTCGCGACGCTGGCGGACAGCGACACCAGCTTCTCCACCTCGCGGTCGAACAGCGACCAGTCCGGCCGGAAGAGCACGGAGATTTCGTCGCTCTGCGTATACGCGTAGATGCCCTGGAACTCCTCCAGCAGCGTGCTCGCCGTGCGGACCATCATCCTGTGGAAGAGCGGGTCGAAGGGCTTCTCGAAGCGCTCCTGCGTGAAGCGAGAGAAGCCTCGCCCATCCACCCGCAGCACCGCCCACGCCCCGGGCAACAGGCGCAGGCTGTGAAACAGCTCCCCCTGCCTCATCCGCCGGGCCAGCTCATCGGCGTCAATCATCTCGCTCCTCCTTCCAGTCCTCGACGACGAAGTCCCCGTCGCCGCCGAGGGTGACGCGGTACAACGCATCAAATCCCTCCTCACGGCTGGGCCGCCGCAGCAGCTTCGCCGTCGCGAACAACGCCACGTCCGGCACTCGCGCGCGCCCCTGCCGCTTCGCGTTCCGCGCCAGGCAGTCCTCCAGGCGCGACGAGAAGTAGAAGCCAATGACAGACGCGCCCTGCGCATGCCCCAGCGCGATGAGCGGCGCGCGCTGCGCCAACGTCGGGTGGGTGTTGTCCACCACCACCGACTTCCCCTGGCTCAGCGCGTCGGCCACCCATCGCTGCTGACGCGCCTCCTTGCGCCGCGCGTTAGGCCACAGGTCCTTGCTCACCAGGACGTGTGTCGAGGCGAAGCGCCGCTCGAAGAAGCGGCTCTTGCCCGAGGCCTGCAACCCGATGAAGAGGATGAGTTCCATGACGAGGCCCCTCCGGACGCGGCGTCCAGAACACGGCTGACGCTGCGCGAAGAAGCCTCCTCCCCGGCGCGCGCACGCTCACGCACGGAAGACCTTGCGCGGCGTTCCAGCTCGCGCACCGCGTCTACCTGAATCTCCTCCAGATGTGAGGCATTGCACACCGCGCATGGCTGGAATGGCGAATGTGTTGATTCGACGCGGTAATCCAGATTAACAATTAATTCTCGATTTCCAGCAATTCAACGACTGTCGTAATCCGCCGCCCGGACTGAAGTCGGGAGTGGCGGGCGCAGCATGAAACGCAACCCGAGCAGCAGGAGAGACACCTCATGAAGACTGCATTCTCGTCGTATGCGGGACGCTGGCGTCGCCTCACTGTGATGACCCTGGGCTGTGGTCTTCTCGCGCCGATTCCGGCGCTCGCGGCGTCCAAGGCGCCAGCAGGAGTCGAACGCGCCGCGATACCGGCGGCCCGTGTCGTCGACAACACCAACACCCCCACGCCGCGGAATCCTGGGTCGCTGACGGGCACGCAGGAGAAGCTGCGTTCGCTCGTCACGGGCACGGGCCTGGTGTTCCACCGAACGGACAACCAGGTGCAGGGGCTGAAGACGCTCGCGGTCCCCAGCACCGCGCTCCAACTGCATGTCTGGCAGGAGGTCGACGCGGCCGGGCAGCGTCAGGACTTCTTCGCGTACAGCCGGGGAGGCACGGAGCTGGTGGGCCGGGCCCAGGCCACGACGTACCAGGTACGGCTGGGGCACGTTCAGTTCGATCCGCTGCGTGACACGGCGCCGTTGGTGGCGGGCCTGTTGACGGCGGACCCGGGCAATACCCTGTCGCTGGTGCAACTGCAGGCGACGCCGTTGCCGGAGCTGCGCGAGGCCTTGGAGCGCGAGGGAGGCAAGGTGCTGCGCTTCCTCACGGACCACACGTTCCTGGTGGAGATGAACGCGGACACGAAGAAGCGCGTCGCGGAGCTGCCCTTCGTGCGTTGGGTGGGCCCGTACCATCCGGAGTACCGCGTGGAGGGTTTCCTGCGCGATGCCCTCACGGGGCGCTCCGCGCGGTTGGAGGCGCAGCGCTACTCCATCATGGTGGGTGAGCGAGGCGCCGTGCGCCAGGGCGAGGTCGCCGACCTGGTGCGCAAGCTGGGCGGCACCGTGGACCTCATCGAGTCCGGTGGGTTGCGCGTGGAGGCCACGCTCACCCAGCCGCAGCTCGAGCAGTTGGTGCGCTCCAACGCGGTGCAGTTCATCGACCGCTGGGGTGGCCCGGGTGAAGTGGACATGAACATCGTTCGCGAGGTGGGCGGAGCCAACTACCTCGAGCAGCTGCGCGGCTGGACGGGTGAAGGCGTGCGCGGCGAAATCTTCGACACCGAGCTGCGCACGACGCACCAGGAATGGGCCGTGGCACCCATCATCCACAGCACCTCCACCGCGGGCAGCGCGCACGGGACGAGCTGCTACAGCATCAACTTCGCTCGCGGAGTGAACCCCGAGGCCCGAGGCATGCTCCCCAAGGGCCAGGGCATCTTCTTCCTCTACAGCCAGTCCAGCCAGTTCGGCGGCGCCAAGTCCCGCTACGACATCAACCGCGAGCTGACGGACCCGGCGGGCCCCTATCGCGCCGTGTTCCAGACCTCGAGCGTGGGCAGCACGCTGGGCACGACGTACACCACCATCTCCGCCGAGGTGGATGACTACCTCCACAAGGCCCCCATCCTCAGCACCCAGTCCCAGAGCAACTCAGGAACGCGCAACTCGCGGCCGCAGGCGTGGGCCAAGAACATCGTGTCCGTGGGTGGCTTCAACCACCGCAGCACCGCCAACCGCGCCGATGACGCCTGGGCCAACAGCGCGAGCATCGGCCCCGCGGCCGACGGACGCCTCAAGCCGGACCTGTCCTACTTCTACGACAACATTCGCGCCGCCAGTAACGCGAGCGACACGTCGTACACCGAGTTCGGTGGCACCAGCGCCGCAACCCCGCAGACGGCGGGCCACTTCGGGCTCTTGTTCGAGATGTGGCACCGGGGCGTGTGGGCGGGCCACGGCGGCAAGGCGGATGTCTTCACCAGCCGCCCGCAGATGGCCACCGCCAAGGCGCTGATGATCAACATGGCCTACCGCTACAACTGGCTCGCGGGCGGCTCCAACGGCGACCTGACGCGCGCGCGCCAGGGCTGGGGCACCGCGGACGTCAAGCGGCTCTACGACCGCGCCGCCGTGACGAACATCATCGACGAGACGGACACGCTCCTGCCGCTGGGCAGCAAGTCGTACACGGTCAACGTGGCCTCGGGCGAGACGGAGCTCAACGTCACGATGGTCTACACGGACCCCGCGGGCACGGTGGGCGCCGCCCAGGCGCGCATCAATGACCTCTCGCTGCGCGTCACCTCGCCCTCCGGCGTCGTGTACTGGGGCAACAACGGCCTGACGGCGAGCAACGTCTCCACGTCCGGCGGCGTCTCCAACAAGGTGGACACCGTGGAGAACGTCTTCCTCGCCAACCCCCAGGCGGGCGCGTGGACGGTGACGGTGCTCGGCGATGAAATCGTCCAGGACGCCGACCTGAGCACTCCCACCATCGACGCGAAGTACGGCCTGGTCGTGAGCGGCGGCCTCATCCAGAAGTAGCCCCCTCGGGCATGCGGTGGGCCGGTGCTCTCCACGAAGAGCACCGGCCCGCCCACCGCGTGACACGCCCGCGCCCGAGACACTGGCCGCCGCCGCGTCCGGATGGCATGACGTGGCCCCATGGCTCGTGACGTCTCCTTCTTCGACCAGCTCGGCTCCCTCCTCGCCAAGGAGCGCGAGGCCGAGAAAGCCCGCCTCGCCACCCTCGCCGAGGGCATGTCCCTCCACGAGCGCGAGGAGCAGGGCCTGTCCGTCCTGGACCTCGAGACGGTGGAGGAAGAGGTCGGCCTGGGTGGACGCGTGCTGCTCACCCTCGCCCGCGCGGACCGGGCACGACTTCCCTCCCGGCTCCACAACGGAGACCTGGTCGCCGTGCTCCCTCGCCGCGCCGAGGTCAGCGAACCCGCCAAGGCACTCATCTCCCGCGCCAGCGCCACGCGCCTCCAACTGGCCTTCGACCGCGCTCCACCTCCGTACGTCCATGAGGGACTGCTGCGGCTCGACGTCGTCCCCAACGACGTCACGTACGAGCGCATGCGCACGGGCCTTCAGCGCGTGAAGGCCATGGACAAGGGCCTCGAGCGCCGCAAGCGCGAGGTCCTCCTGGGCAACGAGCCGCCTCGCACGGACAAGCCTCGCGAGTTCGAGCCCGGCCGCCCCCTCAACCCCGAGCAGCTGGACGCGGTGGGACGCGCGCTCGCCGCCGAGGACTTCTTCCTGGTCCACGGCCCTCCGGGCACCGGCAAGTCCACCGTGCTGGCGGAGGTGGCCGCCCAAGCCGTGGCTCGAGGCCAGCGACTGCTGTGCACCGCCGCCAGCAACGCCGCGGTGGACCATCTGTTGGACCTGTGCCTCGGCCAGGGCCTGCGCGCCATCCGCGTGGGCCACCCCGCGCGCGTCGCGGCCCGACTCCAGGAGCACACACTGGACATCGTCGTGGAGGAGCACCCCGACCGCGTCGTCTCCCGCGAGCTCTTCGACGAGGCCTTCTCGCTGCTCGGCTACGCGCGGCGCCAGCGAACCCAGGGGCGCAGCCGCGAGCGCTTCTCCAACGCACGCGCCTCCACCACGGAGGCCAAGGCCATGCTCGACGAGGCCCGCGCGCTCGAGCGCAAGGCGGTGCGCTCCGTGCTGGCCAACGCGGACGTCGTCTGCGTCACGCTCGCGAGCCTCGACTCGGGCGTGCTGTCCGGTGAGCAGTTCGACCTGGCGCTCCTGGATGAAGCCACCCAGGCCACCGAGCCGCTCGCGCTCCTGGGCTTCCTGCGCGCGCCCATCGTCATCCTCGCCGGCGACCCGCAGCAGCTTCCGCCCACGGTGCTCTCCCAGGAGGCCGCGCGCGCGGGCCTGGCGGTGAGCCTCTTCGAGCGGCTGCTCGCCGACCACGGCGACGGCGTCAAACGCATGCTGCGCGAGCAGTACCGGATGAACACGCGCATCATGGACTTCCCCTCGCGCGAGATGTACGGCGGCCAGCTGCGCGCCCACCCCTCCGTCGCGGACCGCACGCTCGCGGAGGTCCTCCCTCCTGGCACCGAGGTGGACGCCCCGCCCGTCCTCTACCTCGACACCGCCGGCAAGGGCTTCGACGAGGAGGTGGAGCCCACCACGCGCAGCCTCTTCAACACCGGCGAGGCGGACCTCATCGAGGCCCGCGTGCGCGCCCTGCTCGCCTTGGGCCTGCCCCAGCGGGAGCTCGCCGTGATTACCCCTTACAGCGCCCAGGCCCACCGCCTGCGCGAGCGCCTGGAGTCCTTCGCGCCCGATGTCGAGGTGGACACCGTGGACGCCTTCCAGGGCCGCGAGAAGGACGCCGTGCTCGTCTCCCTCACCCGCTCCAACAGCGAGGGACAGGTCGGCTTCCTCAATGACTTGCGGCGCATGAACGTCGCCCTCACCCGCGCCCGCCGGCACCTCTTCGTCGTGGGCGACTCGGCCACCCTCAGCGGCCACCCCTTCTACGGGCGCTTCATCGAGGAGTCCCAGACGCACGGCGGCTACCGCTCCGCCTGGGAGTGGCCCGACAGCCCGTGAGCCCAATCCCTTTCATCGACAGGTCCACACCGACCCAGCCCTGGGGTACTACGCAAGGACTGACAGGGTCATGATCCAAAATTTGTCGCAACGGTGAACCAATTTTGTCACCCGCCCCTCCCCGTGCGGGGCGCGGACCTGGGATATCAAGCATTTGGCTTGAAACCTGTTGTCGGGCACGAGACGTGCTTCTGCTCCAGGGTGGGGAGGAACCGCCACATGTCTCAACGGCCCAATGTGACGAAGGAAAACGACGTCTGGGTGCTCCGAATCGAGAAGGACAACGGGAAGGTTCAGGAATACAGGTGCGCGACGGAGAACCAGGCCCGGCAGCTCGCGTTGGTGATGTCCAAGCCGGACACCGGGGGGCCGCCGAGGCCGCCCGCGCCTCCGCGCTAGCCGTCCTCGAAGCCGCCGCGATGAGGTAAGGCACGGGCCAGGAGCCGCCCGTGTCCCTCATGCTTGAATCCCGCTTCGTTGATGCCCAGGGGCTGCGCTTGCACGTGCGCCATCGCCCTGGGGCTCCCTCCGCGCCCGCCGTGCTGTTCCTCCATGGCTGGCTGGACCACACCCACAGCTTCGACGGTGTCATCGAGCACGTCCCCGCGCACTGGCGGCTGGTGCTGCTCGACTTCCGGGGCATGGGGAAGAGCGCGCACGCGCCCCCCGAGGCCCACTATCAATCCGGTGAGCATCTGCTGGACGTGGAGGCCGCGCTCGACGGGATGGGCCTCACCCAGGCGCACCTGGTGGGCCACTCGCTGGGCGGCATCATCGGCACCACCTATGCGGCCACGCGTCCGGAGCGCATCCAGAGCCTGACGCTCATCGAGAGCATGGGTCCCCTGGGCGGCGCGCCCGAGCTCACGGTGGACCGGCTGCGCTCCTTCCTCAACGACACGCGCCGCCCGCCCCGCCGCAAGAGCTACCCCACGCTGGAGGACGCCGCCGCGCGCCTGCGCGAGACGAACCCGACCCTCCCCCACGCCGCCGCCCTGTACCTGGTGCGCCACGGCACCGAGCGCGTCGAGGGAGGCGTGGCCTTCACCTTCGACCCGCGCCACCGCCGCCGCTTCGCCCAGGGCTATGACGAGGCCCAGTGGCTGGCCATCCAGGCCGCCCTCACCTGTCCAGTCCAGGTCATCCGCGGAGAGCAGGGCCTGTGGCCCGACTCCGAGAAGTTGGACCGCAGGCAGCAAGCGCTGCGCACGCTCGTTGCACCGCCGCGGATGATTCCCGGGGGGCATCACGTCCACCTGGAGCAACCCGCCGAGGTCGCTCGCGCGCTCTCCGAGTTCATCCGCTGAAGCCCGCATCCGGGCAGCCCGTCGGGAAAACTCTTTCATCCTTCAGGGCAACGCCGTTCCTTCCGAAGCACACGGCGGCGACTGCGCATCCCAACCCCTTGAATTCAGGACAGCAGCCTAGTTCCCCCGGGTTGGTATGGCATTTGGAACGGGGAGTCGTCGGTGGAGCACGCACCGGACCCTGACGGGTGCGTGTGGGGAGAAGGGTGAGGAGCGGAACATGGGGATGGGGCAGAGGGGGCGAGTCCTCGCGTTGGCGGTGCTCGTAACCACCCTCGTCGCCTGCCACGAGGGGGATGAGACCCGCGCGGTGCAGGCCACGGCGGTGGTGGACATGGACGTGCTCGACTTCGGCGAGGTGCCGGTCGGCGAGTGGCGGGAGCGCGAAGTGCGCATCCGCAACATCGGCTATGTGCCCTTCTTCGCCATCGAGGCACTGCCCATCGTCGGCAACCCTTCCTACGAGGTCGAGCTCCAAGACGGCGGAGGCCGGGTGATGCCGGGCCAGTCGCACGTGGTGCACGTGCGCTTCCATCCGCTGGCGGAGGGCCTCACCCAGGAGACGGTCTACGTCTCCACCGACGCCAACCAGGGTTCCCAGGCGCAGGTGCGCGTCACGGGCATGGGCACGCCCACCGAGATTGGCATCGACCCGCCCGTGCTGGACTACGAGACGCTGGAGGTGGACAGCGACCGAGCGCTGGAGGTGACCATCACCAACCCGGTGGACCTGCCGCTGACCGTCGCCGTGCGAGGCAACTGGCCGGACCCCTTCACGCCCGACACCTTCACCATTCCGCCCCAGTCCACGCGCAAGGTGAGCACGCAGTACCTGCCGCGCGCGCTGGGGGCCATGGACGCGCGGCTGGAGGTGCGCTCGTGCGAGCGCTGCACGCCGTCGGTGGTGGAGCTCAAGGGCAACTCCGTGCCCACCGCCTTCGTGTTCGACCCGGCGCCCGTGCCGTTCGATTTGATTCCAGTGCATGAGACGACGCAGTCGTACACCCGCGCGCGCAACGTCACCTGGCGGCCCGTCACCATCGACCGGCTCATCACCAGCGACCATGCCTTCGTGCCGCTCTCCAAGCCGGAAGGCTCCACGGTGCAGCCGGGCGAGGTAGTGGAGCTGAAGATGGAGTTCGCCGCGCGCTACTCCGGCCCCAACCTCGGAGACCTCAAGGTCCACTACGCCTCCGACAAGCCGCGCCAGTCGGAGGTCATCCTGGATGCTCGAGGCGGACGGCCCACCCTCGCGGTGACACCGGTGACGCTGGACTTCGGCGAGCTGCCCGTGGGCGGCAAGATGGAGCAGTCCATCCGCATCACCAACGCGGGCACCAACGGCTCGCTGCGCTTCACCGGCGTGACAGCGGATGGGGACAGCGGGCAGTTCAGCGTGGACGTGCCCACGCGGGGCGCGCAGCGCTATCCGTGGCAGTCGGGCACCTGGCCCCAGCTGGAGGCGAACGGGCTGGAAATCGCGCCGGGCAATGACGCGCTGGAGCTGAAGGTCTATTTCGAGCCCATCGCGGAGGGCAGCTTCCGGGCGCGGTTGCGCGTGCGCTCGGATGACCTCTTCAACCCCGAGCGCGAAATCATCCTCACGGGCCGCTCGCGCACCAGCGGACCTTGCGAGTACGAGCTGCTGCCCCAGCCGGTGATGGACTTCGGCAACGTGCCGCCCGGCAAGGGCGCCGTGCTGGGCTTCCGCTTCCGCAACCCGGGGCGCGGCGCGTGCGCGGTGAAGGACATCCACCTGTCCAACGACGCCAACGGCGCCTTCTTCATGCCGGGCGGCAGGCTCACCGGAGGCATCGTCCTCTACGACTCCGCCTTCAGCGCCATGGTGGCCTTCCGGCCCAACGCCGAGGGTGAGTACACCGGAGAGCTGAAGCTGACGGTGAACAACCCGGCCGCGCCCACGGTGACGCTGCCCATCAAGGGGGTGTCCCGGGCCAGCTGCCTGACGGCCTCGCCGCCGTTCGTGGACTTCGGCCCCATCCGTTACGATTGCGCCGCGCCGCCGCGCAAGACGTTTGTCTCCAACCGGTGCGGCACACCCATCACCGTCACCGCCGCGAGCCTGGGCCACGGCACCAGCGCCCAGTTCACGCTGCTGACGCCGATACCCCAGCCGCGCACGCTCCAGCCGACCGAGGGGTTCGAGCTGGAAGTGGACTACGCGCGCAACGTGCTGGGTCAGCACTTCACGCCGCTGTACCTGCACGTGGCCAACGAGCGCACGCCCTTCCTGATTCCGCTGATTGGCGAGACGAACCATGAGGGCATCCAGGTGGACCGCTACACGCAGGGCACCGACAGCCAGCTCGACGTGCTCTTCGTGGTCTCCAACACGACGACGATGGGGCCCTACCAGCAGCGTCTGAAGTCGGCGATTCCCGGCTGGCTGGAGTACGCGCGGCAGCAGCAGGTGGACGTGCGCATGGGCGTCACCACCACGGGCCTGGTGCAGCGGGGGCCACAGTGCGGCGGAGGCGCCAACGGCGGCGAGGCGGGGCGGCTGTTCCCCGCGGACGGGAGCCGCGCGCGAGTGCTCTCCAGCAGCAGCCCCAACGCGGCGGAGGGGCTCCAGGCCAACGTGGAGGTGGGCCTGTGCCACAACCTGGTGCAGGGACTGGCGACGATGCGGCAGGCGCTGTCCGCGCCCTTGTCCGAGCAGACGGACGACCCGCGCACCGCGCTCCCCAACGACGGCAACTGGGGCTTCGTGCGGCCCGCGGCGCGCATGGCGGTGGTGGTGCTGGCGGACGAGGATGACAACTCGGGCTTCAGCGCCGACAGCTTCATCCAGTTCCTCCAGACGCTGAAGGGCACGGGCATGGCCCACCGCAGCCAGCTCTACGCGCTGGTGCCCACCGACAACCGCTGCTCCACCGCGGGCGGAGACGCGGACCGCTTCATCGAAGTGGCGCGCGGCACCGGTGGCCGGGTGGACTCCATCTGCGAGGGCAGCTACCGGTCCTTGCTGGACTCGGTCATCCAGCGCGCGGGAGAGCCGCAGGCGGACTTCCCGCTCACGGCCGACCCCACGGGTGACGGAGAGATGGCGGTGCGAGTCCAGGGGCAGCCGGTGCCGGACAGCCAGTGGACGTACGACGCCGAGGCGAACGCCATCGTCTTCGAACCCGCCGCGGTGCCTCGGCCTGGACAGGCGGTGGAGGTCCGCTACCGCAGCATGTGCAAGACACCACCCGCCGCGCCCTGAGAGGTCACTCGCCCCGCGCCAGAGCCGAGGCGGGGACGAATGGGTCGGGAAATGACGCGGCGCGGGCTTCCGCGCGTCGGTCCGCGCGGCTATCGTTGCGTCGACGTGGAGACATTCGGTCGCTACGAGTTGCTGCGCAAAATCGCCATCGGCGGGATGGGTGCCGTCTATCTCGCGCGGCAGAAGGGGCCGGTGGGCTTCCAGAAGCAGCTGGTGGTGAAGCGGCTGCTGCCCCACCTCTCCGAGGACGATGAGTTCATCGAGATGTTTCTCGACGAGGGGCGCATCGCCGCGCACCTCAACCATCCCAACATCGCCCAGATTTATGACTTGGGAGACGTGGACGGGCAGTACTTCATCGCCATGGAGTACGTGCACGGCGAGGCGGTGGGGCCCCTGGGACTCAGGGCTCAGCAGCGCAAGCTGACGATTCCCCTGGCGCTCAAGTGCCGCATCATCGCGGACGCGGCGGCGGGACTGGATGCGGCGCACAACGCGCGCAGCCCCTCGGGCCGCAAGCTGGCGTTGATCCACCGGGACGTGTCTCCGCAGAACGTGCTGGTGGGCTACAACGGCGGCGTCAAGCTCATCGACTTCGGCGTGGCCAAGGCGTCCGGGAAGTTCTCCCAGACGGTGGTCGGCACCATCAAGGGCAAGCACGCGTACATGTCCCCGGAGCAGGCGCGGGGCGAGCCGCTGGACCACCGCTCCGACATCTTCGGCCTGGGCACGGTGTTCTACGAGCTGCTGACGCATCAGCGGCTGTTCAAGCGCGACACGGAAATCGCGACGCTGAAGGCCGTGGTGGGCGCGAAGCTCATCCCGCCCTCGGAGCTGTCTCCCGATATCCCCAAGGAGCTGGACGCCATCGTGCTGAAGGCGCTGGCGCGCAAGCGCGACGAGCGCTTCTCCTCCGCGGGCGAGGTGCAGCTCGCGCTGGATGAGTTCCTGGTGCAGCACAAGCTGCACGCGACGCCCGCGCACCTCGCGGCGTTCATGCAGGACATGTATTCGGTGGAGCTGGAGGAGGAGCGGCTCGCGGCCGAGCCCACCGTCATCCACTACGACCCGCGCATCGCCGCCCGGCAACAGGCAGCGGCGGCGGCCGCGGCGGCGGGGGATACGGGCTCGCATGCGGCCCGGCCCGCGCCTCGCACGGCCTCCGGTGCACCACCGGCCGCGCCCTCTTCGAAGGGCCCCCCTGGAGCCTCCGCCTCGTCGACCGCGCCCATGGCACCCCGGCGCGTGGCGACCGGCTCCACCTCGGCCGCGGCTCCCGTGTCCTCTCGTCCGCAGGGGACGGCGGGTGGCTCGACGTCGTCGGCGACGGCCGTCTCGGCGGCCTCCGCGAGCAAGGGAGGAACAGGCTCCGGCAAGGTGCCCACGCCCCCGCCCCATCGGACGGGGACCGCCTCCGCGGGCTCCGCGCCCAAGCGTGTGCCGACGCGCGGTCCCCAAGACGAGCCGGAAGACGTCTAGGCCCGCCCTTCAGCCAGACACATCCCTTGAAACAAACAGCCCGCGGCGCACCTGAGCGCTCGCGGGCTGAAAACAACACGCCGTCACCGGGCACACGGTGTCTCGTGCCGTCCGGAGCGCGCCCTCAGAGGTCGCGGCCGTTGAACTGGATGGGCGCCTTCAAGGTGCTCAGGTCCATGCCGTCCAGGCAGCGCACGTTGACGGCGGCCATCTCCTTGCCATCCGGCCCGACGCCGCGCGCGAAGGAGCGCACGCCGCACTTGGAGCAGAACAGGTGGTGGATGACCTTCTTGTTGAACTGGTAGTCGGTGAGCACGTCCTGCCCCGAGCGCAGCGTGAACTGCGACACCGGGGTGAAGCTCAAAATCGTCCCCGACTTCTGACAGATGGAGCAGTTGCACGAGACCACCGGCTGGGAGAGGTCCAGCTTCGCCTCGTAACGGACCGCGCCACAGTGACAGCCACCCTCGTAGCTCTTGGATTCGCTCATGCGCGGCACCCTACACCGCGCACTCCAGGGGTGCCCCCGGATTCGCGCGCCGCGACGCGGCACCCACGGGACTACAGGCTCGCGAGCGCCACGCGATACAGCGCGCGATAGCCCATGCGGGGCGCGGGCTCGAAGCGCTCCGCGTTGAAGATGTCACGCAGCAGCGCCACGCCCTCCGCGGAGGACTGGAGCCCCTGCAGCGTGGACTCCAACGCCGTCACCAACTGCGGCGCCAACCCCATGGCCACGGGCACTCCGTCATTGGGCGCCTCGTCCGTGTACGCGATGAGCTCGAAGCGGCGGCCCGCGCCCGCCCCCAGCACATCCTCCACGCCCGTGGTGTACGTCAGGCCCGTGGAGGCCGGCGGGCAGAAGACACTGGCCACGTCCGCCTTGCCGTCCAGAACCGACTCCAGCGCGCCCCGGTAGGAGCTGGTGAAGTGCTGCGCGAAGAAGGCCCGCGCCGGCTCCACGCCCTGCGCCTTCAGGTACGCGGTGGGCAGCAGGTAGCCCGCCACGGAATCGCGGTCCACCCACGCCGCCGTGGTGCCCTTGAGCCGGTCCACCGTCAGCCCCGCCCCCGCGCGGCACACCAACGCCGAACGGTAGGAGGACATGCCCCGACGGACCCCGCGCACCACCACCCTCACGCCCATCGCCTCCATGCGCGCGCACACGAAGGGAGGCGCCCAGGCCGCGTCCGCGCGGCCCGAGAGCAAATCCTTGGCGAGCGTCTCGTAGCTCGACGCGACGCTCACCTCCACCAGCTTGCCCAGCGCCCGCTGGAGGAAGGCCGCCAGCCGGTCCGCGCGCTCCCTGGCCGTTTCGTTGCCCAGCGACGGCGGCAGCCCGAAGCGGAAGGAGTGTCTGGACGTTGGGGGGACTTGAAGGGTCATACCGCCCCCCTAACTACCCCTCCCTGCCCAACCGCGCCACTTCGTCGTCGGCCAGACCGAAAGTCGCCTGCAACATGTCCAGGATGCGCTGTTCCGCCGGACTGGGCTCCCCGCTCGCGAAGGCGATTTTCGTGGCCAGCCGGAAGGCCTTCACCCGCTGGGCATGGGTGGTCAACCCATGGGCCAGCACGTGCAGCCGCTGGGGCAGTCCCTCGGCGGACAGCGCCGACACCGCCTCGCTCACGAAGCTCTGCGCGCGCTCCGGGCTGACGTTCTCGAACAGGGGGTCCGCCGCGAAGCTCTCCACCAGCGCCCGGGCCTCGGCCTCCTTGAGCTTCCCGTCCGCGGCGCTCACCAGCACCATCACCTCCGCGTACAGCCGCTCCAGGGGCTCACCCAGCGCCTCCGCCAGGCTGCCGCCGTTCTCGATGACGTCGATGATTTGCGCCACCTCGTCCTCGGAGATGCCCAGCGCGGCCTGGAACGTCTTGAGCAGCCCCAACTCCGAGCGCGTGGCCCGCTGGTCCGCCAGCGCCACCGCCGCCGCCAGCCCGAAGGCCAGCATCCGGTTCTTGTGGTCCGGCAGCCGGCGACGCAGGGACGCCAGCAGGTCCTCCAGGTTGCGCACCCCCGCCAGCTTCACCACGCTGGACTCCACCAGCGCGTTGAGTTCCTCGGAACGCGTGCCCTCGAACTCCGGCCGCTCCAGCACCCGGCTGAGCAGCGTCTGAAGCTCCCTCTGGGAGACACGGCCGTCGGCCATGGCCGCCAGCAACATCACCTCCACCAGCGCCGCGTTGCGTTCCTTGCGTGCGCTCACTGCCTGCTCTCGAGCCATGGACTGGCTCCCCCTTGCGTGTCCTGCGTTTCGTGGGTGGGCGCCGCCGCCGGCTCGCTCGCGTTCAGCGGGTCGGGGTTGAGCGCCCGGTCCAACAGGTGCGACGGCCGCACGTTGGCCATCGCGTTGAGAAGGCTCTGCCGGACATTGGGAATCTCCTTGCCCAACTCCTCCACCAGCCGCTGCATCCGCTTGCGCTGGAGGTTCTCCTGCGTGCCACACAAGTCACAGGGGATGATGGGGAAGGCCTTCAGCTCCGCGAACTTCGCGATGTCCTTCTCCGGCGCGTAGCACAGCGGCCGGATGACCACGTTGCGGCCGTCATCGCTCTTCAGCAGGGGCGGCATCGCCTTGATGGAGCCCGCGAAGAAGAGGTTCAAGAGCAGCGTGTGGATGAGGTCATCGCGGTGGTGGCCCAGGGCAATCTTGTTGCAGCCCAGCTCCACCGCCGCCGTGTAGAGGATGCCCCGGCGCATGCGCGAGCACACCGCGCATTGCGTCTTCCCCGGGGGCGTCTTCTCCAGGACGATGCTGTACGTGTCCTCCTTGAGGAGCTTGTACGCGTAGCCCTCCCGCTGGAAGTACTCCTCCAGGATGTGCCCCGGGAATCCCGGGTGCCCCTGGTCCAGGTTCACCGCGAGCAAGTCGAACTTCACTGGCGCGCGGCGCTGCAGCTCCCGGAGGAGGTAGAGCATGGTGTAGGAGTCCTTGCCTCCGGACACACCCACCATGATGCGGTCCCCGTCCTCGATGAGGCGGTGGTCCGCGATGGCTCGGCCCATGTGGCCAAGCAGACTCTTTTCCAGGCGCTGGACGTCGTTCATCGGCGTGGCCATCCTAGCGGCGGCCCGGGAAAAAACACGTCATTCAGGCGGTCGGGTCCGCTAGCCTGCCCAGCTCGATGCCAACCTACCCACAGGGTGCCGTGGACGTGGTCGATGCCGAGGGGGCCCAGAGCGCCCTCGGGAAGCTGGAGCAGGCGCGGGAGCTGGCCGTGGACCTGGAGGCCGACTCCATGCACGCCTTCCGGGCCCGCCTGTGCTTCCTCCAGGTCTCCACCGACAGCGACGTCTTCCTCTTCGATACACTCCAGCCCGGCGTGGAAGCCCGGCTGCTCGCCCCGCTGATGGGGGACCCAGGCCGTCCCAAGTACTTCCACGCGGCCCAGGGGGACTTGCAGTTCCTGGCCGAGGCGGGGGTGCGGGTGCGCGGTCTGTTCGATACCCACCGGGCCGCCACCCTCCTGGGCTGGCCCAAGGTGGGCCTGGCGGACCTCGCCCGGGAGAAGCTGGGGGTGGAGCTGCCCAAGGAGCACCAGCAGTCGGACTTCTCGCTGCGGCCCCTGCCCCCGGGCATGCGCGACTACATCGCCAACGACGTGCGCTACCTCTGCGAATTGGGGCGGCAGGTGCGCGAGGCCACCCGCGAGGCCGGCATCCAGGAAGAGGTGGAGCTGGACTGCGAGCGGCTGTGTGACGAAGCCGTGGCGCGTCCCGACGTGGGCGCGGACTTCAAGCCGAAGCTGCCCCGCTCCGGGCTGTCTCCGGCGCAGCAGACGCTGGCCAACGCCATCGCCCACGCGCTGCACCAGAAGCGGCTGGAGTGGGCGGAGAAGGAGAACGTGCCCATGGGGCGCATGCTCTCCAACATGGCCATCGCGGACATCGCCACGCGGATGCCCTCCACGCCCAGGGACCTGGCGCGCGCGGCCGGCGTGCGCGGCTCCTTCGTGCGCACCCACGGCGACGAGGTCCTCTCCATCCTCCGCGAGCAGCAGGAGAAGGCCCGCAAGGGCGAGCTGCAACCGGAGCGGGAGAACAAGGGCCCCAAGGACTCCAACCGCCGCAAGCGCGAGGACGCGCTCAAGGCGTTCCGCGTGGAGAAGGCGGCCGAGCGCAAGGTGACGCCCAGCGTGATTCTCACCAATCCGCTGATGGATGCGCTGCTCGGCCAGCCGCCTCGAGACCTGGAGGAGCTGGCGCGGGTGCCCTACCTGGGTGACAAGCGACTGAAGCTCTACGGACCCGCCCTCATCGAGCTGCTCGCCGCCTTCCCCGTCGTCGGTGGCTGACCCTACCGTCCCAACCCCGGCGGTGGTGGAATGAACTGAAGTCACGAGTCGCCCGGTGCAAGGCGGACGGAGCTTCACGATGCGGTTGGGACACCTCGGCGCGGCCACCAGTCTGCTGCTCACGCTCCTCCTCACGGGGTGCGCGGGAGGGCCACGCGAAGTGGCCTCGTCCCCCGCGCCCGCCGGGGAGAGGGCGCGCGCCATCCCGCCTCCGGTGGAGGACCCGCGCGTGCTCACCCCTCCAGGGCTGCGGCTGGAGGGGAAGGCGCGGCCCACGCGGCAGGCGGTGATGCTGGAGGTGGACCCCCGCCAGGAGCTGTTCCGGGGCGTCGCGGATGTGCAGCTGTCGCTGTCCGAGCGCACGCGGGCCCTGTGGCTGCACGGCACGGAGTTGAGCGTGACGGGCGCTCACGTCGTGGTGGGTGAGTCGCGCGTGCCGGTCGAAGCCCTGCCCGTGGGCGAGGACCTGCTCACCTTCATCCCTCGCGAGCCCCTGGAGCCCGGCGTCGTCACGCTGCACGTCGAGTACTCCGGCCACGCGAAGGCCCAGGAGGACAGCGGCGTCTTCCGCGAGGAGGAGAATGGCCGCTGGTACGCGATGACGCAGTTCCAGCCGCTGTATGCGCGGCGCGCGTTCCCGTGCTTCGACGAGCCCGCGTTCAAGATTCCCTTCGAGCTCACCTTGCGCGTGCGTGCGGAGGACTCCGCCTTCGCCAACACCCCCGTGCGCGCCGAGAAGGCCGATGGGGACGGATGGAAGACGGTGCGATTCCAGCCCACGCCCGCGCTGCCCACGTACCTGGTGGCCTTCGCGGTGGGCCCCTTCGACGTCGTGGACGCGGGCAAGGCCGGGAAGAACCAGGTGCCCGTGCGCATGCTGGTGCCCAAGGGGCGCGGGGCGGAGAGCGCGTGGGCGGCCGATGTCACCGGGCCGCTGCTCATGGAGTTGGAGGAGTGGTTCGGTTCACCCTATCCGTACGCGAAGCTGGATGTGCTCGCGTTGCCCGGACATCAGGGCGGCGCCATGGAGCACCCGGGCCTCATCACCTTCTCCGCGTCGCTGATGCTCAGCACGCCCCAGGATGACTCCGTGGCGCGGCAACGCGTCTTCACGGAGACGCAGGCGCACGAGCTCGCGCACCAGTGGTTCGGCAACCTCGTGACACCCGAGTGGTGGGACGACCTTTGGCTCAACGAGTCCTTCGCGGACTGGCTCGCCTTCAAGGTCGTGGCGCGCTGGCGCCCCGAGTGGCGCGGAGACCTGCGCCGCGTGGACGCGCGGAGTGCGTCCATGCGCGAGGACTGGCTCGTCAGCGCGCGCAGCATCCGCCAGCCCATCGAAGTGTCGGGTGACATCCACAGCGCCTTCGACGCCATCACCTACGGCAAGGGCGCGGCCGTGCTCGCCATGTTCGAGTCGTGGCTCGGGCCCGAGGTCTTCCAGCGCGGCGTGCGCGACTACCTGCGGACCCACGCACGCGGCACCGCCACCACCGAGGACTTCATCCAGTCGCTGTCCCAGGCCGCGGGACAGGATGTCGCGCCCGCGTTCTCCTCGTTCCTGGACCAGCCCGGTGTCCCGCTCGTCTCGATGACGCTGGAGTGCCCCAAGGAGGGCGCCCCCCGGCTCGCGCTGGAGCAGCGGCGCTATCTGCCGCTGGGTGCCTCCGAGAAGGCCTCCGACTCCAAGCCGTGGCACGTGCCGCTGTGCGTGCGCTACGCGGTGGGCGGGGTGGAAGGCCGCGCGTGTACGGTGCTCACCGAGCCGTCGGGGACCCTGGCCTTGAATGACGCCCGGCGGTGCCCGGACTGGGTCCACCCCAACGCGGACGCCCGTGGGTACTACCACGCGCTGGTGCGGGGAGACGGGCTGACGCGGCTGGCGACCAAGGGCGCCGCGCGGCTCAGCGTCCCCGAGCGGCTGGTGCTGATGGCGGATGCCCAGGCGCTGCTGTCCAGTGGAGCCCTGGACGTCACCCAGGCGCTCACGCTGGTGACCCGGCTGGGGGATGGCGACGCGAACCTGGTGATGGGCGCGGCGAGCGTGGTGGGCAGTGTGCACTCGGACCTGGTGCCGGATGCGCTGCGTGCCCATCGAGCCCGCTTCGTGAGAGGTCTCTTCGGAGCGCGGGCCCGCTCGGTGGGCTTCGTGTCACGACCTGGCGACAGCGAGGACCTGCGGCTCTTGAGGCCCGCGCTCCTGGGGATTGCCACCAACGAAGGCGAGGACCCCAAGCTGCGCGCCGAGGCGCGCCGGCTGGCCCTGCGCTGGCTGGAGAACCACGGCGCCTTGCAGTCGGAGGACGCGGCCATCGTCCTCCAATCCGCCTCCGTGGCGGGAGACGCGGCCCTGCACCAGCGGATGAGGGACGCGGCTCGCACCGCCACCACCGAGTCGGAGCGAGGGCTCCTCTTCAACGCGCTGGGCAGCTTCCGGGACGTGTCGCTCGCGCGCGCGAGCCTGGAGCTGATGCTGGACACGAAGGTGGACACACGCGAGGCCCTGGCCATCCTCTTCGGCCAGCTCTCCGAGAGCGCCACGCGTGAGGTGGCCTTCACCTTCCTGCGAGAGAACTTCGACACCCTGCGGGGACGGTTGCCGCGGGACATCTCCACGTGGCTGCTGTCCAGCGGCGGCGTGTTCTGCGACGCCGGACACCGCGAGGAGGTGGCCCACTTCTTCGGCCCTCGCGCCGCCGACTTCGAGGGCGGGGAGCGCGCGCTGGCCCAGTCCCTGGAGCGGGTGGACCAGTGCATCGCCCAGCGCGAGGCCCTGCGGCCGGGCCTCACGCGCTTCCTCGCGCGCTACTGAGTCAGCGCTTGCGCGCGAGCGTCATCCCGTCGCGCACCGTCAACATCACCGGCTCCACGCGGGCATCCTTCAG
The DNA here is from genome assembly GCF_037414475.1 of Myxococcus stipitatus. The sequence goes on along the minus strand of NZ_CP147913.1, from coordinate 6,351,976 downwards.
GACCTTGTCGTTGAAGGCCGCAATCACATGGTCCAGGTCCGACTCCGGGCTCACCACGCGCCCGGACCACAACACGTTGTCCACCACCAACAGCCCCCCAGCCCGCACCAGCGGCACCACCGCGTCCCAGTACGCGCCGTAGTTCACCTTGTCCGCGTCGATGAAGGCGAGGTCGAACGGGCCCCGCAGCGTCTTCAAGGTTTCCAGGGCAGGCCCGAACTTGAGCTGGATTTTCCGGCCATGCGGACTGCGTGCGAAGAAGGAGCGGGCAATCTCGGACGTCTCGGGGTTGATGTCACAGGTAATGAGCTCCCCGTCATCCGGGAGACCTTCCGCCATCATCAGCGCCGAGTAACCCGTGAAGGTGCCAATCTCCAGCACGCGCCCCGCACGGGTGAGCGAGACGAGCATTTTCAGGAAGGCCCCCTCCACGGGTCCGACCTGCATCCCAGGAGAACTCGTGCGTGCGAGGGTGATGTCCTTGAGTTCCTCGAAAAGAGGCGAAGGCGCCACGGAGTGCGCGCGGACGTACTCCTCGGCTTCGGGCGAGACGAGCGTGAGCTTGGGCATGACAACGGTTTAACATCTGGGTTCTCATGTCTCACTTCGAGTTGCCCTGCTTTCCGGCGGGCATACCCTGGTGGACAGTCGGAGGTGCGAGCCATGACGGGAGCGAGATTGGGTGGTGCTCGCGCGGACGTGTCGCGCTGTATTGATGCCAGCCTCCAGTGTCAGGCTTCGTGCGAAGCCAGCATGACGAGACTGTTGGCTCGAGGACTGGGAGTCAGCAGCGCCTCCGTGCGGATGCTCCGGCAGTGCGCGGAGCTGTGTGAGTTGAACGTGCGAGCGCTGCGCAAGGAGAGCCGGCTGGCGCGGCGCACCGCCAGCCTGTGTTTCGAGCTGAGCAATCAGGTGGCGTGTGAGGCCTGGCGGGACGCCGGGGACCCCGGTGCCCACGACCTCTCGCGAGACGCCCTGAGACTGGCCCGCTCCTGCCGCCCGCTGCTGTTCTCGTACTGAGCCGCCGTCCAGATTCACTCGACATCTCGTTGCATGAGTCATCCCACGGCGTAAGGTCCACGCCGGAATGTGCGCTCTCGACCGATGCCTCGCCGCCGTCTGGCTCCTCCTGCTGGTGGTTTCTGGAAGTGCTCACGCGGCGGCTTCACCGGAGTCCCCGGCGGAGCGGCTGGTGGGAGTCTGGGGCAGTGAGCGGCTCCTGGGCCCGGAGGTCCGAGGCGAGCTGACCCTCGTTCGAGGCACGGACACGTGGCGGGCGCGCATCGCGGGCTACGACGTCCAGGCGCGCGTGGAGGGGAAGAAGGTCTCCATCATCCTACCTGGAGGTCAGGGCGAGCTGCGGGGGACCCTCGCGGAGGATGGCCAGCGCATCACCGGCCACTGGCTTCAGCCGCGAGTGCTCATGAGCGGCATGACGTTCGCCACGCCCGTGGTGCTGCGCGTGCTCCAGCCGGGCGTATGGCGCGGCGAGGTGTCACCCCTCGAGGACCGGTTCTCGCTCTATCTCGTGGTCGAGAAGCAACCCGATGGCTCCGTGGGCGCGTTCATCCGCAACCCCGAGCGGAACTTCGGCAACCGGGTGATGTTTCGCGTGAGCCTCCAGGACGGTGCCGTGCGCCTCACGCCCACGTCGGGGAGTGCGCAGCCCTTGGAGGGGACGTTCGACGCGGAGGCCCACCGGTTGGCCTTGCGCTACCCTCCCTTCGGTCTGACGTTCGACTTCACCCGGAGGGAGCGGACGCAGGCGGTGGGCCTTCATCCGCGCTCCCCCGCCTCGGGTCCTTACGTGTATCAAGCGCCCATCGCCGAGGACGACGGCTGGCCCACGGCCTCGCTCACCGACGTGGGGATGGACGTCCAGCCCATCCGGAAGCTCGTGCAGAGCATCATCGACCAGACGCCCGGGGCGCAGCCCGCGCCCGCCATCCAGGGCCTGCTCATCGCTCGCCACGGGAAGCTCGTCGTGGAGGAGTACTTCCACGGCTTCGACAAGGAGCGTCCGCATGATTTGCGCTCTGCGGCGAAGACCTATGCCTCGGTGCTGGTGGGCATCGCGTTGGACCAGGGCGCGCCCTTCACCGTCGACACGCCCGTCGTCACCCTGTTCCCCGAGTACGCCGGGAAGATTTCAAACCTCGACGCACGCAAGAAGAAGCTCACCGTCGCGCACTTGATGTCCATGTCCACGGGGCTGGCCTGTGACGACGATGACCCGGAGTCCCCGGGCAACGAGGACCGGCTCGAGGACTCCGTCCCCGATTGGTACAAGTACACGTTGGACCTGCCCATGGTGCGCGAGCCCGGCAGTCAGGCCGTGTATTGCTCCGCCAACATCAACCTCCTCGGCGGAGTCCTTCGCAACACGACCCGGAGCTGGCTGCCGGAGTTCTTCGAGAAGCACCTCGCCACGCCGCTCCAGATGCGGAAGTACCACCTGGACCTGATGCCCTCGGGCGAGATGTACCTGGGTGGCGGCATCTACATGCGCCCTCGCGATGCGCTCAAGCTCGGGCAGCTCTACCTCTCTGGCGGGAGCTGGAACGGAAGGCGCGTCGTCAGTCAGCGCTGGGTCGAGCGCTCCACGGCCCGGCACGCGGCCATGAATCCGAAACAGACGTACGGCTACACGTGGTGGCGACACGAGCTGCGCGTGGGCGACCGGGTGTATTCGCAATATGAAGCCAGCGGGAACGGCGGGCAGCTCATCATGGTGGTCCCCGAGCTGGACCTCGTCACGATGTTCACCGCGGGCAATTACAACCACGTGGCCCTGTGGCGGAAGTTCCGCGAGGAGCTCTTGCCCCAGTTCATCTTGAGCGCGGTGACCCCGGCGAAGTGAGGACGCCCCCCGCCCCTCGCGCCGCGCTCCAGGCTGGCGCTGGCCGCGAGGTCCTCGACAGCGGACCGAGGTGGGAAAAGAATGCGCGGATGATCACGCTCTATGGCTTCGGTCGGGTCCACTCGAAGGTCGTCGGTCTCACGCGCGACTTGCGCGTCCTATGGGCGCTTGAGGAGCTGGGAGTTCCCTATCGGGTCCATGGCGTGGACCACCCCGCCGGGGAAACCCGGAGCGAGGAGTACCTGCGGCTGAACCCCTTCGCGCAGGTGCCGGTGCTCGACGACGACGGCTTCGTGCTCACAGAGACGGGCGCCATCCTGTTGTATCTGGCGGAGAAGACGGGCCGGTTGATTCCCTTGGACCTGCGCGGCCGCGCCCAGGTGTCGCGCTGGTGTTTCGCCGCGCTCAACAGCGTGGAGCCGCCGCTGTTCGACCTCGTGATGATTGAACTGCTCGGCGCCTCCGACCCCACCGGTGAGCAGCGGCGCCCCGTGGTCTTGAAGCACGCCACACGCAAGCTGGCTTCGCTCGAGGACTGGCTCCAGGAACGCCCGTATCTCACCGGCGAGGCGTTCACCGTGGCGGACATCTTGATGACCACGGTGCTGCGCGAGGTGCGCAACGCGGGGGTGCTCGACGACTACCCCCGAGTCTCCGCCTATCGCGAGCGCTGTGAGGCGCGGCCCGCATGGAAGCGGACGCTGGACGCCTATGAGCAGCGCCTCGGGGTCCCCGAGGGCAGCGCGCGTTAGCCGCCCCTGGGTTGCCCGTGGGCCGTCACGTCCGTGCAGACGACACGACGCCGTACTTCGTGCGCAGGTAGCCGAGGAAGTCTGTATCGGTGAGGCCCTGCCCCGTCACCACGCGCACGCGCTCCTCGGCGGGGAGGCGGAAGCCCTGGCCGTGGATGTGCTCCCGCAGCCAGTCACGCAGGGGAAGCAGTTGTCCCTTCCCCAGCAGCCCGTCGAGGTCAGGCAAGGCGCGTTCGGCGGCGCGATAGAGCGACGCGGAATAGAGATTGCCCAGCGAGTACGTGGGGAAATAGCCCAGCTCGCCCCAGGCCCAGTGGATGTCCTGGAGCACGCCCTTCGTGTCATCGGGAGGAGTGACTCCCAGGTAGCGCTCCATGCGCGTGTTCCACGCGGCGGGCAGCTCGTCGAGCGGGAGCTCGTCCCGAATCAGCAACAGCTCCAGCTCGTAGCGCACGGCGATGTGCAGGTTGTACGTCACCTCGTCGGACTCGGTGCGGATGAGCGACGGGCTCACCGCGTTGACGACCGCGAGGAAGTCCTCCACGTCCACCCCGGCCAGCGCCTCCGGGAAGCTGTCGCGCAAGAGCGGGAAGTAGTGCTCCCAGAAGGGCTGGCTCCGGCCGACCAGGTTCTCCCACAGGCGCGACTGCGACTCGTGCAGGCCCATGGAGGGCGCGGCGGCCAGCGGGGTGCGGTGGTGCTCGGGCGCGAAGCCCTGCTCGAACAAGCCGTGGCCCGCCTCGTGGATGGTGCTGAAGATGGCGGAGAGCGGGTTCGTCTCGTCCACGCGCGTGGTGAGCCGCACGTCGAGCGCGTGGGTGCCTCCGGTGAAGGGATGGATGCTCAGGTCCTGCCGGCCCGCCTCCAGGTCGAAGCCGATGTCCTTGAGCAGCCGCAAGGTGAAGCGCCACTGCGCATCCTTGTCGTAGCGCCGGCCGTCGAAGAGCTTCGGCACCGGGCGCGATGAACCCGACAGGCGCCCCACCATGGGGATGAGGTGCTCACGCAGCGCGCTCAACACCGGGGTGAGCCGCGCGACACGCATGCCAGGCTCATAGCCCTCCAGCAGCGCGTCATACCGCTCACCCGCGTGGCCATAGGCATCCGCCTGCTCGCGGCGCAGCGTCAGGAGGCGGTGGAGCGCGGGCTGGAAGCGGGCGAACTTGCGCTCCTGACGGGCCTCTCGCCAGGCGTGGAGGCCCTGGCTCTGGGCCTCGGCCAGGGCACGCACCAGCGCCGAGGGCACCCGCACCTCGCGCTCCCGCTCGCGCCAGAGGACCTCCACCATGGCCCGCTCGTCGTCCGACAGGCCCGCCTCCGTGGCGGCCTTCTCGAGGGCATCGCCGAGCCTCGGGTCCACCAGACGCTCGTGGTGGATGCCTTGGAGGGTGGAGAGCTGATGGGCCCTGGCGGGGCCCGCCCGGGCCGGGAGGTACGTCTCCTGGTCCCACGTGGCGAGGCCAATGAGCCCTTGGAGGTCCTTCAACTCCTGCATCCGGGAGAGCAGCCAGGTATCCATGGGGCTCTCTATAACAGCGGGCTTCACCCCGGGCTTTCGCCGCGAGGGGCACAAGGATATGAGGGCCCGGCAATGGCCAATGTCATCCAGTTCTTCATGACCCCCGACGACGAGGTCGCCTTCTTCCGCTTCCTGGAGCGCTTCGTCCTGGAGGTGTACCCCCGCCGCGTCCCCGAGGACTGGAAGACGTTCCGCGCCCATCAGGACAACATCGAGCGGCTCCCCCAGGAGGAGATGTACCTGGTGGCGAGCGAGCTGGGCCCCGCCATCGTCGACAAGATGAAGCGCGGCCCGGACAAGGGCTACTGGCGCGTGGACGAGGTGCGCTCCCCCGTCATCTTCATGGAGCGCTGCCGCACCAACGAAGAGGGCGAGCTGGTCAGCGGCAGCCTCTGGGCGGAGCTGGACATCACCGCGCAGACGGGCCGGAAGAACGCGGCGCCGGACCGCTTCCGGCGCCTGTTCCTGGAGATTGAGGAGTACGTGAAGAAGACCTTCCGCCGGGGCCAGCCGAAGGACTTCTTCGTCGGCCCCAAGGCGGCCCGCCTCTACAAGGAAGGCCTGGTCCTCCGGGACTCCGCTCACCGTGGCGGCACGGTGAACGTCTACAAGTAGTCCGCTTCTCAGCTCCCCGAGGCGAGCGCGGCGAGCTTGCGCAGCTGCGGCGCCTCGTTGAGGAACTTCAGCTCCGGGTGCTTGTCCTCGGCGTGCTGGAGCGCCCAGTCGTCGCGGAAGAGCACCAGGGGCAACCCGTCGCGGTCCTGCACTGTCTGACGGTTGCCTTCCCAGTCGAAGGACTTGGGGTCGAAGTTCGGCCCCACCACCCAGCGCGCGTGGCTGAAGGGCAGCCGGTCCAGGGCAATCTTCGCCCCGTACTCGTGCTCCAGGCGGTACTGGAGGACCTCGAACTGGAGGGCGCCGACCACGCCGACGATCGGGTCCTTCATGCCCATGGCGAGCTGCTGGAAGATTTGCACGGTGCCCTCTTCCGAGAGCTGCTCCAGGCCCTTCTCCATCTGCTTGCGGCGCAGCGGGTCCTTGGAGCGGACCACCGCGAAGTACTCCGGACTGAAGCGCGGCACGCCCTCGAACTCCACGTCGGAGCCCTCCGCGAGGGTGTCTCCGATGCGGTACTGCCCCGGGTCGAACAGGCCGATGACGTCACCGGGCCAGGCGTCTTCGATGGCGGTGCGCTCGGCGGCCATGAACTGGCTGGGCTTGGCCAGGCGCACTTCCTTGCCCAGCCGCGAGTGGAACGCGTTCATGCCCTTGACGTAGCGGCCGCTCACCACGCGCATGAAGGCGATGCGGTCGCGGTGGGCGGGGTCCATGTTCGCCTGAATCTTGAAGACGAAGCCCGCGAACTTGGGGTTGGTCGGCTCGCGCGTGCCGGTCGTCGTCTGGCGCGAGGTGGGCGCGGGGGCCAGGTCCAGGAACGCGTCGAGGAACGGGCGCACGCCGAAGTTCGTCATCGCGCTGCCGAAGAACATGGGCGTCAGCTGGCCCTGGTCGCTCTTCTCGCGGGTGAACTCGTCGCCGCCGATGTCGAGCAGCTCGATGTCCTCGTGGAGCTTCGCCAGCTCCGTGTCCGTGAGGACCGTCTTGATTTCATCCGAGTCGATGGAGACCGAGCGCTCCGAGACTTCGGATTCGCCGTGGGAGCCCTCGGCGGAGAAGACGTGGACGACGCGGGCCTGGCGGTCATAGACGCCGCGGAACTCGGGCCCCATGCCGATGGGCCAGTTCATCGGGTAGGAGCGGATGCCGAGCACCTGCTCCAATTCGTTCATCAGTTCGAGCGGCTCGCGGCCGTAGCGGTCCAGCTTGTTGACGAAGGTGAAGATGGGGATGCCGCGCATCCGGCACACCTTGAAGAGCTTCTTCGTCTGGGGCTCGACGCCCTTGGCCGCGTCGATGAGCATCACCGCGGCGTCGGCGGCGGCGAGGGTGCGGTAGGTGTCCTCGGAGAAGTCCTGGTGGCCCGGGGTGTCCAGCAGGTTGACCGCGTGGTCCCGGTACACGAACTGGAGGACGGACGAGGTGACGGAGATACCGCGCTCCTTCTCCAGCTCCATCCAGTCGCTGGTGGCGTGGCGCCGCGCGCGCTTGGCCTTGACGCTACCGGCCAGGTGGATGGCGCCGCCGTAGAGCAGCAGCTTCTCCGTGAGCGTGGTCTTTCCCGCGTCGGGGTGGGAGATGATCGCGAAGGTGCGCCGCCGGGCGACCTCCCTGTCGAGCTCGTTCGTCATGACCCGGGGCCAACTACCACGGGCCGTGTTTCCTTGCAGCCCGCAAGGAGCCCCTGGTGGACAGCCGGGTCACCATGGGAGGGTCAAGCCACACTTTCTCGCCTTGGGAGGCAGGTATGCAGCGGACCCATCACTCGACGGGGACCCCTTGGGAGCCTCGCGTGGGCTATTCGCGGGCGGTGCGGGTCGGGCCGTTCATCAGTGTGTCGGGGACCACGGCCACGGATGACTCCGGGCAGGTGGTGGGGGCCGGGGATGCCTACCGGCAGGCCGTCCAGGCGCTGAGGAACATCGAGTCAGCGCTCAAGGCGGTGGGGGCGGGGCTGAAGGACGTGGTGCGCACGCGGATGTTCGTGACGGACATCTCGCGCTGGGAGGAGGTTGGCCGGGCGCACGGGGAGTTCTTCGCTGACATCCGGCCGGCCACGTCGATGGTGGAGGTGAGCAAGCTCATCTCGCCGGAGATGCTGGTGGAGATCGAGGCGGACGCGGTGGTGGCGGAGCAAGTGCGCTGAGGGACGGGCGCTCCCCTGCATGGCTGGGTGGTAGCGGTCATCCATTCGACGCTCCAGGTTCGAAGGAGCCATGGGCGTCGAGTGGAAGGACAACATCGACATCGCGGATGCGCTGGAGCGGGTGGCGGACCTGCTGGAGGAGCAGGACGCGATGCCGTTCCGGGTGACGGCCTATCGCAAGGCGGCGGCGTCGATTGCGCGCTGGCCCAAGCCGGTGGCGGAGGTGCTCGCCTCGAAGGGGCAGGCGGGGCTGAGAGAGCTGCCGGGGGTGGGCAAGAGCATCGCGGCGGCGGTGGCGGAGCTGGTGCGGACGGGGCAGTGGGAGTTGTTGGAGCGGCTGGAGCGGGAGTCCTCTCCCGAGCAGTTGCTCGCCAGTGTGCCGGGGATAGGGCCGGAGCTGGCTCGGCGGATTCACGAGGAGCTGGGGGTGCGCACGCTCGAGGAGTTGGAGCAGGCGGCGCATGACGGGCATCTGGAGCGAGTGGAGGGTTTCGGTCCGAGGCGTGGGCAGCAGGTGAGGGACCTGCTGGAGGCGCGGCTGGGGCGAGCGCGGCGGGGCTTCGCGCGAAAGCGGGAGGGGACGGACGAAGGGCCGCGGCCGGAGGTGGGGCTGCTGCTTCAGGTGGACGAGGAGTACCGGCGCAAGGCGGCGGCGGGAGCGCTGCGGACCATCGCGCCGAGGCGCTTCAATCCCACGGGAGAAGCGTGGCTGCCGGTGATGCAGCGCACGCTGGAGGGCTGGCGGGTGCGGGCGCTGTTCTCCAACACGGCGGTGGCGCACCAGCAGAACGCGACGCGCGAGTGGGTGGTGCTGTACTTCGACAAGGACGGAGTGGAAGGACAGTGCACCGTCGTCACCGCGCACGGTGGGCCGCTGGATGGAAGGCGCGTGGTGCGAGGCCGGGAGGTGGAGTGTCTGGCCTATTACGGCGTGGAATCCGAGGAGACCGAGGCACCGCAGCCGGGGGCGTGACGCTCGAGGGGCAAGCGGGCGACAGTCCCTGAGGCCAACGGTGACGTGAACCCGTAGGCTTGCCGTCATGTCTACCAAGGACGAGCTGCTCACAAGTGTCTTGAGCCTCCCTCCCAAGGAGCGCGCCGAGGTCGCCCGTGAGCTGCTGCGCAGCCTCGACGACCCTGACGAGACTGGCGACGCGGAATCCGAGTGGGCACATGAACTCGACCGGCGCGCGACGGATACCGCGAAGGCCGTGTCGAGACAGTCCCTTGGGAGAAAGAGGAGCAGCAGATTGCCGGTCGGTTGACGCACCAGCGCTGATGACCTCCGTCACTGGCAGCGACGCGCCATCTCCGCATCGCACCATTGATTGAGGCAGGAGCCCCGATGCACAGGAGAGGCGGCGACGCGAACACGCGGGCCCCAGCAGAGAGGTTCACGGCAGACGACTTCGGAGCTTGAGCCAGTCCGTCAACTCGGAGTGCTTCTGAATCACGTCCGAGTCAGAGACGTGGGCGAGGACATTGAGTGCGTTCTTGATATCCCTCAGCTTCAGGAGCAGGTCGGGAGGCTGGGTGTAGAGGTCCGGTGAGGACACGAGTCGCGTGGCATCTCCCAGAGACACGCCAGCGAGGCCCACGAACCATGCCACGAGGATATCTGGGTCGAGGATGGCGTCTCCTGCCTTCGGGCCGAGCAAGCCCATCATCCGAGCGCGCAGGTTCATCTCGGAGAGCCGGAGCGAGTGAGCAACCCTCGCGGGTGCACGAGCCGCGAGCCCTTCATAGACGCGCAATGCGACTCGAGCCCAAGGAAGGCTCGTTTCATCCCCTGCCCTCGCGGCCAAGGTGAAGGCGAAGACCTCCCAGTTGAAGCCCTCACCCTTGATGGGCTCCCCCACCACGACCTTGTCGAGCCATGCCTCCACCTCTCGCGAAGGCCAGGTCAGAACATCATCCAGAAGGTCTCGAGTGGATTCCATGGTCTCGACTACTGGGGAAAGAGGATGCCTGCCCTGGCAAAGGCCTCACGCCCGATTTCCAAGGCCCTGGCGCTCACAGCTTCGGATGCACCAAAGCGCCGCCATCCATTTCACATCAACAGACAGCCCAGTACGACACCTCCCAGGTCACAAGGCCCGCGCCCCGGACACGGACGCGGGCCCGTCACCTCACGGCGCCGGTGTGTACAGCTCCGCGGAGCTGAGTGCTCCGCTGGAGCCCAGTCCTCCCGCGACCAGCACCCGGTCCGAGTTGGACAGGCGAATCACCACCCCGTTCACCATCGCGTTCGACATCGCCCCACCCGACGTCCACTGCCCCGTCCACGGGTCGAACACCTCCGACGTCGCCAACAGCCCCGTCGCCGCGCCCGCATCCCCTCCCAACACCAACACCCGCCCCGACGCCAACACCATCGCCAACGCCCCATAGCGACTGCTCGTCATCGGAGCCACCACCGACCAGGTCCCCAACGCCGGGTCATAAATCTCCGCCGACGCCAGCGCCCCACCCTGTCCCCAACCTCCCGCCACCAACACCTTCCCTCCCGGCAACGCCACCGCGATGTGCCCATAGCGCGTCCCCGCCATCGGCCCCGTCGGCGTCCACTGCCCCGTGTGAAGGTCGTAGAGCTCCGCGGACGCCGTGTCTCCCGCCGGCGTCGTTCCCCCCGCCACCAACACCTTCCCAGACAACAACGGCGTCGCCGTGTGATTCATCCGCCGGGTGTTCATCGTCCCCGTCACTCGCCACGTCCCCGAGGGCGGGTCGAACAACTCCGCCGTCGCCAGGATGCTGCTGAAACTCGACGAGCTCCGCCCACCCGTCACCAACACCTGCCCCGACGCCAACAACGTCGCCGTGTGACGCGAACGAAGCCCCGCCATCCCTCCCGTGACCTCCCACTCCCCCCGCGCCGGGTCATACACCTCCGCCGAGGACAAATAGACAGACGCACTCCCCTGCCCTCCCGCCACCAACACCTTCCCCGAAGGCAGCCTCGTCGCCGTGTGGATGAAACGCGGCGTGTTCAACCCACCCGTCGGAAGCCATACCGACAACTGCTCGTCATACACCTCCGCCCCAACGACTCCGCTGCCCCCCGTCGCAGTCCCCCCCGCCACCAACATCCGCCCCGACTCCAACATCGTCACCGTGTGGTGATACCGCGCCGCCCCCATGCTCGCCGTCAGCCGCCACGGCGGCGTGGGCACCGCGAACCGCTCGGCCGAGGATGAACGCTGCACCCCATCCGGACTCCCCCCCGTCACCAACACCTCCCCCTGCTGCAACAACGTCGCGGTGTGCCCCAACCGGCTCGCCCCCATCGACGCCACCGCGGTCCACCGCCCCAACGTCGGGTCGAACAACGCCGCGCTCTGCAGATACGGGTCATTGCCATCCGTCCCGCCGCTGACCAGCACCTCCCCCGAGTGCAACAGCGTGGCCGTGTGCTGCGCCCGCTCCCCCGGCATCAACTGCGCCACCGGACTCCATCCCGCCACGCTGTCGAACAACTCCGCGCTCTTCGACGCCGTGAGCTCATCCACGAACCCACCCGCCACCAACACCTTCCCCGACAACAACAACGTCGCGCTGTGCCCGGCACGCGCGCTGAGCATGCTCGCCACCACGCTCCACTGCCCCGTGCTCGGCTCAAACACTTCCGCGTCGCGAAGGAACGCGCCGCGCGGCCCCTGACGCCCGCCCGTCACCAACACCTTCCCCCCCGGTATCAACGTCGCCGTGTGCCCCACCCGAACCTTGCTCATGCTCCCCACCGCCGCCCACGTCCCCGCCGCCGGGTCATACAACTGAGCACTGGCCAGCCCCTCGCCCGCGCCATTCTCCCCTCCCACCACCAACACCTTCCCGTTCGGCATCAACGTCGCCGTGTGCCCCGAACGCAGCGAGTCCAGACTCCCCGTCGCCGCCCAGCCCCCCATCGACGGGTCATACACCTCCGCCGTGCCCGTCACCGACGCACCCGAATCCCCACCCACCACGAGCACCTTGCCATTGCCCAGGAGCGTCGCCGTGTGCCGCCGCCGCGCCGCGCCCATCGTCCCCGCGGACAACCAGCGCGAACCCTTCACGTCATACAACTCCGCGCTCGACGAGGACTGCCCGCCCACCACCAACACCTGCCCGGAGCGCAGCACCGTCGCCGTGTGGTCCATGCGCTGAAGCGACATGCTCACCGTCGGAGTCCAGCCTTGCGCCAGCTCCTCGTGCTGCGCCCGCGCCTCCCACGGCTGGGTCATGGATTCGCCGGAACATCCCGCGAGGACAAACGCAGTCAGAAGCGCGGCCAATCGGCCGAGCCCGATACATCGAGTCATGGGTGGTGTCCTTTCCCAGGGGGAGTGCGTCCTCAAAACCGCACACGTCGGCCCTTACCCAATCCCAGGGTTGGAGGCCATGACACCCTCTGAAAAGATTCACCCACTCCATGCGACAGGTGGGGCTGACACACCCCACCTTGAGTCATGAAAGGGATTAACTGCTCGCGGAAGTGTAATGACCGATGGAGCGAATCCAGACGCGCCGCGCCACCCAGGCGAATACCACGGAGCCCACCACCGCCCCCACCAGCGAGGTCACCGGCAGCCGGCCCAGCATGGCCTCCGCCGGGAAGGTGGTCATCAGCGCCAGGGGAATCACGTACGTGAAAACAAGCGTCAACGCACCGCGCCCCACGCCCTTGAAGACGGTGGAAGGCCAACGCGCGAAGTCAAAGATGGAGCTGAAGAGATACGTGAGGTTGTCCACCCGGACCACGAAGAACGCGGCGCTCACCGTCAATATCCACAGCGAATACAAGAGCAGCGTGCTCGTGCACAGCAATACCAGTGACGTCAGCAGTCCCAGCGGCGACGGGCCGTGCCCCAGCAGACCGAAGGCATAGACGAAGAGCCCCACGCCCGTGAGCACGTTGAAGGCGCGCCACGGCAAGAAGCGCTGCGTCGACACGAGGAACTGCGCGTCCGCGGGCTTGAGCAGCACGAAGTCCAGCGTGCCCTTGCGGATGTGCTCCACCACCCCCGTGAGGCTGGGGTTGATGGCGCCCTCGAGCACGCCTTGCAGCAAGGTGAACCAGCCCACCACCAGGAGCGCCTCGCCGAAGCTCCACCCCTCCACCTCCGGCCGCCCGCCGTACACCACGAACAGCGGCGCCAGCGCGGTGAAGGTCCAGCACAGGGACGTGAAGCCCTCCGTGAAGAAGTCCGCGCGGTACTGGAGCGCCTGGAGGGTGGACGCCTTGAGCTGCACGCCCAACAGCCGCAGATAACGCCGCACCATGCCCCTACCCTCCAAACGCCGCGAAGCGCCGGACGCCGTACTTCCAGATGCCCAGCGCCAACGTGCCCATGCCCAGCACCCACGCCCACTGCCGGGCCAACAGTCCCAGCGCGGTGGGCAGGTCGTGCGCCCCCGTCATCAGCTCCACCGGCAGCCCCATCTGGTAGCGGAACGGCAACCAGTTGATGACCGAGCGCAGCCCGTCCGGCAGCAGCTCCACCGGGTACATGTACCCCGAGCACACGAAGAAGAGGACCATCCACACCTCCATCGTCTTCTGGCTGCTGTCCATGAAGAGGCTCAGCGCGCCCATGGCCACGTTGGCGAAGAACGTGATGGCCCAGCCGCCCAGCACCGCGATGAGGAACAGCCCCCACTGCCACGCGTGCTGCGGCACCGCCTTGTCCGCGCCCACCAGCACCACGCTCAGCACCATCACCGGCACCGCCACCACCAGGCGCAGCGGGAAGCCCGCGATGTTGTCGAACGCGTAGGCCCACAGCGGAGAGATGGGACGCAACAGCCGCATGGCCAGCGTGCCCTGCTTCACCTCCCAGTTGATGATCCACGCGGCCCAGGCGCTGGTGAGCTGACGCACCGCGAAGGTGGCCAGGAAGTAGCTCACGAAGTCCACCTGGCCGTACTTCCCCACCGGCGCGTGCTTCGCCACCGCCATCCACAGCACCATGTTCACCAGCGGCATGGTGGTGGACAGCACCCAGACGAGCATCTCCGCCCGGTAGGCCACGGACTCGGCGAAGCCCACGCGCAGCATGGTGGGCATGGCTCGAATCACGCCGCGCACGCTCATGCCGGCACCACGTCCGCCTGACGGCGCGCCTTGTTCTCCGCGAACAGCTCGCTCATCACCTCTTCGAGCGGCGCGTTCTCCACCGTGAGGTCCGTCACCGGCAGCCCGGACAGCGCCCGGCTGATGGTCGCGTTGACCGCGTCCTGCTGGACCTGGAGCACCGCGGTCCCCGCCTCGTGGGTCACCACCTTGCCCAGGGGGTGCAGCCGCGAGGCGTCCACCTGCTCCGCCAGCCGCAGCACCACGCGCTTCTCCGGGCGCACCCGCTGCACCAGCGCGTCCAGGCTGCCGTCGTAGGACAACAGCCCCTTGTCGATGACGATGACACGCGGGCACAGCGCGGCCACGTCGTCCATGTAGTGGCTGGTGAGGATGAGCGTGGCGCCGTACTTCTCGTTGTAGTCCTTGATGAAGGTGCGCATGGTGGCCTGCATGGACACGTCCAGGCCGATGGTGGGCTCGTCCAGGAACAGCACCCGGGGCCGGTGGATGAGGGCCGCGGCCAGCTCGCACTTCATCCGCTCGCCCAGGGAGAGCTGGCGGGTGGGCTTGCCGATGAGGTCGCCAATCTCCAGGAGGCTCACCAGCTCATCCAACGTCTGCTTGTATTGGACGGTGGGCACGTCGTAGATGGCGCGGTTGAGCTCGAAGGTCTCCGCCGGAGGCAAGTCCCACAGGAGCTGCTGCTTCTGCCCCATGACGAGCATGATTTTCTTGAGGAACGCCTCCTCGCGCAGGCGCGGCACGTGGCCGTCGACCCTGACCTCTCCATCAGAGGGGTGCAGGAGGCCGGCGAGGACCTTCAGCGTCGTCGTCTTGCCGGCGCCGTTGGGGCCCAGGAAGCCCACGCGCTCCCCGGGGCGGATATCGAAGGAGATGCCATCCACGGCCTTCACGGGGGTGTAGGTGCGGTGGACGAGCGAGCGGAGGGCCGCCTTGAGCCCTGGCGGGCGCTTGTGGACTTTGTAGTGCTTGCGCAGCCCGTTGACGGAGATCATGTGCGACAAGGGTTTAACGCGGACGCCCCCGGGAGGCGACCGTGGAGTTGGGCAAGTGGAAGCGTGACAACCGATTGGCGGAGGCCGCGTTCGGGAGCGGCTCCTCGGTCGAGGGCTTGGCGGGATGAGCAACGGATATAGCAAGGACCTGGAGAAGTGGCTGCCGCGGCTCATCGCCGTGTGGCGTGCGTCGCGCGGCAAGGGCACGGGCCCCGATTCGCGGCTGACGCCCCAGGAGGTGAAGGAAGTGGGCGCCGGGGTGCGTCAGCTCTCCCTCGGGCTCACGCGAGAGCGGCAGTTGGCGGGCGCGCGGTACATGGACGACCCGAAGCTCCTGGGCGCCTATCTGCTCTTCTACTGGCCGGTGTCCTATGCGCAGGCCCGGCAGGTGTTGGGGGAGCTGCCGAACCGTCCCCGGCAGGTGCTCGACCTGGGCAGCGGCCCGGGCCCGGTGGCCTTCGCGGCGATGGACGCGGGCGGCAAGGAAGTGACGGCCGCGGACCGCAGCAAGGCCGCCCTCAACCTGGCGCGCGCGCTGGCCACGGAGGCCGGCGAGGCGCTGGCCACGCGGGAGTGGGACCCTACGAAGAAGGCCCCGCTCCCCGAAGGTCAGTACGACCTGGTGACGATGGGGCACGTCATCAACGAGCTCTATGGCACGGGCGACGGCGCGACGGCGCCTCGCGCGGCGCTGCTGGAGGCGGTGCTGACGAAGGTGAAGCGCGGAGGCAGCCTGCTGGTGATGGAGCCCGCGCTGCGCGAGACGAGCCGGGGCCTTTTGCACGTGCGCGACGCGATGGTGGCGAAGGGCTACGCGGTGCGCGCGCCGTGCCTCTACCGGGGCGCATGTCCGGCGCTGGTGAAGGAGACCGACTGGTGCCACGCGGAGCGGCCGTGGCCCATGCCTCGCGTGGTGGAGGAGCTGGCGCGGGCGGCGAGCCTGCACAAGGAGGCGCTCAAGATGAGTTACCTCGTGCTCGCGCCCAAGGGCGAGGACTGGCCGGAGCCTCCGCCGGGCCGGCTGTTCCGCATCGTCTCCGAGCCGCTGGAGGGCAAGGGGCGCCACCGCTACATCGGCTGCGGCCCCGAGGGCCGCGTGGGCCTGGCGATGCAGGAGCGCCACCGCACGGAGAAGAATGAGCGTTTCCTCCAGCTCCATCGGGGCGACGTCATCGCCGTGACGGAGACCGAGCCCAAGGGCGACGGCCTGGCGCTGAGCGACGTCTCCGAGGTGCGGATGGTGGCGCCGGCGGGCAAGGGCGTTCCACCGCCACCACCGAAGGAGGACGCGCCCAAGAGCCCGGGAACCAGCCCGAACCCTGGCGCGCCCTCCTGAGAAGCGAGGTGTCCACGGGCGCCGACACGGCCCGCGCACCTCGCTCCATCCACCGCGACGCACCTCACACGCGGCGCTCCGCGCGGGCCTGACGACTCCGCGCGGCCGCGCCTCTCGAGGGTTTTCCCTCCCGCGTGCCACTCACGCCGCGCGGGTCCTGCCAATCCGCGCGGATACGCCCCTCGTGGGTTCCTCTTCCCGCGCACCGCTCATGCTTCGCGGGTCCTGCCAATCCGCGCATCCCCCCACGCACCTGGGTGCATAGAGAGTGTTCGTCGTGGCTTCGTGACCAGCCCCCCGAGACGAAGCCCTTGCGCTGATTACGTGCGGGCTTGGGCGTAGGCGCCGGTGAGCACGTCTCGCATGTGGCGGAAGGACTTCACGCCCTCCTGGGCCGCGCTCAGCGCGCCTTGAAGAAGAACAGTGGCCTGGATACGAAAGAGCTTCAGACGGCGGGGCGCGGCGTCCTCTTCGTGCTTCCGAGGGGGATTCATCAGGGACGCGAGGTTCATGGAACGCTCCGGGGTTTGAGTCGCGAGGAAGCATCCACCACGCCCGCAACCTCCACGTCGCGCGCAGGAAAACTCGCCGTCACATCACGCCCGCCGGGTGGGTTGCTGTACCTTGCCTGACAATCCCGCATGGACAGAGGGAAGCGCGCGAACACCTCCTGACAGCGGAGAGTCCACGAGGCCGCGACGAAACCGCGGTCTGCTAGCGTGACGGGCTCTCTCGCAGTCCCGGAAGACGCATGTCCGTTACATCCCGGCCGTCGCGGATGATGTACCCTCCCCTGGAGCCTTACCGCCTGGGCCGCCTGAAGGTCTCCCCCCTCCACGAGCTGTACTTCGAGGAGAGCGGCAACCCCAAGGGCAAGCCCGTGGTCTTCATCCACGGCGGCCCCGGAGGAGGAACGGACGCCAAGCAGCGGCGGTTCTTCGACCCCTCCACCTACCGCATCATCCTGTTCGACCAGCGCGGCTGCGGCCGGAGCACGCCCCACGCGTGCCTCGAGGAGAACACCACCTGGGACCTCGTCGCGGACCTGGAGCGCCTGCGCGAGCACCTGGGCATCGAGCGCTGGATGCTCTTCGGCGGCTCCTGGGGCAGCACCCTGTCGCTCGCCTACGCGCAGGCCCATCCCGAGCGCGTCACGGAGCTGGTGCTGCGCGGCATCTTCCTGTTGCGCAAGCAGGAGCTGGACTGGTTCTACCAGCGCGGCGCCAGCGCCCTGTTCCCCGACGCGTGGGAGTATTTCCTGGCCCCCATCCCCGCCGACGAGCGGCACGACCTGCTCTCCGCCTATCACCGCCGGTTGACGGGGACGGACGTGGCGGCGCGGCTGGAGGCAGCGCGCGCGTGGAGCGTCTGGGAAGGTCGGACCAGCTACCTGCTGCCCAACGCGGAGCTGGTGGCGCGAAACAGCTCGGATGACTTCGCGCTCGCCTTCGCGCGCATCGAATGTCACTACTTCTTCAATCGAGGCTTCCTGCGCTCCGACTCGCAGCTGCTCGACGACGTTCAGCGCATCCGCCACATCCCCACCGTCATCATCCAGGGACGCTACGACGTGGTGTGTCCCCCCGAGAGCGCCTGGGCCCTGCACCAGGTGTGGCCAGAGGCGGAGCTCATCCTCATTCCAGACGCGGGGCACTCCGCCAACGAGCCGGGCACCACGTCCGCGCTGCTGGAGGCCACGGACCGCTTCCGCACGCGCTGAGCCTTGGGCTCATTCGAACGACTTGACGTAGTTGGCCAGAATCGCGGGGTGGTCTGAGTAGAACTCGTCATCCAGCGTGCGGGAGAGGGACAGCATGTCGGCTCCCCGCAAGTTCATGGGCTCCGTCTCGACCTGCTCCGAGTTCACGATGATGCCGCCCATGTAGTTGTTCTTCGCGTTCGTGTTGGAGTGGGACAGGGTGTAGACGGGCTTCACCTGCACCTTGTCCGAGCCCGGCACCTTGTAGTCCTTGAACCCGAACGCATTGGGGAAGAACCCTCCGTTCAGCTCGAACGAGTCCATGTTCAGGTCCCCCAGCAGCGCGTCGATTTCATTTTCACGCGCGAACTGACCGACTTCCGCCAGGGCCTTCTGCTTCTTGGTGTCGGAGGTGTAACCCGTATAGCCGGCGTCCAGATGCACCCCCGCAATCTCGATGTACACGCGGTACTCGGGGACGATCTTCTGGACGCTCAGCCACTTCTCCCCGTGCTTGCAGCCCTGCCGGTGGAGGACCCTCGCGTTGTACAGCACCTGGGTGATGCTCTTCTCATCCACCAGCACGTAGGCGGCGATTTCATTCTTCGCGTCCACCGTGACGTTCGGGAGCATCGCCTTGAGGCTGCCAATCCGGCGATAGGTGAGCTCCGGACAGGGCCGCAGCTCCGAGGGGAACGGGGCGTCCGTGAGCTCCTCCGACAGGAAGATGACCTCGGGGCACAGGCGGCTGAGCTGCACGTGCATGTCGATGGCACCGGAAGCATGGACCTGCTTCCATTCGCGCACGTTGGTGCAGGCCGCGATGTGCTTCATCACAATCTTGCTGTAGTTGGCCTGGATGTCGCTGGGGGACATGGGCGTCGAGTGCGCCTCGAACACCTTCTGCCCCGGATACACCTTCGTGTTGAGGCTCGCGAGCGGCTTGGATGACTGCGGCTGGGAGAACGGCGCGAACATGTTCCCACGGGAGGGGATGAAGTCCGCGGAATAGGTCCCCTTGTTCGCGTTCTGCTTGAAGAAGTTGTTCCCCGCGTCGAAGGGGATGAAGAGCACCATGCACTGCAAGCGCAGGACGTTCGGCGTGAAGAACGGCTGCGAGTCATCCAGCGACATCTCCAGAGAGGGAGGGAGCGCCGGGATGGAGGGGTCGAAGATGGAGTCCGAGGGGCCGCTCGTCGTGGCGGAGTGGGAGCGCTTCAGCAGGGGCTTCTTGCGGACCCCTCCGCTGGCCCGGTCCACGCGCCGCTTGTGCTGGTCCCGCTGCGCCGTCTTGTAGCTGAACTTCTTCGTGTCGCGGTGAGGCCTGGACACCCAGACCTTGCACTTCCTGCAGATGCGCTTGCTCTCGAACATGAAGACGAACGCACGGTGGCCACAGCGCATGCAGGTGATGATCATTCCGGCTCCCTGGATGCCGCGGCCTAGTGCAGCCACCATGCCTGTGCCCTGCCCTCGCGCGGGCTCCCCATCGAACTCGCCGCGAGTGTGGATGACGCGCCCCGAACAAGACGCTCCGTGGGGCCCGCGCACTTCTTGCGCCCTCCCCATGCGCGCAGCGGCGTTCAGCAGGGACGCCCGTGCGTTCCCCGGGTACGCGCGCAACCCGGAGTGCGGGCCGACGATAATCGCGAGTGTGAACTAAGGTGGCGCGGAACTCTTCCTGGAGATGTCTCGCATGACCGCAGAGAAAGCCGCGCGAAGCTGGGTCGAAGAGAGTGCCTTGAGGGCCGCGGGTGCCGCCGCGATTCCCATCCCCGTGCCGGGCGCGCACACGGCGCTCACGTCCGCCATCGAGGCGTACATGATTTATCACGTGGCCGGGATCTACGGAGAGAAGCTCACGCTGGGCGAGTCGCTGGGCTTGATTCCCACGCTGGGCGCGGGCGTCGTCGCGCGCAAGGCGGCCACCGCCGTCGTGGGTGAGACCGTGGGCTGGATTCCCTTCGCGGGCTGGTTGCTCAAGGGCGCCGCCAGCGGCGGCACCGCGTTCGCCATGGGCGTCGCCGCGGTGGCGTACTTCGAGAAGAAGTATCCCGGCCGCGACGCCGTGCCGTTCGACACCGTGTCCCTCAAGGACTGGGTCAAGGCCGCGCTGTCTCACCTGGGCTTCAAGAAGTAGCGCTGTCGGCTCGCTTTCGCACGACCTGCTCGTCCCTCATCAGGAGCGAAGTCCACCCACGCATCTCCGCGAAGGTCTGCCTCACCCTCATCACCTCTCACGTAGTCCCCCTGGAGGTATGGATGTCCCGTGAGTTCAGCCCCCCTCGTCGATTCTCGCGCCGCTCCCTCTTGCAAGCCGGCGGCATCGCGGCCGGCGCCGCCGTCCTCGGCGTGTCCGAGTCGCTGGCGAGCGCGTCCCTCGCGGGCGAGGTCATCATCAATCCGTTCGCGGGTTACGCCATCTCCGACGGGTGGTGGGACCACGTCAGCCGAGGCTCCCTGGGTGGCATCGACTACGTGATGGGTGTGGGAACTCCGCTGCCGGCCTGCGCCTCGGGGCAGCTGCTCATCGACTGGAACAACGGCACGGGCGGCTACACCGCGACCGTCGTGATGGCCAACGGCATGCGGAGCCAATACCTCCACCTGTCTGGCTTCAACGGCGGCGAGCGCCCGGTCCGGCAGGGCGAAATCATCGGCTACTCCGGCGGCGCGGCGGGTGCGCCCGGCTCCGGGTCGTCGACGGGTCCGCACCTGCACTGGCACCTGGTGACCGCGGGTGGCACCCGGGTGAATCCCCACGACTACGTCGGCTCGGGCAGCGGTGGCACCGGGGGCGGCCTGCCGCTGGAGGACCGGCGCCTGGGGCATCTGGGCACCGCGGGAGGCTGGGCTCACCTGCTCAGCAACCTCGTCTTTCCGGGCAACACGACGTATGGGGCCTTCTCACCGGGCCCTGGCCAGTCACCGCGCGCCATGGCGAATGTCGATGGCGTGATGATGTTGGTCTACGCGGGCAACACCGGCTGGACCACGATGAGCAGCGGTCTGGCGATGGCCCCGGGCGCTCCGCTCCAGGTGCTGAGGACTCCGGCCAATTCCTCTCCCCAGGTCTTCACCCTCGAGGGGGGCCGGCTCTGGCACACGTTCGACGGAAACGGATGGAGGAAGTTCCCCTCCTCCGTGACGGTGTCGGGCAACTGCACCTTCTCGATGACGGCCAGCGGGACGGACCTGCATGGCCTGTTCAACGACAACGGCCGGCTGTTCCATGTCTGGGCGGACAACTCCGGCTGGCACAAGGGCGACACCGGCGTGGACCTGCAACCCGGCGCGGACCTGATTGCCACCATCCAGCCGGACGGCACCCTGCAAGGACTGTCACTGGAGTTCAGCCGGGTGCACCACCTCTTCGGGGCGAACGGGAGATGGAACCGGATTCCGACCACGGCGTCCCTGCCGACCGGGATTCCCATCGCCGGCCGCGCGGCCTACGGCTGGCCCCAACTGGTCGCCAACAACAACGGCGTCATCACCCACGTCTGGGGAACGGCGTCCGGATGGATGTGTGTGCCGACCGGAAAGACGACGAACCCGGAGCGGAGGCTCAGCCTCGTCCCAGATGATGCCTCGGCCCCGCTGGTCGGCCTGACGCTTTAGACCAAGTCCCTCCAGCCGCGGCTCATTCAAGACGCGGCACCGGGTGACACCACGGAGGATTGGACCTGGTTCGAGTCCTGCTGCGCCGCCTCCTCGCGGCGCAAGCGCAGGATGACGGCCAGCCCCAGCAGCGCGAACACCGTCACCACGCCCTCGCTCGCCACCACGCCCCACGTCTGCGACACGAGCACCGCCACCAGGTTGAAGACGAAGTGCGCCGCCACCGCCAGCCAGTACCAGCGCGGGCTCCCTCGCACGTAACGCTGCAACACCAGGAGCGACAGGGTGATTTGCGCCACCATCGCGCCCACCCGCTCGTAGGCGCCCAGGAGCGGCGTCCACCAACGCATCTCCGCGTAGGTCTGCTTCGCCTTCACCAACTCCTCCATCTTCTCGGGAGGAACAGGCATCGTCGACAGGTCCATGTTGGCCAGCGCCGCCATGGCGAAGAGCCCCAGCACCGTCATGCCCGCCACCAGCAGGGCCGACTCCAGGCCGCCATGGCCCACGCCAAAGCCCACCGCGTCGCGCCAGCGCCGGACGTCCTTCAAGGGACGGCCAAACACCCACAGCCGCGCCGTCTCCTCGAACAGCGCCGCGGTCAGACACAGGAAGAGCAGCCAGACGGTCTCCAGCGTCTTGGAGTCCTTGACCGCCGGGCCCAGGAGAATGCCGAGCACTTGAATCATCGGCAGCCGGGTGAAGAGCTGGGACAGCGCGAACGCCAGCGCGCCCCACCCCACCACCTTCCACGCCACGCCCAGCCGGCGACGCGCCCAGAAGACGACGGCCAGCGGCATCAACACCTCGAACACCGCGGCCACCACCGACATGGCGACCACTCCCGTCTCCACTCCCTTGAACATGGCGCGCTCCCCCAGGCTTCGTGCTGCCCGGACAGGTAAACACGCCCTGTCTCGAGCCGAAAGCCACGAGGTGGCGACAACACCCCGTGTTCAGCGCGCGGTCAGCACCCGCGCCAGTTCGTCATAGAGGTGGATGGCGCTGCGGATGGACTTCTCCCAGTCGCCCACGTGAAGGCTCTCGTTCTCGGAATGGGCATACGTGTACGGGTCCTCCACGCCGATGAGCAGCGCGGGCACTCCGCCCAACTCCCGCGCGAACGGCTCCACGAAGGGAATGGACGCGCCACACCCGATGGCCACCGCCTTCGTCCCGTAGCCCTTCTCCAACGCGCGGAAGGCCGCCTGGAACGCCGGATGCGACGGGTCCGTGTACCACCACCCCGACGCGCCCTCCGTCTCGAAGCGCAGCTCCAATCCCCACGGGCACACCTTGCTCAAGTGCGCCTTCAGCCGCTGCTCCACGTCCCGCGGGTCCAGGTCCGGGACGATGCGGATGCCCACCCGGGCCCAGGCCGCGTCGCAGATGATGTTGCGCGCGTCCTTGCGCGTGCTGGCCTGGATGGCGTTGATGGCGATGCTCGGCTGACGCCAGTTCATCTCCCACGGGTGCCGCCCGCCCAGCATCTGGACTCCCGGCAACAGCCCCACCTGCTCGCGGAAGGTCGCCTCGTCGCCCGGCAGCGACTGGATGCTCTCGCGCTCCGCCTGCGTGAGCGGCTTCACCTTCTCCTGGAGCCCCTCGATGGCGATGGAGCCATCCGCGTGCGTCAGCGTCGCCAGCATCCGGCACAGCGC
The DNA here is from genome assembly GCF_037414475.1 of Myxococcus stipitatus. Next base: position 6,328,693 of record NZ_CP147913.1, on the reverse strand, counting down.
CATCACCGGGTCAGGCACCGGCCCACCCCACATCCCCGAGTGCACCGCCTGCTTCAGCGCGCGCACCTCCACGTCCACCGTGACGAGCCCCCGCAGCGCGGTGGTGATGGACGGCAGCCCCGTGTCGAAGTTCGACGTGTCCGTCAGCACGATGGCGTCCGCCTTCAGGAGCGCCGCGTGCTTCTGTAGGAACGCGGACAGATGGTTGCTGCCAATCTCCTCCTCACCCTCGATGAGCACCTTCACGTTGAGCGGCAGCTTGCCTGCGCCCTTCAGCCACGCGTCCACCGCCGACGCGTGCACCACGATGCCCGCCTTGTCGTCCGCCGTGCCTCGCCCGTACAGCCGGCCGTCGCGCACCTGCGGCTCGAACGGAGGGCTCTTCCACAGCGACTCGTCCCCCACGGGCTGCACATCGTGATGGGCATACAACAGCAACGTGGGTGCGCCTGGAGACCTCAGGACCTCGCCGTAGACATAGGGGTGCGCCTCCCCAATTTCGAGTAGCTGAACGTTTTCAAACCCACGGTCCTTCAAGAGTCGAGAAGTCGCCTCCGCGCTCTGCCGGACCCGGGCCGCGTCGAAGCCCGGAAACGAGACGCTGGGTATGCGCACGAGGGCCTTGAGGTCCTCGAGGTAGGCGGTCTTCTGGGACTCGAAGTGAGAGAGAGCCTGAGCGATGGGCATGCTCACCCCTTAACCCAAAAAGGCGAGCAGGCGCGCGAGGACCTCGCGCGGATGTTGCGCGGTCCAAGTATCATGCGGCGCCATGTCCGACACCCCGACATTGCTGCTCGTCGATGACGACAGCTTCGTGCGCCGCATCCTCAAGGACGTCATCTCCGACACGGGCATCGAGCTGCGACTGCTCGAGGCCGCGGATGGCGAAGAGGGGCTCGCGGTGGCCGCTCGAGAGAAGCCCGCGGTGATGTTCCTGGACCTGTTCATGCCCAAGAAGAGCGGGCTGGAGGTGCTGGGGGCCATCAAGCAGGTGTCGCCGGGAACACGCGTGCTCGTCATCAGCAGCATGGATGCCGAGCCCGTGGTGGAGCAGGCCATGGCCGCGGGGGCGGTGGGCTTCGTGGGGAAGCCCTTCCACCCGCTGGAGATCGCCTCTGCCGTGCGCCAGGCGCTGGCCCACTGACTTCCCCCTGAGGTGTCTGCGTGTCGTCTCCTGCTGTCGGTTACTGGGTTGCGGACAATCTGGGGCGCGTGCTGGGCCCGCTCGCCCTCCAGGCTCTTCGAGAGCTGATTGCCTCCGGGCGACTGAAGGCCGCCGTGCGCGCGTCGCGAGACGGCGCTCAATGGGTGGCGGTGCAGGAGCTGCCGGAGCTGCGCGACTTGTTCGCCGCGGCGCGGCCGGGCCCCTCGGTGGAGCAGCAGCAGGCCGAGCGGCTGCGCACCCAGTTGCGGGGCCTGCAGAACCTGCCTCCGCACGAGGTCTTCGGCGCGAAGCCGACCTCCAGCCTGGATGAGGTGCGGCTGGCCTTCTTCCGCATGGCCAAGCGCTTCTCGCCCGAGCACCTGGCGCCCGAGACCCATCCGGAGCTGCGCAAGGTCTCCGCGGAGATCTTCGACTTCCTCTCGCGCTGCATGCGCGAGGTCGAGGTGCTCTATTCCCAGGGCGCGTTCCCGCAGTCCCGGCCCATGCCACCCCGGCTGGACATGAACGGGCCGCTGCCGCCCCCTCCGCCTCCCGTGGCTCCGACCATCGCGCCGTCGGTTCCGCCGGTGGCGCCCGCCGTCGCGCGCCCGCCCGCACCGGCGCCGGTGGTGATGGCTCAGCAGGTGGCGCCGTCGATGGCACAAGCCGCCGCGCAGCCCGTGGCCGCGCATGCGCCCTCGGGGCCTCCCATCATGCCGGCGACGCCGCAGCGGCCTCCGCCTCCGGTGATGCACGCGGCGCCTCGAGCGGCTCCGGTGCAGCGCACACACACGCTGCCGCCGCCCGCCCCACCCGCGCCGCCTCCGCCCGCACCGCCCCTGCGCAAGGCCGCCGCCGCGCCCACCTATTCCAGCGCGGAGTTCGTGGGGTTGGAGCGCCGCGCGGATGATCGCATCCACGCGGACGTTCGGGTGTCGATGCAGAACACGGGCATCTTCACGGACCACCGCATCATCAACTTGTCGTCGGGTGGCCTGTTCATCGCCACGGACAAGCCGCTGCGGTTGGGGACTCAGGTGGAGCTGACGCTGCGCTTCGATGAGCCGTCGCGGGTGATGACCCTGCGCAGCTCCGTCATCTGGGAGAACTCGCTCGATGACGGAAAGAATCCGCGCGGCTATGGGTTGCGACTCAGCAGCCTCCGCAAGGAGGAGCGGGACTTCATCCAGCAGTTCGTGAGCCGCAAGCCTCCCAAGTAGCCCTGGGCGGTGCGGGCCCGCCCGGGGAGGAGGCCTACAGCAGTTGGCCGAGGAACACGCCTCCGGTCATCACGAAGGCCATCATCACCGCCACCACCGCCTTGAGCTCCAGGTCGCCGCGGTCCATCACGTTCATGAAGTTCATGGTGTCCATCCTCCTCTTCATTCGCCCTTCGCCCTCTCCTACGAGGCACCCCTCCACCGATTGCGTCCGCCTTTCGGTCCCCCTCGACGTCCGCCAGGACCCTCCTCGTGCCCCCCGACGCTTCCGTCTCGCCCGACGACTACTGGCTGCTTGAACGGCTGCCCACCCCCGCGGCGGTCATCCAGGGTGAGCAGGTGCGGGTCGCCAACGCCGCCCTCGCGGCGCTGCTGGGCATCTCCGTCGAGGAAGTGAAGGCCACCTCCGTCAGCGCGCTCATCGACCGCTTCGCGCCGGTGGAGCGCCGCTGGGTGGACGCCGTTCACGAGGCCCTCACGGGCGAAGGTCCCCGGCCCGCACATCCGCTGTGGCTGCGCCTGCGCGCGGCGGATGGACGCGAGCGCACGATGACGGCGACCTTCGCGCCCGGCGCCATCTCCGAGGAGACCGTGCTGCTCCTGCACGACGCCGCGGGCGAGGACACCACGCACCGGCTCATCGAGGCGCTGGGCGCGGCCGCGTCGGACATGCTGCACGCCCGCAGCGAGCAGGAGGTCCTGGAGTCCGCCGTGGAGGCCGTCCACCAGCAGGGCTTCTATGCGGCCATCCTCCTGGTCGAAGGCAACGTGTTCCGGCATGGCCCCATGCGCCAGGAGCCGGCCGTCGTCGCGCTCGCCGAGCGCCTCTACGGCGCGCCGATTTCAGAGGTCCGCATTCCGCTCGGCACCCTGCCCCACCTGGAGGAGGTGCTCGCGCGGCGCAAGGCGGCGTTCCATCAGGATGCGCTCGGCGTGGCCCACCGCGTCCACGCGCGCGAGGTCTACGAGGACATCCAGCGCACCTATCCCTCCGGCCTCCGCGCGCTGGACGCGCCCATCTTCGTGGGAGGCCAGCCGTTGGGAGTCCTCTCCGCGCAAGGACAGGACCTCACGCCCGCCGCCGCGAGCACGCTGGAGCTCTTCGCGCAGATGGTGGGGGGCGTGCTGGAGAACGTGAGGCACCTGCGCACGGCCTCGGAGCGGCTGGCCGAGCTGTCCCGGCTCCAGGGAGAGTTGGTGGCCCACGAGCGCCTGACGGTGCTGGGCGAGGCCGCGGGCGTGGTGGCCCACGAGGTGCGAAATCCCCTGGGCGCCATCCTCAACGCGGTGGCGGTGCTGCGGCGCGAGCCCCACCTGGGCCCCACGGGGCACGCCGCGGTGGGCATGATGGAGGAGGAGGCCATCCGGCTGGAGGACATCGTGCGGGACCTGCTGGACGTGGTGCGTCCGCTGGAGCCGCGTCCTCGTCCGGTACATCTGGGAGAGCTGGTGCGCCGCGCGCTCGGCCAGCTCCATGGTCCGCCGGATGGGCCCACGCTGCGCTTCGTGGTGGACGAAGCGCCGGACACACCCGAGCTGCTCGGCGACGAGACGCTGCTCCAACTCGCGGCCACGCACCTGGTGCGCAACGCGGTGCAGGCCTCGCCTCCCGGTGGGCGCGTGCGGCTGAGCGTGGAGCCGGTGCCGGACGGCGTGCGGCTGGTGGTGGAGGACGAGGGCCCGGGCATTCCCGACGTGGACCCGCGCCGCGTCTTCGAGCCGTTCTTCCTCACGCGCGCCAACGGCCGGGGATTGGGGCTGGCCATCGTCAAGCGCGTGGTGCTGGCCCACGGAGGTCAGGTCCGCGCGAGCGCCCGCTCCAAGCAAGGCGCCCGCTTCGAGGTGGTGCTGCCGCTCTCGCCTACCCGTACGTCTCCCGCCTGATGCGCTTGTCCTCGATGCCGAGCGCGTGCAGGTGTCCCAGCACCGTCTCCATGAAGCGAGGCGTGGCGGGCGTGCGTGTCTCCAGCGCCTTGCGCCGGTCCCACGGCGTAATCGCCGGGCCGCAGGCGTAGACGAGGCAGGAGGCCGGGTCCGGGATGAGCTCCTCCAGGAGCGCCTGGTGGATGCGCCCCTTGCGCACGGACGGCCCGAAGCGCGACTCGTCCAGCTCCCGGGTGAGCGTGTGCACCAGGCGGACGCGGTCCGGGTGCTGGCGCTCGAGCGCCTCGAGCTCCTCGCGGAAGAGCACGTCGCCCCAGCACTTGTTGGACATGAGGACGGTGTGACGCGGCTTGAGGCCCCGGTGGAGCGCGTCCTTCAGGATGGCGAAGTTGGGCACCGCGCCCGAGCCCGCCACCAGGTGGACGACGTGGTCGGTGCGAGTGTCCACGTCCTCGGGCAGGACGTACGGCCCCATGAAGCCCAGAACCTTGATGCGCGCGCCCGTGAGCCTGCCGTGCACGAGGTAGGGCGACAGGAGCGGCGGGTAGCGGGTGAGGCCGGGGATGAACTCCTCGTCCTTCACGGTGATGGCCACGTGCCGCTCGTGGGGCGCGGAGGCCATGGAGTACGAGCGCTGCGGCTCCTTGCGCCCCTTCTGCTCCTGGAGATAGGCGGACAGCCGGCCGAGCGCGAGGAACTGGTGGGGGTCGATGTTGATGAACTGCCCGGCCTTGTAGTCCGGCGGGGTGTCTCCAAAGTCGAGGAAGAGGGTGGCGGTGTCGTGTGTGTCCATCCGCACACGGTCGACGGTGACCTCGTACTCCACGGGCTTCCTGCTGCGCGAGGGGGTGGCTTCGGCGCTCATAGGCTTCCTCCCTTAGCGCAAACCCAGGGTGCACGCCGATGGGGTTCATACAGGCAGCGAAGGCCACGGACGGGTCACACCAAGGTGGGCACCTCGTCCCCCAGTCGGTCCGGAGCGTTGGCTGCATGACGGCCCACCGGGCGGGCGCGGGCGGGACGCATGTGGGCGCTGACCCGAGACGCCCATGGCACTACATCTTCTGGTGGCCAGTGGGGCTGCTTGAAAGTCCAGGCCACAACGGCCGGACATCCAGGCTCCAGCCGGTCCATGCTCTCGGGCCGTCCCCGAGGTGGAGGCGACCGACGCGTGCTCCGCATTCTCTTTTCCCTGATGGCCCGACTGCCGGAAGGCCCCCGGCGCATTGTGGTGCGTACGCTGATGGACAGCGTGTGGGATGTGCTGGCTGAAGAGCAGGTGGAGGGCCGGGGCTTCCTCCTGGACGAGCCCTGCCTCTACATCTGCAACCACCTCTCCAACGCGGATGGCTTCACGCTCTTTCGCGCCTTCCGTCCTCGCAAGCTGTACTTCATGGCGGGCGTGAAGCTGCAGAGCACGGTGATGACACGGCTGGCGTCGGAGACGATGGACACGATTGCCATCAAGCCCAACTCGCCGGACATCGAGGCCATGCGCCGGGCGGTGGAGACCCTCAAGGGCGGCGACTCCGTGCTCATCTTCCCTGAGGGCGCGCGCAGCCGGACGGGTGAGCTGCAGCAGGCCAAGAAGGGCGTGTCACTCATCGCGAAGCGCGCGGGCGTGCCGGTGGTGCCCATCGCGTTGATGGGGACGGAGAAGCTGATGCCCATCGACGACGGGGACATGGGCGGCGAGCGGCTGTATCGCGCGAACGTCCGCATCCGTATCGGCCCCTCGTTCCGCGTGGAGGACCTGGAGCCGGAGATTGCCGGCGCGGAGGACCCCAGACAGGCGCTGGTGGATGCGATGATGCGCCGGGTGGCGAAGCTGCTGACGCCCGAGTACCGGGGCGTCTACGCGGACGCCCCGCCGCGCCCCCCGCTCACGCTGCTGCCCGACCCTCCGGCGGTGCCCTCACCGTGATTGCGCAATGAGGCATTGCGGTCAGCGCCGGAGCACGGACAATGGGGCGGCCCGTGACGACCCACCGCGCTGAAGAACAAGTCTACGTGTCCACCCTCCCCGGACTGGAGACCGCGCTGGAGGCGGAAGTCTCCGCGCTGGGCTTCAAGCCCCACCGGGTGGACGGTGGGGTGGAGCTCTCGGGAGCCTCGGGGCTGCATCAGGAAGCGAACCTGCGGCTTCGCACCGCCAGCCGCGTGCTCCTGCGCATGGGGACGTTTCGCGCGAGTGACGAAGGCGCGCTGATACGCGGCCTGCGCGCGTTGGACCTGTCGCGTGCGTGGGATGGGCGCACGCCGCCTCGGGTGGCGGTGGCCTTGAAGCGCACGGGAGTGCCAGGGCCGGACGTCGTGTTGGAGTCGGCGGCGAAGGCGTGGGGCTTGTCGTCGGTGGCGCTCGCTGGGGCGGGAGCGCTGGATGAAGAGGGCGGCTCGGGGCTCGTGATGTTGGTTCGCGTGGAGGGAGACTCCTTCACGGTGAGCGTCGACACGAGCGGTGAGCCCTTGCATCGGCGTGGTTATCGGCAGGAGGTCAGCCGCGCGCCGCTGCGGGAGACCCTCGCGGCGGGCATCCTGATGCTGGCCGGGTATGACGGCACGCAGCCGCTGGTGGACCCCATGTGTGGCTCGGGCACCTTCCTGGTGGAGGGAGCATGGATGTCCATGCGGCGCGCGCCGGGATTGATGCATGGCTTCGCGTTCGAGTCCTTCCCAGGCTTCGACGCGAGCACATGGGCCGCACGCAAGGCGCGTGCGGAGGCAGAGGCGCTGAAGGAGCCTCGCGCGGCGGTGTATGGCTTTGACCTCAACGCGGGTTCGCTGGGCACGGCGCGGAGGAATGCGCGGCGCGCGGGGTTGACCCTGATGCTGGAGCGCAAGGACTTGCGCACGCTGACGGCGCCTTCGGGGAGCCCGGGCCTGCTGGTGGCGAACCCGCCCTATGGCAAGCGCGTGGGTGAAGGTGAGGACTTGCCGGGGCTCTATCGGGCGCTCGGCGCGATGGTTCGCGAGAGGTTCGCGGGTTGGCGCGCGGCGCTGCTCGTTCCCGAGGAGGCGGCGTTGCTCAAGGCGCTGGCGCTTCCCGGAGCGCGAAGCCTGCCCGTGCGCAATGGCGGGCTGCGTTGCAGGTTGCTGCTCACAGGGTAGTGGGGGCTCCCTGAATTCGCGGATTCATCCCGCATATGCTCCAGTGGACCTCCCTGTCAGGTCCACCCTGGACTCCCCCACCCCACCATGACGACTGGAAGCGATTCGACTCCCCAAGACCTTGGAATGCGGCGCGCCGTCTCCCGATGGGAGCTGGTGGGCTTCTCCATCAACGACGTCATCGGCAGTGGCGTGTATTTGTTGCCCGCGGCGGCCGCGGCGAGCCTGGGCTCGGCGAGCACGGGCGCCGTCGTGCTCGCGGGGTTGGCGGTGCTGCTCCTGGTGTTGTGTTTCGCGGAGGCAGCCAGCTACTTCGACAAGCCTGGCAGCGCGTATCTGTATACGCGCGAGGCCTTCGGCGAGCTGGTCGGGTTCCAGGTGGGGTGGATGACATGGCTGGCGCGTGTCGCCTCGGTGGCGTCGCTGTCCGTCGGATTCTCGCGAGCGCTGGGGTACCTGTGGCCCTCGGCCAAGGAGGGCGTGGGGCAGAGCCTGGCCATTGCGATTCCGCTGCTGGTCCTCACGGCCATCAACATCATCGGGGTGAAGGGCGGTGCTCGCACGGCGGTGTTCCTCGCGGTGACGAAGACGGTGCCGCTGCTCATCTTCATCGGCGTGGGCCTCTTCTTCGTGTCGACACCACTGGCGACCTCGGTGGCGCCGAGGGCCGACGGCAATCTGGGGGAGACGGTGCTCCTGCTGCTCTTCGCCTACGCGGGGTTCGAGAACACGGCGGCGCCCGCGGGTGAGTTCAAGAATCCTCGTCGCGATGTGCCCTTCGCGCTCGTGGTGCAGATTGGTGTCGTCACGCTCATCTACACGGCGGTGCAGTGGGTGGCGCTGGGGACACTGCCGGGGGTCGTGGAGTCGAAGACGCCGCTGGCGGACGCGGCCGCGCGGTTCCTCGGTGGGTGGGGTGGGATGTTGATGACGGTGGGTGGGGTGCTGTCCATCCTGGGCACCAACAGCAACACGGTGCTCGCGGGGCCCCGGTATCTCTATGCGCTGGCGAGGGATGGCTTCGGGCCCGCGGTGCTCGCCACGCTGCACCCACGCTTCCGGACGCCGATGGCCGCGATTCTGCTGCAGACGGGTATCGCGTTGCCGCTCGCGTTCTCGGGCTCGTTCGAGCTCCTCGCCACGCTCTCCGTGGTGGCTCGGCTGGCGACGTACTTCGGCACGGCGGTGGCGGTGCCCGTGCTGCGGCGGAAGTTGCAGCAGCCGGCCAATGCGTTCCGCATTCCTGGCGGGCCGGTGATTCCCGTCGCGGCGGCGTCGCTGTGTGTCGTGTTCGCGATGAGCGCGGAGCGGAAGAATCTCATCGCGGGAGCCATCGCGCTGGGCATCGGCTTCGTGCTGTACCGGTTCCAGCGACGGCCCGATGGGAAGGTGGCGCTCGAGTAGGACAGAGAGGGCACGGCTCCTCCCAGGCCTGCTCACCGTGGGCCTGGGTTTCGTGCTACCGGTGGGCCCGTGGACGCGCGAGTCACCCGCTTCGAGCCTCGGCTGAGTCCTCCCGATGAGGGAGGGCTGTTTCCGAGTCCCTTCGATGAGCTGGGCCCGGCGGCGCTGGCGCGGCAGGCCGCGGAGGTGCTGCAACGGGAGCTGCGCGCTGGGTTCGTGGCGCCGGGGCTGCCCACGTCGCTGCTGGAGGACGCCGAGGGCGGGAAGATGTTCGGCGTGCTCGTGGTGCGGTTGTCCGATGGGAGCGTTGGGTTCCTGCGAGCGTTCTCGGGGATGCTCGCGGGACGGTGGGATGTGGAGGGGTTTGTGCCTCCCGTGTTCGACCGCGAGCGGCGGGCGAGGATTGAGCCCGAGGGCGAAGCCACGGTGAAGGCGCTGCATGCCCGTGCCTTGGCGATGCGGAGTTCGACGGAGCTGCTCGCGCTACGAGCGGAACAAGAGGAACAGTCGGCGAGACATGCGTCGGAGCTCTCCGCGATGCGTGAGCGGCACGAGGTTCGTCGCAAGGCACGCCATGCGCGGAGGAGTGAGCTCACGCAGGCCGGTGGTGAGACGGGCCCGTCGGCGCTCCATGCACTGGACCAGGAGAGCCGAGGTGACAAGGCCGAGCGGCGCCGGATGGAGACCGTGCATCAGGAGGAGCGTCAGCGAATCGAGCCGAGGCTCGCGCGCATGGAGCGGCGACTGCGCGCCATGGACAGGCTGAGGCAGATGGTCAGCCGCGCGGTGATGCGGCTCATCCACGACACCTACGTCATCCACAGTGCGCGAGGTGAGCCGCGGTTGTTGCGCCATCTCTTCGAGCAGGGACAGCCTCCGTCCGGTGCCGCCGACTGCGCCGCGCCCAAGCTCCTCGCGTCTGCGTATGCCCAGGGGCTGCGTCCGCTCGCGCTCGCGGAGTTCTGGTGGGGTGCTCCGCCTCCGGCGGGTGGACGCGTCAGTGGCGCGTATTACGCCTCATGCCGTGACAAGTGCGCGCCGCTGCTCCCGTTCATGTTGGAGGGGCTCGCTGTCGCGCCGCCGCGGACGTTCTCGCCCCCGGTTGTTGCACCGGGTGAGTTGTCCATCCTGTTCGAGGATGCCTGGCTCGTGGTCATCGACAAGCCGGACGGCTTGCTGTCGGTGCCGGGGCGTGAAGCGTCGCTGAGTGATTCGGTGCTCACCCGGTTGCGGGCACGGTATCCGCAGGCCACGGGTCCGCTCCTCGTCCATCGCCTGGACCTGGACACCTCGGGGTTGCTGGTGGCCGCGCTCGACTCACGGACGCATTCGGCGCTGCAACACCAGTTCGTCCACCGAGAGGTGCGCAAACGCTATGTCGCGTGGGTGGAGGGACAGGTTCAGGGAGAGGAGGGCCGCATCGACTTCCCGATGCGGGTCGACCTCGACGACCGGCCTCGACAGATTCACGACCCCATCCACGGCAAGCCCGCCGTGACGGAGTGGCGAGTCCTCGAACGTCGCGACGGACGTACACGCGTGGCCTTCTTCCCGCTCACGGGAAGGACGCATCAACTCCGGGTTCATGCCTCCCATCCATTGGGGCTCGGAGCCCCCATCGTCGGAGACAGGCTCTATGGGCGCGATGGCGAGCGGCTCATGCTCCACGCGGAATCGCTCACCCTCCAGCATCCAGGGACAGGAGCCATGGTCACGTTCCAGTGCGCCGTCCCCTTCTAATTGCCGCTCTCGAAGCCACCCCACCAGCCTGTTCGGCAGAATCCACACTATGAACACCAAAAGAGGCGGAACAACCCCATCAAACCTCAAATCAATCACTTATCAGCAAGACTTCGCAACAACCTGCGATACCTATTAATAATCTCATCCACGGCCTGCGCCTCATCATAAAACGCCGCCGAGTCTACACCATGCTCCTCAGTCAGTCGGCAGATTCTCCGCACCTTCTTGATTTCAGAGACACCCACCTCTCGTTTCCCCCCAGGATAGCCCATCGATCCCACATGCAGCTTCTTTATTTCTGACTTCTTACCGAAAATCCCTCGTTTCTCCTGCAAGACATTCCGGAAAATCTGAATGAAATTCTTATCCGGATCGGCCAATTCATATCCATGCTTGCGCAGCACCTGCTCAAGCTCGTCGAAGGTCATCCGTCGTTCCCCTCGCTCGACCACTCTAGAGTTTTGCCTAATCCACTCAGCTAGCGCTCGCATATCGCGCTCGGCTCGGTCAACACATCTAGCAACAACATGCTTGAGCTTCGAGTAATTTGGAAGTTCACCAACAACCAGAGCCAGCACCATTTCCTCGATCTCCGTCCACTTCAAGTCAATCAGAGACAATCTGTTTCGATCAAGATGATTCAACATTGCAACAACAGCCGTCCTCTTATTGCCATCATGGAACGCATGATTCTTCGCAATTCCATACATTAGCGTCGCGGCATTCTCAATCGGCGTTGGATAAACAAGGACTCCACCAGCCCCCATCGACTGCCGAGCCACCGCAGACTCCAGCAGTCCGTAATCCTTGACACTGTGACTAACGCCAACTCCTCCCATTCTCGCAATGGGCCCCCCTGCACCCACGGCATCCTGGGATACTTTTCTATTGATCAATAGAACATCATCGACACTCAGGATACGGAGTTCGCTTGGCATGATTGACTAGAATACCCCGCCATCAAAGGGTAGGACCAGGAGTCAGAACTCACCCCAAACTGGATCCCCAACCTCCAACGCGAAGTGCATGCACATGACTTGAGGACTAGAATCGGTCTCGAAATTGAGCGAGCAGTGCTGGGAGCGGAAGCAGGGCCGCAGATCAACAAGAAGGGGATGAACATGCGCGAAGCTGACCGGTGGACCTGACCGACGAACAGTGGGTATTGATTTAGCCGCTTCTTCCCCTGTGGAAGACGAAGAGAGAAGACAGGCTTGGGCATCGATTCTCGTACCTTGTGCTTGTGGGACGGCATCCTGTGGATACTGCGGACCAGGGCCCAATGGAGTGAGCTGCCGAGAGAGAAGTACCCGCCCTACAAGACGGTCCATCGCTGATTCCTGGGGCAGGTGACGGACGGCACCTTGCGAGCCGTCCTCCGCGCCTTGGCAAAGGGCCTCAAGGAGCGCGGAGAGATTGACCTGGAGAAAGGCTTCGTGGACGCATTCTTCGCCTCGGCGAAAGGGAGGCTGCATCGGGAAGTCCAAGCGCGGCAAGGGGAAAAAAGGCTTGCAGCTTCAGACGGCGATGGTCTTCCTCTCGCCACCAGCGCGGCAAGCGATTCTCCCCACCAGACGAAGTTCATCGAGAGCCCCCTTAGACGAGAGCTTCGTCGACGAACTCCCCCAGCGACTCGTCAGGGACAAAGCCTATGACGAAGACAAGCTCGACGAGCGCCCGTGGCATGAGTGCAGAGTGACGTTGATTGCCCCGCACCGCCGCAGGCGCAAGACGAAGACTCAGGACAGGCGTGAGTTATGCCGCTATCGCCGACGATGGACGGTGTAGTGCCTCTTCGCCTAGTGTAGGAACTTCCGTCGCCTCATCACTCGCTATGAGGTGAAGGTCGAGAACTTCCTCTGCTTCTTCCACAGAGAGGTCTGGCTTCACATCTGTCAGTCCCCATCTGGACGTGATTCGATTCGGTGGACACCAGAAACAGGAGCAGGAGCACTGCCCGGCGAATCGCCATGGAGGCCCCCCGGCCCATCGCCCATCCACAGGCGATGCTGCACGGGAACTACCAGACGATTCCGACAAGCCCCCCAGGCCATTCCCTCATAACAAGAAGGCCCAGGCCCGGGCCGGGAACGTTGCCAGGTTCACATCCCGGAGCGTTCGCACGCGTTCAACATGCGAGGGGCCTCATCACCACCGAAGCCCCTCGCGCCGCGCTCACGGCTCCACGGATGGAGTCACGTCCGGAGAGGCCACCGCCTCTTCCGCTTCGACAGGCGGCAACTCACCCACCGACGCCGCGGGCTTCACGCCCAGCTCCCGCGTCAGCTTCGGATTCACACCCGTCTCCGCCAGGAGCCGCTCCAACTGGACCCGCGCGCGCCGGTTATCCCGATGCACGCGCCGACCCAGGATCAGCTCGTTCTTCAACGAGTGCTCCCACCCCGTCAGCTCCGTCACCGTCACCTGGTAGCCGAACGCCTCCAGCGTCAACGCCCGGATGACATTCGTCAGGTGTGAGCCGAACTCGCGCCGGTGCCACGGGTGCGCGTACAGCAACCCCAGGCTCCCGTGCGCCGCCTTGCGCTGCTCCTTCAACTGCGCGGACACCTCCGCCTGACAACACGGCACCACCGCCACGTGGTCCGCGCCATGGCGCACCGCCGCGATGAGCGCGTCGTCCGTCGCCGTGTCACACGCATGCAGCGCCATCAGCAGATGGATGCGCTCCGGATACTCCGCCTGGTCGATGTGCGCCGTCTGGAAGCGCATCCGCGAGAACCCCAGCCGCTCCGCGCGCCCCTTCGCGCGCTCCGTCAGCTCCGGCCTCCCCTCCACCGACACCAACGTGCCCCCGGCCGCGTCCTTCAAATACAACTCGTAGAGCACGAACCCCAGGTACGCGTTGCCACTGCCCGCATCCACCATCACCGGCTCGGGATGCCGCGCCTTCACGTCCTCCACCGCCGGACGCAACAACCCCATCAGGTGGTTCACCTGCTTGAGCTTGCGCAGCGCATCCGCGTTGAGGTTCCCCTCCCGCGTCAACAGATGCAGCTCACGCAACAGCGCCTGCGACTGGTCCGGCAGGAGCTCCCGCCGGACCTGCGATGCCTTGACGTTGCGCCTCAGACGGACACCACCTCGACGACCTCGGGGATGATCTCCCGCAGGCGCCCCTCGATGCCCATCTTCAACGTCGCCGTCGACGACGGGCAACCCGCACACGAACCCTTCATGTGCAGATACACAATCCCATCCTCGAACCGGTCCAGCGTGATGTCGCCACCGTCCATCGCCACCGCCGGGCGAATCTCCGCGTCCAACACCTCGCGGATACGCGCCTCCACCGAACCCCCACCCTCCGCCGACACCGCCTGACGCGCCGCGGCCACCGCCGCCTCGTCCACCACCGGCAGGTCCGCCGTCAGGTGCGTGTCCAACGTCTCCATCACCTGGTCATTCAGCTCGTCCCACTCACCCTCATCCCCCTTCGTCACCGTCACGAAGTTGGTCCCAATCATCACCGCCGTCACGCCGCGCACATCCATCAGCTTGCGCGCCAAGGGCGACTTCGCCTGGGCATCTTCCTGATTCGTGATACTCACCGCGCCGCCCGCCAACAGCCGCCTGTCCACCACGTACTTCAGCGTGCTCGGGTTGGGGGTCCACTCCAGCTGGATGTTCACCGACATGCAGTTCTCCTCGGTCCTCTCCTGTAAGGCGGTCGCCGCCCCATAGCAACCGGACCCTCGGGGAATCAAACCCTTCGCCCCCTCCCCCTCCGTCATCCTCTAGCCGGGAATCAAAGAACATCCAGGATTCGCGGCAGAGTCAGAAACTCACTATGATACGAGGACCTCTGCTCCCGAGGGAGCCGCCCATGACCCCAAGCCCGCTGCGCCGACACCTCGAGCCCGCCGCCCCGCCCGTCCCGCGTGTGCCCTCGAGTGTGTTCGAGGGCCTGTTCGTGCGGGGACTGAAGGCCACGGGCCGCCTGGTCCAGGAGCTGGAAGCGCTGGGCTACGACATCAAGAAACCGGAGGTGGACTACCCCATCCAGCTCTGGCAGCGCGCCGCCGCGCTCGCCCGGCAGGAGGTCTTCGGAGACCTGTCGGACGAGGAGGCCTACCGGCAGGTCGGCCGCACGCTCGTCAACGGCTTCGCGGAGACCCTGGTGGGCCGGGTCGCCGCCGTCGCGCTGCCCATGATTGGCCCCGCGCGCGCCGCCGAGCGAATCCCTCGCTACCTGTCGATGATGGGGCGCTCCGACATCGCCGTCACCATGACCTCGGTGGGTGAGCGGGGCCGGCGGCTGCTCCTCACGGACCGCTACAACCGGCCGGAGCTCATGGCCGGGGGACTGGAGCGGATGCTGGAGCTGGCCAACGCCCAGGCCCGAATCACGGTGGAGGAGCGCTCCAGCGACGGCTACCGTCTGCTCGTCCGCTGGTAGCCCGCTCCCCGGGCCTCCCGGCACCGCCCCGGAGCGCCCATGTCCTACCCTCCCCGACTCTCGCACCTCGCCACCCGCGCGGTGGTGGTCGCCAAGCTGGTCCCCACCTACGCCCAGGCGCACCGGCTGGACGAGGAGGAGGCCGCGCAGCGGCTCTCGTCCGCGCTCTCCGGGAAGCTGTTGCCCTCGCTGCTGGAGGCCACGTGGAGTGCCCTGCAGGGCAAGACGAAGCGGCTCAACGAGGACGGGCTGCTCGAGAAGGTCGCCACCACGCTGTCGGACCGCCCGCTGCGCCCCGGCCGCGTGGCGCCCCTGACTCCGTCGTGGAGCGCCTTCCTGGTGCTGACGGACCTGGAGGCTGGCACCGCCAGTGACGCGGCCCGCCGGGTCATGGAGACCGAGGAAGGACGTCGTCGAGGCAACGAGGGACTGGCCGAGGCTGGACGCTTCCTCGCCGCTGAATTGACCCGCGGAAAGTAGGGCCCGGCCGGCCCTGGCGGGGGGCGGCCCGCGTCGTTATAGGCTGGCCCCACGACCCCTCGTGCGCCGCCGATGTCCACCCCGCTGCCGACCACCCTGCGCATCCTGCCCTCCATCCACGAGGTCCCCGCCTCCCTCTGGGATGCGCTCGTGGACGACTCGGCCGTGCCCTTCCTGGAGTGGGCCTTCCTCGCGGCGCTCGAGGACAGCGGCAGCGTGGTGCCCGAGCGCGGCTGGCATCCGCGGCACCTGACGCTGTGGCGGGGCTCCAGGCTGGTCGCCGCCGCGCCCGCCTATCTCAAGGACGACAGCCAGGGCGAGTTCGTCTTCGACGCGCCCTGGGCCACCGCCGCCGAGCGCGCCGGCCTGCGCTACTACCCGAAGCTGGTGCTCACCGTGCCCTTCACCCCCGCCACGGGGCGGCGCGTGCTGGTGGCCTCGGGCGAGGAGCGCGCGGCCCGCGAGGCGGAGCTGTACGCGGGCGCGCTGGAGTTCGCCCGCGTACAGCAGCTCTCCGGCATCCACGTCCTGTTCCCCACCGAGGAGGAGCTGCCCACGCTCGAGGCCCAGGGCTACGCCATGCGCCTGGGCGTCCAGTACCAGTGGCGCAATGACGGCTACCGCACGCTGGAGGACTTCCTCGCCCGCTTCCACTCCAAGCGGCGCAACCAGCTGCGCCGCGAGCTGCGCGCCCCCGCCGAGCAGGGCATCACCCTGCGCACGCTGCGCGGTGACGCGCTGGCCCTGGTGGACGTGGACACGCTCTACCGGCTCTACACGTCCACCGTGGACAAGTACCCGTGGGGCACGCGGCTGCTCACGCGCGACTTCTTCGCCCGGATGCTCACCACCTTCCGCCACCGCTGCGAGCTGGTGGAGGCCCGACGGGAGGGCGGGCTGGTCGCCGGCGCGTTCAACTTCCGGGCGAACGGCGTGCTCTACGGCCGTTATTGGGGGTGCTTCGAGGAGCACCCCTTCCTGCACTTCAACGTCTGCCTCTACCACCCGGTGGAGGAGGGCATTACCCAGGGGCTGACGCGTTTTGAACCTGGCGCGGGTGGGGAGCACAAGCTCACCCGGGGTTTCGAGCCTCGCCTCACGTACAGTGCCCACCTGCTCCTCCACCCGGGGCTGGAGCGCGCGGTGCGAGGCTTCCTGGAGCACGAGCGGGCGGCCGTCCGGGGTGGGCTGTCGCAGTGGCGGGCGGAGACAGGTTTCAAGGGAGTGGCCTGAAACGGCCTGCTTCCCAGGACATCAAAGGGAGTCCAAGAGACTTATGGCGCAGAAGGACGAGCACGACGGCTCCGTCGCGACAGAGACCGTCCCCAAGCAGAAGCTCAAGAGGCCCACCCTCTACAAGGTGCTGCTGCACAACGACAATTACACGACGCGCGAGTTCGTGGTGGCCGTCCTCCGGGAGGTCTTCCACAAGTCCGAGTCGGATGCCGTGCAGATCATGCTGCACGTTCATTACAACGGAGTCGGAGTGGCCGGCGTCTATACGTTCGAGGTCGCCGAGACGAAGCTCAAGACGGTGGAGGCCGCGGCCCGGGACAATGGGTTCCCCCTGCGGCTCTCCATGGAACCCGAGGAAGGTTGAATCGTGGCAGGACCGCTGATTGCCAAAGAGTTGCAGGCCAGCTTCCGCACCGCCCTGGAAGAGGCGCGGAAGATGCGCCACGAGTACCTGACGCTGGAGCACCTGCTCCTGGCGCTGACGAGGGAAGCTCGCACCCGCGAGGTCCTCAAGGCGTGCGGGGCCAACGTGAAGCGCCTTCAAGAGCGGCTGGTCTCCTTCCTGGAGGAGACCGTCGAGCGGCTGCCCGAAGGGGTGGAGGCCGAGCCGCAGCAGACCATCGGCGTGGAGCGGGTGCTCCACCGCGCCGCGATGCACGCCCTGTCCGCCGACCAGAAGCTCATCGACGGCGGCGACGTGCTGGTGGCCCTGTTCCGCGAGGAGGAGAGCCACGCGCTCTACGTGCTCCAGCAGGAGGGCGTCTCGCGGCTGGATTTGCTCAACTACATCTCCCACGGCATCTCCAAGGATGGTGAAGGTGACGAGGGCGAGTCGGAGAGCGCGGAGGGAGGCGCCGTCCCCGCGGGTGACGACGACGACGGAGAGTCCCCGCGCAAGAGCCCGCTGGAGGCGTACACCGTCCAGCTCAACATCGAGGCGAAGGAAGGTCGCATCGACCCGCTCATCGGCCGCGACAAGGAGCTGGAGCGCACCATCCAGGTGCTCAGCCGCCGCCGGAAGAACAACCCGCTCTACGTGGGCGAGGCGGGCGTGGGCAAGACGGCCATCGCGGAGGGACTGGCGCTGCACATCCATGAAGGCCGGGTGCCGGAGCCGCTGAAGAACGCGGTGGTGTACTCGCTGGACATGGGCGCGTTGCTCGCGGGCACCAAGTTCCGGGGCCAGTTCGAGGAGCGGCTCAAGGGCGTGCTCAAGGCGCTGCAGGAGCAGAAGGACGCCATCCTCTTCATCGACGAAATCCACACGATTGTCGGCGCCGGCGCGACGAGCGGCGGCTCCATGGATGCGTCCAACCTGCTCAAGCCCGCGCTGGCGAGCGGCAGGCTGCGGTGCATCGGCTCCACGACGTATCAGGAGTACAAGTCCGCCATCGAGAAGGACCGCGCGCTGTCGCGGCGCTTCCAGAAGATTGAGGTGGCGGAGCCGTCCGTGGAGGACACCATCCTCATCCTGGAGGGGCTCAAGAGCCGCTACGAGGAGCACCACGGCGTGAAGTACACGCCCGAGGCGATTCGTGCGTCCGCGGAGCTGTCCGCCAAGCACATCAACGACCGGTTCCTGCCGGACAAGGCCATCGACGTCATCGACGAGACGGGCGCGGCGGAGAAGCTCAAGCCGGAGGGCGTGCGCACCAACACCGTCACCGACGCGGACGTGGAGGCCGTGGTCGCGAAGATGGCGAAGATTCCCGCCAAGAGCGTGTCCGCCAGCGAGGGCGTGCAGCTCCAGAATCTGGAGAAGGAGCTCCAGGGGGTCATCTTCGGCCAGGACAGCGCCATCAAGGACCTGGTGAGCGCCATCAAGCTGGCGCGCTCCGGGCTGCGCGCGCCGGAGAAGCCCATCGGCTCGTTCCTCTTCTCGGGCCCCACGGGCGTGGGCAAGACGGAGCTGGCCAAGCAGCTGGCGCAGTCCTTGGGCGTGGAGTTCCTGCGCTACGACATGAGCGAGTACTCGGAGAAGCACACGGTGAGCCGGCTCATCGGTGCGCCTCCGGGCTACGTCGGCTTCGACCAGGGCGGCCTGCTCACGGACGCGGTGCGCAAGCACCCCTACGCCGTGGTGGTGCTGGATGAAATCGAGAAGGCCCACCCGGACCTCTTCAACATCCTGCTCCAGGTGATGGACCACGCGACGCTGACGGACAACAACGGCCGCAAGGCGGACTTCCGCAACATCGTCCTCATCCTCACCACCAACGCGGGCGCTCAGGAGATGAGCACCAAGTCCATCGGCTTCGGTGATTTGGCCAAGCCGGCGGACGCCACCCGCGCGAAGAAGGCCATCGAGCGCACCTTCACGCCGGAGTTCCGCAACCGGCTGGACGGGTGGATTCTCTTCTCCGGCCTGCCGCCCGAGGTCATCCTCAAGGTGGTGGACAAGGAGGTCCGTCTCCTCCAGAAGATGCTCACCGAGCGCAAGGTGACGCTGGAGCTCACGTCCGCCGCGCGCGCGTGGCTGGCCGAGCGCGGGTATGACCCGGCCTTCGGTGCCCGGCCCATGGCCCGTCTGGTGGACAACTCGCTCAAGAAGCCGCTCGCCGAGGCGCTCCTCTTCGGAGACCTCAAGCACGGCGGCACCGCCCACTACGACGTGGACGCGGGCGGAGAGGGCCTCAAGCTCAAGACGGCGCCCGCCCTCGAGCCCGCGGCGGCGTAGGCCCTCGCGCGAAGCTTGCGCGCCCGACATGAAAAAGGCCCCGGTTTCCCTCGAGGGAGCCGGGGCCTCTTCGTGTCCGGGGCGTGCTACTCGACGCGGTAGATCTTCACCGCGCTGGAGAGCTGCTCGGAGATGATTTGCAGCGTGGTGGCCGCCTCACCGGTGGAGCCGATGCGGGCCACCGTCTCGTCCATCATCTTGGACAAGTCATTCACCGCCAGGGTGATTTGGTTGATGCCCACGTTCTGCTGACTCACCGCCGCGGCGATTTGACGGACGGCGGCGGCGTTGTCCTGGACGATGGAGGACAGCTCGCGCAGGTTCTGCCCGCTGGTGCGCACCTGGGCCAGGCCCGACTCCATGCGCTCGGCGCCGCGCTCGGTGATGCGCACCGCGGACGTCACCGAGTTGGCGATGTCGTCCAGGAGCTCGCGCACCCGCGTGGTGGCCTGGATGGACTGGTCCGCCAGCGCCCGGATTTCCCGCGCCACGACGCCAAAGCCCTTGCCGTGCTCACCCGAGCGGACGGATTCAATCGCCGCGTTGAGCGCGAGCATGTTGGACTGGTCCGCCAGGTCCTTCACCGTCTGGGTGATGCCGCCAATCTGCTGCGTGCGCTCGCCCAGCTCCAGGATCTTCTGGGCAATCTCCCCCACCTGGACGCGGATGTCGTTGAGGCCCGCCATCGTCTGTTCAATCGCGGCCTCACCCGAACGCGCCAGCGCGTCCGCGCGCTCCGCCACCGACAGCACGCTCTCCGCCTTCTGCGCGGCCAGCATGGACGTCTGCTTGATTTCCTGCGCCGTCACCTGCGTCTCCTGCAGCGCGGCGGCCTGACGGGAGATGGTCTGCGCCTGCTCGGTGGACGAGGTGTTGAGGTGCTCGGTGGACTGCGTCAGCGCCTGCGCCGCCTGCTGGAGGTTCAACGTCACCTCGCGCAAGCGCGCCACCATCTGCGCGAAGGAGTTGGCGAGCCGCCCCACCTCATCGCCGCTCTTCACCTGGATGGGGCGGGTGAGGTCGCCGGACTCGACGATGTGGCCGGTGACTTCCGTCAGCTCGCGCATGGGCCGGGCGATGCTCCGCCCGAAGGCCGCCGCGACGCCCACGCCCAGCGCCACCAAGAGCAGCGCGAAGCCCACCATCCGCCAGCGCAGCTCCGACACCAGCATGTCGATGTGGTCCCGGGAGATGCCCACGTGCACCTTGCCCAGCCGGCCTCCGGCCACCGGGGTCATCACGTTCATCGCGTGCAGCGTCCGGCCCCCAGACTCCACCTCCAGGACCGAGCCCCACCCTGTCTGCTCGTTCACCTCGCCCTGGTTGGCCGTCGCCTCCTTGAGCGAGTCCGGGAACGCGCCCGGCAGGGTGTGCGCGACGACGTTGCCGGAGACGTCCGTCAGGAAGACATACGAGACGTCCTCGGTGTCCCGCAGCACGTCCAGCATGGGCTGGAGCGCGGCGACGCCCGCCGTCACGCCCTGCTCGACGGCCACGGCGAGGTGACGGGACAAGAGCTGTCCCTCGCCCATGTGGGCGTTCACCAGGTCGCTCTCCAGCCGCCGCGTGGCGATGCCGGTGAGGATGGCGGCCACCGTGGCGCTGACGAGCGTGGTGACGAGGACGAGCTTCGGCGCCAGTCCCAGCGACTGACGGAACTGGTGGCCGAACTGCGTGGTGAATGAAGTCTGTTCGGAGCTCACGGCATCACCACCCGGAAAAACCGCGGGACGACACCCGCGCGAGCGCGGGGCCAAAACCTACGACTCGAGACATGCGACCGCCGACTCATCGGCCCACCCCACCCTCGCCCCGCCCGCCTCCCGCGCGGAAGTTGAGCGGCACACAGCTCTGGAGGATGAGCTCCGGCACGGACGACAACGGCACGCCCTGGTCCGTCGCGTGAATCTCCAGCGCCGCGCGCGGCATGCCGTAGACGACGGAGGTGGCCTCGTCCTGGGAGAAGGTGACGCCCCCGGCCTTGCGGATGGCGAGCAGCCCCCGCGCGCCGTCCTCGCCCATGCCGGTGAGCACCACGCCGCCGCTGCGGCGGCCAAACGCCTGGGCCAGCGACGCGAGCAGCACGTCCCCGTTGGGGCACGGCCCACCCCGGCTGCGCTGCAACCGCGCCAGGCCCGTGGAGTCCACCAGCAGGTCCTGCCCGTCCTGCGGGAAGTAGACCCGCCCGGGCTCCAACCGCTCGCCGTCGCGGGCCACGTCCACCGTCAGCGGCGTCACCTGGGACAACCAGCGCACCATGCCCTGGGTGAAGCCCACGGTGATGTGCTGGGCGATGAGCAGCGGCACCGGCAGGTCCTTGGGCAGCTTGGACAACAGCTCCGCCAACGCGGGCGGGCCACCGGTGGAGGCCACGATGCCGAAGACGTCCACGCGCGCGCCAATGGGCGGCGGCGTCACCGCTCCGGTACGGGCGCGGCGGGAGATGACGGGCACCTCCGCCATCAGGCACACCGAGTGGGCCAGGTCCTTGCCCCACCGGCGCAGCTCCTCCACGTTGGTGACGTTGGGCTTGCCGATGAGCTCCAGCGCGCCGGCGCTCATCGCCTGGAAGCCCAGGTCCACGCCGCGCTGCTCGGCCACCGCGCTCACCACGAGCACTCGCGCGGGGGCCTGGGACATGATGGCCGCGATGGCCGCCGGTCCATCCAGGCCCGGCAGGAGCAGGTCCATGGTGATGACGTCCGGGCGCAACAGCCGCGCGAGCTGCACGGCGCGGTTGCCATCCCCGGCGCGGCCGACGACCTCGATGCGAGGGTCCTCGGTGAGCAGGGCCGTCAGCGTGTTGGCCATGGTGGGCGAGTCGTCCACCACCAGCACACGAATGGGGCGACGGTTGTTCACGCGCGCCCTCCCCTGCGGCTCATCACGTCGAGCACCTCGGCGAGCAGCCGTCCCGCGGCACACTCGCGCTTGCTGAGATAACCATCCGCCCCCGCCGCCAGGCCCCGCTCCCGCGCCGCCGCGCTGTCATGCGCGGAGACCAGGATGACCGGCAGCGACGCCGTCTCCCGCTTGTCCCGCAACCTCGCGATGAGCTGCGTGCCGTCCATCTCTTCCATGTCCAGGTCGCAGATGACGACGTCGTAGGTGTCCGTCTGGAGCCGCTCCAGCGCTCGCGCCCCGCTGGCCGCCAGGTGCACGCTGAAGCCACCCGCCTCCAGCATGGCCCGGTGCAGCGCTCGCGCCGTGAGCGAGTCGTCCACCACCAGCGCCCGCCGCTGCGCCGCCACCGTCGTCTGGCTCGACTCCGTCACCAGCCAGTCCGGCCGGCAGATGAGGAGCAATTCGCCGCGGCTCAGCGTCGCCGCGCCCTGCCATGCGGGGACGTCGCGGACCTCCAGGGGCAGCGGCCGGATGACCAGGTCCCGGTCGCCCACCACCGCGTCCACGCCCAGCGCCACGCGCTTGCCACCGCTCTGCACGATGAGCAGCGGCTGGCCCTCCGCCGGAGGCGCCGCGGCCCGCAGGCCCAGGCGCGCGCCCAGGTCCACCACCGGCAACAGCTGCCCCTGGTATTCCAGGTGCGCCTTGCGCTTGCCGATGCGCAGCGAGTCCGCGCGGGCCAGCTGCGTGGCCTCCACCGCGAGCATCGGCAGGCCCACCAGTTGCTCCAACGCGCGCACCACCAACACGGGCGAACTGCCCAGGTCCACCGGCAACGTCATCACGAAGCGCGTGCCCTGGCCCTGCGTGCTGTTCACCTCGATGCGGCCCTGCAGCGCCTCCACCGAGGCGCGCACCGCGTCCAGGCCCACGCCCCGGCCGGAGGTGTCCGTGACGTCGCTGCGCGTGCTGAAGCCCGGGCGGAAGACGAGGTCCCGCAGCTGGTTGTCGTTGAGCCGGTCTCCCTCGTCCGCGGCCAGGAGGCCTCGCGACTCGGCCACCTTGCGCACCCGCGCCACGTCGATGCCCGCGCCGTCGTCCGCGCACTCCAGGAACAGGAGGTTGCCCTGCTGCTCCACGCGCAACGTGAGCGCGCCCTCGTGGTGCTTGCCCGCCTTCTCGCGAGCGACCGGCATCTCCAGGCCGTGGTCCACCGCGTTGCGCAAGAGGTGCACCAGCGCGCCCTGCAGCTTCTCCAAGAGGCGCCGGTCCAGCGACAGCTCCGAGCCCACCACCGACAGCCGCGCCTCCTTGCCCAGCTGCCGCGACAGGTCCCGCACCATGCGCTGGAGCGGGTCCAGAATCGTGCGCACCGGACGCGTGGTGATGGCCTTGAGGCCCTCCTCCAGCGCGTCGACGATGTCGCTCGTCTCCTCGCTGTCGGTGCGCAACAGACGCGCGGTGCCGGCGAGCAACGTACGCGCCTCGGCCGTTTCCGCCAGCAGGCCCTGCTTGGCCAGCACCGTCACCACGCGCTCCAACTCGCGGCCGCGCTCCTCCACGCGCAGGCGCACCTCGCGCAGCCGCTCCACCTCGCGCATCAGCGACGTCACCTGCCGCGCGCCGACGCGCCAGCCCGTGTCCGCCGACTCCGGCAGCGCGTCCGGGTTCATCGCCGAAGCGCCGTCCAGCGACGCTGACTCCTCGGGCACGCCGACCGGAGGCGGCTCCACCGCGGCGGGCCTGGAGGGCGCCCCAGCGCTCGCGCCGACCTGGTCCGGCGCGGGACCCTCCGCCACCAACTGCGCCAGCGCGGCGGCGGGGTCCGGCAGCGCGTCACCGCGCCCGTCCGCATGGGCCTGGGCGCGCAGCATGAAGAGGTCCAGGCCGTGCAGCAGCACGTCCACCACGGACCGGGGCATCTTCTGCGTGCTCGCCTTGAGCGGCGCGAGCGCGTCCTCCAGCTTGTGGGCGATGTCGCCCAGGTCCTGGAGGCCCAAGCTGGACGCGCTGCCCTTGAGCGTGTGCAGGTGGCGGCCCAACCGGACATAGAGCTTGGAGAGCGCGGTCGAGTCCAGGCCCTCGCGCTCCAGCTCCAAGAGGTCCATGGTGACCTTCTGGATGACCTCCTGGGCCTCCACCGCGAAGCCCGCTACCAGTCCTTGCAGCATCGGGTCAACGGGCATTGCGTCCTCCCGTCGAGCGCACGGCGAACAAGCGCTTGAGGTCGATGAGGTGGATGAGCTGCCGGTCGTGGGTGAAGACCTCCGTCACCGGCCCCTCGGCCCGCACGCGCGCGGCCTCCACCGCGCTCATGGGCAGCGTGGTGGGCCGGGGAATGGCCTCGCAGTCCAGCGCGCACAGCTCGCCGTCACCCCGGTCCACCACCAGGAGCACCGCCGGGTCCTGCCGCCAGCCATGCCCGCCCAGCATGGACGCAAGGCTCAGCGCGGAGAGCACCTGGCCCTGGAAGCGCAACACCCCCACGACGTGCGGCGCGGACAAGGGCACCGGCGTCACCATCCGCAGGGGCAGCGCCGCGCGCAGCATCTCCAGCGACAGCGCGTAGCGCTCCTCGCCCAGGGGGAACTCCGCAATCCAGTGCACCGCCTCCTCGACGGTCGTCTCGGTCTGCTCGCGCAGCCGCGACGCGCGGCGCTCCAGGAGCTCCGCGGCCTCCTGCTCCTGGGCCTCTTCCATGCTCCTGGGAAGGATTTTCATTCGAGCGCCCCCTGGTTGAGGTAGGCGTCAGCGGACGCCTGATAGAACCGCGCCGGCAGGGCCTCCGGCCCATCCACGAGCTGGTCCGGAGCCAGCCGCTCGGCACGCATGCGCAAGGCGCGCATCAACGGCACCGCCGCCTCGCGCGCGCCGGAGCGTTCACGCAAGAGCGCCAGCTCCAAGAGGCCCGGCAGGTAGTCGGGAGCCTGACGCACCAGCGACTCCAGCACCGCCAACGCCCCGTTCGCGTCGCCCTCCTCGATGCGCTCCAGCGCATCCAGGTGCAGCCGCGAGGGCGGCGGGGGCGGCGTCACCTGCGCGGGCACCGGCACGGGCGCGGCCTTGGGCCTGCGGACCGGAATCACGGCGGGCGCGGCGCGCTCAATCACCCGCGTCACCGGCGCGGGGGTGGCGGACTCTCCGGGCGCAAGCAACCGGAACACCTGGAGCTCCGGCGTCCCCTCGCGGACCATGCCCGCGGGAACCCGGTCCGCCTCCACCGCGCCCAGGAAGAGCAGCCCCCCGGGGTTGAGCGTCCGCGCCAGCAGCGCGATGGCCGCGTCGCGCGCGGCCGGGGAGAAATAGGTCAGCACGTTGCGGCAGAGGATGAAGTCGAAGCGGCCGAACCGCTCGGGAAGCGGCGCCAGCAGGTTGGACTGCGCGAAGGTGGTGATGCGGCGCACGACGGGGAGGATGGTCACCTGCCGGTCCGCCCCTTCCAGGTAGAGCGGGAACAGGCGCGGCGCGGACTCGCGGCGGGACCAGGTGCCATAGGACGCGCGGCGCGCCGTCTCCAGGCTGGCCTCGTGCAGGTCCGTGCCCATCACCTCCACCGGAAAGCCCTGCGGCACGGAGGCCTGGAGTGCCGCGGCCAGCGAGTACGCCTCCTCCCCCGTGGAGCAGCCCGCGCTCCAACCGCGCAGGGCCAGCGCGCCCCGGCGCAGCGCCGCGGGCACACCCTCCTGCGAGATGTAGCGGAAGTGCTCCGGCTGGCGGAAGAAGTACGTCTCTCCCACCAGCGCCGCGCGCACCAGCGTGTTGGCCAGCGGCGATTGGGGAAACAGCATCTCGCCCAGCAGGTCCGCGGACGAACGGCCTTTCGCCAGCTCACCGCGCACCACGCGCTCCATGGCCTCCGCGGCGATGGCGTCCTCGCGGAAGCCCGTGATGGATGACACCACCTCCCGCGCTCGGGACAGAAGACGCGGGTCAAGCTCTGCGCTCATGCGCTCCGCCCGGCCTCCGCGGCCTCCACCAGCTTGGGCAGCTCGCGCAACAGCCCGCGCGCCACGAACACCTTCGGGTCCAGGATGGGCAACAAGCGGCCACCCACGCGCAACATGCCAATGAGCCCCTCGCGCAACGGGCCGTGGTCCGCGCCACCCACGCGCTCCCGCCGGTCGATGTCCGCCGCCCCGAACTCCTCGGGGTCCTTCACCGTGTCCACCGCGAGCGCCAGCGCCACCCCATCCACCTGGATGACCACCAGCATCCGCTCCACGCGCGGCAGCGAATGCTCCACGCCCAGCCGGCGCGCCACGTCCAGCACGCACAGCGCCTCGCCCCGCACCTCCACGTACTCACGCAGATAGGACGGCGCGGTGGGCAGCGGCCGCGTCGAGGGCTGCAAGAGCACCTCGCGCACCGAGTCCAACGGGATGCCGAACTCCAGCGTGCCCACCGTCACCCGGAGCACCAGCAGGGAGCCGGTACGCGCGCGGCGGCGGGAGCTGGCCAGGGCCTCGCCCACGGCGAAGAGCAGCTCGTCCGCGCGGAAGGGCTTGGCCAGGAACGTCTCCGCCCCCAGGCCCAGGCACGCCTCCGCGCGCGACTTCTCCGAGGAGATGATGATGACGGGGATGTCCACCGTGGCGGGGTCCGCCTTCATCCGCTGGAGGACCTCGTCGCCATCCATCTCCGGCATGGACAGGTCCAACAACACCGCGGCGGGCATCAGCCGGGAGACCTTGTCCAAGGCCTCGCGGCCGTTGCTGGCCGTGTGGATGGTGTAGTGGCCGGAGAGGATGGCGCGCTCGAGCGCCAGGATGGCGTCGCTGTCGTCGACGAGCAGCAGGGACGGCAGGCTCACGGCATCAGGCCTTGGACAGGAACTGACGGACGGTCTCCGTCAGCTCGTGGTGGGACACCGGCTTCTGGATGAAGGCGTTGGCGCCCGCCTCCGTGCCGCGCTGGCGCAGGTCCACATTCTTCTCCGCGGTCAGCAGGAGGATGGGCACCGAGCGAAGCTGCGCGTTGCGGCTGGCCCGCACCTCCTTCACGAAGGTGATGCCATCCATCCCCGGCATGTTGATGTCGGCGATGACCAGATTGACGGGAACGAGCTGGAGGATTTTCAGGGCGCGAGCCGCATCGTCCGCCTCCAAGGCCTCCACCCGGAGGTTCATGAGGTAGATCTTGACGATGTTCCGGACGGTCGGGCTGTCGTCCACCAGCAAGACCTTGGCGCTGTTGCTGTGGGTGCTGTTGGTGCTCACGGTGCCACGGCTCCTGCGCACGGGGCCGCTCCACGCGGGTCACCCTTGCGATACGTGGGAGACTCTACCGTGAGGGCTCCCACGGGAGAAAGCAGGACACCCGCCCACTCCAACAAAGATGGGCAGGTGCCGAATGACCTCGGGCGGAGCCCGCCCTCGGACTAGGGGCTTGGCGGCTTGGCCGCTGCGGGCTGCTCGCCTTCCACCGCCTCGGGGGGCACCGGCGGGGCGCCAATGGCGTGGTAGCCACCGTCCACGTGGATCATTTCGCCCGTGGTGGAGGGCATCCAGTCCGACATAAGGGCACACGCCGTCCGGGACACCATCTCGTGGCTGTTCTTGGAGCTCCAGCCCAGGGGCGCCTGCTGGCCCCAGTACTGCTCCAGCGCCTTGAAGCCCGGGATGCCCTTGGCCGCCATGGTGGACAGCGGACCCGCCGCCAGCGCGTTGACCCGGATGCCCTTGGGGCCCAAATCGCGCGCCAGGTAGCGCACCGTGGCCTCCAGGCCCGCCTTGCACACGCCCATCCAGTCGTAGATGGGCCACGCCACGCGGTTGTCGAAGTCCAGCGTCACGATGGAGCTGCCCGGCGGCATCAGCGGCGCGCACGCCACGGCCAGCTCCTTGAGGGAGAACGTGGAGATGCGGAACGCCGTCTGCACACTCTCCCAGGGCGTGTTGAGGAAGTTGCCGCCCAAGGCATCGTCCGGGGCGTAGCCGATGCTGTGCAGCACCCCGTCCACCTGGCCCCACCGCTTCTGCAGCTCCCCGGTCAGCGCGGTGAAGTGGGCGGAGTTGGTGACGTCCAGCTCCAGCACCTCGGTCCCCGGCTTGAGCCGCTTGGCGCTGCGCTCGGTGAGCGAGATGGCCCGGCCAAAGCCCGTCAGGATGATGTCCGCGCCCTGCTCGAGCGCGTGCTCGGCGATGCCGAAGGCGAGGGACTGGGGCGTGAGCACCCCGGTGATGAGCAGCTTCTTGCCCTTAAGCAGCATGTAAACCGCCTCGTGGGAGGGGAAGGAGGAAGAGCGCGCTGTCTAGCACTCCTTTCGACCGGAACGGGACGAAACGGGCGCGGGGAGTCCCCGGGTGTCCGGGTCTTCCCATCCCAGGGAGGACGGGCGTGTCCCGCCCTGGGATTTCCGAGGTGAAGCTGGGCTCAACAGGAGCATGAATCCACCTGCTCCGCTCAAACCGGCCCGGGCCCTGGTATGCCTCGGGTAGGCCACAAAGATGCCTTGAAAAACCCCCAACGGGGCGGCCTTCCAGTAAAAGACGACACGCCATGGCGAACTTCCAGGACACGTTCCTTTCCGGCGCCAACATCGACTTCATCGAGGGGCTCTACGCCCGCTACCTCGAGGACCCCACCAGCGTGGATGCGAGCTGGCGCGAGGTCTTCGAGCGAAACGATGGTGCCGGCCGTCCCATCTTCAACACGAAGCTGCTGGAGGTGCCCGCGCCGGCCGTTCAGCCTGGCAAGGCCAATGGCAAGGCCGCCGCCAAGGAGGCCCCGGCCGCCGCCGCGGCTCCGGCGGCTCCCGCGGCCGCGCCCTCCCAGGCGCTGGAGCTGCAGTCCAAGGTGGACCAGACCCTCTTCGCCTTCCGTCTGCGCGGCCACCTGCGCGCGCGGCTGGACCCGCTGGACCGCCCGCGCCCCGCGCTGGACCACATCGCGGACGTGGGCATGGTGGACGACGGCCACTTCTCCGCGCGCGAGCGTGAGCAGGAAGTGGAGAGCAGCGGCACCTTCCCCCAGCAGCGCGTGAAGCTGGGCGACCTGCTCAACCGCCTGCACCGCACGTACACCGGCAGCATCGGCGTGGAGGTGATGCAGATTCTCGACAGCCAGCGCCGCCGCTGGCTGATGCAGCGCATGGAGCACAGCGAGAACCACACCGCGTTCTCCGTGGACGACCAGCGCCACATCCTCACCAAGCTCTCCTACGCGGAGGGCTTCGAGAACTTCCTGCACACGAAGTACGTGGGCGCCAAGCGCTTCAGCCTGGACGGTGGCGAGGCGCTCATCCCGATGATGGATGCCATCGCCGAGGTGGGCTCGGGCCTGGGCCTGAAGGAGATTGTCATCGGCATGGCCCACCGCGGCCGCCTCAACGTGCTGACGAACATCCTGGGCAAGCAGCCCAGCCAGATTTTCAGCGAGTTCGACGGCCCCAAGGACCCCAAGGCGTACCTGGGCCGCGGCGACGTGAAGTACCACATGGGCTTCTCGTCGGACCACGTCACGCGCCAGGGGAAGAATGTCCACCTGTCCCTGGCCTTCAACCCCAGCCACCTGGAGGCCGTCAATCCGGTGGTCGAGGGCCGCGTGCGCGCCAAGCAGGAGCGCTTCGGCGACACCGAGCGCGTGGGCGTGATGCCGCTGCTCATCCACGGCGACGCGGCCTTCATGGGCCAGGGCGTCGTCGCGGAGACGCTCAACCTGTCGGGCCTCAAGGGCTACAACACGGGCGGCACGCTCCACGTCGTCATCAACAACCAGGTCGGCTTCACCACCGACCCGCACGACTCCCGCTCCTCCATCTACGCCACCGCCATCGCGCAGATGCTGGACATCCCCATCTTCCACGTGAACGGAGATGACCCGGAGGCGTGCGTGCACGTGGCGCGGCTGGCGGCGGAGTACCGCCAGACGTTCCACAGCGACGTGGTCATCGACCTCATCTGCTACCGCCGCTACGGCCACAACGAGGGCGACGACCCGTCCTTCACCCAGCCGGCGATGTACGACCTCATCCGCAAGCACCCGACGGTGCGCACGCTCTACGCGAAGACGCTCGCGGAGCAGTCGCGGATCTCCGCCGAGGAGTCGGAGGCCATCAAGCAGCGCTGCCTCCAGGAGTTCGACGCGGCGCTCGCCCGCGCGCGCCAGGAGAGCCAGTTCAAGGAGCCCAGCGCGCTGGAGGGCCTGTGGAAGACCTACCAGGGCGGCGCGCAGAAGAGCGCCCCCCAGGTGAAGACGGGCGTGGACAAGGCGAAGCTGCGCGACGCGCTCCAGCGGCTGTGCGTGGTGCCCGAGGGCTTCCACGTCCACCGCGACGTGGAGCGCACCGTCATCAAGAAGCGCCTGGGCATGCTGGACAGCGAGGAGCTCCAGTGGAGCGAGGGCGAGTCGCTCGCGTACGCCACGCTGCTCGCGGAAGGCTACCCGGTGCGCCTGTCCGGCCAGGACTGTGAGCGCGGCACGTTCAGCCACCGTCACGCGGTGCTGCACGACGTGCAGACGGGCACCGAGTACACGCCGCTGCAGCAGTTCTCCACCGGCCGCGCCCGCTTCCAGGTCGTCAACAGCGCCCTGTCGGAGATGGGCGTGCTGGGCTTCGAGTACGGCTACAGCCTGGACGTCCCGGACGGCCTCACCATCTGGGAGGCCCAGTTCGGCGACTTCGCCAACGGCGCTCAAATCATCATCGACCAGTTCATCGCCGCCGGTGAGAGCAAGTGGCGCCGGCTCAGCGGCGTGACGCTGCTCCTGCCGCACTCCTACGAAGGCCAGGGCCCGGAGCACTCCAGCGCCCGCCTGGAGCGCTTCCTGGACCTGTCCGCCGAGGACAACATCCAGGTCTGCTACCCCACCACGCCCGCGCAGATCTTCCACCTCCTGCGCCGCCAGGTGATGCGCCCGGTGCGCAAGCCCCTGGTCATCATGTCGCCCAAGAGCCTGCTGCGCCGGCCGGAGGCCACCAGCAAGCTGGACGAACTGGCCACGGGCTCCTTCCAGGAGGTCATCCTGGACAAGGTCGCCCCGGCGGGTGTCACCCGGCTGCTCTTGTGCAGCGGCAAGGTCTACTACGACCTCGTGAAGGCCCGCGACGAGCGCAAGGACGACAGCATCGCCATCGTCCGCCTGGAGCAGCTCTACCCGTTCCCGGGCGACGAGCTGGCCAGCCTGCTCTCCAAGCTTCCGAAGCTGACGGAGATGTACTGGGTGCAGGAAGAGCCGAAGAACGCCGGCGCGTGGCACTACATGTTCCCGCGCATGCACGACCTGGTGTCGTCGCGCTCGCAGCAGCAGGTGAAGTTGGGGTACATCGGCCGCGCGGAGGCCGCCAGCCCCGCGACAGGCTTCCCCAAGACTCACGAAATCGAGCAGCAGCTCATCATCGAGGAAGCCATCTTCCGAGGGACCAAGCATGGCCGTTGAACTGAAAGTGCCCCCCCTGGGCGAGTCCATCACCGAGGCCGTCGTCGGCAAGTGGAACAAGAAGGCGGGTGATGCGGTGGCGGCGGACGAGCCGCTCGTCGTCCTTGAGACCGACAAGGTCACCATCGACGTGCCCGCTCCCGCGGCCGGCTCCCTGGCCAGCGTCGCCTTCAAGGAGGGCGACAAGGTGCGCGTGGGCGACGTGCTCGGCCTCATCGAGGCCGGCGCCGGTGCTCCCGCCGCCAAGCCCGCGGCCGCCGCTCCCGCCGCGGCTCCGGCGCCCGTAGCCGCCGCCCAGGAGGCCTCGGGTGGCGCGGATGCCCGCATCACGCCCACCGCCCGGAAGATGGCGGAGGAGAACAAGCTGGACGTCTCCCAGCTGAAGGGCAGCGGCACCGCGGGCCGCATCACCAAGGAGGACGTGCTCGGCCAGCTCAACCGCCCCGCCGCGCCCTCTCAGCCCGCCGCCCCGGCCACGCCCACGGGCCCGCGCCCCAACGCCGCCCGCGAGGAGCGCGTGCGCATGACGCCGCTTCGCAAGCGCGTCGCGGAGCGCCTGGTCCAGGCCCAGTCCACCGCCGCCCTGCTCACCACCTTCAACGAGGTGGACATGGGCGAGGTGATGGCCCTGCGCAAGAAGTACAACGACAAGTTCCAGGCCAAGCACGGCGTGAAGCTGGGCTTCATGAGCTTCTTCGTCCGCGCGTCGATTGAAGCCCTCAAGGCCTTCCCGCAGGTGAACGGGGAGATTGACGGCGAAGACGTCATCTTCAAGCACTACTACGACATCGGCGTGGCGGTGAGCGGCAGCCGCGGCCTGGTCGTCCCCGTGCTGCGCAACGCGGACAAGATGTCCCTGGCGGAGCTGGAGAAGGGCGTCGCGGACCTGGGCACCCGGGCCCGCAACGACAAGCTCACCCTGGCGGAGCTGCAGGGCGGCACCTTCACCATCACCAACGGCGGCATCTTCGGCTCCATGCTGTCCACGCCCATCATCAACCCGCCGCAGACGGGCATCCTGGGCATGCACAACATCGTGGACCGCCCCGTCGTGCGCGACGGGCAGATTGTCATCCGCCCCATCATGTACGTGGCCCTCACCTACGACCACCGGCTGATTGACGGCCGCGAGGCCGTCCAGTTCCTCGTGCGCGTCAAGGAGTGCATCGAGGACCCCGAGCGTCTGCTGTTGGACGTCTGAAGCACCTGACGCGCCGCGCCGAGCAGTCCCTGGGAGGCCCGAGCACATCGAAACTCGGGCTTTCCGGGCCGCTGGCTGGACTTCCGGGCAGGCGTTTCACTACAAATGGACGTGTCTCCCGGTCGGCGGGGGGCGGGAAGAACGGGCGGCTCTCACACGTCGCCCCGCAAGACTGAAGGAAGTGCAATGGCAACCGGTACCGTGAAGTGGTTCAACGACGCGAAGGGCTTCGGCTTCATCACCCAGGACGGCGGGGGCGAGGACGTTTTCTGCCACCACACCGCCATCAACATGGATGGCTTCCGCACCCTCGCCGAGGGTCAGAAGGTGGAGTTCGAAGTGACGCGCGGCCCCAAGGGCCTTCAGGCGCAGAACGTCCGCGCGGCCTGAGTCGTCGATAGCCAACATCGGCCCTTCCCCGCGAAGGGTGGATGAACTGAGGCCCGGCCCCCGTACCAGGGAACCGGGCCTCTTGCTTTGCGGGGCACCTGCTTCTCGAGCGGAGCCCCCAGGCCCGCCTGGCCTGGGGACCTCACGCCCGAGCGGTTACAGGTTCTTCTTGAAGTGGTTGATGACAATCTCCCACTGGCGCTCCTTCACCAGAGGGTCGGGGACCATGTGCGTCAGGCCGCTGAGGGGCAACAGCTCGTGTGGCTTGCCCGCGCGGAAGAGCGCGTCGCTGAGCTTGAGCGTGTGGAAGAAGTAGACGTTGTCGTCCGCGGTGCCGTGGATGAGCAGCAGCTTGCCGATGGGCGCGTCCTTCTTCGCGTACGTGAGCAGCGAGCTCTTCTCGTACGCCTCCGGGTTCTCCTGGGGCACGCCCAGGTAACGCTCGGTGTAGTGCGTGTCGTAGTCGGTCCAATCCACCACGGGCGCGCCGGCGACGGAGGCCTTGAAGACATCCGGACGCTTGAGGGCGGCGAGCGCGGCCATGTAGCCACCGAAGCTCCAGCCCTGGATGCCCACGCGCTTGATGTCGACCTCGGGCATCACCTTGGCAAGCTCCTGGATGGCCTCGGCCTGGTCATCCAGCGTGGCGGTGACGAAGTCGAACTTCACCGCGCGCTCCCAGTCGTGGCCGCGCAGCGGGGTGCCGCGCCCGTCGAACTTCACGACGAGGAAGCCCTGGTCCGCCATCCACTGCGCCATGAGGTGCGCCGCCATGCTGTGGTGCACGACGGTGGTGGTGGGGCCGCCGTACACCTCGACGATGACGGGCAGCTTCTTGCCGGGCTTGAAGTCGCGCGGGCGGGTGATGGAGGCCCAGAAGCCCTTGGGGCCCACCTGCCGCAGCTCGGTGTTGGGGACGAAGGGCGGCTCCTGCGCCACCTCCGGCAGCTCGCCCAGGCGCGTGCCGTCCGCGCGCAGAATCTGGGTCTTGTTCATGGTCTTCAGGCTGGAGGTGTTGACCACGAGCACTCCGCCCTCGGTGGAGGCGTAGCCCGTCTCGATTCCCTCCGCCTTGCTGCCCGTCGCACGCTCCGGCGCGCCGCCGTCCTTCACGCGCCACAGGGCGCTCTGCGTGGGGTTGGGGCCGCCGGTGAAGTACAGCGTGCGGTCCTTCTGGACGAAGCGCGCCAGGCCGCGGAAGCCCGCATCCGGCTTCACCAGGCTGCGCTCCAGCGAGCCGTCCGCCTTGCGCATCTCCACTTCGGGGCCACCGTTGCGCTCGGTGTACCAGAGGAAGCCCGAGCCATCCTCCAGCCACAGCGGGAAGTCCTGCTCCAGGTTGAGCCAGGCGGAGTCCTTCTCCACCAGGAGCTCCCGCGACTTGCCGGTGGCGGGGTCCACGGCGAGCAGCTGCTGCTCGGTCTGCTGGCGGTTCTGCACCAGCACGGTGAGCGGGCCGCCCTTGGGCCACGTCACGGTGGCCAGGTACGGGTACTTCGCCGCGTCCCACTTCACCCACGTCGTCTTGCCGCCCGTGACAGGGGTGACGCCCAGGCGCACCTTCGCGTTGGCCTTGCCGGGGCGCGGATAGGCGAAGACCTCGCCGCCGCGCTCGGGGTGCATCACGTCGACGATGGTGAGCTTCTCGACCTCGGAGGTGTCGGACTCCGTGTACGCGACCTGCTTGCCGTCCGGGCTCCACCAGTAGCCGGAGAAGCGCCCCATCTCCTCCTGGGCGACGAACTCGGCCACGCCGTTGGACTTCTCCGCGGAGCCGCCCTTGGTGACCCGCTGCTCCTTGTTGGCGTCCACGGTGATTCGGTAGACGTCGTTGTCTCGGACGTAGGCGACCTGCTTGCCGTCCTTGGAGAAGCGCGGGTCCAACACGCCGGGGCCCGTCTTGAGCTCCGTCACCTTGCCCGAGGCGCGCTCCACCACGTAGAGGCGGCCAGACAGGGGGACGAGCAGGCGCGCGCCGTCCTCGGAAATCTGGAACGTCGTGAAGCCACGGGCGCTGACGCGCATGCGCTCACGGCGGGCCTTCTCCTCGGGGGTGAGGGTTTCCTCGGAGCCCTTGAGGATGGCCTCCGGGGTGAGGACCTCCTTCGTCTGCCCGGTCGCCACGTCGAACGCGTAGAGCGTCTGCACGTTGGAGGTGGGCTGGGTGCGCAGGAAGAGGACCTGCTTCTCGTCCGGCGTCACCTTCACGCCGACGGGGCGGCCGCTCGAGAAGTTACGCGTCTCCGCGAGCTGCCGAAGGAAGGTGTCTTGAGAACGCTCCGTGGGGGACATGAGGAGGGGCTTTACTTCCTGGGCGAAGGCAGGCGCGCTCACGAACAGGAGCGCGGCGGTAAGGACGTGGCGCATGCGTCGTCGAAATCCCGCGGGACGCGGGCTCCTTTCACGGAAAGGTGCGGAGCAGCCTACACTCGGCCGCCGCGCAAGCTGAGCAAACGCGCGAGCGCCGTGAGGATTCCCGAGGGATGACGAACAACGACAACGCCCTGCGCCATCTGCGGCTCGCGGGAATCATCCGGCTGGCGATGGGGGGCGGCCGGGGGCCCACGGATGCGTATGTGTTCGACCCTCACCGGCTGGCCCTGCCCGCTTGGGCGCTCGCACTGGAGGAAGCGGGAGCGCCCGCCCTCCTGGTGACACTCGACCGGCACCTGGACGTGGTGGTGCCCGAGCGGCCGTCGGCCGTGCCGGATGTCTCGGCGGGACTGCGAGCGTTGGACGAGCACGCCCGGTGGGAGCTGGACGTGCGCAACTACGACCACATCCTCGCGGCGATGGAAGCGGGGATTGTCGGAGATGCGCTGCTCGTGGCGAGAACCCGGCCTCGCGGCGCCTTCGCGGGGGACACGTACGTGGACACGAGAGGTCGCCCGCACCGGTTGGTGGCGGTGCCCACGGTGGACCGGGCCGCGGAGGCGTGGAACCACCCGGCTCCCGGCGACGCGGTGCGCGAGGTGCTGGAGAAGGCGGAGCGGGTGCTGCTCGACGTGGACCTGGACTGCTTCACGTCGTTGAGCGACGCGGACCCGACCACGGTGTTGCCCTGGCCGCGCGCCATCATCCGTGAGTTCTTGTTGCCGGATGGCTCCGAGCCATTCTGGGATGCGGTGCTGAAGCGGACGGTGGCCCTGACGCTGGCGCGTGAGCCTCACCACTGTGGCGGGCTGCTCGCCGGTGGAGCGCTGTTCCAGGATGCGGCGGAGGTGCTGTTCCGGGAGCTCTTGAGAGTCGAGCCTCCGTGAGCGCGCTTCGCGAGTTGGACACACGGTACTTACCGGCGTGCCTCGCGAATCGCGCACGCGGCACACCGTGGTGAGCATCGAGACAACGGAGTCCTCACGAGCCGCGAGCAAGGCGCGAATCGATGTTCGCGCCATCCGCCTCGCAAGTGCTCCGCGCCCCTCTACAGCGGCGAGTCGAGGAAGCTCGGCCGCAAGTCGGTGAGCTGGCCACCCGCGAACGAGAACCGGCTGCCCACGGGCGGACGCTCCCCATTGAGCACGTAGCCGAAGTCGAGCCGGAAGGGCACGACGTTGAACTGCGGGAACAACACGCGCAAACCCACGCCCACGGACGTCACCATGTCCGGCCTGTCGTTGAACGCGCTGCCCGAATCAACGAAGAGCACACCGCCCACGTGCACGGTTTTGATGACCACGGGCGCGGTGCGGTACTCCACATTCACCAGCAACATCCGCTTGCCGGAGTACTCATCCGCCGGAGCACCCCGCAGGCCATTGCCACCGCCCAGCAACGTGATGCGGTCGAACAGGTCGTCGATGTTCACATCCAACAGTCCGCGCGCCACGAAGCGTCCCCCCAGCACCTTGGGCGACACCTGCGTCAACTCCGCCGCCCAATGGCGGTTGTTCCACTCGGCGCCTTCCCCCAACTGCCGGCGGATGGCACCCGCGGCGGACACGGTGGTGAGCGCCTCGCCCCATCGCCATCGGTAGCGAGCGGCGAGCCCCGCCTCCGCGAAGTGCGCATCGTCCCTGAACACGGGCGGCGCGTAGCGCACCGTCGCGGAGACCCAGTGCCCCAACTGGTAGTCCTCGGACAGGACATACGAGTCCACATCGCGAAGCACCTCGTAGCGAGCCTCGAACGCGCGCAGGGCCAGCAACACATAGCCCGCGTCCTCCGCGCGCGGCAGGTAGTTGCGGCGGAACCAGTCGGCCTGGGCCTCGCTCAAGTTCGATGACGTGGGCGGGTTGTAGGCGTAGTGGTACGCGCCCACGCCACCGCTCACGTTCCATTTGTAGCGAAGCCCCAACGAACGCGTGTACGCGGCCGAACCCGCCACCTCCTCCGTCCGGTACACATAGGGCACGGGCTCGCCGTCGGGAAACGGGAGCTGCCAGATGTCCGCGCCACGGTAGATGCGGTTGGTCTCCACGTTCCACGCGATGGACGTGGCCACGCTCCACGGGGTGGAGAGCGAGAAGAGCGGGCGACTGACGGACAGACTCCCGCGAGAGCCCTCTGCCTTTCCACTCTCGCGGCCGACGATGATGGCCGCGGATTCGGTCAGCGACCAACGACTCCCCAGGAGCCGAGGGTCCGTGTAGCTCTGCCCGAAGCTCAACGTGTCCAGGCGAAGCGTGAAGTCGACCGCCAGCTTCTTGCCTCGGCCCAGGAGGTTCTGCTCCGTGCCTTGCAATCGGAGGTACTGGAGCAGCGACCCCACCGCGGAGAAGTCGCTGTTGAGCCGCAGCGACCAGAGGTCCTTGGTGACCACGAGCAACGTCACCGTCCCCGGAGTCTTCCCCTTCAGAGGGACCACCCGAACGACGGAGAACAGACGAAGCGCACGCAGGTTGCGCGCCGTCTCGTCGGCCAGTTGCAACGAGTAGGGCGCCCCCTGGGCGAGCAGCACCTCGCGGCGGACGACCTCCTCACGCGTGCGCACGTGGAAGAGGTTGAGGAAGTTCGGATACGGGTCGCTCTCGGCCACCACCTCTTCGGTGTCGATGAGCACCTCGGTCAGCACCTTGCCCTCGGGCGAGGGCTCCACTTCTCGGCCGTGACGCGCCAGCGACTCGGCGATGAGCGCTTCCTCGTAATGGCCCTGGGAGAGCGCCGGAGCCTGCGCGGGCACGGGCGCATCATCCGCGTCCTCCTCCGGAGCAGCCGCGTCGCTGGGCGGTGGTTCCGAGGACGCAGACGCGACCTCCGGAGCGGGTGTCCCCGGAGCGGGCTCCACCTGCTGCGGCGTCAAGGCGAGAGGAACAACGATGAGGGCCAGCAGGGAGAGGGCCACGCCGCCATCCTGGCATGCGCGGCCTTCCCGGCAATCATCTTCGTTTCCGCGAGCAGGCCCAGAACACCAGGGCCACCGCCGACAGGGCCGCGCCTTGCACGCACACCCCCGTCCAGCCCCACCTCGAGAACACCACGGTCGAGGCCAGCGAGCCCGCGCCGCTGCCGAGCGAATAGAACATCATGTAGCCCGCGACCAGACGGCTGCGAGCCTCTGGACGCACCGCGTACAGCTCACTCTGCCCCGTGACGTGCAAGGCCTGGATGGCCAGGTCCAGGGTGATGATGCCCAGGCCCAGCGCCCACAAGGACGACGGCGCCGCACCGATGGGCGCCCATGACACCAGCAGCAAGGCGAGCGCGGCGAGGCTCGTCCTGTCCCCCAGCCCTCGGTCCGCCAGCCGCCCCGCACGCGAGGCCCCCAGCGCCCCCGCCATTCCCGCCAGGCCGAACAGCCCCACCTCCGAGTGCGACAGCGAATGCGGCGGCGCACCGAGCAAGAGCACCAGCGGTGTCCACAGCGTGGTGAACGAGGCGAACGACAGGAGCGCGAGCACCGCGCGCACCCTCAACTCGCGCTCCTCCACGAACAACGTGAGCACCGAGCGCAAGAGCTCCAGATAGGTCAACCGGCTCCGCGCCTGCTCGCGAGGGAGGACCCGGAAGAGGGCCACGGCCACCAGCAGCGTCGCCACGGCGGAGACGCCATACACCGCGCGCCACCCCGCGAGGTCCGACACGAAGCCCGCCACCGTGCGCGCCAAGAGGATGCCCAGCACCACGCCGCTCGTCACCGTGCCGACCACCCGTCCGCGCTCGGCGGGAGTCGCCAGCGTCGCGGAGAACGCCACCAACACCTGCGTGACGACCGCGAACAAACCCACCGCCGCCATGCCCATGAGCAGCACCGCCACCGTGGGCGCCAGACTCACCACCCCCAGCGCCACCACCGACAATGACATCTGCAAGGTGACCAGGCGCCTGCGCTCCACCAGGTCCCCCAGCGGCACCACCAGCAACAACCCTAGGCCGTACCCCACCTGCGTCACCGTCACGACGATGCCCACCGTGGCCTCGCGCAACCCCAGCTCCGCCGCCATCGCGTCCAACAACGGCTGCGCGTAGTACACGTTCGCCACCGCCAGCCCACATGCCGCCGCGAGCAGGAAGGTGACGGCACGCGACAGCCCGGTCCCCCGCTCTCCCATCACCTGCTCCGCTCGCACGTCCACTCGCCCTCCATCTGGTTTCAAAACGAAACCAATGCGGCGGAGCTAACGAAGGTGGTTTAAGTTTGCAACCAAAGCCAGGGAGGCCGGAGGCATGGGGAAGAAGACGAGCCAGGGCGAGTGCCCCGTCGGGCGGGCGGTGGACGTGTTCGGGGATGAGTGGTCGCTGCTCATCGTCCGTGACGTGTTCGATGGCCTGCGCCGCTTCGGCGAGCTTCAGAAGAACCTGGGCATGGCCAAGAACATCCTCGCGTCCAGGCTGCGCAAGCTCGTCGAGCACGGCGTCCTGGAGGTGGTGCCCGCGTCCGACGGGAGCGCGTTCCACGAGTACGCCCTGACGGCCAAGGGCCGGGACTTGTTCCAGGTCATCGTGGCGATGAGGCAGTGGGGAGAGGCGCACTGCTTCGAGCCGGGCGAGCCCCACTCCATCCTCGTGGACACACGGAGCGGGCGCCCGGTGCCTCGAATGGAACTGCACGCGAAGGACGGCCGGCGCATCGAGTCCACGGACGCCGTGGTCAGGAAGGTCTCCGAGCAGAAGCCTCGCGTGAAGCGGTGAGCACCTCGCGACGGACTCCGTTGTCCACTCAACCCCGCGTGCGGCGCGGCTCACCTTTCCCTATTGGCCAGAGGTGCCATGCCCGCGAGGACATGTCCCGGAGGTGATCTCATCGTGAGTCCCCCGACGTGCCTCCAGCCCCCGGAGGCCTCCTCACGAGAGGGAAGCCATGACCCGCGCAGAAGCCCGCCGCAGTCAGCCGTCACCTCGCCTGCCCACCTCCATCCAGAGAATCCTGGCCCTGCCCGCGCAGGACGGACGCGTCTTCGCTCCCGCCGACATTCGCGTGGA
Source organism: Myxococcus stipitatus (assembly GCF_037414475.1). The sequence goes on along the minus strand of NZ_CP147913.1, from coordinate 6,288,211 downwards.
GCCCAGCGATGTCTTCGTGGCGTCGTTTCCCAAGTGCGGCACCACGTGGATGCAGCAAATCGTCCACGGGCTGCGCTCGGGGGGCTCCATGGACTTCGAGGAGATCTCCCTCGTCGTCCCGTGGCTGGAGTGTCCGCCGATTCCGGGGCTGGACCTCGGAGGTCCCCAGGTCGCAAGGCCCCGCGCCTTCAAGTCCCACCTGCGCTGGGACGACATCCCCAAGGGGGGCCGGTACATCTACATCACGCGCGCGCCCGCGGACGCCTTCGTGTCCTTCTACTACTTCCTCAGCGGCTGGATGTTCGAGCCCGACGCCTTCAGCCTGGAGGACATCTACGAGGGCGTCTTCGTGAATGACCTGCTCTTCGGCACCTACTGGGAGCACCTGCGCTCCTGGTGGCAGGTGCGCGAGCGCGAGGACGTGCTGCTCATGACCTACGAGGACCTGATTCAGGACCTGGAGGGCTCGGTCCGCCGCATCGGCGCGTTCATGGGGCTGAGCGTGGATGACGCCCTCGCCGCGACGGTGACACGCCAGGCCACCTTCGCGTTCATGCACGCGCACGAGCGCCAGTTCGATGACCACCCCACGACCGCGATTCTCAACACGCTCGCGGAATTGCCCCCCGACGTCCGCACCACGAAGGTCCGCACCGGCCGCATCGGCGACTCGGCGCGGCTGCCCGCCTCCATCCACGCGGCGCTCGACTCCGCGTGGCGTGAGCACTTCGAAGGACCGCTGGGCATCCCCAGCTACACACACCTGAGGCAACTGCTGAACGAGTCCCTCGACTGCGCCAGCGATTAGGCCGGCAGCACTTCGATGGTCGGCTCCATCACCACCTGCGCGGTGATGCTCTGACCGATGAAGCAGTACTTGTGCGCCTTGAAGAACATCTCGCGCACCTTCTCCACATCCGTCCCCGGCGCCACGCGGATGACGGGCGCCAGGCGGACCTGCGTCACCCGCTTCACCTTCTCCACCGCCTCCAGGACCACCGTGACGGAGTCGTCGTAATCACGCACATCCAGGCGCAGCTTCTTCGCCAGCGCCAGGAACGTGAGCAGGTGACACTGCGCCAGCGACGCGCCCAGCAGGTCCTCCGGGTTCCAGTGGGCACCATTCCCGCCGTACCCGGTCCCCGCGCTCACCGACAGGTCGGGCTTGCCCTCCGCGCCAGCCACCGCGTCGCGGCTGTACTCCTCCGCCGTGGAGCCCCGCCACTTGAGCCGCAATGGAAACCCTTCCACGTCACACCTCCCGACCACGCATGTGAAGAGCACCCGGCATGGGTGCCCGAGACTCGAAAGTCCGCCGCGCCCCTCAGGCGCCGCGCAGGTCCGCGCCCTTGGGCACGGGGAGCTTCTCGCCGCGCGCAATCGCCGCGACGATGCGCGCCAGCTTCTCCACGCCGTCCGACAACGCCGCCGGGCCCGGCTGGAGGATGAGGCTGCTCTTCACCTCGTAGAGCTGGTCGTCCACCACCGCCCGCACCTGGGACCAGCCCGGCCTCGACGCAATCTTGTCCCGCTTCGCCTTGCGGCCACACCAGCTCGCGATGACGCCGTCGGGGTTTCGGCGTGCGACCTCCTCCGGCTCGAAGATGCGCCCCTTGGCGCCCTGGGACGCTCGCGACTCGCGGCAGATGTCCTCGCCGCCCACCAGCTCCACCAGCTCCGAACACCAGCGGATGCCGGAGATGAGCGGCTCATGCCACTCCTCGAAGAAGATGCGCGGCCGGCGAGGCAACGCCAGCGCCGCGTCCGAGTGCCGCTCCAGGTTCGCCGTCAACTCGGCGGCCAGCTTCTCCGCGGCCTCCGCGCGCCCCACCAGCGCCCCTATCAGCCGCACCGTCTGGAGGATTTCCGCCACCGCGCGCTGGTTGAACAGGTACACGGGCACGCCCCGCTTGCACAGCTCGCGGCCCAGGTCCGCCTGCAAATCGGAGAAGCCCAGCACCAGGTCCGGCTTCAACTCCAGGATGCGCTCGAAGTTCGCGTCCAGGAACGACGACACCCGCGGCTTCTTGCGCGCCTCCGGCGGCCGCACCGTGAAGCCCGACACGCCCACCACCAGCTCCCCCGCGCCAATCCGGTAGAGCACCTCCGTCGTCTCCTCCGTCATGCACACCACCCTCCGCGGGTACGGTGGCGCGGCGGAAAGCAACTCGGTCAGGTGGCCGTTCATCCGCCCCACCCTACCCCGCCCCTTCGCGCGGCACCTCACTCGCAAGGGGCATCCCCATCCCCTGGCTCACGCCCGAAACCGGAGGCCCCGCACTCCGAGTCGCTCACGCCCAGGGCCACTCGTCCGCGTTGTCGCAGACGCCGCTCGCTCGCCTGTTCAGTGCCCGACTTTGAGGCTCCCAGGCCGGATTCTCGGCCTTTGATGCACTGCGCCAACCTGGCGGGTTGCTTGGGAGGTGGACGATTGGAGTGTTAGCATCCGGGCGCATGTACGACCGGAGTGTCATGTGCCTTCCCGGTCGGCGGGGGCCGACATGATCGAAAGCAACGCCCCGACGAATGGCGCCCCTCCCGATCTGGTGGACCCGCTGCTGGGCCGGGTTCTCAACGAACGCTTCCGCATCCTGGAGACCCTGGGTGCCGGAGGCATGGGCCGCGTCTACAAAGCCATTCAGGCACCGCTGGACCGGCTCGTCGCGCTGAAGGTCCTCAACCCTCACTACAACGACGAGGGCAAGGACCCGGGCTTCCAGAAGCGCTTCTTCCTGGAGGCCAGCGTCACCGCGAAGCTGCGCCACCCCAACACCGTCACCGTCATCGACTACGGCAAGACGGAAGACGGCATCTACTACATCGCGATGGAGTACCTGGACGGGCTCACGCTCAGCCAGCTGCTCACGCAGGTGGGGCCGCTGCCGTGGGCGCGCGCGCTCAACATCACGCAGCAGGTGGCCCGCTCGCTGCGCGAGGCCCACAAGGTCGGCCTCATCCACCGGGACCTCAAGCCCGCCAACGTCATGGTCCTCAACCAGGAGACGGACCACGACATCGTCAAGGTGCTCGACTTCGGATTGGTGAAGTCGTTCATCGGCGACACGGACATCCAGGACACGTCGCTCACCCAGGCCGGCATCATCCTGGGCTCGCCGCAGTACATGGCGCCGGAGCAGGCGCGCAACATCGCCGACCCGCGCAGCGACGTGTACAGCATGGGCGTGGTGCTCTATCAGATGCTGATGGGCCAGCCGCCCTTCCTCGCGGCGCAGAGCATCGACGTCATCGTCAAGCACATCAACGAGCCACCTCCCGCCTTCGGCGCCATCTGGCCCGGACACGGCTGCCCCGCGGAGGTCGAAGCGCTGGTGATGAAGTGCCTGGCGAAGCAGCCCGTCGACCGCTACCAGTCCATGGACGAGGTGCTGGAGGCCATGCGCCGCCTCGCGCACGCGGTGGGCGTCAGCGGCGTCTTCAGCGGCCCGCGTCTGACGGGCACCGGCAGCGGCCCTCGCAGCGGTCCCATCAGCGGCCCGCTGGGCTCCGCCGCCGTCGGCTCCGGCCCCAGCACCATGGCGCTGGACATCGCCGTCGAGGAGCCCGCCCAGAAGCCCGCGCGCCGCCTCTGGCCGCTGGCCCTCGTGGGCGGCGTGCTGCTCGTGGGTGGCGGTGTCGCGGCCATGTTCGCCACGCGCCCCTCCGAGCCTCAGCCCCTGGCGCCCATGGCGGCCCCCACCGCCCAGAACCCGAAGAGCCCCACGCCCTCCGGCGAGCCGCAAGCCCCCGCCAAGGCCCCGCCGCCGCCGTCCTCGGAGCTGGGCTCGGACGGGGAGGAGCTGGCGCTGGCGCCGCTCGTCTCCCCCACAGGTCCCACGGTCCGGTTCGTCATCGACAGCGAGCCGAGCGGCGCGCGCGTGCGCTACCGCGGCAAGGACCTGGGCCCCACGCCCGTGAACCTCAAGGTGCCTCAGGAGGATGATGGCACCGCTCGCGCGGAGCTGACCTTCACGCTGGAGGGCTACCAGCCCGCCACCGTGGTCGCGGTCGGCTCTGGCAGCGAGGAGCCCTTCCTCCACAAGCTCAAGAAGAAATCGAGTCCCCGGCCCACGCGGCCCGCTGCTTCTGACTCGAACGACAAATTCAAGGACAACCCCTACTAGTGAAACACTACAAAGCCCTTCATCGAGTGGGCCTGCTCGCGCTGTGTCTATGCGCATCGCAGGCCCTGGCGGACGCACGTCTCGAAGCCCGTCGCCACTTCCGCAACGGCATGAGCCTCATCGCGAAGAAGGAGTACGACGAGGGCATCGCCGAGTTGGAGCAGGCCTACGCCATCAAGCCGCACCCCAACGTCCTCTACAACATCGCCCGCGCATACCAGGACGCGGGGCGCACGGAGAAGGCGCTGGATGCGTACCGGCGCTACATGACCAGCAGCCCCGGGGACGCGGCCTCCGTCGAGGCCACCGTCGCGGCGCTGGAGGAGAAGCAGCGCGCGCTGGAGGCCTCGTCCGCGACGCCTCCGGACAAGTCCGGGCTGCCCATGCCGCCCCCGCCCGCCAGCGTCCAGTCGCAGCAGCAGATGGCCACGCTCCTGGAGCGGTTGGAGAAGGCCATCGAGCGCGCGGAGTCCATGCCCGCCCCGGGCACCTCCGCGCCGTCCACGTACGTGCCCAGCGCGCTGCCGCAGCTCAACGAGTCCGCCGGCGCCGACGAGGGCCTGGTGCCCTACGAAGAGCGCGTCGTGACGGCGAGCCGCCGCGCCCAGTCCTCGCTGGAGGCGCCCAACGCCACCACCGTCATCACCGCCGAGGACATCCGCCTGTCCGGCGCACAGACGCTGCCGGAGCTGCTGCGCCGCGTGCCCGGCGCGGACGTCATGTCGCTGGGCATCGGCAGCGCCAACGTGTCGCTGCGTGGCTTCAACCAGCGCATCGCCAACAAGGTGCTCGTGCTGGTGGACGGCCGCACCGAGTACCAGGACTTCCTCGGCCTGACCCTGTGGTCCGCCATCCCCATCGGGCTGGATGAAATCGAGCGCATCGAGGTCATCCGCGGCCCGGGCAGCGCGCTGTACGGCGCCAACGCCATGTTGGGCGTCATCAACATCATCACCCAGGCCCCGGGCTCCGGCCCGCGCGCGCGCTTCAACGTCACCGGCGGCACCGGCAACACCGTGTCGGGCTCGTTCCTCAGCCACGGCAACGCGGGCGCGCTGCACTACCGCGCGTCCGTGGCGTACTCGCAGGCGGACAAGTTCAGCCGCGACTACGGCAGCAACCGCCCGGACATCGTGCTCAGGGACCCGGACCCGGACATCGGCGTGCGCGGCGCGCGCGGCACGCTGTCCGCCGTCTACACCTTCTCCGAGGACAAGCAGATTGGCCTGTCCGGCGGCGCGTACCGGTTCAACACGGAAATCTATCCGCTGGGCCTGCTGCGCAACTACTACATGGACGGCCTCACCGCGTACGCCAAGGGCGACGTGGAGCTGGGCCCCCTCAAGCTGAAGACGTTCTGGAACCACATCTCCGGCAACGCGGGGCCGCAGTACGAGCCCATCGGCCAGCGCTCGCTGGCGCTGGAGCTCAGCTCCAACCTGTTCAACGCGGAGCTGCTCTTCGCGCGCTCGTTCCAACTGGCCGGCGAGCATCAGCTGAACGTGGGCGTGGAGGGCCGCCTCAAGCGCGTGGCCTGGAACTACCTGGGCGCGCTGCGCGAGGAGATTCACGCCGCCGCCTTCGTGCAGGACGAGTGGCGTCTGGCCGAGCCGCTCAGCCTGGTCGCCAGCTACCGCGTGGACCGCCACCCGCTGCTCGACAACGGCACGCCGGGCCTGGCGCACTCGCCCCGCGTGTCCGCGCTGTTCCGTCCGTGGGAAGGCCACGCGTTCCGCATCAGCGCGGCCTCCGCCTTCCGCGAGCCCACCTTCTTGGAGAGCTACACGCGGCTGCTCGTCCCCGTGCAGGGCGTCCCCGGCGCCAGCGGCTTGACCACCGGCAACACGTCGCTGCGCCCCGAGCGCCTCACCGCCTTCGAGCTCGGCTGGCGCGGCGAGTTCGCCGAGGTCGGCATGGACTGGGACGTGGCCCTCTACCAGAACCGGGTGAAGGACCTCATCGCCCTGTCCAACTTCGAGCGCCTGCCGCCGGGCGAGTCGTATGACCCGGCCACTGGCAACTACCTCATCGGCCGCTCGCGCTTCGTGAACGAGGACTCCATCTACACCGCGCGCGGAGCGGAGGCCGGCATCACCCTGGCCCCCATCGATGGCCTGGGCGTCAAGGCCAGCTTCGCGTTCCAGACCATCTCCTCGGACCTGGAGGAGAAGGAGGAGTGTGGCCCGTGCAGCCAGGCGCCGCAGCTCAAGCTGTTCGGCGGCGTGACCTACCGCACGCAGGCGGACCTGGAGTTCGGCGTGGACGTGGCCTTCACCTCGTCCACCACGTGGATTGAGCGCGAGCCGGCCGCGTCGGACCCCACGCGCATCGAGCTCATCTCCAACCCGCTGGGCGCCTACACCATCATCAACGCGCGCGTGGGTTACGCGGCCGTGAAGAACGTGGTGGACGTCGCGCTGACGGGCAGCCAGCTCGGCGGCTCGCACTCCCAACATCCTTTCGGCAACCGCATCGAGCGGCGCGTCTACGCGACGCTGACGGTGACTCCATGAGCCTCTCCTCATCCTGGAAGAAGTCGCTGGGAGGCGTCCTCGCCGCGTCCCTGCTCGTGACGGGCTGCGAGTCCCCCGAGGTGGTCCCCACCGCGGACGGACAGCAGAACATCCACTCCGCCCGCATCGAGGGCACCCTCGTGGTGCAGGCGCGCACGCGCGGCAACGCCGTGGTGTTCCTCTACGACGCGGACCGGCCTCCGCCGCCGCAGGGCACCGGCCGCCCGCTCGCGTTCACCGTCGTCCCCGCCGAGCAGCTCTTCGGCCCGGCGCTCACCACCGACGCGCCCGGTCCGTTTACCGCGCCCTTCGCCTTCAGCCTCGTCGGCAAGGGGCGCTACACGATTCGCGGCTTCATCGACGTGGACAGCTGCCGCAACGGCGGCGTGCAGCCTTGCCATGCCTCGGACTTCAACCCCTGGTACGGCGTCACCAGTGAGCCCAACGCGGGCGACATCGGCGGCGGGGTGGTGGACCTCACCACCACGCCTCCCCGGCCCATCACGCTGGAAATCACCGAGGACAAGGACGGCCGGCCCCAGGCGCTCACCAACGTGACGATGAGCTTCTCCCAGGCCACCGCGCAGGTGCCGGTGGACCGGCCCGCCTTCCAGGCCACGATACACATGGGCGGCGACGCCACCATCACCCCGGGCTCGCAGGGCAAGGTCCTGCGGCTGACGCCCCAGTCGTTCGAGGGCGGCGCGGTGGACCAGCGCCCCAAGGCGTTCATGGTCAGCTACGTGGACCCGGCCAAGGCCGCGCAGCAAGAAGAGAAGCAGCGCGAGGTGTGGCCCCGCGTCGTCGTGCGCAAGCTGGCGAACGTCCCCGGACTCCTGGAGGACAACGACCTGGACCGCAACGGGGTGCTCGACGCCAACGGCACCGACTACCCGCGCGCGGATGGCTCGCGCGACGGGCAGCCGGACCTGGTGGTGCTCCATTCCACCCTCTTGACGGACTCGCTCATCCCCCTGCTCACCGATGCCGAGGGGAAGCCGCGCACGACCCCCGTGCCGGTGCAGGAGCTGTTCGTGGCCGTGTCGCCCGTCGCCATCGACGCCAAGAACCCGGCCGCACCCGCGGTGCTGGAGGGGCTGCCCAAGGGGCGCTACTCGGTGGTGTTGATCCAATCCACCGGGCAGACCTGGCGCGTCCCCAACGAGCTGTCTCCCGCCATTGCCCCCAGCCTGGGAATGCAGGGAGTGGAGAGCCAGGCGTTCGTGCTCGAGGTGCCCTGAGGCACTTCACGGCAGGTGGGGTGTGCGGCGCCCCACATTCGGAAAAAAGAGAGGAAGGACGGTGCTTTGACTTCGGCATGTCCTTCCGTCAACATGCCCCAGGTCTCCGCGGGGAGACAGCCCCACCGAGGTTGATGATCCGATGAAGGCCGGCACCCTGCCCTCCCCTGAGCCCAGCCCCAACCGCCCCACGACGGACCCGGCGCGCCCTGTGGGAACCCGGCCGGCATCGGGTACCGCGGCCCAGCGCGTCCTGCTGGTGGATGACAGCCGCTCCATCCGGACGCTGCTGAAAATCTACCTGATGGCGCGCAACTTCGAGTTCCTCGAGGCGGAGTCCGCCGAAGAGGGGCTGAAGGTCGCCGAGGCGGAGACCATCGACCTCATCCTCACCGACTTCCACATGGACGGGATGAACGGGGCCGACTTCGCCGCGCAGATTCGCGCCAACGCCAACCCGAAGCTGGCCAAGGTCCCCATCCTGATGATGACGGGTGACCCGAACGTGGCGGAGGTCCGCGCCCTGGGACAGAAGGCCGGCATCAGCGCCTTCGTCCGCAAGCCGGTGAGCTGCGCTCAGCTCATGACGCTCGTGGACACCATCCTCCCGCTGCCGCGTAAGTAGTTCCCAGCGGTCCGTTGTTCCTCACGCCGGGTTCCGGGCCGCCGACGCGGCGCGGGCCCGGCGTTTGCGCATCGCCTCTCCCACTCGCAGGGCGAACAGCAGGGCCAGCACCGCGCCGTAGAGCACGGGCTCGGTGACGTCCTTCTTGACGCGCCACACGAAGTGCACCACGCCCAGCACCGCGGCCACGTACGCCAGCCGGTGCAGGCGCTGCCAGCGAGGGAAGCCCAGGCGGCGCACCCACGCGTTCGTCGAGGTGACGGCCAGCGGCACCAGCAACATCCACGCGGTGAAGCCCACGAAGATGAAGGGCCGCTCGGCCAGCTCCTCCAGCAGCGCGGACAGGGAGAGGCCCCGGTCCAGCACGACGTACGTGAGGAAGTGCGAGGACGCATACGTGAAGGCGAGCAGCCCCAGCGTGCGCCGCACGCGCGCGGGCCACGTCCACCCGGTGACCAGGCGCACCGGCGTACACGCCAGCGACGCCACCAACAGCACCAGCGTGATGAGCCCCGTCTGGTTGAGCGCGGCCTCGATGGCGTTGGGGCCCAGCGCACCGCGAGGCCCCTGCACGGCCATGAACACCAGCGGCGCGAGGCCGCCCACGGTGACGGCGGGATTGAGCCAGGGATGGGGAGAGGTGGCCATGGTTCAGTAGTTCTCGCGCAGGTCCATGCCCGAGTAGAGGTGGGCCACCTGCTCCGCGTACCCGTTGAAGGGCAGCGTGCGGCGGCGCTCGAAGTCACCGATGCGCCGCTCGGTGGCCTGGCTCCAGCGCGGGTGTGGCACCGCGGGATTCACGTTGGCGTAGAAGCCGTACTCCTCCGGCGCCGCCATGTTCCACGTCGTGAAGGGCCGTGTGCGCGTCAGGGTGATGCGGACAATCGATTTGCCGCCCTTGAACCCATACTTCCAAGGCACGACGAGCCGCAGCGGCGCGCCGTTCTGCGCGGGGAGCTGGCGGCCATAGAGCCCCATGGCCATGAAGGTGAGCGGATGCTTCGCTTCGTCCAGCCGCAGCCCTTCCGTGTAGGGCCAGTCCAACACCCGGCGCTGCTGACCGGGGAGCTGCTCGGGGTCCATCAGCGTGGTGAAGGCCACGTAGCGCGCGTGGCTGGTGGGCTTCACCTTCGCGAGGAGCGCGGCCAGGGGAAAGCCCAGCCATGGAATCACCATGGACCACGCCTCCACGCAGCGCATCCGGTACACGCGCTCCTCGGGAGGGAACCACGACAGGAGCTGGTCGATGTCCACCGTCCGGGGCTCGTGGACCTCGCCGTCGAGCGTGACGGTCCACGGCCGGGGCTTGAGCAGATGCGCGAGCCTCGCCGGGTCCCCCTTGTCCAGGCCCAGCTCGTAGAAGTTGTTGTACGTGGTGATGTCTTCGTAGGACGTGCGCGGCTCGGAGGTATCGAACTCGCTCGCGGCCTTCACCACCGGCCCCGCCACCGCGCCCGCGTCGGGCACCGCGTCCGCGCTCGAGCCGCGCCCCCGGCCCGTCAACGACAAGAGTCCCCCGGCCACACCCGCGGCCGTGCCGAGGAAGAGCCCCGCGTTCTTCAGGAGCTCACGGCGGCGCAGGTAGAGCGGCTCGGGGGTGATGTCGGAGCCAGACGGCGTGTCGTCGCTCATGCCCCATCATAACGGCCCGGGCCTTCCGGCCGTTACATCGCGTCGCGAGCCGACACCGCGCGGGCCGCCTGCTCGGTCCGCGAGTCCTTGAGTCGCCACAGCCGCCACCAGGGTGTGCCGGGAGACTGGTGGTGCTCCCAGTGGTAGCCGAAGAAGAAGCAGGACAGCAGGGCCCACGGGTGATTGCGCGGCAAGGTGCGCGCGTGATGGGGCGCCATGTCGGGCGTGTCCGGGCGGCGGTGCGGCAGGTACGTGCCGAAGTAGAAGAGCTGCAGCGTGCCCAGCACGGCGGGCAACACCCAGAACACGAGCACGCGCGGCTGGGACACCCCCAGGTAGACGAGGATGTTGAACTTGGCCGCCATCACGCCCAGTTGCGGCAGCGTGGTGTAGCGGACCATGAAGGTGCCGAGCCACGGCCAGAACGACTGGGTGCGCGTGGAGAAGTCCGGGTCCTTCTCGCCCGTCGGGTCCTCGTGGTGGGCGCGGTGGTTGACCACCAGCCGGCGGTACGACAGGCCCGCGAAGAGGAAGCAGGCGATGGTGCCCACCGCCTCGTTCACCCAGGCCGGGCGGGCCACCGTGCCGTGCATGGCGTCATGGCCGGTGATGAACAACCCCGTGCACAGCCACGCCTGGACGACGACATGCAGCCAGGTGAGCGGAGCGTCCCAGGGCAACCCGGACGACATCAGCATCCACGCCAGGTGCCCGCCCCACGCGCCCACGATGACGAGCGCGACGAGGACACCCCAAGGCCCCAGCGGAGCCGCGCGGTATGGAACCAAGGTCGCCATCTCTCCCTGACACATGCTACCGCCCCGCCCGCCGCGCACGGGAAGCCTTCCCTGGCGCGGGGGCGGACTGGCGGACGTGGCGTGGGCTACTTCTTCCCGCCCGGGGACGCCGTGGACGCGGTGGCCTCGCGGACCAGCTCCTCCGCGGTGACGTAGTGGGGCTCGATGTCCACCGGCACGTCCTTGAGGCGCTCCAGCACCTTGCGCACCGGAGGCCGCACCACGCCCATCTTCGCCAGCAGGGCCTCGGCCGCCTTGCGGTCACCCTTCCCCTGAATCTCCATCAACTGCTTCGTCAGCGAGGTGACCGACTGCTGAATCTTCTCCGGCACCACGGAGAAGGTGCCGTCCGCGTTGACCTTCACCGCGCCCGTGTCGAGGAAGTGGTTCAGCTGCAGCGCCACGCCCTTGCCGTGCGCCTCGTCGATGCCGAAGCGGATGGAGCGGAACGCGGAGGCCAGGAACGTCGTGTACATGGTGCGCGCCATGGACTTGTCGATGACGCCCGTGTCCATCAGCCGCTGCAGCGCCCACAGGCCGGAGATGTCCGCCTTGGCCTCCTCGAGCGCGCTGGACGCCACCTGGAGCGCCTGACGCACCGTCGTCTCCTTGCCATCCACGGTGATGTTGTGCGGCCCCAGGCCGTGCATCAGCTCGTGCATGAGGATGTGCGTGAAGAACGCGTCGAAGGCCACGTCCTGCTGGTCCTTCGCGGTCAGCGCCACCTTGGCGATGGGCAGCAGCACGCGCTGGAACTTGGCCTCCTGCACGTTCTTGAGCATGACCCGCTTGGAGCCCATGGCCTCCGTGACGCGCTCGTCATTGGGCAGGTTGTAGGCCGCCGTCTGCACGCCGCGGTTGGCGTCGCCCGAGGAGAACAGGCTGTTGACGACGCGGATGGGGGCCAGCGCGCCCAGCTTCGGGCTGCGCATCTTCGGGTCGATGGGGAGGTTGTTCTCCAGGTCCTGGAGGTGGTCGCTGAACTTCGCAAGCTTCGTCGTCTCCGCGTCGTCGCGCAGACCCACGAAGGCCTCGAAGGCGGCCTTGTAGTTGAACCAGCCGTCCTCGTAGACCTCGTAGGGTCCGACGGTGGGCTCGATGCTCGCGTCCAGCTTCATCCACGCCACCTCGCTGGCGTAGTAGTCGTTGGACAGGAACGCGTCCGCGCGCGCGTTGAGGAACGCCTTGAGCGTGGGCTGCTTGGTGAGGTTCGCCGCCTCGCGGAAGAGCGCGGCCGCCTGCGCCAGCTCCCCCTGGTACTCCACGCTGTACGGCACGGAGATGAACTTGCCGTCGGTGCCCCGGCGGATGGTCGTGTAGAAGCCGGTGGCCTCCTTCGCCTGCGCCTCGGGCAGCGACTTCACCCACGCCTCCACCTCCGCCTTGGAGGAGCCGGCCGGGTAGAAGTTGCCGGCCTCCGGCTTCGGGGGCACGCCGGGCAGGAACGGCCGCCCCTCGTCCAGGCTGATCCACGGGCCCTTGTCCAGGACGAACGCGTGCAACCGCGCGCGGCCCAGCGGCGTCTCATCCCGCACCAGTCCCAGCAGCACCGTCTCGCTGCCCGCCCAGCGCTGGCGCAGGAAGAGCGCGTCCATGTACTGCGAGGCCTGGACGATGCGCGCCAGGGCGCGGCGCTCGTTGTCGGGAAGGGCCTTCAGGTCGACCTTCAACTCCACCGGGGCGAAGCGCGCGGTGAGGCGCTGGAGCTCGGCGGCGTCGGGCAGGGCGGCGGGGGCTTTCTGCTCGGCGAGGGCGGGGCCGGACAGCAACATCGCCCCGAGCAGGGAGAAGAGGGTTCGGTTCATGCCCCCTCCCTACTCCAACCCCGTGCGTCCTCACAGTGCGCCCGCGCTCGGAGACTTACCGAAACTTTTCAATCGGGACGGTTCGGCGGCGCGCGACAAGGCTCGCTGACAACATGCGTCGGCCTGGATTTCCAGGGTAACGCGGACTCAAGTGCCCTCCTCCTGGGCACATGGGGGGCTTCACATGACGACGACTCGAACCGGTACTCCCACCCGATGGAGTGCGCTGCTGGTGGCATGGACCGTGGTGCTGACCTCCACCTCCGCGCTCGCCGCGGACGAGGTGCGCCTGCTCAAGGCGGTGAGCACGGTGAGCAGCTACCGCGGGCAGACGTGGCAGGACGTCACCTACCTGCTGGTGGTGAAGAACCTGGCCTACGAGAAGCAGGTCGCCATCCATGACAAGCAGCCGGATGGGACGTGGCTGGACCTGTCCGCCAGCTACGAGGGCGGCGCGGGCCCGGGATATGAGCTGTGGAAGGTGACGCGGCAGTACCCGAGCTGGGGCACGTCTCCGCAGCCGACCCGGGACCTGGAGTTCGTCGCGAAGCTCACGGTGAATGGACAGACGTATTGGGACAACAACGCGGGGGCCAACTACCACCTGGGTCGCGCGGACGGCCCCCTCCTGCCCCGCGTGAATGTGCTGGTGGCCACGAGTGTCTGGCAGACCACCGGCGAGGTGGACATCGGCATCGACGTGAAGAACCTCGCCTATGCGAAGAGCGTCACTGTCGTCTACACCACGGATGACTGGGCCACCTCGCACGAGGTCGCCGCGTCCTTCCTGCCGAGCTACTCCGTGGGGTACGCCTACGTCTCCAGCCCCAACGCGCAGAACGTGGAGCGCTGGCAGGCGCGCATCCCGAACGGGTCCGGCACACCCCGCTACTACATCCGCTACCAGGTGGGGGGCCAGACGTACTGGGACAGCCACTTCGGCGACAACTACCCGCCCATCTACCCTCCCCTGTAACCCCGGCGGTGGGGGCGGCTGCCTTCCGTGAAAGGAAGGTCCTCGACAAGCCCTCTGGCATGGTTATGGGGAGACGATGCTTGCGCCCACCCGGGCGCCCCGGAGGCCCTGAACCCCATGACCGTCGAAGCCGCCCCCCAGCGCGAAACCCATGCCTTCCAGGCGGAGATCAACCAACTCCTGAGCCTGGTCATCAACTCGCTCTACAGCCACAAGGAGATCTTCCTGCGTGAGCTGGTGTCCAACGCCTCGGACGCGCTGGACAAGCTGCGCTTCCGGGCGATTACCGAGCCCGAGCTGCTCGCGGACGCCCCGGAGCTGGAGCTGCGCATCATCCCCGACGCCGACAAGGGCACCCTCACCATCGAGGACAGCGGCATCGGCATGTCGCACGACGAGCTGGTGAAGAACCTGGGCACCATCGCCCACTCCGGCTCGCGCGAGTTCATCCAGGCCATGACGCAGCGTGGGCAGAAGGACATGCAGCTCATCGGCCAGTTCGGCGTGGGCTTCTACAGCGCGTACCTCGTCGCGGACCGGGTGGAGGTCATCAGCCGCGCGGCGGGCAAGGACTCCAGCGCGTGGAAGTGGACCTCGGAGGCCCACGGCACCTTCACCGTGGAGCCCGCCGAGCGCGCCACCCGAGGCACCTCCGTCATCCTCCACATGAAGGAGGACCAGAAGGAGTTCCTGGACGAGTGGCGGCTGCGCTCGTTGATTACGCAGTACTCCGACTACGTGGGCCACCCCATCAAGCTCCAGGTGAAGAAGACCACCGGGACGGGGGACGACGCGAAGACGGAAGCCTCGCTGGAGGTGGTGAACAAGGCCAGCGCGCTGTGGCAGCGCTCCAAGTCGGACATCACCGACGAGCAGTACCAGGAGTTCTACAAGCACCTGACGCACGACTGGGACGCGCCCCTGGCGTGGACCCACTTCAAGGCGGACGGCAACCAGCAGTTCACCGGCCTGCTCTTCGTTCCCAAGCACCCGCCGTTCGACTTGAACGCGCAGCAGCAGCGCGGGGTGCGGCTGTTCGTCAAGCGCGTGTTCATCATGGACCGCTGCGAGGAACTGGTGCCGCAGTGGCTGCGCTTCGTGCGCGGAGTCATCGACTCGGACGACCTGCCGCTCAACGTGTCGCGCGAGCTGCTCCAGGACTCGCAGGTGGTGCGCGCCATCCGCAAGCACGTGGTGAAGAAGTCCCTGGACCTCCTGGAGAAGATGTCCAAGGACAAGCCGGAGGACTACAAGGAGTTCTGGAAGTCTTTCGGCACGGTGCTCAAGGAGGGCCTCGCCACCGAGGCCGAGCACAAGGACAAGCTGGGCGGCCTGCTGCGCTACGAGAGCTCCCGCGAGGAGGGCCTCACCTCGCTGGCCGACTACGTGTCGCGCATGAAGGAGGGCCAGGAGGCGCTCTATTACATGTACGGCGAGTCCCGGAAGGCGGTGGAGGACAGCCCGCACCTGGAGGCGCTCAAGCAGCGCGGCTACGAGGTCCTCTTCATGACGGACCCGGTGGACGAGTGGGCCGCGCAGGGCCTGCGTGAGTTCCAGGGCAAGCCCCTGGTGTCCGCGCTCCAGGCGGACCTGAAGCTCCAGGCCACCGAGGAGCAGAAGAAGGAGCAGGAGCAGAGCGCGGAGGGACTCAAGGGGCTCACGTCGAGGATGAAGGACGTGCTCCAGGAGTCGGTGCGCGAAGTGCGCGTGACGGACCGGCTCACGGACTCGCCGGTGTGCCTCGTCGTTCCGGAGGGCGGCTCTCCGGCGTACCTGGAGCGGCTGCTCCAGCAGCGCGGCAAGGGCATGCCGCGCGTCAAGCGCATCCTCGAGGTCAATCCCAAGCACCCGGTCATCGAGCACCTCAAGGCGCTCCACGAGAAGGACCCGGCCCAGGCGCAGGTGTCCGAGTGGATTGAGCTCTTGCATGACCAGGCGCTGCTCACCGAGGGCAGCACCATCTCCGACCCCAACCGCTTCGCGCGCCGGCTGACGACGCTGCTGACGCAGGTGGCGGGGATGGCCGCGCAGGCCCCGGGGAACTCGCGGCCGGCGGCGTCCACGCAGGCCACGAGCTGACAGGCCTTGGGTGTCGGGACCTCCACCCCGCCGGTTCGGGGTGGAGGCCTCAGTGACCTATCGCGCAAATCCTTGGCCAGCGATTAGACAGCCTTGTGAGTGATAGGGAATGATGGCTGGATGCCCCAGACCTCCTTCGCGGTCTTCACTTGCGACATCCTCCCGACGGCAGCCCCCTTGGCGCGCGCAGCCATCCAGGGAGTGGTCCGAGCCGAGCTCAGCAAGCCCCACCGGCGCGTCCGGCAACCGCTCGGCAATCAATGGCTGGTGCGCTTCGATGATGGGGGCTTCAATTCCTTCGTCCTGGTGATGAGCACGCTGCGCGCGCGCCATCCCGACGCGTTCCGATATCTCGTGGTGGGCTGGAACGACATGGGCTCGGTGGCGCTGTATCCGCTGGGTGGCGCGGCCCCCACCACGCTCAGCCTGGTCACCGCGATGGCCGCCGTCGCGTCTGGCGCGGATGCGCTGGCGGCGCCGCTGCTCTTGGGCTCGGGACCTCGGACGGCCATGGACTTCCCCTTCCAGTGGGCGGAGGAGGCCAGCGCGGAGGAGGACATCCTCGGTGCTCCCGCGGCGAAGACGCGGCGCACGGGCCCCAAGAGGACGGTGACGCGGACTCGCGTGGCGGCCGCGGTGGTGGCCCCGAGCGAGCCGCCCCCCGCCCCCGTCATCGACGCCCCCGTGGCCGCGCCTCCCATGGAGGTGGTGAACGAGGTCGTCGTGCGCGAGGACACGCAGCCGGAGGCCGCCGAGCCTCGCACACGCAAGACGGCGCGTCGCAAGCAGGCGCGCGGCAAGCAGGCCACCGGTCGCGGTGGAGCCAAGGCGCGAGGCAAGCGCGGTGCGCGGGAGCCCCGCGCGAAGCTGGAGGCCGAGGCCACCCAGCGCCGCAGCCCCAAGGCGAAGAGCAAGCGCGCGGGGGGTGCGCTCAGCCGCAAGCGCAGCGGCGCGACCGTCAGCGCCAAGCGCTCCACGTCGAGCAAAGGCGCGCGCGCCGCCGCCGCCAAGGCGAAGCGCGCCACGAAGCGCAAGGGCAAGGGCCGCGCTCGCTGAGGCAGCGTCGTGACAGTCCGGCGCCGCGCCTGTTCGCCTGAACGTGGCGCGGTGCCGCGAGTATTCCGCGTCGAGAGCCCCTGACGTGGAGGCCCCTTCATCGACGCGGACCTGGGTCCTCGGCCCCTCCCCTCGACAGTGAACGTGACCGCGGATACGCCCCGCGCGAGGCATCACAGTCCCAGGTCGATGAGCACGGCCTCCGCCGCGCGCCGCCCGGAGACGAGCGCCCCTTGGATGGACGCGCTGTCGCGGTGGTCGCCACATACGTACAGCCCCGGGGACAAACGCACCGGACGATGCGGTGGCTCCAGCGCCTCCACCGTTTGTGATGGCAATGCGAAGGGCAGCGAATAGGTCCGCAGGTGCCGCCACGCCGAGACCTTCGCGCCGAACCACCCCGTCAATTCATCGAGGACCCGCGCACGCAGCGCCGCCTCATCCGTGGACACCCCCAGCACGGACACCGAGATGAGGGACTGGCCTTTGGGTGCATAGGCGGGGGACACCTCGCTCATCACCGCCACGGTGTTCACCGCGCCATGGCCCTCGCCATTGAGGAGCAACCACGGCCCCTCCACGGGCGGCTCCGGCGCGGCGAAATACAGACACGTCACCGCGTTCATCCGAGGCGCGGGCATGCCGGGCAGGAGCCTCGCCGCGGCCAACGGGTCCGTGGCCACCACCACCGCCTTCGCGCCCACCAACTCTCCGCCCTCCAGGCGCACGCGATGTCCCCACACCTCGAACACGGGGACGTTGCGGCGCAGGACACCCGAGGGGAGCTTCGCCGCGAGCTGTTCGGGAATGGCCCCCATCCCCCGCTCCGGCACTCCCGCGGCCCCGGAGGCGAACATGCGAAAGACAAACTCGAGGAAGCGGCTGGACGTCGTCAACGCGGGGTCCAGGAAGACGCCGGACAGGAAGGGCCGCAGGAACCCCTCCACCATCTCCTCGGTGAAGCCCAGTTCCTCCAGGTAGCGCCTCGCGGTGCGCTGCGGACGCAGCCAGACATCCTCGTCCTCGCCAGAGCGCGCGAGCTGCCGCAGCTCCAGCACCCGGAGTTTGTCCCCAAACGTTCCCACCGAGCCCACGACGTGTGACAGCGCCGTCACCGGCTGACGGAGCGGGTCCGCCACGGTCCGCAGCCGCCCGCCCCGCCACACCTTCGCGCCCGGATGAAACCGGCGAATCCGCAGGGGCTCGAGGTCCAACACCTGCCGGCCCTCGGGGTAGGCCGTGAGGTACACCTGAAAGCCCCGGTCCAGGCGAAAGCCCTCTTCGTGCACATCCGTGCGGACACGGCCTCCGGGCGCATCCCCGGCTTCCAGGAGCATTACTTTCAAGCGGGATTGCACGAGCGCCCGTGCACAAGCCAATCCCGAGAGTCCCGCGCCCACGACGATGACGTCCGGGTTCGACACGTGCTCTCCCACATCTGCGCTGGCCCCCCTCCATGCTGGGCCTCCGGGCGCACGAGCCGCAAGTGGCACCGTCGTCCGGGTTGCCCGGGAACAAACACTTGTGCAGAACTGAAGGCCTGGGTTCGACACGTCGAACCCTGAAGGCGCCGGACTTGCCGGTGCCCATTCGTGGAGAGAGAGCGGGTATTCCCATGTTGATCGTGATGCGACCAGACGCGACGGCCCAGGACATCGAGCGTGTGAACGACGAGATCCGCCGTCGTGGTTGGCAACCGCACGCGATTCCAGGGGGCACTCGCACGGCCATCGGCATCACCGGCAACCCCGGCGCGGTGGAGCCTGAACCCTTCCGAGTGCTGCCCGGCGTCGCGGACGCGGTCTCCATCTCCCAGCCGTTCAAGCTCGTCAGCCGCGAGGTGAAGCCGGACGACACGCAGCTGCGCGTGGGCGACCTCACCATCGGTGGTTCGTCCTTCCACGTCATCGCGGGTCCGTGTTCGGTGGAGTCGCGTGAGCAGATTCTCTCCACCGCGCACGCGGTGAAGAAGTCGGGCGCCACCATGTTGCGCGGTGGCGCGTTCAAGCCGCGCACCAGCCCCTATGAGTTCCAGGGCCTCAAGGGCGACGGCCTGGCGCTGCTCGCCGAGGCGCGCAAGGAGACGGGCCTGCTCGTCACCACCGAGGTGAAGGACACCGCGACGTTGGACGCGGTGGCCGAGTCCACGGACATCCTCCAGATTGGCGCGCGCAACATGCAGAACTTCAGCCTGCTGGAGGCGGTGGGCGAGCGCCGCAAGCCCGTGCTCCTCAAGCGAGGCATGAGCGCCACCATCAAGGAGCTGTTGATGGCGGCCGAGTACATCGTCGCCCGAGGCAACACCCAGGTCATCCTCTGCGAGCGTGGCATCCGCACGTTCGAGACGATGACGCGCAACACGTTGGACCTGAACGCGGTGCCCATGCTCAAGGCGCTGTCGCACCTGCCTGTCTTCGTGGACCCCTCGCACGGCATCGGCGTGCGCAAGGCGGTGCCGGCGATGATGCGGGCCGCGGTGGCGGTGGGGGCGGACGGCATCATCGTCGAGGTGCACCCGGATCCGCCGCGTGCGAAGTCGGATGGAGCCCAGTCCTTGGACTTCCCCGAGTTCGACAAATCCATGCACGAGGTGCGAGCGATTGCGCGGGCCATGGGCCGCGAAGTCGTGCAGCTGGGATAGGCGATGACGCTCAAGGAAGCGCTGGGCAAGGTGGTGAGCCGGCGCGACCTCACCCGCGAGGAGATGGCCCGCATCATGGGCCTGATGCTCGCGGGAGAGGCGTCGCCTGCTCAAGTGGGGGCGCTGGCGACAGCGCTCAAGATGAAGGGAGAGACCGAGGACGAAATCCTTGGCGCGGCGGAGGCCATGCGGGCCTGCGCGGCGAAGCTCTCTCCCCGCGCGGAGGTGGTGCTCGACACCTGCGGTACGGGGGGTGATGGGGCGCACACCTTCAACATCTCCACCGCGGTGGCCTTCGTGGCCGCCGGGGCGGGGGTGACGGTGGCCAAGCATGGCAACCGCGCGGTCTCCAGCCGGTGTGGCAGCGCGGATGTGTTGGCCGCGCTGGGTGTCGCCATGGAGCGACCGCACGAGCGCGTCGCGTTGGACATCGACGAGCACGGGGTGGGATTTCTCTTCGCGCCGTCGCATCACAGCGCCATGAAGCACGTGGCGCAGGCGCGGCGGGACATGGGCTTTCACAGCATGTTCAACCTGCTGGGTCCGCTGACGAACCCGGCGGGTGCGCGCTATCAGCTCCTGGGGACGTTCGACGGCACCCGGGTGGAGCAGACGGCGCGAGTGCTGGGGAGGTTGGGCAGCCGCCGTGCGTGGGTGGTGCATGGGCATGACGGGCTGGATGAGGTCTCTCCCTGTGCGCCGACGCAGGTGGCGGAGCTTCGTGCGGACGGCACTGTGCACACCTTCACGGTGAGGCCCGAGGACGCGGGGCTGGAGGTGGTGTCTCGCGAGGACATCGCGGGTGGCGACGCGGAGGAGAACGCGAAGCGGTTGCGTTCGCTGCTCGATGGAGAGCGGTCCGGGTTGCGCACGGCGGTGCTGCTCAACGCGGCGGCGGCGCTCGTGGTGGTGGGCCAGTCGCCGGACCTGAGAGAGGGCGTGAAGAAGGCGGAGCGCGCCATCGACTCGGGGGCGGCGGCGAGGAAGCTCTCGGCGCTCATTCACGGGGCCGCGTCGTGAGCGGGGCACAGCGAGGCGGTCCCTCGTCTCCGGCCGCGCCGGGGACGCTGGACATCATCATGGCGCGCAAGCGCCGGGAGCTGGCGGAGAGGCCGCTCCTGGCGCCACGACGTCGGCCCGAGCCGCGTGACTTCGCGGGGGCCTTGCTGCGTCGAGCAGCGGGTCGTCCCGTGAGTGTCATCGCGGAGGTGAAGCGCAAGAGTCCGTCAGGAGGGGCGTTTCCTCATGCGGACGTGGTGGCGGTGGCGCGAGCCTACGAGGCCGCGGGGGCCAGCGCCATCAGCGTGCTCACGGACGGGCCGGACTTCGGTGGAGCGCTGGAGGACCTGGTCGCGGTGCGCGCGGCGGTGTCGCTGCCGGTGCTGCGAAAGGACTTCCTCGTCGCCGCGCGCGAAGTGGAGGAGAGCGCGGCGTGGGGCGCGGACGCGATTCTGCTCATCGCGGATGCGCTGGAGGACGGCGAGCTGCGGGAGATGCTGGCCACGGCGCACCAGGTGAAGGTGGCCGCGTTGGTGGAGGCTCACACGGAGGCGCACGCCGAGCGGGCACTGGCCGCGGGAGCCCGGTTGGTGGGCATCAACAACCGCGACCTGGCCACGTTGAAGACAGACGTGGGCACGGCGCTGCGGGTGATGCCGAAGCTGCGCTCTCGGGCGCAGGTGCTGGTGGCCGAGAGCGGGCTCAAGTCCGTGGCGGAGCTGCGCGCCGCGAGAGACGCAGGCGCGGACTCGGTGCTGGTGGGCGAGTCGCTCCTGCGCGACGCGGAGCCCGGCCGGGCCCTGCGGCGGCTCTTGGGCGAGGAAGGTGGCTCGCCATGAGCCTCCGAATGGGGCACCTCCGCGTCGCGAGGCAGGAGTGCGAGGCGCGCGCTTCCAACGCGGCGACTGTGTATGCACGCGTTGGTTCATGGGCGAGGAAAGTGGTTCGCCATGAGCCTCCGCATGGAGCACCTCCTCGTCGCGCGGCATGGGAGCGCAAGGCGTGCTCCCTCAGCACGGAGCCTGTACACGCACTACGTCGGCTCATGGGCGAGGAAGGTGGTTCGCCATGAGCGTTCGAGTGAAGGTCTGTGGTGTCACGCGGCTCGAGGATGCTCGGGCCGCGTGGGAGTCGGGCGTGGATGCGCTGGGCCTCAACTTCTACGCACGCTCCCCCCGGTGCGTGAGTCTGGAGACGGCCCGAGCGCTCGCGCGCACCCGGCCACCGCTGGGCGCGGTGATCGGCGTGTTCGTCAACGCCTCGCCTGACGACATCCGCGCTGCCGTGAAGGAGTGCGGCCTCACGGCCGTGCAACTCCATGGCGACGAACCGCCCGAAGCCTGTTCCGGCTACGGCGTTCCCGTCATCAAGGCGCTGCGTGTGCACGGAGCCGAAGACGTGACCCGCGCACGGGCATACCTGGGTGTCGGCGACGTGGCGGGGCTCCTGCTGGACGGGGCCGCGCCTGGGTACGGCGGAGGCGGCGTGGGCTTCGACTGGTCGCTGGTCGCGGGACTGTCGGGCAGCGGCGTGCCTGTACTGGTCGCGGGAGGGCTCAAGCCCTCCAACGTGGCGGAAGCCGTGCGCGCGACGCGGCCATATGGAGTGGACGTGGCCAGCGGGGTGGAGTCGGCCCCGGGCATCAAAGACATGGATGCGGTGCGCGCCTTCGTGCGCACCGCGAAGTCCATCAACCTCTGGGAGTGACAGGGATGAACACGCAGACTGCCGTCGGACGCTTCGGGCGTTTCGGCGGACGCTACGTGCCGGAGACGCTCGTCCCGGCACTGATGGAACTGGAAGAAGCCTATACGGCCGCCCGCGCGGACCCGACGTTCGACGCGGAAGTGGCCCAGGTGCTCCGCGAGTTCGTGGGGCGCCCCACCACCCTGACTCCCGCTCGCCGGCTCACCGAGGCATGGGGAGGCGCACACGTCTGGCTCAAGCGCGAGGACCTCGCGCACACGGGCGCGCACAAAATCAACAACACCGTGGGACAGGTGCTGCTCGCGCGGCGCATGGGCAAGAAGCGAATCATCGCGGAGACGGGCGCGGGCCAGCACGGCGTCGCCACCGCCACCGCATGTGCCCTCTTCGGCCTCCCGTGTGAAGTCTTCATGGGCGCGCTGGACGTGGAGCGGCAGGCCCTCAACGTCTTCCGCATGCGAGCCCTCGGCGCCGTCGTCCGGCCCGTGGAGTCTGGCTCGAGGACGCTGAAGGACGCGATGAACGAGGCCATGCGGACCTGGGTCTCGCAGGTCTCGGATACGCACTACGTCATCGGCAGCGCGGCGGGTCCGCATCCGTACCCGACGGTGGTGCGCGACTTCCAGGCCATCATCGGCACCGAGCTGCGCACCCAAGCCCAGGCGGCGTTCGGCAAATTGCCGGATGCGATTGTCGCGTGTGTGGGCGGAGGCTCGAACGCCATCGGCGTCCTGCACCCCTTCATCGGCGATGCGAGCGTGCGACTCATCGGCGTCGAGGCCGGTGGACACGGACTGGACTCGGGCCAGCATGGCGCGTCGCTGACGCTGGGCACCGAGGGCGTGCTGCATGGCTCGCGCTCGCTGGTGCTCCAGGACGCGGACGGACAGATTCAGGAAGCGCACAGCATCTCCGCGGGCCTGGATTATCCGGGCGTGGGCCCCGAGCTCGCGCACCTCGCGAAGACGGGCCGCATGGAGGTCCGCACCGCCACGGACGACGAGGCGTTGGCGGCGTTCTACGAAGTGGCTCGACTGGAGGGCATCCTCCCCGCGCTCGAGACGTCACACGCCTTCGCGCGCGGCAAGGAACTCGCGCGAGAGCTGGGCGCCGGCAAGTACCTGGTCATCAACTGCTCGGGCCGGGGAGACAAGGACGTCGCGACGATTTCCGCGCGAGGCGTGCCGCCCGCGGTGGGGGTGAAGCCGTGAGCGGAGAGATTGCGAAGGCCTTCGCCCGAGCCAAGGCGCGCGGCGAGGGAGCACTGGTTGCCTACGGCATGGCCGGAGACCCGGACCTGCCCCGCTCGGTGGACGTGTTCGCCGCGATGGTGGAAGGCGGCGCGGACATCATCGAGGTGGGCGTGGCGTTCAGCGACCCCATCGCCGACGGCCCCGTCATCCAGGGCGCCGCCGAGCGTGCGCTGAAGGCGGGCTCCACCTTGAAGCGCGTGTTGGACGAAGTGGTGCCGGAGCTCCGTCGACGCTGCCCGGAAACCCCGCTGGTCATCATGACGTACGTCAACGTCATCATGGCGATGGGCGAGGAGCGCTTCGCGAAGCTGGCGCGCGAGCGCGGCGTCTCGGGGGCCATCCTCCCGGACCTCCCTCCCGAGGAGAGCGGCAGCCTGCGCGCCACGTTCGACGCGGCGGGGGTGGACCTGATTCCTCTCTGCGCGCCCACGACGCCTCAAGCTCGCGCGGAGGCCATCGCGAAGGACGCACGAGGCTTCGTCTATTGCGTGTCCGTGGCCGGCGTCACCGGCATGCGCGCGCAGTTGCCCGCGGACCTGTCACAGCGTTTGGAGCTCGTGCGCAAGGCCTCCCTCGTGCCCGTGGTGGCGGGCTTCGGCATCTCCACCGCCGAGCAGGCGCGCACCTTGTCGGCGCACGCGGACGGCGTGGTCGTGGGAAGCGCCATCGTGCGCGCCGCACACTCGGAGGGCCCTCAGGCCGCCCGAGCCATGTGCGCTGAAATCAAGCGTGGGCTGAAGCGCTAGGCCCTCGCGGACAGAAGCCCCGGAGAGCGGCGCGAGGCGTCTCCACCTCGCGCCCTCTCAGACGCGAACGACGCTTTCCATGTCCCGAAGACTCATGCATCAGGGACCAGCCAGCGCCCGGCCCCGAGTCCTCGAGCAGCACAAGCGCGGGCATCCACCGCGACGTCAACCCCTGGCGCCGTTGGTCAGCGGACCCGGCACGACACGGAGTGTCCACTCGGCGGCATGCGCTCGGGAGGCTCCGCGCCGGGCGCGCGGGGAGTGCACACACTCCCGACAATGAAAACGCAGGGTCCTCGAGTGGTGCTCGTCCGGCATGGGGAAACAGCATGGAGCCGGAGTGGACAGCACACGGGCCGCACGGACGTCCCGCTGTTGGAGGATGGGCGGAAGATGGCGGTGATGCTCGCCGCGCCCCTGCGCGCATGGCACTTCGCCCAGGTGTGGACCAGCCCTCTCAGCCGAGCATTCGAGACCTGTGCCCTGGCCGGTTACGGCGACGTGGCGCGCCGGAGCGACGACCTCATGGAGTGGGACTACGGCGACTATGAGGGCCGCACCCGCGCGGAGATACAAGTGGAGAATCCCGGCTGGACACTCTGGAAGGACGGCGTCCCTCACGGCGAGACAGCGGAACAGGTAGGCGCTCGCGCGGACCGCGTCATCGCTCGCGCGCGAACGGAGCCGGGGGACATCCTCATCTTCTCCCACGGCCACTTCCTCAGGGTGCTGGCCTCACGGTGGCTGAGACTGCCTCCCACCGATGGGCGCTTGTTCCTGCTGAGCACCGGCTCCATCAGCGTCCTGAGCTCTGACGGAGATGCCGCCCAGCCAGCGCTCGCCGGCTGGAACGACACCACCCACTTGGAGGCCTGAAGGCCCAGGACTGTCGCCACTCACTTCCCGACAGTCCCCTCGGCCCTCGGGGCCCACCCGCGCCTGCTCAGGACCTCAGAGCCGCCCCTCGAGGAAGTTCCGCACCAACGTCGGCCCCTCGGGAGTCAGCACGCTCTCGGGATGGAACTGGAAGCCCACCACGGGCCGCTCGCGGTGACGCAGTGCCATGATGAGTCCATCCTGGCTCCACGCGGTGGCCTCCAACTCCGGAGGCAACGACGCCGCCTCCACCACCAGCGAGTGGTAGCGCGCCGCCTGGAACCCCTGGCTCGCCCCGGTGAACACACCACTCCCCCCGTGCTGGATGCGCGCGGACTTGCCATGAACGGGCTCGGGCGCACGCACCACCTTGCCCCCGAACGCCGCGCCGATGGACTGGTGTCCCAGACACACGCCCAGCACCGGCACGCGGGAGCGCGCGATGGCGGCGACGCTCACACCCGCCTCGTGCGGCGTACACGGCCCAGGAGAAATCACGAGGTGCGAGGCGCCCTGGGCATCAACCGCGGCCACGTCGAGCGCGTCGTTGCGCACCACCTTCACCTCGGCGCCCAGCGTGTAGAAGAGCTGGACGAGGTTGAAGGTGAACGAGTCGTAGTTGTCGATGACGAGAATCATCGGCCACCTCCCTCGCGAGCCAACCGGAGCGCGGCGGCCATGGCACCCGCCTTGGCCTCCGTCTCATCCGCCTCCTTCGACGGCACCGAGTCCGCCACCAGGCCCGCGCCCGCGGTCCACATCGTCCGGTCTCCGTCGACGAAGAACGTGCGCAGCGCGATGGCCACGTCCAGCGTGCCGCAGAAGGACAGATATCCCACCGCGCCCGAGTACGGTCCGCGCCGCTGCACCTCCAGCTCGTCGATGATCTGCATCGCCCGAATCTTCGGAGCCCCCGACACGGTGCCCGCCGGGAAGGTGCTGGCCAGCGCGTCGAGCGCATCGAACCGCGAGTCCAGCTTCCCGCGCACCTGCGAGACGATGTGCATCACGTGGCTGTAGCGCTCGATGACCATCATGTCTTCCACGCGCACCGAGCCCGGCGCCGCCACGCGCCCCACGTCATTGCGGCCCAGGTCCACCAGCATGATGTGCTCGGCGCGCTCCTTCTCGTCCGCGAGCAACTCCTTCTCCAGCGCCAGGTCCTCGGCCTCGGAAGCGCCGCGCCGCCGCGTGCCGGCGATGGGTCGCACCACCACGTCGCCGTCGCGCACCTGCACGAGCAACTCGGGGGACGCCCCCACCAGCGCGCGAGCCTCCCCCAGCTCCACCAGGAACAGGTACGGCGAGGGATTCACCCGGCGCAGCGCCCGATAGAGTGACAGCGGCGGCGGCGCTCCCCGCGACTCGAAGCGCCGCGCGAGCACGACCTGGAAGATGTCGCCCGCGCGGATGTATTCCTGCGCGCGCTCCACCGCGGCCTCGTAGCTGGCGCGGTCCCAGCAAGCCACCGGGTCCGCGTCCGCCTTCATGCGCGGCGAGGGCGCATAGGCCTCCGGAGGCAGCGGTTTGAGCAGCCGGTCCGCCATGCCCCGAGCGCGCTCCTCCGCGTCCTTCAGCGAAGCCGCCACGCTGCCATGCAGCGAGGGCCGCGCGATGGCGGTGACCTTGAGCGTGCCGGTGCGGGAGTCGTGGGTGACGAAGTCCTCGGACACCAGCCATTCGGAGTCGGGGAACGACGTGTCTCGCGGATGACGGTCCGGGACGGTCGGCTCCACCCAGGAGACACAGTTGTAATCCATGTACCCGACCAGCCCACCCAGGAATGGGGCCTCGCCCGGCAGCCGCGCCACCGCGAGCTCGCGCCACAACGCCCGCAGGACCTCCAGCGGCTTGCCCTCCCGGCGCTCCTCGTGTGAGCCCCGCCACACGGTGGCACCGCGCGAATCCAACCGGACCCGCCCCGCGGCATGCGCGCCCACGTGGCTGTAGCGCCCGAAGCGCTCGCCGCCGTAGCACGACTCCAGAATGAAGCCGCGCGAGCCTCCGCCCAGCTTCAGATACGCCGACAGCGGCGTGTCCAGGTCCGCCGGCAACTCCACCGAGACCGGGACCGCCTGACCCTGCTCCGCGAGCCGGCGATAGGCCGCCTTCCGCTCCTGTGCATCCATCGTCATGACCTCTCCCCCGCCCCGCATTATCTCCAGCCCCGCAACCACCGGGGAACACCCACCCCCAGGCCGCCTCATCCCGTCGCGCCTGACTTCACGCGCGCAGAAGTCCTGCTCCACATCCCACCTCCACGGAGAGCCCGCGCCTCATGGACTCATCGTGAACCGAGGCGGAGGGCCCCACCCGGCGCAGTCATCATCAACCCAGGGACCGGCCCGGTCTGGCGGAGCCTGGCCACGTCGTCCAAGCTCGCCCCGCCGCGCGGGGGCATGCGGGAACCTCCGCCCTTCCACGCGCCTTTCGTGGTCGAGGTGTAGGGTGAGCGACTCCAAGCGCCGCAGGATTCTGGCCATCATCGCCACGGACACGACCTTCGAGCGCACCGAGCACCGGGGTCGCGAGGCCTGGCTGGGCAAGTGCCTGCACTGCAATGCCCACCTATGGGTCGGGATGGATGGGGAGCCCATCAGCCGCGCCACCATCGAACACATCCTCCCGCGCACCGCGGGTGGCACCGACGCGCTGGAGAACCTCGGCCTGGCGTGCGCCCGCTGCAACCAGGGCAAGGGCAGCCGGCATGACCGCAACTACCCCCGGGACGACCGCGCCCGAGCCCTGGTCGAACGGCTCCAGGCCCGCCGCGCCGAACGCTGGCGGGCACCCGAGCACGCGGACTCCGAGTGAGCCGCGGACACGCCCCGGGGGCCAACACTCGTGTCACATCAAAAACCCGCGCGTACCACCGCGTGAGACATGCCGAGCCCCCCGCGTTGATCCGCTGTGAGCGGATTGGGACTCAACGTCACTTCCGCCCGCCAGAAGAGAGATTCATTGCGTCCGGGCCGCGATTTCCCGCCTCCGCGCGAGGAAGTGGTATCCCACGCCCACAACATCAGAATGGTTGACACTGCGGTGTCGATGGTCGATGGTCCCGCGCCGCGTTGGGTTGGGACAGGAGGAGGGACCCGCCCGCGGCAACATCCATAGAGGTTTCGTTGGACGTGACTGCATCGCCTTCCGTGCGCCAGGAGCCGCCCACCCGCCCCACCGGGGCCGGGATCGCCGCCTTGCCGCTCCCCGCGTCCAGTCATTCCATCGCCTCTTCCTCCTCTCCTGTCACCGCAGTTGTAGAAGCCCCCTTGCCCATGGTCCTGGTATGAGCGGCCCTCTGTTTCCACGCTGGACGAACACGGTGTCTCGGCTGTCCGCCGCGGCGCTTCTTGCCGTGCCCGCCATCGGCATCGGCGGCCTCATGGCGTACGTACGGTCCCCGTACGTCACGGGCCAGCAGATGCCCATCGAGCAGCCGATCGAATTCGATCACCGCCATCACGCGGGTGACGAGAAGATCGACTGTCAGTACTGCCACTTCTCCGTGGACAAATCGCCCTCAGCGGGCATCCCGTCCACGACGGTGTGCATGTCCTGCCACGCACAGGTCTGGAACAAGAGCCCGTACCTCACCGAGGTGCGCAAGGCCTTCTTCGCGGACGCGCCCATCCAGTGGGTGCGCGTCCACAACCTGCCCGACTTCGTCTACTTCAATCACTCCATCCACGTGAACAAGGGCGTCGGCTGCGCGAGCTGCCACGGCCGCGTGGACCAGATGGCCGCGGTGGAGCAGTTCGCTCCGCTCACCATGGCCTGGTGCCTGGAGTGCCACCGCAACCCCGAGCCGCACCTGCGTCCGCCGGAGTTCATCACGTCGATGACGTGGACCCCGCCCAAGGACAAGGCCCAGGCTATCGAACTCGGTAACAAGCTGAAGGCTGAGTACGACGTCCACTCGCGCACGAGCTGCTCCACATGCCACCGATGAACACGAAGCGCGACGGCGCCCCGTCGCAGGAATCCTCTTCCTTCGCGCTCCCGGTCGTCTCGGACCGGCCCGCCACGGCTCCCGACGCCGTCGGTGAGGCACTGGAGCACGCCGCGGCCAACGCGAACGCCTCCGAGCACGGCTATGGCCAGACGTATTGGCGCAGCCTCGAGGAGAAGCTGGGCACCTCCGAGTATCTCGAGGAGACGCGCCCCGAGTTCCCCGCCGGCGCCGACCTGCCCCCCACGGGCTTCGTCCGCCGCGAGTTCATGCAGCTGCTCGGCGCGTCGCTGGCCCTGGCCGGCGCCACCGCGTGCAGCACCCGGCCGCCGGACGAGAAGCTCGTCCCGTACACCAAGACGCCGCCGGAGCTCACCCCGGGCAACCCCCTGCACTACGCGTCCGCGATGACGCTGTCCGGAAACACCTCCGGCCTGCTCATCACCGCCCGCGAGGGTCGCCCCGTGAAGGTGGAGGGCAACCCCGAGCACCCCATCAACCAGGGCGCCGCCTGCACCTTCGAGCAGGCGTGGCTCCTGTCGCTCTATGACCCCAGCCGCGCCCGCGTGCTGCGTCAGGGCAAGACGCCCCGCGCCCAGCGCACCCTGAGCGAGAGCATCTCCGCGCTGGTCAACAAGGCCGGCACGGAGAACGGCGGCAAGCGCATCCGCTTCCTCACGGAGGCCAACGGTTCGCCCACCGCGACCGACGTGCGCGCCAACATCGCCAAGAAGCTGCCCCAGGCCCGCTTCGTCAGCGCCCCGTCCTACCAGGACACCCAGGCGGAGACGCTGCGCGCCCTGTTCGGCGGCCAGGCCGTCAGCGCGCTCTACAACTTCGCGCAGGCCAACGTCGTCCTGTCGCTGGACGCGGACTTCCTGGAGAGCTGCCCGGGCAACCTGCGCAACATCCGCGACTTCGCCAACCGCCGCGACCCGCGCATGGGCGAGCTCAACCGCCTCTACATGGCGGAGGCCCGCTTCTCCATCACCGGCGGCATGGCGGACCACCGCCTGCGCATGAAGTCCCAGGAGGTCCTGGGTCTCGCCGCCGCGGTGGCCCAGGCCATCGGGGGCAGCGCCGCGTCCCTCGCGGGCGCCGCGGCCGCCAAGTCGGCCCTGGACGCCAAGCACCACAACTGGGTGCAGGCCGTCGCCGCGGACCTGCGCGCCGCGGGCCCGGGCAAGTCGCTGGTCATCGCGGGTGAGCGTCAGCCGGCTGCGGTCCACGCGCTGGCCCACGCCATCAACGACGCGCTCGGCAACCGCGACCAGACCGTCACGTACGTCCAGTCCCCCATCGGCGAGGCCAGCAGCCAGGCTGCGGTTCGCGCGCTGGTGGAGGAGATCGAGGCGGGCAACGTCGACACCCTGGTCATCACCGCCTACAACCCGGTCTACACCCTGCCGGCCGACGTGGGCCTGGCCAAGGTGCTCAGCAAGGACCACCCGAACCGCGCCAAGCTCAACGTCATCTACACGGGCCTCTACGAGGACGAGACCAGCGAGCACACCGACTGGTTTATCCCTGCGGCGCACCCGCTGGAGACGTGGAGCGACGGCCGCGCGGTGGACGGCACCGTCGCCATCGCCCAGCCGCTCATCCAGCCGCTCTTCAGCGGCATGCCGGAGCTGGAGCTGCTCGGGCTGTTCCTGGACGAGTCCCCGCGCCCCGCCTACCAGATGGTGCGCGACTACTGGCAGACCCAGGGCGGCCACGCGGCCGACTTCGAGGCCCGCTGGGAGTCCTGGGTCGCCCAGGGCATCATCGAGAACACGCAGACGGCGAAGGTCACCACCGCGCCCGACTTCGGCGCCGCCGGTGCCCTGGTCACGGGCTACACGCCCCCGGCCTCGGGCGACCTCGAGCTGAACTTCGTCCTGGACTACAAGGTCTACGACGGCCGCTTCGGCAACAACTCCTGGCTCCAGGAGCTGCCCGAGCCCATCACCAAGATGACCTGGGACAACGCCGCCCTGATTTCGCCGGACACGGCGAAGGCGCTGACCCTGGCCGCCGGTGACCTGGCGGAGCTGAACTACGCGGGCCAGAAGCTCATGGTCCCGGTGTGGATTGTCCCTGGCCACGCGGACGGCACCATCACCGTCGCGATGGGCTACGGCCGCAACGGCCTGCATGAGCAGGTCGCCAAGGGCGTGGGCTTCAACGTCAACCCGCTGCGCACCAGCAAGGCGCTCTGGTTCGACGGCGGTGCCACGCTCGCCAAGGTGCGCGGCAGCCACAAGTTCAGCCTGACCCAGACGCACTGGCGCATGGAGGACCGCCCCCTCGCGCTGGACATGACGGTGACGGAGCTCTTCAAGCCCGAGGCGCTGGCGGAGCACGAGCGCAAGAAGGTCGAGTTCACGCTCCACCGCGTGAAGGGTGAGTTGAAGTTCGGCGTCCAGGACAACCTGCCGGCCTTCGACTACGACAAGGAGCAGTACAAGTGGGGCATGGCCATTGACCTCACCCGCTGCACCGGTTGCAGCGCGTGCGTGGTGGCCTGCCAGGCGGAGAACAACATCCCCGTCGTGGGCAAGGAGCAGGTGGCCCGCAGCCGCGAGATGAACTGGCTGCGCATCGACCGCTACTTCACGGGAAGCGAGAGCGACCCGAAGATGGTCATGCAGCCGGTCATGTGCGTGCACTGCGAGAAGGCCCCCTGCGAGTACGTGTGCCCGGTGAACGCCACCGTGCACTCGGACGAGGGCCTGAACGACATGGTGTACAACCGCTGCGTCGGCACCCGGTACTGCTCCAACAACTGCCCCTACAAGGTCCGCCGCTTCAACTACCTGCACTACACCGCGGGCAAGACGGCCACCGAGAAGATGCTGATGAACCCGGACGTCACGGTGCGCAACCGCGGCGTCATGGAGAAGTGCACGTACTGCGTGCAGCGCATCGAGCGCGCCCGCATCGACGCGCGCATCCACAAGCACCTCATCAAGGAAGCGGACCTCAAGACGGCGTGCCAGCAGACGTGCGCCGCCCAGGCCATCGTCTTCGGCTCGCTGAACGACAAGCAGCAGCTTGTCAGCAAGCTCCACGAGGACTTCCGCGCCTACAAGCTCCTGCATGAGCTGGGGACGCGGCCTCGCACCGCGCACCTCATCCGCGTGCGCAACCCGAATACCGCCCTCGAGCCGGCCCCCGCCGCGACGAAGGAAGGAAGCCACTAGCCATGGCCCAGACCGCCGCCACCGCCCCGCTCGACCCGCTCGAGCCCCGGGACCTCGTCGCGCCGCATCACGACGACAAATCCCTCAATGAGACGCTCCTGGACCATGTCTGGCGCAAGCCCGGCAAGGGCTGGTTCATGCTCTTCGGCCTGACGCTCAGCGCGCTCGGCCTCCTGGTCATCGGTGTCACCTACACGCTCGCCCGCGGCATTGGCGTGTGGGGCAACAACCAGCCGGTCGGCTGGGCGTTCGACATCATCAACTTCGTCTGGTGGGTCGGTATCGGCCACGCCGGTACGCTCATCTCCGCCATCCTCCTGCTCTTCCAGCAGAAGTGGCGCACGAGCATCAACCGCTTCGCGGAAGCCATGACGCTGTTCGCCGTCATGTGCGCCGGTCTGTTCCCGCTGCTGCACACCGGCCGTCCCTGGTTCGCCTTCTGGCTGTTCCCGTACCCCAGCACCCTGGGCGCGTGGCCGCAGTTCCGCTCGCCGCTGGTGTGGGACGTGTTCGCCATCTCCACGTACCTCACCGTGTCCGCGCTGTTCTGGTTCGTGGGCCTCATCCCGGACCTGGCCGCGCTGCGTGACTCGTCCAAGACGAAGCTCCAGCGCACCATCTACGGCCTGTTCGCGCTGGGTTGGCGCGGCTCAGGGCGGCACTGGCACAACTACAAGATTGCGTACCTGCTGCTGGCCGGCCTCTCCACGCCGCTGGTCGTCTCGGTGCACACCATCGTTTCGTTCGACTTCGCCGTCTCGCTGCTGCCCGGCTGGCACGCGACCATCTTCCCGCCCTACTTCGTGGCCGGCGCCGTGTTCAGCGGCTTCGCGATGGTCATCACGCTCATCGTCCCGGCGCGCAAGTACCTGGGTCTGCGGGACGTCATCACGGACCGCCACCTGGAGAACATGAACAAGGTCATCCTCGCGACGGGCCTCATCGTGTCCTACGGGTACATGATGGAGCACTTCGTCGCCTGGTACTCGCAGAACCAGTACGAGATGTGGACGTTCTACGTGAACCGCGCCACGGGCCCCTACGCGGGCGTGTACTGGCTGATGATTGCCTGCAACGTCATCACGCCGAACATCTTCTGGTTCAAGAAGTGCCGCACCAGCATCCCCATCATGTGGGTGGCCTCCATCGCGGTGAACATCGGCATGTGGTGCGAGCGCTTCATCATCATCGTCACCTCGCTGAGCCAGGACTTCCTGCCGTCGTCGTGGGGCATCTACACCCCGACCTGGGTGGACTGGTCCATCTACATCGGCACGCTCGGCCTGTTCGGCACCCTGTTCCTCCTGTTCCTGAAGTTCGTGCCCGCGGTGGCGATCAGCGAAGTGAAGGAGCTCCAGCTGGAGCTCAAGCACGCCCGCCACAACTCTCACGGAGCGCACTAGAGTCATGGAAGCCACTGTCCTCGATTCCTGGGTGCTGGCCGAGTTCGAGACGCCAGATGTCCTCGTGGATGCCACTCGCCAGATGCGCGAGAAGGGCTTCCAGGGGATGGACACCTACTCTCCGTACCCGCTGCATGGCGGCTCGGAGGCCCTGGGCCTGCCCCCCTCGAAGGTCCCCTTCATCGCCCTGTGCGGCGGGCTCACCGGTCTCACCACGGCGCTCGCCATGCAGACCTGGATGAACACCTACGACTACCCCATCAACGTCGGCGGCCGTCCGCTGCTGTCGCTGCCGGCGTGGGTGCCCATCACGTTCGAGCTGAGCGTGCTCTTCGCCGCGTTCGGCATCTTCTTTGGCCTCCTGGGGCTGAGCAAGCTGCCGCAGCCGTATCACCCGGTCTTCGAGTCCGAGGCCTTCCGCACCGCGTCCACGCACGGCTACTGGCTGAGCGTGCCGCACGCCACGGGCCAGGACGCGTCGGCCGTCATTGACCAGCTCAAGGCCCTGGGTGCCACCCAGGTGACCGTCGTCACGGGAGAGAAGGAATGAGGTGGCTCATCCCCGCCGCCGGGCTCGTCGCGCTGTCGGGCTGCGATGTCCCCTCCGAGTTCCTCCAGCGCATGGAGGACCAGGCCAAGTACGAGTACTACGAGGCGTCCAGCTTCTGGGCGGACGGCCGTGCCATGCGCACGCCGCCGGCCGGCACCGTTCCGCGTGAGCGCTACGACCGGATCCCGGAAATCAAGGACCCCGTGGCCCGCCAGGTGGCCGTCAGCGGCCGCGCCAACGGCCAGCTCGTGGCCACCATCCCCGTGAAGGTGGACCACGACCTGATGACCTTGGGTCAGAAGAAGTACAACATCGTGTGCTCGCAGTGTCACGGCGTGCTCGGCGACGGCAACAGCGTGGTGGCGGAGAACATGGCGCTCCGCCTGCCGCCGTCCCTCTTGGACCTCGAGAGCAAGCCCGCGGGCCACTTCTACACGGCCATCAACGAGGGCTACGGCGTGATGCCGTCCTTCTCCGGTGAGCTCGACGTGCGCGAGCGCTGGGCCGTGGTCGCCTACGTGCGAGCCCTTCAGGAGGCCCGCAACACCCGTACGGGCGGACACAACTCCGTCCCGCAGGAGAACCGATGACCCCCGCAGCCGAAGCCTCCGCTCCGCTCGAGCCCTACACCGGCACGCCGAAGTTGATGGTGCCGGCGTTCGGCCTGGGAGCCCTGGGCATCCTGGCCACCCTGGCCATCTTCTTCGCCACTGGGAACAAGGGCGTGGCCGCCCACAGCTACCTGATTGCCTTCGCCTACTGGGTGGGCATCAGCGTGGCCTTCCTGCTCATGGTGGCCATCTTCCACACGGCCAAGGCCAAGTGGCTCATCGTGCTGCGCCGCACCATGGAGACGGGCGCGTCCGCCATCCCCATCTTCGTCGTGCTCTTCATCCCGTTGGTGCTGATGTCCAACTACCTCTACCCGTGGCTGCCGGACTCGCCGCTGCGCGCCCACATCACGGGCCTGGAGGCGGAGCACCTCGAGCACAAGATTCACGGCTACCTCAACATCCCGTTCGCCGGCATCCGCCACGTCATCTACTTCGGCGTGTGGATCTTCGCGGCGTGGAAGCTGCGCAGCATGAGCATCCGGCAGGACACCGAGGGCGGTCTGGACCTCACGGTGCGCATGCGCCGCTTCTCCCCGGGCATCCTCCCCTTCCTGGCGCTGACCATCACCTTCGCGTCGTTCGACTGGATGATGAGCCTGACGCCGCTGTGGCAGTCCACCATCTTCGGCGTCTACTACTTCGCCGGCAGCTTCCTGGCGGCCTTCTGCGTGCTGACGCTGGTGACGGCCAAGGCGCGGGGCAAGGACCTCTACGGCAACGTGGTGACCGCGGCCCACTTCCACAACCTGGGCAAGCTGATGCTGGCCTTCACGGCCTTCTGGGCCTACGTCGCCTTCTCCCAGTTCATGCTGGTGTGGATCGCCAACATCCCGGAAGAGGCCCCCTGGTACGGCGTGCGCATCTGGGGCGCGTGGAGGCCGGTGTCCATCACCCTGGCCATCCTGCACTTCGTGGTGCCGTTCTTCACCCTCCTGTCACGGAATCTGAAGCTCCAGCCCCAGAAGCTGGCCTGGGTGGCCATCTACATCCTGGCTGTCCACCTGCTGGACCTGTACTGGCTGGTCTGGCCGGCGCTGACGGGTGACCAGGGGCCGAACATGGACCTCATCTCCATCGTCTCGCTCGTGGCCGCGTTCGTGGGCGTCGGTGGCATCGCGGTGGGCTTCGCGCTGAAGAACGCGCGCAACAACTACACGATGCCGGTGAAGGACCCCTACATCGCGGAGTCCCTGAGGTACGTGCAGCCATGAAGAAGACTCAGGTTGAGACGGAATCGCGGGTCATCGTCGGCGCCCACGGTGTGGCGGCCGAGGAAGACCACATCGTGATGAGCAAGCTGCTGGGCATCGGCTTCGGCTCGCTGGCCATCTTCGCGGTGGGTATCGTCTGGGCTTATACCATCCAGGTGCGCACCATGAAGGAGGCCCAGCCGGACGGTCCTCCTCCGCGCCCGGCGGCCATGGGGCAGTACGAGGTGGGCATCGTCAACCAGCGCCTGTTCGAGCAGGACTGGCACGCCGAGGAGAAGATCGGCGGCCAGCAGCAGTCGCTCGAGGCGGGCTGGGGCGACCAGCCGGGTGTCAAGGCTCATCCCAGCCTGGATGAGGCCAAGAAGTCGGTCATCACCAAGCAGAACGCCCCCGCTCCCGCCCCCCAGACCCCGCCGGAGCCGACCCCGGCTCCGCGGCAGTAGCTTCCGTCACCAGCATCACGTAAGAGCCGTCCGCGATGATGTCCCTCTTCTCCCACATCTCCCCGCGCGTTCCCCGCACGGGGATGTTCGTCGCGGCGGCGCTGGTCCTGGCCACCGCGCTCCCGGCATCCGCGATGCCGGGCGGGGGCAAGACTCCCCGCTCCATCGTGGAGGCCCAGCAGGACACGCCGCCCCAGCTCGAAGGGGTGGACGTCGAGGAGCACCTGGGAGACCCGGTGCCCTCGGAGACCCGCTTCACGGACGTGACGGGTGAGGAAGTGAAGCTGGGAACGGTGCTGTCCAAGACGCGTCCCACCCTTCTAACGCTCGTGTATTACAACTGCCCGCTGCTCTGTAACCTGGTGCTCAACGCCCAGGTGAAGGCGATGCGGGAGCTGGGGCTGGAGCTGGGCAAGGACTACGAGGCCGTCACCGTCAGCGTCGACCCGGAGGACACCCCGTCGATGAGCGCCGAGCGGCGGCGCAAGCACCTGCAGTCCATGGGCAAGCCGGAGAGCGCGCCCTGGCACTTCATGACGGGGACGGAGACGGAGATTCGCCGTCTCGCGGACGCGGTGGGCTTCAAGTACACGTATGACGCCAGCACCAAGCAGTACGCCCACCCCGCGGTGGTGATGGTGCTGACCCCCGAAGGAAGCATCTCCCGGTACCTCTACGGGACGGACTTCCCTCCCAAGGACATGAAGCTGGCGTTGCTGGAGGCGGCCGGTGGCCGCGTGGGCACCAGCTTCGACCGCGTGGTGATGTCCTGCTTCAAGTATGACACCGCCACCCGGCGGTACGGTTTCTACATCTTCGGTTTCATCCGCCTGGGCGCACTGGCCGTCTTCATCGCCCTGGCATCGGTGCTGATCTATTTCTGGAGGCGCGAGCTGAAGAAAGGCGCGGCGGCATGAGCGAGCTTCTCAACAACCTTCTGTTCCTCCCGGAGAGCGCGTCCACGTTCGCGGAACGGGTCGACCTGCTGCATCACTTCGTCGTGGTCACGACGATCGTGATGTCCTTGGGTACCGGCCTCGCGGCGCTGTTCATGTTCTTCCGGTACCGCCGGCGGACCCCCGCCCAGGCGACGGAGTACGTCGTCCCCACGCTGAAGACGGAGTTCCTCTTCGTCTCCGTGCCGTTGGTGTTCTTCCTGGCTTGGTTCGGGATTGGTTTCCGGGATTTCACCTGGGTCACCACCCCGCCCAAGGACTCGATGGATGTCTACGTCATGGGCAAGCAGTGGATGTGGAAGTTCTCGTATCCGGAGGGCCCCAACGGCGTGAACGTGCTTCACGTCCCGGCCAACCGTCCGGTGCGATTGCTCATCACCTCCCGCGACGTGCTGCACTCCTTCTACGTCCCGGCCTTCCGCATCAAGATGGATGCGCTGCCCGGCCGCTACACGCAGATCTGGTTCGAGGCGACCAAGCCCGGCACGTACCAGGTGCTCTGCACCGAGTACTGCGGCCTGTCGCACTCGAAGATGCTGGCCGAGGTCGTGGTCCTCCCCCAGGAGGAGTACGACAATTGGATCAAGGAGCAGCGCCGCGGCCGGCTGCAGGACCGCCAGGACGCGCTCGCGGACACCTCGCTGGTGCCGCCGGTGGCGCGCATGGTGGAGCAGGGCCAGGTGCTGGCCGGCACCCAGGGCTGCCTCAAGTGCCACTCCGTGGATGGCTCGCAGCACATCGGCCCCACGTTCCTTGGCATGTATGACCGCGTGGAGAAGCTGGACGACGGCCAGCAGATCCGCGTGGACGAGGCCTACATCACCCAGTCGATGATGGACCCGGGCGCCCACCTCGTGTCGGGCTACCAGAACGTGATGCCGACCTACCAGGGCAAGCTGCAGGGCCCGGAGACGGCGGCCATCGTCGAGTACATCAAGTCGCTTCGCACTCCGGCCGTCCGCGAGGGCGCCTCCGAGGGACCCGCCTATGACCCCATCCAGTAGCCTCGACACGGCGGGGGCCGCCCCGCACGGCGAGCATCACGACCACCACCCGAACTATCTGGTGGATGGCACCACCATCAAGAGCTGGCTCTTGACGGTGGACCACAAGCGCATCGGCCTGATGTTCCTGTTCTGGGTCCTGCTCTTCTTCCTCGTGGGCGGCATCTTCGCGCTGCTCATCCGGATTGAGCTGCTGACCCCGGGCCCGACCATCATGGACGCGATGACGTACAACCGTACGTTCACGCTCCACGGCCTGGTCATGATCTTCCTGTTCATGATTCCGGCGATTCCCGCCGTCTTCGGCAACTTCATGCTGCCGCTGATGCTGGGCGCCAAGGACGTGGCCTTCCCCCGGCTGAACCTGGCCTCGCTCTACATCTACCTGGCCGGCGCGGTGATTGCGCTCTGGGGCATGCTCAACGGCGGTCTGGACACGGGCTGGACGTTCTACACCCCGTACAGCACGCACACGACGACGACGGTGGCGCCCGTGCTGTTCGGCGCGTTCATCATCGGCTTCAGCTCCATCGCGACGGGCATCAACTTCATCGTCACGTGCCACACCATGCGGGCGCCGGGCATCACCTGGTTCAAGATGCCCCTGTTCGTGTGGGCCATCTACGCCACCAGCTGCATCCAGGTGCTGGCCACGCCGGTGATTGGCCTGCTGCTGGTGCTGGTGACGGTGGAGAACCTGTTCAGCTTCGGCATGTTCGACCCGGCGCGCGGCGGCGACCCGGTGCTCTTCCAGCACCTGTTCTGGTTCTACAGCCACCCGGCCGTGTACATCATGGTGCTCCCCGCCTTCGGCGTGATGAGCGAGGTCGTCAGCACGTTCAGCCGCAAGAACATCTTCGGCTACCGCGCGGTGGCGTACTCCAGCCTGGGCATCGCCTTCGTGGGCTTCTTCGCCTGGGGACACCACATGTTCGTGTCCGGCCAGTCCACCTTCGACGCGGGCGTGTTCGGCGTGCTCACCATGCTGGTGGGCGTCTTCACGGCCATCAAGGTGTTCAACTGGATTGGCACCGTCTACAAGGGCGCCGTCGACTTCAAGACGCCCTTCGCCTACTTCTGCGGCTTCCTGTTCTTCACCGTGTTCGGTGGCATGACGGGCATCGCGCTGGGCACGGTGTCGCTGGACGTCCCGTGGCACGACACCTACTTCGTCGTGGCGCACTTCCACTTCATCATGGTGGGCGCGACCATCATGGCCTTCCTGGCCGCCCTGCACTACTGGTTCCCGAAGATGTTCGGGCGCACGTACCACGAGGGATGGGGCCTGGTGTCCGCGGCGCTCATCATCCTGGGGTTCAACGCCACGTTCATCCCCCAGTTCCTCTTGGGCAACAACGGCATGCCGCGCCGGTACTATGACTACCCGGAGCGCTTCCAGGCGCTGAACGTGGCCTCCACGGCCGGCGCGTCCCTGCTCGCCTTCGGCTTCATCATCATCGCTTTGTACCTGGCGTACGCGCTGGTGTACGGCAAGGCCGCTGGCAAGAACCCCTGGCGGAGCAAGGGCTACGAGTGGCAGAGCGAGTCTCCGCCGCCCACCCACAACTTCGTGGGCCCGCAGCCGACGTTCCCCGAGGAGCCGCACTTCTACGTCGACCCGAAGAAGGCCGAGGTCCCCGATGCAGTCTAGCGCTCACACCGCCGAGGGCGCGGCCCCCGTGCCGCGCCTGGCGGCCCACTTCGCCTCGCTCGAGGTGCAGACCCACGCCGCCCGTCTGGGGATGTGGCTGTTCCTGGCGACGGAAATCCTCCTCTTCGCCGGCCTGTTCGTCTGCTACGGCTGCTACCGCTTCCTCTACCCGGAGGCGTGGGCGGAGGGCAGCCGCAGCCTGAACCTGATGATGGGCACCGTGAACACGGTGGTGCTCATCACCTCCTCGCTCACCGCGGCGCTCGCGGTGCACTACGCGCGGGAGGGCAAGAACAAGATGGTGGGCATCATGTTCGCGCTCACCCTCTTGATGGCCATCGGCTTCCTCGTCATCAAGTACTTCGAGTACCACCACAAGTTCGAGATCGGGACGCTGCCGGGCCGGTACTACACGTACGAGGGCATGCAGCAGCCCGGCATCGCGCTGTACTTCACGGTCTACTTCTGCTCGACGGCGCTCCACGCGTTCCACGTCCTCATCGGCATGGGCGTGCTGACGGTGGCGATGATTCGCGCGTTCACGAAGGCGGACTTCGGCCCCAACAACTACACCATGGTCGAGCTGGGCAGCATGTACTGGCACCTCGTCGACCTGGTGTGGATCTTCCTGTTCCCGATGCTCTACCTGGTCTGAGGGGAGACACCACCATGGCCATTGCCAACGAATCCCATCAGGAAGAAAAGAACATGGGCCACCACGGAGCCGGTCGGTACTGGCTCATCTGGGGTGTGCTGCTCGTGTTGACGGCCATCACCGTCGGCACCGGCCGCATGCACCTGCCCAACTTCGGCCTGCTGCTCGCCATCGTCGTCGCGACGGTGAAGGGCACGCTGGTGGCGCTGTACTTCATGCACCTGGCGGAGCATCAGGGAGCCAACCGGATTGTCTTCGGTGTCTCCATCCTGTTCGTGGTGCTGATGCTCGTCATCCCCATGGCGGACCTGGGCACGCGCTTCCGCGGCTCCAACCCGCCGGGCTCGCAGTACAGCGACCTGCAGCCTCCGGATATCGGCACGGGCTCGCAGCGCGGCCGCTTCGGTGGCGGGATGAAGCCGCCTCAGACGAAGGACATGCCGGAGACCCCGGCGCCGCAGCACTGACATTCCGCGGGGCTTGTTTCGGCAAGCCCCCCTGATTCACCCGCGCGGCGCCAGGGACTCTCCCCGGCGCCGCGTTTCATTTGCGGGCTACAGCGCGACTTCCAGGTTGAAGGCCAGCGCGGTGTCGGTGGGCACCTTGCCCTGGGGCGGCTTGCTGTCGTGCTTCACCAGGAAGCTGACGCCCATGGAGAGCGCCTCCGTCAGCCGCACGGACAGCTGCGTCTGGCTGTTCACCAGCACGCGCGAGGTGTCGATGACGCTCAGCAGCACCTCGGCGTCCTCCTTGAAGAGGATGTCCTTGGTGAGGCCGTAGCGGAAGGCCACGCCGAAGCGGGGGCCGCCCAGGTCCACGTCCGGCAGGTCCAGGCGCGTGGGGTAGTACTGGAAGCGCGTCTCGTGGGCGTAGCGGAAGGCGGCGTCCGTGCGCAGGTACGTCTCCGGCTGGTCCTTCGGCTTCTCGTCCCACCAGAGGATGCCGAGACCGCCTTCACCGATGCTCCGAGACTCCACGCTCTTCACGTGGTCCATCTCCGCGCCGGCCAGCAGGTAGCCGGAGAGCATCTTCGTGAAGCGCCGGTCCCCGCGCAGCTCCAGGCCCGCGTTGAGGGCCACCAGCTGCGACTCCAGGTTCTCCCCTTCCACCTCGGGCGGGCGGCTGCGGCCGTAGTTGCCGTAGGCCTTCGCGCCGAAAATCCAGTGGTCGGTGGTGCGCTGCGCGCTGGCCAGGCCGCTGAACGTGAGGGTGGAGGCGTTGCCCGTCAGCGAGATGAGACCCAGGCCCACGGTGATGTCCCACTCCTCCCGCTTCTTCTTCTCCTGGTCGGTGGCGGGAGCGGCCTCGGCGGCGGCCTCGGGCGAGGGGCCCGCGATGACGCTGGCGGCACGGGCACTGGCCTCGGCGGCGCGCTCGGCGGCGGCGGCCGCGCGCTCGGCGGCGGCGGCGGCGCGCTCGGCGGCGGCGGCCATGCGCTCCTCGGGCGTGGCTGCGGGCGCGGCGACGGCGGCGGGAGAGGCGGCGGTGGGAGCGGGCTCGGCGGGAACAGGCGTCTGGGCCTGCAGGGATGTGGCAATCAAGAGTGCTGCGGAAAGCATGGGTTCTCCAAATCCTCAGGCGCCGGCAGTTCTGGACCCGGACTCTGATGGGCGTCCATTGCCGCCCCCGGGGCCGGCGCGGTCCCCTTCCTGCTCCAAACACGCATGGTGCGGCAACGGTTGATTGGCCGGGGCGTGCTTAATTCCGGGAGCTCGTCTTCCCCAGAGGTCCCCACCCCGTGAGCCCCCGTCGCGTCGCGCTGCTGTGCACGTTGCTGCTCCCCGCCCTGGCCTCCGCACAACGCGTCACCGTCCCGGTGGATGTGGGCGTCGGCCCCGCCGCGTACATGTTCTTCGGGCCCGTCTTCGACGACCAGCCCATCCACACGGGCGTGAAGGTCTCCGTCGAGGCCGTGCTGGACAAGCAGTGGCTGTCCAAGAACCCG
Organism: Myxococcus stipitatus; assembly: GCF_037414475.1. Next base: position 6,245,578 of record NZ_CP147913.1, on the reverse strand, counting down.
CGCGCGATTCCGTCCCGGTACCGCAAGTACGCGCGGAGCATGAGCGAAGTCCGCATCTCCCCGTCCCTGCTCATCCCCGACTCGCTCATCATCTCCCCCAAGCTGCGCAACACCGGCATGTACGGCGTCACCTGGAAGCCGCTGGAGTTGGGCGTGCCGCTGTCGGAGGGCCCCGCGCGGCTCTCGGTGGGGGGTGGGTTGCTCCTGACGTATGCGTACCTGCATTCCGAGACGCTGGCGGACACGCACTTCTTGAGGCCCGGCGCGGAGGTCGGCGTGGACCTGGAGCTGCGACTCTCCAAGAACTTCCTCGTCAGCCTGGGCTGGGAGTCCGCGCTCTACGTGCCGCAGGAGCTGGGAGGCTGGGGCCTGCCGGACCGGGTGCGCGACGGCATCTTCCACGTGGGGCAGGCCTACCTCCAGTTCCACGTGCGCTTCCCGTACACCACGCACCTGTGAGGCAGTTGTCAGGCACGTGCGAGTGGATGCGGAGGACACGCGGGAGGCGCTACCCTGGGGTGACATGCACCTGGCCCTCGCCACCGACGCACAGAAAGCCGAGCGCGACCGCCTCACCCATGAGGCCTGGGGTTCGCCCCTCACCGTGGAGCAGTTCCACCAACGGGAGCTGCGGCTGCGCTCCCATCCCTGGTGCCGGGAGGGCATGCGCACCTGGCTGTTGCGCGATGACTCGGGCCGGGTGCTGGCCTCGTGCGAGACGTTCCACACGGACAGCTACCTGCGCGGCCCGGACGGCGTGGCCACGCGCGGCGTCACCCACGCCATCGCCAGTGTCTACACGGAGCCCGCGCTGCGAGGACACGGGTACGCGACGCGGCTGATGGACCTGCTCGCCGAGAGGCTGGAGCAGGAGCCCGAGAAACCCCACGCCGCCATTCTCTTCTCCGACGTGGGCGCCCCGCTCTATCGCCGGTCCGGTTACCACGAGGCGCCCGCGTATGACTGGCACCTGTCCGCCGCGGGAGGGCTGTCCACCCACGCGGTGGACGCACTGCTGTGCGATGGGGACGTGCCGCTGATGATGCAGCGGATTCAGCGCCCGGACGTGCCGTTCCTGCTCTGGCCCGGCGCCGCGCAAATCGACTGGCACCTGGAGCGGGAGCGCGCGTACGCGGAGCTCCTGCGCCGTCCCCGCCCGGAGGCCTGCGGCGCGACGGTGGGCGAGTCCACCGTGCTGTGGGCGATGATGGCGCGGTATGGGCAACTGGTCGTGTTGATGCTCGACGCGGAGACGGTGGAGGACGCCGTCGCCCTGCTCGAGGCGGCGCGGGGCGTGGCGCATCGGGCGGGCTTGTCGCGCGTGGTGGTCTGGGAGGAGCCCTCCACGCTGGCGTGGGTGGCGCGAGTCCCGGGGGCGACGCGGGAGGCGCGGGACGGCGCGCTGCCGATGATGCGGGCCCTGCGCCCGGGGCTCCCTCCCGCCGAGCGGGTGGGGTTCAGCCGCGCGCTGTGGGTTTGAGCGGACACGCGCGGGGAAGTCAGGCAGGACATCCCGCGTTGAGTCGCGGAGGGACACGCACCCCATGGAATGCACTCGCTGTGGCGCCTGCTGCGTGGCGCCGGACATCGCGGCGCTCGACAAGCCGCTGGGGCTGCGCTGCCCGCACCTGGGCGAGGACAACCTCTGCGCCCGGTACGAGGACCGGCCGAGCATCTGCCGGGACTACCAGCCCGACGAGGTGTGCCGCCTCATCGAGGCCCCCACGCTGGAGGAGCGCGTGTACAAGTACCTGTCGCTCTTCGGGCTCGCCGAAGAGGCCCGGGCCGTGAAGGAGCAGGGTTGTCCTTCCATGAAGCGCGCCCGGCTCTTGGGCTCGGCGGAGGGCTCGCCCACTGGAGTACCCGGTGGCCAACGCGGCGACTAGTGGCTAAACGCAGCCTCTTGTCCCCACCCCTGGGTGACGCTATCCCGGGGCCGTGAGCTTCCAACCCACCGAGCCCTTCGTCTCCGCGCCGGGTCTGACGAACGAGCATGCGCAGACCATCTACGCGAACCTCGTGCGGCCGCTGCACACGCCCGAGCTCCGGCGCACGCGGCGCGAGTTGCCCGACGGAGACTTCGTCGACGTGGACACCTTCGACGGTCCTCCCGGCGCGCCCCACGTGGTCGCGCTGCACGGGCTGGAGGGCTCGTCCCGAGCCGGTTACATCGCCGCCGTCCTCCGCGGCGCGAAGGCGCGAGGCTGGGGCGCCACCGCGCTCAACTTCCGCTCCTGCAGCGGCGAGCCCAACCGGCTGGCGCGCACGTACCACTCGGGGCACATCGACGACGCGCTCGGGTTGATGCGCGACCTGCGCGCCCAGGTGACGGGCCCGCTCTTCGCCGTCGGCTTCTCGCTGGGCGCCAACGTGTTGTGCCGGCTGCTCGAGGACCAGGGAGAGAACGCCCCCGTCAACGCCGCCGCGTCCATCAGCGCGCCGTATGACCTGGATGCGTGCTGCCGGAAGTTGGATGGTCCGGGCGTGTTCCACCTGCTGTACCGGGAGCGCTTCCTGCGGACGTTGAAGAGCAAGGCGCGCGCGAAGCTGAAGCGGTTCCCCGGCGCCTTCGATGGCCGCGCCATGGAAGCGGCGCGCACCGTGCGGGCCTTCGACCACGCCGTCACCGCGCCCCTGCACGGCTTCCGCAGTGCGGAGCACTACTACGCCGAATCGTCCTCGGGCTCGCGACTCCACGCCATCCGCAAGCCCACGTTGCTCATCAGCGCCGCCGATGACCCGATGCTGGAGTCGCCCGTCATCCCGCCCCAGGCGAAGGACAATCCCCACCTGAGCATCGTGGAGACAGCACACGGTGGACACGTGGGCTTCGTCGCGGGCCACGTGCACCGTCCGCGCTTCTGGGCCGAGGAACAGGCGTTGGATTTCTTCGCGTCCTTCCGTTAGCCGAAGGACAGGATGAAGCCCAGCTTGGCCGTGGGGCGCACCATGCGCAGCCTCCACGGCTCCTCCTCTCCGGGAGCGATGGAGGACCGGAAGGGCTCGGGCAAGTCTTTCAAGCCCGGGCCGGACAGCTCCATGAAGCTGACGCCTCCGCGCACGAACCAGGTGATGCGCTCGTGCAGGTGCAGCTCCAACCCAAGCATCGCGCTGGCGTACGTGTAGCCCACGCGGTCCAGCGACGGCAGCGGCGGCAGCGACAAGTCCGAGAGCCTGCGCTCCAGGCTCCGGGCCTTCACGGGCCGGGCATGGCCCACGTCCACGCTGAAGGCCGGCGTCAGCGGCCCCCTCGAGGTGAGCAGCGTGAGCCCCACGCGTCCCCCGGGGCGCACGCCGTTGTGGGTCCCTCCCACGTGCAGCCGCACCAGCGAGAAGGGGCGAAACGCGAAGGACAACCCCATGCCTCCCGTCAGCCCCGCGTCCAACATCAAGCCGAAGGGCGCCAGCCGCGCGAGGTCCGGAGACACCCGCCGCTGCGATTCCATCCCCTCCGCCGCCAGAGTCACTCGCGCCATCAACAGGCACATCAGCGCGGTCAGCGTGGACAACCTCCGCATTCGCCGCCCCCCTGCCCCACCACCCCTCATCCACCCGGCGGCTCCCCGCTGGCGCCACCGGTCATCACCTGCCCCATCGAGGCTCCGGCACATCCGGACCGCGCCCCTCACCGGCGGAGGCCATAGCATTCGGCATGCCCACCTCCGCACCGCGTCATGGGCCGCGTGACTTCGCGGAGTTGCGGAAGCTGGCCATCACCCGAGGCACCCGGGAGTGACGGGTCTCGGAAAGTTCTCCGGGCGCGTGGGGCGGACCGCCTAACGTGTGGGGCCTTCATTGACGAAGGGGAGGAATGCTTTGCGCCTGCAAGTCGCCGCCACCGCCCTGCTCGCCCTGAGCGCCTGCTCACGCACGACAGAGGGGTCCTCGCCCGTGGTGGAGCGCGTCTACAATCCCCGCGCGCGCCTCGCCGACGTCGCCCGCGTCTGCAATGCACAAGGGGGGCAGACGGGCTGGCGGTTGGAGGTCCAGGGCAAGCGCTTCGCGCCGACGCCCGCCGACGTGCTCTCCGACACGCCCACGGTGGAGCTACCGGAGGTGACGCTGCGAGGCCCCTCCACGTACACGCTGACGCGCGAGCGGGTGTTCTACGTGCGCCCGGAGTTGTTGCTGGTCGATGTGCCCACGCGCGACTCCTCGCCTCCCGTCGAGTTGGCCCCGGGACGCTACGCCGTGGAGGTCACCAACCCGCTGGGCGGCACCAGCACCCTGGCCGACGCCTTCACCGTGGTGGCTCCGCCCCGCGTGACTCGGGTGGTTCCCCCCGCGAATGGCTATGTCTCCGGCGGCATCAACCCCATCGTCATCGAGGGCCAGGACTTCCAGGTGGGCACCTCGCCCATCATCATCCTGCGGAGCGAGGGTGAAGCCGACCAGCCCCTGTTCTCCGTGAGAGTCGTCTCCGAGACACGCATCGAGACGGAGATTCCGCCGGGCACCCCCGAGGGGCGCTACGACGTGGTGCTCACCCAGACGGATGGCTGCTCGGCCGAGGTGCGTGGCGGTATCGACGTGCGCTACCACCGGCTGGGAACCCTCAGCCTCTCACCCAGGTCCGGCGGCGAGCTGCGGGACACGCGCATCCGCATCGCGAACGCCCCCACTGGAGACCAGCGCGCCTTCACCGGTGTGCCCGAGGTCTTCATCCTCGCGCCGCTGCGCTCGCCCCCCTCTTCCGAGGTCCAGAGGATATCGCTGCGCGCGGTGGAGCTGCGGTCGGCCACGGAAGTGACGGCGGAGGTGCCGGTGTGCACGGGCGCCGAGCCGCCCCCGGGTGACCCGAAGTGTCCTCGGGGACTGGCCGTGGGAGGCCCCTATGCGCTCGAGGTGGTGGACCCGAGCGGCGCGGTGGGGACGGTGCCCGCGGCGGAGGGCTTCACCGTGACAGCCGAACCCTCGGCGGCGCTTGCCTCCGACGCCGCGCACGACACAGGAGCCGTGCTCCCATGAACACACTGGTCCTCGCCGCGCTCACCACGCTCGCAGCCGCGAGCACGCCCGCGGCCTCCTCGGCGGACAGCCTGGGAGGGGGACACGTCCTGTTGGCCCCCAAGGTGGGCTTCTTCAAGTCCACCGCGCCCCTGGACGGAGACCTCTACCTGGGCATCGAGCTGGGCTACGTGACGCCGCTCCTGAAGCGGCGCCTCATGGTGGCGCTGGAGGTGAACTACCACCGGCCCCAGTCGTCCGGCACGCTCACCGACCCGCAGCTGGGGGGCTTCGGCGCGCCCCCACCCGATGGCCGCTACACGCTGGCGGTGCGCGAGGTGGCGTTCCTGTTGTCGGCGGTGTTCCGCTTCGAGCGGGCCGTGGGCTCGCTGACGCCATACGTGGGCGGTGGCCCGGGGCTGTACCTGCACCGCGCCACCACGGACTTCCTGGGCGCCACCACGTCGGAGAGCGGCGGAGGACTGGGACTGCAAGCCCTGGCGGGACTGGAGCTGCCGCTCGGGCCGGGCGGCGCCTTCGTGGAGACCCACTTCCACCTGGCCCGGTTGGACTTCCTCACCACGGGCGATGTGAATGTCGGAGGCTTCCTCGCGGGGGCGCTGGGCTACCGGCTGCGGCTGTGACGCGGCCTCTCAGGCGCGGCCAATGGGCGGGCGCAGCACGCGCAGCAGGTCCTGGGCGACCACCTGCCGCACCGCGGTCCTCAGGGCATCGAGGAGGTGATGGAGGGCCTCGGCGGAATCGCCGGGCGCGTCGACGACGCTCTCCTGTTCACCGTCGAAGACACGCAACCGGCCGGGCAGCAGCGTGATGAGGGGTTGCGCGGGGTAGCGCTTGCGCAAGAGCCCCAGGAAGAGCGGCTGGTCCTCGTCCTGCCTGCGCAGGTCCACGACGACGAGGGCCGGCGCGGCGGAGGCGATGGAGGACAGGGCGTCGTCGGTGTCTCCGGTGGAGGAGAAGCTCAGGCCCTCGTCACCGGCGGCGAGGACGCGGCGCAACAGCTCGCGGGACGCGGCATGAGGGCTGACGATGAGGACTCGGCGCATCTGGCGTGAAACCTAGCCCTTCCAGACGGCGATGGCCGCACCCGTGAAGGCGAGCGCGGAGCCCACCACCCGAGCGAGCGTCGCGGGGCGGCCTTCCACCATGGCGTCCCAGACGAGACTGGTCGCCAGTTGCGCGGCGATGAGCAGGAGGACCGACTGCACCGCGCCCAACCGGCCGATGGCCCACGGCATGCCCAGCACGATGACGACACCACACAGGCCGGGCACCAGGTGCCAGGGGGTGAAGCCGGAGAAGTGGTCCTCGGTGGGCGAGGCCTCGGGCCAGAAGCCGGGCACGGAGCGCGCCACCATGTACGCGGCGAAGATGGCCACCGTCGCTACCACCATGTTCACCAGCACCGCGCTGAGCAGGCCCCACTGCCCCGCGAACCGCCGGTTGAGACCGCCCTGGGCAACAACCGCCAGGCCACACAACAGGGGAACGAGCGAGACCAGACGCATGGTCGCAGTGGGGTAACCCGAACGCGGGCATGGCCGCAAGGAGGCAGGCGGAGCCCCGGCGTGCCTCCTGCCTTCTCATGAAGCTAGCGAAACGAGGATTGACGGGCTACGTCCTGGCGGCGCGCATGGATGTTCCCCTTGAGCTCCACTTCGACTGCGGCACCCTGGTGGCCCCGTTGCTGCCGGATGATGCGCGGCTGCGGGGGCTCTTCCAGAAAGACGGGCGCACGGGTGTGTATCGCGCCCCGGCGTGGCACTACCGGCAGGTGGTGCTGCGGTTGAGGGAGTTGGGCGTGGCGTATGTGGACCAGGCCCGGCGCTTCGAGCCATTGGAGGTGGCGCTGACGGTGCCCATCCAGCCCTTTCCGCATCAGCGCGCGGCGCTGGAGGCGTGGACGCAGGCGGGAGGGAGGGGGCTGGTGGAGTTGCCGACGGGGGCGGGCAAGACGCTGCTCGCGGTGCTGGCCATCGCTCAGGTGAAGCGGCCCACGTTGGTGGTGGTGCCCACGCTGGACTTGATGGCGCAGTGGCAGGGAGTGCTCGCGCGGCACTTCTCCGTGCCGGTGGGGATGTTGGGGGGCGGGGTCAATGACAGACAACCGTTGACCGTGACGACGTACGACTCGGCGGCGATGCAGACGGAGTTTCACGGTAACCGGTTTGGATTGTTGGTCTGCGACGAATGCCATCACCTGCCGGCGCCCAGTTATCGCTTCATCGCGGAGGGCTCTCTCGCGCCGTACCGGTTGGGGCTGACGGCGACGCTGGAGCGCACGGATGGCGGGGAGCGGGTGTGCGAGGAGTTGATAGGGCCTCGCGTGCACCGCACGGACATTCGGGAGCTGCAGGGTGAGTATCTCGCGCCCTACGAGGTGAAGCGGGTGGAGGTGCCGCTGACGCCGGATGAGAAGGCTCGCTATGACGAGGCGCGGGCGCTGTATCTGGGCTTCGTGCGCAAGCTGGGCGTGAGGCTGTCGGCGCCGGAGGGTTGGGCGCGGTTCCTGGCGCAGAGCCAGCGCAGCGACGAGGGACGGGCCGCATACCGTGCGTACCGCGAGCAGCGCCGCATCGCGCTCACGTCCAGCGCCAAGCAACAGGTGTTGTGGCGCATCCTGCTGGAGCACCGCGAGGACCGGGTGCTGGTATTCACCGACGACAACGAGACAGTCTATACGCTGGCGCGGCGGTGGATGTTGCCCGCGCTCACGCACCACACGCCCGTGCCGGAGCGCAAGGCGTTGCTGGCGGCCTTCGCCTCGGGAGAGCTTCCGGTGTTGCTCACCTCGCGCGTGTTGAATGAAGGCGTGGATGTGCCGGAGGCGAGAGTGGGAGTGGTGCTCAGCGGCAGCGGGAGCGTGCGCGAACACGTGCAGAGACTGGGGCGCATCCTGCGCAAGAGGCCCGGCAAACGCGCGCTGCTGTACGAGGTGTGCTCGGCCCAGACCGCGGAGAGCGGCATCAGCGAGCGGCGGCGTCAGCACGGCGCCTACCAGGAGGAGAGCTGAGGTGCTGGCCCGAACACGTGTCATCGCGCGGCGCGGAAGCTTGATGCGTCCGCGTGCGCACGCTTCGCCCTTCGGGCCGAGCAAGAGCCACCGCGCCTCGTCGCTCCCCTCCCCCGCCATCACCTCGCCCGGAGGCGCGGCATGCTGACCCGCGAGCTCCTCGCCTTCCGGGTGACCAAAGGCGTGCTGCGTCCCGCCTTCGTCAAGCGCGATGACCCGGCCCTCCTCACGCTGGCCTCCGAACTCCTCGCCACCGTGGAGTCCTCTCGCGACGCGACGAGCGACGACGTGGAGGAGACCCTGGGCCTGTCCGCGGGCGCCTTCTCCCGTCCGAAAATCGCGCGGGGACTGGTGAAGCTGCTCGTGGACCGGCTCGCCTTCGAGGAACCCGCGCCCGGCGTCTCCGAGGCACGCTGGGAGCGCCTGAAGACCGCCGCCCAGGTCCTGCGCACCCTGCCCCCTGAAACACCCGTGGAGGACTACGAGGCCCGTCTGGAGCAGACCCTGGGCACCCCACTCCCCGACGCTCGCACCGCGCTCTACGCGGACCTGCCCGGCAATCGCAGACTCCTGGGATGGGACGGCGATGCGCTCACCGCTCAGGAACTGGTGGACCGCTACAACCTCGCGCTGGCCCAGGGCCCGCTGCTGTCCGCACGCCGCCTGACGCTCAGGGCCCGTTCGCCGGAACTGCTGCGCGTGCGCAAGGCCCTGCGCTGGCTGAAGTTCTGCCGGCTCGTCGCGGACGTGCGCCGCGATGGGCCGGACTGGGAGCTGGAAGTGGAAGGCCCCGGGGCCATGCTCGCGATGCAGAAGAAGTACGGCCTGCAGCTCGCCTCGTTCCTCTCCGTGGTCCCCGTCCTGGAGCGCTGGGAGCTCAAGGCCACCGTGGAGCCCTCGCGCCGCCAGGCCACCCTGATGCTCACCGACAAGGACCCGCTCCTCTCGCCCCTACCCGCCGCGTTGGGCCACATCCCGGACGAAGTGGCGACGCTGTCCGAGGGCTTCGCCGATGAAGCCTGGGAGCTGGACCTGACACCCCTGCCCCGGCACGTGGGCGCCGCGGGGCTCTGCGTGCCCGACGTGACCTTCCGTCACCGCACCTTGGGCCACGAGGTCGCGCTGGAGCTCTTCCACGCGTGGCATGCGGGCGCCCTGAACCGCAGGCTCGCGGAGCTGCGCACTCGCCCCGACGCCGGCCTGCTGCTGGGCGTCGACCGGGCCCTCCTGTCCAAGGAAGGCGCGGAGCGCGAAGCGCTCGAGTCCCACCCGCAGGTCCTCCTCTTCCACGGGTTTCCCTCCGTGAAGAAGCTCCGCGACCGGCTGGCGAAGATGGAGCCCGCTCGAGCCAAGGCCCGGAAGTAGGACGTCAGCTCCCCTTGGGCTTGAACTGGGCGGCCAACACGCTCAGGAGGCGGATGGCGCTGCGGTCCAACTGCTTGGCGCGGCGCAGGAGGCGGCGCAACTCACCCGACTCGCCATACTCGCTGGGGGGCTCCGCGGCCCACTTGACCTCCTGGGAGGGCTTGAGACCCAGCGCCTCGTCGGCGGAGATGGAAAGCACCACGCACAGCCGGCGGAAAGTCTGGATGCTCGGCAGCATGTGGCCGCGCTCCAGCCGCCCGTAGACTTCGCTCGCGATACCGATGCGCTCCGCGACGTCGGCCTGCGTCAGATTCAGGCGAGTCCGAGCGAGGCGCGCAGCTCCTCCGAGACGAGAGGCGAGGGTCTTTTCCATGTTCGTTAACCTAACGGGTCCGCCCATGTCGATATGACTTGAGAGGTTGGCATCCAAGAACTTCCCAGGTAGTCTTATGGCGAGCTGACCTGATGCGTTACCCTCTTCGTCACGGCGCCCAAGCAATGACCGCGACCCCCTCGCTCACCTTCCTGTTCGTGGACGAAGACCCTCGCGCGCTCGCGGCCCTGCGGCGCCTCGCGAGAGACTTGCCAGGTGGGAAGCGCTTCGCGCGGGACATGACGGAGGCCCTCGCGCTCGTGCGCGAAGAGACGCCGCGCGTGGTGGTGAGCGGAGACTTCCTCCCGGATGGAGAGGGCCTGGAGCTGCTGGAGCAGGTGCGCGCCCACCACCCCTGCACCGCCTGCGCGCTGCATGCGTTGCGTCCCCCCACCCGCCCCTGCCTCCGGGGCATCACCTGGGTGGACCGCGCCGCGCCCCCCTCGCAGGTGCACGCGCAGCTGCGCGCCCTGGGCTCGGGCTCCTGCTGACGTCCCGGAGTGCGGCGCGCCCCGTGCCCCCGCGTTAAGGTGGCGCCGCTCGCCATGAAGCTCTACGCCATCAGCGACTTGCACCTGCGCCACGCGGACAACCGCCAGGCCCTGCAGACCCTCCCCTTCTTCCCCGACGACTGGCTCATCGTCGCGGGCGACGTGGGCGAAACGCTGTCCGAGATGGACTTCATGCTGCGCACGCTGACGGCGCGCTTCCGTCAGGTCATCTGGGTTCCAGGCAACCACGAGCTGTGGACGCTTCCCTCCGAGCAGCCCTCGCTGAAAGGGGATGCGCGCTACCAGCGGCTGGTCTCCCTGTGCCGGAGCCACGGCGCGCTCACTCCCGAAGACCCGTACGTGCGCTGGCCCGGCGAGGGACCTCACCGCGTCATCGTCCCCATGTTCCTGGGCTACGACTATTCGTTCCGCCCGGACCATGTCCCGGAGAACAAGGCGCTGGACTGGGCCATGGAGGAGAACCTGCTCTGCACCGACGAGGTCCTCCTGCATCCAGAGCCCTACGCCACCCGCACCGAGTGGTGCATCGCCCGCGTCGAGGCGACCCGCGCCCGGCTCGACGCGCTCCCCGCGGGCTGCTCCACCATCCTCATCAACCACTACCCGCTGCGCCACGAACACGTGTGGCTGCCGCGCATCCCCCGCTTCTCCATCTGGTGCGGCACCAAGCGCACCGAGGACTGGCACGCGCGCTACCGGGCGGAGGTCGTCGTGACGGGCCACCTCCACATCCCCTTCACGCAGTGGCGCGACGGGGTGCGCTTCGAGGAGGTCTCACTGGGATATCCCCAGCAGTGGAAGCACCGGGGCGGCATCGAGCGGTGCCTCCGCGAAATCCTCCCGGGCATCCCGCGGCAGCCTCGCTGAGCACTCCGGACAGGACGCCCGGCCTCTTGAAATGACGAAGCCCCGGCGTCCGTGAACCACGGACGACCGGGGCCTGAACGGCGCGGCGGTGTGAGCCGCGCCGTCTACGTCAGGGGGGTTACTTGTGCGACGCGATGAACGCGATGCCCTCGTAGCCACCCTTCGCGCCGAAGACCTCGATGTAGTACTTGCCGGCCGGCACGTTGTGGAGGTTGCACACTTCCGACATGTGCTCCTTCACGCTGCGGCAGTCGTAGTCGGACTTGGTCGGGGCCGAGCCGAGCTTCACGTACACGTCGGGGTTGCCCTCGCCCTCGCCCGTCTGGACGAAGAGGCTGTTGGTGCCGGTGCCGGGCTTGCGCTCCGGAACCTGGATGGTGAACACCGTGGAGGAGCCCGCCGCGCCGGACAGGTTCTTCACCGCCACGCCGCTCTCCACCGGGATGTAGCCACCCTTCCAGGTGACCGTCAGCGTCACGCCCGCGTAGGGGCTGAAGCCGTTGAGCATCGCGTACCACTTGCCCTGGCTCGGGGTCGGGAACACGCAGCTCTCCACGTTGCCGCTGCGGTACGGACGGCAGTCGTACGTGGTGGTCGTCGGGGGGTTGCCGAAGCGGACGTGCAGGTCCGCGTCACCCGTGCCGCCGGAGATGGAGAAGGTCAGGTCGTAGGCACCCTCCGGAACCTCGACGTGGAAGTACTTCCGCTCGCCACGGCCACCGGAGATGTTCGGCACCGGGACGTTCTTCTCAATCTGGGTGCTGTCGATGATGATGGGCACGCCCACGCCCACGGCCTTCCAGGCGTTGGTCACGGACGCAATCGTCGCGGCGTCGTAGCCCAGCTGCGTGGCGGCCTGCTCGGTGGCGATCTTGGAGGCCTCGAAGCCCGAGTTCGCCTGCAGGATGTCCGCGTTGGCCTTGTACCAGATGCGCGCGGCCTTCTCGATGCCGATGCCCGCCACCACCGTCGTCGTCTTGCCACGCGGGTGCGTGCCACCCTGCGAGAGCAGGTAGAACGCCAGGTTGGGGATACCGGAGCTGTAGTGCACATCGATGCCGGACGAGTAGTCCGGGAAGTAGTCGATGGAGTCCCCGTCCTGCGTGGGGTTCGCCATGTAGCGCAGGGCGTCGTTCGGGATGGACGGCGTCCAGACGTCGTCGCCGACCAGCCACGTGCGGTTGCTGACGACCTTGCCGTCGCCAAACCACTCGCAGACCGCGCCGAAGATGTCCGACATGGACTCGTTCATGCCGCCGGACTCACCCGAGTAGATGAGCTCGGACTCGAAGTCCGTCACGGCGTGGGTCAGCTCGTGCGCCGTCACGTCCAGCGAGTTGGCCAGGTTGCTGGCCGTCACGCCGTCGCCATCGCCGTACACCATCTGGGTGCCGTTCCAGAAGGCGTTCACGTAGTTGACGCGGTGGTGGACGGTGCTGATGAGCGCGCCACCCAGGTTGTCGATGGAGTCGCGGCCGAACAGCTCGTTGTAGCAGTCGTACACCGTGCCCAGGTGGTCGTAGTTGGTGTTGACGACCGGGTCGGCGTGCTCCGGCTGACCCTCGGTGCGGACCAGGGTGCCGGGCAGCGTGGTGGTGTTGTTGCCGTTGTGCATCCGGCGGTTGATGGCCTCGTGAATCTGCGGCAGGCGCACCATCACGTCGCCGTTCTTCGCGTTGACGAGCACGAAGTCGCGAACGGGCGTGCCGTCCTTCTTCTCACCGACCTGGACGACCTTGTAGGCCAGGATGAGCTGATCGGCGTCGCGCCAGTACACCAGCTCCGTCGCCTCTTCGATGCGCAGGCCGTCATGCGACTCGCGGTCCGACGCCACGGCGGACTTCGCCACGGACGCGTCCACGGAGGGCGAGGCCTCCGCCTTCAGGTCGCTGCGGGTGTTGGTGTTCGCCGCGATGATTTGACCATTGCGGGTGTGGATGCGCAGCTCACCGCCGTACACGTCCACGTTGTTGATGCGCACGCCAAAGCGGAAGTGACTGTCGCCCTGGGGGTCCGTGTAGGCCTTCTTCAGGAACAGGTCACCCGACTTCAGGTGAAACAGCGGGGCCACGGCCGTCAGGGCAGGGGCCAGGTCCGACTGACGCATGGACGCGGCACCCGCGGGCGCCAGCGCCAACTCGCCCAGATTCCCCGAGATGAACGTGGGGATATCCGTGCCCTTCTCCGCGTCGACGATGTTGATCCCGTTGCCAAGGGCCGCGGTCTTCTTCGCGGCTTCCTGGGGCTTGTTGGCCTCGGGAGCAGGAGTGGACTCGTTGCAACCAACCAGGAAAGACAGCGCCGCTACGCCAAGTGCACCGCGCACTCGCTGATTCACCATTTGTAATCCTCCTAAGCGGAAAGATTAGTATCCAAGGTGTCACAGGATGGTTTGGTATTTCAAGGTTGCGCGATATTTTTAGTTAACACTCTATTCCCAAATTACGGGGCTTCGACACTTTTCCGAGACATTCCGTGGACTTATGGATGCCCTACCCACGACAGGTGTCGAACCATGCGACGTAGTGGGTAACCCCAACGCATGCGGTTTTTCGAGAAAAGCGCGTGACCGAAGATGTCCAGGCGAGGTCCGCGCGCGTGGAGGGGCGGATTTCCGGCCTCATTTTCGGGAGGGATTTGGGAGGAAGACCGGCGCCCGAGTGGGGTGGCCATCTTTTTTCAATCTCGCGCTCCAACCACTGAGCTATCCCCCGCATGAGTCGGGGGAGCTGGATTCGAACCAGCGACCTCGAGAACCCTTGAGCGTGTCGGGCCACAGGGGCCAGACGCCGGTCTTCCGCCGCATCCCCACGAAGCGCCTGCGGGCACCCTGACGGCGCCCCCCCCGCACGCGTGTGGCTTTGCGTGGGCATGCGGGTGCGCGAGGCTGTCGCGCAGGGAGGAGAGGACATGCGCGCGCTTCAAATGCAGCGACTGGATGGACCGGATGGGCTCACGCTGGTGGAGCTCCCGGAGCCCGAGGCGGGAGAGCAGGTGCTCATCGACGTGGTGGCCGCGGGCGTGAGCTTCCCCGACCTGTTGTTGAGCCGCGGGCAGTACCAGATGAAGCCGCCGTTGCCCTTCGTGCCGGGAGTAGAGGTGGCGGGGAGGGTGCGGGCCGCGCCCGCGGGCTGCGAGGTGAAGCCGGGCGACCGGGTGATGGCGTTCAGCTTCGGGCTGGGAGGCTTCGCGGAGGTGGCGGCCATCGCGCCGGAGATGGTGTTCCGGATTCCGGAGCGCTGGAGCTTCGAGGCGGCGGCGGGGGTGGTGATGAACTACCACACGGCGCACTTCGCGCTGCACCGCCGGGGGCGGGTGAAGGCGGGAGAGACGGTGGTGGTGCACGGCGCGGCGGGCGGCGTGGGGACGGCGTGTGTGCAGGTGGCGCGCGGTGCGGGCGCCCGGGTCATCGCGGTGGTGAGCGACGAGCGCAAGGCGGAGGTGGCCCGCAAGGCGGGGGCGCACGAGGTGCTGCTCTCCACGGGGCCGTGGATGGGGCAGGTCAAGGAGAAGACCGACGGACTGGGCGCCAACGTGGTGGTGGACCCGGTGGGGAGTGACATCTTCGACCGGAGCCTCAAGGTGCTGGCTCCAGAGGGACGGCTGCTGGTGGTGGGGTTCGCGGGCGGACGTATCCCGGAGGTGGCTGTCAACCGGTTACTGCTGCGCAACATCGACGTGGTGGGTGTGGCCTGGGGTGGGTTCCTCATGCATGAGCCCTCGCTGACTCACACCATCGCCCGGGAGCTGGAGGCCCTGGCGGAGCGCGGCATCCTCGACCCGGTGGTGGGGAGCGTCTTCCCTCTGGAGGAGGGGGCCCAGGCGCTGCGCGAGCTGGAGGCGCGGCGGGCCACGGGCAAGGTCGTCCTGAGGATGCGCGCGGAGTGAGGGGCGGGGGCTCGGGGGTGGCGGGGCGTACCGGCCGCCCACCGGGCATGCGACCCTCCAGGTCTCCTCGCGGCGTTGCTCCTCCGGTGGTGTGTCGTTGACAGGTTACAGCCAGGAGGAGCCAGCGCCATGGCGGACGACCCCATCATCGACCGGCAGCACGAACGCGAGCGGGAGCAGGAGCGGCGGCGGCTTCAAGAGGAGGAGTCGAAGGATTTGGAGGTGGAGGCCCAGAGGGGGCCTCGGCCGCTGGAGGGTTACGCGGGAGGGCACACCACCTGGGCGAGCGCGCAGGATGACGCGGTCGCCGCCGTCGAGCATGCCCATGACGCGCAGGCGTCGTGGGAGGCGAGTCAGCGACAGGCGAGGCTCGAGCCAGAGCCCGAGGCCTCGACGGAGCGCGATTGAGCAAGGGGCCCTGCGGGCGCTGACGCACGCGCATGTGGGGCGGAGCAACCCGGGTGCCTCGCGGGCTCGTCTGGGACCGCGCGAGCGTGGCGTACCGGGGATGCGGGTTACACGGGGCATCGACAAGCACGAGTGCCTCACAGGTCCAACCACCTCCGTGCGCGGCAAGTCTGCGCCCGAGCGGACAGACTCGTTCGCCGCGAGGAGCGGAGTCCGGGCAGGCGGCAACACCGCGCGCACCCATACTTCGGAGTTCCTCGCCGCGCTCACGTTGTTAACCTCCGCGCCGTGGCTTCGACCTCTCCTCCCTCCCCCACCGTGCTTCAGCCCGACGAGGCACGTCGTTTCCTCATCGGGCAGCACGGCCTCGCCCGCCCCCTGTATCCTCCCGGGGCACGTGGCGTTCGCGCGCTCCTCAAGGCGCTGCGCTGCATCCAGCTCGACCCGCTGGATGTCATCGGCACCAACGCGGACCTGGTGGCGCTCGCACGCGTGGACGGCATTGCTCGCGGCGACGTGTACCGCCACCTCATGCCGGGCCACGCCTTCGAGCACTTCGCCAAGGAGCGCTGCCTGCTGCCCGCCAGCGCCTTCCCCTACTACCGCGACCACGCCGTCCAGGCGCCCTGGTGGCGACAGGAAGAGCGGCTCAAGCGCATCCCCGAAGCCGTCCTCCATGCCGTGCTCGATGAAGTCACACGCGTGGGCCCCGCGTCCTCCCGCGACCTCTCGGACCATGGGACCGTGGCGCCCCTCGACTGGAGCGGATGGAAGAGCACCGCTCGCGCCACCGCCATGGCCCTGGATGTCCTCTGGACGCGCTGCCAGGTCGTCGTGTGCGGGCGCAGCCCCGGGGGCAAGGTCTATGACATCCCAGGCCGAGCACTGCCGCGCATGGCCGACGCTCCCGTGAAGGTCCCCTTCCACCGCTGGGCCCTGCTCGAGCGCGTGGAGGCCGCGGGACTGCTCAGCCGCGCCAGCGGGCCTCACTGGTCCTCGCTGTCCGACGTGCGCACGTCCACCCTCCCCGACACGCTGGTCGCCGAGGGCAAGCTGGAGGAAGTGTCCGTCCCAGGCTCTCCCCGCCGCTACCTCGCGCCCACGGGCTTCCGCGAGCGCGAGTTCCCGGAGCCCGACGCACGCATGCGAATCCTCGGGCCGCTGGACCCGGTGCTCTGGGACCGGGGGCTGGTCCGTGTGGCCTTCGGCTTCGATTACGTCTGGGAGGTCTACAAGCCCGCCGCCCAGCGGCAATGGGGCTGGTACGTGTGTCCCCTGCTCCACCGCGGCAAGCTGGTGGGACGGCTGGAAGCGCGCGTGCGTGAAGGCGAACTCCAGGTGGACAACCTGTGGCGGGAGAAGGGCGTGAAGCTGGACGACGCGGCCCTGGACGAAGCCCTCGCGCGACACGCGGTGGCCTGTGGCGCGGAGCTCGCTCGCCGTCCCCGGGCCCGTGCCGCGTCCTGAATCCCGACGCCCTCAGGGCCCTGGCTTGGGCAACTCCCGGTCCAGGGCCTCCGCCGCTCCCGCGTCCCGCAGCACACCGAAGCGCTGGCGTGAGCAGGCGAGCAGTTGCCCCGCGTAGACCGTGTCCGAGAGCGCCCCCACGTAGTCACCGTGCTCGGCCAGCGTGCGCGCCCGCTCATCCATCAGGTGCGCGAGGATTCGCGCCTGCTCCGCGTGCGCGAACAGCCGGACGACGGAGCGCGCGTCGAACAACGTCAGCGTGTCGAGCTCCATCCCAAGCGTCGTCAGACTCGCCTCGCGCAGACTCTGGAGGCTCGCCTGCAGGGAGCGCTCCGCTCGGACCCGCGCGAGGTCCGGGGCCAGGCGGCCGAGCTCGCGAAGGGCCTGGAGGGCAAATGCCTGACGCTGGATGGGCATGCGGAATGAAACTACACGGCGCCCAGGAAGAATCCAGGGGGTCATGGACCGCGCCAGGGAAGGCGACGCAACATCCTCCCATGCTCAGCCATCGCGGAGTCCTCAGCGTCCTGCTGCTGTCATTCACGGCCCAGGCCGCCGAGTATCGCGTGGGGCCCGGCCAGGCCCTCGCCAGCATCGGTGAAGTGCCTTGGGAGTCGTTGCAGCCCGGCGACACCGTGTTCATCCATGCGCGGCCCACGCCCTATCGGGAGAAGTGGGTGCTGGGGGTGCGAGGCACCGCCACCGCGCCCATCACCGTGCGAGGCGTACCGGACTCGGCGGGCAAACTCCCCGTCATCGATGGCGAGCAGGCCACCACCCGCTCCCAGCTCAACTTCTGGAATGAGCAACGCGGCATCGTGAAGATTGGCGGCGCCAACAGGCCTCCGGACACGATGCCCGCCTACCTCGTGGTGGAGAACCTCCACCTCAGGAATGCCCGAGGCTCCTTCACCGGGCGAGGTGGCGCTTCCTCCTACAACACCAACGCCGCCTCCATCTTCATCGAGAAGGGTGAGCACATCACCATTCGCGGTTGCATCCTGGAGGCCAGCGGCAATGGCCTGTTCATCGCCAGCGAGGCGTCGGACATCCTCGTCGAGCGCAATGACATCCGCGGCAATGGCAACACCGGCAGCATCTACGAGCACAACGCGTACACCGAGGCGCTCGGCATCACCTACCAGTTCAACCGCTTCGGTCCCCTGTGCCTCGGGTGCCTGGGGAACAACCTGAAGGACCGCTCCGGCGGCACGGTCATCCGGTACAACTGGATTGAGGGAGGCAACCGGCAGCTCGACCTGGTGGACTCCGACAGCGCCGCGATTCGCGCGGACCCGTCCTATGCACGCACCTTCGTCTACGGGAACGTGCTCATCGAGCCCGCGGGAGCAGGCAACGCGCAAATCATCCACTTCGGTGGGGACGGCTCGGCGACGGGCAACTATCGCTCGCAGCTCTATCTCTACAACAACACCATCGTCTCCCTGCGCACGGACCGGGCCACGCTCGTGCGCTTGTCGACGAACGCGCAGCTCGCGCACGTCACGAGCAACGTCTTCGCGTCCGAGCAGGGCACGGCCCGCTCACTGTCGCTCACGGATGCAGCGGGCACCTTGCGCCATGGTGGCAACTGGTACACGACGGGTTACGTCAACACCTTCGGGACGCTCACGGGCACCGTCGAGGAGACCGCCCCCAACCTCCAGGGCACCCTCCCCGGCTTCGTGAATCTCGCGGGTCAGGACTTCCACCTCACGGCCTCCTCGTCCCTGCGCGGAGCCGCCGTGGCGCGTCCTCCCGAGGCCGCGTCCCATCCGGTGGAGTGGCAGTACGTGACGCACCTCGCGGCCGAGCCACGCTCCGTGAGCAGCCCGGGGCACATTGGAGCCTTCGGCGACCCCGCGGAGCCAGGCCCGGGGAATCCAGACGCGGGCGCTCCGGATGGTGGAGCAGGTCCAGGCCCGGCGACGCCAGGGAAGTCCGACGACGGAGGATGTGGCGCAACGGGCGGAGGCTTCGCGGCGCCCCTGGGCCTGTTGATGCTGGCGGCGCTCGCGCTTCGACGGACGTGGACTCGGACCTGAGCGTGTGAGGGACGCAAGGGATGAACAGGCTCGGGCCCGTTGACCCCGGGGACTCGGCTGTTATGAATGCCCTCAGATGAAGGACCTGGATGCCATCCTCCGCGCCCGTGCACATGCTCGGGGCCCTTGTGTGTTGGCCACGGTGGTCGCGGTGGCGGGCTCGTCCTATCGCAAGCCCGGCGCCCGGATGTTGATGGGTGAGGACGGCTGGCTCGCGGGGGGCGTGAGTGGCGGGTGTCTCGAGACGGACATCGTCCGCAAGGCGTTCTTCAGGACGAGCACCGCGCCGTGTGTGCTGCGCTACGACTCCACTGGCGAGGGCACCGACGATGAAGGCGGGTTGTCCTTCGCGCTCGGCTGCAATGGCGTCGTGGACGTGTTGCTGGAGCGATTCGAAGCGGGCGCCGAGGAGGCGCTCGTATTCGCCGCCGAGGCACGCAACCAGGGACAGCGCGCCGTGGTGGCCACGGTGTACCAGGGCCCCGCCAATGCCGTGGCCACGCGGTGGATGCTGCGCGATGACGGCCTGGAGGCCGGCCACGTGGAGGGCGCGCTGGGGGAAGCAGTCCGAGCCGCCGCGCGTGAAGCGTTGGAGCAGGGACAAACCTGGAGCGGGCCGTGCGGTGGCGCGCAGGTGTTGATGGAGGTGGTGGAGCCGCCCCACTCGCTGGTGCTGTTTGGGAGCGGCTTCGATGTGGCGCCCGTGGTGACGCAGGCGGCGGGGCTGGGCTGGCGGGTGACGGTCGTCGCGGACCGTCCGATGGAGACCTTGCGCCGGCGCTTTCCTCTCGCGCACGCGCTGGTCTCCTCGAAGGCCCGCGATGCCGCCGAGGCGGTGCACCTGACACCCCGAACGATGGCCGTGCTGATGACGCACAGCCTGCCTCAGGACCAGGTCCTGCTGGCGGGACTGCTGCCTCGGCCCCTGCGCTACCTGGGCGTGCTGGGGCCTCGAGCTCGCACGGAGAAGTTGCTCGCGGCGATGACCCCCGCGCCGAGCGATGCACAGTTGGAGAAGCTGCACGCACCGGTGGGGCTCGACGTGGGCGCGGAAGGGGCGGAGGAGATTGCCCTGTCCATCGTCGCCGAACTGCAAGCCGTGGTGTCGGACCGGGAGGGAGGCAAGCTGCGTGAGCGGCAAGCGCCCATCCATACCGTGGCGCAGCCGCTCGTGCGGAAGCTCGCATGACGTCGCGGGCACCGTCCTCGCACGGGTGGCGCACGTCGCGCGGTGAGCTGCACTTCGCGAAGCGCCTGCTTCCAGGCCCTCCCTCCTCCCCCGCTCCCCCAGGGCGAGATGTCGTGCGCTCCTCCCATGACACAGGAACAGCGAGTCGGGTGCTGCTCGCGGCGGAGGGTTCCTCTCGGCGAGAGGAGAATCGTGTCGCGCAGTGCCTCGCCACTTCACGCGGCTCCTCCCTCATTTCTCCCCCTGGCGAGACGTCGTGACCTCCGCTCATGACCGCGAGACGGTGGGCGTCGTGCTGCTCGCGGCGGGCGGTTCCTCGCGCCTGGGCCAGCCCAAGCAACTCCTCCGACACCAGGGCCAGACACTGGTGCGCCGCGCCGCGGAGGTGGCCCTGAGCGTCGGACGGGGCCCCGTCGTCGGTGTCCTCGGAGCCCACCACGAGGCCATCGCCCTGGAGCTCACCGGGCTTCCGCTGCACTGCGTGACCCACGAGGACTGGGCGCTCGGCCCAGGGGGCTCACTGAAGGCGGGGCTCTCGGCGGTGCTCGCGACGGAGTGCTCCGGTGGCCCCACCGTCGACGCCGTCCTCGTCATGCTGTGCGACCAACTCCGCGTGGATGCCTCACACCTGAAGACACTCGTCACCACCTGGCGCACAACGGGCGCCGCCATGGTCGCCTCGGCCTACGACGGCACCCATGGCGTGCCCGCGCTGTTCTCCCGCTCCGTGTTCGCGGAGCTCGATGCCCTGTCCCCCTCACAGGGCGCACGCGGCGTCATCGCTCGCGATGCCTCCCGCGTCGAAGCCGTCGCGCTCCCCGGCGGTAACCTGGATGTGGACACCCCCGAGGACCTCGTCCACTTGAAGTAACCGGTTTGCGAGCGCAATCATGAGACGCCTGTTTCCACGGCACGGAGTCTGGTTACTGCTCCCCACCGTCCTCGCGGCGCTCGTGCTCTTTCCGCGCCTCATCAGCGCGCTCAAGGACTGGGAGCCCCCTCCCCTCGCTCCCAAGGCGGGCCGCGTCCTGGTCGCCCGCCCCAGCAGCGTCTCCGACCCTTTCAACGAAACCGTCATCCTGTTGCTGGAGGCTGGCGAGGCCTCGCGCACCTGGGGACTGGTGCTCAACCGCGTCAGCGCCCCCCAGGGACAGCCGCTCCCCCAGGGCGTGGACCGCTGGGGCGGCCCGGTCCACCCCTCGCACCGCATCATCCTCACACCCCAACCACTCGAGGAAGCACACGCCCTGCTGGCCGGCCTCTCCTGGTACGAGGCGGACCCGGCAGCCCATCCGCCCGTCGGCGGCTCGCTTGCCTTCATGGGTGTGTCCGCCTGGGCTCCCGGACAGCTTGAACAGGAATTGGCCCAAGGCGCCTGGTGGGTGATGGAGGTCCGCGCGGCGGAGGTCTTCACCCCTCCCGGAAACCTGTGGGCGGCGCTCGCGGCGAGACATCTCTGACCCGCGCCCCGTACGTACGCGCCAGACAATCGCGCGACGCTTCGCGATACACCGAGTCAATCGTCGACCTTCGGACACTCGTTCAAGGACCCAGGTCCGGGACGTCTTGGAAGCAACTGGGTCGTGAATACCTCCCAGAGCTTCAGGACTCTCTCGACGGACGACCACTCATGCAACAGCACCGCTCATCTGCTCCGGCCCACGCGCTCACCGTCCTGACCCTCGCCGTCGCGCTCACTTCCGGCGCGGCCCAGGCTCAGCAAGCGACGCCGTTGGAAGACAATCGCCGCATCACCGACGGCTACATCGCCATCGCCTATGAGCTGGGTGCGATTCTCGACCCGGCCCTCGTGCCCGGTGGCACCAGCGCCGTGCGGCCCACCTGGTTCACCTTCGCCCCTCACGCCTCGCGCACCGGCGGCGAGGGCATGTACGGCGCCGCCATCGCCCGCCGCCTCATCAACACCGCTCGCGGCTTCCCTTCCTGGTCGGTGACGCATGCGCTCGCGCGCGTGGGCATCGATGCCCAGCTCCACGCCACCACCCGGCAAATCGCACTGGAGCTGGTGGTGCGAGGCCTCCCCGTGGACGCGGCCGCCTCGCTCGCCGCGCTCATCACCTCGCTCAACGGCGAGGCCCTCCTGGACGTCCGCACGCTCACCATCACCGTCG
Organism: Myxococcus stipitatus; assembly: GCF_037414475.1. Next base: position 6,223,351 of record NZ_CP147913.1, on the reverse strand, counting down.
CGCGCGCCGTCCAGCTCTACTTGAGCGCCCCAGGCTTCTGGCCCCTCGACAAGGTGGAGAGCGTGGTCGTCACGCTGGAGCGCACGCTGCACGAGGGCAACGTCGCCATCTACACGGACATCGGCGGCTCGGGGCAGCTGTACCTCGAGTGGCGTCAGGGCGCCGGCGGCGCGGTGACCGCCGAGCGGGTCCTGGAGGAGTTCACCCTGGTGGATGCCATCTCCGCGGAGGCCGTGGGGGCGTATGACTTCGCGCTGGCCCACGCGTTCGACACGCCGCGTCCCCAGTCGTTCGACCTGCTCTTCCCGGGGATTCACTACAAGAGCCTGCTGGTGGCGGCCTTCGCGCTCTACGAGAAGGCCCGCGTGGCGCCCACGCCCGAGGAGCGCGACGCCCTCATCGCCATGGGCAACAACTACATCGCCTGGCGCGAGCAGCACGACATGGCCCAGCCCGTCTTCACGCCCGCGGTGCCCCGGCCGGACGAGGTGTCCCGAGCCGCGCTGCTCCAAATCCTCACACCGCTCTTGCGCACCCACTTCGGAACGGTCGTCTGGAACTACGCCGACTATGCGAACAGCCAGCCGGACCGCGACGGAAATCCCCTGACGTCGCCGCCCACCGAGTACAACTGGGCCGTCTTCCCGGACCGCTGGTCGGGCATCCTCTTCGCGTTCGACCAGGCCTATCTCCAGCCCACGGGCCTGTGGCAGATGCCCGCGCCCCTGCCAGACCCCGGCGGAAGCACGAACGGTTCCTGAGGCACATGTCACGTCCGCGGCGCGGGGCCCGACGGAAGAGGGCTCGGGGCAAGGGCCGGAGCGTGTCCCGGCGTGCGGACGCCCACCCTCCTGGAGGAGTGGGCAACTTGACGCATTTGGAGCGCCAGGGGACGGTTCAGGTCTACATGAGCCCCGCGCCGTACACCGCGTCCGGCCCCCCGACGGACGCCGACAGCGTCACGTACTCCCTTCCTCCAGGCACGGAGGATGAGCAGGGCCCCTCCGACAGCGCGCGGCTGCGGCTGCTCCGGGAGATGATGAGCGAGGCGTTCCTCTGCCTGGATGCCCACGGCCGCATCCGCGAGGTGAACAGCCGCGCCGCCGCGCTGCTGGGACTGCCCGCCGAGGAGCTCCAAGGCCAGGAGCCCTGGGTCGCCGAGCCGGCGCTGGCGGGCACCTCGCTGCACGAGCGGCTGATGGCGGCGCTCGCCACGCGGGAGGGCGGGCGCTTCCTGGCGGAGCTGCCCTCGCGCACCTGGCTGGACGTGAATGTCCAGATCGTGGGCGAGGAGACGTGGGTGCTCGCGGCCGACATCACCCGGCGCCAACTGGCGGAGAACGAAGTGGCCCGGACCGAGGAGCGCTTCCGCCAGCTCGGCGAGCGCTTCCAGGTGGCGCTCGACTCGGCGCAGATGGCCGTCTGGGAGACGAACCTGGCCACCGGGCAGGTGTTCCGCTCGGAGGGCCATGACCGGCTCTACGGCTATCCCCAGCCGCTGGCGGAGTGGACCCATGAGCGGTTCATCGACTCGCTCCACCCGGACGACCGGATGGGCGTCCAGGCGCAACTGGATGACATCTTCGCGGGCAACACGGACACGTACGCCTCCACCTTCCGGACCGCGTGGCCGGACGGCACCTGGCACTGGCTCACCAGCCGGGCGCGGGTGCTGCGCGACGCGACGGGCAAGGTGGTGGTGGTGCGCGGCGCCATCCTGGACATCACCGCGCTGAAGGAGACGGAGTTCGCGCTCCAGGAGGCCGTGCGCACGCGCGATGACTTCCTCTCGCTGGCGAGCCACGAGCTGCGCACCCCGCTGACCTCGCTGCGGCTTCAGGCGCAGCTGCTGCGGCGCATGGGCGAAAGCCACCCCGCGGAGACGCTCAGCTCCCCCAGGGTCCAGGCGAAGCTCGAGTCCACGGAGCGACAGCTGCGGCGGCTGGGCGCGCTCGTGGACAACCTGCTCGACGTCAGCCGCATCCGCACGGGCAAGCTCGACTTCCAGTTCACGGAGGGCGACCTCGCCGCCGTCGTCGGAGACCTCGTCACGCGCTTCGCGGACGAGGCCCGTCACACGGGCGTGCAGTTCACCGCCTCCGTGGAGGGCCCCATGGTGGGCCGCTTCGACCGGCTTCGGCTGGAGCAGGTGGTGAGCAACCTGCTGTCCAACGCCCTTCGCTATGGTGCGGGCAACCCCGTGCGCCTCTCCCTCACCCGCCACGAAGACGGCGTGCGCCTCATGGTGAGGGACGGCGGCCCGGGCATCCCCGCGCAGGATCGCGAGCGCATCTTCGAGCGCTTCACCCAAGGCGACAACGCGCGGCGCCGAGGCGGCATGGGACTGGGCCTCTACATCGTCCGGCAGATTGTCGAAGCCCATGGCGGCCACATCCGCGTGGACGACTCGCCTGGCGGAGGCGCCACCTTCGTCGTGGAGCTGCCCCTCGAACGGCCGCGCACGGCGAGCTGATCCGCTCCGTCCGCGCGCGCAATGGCGCACGAAGGCCCTCGCCTCGAGCGGCGCGCACCCTCGCCTCGCGGGAAGAACGTCATCGCGAGGAAGCATTCGCCGGGAGGCGGCGCGTCTCGCCCTCGGGCTGGAGCCGTGTGTCCAACGGTGGGCGCCTGCGGGCTCCACACCCCGAGGGATTGACCCCACATGGTGCGAGGTCCCCGGCACCGTGGGTTTCAAAGCCACTCCGATTTTTCACAATTTGTCGCCCGCCGAGAAGGAAATGGCGCGGAGAGAGAAACAACGCGGAGTGAAATCGCGCATCATTCTCCGACAGCCCAGTGGCTTCCGCGCCAGCAGGTGAACGTGGTCAGCGCGCCACTGGGACTTCCGTCCGGAGGGCGCTCCGATGTGGATTGAGACCATCATCATGCCCCGGGAAGAGGGCGAGCCACGAACTCCCCCCGCCCCGCGCGACAGGCGTGAAGTCCTTCAAGCCGCGGGAGAGGAGAGCCGCGCCCTGCGGGACTCGGTGGTGGGGTTTCTCGATGCGAACCACCTCCTGGGCGCGGTGAAGTGGATGAGCGAGCCGGGGTTCCTGCCGCTCATCACCCTGCACTGCACGGAGCTGGCCCTGGAGAAGCTCCGGGACGCGGCGGAGTTCGTGGTGGGCCGCGCGTCCCCCGTGGACGTGTACGCGCCGCTGACCTCCACGGAGCCGGAGCTGTCGTCGGAGCCCGTGGCGATGCCCGCGCCCGTGTACGCGCGCTATCGCTGACGCCCACGCCTCTTCGGCCCCCGTCCTCGTCAGGAGAAGTGCTCCTGGAAGGCGCGCAGGTTGGGTCCATCCCCGCCGCGCTCGTAGACGGCGAACACCACCCGCGAGAAGGCCCCGGACAGGGTCGCCAGCGCGGAGGAGAAGGCCCGAGCCACTTCCGTAGGCTCGTTGCGGAACACCCCACAACCCCACGCTCCCAGCACCAGGACGCGATGGCCCTCGCGCGCCGCCACCTGGAGCACCTTGAGCGCCCGCGCCCGCAGCACCGCGTGGACCTGGCGCCGCAGTCCCGGGTCCTCTCGAAGCGCCACCCCCGCGTTGGGCGCGGGCATGGTGAGCACCGAGAGCAGGAACGGCTCCTCCAACAACTCCAACGCATCGTCCCGGAAGAACGGCACGTCCGGCGAGTAGATGAGGTGGTCCGTGTACAGCGGCGACCGCTCCGCGCGGTTGACGTCGTAGTACTCGCGCTGCGTCAGCAGGCACGGATAGAGCGCCGAACAGCGGGCCAGGTCCTCCTCCTGCGCCTTCGCGCCGCCCAGGAAGCCGCCGCCCGGGTTCTTCGCGGAGGCGAAGTTGAGCGCGGCGAGATGGGTCTCCCCTTCCTCCACCAGACGCCTGGCGGCCTGTCCCGTCTTCTCGCCCGTCACCTCGATGCGAAGCGGCGCCGGTGAGCCCGCGTCCACCTCGAGCCGTCCGAAGTCTCCAGGCCGGTAGAGCACCGTCCCATTCACCGCGCGCTCCACGCTGTCGCGCAGCAGGACACGCCGCCCCGAGGGGGCCACATACGTGCCTTCCTCCGTGATTCGCACCGTCTCCTGCGCCAGCCCTTTCAACGACATGTGCCACTCCCATCGCCCCGGTGAACCCCTCGGGACTTCGTGTCACGTCAACACGAACTTAGCCACGAGGTCCTGACAGGCACCGACGGGGGCCAAGGACGGCTCGAGAGGGACGACCCACCATCCCTCCCGAGCAGGCGCCAGAGGGACGCGAGCTACTCGCAGCCGATGCGCTTCTGGGTGGAGACCGCGACGTTGTCGATCCACGTCTCGGAAGCCGACTTGTCCAGCGGGTGCACGAAGCCGTAGCCCACCGCGAACACGTCGTAGTTGCGCATGCCGATGTCGAGGAAGTTGAAGGCCAGCGCGCCATCCACGTAGACGCTCGTGTTGCCGTGGGTGCTCGTCTTGGTGGGGCGGCGGACCTCCCACTCCAGGCAGACCCAGCGGCCCGCGGACATGCCCAGGTTCACCGGCGTGTCCTGCCGGTTCCAGCCCTGCCCGGTCCGCGAGGACCAGTCATCCAGCGCGAAGCCTCGGTCCGAGATGACCTGCAGCTCGATGCCGCCCTCGATGGACGACGTGGAGAGCACGAAGTAGGTCCCCATCTGCCCGAAGACCTGCGGCAAATCCTTCATGAAGACGTGCGCGCGGACGAAGAGCTGCGTCTCGAAGGGCGCGATGACCCGGCTCCACCGCGCGATGGCCTGCCCCTCGTTCTGGCGCTCGTCGATGCCGTCCCGGGTCACGATGTGAAGCGCGCCGTTGCCCGTGTGTGGCTTCGTCCCGTCCACCTCGATGGTGGCGTTGTCCTTCGACACCTCCCAGGCTCCCACGCCGCTCTCGAACGTCTCACAGAGGAGGGCTCCCGAGGGGCACTGCGCCGTGCCCGTCCCGCCGTCGCCCGGGTTCGGGTTGCCACCGCCATCCGGATTGCCTCCGCCATCCGGGTTGCCGCCACCGTCAGGGGAGCCACCCGCGTCGGGCTTGTCGTCGTCGCCCGAACAGGCAGGCATCGCCCCCAACGCCAGCAGCGCGACGGGGAGCAACCACGTGGCTTTGAAACGCATACAGACCTTCCTGGCCAGGAGGAACACCGGCCATGTCAAACCGAGCACCGCGGGGCCGGGCTCGCTCTGGGGGTAGAGAGGCGTGGCGGGCGCCCCGGGCCAATGCCTGTCGCCATCCGGAGGACCTACCACTCCGAGCGCGGCCTGGGCAGGGGGCCCAGACGACCCAGGAGTCCCTGAGAACATCGAGCGCCGCCCGGGGGCCAACCGGCCACGGCGTGGGCGTGGGCCTTCGCGAAACGGTGGAATCCCTCTCCGGGAAGGTGCAGAACTGCGCGCCTCGAACCCCTACTCACCGAGAGGTACGTACCGCAATGAAGCTCTACTACACGCCTGGAGCCTGCTCCCTGTCGCCGCACATCATCCTGCGCGAGACGGGTCTGAAGTTCGACGTGGAGCGCGTCGACCTGCGCTCCAAGAAGACGGAGACCGGCGTGGACTTCAACACGGTCAACCCCAAGGGCTACGTGCCCACCCTCGTGCTGGACAACGGCGCGATGCTGACGGAAGGCCCCGCCATCGCGCAGTACATCGCGGACCAGGCGCCGCAGAGCAAGCTGGCCCCGGCCAACGGCACGTTCGAGCGCTACCAGCTCCAGGAGATGCTCAACTTCATCGCCACCGAGTTGCACAAGGCCTTCAGCCCCCTGTTCAATCCGGCGTTCCCGGACGAGGGCAAGCGCATCTTCCGCGACCGCATCGCGCTGCGACTCAAGACGTTCGACACGCTGCTCGCGAAGAACGCGTACGTGATGGGTGAGCAGTTCACCATCGCGGATGCCTACCTCTTCACGGTGCTCAACTGGACCCGTCCGATGCAGATCGACCTGGAGCCGTACCCCGCGGTGAAGGCCTACCACGCGCGCATCGCCGCGCGGCCGCACGTGCAGGCGGCGATGGCGGCCGAAGGGCTGACGAAGTGAACTCCGCCTTCGTCAAGCTGCTCGTCTCCGACCTCGCGCGCTCACAGGCGTTCTACGAAGCGCTGGGCTTCGAGCGCACGCAGGCCGAGCCCCCGTTCGTCCGCCTCCAGTGGGCGGGCACGGTGGACGTCTACCTCGTCTCGCCTCCGGCGGCGCGGCAGTTGGAGGGGCGGCGGGGCGTGGGCGTTCTCGTGGGCATCCGCCTGGAGGGCTCACCCAACGGCCTGGACGAGCTGCTGCTGCGCGCGCAGGCCCAGGGCGCCGAAGTAGAAGGCCCCACCGTGCAGCCCTGGTACACCCGGGAGCTCATCGTCACGGACCCGGACGGCTACCGGCTCAACTTCATCGAGCCCGCGTAGCACCGGCCCCTCGCGCGGCGGCCCCCCGCACGAGCAGGCACCCGGGGCTGGAGAAGTCCATCCGCCCCGGGGCCATCCCCAGGTGTACGGTGTCCTGTCCGGCCCACGCCGGACAGGCACGCCGTCCATGCACTCCCGCGTCGCATCACTCCTGGCCCACGTCCGCGAGCATGCGGAGAACCGCCCCGGCATCTACCGGATGCTCGGGCCCTCCGGTGAGGTGCTCTACGTCGGCAAGTCCGTGCGGGTCCGCACCCGGCTGCTCTCGTACTTCCGCGCCGAGCCGGGCGACAAGGCCGCGGACATCATCGCCCGTGCACATGAGGTCGACTGGGAGCACACGCCCAGCGAGTTCGCCGCGCTGCTGCGCGAGCTGCGCCTCATCAAGCTCCACCGCCCCCTCTACAACGTCGAGCACAAGCGCGACCGCAACCACTGCTTCCTGCACCTCACACAGGAGGCCGTCCCCCGCCTTCACGTGGTGACACGTGTCACCGGCGCGAGCGGCGACTACTACGGCCCCTTCCACGGTTCGCACACCGTCTCCGAAGTGGCGCGCGCGGTGAATGACCTGCTGGAGCTGCGCGACTGCGCGGCGGACACCCCCATGCGGCTGGCGGACCAGGGACTCCTCTTCCCCCACGCGCAAGAGCCGCTCTGCATGCGGGGCAAGGTCTCGCGTTGCCTCGCGCCCTGCGCCGGAGGTTGCACTCGCGCCGAGTACCATGCCCATGTGGCCCAGGCCCGAGCCTTCCTCGAAGGCCACTCCGACACACCGCTCGCGCTGCTGCATGAGCGCATGGCGCTCGCGGCCCGGCGCCTCCAGTTCGAGTACGCCGCGGAGTTGAGGGACCGCGCCGAGCGGCTCCAGGGCCTGCGGCAGTGGATGGTCTCCCTGGGCCAGACGCTGAAGCGGCTGACGTTCGTGTACACCGTCCCCGGCCACGCGGGTGACGACCGCGTGTACATCCTGCGCCGGGGCAGCGTGCGGGATGAACTTCCCGCGCCGCGCACCCTCCGCGAGCGCAAGGCCCTGGCGGCGCGGGCCCGGGAAATCTTCGAGCGCCCGGAGCCCGAAACGTTGGGCCTGCGCGCCCACGAAGCGCAGGAGGTGATGCTCATCGCCCGCTGGTTCCACCTCCACCCGGAACAGTTCGAGCACGCCGAGGCCACGCCACACACCTCGGCCTGAGCCTCACCTTTCATTCCTATGCCGGCGAACGACTCCACGACGAGGCGAAGGTCGGCATCTCCACGGGTATGCCCGGGCACGATGACGAGCGCACGTCAGTGCGACCGGGTATGACTGTGCTCACTTCCCGACGAAGGGGGATGGGGCAATGAAAGCAAGACTCTCGATGGCCGCGCTCATGGCCGGCCTGCTGGTGTCGTCCACCGCGTGGGCCGCCATCACCGTGCGCTACTACAACCGCGACTCGCGCGAATACACGTGGCCGGTCGTATGCAGTGGCGTGAAGACCACCGTCACCTTTGGCAAGAGCCAGACGGCCTCCGTCACCATCCAAGGCTCCGGCCCCTGTACCGTCCAGACCGACGAGGGCAACGTCATCCTCAAGGGCGGGGAGAACCTGGACATCAAGAAAGGCCGGATCATCATCAACTAGGCCACACCCCGAAACCGCCCGCTAGACTAAATCTGGCGACATTTAACTCTGCCGACACGAAATTAAGGCCTGGGGCCATTGATTCCGGCCGGATTCGGCATCACACTGCATTGCGTCAATCCTCCATGGGGGAGCGCGATGAAGAAGTGGCTGGCAGTGGCCTTGCTGGTGGGCGTGGGCGTGGCGGGCATGTGGGTGACGCCAGCGGCGCAGGTGAAGCAGGGAGGCCCGCTCAACCCGGCGGACACCGCGTGGCTCCTCACGGCGACCGCGTTGGTGTTGTTGATGACGCCGGGCCTGTCGTTCTTCTACGGCGGCATGGTGCGGATGAAGAACGTGGTGTCCACGCTGTTGCAGAGCTTCATCGCCATGGCGGTCATCAGCCTGCTCTGGGTGGTGGTGGGCTTCAGCCTGAGCTTCGGTGACAGCTTTCACGGGCTCATTGGCGACCCGCGCACCTTCTTCATGTTCAGCGGCGTGGGAGCCGAAACCCATCCAGACCTGGCGCCCACCATTCCGCTGCTCCTGTTCGCGTTGTTCCAGCTCAAGTTCGCCATCATCACCCCCGCGCTCATCACGGGGGCCTTCGCGGAGCGGGTTCGCTTCAAGGCCTATGTGCTCTTCATGGTGCTCTTCGCGCTGTTCATCTACGCGCCGCTGGCTCACTGGACCTGGCACCCGGAGGGCTTTCTTCGCCGTTGGGGTGTGTTGGACTTCGCGGGCGGCACGGTGGTGCACATGTCCGCGGGGTTCGCGGCGCTCGCGGGTGCGCTGGTGCTCGGACGCCGCCGCGTCCATCTGGAGCAGGCGCCGCACACTCCCGCCAACCTGCCGTTCGTCATGCTGGGCACGGGCATGTTGTGGTTCGGCTGGTTCGGCTTCAACGCGGGCTCGGCGCTCTCGGCGTCCGCACTGGCGGCGCTCGCCTTCGCCACCACGAACACCGCATCCGCTGCGGCCATGTTGGGATGGATGGCTTTCGACTGGCTTCGAGGCCGCAAACCGAGTGCCCTGGGTGCGTGCGTCGGCGCGGTGGTGGGGCTGGTGGCGGTCACTCCCGCGGCGGGATTCATCACCGTGGGACAAAGCATCCTGGTGGGACTCGTCGCCAGCTTCGTGAGCAACACGGCCGTGCACCTCAAGAGCCGCACGTCCCTGGATGACACGCTGGATGTCTTTCCCTGTCACGGGCTGGGCGGCGTCGTGGGCATGGTGCTCACCGGCGTGCTGGCCAAGGACGTGGGGCTCATCCATGGAGAGACCCGGACCTTCCTCATGCACATGGCGGCGCTGGTCCTGGTGTCGGCCTTCTCCTTCGTGGGCTCGTACCTGCTCTACAAGCTGGTGGACCGCGTCGTCCCGCTGCGAGTCACCCACGAGCAGGAGGAGCAGGGGCTCGACCTGAGCCAGCACGATGAGACGGTGGGCGAGTCGACCGCGATTGCCTCGCCGCACGACACCACCGAGCCGTTGCCCGCGTGAGCCGCGACTGTTGACCACCAGGTGACGAGCGAACTTCCGCGCGCTGTCACCCGGACCTTTCGTGAGGTGTCCGACGCGCTCCTCTTCCCCGGCGACGTGGCACGACGCGTACGCGAGCCCCTCGAAGGGGCCCTCGCTCAGCCGCCCTTCTTCGCCGCCGCGGACCGCGTCTTGCGCGCGGCGGACTTCGGCGCGGGCGCCGCGGCGGGCATCGGCCCGGTGTTGGGCGAGGCGGCCGACTCCTCCGCCAGCTTGGCGCGGCGCTTGAGCCGGCGCGGCGGCAGCAGGTCCGGCTCTCCAGGCACCTTCTGCGCGAGGAAGATGGCGGCGTCGAGCTTGTAGAACGTCCTCGCGCGGTACCACGCCAGCGCGGACTCGTTGTTCTCCGCGACCTCCAACACCAGGTGCGTGCAGCCTCGCGTGCGCGCCAGGTGCTGGAGTTGATCCAACATGAAGCTGCCCACGCCCCGGCCCTGATAGTCCGGGTGCACCGCGAGCTCCTCCACGAAGAGCGGCCGCATGCCCCGCTTCTCGAACCAGCGCGGGTTCACCCAGTTGTCGTCACCCGTGGCCTCGAAGGCGCACTCGGAGTAGCCGACGATTTCGCCGTCCACTTCGTAGAGCAGCTGCTCAATCCACTCGGAGGTGTAGACCTCCATGAAGCGGCGCTTGGAGCGGGGGCGCTGGTACTCCACCGTCTCGCGATTCACGTCGCGGAAGACGAGCTTGAGGAACTCCCACGTCCGGTTGAGGTCTCGGCGGTGGATACGGCGGACTCGGACCTCGAGGGAGTCCTTGGGCGCGGCTTTTGTCATACCGAGCGCTTCCTTAGCAGGCTGGCGGAAAGCCACCAGCGGTTCCGACGGCCCGCCCCCCGCTCCGTCCGGAATCCCTCCTCGGAAAGGTTGCCTCATGGTGGGGTGGGAGGATGGAATGGGGGACCATACCCCCAGGAATTCCCGTGCGAGCCCCAGCCCCATGATTCGACCGTTAGACGGTGACCTGTCCATCGATACGGTCCTTCGCAACACCTACAAGGTCGTCTCCATCCTGGGGCGCGGCGGCATGGGCTCCGTGTACCTGGCCCAGCACCTGCGCCTGCCCGGCAAACAAGTCGCGGTGAAGGTGCTGCGCGGCGGCGACCACCTGACGCCGGAAATCTTCGCCCGCTTCCGCCGGGAGGCGGAGATTGCCTCCCGGCTGGGCCACCCCAACATCGTCGAGGTGCTCGACTACGACACCTTGGAAGACGGCACGCCGTTCCTGGTGCTGGAATTCCTGCGCGGCGAGAGCCTCCAGTCCCGGCTGGAGCGGGGCCGGCTGCCCCTCACCGACGTGTACTCGTTCACCCGGCAGATGGGCTCCGCGCTGCAGGCCGCGCACGGCGCGGGCATCGTCCACCGCGACCTCAAGCCCGCCAACGTCTTCCTCGTCCCCACCGACTCCGGCGGCGTCGTCGGCGAGCGGCTCAAGCTGCTCGACTTCGGCATCTCCAAGGTCCTGGACTCGGGCACGGTGCAGACGCAGGAGGCGACGCTCATCGGCACGCCGCAGTACATGTCGCCGGAGCAGGCCCAGGGCCGCAACCGCGAGATTGATGCACGAACGGACATCTTCGCGATGGGCTGCATCGTCTACGAGATGATGACGGGCACGCCCGCCTTCGGTGGCGGCGGCATCGCGCAGATGATCTTCCGCGTCGTCTACGAGCCGCCCGCGCCGCTCGCCCCGCTGTGCCCGGAGGCTCCGCCCCACGCCATCGCCGCGGTGGACAAGGCCCTGGCCAAGCGCGTGGAGGAGCGCTACCCGGACATCGCCTCCTTCGTGGAGGCACTGACGGGCAGCCCGCTGCACTCGCTCAGCTCCGTCACGGGCTCACACGCCACGACGCCGCGCCCCACGGGCTCGCCCTCCGGCGTGGCCCTGCCCTCCGAGGGCCCGCCGTCGCTGTCCAACACCATGGCCCCGGGCAGCGTGCGCCAGGGCCCGGACACCGGGCGCATGGGCTTCGAGGCCACCATGGCCCCGGGCACCGGACGCATGGGGCAGGTGGAGCCCGTCGCGCCCTCCGGTGCGTTCGCCGCCGGCAACACGGGACGCATGGGGGTCGCGCAGGCGATGGGCGCCGAGCAGGTCGCGCCGCCCGTAGCCCAGCTGGACCCCGTGCAGTTGGAGCCCACGCTCACGTCCCAGCCCGTGCCACGACTGGCCCCGGCACAGCTCGACCCTCCTGGACTTGAGCCCACGTTCATGTCGCAGCCCGTGCCGGGCCCCGCCGCGCCCGCGCACCCCGCTCCCCACGCGCCCTCGGTCACGCCGCAACAGCCGAACCTCCACGTGGCCGCCGTCCCCACGGCACGGCCCGTGCCCGCGACGAAGAGCCGCACGCCCCTGGCGGCGCTCGCCGTGGCGGGGCTGGTCGTCATCGGTGGCGCGGGCTGGTGGATGACCCGCTCGGGCCCGCCCCCTTCGACCGGCGCACCTGTCCCCGCCAACCCCCAGGGCTCCACTCCGGCCGCGACGACGGGCACTCCCGCCGCGAATTCTCAGAATCAGGGCACGACGACGCCGCCGCCCGCCGTCACGGGCGCGACGACTCCGCCGCCGGCCACGGGGACTCCGGGCGACACGGGGACTCACGCCGTCCCGCCGCCCCAGACGGGGACGGTGACGCCCCCGGAGAACACGGTGCAGGTCAACCCGACGGGGGTCGACACGAAGACGCCGCCCCCCTCCACGCGTCCTTCCACCCGGCCCGAGCCTTCCGAGAAGCTGTCGGACGAAGTCAGGCAACTTTTGGCCGATGCCGAACGAGCTTTAAGTGGGGGAGACACCGAGGAGGCCATCCGACTGGCACGCAGCAGCCAGCGGCGGGGAACCCAAGGCATCCCGCAGGCGTCCTACTCATTGCTCACCCGTGCGTTCTGCCGACGGCAGGACCTCAGCAACGCCAAGACCCACTGGCCCAAGGTCTCCGGGGCGGAGAAGTCCCGGGTCCGAAAGTATTGCATGCAGTACGACATCGAGTTCTGACACATGGCGCTGTCCCCGGACGGCCCCACCTCATGAGGTGAATCGCTTTGAGAAACCTGTTCTCGCTATTCGTGACGACTCTCCTGCTGGGGGCGACCTCCAGCCTCGCGGCGCCGGTGGAGGATGGAAAAGTCTTCTCAGGCCGTGAGGGCGAGGAGGTCGCCGTCATCCCGCTCACCCCGCGCTCGTCGAAGAAGTTCCTCCTGCGCGTGAAGGGCACCGGCTCCGAGCTCGACGGCAAGGTGCTGCCGTACGTGCTCAAGGACTGGAGCAGCAGCAGCAGCGAGCAGCACAACTACACCACGCAGTGGCACGGCCGGGACTACACCGTGCTGTACATGCGCAACTCGCACTACGAGCTGTACGTCCCCGGGCGCTCCAAGGAGATTGACGTCTCCTTCGACGAGAAGCGCACCCAGGCCCTCAAGTCGGAAGAGGTCTACAAGCAGCACCAGAAGCAGCAGGAGGACGGCACGCTGGCGAAGCTGATGGCGTTCGACCGCAAGGGTGAGATGGCCCGTCACGACAAGGACTACGCCGCCACGCTGGTGGAGCTGAACAACGCGTGTGGAACCGCCGTCGCCGCGACCATCGACTGGGCGTCCATCACCGACGACCACCTCAAGGAGCTGAGCATCTCCAGCTACTGCGAGGCTCCGCTCAACTCCCTGAAGGAGCTGTGCAAGGTGTCCAACGTCGCCAAGCAGACCATCCAGACGCGCGTGAAGCAGGTCAGCTGCCGCTTCGGGGACAGCCCCGCGCCCAAGCTCGACGCGGAGCGCGTCATCTGGACCACGTCGCGCGACGCTTCCAACCAGCAGGACTTCGCCACGAAGTTCTTCAAGACGAACCTGTAGTCCTCCCCAGAGACCTGCAATGAACTTCCAGCGTATCGCCGCCGTGGCGGTGTCCTTCGCCTGCAGCACGTCCCTGGCCTCCGAGACCCTCCAGCCCCCTTGGGGCAAGGAGGAGAACCTGGGTCAGAAGATGGTCATGGAAGCCACCACCGTCTGCGCCGACGGCAAGGGGCACTATGTCGCCGTGGTTCCCGAAGAGGAGCGCGGTGGAGACCAGCTCTACTACGGCGACGGGAAGACCTTCTTCCTCGTCCCCTCCCTGCCGTTCACCTCGGGAAACAGCTTCCTGGAGCCGCGCTTCTTCAACAAGTCCGCCAACCCCAACTTCCGGGGCATGGACTGGCGCGTGGTCTCCGACATCGACCTGGACCGCAAGGAGAAGACGTGTGCCCTGCGCTGCGGTGAGAAGAAGATTCCCCTCACCGTGATGGAGGCGGGCCCCGCCGCGGACCTCTTGCGCAAGTCCGCCTTCGCCCCCAGCCCCCAGCAGTTCGCGCCGTACGCGCTCCTGCGCGACACCAAGGGCAACTACTACTTCGTGGACCGGGGGACGCGCACCACGGACCAGAAGAACTACCGCGTCTTCATCGGTCCTCGCGGCGGCATGAAGGCGCAGAAGATGACCAACGTCATCTCCGACTCGGAAGGCGAAATCTTCTCCACCAAGAAGGGCGACCTGCGGCTGGTGCTGGACAAGGCCAAGTCGTCCGTCTGGATTGAGAACAAGAAGAAGTCCACGGACCTGCGCCAGGTTCCCGTCGAGGAGAACCTGCCGATCATCTACAACGAGCTCGGTGTGTACGAGGGGGCCCGCCTGGGCACCCCGTGCGACGACCAGTAGCGCGGACCTGACGTGCCCTGGGACCTGGGCTCTCTTGACGAGTCCAGGTCCCGAGCGGCCACACGCGCTCTTCGGGTCGACGGGCCCACGGCCCTTGTCCCCGAGGAATCGTGGCGACCCCTCCTCCTCGCCGTTACGGTGCCCGCCCCAGGAGGCTGGCCCATGCGTCCCGACGAGATTCGTTTCCTTCATCAAGCCATCGAAGCCGCGCGCCGCGCCCGTGCGCGAGGTGACCATCCCTTTGGCGCCGTGCTGGTGGATGCCCGGGGACAGGTGCTGCTCGAGGGAGAGAACACCGTGGTGACGCAGCGCGATTGCACGGGTCACGCGGAGTCCAACCTCATGCGGGACGCGACGAAGCGCTTCTCTCCGGAGGAGCTCGCGGGCCTGACGATGTACGCCAGCACGGAGCCGTGCGCGATGTGCGCGGGCGCCATCTACTGGGGCGGCGTGCGGCGGGTGGTCTTCGCCCTGTCCTCGGCGCAGTTCGCGGGGATGGTGGGCCCGGGCGCCGGAGGGCTCGCCATGTCGAGCCGTGAAGTCTTGGAGCGAGGCAGCATCCCCACGCAGGTGGAAGGCCCCGTGGAGCTCCCCGAAGCCCGCGACGTCCACGCCGGCTTCTGGGGCTGAGCCTTGCGCGGTCCACGCGGTTGCGGGAGCCTGACGCCACCGCCGTGAACCTGCCCCGCTACTTCGTTCCCCATGCCTCCACGCCGTCGGAGAGTGTCCTCGCGGATGCCTCGTCGGTGGTGCACGTGGTGGATGCATTCCAGCTGGACTCCCAGCACGTCCTCGAGCCCGAGTGGTGGGTGGGGCTCGACGCGCTGGGCGGTGTGCATGTCGTGCCCGCGAGCGAGCGGCACCTGCTGCCGGCCTCCGCGTTGGCGCAGCTCACCCACCACGAGGTGGCCTCCGGCCGCACGCCCCGCCGCATCGCCGCGTCCGAGCTGTTCTTCTTCAGCGTGGAGCTCGTCGAACATCCCGCCGACGCCGAGGGCTTCAACGACCCGGTGTATCTCTACGGGCAGCTGTCCGGGCCGTGGCCGGGCGCCTCTCCCCAGCGTGTGCCCGGTCAGCTCACGGTGACTCGCGGCGATGTGCTCGCGGGGCTGACGCAAGGCGCGGCGGACGCGTTCCACTACGTGCAGACGCCGGAGAGCCCCACCGCTCCGCGCGGCTACCACGCGCTGCTTCCGGGTGACCGGCCGGAGATGCTCGCCGGAGGACGCGGGCTCGTGCTCGCGTGGCCGTCAGTGCCTCCCGAGATCCAGGTGGGCAATGCGTCCAACGGCCCCATGGTGGCGCGCATGCTCCACGACGTGCTCACGCAGCTCCAGGAGGACGCGGGGGCGAACCGCGGGCCCGAGGCCCTGGCGCGAATGGAGCTGCCCGTGCCCAGCCGCGCCATGGCCATCGCCGAGCTGGAGATGCGCGGCTACGAGGTGAAGGGCGACGTGGCGGTGCTCCGCCGCCAGCACCCGGGGCTGCTCACGCGCATGGCGGAGTGGCTGCGCGCGGAGAAGGTGCACATTCCTCCAGAGGCCACGGCGCCCGAGTTCCTCGAGCTGGCGCGCAAGGCCCTGGCCGCGCTGCCGGGATGGCCCACGGAGACGGAGCGCGCGCTGCGCTCCTGTGTCCGCGCGGGAGGAGCCCCCCGCGCCGGCGCCCCTTCGATACCTCGCGCGGCGAGCCCCGCGCCCCAGAAGCCACTGCCTCCTCGTGCTCCGCCGGCGCCGCCTCGGCCTGGCGAGTGGATGGAGGACTTCCTCAACGCACACGCGGCGGCGCGGCCCCAGGCGTCGAAGCCTCGGCTCACCCGCGCGCGTCCCTCCACGCCTCCGCCGTCCGCGAAGGCGGGAGTCCCCGCGTGGATGGACGACTTCGCGTCGGCGCCCACCGCCGCGACGCCCCGCTCCCCGCGAGAGGCCCCCGCCGCCGCGAAGCCCGCTCCCGCGAAGAAGCCAGACTGGATGTCCGACTTCGACGAGTGAGGGCGCGGCCGACGCCGGGCGCTGAGCGTCGTTGGAAGGTGATACCGTCCCGCCATCCAGTAGGGGGAACAATGGGCCACGAGAAGCCGGTCGAGCCGTTTTCGGATCTGCACGTCGAAGAGGGGAAAGTCCGTGCGGTGCTGTTGCATGACCCCACCGTCGAGGGGTTGGACGTCGCCATCTACATGGACGCGTCCGGCAGCATGGAGGAGGAGTACGCGTACAAGCGCCCCAACCGCTCCTTCCTGGAGTGGCTGCGAGGAGCGCCCCTGAAGGAGGCCGCCAATCAGGTGGAGCCGCAGGTGCAGTGGATGCTGGAGTACCTGGCCACCAAGGACCGCAACGGGATGCTGCGCGTCGCCTACTGGGCGTGTGGACAGACGGGCAAGGACGTGGAGGTGCTGGGCGAGCTCAAGGGCGTGGACGTCCAGCAGTACAAGTTCCCGGGAGCCAAGAAGCCCGGCGGGCACACGTTCCTGGCGCCCGCGTTGAAGGACTACGTGCAGTACCTGAAGGCCCAGGTGCCGAAGGGCGCCAAGCGCGGCTGCGCGGTCATCGTCACGGATGGACAGCTCCATGACGCCGAGGAGGTCGAGCGCTTCTCCGCGCAGGTGGCCAAGGACATCGTCGCGGGGCGCTTGCCCCGGCTGAACTTCGTGCTCGTGGGCGTGGGTGATGGCGTGGACGAGGCCCAGCTCGAGCGAATCGCCCACATGGAGTTCCGCGGCGTGGGCCACCTGTGGTGCCACCGCATCGCGAAGGAGATTTCGCAGGTCGCGGAGCTGGTGGCCGTGCTGGTCGACGAGAACATGACCGTGGCCGCGGGCGGCACCATCTACGACGACAAGGGTCAGGTGCTGAAGACGTACGAGGGCCGTCTGCCGGCGGTGCTCGAGTTCGACATCCCCGAGGGCGCGGAGAGCTTCACGCTGGAGGTGAACGGCCAGCGCTTCAAGCAACCCCTGCCGGACGACGACCACCACGACGAAGACGAGGACCACCACTGATGGCTGGACACGAAGCGGTTGTCCGTCCGTTCTCGGACGTGCACCGGATGGGGAACAAGGTGGTGGCCACGCTGCTGCACGACCCCACGGTGGAGGGGTTGGACGTGGCCCTCTACATGGACGGCTCCGCGAGCATGGAGGACGAGTACGGTCCTCGCGGCGTGCTGGCGAAGCTGGCGCCGGTGAAGAACCTGGTCGAGCCGCAGATGCGGTGGATGCTGGAGTACCTGGCCAGCAAGGACCGCGATGGGCAGGTGCGCGTGGCGTACTGGGCCACGGGCGACGGCAGCCAGTTGGAGGAAGTGGGCTTGTTGTCGGCGGTGCAGGCCAAGGACTTCCGCTTCCCGGGGCCGCGCTTCTACGGCAAGGCCACGGTGATGCTGCCGGTGCTCCGGGACTTCGTGGCGCACATGAAGCAGCAGTCGCAGCAAGGGGCCCGGCGAGGGTTGGCGGTCATCATCACCGACTCACAGCTGTCGGACGGCAATGACGTGCGGGCCTACGCCACGCAGGTGGCGAAGGAGATCGCCGCGGGCCGGCTGCCTCGGATGAGCTTCGTCTTCGTGGGCGTGGGCGACCAGGTCGACGAGGAGCAGATGGAGGAGATCTCCCACGAAACCTATCCCGGGGTGGGGCACCTGTGGTGCCACCGCATCGCCGACCGCATGGAGGAGATGGCGGAGTTGGTGGCGGTGCTCGTGGACGAGACGATGACGGTGGCGGCGGGCGGCACCGTCTACGACGAGAAGGGACGGACCTTGAAGGCGTACGAGGGCCGGCTCCCCGCGGTGCTCGAGTTCGACGTCCCCGCCGAGTGCAAGGCGTTCACCCTGGAGGTCGCGGGGCAGCGCTTCACCCAGCCCATCCCCGAGGAACACGAGGACGAGGACCACCCCGAGGAGGAAGAGGCACCGGAGCCCGCGCGGGCCCCGGAGCCCACCCCTTCTCGCAAGCACGGCCGCCATCGTCACTAGGTCTTCAAGCTTCACGCTTCAGGAAGAGCACGCCATGTCCGAGCAGAACCATCGCAATCCCCAGGACAACCACGTCCACGGTCCCGAGTGTCGGCATGACCACGGGCATGGCGACGGGTCCACGCTCGCGGCGGAGAAGCCCGCCGCCGCGAAGCCCCGGTTCAAGGACCTCAAGGTCGTGGGAACCAAGAGCGTGGAG
The DNA here is from genome assembly GCF_037414475.1 of Myxococcus stipitatus. The sequence goes on along the minus strand of NZ_CP147913.1, from coordinate 6,204,975 downwards.
ACGGCACACGTCCACGGCCCGGGGTGCGAGCACGACCACGACGGCGCACACTCGCACGGCGGCGGACACGTGCATGGTCCGGGGTGCAAGCACGACCATGCCCACGGCGATGGACATGAGCACGGCCCGGGTTGCGGTCATGACCACGGCCACGGAGATGGGCACGACCACGCGCACGGCGCGGGATGCGACCACGACCATGGCGCGCATGGCCATCACCATCCGAAGCCGAAGCGCATCCGGCCCCCCGGATATCGCGCGGCGGAGGGTGGCGGCGTCGCCCTCCAGCTCGACCTCGAGGGCGCGCTCCCAGGTGAGACGGACGACCTGGGCCGGTTCCAGAAGTTGGAGGCCGCGCTCGAGGCGCAGCACGGTGTCATCGATGTCCACCTGCGCCGGGACCAGGGCTACCCGGAGGTCTGCCTCCACTACAACCCGGGGCTGGTGAGCGCGGCGACGCTGCTCGCGACGGCGCAGCGCACGGGCGCGCAGGTGGCGAAGCGGTACAAGAGCCACACCTGGTTCGTGCGGGGGATGACCTCGGCCGACTCGGCCACGGCCATCGAGCATGGACTCGGCAAGCTGACGGGGGTGCTGTCGGCGAGCGTGGCGTATGCCAGCGAGCGGCTCGTCGTCGAGTACGACAGCGAGACCGTCTCCCTGAAGGACATCGAGGCGCAGGCGAAGTCCCTGGGCTACACGCTGGAGGTCCCCAGCCACGGGCACGCGTGTTCGCACCATGCACACGGGGGTGGCCTGGCGCCGCTGCTGGAGATGCCGTTGGTGGTGGCCGCGGGTGTGCTGCTGGTCGCCGGCTGGGGGCTGGAGCACTTCGTGCCTTCCCTCACCTGGGCGCCCACGGCGGCGTGGGCGCTGTCCATCGTGAGCGGTGGGTTCTTCGCCATCCGCGGCTCGGTGAAGTCGCTGCTCCAGCTTCGCATCGACATCGAGACGATGATGGTCGTCGCGGCCCTGGGCGCGGCGGTGCTGGGCTCCTGGTTCGAGGGAGCCTTCCTGCTCTTCCTCTTCAGCGCGGGTCACGCGTTGGAGCATCGGGCGATGGACCGCGCGCGGCGCTCCATCGAGTCGCTCGGGGCGCTGCGTCCCGAGGTGGCTCGCGTGCGCCGTAACGGCGAGCTGGTCGAAGTCCCCGTGGCGCAGGTGCTCCGAGGGGACCGCGTCATCGTCCGCCCGGGAGACCGCGTCCCGCTCGACGGCATCATCCGCGAGGGCAAGAGTTCCCTGGAGCAGGCCGCCATCACCGGCGAGTCCATGCCCGTCCCGAAGCAACCAGGGGACGAGGTGTTCTCCGGCACGGTCAACTGCGAGGCGCTCCTCGAGGTGGAGGTCACCCGGCTCTCCTCGGAGTCGGTGCTCGCGCGAGTGGTGGACATGGTGGCCGAGGCCGAGGCCCAGAAGGGCCCCAACCAGCGCTTCGCCCAGCGGCTGGAGCGGACCTTCGCCCCGCTGGTGATGATTGGCGCGGTCGCATTCCCCGTGGTGCTGGTGCTGATGGGCACGCCGCTGAAGGAGGCGATTCTTCGCGCGGTCTCGCTGCTGGTGGCCGCGTCGCCGTGTGCGCTCGCCATCTCCACGCCGTCGGCCGTGTTGTCCGCCGTCGCCGCCGCCGCGCGTGGGGGCGTGCTCATCAAGGGCGGCATCTACCTGGAGCTGCTCGGCAAGGTGAACGCCATCGCGTTCGACAAGACGGGCACGTTGACGGTGGGCAAGCCGAAGCTGCTCAGCACGGCCCCGATGGAGGGCGTGACGGAGGAGGAGCTGCTGACCACGGCGGCCTCGGTGGAGGCGCTCTCCGCGCATCCCCTGGCCCACGCCATCGTCGAAGCGGCGGCGTCGCGGGGACTCAAGCCCACGGCGGGCAGCGACATGGAGGCCATCCACGGCAAGGGCCTGCGCGCGAAGGTGGGCGACGCGGTCGTCGACGTGGGCAGCCTCGCGCTCTTCGCGGGGGACGACGTCCCCGCCGACCTCCGCGCGAAGGTGGACCGGCTGGAGGAGTCAGGGCAGACGACGATGGTGGTGCGCAGGGCGGGCAGCTACCTCGGGGTGCTTGGGGTGGCGGACACGGTGCGCGCCGGAGCACGGCATGTCATCTCCACGCTCAAGCAGCAGGGCATCCGCCGCACGGTGATGCTGTCGGGTGACAACTCGCGCGTGGCGGAGTCCATCGCCGCGCAGGTGGGGCTCGACGAGGCTCGGGCGCCATTGATGCCGGCCGACAAGGTGACGGCGGTCCGGGAGCTGGGGCGCGAGGGTTCGGTGGCGATGGTGGGCGACGGCGTCAACGACGCACCGGCCCTGGCCGCCGCGGCGGTGGGCGTGGCCATGGGTGGCGCGGGCTCGGACGCGGCGCTGGAGACGGCGGACGTGGTGCTGATGAGTGATGACCTGTCGCGGCTGCCCTTCGCGGTCAGCCTGGCCCGTCAGGCCACGGCGGTGATGAAGCAGAACCTGGTCATCGCGCTGGGCGTCAGCGGCGTGCTCATCGTCGCGACGCTCCTGGGACTCACGAAGATCAGCCACGCCGTGGTGCTGCATGAAGGCAGCACGCTGCTCGTGGTGGCCAACGGGCTGAGGTTGCTCGCGCTCCGGCCCAAGGTGCTGGGCTCCACGCCGCTTCCCTCGATGGAAATCGCTCCCGCGCCCCGTCCATGACCCCCAACGCGAAGAACGTCGTTGGCTTCAGTGGCACGCCGTACAAGGCATCGGGGTGAACCAAGGTCCGGGACTTTGAATACGGCATGGGCCTCGAAAGAATCCCGCGCTCAACCTCGCAGCGAGCTCACGATGGCGTCTCGCGTGAAGTGCTTGTCACAGAGGGCTCGGAACTCGTCCCGGTCCGGGACCTGGTCCACGTAGAGCTCCTCGGTGACAAGACAGGCGGTGCTGAACTTGCGCGAGACAAACCCGGGGCGTCGTGCTTCCAGGACGCTCGGGCGGCGGGCCAGACACCCGCACCTTTGGCGCTCGTTGAATCCCCAGACATGGCAATGCATCATGACCTGTCCGCACCCATGAGAGAGACAGGTCCCAGCCCAGCGGGCGTCTTGCTGGACTCGCCTGCCCGAGCTTGTTGACACCTCGCAAGACCGTCACCTTGGAGGAGACGTTCCCAGAAGGTCCCGGCGAAAGGGCCCGGAGTCGCGGGGGAACAGCCACAGCGGGGGCCAGGAGGAACGCCAGCATCGAGGGGCGGACATGGCTGGACACTCGGCGAAGGCAGCACCCGCCCGGCGCGCGACGATGAGCGTCTGGTCCGTGGCGGCGCTGGGCATCGGCTCGATGGTGGGCGCGGGCATCTTCGCGTTGCTCGGACAAGCGGCCCTCCTGGTGGGCCCGGAGACCTGGCTCGCCTTCGCGCTCGCGGGTGTCGTCGCAGTCCTGTCCGGTTACTCGTACGCGAAGCTCAGCGCCCGCTATCCCAGCTCCGGCGGCATCACCCTCTTCTTCGAGGAGGCCTTCGGCCGAGGCGTCGTCTCGGGGACCCTCTCGCTCATCTACCTGGTCACCCTCGTCATCAGCGTCGCCATGGTGGCGAAGACCTTCGGCGCCTATGCCACCAAGCTGTTCATCCCCTCCGGGGGCCACGGCTGGTTCGCCGTCTTCGGCTCGCTCATCGTCATCCTGCTCGCGGCGCTCAACATCGCCGGCTCGGGCGCGGTGGGGCGCGCCGAGGTCGTCCTCGTGTCCATCAAGCTCGTCATCCTCGCCGTCCTGCTCGCCGCCGGGCTCTGGTCCATGGCCAGCGGCGGGACTCGTGACACGAGCGCGGACGTCCACATGGGCTTGACCACCCTCGTCTCCAGCGTGGGCCTGTGCTTCTTCGCCTACTCGGGCTTCGGGATGATGGCCAACGCGGGCGCGGACGTGGCCAATCCGAAGAAGACCATCCCCCACGCCATCTACCTGGCCATCGGCGTGGTCACCCTGCTGTATGTGGGCCTGTCCATCACCGTGCTCGCGCTCGTGCCTCCGGACCAGCTCGCGCGAGACGCGGACACCGCCGTGGCCCAGGCGGCGCGGCCGGTGCTCGGCAACGCGGGCTTCACCGTCGTCGCGCTCGGCGCGCTGCTCGCCACCGCGTCCGCCATCAACGCCACGCTGTTCGCGGCGCTCAACGTCTCCGCCGCGCTCGCCCGCTCCGACCAGCTCCCCAAGGCCTTCAGCACGCGCTTCGGACACCAGGGCACGCAGGGCTTCCTCTGGGGCGTGGTGGCCATCCTCGTCATGGTGAACACCCTGAGCCTGGGCGCCATCGCCAACATCGCCAGCGCCACCTTCCTCATCTGCTACCTCGCCGCCCACGTCGCCTGCTGGAAGCTGGCGCGACAGACGGGCGCGTCCAAGGCCGTGGTCGGCACGGGCCTTGCCCTCATGGCCATCGTCCTGGTGACCTTCCTCATCAGCACGGGGAAGAAGCAGCCCCTCTCGCTGCTGCTCATCGTCATCGCCGTCGCGGGCAGCGCGCTCGTCCAGTGGCTCATCCAATCCAAGCACCACGGAGGAGTGCCTCACGCGCCAACGCGCTGAAGCCCGCGGCCACCAGGAGGTCCCAGACACTCGCCCTCCCCCTGGGGCGCCATGACCTGACAAGCAGGCTCCATATGTTCCCGGTCACGCCTTGTGACCGAGGAAGCAATGACTCTCAAGCCCTTGTCGCCCACCTTCCGGCGCGGCGCTATCGCCCTGCTGTCCGCGCTGAGCACCGCCGCCTGGGAGGCGCAAGCCCAGCCTTCGGAGCCGAGGGCGACCGCCGCTGACTCCGCGGACTCGGAGGACGAGGCCCTGGAGCTACCGGTCCTGCCCTTCCTGGACCTGGGACTCTTCCCCAACACGCAGCACTTCACCCCGCGGCCCGACCACGCTGTCTTCGACAAGACGCTGCCCGGCTACTTCAAGATTCCCTCCACGCACTTCTTCGTCAAACTGGGCGTCGCCGCGACGACGAACTTCATGGTGACGTCCAAGCTCCTGAACACGCCCACCTGGTTCACCACCTCCGCCATCCCCGTCCAAGGCCAGGAGTTCCACGAGTCATCCGGCGCGCAGTCCACGGCCACCGCCAACCCGTCCGACGTCTCCGTCGAGTTCCGAGGCCACACGGAGCTGGGCCCCATGCGGCTGCTCTTCAACACCAGCTTCGCCCAGCCGCACGCGTCGTTCGGCTTCCATCCCAACTACGCCTATGCGCAGCTCGGCGGCTTCGTCGCGGGCTTCACCGACTCGACGTTCGCCAACGTCGATGCCTATCCCAAGACGCTGGACTTCGAGGGCCCCAACGCGCTCGTGTTCATGAAGCACGCGGTGCTGCGCTACGGCCACCCGCTCAACCACGACAAGGACCTGAAGATGTTCCTCCAGGTCGCGCTCGAGCAGCCCGGCTCCAATGTCCCCACCACCAGCGGGCGGGCGCCGCGCGACATCGTCCCCGACGGCGTCGTCGCCTGGCGCGCGGAGGGCCCTTGGGGACACGTGCAGCTCGCCGGCCTGGTTCGCGCCGTGAGCAGCCAGGCCACGGACCGGAACTCCAGCGACACGGTGCTGGGCGTCGGCGGCAACCTGGCGGGCGCCTATCACCTTGGCCACAAGCACACGCTCCAGCTCGGAATCACAGGCGGCCAGGGCATCGCCGCCTACGTCAACGACACGGGAGGCTCGCAGTATGACGCCGCGCCGGATGCGAGCGGCTCGCTCGACGCGCTGCCCCTGCTGGGGGGTTACGCGGGCTTCACGTATGCCTGGACGGAGATGCTGAGCTCCACGGCGACGTATGGCTGGCTGAAGGTGTGGGACCGCGACAATGAAGACGCCCTGGGGGCCACGGGCTTCCGGCGCTCGCAATACGCGTCGCTGAACCTGGTTGCCCATCTCATCAAGGGCGCCCAGGCTGGACTCGAGGGGTTGTGGGGCTACAACCGAGCCATCAACGGCCGGTCCGGCCAGGCGTTCCGGGTCCAGTTCACCTTCCAGTACCGCTACTGAGTCACCAACGTGACACGGGACCAGGAGGTAACCTCTATGGGTTCCGGAGCAGCAAGCAGGTCCACCGCGGCGAGGGTCGCGGCGCCCACGCTGGGCGTCCTCACGCTGGCCATCATGAACATCACGGCCGTCGTCAGTTTGCGCGGCCTCCCGGCCGAGGCCGAATATGGCCTCACGTCCATCTTCTATTACACGTTCGCGGCGGTGTTCTTCCTCATCCCCGTCGCGCTGGTGGCGGCGGAGCTGGCCACGGGCTGGCCCGAGAAGGGCGGCGTGTTCCGCTGGGTGGGTGAGGCATTCGGGCCTCGATGGGGCTTCCTCGCCATCTTCCTGGTCTGGATGCAGTCCACCATCTGGTTCCCCACGGTGCTCACCTACGGCGCCGTGTCGCTGGCCTTCGTCGGCCCCAACCAGACGTGGGACAAGGCGCTCTCCTCCAACAAGTTCTACACGGTCCTTATCGTGCTGGGCCTGTACTGGGCCGCGACGCTGGTGACGATGCGCGGTCTCAAGGCGTCCTCCACCATCGCCAAGTGGGGCGGGCTCATCGGCACCATCATCCCCGCGGGTCTGCTCATCGTGCTGGGCGCGACGTACCTGGCCGAGGGCCGTCCGGTCCAAATCCAGATGGGCTGGGACAAGGTGATTCCCGACTTCAGCAAGTTCAGCAACCTGGTGCTGGCCGCCTCCATCTTCCTCTTCTATTCAGGCATGGAGATGAACGCCATCCATGTGAAGGATGTGCAGAATCCCAAGAAGAACTATCCGCTCGCCATCCTGATGGCATCAGTGGCCACGGTGGTGGTGTTCGTGCTGGGCACGCTGGCCATCAGCCTCATCATCCCCCGGACGCAAATCAATCTGACGCAGAGCCTGCTGGTGTCCTACCGGGACTTCTTCAAGGCCTTCGGCGCGCCGTGGCTGTCGTCCGTCGTCGCGGTGGCGTTGTTCCTGGGGGTGCTGGGCAGTGTCACTGTCTGGGTTTCGGGGCCGTCGGCGGCGCTTGGGGCCGTGGGGCGCGCGGGCTACCTGCCGCCGTTCTTCCAGCGGGTCAACAAGCATGGAGCGCCCAGCCACATCCTCATCGCGCAGGGGATGCTGGTGACGTTCCTGGCGTTGATGTTCGTCATTCTTCCGTCGGTGCAGGCGGCCTACCAGATTCTCAGCCAGCTCACGTCCACGCTGTATCTCATCATGTACATCATGATGTTCTCGGCGGCCATCTACCTGCGGTACAGCGAGCCGAACACGCCTCGGGCGTACCGGGTGCCGGGCGGTGACGCGGGCATGTGGGTGATTGGTGGCGCGGGTCTCATCGGCGCGCTCATCGCGTTCGTGCTGAGCTTCATCCCGCCGTCGCAAATCAAGGTCGGCAGTCCGCTGACCTACGTGCTCATCCTCATCGCGGGCAACGTGCTCTTCGTCGCCGTGCCGCTGGCCATCTACGCGCGCAGGAAGGCGAGCTGGCGTACCGCGGTGGGTTCGGCCGACTTCGCGCCCTTCAACTGGGAGAAGCGCGGCGGGCTGGGTCACCCCGGGGCTCCGTCGCTGGACGAGGAGGCGGAGGCGGAGAAGAAAGAGACGCCCCTGCCGCCGAAGCCCCCGGACCGGTACGGCCCGGATGTGGAGCGCGGTCCCTACGGCGACCACTGACATTTCCGCGGGGCGATGAAACAAGAACCCCGGCACGCAACTCCGTGCCGGGGTTTCTTGCATCCCGTGGTCAGGCGTTCCGCCCGAGCCTTGGCTACTCGATGACTTCGGCCTTCACGAGGATGACGTCCTCGAGCGGCACATCCTGGTGGCCGGCCTTCGTGCCCGTGCGGACGCCCTTGATGGCGTCCACCACATCCTTGCCCTCGATGACCTCGCCGAAGACGGCGTAGCCCCAGCCCTGGGTGTTCTTCCCGGAGTGGTTCAGGAAGCTGTTGTCCGCCACGTTGATGAAGAACTGGGCGCTGGCCGAGTGCGGCTCCATGGTGCGCGCCATGGCGACGGTGTAGCGGTTGTTCTTCAGGCCGTTGTCGGCCTCGTTCTGGATCGTGGCGCGCGTGGGCTTCTGCTTCATGCCGGGCTCGAAGCCACCACCCTGAATCATGAAGTTGTTGATGATGCGGTGAAAGACGGTGTTGTTGTAGTGCCCGTCCTTCACGTACTGAACGAAGTTCTCGGCGCTCTTCGGTGCCTTCTCCGCGTTCAGCTGAAGGACGATGTCGCCGTGATTGGTGGTCAGCTTGACCTTGGTCATGTGGGGTTCTCCTGGGTCATCGAAAGGGCCCGGCACAATACCCGCTGGGGCTTGGCCCCGCGGAACTTTCTTGGCCCGACTGTCGCCCACTGAGAGGGGGCGAGACATCGAACACGCCCATGCGCAGCGGCCCCTCTCCATGAGTGCCTTTGGGAATCCCCCCTTGGGGGGATTCCCTCCCACGGCCCGAGGGGAGCACCGTGGTCCTCCTCCGCGCCGGCATCCGCCGGACGCGGCACGTTTCCGGGGGAGTCCACCATGCCCGCCGCCGTCCTGATCCTGGCCCTCTTGAGCCTGCTGTTGACCGGGGTCCTGGTCCGGACCGTCCGCCAACTTCGCGCCCTCCAGGTCCGCTTCAAGCCCGTCCTCGACGCCGAGGCTGAACGCCAGCGCGTCCTCTCCTCCCTCGAACGAGCCCAGGCCGAATCCGCGCACATGCTCGCGGCCGAACGCAATCGCGTCGCCACCGAACTCGCCCGAGAGCGCGAGTCCTCCGATGCCTCCATCCGCGGTGCCAAGACCGACCTGGAACGCACCCGCACGGAGACCCAACAAGCCCTCCACCTCGAACGCAACCGCACCGCGGCGGAGCTCGCCCAGAGTCGCGAGCAGGCCCAGGAGGACCTGGCCCGCATCCGCGAACAAGGCCGCGCCGAACTCGCCCGCGCACGGGAGGACGCGGCCGCCGCCTCACGCGACGCCGAGCAGCAACGCCAACGGGCCCGTGAGGAATACGCCCGCCTCGAACCGCTCATCAACAAGCTGCGCGACGAGCTGCGCCCCCTCGAAGAGGAGACCGTCCTCCGCACCTACGGCTTCTACAAACCCATCTACAACCTCTCCTCCTCGGAGAAGTACGCGCACCGCCTGGACCTCCTCCGCGAACGCCAGAAGTCCATGCTCAAGGACAAGCAGGCCGCATTCTGCCGCATCCAGTGGGAAGTCAATGGCAGCAAGGCCGAAGGCAAGAAGCAGATTGAGCGCACCCTGAAGCTGATGCTGCGCGCCTTCAACGGCGAAGCCGATGCCTGTGTCGCCAAAGTCACCTACAAGAACATCAAGGCCATGGAAGCACGCATCCTGAAATCCGCCGAGGTCATCAGCGCCCTCACCGAGATTCAGCAGTGCTACATCGCCTCCAGCTACGTGGACCTCAAGCTCGAGGAGCTGCGCCTCGCCCACGAGTACGAAGAGAAGCGCCACGAGGAGAAAGAGGAGCAGCGCCGCATCCGCGAACAGATGCGCGAGGAAGAAGCCGCCCAACGCGAGCTGGAGCGCGCCAAGCTGGAAGCGGAGCGCGAAGCCCAACGCGACGAAGAGGCCCTACGCAAGGCACGCGCGGACCTGGAGCGCAGCAAGGGCGCCGAGAACGCCAGGCTCTTGGAGCGCATCGCCGAACTCGAACGCCGCGTGGCCGAGGACCTGGAGCGCCAACGCGCCATCTCCCAGGCCCAGCTCACCCGCACCGGCCACGTCTACATCATCTCCAACATCGGCTCGTTCGGAGAGGACGTCTACAAGGTCGGCATGACGCGGCGCCTCGTCCCCCAGGACCGCATCGACGAGCTGGGCGACGCCTCCGTCCCCTTCGAGTTCGACGTCCACGCCATCATCCGCACCGCCGACGCCCCCTCCCTCGAGGCCGCCCTCCACCGCACCTTCACGCACCGCCGCGTCAACCGCATCAACGAGCGCAAGGAGTTCTTCCGAGCGACCCTCGATGAAATCGCCTCGGCCGTGCGCGAACACCACGGCGAGTTCGAACTGACGCGCATCGCGGAGGCCGCCGAGTACCGCAAGTCCATCGCCCTGAACGAGGAGGAGCGCAGCACCCCTCCTCCCACCCACGCCGCCGCGTGATGCACGTCAAGGCGTCCTCCATGGGACACCCTGAACGCAATGCGTCACCCCTGGCGGACCGCGCCATGACTCCGCCCGCCCCTCGAGCAGCCTGCCTGTCACCCCACCCGCCCGCGCTCCTTGGCATGCCAAGAAGTCATTCCCCACACACGCAACAGGAACGCCACACCACACGACGCTGGGACGGAAGTGGAAACGTGGCATGTTGCGCCCGCGATGGCTGTCAGCGTCTTCGACCTCTTCAAGATTGGTATCGGTCCCTCGAGCTCCCACACCGTGGGGCCCATGCGCGCCGCGCGCACGTTCGCGCAGCGGTTGGCGGAGCATGGCCACCTGGAGAAGCTCGGCCGGCTGAAGGTGGAGCTCTTCGGCTCGCTGGGCGCGACGGGCAAGGGCCACGGCAGCGACAAGGCCGTGGTGCTGGGCCTGCGCGGTGACACGCCCGAGGCCGTGGACGTCGAGCTCATTCCCTCCGTGGTGGCGAACTGGCGCACCGAGGGCCGCATCCGCGTGCTCGGCCAGCGCGACATCGCCTTCAAGGACGGCGAGCACCTGGTGATGCACCGCCGCCGCACGCTGCCCTATCACCCGAACGGCATGCGCTTCTCCGCGTTCAGCGCGGACGGGGCGGAGCTGGCCTCCTGCGTCTACTACTCCGTGGGCGGCGGCTTCGTCGTGGACGAGTCCGCGACCACCGGACAGGACCCGCTGCGCGTGGACACCACGCCCCTGCCCTTCCCCTTCCAGTCCGCGGCCACGCTGCTGGAGCTGTGCGAGAAGGAGCGCATGCCCATCAGCGCCATCATGATGGCGAACGAGAAGACCTGGCGCTCGGAGCAGGATATCCGCGCGGGCCTGCTGCGCATCTGGGACGTCATGCAGGCCTGCGTGCGCCGGGGCTGCACCTCCGGGGGAATCCTTCCCGGCGGCCTCAAGGTGGAGCGCCGCGCGTCCGCCATGTACCAGCGGCTGCTCAGCCGCCCCGAGGCCGGCCTCACCAATCCCCTCACCGTGCTGGATTGGGTCAACCTCTACGCCCTCGCCGTCAACGAGGAGAACGCCGCCGGTGGCCGTGTCGTCACCGCGCCCACCAACGGCGCCGCCGGCATCATCCCCGCCGTGCTGCACTACTACTGGCGCTTCTGCCCGGGTGCGAATGACGACGGCGTGGTGCGCTTCCTCCTCACCGCGGGCGCCATCGGCGTGCTCTACAAGGAGAACGCCTCCATCAGCGGCGCCGAGGTCGGCTGCCAGGGCGAGGTGGGGAGCGCCTGCTCCATGGCCGCTGGCGCGCTCACCGAGGTGCTCGGAGGCACCCCGCTCCAAGTGGAGAACGCGGCGGAGATCGCCATGGAGCACAACCTGGGTCTCACCTGCGACCCCATTGGCGGACTGGTGCAGGTGCCCTGCATCGAACGCAACGCCATGGCCTCCGTGAAGGCCATCAACGCCGCGCGCATGGCGCTCTCCGGCGACGGACGCCACTTCGTCAGCCTGGACAAGGTCATCAAGACCATGCGCGACACCGGCCGCGACATGAAAGACAAGTACAAGGAGACCGCGCGCGGCGGGCTCGCCGTCAACGTGCTCGAGGTCGCCAATCTCAGCGTCGGCCTGCCCGAGTGCTGAAACTCCATCCACACCCCGTGGATGTAATCCCAGACACCCCTTGCCATTGAGTTGCCGCAGCACCCGCGAGGAAAAATCGCGTGGCGTGGCAACCTCGACACGATTCGTCTCATCCTCGTCCCCACGAGGTTGAGACTGTCAGAGGCCGACAGCAATATGTCGCGCCCTCCGGTGCGAAGCGCGCCGGGGCCGCGCTGTCTTGTCGTGCCACCCCCAAGGAGATGTCCGGATGACACCCTCGAAGTCACGACCCGCCCGGGCCGCGCGACGTCCGCGCGCCCAGGTGCTCACCTTGCTCGCGGCCGTCCTGCTCGCCCTTCCCACGGCCGCGCAATCCCAAACGACATACACCCTCTTCTCCCCCTCCGACATACCCGCCGTCCCCTCTGTGACGAACGACTCCAGCGCCGTGGAGCTGGGCGTGAAGTTCCGCTCGGACGTCGAGGGAGACATCCTGGGCATCCGCTTCTACAAGGGCGCCGCCAACACGGGCACCCACGTGGGGAGCCTGTGGAGTGCTTCGGGTCAGCGGCTGGCCTTCGCCACCTTCAGCAACGAGACGGCCACCGGCTGGCAGGAGGTGTCCTTCACCACGCCCGTGCGCGTCACCGCCAACACCTCGTATGTCGCCTCGTATCACGCGCCCGTGGGGAGCTATGGCTTCACCAGCGGCGGCTTGACGGCGGCGGTGGACTCGCCGCCCCTTCACGCGCTCCCGGGGATTCCCGACGGCAACGGCGTCTTCGGTTATGGCCCGGCCGGCACCTTCCCCCTCGGCAGCTTCGCCAACGCCAACTACTGGGTGGACGTGGTCTTCCGTCCCGCCGCCCCGGTGACGATGTGGCCGCCGACCGCCACGCCCGCCGTTCCATCCGTGACGAATGACTCCGTCGCGGTGGAGCTGGGTGTGAAGTTCAAGACCAGCGTGAGCGGCAACGTGATGGGCGTGCGCTTCTACAAGGGCGCCGCCAACACGGGCACCCACGTGGGCAGCCTGTGGAGCGTCAACGGGCAGCGGCTGGCCTCCGCCACCTTCACGAGCGAGACGGCCTCCGGCTGGCAGGAGGTGCTCTTCACGACGCCCATCCCCATCCCCGCCAACACGACACACGTCGTCTCGTACCACGCGCCCGTGGGCGCCTATGCCTTCGACAACGGGGGGCTGGCCACGGGCCAGGACGCGCCTCCGCTCTTCGCCCTGCCGGGCAGCACCAGCGGCGGCAACGGCATCTTCAGCTATGGCCCCGCGGGCACGTTCCCCATCAACAGCTTCGGCAACTCCAACTACTGGGTGGACGTCGTCTTCCAGGCCACGGGTGCGCCTCCGCCGACGCAGCCTCCGGGCAACACCTTCCGCATCTTCGCCCCCACCGATGTGCCGGCCACGCCCACCGCCAATGAGAGCGCCGCCGTGGAGCTGGGCGTGAAGTTCCGCGCGGACGTGGATGGCCGCGTCAAGGGCGTGCGCTTCTACAAGGGCAGCGGCAACGGAGGCACCCACGTGGGCAACTTGTGGAGCGCCACGGGCCAGCCCCTGGCCACGGCCACCTTCACGAACGAGACGACCTTCGGCTGGCAGGAGGTGACGTTCGCGTCTCCAGTCGACATCACCGCGGGCACCACCTACGTCGCGTCGTACTTCGCGCCGCAGGGCGGCTATTCCTACACGAACGGCGGGCTGGCCAACGGCGTGAATGCCCCGCCGCTTCGCGCCCTGCCCGGCACCACCAGCGGCGGCAACGGCGTCTACACCTACGGCGCCTCGTCCACGTTCCCCAGCAGCACCCACCAGGACACCAACTACTGGGTGGACGTCGTCTTCGAGACGCTGGGCCCGCCTCCGCGCCCCGGCCTCCATGGCGCGGGCCCCGTGCTCGTGGCCACCGCGCCGGGCAATCCCTTCACCGACTACGTGCGCGAAATCCTGGAGGCGGAAGGCATCGCCACCTACGCCACCACCGACGCGGGCAACCTGGGCGTCAGCGTGTCCCTCAATGACTACAAGGTGCTGGTGCTGGGGGAGCAGACGCTCGGGGCGAACCAGGTGACGCTCATCACGAACTGGGTCAACGCGGGCGGCAGCCTCATCGCCCTGCGCCCCTCCTCCAACCTGGAATCACTGCTGGGCCTCAATCCCTCTCAGGGCACACTCGCCAACGGCTATCTGCTCGTCAATGCCTCACAGGCCCCCGGCACGGGCATCACCCCGGAGACGATGCAGTACCACGGCCCCGCCGACCAGCGCACCCTGACCAGCGGCACGCGCGCCGTGGCCACGCTCTACTCGAACGCCACCACCGCCACGCCCTACGCCGCCATCAGCCAGCGCGCCGTGGGCAGCGGCACCGCCACCGCGTTCATGTATGACCTGGCCCGCTCCGTCGTCCTCACCCGGCAGGGCAACCCGGCCTGGCAGGGACAGAACCGGGACGGCTCCAGCATCGGCCCCAAGGCCCGCGCCAGCGACATGTTCTACGGCAACGCGTCCTTCGACCCGCAGCCGGACTGGGTCAACCTGGGCAAGGTCCAGATTCCCCAGGCGGACGAGCAGCAGCGCCTGCTGGCCAACGTGCTCCATCAGACGAGCAGCATCCCGCTGCCCCGGCTCTGGTACTTCCCGCGCTCGCACAAGGCCGTGGTGGTGATGACGGGGGATGGACACCCCGGCGGCGGCACTACGCAGCGCTTGAATCAATACCTGGCCGACAGCCCCAGCGGCTGCAGCGTGGACGACTGGGAGTGCATCCGCGGCACCGTCTACGACTACGTGGGCGGACTGACGGCCACCCAGGCCAACGCCTACGTAGCCCAGGGCTTCGAGTACGCGCTGCACATCAACACGAACTGCGATGACTACTCGGCCACCTCGCTGGACCCGAGCTTCTTCACGCCCCAGCTCGCGAGCTTCGCGCAGACCTACCCCGCCATCCCCTCGCCCGTCTCCAACCGCACCCACTGCATCGCGTTCAGCGACTGGGCCACCCAGCCCAAGGTGTCGCGGCTGCATGGCATCCGCCTGGACACCAACTACTACTACTGGCCCGACTCCTGGGTGCAGGACCGCCCGGGACTGTTCACCGGCTCCGGCCTGGCCATGCGCTTCGCGGACGTGGACGGTACACCGCTGGACGTCTACCAGTTGGCCACTCAGATGACGGACGAGTCCGGCCAGTCGTATCCGCTGCACATCGACACGCTGCTCGCCAACGCGCTGGACACGAAGGGCTACTACGGCGCCTTCACCGCCAACATGCACGTGGACCAGCACCCCTCTTCGGGCTCCACCGCCATCATCGCTTCCGCCCGGCGCGACGGTGTGCCGGTCATCACCGCGAAGCAGTTGCTCGACTGGCTCGACGCGCGCGAGGCCACGCAGGTGTCCGCCCTGGGCTTCACCGGCACCGTGCTCACCTTCACCGTGACGAGCCCCGCGAGAAACCTGTCCCTCATGGTGCCCACGCGCACCACGACGGGTCTCACCTTGTCGTCCGTCACCCACGCGGGTGCGCCCGTCACCACGGTGACTCGAACCATCAAGGGCGTGGACTTCGTCTTCGTCGACGGCGCGCAGGCCGGCAACTACACGGCCACCTACCACTGAGTGCACTCGCCCCACTCCGGGGGGTGAGTGACGCGAGGGGCTCGACACGGCGCGTCCATGTCGAGCCCCTTCGTTTCACCACCGATGGACCCAGGAGGTTCCATCTCCGACAGGGGGTGCCTTGTGTCGGATGGCCCGCAGCCTCTATGACGCGCCACGGGCTGGCGCCCTGCTGGCAGCCGCCCGAACAAGGACACACCCCATGCTCAAGAAGATTCTCGTCGGCCTGGCCGCCGTCATCCTCATCCTCGTGGGCGTCATCGCCTCGCGCCCCTCGGAGTTCACCATCCAGCGCAGCGCGACGCTGCCCGCGTCCGCGGACCTCGTCTTCGCGCAGGTGAATGACTTTCATCTGTGGAGCGCGTGGTCGCCCTGGGCCCGGTTGGACCCCAACGTGAAGATGACGTTCTCCGGCGCGGAGTCCGGCACCGGAGCTGTCTACTACTGGACAGGCAATGACCAGGTGGGCGAAGGCCGGATGACCATCGAGGAGAGCCGGCCGACCGAGTTCGTCCGCATCAAGCTGGAGTTCATCAAGCCGTTCACGGTGACCAACACGTCGACCTTCACCTTCAAGCCCGTGGAGGGTGGCACCGAGGTGACGTGGGCGATGAGCGGCAACAACAACTTCGTCAGCAAGGCGTTCTCGCTGCTCATGGACATGGACAAGCTGCTGGGCAAGGACTTCGAGTCCGGCCTGGCCAACATGAAGACGGTGGTGGAGGCCGAGACGAAGAAGCGCGCCGAGGCCGAGGCCGCGCGCCTGGCCGAGGAGAAGGCCGCCGCGGAGAAGGCCGCCGCCGAGCAGGCCGCCGCGGGGACTCAGCCGGCCGTCGCGCAGCCCACGCCGTGATACGGGGATAGCGCCTCGCGGCGTTGTTCCATTCAGCGCCTCCGCGTCGTGGGCCTCGGGGCCTCGACCGGGGGCGCTGTCGTTTCCGGGGGCTGCGCGTCAGCCGGGAGTGCGGCCCACGAAGAGGCCCAAGGCGAAGGCTGCGCCCAAAAGCAGCAGCACCAGCGGCCAGGGGAGACCGCCTTTGGCGCGGGCCTTCGCGGCGGGTGTCGCCGCTCCTGGGGTGGGCTGTTCCTCGGGGATGAGGAGCCGGACCTTGATGACGGCCTTGATGAGCGCGTCCTCGACGTCGGTCAGGAAGCGCTCGTACTCCTCGGGCTGGAGCTCCAGCGGTTCACCGTGGTGGGCCTCGTAGCGGCGCGCGACGCCGTCGTAGGCGCGGAGCTGGGCTTCGCGTCTGGCGACGTCGACCCAACCGCACATGAGGGAAGGGCCCTCGCCCTTGCGAGGCACCAGGGAGATGGCTTGACGGGCCAGCTTGCCGCCGGCGGTGCTGGGGCCCTCGGGCTCGTCGATGCGCAGCACCCGGTGCGGACCTCGGCCGTACATCTTCTTCGCGAGCGCGTCGCGAAGCTGCTCCGCGAGGAGGGCGGAGTGACTGGCGAACATCGTCCGCAGCGCGGGGCCACTCTCCTCGGCGGCGGCGATTTTTCCGTTCGCGGGCTCCAGCGGGCTGAGCCTGACGACCCCCGCCGTGAGCCCGCCTGAAGGGGGCTTCTCTCCGCCGCGTGTCAGCCAGTTCCCCGCCTTCTCGGCGCCAGCGCGGGTCCCCGTGGGCGCGTTGCCCGAGGCTCCGCGAACCTCCGTCGCGGGAGCTCCGCCCCCCCGGACCTCGGTGGCGAAAGGGGGCAGTGCATCATCGGCGCCGCGTCCTGCCTTGGCGTTGGCGCCGCCACGCACCTCCGTGGCGAAGGGCGGGAGCGCATCATCGGCGCCGCGTCCTGCCTTGGCGTTGGCGCCGCCACGCACCTCCGTGGCGAAAGGTGGGAGCGCATCATCGGCGCCGCGTCCTGCCTTGGCGTTGGCGCCGCCACGCACCTCCGTGGCGAAAGGTGGGAGCGCATCATCGGCGCCGCGTCCTGCCTTGGCGTTGGCGCCGCCACGCACCTCCGTGGCGAAGGGCGGCGGCGCGTCCTCAGCATTCCCACCCGGGCCGGAGCGCCGGGCCCCCGCCCCTCCTGGAATCACCATGGCGGCGGTCTGCTCGTCCTCATCCCACGGTGACGCAGCCACGCTCCTTCCCCGAGCGCCCCCTCCCGCGCCACGCTCCGGAACGGCCACCTCGGCGCCTCGCCGGACAGCCCCCATGCCGACAGGACGAGACCGGCCAGCGCCTCGCGCATCCGTGACGATGTCCTCCTGTCCCCGTGCGTCCGAGTCGGAGCCCTCGCGCCAGTCATCCACGCCGGCCTCGGCCGGGTCCGGCGGCGCCACTCGCGTCTCCTCGGGATGGAAGTCCGGAATGTCCCCCGTGGCCTCCTCATCCTCGGGGGCGATTCGCGTCTCCTCGCTGCGGCCGGGGCCACCGCCCCGCCGATGTCCATTCGCCATGGCCGCTCCTCGTCCCACCGAGGATAGCCCGGCTGCTCCCCACATGAGTCACGCGAGTGCGCCCGACCTCACCTCCGGCGGTAGACGTCCGGGTCGTGCCGCTCCATGTATCCCCCCGGATTCTTCAGCGGCGTGAACCCATACTGCGCATACAACCCATGGGCATCCTTGGTGACGAGCGAGAAGCGTCGCAGCCCCTGGAGGTCCGGATGAGCCAGGAGGACCTCCATCAGCCACTTGCTCAATCCCTTCCCCCGATGTGACTCCAGGACGAAGACGTCGCAGAGATAGGCAAACGACGTCCGGTCCGTGATGACACGCGCGAAGCCCACCTGAGCCCCGTCCGCCGAATACACGCCCAAGACCAATGAGTGCCGGCACGCCCGCTCCACCGTGGCCCGGGAGATACCCTCGCTCCAATACGAGCGCGTCAGGTATCCATGCACGACATCCAGGTCGATACGGGCCGCATCATCCGAGACCACGAACCCGTTCTCGCCCAGCACCTCGAAGCGACCAGATGCTTCACTCCTGTTGCTCATGCTCCACGCGCCTCCTGGCTCGAACCACTCCAACCCGTGGAGCAGGACCTCAGCCCGCCACCTCGTCCGCTTCAAGGGGAAATCACGGGTACAGTCCCCCGAGGAAGCGCGAAGCACAGTCCGCCATCACCCGCCTCGAGCGCTATCCCAGACACCCATTTCGCAAAGACAGCCATCCCTGGACACAAATGGCAACCATGCCGTCCCCCTTGCTCAGAAACTGAGTAACCCACTCAGCCACTGGGTATCTGGTTACCCAGCCAACGTCACCCCAATGCCACGGCGCCACTGAATATATCCGTCATACAAGTAACTCTTGGATTCAGGGGCTCGAGCCTCTACAAGGCCCCGGCGTCACAACGAGGGGCATTGATGGCCAAGGCTCAAGACAAGCATCCCTTTGAATTGCCAGAGTTCTACGTCCCCTGGCCGGCCCGGCTGAATCCCCACCTCGAAGCAGCCCGAGTGCATTCCAAGGCGTGGGCGCGCGAGCTGGGCATCATCGGCGTCCCCAAGGACGGCAGCGCCCCCGAAATCTGGAGCGAGGCCAAGTTCGACGCGATGGACTACGCGCTCTTGTGCGCCTACACCCATCCGGAGGCGCCGAGCCTCGAGCTGGACCTCATCACCGACTGGTACGTCTGGGTCTTCTACTTCGACGACCACTTCCTCGAAATCTACAAGCGGCCCCAGGACCGCAAGGGCTCCAAGGAGTACCTGGACCGGCTGCCCATGTTCATGCCGGTGGACCTGAGCACGCCCATGCCTCAGCCCACCAACCCGGTGGAGGCGGGCCTCGCGGACCTGTGGATGCGGACGGTGCCCTCCAAGTCCGAGGCCTGGCGGCGGCGCTTCTTCGAGAGCACCAAGGCGCTCCTGGACGAGTCCACCTGGGAGCTCGACAACATCAGCGAGAAGCGCGTCTCCAATCCCATCGAATACATCGAGATGCGCCGCAAGGTGGGCGGTGCCCCCTGGTCCGCGGACCTGGTGGAGCACGCCGTCTTCGCCGAGGTCCCCGACCGCATCGCCGCCAGCCGGCCCATGCGCGTCTTGAAGGACTCCTTCGCGGACGCGGTCCACCTGCGCAATGACTTGTTCTCCTACGAGCGGGAGATTCTCGAGGAGGGGGAGCTCTCCAACGGCGTGTTGGTGTTCGAGCGCTTCCTGGACATCACCCCGCAGGCCGCGGCGAACATGGTCAATGACCTGCTCACCTCCCGGCTGCAGCAGTTCGAGAACACCGCCGTGACGGAGCTGCCGTCGCTCTTCGTCGAGCATGGCATCACTCCGGCGGAGCAGGCCCAGGTGCTCGTCTACCTCCGAGGCCTCCAGGACTGGCAGTCCGGAGGCCACGAGTGGCACATCCGCTCCAGCCGCTACCAGAAGCCCGCGTCGGCGGGGCCGGAGCTGGGCACGCCGCAGGGCTCGGGTGTGCTGCGCCTGCCCACCACGCCCGGGGCCCTGGGGCTCAATCGCCTGAAGAGCTTCGCGCACGTCCCGTTCGCGCCCGTGGGCCACCTGCCCCTGCCCCCGTTCTACATGCCGTACACCACCACGCCCAGCCCGCACCTGGACGCCGCGCGGCGCAACTCCAAGGCGTGGGCGCGCAAGATGGGGATGCTGGACGCGCTGCCCGGCCTGCCCGGCATCTACATCTGGGATGACCACCGGTTCGACGTGGCCGACGTGGCCCTGTGCGGCGCGCTGATTCATCCGGAGGCCTCCGGCCCCGAGCTCGACCTGACCTCGTGCTGGCTGGTGTGGGGCACCTACGCGGACGACTACTTCCCGGCCTTCTATGGCTGCACCCGGGACATGGCCGGGGCCAAGGTGTTCAACGCCCGGCTGACGGCCTTCATGCCGGATGACCCCGCCACCAGCACGGCGGTGCCCACCAATCCGGTGGAGCGCGGCCTGGCGGACCTGTGGGCGCGCACCGTCGCCACCATCACCCCCACCATGCGCTCCATCTTCCGCAAGGCCATCCAGGACATGACGGAGAGCTGGCTGTGGGAGCTGGCCAATCAAACACAGAACCGCATCCCGGACCCCGTGGACTACGTGGAGATGCGCCGCAGGACGTTTGGCTCGGACCTCACCATGAGCCTGTCACGGCTGTCTCACGTCGACACCATCCCCATGGAGGTCTTCCACACGCGCCCCATCCGCGCGCTGGAGAACTCAGCGGCGGACTACGCCTGTCTCGTCAATGACGTCTTCTCCTATCAGAAGGAGATTGAGTTCGAGGGCGAGCTCAACAACGGCGTCCTGGTGGCCCAGCGCTTCCTGAACCTCGACGCGAAGGACGCGGTGCAGGTCGTCAACGACTTGATGACGGCCCGGATGGAGCAGTTCCAGCACATCATCAAGCTGGAGATTCCATCCTTGGTGCGGAACTTCAACCTGAGCTCCCAGGCCCAGCAGCGGCTCCAGACGTACATCCAGCGGCTGCAGAACTGGATGGCGGGTGTCTTGAAGTGGCACCAGACGGTGGACCGCTACAAGGAGTTCGAGCTGAAGGCCAGCCGCCGCAAGCTCCTGCCGGCGCTGCACGGCCCCACGGGGCTGGGCACCTCCGCGGCGCGTATCGCCACCCTGTTCGGCGGACTCCGTTCGCCCTGAATTCCTCTCACCTCATTCCTGACTCCAACCCCTTTCCACTGAAAGACAAGGTGTTCTCATGGCGAACTCGATGAAGCCGGACAACGCAGCGGAGCACTCGCAGTTGAGCCTGGGTACGGCGGCGGCGCGCCAGCTGGCGACGACGACCAAGTCCGTGCCGCAGATGCAGGGTATCTCCTCGCGGTGGCTCATCAAGCTGCTGCCGTGGGTGCAGGTCTCCGGTGGCGTGTACCGCGTCAACCGCCGCCTGAGCTACGCGGTGGGCGATGGCCGGGTGACGTTCTCCACCACGGGCGCCAAGGTTCACGTCATCCCACAGGAGCTGTGTGAGCTGCCGCTGCTGCGCGGGTTCGACGACGTGGACGCGCTCCAGGCCCTGGCCAACCGCTTCGAGCAGAAGGAGTACAAGGCGGGCGACGTCATCACCGAGAAGGGCAAGGAGGCCGACAGCATCGTCCTCATCGCCCACGGCAAGGTGAACAAGATTGGGGCGGGCAAGTACGGCGACCAGACGGTGCTGGGCGTGCTCGCCGACGGCGACCACTACAGCTACCAGGCGCTGCTGGAGTCGCAGGACTACTGGCAGTTCACGGCCAAGGCCGTCACGCCCTGCACGGTGCTGGTGCTCCAGCAGAGCGCGTTCGAGGCGGTGGTGGACCAGTCGCCCACCCTCAAGAAGCACATCGAGCAGTTCAAGGCGCTCTCGAAGAAGAAGCAGGACACCTCCGGCCAGGCCGCCATCGAGCTGGCGTCCGGTCACTCGGGTGAGCCGGTGCTGCCGGGCACGTACGTGGACTACGAGACGTCCCCCCGCGAGTACGAGCTGAGCGTGGTGCAGACGGTGCTCCAGGTCCACAGCCGCGTCGCGGACCTGTTCAACGAGCCCATGAACCAGACGGAGCAGCAGCTGCGTCTGACGGTGGAGGCGCTCAAGGAGCGCAAGGAGCACGAGCTCATCAACAACCGCGACTTCGGCCTGCTGCACAACGCGGACCTGAAGCAGCGCATCCACACGCGCTCGGGCCCGCCGACGCCGGACGACATGGACGAGCTGCTCTCCACCGTGTGGAAGGACCCGTCCTTCTTCCTGGCCCACCCGCGCGCCATCGCCGCGTTCGGCCAGGAGTGCAACCGCCGGGGCATCTACCCGACGAGCGTGGAGATGAACGGCAACATGGTGCCCGCCTGGCGCGGCATCCCCATCTTCCCGTGCAACAAGATTCCCGTCTCCGACTCGCGCACCAGCTCCATCCTGCTGATGCGCGCCGGTGAGAAGAACCAGGGTGTCGTCGGTCTGCACCAGGCGGGCATCCCGGACGAAATCGAGCCCAGCCTCTCCGTCCGGTTCATGGGCATCAACGAGAAGGCCATCATCAACTACCTGGTCAGCGCCTACTTCTCCGCCGCCGTCCTGGTGCCGGACGCGCTCGGCATCCTGGAGAGCGTCGAGCTTGGCCGCTCGGAGTAACGGAGCCCTGACACCATGACGAATCCAACGAATCCAGGCGGTGGCGGAATGGAGTTGCAGCCGACGAGCTTGAGCACGGCGGGCGCCCGGCAGCTGGCGACGACGACCAAGTCGCTGCCGCAGATGCAGGGCATCACGCCGCGGTGGCTCTTGCGCATGCTGCCGTGGGTGCAGGTGTCCGGCGGCGTGTATCGCGTCAACCGGCGCCTGAGCTACGCGGCGGGGGATGACCGGCTCAACTTCAGCAACATCGGCGCCAAGGTGGAGGTGCCGCCCCAGGAGCTCGCGAAGCTGCCGCTGCTGCGCGGCTTCGAGGGCGACGACTCGGTGTTCCGCGCGCTGGCGAGCCGCTTCGTGCAGAAGGAGTTCAAGGCGGGCGACGCCATCGTCTCGGCGGGGGCTTCCGCCGAGCACGTGGTGCTGATGGCCCACGGCAAGGCGAAGAAGCTGGGCCAGGGCAAGTACGGCGACGAGCTGACGCTGGACGTGCTGGGTGACGGCGACCACTTCGGCGACCAGGCGGTGGTGGAGTCCAATGACCGCTGGGCGTTCACCGTCAAGGCGACGACGCCGTGTACGGTGCTGATGCTGCCGCAGCAGGTGTTCGAGGACCTCATCAAGCAGTCCCCGGCGCTCCAGGCGCACGTGGAGAAGTTCAAGGAGCGCCTGAAGAAGCCGCAGGACAAGATGGGCCAGGCGGCGATTCCGATGGCGGCGGGTCACTCGGGTGAGCCGACGCTGTTCGGTGGCTTCGTGGACTACGAGCTGGCGCCGCGCGAGTACGAGCTGAGCATCGCGCAGACGATTCTCCGGGTGCACACGCGCGTCGCGGACCTCTACAACGGCCCCATGAACCAGACGGAGCAGCAGCTCCGGCTGACCATCGAGGCGTTGAAGGAGCAGCAGGAGTACGAGCTCATCAACAACCGCGACTTCGGTCTGCTGCACAACGCGGACCTGAAGCAGCGGCTCCACACGCGTTCTGGCCCGCCGACGCCGGACGACATGGACGAGCTGTTGAGCCGCCGCCGCAAGTCGCGCTTCTTCCTGGCGCACCCGCGCACCATCGCGGCGTTCGGCCGGGAGTGCACGCGCCGGGGGCTGTACCCGACGGTGGTGGACGTGCAGGGCAGCAAGGTCATGTCCTGGCGCGGGGTTCCCATCCTGCCGTGCGACAAGATTCCCATCACCGAGTCGCGCACGAGCTCCATCATCGTGATGCGCACGGGTGAGGCGGACCAGGGCGTCATCGGCCTGCACCGCACGGGGCTCCAGGACGAGGTCGAGCCGGGCGTGTCCGTGCGGTTCACGGGCATCAACGAGAAGGCCATCTCGTCCTATCTGGTGAGCACGTACTTCTCCGCGGCACTCCTGGTTCCGGACGCGCTGGGTGTGCTCGAGAACGTCGAGCTCGGCGTTTGATGTGATGTGATTGGGAGCGGGCTCGCCACGGTGAGCCCGCTCCTTGATGTGGCTGAGAGCGCTTCACTGCATCGCCGCGGATGTGCGGGCTATGGCTTGCCCCGCCATGGGCGCATCGGAGTCAGGAATGGCGCTCGCTCCTCACGCGCCGCACGTCCACCACCGGGTCCCACGTCCCAAGGGCCCAGGGGAGAACCTCTTCCTGGATGGCGCGATGGAGGATGCGCACTGACTCCGAAGGTGAGACGCCATCCGGTGCCCGTTGGCTCCCTCCCAGTGGCCCCAGGTCTCCCGATAGTGTGGACAGTGCCTTGGTCGCGGAGTGGAGGCAGGCTCGCAAGGCTCCATCGTCCACGTCGCTTTCATGTGGCTCCACCGGTCCCTCCACTGGCGTGCAGTGCGAGGCATGGGTGACGGCCCACGCCGCGGCGAACGCAGCCGGTGCACTCAGTTGACTGGGATAGAGGCTGGCCTCGTGCCGAGCATGGCGCGCCGCTGCCTCCGTCGAGTCACAAACCCAGCTCTCCAATGCCTGGAGTCCACGCTGGGGCCATTCGTTGTCCGGGTACTCCACATCCCAGAGCCCCACGACCCGGCGCGCGGCTGCAATCACGATGCGCACCCGCGCCGCCGTCCCCTGCCCCGCGCAGGCTACGGCCCAACGAACCAGTGTGTCCACGGGACGCTCCGCGTCGCTCAGCGGCGCGGGCAGCCGGGATTGGAGCGCAGACACCGCGCCGACACCCGTGAGCGCGGGGCTCCGTGAACGAAGCTCATCACGCACGATGGCGTCGATGGCCGCGTCGACGAAGACCGGCGACTTGACCTCTGACCTCAATCGCCTCAAATCGCCCAGAGCCGAGGCCGCGTGCCGCCCCTGCGCTCGCAACACACACAACGCACGGACACCCGCGGCGTGCGGTGCTCCCCACACATCCGTGCTCAAGAGCCCCCGCCGCGCATTCTCCATGAGCAATGGCAACGCCCGCTCAGGCGCATGCGCGAGCAACGCACTCAGCGCCTCCGTCCGATTGTCATCGTCGAGCTGGGCCTGCTCCTCCAACACCACCGCCAGCGAGACATCGGGCGGCGTCACCCTCCCGAGCGCCACGAGCGCATAGCACCTCACCCATCGCTGCGAGTCCGTGAGCCTCTCGAGCACCGCATCCCGCACACTTGCTGGGATTGGACCCTCCAGCCTTGAGAGGACTTGCGCCGCGCGAGCACGGACCTCGCCGTCGCGGTCCGCCAGACAGGCGAAGAGTCCTCGCAGCGCCGCCTTCGTGGGCCGGGGCGCAAGCTTCGCCATCAACGCGAGCGTCGCCCTGCGCACCCGTGCACCCGGCGTCTCCATCAGCTCCAGCAACGCGGGGACAATCCCCGTCGGCACCGGGTCGACCTGCGCCAGGAGGTCCAGCAACAGGAGCCTGCGCTCATGCTCCGCCTCTCCCCACCGCCTCGGCTGGCCGACCTCCAGCGCCTCCAACAGCGCCGCGACAACCCCCAACCCCGCCTCGCGCAGATGCGTCAGCGCCTCGACAGGCCCCCGGGGCTCCACATACAGCGCAAGCCACTCCCGAACCGTCTTCCCCTCCCAGCGGACCTCCGCGCGCTGAAGCGCGGCGTCCAGCCGCCGAAGCGAGGCCAGCGTATCGGGACGGACTTCGCGGCGCGCTCGCTCCAGTTCGTCGTTCATGGGGTCGCGCCCATCATGACGCGGCCACCCCACGGACACCAACGACGGGAGCCCACAGGAGCGTCGCCAGTCCGGCGCGACGCCCCAGCCACTCCGAGGCGGTTACGCCCCCGCCGCCGGAACCACGTCCACCTCACGCGGCATGACAGCCTGGGCCACCAGGCTCAGCACGACCACCAGCGCACAGCCAATCACGTTGAACCAGAGGTAGCCGATGTTGCTGAGCATGAAGAGTCCAATCACCGTCGCCTGCGAGATGACCGCGGCGGTGAACACCGCGTGCCCCTTCACGTGCTTGAGGAAGAAGGCCACCAGGAAGAGCCCCAGCACCGTCCCGTAGAAGATGGACCCGAGGATGTTCACCGCCTGGATGAGGTTGTCCAACAGGGACGCGAAGCTCGCGAAGCTCACGGCCACCAGCCCCCAGAACACCGTGCACAACTTCGATGCCACCAACACGTGCTTGTCCGATGCCTCCGGACGCACCAACCGCCGGTAGAAGTCCACCGTCGTCGTCGCACCCAACGCCGTCAATTCACTCGCGATGGAGCTCATCGCCGCTGACAGGATGACCGCGATGAGCAAGCCGAACAGTCCGCTCGGCAGCCAACGCTTCACGAAGCCGATGAAGATGTAGTCCGAGTCCTTCGTCTCCGCCCCGGGCAGCGCCTTCGTCACCAGCGCCTTCGCGTCCTTGCGAATCGCGCTGGCCTCCGTCGCGGTGGCGCGCAGCGACTCCCGCATGCTCGCCTGCGCCGCGGCATCTCCCGCGTCACCCGCGGCCAGATAGCGGTCCAACTGCTCCCGCTTGCTGGACTGCACCTGCTCCCACCTCGACTCCAGCGCCGCGTACTCCCCCGCCTTCTCCGTGGCCTGCACCCGCGCGCGCAACGTGTCGTTGAAGAGCAGCGGCGGCGAGTTGAACTGGTAGAAGACGAAGACGAGGATGCCGACGAAGAGGATGATGAACTGCATCGGCAGCTTGAGCACGCCGTTGAACAGCAGGCCCAGCCGGCTCTCGGAGATGGAGTTCCCCGACAGGTAGCGCCCCACCTGGGACTGGTCCGTGCCGAAGTACGACAGCGCCAGGAAGAAGCCCCCGGTGATGCCCGACCAGAAGTTGTAACGATCCTGCACGTTGAAGTCGAAGCTCACCACGTTGAGCCGGCCAAACGTCCCCGCGACATCCACCGCCTCGCCGAAGCCCACGTTCGCGGGCAGCCGCCAGAGGATGACGAGCGCGGCCACCACCATGCCGCTCATCATCACCACCATCTGCTGCTTCTGCGTCTGGCTCACCGCGCTGGCACCACCCGACACCGTGTACAGAATCACCACCGCGCCAATGGCCAGCACCGTGGGCTCCAACGGCCAGCCCAGGATTGTCGAGAGGATGATGGACGGCGCGTAGAGGGTGATGCCCGCCGCCATTCCACGCTGCACCAGGAAGAGGAACGCCCCCAGGAGCCGCGTCTTCAAGTCGAAGCGCGTCTCCAGGTACTGGTACGCCGTGATGACGTTCATCTTGTAATAGATGGGCACGAACACGGCGCTGATGAGAATCATCGCGAACGGCAGTCCGAAGTAGAACTGCACGAAGCGCATCCCGTCTTCGTACGCCTGCCCCGGCACCGAGAGGAACGTGATGGCGCTCGCCTGCGTCGCCATCACCGTCAGCCCGATGGTGTGCCACTTCAGCACGCGCTTGCCTCGGAGGAAGTCCTCCGCGTTCCGCGCGCCACGCGACTTCCACATCCCCCAACCGACGATGAGCGCAATCGTTCCGACGAGGACCAACCAGTCGAGCGAAGTCACGAGTACACCCAGGTGAGGGTCCAGGTCAGCGACACGAACAGGACGAAGGCACCCACCACGAACAGGTAGATGTTGCGCCACGAGCCCAACACGGGCGGCGCGTCATCCAGCTCCGCCCGCTTCTCGGGAGCCGCCTTCGAGGCGTCAGGATTCACAGGAGGGCTCATTGCGCGAGGATGTTCGCCAGGAGGCGGTAGGCGCCGGGGACTCCGGCGGGGAGCTGACGGAAGAACGCGAGGCCCGTGTAGACGAACACGCCCTTGCCGTGACGAGCGACCAGCAGCGAACCGCGCTGCGGCTCCTCGCCCGCGTCCTTCAACGCGAACACCGGGCGGTACTGCGCATCCCACTTCGACGCGAAGTAGAGCCCACGCTCCTGGACCCAGCCCTCGAAGTCCGCGGCCGTCAGCCGGTTGGGACCCAAGAGCAGCGGCTCGTTGGCGGACACGGTCACCATCGCCGCCGTCTCATCCGTCACGCGGTCTCGGCCAATCTCCAGCGGGTACGGCCCCACGAAGGACTCCAGCGGCCCCACGCGGTTGTTGGTGTTGTACTGCACCACCAACCGCCCACCGCCCTTCACGTAGTTCAGCAACTTCTCCCGGTGCACCGCGATGTGCGGATAGGCGTTGAAGGCCCGCACGCCCACGAGGATGGCGTCGAAGCGCTCCAGCTTCTCCGAGGCCAGCCGCTCCTCCGGAAGCACCGTCACCTCGTACCCCACCGCCGCCAGGCTCTCCGCCACCTTGTCCCCAGGCCCGGGGATGTAACCCAGACGCTTCACCTTCGTCGTCAGCGCGAAGGGAATCAGCGTCCCCTCGGAGGCCTGACGCACCGCCAGCGGAGGCAGGTGCTCATGCCCCACCGAACGCACCCGCCACGAATCCAGGCGGTTTCCATGGTCCACCACGACGCGCAGGCGCCCCTTCTCCGTCGCGCCCTTGGGCGGCGTCACCTTGAACTGCACCGTCCTCTCGTCGCCGCGCGCGGCGAGCTGGAACGCGTGCTCCACCGGTTCGGACTTCCACCCCGGAGGCATCTCCAGGCGAACCTTCCCCGTGGCCTCCGCGCGCCCCGCGCCCAGCACCACCGACACGACCTGCGTCGCGCCGTTGGGGAACATCACCCGGTCGCGCTCCAACGTCGCGGTGACGGCGGGCACCACCTCGAACGCGCGGTACAGCTCGCCGCGCACCGGGTCCGTCCACACGAAGACCACCGGCCGCGTCACCGTGATGCGCCGGCCCGACACCTCATAGACGAACGACGCCATCAGCGCCGAGGGCCCTTCCGGCAACCCCGTCAGCGCCCGGTCCGCATCGTCCAGCGCGAACATCCCGCCGGACACCGGCTTGCGCAGCCAGTACGGCGTGGTGATGGCCGCGTTCTCGGGCAGCCGCACCTCCTTGTCCAACTTGAAGGGCGCATGCTCCGCGAGCGCCGCATCCACCTTCACGAGCTCCCCACCCGGCAACGACACACTCACCAGCTTGAGCGCCGCGGGCGAGCGGTTCAGCGCGAACAGGTTCAACTTCACCGTCGCGCCCGGCACACCCACGGCCTCGGCCGCTCGCGCCTCCAGGAACAGCCCCGAGCACGCGGCCACCAGCGCCTCCGTCTCGCGCAGCTTGATGGCCTTCCACGGATGGTCGTCGGGCAGCGCGGACAGCGCCTCGTGCACTCGCAACAGCGCGGGCACCGTGCGGTGCGGCGCGCGCGCATCGAAGCCCTTCGCCGCCTCATCCACCGCGCGGGCCACCGCCTCCGTGCCCTTCCAGCGGCTCCAAGACAAATCCAGGCCCTCGAACACGTCGGCCTTGGGGCGCGTCCCATCGAGCGGCGTGAAGTACTCGAACAGCGGGCCACGCTCGGCCGGGACACCGAAGCCCTGGCTCTTGTGCTGGCTGCGGCTCTCCGCGGACACCTCGCCCCACGAACGTCCGAGGAGCGCGTCGTAACCGCCCACATCCACCTTGAGATAGGCGGACATGTCCGCGTCCGGCTTCCGGTTCCAGATGGGGACGTTGTTGAGCAGCCGGTCCGCCTTCCACGGCTTCACCAGGTCGAGCTGCTCCGGGAAGCGCTTCGGGTCCGCGGCGGCGGTGAAGGCCTCGGCGGCGAGCAGCGCGGACGCGGTGTGGTGACCGTGGTTCGGCGGCTTCGTGTCGAAGCGCGTGACGATGAGGTCCGGCTGGAAGCGGCGGATGGCCAGCACCACATCCGCCAGCACCGCGTCGTGGCCCCAGATGCGCAGCGCCTCTTCGGCGGACTTCGTGTAGCCGAAGTCGCGCGCGCGGGTGAAGAACTGCTCCGCGCCATCCACGCGACGGGCCGCGAGCAGCTCATAGGTGCGAATGAGGCCGAGCATCTCGTCCTGCTCGGTGCCGATGAGGTTCTGTCCTCCATCGCCCCGCGTGAGCGAGAGATAGCCCGCGCGCAGGCCGCGCTCTCCCACCAGCCAGGCGAGAAAGCGTGTGTTCTCGTCATCCGGGTGAGCCGCGACGTAGAGCACGCTGCCTGTCACGCCGAGCCGCCGCAGACCCGCGGCGATTTCTCCTGCGTGAGGTTGTCGAGGTGCCTGTGCGAGAGCTGGGGTCCCGATTCCAACGCTCATGACCAACGCCATGCCAAAGGTGAGCAGGTTTCGCATCCGGGGCGGACCCTACAACAAGGTCTTCACCCACGCGCGCACGGCCTTCATGCCGCATGACGCGTCCGGCCAGATGCACACCTCACGTGCATGGCACCGACCTTCTCCGTGCCGGCAAGGGGCCGACCTGTTATCACCGCCTCCGTGACGCCCTCCTTTCCCACCGCGTGGCTCAAGGGAGACCCACGCGCGCTCGCCTTCCTGCCCGACCGTTTCCGTCACCGCGCCGCTCGCGCGGAGGCCGCAGCGGACGCGGGCGCTCGCTCCATCTCACCGGCCCTGCTCGACATCATCGCGGCCCAGAACGCGCGGCTCGCTCCGAGCCCCGCCCGGCAGCGGCATCTCGAGGAGCTGTCCCGTCCCGGCACCATCGCCGTCGTCACGGGTCAACAGATGGGCCTGTTCCTCGGGCCCCTCTACACGCTCTACAAGGCCGCCGCCGCCATCGCCGACGCGAAAGCCCTTCGGGAAGAAACTGGCCGGCCCTGTGTTCCCGTCTTCTGGCTTCAAACCGAGGACCACGACCTGCCGGAAGTGGACCACTGTTTCGTCGCCAGCCCGAGAGGTGCCTGTTGTCGCGTGTCCCTGGACATCGCCGACGCGGCCGCCTCGCGTGCGCCCGTCGCCCACCAGCGACTGGGCCCCGGTGTCACCCAGGCGCTGGAGGCCCTGCGCGCGGAGTTGAGCACCGAGCCCCAGGCAGCCGAGCATCTGGAGCTGCTCGAGCGCGCCTACCGGCCCGACGCGACGCTCTCCGAGGCGTTCACCCAGGTCCTCGCCTCCATCTTCGCCGAGGAGGGCCTGGTGTTCATCGACCCGAGGGACGCGCGCCTCGCGCCCTTCGCGGCCCCCATCCATCGCCTCGCCCTCCAAGACGCGGAGGCGCTGTCCGGCAAGCTCTCCCGCCACGTGGACTCGCTGACCCAAGCGGGCTTCACCGTGCAGGTCCACATCCGCCCCGGCTCGCCGCTGAGCTTCTACTCACCGGAGGGAGTCGACGGCGCGCGCTACCGGTTGGACCCCGCGGGCCCTGGCATCTGGAGCCTGGTGGGCCATCCCGGTGGCGCCAAGGTGACGACGGACGAACTGCTGCGCGCGCTCGAGCACGAGCCGCTGCGCTTCACCACCTCCGCGCTGCTCAGGCCCCTGCTCCAGGACACCCTGCTGCCCACCGCGGCCTATGTCGGCGGCCCCGGGGAGATCTCCTACTTCGCGCAGCTGCCGCCCCTCTATGAGCACGCGGGCAGGCCCATGCCCCTGGTGGTGCCGCGCGCGCGCTTCCGTGTGGTGGATGACCGGGCTCGCAGGCTGCTCAACAAACTGGAGCTCACGCCTGACGAGGTCAACGAGCCCCGCGAAGCCCTGCTGGCGCGGCTGGCCACGCGCAACGAGGCGGAGCCCTTCGAATCCGCCGGCATGCTGGAGGCGCGCCTGTTCAAGTCCTTCCTCGCGGAGCTGGAGCCGTTGGGCGAGGCGATGCTCAAGCTCGACCCGCAGCTCCTGGATGCGCTCAAGCGCACGCGAGGCACCGTCCGCACCGCGCTCTCGCGACTCGTGGGCCGGTATGGCCGGGCGCTCGCGCTGCGCGACACCGTCGCGGCCGAGCGACTGGACCGGCTGCGGGCCCTGCTCGTCCCCGACGGCGCACCGCAAGAGCGCATCCACGGCATGTCCTATTACGCCTGCCGCTTCGGCACGCGGGAGTTCACGCGCAAGGTGCTCGACGCGTGTGTCCCCTTCTCCGGAGACCTCCAGGACCTGACGCCATGAGCGGCACGACAGGCGCGACCTACGGACTGGAGGCCCTGGCCTTCGGTCCGCATCCGGACGACGTGGAGCTGTTCTGCGGTGGACTGCTGGCGAAGCTCGCGAGCCAGGGGCACCGCACCGGCATCATCGACCTGTCCCGGGGGGAGAAGAGCTCTCGCGGCACGCTGGAGACCCGCGCCGAGGAGACAGCGGCCGCCACGAAGGTGCTGGGCCTGACGGTGCGGGAGAACCTGGAGCTGCCGGATGGCTGGCTCAATCCCTGGGCCGGCTTCGAGCTGCCCGAGCCCGAGCGCACACGTCACTCCGCCGTGACGCGCGTGGTGGAGGTGCTGCGCCGGCTGCGTCCCGAGCTGGTCATCGTCCCCTGGGAAGAGGAGCGCCATCCGGACCACGAGGCCGCGAGCGCCCTCGTCACCCGCGCGCTGTTCTTCGCCGGAGTGCGCAAGTTCGAGACCGAGCCAGCCAGCGCGCCCTTCACCCCTCGGCAGGTGCTCTACTACCCGCTGCGGCACCTCGCCACGCCCAGCTTCGTCGTGGACGTGTCCTCCGTGTACGAGACGAAGACGGCGGCGGTGCACTGCTACGCGAGCCAGGTGCTGCCGCGCCCGGGCGCTCCCGCCACCCTGGTGGGTTCAGCCCTGTCGCTCTCCTCGCTGGAGGCGCGCGACAGGTTCTATGGCGCCCAGGTGGGTGTGGCCCATGGAGAGCCGTACATCGTCCGGGAGATGCTGGGGCTCGTCGACCCGGTGGAGCACTTCCGCCGGAATAGCTTCGAGAAGCCCCTGTTCTTCCCTCAAAGCCGATGAGCCCACCCCTCCGCGTCGCCATCACCTGCTTTCCAACCTTTGGTGGCAGCGGCATGGTCGCCACCGGCGTCGGCCTGGCCATGGCCGAGCGCGGACACCGCGTCCACTTCATCGCCCGGGAGCTCCCGGTGCGGCTGGACACCCTGCCTCGGGGCGTGACGTTCCACGAGGTGACGGAGAGCGACTACCCCGTCCTCCAGCACTCCGGCGCGTATCCCATCGCGCTGGCCTCCAAGATGATTGAGGTCGCCACGGCCGAGCAGCTCGACGTGCTGCACGTCCACTACGCGGTGCCTCACGCCACCGCGGCGTGGATGGCGCGCGAGGTGCTGGGCGACAAGGCGCCGCGCATCGTCACCACGCTGCACGGGACGGACACGACGCTGGTGGGAATCCACCCCAGCTACCTGCCCATGACCCGCTTCTCCATCCTGCGCAGCGACGCGGTGACGACCCCGTCCGCGTTCCTCCGCGACGCGACGTGGAGCGGCTTCAACATTCCCAACAGCGTCCCCATCGACGTCATCGCCAACTTCGTGGACACGGAGCACTACGCCCCCGGGCGTGAGCGCGCGTCGCTGAAGGCCCTCTTCCCGGACCTGGGCGAGCACGAGCCCGTCCTCATCCACGTCTCCAACTTCCGTCCCGTCAAACGCATCACCGACGTGGTGGGCGTCTTCGCGGAGGTGCACCGCCAGATGCCCTGCCGCCTGGTGATGGTGGGGGATGGACCGGAGCGCGCGCCCGCGGAAGGGATGCTGCGCGAACTGGGGCTGTCCCACCGCGTGGCCTTCCCGGGCAAGCAGCACCAGTTCGTGAAGCTGCTCGCGTCGGCGGATGTGTTCCTCTTGCCGAGCGAACAGGAGAGCTTCGGGCTCGCGGCGCTGGAGGCGCTCAGCTGCGGAGTGCCCGTGGTGGCCAGCGACGTGGGCGGCATTCCGGAGGTGATTCGCCACGGGGAGACGGGCTTCCTCGCCCCGCTGGGAGACGTGCGCGCCATGGCGGGGCACGTGCTCCAGTTGCTGCGGGACTCAGCGAGGTGGCGGGCCTTCTCCCTCCGAGCGCGAGCCGACGTCGTCGAGCGATTCAGGAAGGAGCCTGCCATCGACCAGTACGAGTCGCTCTACCGGCGGCTCGTGAGCGGAGCCCCTCGCCGCTGAAGGGGCGAGAGGCTCCACCGTCAGGACGGACTACTTGTTCTTCCAGTCCGCCAGGGCCTGCTGGACCTGGTTCTTGTAGAAGAAGTTCGCGTCCTTCTGGCCCAGGTCCCACGCAATCTGCGCGGCCGTGCGGGCCTCGGCGTACTTGCCGCTCTTGGCCAGGATTTCAGCGCGAATCCACTGGTTGAACCAGTTGGAGTTGATGGCCACGGCCGCGTCCGCGTGCTTCAGCGCGGTGGCGTAGTCCTTGGACGTCTCGGCGATGTAACGCGCGGCCTGCGCGTGCTCGGAGGCCGTGGCGCGGACCGACTTGGCGATGTTCGCCGCGGCCAGCGCGGTGGTGTCCACCTTGATGGCGACGGAGACGCGCAGCTTCTCCCACTCGAGGTCCAGCGTGGTGCCGTCGTCGGTGGTGTTGGAGAAGATGTACGTCAGGCGCTCGCGGTTGGGAATCGCGGTGGTGGTGCCCGCGACAGTGACGACGTCATTCGCCGGGGAGTACTGCGCCGGCGTGGAGAACAGGCCCAGCTCCTTGTTCAGCATCACCTTCCAGCCCTTCTGCGAGGGCAGGGTGACGATGGAGTACGTGCCCGCGGGCACCGGCTTGCCGCCGAACGTCACGTCATTGCTGAAGGTGATTTTCGTGGCCGCGTTGGCACCCGACCGCCAGGGCTTGTCCCAGGGGACCAGGTCTCCCCAGATCTTGCGGCCCTTCACGGCAGGGCTGGAATAGTCGATGGAAATGGTGCTGACGCCCACGTCCTGCGACGCCTTGGCGGCGGGGCTGGCGGCGGGCAGCGAGAGCTCGGCGGACGCGGGCGCGGCGACCAGGGCCACGAGCGCGGAGAACAGGACTCCGAGGGCAAGATTCTTCATCGTCCTCACATCTACCTTTCTGAACCAGAGGGGTGCGAAAGCGGGCGGAGTGTATAGACGACTCCAAGCCTCACCAAACGCTTCGAGCGCGCCCGGGTGCGTCATGGTACGGGCAGGCAACCAGACACTCGGCGGGCCTCGGTATTCCCGCCGGGCCCCCCGGACGGCGAAGCTTCCGCGCGAGGACCTTGAATGAAGCTCACCCGGCTCACCGTCCACCGCTACCGGGATGTCGCGCCCGGCACCGAGCTCACGCCCAGCCCTTCGCTCAACCTGCTGTTGGGCGCCAACGGCACCGGACGCACGACGCTGCTGGAGTTGTTCAGTACGGTCATCGGCTCGGACTTCTCCGGCCTCATCCACGAGCCCTTCGCGCTGGAGTACGAGCTGGCCCTGCCCGGGCTGAAGCTGCACGTCTACGCGCGCAATGAGTCAGACGTGCCCCCTCGGCAGGAGGCGCTCGCCCGGCAGGGCGCGGGGCTCTTGCCGGTCCGCGCGACGGGCCCGGACACGGGGCTCCAGCCGCTCATCGAGCTGGAGCTGCGGTGGACGTCACCCTCGGCGCGGATGGTGATGCGCGCGGACGCGGAGGGGATTGACTGCAAGGTGGACGGCGCGCCCGTCTGGTCCCGCGCGATGAGCTGGTCGTTGTTGGACCGCTCGGTGTGGACGCTGTTGTTCATGACGGCGCAGTACCTCGACGCGGGGGTGAAGGAGCGGCTCAAGCCGCTCTTGCGGCGCACGTTCCTGCTCGCGCCGCAGCGCTTCGACGAGTCGCTGGGGATGTTCGAGCGGATGAGCGCGGTGCGCTACGCGATGGAGGTCCGCGACGGCGAGGTGTTCCCCTTGGGGTTGATGGCCCTGCCCGCGTGGATGCCGGGGTGGTTGAAGGAGCGCGTGGAGGTGGAGCCCGAGGTGGAGGCGCTGGAGCTTCGCCATGACACGATGGAGCGGGCCTTCCTCGCGCGCTTCGTGAGCCTGGCGGACCTGGAGTCCGGACGGCTGCGCGTGGAGGTGTTGGAGAAGCGCTCGTTCGAGAATGGCGGGCGGGTGGGCTTCGGAGGACTGGCGTTCCAGTTCATCCGGAGGGGCGGACACTCGCTGACGCAGGCTCAGCTGGGCTTCGGGCAGAAGCGCCTGCTGTCGTTGCTGTACTACCTGGACGTCAACGAGGACTTCGCCATCCTCGATGAGCCGGCCAATGGACTGCATCCTCGCTGGGTGGAGGCGAGCTTGGGCGAACTGGGAGGACGCCAGGTGTTCCTCGCGAGCCAGAGCCCGCTGCCGCTGGAGCACCCCGTGTTCACGTCCGAGGAGGAGCTGCGCTCATCGCTCATCTTCTGCGGCCCGGTGTCCCATGAGGGGCGCGAGCACATGGGGTGGAGGCATCCCTCGCGGCAGGTGGCCGCGAGCCTCTTCGATGCCCATCGCAGCGGGGCTCGGCCGCTGGGCGCGCTCTTGCGAGAGCACGGCGTGTGGTGAACTCAACATCTGCTTTCCGGATGGTTGCCGGGGGCAAGTAGTGGGCGTGCCCCCACGTGCTGCGGCAAAAGGCCGCAGCGGTGGCCCTTCGGCGGTCTGCTACGCCGATGTCCCTGACGCAGTCACTTTCCAGGGAGGCCCGCTTGAAGTCCTCACTTCCAACGCTGTTGGCTGTCGCGAGTCTGTTGGCAGGTAGCGCGGCACACGCACACATCTCCGTCACCGGACCGGGTCCCGCCGTCGCGGGCACGACGTTCGACGCGCAGTTCACCATCAGCCATGGGTGCGACGGCGCGGACACGTATCGAATCAAGATTCGCATCCCGGAGGGTGTCACGTCCGTGCGTCCGCTCGACTCCACGTTTGGCAAGGCCACCGTGGAGAAGGACGGCAATGGGCAGGTGACGTCCATCACCTGGACCCGAGGCAGCACCGCGGAGGTGTTGCCCGCGGACACGCATGCCTATCGCCTGGCGCTGCGCGCGCGCCTGCCCGACGCTCCCTTCACCACGGTGTACTTCCCCACCACGCAGGTCTGCCGCGATGCCCAGGGCCGCGAGTCGACGGTGGAGTGGGTGGGCACGTCCGGACATGGCGGACATGGCGCCGCGGACTCGGGCTCCACGCCGCAGCCGGAGCCCGCTCCCGAGCTCTTCGTGTATCCCCCGCGCACGCCGGGCTGGAACAAGTACACCGTGGAGGCGCACGTGCATGACTTCGCGGTGTTCCGTGATGCCCTCATCGTCTGGGCGGGGAACAGCGCGTACAGCGCCAACCCGGTGACGAAGGGGCTCATCGAGACGGAGCCGGGCACGCAGGTGCTGACGGAGATTCATCCGGGCACGGAAATCTGGGTCAAGTACTGAGGCCGGGGTGCGAACGATGATTCGACAGGGGATTGTCCTCATCGCCGCGTGCGCCGTCCTCGGCGCGTGCTCGGACGATGGAAAGAAGCCTCGCCCGAGTACGCAGGAGGATGCAGGGACGCTCTCGGGGCAGGGACTCAGTCAGCCCGGCCGCCTGGAGCGGCCTCCCAGCGGGACGGGCTTGCCCGCGGACCTCAAGCCGCCTGTGCGGCAGTAACCGGACCGGCTCGTGGAGCGCGGTGGGGCTCATCCACCGCGCGTCCGCACCAGCGCTTCGAGGTCGCGCTGGAGGGATTCGAGTCCCCCGGCCTCATCCACCACGCGGTAGTACCCACGAATGCGCCCCTCGCCGTCCACGAGGACGAAGTGCTCGCCGTGGAAGATGCTGAGGAAGTCGTCGTCCCCCGCGTCCGCGTCGCGCCCCATCATCACGCGAAAGCCCTCCAGGACCGTCGTCTCCACGTCCTCGAGCGAGCCGGTGAGGAGCGACCAGTTGGACGTGTCGATGTGGCGTGTCTTCGCATACGCGGCGAGCCGCTCGGGTGTGTCGTAGCGAGGGTCCACGCTGAACGAGACGAAGCGCACGGAGAGGCCCTTGTCGCGGGCTTCGCGCTGGAGACGCGCCATCTTCGCCGTCAGCAGC
Organism: Myxococcus stipitatus; assembly: GCF_037414475.1. Next base: position 6,167,409 of record NZ_CP147913.1, on the reverse strand, counting down.
GGGCACACCGTGGGGCAGCGGGTGAAGATGAAGTCCGCGACCACGATTTCACCGCGCAGGTCCGCGTCGGAGAACGTGCGCCCGGTCTGGTCCGTCAGTTGAAACGTGGGGAGGTTCCCGAAGGTGGGGATGCCGCGTGCACGCAAGCGGGCCTGCGAGTCGCGCAAGAGCGGCAGGCCGAGCCCCGCGATGAGCACCAGTGCTCCAGCCAGCAGCAGGCCCAACCCGCGCCATCGCCGGACGCGCACGGGAGGGTGTTCCAGGGACGTCGTCTCCATCGTCAGTGTCTCCTCTGCTCAAACTCACAGCCCACGCCCGACACGTGGGGATGGTCCGAAGGTGCTCCGGCGACGGCGGGAACCGGGCCCGCCTCCACGAGCTGCCACGCGTCAGCCACCAGCGCGTCTGTGGCACGTGAATCCGAGGCCAGGGCGTAGACGCCTCGCAGGCCCCCTGCCTGGTCGACCAGCAGCGTCGCGCCAGGGACCCGGTCATCCGTGGGGGCGGCCTCTCGCAGCAGGGGCCGCACCTGTGACTCCAGTTGTCCGTCCGACTCCACGACGTGCCATGCGGGCGAGAGGGGGCGTGGGTCGTCCTTGGCCGTCCGCTGCTTCATCACGATGAATCGCAAGGAGACGCCCCGCGCTTCGAGCCGATGCATCGCCTCCGCGAGCCGTGTTCCCGAGGGTGAATCATCCGCCACGAATTGGAGGACATAGGCGTGCCCGCGAAGCTGGCGAGTCCCGACCTCGACGCCCTCGGTGTCGTGGAGCGCGTAGCGGGGGAGCTGCCCATGAAAGGGCAAGGGACTCTGGACCCACTCGGTGCTCGGCGGAAACCAGCTCACGTCCGACAGCGCGAGCCTCACCACCGCCACCATCGCGGCGCCCAACACGAACACCCCGGCCAGGCTCAACACGCCCAGTCCCCACCAGAGCAGGCGAGCGGCGCCCGTGAAGTGCTGGCGAGAGGAGTGGAGACCCATGGATGCCACCCTCGCCCAAATGGACCGAGCATGTGCTGTGGCAACTTGTCGCGCGCCCCTTGTGGCGCGTCCCGATAGAAGGCTCGCGCCTTGGATTCCCCTCGGGAGGACACATGAAGACCGCCCTGTTGCTGTGCCTGCTGGTGAGTGCCGCGCCTCCAACGAAGCCCACAACTCCGGAGTCGGAGACGGCCGCCCGCCCTCCCCTCTCCGAGTCCGTGGCCACGGCGACGAGCACCTCGGGGCGCCTGCGCATCGAAGTGCTGACGGACACGCTGCCGCTGAGAAGAGGGCCTCAGCGGTTCCTCATCCGAGTCACGGAGAGCGCCACCGGGAAGCCCGTCCCGGGTCTGCACCTCGCGGTTCAGCCGTGGATGCCCACCATGGGGCATGGGCTCGATGAGCCCGTGCGAATCACACCGCGCGGGCCCAGTGACTTTGAAATCTCCGACCTGGACCTCTTCATGCCCGGCGCGTGGGAGCTGCGCCTCTCACTGTCCGGCGCCATCACGGACCAGGCCGTCGTCGCACTCAAGCTCGCCCGATGAGGGTTCGTGCCCATTCCCACGTGGGCCCCACGTGCTGGACGTGTCCGCTTGAAATGAAATGGGGTGAAGCCATCCATGGGTGAAGACCCGCGCCCTCCAAGCAGTCCTGCGTGTCTTTGCCTGAGGCGCCCCATTGCGCTCGAGGGAGTTCCAAGCACACATCCACCCTCGTGAGCCCCGCACAGCGGACGGTGACGTCTTCGCCAGGTGGACTTGCACTCCCGCTATTTAGCGTTACTATGTACTGGTAGTCAGTGACACTGGGTAGCTGGAGGAGCGTTTGTGAGCAAGCAGATGACGGAGATGCTCAAGGGCACGTTGGAGGGCATCGTCCTGGCAATCCTGTCCGTGCAGCCGGAGTACGGCTACGAGATCACGGCGCGGTTGCGGGAGATGGGCTTCTCCGACATCGCCGAGGGCACCGTCTATGCGCTGCTCGTGAGGGTTGAACAGCGCGGCCTGGTCGCCGTGGAGAAGGTCCCCTCCGAGAAGGGGCCTCCTCGCAAGGTGTACTCACTCAACGCTCAAGGACAGGCGTATCTCGAGGAGTTCTGGCAGACGTGGCGGTTCCTCACCGAACGGCTCGCCCGGCTCCAAAAAGGAGGCAGATGACATGTTCATCTCAACGTTCATCACGAAGGTGATTGGCGACAAGACGCAATGGCGGCAGTACAAGGCGCGCGCGAAGCAACTTCCGCCGAACTACCGCACGGCGCTCGAGGCGCTGGAGCGGTACCTGATGTACTTCGGCACGGGAGGTGACGGAACCGCCATCTACGCGGACCTCCTCGACCTGTTCGAACAGAGCGTGGAGAACCGGACTCCCATCCGGAAGATCGTCGGCGAGGACCCCGTGGAGTTCATCGAGACGTTCGTCCGGAACTACCCGAAGGGCCAGTGGATCCTCCGGGAGCGAGAACGGCTGACCACCGCGCTCGCGCATGCCGAGGCAGAAGAAGCCAAGAGCGTCTGAGAAAGACACCGCACGTCCTCCACGTGCAGCGTCCGCAACACACTCCGCGCGGCCACGGCGCCGGGCGAGGAAGTCGTCGAACGCCCTGTATAGACAATCGATTGCGGCATCGCGTTTCGCCAATCCGGCGAAACACAAACATCAGCAGACATGAGACACCAGCCCGCGAAGCGTGAATCCAAGCGCTCCGGTGCGGCGCCATGCGTTTCAAAACCGATGGAAAGGATGTGCAACGTGTTGGACACGACCGGTGGAACCGTTGTGCAAGGACATGTCGAGGACGGCTGGGGGAGAGTGGCCGATGTCTTCCGGGCGAACTTCGAAGGAAACCCCGGTGAAGTCGGCGCGGCATGCTGTGTCTACGTGGATGGCCGCCCCGTGGTCGACCTGTGGGGCGGCCTCGCGAATCGCGAGGAGAAGCGTCCATGGAGCAAGGACACCGTCGCGCTGGTCGCATCCACGACCAAAGGCGCCACCGCCCTCTGCGCCCATCTGCTGGCACAGCGAGGACAGCTCGACCTGGACGCTCCGGTGGTCAAGTACTGGCCTGAGTTCGGCGCCGCCGGCAAGGAACACATCCCGGTGCGCTGGCTGCTCTCACACCAGGCGGGGCTGCCCGTCGTCGACGGCCCACTCACCTTCGAGGACGCCTGCGCGTGGCATCCGGTCATCCGGGCACTCGAGGCGCAGAAGCCGGAGTGGAAGCCCGGCGCCGAGCACGTCTACCACAGCATGACCTTCGGGTTCCTCGTCGGGGAGCTCGTGCGGAGGATCTCCGGTCAATCGCTCGGCGCCTTCTTCGCGGACCAGGTCGCGGCCCCGCTCGGGCTGAGCGCCTGGATTGGGCTGCCTGAGCGCCAAGAAGAACGGGTGGCGAGAATCGAGTACGCCGCGCCGTTCACGTTGGAGGAGATGACCGCCGGGTTGATTGAAACCACCGGCCTCGACAGGGACACGGTCATCGCCTGGATGAACGCCCTGTGGGGCCCGGACTCCGTGCAGGCTCGCGCGGGTCAACTCGGCGGCGCCTTCGACCACACGAGCGGGTACATGAACACGCGCGCCTTCCGCGCCGCGGAGTTCCCGTTCGGGAACATGTTCTCCGACGCGCACTCGCTGGCTCGGATGTACGCGGCCACGGTGAGTGAGGTCGACGGCGTGCGGCTGCTGAATCCAGCGACGGTCGCGAAGATGACCTGCGTCCAGACCGACCAGACGCGGATGCATGGGTTGCCGCCAGGACTGGACGTCCCGGCCAACCGCTCCTTCTACATGTCGCTCGGATTCTGGAGGGCCTGCCCTCCGATGCCCATGGTCGGGCCCGCGTCCTTCGGCCACCCGGGCTCCGGTGGTTCCATCGGCTTCGCCGACCCCGATGCCGGTGTTGGCTTCGGCTACGTCACGAACCTCTGGTCATTCCGCGTCGGCGAACCCCGAGCGTCGAACCTGGCCGCGGCCGTCACGGCCTACCTCCGGTCTCGACCTTGAGGCGAGTGGCCATGCACTCGCCTCGACACCGCGACGGCGCCTAGAACTGGCCCGCGCGCGCCTGCTCGAAGGGCACGCGGTGCTTCAGGTAGCTCACGTTCAACATGTGGTTGTCGAGGAGGTTGAGCCCACCCTCGGAGAAGCGGTGCACCACCGCACCCTTGCCCGCGTCCTTCGCGAACGCCAGCGGGTCGAAGCTGCCTCCCAGGCCGGTGACCGTGGGAACCGCATCGCGGTTGTTGATGTAATGCACGTACTGCGGACCATCCGGATAGCGCGTGGACGCGGCGCCGAAGGTCTCCACGCTCAGCTTGCCCATCAGCTTCTCAATCTGCGCGGAGGACATCCCGTCTTCGATGCGCAGCCGGCGCTGCACGTCATTCAGCGCACGCGCGGTGATGAGGCCCCCCTGGCTGTAGCCCATGAGGTGCACCTCACGGCCCGCCTTCAGCTCCGAGTAGACGGTGTCCGCCAGCGTGTCCACCGCGGGGTTCTTCCCCTTGCCCATCTTGTCGCCCACGCACTCGGCCAGGTCCGCCACGATGCCCTGCGTCGAGTTGTGGATGCCCACCACGCGCGCACCCGACGTCTCCGCGATGGCCTTCATCTCGTCGAGCTGCGCGGAGGCGTTCGTCAAGATGCCGTTGACGTAGAGAATCGTCTGCGACGGGTTGGGATTGCCCGCGGGCGTGACACCGGGGATGTCCTTCAGCGGCGTGCCGGGCGGGAAGGTCTGCCCCTTGGCGCCCATGAACAACCCATCATTCGCCCGCTCCGCCTTGTTCCCACCGAAGAAGGACTTGATGCCGCTCAGCGGCGAGGCCTTCGTCTGCGCCTGGAACTCATCCTTGCCCTGCGCCAGGAGCGCCGGCTGCGCCTTCTTCGCGCCCTGCGCCTGCTCGCCGGCGGGGCCCTTCAACGATGAGGTCGGGGTCGAAGCGAGGGAAGGACGGCTGCGGTTGATCTGGCTCATGAGGGGCTCCCGCCCACGGGGATCGGGCGTCCCCTCCATTGTCTCATGCTGTCTCACGAAGTTGCGCGGCCCGCATCATCCAGGGAACCCATTTGATTCCCGGGTGTCTGGGGACTCGCGACGGCACCCGCGCTCCCGGAGCCCCCATGGTGATGAAAACCGCTGTTGGCATCCTGCTTTTGCTCCTCTCAGGCTGCGCGGCTCAAGGGCCCGCGACGCAGCGCGGCATGGCCCCTGAGAATGGAATCGCCTTCATCGAAAATGATTGGAAACGGGCCCTCCAGGCGGGCCGGGAGCGCAACCTCCCCGTCTTCGTGGAGGTCTGGGCCCCCTGGTGCCAGTCCTGCCGTTCGATGCGCGCGACGGTGCTGCCCTCCCCCGAGCTTGCGCCTCGAGCGGACCGGTTCGTCTGGCTCGCCATCAACACCGAGGTCGACACCAACGCGGCCTTTCTCGAGCGCTACCCGATAGACACCTGGCCCACGCTGCTCGTCCTCGAGCCGGAACAAGGCACCGTCGTGAGCCGCTCGCTGGGCGCGATGTCGGTGCAGCAGCTGCTTGGCTATCTCAGCCAATCCGAGCAGGCCTTCCACCAGGACCGGCAGGGCCAGCAGGGCCTCGCGCGCGCGGATGCACTCGCGCTTGCCGGCCGCCACGAGGAAGCCGCCACGGCCTACCAGCAATCCCTGGCACAGCTGCCAGACCATGACTCGCGCCGCGCGGGCGCCACCGTCTCCTTGCTCAAATCCCTGGCCGCCACCGGGCACGCCATCGACTGCGTGAGACACGCCGCGAAGGAGCTGCCCAAGCTGACGCGCGTGGAGGACCGCTCGCGGCTTCTGTACGTGGGCCTGGGCTGCGCCCTGGACATCGAGACCGAGGAGGCACGGGCCCTGCGAAACACCCTCGAGCAGGAGGCGCTCCGGGCACTCGACGCTCCTGAAGAAACCCTCACCTCGCCGCAGCGCTCCTCGCTCTACGAAGTGGTCTGCGAGGTCCGCGAGGTGACAGGAGACGAACCCGGCCTGCGCAAGATGGCCGAGACGTGGTGGCGATTCCTCGAACTGGAGGCCGAGCGCGCGAACGGCGCGGAGGAGCGCGCGGCGCTCGACGCCCACCGCGAGATGGCGGCCGCGTTGATGGACCGCCCCGAGGTGGCCATCCCCGCCCTGGAGCGCAGTGAGAAGGCGTTTCCAGAAGACCCCGGCCCCCCGTCGCGCCTCGCCTCGCTGTATCTGATGGCGGGAAAGAAGGACCAGGCCCTGGCCGCGAGCCAACGGGCCCTGGCCCTCGTCACGGGAACCGAGAGCACGCGGGTCCTCGTGGGCCATGCCCGCGTCCTGCGCGCCCGCGGCGAACGCGCCGAAGCGGAGCGGCTGCTCACCGACGCCCTGCGCGAGCTGGACCCGGGCTCCTCCCGCGACCAGCGGCGCCGTCGCATCCTCGAGTTCACCCTCACACAGCTTCGCGAGGACAACACTCCATCCCCGTGAGCGCGATACATGACGCGGCCGCGCACTCGAAGGGGGACTTGTACGAAGGGACGAGACGACCGTGAGCGCCGCCCGCGTTGGCCGGCGCACAGTCGGAAGAGTCTTCGGTTCCCACCCCTGTAAAAACGAAAGGGTGCCGCCCTTAAGCACCCTGCGTCAGTGATGCAAACCCGCGCATTCACTTGGGAACGGGGTGATTCCGAAATGGCATGGGCATTGCGAAGGAGCCCCAGGCCGCCCAACGCGGCTCCCAACGGCCCCCTTCCCCGAGAGATGCCATGCAGGACTCTTCTCACTTCTCCTCCCCGGACTCCCTCTCCACATACCTCTCGGAGATCAACCAGTACCCGCTGTTGACGCAGCCGCAGGAGCAGGAGTTGTCGCGCCGCTTCCGCAAGGGCGACCTGATGGCGGGCCACAACCTGGTGACGTCCAACCTGCGCTTCGTGGTGAAGGTGGCCTACGAGTACCGCTCCTACGGGCTGAAGATGTCCGACCTCATCCAGGAGGCGAACATCGGCCTGATGAAGGCGGTGCAGAAGTTCGACCCGGACAAGGGCATCCGCCTCATCTCCTACGCGGTCTGGTGGATTCGCGCGTACATCCAGAACTGCATCCTGCGCAATTGGAGCCTGGTGAAGCTGGGCACCACCCAGGCCCAGCGCCGGCTCTTCTTCAGCCTCGCGCGCACGCGCCGCGAGCTGGAGCGCATGGGCGCGGGAGATGCGTCGGTCGTCAACGCGGAGGAGATTGCGCGCAAGCTCAACGTGAAGGCCTCCGAGGTGCGCGAGATGGAGCAGCGCATGGGCGGCCGGGACTTGTCGCTGGACGCCCCCGTGGGCGAGGACGGTGACGCCACCCACCTGGACTTCGTCGAGTCCGCCTCCGCGTCTCACGAGGACGAAGTCGCGGACCGCCAGCAGGCGGGCCTGGCCAAGGACCTGGTCCAGCGCGCCCTGCGCCGGTTGGACCCGCGCGAGCGCTTCATCATCGAGAACCGCGTGATGGGCGACTCCGAGATGACCCTCAGCGAGCTGGGTGAGCACTTCGGCTTCTCCCGCGAGCGCGCCCGCCAGCTCGAGATTCGCGCCAAGGACAAGCTCAAGGCGGAGCTGGCCCTGCTCATGGCCGACGCGGGCCTGGACGCGGCCGCACTCGCCCAGGGCTGAAGCCTCTTGAAAGTCTTTCGAAATCGAAGCATCTGGCAAGGGCTGGGTAACCCCATACCCAGCCCACCGCGGTTTGACGTGTCAAAGGCGTGCCTGGATGAAGCGGAACACGCCCTGACACGTCAGCCCCACTCATCGATTCCTCCGTCTTCCTCACGACATCCTGGCCCGCGCCGTGCAACCGTGCAGGCGCACCCAACGGGTGGTCGAAGGTCGCGCGCGCACATGACGCCGCGTGGACGTGGAGGAACTCTTGAAATCGAGAAGTCACTCATCCTTGCTCGGAGGACTGGCCGTCCTTTGGGCATTCTCCGCTGAGGCACAGGCCCAGCGGATTCCCAGCGTGGAGCTGGAGCGGTTGCAGTTGAACCCCGGCGCGAAGGACAGCCTCGTGCTGTCCACGGGCGACCTGCTGCCGGATGGCACCTTCCGCCTGGGCATGACGGCCCACTACCAGCGCAGGCCGCTGGTGCTGATGCGCAACGACGCGAGACTGGGCACCGTGGTGTCCGACCGCGTGACGGTGCACTTCAGCGGCGCCTACGCCCTGACGGACTGGTTGGAGCTCGGCGCGCAGGTTCCCATCGTCACGCAGTGGGGCCCGGACACGAAGACGCTGGGCTTCGAGACGCCGTCGACCTTCGCGCTGGGCACGCCCTGGCTCCAGGCGCGCGCGGGCATCCTGTCCGAGTCGCGCGGAGGCCCGCTCGACATGGGCCTGCACCTGGGCGTGGCCCTGCCCCTGGGCAGCGAAGAGGTGCTCACCCGGGATGATGGCTTCGTCTTCACCCCGCGCTTGGGGCTTGGCAAGCGGCTGAACGACACGTGGCGCGTGGGCGCGGACGTGGGCGCGCTCGTGAGGACCAAGACGTACGCCCTTACCCCCGGCGCGACGCCGCTGCGCGACGAGATGGGCGTGGAGATGAACGGCGGCGTCAATGTCTCCGCCGAGCTGTTCGGCCTGCGCGAGGAGTTGGTGGTGCGCGGCACGCTGCCGTTCGCGGACGCGCCCGAGTCGCTCGAGGTGCTGCTGGGTCTTCGCAGCGCCCGGACCGAGGGCACCGAGTTCTACATCATGGGTGGCCCCGGCTTCGGTCAGACGCCCGGCACGCCCGAGTTCCGCGTGCTGGCCGGCGTCAACTTCGGCTCCGATGGCACGAAGGTCGCTTCATGTGTCGCGGGCCAGCCCCACGACGCGGCCCGCTGTCCCGACCTGGACGCGGATGGCGACGGCGTGAAGAACGTCGCGGACCGCTGCCCGACGACGCCGGGCCTCGCCCAGCTCAACGGCTGCGCGGACACGGACGACGACCAGGACGGCCTGCTCAACCTGGCGGACCGCTGCCCCGCGCAAGCAGAGAACATCAACGGCTTCGAGGACTCCGACGGCTGCCCGGATGACCCGGACTCCGACGGCGACGGCATCGCGGACTCCAAGGACGCGTGCCCGAAGCAGGCCGAGGACATGGACGGCTTCGAGGACGACAACGGCTGCCCGGACCCGGACAACGACCAGGACGGCGTGGCGGACGCGCGCGATGCCTGCATGAACGAGGCGGGCCCGAAGGAGAACCGCGGCTGCCCGGACAAGGACCGCGACGGCGACGGGCTCGTGGACCGGCTGGACAACTGCCCGGATGAGCCGGGAACGGAGAAGAACCACGGCTGCAAGCAGAAGCAGCTGGCGCAGATTGGCGAAGGACAGATTCGCATCCTCGAGTCCGTCTTCTTCGAGAACAACCAGGACGTCATCAGCACGCGCAGCCACAAGCTGCTCGACAGCGTGGCGGCCATCCTCGCGTCGCACCCTGAAATCGAGAAGCTGCGCGTCGAGGGACACACCGACAACACGGGCAAGGCGGACTACAACCTGGACCTCTCCCGTCGCCGCGCCGAGGCGGTGGTGAAGTACCTGGTGGGCAAGTCCGTGAGCCGCGAGCGGTTGGATGCGCAGGGCTATGGCCCCGCCAAGCCCATCGCGGAGAACACCACCAAGCCCGGCCGCGCCAAGAACCGCCGCGTGGAGTTCCGCATCGTCGGTGACGCCGAGGGCGTCGAGACGAAGCAGGGAACCCCCGGGGCCGACACCCTCGAGAAGTGAGGCAGACATCCATGACAACACGAGTCCCTGAACACTTCTGTCCCGAGCCTCGGCCGCCCGCGCGCGCCGGGCTCCGCGCGGCCCTCGCGCTCGCGCTCCTCGCGGCCCTCACCGGCTGCGAGCCCACGCCTCCCGCGCCCGTCCCCGAGGAGGCCCTGGTCTCCAGCCAGTCCTCCGCGCTCGTGGGCGACGGCCGGCTGCAGCCCGGTGAGCAGTGCGACGACGGCAACACGGTGAGCGGCGATGGCTGCTCCTCCGCGGGCGCCATCGAAGCCGGCTACCTGTGCCATGTGCCTGGCCGGCCCTGCTCCCTGGCCACGCTGTGCGGCAACAACGTCATCAACACCGGCGAGGCCTGCGACGACGGCAACACCACGGCGGACACCAACGGATGCTCGGCCACCTGCGACCTGTCGCTGTGCGGCAACGGCGTGTTCAACAATCGCCAGTGGCCCAACTTCGACCAGGAGATCTGCGACGACGGCAACCGCGCCGAGGGCGATGGCTGCAACCGTCAGTGTGAAGTCGAGCCCGGCTTCGCCTGCGCGGGGACGCCCAGCCGCTGCGTGAGGGCGGGTGTGGTGGTCTTCAACACGGGCGTGGACCAGAACAACCGCCGGCTGGAGTCCGGTCTGGACCCGCACTGGTTCTACACCAGCAACAACGCAGGCGCCGTCCCGGGTGTGCGCGATGCCCAGGACTGGCCGCAGGAGAGCCAGACGGCGCGCTTCATGGCCGCGCCCCTGGGTGCCCCGACGTGTATCTACCAGCGGTTCATCATCCCCTCGACCACCAACGTCGCCCAGTTCCGCCTGCGCCTCGCGACGTTCAACGACAACGACTTCGACCACGCGACTGTGAACGGGACGAACTTCACGCCGGTCACGGTGAGCCAGCCGGCGGGCCAGCCCTGGCAGAAGAACATCATCCGGGAGTTCGGAGCGAACGCGCCCTGGCGCACGGGCCTCAACCGCATCGAGCTGTGCAATGAGAACGAGCAGTCGGAGCCCAATGCGTTCCGCTACATCTTCGTGGACGCCTACGACGACCGCTGTGGCGACGGCACCGTGTCTCCCCGCGAGGAGTGCGACGACGGCAACACGGCCAACAACGATGGCTGCAACAACACCTGCGGCATCGAGCCCGGCTATGGCTGCGCGGGCGCGCCCAGCTCCTGCGCGCGGACGTGTGGCAACGGCCAGCTCAACGCCGGCGAGCAGTGCGACGACGGCAACACGACGGCGGGCGACGGCTGCAACGCGAGCTGCCGCGTGGAGTCCGGCCATGCGTGCCCGACCCCGGGCCAGGCCTGCGTCGCCACCTGCGGCAACGGCCAGCTCAACGCCGGTGAGCAGTGCGACGACGGCAACACGCTGGGCAGCGATGGCTGCTCCGCCTCCTGCCGCGTCGAGAGCGGCTACGAGTGCAACGACGTGCCGTCCAACTGCAAGGCCCTGTGTGGCAACGGGGTGCTCAACCCCGGCGAGCTGTGCGACGACGGCAACACCAACATGGGCGATGGCTGCTCCGTGGCATGCACCCTGGAGCTGGGCGCCGCGTGCCCCATCCCGGGCCAGGCCTGTGTGAACACGTGCGGCAACGGCGTGGTGAACCCGGGCGAAGAGTGCGACGACGGCAACCTCAACTCCCAGGACGGCTGCGCCACCGAGTGCCGCGTAGAAGCCGGCTACGCCTGCAGCACCCCCACGAACGCGCCCTCCGTGTGTGTCCGTTCGTGCGGCAACAACGTCCAGGACCCGAACGAGACCTGTGACGACGGAAACACCACGTCGGGCGACGGCTGCTCCTCCGCCTGCGCCGTGGAGTCCGGTTACAACTGCTCAGTCGCGCCGTCCGTCTGCACCACCACCTGCGGCGACGGCAGGGTCGCTGGCGCCGAGGCGTGTGACGACGGCAACACCGTGTCGGGCGACGGCTGCAACGCCACCTGTGGGGTGGAGTCCGGTTACGTCTGCACCCGTCCGGCGAACAGCACGTCCGTGTGCACCCAGAGCTGCGGCAACGGCGTGCTGAACGCGGGAGAGACGTGCGACGACGGCAACACCGCGGCGGGTGATGGTTGCAGCGCCAGCTGCGCCCAGGAGCCCGGTTATTCGTGCAGCGGCGCTCCGAGCTTCTGCACCACCACCTGTGGTGACGGCGTGGTCGCCGGCACCGAGGTCTGCGACGACGGCAACCTCCAGAGCGGCGACACCTGCTCGCCGCGCTGCCTGTGGGAGAACGGCCAGGCCTGCAACGCGTCCGGCGTCTGCGAGAGCGGCACGTGCAACCCCCACTCGGACGTCTGCGTCACGGCCAACATCTGCGGCAACGGGATGCTGGATGGGGACGAGCAGTGCGACGACGCCAACACCACCGCGGGCGATGGCTGCGGCAGCACGTGCGCCATCGAGGCGGGCTACAGCTGCGTGGACATCCCCTCGTCCTGCGCGGTGCGGTGTGGCGACGGCATCAAGGCGGCCTCCGAGGCGTGCGACGACGGCAACACCACGGCGGGCGACGGCTGCGGCGCCACCTGCGCGGTGGAGGCCGCCTTCGGCTGCCAGAACAAGGCGGTGCACACGGTCATCACCCGCCACGCTCGCAACGAGTGCACGCAGGTGTCGGACATCGGCGCGCCCGCCCTGCCGGACGCGGCCATCCAGGCGGCGCTCACGGTTCCGGGCCGCTACCGCATCAGCTACGTCTCCGGCGCGGCGGACTACGACGGCAGCCCCCAGTGGTACCCGGGCATCTTCGGCGTCAACCACACCACCAGCGCGGGCGCGCAGCGGTTCTCGCTGGGACGCGTCCCCGCGGCGACGGGCTCCACCACCCGCGAGGCCGCCATGGAGCAGGGCTTCTCGGAGCGTCGCGACTTCGACGCGGCCACCGGTGACGTGCGCGTGGCCTTCATCGACACCGACTGCGCCACCAACAACAACTCGGCGACGACGGCCACGTTCCGCGTGGACTCGCTCTCCATCTGCCAGCGCATCCCCGCCGTGACGGACCCGGGTCCTGGCGGCGTGACGGACCCGGTCATCGGCGGCACCGCGACTCCGGGCACCACCATCCACGTCTACGTCGATGGGAACCCCACGCCCGCCTGCACCGCCGTCACCGACGCCAACGGGAACTGGACCTGCAACCTGGGCAACATCCCCGAGGGGCCGCACGCGGTGGTCGTCACGTCCACGGTGCTGGGCACCACGGAGCCGTCGCCCTCGACGAACATCGTCATCCAGTTGGCGCCGCCCACCCCGCCCGTCATCACCGGTCCCTCCACGGGAACCGTGGTCTCGACCCAGACGCCGCCCATCAGCGGCACCTCCGAGCCGGGCGCCACGGTGACGGTGCGCGAGGGCTCCACGGTGCTGTGCACCGCCACGGCCGACGCCAACGGGAACTGGACCTGCACGCCGTCCACCCCGCTGCAAGAGGGGCCGCACACGGTGACGGCCACCGCCACCAACCCCGCTGGCGGCGTCAGCACCCCGTCCACGCCCTCCACCTTCACGGTGGACACCACGGCGCCGGCCGCCCCGGTCATCGCCGGCCCCGCGCCGGGCTCGCTCCTCAACGACTCCACGCCGGTCATCAGCGGCACGTCGGAGCCGGGCACCACGGTGACGGTGCGCGAGGGAGGCACCGTCGTGTGCACCGCCATCACGGATGACGCCGGCCGCTGGAACTGCACGCCTTCCACGCCGATGGCGGAGGGTTCGCACTCGGTGACGGCCACGGCCACGGACCGGGCGGGCAACACCGGCCCCGCCTCCAACGTGGACACGTTCCGCATCGACACGGTGGCGCCGGACACCTCGTTCGTCCGCAGCCCGCCGGACCGCACCGACTCCACGCAGTCGCAGTTCGACTACGGGTCCACCGAGGAAGGCGTACGGTACGAGTGCAGCCTGAACGGCGGCCCGTACGTCGCCTGCCGCACCACCTACGACGTCCCATACGGCGACCACACCCTGCGGGTCCGCGCCGTGGATGAGGCGAGCAACGTGGATGCGACTCCCGCCGAGTACCGGTGGACGGTGCTGAACACGCGCTCGTTCGCGGGTGGTGGCTGCAGCGCGGCTCCGGCCTCGTCGTGGCTGGCCCTGCTGGGCTTGCTCGGTCTGCGCCGCCGCAACAAGCGCCGCTAGTCCCGTTTCATTCTTCCGCCGGGAGGTCCACACCCTTCCCCCAGTCCCCAACTCGGGGACTCGTGGACCTCCCGGCGGGTCTCCCCGTCTGGCCGTGCAACCCCGTATGCTGGGGGCCGTGGACACCGCGGGGAAGACGCAGGAGAGGTATGAGGAGGAGTTGCTCCTCGCGCTGAACGAAGGGCTCGTCTCCGCCGAGGAGGCGTCCGCGCTGCGCGAGGAGGCACTCGACCAGGGCCGCAGTCCCCTGGAGCTGTTGAGCGAGAGGGGGCGCCTGGGCGAGTACACGCTCGGCGCCCTGCGCGAGGAGCTCTCCCGGGAGCTGGGTGACACGGCGGGCACGGGCCCCGGCCCGCTGGAGGCCGCGACGCTGGACCCGGAGACCCCCGTGGTGTCCCCGCAGGCGCCAGCCTCGGCGGACGCGGCCGCGGAGCCGGGCTTTCCCGTACCGGACTGGGACCGCTATCAGCCGGTGCGCTTCCTGGGCCAGGGCGGCATGGGGCAGGTGTTCCTGGCGTATGACCCGCTCTTGCGGCGCAACGTCGCGCTCAAGTTCGTGCGCGGCGGAGACCCGGAGCTGGCCCGGCGCTTCCTGTCCGAGGCCCGCGCCCAGGCCCGCGTGCGCCACGAGCGGGTGTGCGAGGTGTACGAGGTCGGCGAGGTGCAGGGGCGCGGCTACATCGCCATGCGCTACGTCGCGGGCCAGTCGCTGGGACAGCTCGCGCCGACGCTGACGCCCGAGCAGAAGGTGCTCCTGTTGCGACAGGCGGCCGAGGGTGTCCACGCCGCGCACCGCGCGGGCCTGGTCCACCGCGATATCAAACCCGGCAACATCCTGGTGGAGCGCACGGAGGACGGCGACTTCGTCCCCTTCGTCATGGACTTCGGACTCGCCCGCGACTGGCGCGAGGAAGCGGGCATGCACGGCGTGGTGATGGGCACGCCGCACTACATGGCTCCCGAGCAGGCCCGGGGCGACACGGCCCGGCTGGACCGGCGCGTGGATGTCTACGGCCTGGGCGCCACGCTGTACCTGCTGCTCACCGGGCGCACGCCGTTCAGCGGGGACAACGAACACGACATCATCACGAAGCTCCAGACGGAGGAGCCACCCCCGCCGCGCACGCTGGACCGGGACATCCCCGAGGACCTGGAGGCCATCGTCCTCAAGTGCCTGGAGAAGGAGCGCTCGGCCCGCTACGACTCGGCGCGGGCGCTGGCGGATGACCTGGAGCACTTCCTCGGGGGAGAGCCCGTGCAGGCCCGGCGCGGCCTGGGCTACCGGCTGCGCAAGAAGGCGCGCAAGCACCGCGTGGTGTTGAGCCTGGGCCTGGCGGCGCTGACGGTGGTGGCGCTGGCGCTGGGGCAGGCCGTGCTCGCGCGAAGCGAGGTGGCCGAGCGCGAGCGGCTCACCCGCAGCTTCACCGAGCGGGTGGAGCGCATCGAAGCGGCCGCGCGCTACTCGTTCCTCTCCCGGCTCCATGACACGCGCGAGGACCGCAAGGCGCTGCGCGCGAGCATGGAGGCGCTCGAGGCGGAGGTGCGTGAGTCGGGCGGGCGCGCGGCGGGCCCTGGCAACTACGCCCTGGGCCGCGCGCTCTGGGCGCTGGGCGATGTGGAGGGCGCGCGGCGGAAGCTGGAGGCCGCGTGGGAGAATGGCTACCGGGAGCCTCGCGCGGCCTGGGCGCTGGCGGTGGTGCTGGGAGACCAGTACCGGGAGAAGCTGCTGCTGGACGTCGAGCGCCGCAGCCCGGAGAACCGGGAGGCGCGCCGCCGGGAGCTGGAGCAGCGCTACCGGGACCCGGCGCTGGCCTATCTGCGCCAGGCCGAGGGCCCCGACGTCCCCGCGCCGCCGCTGTATGTGAAGGCCCTCTTCGCCTTCCATGAAGGCCGCCACGAGGAGGCGCTCGCGCACCTGGACGCGATGGGTGATGCGCAGCCCTGGTTCTACGAGGCGCCGCACCTGCGAGGCGACGTGTACCTGGCGCGCGCGACGGGGCGCTGGCATCAGGGCGACACGGCGGGTTCCCAGGCGGATTTGGAGGCGGGACGGCGCGCGTATGCCCAGGCCATCGCCACGGCGGAGAGCCAGCCCGCGGGGCACTACGCGCTCGGGCGCCTGGAGCTGGCCGCGCTGGTCATGGAGCTCTACGGCGCGGGCAACATCCAGCCGCTCTATCAGAAGGGACTGGAGGCCCTGGACCACGCGCTGAAGGCCGCGCCGGACCACCACCCCTCCCTCGTCGTGCGCTCACGGCTGCACCGCCGCCTGGCCGAGCAGCACGCCAACCAGAACGCGAGCGACGTGGAGGAGCTCTTGGGCAAGGCCATCGACGCGGCCCAGGCCGCGATGAAGCTCGCCCCGCCCAGCGACCGCGTGACGCTGGAGCTGGCCATCGCGCACAGGCTCTGGGCCCGACACCAACAGCGGCTCTCGCAGGACCCACGGGAGCAATTGGGCAAGGCCGTCGAGGCGCTGGAGCAGCTGAGCCCCGAGGAGCGCGACTACGCCTTCTACGCGACGCTGGGGCTCACCCATCAAATCTGGGCCGACTACGAGAACGAGCACGGCCTGGACCCACGCGCCCACCAGGACAAGGCCATCGACACGTACCTGGCGGCCATCCGCGTGCGGGAGAACCAGGCGGACGCGTGGATCAACCTCGGCAACTCCTACCGGGCCCGGGCGGGACTGCCCCAGGCGACGGACACGCAGGGGGATTTGCGCCGCGCCATGGAGGCCATCGAGCGGGCGCTCTCGCTCAACCCGCGCAACGTCATCGGCTGCTACCAGGGCGCGGACGTGGCCGAGCAGCTCGCGCGCTGGAAGCAGGAGCATGGCCAGGACCCGGAGCCGGACGTGGTGCGCGCGCTGGCGCTCTACAAACAGGGCCGGGACATCAACCCCCGGCTGCCCCAGCTCCCCAACGGCCTGGGCGCCACCCTCCTGTGGCAGGCCGAGCAGCACTGGGAGGAGGGCAAGGACGTGGAGCCCCTGCTGGCCGAAGCCCGGCGGGCCTTCGAGGACGCTCGCGTCATCGCGCCACAACAGTCATTCGCCTACAACAACCTGGGCGAGGTGGAGGCGGTGCGCGCGGGCATCATCCTGGCGCGAGGCGAGGACCCCACCGCGAGCCTCCGCGCGGCGAAGGAGGACTACCGCCGCGCGCTGGACCTCCTGCCTGGTGACGCGGACATGTGGACCAACCTGGCGCGAGTGCACGTGCTGTGGGCCACCCACGCGCTGGACAAGAAGCGCGACGTGGGCCCGGACCTCGCCCAGGCGGAAGAGGCCCTCGCGCGCGCCCGGGCGCTCAACCCTCGCCTCGGGTATGCCTGGCGCTATCAAGGTGGCGTGCTCGACGTGCGCGCCCGTCATCGCGCGCTGAAGGGAACCGCCACGGACGAGGACTTCCAGAAGGCCGCGGAGGCGCTCGCGCAAGCGGTGGAGCTGGCCCCCCGGAAGCACGAGTACGTGCTGGCCGCCGGAGAACTCCAACTCGCGTGGGGGCGCTGGAGGCAGGGCCGGGGAGAGGACGCCGCGCCGGTGCTGATGCGCGGCGTGGAGTCCGTGGAGCGCATCCTGGCCGCGCGGCCCCAGTGGGCACGTGCGCGGCTTCTGCGCGCCGGGTTGAGAGGGGCGCTGGCCCAGACCCACGCGTCGGCCGAGCAGCAACAGACGTGGCGAAGTCAGGCCCGCGCGGACGCGGAAGCCGCGCTGGCGCGCAATCCCTCCCTGGCCGCGTGGTGGAAGGGCAGGCTCGCCTCCGGCGTGGAGTGACTCGCCCGCCCTTCCCCTCCATCAGGCCCGGCGGCGAAGGCTACTTCGGGTCCTTGGGCGGGTCCGTCGTCACGTCCAGGCCACCCTTCTTCGTCTCCGCGTTGCCACCCAGGCGGCTCTCGACCGAGGGGGGCAGGATGACGTTGTACGGGTAGTTCCGCGGGACGGCGGTCAACGTCACCGTGTGCTCGCTGTTGGCCGCCAGGGGGCTGCCGTTGTTCAGGATGAACGGGCCAGGCTCCGAGAAGCAGCTGCCGTCGGTGAACTGCACCTCCGCGGAGTTGACGCCATCCAGCCGGAACGTCACCTCTTCCCCGGGACGAACGAGCGCGGGAGAGGGATTGGGGCCCGAGGGCTGAATGAGGATGACAATGGGCTTGAGCGTCTTGTTGGCCATGGGCCGTGGCTCCTTCTGGGGTTGGACTGCGCGTTGACGACGTGAGTTTGCAGGCACCGTACCAGCGGCGTCGTGTGCCCGATTCACTCGGGAGGACTCCCACGGACCTCCTCGAGTGAGCGCATTGGACGCGTCAACGACACGTCACCACGCAGGTCTGACGCGTCCAGCCGGCTCAGGCGTCCGCGAGCCCCAGCTCCCGGACGCGCCGCTGAAGGGCACGGCGGGAGACCTCCAACCGCTGCACCATCTTGTCCAAATCCCCCTCGCACTCCTGGAAGCAGCGGGTGATTTCCTCCGGGCTCAAGTCCCGGGCGGTGCGGATGAGCGGGCTCTTGTCGATGAGCACGTAGACGGAAGGACGGGGGATGCCCAGGAAGTCCGCGGTGGCCTTCAAGTCCCACGAGCACGCGCGCAGCGCCTCCAGGAGCTCGTTCTCCCCCACCTCGGAGGGCTTGCGCCGGGAGGACTTCGCGTCCGCGGACTCCACCGGGCCCTGCGCCGGCGAGCACAACACCCGCCCCGGAACGGGCAGTGACTCGCCGTCCAGTTGCTGCTCCAGCCGCGAGTCCACCCGCAGGCCCGGAAGGCCCCGGCTGCCGATGATGAGCTGGCGCGTGACGTTGCGAAGCTGACGGACGTTGCCGGGCCACGCGTAGCGCACCAGCCGCACGGCCACCGACGACGGAAGCCAGGGCTGCGCGCGCGGGTCCGTGGAGGCCAGCCGCCACGTCTCGCCCGTGGTCTCCAGCTCCTGGCGCGCGAAGTGGAGGAAGAGCAACCCGATGTCCTCGCGCCGCTCACGCAACGGAGGCACCCGCAGCTCGAAGCCCGCCAGCCGGTGAAGCAGCGGCGCCTTGAACATGCGCTCCTCGATGCGCGACTCCAAATCGGAGTCCGTCGCGGCCACCAGCCGCACGTCCACGGGCACCGCCGCGTGGCCGCCCACGGGCGTCACCTCGCCCGTCTCCAGCACGCGCAGGAGCGCGGCCTGCACCTCGGCGGGGGCCTCGCCCACCTCGTCGAGGAAGAGCGTGCCGCCGTGCGCGGCGCGGAAGAAGCCCTCTCGGTCCCGGTTCGCGCCCGTGTACGCGCCCCGCTGCGCGCCGAACAGCTCGGCGGCCACCAGCTCCTTGGAGAGCGCGCCCAGGTTGACGCTGATGAATGGACCGGAGCGCCGCGGCCCCTGGTCATGGATGGCGCGCGCCACCAGCTCCTTGCCCGTGCCCGTCTCACCCCGGATGAGCACCGGCACCCGCAGGTCCGCCACCCGGAGGATGTCCTCGCGAAGCTGCTGGATGCCCTCCGCCTGCCCCACCAACCCCAGGTCCTTCACGCCGCCTTCCGAGGACGGCGAGGCCATGTGGAGCAGCAGCACCACGCGCTCGGCCAGCACCAGGGGCACCCCCGCGGCCAGCTCCTCGCGGGTGAACTCACGGCCGCCCGCGACGGACTCGCCCGCGACGGACACCTGCGTGCCGTCCTCCGGCACCAGCAGCCGCAGCCCCCCGTTCGCCGCCGGCTCGAACAGCACCGGGGTCCGGCTCAGGAACGGGTCCGACAGCGGCAGCGCCAGCACCCCTCCCGGACGAGAGAAGTCCGGCGCGTTGCGGGACAGGGCCGCCGTCCGGCCCACGCTGGCGAGGACCTCCAGGAGGAGCCGCTCACCGATCCGCTGCGCCTGCGGATGGGACACGACGGTCAGCGCGGGCACACTCCGCGGGGCCTGCGCGGACTTGCCCTTCGTGTGGACAGCGGTCGTCGACATGTCGGCGGAAAGCTTCTGCTGCATGGGCTGAGTCAGATTTCCGAGTCTTCCAACCTATCAGCCTACACCGTCATGTCGTGGAGGATTCACCCCCCGGCATGCCCCAACGTCCGCGAAGCCACGCTCCCTTTCCAAGGAAGCAGGAAGCGGATGCGGGGTGGGGAAGTCCAGGGGGAGACCCCCCACGCGGTGGAGGTGGAAACCATCCACCGCGTGCGGGGGTGTGGGTCTCAGGGAGTCGGGCCCGTCGTGTCAGACGCGGGCGCTCGCTCCTCGGAGGGGGCGCTGGGGGCAGCAGCCGCGGCAGCGGCGGCGGGCGCGGCCGGCTTCTCGTCGGCGGACGGAGCCGGATTGGGGCGCTGCTGCTTGGTGGCGATGCCCGCGGCCTGCCGGGCCTGCTCGCGAGCGCGCTGCGCCACCTTGGGCGTGGGCGCCAGAATCATGAACATCAGACGCCCTTCCATCCGGGGCGGCTGCTCCACGACGGCCACTTCCTTCAGGTCCTTCGCCACGTCATCGAGGATGGCCGTGCCCTGCTCCTTGTGCGTGATTTCACGCCCGCGGAACTGGATGACCACCTTGGCCTTGTTGCCCTCTTCGATGAAGCGCCGCGTGTTGCGGACCTTGAACTCGTAGTCGTGCTCCTCCGTCTTGGGACGGAGCTTCACTTCCTTGAGGTGGACAATCAGCTGAGCCCGCTTGGCTTCCGAGGCCTTCTTCTTCTCCTCGTACTTGAACTTGCCGTAGTCCATGATTTTGCAGACTGGCGGCTGTGCCATGGGGCTGACCTCGACGAGGTCGAGCCCTTCCGAGCGGGCTTTCTCGAGCGCGGCCTCGAGCGGCATGACTCCGAGCTGTGAGCCATCGGAGCCGACCACGCGGACCTCGCGGGCACGGATACGGCGATTGGTTCTCTGGTCGCGGCTCCCGCCGCGGTTACCTCTCTGATCACGAAGAATGTGACGCTCCTGCGAAAGGGTTGGAGGACCTGCTCCCCAAGGGTGTGGCAGGTCTTTGGGTTACGGCATGGGTCGGGCCGACGCGTACGGCGGGCGGCTCGCCCCTCTGACACTCGCGCACGGTGCGTGTCACTCCGTGCGAGACTTCGAATCTAGTCGCCCCCCTGCCCCTTGAGAAAGGGAGCCTTGGGCGGACACGTCCCAACGGCGAGGACTAGCCCACCACCGGACATAACACCAGGGGCCCTTCCATGCCCTGGAATCCCACCCTGGGTCAGCCATTGGACGGAGCGCGGCGGGCCCTCCAGGCCTCCCGGCTCTGTCCCCAGAGTTCAATCGGGGCGGCCTCGAAGGGGGCGGGCAGCTTCCCGGGGCCTCGTAGGGTGGAGCCCAGCCGCCGGGCGACCTGCTGGGAGGGGACGTTGTCGGGGGCGATGGAGTGGATGACCTCCGTCCAGCCCAGGTGGTCGAACGCCCAGTCGATCGCCGCGGAGGCCGCCTCGATGGCATACCCCCGGCCCCACGCCTCCTTCAGCAGGGACCAGCCCACCTCCGTCCCCGGCCAGCCCTCCGGTTGCCAGGGGCCCACCCGTCCCACCCACTTGCCGGTGGAGCGCTCCAGCACGGAGAACATGGAGAAGCCCTGGAGGGCCCAGGCCCCCGCCATGCCGGTGAAGCCGCGCCAGATGACGGAAGGGGGCTGGACGCCGCCGATGAAGCGGGCGCTGTCGGCGTCCGACAGCAGGGCGACGAAGCCCTCGAAGTCCTGCCGCGCCGTGGGGCGGAGGATGAGGCGAGCGGTGTGCAGGGTCGGTCCCGGTGCGTGCATGGTGTCGAGCTCCCTGGAAACGGCGGGTTGCGTCCGTGATGGCACAGTGGCCCGACGGCAGGCTTGCACCTGCCCCTGACCGGAGCAAGCTCCCGCGACCTCGGCGGAAACCCGCGCGCCACAAGGCCAGCTTCTCGTCACGGTAAACCTGGAAGCGAAGCCCGGACCGTCCGCCCGGCGTTGGGGATGCGGAGGGTGCGACCCGCCGCTACGCCACGTCGGCGACAGGAGGGCTTCTCCATGTGGACCGAGACTCGAGTCACGCGGACGTTGGGCGTCCGGCTCCCGCTGGTGCAGGGGCCGTTCGGCGGTGGCATGTCCTCGACGCGGCTGGCCGCGGCGGTGTCCGAGGCCGGAGGGTTGGGCTCGTTCGGCGCCAACCACCTGGACGGCGCGCGCATCGAGGCCACCATCCAGGAGCTGCGTGGGCTCACCTCGCGCCCGTTCTCCATCAACCTGTGGGTCCCGCTGGAGGCAGAGCGCGGGCTGCGGCCCTCGCCCCAGGAGTTCCAGGCCGGCGTCGAGCGGCTGAAGCCGTGGTTCGACGAGCTGGGCGTGCCGCCGCCCACGTACCCGACGGCCTTCGCGCCGGACTACGAGGAGCAGGTGGAGGCGGTGCTCGCGATGCGCCCGGCGGTGTTCAGCTTCATCTTCGGGGTCCCCTCGGCGCGCATCCTGGAGGCCTGCCGGGCCCGGGGCATCCTCACCGTGGGCACGGCGACCCACGTGGCCGAGGGCCTCGCGCTGGACGCGGCGGGAGTGGACCTCATCGTCGCCTCGGGCAGCGAGGCCGGGGGGCACCGGGCCTGTTTCCTGAGGCCCGTCGACGAGGCCCCCGCGACGACGGCGCTGGTGCCCCAGTTGGTGGACCGGGTGCGCACGCCGGTCATCGCCTCGGGAGGAATCGCGGATGGCAGGTCGGTGGCCACGGCGCTGGCGCTGGGCGCGGAGGGAGTGCAGGTGGGGACGGCCTTCCTCGCCTGCGAGGAGTCCAACGCGAGCGAGGCCTACCGCCGGGCCCTGAGGGACCCGGAGACCTCCCGCGCCACCACGCTGACCCGCGTCTTCTCCGGCCGCTACGCGCGCGGCATCCGCAACCGCTTCATGACGGAGCTGACGCCCCTCGAGCGGGACATCCCGCCCTACCCCATCCAGAACTGGCTCACCCAGCCCATGAGGCAGGCGGCGTCACGGCAAGGACGCGAGGACCTGATGTCGCTGTGGGCGGGACAGAACGCGCCCCTCATCCGGCACTCGCGCGCCGCGGACCTGGTCGACTTCCTGGAGAAGGACACCACCCGCGTCCTGGGCCGACTCGCGGCGCTCTGAACACTCCAGGCCCTCGCTTTCCACGCGAGGGCCGCGCGCCCGCTCAAGCGGCCGTCGGGGCCTCCGGCTGTGACGGCGTCCGGGGCAACAGCGCGGACAGGTTGCCGTTGATGGTGTTGCAGATCTGGTCCAGCGGCAGGTCGTTGTCGTCGTGGCCGAAGGGGTCCTCGATTTCGACGCCAATCTCCTCGATGCCGAAGAACACATACGCCACGAGGAACGTGGCCAGCACCGTCAGCCCGCCAAACGACTCCACCAGCGCGAACGGCAGCGTGTAGCAGTAGACGAGCAGCGCGCGGCGCAGGTGCATCACGTACGCGAACGGGATGGGCGTCTTGCGGATGCGCTCACACCCGCCGATGTAGTCGACGAGGAGCTGGACGTTCTGGTCCAGCTGCATCTGCACGTACTCGGGATAGCGGCCCTCGCGGCGGCCCTCGTCCAGGAGCGCGCTCATCTTGCGCGCCACCGCGAACGGCACGTGCTGGCTGTGCAGCACCTCCGCCACTTCGGCCTCGGGCAAATCCTTCGCCAGCGGCCCCAGGCTGGCGCGGCCTCGCAGGGACGACGCGCAGGCGAACGGGAAGGCCGCCGTCCAGCGCAGCAGCGCGGTGTAGAGGGCGGGGTTCGCGCCGAGGAAGACTCCCGCGGCTCGCGCCAGGTTGCGCGTCTCGTTGACGATGCCGCCCCACAGCTTCCGGCCTTCCCAGAAGCGGTCATAGGAAGAGTTCGTGCGGAAGACGAGCAGGAGGCTCAGCGAGAGCCCCGCCAACGTGTGCACCGTGGCGGGGATGGCCACCGAGCGGACGTGGAACTGGAAGGCGGTGACGCCCACGGACCACAGGACGCACACCATGACCCGCGCCACGATTTCGCGGACCATCGAGCCTTTGACGTAGTGAAAGTAGCTCCACCAACGATGAGGGTCGTATTCAACCATGGGATTGGGGGGCGCAGGCTGCCACGGCTGCGGCGCCGCGCGCGAGCACCTCCGTGCGGTCCAGAGCAAGGGCTCGCCCCGTCAGCCCTCGACCGTCCCCTCGATTCACCGCGCGCCGGTCTCCGAGAGGAGCCGGGACAGGAGCGCGAGGCCGGGGGCCTCCAGCGGGACGCGGTTCCTGAACGCGGCGAACCAGGTCCGGTCCATGTCCGAGAGCAGGACGACACCGGCATCCGCCGCCGGCGCCAGCCCCATGAAGCTGACGTAGCCCCCCATCACCGACACCCTCCACGCGACGGGATGCCCTCGGAGCTGGGACAAGGACCAGCCCAGTCCATGGGGGCCTTCCCACGTCCGCTTCAGGGACCGCGCCAGGGATTCATCCGCGCGGCCAAGGCAGGCATCGAGGAAGCGCAGCAGGTCGGGCACCGTGGAGTGCAACCCGGCGCCTCCAGGCAGCGCGGGGAAGTTCCAGGGAGCCATCGCCCCGCCTCGTGCGGTGTGGCCTGGGAGCAGACGCGGAGCGAGCTCGTCCGTCACCCGCACGGAGGTATCCGTCATCTTCAGGGGCGCGAACAGCCAGTCCCGCAGGGCATGTCCATAGTTCACGCCCGCGCGTCGCGAGAGCGCGTGGCCCAGCACACCCATGCCCAGCAGCGACACCGAAGCGGGGCGCGGTGGAAGCGCGTCCGGGTGATAGCTCCGGAGGAAGTCGCCGAAGAGGTTCGCGGAGTAATGACCGAAGGGGTCCTCGGGATTGGCTGCCGCCGCGTTGAGGTTGGGCGGGAGGTGCGGCATTCCCGAGGTGTGCGTGGCGAGCTGCTCCAGGGTGATGAGCCCCGCGTCCGCATCTGGAAGGAGCGGCCTGGGAATCACCTCCGACAGCGGCATGTCGAGCCGCGTCCGTCCCGCGTCCGCGAGGATGCTCAAGAGCGCGCCGGTGAAGACCTGGGTCACGGTGCCGAGGAAGTACAGGGCATTCCCGGCGGGTGGCTTCCCTTCTCCCCGCACCGGAAGCACCTGGTGCTCTCCACGCAGGGTGATTCCGGCACACAGCGAAGCCGAGCGATGGCTCCGCACGTAGTCGCGGGTTTCCTTCCTGAGGAGCTCGAGGACGGGAGACGGGTCGGAACGCACGGCCCCTGTCTACACCAGCCCCGCGAGGGACGGGCTTCGACTTCGGAGTTGCCCACGTGCTGGACACTCTTCATCGTGCGTCCAGGGAGATGACACACATGCCCACGGGACTCACGGCGGATGGCAGCTACCAGGCTGGAGCACGACGCACGATGGACCTCACCGCGCAGGATGCCTGGCGCAACTGGGCCGAGGCCCACGGATTGGGACGCTGGCTGTCCCAGGCGCGGACAGCGTTGAAGGAGGGCGAGGAGACCACGCTCGCGGATGGGACCCACGTCCTCGTCGTCCGAGTGCGGCCACCGTCCTTGCTGCGCATCCGCTTGAGCCGCGCGGAGTGGCCACATCCGAGGACCGCGCAGCTTCGTGTCCTCGCCGCCGCGCGAGGGAGCACTGTCGCGCTGCACATGGAGGGACTTCCCACCGCGGAGTCCCGCGCCGAGTACATCGAACGCTGGAATGCCGCGCTGACGGGTGCGTCATCGCCCTCCACCTCCGCGCGAGAGGCCACCTCGGCTCCCGCGAAGAAGGCCGCTGCGGCACCCAAGGCGACCTCCGCGAAGAAGAGCGCCGCACCGAAGAAGGCTGCCGCCGCGAAAAAGCCCACGCTCGCGAAGAAGGCCGCCGCCACGAAAAAGCCCACGCTCGCGAAGAAGGCCGCCACCGCGAAGAGCCGCCCTGCTCGAAAGACGGCGGTGAAGAAGTCTTCGGTGCGCTGAGGCACTCGGGCCGGTCATTCCCGCCCGAACCGGGCACTCACGCCAGAAGTCGTCGGGACCTCACGGAACGAAGAGCCGCCGTCGCATGCGCGACCTCGCGAGCGGCTCTTCGTTCAATGGATGCACTTGCAACACTCATTCAAGTGCAACCGAAAATCTTCACAACCCGTGTCCCAGAGGTCTCATGTCCAGGCTCCCCCGGCGACTCCTCGTCACCGCCCTGACGCTGTTCGCCCTCCCCTCGTGGGCGCAAGCCACCAACGTCGCGCTCAGCAAGCCGTCCTCGGCGTCATCGGTGCACGCCAACGGCTATCCCACGCAGTACGGCCACGCCAAGGCGTTCAACGGAATCCTCAACACCGAGGACCGGTGGGCCTCCGCCGTCGTCCCCGCGGCCTCCAGCCCTGAGTGGCTGGAGGTGGACCTCTCCGCGATTCACCGCGTCGACAGCCTCACCCTGCACTCCGGCCGGGACACCACCGCCGGACAGCAGATGCTCGACTTCGAGATTCTCCACCGCGCCGCCCTCACGGACTCCTTCCAGTCCATCCCCGGCGCGTCCATCACCAACAACACCCAGCCCACCTGGACCCTCACGCTCGCCCAGCCCCTCGAGACGCGCTACGTGCGCCTCCAGTGCAAGCGCGCCCCCACCGATGGCCTGTGCCGCGTCCGTGAGCTGCAAGTGATGGGCGAGCGCCTCGCCAACCAGCCGCCCACCGCGAACGCGGGAAATGACACGGGCATCGTCCTCCCCGTCCAGACGTCCCTCCAACTCACGGGCACGGCCAGCGACAGCGACGGCACCATCGCCTCCTACCAGTGGGACCAGGTCTTCGGCGCGTCCACCGCCGTCCTGACGAACGCCACCACGCCCACCGTGAGCATCAGCGGGCTCACCCAGGGCGGCCTCCACGTCTTCCTCCTCACCGCCACCGACAACGGCGGCAGGTCCGCCTCGGACACTGTCAGCGTCATGGTGCATCCGGGCACCGTGGCTCCGGACCCGCGCGCGGGAAAGATGCACGTCTGGGCTCGCGGCGGCACCTACGACACGGCCGTCTTCCTCCCCATCGACTTCGGCGCGATTCCCGGGAAGAAGTACCCGCTCGTCCTCTCCCTCCACGGCCGGGGCGGAATCACGCTCAACGCGGACCACACCCAGGTGAACGCCAACCCGGAGGGCTTCATCCGCCAGCTCATCCCTGGCAAGCCCCTGGTCAACACCTACCCCGCCGTCGTCATCGCGCCCAACGCGCCTCGCATCGGCGCGCCGCTGGACACCTACTGGAACACGGCCCTCACCCACGCCCTGGTGCTGGAGGCCATCAACCTCTACTCCATCGACCCCGACCGGGTGACCATGACGGGCCTCTCCTTCGGAGGCGCGGGCGTCATCGACCAGATGACCCAATACCGGAGCACCTACGCCGGCGGAATGCCCGTGGCCTACACCACGCCCACCGTCACGCCGCTCTGCGTGCTGGCGGACTTCCCCATCTGGGCCGCGGGCAACCGCGGCGACGGGACGTTCAACGCGTGGAAATGGACCAACCCCACCGACGGCTACACGACCCAGATGCGCCAGTGCGCCAACTACACCAATGAGCTCCAGGTCACCGTGATGGAGGGAACCACCCACAGCGGCTGGGATGAGTTCTGGAGCCGCCCCGATGCGCAGACCTGGCTCGTGAGCCAGGTCCGCTGACGCCGCGCCGCGCGCTACCTCGCGACGTCGAGCAGGCCGATGCCGCGCTGGGCCCACTCGGTGCCCGGCGCGGTGCGCAGGTCATCCACGGGCAGCGGCAACCGCTCCCACACCGCCGCGTTGTCCGGAGGCACCTTGTTCGTGTTCTGGGACCGCGCCCGGTACAGCTGCCCGTCATGCATCACCAGCGCCCCCGCCGCGTACGTCACCTCGGGCGTGTTGGGGGCCAGGGTGGCGCGCGCCGCCCACCGCTCGAGCTGTCGCGTCGCCGTCCCCGCCGGCAGCCCCGTGGAGACGAACGTCAGCGGCGTCACCGGGCCATTCACGTTGTCCGTGGCCGTCACCGTCCCCACCGCTCCACTCCCACCCGTCAGCCCCGCGAACAACTTGCGAGCCCCCTCCCACTGGTTCCCCTTCAACGTGATGGGTGAGCCGATGGTCTCCGCCTTGGCGAAGACGACCTCCGGCTCTCTCGCCGCCGGGTAGACGGCCTGGTAGCCGAAGTCGAGCCCCCGGAACGCATTGCGCTCCCAGAGGAACCGCGCATCCGCTCCCGTCGTACCGCCGAACCAGAGGCCCAGCGACAGCGTGTCCGCGAAATAATTGTCCGTGAACTCCACGTTCAGCGGCACGTCCCCCGGCTCCGGCTGCGCGAAGAAGTTGAGCAGCGAGCCCGCGCCCCCCACGAAGACGTTGTGGTGGAAGCGGATGCGGCCCGCGCGCACCTGCGCCTGTGAGTTGTTGTCCTGGTAGCCTGAGAACGCCGCGCGCCAGTCGATGGCGCCGAAGGCGAAGACGTTGTGATGGATTTCCGCGCCGTCCCCCAGGTTCTGAATCTGGAGCGACTCCGTCCCCGTGCGCACCAGCCGGTTGTTGTAGACCTTCAGGTTGGAGCCCAGCGGCGTGGGCGCCCCTTGCGTGGAGCCGAAGTAGATGGCCTCGCTGGCCGTGTCGTGGATGTAGAGGTCGTGCAGTTGGATGTCATTGAGCGGCGGCACCTTGCCGTCCGCTCCCGCCGCGCGGTTGATGCGCAGGCCCGCGAAGCCCGCGCGGGTGATTTCCAGGTACTCCAGTTCGAAGCTGTGCGCGTCCCCGATGCCCAGCCCCATGTGGCCGCCGCTCAGGAAGAGGTCATCGCTCAAGATGCCGTAGCGCTCTCGGGACGTCGCATACTCGCCGCAGCGGTGGCCGGGGAAGTCCGCGTGCCCCGTGCCCGAGTCCGGGTCGTACCGGCCGGTGATGACCCAGTTCGAGCCCCCGTTCACCGCCCAGAGATACCCCTGCTTGCTCCCCGCCTTGGGGCGGATGACCACCTGGCCCCCCGTGTTGGTGATGACCAGCCGCCGGTCCGCCGAACGGTTCGGCAGGTTGCCCAGGTTGATGAGCGTGTAGTTGCCCGCGGGGATGTAGAGCCGGTCCAGCGTGCGCCAGTCCACCTGGGGGAAGCGCTTCTGCACGTCCGGGAGGTACATCTCCCCGTTCGCGTCCGGCCCCGGCAGCGTGAAGGTGGTGCCCACGGCGCCATACCGGCCAAACGCCTCACAGGCCGACTCCGAGGGGCCTCCCTTGCCCCCCTCTCCACCGGCCCCATCGCCCGAACACCCCGAGGCGACACAAGCAACGAGACTCAAGACACCCAGGCTGCGAATCATGGCGCGGCTCCCGCAGGGAAGGAGCCCTCAGCCTATCCCGACTCGCCGGGCCCTCCGCGCGGCGCCTTGCCCCATTTCGCCACCCAGTGACAGTTTCAACGAAATGGAGGGTTTAGCGCGCCCCCAGGAGGAGCGCGCCCCTCCTTGTCACGCGACCTTGCCCACCAGGATGGAGTAGGGGCTGTTCGTGGAGATGATGCGGTCCAGCTTGAAGCCGCCCTCGGCGAACAGGACGTCATACTGCCCCTGTGTCCGCTCCCGGCCTCCGGCCAGCGACAGCATGATGAGGTCCATGACGATGGCGTGATGTGGCTCGGGCCCCTCGGGCAGCATCATCTCCAGCACCAGCAGCTCCGCGTGCGGCGGCGCCACCTCCCGGATGTGCCGGAGGATGGAGATGGCCTGAGGGTCCATCCAGTCGTGGAGGATGTTGCTCACCAGGTACGCGTCCGCTCGAGGCAACGGCCCCACGAAGAAGTCCCCGGGGTGTCCCTTCATGCGCGGGTGCGTGAGCGCGTTGGCCACCACGTCCGGCAGGTCGAACAGCGTGCCGTGCGCGCGGGGCGCGGAGTCCAGAATCGCCGAGAGGAAGTGCCCCCGGCCTCCGGCGATGTCCGCGATGTGCTCGTAGCGGGTGAAGTCCATGCCCTGGAGCACGGCGTTGATGGCCATGTGGGACTTGCTGATCATCGCCGCGTCGAAGATGCGCGCATCCTCCGGATGGGAGCGCAGGTACGGCCAGAGCCCGCCAGGCGACACCACGTCGGCCGCCGTCTGCCCCGTCTGGAGCGAGACACCCAAGGCTCCCGCCGCGTTCCAGTTGAGGTCATTGCCCATCATCAACACGAAGGACCGCAGGGAGTGCGGATGGCCCACCTTCAGGTGCTCGGAGTACTCCGTGTGCACCCACCCGTTGCCCCGCCGCTCGAAGACACCTTGCGCGGCCAACATCCGCATCATCCGATGGAGCGAGTCCGCATGGGCTCCCGTGGCCCGTGCCAACTCCTCGGAGTTCATCGGTGTGTTCCCCAGGACATCCGCCACCCCGAGCTCAGCCACGAGGTGCAGACACCTGGGCGCGAAATATCCGGCGCAAAGGTTGAACAGAAACGCTGGGGCTGGAATCGCTTGCATGCGGGCTCCTATCGACAGGCTTTGATTTGCCTGCGATTGGAATTCTACTCACTCCTCAAAATGTCCCAGAGGCCCGCAAGTCTGTGTGTTGCTCATCCGACACAATCGTCACATCCACCCCTCCCTGGAAGGTGATGCCCTTCAGGGAGGGGGCGCCCCAAAGCCAGACAACACCTGCCCTGTCGGGTGTGCGACAGGGCAGGCATCGTCCTCCCGGGCTCAGCGCGTGGCGCGCGAGCGGCCCTGGGTGGGCGGGGTCTTCACGGGGCCCGACGCGACGGAGGACGCCACGCCGAAGACGACGTCGTCATTGTCGTCGTAGAGGCCGAAGGTGCAGCTCGCCTGAGGGCTGGAGCCCTCCACGAACTGCGCCCGGAGCACGTGCTGGCCCGCGGTGCTGCCGACGGTGAAGGTGTGGCTGAACGTCTTCGCGCCGCTGCCCGTGCACGTCAGGCCAGAGACGAGCGTCGTCCACACGGGGAAGCCGGACACGGGGGCGTAGTACAGGTTCAGCCGGTCCGAGGAGTCGTAGCACCACACCGTCACGTCCACCTTGACCTGCTTGCCCGGGGTGATGGCGCCGCCGTCCACGCTGCGGAGCACGACGCGGTCGATGCTCTCGTCCAGGTGGTAGAAGCCGAACGGGCCATCCGGGCAGCCGTCGACGGCGTTGGGCGTGTTGGGCTCGGCCGCGAGGAACTGGCTGCCACGGCTGTTGACCAGCGTGCCGGTGTCGCAGCCGCAGCCGGTGCCGCACGTGGGCGCGCCCAACGTGCCGTCATACGTGGCCACGGGCGGCGTCGTGCAGGTGCCGCCACCACCGCCCTGGGTGGTGAAGTTGAAGCCCGCGCTGTAGGCGCCCGCGCCGCAGGAGTCCACCGCGCGTGCCCGCCAGAAGTACTGCGTGTTGGCCGTCAGCGCGGAGGTGACGCCCCACGTGCTGCTGGAGAGCGCGTTGGCCGAGCGCACCACGTTGCCGAAGCCCGAGTCCGTCGCCACCTGCACCTCGTACGAGGTGGCGCCCGTCACGTCGCTCCAGTCCAGCGTCGGGGAGAGCGCCACACCCGTGGCCCCGTTGGCCGGGGTGGAGAGCGTGGGCGCCGCCGCTGGCTGGCACGTCGTGTCCGCGGTGGTGAAGCGGAAGGCCGTGCTGTACGCGCTGGTGCCGCAGCCGCTCACCGCGCGCACGCGCCAGAAGTACTGCGTGTTGGCCGTCAGCGCGGGCGTGACGCTCCACGTGCTGCTGGTGAGCGCCGTCGCCGAGCGCACCACGGTGCCGAAGGCCGCGTCCGTCGCCACCTGCACCTCGTACGAGGTGGCGCCCGTCACGTCCGCCCAGTCGAGCACGGGGGCCAGCGCCACGTTGGCCGCGCCATCCGCGGGCGTGGAGAGCGTGGCCGTGCCCGGAGGCGTACACGGCCCACCCGCCGTCGCGCAGACACATGACGCGGCGGGGCCGTAGCAGGTGTTGGTGCTGGCCGGGACGACCGAGTAGCAGTACTGGCGGCCGTTGGCGACCTCGGTGTCCGTGTACGTGGAGCCGGAGA
The DNA here is from genome assembly GCF_037414475.1 of Myxococcus stipitatus. The sequence continues at coordinate 6,135,622 of NZ_CP147913.1, read as the reverse complement.
CGGTGGCAACGCGCACCTTGCCGAAGTCGCAGCCCGCGTACCCTTCCGTCTTCATCACCCAGTACTCGCTGGCGTTGGGCACCGTGTTCCAGCTCAGCGCCACCTGGCCGTCGCTGGGCGCGGCGGTCGCGGTGGGCGCCGTCTTCGGGCCGGAGGCGCAGCCGGAGTTGGTGGGCGCGGGCGTCTGGCAGGCGATGCCGTGGCGGTTGAACGCGGCGTGGATGGCCGTCATGTGCGGCGTGCCGTCGTTCAGGTTGCCGTTGTCATCATCCGCGGCCAGCCACTGCATGTAGCCATGGCTCGCGCCGCAGCCGTCGGACGTTCCCGCCGAGCAGTTGCACGCGTGCCACGAGCCCACGTTGCCGCTGCCCTGGTAGAAAATCTTGTTGCCGATGATGAACGCGGTGTTGGAGTCGTAGTTGAACGGCGCGGCCTGGAGGTCGCGGGCGACCAAATCCCAGGCGGCCTGACGCACGGGCGCCGCGGCGCAGTGCACCTGACGGCCGCACGGGCCGGTGCCGGAGGAGCAGCGCGAGCACACGAAGTTCTGCGGCGTGGCGGGCGTCTGGTTGACGTGCGCCATGTAGTCCGCGTCGCGCACGCCGGAGCACCGCGCGTTGCACCACGCGCCGCCCGTCTGCGCCTCGTTCTGGTTGTAGCCCGTGCCGTCCGGCGTCTTGCCGCAGCCCAGGTCCGTGGTGGCGAAGAAGCCGTAGCCCACGCACGAGGCCTGCAACCGGTAGATGGACGCGATGTCCGCGTACGCCTCGCTGGAGTTGCTCAGCGCGCCGCCGGAGTCGAAGTCATCCATGCCGTGGCCCCACTCATGGTCGAACACCGCGGCGATTTCGCCCGTGTTCCGGCAGCCACCGCCGCTGCGATAGAAGTTCACGGTGGAGCCGTTCCAGAAGGCGTTGCACGTGCTGTTGATGTTGACGTTGGCGGTCAGCTGGCCTTGCAGCCAGGTGTTGGAAGGCAGCCACCCGCGCGCCAGCTCCGCGATGCGGTTGATTTCGTAGAAGGCCGAACGGGACGCCGGCGTGTTGCCCGTGCCGCCACCACCCGTGGCGCAGTCATGCTGACCGTTGGTGCCGCCCAGGTTGATGTTGCCCGTGGACGAGCTGGTGCTGGGCGAACCACACGTGTCGCTCACGCGCACGTACTTGCCCGCCAGCGTGGTGGTGACGCTGCCGGAGCTGTAGTTGAAGACACCGGCGCCGTCCGTGAAGTTGTTGGGCGCCGCCAGGCCCGTGTTGGCCCAGGGCATGGGCGAGTCGACCTGCATCGTCCCGCACGTGGTGTTGGACGGGCAGATTTCCGTGTTGCTCAAGGGGTAGATGCCGCCCTTGATGGTGGCGTCCAGGTAGTGGTTGTCATCCTCCAGCGCGAGCACCTCGCCGGTGTGTGCGTCCACCGTCACCTTCCAGCGCTCCTGCTCGCCGGGGTTCTGGAAGCCGTACGTCCACACCAGTTGGTGGTGGTAGCCCTGACCGAAGCCCGCGTCGGCGCGCGCCATGGGGGCCAGCTCCAACGTGGGTGACTGCCACATCGTCGCGGGCGACTCGAGCAGGCCGAAGCGCTCAGCGCCCGAGGTCATCGCCTGCTCGGGGCTCAGCGTGGGGCGCGTGGACGCGGTGACGTTGCTCCACGCCTCCGTGCCCAAGAGCACCATGTTGCCGTGGTTGATGGTGGCCACCAGCCGGCCATGGCGAACGGGGACGCCGTCCACCTCCTGCGGCACGTACACCTGCCACAGCACGTCCGTGACTCGCGTCACCCGGGGCTGCCCCAGCTGCATCAGGTCCACGCCGAGCGCGGCCTGGTTGTCGTGGAGGAACTTGAAGAGGACATCCGCGACGACGGCCTCGTCCACCTCCCCCGTGGAGCGGCCCAACTGCTGCTGCAGCGTGGACAGGCTCACCGTGTTGCCCATGCCCGTGCCGGGGATGAGCGGGATGGCGCCCTGGATGGCGGTGGGAGAGCCCGTCAGCGGGTCCAGGTAGACGTGAAAGTCCTTCCCGTTGCGGGCGAAGAAGTCATCCCACGCGCTCGGGCCCGCACCCGTCAGCTTCGCGCGGGCCTGGTCCAACGAGACATTGGAGACCGGCAGATACAGCTCCGGCTTGAAGAACGCCTGGCTCGACAACGGGGTGGATTGAGAGGGCTGGAAAGCCCATGCCAGCGCGCTGCTACACAGCACGAGACAAGCGGCCCACTTCGGCGCAAGACGCATGCGGTCCTCCCGCGAAACGCGGATGAAACAGACACTCCCCCCTGGGAGCGCCCTCGCAGTCGAGCCCGCAAGATGTGACGAGAAAATCGTTACTTTCTCGAACTGTCAGACATGCCGGAACACCAATTCCCGTGCGGGGCTGGAGTGCCCATGAGTGAACACTCGCAAGGACTCCCGGTCCGTCAGGTTTAGACAGGCGCGAAATCATCCACCGTGCTGGATGAGGCTCCGCGCCCGCTGTCTTCCGCGACGTGTGACAGCTCACGCGGGGAAGAACAGGCGCAGCGACTGCTTCACCCACGCGCGGCGTGTCTCCAGCGTGCGGAAGTCCAGGAGGATGAACTGGTCGAACACGCGAGGCGCCATCGACATGAACGACACGGAGGCCCACCACTGGGCGAGCGCGATGCGGCGCCGGTCCTCCGTCAGATGAGGCGTGGCCGGGGCGAGCTTTCGCGACAGCTCCTCCAGGAATGAGTTGAGGCGTTGGATGGCCGCGCCGTCGTAGCGCTGGTGCGCCAGCGCGTCGTGGAAGTGCGCGTGGGCGATGCGCGGGTAGCGCCCCAGGTTCCCCACGATGTCCTCGAGCAGCGTCTCGAAGGCCTCGCGGAGGGTCATCCCTTCCGCGACGAGCTTGTCGAAGTCCAGCAGCACGTGGCCGAAGGCCTGGTCCAGCGTCGCCTCCAGCGCCTGGGCAATCAGCTTCTCCTTGCTGCGGAAGTAGTAGCTGATGGCGGCGCTGTTGACCTGGGCCTCGCGGGCAATCTCCCGGATGCCCGTCGCGTCCAGTCCGTCCCGCTCGATGCAGATGATGGTGGCCCGCAGGATGCGCTCCCGGGCGTCTTGCTCCTTCGTTCCCATTCCACCAAACCCTTGAAACAACAGGACTCTGGGCCCGCGCTTGACGCCAGGCCGACTCTCACTCTATTGATTCAATCAACCGATTAACTCCGGAGATTGAATCCCATGGCCCAACCAGGACCGGACACTAGCGCAGGCAGACTCTCCCGACGAGGCGTGCTGGCGGGGGCGGGGCTCTTCGTCGGAGGGGTGGCCGTCACGGCGGGCACGCGGAGGGTGATGGAGCCCGAATCGAAGGACGTGCAGGGCCTGAATCCCCGGAGCGACGCCTGGTACGACCTGCGGCTGTCGGGGGACGGGCTGATGGACAACCAGCTCCTGTGGTTCCTGGGGCACGCGACGCATGGCCAGTCCGACGTGGGGGACGTGCTGGAGACGGCCCGGCGCATCCAGCCTGGGGATGAGAAGAGCTGGTTCGAGTCGTGGCTGAAGACCGCGACGCGGGTGCATCAGCACGCCACCGCCGCGGAGGCCAAGGGCCACCGGGTGAGCGCGGGGCAGGCGTATGCGCGGGCGGCCAACTACTACCGCGCGGCGACGATGCACTACACGAACCGGGAGGACCCCGCGTTGATGGAGACGACGCGGGCGGCGGCGTCCACCTTCGAGAAGTCCAACGCGTTGTTGGGGTTCGACATCCAACCGGTGGACATCCCGTATGAGGGGACGAATCTGCCGGCCTACTTCGTGCGCTCGCCCTACGCCCAGGCCAGCGCGCCGGTGATTCTGCTCCACCAGGGACTGCATGCCTGGCCGGAGGAGACGAAGTGGGTGTGGGAGGGGGCTCGCAGGCGCGGCTACCACGTGTTGTTCTTCCATGGCCCGGGACAAGGGCGGGCGCTGCGAGAGAAGAACCTGAGCTTCCGGCCGGACTGGGAGAAGGCCGTGAGCCCCGTGGTGGACGCGGCCGAGCGCATCAGCGGCGTCGACCCCAAGCGCATCTTGTTGATGGGGTTGTCGTTTGGAGGGGCGCTGGCGCCTCGGGCGGCGGCGTTCGAGCAGCGGTTGGCGCTGTGTATCGCCAACCCGGGGGTGCTGAGCTGGTGGGAGCAGCACACCGAGCACTTCAACCGCTTCCTGCCTGGAGCGCTGTCGCTGTTGAAGTCACATCCGGAGGCATTCGACGAGGCCATCCACGGGCTCGCGAAGCGCTGGCCCACGGCGGACTACTGGTTGAAGGACGTGTACTGGAAACATGGCGCGCGTTCACCCTCGGAGCTATTTCGCAAGCTCGAGGAGTTCACCAACGAGGCCATTGTCGAGCGCATCCGCTGCCCGGTGCTCATCATGGACGGCGAGGCGGAGGACGTATCCCCGGGGCAGTCGCAAAAGCTGTACGACGCGCTCCGCGGGCCCAAGCACCTGATGACCTTCACGCAGGCGGAGGCCGCGCCCCTGCATTGCCAGTCGGCCTCCGCCGCGCTCGCCGAAGAGCGGCTGTTCGACTGGCTCGACGAGAACGTTTGACCGCCCCATGACACCCCTGTGCACCGTTGTCCCGCTGCTGGGCGCCCTGCTCGCCTCCACGCCGCCGCCTCCTTCCTCTGAACCCGAAGCCCTGCCGCCCGCGACGGTGGAGTCCATGGAGGGGAAGTTCAGCATCGTCCCGTTCCTGTTGCCCGCGTATCAGCCCGAGACGAGCTTCCTGCTGGGAGGCGCGGCCTCGTTCGTGTACCAGCCGCCCGCGGGCTCGGGCCGTCGCGAGTCGCAGGTGCTGCTGGCCGCCGCCGCGAGTGTGCGGGGGCAATTCACATTGCTGTTGCAACCCGATGTCTACTTCCTGGAGGACCGGCTCAACCTGACGGCGACGTTGAGTGGGGCGCGCTTCCCGGACCGCTTCTTCGGCATGGGGGCCGACACGCGGGCGGCGGATGAAGAGGACTTCACGCCCATCTACATGGAGCTGGAGTTGAGCCCCAAGTGGCGCATCGCACCCCGGCTGTACGTGGGTCCCACGTTGCGGTTGCAGAACGTGCGCATGACGAAGGTCGCCGGGGACGGCGCGGTGCGGAACACGACCGGGGCGGACGGGGGGAACACGCTCCAGTTCGGGCTCACCGCGCTGTACGACTCGCGCGACAACACGCTCAATCCCACGACGGGCCTGCTGGCGCGGCTCAACCTGCGCACGGCCAACGGGGACTGGGGCTCCGACTACGACTTCGACCTGTTGCGGTTGGACGTGCGCCGCTACGTGTCACTGCCGTGGGGGACCCGGCATGTGCTCGCGTTGCAGGGGTTGGTGGAGCTGCGGGATGGGGAGGTGCCCTTCTATGACACGGGCCGGCTGGGGGGCATGGAGCTGAGCCGTGGGTATCTGGAGGGCCGGTTCCGCGAGCGTCAGCACCTGGGGGCGCAGGTGGAGTACCGGGCGCCGCTGTTCTGGAAGTTCGGCGGCGTGGTGTTCGCTTCGGCGGCGACGGTGGCTCGCAGCCTGAAGGACCTGGACGCGAAGAACATCAAGCCCGCGGGGGGCCTGGGCCTGCGCTTCGCGCCGTTGTCGGATGTGCCCGTGAACATCCGGCTCGACGTGGCCTACGGCAATGAGCCGAGCTTCTATCTGAACGTGGGCGAGGCGTTCTGAGCGGCGAGGCGGCGCAGGAGGGGCGCCACCGACGGCGGAGACGGGCCGGGCGGCCCTCCTACTGGGACTCGGACAACACTTTGAAGCCTGAAATCCCCTGGGGGTGAGAGGGGTTTCCACCGGAACCGGGCCCCCTCCCCCCTGGAGCCCCCTTCCTTCCCGGCCTCGCGGTGCTATCAAGCACCGCACCATGCCTGAGAACGAGCCTTCTTCCCTGTTCGACGCCGTGCCCGCGGAGATGGACTTCCCGGCCGAGGAGCGCCGCATCCTCGCCTTCTGGAAGGACCGCCGCATTTTCGAGCGCTCGCTCGAGGCGCGCGAGGGAGCCAAGAGCTTCGTCTTCTACGAAGGCCCCCCCACCGCCAACGGCCTGCCCCACAACGGCCATGTCCTCACCCGCGTCATCAAGGACCTGTTCCCCCGCTTCCAGACCATGCGCGGCCACTACGTGCCCCGCAAGGCGGGCTGGGACACCCACGGCCTGCCCGTGGAGGTGGAGGTGGAAAAGGAACTGCGCATCCACGGCAAGGCCGAAATCGAGCGCTACGGCGTCGAGCCCTTCACCGAGCGCTGCATCGAGTCCGTCTTCCGCTACACCTCCGAATGGGAGCGCCTCACCGAGCGCATCGGCTTCTGGGTGGACCTCAACCAGGCCTATGTCACCTACCACCGCCCCTTCGTGGAGAGCGTCTGGTGGGCCCTGGCCGAACTGCACAAGAAGGGCCTGCTGTACCAGGGCCACAAGGTGGTCTGGTGGTGGCCCCAGGGTGGCACCGCGCTGAGCTCGGCCGAAGTGGGCCTGGGCTACAAGACGGTGGACGACCCGAGCGTCTATGTCGCCTTCCCCCTGCGCGACACGCCGGACACCGCGCTCGTCGTGTGGACGACCACGCCCTGGACGCTGCCGTCCAACATGTTCGCGGCCGTCAACCCCAACGTGGACTACGTCACCGTGGACGCGGGGGACCGCAAGCTCATCATCGCCGCCGCGCTGCGCGAGGAGCTGGCCAAGAAGCTCAAGAAGGACCTGCCCGTGCTCGACACGCAGATGGGCAGCACGCTGGTGGGCAAGCGCTACGTGCCGCCCTTCGACACGTACTACGCGAATGAGAAGGACACGCGCGCGAAGCTGCGCGACGGCGGCGACGACGCGCGGGCCTGGCGCGTGCTGGGCGCGGACTTCGTCACGCTCTCCAGCGGCACGGGCATCGTCCACATCGCCCCGGCCTTCGGCGAGGACGACTACGACGCCTTCCGCAAGGACCGCGAGCGCTTCGTCCAGCCGCACGCCCTGGAGCTGTTCTGCGCGGTGAAGCCCGACGGCACCTTCTCCGAGGAAGTGCCCCTGGTCGCCGGCAAGTTCGTGAAGGACGCGGACAAGGACATCCAGCGCCACCTGAAGGAGCGTGGCCTCATCCTCGTCACCGAGCAGTACAAGCACGAGTACCCGTTCTGCTGGCGCGCGGATGACGACCCGCTCATCCAGTTCGCGCGGCCCGCCTGGTACATCCGCACCACCGCGGTGAAGGACCAGGCCATCGCCAACAACCGCGCCGTCAACTGGGTGCCGGAGCACATCAAGGAAGGCCGCTTCGGCGACTTCCTCGCCAACAACGTCGACTGGGCCCTGTCGCGCGAGCGCTACTGGGGCACGCCCCTGCCCCTCTGGGTCCACACCGAGACGGGCGAGGTGGAGGCGGTGCCCTCGCTCGAGGCGCTGCGCGAGAAGCCGGGCAGCAACCTGGCCGCGGTGGAGGCGGAGCTCGCGGCGTTCCTCGCCGGCAAGCCGCACGAGTCCAACGCGCGGCACCTCATCGTCCACAAGCCGTGGATCGACAAGGTGACGTACCAGAAGCCCGGCACCCCCGGGCACTTCCAGCGCGTGCCCGAAGTCGTGGACGTGTGGTTCGACTCCGGCTGCATGCCCTTCGCGCAGTGGGGCTTCCCGCACGCCCCCGGCTCGCTGGACATCTTCAACCGCGCCTTCCCGGCGGACTTCATCTCCGAGGCCATCGACCAGACGCGTGGTTGGTTCTACTCGCTGCTGATGGTGAGCACGCTGGTCTTCGACGAGGAGACGCAGGAGCGCATGGGCCTGAAGCCCCTGCGCGAGTGGCCGCGCCCGTACAAGAGCTGCATCGTGCTGGGCCACGTCTCCGACAAGGAGGGCCGCAAGGAGTCCAAGTCCAAGGGCAACTACACGCCGCCGGAAATCATCCTGGATGAAGTCCGCATGGACTTCGCGGTGCTGACCGCCACCGAGGCGGGTGTGCCCGCGGAGCCCGGCGTCGCGCTCATCGCCCGCGAGGACCTGGAGGGCCTGGACCTGACGGAGGGCGCGAAGGTGCAGCTGTTCCGCCCGGACCGTCCCGAGGTCTCCGTCACGGTGCCCCTGAAGGTCCACAAGAAGCTCAAGCGCCGCGTGGTGCTGCTGGCGCCCTCGGAGCTCCAGACGCTGGGCGTCGCCCCGTCCTCGAAGGGCGCGGGCGTGATGCCCGTGGAGGTCCCGCGACTGGCCACGTCCGAGCGCGTGACGGTGAAGGACCCCAACGCCAAGGCGCCGGGCGCGGATGCGTTCCGCTGGTTCTTCTACGCGGCGAGCCCCACCTGGTCCAACACGCGCCACTCGCTGGGCAACGTGCGCCTGTTGCAGAAGGACTTCCAGATCAAGCTGCGCAACGTCTATTCGTTCTTCACCATCTACGCGAACATCGACGGCTTCAACCCCGCCGAGGGGAACCCGAACGCCACCGAGGCGCCGTGGCTGGCCGTGCGCAAGAGCCAGGGCTGGCGCGAGGTGAAGCAGCGGCCGCTCCTGGACCGCTGGATTCTGTCCGAGGTGCAGCTGGCGCTGCGCGACGTGGAGAAGGCGCTGGAGACGTATCAGGTCTACGACGCGGCCCAGCGGCTGGTGGCGCTGGTGGACGGCCTGTCCAACTGGTTCCTGCGCCGCAGCCGCGACCGCTACTGGACGGCGGGGCTGGAGCAGGACAAGCGCGACGCGTACTTCACGCTGTACGAGGCGCTCACCACCATCACCGCGATGGCGGCGCCGTTCATCCCGTTCTTCACGGACGCGATGTGGACGAACCTGGTCCGCAAGCCCTGGCCGACGACGCAGCCGGAGAGCGTGCACCTGGCGGACTTCCCCAAGGCGGACACGAGCCTCATCGACGCGGAGCTCGCCGCGGACATGGCGGCGGTGCGCGAGCTGGTGTCCCCGGGCTTGAAGGTGCGCACGGACAACAAGCTCAAGGTGCGTCAGCCGCTCGCGCGCGCGGACATCATCCTGGCGCGCAAGGAGCTGACGGACCGGCTCTCCGTGTACAAGGACCTGCTCGCCGACGAGCTGAACGTGCACGAGATTCGCTTCGTGGAGCCGGGCAGCCCGGACGCGGACGTCGTGCGCTTCCGGGTGCGGCCGAACCTGCGCGCGGTGGGCGGGCGGCTCGGGCCCAAGTTGGCGCCGGTGCGCAAGGCGTTCGACTCGGGTGACGGACGCGCGCTGCACCGGGAGCTGCTCCAGACCGGACAGGTGGCGATGACGGTGGGCGGAGAGTCGCTGGTGTTCACCGCCGAGGAGCTGGAGACCCTCGTCGAGGCCAACCCGGGCTACGCGGCGGCGGGCACGGGCGCGGGCGTGGTGGTGCTCCACACCGAGCTGACCGAGGCGCTCATCGACGAGGGCCTCGTGCGAGAGCTGCTGGCGCGGGTGCAGGGCGCGCGCAAGGACATGGAGCTGGGCTACACGGACCAGATTCGCCTCTGGGTCGACGGTGATGCGCGCGTGAAGCGCGTCACCGAGGAGAGCCGGGAGCTGATTGCTCGCGAGACGCTGGCCGCGTCCATCCAGGTGGGCCCCGAGGGCCTCGCCGGGACGGAAGAAGAGGTCCAGCTCAACGGCCTGCCCGCGCGCATCCGCGTCGAGCGCGCCTGAGTTCTCACGAGTACCCGATGTCGTCACGCCAGGGTTGAAGGTCCCCTGGCGTGACGGCGCGGCCTCCTCGCTCGCGAGCGCCGCTCAGCGGATGAGGAGCAGCAGGAAGACCACCAGCCAGAGGAGCAGCGCGAGCCCCACCTGTCGCAGGTGGCTCAGCCTCCCTTCGGCCCGGTCCACCGCATCGAGGATGAGGTGTTGAAGCCGCTCGATGCCTTGCTGCAAGTGCAGGGACACCTTCCCCTGCCCCACCGAGTCCCGCGCCGCGCCCGCGGTCACCAACCTCCAGACCGGTTGAATCACCCGCATCACCGGCCACAGCACATCTCCGGCGGGAACCCGTGGCATTCGCCACGAGCGCCTCCGGCCCATGCGCCAGGCGAGTGCGCCCACCGTGCCGCCCACGAGGACGGGCCACGCGGACGACACGAGGTTCTTCGGTTCGAGCAGGTGTGGAAGTTGCTCGCGCCCCACGGGCGTCCCGAAGAGCAGCGCCGTATCCACCGCGAACAGCAGCCCCCACGCCACCGCCATCCATCCCACGCCGGACTCCCCGTGCGCTGGCGACTCCGCCCACACACACATCAGGAAGCGCACCATGAGGAGCGTGCTGCCCACCGCCGCGAGTGACAACAGCGGCGGCAGGGACTCCGGGCCCTGAGCCGCGGCCTCGGCGGATTTGAGGGACAGCTTGGCCAGCGCCCCGCTCGTCAGAGGTGCTCCAGCAATCTCCAGCGCGGACCATACGAGTCCGGCCAACACCCACCCTCGGCCCCATCCTCGCGGACCTGTCGCGGGCAAGAGCCCTGTGCCGAGGAACAGCAGGCCCTTCGCCATCGCATGGTGCACCGCATAGACGAGCACCGCGCCGACGAGCAGCGGAGACGCCGCCGGAGTCCCCAACGCCAACCCCACCGCGAGCGTGAGGAAGCCCATCTGGCTCACGCTCGAATACGCCAGCACCGTCTTCGCCTCGCGCTGCGTGAGCCCCACGGCCACGGCGTAGAACGCGGCGGCGAGTCCCATCGACACACAGACCTGGCCCACCGCCGGCAGGCTCGCCTGTCCCAGAGGAAGGAAGCGCAGCCATCCCAGCACGCCCACCTTGATGATGGCCCCGCTCAGCACGGCGCTCGCGGGCGCGGGCGCGACGGGATGCGCCAACGGCAGCCACATGTGCAACAGGAGCGCCCCCGCCTTGACGCCAAACCCCAGGAGCACCAGCACCACGATGAGGTCTCGCGAACCCGACTCCGCCACCACGCGCGGAACCGCCGCGAGCATCAGGTTGATGCGCGTCCCCGCCGTGAGGAAGAAGGCGGCGAGCAGACACACCTCCCCGAGCAACGCCATCACGATGTAGACCCGCGCCGCCTCGGCCGCGCGCCCGTCGCGCAGATGGACGACGAGCCCATACGCGCAGAACGTCATCATCGCGAAGAACAGATAGAAGCTCGCCATGTCCTGGGCGAGCACCGCCCCCACGTTCCCCGCCAGCGTCGCCAGGTAGAAGCCCCAGAACGAGGGCCGGTGCGAATCCCCGCGCAGGTACCCCTTCGCGAAGAGCCCCGCGAGGAGCCACAAGGCCCCCGTGAAGAGCAGATACGTCGTCGTCACCCTGTCCGGCGAGTACAGCCACATCCCCAGCAGCACGCTCTTCCAGTGGACCGAGGCCCCCGTGCCCAGCCCCAACACCAGCGAGGGAAGCGCGGCCCACGGAGCCAACATCATCCCCACCTCGCGCGTGCTGGGGAGCATCACCCCCAGCGCCAACACGAGCGGAGCCAACAGCGACGCGATGACCAGGAGCGACGCGAAGCTCTCGCCACTCACGGCCGGAACTCCCGCTCGGTGATGAGCCGCGTCCAGCCCAGCGGGCTGAGCTCTCCACCCGCGAACAGCCCCGCGGCCAGCGACAACACCGCCGTCGTCACCGTGGGCAGCAACAACGACAGGCCAATCTCCCAGCCTCGAGGACTCGGCTTCCACTCTTGAAGCGGAGCCTGGAACCACGCGGAGTAGAGGATGGGCAGGAAGTAGCCCGCGTTGAGCAGGCTGCTCAAGAGCAGCACGCCCACCAGCCAGGGCTCCTTCGCCTCCAACGCACCGATGCCCAGGTACCACTTGGTGATGAAGCCCGCGACGGGAGGAATCCCAATCATCCCCAGCGCGGCGATGGTGAACGCGCCCATGGTGAGCGGCATCCGCCGCCCGATTCCACGCAGCTCACTCACTCGATGCACGTGCAGTTCCTCCGCGAAGTTCCCCGCGCAGAAGAACAGGGTGATTTTCATCACGCCTTGATGCACCAGGTGCACCAGCCCGCCGATGGTGGACACCGTGCCGAAGATGGAGACGCCCACGATGATGTACGCGACCTGGCTCACCGTGGAGTAGGCCAGCCGCCGCTTCAGGTCCCCCTGCTGGAGTGCCCGGAACGAGCCATAGAGGATGGTCACCGCCGCGACCACCGCCAAGGGACGCATCACCCCCAGGTCGTGCACCAGGAACACGCCATAGACGTCGTAGATGATGCGAGTGATTCCAAAGGCCCCCGCCTTCACCACCGCGACGGCATGCAGCAGCGCGCTCACCGGCGCGGGGGCCACCATCGCGACGGGCAACCAGCCATGCAGCGGCACCAGCGCCGCCTTGACGCCCAGTCCCGAAATCAGCAACGCGAAGGCCACCACCAGGCCCGTGCGGTGCTCCTTCACGCCCCACAGCGCGCCCCGCTCGGTGAACTCCACCGAGCCCGCCAGCATGTACAGCAACACCACGCCCGCGAGCAGCAACGTGGCGCCAATCAACGTGTAGCGCAGGTACACATTGCCCGCGCGAAGCGCCTCGGCCGTGCCCTTGTGGATGACCAGCGGGTACGTCGACAGCGTGAGCATCTCGTAGAAGAGGAAGAACGTGAGCAGGTTGCCCGCGAGCGCGATGCCCATCGTCGACGCGACACACAGCGAGAAGAAGCCGAAGAATCGGCTCAGGTGCTCGGTGCCCTCCAGGTAGCCCACCGCGTAGATGGTCGTCACGAACCAGAGCACCGCGGACAGGGTGATGAAGAGCAGGCTGAACGTGTCCGCCTTGAGCACCAGGTCCGCGTTGGGGAGGAAGGGCAGGCGAGTCTCGTAGTGGCGCCCTCGGAACACGCCCCACGCCATGGCCGCGGTGAGCAGCAGCTTCAACGCCGCCGCGCCCAGGTTGAGCACCGTGCGCGTGCGCCGCTGAGCGTCGGACAGCAGGAAGATGACCAGCCCCGGCAGCAGCGAGCTCAACACCACGCACAGCGGGAGCCAGGTGTTCATCGCGCCATCCCCACCGACAGCAGGCCCAGCGGGAACCACGGCACCAGGCCCAGCACCAACGCGAGGAGCGCGAGCGCGAGCGGCGCCAGCTCTTTCCCCAGCGGAATCGAGCGCACCTCCACTCCTGGCGGCAGCGGAAGGAACGAGCCTCGGAGGATGCGAAAGACATACGCCGCCGCCAGCAGGCTGCCCACCAGCAGCACCCCGCCCCACCACCACTGGTGTGTCTCGACGGACGCGTTCAACAGGAGCCACTTCGCGATGAACCCGCCGCTGGGCGGAATGCCAATCAGGCTGATGCCCCCCAGCGCCATCGCCAGGAAGGTGAAGGGCATCCGATGGGCCAACCCCTGCACCCCTCCCAGGTCGGTGATGCCCACGGCCTGGTGGATGTTCCCCACCGCCACGAACATGGAGGCCTTCGCGGCGGCGTGGGAGACGACCAGATAGATGGCCCCCGCCTGCGCTCCCCGAGTCGCCATGGGGAAGAGCAGGAACATGTAGCCAATCTGGGACACGCTCGAATAGGCGACGACGCGCTTGAGCTTCGACTGGCTCAGCGCCAGCAGCGCCCCCCACAACACCGCCGCCGCGCCCAGGACGCCCAGGAACTGGCCCACCTCGGCGTCGAGCACGGGCGAGAAGACCTCCAGCCACAGGCGGAACAGCACGTAGTAAGAGCCCTTCGAGATGAGCGCGGAGAGCAGCGCCGTCACGGGCGTGGGCGCCCCCGTGTAGGTCGGCGGAAGCCAGACGTGCAGCGGGAACAACGGTGTCTTGAGGCACAACCCCACCGTCACCAGCCCGGCCGCGACCCACGTCACGGGCCCTGGCTGGACTCGCTGGGCCAACAGCCCCACATCGAGCGCTGCGTACGCGCCATACAGGAGCGCGATGCCCAGCAGGTAGCAGAGCGAGCCCGGCAGCGCGAAGAGCAGGTAGCGCAGACCCGCCTCCAGGCCCGGCAGGTCGCGACGCACCACGATGAGCGAGACGGCGCCGAGGGTCGTCAGCTCCAGCGTGACGTAGAGGTTGAAGGCATCCGCGGACAACATCAGCGCGTTGAGCGCGCACCAGACGAACAGCCACAGCGGCAGGAACTCACGGTCCTCGCGGCTGCCGAAGTGGTCCAGCGCGTTGACGCTGATGAGCGAACCCACCAGGGCGACCGTCAACAACATCAACGCCGCGAGCCCGTCCGCGCGCCAGGCGATTCCCAGGGGAGCGCCCCACCCGCCGAGGTCCTGATGCAACACACCGTCGGTCGCCACCTTCCACACCAACACCACGACCGCGGTGAGCGTCGCCACGGACGCCACACCCGCGACCCAGCGCACGCCATCGCGTCCCACCAGCAGCGCGAGCACCGCGCCCAACAGGGGGAGGATGACCGGCCAGGCCATCAAGGCGAAGGTCCCCGTCATGAACCCTCCGGCCCCGTGCGCGACGAGGCCGCGTCCATGGACTTCAGACGGGAGATGCGCCGAGCCAGCGCCACGCCCAGCGCCGTCGAGCTCACCGACACCACGATGCCCGTGAGCACCAACGCGTGGGGAACAGGGTCCGGCGGTCCCGAGGGCACTCGCCGCGCCAGCGCCACGAGGACGAGCAGCACGCCCGAGCCCATGATGTTCGCGGCCAGGATGCGCTTCACCACGTGCTGGTGCGTGAAGAGCCCCACCAACCCCACGCTGAACATCACCATGCCCGACAGCGCGTAGAGCACCCAGGGATTCACGGCGTCCCCTCGTGCTCCACCTTGGGCGGACGGACCGCGGGGAAGAACATCAACAGGACCAGCGTGATGGAGACCGTCAGCGCCAGCTCCACGATGAAGATGAGCGTCCCCGCCAGGCGCGGCGGGAACTCCAACAGCTGCCCTCCACTGAAGAGCGGTGCCACGGCGACACCCACGAACAACAGCGGGCCTGTCAGCAGCGCCCAGCGCACCTGCCATGACGACATTCGCGGAGTCCCCACCCGGGTCGTCAGGATGGCCACCACTCCGCCTCCCGCGAGGATGGCCCCCGCCTGGAACGCGCCACCGGGGCCGTGGGCGCCCACCCAGACGAGATAGCCCGCCAGCAGCAGCACGGAGGGCGTCGTCATCCGGAACAGCTCACCGGTGAGCGGGTCATCCGCGGTCTCCAGCGAGGGCCGCTCGGTGCGCGGGTTCACTGCTCGAGCGCCCAGCGCGGCCACCAGCAGCACGGCAATCTCCAACAGCGTGTCGTAGCCACGGAAGTTCAGGAGCACCGCCGTGACGGGATGGTCCACGCCGCTCTCTTCCAGCCGTGCCTTGACCATGGGTCCCAGGCCCTGACTGTGGAGAGGAAGCGCGAGCACGGCCCATCCCAGGACTGCGGTCAGCACGGTGGCCGCCAGCGCATCCCCCAGCCATCGAGTGGAGCGCGTGCGTGTCTCGGCTTGTGACTCCTCGGTCCAGCTCAGCGTATGCATCAGCAGCGCGCCGGTGAGGCCCGTACCGACGGCGGCCTCCACCAGCGCGATGTCGGGCGCCTCCAGCCGTGCCCACGCGAGCGCGGACATCAGGCCCATCGCGACGAAGAGGACGACCGCTTGGGACAGGGCTTCGGTGTGAAGCACCAGCCACGCGAGGAAAGGCAGGCTCAGGGCGAGCCCACCATCGAGGAGCGCGTCCATCATGGCTCGCGTGTGCCTCCCCAGGCCCCGACGCCCCGGCGCAGCGCCGCGCGAGCGATGAGCTGACAGGTGAAGGCGCTGGAGATGAGGACGAAGAACCAGACGAGGAACAACTTGAGCGCCGTGGCCCAGGAGCCCGCTTCGAGCGCCAGCCCCACCACGACGAGGCCCAGCCCCAGGTTGTCGACCTTGGTGAGGGCGTGCAGCCGGCAGTAGACGTCCGGGAAGCGAAGCACCCCCACGGTGCCCGCCAGACAGAAGCCAGCGCCCGCGATGAGGAAGAGCGCGGAGAGCCCGTTCAGGACCGTCATCGCGGCGGCTCCTCCCGCGAGGCCTCAGGAGGGTCACCTATCGCGAAGCGCACGAAGGCAACGACAGTGACCGGGGCCAGCATCGCGAAGATGAGCGCCACATCCCGAAGCGCGGCCCTGCCTTCGTCGGCGGCGAGCAGGACGAGGACGCCCACGCCCGTGGTGCCGAACAACTGCGCCACGATGAAGCGGTCTGTCAGCGTGGGGCCGCGAATGACTCGCACCAGTCCGGCCATGAGCGTCAGGAACAGGAAGAACGCGACCCCGATGCGCAGCTCATGCATGGGTGGCCTCGGGAGGTGGAGGAGCCAGACCGAACAGCCGCGACACGCGGCGCTCCAGGTCTTCCAGCTCATGGTGAAGGACCTCACCCCGGTCGACGAGTGAGTGCACCACCAGCTCATCCCCGAGGACATCCGCGTTCAGCGTGCCCGGCATCAAGCTGAGCGTGATTCTGAACACGGTGCACGGAGCACCCGGCGGAAGGCGTAACCGGTAGCGGATGAAGACCGGGGAGATGGGCATGCCGGGCGCGAGGGCGCGCCGGGCCACGTCGATGCCGCCTTGAACGGAGCCCGCCAGGAAGAAGACTCCGAAGCGCACCACGTCGATGAGCCGCCAGGAGTATCTGCGCGGCGGGCTCAGCATGAAGCTGACCACCAGCACCGCGGTCATCACCGGCACGCCGAACGTGAGGCTGCTCAGGTCTCCGTCACACAGCGCCCACCACGTCATGAACACGAAGACGACTCGCGCCAGAGAGCTCTTCCAGGCCTCCCTGGGGAACCAGGGCGCCTGCGCCCACGGCCCCTTCACACGCTTGAGTCTCCTGACCGCGTCCCGTGGCTCCACGAGCGGGGACCCTAGTGCCGGGCCACCACACGCGCCGGACACGAGTGGCCCGCACGTTCGTCATCCGACGCTTGAAGGCCCCAGTGGCGGACGGCCAACGGTTGGCCCAAGGCCATGAACCGAAGCGTCGTCGATGAACACGTGCTCGGCCAGCACCTCATGCAGAGGACGAGGGGGCGCCCCACGCCCCCCATCCCGACGCCATCACCGGGCTCCAATGCCTGTCATTGGAGCTTCTTGATGTCCTCGAGCACCATCACTTCGTGTCCCTTCGGGTCGACCTTCTCATACACCTTCCGCAGGACACCGCCAGGGTCGACGACATACGTGGTGCGGTCCCAGTACATCGTGCCTTTCCATTCGGAGCGCCCTGTTCCGGTCGCGCCCAGCAGCTCGTGCTTGGGGTCCGCCAGCAAGTCGA
Source organism: Myxococcus stipitatus (assembly GCF_037414475.1). The sequence continues at coordinate 6,118,448 of NZ_CP147913.1, read as the reverse complement.
TGGTGAACGAGAACTTGTCGCAGAAATGCTTGTGCGACGACACGTCGTCCTCGCTCAGGCCGATGACCTCGATGTTCGCGTTCGAGAACGCTTCCTTCGTCGCGGTGAAGGACCTGCCCTGAATGGTGCATCCGGGCGTATCGTCCTTGGGATAGACGTACACCACCAGCCACTTCCCCGCGAAGTCCTTCAGCTTCCGAACCTTCCCGTCCTGGTTGGGAAGTGCGAAGTCCGGAAAAGGCCTGCCGATCTCAATCGCCATCGTCCTGGGCTCCCTTGCTTCACGAGTGGATTCTCGCGGGCGCAAGCTATCGCGAGCCCCTCGTCCGGACACGACAATCGTGGCCCCGCACGTTGCCTCCCACACCTTCGTCACAACCTGATGACACTCTTCGATACGAGCGTTCGGAATCCAGTGATGGCTCTCTGCCAGGACCCAGCAACCCTGCGGCGACGTGCGGATGAGAGCGCTGGCGCACGGCCATTGGCTGCCGGGGCGCCACACGGTGAAACTCACCTTGGACTCCGGCGAGAGCGGGTCGAGCACGACCAGCGGACCCAACCGCGCATCCCCGCTCCCTCGCCCGAGTGAGTCCGTCATCCCCGGGCCGAGGGTATGGGCGAACGTCTCCGGCGAATACCTTGCGCCTCGTTCAATCACACCCCAGGAGGCCATACCCATGAGCACCTTCAAGGCGAAGGACGGGACGCAAATCTTCTTCAAGGACTGGGGCTCGGGTCAGCCCATCGTCTTCAGCCACGGCTGGCCGCTGAGCTCGGACAGCTGGGATGAGCAACTCCACCACTTCGCCTCCAGCGGCTTCCGCTGCATCGCACACGACCGGCGCGGACATGGCCGCTCCTCCCAGCCCTGGGACGGCAACAACATGAACCAGTACGCCGATGACCTCGGCGCCCTCCTGGACCACCTCGACCTGAAGCACGCCGTGCTCGTCGGCTTCTCCACCGGCGGTGGCGAGGTCGCCCGCTACATCGGCCGACATGGCACCCGGCGCGTCGCCAAGGCCGTGCTCGTCGGCTCCGTCACGCCCGTGATGATGAAGAGCCCCACCAACCCCAACGGCTTGCCTCGCGAGAACTTCGATGCCATCCGCGCCGGCGTCGCCGCGGACCGCTCCCAGTTCTTCCAAGACCTCACCGTGCCCTTCTTCGGCGCCAACCGCCCAGGCTCGAAGGTCTCCCAGGGCGTTCGCGATGCCTTCTGGTACGGAGGTATGCAGTGCGGCCTCAAGGCCGCCGTCGACTGCGTCACCGCCTTCTCCGAGTCCGACCTCACCGAGGACCTCAAGAAGTTCGACGTGCCCACGCTCATCGTCCATGGCGACGACGACCAGATTGTCCCCATCGGCCCGTCCGCGCTCGCCGCCGCGAAAATCGTCAAGGACGCCACGCTCAAGGTCTATGCCGGCGCACCCCACGGCCTCACCGTGACGCACCGCGAGCAGTTCCACGCGGACCTGCTCGCGTTCATCAAGTCCTGACACTCCACCTCAAGGCGAATCCCCGACGCGAATGACCTGCGTGGTGGTGGCACTCACGCCTCCACCATCCGTCGCCGTCAACGTCACGGTGTAGGAACCCGCACGCATGTAGCGATGCTCCAGGTACGCAGCATCCGACGTCGCGCCGTCCCCCAAATCCCACCGGAAGCGCTGAATCCATCCACCTGGGTTCGTCGTCGTGCTCGTCGACCCATCCAGGTACACGTCCATCGGCGCGCTCCCACCAGAGAACGGACCTCCGGTGATGCGAGGCACCGGACGCGAACCTCCATCGGCCGCGGGCGCCTGGAGCTCGCGAATCGTCGAGGCCCCCTGGTCCACCACGAGCACGTTTCCATTCGGCAGCACCGCGACACCCGTGGGCAGACTGAACGTCGCCTGCTCCGCGCTCCCATCCCGCGCACCGTGTGAGCCCGCCCCCGCGAACGTCCGAACCCGTCCTCCCACCAGCACACGGACTCGCTCGTTCCCTGTGTCGGTCAACAAGAGCCTCCCGTCGGCGTAGACCGCCCCCGACATCGGCAGGAACTGCGCCGCGCCTCCCGCGCCATCCGCGAAGCCTCCCGGAGCACTCCCCGCCACGGTGGACGTCGTGAAGTCCGCGTCCATCGCCACCCTGCGGATGAGCCGGTTCCCTGTGTCCACCACCCACAGCGCTCCATCACCGAAGGCCACCGCCGTGGGCCGATGCAACCGCGCCTGGCTCGCCGGTCCATTCGTGCTGCCCGAACCCCGTGAGCCAATCAACGTGCTCACCCGCCCCTGCGGCGTGATGCGCGCGAGCCGATGGTTGAACGTGTCCGTCACATACAAGTCCATGCCCGCGAAGACGAGGCTCGTCGGAGTCTGGAAGCGCGCGGCCGGCCCCACCCCATCCGCCCTGCCCTGCCGCCCCTCCCGCGAACCCGCGAACGTGCTCACCGTCCATCGCCCATCCCGCGCGATGCGCACGATGCGGTGGTTGCCCGTGTCCGCCACATACAGCGCCCCATCCGGCGCCACCGCGATGGACTGCGGCGAGCGCAGCGCCGTCGTCGCCCCCGGCCCCTCGCCCACCCCTGGCGTCCCCAAGCCCGCGAGGGTCGTGACGGTGCGGGCCGCGTCCGGAGCGATTTTCCGCACCGCGTGGTTGCCCGTGTCCGCCACGTAGATGTTCCCCTCCGCATCCACGGCCACTCCCACCGGCCTGCGAAAGCGCGCCCGCGACACCGGCCCATCCACGAACCCATCTTGAAAGGCGACGCCCGCCAGCGTGGAGACTCCCGAGGACTGTCCCGTCCGGTCCACCGGCCGAGGCTCCTCCGCGCCGAACGTGTCCCCCGGCAACGTGGGCACCAGCCCCGCCCTGCGCAGCACATTGTCGGTGATGCGCTGCACCCGCAGGTCCGCGAAGCGCGGATGCGAGAGCCCATGCGACCAAGAGATGCCCCCGCTGGAGAAGACAAACGCCCCCGAGGGCGCGGTGTAGAGCCCCGCCGTGTGCCAGTTCGGCTCGCCCTTGTTGCTGATGGCCGGTGAGCGCGCGAGCGGAACGAAACCCCGAGGCGTCGCCCCGTTCGCCCACTCGCGGTCAATCTCATACCCCACCACGGACAGGATGGAGTCTCCGCGCCGGAGCCGCGTCCCCTCGAAGGGCCACGCCTCGGGCGACTCCACGACGAAGGGCTGCGGAATGATTCCCCACGCGTCGGACATCACCCCGGCAAGCCCGTTCTCCGGCTCACCCAGGAGCGCATTGCGCCAGCGCACCGTGATGAGCGGCGTGCCCGCGAGCGGGTCCTCCTGTGGCGCCTCGTCCTTGTAACAGACCTGCCTCCGCCTCGACGCGCCGCCCCCCGAGGACTCCAGGCGGATGAGCCAGCAGCTCGTGTCGCTGCCCAGGAACGCCAGGTTCACCCCCGACGCCAGCGCCCCCTCCACCGCCTCACGCGCCGGACGAGACCAGTACTCGTCATGCCCCACCGAGAGGAACAGCTTCTGCCCGCGCAACAGCGACGGGTCCCGGTCCACATCCACGTTCGTGACGTAGGAGAGCTCGTACCCCTTCGACTCCGCCCACATCACGAAGTAGTGCGCCGCGTAGAAGTACTCTCCCGCGCCATTGCCATCCAGGTACGGGCGGTCGAACGAAACCACCTTCGCGTGACCTCCCGACAAGCCCAACGACGTCGCGTAGAGGCTCTCCCCTCCCCACGTGTTGTAGGCCTGGAACGTCGTCACGGGGAGCTGCAACACCCCCGTGCCCTTCCGCTCGTCCGCGCGCACCACGAAGATGACATACGATTGTGGCCCGTCGTCCCTCCGGAGCTTGAGCAGATACACCCCGCTGGGCCACGTGGCCTGCGTCTGCACGGTGAAGCTCACGGGCCAGCGGCACTCCACCAGCCCCGTCGTCCGGTCCGCCACGGGCGAAGGCTGCGGCCCCACCGTGACGGGGCCTCCCGACGACATCCGCCGCGAGCCCGTTCCTCCGTAGTAACCCATGCGGAAGAGCTCCCACGTCACCGGGCGCGGGCTGTCCGTCCGGACATGGATGGCCAGGGACTCGCCCCGCTGCACGCTGGCCGCCGCGGCGTACCCTTCCAGCTGTGCCCCTGTCGCGGGCTGACTCAGCCTCCAGTCGGTGGTGCCTGGAAACCGCTCCTCGCCCACCACCGGAGCCGTCGCCATCATTCCCCCCAGCATCAGGACCAACGCCCATCCCATGCGCGTGCCCCCTCTCACGCGCGTTGTCGTCGCCCGCCCAAACCCTCTCAATGACGGAGGACACCAAGTGGGCGGCCTCGAACAAAGCTCCGCCGCTCTGTGCCAGGGCCGACGTCGCGAATGTCTGCCATTGCCCGTCCCACGCGGGCCCACGCAATCCCACCCAGCCTGTCCCGCACGGGTCAGCCCAACCGCGGCGCGTCCTCAGCGAGCGGCAGGTCATCGAGCCGCACATCCGGTGTCTCGACGATGCGGCCCAAGAGCCTCCGGAAGCACGCCGCCAGCCGCTCCACCTCCGCGGGCTGGAACACGTCGGCGGCGTACTCGAAGGCGCCGCACAGCCGGCCCAGGTCCTCGCGCAACAGCAACGTCAGCTCATGCCGCGCCGTGCCCGGCACGGAGGCATCCGGCGTGTCCGTCAGCAACGCGCACCCCAGTCCCGGAATCGACAGGTCGAAGGGGGCCATGCTCTCGAAGACACACGCGGCCCGCACCGTGGGCGCCGCCCAGGCGCCCTGACCCAACCGGGACACCTCCTCGAACGGCAGCTCCTGGTGGCTCAGGTCCTCCGTGGTGCGCCGGCGGTGGCGCACCAACAGCTCGCGGAACGACGGGTTGCCCGTCAAATCACAGCGCAGCGCCACGGTGTTGGCGAGCAAGCCCACCACGTCCCGCAGCTCGCGCCGTCCCCGGTTGGCCACCACGGTGCCCAGCAGCACATCCTCCTGCCCGGAGTGCCGGCTCAGCAGCGCGGCGAACACGGCGGAGAGCGCGGTGAACAGCGTGGCGCCCTCGCCGCTGGCCAGCACCTTCCACGCCGTCGTCAGCGCCATGGGGACCTCGAAGCACACCAGCCCGCCCACCCGCGCCCCCTCCTCACCGCAGGCCCCCCGAGGCGTCAGCTTCAATGGCGGCACCCCATCCAAGCGCGCCCGCCAGTATTCGCGCTGCCGGTGGGCCCCCTCGCCGCCCAGCCAATGCCGCTGCCAGCGCGCCACGTCCGAGGCCTGCCTCGACGGCGGCGCCAGCGGCGAGGGCACCCGCGCATGGAAGACGCGATACAGGAACGCCAGCTCCCGGCCGAACACACTCAGCGAGGCCCCATCCGTGATGAGCCGATGCTGCGTCACCAACAACACATGGGTCTGGTTCGTCAGCACCACCAGGGCCGCGCGAATCAGCGGCCCCACCTGGAGGTCGAACGGGGCCCGCCCCAGCGCGTCGTAGAGTGTCCGGAAGGACGCGGAGTCCAGCGCCCGCCCCAGGTCCTCCTCCTGCTCCGCGCGCAGGTCCACCACGGGCAACTCCAGCCGGGACACCGGCGCAATCACTTGCAAGAGCTCCCCGTCCCGCTCGCGAAACGACGTCCGGAAGGCCTCGTGCCGCCGGACGATTTCCTGGAGGCTGAGCCTCAACGCTTCGATATCGAGCGGCCCGTCGAAGCGCAGGCCGAAGTGGAGATGGAAACGGGGGCTCTCGGGCTGGGGCCGAAGCTGCCTCCAGAGCTGCTGTTGCCCCAGGGAAGCGGGCGCGGTGCCCTCGTTGCGCCGCGCCACCACGGCGGACTCACTCACGGGCGCCAGGGAGAACATGACCTCCGGCGAGGCCAGCGCCCGCGCGAGCGCTTCGATGGAGCCCTGCTGCCAGACAAAGGACAGCGACAACGGCAGCCCCAACCACTGCTCCAAATCATGAGCCAGCGAGATGGCCGCCATCGAATCGAGTCCCTGTTCGACCAGGGGACGCCGCCTATCGATGGCCCCGGCGGGCATCTGCCAGTGAAGCGCCAGCCACTCCACCACCCACGCCTCGATGGTCTCATGGTGGGCGGGGAGCCGGGACTCGGACAGGTCATGGGCCGCGAGCACGGGGCGCTCACGTGACGCATCACGTTCATCGACTCGGGGCTTCACAGCGTCCGTCTCTTCACTCGGGCACATCCACCCGGGTGAGTTGCGTGCGTGGAACGACAACGTCAAGGTCCGCCCCTGAAACTCGGGCCTCGCGGCGTACACGACCCGACGCGAACCATCCCTCGGCGTCACCTGCCAATCCCTCCCACCACGTCGGGTCCTCGCCCCACCGTTCCGGGGTCCAGGGCCCCTGTCCGATGCTTCGCGAATCCCCACCCCCTCGCCGAGCGCCAGGCCCGGGACGAGCCTTTCTGGGCTGGACGCGCCGCACGGGCCCGGACGGCCCATCCGTGAAACCGGTGTCGGGCAGCGCACCTTCTCTTCGGACTTCCCTCATGCCAGGGCGCGTCATACGACTCTGCTAGCGTCACTCGCCTCCAGAGGTCTCCCCTGCGGACACGCGCCACGACTGAGGTCATCCGGGCACTGGGCACGGCCGCCCTGCTGCTGCTGCTTCCCTGGGTCGTCTATGGGAGCGCCGTCTCCCTGAGCTACGGCCTGCGCGACGACTACGCGATTCTGCGCGAGGCCCGCGAGGAGCCCGGCAAGATTCTCCGGGTCTGCGGCGCCATGGGTCGCCCGCTGTATGGCTGGCTGCTGGACCGCACCTCTCGGGCTGCCGGGGACGTGCGGGGGCTGGGCGGCTTGCGGGCCTTGGCGGTGGCGGGCTTGGGGATGCTGGCCCTGGCGGTGTACCTCCTCCTCAAGGCCGAGGGCTGGGGCAAAGGCTCCGCCGCGCTGCTGGCCGCGTTCCTCACCGTGATTCCCTCCGCGCAGGTCGTCGCGAGCTGGGGCATCTGCTGGCCTCAAGCCGTCGCGTTGCTGCTGAGCGTGGGCGCGTTCGCCCTGGCGCGGGAGGGGCTCCGGCAGACACCGAGAGGTCCAAGGGGATGGAGCCTGTGTGTGGGCGCCGCGGCGGCGCTGGCCGGGTCCATGCTCGTCTACCAGGCGAGTGGTCCGTTCTACGCGGTGCTGCTCGCCGCGGTGGTGGTGGCCCGGAGGTACGAGGACCCACGCGCGCTGGCGCGAGGCCTGGGCGGGCACCTGCTCGTGGTCATCGCGGGGCTGGGGCTGGCGTACGCCGTCACCCGCCTGAGCTTCGCCCTGGGGGTGTTCTCCCCCTCGCCGCGCATGGCGCTGGAGCGCCACATCGTGGACAAGGCCGTGTGGTTCATCATGAAGGTGCTGCCCAACGCGCTGGCGCTCAACGTCCTCGACGACTCGGACACCGCGCCGTCGTGGGGTTACTGGCTCATGGTGAGTGGGACGCTGACGCTGGTCGTGCTGGGGCTCATCGTCGAGGGCCGCCGCGCGGGCCGGGCCGCGGTGGGGACCTGGGTGCTGGCGATGGTGGGGTTGATGGGACTGGCGTACTGCGCCAGCCTGCTCGCCAGCGAGCGCTGGCCCACGTACCGCACCCTCTTCGCGCTCACGGGTGTGTGGAGCGTGTTCGTCTTCGCGGCCGTGGTGAGGCTGGGCTCATTGTGGCCGTCGCGAGGCCCCGGCATCGCGCTCGCGCTGCTGGCGGTGTTCGTGGCGGGCAGCGCGGTGCTGGCGCGCCAGCAATCGCTGGAGCTGTTCGCCTGGCCGCAGGGGCGGGAGCTGGCGTTGATGAGGCAGGGGGCCGCCGCGCTCGCGCCATCGCGGCCGTCCCGCGTCTTCGTGCTCACCACGCGTCAGCGGGACACGTCCGCGCCCCGGCGCTACCTGGACGAGTTCGGCTCCGTCTCCGTGGACACGGAGTGGGTGGCCAAGGAGCTGTTCGCCCTGGTCGCCCGGGAGCGCTTTCCGGGGGAGCGGGACTTGAGCGCGCTGTACCGCTTCGACGCGGGCCCCGTGGCGCCGGATGCGCGGGGCTACGACATCCTCGTCGACATGCGTCAGCTCCGGTCCGCCTCGGCCCGGCCCATCCAGCTGGCCCGTTGAGGACTGCACTTGGGGGCAGTGGAATGACGTTCGGAGTTGACGCGGGGGAGCCCCTGCGGGCATGCCACGGACTCGTGCCTTCCTACGAACAGATTTTCGAGAACAACCGTCGCTGGTCCGCCGACAAGACGAAGAACGACCCGCACTACTTCGAGCGGCTGTCCGCGGAACACAACCCCGAGTACCTCTACATCGGCTGCTCGGACAGCCGGGTGCCCGCCAATGAAATCATGGGGGTGGAGCCCGGGGACGTCTTCGTCCACCGCAACGTCGCGAACCTGGTCAACAACGTCGACCTGAACGTGATGTCGGTCATCAACTACGCCGTGCGCCACCTGTCGGTGAAGCGCATCATCGTGTGTGGCCACTACGGCTGCCAGGGTGTGAAGGCGGCCATGCAGCCCCGGGACTTGGGCATCCTCAACCCGTGGCTGCGCAACGTGCGCGACGTCTACCGGCTGCACAAGGCGGAGTTGGACGCGCTCACGGACCCGGAGGCGCGCTATGCCCGCCTGGTCGAGCTCAACGTCACCGAGCAGTGCATCAGCATCATCAAGACCGCCGCCGTCCAGCGCGCCTACGTGGAGACGGGCGTCCCCACCGTGCACGGCTGGGTGTTCGACATGCGCACCGGCCTGCTCATCGACCTGAAGCTGGACTTCCCCAAGCTGCTGCGCGACGTCCAGGAGGTCTACAACCTCACGGACAAGGACACGATTTTCTAGCCGGCCGCGTGGCCCTCACGAACCCCGAAGGCGGAGCCTCCGCCTCCAGAGTCCTATGAGGGTCACCAGCATGGGGAGCAGCGCTTGAACCAGGAAGCCTCCCCGGAACGCGGCTGCGTCTCCGGAGAGGAGTTCCGTGTCCAGCATCTGCCCCACCGGGCCACCGGGCATCAGGTTCTGGCCCCAGAAAAGGGCCCAGAGCACCGAGAGTACCCCCGCGACCTTCCACAGGTGCCCCCGGCGCGACTGGGTCAATGACAGGCAGAGGCCGCACATCACCCACGTCGCCAGGACTGGAGCGGGTTCCCAGGGGAGCAGCTGCTTGTCCGCGACTTCCGCGCGAACCAGGCTCGGAAGCAGCAGTGCCCCAAGCCCTCCCCAGCATGTGTCCTTCATGGGCTTGTTCCGCGTCAGAGGACACCAAGGAAGAGGCAGATAGGGTATCCGACCTGATGGAAGCGAGGAAGCCGAGACGTCCCCGGCATGGCGACACGGAGGCTCTTCTCGGCTTCGTCTCCGTGGACATCCTTGGACCTCTTCATCGTATCTCGGGTGTCCACGGAACTGGGGCAGACTCGCGTCGGGCCACCAGCCGAGCGCCTGGGCCCGTTCTCGCAGGAGGTATTGTCGGCGCGTCGACTCGGTGTGCGCCATCACCTGCTTGAGTGTGGACTGTCTCAGGTACACCACGGCCCGTCGCCGCAGATGGGTGTCGAGGACGGCGACCCTCATGCACAGCCTCCTCTCGCGCCTCCTCTCCCAGCCGGCGCTGAGCGACTGTCGCCAGGAGGTGGACAACGTCGCGTTGTGCCTCGGGAGTGAGAAGCGCCCGTTGGCGTGGACTCGGTCGACTTCGCTCCTCCTGACCGCGACTGCTCCGCAATCTTCCCATGGCAGGTGTGTGCACTCCCTGCCGTGTGCATGCATTGGCTACCTCCCTGCTTGGCATCCACCAGTGCCGCCAGTTGGCGTAGCTCCACCACGCTCACCAGGCACTTGGTGGGCCTCAAGCTCGAGAGCGAACCTGGTTCTGCCCTGTCTGTCCATGCAACCGGAAGCCGCAAGACCCCTCCCTCTGGCAGGCCCAGCACCAGGTAGCCGCCTCCCTGGGAGCCCTGCACGTCGCGGTCGACACGCAGGACTGGAAACCGTCTCCCCCGGAATGGATGGAGGGCCAGGGTGATGGTGACTTCTTCCAAATCGCTTGCGGTGTTGACCGCATTGCGCCCTACCTTTCCCACGCCAGCACCTTCACCTTGTCTCGCCGCTTGCTGACGAAGACGAAGAGGTGGCCGGAGTACGCGTCGGCCACCAGGACGCGTTGCACATGAACGAAGAGACCGTCGATGGAGTTGCGCATGTCCACCGGCTCAGCGGCCGGGTGGATGCGGACGGCGCGCGGCAGCAGGAGCACGTCAACCCGGCCCCGTGAGGACCGCGCGCAGATACGCCACGTCCGTCCCCGCCGGGAAACGCACCACGACGCCAGAGGGGAGCGCGGCTTCCAGCAAGCAGGGTGGACCACCTGGAGGGGAACCTTCCCGCCGCGCCCAAGGCGCGGCCGAGTCTACTACCTCTACCGGCAGCAGCACGTGAGGGGCACTCGCTCGCCTGGCTTCTCGCCGCAGCTTGTACAACCAGAACTGGAGTGTGCTCACCGAGACGGCCTTGGCTGCTGCGAACTCCTTGTGCGTCTGCCCACTCTCTTCCAGCTCCAACACCAGCCGCCGCCATGTGTCAGCTCCCAGATGTCTCTTCATCCGCTCCTCCATCGCGCACCTTGAACGCATGGAGGTGTCCCCACTCACTCAACTCCCAGACACCCAGATCCGGACGGGTACGATGCTCCTGGACTTCTTCAGCCGCAAGGTGGTGGGCTGGGCCATGGCAGAGCGAGTCGACCGAAGCTTGGTGTAGTCCGCGTTCGATATGGATCCACAGGGACGGCCAGCACCGGCGCTGCACTACTCGGACTGCGGTAGTCTGTACGCGAGTGATGACTACCGGCGACTTCTCGATGAGCGAGGCATCGCATGCAGCATGCCGTGTGAGGGCGATTATTGAGACACCGCGGTGGTGGAGAGTTTCTTTTCAATCTTGAAACTGGAACTCGTCTACACCACGCGCTTCACGACACGCAAACAGGCCAGGCGGGCTCTATTCGAGTTCATTGAGGTGTTCTGCAACCGCAGACGGCGCCACTCCTCTCTGGCTATCTCAGCCTAGCAAGACCGAGCGAATGGCCACGACAAGCAAGCTGGCTGCACAACCAGCCTATCTACGGAACTAGGCCATATCCAGCTCAACCGCTCCATGAATTAAGGTGACGCCGCCTTAAGTTCATGCACTCTCAGCAGGAGGTTTCGCGCGAACTCCCGGAGATAAGAGTCTTGAAGAGGATTGGAGTCCCACGCATCGACATCCTGAATCATCTCTTCAAGACCGATTTCGGCTGCACCGATCTCACCGATAGCAACTAGTAGTTCGGCGATCTCACACCGAATCCACTCCCGCGTGAATTCGCTGCGCATTATTTCAGTCAAGATTGGCGCAAGCAAGGCAGCCGGCCGACTCAACGTGAGTTCTTTGATGTCGGGAAGCAGAGCCTCAGGAAATTCCATACTCGAAAGCACCAAGAGTTCGGACGGTTGGGCACCAGCCCAGTTTGTCTTCAGCAGAGCCATGTAAGTTTCCCAAATCTTGGCGTCAACTGAGTCGTCACTGCCGATTGCGCTTCTTAAGACTCGCTCAATCTCCGCCTGTCTCCCCAGGGCTGCAAGTAAATCCAAAGAATCTTCGCGTATGCGAGCCGCCTGGTCCTCACTGGTGTTGGGTGAAAGTCCTGTGCCAACTGCCCAGTCTGTCAGAAGACTAATGTCGCTCTCGGCTTCGCCCAATTTGAGTAATGCCGCGAGAGCGCGAAACCTGGGGTACATTTCGATGTTCGGATTGCGCGAAAGTTCCCGTACCCCAGTTTGCACCTGAAAGTCGCCGCGAATGGTCTCGAGACTGTCGAATAGGTCTGGCCCTCCGCTCTCGAAAAAATCATATACATGACAGCGCGCCAGCACACCCAGAAGACCAAACAGACTGCAAATTATTGCACTCTTTTCCCGGGAATCAATCACAGCCCCATCAGCAAGAGCAGATGCCAGAAAGCACAGCGCATCGTTACATCTCCAGACATCCTCATATGGAAACTCGGGGGCGACCTCCCATTCAGTCAATACTTCGGGATGAATGCGCTCAGCAAGGTATGTGGTGTCACAGCCCTGATCGCTGAGGATACCGAATGTAAAAAGAACAACTTCGCGCCACCCTTGGCGCCACCAGTTATTTAAGTATGTGCGCCAGAGCCGCTTACCATTTGCATTACATTCTCGAACAATTGCCGCCGCCGTGAAGTACTCCTGCAGAGTTGGGTGAACGAATGTGAGTGAGTCGGATTGCGTGATAAGCAATCCGCTGCGCCGGGACATGACCCTCAGAAATCGTTCGGCATCAATTGCGGACTCCTGCATGGAGCGTCGCAGTGTAACTGAAATGCAACCTGCTACCTTGGAAATAAGCCTGGAACGATTCAATCTGCTCGACGTTTCACTCATCTCGAGCGCGAGTTGCGAGAGGATGTTTCGTGCAATCTTGCAGATGTCTTCACCCAATTCCGCGCCCAATCCTCGGGTGAGCGACTCACTGAGAACAATATCGACAAAGGCAGAGTATAGGCCAGATCGACGGAGCGGCAGGGCGTTGCGCTCCAGGAAAACCTTGGCTGCGATAGTAATCAGGAGCGGTGTTGACTCCATTCCACCCATGCCAATCCGCCTGTATTCGATTTCAAATTCTGATACCCTGGCCCCAAACCAACGCTCTGAGAATGCAGCTATCTGGGAGGCTTCAAATGGCAGAATTTCGAAGTGTTTTGCTCCATTAATATCGAATTCGCTGTGCTGGTAGCCGTGCGGGCGGGTCGTGAGGACGATTCTGACGGAGGTGAACTGACGCAGGACTCCGGTCAACCACTGGATGAATTGCGCGCGGTTTCGAGAAGGGACTTCGTCAAGTGCATCGAGAAGCAAAAGCCAGGGGGCGCCGGTACGCTTTGGCCAAGCTGAGAAAAACGTTTGAGGTAAGGCTTGTGCGATTGGCAAATCCTGACTTAGCGCGTCATGAAGTCGGTCTGCGATGAAGCCAGTTCGGGAGGCCAGATTGGGAAGTTGCACTAGCAGAGGAAGGTGTGGGCGACTCAATCCGATGCTTTCGGGCGCATGCCACGCACGCTCAGCCAAGTGCCGGAGCAACGTCGATTTCCCTGCGCCGGCGCCTCCGAGAATCACTATTGGACAGAACTCAGAACGCCTCATCATCTGGGCGACAGATAGTCGTTCGCTGTGAACTGAAGAAGGAGTCTCTTTGTCTTTTGATGAATGTTCTTTTCCAGGCTCTTTGGTTTGCAGGTCAACGTAGATCTCGGGCAAGAATTTCGATGGCCGAATATCGTGCAGCGCGAGATACGGCAGATTGGCGCAGTACTCTTTTATGGCATTCAGGTAACTTATGACTTCATCCTGCTCTGTCGTTATGCCCGTCAAGACGGGGTGTAGTTGGAATTTATGTGTGATTTGCCTATATAGAAGGTCGAACGTAATTGGGACAATTTCGTCCGGGTGGTCCGCGATCCAGGAATGAATGAGTCGACACAGTGTGTCGGGATCTTGGTAGAGAGTGCCCAGTCGAGCTACTGCGACATTGCGAATGTCGTCTGTGCTTCCAAGGAAGGAGATAGTCAGACCCCGTAGGAACTGAAGACCCTGCAGCCTTGCGCTTCCTTCGTCTCTGAGACCGAGGCATTTTCGGACGTAGTCGATCCACTTGAATTCAGTGACCCCGGGCTGGGACAACATCGCTGCCAAGTCTGCGTCAGGCTGCTGTGCTCGTACACATATGTCTCGAAGAACGCGCAATGGACCAATTGAACCAACATCTACTTGGTCTCTGATTGCCAGATGAGCAAGATCCAGATCAGTAGCCAGTCGCAGGGAGCGAAGTAGTCCCTCAAGAACATTAGGGTTAAAGTTGGTGGACTGTCGCTTGATCTGCCAGCGATGCCGCTTGATTCCATCGGGACCAGAGCGGATCTCGAGAATGTCGTCCCACTCCTCTGTCGGGCCTGCCTCCAAGCGTAACTCGATAACGCCTGGGTGTCCGGTAAGGCGAGACCAAATGAGTTCGGAGGCCCGTTCCACCGCCTTCCAAATAGCGTACTGGTCTCTTTGCAGTAATTCCGTTTTCGCCTTCATCAACTATGATCCTACCAGTGGGTGCGCTTCTCGCCCAAGCTCTGCCCTACTGTTGGGCATCATGCCGGCTGTGCGTGTTAGTCATGGGCTGATGTGTCGCTTGAGGATTGTCTTTGTAGGATTCGCATGCGTTGGATCTCCGTGTCGAAATTGACCTACTCCACCATCGGGCGTTGTTCACACCTAAGACTAATCCAAGATGCGATTGATGAGACCGTCGGGGACTGATCTTCATGGATGGAGGATGAACGAGTGATTCCCCTACGCCGGAGAGGCTGAGGCAGGCCATGGTCTGGGCCTTCCATGAGGAAGGCCTGACCTACGTCCAAACGGCTCGACTCTAGGGCATTGGCGAGGCCACCGTCAGTCGGGGGCTGCACCTACATCGAGAAGCCGGCAGTGTGCCCCCCGGCTCGGGGGGTAGAAACTTCTCACCCATCCGAGGACAAGTAGCAGAGGAACTCAAGCGTCTAATACCACTTGGTCACATTCGTGAGGGCAGTTCAGGCGGAGCACTGGAGCGGATGGCCATGTTGCATAGCGGGCAGGTGCCAATCTGCACGAGCAGGATGGGTTGAAGAGCGCGCCGCATCATCGGCAGCGTCCAGCGCACTCGGCTCCGGGGGGGGAAAAGCGCCCGACGGAGCGTGGGCTTGATCCGGCCCCGTGGATACTGAGCTTGCCCGGGTTCTGTGGACAGGTGGGTTAAGCAGCCAGCGGCACCTGCGAGGCGGTCTTCTCGAACTCGGCGGGACTGACGTAGCCGAGTGAGGAGTGCCGCCGCTTGCGGTTGTAGAACACCTCGATGAACTCGAACAAGCCACCCTTCGCCGCCTCGCGCGTCGAGAAGTCCGCTTCGTGCACCAGCTCTGTCTTCAGCGTGGAGAAGAAGCTCTCCACCACGGCGTTGTCCCAGCAGTTGCCCTTGCGGCTCATGCTGCACCGGATGCCGCGGGCGGCCAGCGCTCGCTGGTAGTCCTCACTGGCGTATTGGCTGCCCCTATCCGAATGGTGCAGCAGTCCCGCTGGGGGACAGCGACTTTTGAGCGCCATGTCGAGAGCCGAAAGCACCAGGTGCCGGTCGATGCAGCGGTCCATGGCCCAACCGATGACGCGCCGACTGAAGAGGTCCAGCACCACTGCCAGGTAGAGCCAGCCCTCGCGCGTGGGCACGTACGTGATGTCCGTCGCCCACTTCCGGTCGGGCCTTGGTGGATTGAAGTCGCGAGCCAGCACGTTGGGCGCCACCGGGAGGCCGTGCTTGGAGTCCATGGTGTGCACGAACCGTCTGCGTCGACGAGCGCGTAGCCCTGCCTCGCGCATGAGCCGGGCCACGCGGTGCCGGCCCACGGGCTGCCCCTGGGCCTTCAGCTCGGCCTGGACGCGTGGGCTGCCATAGGTGCGGCGGCTGGCCTGATGCACCTGCCGGATTCGCTCCACCAGCGCCGCAGTGGCCTTCTGGCGTGCCGACACTTCACGTCTCTCCCAGGCGTAGCAGCCCGCCCGGGACACCTCCAGCACACGGCACAGCATCAACACCGGGTAGTTCGCCTTCTCCTCCTGGATGGCCGTGAACCTCACGTGCTCTCCTTGGCGAAGAAGGCCGCCGCGTTTCTTAATATCTCCCGCTCCATCCGCAGCTGGCGCACCTCGCGGCGCAACTGAGCGAGTTCCTCCTTCTCACCCGTCGTCAGCGCCCCGGACGGCCCCTGGCCCGCGTCCGTTCGGGACTGCCTCACCCAGGTCTCCAGCGCGCTGCGAGTCAGGTCCAGGTCCTTGGCCACCTGCGCCCGGGACTTTCCCTCTTCCAGCACCATCTTCACAGGCCGGGCTTTGAACTCTAGCGTGTACTTCCTGCGCTCGCGTCTCGGCATCGTCGTGGACATCCTTCGGTCACCTCATCTCCGGTGTCCACAAAACCCGGGGAGGCTCACCTGCGTGGTGTACCTGCCGGCCTACAGCTCGACTTCATCCCCATCGAGCTCTGGTGGGCTGATTTGAAGCGACATCTACGCAGGCTCACGCCTTCGATGCGCTGACCCAGGCGGTTCGCCGACTCCGCGCGGCGACTTCTCTGGCGAATCTCGCCGCCGGGTTCATGCATTGCCTAACCTCCCCTCTGCTGAACTGAACCCTGACTCACACAACAAAAGCACTCTACGTCAAGCCTCACACCAGCGAGGGGCCTCTCACCTCTTCCAAGAAGCCCCGCCAGGACTCACTCCCTGGCGGGGCTTCCCGAGCCACACCTCACGCGGTGGCGCTACTCGACCTGGACCTCCACGTTGTCCAGGCCCCACGCTTCATTCGCGAGTCCCGACAGGCCACGCGCGTAGAAGTTGAGCAACAGCTCCGACGACGTCGAGGCGACCTTCACCTTCATCCGGTAGATGGAGTCGCCGTTCTCGTAGCCCAGCGTATTGTTGGCGTCGCTTCCCGTCCGGGCCGCGCTGCCCTGCAAGGGGTACGACTGGGTGCTGCGGGTGTTGGAGAAGGTGCGCTCCAGCACCATGGCGCCGTTGGCGGTGAGGCCCCAGGTGTTGGGCCCGAAGGGACCATTGCCATCCCAGGCCCGGAGGATGAGCAGGTCGAAGCTCACCGTCACCGAGGTGTGCGTGGGCAGCGCCTTCAAGGACAGCCGCACGTCCTGCGAGGTGAACTCACCCAGGAAGGTCTTCCGGCCCAGGGGTGAGGTCGTCAAGCCGCGTTCGCTCCACTCGGTGCCCGCCGCGCCCTGGAAGTTCGCGAAGTAGACCCGGCTGCCGGACGGCACGGGCTGCGGCATCTGGCTGCCCGCCTGCGTCTGGACCTGGGTCTCCACTCGCGCCGCCGCCGTGACGAAGGTCGGGTCCTGGGTCAGCGCGAAGTCCACGATGCAGCTGTCGAGGAAGAACGGCCCCTGCACCTTCGCCTCGACGCACCGTGCCCGCGCCGCGTCTCGCTGCGCTGGCGGCAGGTCGTTCACCGACACCGGGGCGTCGGGGAAGTTCGTGTCGGTATAGGTCGAGGTGTTCTCGCCCGCCGCGTAGTCGAAGAGGGACTCCTGTTGGGTGATTCGCCAGCTCGACGCCATGCTCGCGCTGCCGGTGTAGAGCTGCGCGAAGGACAGCGGCGGCGTCAGCTGTGTGCCGTCGCGCAAGGCGAAGTCGTCCTCGACTCGCAGGTTGTAATTCCCCAACAGGCCCCGCACCTTGCCCTGTCGTGAAGGGGGCAGCGCGAAGTTGAGGTCCAGATAGCCGGCGTTGAGGGTGACGAGCAGCCGGTCCTGCCCGGGGTAGTAGAGCAGATAGGAGTTGGCCGCCTGGCGCAGGATGCGTCCGCCATCCGGCAGGCCCTGCGTGGTCCCCGCGGGGATGGAGAGGACCGCGCCATCCACCTTCAGCTCGTGGGTGGCGCCGTTCGTGTAGAAGCCCACCCGGTTCGCGCCCAGCTTCGTCGCCATGGCGGTCATCACGCTGACCTGGCTGCTGGCGCCATACGGACGCGTTCGCGCCTGCACGGTGAGCGCGGGAGTCCCCGGCAGGTTCTCCACGACGATGAACTCACCCACGCCCTGGAAGTCATAGGCGCGGCCGTCGAAGGTGCCCAGGTGCGGGTCTCCCCAGCCGTAGCCCAGGCCACACTGGCCCGGCGTGTTGATCTGGCAGCCGTCCTCGTAGCGCGCCAGGACGTAGTCGGTGCCGCCCTGGTTCGTCGTGGCGGGGTTGGTGAACCCACCCTCCGTGTAGCCGGTCAGATAGACGCTGTCGTTGATGTCCGCGGCGACGCCCTGGCTGGTGTCCGTCTGGGCGCTCGGGTCCAAGGCATTGACGGAGCCGAGCTGGCGCCGGAGCAACAAGCCGCCGCCCGAGTCGTACTTCGCCATGAAGAAGTTCGAGCTCGAGTCCGGGGTGTTGGAGTCCAAGTCATAGGTGCTGGTGCCCACGATGTAGACATTGGCGCCACCATCCGAGGCGATGGCCAGCGCCAGCTCACTGCCAGCGGTGCCCATCTGCCGGGACCAGAGGCGATTTCCCAGGCCGTCGAACTTCACGATGATGGCGTCGAAGCCGCCCATGTATGGCTGGCCGTCGAAGGACGCGCCGGTGTAGCCCACGACGTAGACATCCACGACGCCGGAGAGGCGCCGGGACGTGGCGACGCCGTAGATGGACTCCGCGGCCGGCGTGCCCATCTGCCGCCGCCACTGCTCCACGCCCGAGGTGTTGAACTTGACCACGAACAGGTCCGTCAGGCCCTTGTTCGCCCCGGTCAGTGCGCCCGCCGTCTGGCCAACGATGTAGACATTGCTGTCCGCGTCCGCCGCCACGCCACGCACCACCTCCGCCTGCGGCGTGCCGAATTGACGCATCCAGAGCTGGTTGCCATTGGCGTCGAACTTCCCCAGGAACACATCCGTGGCGCCCCCGTTGGTGGCCGCGAGCGAGCCCGTGGTGTGGCCCGCCACATACACGTAACCCAAGGGGTCCGTCGCCACGCCGAATGACTGGTCCGCTCCCGGCGTACCGAACTGACGCCCCCAGAGGATGGCGCCATTGGCGGGGTCCACCCGAATCAAGAAGGCGTCGTAGTCACCCGCGTTCGCCGCGAACCAGGAGCCTCGCGTATGGCCCGTGACATAGACGTGGGGCGGGTTCGGCACCGTATACGTCGCGATGCTGGTGGCCACGTCCTGCGCGGCCGTCCCGTGCTGCCTCGACCAGACCCGCGTGCCATTGGCCAGGTGCTTCGCCACGATGACGTCATTCGAGCCGATGGGAATGTTCCCATCGAAGGAGCCCGTGGAGTACCCCGCGGAGTAGACACCCTCGCGCGTCGCCGCCACCGCATGGCCCCGGTCCTCGTCCGGCGTCCCTATCTGCACCAGCCAGCGTAGATTGTCACCCGCCAGGGGACCCGTGGGGACCAACTCCTTCGCGCTCGCCGAGAATACAGCCAGAACACACAACATCAACCCCAATACACGCATCACACACCTCGGTCATTCGTCATTCACATGGGCCATCTCCTTCCCCCAAGACAAACATTGACGGCCACAGACCAGACATCATCAAGAAAGAAATGGATTCCGTTCGGCCGTTCAGGGCAGGACAGGACCCTGCCCTCAGGGGCATGAGGGGAGTCCCGGTGCTCTGACGGGCCCGGTCTCTTCCATGGTGGAAACCCACCCCTTGGCTCCTCCGCGAAGGGGGACTGTCTCAGGGGTTTCACCGAAACATGCCCCTCGCTCCCGCCCGACGACGTCATTCCCGGCAGGTGACCCGACGGAGGGGATGGGACTCGGTCCGCCTCGGAATCTTGATTCGGGCGCACCGGCACGAGATGCTCCCAGCAGATTTTTCTACTCGAGGAGCTCATCATGACGACGCTGGCAGCGCTTCCGACGGAACAGAAGAAAATCAACTGCGTCTGGATTGGGAATGGACTCATCAACTGCCAGTCGGCGTTCAACATCCTCAGCTGGATATCGTGTGGATGGACGGTCACCATCTACAAACATCCGGCTCCAACGAGTGCCGATGTCAGCGCCATCTTCCACGAGACCGCCCGGGCCGCGTTCGACTCCCCGAGAGTCACCGCGGAGACCCTCTCCGTGGTGTCCCTCTCCGACGCGCTCGAAGTCGCGACTCCGGTCATGCCCTCGACCCGGAGACTGCTGCGTAAATGGATTGAAGACATGGGCATTGGCTACACCAGCTATGCCATCGGAGACCTGACCAAGTCCTACATCGCGGGAACTCGCACGGGCATCGTGCTCGACCTGAAGATTGGTCCCAGCCCCCATGTCCACAAGTATCCCTCCCAGCCATTCACAGACACCTTCGTCAGCTTCTCCCGAGCGGGCGCCTTCAGCGTGGAGAATCAATGCCTGGGCAGCCTCAACATCGACCGCGCGAACGAGTACGGCCGCCTCTTCGACCCGAGCGTGAGTGGCCTGGAGAACGCCTCCTTCGACCAACAAACCAATGCGGAGGCGGTTTTCGGCGCCATCACGAGCAAGCACCAGCTCGCGTTCAGCCAGATGAAGGCCAAGGGCACGGACGTCAAGCTCAAGGACAGCCAGACCTGGGAGTTCTTTGAGATTGGCCGCGACAAGAACTCAGGTCCGTTTCGCGTGTACCAGAAGCCGGGTTACTTCAACTGGAAACAGGGAGAGTACCTGGACAAGAGGAAAGAGAATCTGGTGCTTGTCGCCGATGAACTGAAGCGGGACCACGGCACCGCGAAGAACGGGCGGGTCCCCGCCGTCTTCAAGCACGACTCCGAGTTCTACCTCGAGGTTCTCCAACCCCTGGCCCATGAGGCCTACAAGGACCTCAAGAAGAGCATCGAGGCCATCGACACGAAGATTCAAGAGGGCGGGAAGTAGTCCCGTCTCGAGAGTCCGAAAGGCGGCGGGCCATCATGGCTCGCCCCTCGACGGGCTCCAGGACCGGAGCACCGTCCCCTGGAGGTCCAGCAGGTCCGCCGTGTAGTCCAGCCCCAGAACCTTGCGCCCCTTCTCGAAGAACTCCGCCATCAACCGCGCCGCCTCGGCAGCGGGCGCATGCGTGCGGCCGCCCAGCTCGAGCGCGTCCTCACCGCGGAGGTTCAAGCACCACGATGGAGAGGCGAGACCGAGCCACTGGAGCACCTGTTGGTGACCATCCCACAACGCGCCACGATGCACGTGAGGGTGTAGCTCATCCCGGGTTCATGACACAGGGCTGCATTCCAATCGATGGATGGGGGAGACCCGCTCCGCGCCCCACGCGTCGTTCATGCGCCTACGGTGACTCTGCCCCGGCATCTTTCAGAAACCAAAAGGCCCGCTGAGAATATCGTGGCAGGGACCGTGGGCTTGAACGACGAGGAGAGTCCGAATGAACTCGAAACTGTCGATGACGAACTTCAGTGAGCGTCCGCTTCTCGTCGTGATTGAGCCGATGGCTGAGGACTACATCCTGACCCCTGATGAATCATTGGTCTTCATCGCCCAAGAGGCGGACGAGGAATTCTACTTCTCGGTGGTTGTTCGGGGTGACACAGAAGTGCTCGTGTATATCGAGGGAAAGTGCGCGGGAGTCGTCGCATACAATCGCGAAGGGAATGTCGTCGAATATGGGTATAATCGACACTTGAATCCTGACTATCCGAAGGTCCCTTGATGACGCGACCGGACTCGAAGTGGCAGAGCCATCCATCACCTGTCCACAGCGGAGAGATGAAGCAGTGGGCCGAGGTTCTCCGCGAATTGCGGTCCCTGTTGACTCGCGATCCGCGAACCAAGCCCGACCTGAAGGCGTGGACCTCAGATGCGAACTCACTCACGCGACGGATCCGTTCGTTTCCGGCGGTCATCAGCAACCTGGTGGATGAAGTCGCCTGGCACTACCTGGCGGACGCGGACATCCGGGTGAAGGATTCCGAATACGCGGAGATGCAGCGAGCGGAGATTGAGAAGTGGCTGCACCAGTCGGAGCAGCGCTTGGCGGGAGGCTGAGCATGGCAACGAAGAAGAATCATCTCAGTCACGCTCCGTCTCGCGCTCGCCCTTCTCGTCCCCGCCTGCGCGGAATGGTGGCGGATCGACGCCTGCCTCGACAGCGGCGGCGCCTGGAACGACGAGACCGACACCTGCGAGCGCTGAACCCAGTGGACATCGCGCGCCGCTGACAGCGAGTCACCGGCCCCCTGCCTACGTCTTCAGCTGCTGCCCCACCGCCGCCAGCAGCGCGTCAAACGACTCCTCGAAGAGCCTCACGCCGTCCACCGTCAGGCGGTCCGTGAGCGCCTTCATCGAGATGCCGCTCGCCTCCAGCTGACGCATCGTCTCCTTCGCGCCCGCGACATCCTCCACCAGACTCGTGCGCACCTTGCCGTGGTCCCTGAACGCGTCGATGGTCGCCGGAGGCATCGTGTTCACCGTGTCCGGTCCAATCAGTTCCTCCACGTAGATGACATCCCGCATCTTGGGGCTCTTGGTGCTCGTGCTCGCCCACAACACGCGCTGCACCCGTGCCCCCTTCGCCGCGAGCGCCTTCCACCGAGGCGTGCTGAAAATCTCCTGATACCCGCGATAGGCCAGCTTCGCGTTGGCGATGGCCACCTTGCCACTCAACCCCTCCAACAGCTTGCGCTGCTCCGCGGAGACGCCCGCCGCCTTCAGCCGCTGCTCGATTTCCTTGTCGGCCGCCACGTCGATGCGACTGACGAAGAACGAGGCCACGCTGGCCACCTTGCTCAGGTCCCCGCCCGCCTTGGCGAAGCGCTCCAGGCCGGTCAGGTACGCGTGGGCAATCTGCCGGTAGCGCTCCTGGCTGAACAAGAGCGTCACGTTGATGTTGAGCCCCTCCGCCGTCAATTGCTCGAACGCGGGCACCCCCGCCTCCGTGCCCGGCACCTTCACCATCACATTGGGACGGTCGAGCTTCTTCCAGAGCCGGCGCGCCTCCTCCATCGTCGCCTGCGTCTGGTTCGCAAGCCCCGGAGACACTTCCAACGACGCGAACCCATCCCGCCCCTTCAGCGCATCGAAGACGGGCCTGAAGACATCCGCCGCCCCCTGGATGTCCCGGACCGCGAGCTGCTCGTAGACATCACCGGCCGAGAGCCCCTTGCCCCGCGCCGCCGCGAAGAGGTCCGCGTAGTCGTCGCTGCCCGAGACCGCCTTCTGGAAGATGGTCGGATTGGAGGTGAGGCCCTTGAGCCCATCCTCGTCGATGAGCTTCTTGAGGGTGCCGTGCGTGATGTAGCTCCGCTGGAGGTTGTCCATCCAGACGGCCTGGCCGAATTCCTCGAGCTGACGCAGTGGGTTCATGGCGGGTCCCCTCGTGGGAGCAACGTGCTCGCGCTCCGTGCCCCTCCTCTTGTCGGTAATCTGCCCACGCCTCCCCGGCCATGAGCGGGCCTCCACGCGAATGCCCCCTCGCCGGGCTGCCCTCCAACGAGCAGTGCCTTACACCCGCCGCTTCTCCCGGCTCCCTTGCGTCAACACCCTACGAGGGTCCCCAGCCTGGAGAGAGACGATGGCAGACACCCTGGCAGAGCTCGCCGCGCAGCTTCGTGTCGACAGCATCCGCGCCACCACGGCCGCCGGCTCCGGACACCCCAGCTCCTCCATGTCCGCGGCGGACATCGTCGCGGTGCTGTTCCAGAAGTACCTGCGCTTCGACTTCCAACACCCACGCGACCCCAACAACGACCGCTTCGTGCTCTCCAAGGGCCACGCCTGTCCCGTCCTCTACGCCGCGTTCAAGGCCGCGGGCGCCATCGACGACGCGGAGCTCCTGACACTGCGCCAGCTCGGCAGCCGGCTGGAGGGCCACCCCAACCCGCGCGTCCTGCCGCTCGTGGACGTGGCCACCGGCTCGCTGGGACAGGGGCTCGCCATCGGCGTGGGCATGGCGCTCGCCTCGCGGCTGGACCAGCGGCGCTCGCGCATCTACGTGATGATGGGTGACAGCGAGATGGCGGAGGGCTCGGTCTGGGAAGCCTTCGACAAGGCCTCGCACTACAAGCTCGACCACCTCTGCGCCCTCATCGACATGAACCGCCTGGGACAGACGGGCGAGACGGAGCTGGGATGGAACGACAAAGCCTATGTCGCCCGGGCCCAAGCCTTTGGCTGGCATGCGCTCGCGGTGGACGGACATGACCTGGGCGCCATCGACCGCGCGCTCGCCGAGGCCCTCGCCATGACGGGCAAGCCCACCTGCCTCGTCTTCAAGACGGAGAAGGGCCACGGCTACTCGCTCATCGCGAACAAGGAGGGCTGGCACGGCAAGGCCCTCTCCCAGGACCAGGCGCGCGACGCCCTCCGCGAGCTGGGCGGAGAGCGCCACCTGCGCATCGAGGTGAAGAAGCCCGAGGAACAAAGGCCCGCGCAGAAGCCCACCGCCGCGCCGCTGAAGCTCCCGCGCTACGCCCCCGACGAGAAGCTGGCCACCCGCAAGGCATATGGCGACGCGCTGCGAGCCCTGAGCGACGCGCACCCCGATGTCGTGGCGCTCGACGCGGAGGTGTCCAACTCCACGTACTCGGAGGAGCTGCGCCAGGCCCATCCCCAGCGCTACTTCGAGATGTACATCGCCGAGCAGAACATGGTGGCCTCGGGCGTGGGCATGGCGGTGCTGGGCAAGCGCGTCTTCGTCAGCACCTTCTCGGCCTTCCTGTCGCGCGCGTATGACCAGATCCGCATGGCGTCCGTCTCCAACGCGACGCTGCACCTGTGCGGCAGCCACGCGGGTGTCTCCATCGGAGAGGATGGCCCATCGCAGATGGGGCTGGAGGACCTGGCGATGATGCGCGCCGTCTGCGACAGCACGGTGCTCTATCCCGGTGACGCCAATCAGACCGCGCGATTGATGGCGCAGTTGGTGGACCGGCCCGGCATCAGCTACCTGCGCACCACTCGCGCCAAGACCCCCGTGCTCTACGCCGCCTCCGAGGACTTCCCCATCGGCGGGAGCAAGGTGCTGCGCCGCTCCGACCGCGACGTGGCCACGGTGGTGGCCGCGGGCATCACCCTGCACGAAGCGCTGGACGCGTATGCCCGGCTCCAGGACGCGGGGGTCTCGGTGCGGGTCATCGACCTGTACTCGGTGAAGCCCGTGGACGCCAAGACGCTCCGGCAGGCCGCGCGCGAGACGCAAGGTCGGCTCGTCGTGGTGGAGGACCACTGGGCCGAGGGCGGCCTCGCGGACGCGGTGCTCGAGTCCTTCACGGATGGCGACGAGCCACTGCCCACCGTGAAGCGCCTGGCCGTGCGCAAGATGCCCGGCTCCGGCAAGCCCGAGGAGCTCCTGGACGCGGCGGGCATCGACGCCCGGCACATCGTCGAGGCGGTCCTCGCCATGAAGGACACCACCGCCCCCACGGGCTCGCAGGAGACCTCGAGGAAACGCCAGCCCGGCAAGCCCACCCATTGAATGGGGGAGAGTCTCACCGCGAGAATGGGCCCGCACCTCCTCGCGGCGAAAGACTCTCGATGACCTTCGACCTCCAGTCCCTCACCGAGCTCTCCACCCTTGAACACCTCGTGAGCACTCAGGGAGTGGAGGCGCTGCTCGCCGCGTTCGACGCCGCGCTCGCCCAGACGCCCGCGGACGCACGGGTGCTCAAGGAGGCAGGCACCACGGTGAGCGCGCGGACGCTCCGGCTCTTGCGCCGGGCCATCGAGCTCGACTCCGGCTTCCTCCGTGACCACCCCGAAGCGCTCTTCCAGAGCCTCTACAACCGGATGCGCTGGTACGACGCCCTCGACGCCGCTCCCCACTACGTCGCGCAAGGCCCCAGCCCCTGGGAGAGCCCCGACGCCCACCTGCATCGCCTCGCCGCGTCGTGGCGGCGACAGCGGGAAGCGGCTGGCGGCTCCGCGTGGGTGGAGGCCCTGAGCCCCTTGAGTGGCTCGCTGGACGGTGGCGACCAGCACTACTCACACGACAAGAGAGTGGAGGCGGTGGCCTTCAGCCCCTGCGGGAAGAAGCTCGCGACCACCTCCAGCTCCGACGAGGAGAACATCCACATCTGGGATGTCGTCACAGGGGAATGCCTCCGGGTCCTGGAGGGGCATGACATCGGCGAGATTCAGGGGCTGGCGTGGAGCCCGGACGGCAAGAAGCTCGCGTCGGGCTCGCGCGCTCATGACGCCCGCGTATGGGACGTGGAGACCGGTGAGCTCCTGCATGACTTCCCACGGCAGGAAGGCCGGGTGACCGCGGTGGCCTTCAGCCCCGATGGCAAGCTGCTCGCGGTGGGCAACCTCGGCTGGCGGGTCCACCTGTTCGACATGGAGTCGGGCGAGAAGGTCCGCACGTTGAAGGGACATCAGCAGTCCGTGCTGTGCGTGGCCTTCCACCCCTCGGGCAGGCTCCTCGCCTCGGGGGCCTCGGACGACACCGTGCGCATCTGGGACATGACGACCGGCGCACAGGTGGCGTCCATCACCACCAACGCCACCCCTCGTTCGATTGCGTTCAGCCCCGACGGCGAGCGCCTGGCCTACTCGGTGCTCGAGGGCGTCGCCATCGCGGAGACGCGGCACTGGACCCCGCTGGAAGGCCTGTGGGGGACGATGGGCTGCACGGATATCGCCTGGCTGGGGACGACCCAGTTGGCCGCGCTCGCGCCCCGAGAGGTGCTGGTGCTGGACGCTCACACCCGCGACACCGTGTGGTCCCGCACCTACTTCCCGAACACGTCGGGGAACGCCCTGGCCTTCTCGCCGGACCACAAGCACTTCGCGCTGACGGAATCGACGAGCGTGTTGGTGAGCGAGGTCCACGCACAGCCCCCCCCGACGCTCAAGAGCCTGGGGCAACCCGTGAAGGACCTGCTCGGCGTCCCGGAGGCCGCGTGCCTCATCGTCAAGCGGACTGACCAGAACGCCGTCATCGACGCGGCGGGGAGCATGCGGGAGTTCCCCGCCAGCAGCATGGGCGGAGGCCAGGAGTCCTGGAGCATCACCCGGGACGGCACGCTGGCCGCCTTCCCCATCGTGAACTTCTTCGATGAGCCGCGAAGCCGCGCCATCCAGCTGTTCGACCTGGTGAGCCTCTCGCCCGCGAAGACCTTGACCGCGAAGCCGCTCGAGGGGCGCGACACCGCGAACCGGATGCTGCACGAGAACGTCGTGGCCTTCTCGCCCGACGGCGCGCTGCTGGCGGGCACCGTCGAGTTGGGCGTGGTGCGCCTCTGGAACGTCTCCACGGGGAAATTGCTCCACACGTTGAAGGGGCCCGCCAATCCGGTATCGACGCTCGAGTTCACGCCCGACGGCGCCTACCTCCTGACGGGCTTCGCCGAGTCCTCCCATCTCCTGGTGCATGACGTGAAGACCGGGGCGCTCGTGCACCAAACGAAGGTGGCCCTGAAGCCCACGCCCACGTATGCCATGGCCACGGGAGCCCCGCGCCTCGCCGTGGGGCGCAGCTCGGGTGAACTCGCCCTCTTCGACCTGCCCGCGGGGACCTCTCGCTTCATCCAGGTCTCCAACGAGACCGTCGTCGCCGTGGCCATCTCCGCGGATGGCTCACGGGTGGCCGCGTCCGACATGGACTCGTGCGTCCACGTCTACGACGCCAACACGGGGGAGCCTCTCTATCAGGTGCCGCACCCCGAGCTGGCCTATGCGCTCGCCATCGAGGCCCCGCTCCTGGTCACCCTGTCCGAGGACCACCACACGCGCCTGTTCGACCTGGCCACCGGAGCCCCGCGCGCCGACCTGGAGGGCAGCACGGAGCCTCAAGACGTCGTCCGACGGCGCTATTGGGAGGGGTTGGGAGACGGCCCTGTCGCCTTCCACCGCCGGATGGACCCCACGCCCATCGCTCACTTCCAGGACGCGCTCGAGGCCTGCTACATCCTCCGCGACGGCCTCGTCGTGGGCCACGGACGCACCCAGAAGGACTTCCTCTACGTCCTGCGGATTCACGAATAAATGAGCCACCTGGAGGCGGGGGCGCTCCACGGGATGAAGTCCCTCTATCCCGGAGCGAACTCCCATGCCGTCATGGCTCGATATCGCGTTCCGCCGTCCCGTCTCAACGCCCCCCGCGCACACCCAGCCGCCCCCTGAACAACAACAGCCGGCCGCACCGGCTCCGGCCACCGGCATGCCCACGAAGGACGAGTTCGTGGCGAGCACGAACGCCGCCGCTGGACCGGACCTCACGGGCGCGCCGCAATTCCAGACGCTGGCCGCCCCCGCCGAGGGCGAGAGCACACCCTCCACGGCGAACATCGCGAAGCCCGCGTCGGAGTACAGCAGGCCGGGCGGAGTCGAGGGCGATGCGCTGGACGTGGACCTGGCCTTCCAGCAGGGAGGCCCCTCCCAGGCGGCGCAGGCACTGTCGGACCTCACGCTCAAGAACCGCGACGTGCCCGGCTATGCCGACTCGCTCCTCAAGGCGTCCTCGAAGACGCTCCAGGCCATCTCCGACAAGCTCGGTGAGCGCACGAAGGACAGCGACCTGGATGACAACAAGAAGGACTCCTTCGGCAAGTACAACACCACCTACGAGACGCTGAAGAACCTGTCCGTCGTCGCTGGGAAGGCCGGCCCCGAGGGACTCAAGCTCCTGGGCCAATCCCTCGCGGCGGGGACACCCAACGACAAGGGGCTCAACCAGCTCGACGACAACCTGAAGACGCTCAAAGAAGAGCACATGCCGGGGATTGCGAAGCTCGCGGGCACCTTGGTGACGGAGCTGGAACTCTCGGGCAAGGACAATGCGGCGGCCTTGCTACGCAAGGAGCACAAGCGGCTCGCGGAGGCGCCCGCAGAGCCCCCTCCGGGCAATCGCTGGACGGTGGGCACTCCGTTGGACAAGGCCGAGAACGCTCACTCCACCAACACCCGCGGGGAATTCAATGTCGCCAAGAACGGGAGCAATACCTGGTTCGAAGGCGATATCCGGATGGGAGAAAACGACAAGGATGAAAGCAGGATCCTGATGAAGCACGGTGAAGACTTCGAAAGGGGCGAGCACCTCACCTTCATGGAGTGGTTGAACAAGGGCAGGGAGCTGGGCGTCGGCCTCAAGCTGGACGTGAAGGATAGCGACGTCTTCAACAACCGCTTCCTGGAGGACGTCCGCGCCTCGGGCGTCCCCGATGGCAAGCTCATGTTCAACTACGGCTTCGACAAGGCCGTGGACAAGGGCATCCAGACGCGCGCGATGTTCCCCGGCTCCACGCTCGCCATCAATCCGCCCGGCGGCTCGATGCAGGAGCAGGTGGACAAGATGATCGAACAGGTGACCACCATCAACAAGGCGAACAACCTGGAGAGCACGGGCCCGAATCGGCCCCCGGTCACCTTCGTCTTCGAGTACGGCAAGCATCCCACGGACCCGAAACAAATCGAAGACCTGAAGAAGTACGGCACCATCTCCATCTGGCGCGGCAACAGCTTCCAGAGCTTGAGCGTCGAGGACTCGACGAAGAACCTGCGGAAGCTGGGAATCGACGGGATGATCGACCTCAAGGAAAGCGTCATGAGCACGATCACCAATACGGCGAAGGACGCGGGGAACACCCTCAAGGACACGGCCAAGGACGTGGTCCAGAAGCTCGTCCCTCAGATCCGCTGACCGCCTGGTGCCGTGGCGCCCCGGCCCATGTTTATTTATGTACTATTGAAACCCAATGGCTGATGCAAGATGAGGCCTCCACCTTCAAGGAGGTCCTGTTGCGACGGCTCTCATCCCGACTTGGCGCGCTCGTGACCTGCGCGCTCATGGGCTGCGGTACCCCGGAATCCACCGATGGCGCGACGCCGCCCGCCTCCCAGCGCGCCGGGCTCGACACGCTCATCAACGTGACGCTGAACAAGCCGGCCACCGCCAGCGTGAGCCAGGACCCGTTCCGTCCGGAGTACGCAGTGGACGGCAACCTCACCAGCGACGACTCGCGGTGGTGCCCCGGCATCTACAACCCGACGCGCCTGCTCGACATCGACCTCCAGGGGACGTTCGACCTGGTCCGGATGGAGCTCTACACGGGCTACCGCGACATCCGTCCCATCAAGAGCTACGAGCTGTTCTACGACGACGGGACGGGCTGGAAGCCACTGCCCGGCGCCAACCAGGCGAACAACACCAGCATCGCCGTCTCCACGACCTTCACGCAGACCGTCACGGCGAAGAAGGTGCGCTTCTCCTGCACGGACACGCTGGCGGACAACTGCCGGCTCAAGGAGCTGTGGATTTTCGGCGCGCCGCACGAAGGGCAGACCAACATCCCGCCCGTGGTCAACGCCGGGCCGGACCAGTCGCTGACCCTCCCCACCACCAGCGTGAGCCTGACGGGCAGCGCCACGGACGCGGATGGTGTCGTGAGCTCGCTGCTCTGGACGCAGGTGAGCGGCCCCACGGCGACGCTGGCCAGCACCACCACCGCCACCCTGAGCGTGGCGGGCCTCTCCGTGGGCACGTCCGTCTTCCGCCTCACCGCCACGGATGACGCGGGGGCCTCCAGCTTCGACGAGGTCAGCGTGACGGTGGCCCCGGTGCCGGATGTCCTCTCCAATGTGGCGCTCAACAAGCCGGCCTTCGCGGGCACCGCTTCCGCGTCCTATCCCGCGTCGCTCGCGGTGGACGGCTCGCTCACCACCCGCTGGGAGTCGCCCTACTCCTTCATGACGCACAACTATCTGGACGTCGACCTCCAGGGGATGCACGAGGTGAGCAGCGCGGAGCTGCACATGTCCATCTCAGCGACGACGTCGTACGCCATGCCCGCCTTCGAGCTCCAGGCGTGGGACGGAGGCTGCTGGAAGACGATTCCGGGCACGGCCGTGGAGGGCAACCCGCTCAGCAACACCCTGGCGTCCTTCACCTTCACCGCGCCCGTCCTCACCGACAAGGTCCGCGTCGTCTGCAAGGACAAGCCCTATTGCCGGGTGCGCGAGCTCAAGCTCATGGGCAGACCCAGCGCCATCACGCCCACCGCTCCGACGACGTGCGCCGCCGGTCAGCAGACCGTGGTCCGCAACCTCCGCTACGACTACGCCCTGTTCCTGCCGCAGCAGTACAACGACGACCGCACCACGCGCTGGCCGCTCATCATCGCGCTGCATGGCATTGGCGGCGGAACCCTCACCACGGACCGCACCGCGGTGCTCGCCAGCCCCGAGGGCCTGGCCCGACAGTTCAGCTCGGCCAGCTTCCGGGCGGCGATGAAGGCCATCGTCATCTCCCCCAACCAGCGCATGCCGTTCACCAACAGCGGCAACGGCTGGTTCAGCAACGCCGACGTGCTCGCGCTGCTCAACGACGCCAAGCGCGACTACCGCGTCGACCTGGACCGCGTGTACCTCACCGGACTGAGTGGCGGCGCGAACAACGGCTTCGAGATGGCCATCAGCGCCACCCACGAGTTCGCCGCCTTCGTCCCCATCGCCCTCACGTCCAACCCCACCACGCTCGCCAACGCCTGCAACCTGAAGCCCCTGCCCATCTGGGCCTTCCATGGCGGCAATGACACTCCAAGCCGCTCCACCAGCGTGAAGACCTGGCTCGACTCACAATGCGGCGCGGGCCCCAGCGCCATGCGCGACGTCACCGTCTACCCCAACGCGGGCCACGGCGGCGACACGTGGGACACCGCCTACGCCACCCTGGCCCTCTACGACTGGCTGCTCCAGCAGCGCATCAGCCAGCGCCCGTAGTCCTTCCCCCGCGTCACCCCGCCGCCGGCATGTCCCTGGTGCCGGCGGCCTCGCCCCGCGCGAGGACTCGCCTTCCCCCCGGGCGGGATGTGCTACGCCCCCGCCCTTCACCTCCGTGACGTGGGTGGGAGACCCAGTGCGAGCAGACCGCTGGGCGGCACTGGTGGCATGCATCCTGGGCGTCTTGTCCTCTACCAGGCCCGGCGCCTCACCGAAGCCCGCGAGGCCTTCCTGGCCTCGCCCGACGACGTGCCGTCCCAGCGCTTCGCCGCCCGGTGCGACAGCCTGCGGATGACGCCGCCCCTCCCGAGGACTGGGACGGCGTCTTCACGCTCGACAGCAAGTAGCGGCCGCTCTTTCAGCGAGCGGCCGGGGGCCTCACGACAGCAGGCCTTCGGCCTTGAGGGCCTCGCGCACGGCGGGGCGCGCCGCGACGCGCTCCTGGAACGCGAGCACGTTGGGGAAGCCCGACAGGTCCAACTGCACGAACTTCGCCCAGCGGGTGACGGTGAAGAGGTAGGCGTCCGCGACGGTGAAGGTGTCGCCGAAGAGATAGGCCCTGCCCGCCAGACGCTCCTCGATGAGCTTGTAGCGCTTGTGCAGGTACGCCTTGCGCTCCTCGCGCGTGACGTCGGGCGTCGCCGGGCTGAAGAGGGGCGAGTAGGTCTTGTGCAGCTCGGAGTTGATGTAGCCCAGCATCTCCTGCTGCTGATAGCGCGCACGCGTGCCGGCGGCCGCGACGAGGCCCGTCGCGGGGCGCTGGTCGCCGAGGTACTGGACGATGGCGGTGCCCTCGGTGAGCACGTCGCCCGGCTCGAACTCCAGGGCGGGCACATAGCCCTTGGCGTTCACCTTCCAGAAGTCGCCGCCGCCCTCCATCACCTTCGTCTGCGTGTCGACCTTGGTGAGCTGGAGGTCGAGGCCCGCCTCACGCGCGACGATGTGGGGAGAGAGCGAGCAGGCGCCGGGAGCGAAATAGAGCTTCATGGGGGTTTCCTCGTGGCTGAGTGAAAAGGCGCCGCGAAGGTAACGAGGGCAGTTACCGAAGGATAGTAACGAGACTATGGTAAGGGCACTTTCCACTCACCCGTTGGTAACTACTCACCGACTGGTAACCACCCGCCTGGAGTCGCCGATGTCGCTCAAGCAGAGGAAGAGCAAGGCCCCGCCACCGCCCCCTGGCTGTCCCATGCGCACGTGCATGACGTTGCTGGGTGGAGTGTGGACGCCCAACGTCATCTGGCATCTGTCGGGGGGGCCTCGGCGCTTCGGTGAGCTCATCAAGGACATCCCGGGCATCTCGCCCAAGGTGCTCACCACGCGGCTGCGGGAGCTGGAGGCCAAGGGCGCCGTGTCGCGCGAGGTGCAGCCCACTTCGCCCCCGTCGGTGGAGTACACGCTGTCGGAGCTGGGCATGGAGCTGGTGCCCGTGATTGACGCCATCGTCCGCGTGGGCACGCGGCTCAAGCACCTGAACGGGGGGCAGTACCCGGACGACGCGACACGCAAGGCCCGGCGGAGGGCCGCTTCCGCCGCCTAGCCCCCCGGGACGCACAAGCCCCGTACCTGCGCATCTTCAACAAACCCTCGGTCCGATTAGTTCTTCGCAAGGAACCCGGGCCCCGGACGCGGCTAGGCTCGCGTCCGCCCAGCCGCATGGGTCCCCACGAGGTCTCCCGATGGCGGTTCCCCCGCGCCGACTCCATCTCGTCCGCCCTTGCCAGCTGCTCGCCGGTGCCACCGCGCGCAACGACGACACCCCCACGCCGGAGCCCTCGGCCCCCACCACGCCGCCAGACTCCACACCGGCCTTGCCGGCCGTCGCCGAGCGCCACATTCCGGTGGGGATGCCGGTGGACCTCGACATCGCCCAGGGCCACGCCTACGTCGTCTCCGTCACGCGGGAAGGCCGGACGGGAGGACTCAGCGTCTTCGACGTGAGCCACCCTCGCAATCCCATCCTGAAGACCACCCTCAGCCGGCCGGAGGACGACGGCGGAACGTCCCTCCAGGTCCAGGGCCACGCGCTCTACCTCGCGAACGAGCGGGGGACACGCGTCTATGACATCACCCGGCCCACCGACCCCCGCCTCGTGCGAACCCTCCCGACCGGACAGCATGGCACCTGGAGCGTGCTCGCAGAGAGCGGCCGGCTCTACTCCCTGGCGCCTGGCTCGGGCATCCACGTCCACGAGCTCAGCGACCCGCTGAACCCCGTGCCACTCACCGTCATCCACACTCCGGAGGATGCATCACAGGGAGGGCCGGAGGACGCCTTCATCCACCAGAACCGCCTGTACCTCAGCGACGCGCTGGCGGGGTACTGCGTCCTGGACGTCACGAACCTGCGCGACGTCCAACTGTTGGGCCAGTACCGCCCCTCCAGCTACGGCGACGGGTATCACAGCGCGGTGGGAATCTTCGAGGGCAAGCACATCGCCTTCGAGGCGGCCGAGAACCCCGCCCCCCATGTGCGCGTCCTCGACGTGTCCAATCCCTCACACATCGTCAAGCGAGGCGAGTTCCGCATGCCGCGGTCCTCGACCATCCAGAACCTGCTGCTGCGCGGCCACCGCCTCCATGTCGCCGCGCAGCAGGACGGCGTGCGAGTGCTGGACGTCTCTCATCCCACCCGCCCCCAGCAGGTGGCCCACCTCCACGCCGGCGACCTCCCACAGAGCGCCATCGGCCTCCGAGTCCCCGGTGACGGCCACGTCTACGTCGTGGACACGGCCCGAGGCCTGCTCGTCTTCAACGAGCCCTGAACCTGCAACATGAGGACCACCCCCGGATAGAACCCCGTGAAAACGGGCCGGGCACGGCAGTTCACCTTCACGGAGCAACTATCTGGAAGCGGCTGGGGAAATCTGGACCCCACCCCTCCAGCGGACCCGGCGGTTCGACTATCCGGAGGACTCCCTCATCCGGAGGTTTCCCGTGCCAGTCTCATCTCGTTCACTCAGCTCGCTTCTGGCCATGTTGTTACTGTTGTCACTCACGGGGTGCGACGACGACCCCAAGCCCGCGACCCCCGACTCCGGTACTCCCGACGCGGGCCCCTACGTCTGGGACGGCACCTACACGGAGATGGAGGACCCGGGCGACTGGATTGACCCCGGCAAGCCCTACGCGCCCTGCTCCTTCAACTCCGCGAATGCCTCCGGCAACGTCTGCGAGGACCTGTCCCGCTTCGACGTCTCGCAGTGCGACCGGGAGGCGCTCGCCGCGCTTCCTCAGGAAGGCATCTACCAGGCCATCGTCCGGAACGAGATTGCGCTCAGGGATGGCGGCGTCCGCATCATCGCCTCCGACTTCGGCATGAGGCTGCGGGCCGAGGACGCGGGCACGAGCACGATGTTCGACGAACCCCTGCTCCAGCGCGACACGCAGGGCGGAGACTTCGCCGTCGTCGGCCACCTCCCGCAGACCGCGACCACCTTCGCGGTGGCGGGCTGCAAGTCGCCAGCGCCCAGCGTCATCACCGGCTGCGTCGCGACGTGCCGCCGCGGCGTCTTCGTCCGCGCGAGCACCTTCGAGGCCCACCGCGTCGCCAAGAGCGGCGAACCCGAGTCGTCCGGCGGACTGGTGCCCCTCTCCGAGCACCGCGCGGAGCTGGGCATGGCCGTGGATGTCTTTGTCACCAAGGGCCACGCCTACGTCGTGTCGTTGCGGCACCTCAACCAGCCCGGAGGCCTCACCGTCTTCGACGTGAGCAATCCTCGCGCGCCCCTGCTGAAGACCTCCATCACCCTGCCGGACAACAACGACTGGAACGGCGTCACGGCCAAGGACAATGCCCTCTACATCGCCGGCAACGGCACGGGGACGCTCGTCTATGACATCTCCCAGCCGGAGAACCCCGTCTTCATCCGGTTGATGCCGTCAGGGGACTACGGCACCCACACCGTGTTCGTCGACGGCAACCGGCTCTACACCATGGGCATCACCACCCACGTCTATGACCTGGCGACTCCGCTGAATCCCACGCTGCTCACCGTCATCTCGCTGCCCGAGGACGACACGGGCGGAGGCGCTCACGACGCCTTCCTGTACGAGAACCGGCTCTACATCAGCAATTCATTCGGAGGCTACGCGGTCGTCGACGTCTCGAACCTGGATGATGTCCGGGTCCTGGGCAGGTATCTCCATCCGGACCAGAGCTTCGCCCACTACAGCGCGGTGGGGACCTTCGGAGGCAAGACGATTGCCTTTGAAGGCGGCGAGATGAGCGCCTCTCACTTGCGGGTGCTCGACGTCACCGACCCGGCGCGCATCGTGAAGATTGGCGAGTTCCGCATGCGGCAGGTCACCTCCATGCACAACATGGCGTTGCGCGGAAACCTGCTC
The DNA here is from genome assembly GCF_037414475.1 of Myxococcus stipitatus. The sequence goes on along the minus strand of NZ_CP147913.1, from coordinate 6,082,856 downwards.
TACGTGGCCTGGTACCAGGAAGGCCTGCGCGTGCTCGACGTGTCCAATCCCACCAAGCCCAAACAGGTGGCCCACTACCAGACGTACCGGGAAGAGGACCCAGGCCGGGGAGACACCTACCTGGAGGGCGCCTTCGGCGTCCGCATTCCCGGTGATGGGTTCGTCTATGCCGCGGACTCGGCGCGGGGCCTGCTCATCTTCAAGGAGCTCTGAGACTGCAACATGAGGACCACGCCAGGCCCGTTCCCCTCGGGGATGGACCTGGCGTGGTCTTTTGTTGTCACGGAGCAACTACTCGCGCGAGCCCGGGGCAATCGGGACTTCACATTTTCCAGAGGACCAAGATTCGACTATCCGGGAGAGCCCCCTCTCTGGAGGTTTCCCGTGGCCGTTTCATTTCGAATACTCAGCCCACTCCTGGCGTCCCTGCTGGTCTTGCCGGTGACGGGATGCGACGACGACCCCACGCCCGCGCCCCCCGACGCTGGTGAGCCAGACTCGGGTTCCCCGGACGCCGGTTCACCCGACTCGGGCTCTCCCGACTCAGGCCCGCCCGACGCGGGCCCCTACGTCTGGGATGGCACCTACACGGAGATGGCGGACCCGGGCGACTGGCTGGACCCGGGCGCCCCTTACGCGCCGTGCACCTTCGACACCACCAACGCAGGGGCGGGGGCCTGTGAGGAGCTCACTCGCTTCGACCTGTCGCAGTGCGACCGGGATGCCCTCGCGGCCATTCCCCAGGAGGGCATCTACGAAACGGTGAATCGCAACCAGGTCGCGCTCATGGATGGCGGCGTTCGGTTCACGGTCGGTGCCATTGGCTTCCGACTGCAGGGAGAAGACGCGGGCACGAGCACGATGTTCGACACGCCCCTGCTCCACCGGAACACCCAGGGAGGAACCTTCGCCGTCACCGGCCAGTCGACCCGGACCGCGACGACCTACGCGATGATGGGGTGCAAGACGCCCGCCCCCCACGTCATCACGGGATGCTTCGCGGTGTGCCGCCGAGGCACCTTCCTCCGGGTGGGCACCTTCGAGGCCCACCGTGTCGCGAAGCGCGCCGGCGAGTCCGAGTCCTCGGGTGGGTTGACCCTCCTGTCCGAGCACCGCGCGGCGAGCGGCCACGCCGTGGATGTCTATGTCACCAAGGGGCACGCCTACGTCGTCTCCCTGGACTTCAAGGACAAGCCCGGCGGCCTCACCGTGTTCGATGTGAGCAATCCCCGCGCGCCCGTCCTGAGGTCCTCCATCAGCCTGCCAGGCAACACGAACTGGAACGGCGTCTGGGCCAAGGGGGACGCGCTCTACATCGCGGGATTGAGCACGGGGACCCACGTCTATGACATCTCCAATCCCGCCACCCCCACGCTCGTGCGAATCATGCCAGCGGGGCGGAGCGGCATGCACACCGTGCTCGTCGACGGAGACCGGCTCTACGGCTCGGGCACGGGCGTGGGCACCCATGTCTACGACATCACGCAGCCGCTCAATCCCATCCTGCGCACCGTCTTCACGCTGCCCGAGGACGTCAACATGGGCGACCCGCATGATTCGTTCTCCTACGAGGGCCGGCTCTACATCAGCAACTCGGGGGGCGGTTACACCGTCGTGGACCCCTCGGACCTGGACAACATCAAGGTCCTGGGCACGTACATGCGTCCAGCCCCGGAGGAGTTCGCGCACCACAACGCGGTGGGCACCTTTGGCGGAAAGACCATCGCCTTCGAGGGAGGCGAGTTCAATGGCTCTCACGTGCGCGTGCTCGACGTCACCAACCCGGCGCGCATCGTGAAGATTGGCGAGTTCCGCATGCGGCAGACCACCTCCATGCACAACATGATTCTGCGCGGCAACCTGCTTTATGTGGCCTGGTACCAGGAAGGCCTGCGCGTGCTGGACGTGTCCAACCCCACCAAGCCCAAGCAGGTGGCCCACTACCAGACCTTCCGCGAGGAGGACCCGGACCGGGGTGACAGCCTCTTCGAGGGCGCGTTCGGCATCCGCGTCCCTGGGGATGGCTACGCCTATGTCGCCGACTCGTCGCGAGGCCTGCTCATCTTCAAGGAGCTGTAGTCCTCGCGGGGACCGGGCCCGCCCCTGAGCGAGGCCCGGACTGGCGAGTGGGGCGGGCTTGAGCCCCCTCGCCAGCCCTGCCTGGGAGTGGAGCCCCGCGACAGCGTCCCCGCCCCCTCGCGCGAGGTGCTAGAGGGGCGCGCATGATTGTCCGTCCGCGAATGCACTGGCTTCGCATGTTGTTCGTCTGGCGCGGCTCGGTGGCGCCGCGCATCCTGCCCCGCCTGGTGTTCTTCCTCGCCCTGAGCCTGTTGGCGGTGGCCCTGGGCCCGCTTCCGTTCTCCCTGAAGGAAGGGTCCCTGGCGTTGCTGGGTGTCGCGCTGGCCATCTTCCTCGGGTTTCGCAACAGCACGGCCTATGACCGCTTCTGGGAGGCGCGGAAGCTGTGGGGCTCGCTGACCATCGTCTCGCGCTCCTTCATGCGGCAGGCGCTGACCCATCCGACGCCCGCGCTCTCCACCGAGGAGAAGCGCGAGGTGGCCGACCTGCTGCGCGCGCTGGCCATGACGCTCAACCACCAGCTGCGGGGCACCCAGGTCGCGCTCGAGTCGCTGCCTCCGGGCATGCGCGAGTGCGTGGCGGCCGCGGACCATCGCCCCGCCAAGGTCATCCTGGCCCTGAGCCAGTGGGTGGCGAAGCTGCGGCATGCGGGCCGCTTGAGCGAGATACTGGTGACGTCGTTCGACGACAACCTGGACCGGCTCTCCGAGGTGCAGGGCGGGTGTGAGCGCATCGCCAGCACGCCCATCCCGTATGTCTACAGCGTGATGTTGCACCGGACGGTGTACATCTACAGCCTGCTGTTGCCCTTTGCCCTGGCCGGCAGCCTGGGCTGGTCCACGCCGCTCGTGTCCGTGTTTGTTTCGTATACGTTCATCGCGCTCGACACGGTGACGGCGGAGCTGGAGGACCCGTTCGGCAGGGAACCCAATGACCTGCCGCTCGATGCGCTGACGCGCGCCATCGAGCGAGCGGTGCTGGAGATGGCGGACGAACCCCTCCCGCCCCCCCTGCGTCCGGATGACAAGTTCCTCCTGACGTGATGCGCAAGCGCGGGCGGCCCACACGCCCCCCGTAGCCTCCCGCGCCACAATTCCGGGCCGATTTGTAGCCAGAACGGCCACGGCCCCGGGCCAAACACAGACATCCGCGCCAGCGCCCCACCGCCCCAACTAAAAAACAGACAGCCCCAACAAACGGCACGGCTTCTGCTTCGACAGACGCGGGCTCCATCGGCCGTGCGCCATCCGCGGTGGGGCTCTTGTCCGTCACATAGGGGGTTTCCACATGTCACCTGCATCCACGCGGGGCGCTCGCCGCCTCGTGCCCGCATCCTTCCGCTGGCTGTTGTCGTCCCTCGCCGTTCTCGGGGCGACGCTGGGAGCACCCGCCGCCCGCGCCGCCGAGCCTCAGGTGGAAGAAGGCCCCCTCGCGACCATCACCCACCTGAGCCTGGAAGAAGGTGGGGTCAAGGTCAGCATCCAGTGGTCCGACAAGCAGCCGCTCCCGGAGAGCGCGCGCCTCATCTCCCTGGATGGAGCGGGCAACACCAACGACCTCGCGGAGGTGACCCCCAAGCCGGGCGAGGAGTCCGTCGTCTCACTGGAGAAGGCCATCCAGAAGCCCTGGGAGACCGGCTGGGCGCAGAGGCTGGTCCTGCAGGGCTCCAAGGAGGAGTCGCTCGCGACCGTCCCCTACAACATCAACATGGACTGCGCGGACGAGAAGAGCTGCACCTTGAATGTGTCCGCCGGCGCCGCCGCCAACGCGGACGTGATGCACGTGAGCACGGAGCTCGACGAGCTCATCACCAAGCTGGAGGAGAGCCACGGCGAGGGCGAGTTCGACCTCGTGGAGGAGGTCAGCAAGGCCAACCCGCGCATGCTCGGCGAGGTGCTCGTCTATGCCCAGACGATGGCGCGGCTGCGCTCCTTCGCCGGCCCCTGCACCTGCGTGTGGCAGGCCGTCTATGGCCAGAGCCCCAGCCTCATCGGCTTTGGCATCAACGTCTCGACCGTCAACGGACTCCTCTCGGGCTGGAACGGTCCGGGCGCCAAGCACGCGCTGACGGGCATCGGCGGGAGCCCCACGGGCATCAGCGGGGGCGTCAACGGCATGAGCCAGGTCAACCTGAAGCTCAACTGCACGCGCTGGGTCTACTACTACTACTGGGACATCATCATCGCCTGGCCCGGCCGCCCGGGGATTCTCATCCCGTTCCCCCGTCCCCGCCTGGAGCCCTGCATCTCCACCTGCGCGGCCCGCTTCGACCACCAGGGCCGCATCAGCGGCTCCACCTTCGTCGCCTACACCAGCCCCGGCAGCTCCGCCTCCGCCCGCGAGCAGGCCACCTACCGCGTGGATGGTGTTCCCCTCATGAGCCTGGTCGCCAACAACGGCGGCGCCTTCAACCAGGCCACCGGCACCACCGTGTGGTCCAACATCGGCTCCACCGGGCGCGTGGACTCCAGCGGTGTCGTCCAGGCCGCCAAGAGCTTCCCCTACTTCAGCTCCGCCTCCGTCGCGAACGGCCACGCCATCTCCATCCACGGCCAGGCCAAGTGCCCGTGGGGTCCCAATGGCCACGCCGCCGTCTGGACCTACGGCACCTCGCAGGGCACGCCCCAGACGAACGTCCTGCGCCAGTCCATCCAGAGCTTCTTCTGGCAGTGGGGCATCTTCGTCATCCCGTGACGCCCGCATGCGGGTGAGGACATTCCAGAGGCCGCTCACTCAAGAGGGGTGAGCGGTGTCTCGTCCTCGGGGATGGGCCCATGACACCTCGGCGCCCGTCCCCCCACCCCGCGGCCGTTCGCCTCTGGACGCTCACTCGGCTTCGCGCACGGAGGGTGCGGCTCCCGCCGATATTTCCCAGTCCAGTGGACGTTCAGTCCGGTCTGGGCATACCGGCAGGAGGAGTGCACCTTGATGCATCGAGCCATCGTGAGTCTCGCCGTGCTCCTCGGAGCATGCGCGAAGAACGTCCCATCCCCGGAGCTCGCCTCCACGGCGTCCCCGGCCAAGAGTCCCGAGTCGCGGCCCGAGCCCGAGCAACCCAAGTTCGAGCACATCTTCATGATGCCGGTGGACCAGGCGCTCGCCGAGGCCACCAAGCTGTTGTCCGAGAACGGCTGGGTGCTCAAGCCCCTGGAGGACCCCAAGTACCTGCTGACCGAGTGGCGCACCGCGCAGCTCGGCACCAAGGCCTGGGGCTGGCAGAGCGACGGTGACTCCACTCGCTACCTGGTGGCCGGGGAGCTGCTCGCCGCGCGGAAGTCCATCGTGCGCATCTTCCGCATGAAGCGCGTGGCCTTCAGCAACGACGCGGAGCTCGTGGCCACCGCGGGAGGAGGCTTCAGGTCGCTCGGCATGCGGATGGACCTGGTCGAGCAGAGCTTCCGCAAGATGGGCGAGCCGGTGAACCTGGCCCAGCGGGAGCGCGACGTGGCGCCGTGGGTGGAGCTGGACGGCGCCATCCAGGGCACGCGCGACTTGAGGCTGGAGCAGGACCTGCTCCTGCGGCTGGAGACGCGCCCCTCGCTCGAGACGCTCACCGGCACGCTGCGCCTCACACGCGATGACACCTTCGCCCGGGACCCGTCCTTCTATCTCAAGCGATGGAGGAAGGAGGTTCAGGAGCCCTGTGAGCGGAAGGTGGTGGGATTCCAGCCGCTCATCCGGCCCGGGCTCACCGTGCTCATCGGAGAGCAGCTGGGCACGCGCGAGTCGCCCGCCACCGTGGGCGACCTGGCGTGTGAGGCCGCGAAGGCGGGACACGGCGTCACCCTGGCGCTCTCCATCCCCGACAAGGAGCAGAAGCGCCTGGATGCGTACCTCAAGAGCGCGGGGCGTCCCGCGGACCAGGACGCGCTGCTGCACGGGGACTTCTGGCGGAAGCTCCAGCAGGACGGCCGCGGAAGCCGCGCGATGATGGACCTCATCGACCGCGCGCGGGCCCTGAGCGCCGCGGGCCATGCCCTCTCCGTGGTGGCCATGGATACGGACCTGCTCAGCGGCAAGGCGCGTGACGCGCACATGGCCCAGCTCGTGTTGAAGCAGCGCACCGCGCGTCCCCAGGACGTCCTCCTGCTGCTCGCGGGCAACGTCCACACGCGACTGGGAGACGCGGACTGGGATGACGACTTCGTCCCCATGTCCAAGCACCTGTTCGAGCGTGTTCCAGACTTGAAGGTCCTGGAGGTGGGTTACGCCCAGGGACGGCGCTGGGGATGCGACGTGGAGACGTCCGGCAACATGGTCTGCGACATCATGGGCATCACCCCGCTCCCCGAGCTCGCGATTCCCGCCGAGGCCCCCGTGGCCATCCGGATGCTCCCCGCGCTTCATGACGAAGGGTTCCATGGGTTCCTCGACGTGGGAGTCCTGAGCGTCTCGCCGCCGGCCATCGCCCTGCGCGGACACGAGCCTTCCGAGCCCACACCCGCGGCCGGTGCGCCCGCCGCGCCTCCGCCGCCAGCTCCCGCCCCCGCGCAGACGCCCGCGTCCGCGCAGGGCTCGTAGCGCGCTGAAGCGGTCCTGGCCGTACATCCACACAGGCGAGGACCGCCCCAGGCGAGCCCCCTCGGGCGCGCTACTGGAAGGTCAGCAGTCCACTCACCGCGTCCGCCGTTGCCGAGGTGGCGTTCCCCGTGAAGATGAACGGCCGCCCCTTCGCGTTGTAGCCCGGGGCCTGGATGGCGCGGACCCTGAAGAAGTACCGCTCATCCCGCACGAGTGTTCCCTTCGGAATCCGCACGGACGTGGTGCCGCCATCCATCGCGATGGAGAGCACCCGCTTCTCGGAGCGGCTGCCCGAAGCTCCGGTCAACGAGAGGACACTCACCTCATAGGCGTTCGGAGTCCCACGCGCGGGAGCCTGCCATTGAAGGACGACGGACTCCGAGGAGAAGCCACGCGCGGTCGAGGCATCCTGCCCATCCACCATCAACTTCTGGGGCGGCTGCACCAGCGGAAGCAGCGCCCCCGAGGCCAGCGCGGAGGGAGCCCCCGTCACGGAGAGGGTCGCCCGGGTGGAGTAAGGCGCCTCTCCCGAAGTCTCCAGCGGCACCATGAACGTCACGGTGGCGGCCGCGACCTCCGGCCACGAGGACGGATAGGGATTGCCGTAGACGAAGCGGCCGGTCAGCTGCGTGGGCTCCGCGGGCGTGGACATCCCCAGGAGCCATCCCGAGAATCCGACCGCGCCATGCGCCAATCCATGGGGCGCGGGGAAGATATAGAACGACGAGCGGCCACCGACCGCCGCCGGGTTCACCTCCGACGCGAGGGCCATGAAGGATGGCACCTTCCAATCCAACGACAGCTCCTTCATGGGCAAAGTCTTGAGTGTCCCCGTCAGACGCAGCGGCCCGCTCCCCTCATACGTGAAGTGCTCCGTATTCAGGGCCCGCCCCACGGAGTCATACGTCACCCGAGCCCCACCCTGCACCGTCTCCCAGACACGGGGCGTCCGCTGAAGAATCCACGCCCCATCCCCCTTCGTGCCGGTGAACCGCGTCGACATGTTCAGGGAGATCTGCACGCCGGGCGCCGAGTCGAGAATCGCCGTCTCGCCTTCCCGGGCGGACGTGCGCATCGCGGCAAAGGCCCCCACGTTCTCGGACATGAAGTCCAGCTCGGAGGGATAGGACTCTGAAGCCACCCACGGCTCGAGCCCATTCACAGACAGGTCCAGCGCCGGCTCACGCGTGAATGAATCGACATCCGGCCGGCCCAGGGTATGGGTGCTCAGGTCCACCTCGCGAGCATCCGTGACGACCATGCTGGCACCGCGCCGCAGGAAGTACGTCCCCGCGGGTGCGTCGTCGAACACGGACCGCCCTTCCGCGTCCACCGTCCCAGCCACGGGCACGTAGTTCTCGCCCTCCAGGCGGAACATCTCCAGGGGCGGAGCGGAGGAATCCCATGGAACCTCCTTGGCCTCGCCGGGCATCACATGGCGCTGCACACTCTTCACCCGGACCGCGCGGCCCTCTTCCTCCGGGTCATCCAAGCACCCCACCGCCGCGGTACACAGCCCCAGGAGCAACCACGAAAAACGACGCCCTTGCATCACAACCTCATCACCAACAATTCCCGCTGGACGAAATGCCCAGCACCGATGCTGGCCCTGGGTCCGAGTCGAGTCGGACACTGGCGTCACAGCATTGCAAAAGGCCTGCACAAAGCGCCCACGTCGGGAGATGTGGAGCGGCTCACGATTCTGTGCAGTTCCCGAGTCACGTCTGTGCACCGGCGTGCACATGCGTGTGCACACTCGCGCCACCTCGGGATGTCAGACCCTTGTCATCAAGTACCCGCGCGATGATGAGAAGTTGAGCGCGGGCTCTTCATGCGGGAGGCACGAACATGGCTGGAGGCGGACCTCGCAGTGCCGTGGTCATTGGCGGAAGCATGGCGGGGCTGCTGGCCACGCGGGTGCTCTCGGACCACTTCGACAAGGTGACGCTGGTGGAGCGCGACGTCCGGGGTGAGGGGCCCGCCGCGCGCAAGGGTGTTCCGCAAGGGCCGCACATCCACGTGCTGTTGGACACGGGCCGGCGCATCCTCGACAAGTACTTCCCGGACCTGTTCGAGCAGCTCGAGGTCCAGGGCGCCCAGTTCATCGACTCGAGCGGAGACCTGGCCTGGCATCACTTCGGGGTGTGGAAGCTGCGCCGCACCAGCGGAATCCCGGGCCTGCTGTGCACCCGCCCCCTGCTCGAGTGGAACGTCCTGCGCCGGGTGAAGGCGCGGCCCCACGTGGAGGTGCGCGAGGGCTGCTCCATCGAGGGGCTCATCGCCGACGCGACGGGCACGGGGCGCGTCACGGGTGTCCGGGTCAAGACGCCGCAGGGCGAGGAGTCGTGGGAGGCGGACCTCGTCGTGGATGCCAGCGGCCGGGGTTCGCGGATGCCGCAGTGGCTGGAGGCCCTCGGCTACGCACGTCCGGAGGAGGAGCAGGTCATCGTGGACCTTTCCTACACGACGTGCCTGCACGAGCCGCCGCCCCACTTCGAGAAGGACTGGAAGGCGCTCTTCCTCTATCCGAGTCCACCCAAGGCCTGGCGCGCGGGCTTCATCTCGCACGTGGAGGGAGGCAAGTGGCTGGTCACCCTCAATGGCTACTTCGGCGAGCACGCGCCCACCGAGTACGCGGGGTTCGTCGAGTACGCACGCTCACTGACGCGGCCCGACCTGTACGAATACCTGAAGCAGGCCACGCCGATAGGGCCCATCTCCCAGCACAAGGTGAAGGACTGCCGGTGGCGGCACTACGAGAAGCTGCCGCGCTTCCCCGAGGGGCTCGTCGTCCTGGGCGACGCCGCGTGTGCCTTCAATCCCCTCTACGGACAAGGCATGTCGGTGGCGGGGCTGGGCGCGGAGTTGCTGGACACCTGCCTCCGCGAGCAGGCCGAACGCGGCGGACTGTCGGGCCTGGGGCAGCGCTTCCGCGAGCGGCTGCCCGAGCTCATCCGGCTCCCGTGGCTGTTGGGCACGGGCATGGACCTGCTGTATCCGCAAGCCGTCGGGAAGCGGCCCTTCGGGCTGGGACTGCTGCACTGGTACATCCTGCGGCTGATGGAGCGCACGTCGACCGACGCCCACGTCCATGGCCAGTTCTACCGGATACTGCACCTGCACGCGGGGCTGGAGGCGGTCCTCCAGCCCTCCGTGGCCTTGCCCGTGTTGGGCCATGGCGTCAGGTCGCTTTTGCGCCCGCTCGAACAGCTGGCGAATACCGAGACACGGCCTCCCCCTCTCACCCTTCCGAGTCCAGGCCCTGTCCCGGTCCAGAAGTCCACGGGGTAGCCGCGCGTCAGGAGGTCGCGGCGGCCCTGGCGGCGGCGCGGGCGCGCTTGAGCGCTCGGGCCGTGGCGTCCAGGAACTCGTTGCTGGCCTCGGCCAGGTCGACGGCGCGGGCGTCCACCCAGCTCTGCAAGGAGTTGTAGGCCATCACCGCGGGGATGGCGACGAGCAGGCCGAAGGCCGTCGTCACGAGGGCCTCGGAGATGCCCGTGGAGATGGTGCTGATACCTCCCGAGCCGGAATCCGCCATCTGCTGGAAGGCGGTGACGATGCCCATGGTGGTGCCCAAGAGGCCCACGAAGGGCGCCGTGGAAGCCACGGTGGCCAGGTGGCTCAGGCCGCGCTTGAGGCACTGCACCTCGCGCTGGGCCTGACGCTCCAGGCTTCGAGCCACCGACTCCATGACTTCGTCACGGCTGTCCTCCTCCGCGACGCGATAGGCCGCGAGCCCCGCGCGGATGGTCCTGCCGAGATACCCCACGTCGGCCCCGGTCTTGGCGCTGGACGCTCCGTCGAAGTCGCCCCGGGAGAGCAACGTGTCCATCTGCGAGGCGAACTTGCGCGACTGGCGCCGGGCCGCGCGGAACACGATGGAGCGTTCGGCGAGGATGAGCAGGGAAACAACAGACATCACGGCCATCAGGATGACGATGAGCCGCGCGAAGAGGCCCATGTGTTCCCACAGGCCCAAGAGAGTGAATTGCATGGTGGGTGAGACGCGCCTCCTCGCGCGTGGGTCCGGAAAGGACTTGCATGGGGGACGACGGGTGGGAGTTCCCATGAACAAGGTACGCAGGGGCCCACCCAGAAGGGTGGGCATGTGCCCATGAGAACGTCATCGTTCCGCAATGAAGAGGCGCGGCCCCTCGCGAGGCCCCGACGGATGGGGCCCCGCAAGGTGCGGGGTTCACAAGGTCCAGGGTTTCAGCGGAAGGGACCGGTCACCTCGAAGGTGTAGCCACCGCTGCTGCTGCCCGTCGTGCCGCGCTGGGAGCTGAAATACAGACGGCGGCCGTCCGGGCTGAACGCGGGCCCCGTGAGCTCCGAGCTGGAGTGTCCGTCCAGCCGCAAGAAGGGCGAGACGATGCGCGGAGTGCCCGGGGTGATGATGCAGATCTCCATGTTGCCGCCGTCCTCGGCGACATAGATGTCACCCGCGCGGGAGACCACCACGTTGTCCACGCCAGTGAGCGGAGAGCCCGCGTAGAGCGCGGCGTCATAGATGACCTCCAGCGCCCCCGTGGCGGGCGTGTAGGCCCAGACGCGGTTGTTGCTCTTGGTGGTGAAGTAGACGACGCCGCTGTCGTACCAGCAGCCTTCGCCGCCGCTGAAGACGGTGGTATTGGATGCCACGGAGGACTGCTGTGACGCGGGCGAGGTCGCCGCGCAGGCCACCCAGCTCAACGTGGCCGTGCCGGCCAGCGGGTCACCCGTCACCTTCGCGGCCTCCAGCGTGCCCGCCGTCAATACGGGCCACGCGGAGGGCGTGAAGCGATACAAGCGGCCGGAGGTGGTGTCCTCCGTCAAGTACAGACGCCCGTCATCGGGGTCCACCGCCACGGCCTCGTGAGCGAAGGTGCCCAACTCTCCCCGCGCGACACCCTGGGACGCCTTCGTCGGGTCACATTCCCAGACACGCCCGCTCCCGTGCTCCTCACAGGAGAGCCAGGTGCCCCAGGGCGTGGGACCGCCGGCACAGTTGGTGCGCGTGCCGGTCAGGATGCGATAGGCATCCACGATGGTGCCGCCGCCATCGAAGCGCACCGCGCCGGCGCCGCCGGAGCTCGTCTCGCAGTTGGAGACATAGACCCAGCCGCCCCCGTCCACCGGGAAGCACGCTCCGCCGTCTGGCGCGGAGTGCCACGTGTAGCTCGTTCCAGTCACCACGCGCCCCGAGCGCGCGATGACGCGAGACGAGAAACCCGCTGGCAGTCTCAAGCCGTTGGCATCGGCGCTCCCGGATATCGCGCCGTAGGGCCCGGGCCCGGGCTCGGCGGGAGCGGCGTAGGCGGCCTGCCAGAACGTGGGGCCAAACGCCAAGGCCCCGCCTCCCAGCGCGGAAAGACGGAGGAAGTCACGACGGTCCAATCGCATGCATTACCCCCAGGTCAAAAGGCGGCGGCAAGCTATTCTTGTTTTCTTGAAAATCAATGAAAACATGGAAAAGATAAAGTTACATCCCGGTGTGATTCACGTCGACACTCGCGCGTCGCGCCCCCTGCAAGGAATTGAGTCGGAGCCGTGAGCAAGAATTCACGAGATTGTTGACCAGTGAATAGACACACAAAGAAAGGACCCTTCGCCGGAGCCCAGGCCCCTTGCATGCCGCCAGGTCCGCGTCCCCCCACCTCGTCCTTGTGAGCCGCTTTCGGACATGCCAGAAGGCGCCGCACGGGGGGACATACCTTTGAATCTTCCAGTCGAGTTCGCCGCGGCGGTCCAACGCCATGGAGTCCACTTCAAGGTCCAGGGACTGCTGGGCGAGAGCCACCGCGTCCCCAGCCTCGGGCCGGATGCGCAGGTGCTCTCGGCCGTCTTCGAGCTCTACTGCCAGCCGCTCATCGTCGACATCGCGGACCTGCACGGCCTGCGCATCGCCGACGCGCCGCGAAGCGTCTACCCCCGCTTCACCTTGCTGAAGAACGAAGCGGACCGCGCGAAGATCGCCATCGACATCACGACCCCGTTCCGTCGCCCGGAAATCACCTTCCCGCTGGGCCCCTACACCTCGTTCTCGAGGAACGGAAAGCAAGACCTCCTCTATCCCCTGGACCATTACGCCGAGCACTGGGTCATCGGCTTCGTCTGCAACCGCGACGACGACGTCGAGTGGTTCATCCAAGAGCGCTTCAAGCCCCCCAGCCTCCCCCCACCGGGCCTGGAACAGGGCGAAGCAACCCTCCCCGCCCCTACTCGGCGATGAGCAGCACCTCGCGGCTCTTCTGGTTCGTGGAGAGCGCGTACTGATACTCCAGCGTGCGCACCACCACCTTCTTCTTGTGACGCTCGAGCAGCGTCTTCAACGCATCGACAGAGGGGATGCCGTCGGAGCGATACGACACCGCGATGACGCTGTCCCTCCAGCGGTCGAAGACCGCGTCGAAGGCGGACGCAATCCTCGCGGGCCTGTTCCAGGGGGAGTCCACGCGCTTGTAGGGCCTGTGTTTGTATTCAGCGTCCACCCGCTCCGGCCAGCGCGCGTACTCCGTCAGCCCCTCCAGGAAGTGATAGAAGCCCGCGTAGTCCACGCCCACTCCCTTCCCTGAGATGTAGGGCGGGTCGAGATACGCGAGGTCCGCGCGGCCCGGGATGAGCGCCGCGTCACCACACGTCGCCCGGTTCTCCCGGCCATTGTCGAAGACCGCGCGGCTCGCGTCGGCGGCCCGCCGGGTGAGGTGGTCCACGAAGGGCCGGTCCCACGTCGCCTTGTTTCCAAACGAGCGCTCGACGCGGGCCTCGCGCATGTACAGGTTGGCGCGGTGAAATAGATTGTAGGGCCGCTTCGCGATGCACGCCTGGAACAGCGCGTAGTACCCCAGGGACTGCTTGTACCCCGCCGGCATCGCGGCGAGGTTCTGCGCCATCACATCGAGGAGCCGGTTCTCTGCATCCGGGTAGTAGATGTTCGCGAAGGTCCGCGCGATGAAGTCCGAGTAGCTCCGCGATTTCGGAGTCACCAGGTCCGCCACCTCCTCGGGCTCGAAGCGTGTGGACGGGTTCTCGATGAGCGCCTGCCCCATGAGGTGATTGGAGCGGAGACTGTCGTTGTAGTGGACCTGCTTGCCGTGGACCTTGAAGAGATAGGAGACCGACCCCGTCCCGCCGAAGAGGTCGACCACGGAGTCGAACTTCAGGGGCGCCAGCTGCGCCCACAGCCAGTCCAGGAGCTTCAGCTTGCTGCCCTGGTACCGCGTCGCGGGGAAGTTCTCGACGGAGGGCCGCGAAGGCTGGGCTGCTGATGAAGACCGACGCGCCACCCAAGACCTCTCCGGGAGCAGGACCACCCGGCTCCGCCACGTAGACGAGCCCGCGAGGCGCGTCAACCTCAGGCCCCGCTCACGGGCCCTCCCCCAACGCGTCCAGCCGCCGCTGGAGCAATCGCCGCTCGGCCTCCTGACGGGTGAGCGCGAGCGCCCTCTCGTACGAAGCCCGGGCCTCCGCGCGTCTCCCCAGCCTCCGGTACAGGTCCGCACGGGCCGAGTGCAGGAGGTGGTAGTCGGTCAGCGCCCCACGCTCCAACAGCCCGTCCACCAGCGCGAGGCCCGCGGTGGGCCCATCGCGCATGGCCACCGCCAACGCACGGTTGAGCTCGACCACCGGAGAGGGCTCCGCGCGAAGGAGCACGTCATAGAGCCCGACAATCTGCGGCCAGTCCGTCCGCCCCGCCTCCCGCGCCTCCGAGTGGACCGCGGCGATGGCGGCCTGGAGCGTGTACGGCCCGAACCGCCGTGAGCGCAGGGCCCGCTCGGCCAGCGCGCTGCCCTCGGCGATGAAGGCCGCGTTCCACTTCGAGCGGTCCTGGTCCTCGAGGAGGATGAGGTCCCCACCGCTCGACATGCGCGCCTCCCGGCGGGCTTCCGTGAGCAGCATCAGCGCCAGCAACCCCAGGGCCTCGGGCTCCGGCAACAGCTCCACGAGGAGCCGGCCCAGGCGAAGCGCCTCGCTCGACAGGTCCGTGCGCAGGAGCGCGGGCCCGGAGGAAGCAAGGTACCCCTCGTTGAAGACGAGGTAGACGACACGCAGCACCGTGTCGAGCCGGTCTGGCAACACCTCCAGGGACGGCACCTCGTAGGGAATCCGCGCCTCCCGAATCCGCGCCTTCGCTCGCACGATTCGCTGCGCGATGGTGGACGCGCCGACCATGAACGCGTGTGCAATCTCCTCCGTGGTCAGCCCACAGACCTCGCGCAGCGTGAGGGCAATCTGCGCATCCGGCGGGAGCTCCGGATGGCAGCACGTGAAGATGAGGCGCAGCGGGTCATCGGCCCACTCGTCGTCAGCCGCATCCGGAGAGGGCGTGGCGACCTCCAGCTGTGAGGTCAGGTCCGCGACGCGCTCATCGAACCGCGCGCGCTGACGGAGCCGGTCGATGGCCCGGAATCTCCCCGCGGAGACGAGCCATGAGCGGGGATTCGCGGGCACACCCTCCCGAGGCCAGCGCAGGGCCGCCGCGGTGAAGGCCTCGTGCAGCGCCTCCTCGGCGAGCTCGAAGTCGCCGAGGAGCCGAATGAGCGTGGCGAGCACACGCCGTGATTCCGCGCGGTAGACCTCATCGAGCTTCCGTCGAAGCTCCTCTCCGGCTGCGTCGCTCACGGCACGAACGTCTCGACGGGCCGGACTTCAATGCCCCATCCCAGGTGCTCGCCCAGACGCGCCGCGGGGTGGAGCGACGCGACCTGGACCGCTTCGTCCAAATCGCGCGCCTCGAGGAGGAAGAACGAGCCGACCTGCTCCTTCGACTCGACGAACGGCCCGTCCGTCACCGAAATCCGGCCACTCTTGGACCGCACAGTGGCCACCGAGCGATGCCGCAACGAGGCCACCGTGCCGAGCTTCCCACTCTGACGAAGGGCTTCATCATGGGGCTGGCACTCCTTGCCCAACGCCTCCAGCTCTGCGGGCGTCAGCGACTCGAAGGCCGCCTCGTTGTAGTAGGCGAGGCAGAGATACTTCACGGTGTCCTCCCACGTGCGTGACGGCTTGTCATGCGGCTCACGCCCTGTATTCAAACATCTCGAGCGGGCGGACCTCCACGGCCCATCCCAGGTCCTCTCCGGTGCGCGCCGCCGGATGCAGCGACGCCACGCGGACCGCGTCGTTCAGGTCGCGAGCCTCGAGGACGAGCACCGCGCCCACCGTGCTGGCGAGGGTGCCCTCGGACGTCGTCGTCTTGCCGTCGCGCGGGCGCAGAATCATGGCGCTGCCGTGTTGGAGAGACCCCTGGACCACCAGCTGACCGCTGGCCTTGAGGGCCGCGTCGTAAGGCGTGCATTCCTTGACGATGGCCTCCATCCGTGAGGCGCTGATCGTCTCGAACTTCGCGACGTCATAGTGCAGCAAGCAGAGATACTTCATGGCGTTCTCCTTGAAGTGGACTTCGTTGAACACCTCTTGGCCGAACGGCCCCCCACGAAATCGACATCCGTATTTCAGACGATGACGATTTCCAAAAAGCATTGAGGTCTCAAGGAGTTGAGAGCCCCATACGACTCTTCGTCGCGGCGACCAGGATTGCGCGTGCGCTCGTATTTCTCTTGGACATTCCAACCCCAGGAGCCGCACGAATGAGCAAGGTCATTTCAACGCTGGCAAGCCTCACCGTCACCCTGACGTCGGCGCAGGCACTCGCGGGAGTCGTCTGGTTCGATACGACGGAGGCGATGCGCGCCGCATCCGGCTTTCCCATCACGAGCCGCTATACCGTGAACTGGGCGTACGCGAACCGGAGCGCGGAAGCGGTGTGCATGCAGAACGGCTATGCGCGGGGCATGTACACGGGGGAGCAGTCGGGTGAGCTGATGGGTGTGCACTGCTTCACGCACGACATGGTGTCCTGGCAGGACGTTCCCTTCTCGCAAATCAGCCGGTGGGCTTGGTGGTCCGACGACATCACGGTGCTCGACAAGCAGGTGTCCTTCAAGGCGGAGGCCGCCACGAACTCCGAGTGCGACACCATGAACTACGGAGGGGGCTTCCTCACGGGGCACACGGGCCCGAACAACGTCGTGGGCCTGGTGTGTCTCGACAGGTCCCACGTGACAATACGGAACGCGGATGCCAATGACCCGCAGTTCCAGGCCCTCACGCCGCCGCTCAATCCTCACTATGCGCCGTGGTACCAGGTGCGCGCCGCCGCCAACCAGGTGTGTCAGCACTATGGCTTCCCCACGGGCACGGCCACTGGGGCGGCCACGACGGGCAGCGGCATCCTGAACCTCGCCTTCAAATGCTTCTACTGACAGGCGAATCCGCACCGCCACGGAAAACCTGCAACACCAACGAATCACATACCTGCGATGACCAGGATTGAGCGTGGGCTCGTATTCCTCTTGGACATTCCAACCACAGGAGACGCACCGATGACCAAGCTCACGTCAACCCTGGCAAGCCTCACTCTCACCCTGACAGCGACGCAGGCGCTCGCGGGAGTCGTCTGGTTCGATACGACAGCCGCCATGCGCGCCGCGGCCGGCTTTCCCATCACGAGCCGTGCGAGCGTGACCTGGGCGTACGCGAACCGGAGCGCGGAGGCGGTCTGCATGCAGAACGGCTACGCGCGGGGCATGTACACGGGAGAGCAGGCCGGGGAGCTGATGGGCGTGCACTGCTTCACGTCCGACATGGTGACATGGCAGGACGTCCCCTTCTCACGCATCAGCCGGTGGGCCTGGTGGGACGACGGCATCACCACGCTCGACGCCGAGGTGTCCTTCAAGGCGGAGGCCACCGCGCACAACGAATGCAACTCCATGGGCATGAACTACGGAGGGGGATTCCTCACGGGACACACGGGCTTGTCGAACGTCGTGGGGCTGGTGTGCATTGACAGGTCCCACGTGGCGATTCGGGGCGCGGATGCCAATGACCCGAGATTCCCGGCCCTCACGCCACCGCTCCACCCCAACTATTCCCCGTGGTACCAGGTGCGCGCCGCCGCCAACCAGGTGTGCCAGTACCATGGATTCGCCACGGGCACGGCCGACGGGGCTGTCACGACGGGCACCGGCGTCCTGAACCTCGGCTTCGACTGCTTCTACTGACAGGAGAGCCACACCCCCACGGGAAAACCCGCAACACCAACGAATCACATACCCGCGACGACCAGGATTGAGCACGGGCTCGTATTGCTCTTGGACATTCCAACCACAGGAGCCGCACCCATGACCAAGTTCGTATCAGCACTGGCAAGCCTCACCATCACCCTGGCATCTGCGCAGGCACTCGCGGGAGTCGTCTGGTTCGACACGACGGCCGCGATGCGCGCCGCATCCGGCTATCCCATCACGAGCCGTGGAAGCGTGAATTGGGCGTACGCGAACCGGGGCGCGGAAGCGGTGTGTGCGCAGTACGGCTACGCACGAGGCATGTACACGGGAGAGCAGTCGGGTGAGTTGATGGGCGTGCACTGCTTCACGTCCGACATGGTCACCTGGCAGGACGTTCCCTTCTCGAGCATCAGCCGGTGGGCCTGGTGGGACGACGGCATCACGGTGCTCGACCAGCAGATGTCCTTCAAGGCGGAGGCCGCTTCGACCAGCGAGTGCGGACAGATGGGGTTGAACTACGGAGGGGGATTCCTCACGGGCTACAAGAACGGCGTGACGAACGACGTGGGCCTGGTGTGTCTCGACCATTCGCGCGTGCAGGGGCGGGGCGCCAGCACCAATGACACGAGGTTCCCGGCCTTCGGGTCGTCGTTCAATCCCCACTATGCGCCGTGGTACCAGGTGCGCGCCGTCGCCAACCAGGTGTGTCAGTACTACGGATTCGCCACGGGCGTGGCCGCCGGGGCGTACACGACTGGCACCATCGGCGTCCTGAGCATCAACTTCCACTGCTTCTCCTGACAGCAACATGGAGCGCTGGCGCGCTTCCGGTTGAATCAGGAACCGCGCCACGCACGCCCTGAACGAGGTGACCACCGGTTGCGCCCACGCGCCGCCGGTGGTCACTTCACCGCGTCCCGAAACAACCCCCGTCGATTCGCTAGACGACCGGTCTAGTCGCCGTTAAGTCAGCGGCCATGAGTCCCTCGGGTGTCGATGTCCGCCGCCACATCCTGGAAGTGGCCCACCCGCTGCTGGTGCGAAAAGGCTTCTCCGCCGTCGGTCTGGCGGAGGTGCTCGAGGCCGCGCAGGTGCCCAAGGGCTCGTTCTACCATTACTTCGGCTCCAAGGAGGCCTTCGGCGAGGCGCTGCTGGAGACCTACTTCACCGACTGCCTCGCGCGCATGGACGAGCTGCTCTCGAAGCGAGGCACGTCCGCGCAGCGGCTCGTCGCCTACTTCCGCGACTGGCTCGAATCCCAGACAGACGCCGACGTGCAGCAGCGCTGCCTCGTCGTCAAGCTAGGGGCCGAGGTCTGCGACCTGTCCGAGAACATGCGCGCGGTCCTGGATCGCGGCACCCAGAGCATCGTCGCGCGGATTGCGCGTGGCATCGAAGCGGGCAAGTCCGATGGCTCGGTGAAGACCTCGCTGGATGCCCAGACAGCCGCCGCCACCCTCTACCAGAGCTGGCTCGGCGCCAGTCTGCTCGCGAAAATCACCCGCGACCGAGCCCCCCTCGACACCGCCATGAGCAACACACGGCGGATGCTGGGAATGAGCCAGGCGGGCTGAGCCCCCAACAGCCGCCACGTCGTCGCCCTCGCATGTCTGTCTCATAGACGACCGGTCTACTCATACACCGGCGTCTCCCCTTCCCCTCACCCCTGAGAACCCCCATGCCTCAAAGCAAGACCGTCAACCGTCGCGTCGTCCTCGCGCGCCATCCCCGGGGCGCGCCGACCCTCCAGGACTTCCGCTTCGAGGAAGTCCCCCTCCCGACGCCCCGCGAAGGAGAGGTGCTGCTGCGCACGGTGTACCTCTCGCTCGACCCCTACATGCGCAACATGATGGACGAGGTCGGCCCGGGCTATGCGCCGCCGGTGAAGCCAGGCGAGCGGATGGTGGGTGGAACGGTCAGCCGCGTCGTCGAGTCCAAGCATCCGTCCTTCCGCGCGGGCGAGCTGGTGCTGAGCAACGCGGGCTGGCAGGACTACGCCGTGTCGGACGGGAAGGACCTGGTCGCCCTCGGTGAGATGGCGCGTCCGTCATGGGCGCTGGGTGGGCTCGGGATGCCCGCGTTCACCGCGTACGTGGGGTTGCTCGACTTGGGCCAGCCGAAGGCGGGGGAGACCGTGGTCGTGGCCGCGGCGACAGGCGCGGTGGGCGCGGTCGTCGGACAGCTGGCGAAGCTGCGTGGCGCGCGGGTGGTGGGCATCGCGGGGGGCCAGGACAAGTGCCGCTACGCCGTCGAGGAGCTGGGCTTCGATGTCTGCCTCGACCGCCGGGACTCGAACCTGGCCGAGCGGCTGGCCGCCGCGTGCCCCAACGGCATCGACGTCTACTTCGAGAACGTCGGCGGCGAGGTGTTCGACGCGGTGCTGCCGCTGCTCAACAACCACGCGCGAGTACCGGTGTGCGGGGTCATCTCGAACTACAACGCGGACTCGCTTCCGCCCGGACCGAACCAGCTGCCGCGGCTGCTGACCACGGTGCTCCAGAAGCGCATCCGCCTGGAGGGCTTCATCATCCTCGACCACTACGCGACGCGCTTCGAGGACTTCCGGCGCGACATGGGCGCATGGCTCGGCGCGGGGAAGGTCAAGCTGCGCGAGGACGTGGTCGACGGCATGGAGAACGCTCCAGCGGCCTTCATCGGCCTGCTCGAGGGGCGCAACTTCGGCAAGCTCGTGGTGCGTGTCGGGGACGCGTCCTAGTCGAAGAACTTGAAGAGGGAACCGAGCGAGACGCCACGCCTCCGGTTGTCGAAGTAGGTCAGGTCAACGAGCAACGCGGCGGCCAGGACCAGTTGCCGGAACCGGCCATCGGTGCACGACGGCTGGAACTCCACGCTGAAGTTGTCCGCGTCGGAGAAGGTCTCCTGGACCAGACCGCTCCAGTGCTTGCGGATGACAGCCACCTCCTCGTCGCGCTGGAAGACACGGAAGGTCCACGGCTTGAAGAGTGGGCCTTTCACGGTCGCGAGGACGACCCCCGTGGGCGACACGATGTCGAAGCGTCGGCCCGGAAAGCTCAACCGCTGGACGACCTCTCCCATGGGTCGGCCATCCCACGAGAACACCTCCACGCGGGCGAAGAAGAGGAACCAGGGGAACTCGACCGCCAGGGCCAGCATGCCCGTCGGCGTCATGCACTCCATGCGTTGGCGGTGGAATGGCCAGAAGTTGCGCAGGAGCTGAGACGTCCAGCCAGACCCTGTCTCGCCCACGAACACCGAGTTCCGGCCGTCCTCGCCACTGATGCTGTATTGGTTCCGCCCCTCCCAGCCCACGAGGATTTCCATCGTCTCGCGGAACTGGCGCATGCGCAGCATCGGCGACGACAGCACCGCCGCCATCGAGTAGCGCAGCTCCATGCTCATGTAGCGCGGGTCGCCGGGCGGCCCCTTCCCAGCGAGCACCGGCTCCAGAACCGCCGTCTCCGCGGAACGTGTCACCGCATCCGGCGCCCCCTCCTGGGGACGAGGCTCTCGAGAACCCCAGTCCAGCTCCAGGTCCGAACCACGCCCCGAGTCCGTCTTGTTGCCCATGGAGACACTCTTTAAGTGTCACTCCGCCCGGACACAAATCGGGGTGATTCCGACCTCCTCTTCCCTCCAAGACTCCACGAATAGAACCGAAGCCCCCCTGTTAGCGGGTGCCACGGATTCACCTGGGATGAGGAGTCATCATGGACGCAGGGCAACAGACACACGAGCGGAGCCACCCCACCCGTCCCATCATCCCGCATCCGGGACGCCGATGGCGCCGCGCGCCCCTGTGGGCCGCCATGCTGCTCGCGGGGAATGCCTTCGCCTCCGCGCCCGCTGCTCTTGACGAGACGCTCCCCATCAAGACCGCGCTCGAGAAGGGCCTGCGCCCCTCCATGCTGAAGATGGGTGAGCCGCTTCCGGGCTGGTCGCTGAAGCAACGCATGGAGCACTACCATGTCCCAGGCGTCGCCATCGCCGTGCTCAAGGACGGCAAGGTCGTCCACGCCGCCGGCTTCGGCGTGCGCGAGGCTGGGACGAAGGACGCCGTGGACGCGGACACCTTGTTCTCCGTCGGCTCCATCAGCAAGGTCGTCGCCGCCGCCACCACGCTGCGCCATGTCGCCAAGGGCAAGCTCGACCTGGACCGGGACGTCAACACGTACCTGACCTCGTGGAAGGTCCCCGCCGCGCCCGCCTTCAAGAGCAGCACGCTCACCCTGCGCATGTTGATGTCGCACACCTCGGGCCTGTCGGTGTGGGGCTTCGAGGACTATCAACCGGACGAGAAGCTGCCGACCCTCGTGCAGATTCTCGACGGCGTGAAGCCCGCCAAGAGCGAGCCTGTCCGCATCGCGTTCGAGCCCGGGACACGCATGCGATACTCCGGCGGCGGCATCACCGTCGAGCAGTTGCTGCTGGAGGACACCCAGCGCAAACCGCTGGAGGCGCTCGCGCGCACCGAGGTGTTCCAGCCCGTCGGCATGCGCCGCAGCACCTACGTCAATCCCTTGCCCGCGAAGCTGGGCAACATCGCCAAGGCCCACGACAAGGAAGGCCAGCGCACCGCCCTGCCCCGCGGCTACGAGAGCTTCGCCGAGCAGGCCGCCTCCGGCCTGTGGACCAGCGCCAATGACCTGGGCGCCTTCGTCCAGACGTTGATTGCCAGCTACCAGGGCAAGAACCCCTACCTGCCCCACCCGCTCGCCGTGCAGATGATGACCGAGGTGTCTCCCAGTCACTTCGGTCTCGGGCCGCGCCTCGCGGGCGACGGTCCGTCCCGCGTCTTCCACCACGGCGGCACCAACGACAGCTACCGCGCCTGGATGGAAGGCTCTCTGGAGACCGGAGACGGCCTCGTCATCCTCACCAACGCGCCCCAGGGCACCCAGCTCGCGACGGAGATTCGCAACGCCATCTCGGATGCGCTCGGGCGCGGCGTCAATCCCGTGCTGCGCACCGTGGCGCTGCCCGTCACCGCGCTGTCGGACTACGCCGGCACCTACCGCTGGGACACGTCGGCGCCGGGCGAACTGGCCGGCAACCTCAGCGCGCACTTCGACTCCGACACGCTCGAGTTCGGCGTCGTGGAGGGCTCGGTGACCATCCGGTCAGGCACGGGCCCCACCGTGAAGCTCCACGCGCTGACGCCCACGCGCTTCGTGACGCCGGGCGATGCGCTCTTCCGGCTGACCCTCGAGTTCCTGCGCGACGCCCACGGCAAGGTGCGGGCCGTGCGCGTGGACCGGACCACCGGGACGCTGCTCTTCCGCCGCGAAGGCGCGCCCGGGGTCCAACCGTAGCGTCAGCGACGGAGGCCCAGGAACTGGGGGTCCTTCCAATCCCAGAGCCGCGAGGGCTTCTGGTCCACGTCGATGGGGAGCGGGTTCCACGCGTACACGGAGCGGGAGCTGGCGCCGTGGATGTGAATCCCGAGGCTCAGCACGGCCAGCACCGCGAAGGTGGCGGTCATGGCGCGCCGGGCCTCGGGGCCTCGCCAGCTCAGCGTCCGCACCACCGGCAGGAGGAAGAACATCATGTAGGGCACCATGTCCGTGAAGAAGCGCGGACCATACGAGTGCCCCGCCCACCAATGCGGGAAGGTGGAGACCGTCACCCAGTGCAGCAGCACCACCGCGATGAGGACGGCGTGCAGCCGGGTGAAGGTCCGCGCGCGCCACTCCAGCACCAGGCCCCAGAGGCCCATCAACACCACGGGGGTGAAGACGAGCAGCCCCCGCGCCGGAGACACGAGGTTTCCGGCCAGGGCCTCGGCCATGCGTGCCCCCTCAATCTCCAGACGCTGGGGCTCGTAGTACGGCGCCAGCACGGAGCCGTAGTGGACGTAGTTCACCGTCACCCAGGGAATCGCCACCACGAGCGCCCCCGCGAAGAACTTCCACGCCTGACGCGGGTACGTCCACACCACGTACAGCGTCAACAGCAGCACGGAGATGCTGTTGGTGGGCCGCATCACATAGGAGAGCGCCAGCGGCAGCCCCGCCCAGCCCGCGGCGCTCGGATTCTCCCTCGCGCGCACCAGGCAGAGCAGCACGAAGGTGAGGCACAGCAGCGAGGGCCCGTGTTGCCACATCGCCCGGCTGGCGGTGGAGAGCAGCGGCGTGCCGAAGACGAAGAGCGTGGACAGCAGGAGCGCGCGCGGACGGGACAGGCGCGCCGCGGTGCCCAGCACGTACATGACGACGCCCGCTATCGCCATGAGCACGGAGGCGAAGTAGCGCTGAGGGTGGTCCCACGCCCCCAGGTCTACCTGGCCCGTGGCGTCGTAGATGTGGCGCCAGTGCTCACAGAAGCGCGCCAGCCCCGGGTGCACATGGCGCACCGGCTCCACCGTCCGCACGAAGCCGTCCACCACCACCACCATGGGCAGCGCGACCAGCGAAGGCCCCAGGGGGAAGTAGTTGTAGACGTGGCCATTGAGGTCGAAGACGCCATGGCGGAACCAGCTGAACGTCTGCGAGTACTCGTCCAGTTCGATGTTCCCCTCGCGCAGAATCGACAACGCGGTGGGGACCAGAAGCTTCGAGTCGAACGGCGAGGGGATGGGGAACATCGCCAGCGCCGCGAAGTAGAGGACGAAGAGCAACACGCGCCCACGCCACACGCGCGAAACCGAGTGGGCGGGAGTGGCGGCACTGGACGTGGGGATGGCGGATGTACTCATGGCGACGATGCCCCCTCGCGCTGCGGTGGGGGACCGCCGTCATAGTGGCTCGGGAACGGCAAAGCCAGGAACAGGTTGGATTGACGGGAGCGGCCGGGCGGGCGGATGGCTCACGCCCAGGACACGGTGGTGAAGTATTCGCCGAGCAACTCCACCATGGCGCGCACGGCGGGCGAGACATGGCGCGCCCCCGGGTAGACGGCGAACAGGTGGAGGGGCGGAGGGGCGTAGGTGTGGAGCACCTCGCGGAGCTTGCCCTGCGCGACGGCGGGGGCGGCGTAGAGGGGCGGGAAGCGCGCGAGGCCCGCGTCCGCGATGGCGAGCGCCAACAGCACCTCCATGCTGTTGACGGACGTGCTGGGGACGAAGCTCACGCCGCGGGCCCGCCGCGCGCCGCCAAACGTCCAGGTCGTCGGTGAGGAGGAGCCCGTCATCGCCAGACATCGGTGCCGCACCAGGTCCTTGGGCTCCTTGGGGACTCCCGCGCGGCGCAGATAGGCGGGGCTCGCGTAGACGCCCAGCCGATGGCCGCCTCCGAGCCGGCGCGCGATGAGCCTCGAGTCATCCAAGGGACCGACACGCACCGCCAGGTCGAACCCCTCCTCGATGAGGTTCGCGCGGCGGTCCATCAACTCCGCCTCCACCTTCACGTCCGGGTAGCGGGCGATGTACGTCGACAGCACGGTCCCCATCGCGCGCTGCCCCAGCTCGAAGGGCAGCGTCATCCGCAGCCGTCCGCTGGGATGGGCCTGGAGGTCTCCCACCAGAGCCTCGGCCGCGCGCAGGGCCGCGATGGCGGGGGCGACCTCGCGCTGGTAGCTGGCGCCGATGTCCGTGAGCGTCACGCTGCGCGTGGTCCGGGAGAACAGGCTCACGCCCAGGTGCTCCTCGAGCATCGCCACGCGCTGGCTCAACGTCGACTTGGGGATGCCCAGCTTCCGGGAGGCCCCTCGGAAGCTCCGCTGCTCGGCGACCTCCAGGAAGGCGATGACGGCGTTGGGGTCCGCCTGGTGGATTGTCCGCATGACCGGACAGTACCTCCGGAATCAAAGCATTGGCTATTCACGCCCCCAGGCGCAGTCTTTCCCCCGTCACCCACCGCGAGGAAAGCGCGCATGGACCTCTTCTCTTCCTTCCGTCTTGGCACTCTCGAGTTGTCGAACCGCGTCGTCATGGCCCCCATGACTCGCAGCCGCGCTGTCGGCGGCGTCCCCAACGCGCTGATGCGCGACTACTACACGCAGCGCGCCACCGCCGGCCTCATCATCACCGAGGGCACCGCGCCCTCTCCCAACGGGCTGGGCTATGCCCGCACCCCGGGCATCTTCTCGCAGGCGCAAATCGAGGGCTGGCGGGCCATCACCGCGAGCGTCCACGCGGCGGGCGGACGCATCTTCGCGCAGCTCATGCACGTGGGCCGCATCGCCCATGTCCTCAACATGTCGAAGGGTACCCGGGTCGTCGCCCCCAGCGCCGTGCGCTCCGGCGGCGCGATGTACACGGACCAGGAAGGCATGCAGCCCTTCCCCGAGCCGGAGGCCATGAGCGAGGCAGACCTCCGTCAGGCCCAGGCGGAGTTCGTCCAGGCCGCGAGGAACGCCGTCGCCGCGGGCTTCGATGGCGTCGAGGTCCACGCGGGCAATGGCTACCTGCTCGAGCAGTTCCTGCACCCGCACACCAACCGGCGCGAGGACGCCTATGGCGGCGGCGCGGAGAACCGCTCGCGCTTCGTGGTGGAGGTGACCCGGGCCATCGCCGAGGCCATTGGTCCCCACCGCGTGGGCATCCGCCTCACGCCGTTCAGCACGTTCAATGACTTGCCCGCGCATGACGGCGTGAGCGCGCAATACGAGGCCCTCGCCAAAGACTTGCGAGGCATCGCCTATGTGCACCTGGTGGCCAATCCCCACCCGGACTTCGCGGCGACGGAGGCCGCCATGCGCCGCGCCTTCGAGGGCACCGTCATCCTCAACGGAGACATGATCCGCGACACCGCGCAAGACGCGCTCGCCGCGAAGCGAGCCGAGCTGGTGGCCTTCGGCAAGCCCTTCATCGCCAACCCCGACCTCGTCTCACGGATGAAGCGCGGCGCGCCGCTGGCGTCGCCTCAACCCCAGACGTTCTACACGCCGGGCGCGGAAGGGTATGTGGACTACCCGGCCCTCTGAGCCCCCGGCACCTCGCGGGCGGCCCGGGACACGCTCGCTCAACGCAGCGTCGCGACGAGCTCGTCGAGCTGGTTCATCGTCTCGCGCATGCCGCTCTCCATTCCGGAGGCGATGGTGGCATCGCGAGCTTCCTTCGTCGGGTACAGCTCATGGGAGCGCAGGCGCGTCTGGCCCTCGTGCTCCTCGAACGTCACGGTGATGAGCAGCGATGAGTCCGGGAAGGGCTCGAAGATTTGTGTATAGACCAGCCGCGAGTGCCGGTTGATTTCGACATACTTGCCGTTGAAGCCAAACTCGTTGCCCTCCGCGCGCAGCACGTAGCGATAGGTGCCTCCCACCTGGACATCCGCGCGGCACTCCACCAGCTCGACGCCCCGGGACTTCGGCGCCCACCAGCGCTTGACGAACTCCGCCTGGGTCCACGCCTCGAACACGATGCGCGGCGGCGCGCGGAAGGTGCGCGTGAGCACGATTTCGCGCTCCGACGGCATCGCCATGGAGGTGTCGTTCAACGGGAACTCACTGCTTCGGTTTGCGGCCATGTCCCTTCTCCTTCTGCTGGAGCTCCTCCAGGAGCTCGTCCATTGCGTCGAAGCGCGCATCCCAGAGCTGGCGGTAGCGCTCCAACCACTCATGAAGCTCACGCAGCGGCTGCGCCTTCAGCTCGTACAGCCGCTGCTGCGCTCGCGGCTGCACGTCCACCAGCCCCGCCTCCTTCAGGACCTTCAGGTGCTTGGACACCTGAGGCTGATTGAGCTGCAGCCGCTCGCCGATGTCGCTCACCGGCCGGGGACCGGAGCGCAACAGCTCGACGATTCGGAAGCGATTGGGCTCGGCCAGGGCCGCGAACGTCTCGAACATGAGCCCTATATGCCCACTGAGGCATATTCCCGTCAAGGAATATACGGGGCCTGTTCGTGGGGCCCTCGGGAAAGAACCGGCGGAGCCTCGAAAATCCGAGGAATCCTCGGCGAGGGGTTCGCCAAGACGTTGAATTCTCAGTGAGCGGCTGTGTGCATGACGTTTGCTAACGGTGCGGCCCGCAACACACCTTGAAAGGCCTGCCCCATGATTGTGTCGAAGCCGCTGCGCGTCTGTGCACTCGCCGCCCTGCTGGCAACCGCGGGATGTGATTCGGATTCCCAGACGCCGCAGCCCGGGAAGACTCCGCCCCCAGGAGAGCTCCTCTCCTCCAACAAGGAGCGGGCGCGGTCCCCTCAGGTTTCCGACGCCGACCGCGCGACGCTCGTCGCGGACAACACCGACTTTGGCGTAGCCGTGTACCGGCAGGTGACCCAGCCCGGTGAGAACGCCCTCTTCTCTCCGCTGAGCATCACCCAGGCGTTCGGCATGCTGTACGCGGGGGCGAGAGGAGACACCGCCGCCCAGATGGCCCAGGCGCTCAAGTTCACCCTGCCACCCGAGCGGCTCCATCCCGCGTTCAACTGGTTGAGCCTCTCGCTCCAGGGACAGGCGGGCCAGACGCACGGAGACAAGGGGACGGCCCCCACCTTCCGGACGATGAACGCCCTGTTCTCCCAGAAGGGTTACGAGGTCGAGCCGGCCTACCTGGACCTGCTCGCCGAGCACCACGGCACGGGCATGTACTCGCTGGATATCTCCGAGGACCCGGAGGGTGCGCGCCGCGCCATCAACGGCTGGGTCGCCAAGGAGACCGAGGACCGCATCCCGAGCCTGATTCCCGAGGGTGAAATCCGTGGCGACACGCGGCTGGTGCTCGCCAACGCGCTGTACTTCAAGGGCAGCTGGCGCCGGCCGTTCATGCCCGAGGCGACACGCGCGCAGGACTTCCATGGCCTGACGGGCGCGGCCTCGTCCGTCCAGACGATGTCCACCACGGGGACCTTCCCCACCATGCAGGGTGAGGGCTACCGCGCGCTCGCCCTGCCCTACGTGGGCAATGCCTTCCGCATGTTCATCATCGTCCCGGACGCGGGCCAGTTCGCGGCGGTGGAGGGGCGGCTGTCCGCGGCGTTCCTGGGCTCGGTGCGCAGCCAACTGCGCGAGCAGCACCTGTATGTGACGCTACCGCGCTTCGAGGTGCGCCAGGCGGTCTCCCTCGTGGAGCCGCTGCGCAACCTGGGCATGACGAGCGCGTTCACCGCGGGCGCGGACCTGTCTGGCATCTCGACGAAGGAGAAGCTCGCCGTGACGGGCGCGCAGCACCAGGCGTTCCTCGCCGTGGATGAGAAGGGCAGCGAGGCCGCCGCCGCGACGGGCATCGAGATGGGACCTGTGTCCATGCCCCCCATGTTCGAGGTGAACCGCCCGTTCCTCTTCGTCATCGAGGAGGCGAACACCCAGAGCGTGCTCTTCCTGGGCCGTATCGTGAAGCTCTAGGCCCAGACGGTTCGAGGGGAGGTGGCCGTCCCTGCCACGCGGGTGGGGCGGCCACGAGCCATCACTCCGTCACGGCCTGGTCGCGGAGCAGCGACATCATCTGCTCCGCGACGCCCATCTCCATCGGTGGGTCCGCGTTCGCGAGTTACTTCGCGGTCAGGTCGTTGACGGCGGGGACCACGACGCCGAACAGGTCGTTGATGGTGGTGAGCGCGGCCGTCTTCAGCGAGGCGGCGGGCACGATGGAGCCGTCGGGGGCGGTGAGCGAGCAGGTGGCGGTGGCCTCGGCGACGACGGTGGGGCGGTAGCCGAGGTTGAAGGCCCCCTGGGCCGTGAAGGCCACGCACATGTGCGTCATGAAGCCCGCCAGCACCAGCTCCGTGCCCGCGTTCAGCTCACGGAGGGTCTTCTCCAGGTCCGTGTCGTGGAAGGAGTTGGGAAACTTCTTCACCACGACTCGCTCTCCAGCGATGGGGGCCACTTCGGCGCAGATGGCGCCAATCTCCGCGCGGATGTCGTACGGCGAGCCCGCGCCTCCGTCGTGCATGACATGAATGACCCGCGTGCCCGCGGCACGGGCCGCCGCCAGCAAGCGTGCTCCCGCCGAGAGGGCCTTGTCCGCGCCCTCCAGCGCCATGACGCCCTTGCAGTAGGTGTTCTGGAAGTCGATGAAGATGAGCGTCGCGTCGGCGAGCCGAGGCAATTGATTGTCGAGGCCGATGACGTTTCGCAGGCTCTTGGAGGCAGTCATGACAGGGTCCTATTCCGTGAGGGGTTGAGGGAAAGGCGCGACTTTGACCAACAAGGTCGCGCCCGGTGAAGAAAGACAAAGAGATACGTCAGTTCGCGGTGCGGAACCGGCGGCGGTAGGCCGCGGGGGCAATGCCAATCTGTCTGCGCAATGCGCGGTGAAGGGTCTCCACCGAGCCCAGTCCACTGGCCCTTGCCACGTCGTCGAGCGGCTGGTCCGTGCTCTCCAGCATGCGGCGAGCCGGCTCCACCCGCGTGGCCTCGACATACGCGGCGGGCGTGGTGCCCGTCTCCTGCCGGAAGACCCGAGCGAATTGCCGCTCGCTCAGGGACATCCGCGCCGCGAGAGTCGCCGCGGAGAGGTCATCCTCGAGATGGTCGGCGATGTACATGCGCAGGTCATCGATGTCCCTTCGAGAGGCGGGTGGCTGGCTCAGTGGAACCGAGAACTGGCTCTGCCCGCCCTGGCGCTTGAGGTACATGACCAGTTGGCGGGCCACCGCGAGGGCCACCTCTTCGCCGAGGTCCTCGGCCACCAGCGCCAACGACAGGTCCATGCAGGCGCTGATTCCGGCCCCGGTCCAAATCCTCCCGCACCGGACGAAGATGGGGTCGGGGTCCACCTTCACCTTGGGGTGGTCGGCCGCGAGACGCTCGGCGGTCGACCAATGCGTCGTGGCCGTCTTGCCGTCGAGCAATCCCGCCGCCGCCAGCAGATGGGCGCCCACACAGACAGACGCGACCCGCCGGGCCATGGGCGCGGCTGTCTGCAGCCATGTGACGACGTTCTCGTCTATCCGTGGAACCGGGCCGCTGGGGAGCATCTCCACCGCACCGGGGACCAGCAGCGTGTCGAGGACACCGTCGACCTCGGCGAACGAGAGGTCCGCGACCAGACGCACACCCGCCGATGTCGTGACCACGCCCGAGGTCGGCCCCGCGAGCTGGACCCGGTAGCCGGCCTTGCCCCCGGTCTCCCGGTTGGCCATGGCAAACACCTCTGCGGGGCCGGTGACATCGAGGAGATCGACATCTGGGAAGACCGCGATGACCACGCGGCGGCTCGTGAACATGCCCGCATCGTCTTCATCAGCCCCCATGTCCGCAATGACGACGTTCTGTCAGTTCCGGACATGAGGCCGGCGGCTCGAGGAACCCGCCTTCGACCTACAGGTCCTTGGCTTGCGACTGCTTGAGCTCGGCTGCCTTGCGTTGCTGGACCTCGATGAGTTGGGGCTTGAACACAAGACTCTCGTAGCGCAGGACGAGCAGCGAGCTGTTGTGCTGGCTTTGACCGAGCAGCACCACTTCGGTCTCGGGGTTGCTCCAAGAGTGGAAGAGGCGGAAGGTGTGCTGGGCTTCGAGCCTTTCAAGGTGGGCTCGCTCCCGTCGTGCCCGACTTTCTGCGTCGTCGAGAGGCGAGTCCCGATGGCTCCCACCTTTTCCGCTCAGGGCATCGATGCTCACGACAAGGAGTTCGATCAAGTCGACGAACGCGGCGGCATCACCGGCACTGGCCGCGGAGTCTTCGCTGAATCTCGGAGGGCCGTACTTCATCTTGAGAAGCTCCGCGAGCGACTCGAACCCCTCTCTCACGGGTCTCGTGGGGAGGAAGAAGACAGTCGCGGCGGCGAGCTTGTTGTGGACGAAATGGAACTCCACAACAGCGTCCCGGTCCGCGACTTGATTGGAGATGAAGAAGGTGCCGTGACGTGTCAACTGGACGTTCGGGTAGAGCGCCCGCACCTCTTCGGGTGACATCCCCCAGCGGGACTCCTGAAAGCCATCGCTGGCGCGGTACGTTTCAAGCTGACGTGCGGCTTCCTCCTCGTGACTGGCCCGAATGGCATCCCGCCGCTCAAGCAAGGACTGGTGCCGGGTCGAGCCCCCGCACGCGGTGACGAGCAAACCTACGGCGCAAATGCCGGCGGAACATCGGGGCATGTCTGACTCCAGCGAGGGACTCAATCCCAAGACGCACCGGGCACCTTGTTATTCAATGGCCTGGTTACTTCAGGCCGAGTCTCGTGGCGCGGACTGGAGAAGTAAGGGCTTTCCACGACTGGGATTGAGCTGACTCTGCGTCCCCCGCACTTTGCATGGAGCACGTCGTGGATAGAGGACCCCGGAGATGGATGTTCTTCCGCTTCCTCACTGGCTCCTCTCCAATGCCTGGTCACGGCAATGGAATCACCCGAAGCTCGTTCCGCACCGTCACGTAGATGACCCCGCCCGAGAGGCA
The DNA here is from genome assembly GCF_037414475.1 of Myxococcus stipitatus. The sequence continues at coordinate 6,051,008 of NZ_CP147913.1, read as the reverse complement.
CAGCCCACCGATGTCGGGGGCACCCAAGTCATGCACCGCCAGGCACTCGGTCGAGTGGAGCGACCAGACGCGCACGGTGCCGTCGTAGCTCCCGGTACACAGGAGCCCTCGCTCCGCACAGACCGCCACGGCGACCACTCCATCCGAATGGCCGTGCCACTCCCACACGACGCGGCCCGTCTGGCCATGGAACATCCGCGCGACGAAGTCTCCACCCCCACCGAGCAGGTGTTCGCCATCGGGGTGCCACGTCAACGCATGGATTCCGTGGGTCGGCCTGCCGCCCTCCCTCGCGCCGCCCTTCTCGTATCTCGCCTCCACCATGGGCAGGTGGAGCCCCGCTCGGACCTCCAGCGTCGGGCCGTCGAGCACGACGACAGAGCCCCGGTGCCCACTGATGGCGACTAGCCCCGTCACCGGGTCCCTCGCGAGCGCGAAAGGGACCCTGAACTCCATCAGGCGAAGTGACTCCCCTGTCCATGCATCCCAGAGCTGCGCGGTGCCATCGCCACTGATGGAGACGACCCGGTCCTCCTCAACGAACACCGCGGCCCGCACCGGCTCGCCATGCCCCTTGAAGGTCTGGAGGCATTGCCAGTCCCCCGAATCCCAGACCGCGAAGGCGCGAAGCTCGTGGGCTTCGAGCACCCGCCCCAGCCCAGGCTCGCTGGCCAGGTGGAACATCGGGGGACTGTGAATGGCGCGGGTCTCGAGCGTCCTCGCGCAGACGCCCGTCTGGACATCCCACAGAAAGATGCGCTGACCCGCATTGGCGGCGACATGCCGTCCATCAGGCCAGGGGATGGGTGCCCCCAGTGGACTGTCGGGCACACAGGCAGGAGCGGCGGGCTTCAGGTGCAGTGAGGACAAGACCACCGCCACCTGAGCACAGGCCCAGAGTCAGCGCTGGAAGTGCTCGCGGGAAAAAGAAAGGCCCAGGAGTCCTCGCGAAGGTTCGCGAAACTCCTGGGCCATTCACATGGTCGGGGAGACAGGATTTGAACCTGCGACCCCTTGGTCCCGAACCAAGTGCTCTACCAGGCTGAGCCACTCCCCGATATGTCCGTCCGCCGGTGGGTACTCCTCGGGACCGGCGAAAGTGCGGGCGGTAGTACCCGAGCCGCACGGCTGAGTCAACGTCCTCGGATCACCTTTCGTTCCCCTCCCCCTTCCTCCCTCACCAGGTGTCCGGAAGGACCCTCACCCGTTCCCCCGCCCTTTCAAAACTCCCTGACATTCCGGTACTTCCAGATATATTCACCAGTCCCCTCTAGGGCCGAGAAGGTTGTTGGCCGTGCAGCGCGAATCAACCATGCCCCCCGTCGTCCTCATCTCCGATGATGAACCGCTCGTCGTGTCGGCCCTCGCCCGGGAGGCGAAGCGCTCCGGCCTGACGTGCATCTCGGATACGACGTCGGAGCGGGTGCTGGAGCTGGCGCGCATGCACCGCCCCGCGGTCATCATCCTGGACATCAACCAACACCAGGACGGCCGGGACCTCCTCGCTCAACTCAAGCAGGACCCGTCCACTCGCGACTGCAAGGTCATCATCCTCAGCGGCGTCGAAGACCAGTTCACCCGCCACGTCTGCTTCGAGCTCGGGGCCGACGACTACGAGGTGAAGCCCTTCGACCCCACGTTCATGACCCGCGTCGCGCGGCTCGCCACCACCGTCGCTCGCACGCGGGCCTGACCGCGCCTCACGGCCGCAGCGAACGAATCGCCGCCGCCCGGTCCTTCGCCCCGAAGACGTAGCTGCCCGCCACCAACACCGTCGCCCCCGCGGCCACCACCTGGCGCGCCGTCTCGGCGTTGATGCCCCCATCCACCTCGATGTCCGTGTCCAACCCGCGCGCATCGAACATCGCCCGCAGCCGGCGGACCTTGTCCACCGTGGACTCGATGAAGCTCTGCCCCCCGAACCCCGGGTTCACGCTCATCAACAACACCATGTCCACGTCCCCCAACACCTCCTCGATGGCCGACAAGGGCGTGCCCGGGTTCAACACCACCGACGCCTTCGCCCCCGCCTTGCGAATCGCCTGCAACGTCCGATGCAGATGCGGGCTCGCCTCCACGTGCACCGTCAACACGTCCGCCCCCGCCTTCACAAACGCCTCCACGTACCGCTCCGGCTCCACAATCATCAGGTGCACGTCCAACGGCTTCGTCGCCACCCGCTTGATGGCTTCCACCACCACCGGACCAATCGTGATGTTCGGCACAAACCTGCCGTCCATGACATCAACGTGAATCAGGTCAGCCCCAGCGGCTTCGATGTCACGGACCTCCTCGGCGAGGCGGCCAAAGTCAGAAGACAGGAGCGAAGGAGAGATACGAACAGGGCGGCGAGTCATGCGGCGCTACATAACTGGTTCCCTGCTCGCTCGTACGGGTTGAATTCCTCGACGTCCGCTCGAAAGCAGAAAACCGAGTAGGTCCTGTCCGAGGGCGGCCACCTGGCTGGGCGTGTTACAACGCCGGGGCCCTGCACGGCCGCAGGTCCACTGCCCCGGAGCCGCCCGGTGCTCTCTCCTGTCTTTTCGCAGCCACCGCCCGACCTCAACCGCCGTCTGGCGAAGCTCACGTCCATCCTGGACGTCGCCAAGGCCATGAGCGCCGAGCGGGACCTGGACCTCCTGCTTCCCCTCATCCTCTTCGAGGCCACCAAGGTCGTCGAAGCCGACCGCTGCTCGCTCTTCATCCTGGACCGCGAGCGCAATGAGCTGTGGAGCAAGGTGGCTCAGGGCGCCAAGAACGAAATCCGGCTCCCGGTGGGCAGCGGCGTCGCGGGCCAGGTCGCTCACACCGGCGCCATCATCAACATCCCCGACGCCTACGCGGACTCGCGCTTCAACCGCTCGTTCGACGTCTCCAGCGGCTACCAGACGAAGACCATCCTCTGCGTGCCCATGCGCGACGCCAACGGCGACGTGACGGGCGTCATCCAGGCCCTCAACAAGCTCGATGGCCAGGGCTTCAACGCCGAGGACGAAGAGCTCCTGCTCGCGCTCGGCGCCCAGGCCGCGGGCGCGATTGAAAACGCCCTGCTCCACGAGGAGATCAACCGCCTCTTCGAGGGCTTCGTCTCCGCCTCCGTCGTCGCCATCGAGGCCCGGGACCCGACGACCGCGGGTCACTCCGGGCGCGTCGCGGACCTCACCGTGTCGCTCGCGCAGACGCTCGAGCACCTGTCCTCCGGCCCCTACGCGCGGGTGCACTTCTCCGCGTCGGAGCTTCAGGAGCTGCGATACGCGTCGCTCCTGCATGACTTCGGCAAGGTCGGCGTGCGCGAGCCCGTGCTCGTCAAGGCGGAGAAGCTCTACCCGCACGAGCTCGACGTGCTGCGGGCCCGCTTCCAACTCGCCCGGAAGGACCTCCAGCTCCAGAGCTACCGCCGCCGCTATGAGGCCGTGAAGCGCCGGGGCCAGGAGGCCGCGTCCGATATCGAAGCCGAGGAGGAGGCCCGCCTCGCCGCCGAACTGAAGCACCTGCTCGAGGTGTTCGACTTCGTCCTCACCTGCAACCGCCCCACCGTGCTCGCACAGGGCGGCTTCGAGCGGCTCGCCGACCTGGGCCACCTGCGCTTCGAGGACTCCGAGGGGCTGCCCCAGCCGCTGCTCTTGCCTCGCGAAATCCAGTCGCTCTCCATCCCTCGCGGCACCCTCTCCCCCGAGGAGCGCCGCGAAATCGAGAGCCACGTCGAGCACACCTACCGCTTCCTCACCCAGATTCCGTGGACGCGCGCCCTGCGCCGGGTGCCCGAAATCGCCTACGCCCACCACGAGAAGCTCGACGGCACGGGCTACCCGCGCGCCATCCCCGAGCGCACCATCCCCATCCAGTCGCGGATGATGTCCATCGCGGACATCTACGACGCGCTCACCGCCAGCGACCGGCCCTACAAGAAGGCCGTGCCCCACACCCTCGCGCTCGACATCCTCAAGCGAGAGACGGACTCCGGCCAGCTCGACCGCGAGCTGTTCCGCATCTTCGTCGAGGCGGAGATTCCCCGCCGGGCCCTGCGCAGTCCGCCGAAGTAGCGGAAGACGGGCCGCGGTGAGCGTCACGAGCACGAAACAGGGCCGGGCGCCGACGACGCGGCGTCCCTCCCCCACGTCGCACGAGAGGCGCCACGACGCATTCAGGCATCGAGGCTCACCACTGCGCGGCCGAGAGGAGTTGAGACTCCCACACGCGCTCGCGCTCCAGCACGCCCAGGGGCGGCCCCGAATCGAGGCCCGCCCCCCGAGCCACACGTCACATCAACCGTTGATGGTGTGCAGCCGCAGGCTGTTGATCTTCCCGGGCTGGCCCACCGGCGCGCCGAACACGATGACGATGCGGTCGCCCTTGCGGCCCAGGCCCCGGGCGAGCAGCTCCTCCTCCACCCGGCGCACCATCGCCTCCGTGTCCTGGATGGGCTCAAGCACTCGCGGCACCACGCCCCACACCAGCGACAGCCGGCGGCGGACCTCCTGGTTCGGGCTGAACGCGACAATCGGCACCGGCGGCCGGTAGTGCGACAAGAGCCGCGCCGTCACACCCGACAACGTGAAGGCCGCGATGAGCGTCGCCGCGCTCGCCTTCGCCGCCTCACACGCCACGCGCGCAATCACGTCCGGGAAGTTCGCCGACAACCCCAGCGGCACGTCCATGGGGCGCGACAACCCGCCCTGCACCCTCGACGACGACTCCGCCGCCAGGATGATGCGCTCCATCATCTGCACCGACTCGATGGGGAACTTGCCGCTCGCCGTCTCACCCGAGAGCATCACCGCGTCGGCGCCGTCGAACACCGCGTTCGCCACGTCGCTCGCCTCGGCGCGCGTGGGCCGCGGGTTGTCGATCATCGAGTTCAACATCTGCGTGGCCACGATGACCGGCAGCCCGCGCAGGTTGCACCGCCGGACGATGTCCTTCTGGACCGCTGGCACTTCCTCGGGCGGAATCTCCACGCCCAAGTCACCGCGCGCCACCATCACCCCGTCCGTCTTGTCCAGGATGGCGTCCAGCCGGGCAATCGCCTCCGGCTTCTCCAGCTTGGCGATGATGGGCACCGAGCGCCCCACCTCCGCCATGGCCTGCCGCGCCGTCTCCAGGTCCGACGGCTGCCGCACGAAGGACAGCGCGATGTAGTCCACGCCCGCCTTGATGCCGAAAACCAGGTCCTCGCGGTCCTTGGGCGTCAGCGCGTCCGCGCGCACCGCCACGCCGGGCAGGTTGATGCCCTTGTTGTTCTTCAGCGTGCCGCCGTGGATGACCTCCGTCTTGATGAGCTTCTGCTTGTCCGTGTGCAGGACCTTCAGCTCCAACAAGCCGTCATCCAACAGGATGCGGTCCCCCGCATTCACATCCGCCGCCAGGAACGGGTACGTGGTGGACACGATGTCGTCCGTGCCCGGCACCGTCTCGTCCGTGGTGATGTGGAAGGTGCCGCCTTCCTTCAACTCCGTGCTGCCCTTCGTGAAGCGGCCGGTGCGAATCTTCGGCCCCTGAAGGTCACCCAGGATGCCCACCGCCTTGCGCACCTTCAGCGAGGCCGCGCGCAGCTTGGCGATGTTCTCCGCGTGCTGTTCGTGGCTGCCGTGCGAGAAGTTCAACCTCGCCACGTCCATGCCGTTCTCCAGCAACGCCTCCAACATCTCCTGGCTCTGACTCGCAGGCCCGAGGGTGCAGACAATCTTCGCTCGTCGCATATGGCTCGTGAGGATGGGTGGACCTCACGGATGCGTCAAGCACGCACCACGGGTGGCTCCGCTCGGTAAAACGGTAAATGGGCCAGCGAGCGGAAGAGCCATCAACCGCGCAACAGCACCCCCAGATTCTCTCGCTCCCAGCGCAGCGCTGCGGTGTAGTGAGGGTACGTCCGCTCACGCTCCCGGAAGGCCCGCGGATGGTGGACGCGACGCCCGCCGCGCCCCGTGCTGGGGAAGAGCTGGTGCAGCATCTCGTGGAAGACGATGAACTCCACGAAGAAGGCCGGCACCTCGGGCCTGTCCAGTGCGGGATGGATGCGAATCTCCCGCGTCTGGTGGTCATAGACCCCCAGGCGGATGGACTTGCGCCGGCGCCGGGGCGGCATGCGGCCCCAACCGATGCGCGCCTGGATGTTGTCGCCGAAAAAGTTGGCGTTCACCCCGTTGTAAAGCGCCTGGAGGTCGAAACAGCGGCCCAGCGGATTGAGGTCCGCGTCCGACTCGCGACGCACCTGTCGGATGCGCGGCTGCTGTCCGCGGATGTACTCGTCCAGGAGCACCCCCGCGGAGCGGTGGCCTCGGCCCGCGTAGTCCGCCACCGCGCGCACGACGGGCTCGGGCGCGTCCAGGAACATGTGGTGCAACCGCAGCTGCAGCGCGTTGCCTCCCCGACGGAAGGACACCATGGTGGAGCGGTTGTCCGTCACCGCCAGCTTCACCGGCATCCCCAGCTCCGCGCTCAGCCTCCACGCCAGCGACTCCGCGCGGTTCCACATCTCCTCGCGCGACGAGGAGACCGTGAGCATGCGCGCCGCCTCCTCCACGGCCCGGTGACGCGGCGGTGGAGGACGAGGCTGCGGCGGACGGGGGGACGGGGGCACTCGCGCGGGCTCGAACCGCGTCGAGGGCGCCAGCGCGGACTCGAGCTCCGACGACGACAGCGTGGACTCCATTTCCAACGAGGACGAAAGCGAAGACTCCAGCTCCGACGCGGAGGCCAGCGCGGACTCCATCTCCGACGTGGCGGACAGCGCCGCCTCGAGCTCCGACAACAGCTCCGGGGCACGAGGCTCCGCGGGCACCGCCGTGGCCCGACTGGCCGCGGAGAGGCCGCGTGGGAACAGGGACATCTGACGGAGAAGCTCGGAGGTCACTCGGCACGCATCGTACCCAGCAACCTCCCATACTCAAGGCCGCTGGCCCCTGGCCGCCTGCCCTCCGTCAGCCCGTCAACCGCGCCGCGCCCTCATGCGTGCTGGATTCACACTCCAGGGGGAGCATTCGTCACGGAGCGGGCACCTCGGTATGACGAGACTTGAGCAGTCGCTCCAACCGCTCCGGCTCCATGCGCACCACGAAGGTCTTCTCGCGCGTGTACGTCACCTGACCGTGCGCGCCCCCCTTCACCTTGCGCACGAACTTCACCTGCACGTAGCTCACCTCGCCGCGAGGCTCACCCTTGGCCCCCGAGTGGTGCAACGCCAGGTGCGCCGCGTCCAGGAGCGCCTCCTGTCCCGGCTCCTGCCCCTTCTCCAGCGGCAGCACCACGTGACTGCCCGGCACCCCGCGCGCGTGGAACCACAAATGCCAGGGCCGGGCGACCTTGAAGGTGAGCGTGTCGTTGTCCTCCGAGCCCCGCCCCACCCAGATGCGTGTCCCCGCGTGGCCCACATACTCCTTGAAGGGCCGCCCCTCCGGCGTGGCGTCGCTCCCCACCGAGACGTGCAGCACCTCGGCCTGCACGAGCAGCATCGCCTCGTCCATCCGCTCCACCTGCTCCAGCGCCGCCTGCGCGTGGGCCACCTCACGCGCCAGCTCCGCCTCGCGGTGGCGCGCCTGCTCCACGCCGCGCAGCAGCCGGCGGTACTGATGGAAGTGCCAGTCCGCCTCCTCCTTCGGCGTGCGCTTGGGGTCCAGCGTCACGACGACGTCCTGGGGACCCTCTTCCGTGTACTCGGTGAGCGTCACCTGGGTGGCGCCCCGCTTGAGGCGGAAGAGGTTCTGCGCGAGCAACTCTCCCAGCCGGCGGTGCTTCTCCGCGTCAGGCCCCCGCGCGGCCTCCGCCCTCACCTTCTCCAGCGTGCGCGAGGAGCGCTTGAGCCGCGCCCGGTACGGCTGCGCCAGCCTCCGCCGGATGGACTCCGCGCGGCTGGCCTGGTCCTTGGCCCCGAGCAGCCGCTCCGCCGCGTGAGACCATGGCAGCGTGTCCCCCTCCACCGGCACCAGCCGCGAGGGAGACTGCCGCGCCTTCTCCAACGCCTGCGCCGGCTGCGCCTCCGGGGGCGTCCACGCCGCGCCCGGGTAGAGGTTGCGCTTGGGGCCCAGGCCCTCGCCGGAGAGCATCAACACCCGGCCCTGCTCGCTCAAGATGAGCAGCCCACCGGGGGAGCCCAGCTCCATCACCAGGCGGCGGCGCACGTCCTCGCGCTCGAAGTCCAGCTCCACCACCCGCTCCGCCTCGCGGTAGCGCGCGCCCTGAAGCTTGGCGCCGGTGAGCTCGTGGCGGAGCCAGCGCTGGAAGGGGGCGGGCTCGCCCGGCGTGGGGAAGCGCGACTCGGCGACGGACACCCGGGCGAGGTCTCCCTCGGCGCACAGGCATAGAAGGAAGGAGCGTCCGGGGACCCTCAACTCCAGGTAGCAGAGCCTCGGCAGCGGGCACCACGCCTTCTGGGCCACCGCTCCCGTCAGCTTCTCTCCCACCTCCGCCACCACCTGCTCCAGCTCCGTGGGACGCAGCGACATGCGGGAACTCCTGTCCGGACAAAAGAAAAACGGCCCGGCGGGTCTCGCCGAGCCGTTCACCGGACGTCAACCACCGTCCGCGAATGACGACGCGCTGCTCAGGACTCCGGGGTCGCCGGGGCCGCCACCGTCTTCGCCTTGCGGGTCGACTTACGGGCGGTCTTCTTCTTCGCCGCCTTCTTCGCCGCCTTGGGCGCCGCCTTCTTCGCGGTCTTGCCAGCCGTCTTGCGGGTGGTCGTCTTCTTAGCCTTCGCCGTCTTCGCGGCCTTCGCGGTCTTCTTCTTAGCGGCCATCAGAACCCTCCATGTGATTTGGCCTCGTCAAGCGAGGCCATGCACTCTTCTTGATGGAAGTGAGTGCTTGAAGTGAATGGTACGGGCGACACACCAGTGTGTCAACGCATGGTGATGTATTGCATCGCGCGGCGAGGCCGATTTTTCGGCATCGGGCGGTGCCGAAGGCCACGAAAGGTGCTCCGCGGACACTTTCGCGGCGTCGTTCGGAATCGCGCGCGAGGCCGATTTTCCGGCTCCGGACGCGACGGGCCTCCTCGCGAGGAGCACCGCGCGGGCGCACTGTCCGCTGCCGCGCAAAGCGCCGACGCGCACGCGGCGCTTTTCGCGATGGAGGGTGGCGTCTACGGTGCGCGGCCACGATGCGGACTCCTGAAGAGACCTTCCCCACCCACTTCACCTTCGGCGTCGCGACGTCCGCGTACCAGGTGGAGGGCGGAATCGAGAACGACTGGGCGGAGTGGGAGCGCGCGGGGAAGCTCAAGGAGCCCCATGCGCGTTGCGGGAGGGCGGTGGACCACTGGCGCCGCTACGAGGAGGACTACGCGCTGGCGAAGGCGGTGGGCGCCACCGCGTTCCGCATCTCCCTGGAGTGGGCGCGCATCGAGCCGGAGCGGGGCCGCTTCGACGAGGCGGCGCTGGAGGCGTACCGGGAGCGGCTCCTCAAGATGAAGGCCCAGGGCCTGCGACCTGTCGTGACGCTGCACCACTTCACCCACCCGTCCTGGTTCCATCGGGAGACGCCGTGGCACCTGCCCCAGAGCGTGCCCACCTTCCGGCGGTACGCCCGACGGTGCGCCGCCCTCCTGGAGGGGCTGGACGCGCTGGTCATCTCGTTCAACGAGCCCATGGTGCTGCTGCTCGGCGGCTACCTGCAGGGGGCCATTCCGCCGGGCATCGCCGACGGGGCGCTCACGATGAGGGCCCTGGAGAACATGGTGCGCGCCCACGCGGCGGCAAGGCAGGAGCTGCTCGAGCGGCTGGGCCGGGTGGAGCTGGGCATCTCCCAGAACATGCTCGCCTTCACGCCGGACCGGTGGTGGCACCCGCTGGACCGCGCGCTGGTGCGCCTGGCCTCCCCCGCCTACAACCACGCCTTCCATGAGGCGCTGGCCTCGGGCCACCTCCGGGTGAACATGCCCGGTGTCGCCTCCACCCGCGTCTCCATCCCCGAGGCCCGGGACTCGGTGGAGTTCATCGGGGTGAACTACTACAGCCGCGCGCACCTGCGCTTCGTGCCGCGCCCGCCCTTCATCGAGTTCAAGTACCGCGACACCCGCGGCCGGGGCCTCACCGACATCGGCTGGGAGGACTGGCCGGAGGGCTTCCTCCAGACGCTGCGCGACGTGAAGCGCTACGGGCGGCCGGTGTGGATTACGGAGAACGGCATCGACGACCGCGCGGGCTCGCGCCGGCCCCACTACCTGCACTCGCACCTGGCCCAGGTGCTGGCCGCCCGCGCCGAGGGCGTGGACGTGCAGGGCTACCTCTACTGGAGCCTGCTCGACAACTTCGAGTGGCTGGAGGGCTGGGGGCCGCGCTTCGGCCTCTACCACGTCGACTTCGACACGCTCGAGCGCCGGCCCACCCCCGCCTGCGACTACTTCCGCGCCGTGGCCACCCAGCGCAGGCTCGTCGCCCCCGGTTCTTCTCTGTAAGAACTTCCGGACCTCCCGCGCTCGGACCTCAGCCCAGCGCGGCCCGGTAGTCCACGTCCTGCTCCTCGTGCGTGGACGCGGAGCGGTCCGTGTCCGCGGCGGAGAAGAAGGCGCGCACCGCGTCCGCCACCGCCTCCGGCGCGTCCATCACGTTGACGCGCGCCCGGAAGGAGGCGGCCCCCGCGAGCCCATGGGCGTACCAGCCCAGGTGCCGGCGGAAGGAGCGCACCGCCCCCAGCGCGTCCCCGACGAAGGCCACGTGCGCGTGGAAGTGCTCCAGCACCAGGGCGCACCGCTCCTCGGGCGAGGGAGGCTCGCCTCCGGCCAGCTCGCGAAAAATCCACGGATTGCCCAGCGCCGCGCGGCCAATCATCACGAAGTCGCAGCCGGTGGTCTCCAGCATGCGCCGGGCGTCCTCGGGCGTGCGCACGTCCCCGTTGCCGAACAGGGGCAGCTGCGGGAAGTGGCGCTTCACGTCGGCGATGACGCTCCAGTCCGCCTGGCCCGAGTAGCCCTGCTCCCGGGTGCGCGGGTGGATGGCGAGCCCCGCGCACCCCGCCTCCTGGAGGGCCGCGGCCATCTGGAGGTAGTTGCGCGAGCCGGCGTCCCAGCCCGAGCGAATCTTGCAGGTGACGGGCAGGCCGGACGCCTCGCGCATGGCGCGGACGATGGCGGCGGCGCGGGGCGGGTCGCTCAAGAGCGCGCTGCCCGCCCCGTTCTTCGTCACCTTCTTGACCGGACAGCCCATGTTCACGTCGAGCAGCTGCGCGCCGTGGGACTTGCCCACCTCGGCGGCGCGGCCCATGGCCTCCGGGTCCCCTCCATAGAGCTGGAGCGAGTAGGGCTTCTCCACCTGGGCGTCGAAGCGCAGGTACATGAGGGTGCGCTGGTTGGCCCGCATCAGGCCCTGGGAGCTGACGAGCTCGGTGGGGCAGAGGGCCGCGCCCATGCGGAAGGCGAGCACCCGGAAGGGCATCTCGGACACCCCGGCCATGGGGGCGAGGACATAGGGGTTCGGAAGGGAATAGGGGCCGAGACTCAGCATGAAGGCCGGGGAACCTAGCGAATTGGAGAAGGAAGCGGCGCAGGGATGTGCGCTACGGACTGCGCAACCGGGCTTCAACGGTTAAGGTCCGTGCCCATGTTCCGCTTTCGTCTCGGGAGCATTCCCGTCGAAGTCCACCCCAGTCACCTGCTGGTCTCCGGCCTGCTTGCCTATAGCTCCATGCACGCCGCGCAGAACGGCTGGCCCTTCCGCCAGGTGGAGGGGGCCCCCGCGCTGGGTCAGGCCAGCGCCGTGGTCGTCTATGTCCTGTCGTGGATGTTCATCGTCTTCGTGTCGGTGCTCATCCACGAGCTGGGCCACGCCCTGGCCAGCCGCCTGTTCGGCTACCGGCCCAGCATCGCGCTCGTCTGGTTGGGGGGCCACACACTCCCGACCGATGCCCCAGGCCCGCTTCCCTGGAAGCGGGACCTGCTCATCACCGCGGCGGGCCCGTTCTTCGGCCTGATGCTGGGCATCGCGAGCCTGGTGGGGTTGGTGTTCCTGAAGTCGCTCAGCCCCGCGCTCGACTTCTTCCTCCAGACGTTCGCGTACGCGAACTTCATCTGGGCCATCTTCAACCTGCTGCCAGTGCTCCCGCTGGACGGCGGGCGGCTGGCCAACACCCTGTCCACGCGCATGTTCGGTCCCCGCCGGGGGCTCATCGCGTCGCAGGGCCTGGCACTCCTGGTGTGCGTGGGCGTGCTCGTCTTCGCGCTGCGCACCGGGTGGCTGTTCGCCGCCATCTTCTTCGCCATGTACGGCATCCAGGCCTTCCGCATGCTGACGGAGGCGCTCAACTCCAACGCCCCCGCGGGCGGCGGCAGCCCCCTGGAGAACCCGCTGGTGGCGAAGCTGCGCGAGGCCAAGATTGCCCTCGACTCGGGGCGGCTGGATGACGCGCGCCGGCTGGGCGGCATCGTGCTGGAGGGCGGAGAGGTGCTCACGGCGGAGCTGTCCAGCCACGCGCACCACCTGCTTGGCTGGGTGGCGCTGAAGGAGGGACATGGCCGCCAGGCGCTGGACCACTTCTCCCAGGTGCAGGGGCGCCAGGTGGAGCCCCACGCGGTGGCCGCGGCGTTCTCACTGGTGGGCGACGACGCGCGCGCGCTCGATTGGTGGAAGCAGGCGTGGCAGATGTCGTCGGACCGGACGGTGATGCACGAGTACGCCGGGACGCTGATTCGTCTGGGCCGCACCGAGGAGGCGATGAAGCTGCCGAGCGTGGAGGCGGCCGCCGCGTTCAGCTGCGCCGAGCGCGTGCTGTTCATCCGCGGCGTCTACTCGGAGGCGGCCGCGGTGGGCGAGGCGGCGCTCCAGTATGCGCCGAGCGCGAGCATCGCCTACGACGCCGCGTGTGCTTATGCCCGCGCGCGCAACGTTCCTGACGCGGTGCGAATGCTGCGCCGTGCCAGCGAGCTGGGGTTCAAGGACAAGGCGTATGCCGCCTCGGACTCGGACCTGTCGGCGCTGCACGGACAGCCCGCCTTCGAGGAGTGGCTGACGGAGCTGGAGCAATCCGCGGCCTCCTGACAGAGGGATGACAGGAGGGGGTGTTGATGCGAGGCGAGGCGGCTTCTCTTCGGGGCCGCCCGCTTCAGCTCACGAGGCCCCCTTGCAGACACCCTCTCCTGCTGCTGCCCTGCCCGTGGACGACGAGCGCCTGAACTGGTTCTCGTCCATTCCGTTCTTCGGCGTCCACTTGATGTGCCTCTTCGTCTTCTTCGTGGGGGTGAGGCCCGTCGACATCGCGGTGTGTGTGGGGCTGTACATCGTCCGCATGTGGGGCATCACCGCGGGCTTCCACCGCTACTTCTCCCACCGGGCCTTCAAGACGGGGCGCATCTTCCAGTTCATCCTCGCGCTGGTGGGCAGCACCTCCACCCAGAAGGGCGTGCTGTGGTGGGCGGCCAATCACCGCCACCACCACCGGTACTCGGACCAGGAGGAGGACATCCACTCGCCCGTGCAGAAGGGCTTCTGGTTCAGCCACGTGGGGTGGATTCTCTGCGACAAGTACGGGCAGACGCGCATGGAGGCCATCAAGGACTTCGCGCGCTTCCCGGAGCTGGTGTGGCTCAACCGCTTCCACCTGGTGCCGCCCGTGGTGCTCGCCGTGGCGCTCTACTTCATCGGCGGGTTCTCCATGCTGGTGTGGGGCTTCTTCGTCAGCACCACCCTCTTGTGGCACGGCACCTTCACCATCAACTCGCTCAGCCACATCTTCGGCAAGCGCCGCTACAAGACGACGGACACCAGCCGCAACAACTGGCTCCTGGCGCTCATCACCCTGGGCGAGGGCTGGCACAACAACCACCACTACCACCAGAACACCGCCAACCAGGGTTGGTTCTGGTGGGAGGTGGACTTCAGCTACTACTCGCTGAAGGTCCTCTCCTGGTTCAAGGTGGTGGAGGGGCTGCGGCTTCCCTCGGACTCGGTGAAGTACGCGCACCTGAAGTACTCCCCCGAGGACCGCGCCGCCCTGGCCCGGCCCACGCGCTTCTTCGGCGCGGGAGGCGCCCGCGCGCAGCTGGTCGCCGCCAAGGCCGCCGCCGAGGACAAGGTCCGCGAGGCCCTGGCCGCCGCCGCGGAGCACCTCCCCTCCTCGGCACCTACACCGCAGCCGCTGCTCAAGCAGTAGCCCGTGGCCCATCGGGAACCCCGGTGTCTCGAATCCCTCGTGGGTACGAGACAACCGGGTAAAGTGCCATATCCGTGGCGCCTCCTCCGTCGATGAAACCAGCCTCCGCGCCCGCGCGTACCGGTGCAGATTCGGCGCGCACACCCGGCGCCGCGGAGTCCGACGAGGTGCTGATGGCGCGGTTCTGCGAAGGACATGCTCCGGCGTTCGATGCGCTCTTCCAGCGCCACTCGCGCCAGGTGCGTGGGTACCTCACCCGCCTGACGGGCAGCATGGCCTCGGCCGAGGACCTGGTACAGCTCACCTTCATGTCGCTGGTGCGCTCGCGCGGCCGGTTCCTTCCGGGCGCGCGCTTCAAGCCGTGGCTGTACGCCATCGCCACCAACGCGGCGCGGGACTTCCAGCGCCGGGGCCGCCGAGGTGAGGAGCTGACGAGCGAGGGCGAGCTGCCGGTGAGCATCGCCGACGACAGCCCCGGCCCCCGCGACGCGGGACTGGAGCGCGCCGTGCGTCAGGCGCTGGACATGCTTCCAGAGGGTCAGCGCATCCCCATCCTCCTGCACCGCTTCGAGGGCATGGGCTTCGCGGAGATTGCCGACACGCTGGGGTTGACTGAGAGCGCCGTGAAGGTGCGCGCCCACCGGGGCTATGCGCGCCTGCGCGAGCTGCTGGCCACCTTGCATACGGAGACGATGGAATGACCCCCGAGTGTTCACGGGTGATGGACAGCCTGGGCGACGTGCTGCCCCAGGAGCTCTCGTCGCACGTGGCGTCCTGCGAGGACTGCCAGGCGCTGACAGGGAGCTTCGACCAGCTCCAGGCCTCCGTGTCGGCCACGACCATGAGCCTGGAGGCCGCCACCCAGGGCGATGAGGACGGGCAGACGGCCGCGTCACTGGCCGTCGCCCGGCGCTTCGCGCTGGAGACCCTGGAGAAACAGCCCCAGGCGAGCCCCTGGTGGAGCGAGCTCTTGCTCCTCGGGGGGGTCCACGCGGCGGCGGGGGGCGTGGGGTTCGCGCTGCTGGCCCGCGATGGCTGGACTGGCACCCTGGCGTCGTCCGGCATCGTGGCGGGCGTGGCGCTCCTCATCCTCGCGATGGTGGGCGCGGGGGCATACCTGGGGCTTTCGCCCCAACGCAGGACGGTGCCCAGGTGGGCCGTCGCCGCCGCGGCCCTGGGGCTGGGGGCCGCCGTGGTGCTCGCGGGCTCGGGGCAACAGACGCGGCCCCTGCTGGCGAGTGTGCTCGGCTGCGTGGGCATGGAGCTGGCCGTGACGACGGTGCCCCTGGCCGTCACCCTGGTGCTGCTGTGCCGCTCCGCCTTCCACCCCGTGCGCGCGCTGGCCGCAGGCCTTTGCGCCAGCGCCGTGGGCCTGCTCCTGTTGCACCTGCGCTGCGCCGAGGGCTCGGCGTCCCACCTGCTCCTGGGACATGTCCTGCCCTGGTGGGTGCTCGGACTCCTCGCGGTGCCGCTGCGCTGGCTGCTGCCCACCCGCAGCTACGCGCCCTGAAGCCCCTGACCTTCCTCGGCTTTCCATACGCGCCCGCGAGGAGAGCCTCCGGCCCGACAAGCTCACAACATCGTTGAAGCTTCCGCGCCCGGCTTGGGTTAGTGGGAGTTCCAATGATTGCCGAACAACCTCCGACTGGGGTGCTTCCCCAGCGAGCGGTGATGGACCGCGCTCGGGAGGCGCTGAGCCGTTTCGTCCACGCGACGCTTCAAGCCTCCAACCGCCTGCGACTGCCGGGCCCCTCGGTGCTGCCGGTGGCGGGCGCGGTGGTGGGTCTCTACAGCGGGCTGGCGGCGGGCATCTTCGCCAACCTCATCGGCCTGGTGACGGGCCTGACGTTCGGCGCGGCGGAGCTGGCGCACACGCTGCGCCGCAGCCAGTTGGTGACGCTGATGGAGGCGTTCGCCTCCGCGAAGTGGCATCTGGAGTACGCCATCATCGGGGCCCCGCTGGCCTTGGGCGCGCTGGCCCTGGCGCGGGTCATCGAACCTGGGGGGCCTCGGGATGAAGTGAAGCGGCGGCTGCGGCTGCTCTCGCTGCTGACGCTGGGCGCGCTGTCGCTCTACTACCCGCTGGTGGCGCTGGCGGCGCTCAACAGCGTCTTCGGCCACTCGCATGCGCTGTCGGAGGCGATTCCCTATCTGCCCTGGTGGCTGATGCTGCTGGCGCCCACGCTGGGTGGCATCGCCGTGGGGCGGCTGTTGCGCGACCGGCCGGAGACCCACGGCCACGGCGTGCCGGAGGTCGTCCGGGCGGTGAAGAGCGGCGCCAACGTGGTGCCCGCGGACCGAGGCCTCCTGAAGTTGGTGGCGTCCGCCATCACCATCGGCAGCGGTGGCTCCGCGGGCCGCGAGGGCCCCATCGTCTACGGCGGCGCCGCGTTCGCCTCCACCGTGGGCCGGGTGCTGGGCTTCAGCCGCAAGGAGCTGTCCATCCTGCTGGCCTGCGGCGCGGGCGCGGGCATCTCCGCGTCCTTCAATGCCCCCATCGCCGGCGCCGTGTTCGCGATGGAAATCATCCTGCGCGAGTTCGAGCTGCGCGTCTTCTCCCCCATCATCCTGGCCAGCGTGGCGGGCACGCTGGTGAGCCAGGGTGTGCTGGGCGAGGCCCCCATGCTGCGCCGCGTGCCGTATGAGCTGGTGAGCGGCTCGGAGGTGCTGGCGTACGCGGCCCTGGGCATCGGCTGTGGCCTGCTGGCCTTCACCTTCGTGAAGCTGCTGCACGGCGTGGAGCACTTCTTCCAGGGGCGCACGCGGGGGACGCTGTCGCCGTGGCTGGGCAAGAAGCCGCTGCCGTTCCGCGCGGGCCTGGGCGGCCTGTGCGCGGGGCTTTTGGCCTTCGTCAGCCCCACGGTGTGGGGCAGCGGGCACGACTACATCAACCTGGCGGCGGTGGGGAAACTGCCCTTCTTCTTCCTGGTCATCGCCTGCGTGCTGAAGCTGGTGGCCACGGCCATCACCATCGGCTCGGGGGGCTCGGGCGGGACGTTCTTCCCGGCGGCCGTCATCGGCGCCATGGCGGGGGGCGCGTTCGGCACGCTGGTGCACTACTTCTTCCCCGCCAGCACCGGGCCCAGCGGCGCCTACGCCCTGGTGGGCATGGGCGGCGCGGTGGCGGCGCTCAACCGGGGCCCGCTCACCGGCATGATGATGATGTACGAGCTGAGCGGGAACCACGACATCATCCTCCCGCTGATGGTGACGTGCACCATCGCCTCCGCGCTCTGCCACTACCTCATCGAGCGCAAGACGCCCAAGGTCCCCAGCGACGCGGACCTGCTGGAGTCCACGCCCGTCCACGCCCTGATGGAGCACATGGCCCCCGTGCCCGCGGGCCTGCCGGTGCGCCCCCTGGCGGACCTGCTGCTCACGTCCGAGACCGGCGCGCTGCCGGTGCTCGACACCTCCGGCGAGGTCTACGGCATCGTCCAGGTGCGGCAATTGCGCGAGGTGTGGCGCGACGAAGCCGTGTACCCGCTGCTGGTGGCCAGCGATTTGGCGCGCAAGCTGCCCGTGCTCTCCCCCGACGCGGACCTGGCCCACGCGCTGCGCCTCATGGACCACGAGGACGTGGACGCGCTGCCCGTCGCGGCCGCCTCGGGCATCGCCACCCGCGGGCTGCTCACGCGCGCGGCGGTGCGGCGCTTCCTCTTCGCCCAGCACGCGAAGGACCACTCGCAAGGCGGCACGCCCGTCAGCGCCTCCGAAATCTCTCGCTGACACGCACGGCCCGGTGTCGTGGCCACCCCACTCGCATGACGGGGTGGCCCTCCTGGTCGCCGCGCGGGTGATGCGCGATGCTGGGACTTCCGGAGGCGTCCTTGGAGCTACTCCGCGCAACCCCAGCCGAGCATCCGCTGCTGCGCAACCTCTACCCGCTCTACTTGCACGACTTGAGCGAGTTCGGAGCCGGCTACCGGATGGACGCCCAGGGACAGTGGGAGCCCAACTACCTGAGCACGTGGCTTGCGCCCTCGTCGGAGGTGCACCCGCTGCTCTTGCGCTGGGAGGGCCGCACCGTCGGGTTCGCCTTCGTGGCCCAGGCGCCCTTCCCGTACATGACGCCGGGGAGCGACTTCCGGATGAGCGAGTTCTTCATCCTGCGCGGCGAGCGCGGCTACGGCCTGGGACGCCGCGCGGCCATCGCCGTGTTCGAGCGCTTCCAGGGGGTGTGGGAGGTGTCCCAACTCCCCGCCAACCACGCGGCCACGTCGTTCTGGCGCAAGGTCATCCGCGAGTACACCCAGGGCCAGTTCGAGGACACGCTCGTGGATGACTCGCCCGCGCAGGTGTTCGACAACCGCGGACTGCCCCCCCTGGCCCTGGCGCCCCCGCGCCGGTGAGCACGGGCGCCTACTGCTTGGACTTCGCCTCGGGCGCGGCGGCCGGAGCCTTCGCGGCGGGCGGCGCGTCCTTCGCGGCGGCGGCCGGAGCGGCGAAGGGCGAGGCGGGCTTGGCCTGGCTGCACGAGGTGATGGCGCTCGAGGGGTCGACGGCGTCACCGCCCGAGTCCACCTTGAGGACCTTGCGGCCCTCGCCGACGACGAACGTGTAGCGCTTGGACACCGTCGCGATGGGCATCTTCACGTCGTAGGCCTCGACGACCTTGGCCTCGGGGTCCGGGATGAAGGGGAACGGCGCCTTCAGGTCGGCCTTGAAGCGCGCGAGCGTCTCCGCGTCGTCCGTGCTGAAGGCCAGCACCCGGCCCTGGAGCTTCTCGATCTCCGCGTGCCGGGCCGTGTACGCCTTGAGCTCCTTGGTGCAGCCGCCCGTGAAGGCCTTGGGGAAGAAGGCGACGATGACCGGGCCCTGCTTCACCATCTCCGACAGGATGTAGACCTTGCCCTCGGTGTCCTTCACCGTGAAGTCCGGGGCCGTGTCCCCCACGTTCGGCGTGGCACCACTGAGCAGCCCTGTGAGCAGGATGGGAATGAGCATGCCGCCGATTTGAGCGGAACCCCTCCCGCACAGGCAAGCAACACCTGACGGTGGACTAGCGCGCCTCGCCCATGCGGGCCCACACGGCGGACGCGGCCTCGCGCGCCTGCTCGGAGACCACGGAAGGATTCACCGACAGCGGCCGGCGTGCCCACATGCGCCACACACCATCCACCATCACCGCCTCCACGTGCCGGCTGCCCAGGCCGAACACCACGTGCCACGCCAGGTTCTCTCCGGTGAGCGGCGTGGCCGGCAGATAGTCGAGCACCAGCAGGTCCGCGAGCGCGCCCTCGCGCATGGGCCCCACCGGCACCCCGAAGTGCTGGGACACCATCCGGTGCCCGTTGGCCAGATAGCGAAGCACGTCGATGGGCTGCCCCGCCTCGCGCGAGCGCAGGTACGCCGCTTGTGCCTCCGCGAAGAGGTCCGCGGACACGCCATCCGCGCCCAGCGTGGCGCGCGCGCCGAACTTCAGCGCCGGCGCGTAGCCCACTTCGAGCCCCTGGTTGGCGCGCGGCGTGTGGACCATCCACGCGCCCGTGGCAATCACCAGCGCCAGCTCCGCCCAGGCCAGGTGCCCCACGTGCGCCAGCTGACACTTGGGCGACAGCAGGCCCAGCTCCAACAGCCGCGACACGGGCGAGCCCCCATGGCGTTCGGTGGAGAGCCGCTCATCGAGCGGGTCCTCCGCGAGCGGCAGGTGCAGACCGGAGTGGGTCGCCTTGAGCGCCTCGGCGAGTCCCTGCAGCGCGTCCACCCCCAGCGTGAAGCCGGGCCCCGCGCCCACCTGTCCCCGGAAGCGCCCCTGCGCCTTCTGCGCGAAGCCCACCGTCTCCTCGAGCCCCTCCTCGCGCACCACCGCGCCGGAGCGGTCCGACACGGCGTAGGAGAGCACGCCCCGCACGCCCACCTCGTGGAGCCCTCGGGCCAGGCGCACCAACGAGCCCGACACGGCCTTCGGCGACGAGTGTAGGTTGCACACCGTGGTGGTGCCGCACTGGAGCGCCTCGAGTCCTCCAGCACAGCCCGCCACCTGGACCGCGTCCAGGTCCAGCGCGTCCTCGTAGGGCCACAGGCCCTTCTCCAGCGTGTCCTGGTACGTCTCCCGCACCACGTTCGGCATGCCGCGCGCCAGGATGGCGTGCAGGCGGTGATGCGCGCTCACCAGGCCCGGGAAGACGAGCTTGCCGGAGAGCGCCACCACCTCGTCGTCCGGGGCGGGCACCAGGTCCGGCCCTCGCGCGACGATGCGCTCACCCTCGATGCGCAAGTCCACGCGCTCCACCACCGCGGGCTCCAGCTCGACGACGTAACCACCCTTGAGGACGGTGCCCAACATCCCTCCGAACGAAGAACGAAGCGCGTGGCGAGTCTGCGACACGTGAAGTTAACACCGCCCCCACCGCATCGCGCGAGCGCGCAGATGCGTCTCACACCCTGCGTAGGACTCATCGCACCATGCGCGATGAAGTCGCCGCGCGGCGGAATGTCGCAGGGTCGAACTCACCCCGGCGCACTTCGTCCACCATCCGCTCATGTCCACGCTCACGGCCTCCCGACCCTCGGGTCTGAACGAGCGGACGTGTGTCATCGCGGCCGAGCAACAGCCCTGTGCGACGCGCCCCCTCGCGGCCCGCGTCCGATGCCGTGAAGCTGATCGCCTGTTCGCGGGAGCAGCACCCGGCGCGGCGCGCGTCGTCACCGGACTCCGGATGCAACCAGACTGGCGCGACGCTCGCCTCCACGGAGAGGAGCGCGCATGACTCGATTCGGAGACACCCGCGACGATGAAGGAGGCGCGACGAGCAAGAGGAGGCACGGCGGGAAGGAGTGCCCGGGCATCCCAACGGCCACGCCCCATGAGCGCTCCCTCCACGTGCCCTGGAGGACCGCTTCGCGCCATGGCCATGAAGACCGGGGGCCCGCGTCCGATTCGGGGATGTGAGGCGCGAGGCCCGCACGTGGAGGGAAAACGCGGCTGGGAGGACACGGCGCGAGCGGGGCGGGTTGCGCCCCCGTCCCTGTGGAAAACCGAGCCCCGCCCATATGACCGGGCAGGCGTGCCCCCTCGAACTTCTGAGGGGGCGCATGGGCGGGCTCTACACATAGACTGGTCCCATCTTGGAGTCGGGTCCAAACACGTACTGGGTCGGCCGCTATCGGCTGTCCGCGCGTATCGCGACGGGCGGCATGGCGGAGGTGTACCTGGGCCGCCGCTTCGAGGATGACGGCCAGCGAGGCCCCGCCGTCGCCGTGAAGCGGTTGATGCCGCACCTTGCCTCGGACCGGCGCGTCGTCCAGATGTTCCTCAACGAGGCCCGCATCACCGCGCAGGTGCGGCACCCCAACGTCGTCGCCATCCTCGAGCTGGGCATGGAGGGCACCGAGCCCTTCATCGCCATGGAGCTGCTCGAGGGGCGCTCGTTCGCGGAGCTTCGTCAGGAGGCCGCCGAGCGCGGGCAGCGCGTCCCCCTGGGCATCACCCTGCGCGTGCTCGTGGATGCGTGCCGGGGACTCGACGCGGCCCACCGCGCCGTCGACGAAGCGGGCCGCCCGCTGCGCATCGTCCACCGCGACTTCACGCCGGACAACATCCACGTCGGCGTCAACGGCGCGGTGAAGGTCATCGACTTCGGCATCGCCAAGGCGGAGACGCTGGGCGCCGGCACCGAGCCCGGCGTGCTCAAGGGCAAGTTCTTCTACATGTCGCCGGAGATGATCGCCGGCAAGCCGGTGGACCACCGCGCGGACCTCTTCGCCGCGGGCGTCATGCTGTACGAGCAGCTCTGCGGCAGAAGGCCCTTCACCGGGATGACCGCCGAGGAGGTCCTCGGCCGCATCGCCGAGGGACGCGCCCGCCCTCCCACCGCCTTCGACCCGTCCGTCCCCGCCGCCCTGGAGCTGGTCTGCCTCACCGCGCTCCAACGCGACCCGGCCGCGCGCTTCGACAGCCTCCAGTCCTTCATCGACGCCATCGAGGCCATCGGCGGCCCCGCCGAGGTCGCCAGCGTCGAGGCGGTCGCCGCGTACGTCGACACGCTCTTCCCGCCGGACCGCGACCCCAAGCGCCAGGCCCTGCGCCGCGCGCGCATGGCGGACCCGTCCCACGGCGGAACCCCCCCAGGCCCTCGCCGCTTCGACCCCCACGCCGCGCCTCACAACGCGATGACGGTCCCCGCGGCCTGGCCCCACATCCTGCTGCCCGACGCGGGCGCGGCCCCCGACGTCACCCAGCGCCCGCCCACGAGCCCCCCCGGCCCCGCGCCTCGCCCCCAGTCCTCGACGGACTCAGTGCCCCCCACGCGCAACGTGTCGGGCATCGGCGAAGGAGGTCCGGCTCCCCGGCGCGCCTCCCGCGGGGTGGGAGTCCTGGTCGCGGTGCTCGGACTCGGAGCGCTGGGCGCGGGCGCCGCGTGGCACTTCACGCGCCCGGGGGTGTCTCCCGCCGAACGGCTGACCCAGGCGCAGGCCGCGGACACCCCCGCCGCGAAGGCGACGCTGTTGTCCGGCCTGGGAGCGGACCCACGCGCCACCGCCGAGGAGCTCTCCCGCGCCACCACCCTCCTGATGGAGGCGAGCGCGTTCCCGCAGGCCATGGAGCTGGCCGAAGCCTTCGCCACGCGCTTCCCCAAGAACCTGGAGGCCCACCTGCTCGTGGCCCGGGCCGCGACGGAGCTGAACCGGGGCAAGCGGGCGGAGCGCGCGCTCGACGAAGCGCTCGCGCTGGCCCCCAAGGACCTACGCCCCTCGCTGATGCTGGCGGACCTGCGCGAGCGGCAGGGAGACCTGCCCGGCGCCGTGGCCGCGCTGGCCAAGGCCTTCGCCCAACAGCCCGGCTCCTCGCGCGTGGCGCCTCGCTACGGCCTCATGCTGTCCCGCAGCGGCCGGCTGGATGAAGCATCCACCGTGCTCTCCGCCTGGACTCGCGAGCACGATGACGCGGCCAGCCTGGCCGAGCTGGGCTTCGTGCGCTTCCGCCAGGAGCGCGTGGACGAGGCCGCCGCCCTCCTCAAGCGCGCGCTGCGCAAGGATGGACGGCTGGCCGTCGCGCACTACTACCTGGGGGCCGTCCTCTTCCGACAGGGCGACAGCACGGGCGCCGAGCGCGCCTACCTGGAGGCGGACAAGCTGGCCCCCGAGGACCCTCGAGCCCTGGCCGCGCGCTGTCAGCTCCACGCCCATGGCGGCAACACCACGGCCGTCGCGGAGTTGAAGCGTACGCTGGCGGAACGATTCCCCACCCAGGCCAGCGTCCTCGCGGCGGAGTGCAAGGCGGGGAATTAGCTTCCCCCCATGCGTCCTGGGCCCTCTCTCCTCCTCTCGGTCTTCGTCCTGGGGGCGGCGGCTTGCACCTCGGCCCCCTCGGCCCGGCCCGGGGAGGACCCGGACACTCCCACGGGCCCCTCCTCCAGTGAGGAGCCCACCGTCCCGGAGCGCTCGTCCTGCGCGGGGCTCCCGGCAGGCCCAGGCACCCACGAGTGGACAGTCACCCACGACGGCCGGGCACGCACCTACCGCGTCCGCGTCCCGCCCCACTACGACGCCACACGGCCCACGCCCATCGTGGTGGCCTTCCATGGCTACGGCTCCAACCCGGAGCAGCTCGAGGTCCAGACGGGCCTGTCGACCCTCGCCGACACCGAGGGCTTCCTCGCCGTGTACCCGCGAGGCCTGAGCGACGCGGAGATTTCCGGAGGCACCGCCGCCCCTCGCGACAACACCCGAGGGTGGAACGCGGGGGCCTGCTGTGGCCGGGCCCAGATTGCGAACGTCGACGACGTGGGCTTCGTGGACGCGCTGCTCGCGGACCTGGATACCCACGTGTGCGTGGACCCTCGGCGCACATTCGCCACGGGCTTCTCCAACGGCGGCTTCTTCAACTACCGGCTGGCCTGCGAGCGCGCGGGCCGCTTCGCCGCCATCGCCCCCGTGTCCGGCATGGCGACCTCGGGCCCGTGCGCTCCATCCCGCGCGGTGCCCGTGCTGCACATCCACGGCACGGACGACTCCGTCATCCGCTACGCGGGAGGAAGCAACATCCCGTTCGGCCGCCCCTACCCCTCCGCGGAGACCTCCGTGAAGGGCTGGGCCGAGCACAACGGCTGTCGCCAGGTGGCCACGCGGACGTACCAGCGAGGTGACGCCACCTGCGCCGCCTTCACCGAGTGTTCGCCGGAGAACGCCACCGCGTCACTGTGCACCGTGCGGGGTGGCGGACACACGTGGCCAGGGAGTCCTGTCCCCTACGGCAACCCGACCCACGACTTGAATGCCACGCTCGAGGCGTGGCGCTTCTTCCAAACCCGGCCCCGACCCTGACCCGGAGCAAATCCCATGGGCACACGCGTCCTCATCATCAACGCCGATGACCTGGGCATCGACCCCGCCGTCGACCGAGGCATCCTCCAGACCATGCGCGAGGGGGTCGTCTCCTCGGCCACCCTCATGGTCAACATGCCCCACGCCCAGGCCGCGGCCCGCGAGGCCTCGGGGTTGTCCCTGGGGCTGCATCTGAACCTGTGCCGGGGCGCCCCGCTGTGGCGTGACTTTCCGAAGGAGCTGCTCGGCGCGGACGGCAACCTCACGGAGCCTCGCGCCGCGAGCCTCCCCGCCGACGTGGTGGAGGCGGAGACGCGCGCCCAGCTCGCGCGCTTCACGGAGCTGACGGGACACGTCGCCACCCACGTGGATGTCCACCGCCACCTCCACCTCCACGCCGAGGTGCTGGAGGGGCTGGCGCGCGTGGCGGCGGAGGCGAAGCTCCCGGTGCGCTCGGTCGACTCCATCATGCGCCACACGCTGAAGACGAAGGGCGTGGCCACCAACACGCACTTCCTGGGCGACACGGGCGCGGAGCCGTACTGGACGCTGGACCGGTTGGAGGCGGAGCTGGTGACGCTGCCGGCAGAAGGCATCATCGAGCTGATGTGCCACCCGGGCCACCGCCCGGAGACCCTCAAGAGCAGCTACGCCGCGCAGCGCGAGGTGGAGCTGGCCACCTTCCTCAACCCCCGGGTGCGCGAGGTCCTGGAGCGCACGGGCATCAAGCCCGTGGACTTCCGGGTCCTCTCGCAGACCGCCTGAGCGGACCCGCCGCCCCCCTCACACGCGAGGCAGCAGCCCCACCGCAGAGCCCTCTCCGGGGACGGGGGTGACACCCGCGCTCCTGCGCCGCTCCTGCATCAGCACGTTGCGCACGCGCGACACCAGCTCATCGGCGACATACGGCCGCGAGCACAGCGACGTGCCCTCCTGCGCCCACCAGGGCCGGGAGTCCCCCGCCAGGAGGATGGGCACCGGCCGGGCGCGCGGCAGCGTGGCGAACGTCTCCAGGAACAGCCCCGCGGGCCCATGCGTCAACGAGGTGGACAGCACGATGAGGTCCACCGGCAGGTGCGTGGCACGGCGCAGCGCCTCCGCGCCCGCCCTCGAGGTCAGCACGTCGAAGCCCTCCGCGCACAACACCCTTTCCGCCAGGGCCTCCTGCGCGGCGTCCTCGTCCAGCAGCAGCACCCGCCGGGGCAGCCGCTTCACCTCGTGCGGCGGCATGCGCGGCAGGCTCACGGAGAAGGTGCTCCCGTGCCCCTCCGCGCTCGCCAGCGTGAGCGAGCCCCCATGCAGCCTCGCGATGGAGTGGCTGATGAATAGCCCCAGCCCCAACCCGCCGAAGTTGCGGTGCGACACGTTGCGCGCCCGGTAGAAGCGCTGGAACACCTGGGACTGGTCCGCGCCTGGAATGCCGATGCCATGGTCCTGGACGTGGATGCGCGCCTCGCCCACCAGCCGCTCCACCGTCACCGCGATGGGCTCCCCCGGCGGGCTGTACTTGTGCGCGTTCTCCAGCAGGTTCACCAGCACCTGCTCCAGCCTGTCCCGGTCTCCGCGCACCCAGACGCGCTCGCGCGGGACGTCCACCGAGAAGGGCCGCTCGAAGGCCGCGCGGAAGTGGTCCACCACCTCCGCCACCAACTGCCCCACCTCCAGCGGCGCCAGCTCCAACGCCAGCTTTCCGGCGTCCAGCCGCGACGCATCCAGCAGGCCATCCACCAGGCCCGCCAGCCGGTCCACCTGCCGCTTGGACTTGAGCACCGTGGCCAGCTCCAACGGCTGCCCCGTGGAGAGCCTGCGCTCCATGGTGTACAGCCCCAGCTTCAGCGGCGTGAGCGGCGTCTTCAGCTCGTGGCTGGCGATGGACATGAACTCCTCGCGCACCTGGAGCGCCGCCTTCGCCTCCCGCAGGAGCCGCGCGTTCTCCACCGCCACCGCCAGCTGGTTGGCCGCCGCCGTCCACAGCTCCAGCTCCCGCGCGGAGAAGGACGAGCCCTGTTCCTTGTAGAGCAGGAGCAACCCCACCGTCCGCCGAGGCGCGCACAGCGGCACCGCCGCGAAGATGGAGCCCAACGAGTCCCCATACCCCCGCTGGATGCCCAGCTGCGCCTGCCGCAAGGCCAGCGCCTGCCGGAAGGGATCATCCTCCGGGGCGAAGGGGTCCTCCGAGGCCTCTCCTCCCGCCAGGTCCGAGACGGCCGCGCGGCGCAGCTCCGCGCCCTCCTCCTCGCACAGATAGACCTCCGCGCGCCGCACCTGGGCGCAGCGCACCAGCGCCACCACCGCCGCCGCGCAGACGCTGTCCACCTCCAGCGTCTCGCCCACCGCCCGGGCAATCTCCCGCACCGCCAACGAGAAGGCCCCCTCGTCGTCCACCCCCGAGGACTCCACCACCAGCCACGCCCCCGGCGCCTCCTCCTCCCGTCCGGGCTTCACCTGCACCCGGACCTGGTGCAGCGCGCGGGTGATGACGTGCCCGGTGTGGCCGCGCCCCTCCCGGATGGCCAGCTCCACCGCGTCCAGGCTGCGGCCCTGCTCCAGCACGTCCAGGAGGCTTGCGCCCACGCGCAACGCCATGCCGGTCTTCGTGGCGAAGCCCGGCTCGAACCATTGGACACACAGGTCGGGCCCGACACGCGCCAGCGCTTGAGGAAGGCACGAGAGGGCTTCTTCGACGTCAGGGGGAAGCGTCATGTGCTCGGGAGAGGTGGCGGGGGCCGCGTGGCCGCGAGCGGCGATTATGGACCCCGCTCCACGGGCTCAACCGGCCCGCCCCCCGCATTCGCCAGTGGTGGACGACCGCCGCGTTGAGGGGCCGACAGAACCGTCCCTGGGCATCCGTGCGGGCTTGGCGCCACGTCGTGGATGACACCCAGCCCCGGTGTGCTAGACGACACCGCCATGCCTTCGCAGCCCACCAAGGAACTCCAGACCTTCCCCAACCCGGCGGCGGACCGCGACTACGAAATCGCGTTCGACTGCCCCGAGTTCACCTGCCTCTGCCCGCTCACCGGTCAGCCGGACTTCGCCCGGTTCAAGATCACCTACGTCCCGGACCAGTCCTGCATCGAGCTGAAGAGCCTGAAGCTCTACCTGTGGGCGTACCGCAACGAGGGGGCCTTCCACGAGAAGGTCACCAACACCATCGCCGACGACATCATCAAGGCCATCCAGCCGCGCAAGCTCACGGTGGTGGGCGACTGGTTCGTGCGCGGTGGCATCGGCACCATCGTCACCGTCACGCACGAGAAGAAGTAGCCACGCCGGCCGGGGCGACGAGCGCCGCCCCCGGTGCTCGTCTCACTCCACCTTGTCGAAAATCGCGTCGGCCTTCTTGTTGAGGTCCGACTCCAGCCGGTCCGCGGCCTTGTGGACGTTCTCCAGGCGCCGCGCGGCGGCCGCCTCGGGGTCCGTCTTCGCCGGACGCTGGAGGACGTACCAAGCCCCCGCGACAAGCACGCCGAAGCCCAGCACGAAGGTGACGATGCGGCCCATGGACTGCCTCCTCCCGCCTCAGCGGGTGAGCTGTTGCACGAATGGCGCCCACTGCGCCTGGGTGAAGTAAAGGCCGGTTCCGGCCGCGGACGCCAGAATCAGCGCGGTCAGCGCCCACTTGAGCATCCCACCCGAACGGGAGCGCGAGGTGTCGAAGACGTCCGCCACGGCGTCCAGCTCCTGGGGCCTGAGCAGTTGCTGCGCCTCCGTCTCCGTCAGCTTCTGGCGGTGGCGCAGGAAGGCCACCAGCAGCCCCGCATGGGACATGGGGACCTCCTGGGCCAGGAAGACGTCCAGCTCGCGGCGCATGGCGGCGGCGTCCGGGAAGCGGTCCTCGGGCTTCACCTCCATGGCGCGCTGGATGATGCGCACCAGCGGCGCGGGCACGTTGGGCGCCACCTTGTTGAGCGGCGTGTACTTGCCGTCGCGAATCTTCGCGAACACCTCGCCCGCCGTCTTGCCGTGGAAGGGGCGCGCGCCGGAGAGGGCCTCGTAGAGCAGCACCCCCAACGAGAAGATGTCGGTGCGGCCATCCAACGGCGCCCCCGTCACCTGCTCCGGAGACATGTACGAGGGCGTGCCCACCGCCATGCCCGCCTGCGTGAGCGCCTCCAGGCCCACGTCCTTGGCGATGCCGAAGTCCATCAGCTTCACGTCACCGGACTTGGTGAGCATGACGTTGGCCGGCTTCAAGTCGCGGTGGATGATGTGGCGGAAGTGCGCGTGGTCCAGCGCGCTGGCGATGCGCGCGGCGATGACCCCCGTGACGTCCGGCGGCAGCGGCCCCTCGCGGATGAGCGTGTGCAGCGTGGGCCCGTCCACCAGCTCCATCACCATGAACAGGCTGTCGTTCTTCTCCACCAGGTCATAGAGCGTGACGATGTTCTGGTGACGGAACGCGGCCAGCGCGAGCGACTCGCGCCGGAAGCGAGACATCGTCTCCTTGTCTCGCTTGCCCTCCGGCAGCAATTCCTTGATGGCCACCTCGCGCTGAATCATCTCGTGGAGGCCGCGATACACGACGGCCATGCCACCTCGGCCCAACTCCCCGAGCACTCGATACGCGCCAATCTTGCGATGACGGACGGCTTTCTCTGCGGAAGGCACGGGCCAGAGGCTACAGAACTGGACACGCACCGTCGACGTCTCACGTGGCCACCGCCGCCACCCGCGGGTCCGGACTCCAGGTACACTGACTCCGACTTCCCCCCGCGCCATCAATCATGCCCCTTCGCCTGCTCGTCCCCCTCCTCGCCCTCTGCTCACTCGGGGGCTGTATCGTCCACCGCAACGTCCACGACCACGACCACGACAGGCGTCCGTCCAAGTCGAAGAAGTCCAAGGGCAGCAGCAAGGACTGTCACCCGAGCCAGTACTGGGATGGCGACGAGTGCCGGCACAAAGGCAAGGGCAAGGGTGCACGCAAGCACGATGGGTGAAGGCGCGGCGCGGTGAGCGCATGCACAGGCACCCTGGGCGTGTCCCGCTCCTCCCGGGAGAGTTGTAGGGTGGGCGGGCCATGCGCGCCGATGCCGTCCCGTCTCCGTTGCAGCCCGTGCCCGCCGTCGCCTCACAGGCCCTGAACCGGCCGAGGGAGACGGAGGACTGCGCGCTGCTCAATGGCGGCACGGAGGCGTTCCCCCGGATGCTGGAGGCCATCTCCTTCGCCCGGGAGCGCATCCACCTGGAGGTCTACACCTTCGAGAGCGAGGGTGTGGGCGCGCGCTTCATGGACGCCCTGGTGGCCGCGGCGAAGCGAGGCGTGTCGGTGAAGGTGGTGGTGGATGGCTGGGGCAGCATCGGCCACAGCACACGGCTCACCCAGACGCTGCGGGCCGCGGGCGTGAAGGTGCGCGTCTACAACCCGCTCACGTCGCTGTGCCTGGGCCGCGCGTGGCGCAACCACCGCAAGATTCTCCTCGTCGATGACACGGTGGCGTTCCTGGGCGGCATCAACATCGGGGATGCCTACGCGGCGAAAGGCGACGTGCCCGGGTGGGCGGACCTGGCGGTGGAGCTGCGAGGCGACATCTGCCGGCAGTTGGGCGAAAAGCTCACGGCGGGCGCGGCGGAGCTGAAGTCCGGCGCGGTGAGCCTGCTCCTGTCCGGCTTCAGCGGCGGCCACCGGCTGCGCAAGCGCTACCTGGCGGCCATCGACGGCGCGAAGCACACGGTGACGCTCGCACACGCCTACTTCCTGCCGGACAACAGCTTCGTGAAGGCGCTCACCCGCGCGGCGCGCCGGGGCGTGAAGGTGTCGCTCCTGCTCGCGGGCCGAAGCGACGTGGTGTTCGCCCGCGCCGCGACGATGCGGCTGTACAACACGTTCCTCCACGCGGGGGTGAACATCCACGAGTGGACGGACTCCACCCTGCACGCCAAGGCAGCGGTGGTGGACGGGCGGACGCTGCTGGTGGGCAGCTTCAACCTGGACCCGCTCTCGCTCGTGAATCTGGAGACGCTGGTGGAGGTGCAGGAGCCGCGCGTCGCCGCGCAGGCCGTCAGCTGGCTGGACAGACACATCACCCTCTCCCGGAGCGTCCTCCAGGAGCACTGCACGCGCTCGCGCTTCCAGCGGTGGATGCTGGATGTCGTCGGGCTGGCGGTGGCCCGCTTCGCCGAGCGCTTCGCCAGCTTCATGGGACGGCGCCGCAAACGTTGAGGCCGTCACGCTTCCGTCACCCGGAGGCACGCCGAGGCAGCAGGCTCCCGTAGGACGTGCTGCACGGGCGCGCACAAGGCTCTACACTGGCGCGAGCTCACCCATGCCCAGCCGCCACCCCCTCCCGCCCGTCCTCGCCGCCATCGATGTGGGGACCAACGCCGTGCGACTGGAGCTCGCCCGGCCTGATGCCGACGGGGCGCTCGAGACGCTGCACCAGGAGCGCGACCCCATCCGCCCCGGCGAGGGCGTCTTCGCCACCGGCGCCATGCCCGAGGAGACCGCCCAGCGGCTCCTGTCCACGCTGCGCCGCTACGCCGCGCTCTGCCGCCGCCACAAGGCCCAGGTGCGCGCGGTGGCCACCAGCGCCCTGCGCGAGGCCCGAAACAGCACGGACATCGTCCAGCGCGTGCGAGACGAATCCGGCCTCAACCTGGAGGTCGTCAGCGGCAAGGAGGAAGCGCGCCTCATCTGCCTGGGCGTGCTGCACAGAAAGCCCCCCAACACGCGCTCGCTGCTCATCGACATTGGCGGCGGGAGCACCGAGGTGGCCACCGCCGTGGGCGAGAAGCCCGACAACCTGTGGAGCCTGGGCCTGGGCTCGGTGCGGCTCACCGAGGTCTTCGACGCGTCCCGCGCCGTGACGTCCAAGCAGCTGCGCATCATGCGCGGCTTCGTGTCGGAGGTGCTGGGCAAGACGCTGCCCCCGAAGCTGCCGCACCTGCCCCGGGTGGCGCTGGGCTCCTCCGGCACCATCAGCGCGGTGGTGTCCTTCGCCTCCAGCGAGAGCAGCGGCAACGCCACCGTGCGCCAGCTCACCCAGACGGTGGAGACGCTGGCGCAGATGCCTCCGGACCGGCGGCGCAAGCGCTTCGACCCCAAGCGCGCGGACATCATCGTCGCGGGCGCCGTCATCCTGGAGGGCGTAGCGAAGTACCTGGGCGTCGAGTCCGTCAGCGTCGTCAACCGAGGCCTGCGCGACGGCATCCTGGTGGACCTGCTCTACCGGCAGGACGAACACCACCAGTCGGACGACCACGGCCTGGCGGACGCCGCCGTCGCCATGGGCGAGCGCTTCCACTTCGACGAGAAGCACGCGCGGCAGGTGGCGTCCCTCGCCCTGACGCTCTTCGATGACCTGGCCGCGCTGCACCAGCTGCCGCTGTCGGTGCGCCCGCACCTCGAGGTGGCCGCGCTGCTCCACGATATCGGCCACGCCGTCAACTACGAGCGGCACCACAAGCACACGTACTACCTCATCCGCCACGCGGACCTCCCGGGCCTGGCGGACCGCGAGCGGGAGCTGGTGGCGCGCATCGCCCGCTACCACCGGCGCAGCCCGCCGGAGCTGGCGCACTCGGGGATGACGGGCCTGACGCCGCTCGAGGCGCGCACCGTGCGCAAGCTCGCCACCCTGCTGCGTCTGGCCAACGCGCTGGACCACAGCCACCACCAGCCCATCAAGGACTTCAAGGCCACCAACGGCCGCGACGGAGTCGCCCTGCACCTGCACGCGCGCCAGCCCGTGGACCTGGAGCTGTGGAACGCGGAGCGGGAGATGGCCCACTTCCGCCGCGTCTTCGGCAAGAAGCTCACCTTCCACGTCCACAACGGCGGCCGCTAGCGCCCGCCCCGCCGGCTCCTGGCCGGAAGAGGGGCCCGCGCGGGCTTTGCCCGCGTCCTGGCGGATGCCCACGCTCCAAGGCGCGGGGGTCCCTCATCCTCTTGGGGCCCCCTCCACTGACAGCCCCAGGACGCTCCCGCTCCCGGGGGAAGGAGCATGCGATGAAGGCGGTCGTCTTCCATGGGATTGGGGACATCCGGCTCGACGACGTGGAGGAGCCGCGCATCGAGAAGCCGACGGACGCCGTCGTCCGGCTGACGGCCAGCGCCATCTGCGGCACGGACCTTCACATGGTCCGCGGAACGATGCCCGGGATGAAGCCCGGCACCATCCTGGGCCACGAGGGCGTGGGCTACATCGAGTCGCTGGGCGACGACGTGCGCAACTTCAGCCTGGGAGACCGCGTCGTCATCCCGTCCACCATCGCCTGCGGCAACTGCGTCTACTGCCGCGCGGGCTACCATTCGCAATGCAACGAGGCGAACCCGAACGGCCCCTCCGCGGGCACGGCCTTCTTCGGAGGCCCCGCGCAGACGGGCCCCTTCCACGGCATGCAGGCGGAGAAGGTGCGGGTGCCCTTCGCGAACGCGGGGCTGGTGAAGGTGCCCGACGGCGTGAGCGACGAGCAGGCCATCCTCGTCTCCGACATCTTCCCCACCGGCTACTTCGGCGCGGAGATGGCGGAAATCAAACCGGGCGACACCGTGGCGGTGTTCGGCTGCGGCCCGGTGGGGTTGTTCGCCATCGTCAGCGCCCGGCTGATGGGCGCCGGCCGCGTCTTCGCCGTGGACTGCCACGAGGACCGGCTGGACCTGGCGCGCGCCCAGGGCGCGGAGGTCATCAACTTCGATGAAGAGGACCCGGTGAAGACGCTCTTGCGCTTGACGAAGGGCATCGGCGTGGACCGGGCCATCGACGCGGTGGGCGTGGACGCCGAACACGCCCACGCGGGCCCCGCCTCCCGCCGCACCGGCGCCGAGCGCACGGAGGCGAAGCGAGAGGTGAAGGAGGCCGCGCCCCACACCCACCCCAGCGGCGCCAACTGGGTGCCCGGGGATGCGCCCGCGCAGGTGCTGACATGGGCGGTGGAGGCGCTGGCCAAGGCGGGCACGCTGTCCATCATCGGCGTCTACCCCGCCCAGGTGCACACCTTCCCCATCGGCCAGGCGATGAACAAGAACCTCACGCTGAACATGGGCAACTGCAACCACCGCAAGTACATCCCCCGGCTGCTGGAGCTGGTGCGCTCGGGGGTGGTGGACCCCACGGCCATCCTCTCGCACGTGGAGCCCATGGACAGCGCGCTGGACGCCTACCGCAACTTCGACCTGCGCAAGCCCGGCTGGGTGAAGGTGGAGCTGGAGCCCTCGCGGCAACTCCAGTGAGCGGCCCTCCTCACGCGTCGAGCAACAGGCACGAGTCCCCGAACTCGTGCCCCAGATAGCCGCGTGCCTCCGCGTGGGCGCTCGCCTCCCGCAGGAGCGTCAGCGAACAGAACGCCTGGAGCAGCGCGTAGTGGCTGGTGCCCGGCTCGTGCATCCCCGTGAAGAGGCCATCCACCAGGCGCGGCACGAAGCCCGGCCCCAGGAGCAGGTCCGTCACCGACTCGCCCGCCACCAGCTTCCCGCCGTTCATCGCCGCCCGTCCCTCCAGCGCGCGCACCACCGTGGTGCCCACCGCCACCACCCGTCCCCCCGCCGCACGAGTGGCCTCCACCTGCGCCACCGTGGACGCGGGGATGTCGGAGCGCTCGGGCCGAGGCAAGACCGCGTCCAGGGCCGCGTCCCCCGTGGAGGACAGCCCCGTCGCATGGGTGAGCGACGCCAGCCGCACGCCCCGGCGGCGCAATGTCAGGAGCAGGTTCCAGGTGAGCGGCAGCCCCGCCGACGGGGCCTCGGTGGCCCAGGGCCGCGCGCCATAGGCCGTCTGCACGTGCCACAGCGACAGCGGCGCCAGCGTGTGTGCGTACTGCACGGGGCGGCCTCCCTGGTACAGCGCGGACCAGAGCACCGCGCCCTCCTCCTCGAAGGCCACGCGCAGGAGACGGGGCGAGGGCGGGAGCACCTCCACCACCTGGACGGGGAGGCCCACCACGGTGAAGCGTGTCCCGGCGGGCAAGAGGGGCGGCATCGGGCGGTCCTCGGTGCGCCTGCGCCAATCCCCCGCGCCGAAGAGGACGGCCATCCACGTGCCATCCGGCTCGCGCGACAGCAGGCGCAGCTCGACGCGCTCTCCCAGCGCGGTGCGCCCCAGGAGCGACGCGGGGAACGTGGCGGCGTCGTTCACCACCAGCAGGTCCCCGTCGCGCAGCAGCGACGGCAGGTCCGCCACGCGTGCGTCGGTGAGGCGCCCCTCGCGCGGCTCCACATGCAAGAGGCGCCCCTCCTCCGGTTGCTCCACGGGCCAGCGCGCGGGCTTCATGCGGCCTCCAGGCGCTGGGCCGCCACGTGGGAGCCGGACGGCAGCGTCTCCACGCGGTGCTCCACCATCGCGACGATGCGGGAGGCCACGTCCTCGGGCCGGGCCAGCGTCGCGCGGTCCACCTCCGGCATGGCGTCCGCGTGCATCCGCGTGTCCATCTCCCCCGGGTCCACGCTGAGGAAGCGCACGTCCGTGCCCTCCAATTCCGCGGCCCAGATGCGCCCCAGGTGCTCCAGCGCGCTCTTGGACACGCTGTACGCGCCCCAGCGGGGATACGCCGCCACCGCCGCGTCCGAGCTGATGTTGAGCACCAGCCCGCCTCCTCGCACCAGCATGTTGCCCACCACCGCCTTGGTGAGCCGGAAGGGGCCCACCAGGTTGACCTCCAGCACGCGGTGGAAGTCCTCGCACGCGGTATCCAGGAGCAGCGGCAGCGGCGTGGGGCCCAGCACGCTGGCGTTGTTCACCAGCACATCCAGCGGCCCCACCAGCGACGTGGCCACACCCACCATCCGGTAGATGGATTCCTTGTCCCCCACGTCGTAGGCCAGCGCGTGGACGGACAACCCTTCGGCCCGAAGGGGTTCCACCGCCGCATCCATGTCCGCGGTGTGCCGCGCCACGCCCACCACCTTCGCGCCTCGCCGCGCGAAGTGCTCCATCAGCGCACGCCCCAGCCCGCGGCTCGCCCCCGTGACGAGCACCGCCTTTCCGGTCAGATTCATTCGAGTGTCCTCCGTCTCCGGAACCTAAAGACCACCCGCTGACGAAATGGCGTCGCGTCCAATCCTTTGGCAGATTGCCAATCCATGGCCATGGACGACGAGGACCTGCCAAGCAGGTTGGCGCGCAACATCCGGACGTTGAGGGAGACGCGAGGGGCCACGCAGGCGCAGCTGTCGAAGCTCGCGGGGGTGCCTCGGGCGACGTGGGCCAACCTGGAGTCCGGGACGTCCAACCCCACCTTGTCGGTGCTGCACCGCGTGGCGTCCGCGCTCCAGGTGTCGCTGGAGGAGCTGGTGGCGAAGCCTCGCGCCAGCGCGCGGCATTATCCGCGCGACAGCCTGACGACCCGGGTGCGCGGCGCGGGTCTCTTGCGCAAGCTGTTGCCCGACCCGATTCCCGGCATGGAGTTCGACCGGGTGGAGCTGGCCGCCGGAGTGCGCATCACCGGCGTGCCTCATACACCAGGCACCCGTGAGTACCTGGCCTGCGAGTCTGGTGAGCTGGCGCTCGTCGCCAGCGGAGAGCGCTTCCTCCTCAAGCCCGGAGACGTCGTCGTCTTCCGAGGAGACCAGAAGCACTCCTACGAGAACCCAGGGACGCGCACGTCCGTGGGTTACTCCGTCGTGCTCCTGACGCCCACGTTGTGAAGTGACGGCTCAGCCCGAGTCGCGGCCGTAGAACCAGGCCGTGAGGGCCAGCCGGCGCGCGTGGGCGGGGAGCACCTCGTGCTCGATGCGCTCGCTCAGGAAGACGACGAGCGTGTCCAGCATGGGGGGGATGTCGACGGGGGGCAGGTGCCTGGGGTGAAGCCGCAGGACGCCTCCGTGTTCCGGTTGCCAGCCCTGGTTGGCGTACCAGATGGCCGTGGCCCTGCGGTTGGACTGTCCGGGGAAGGCGTCGACGTGGCGCGAGTAGTGCGCCCCTCCCCCCGGATAACACGCGAGCTGCAAATCAAAACGACCCAAGCCGAGATAGGCCCCTTGTGAGAGGGCATGTCCCAGCATGGCGAAGCGCTCTCTCAGAGCGCCCAGCGCGGTGTCCGGTTGGGGTTCCACCCAGCCGATGAGGTCACCGCGCACGCTGGAATCCTGGGTCCGGTCCGCACCTCTTCGGATTCCCGCGGCATGCAACACTCCGGATTCGGCCCTCGCCAGCGCTTCTGCCCGCGCGGCGAGGGCGGCTTCATTCCCGATGAAGAAGGGACGCGTGAAGAATCCACGCGTCCCCAATGCCTCCACTTCCAAGTCCGTCAACTCCACACGTGCTCCTTTCAGCAACGTGCCACCTACACGGCCGCACCGTGCCCCAGACTCCGGCCGCGAGGAAGCGGATACACTCGCGGCATGGCGAAGCTCTCGCGAATCCTCGGTCCGCTCCTGGGTGTCGCGGCGGGAGTGTTGGTGGCGGGTGGGCTCATGAGGCCCACGCCTGCTTCCCTGCCCGACACCGCGTCGGTGGTGCAGCAGATGCGCGAGGTGGCCCGGCTGGAGACGCTGCAGGTCTCCCTCTACAAGAAGGTCACCTTCACGCCCGAGCCCGAGGCCACGGATGCCCTCTGGAAGGACGTGGTGAACTGGGCGCGGCACACGCTCCAGAATCCGCATGGGCGCGCCATCGTCTTCGCGGACGCGCACCTGGGCTTCGACTTCCAGCGCATCGGCCCGTCGAGCCTCCATGTCGCGGGCACCAAGGTGCAGGTGGTGCTGCCCCCCATCGACGTACGCGTGGAGCTGCGGCCCGGGGAGACGGAGGTCATCGACTCCAACCTGGACAGCGCGCAGACGGCGCAGCTCTTGGAGAAGGCGAAGGTCGCCTTCGAGCGCGACGTGCGCGCGGACTCGCGCCTCCAGCAGCGTGCGCGTGACTCCGCCGAGCGCTCGCTTCGAGCGCTCCTGCTCACGCTGGGCTATCGCGAGGTG
The DNA here is from genome assembly GCF_037414475.1 of Myxococcus stipitatus. Next base: position 6,013,805 of record NZ_CP147913.1, on the reverse strand, counting down.
CTGTTCGTGGAGAAGCTACCGTCCACGGGCACGGCGGGCTGATGTCGAGCGCGCGGCTCCGTCAGTAGGAGGAGCCGTCCGGCAACAGGAGTCCGTCCGCGGATTGATAGAAGAGGCCCGGAATCCCCTCGGGGGTCGGCTCCAGGGACGCGAGCGCCGTGCGGACAGCGGCCTGCGAAGCCCAGCCCACCACGGTCAGCTCGCGGCGAGCCAGGGACACGCAGAGGGCCTCGCCACCCGCCACCGTCGACAGCATGCGGTACTGCGTCCCGGTGAGCAGCCGCGCGCCATCCAGGCCATCTCCCCCCGCCACCGCCCACAGGCCAGAGAAGGTCTCCGCCAGATGCACCTCGCCCCGGTCGATGACCACGGGGTGCACGGGCGCGGGATGGGCCGACAGGTTGCGCCACGCGGCCGCGTCCACGGCCTCCGCCGTCAGCCCCGAGGGGCCGAGCGCGGACTCGGGCAGGTAGCGCACGAAGTCGGCGTCCTCCAGGACGTAGAACACCTCGAGTCCCGCGGGCCCCGGGCGATGCAGCGCGCCCACGGCCTTCGCCACGAAGCTCGGATGCCGCAGCACCGGCCGCAGCCGGGACTCCAGCGGCATGTCCGCCGAGCCCAGTCCTGAATCGAGTCCGCTCAACCTCGCCGCGAGCGTCTCCGCGTAGGCCAGCAGGCCCTGGGTGCCAGGGGCCTCGAGGTAGGCCGCGTACAACGAGCCGACGTCGACGCGGCCCACGCCGCCCGTGGCCAGCTTCAGGAGCAGGTCCTTGCCCTGACGACGGAAACTCACGCGGGCTCGCCCCAGGGCGCCCGTGAGCGCGGCGATGAACTCCGGACGGAGCACCTGTTCCTCGGGTGCATTCGGAGGGGGCAGCTCCGCCGCCTCCAGCTCTTCCTTCAGCAGCCGAGCCTCCCCGTCGAACGGGTCCCGAGCCAGCGCCTCCTCGACGTAGGACTGGGCCTTGCCGACCTCTCCTCGGCGCAGGGCCAGCACGGAGAGGACCTTGAGGACCTCGGGGTCTCCGGGCTCGCGAGACCAGACCTGTCGCAGCAGCGCCTCGGCGTCGCCATGCCGCTCCAGACCGAGCAGCGCGCGAGCCAGGCCCAGCATCACCGGCAGGTCCTGAGGGAAGTCGCGCCGCAGGGTCTCCAGGAGCGGCAGCGCCTCACGCTCCGCCCCCGCGTTGATGAGGGCATGCGCCAACGCCAGCCGAAGGACAGGGCCCTCGCCTCTTCCCGCATGGGAACGCAGGGCCTCCAGCTCCGCGTCGCTCAGGCGCTCCCCCGCCTCCACCTTCCGGCGCAGGCGCTCCACTTCCGGCAAGACACTCACCCGCACGACTCTAGCAGGCGAGTCACGACGCCAAGGTGTCCGTGCGTCACCCCGACGAAGGGCAGCGGCAACACGTCACTCCTCGAAGGACTGTGGGTCAAGGAGGCAGGCATTGCCCCATGGGATGCCGTGAGAGGTGTAACCGCGCTGGGGCCACTCGCATACCCCACGGTGGGCACCCAAGCCTCACAGCGACGCGCCGCGTCTGCGCGGCCATCCGGATGGAGGAAGACCGATGTTCAGCCCTGTCTCCCAGAGAACGGTCCAGAAGGCTCAGAAGCCGGCCCCTGCGCCACGGGCGGTCCCAGCCTCCACGTCCAATTCCAGGCAGCCCTACTTCCGAGACGGATTTGAGCAGGCGCGGCCCGGTGCAAAGGGCGCGAGCCTCACGACCGCGGCCGTTGGCGCGAAGGGAGCGGTTTCAGCGAGCCCCCCGCCTGACCCGTCCAAGACCGGGGTGAAAATCGGCCCGAAGCTGGAACACCTCGGCGGTGGCTGGATCCCGCAGGGACAGGGGTACGACGCCAGTCGCAATGAGTTTCTCACGACCTATTACCAGAACAACTCCGTGCAGCTCTCCGTGCAGAACAAGGGCTCGGGCAAGGAGACGAAGCTGGCGAAGCTGGGCGGCACCCCTCTCGACCCCAAGAATGAGGTGCCCAAGCACGGAGGAGGCGTCGCGACGGACGGCAGGTTCGTCTACGTCTCCGACACCAAGAACATCTTCGTCTACACCCGTGCAGACATCGAGAAGGCGAAGAGCGGGGCCCAGGTCCACGCCATCCAGAAGCTGCCCGTCAACACACCCTCGAACCCTCCCGACAAAGAGAAGGACAAGAAGTACAAGGAGTACAAAGTGGCGGGGAGCTTCATTGCGGTGAAGGACGGCTATGCCTATGTCGGTGCGTTCAGCGGCACGGGAGAGAATAAAGGCGCTGTCTCGCGGTACAAGATCGACCCACTGACGGGGAAGATCTTCAACCAATCGCGCACGGGGCCCATCGAAGCGCCAAAGCGTGCGCAGGGAATCGCGGTCGTCAACGGCGCCTTGCTGTTCACCACGGGCGAGAAGAAGCTCATCTACCAGCCCATCACGTCCACGGCGGACTCCTTCCAGGCCAACACCTCTGCCCGCAAGGACATCAGCAACAAGAAGATCGGCCCGTACGCACAGGGCATCAACGTCATAGGTAACGAGCTCTGGGTGACGTACGAGAGTGGCGCGAAAAAGTACAAGAATAAGCTCAAGTCCCCCTACACGCCCCATGAGTACATCGTGGGAATTCCACTGAACCTGCTGGACCTCAAGGCGGCGGGCATCACGCCCTAGGAGCTCCAGGGCTGAGCGGCATGTGATTCCAGGAGGAGCCCTCCACCGCTCCCCCCGCCCGAGCATCGGCGCGCGGGGGACCACCCAAAGACAGACGCCTCCCCACTCGAGGTGGAGAGGCGCCTCTCACTTCACCGCGCGGCCCGCCGCTTCCGCGACTCGACCGCCAGCATCACCAACACCAGCAACCCGAACACGGACGTCCCGCTCCCCGAGCTGCTGCAACCTCCGCCCTCTTTCTTCCCACCCGAGGTCGGAGGCGCCTCGCAGACCCCGGCGTTGCACGTCTCCCCTCCACCACAGTCCGATGACTGTTGGCACTCGGGCTCGGGATTCGGCGTCGTCGAGGTGACCGTCACCGACGTCGTCCCCGTGACGCTCCCCACGGTGACCTGGATGGTGTTCGAGAAGGCGCCCGCCACCGAGCCGGCGGTGAAGACGCCCGAGGCGTCAATGGAGCCTCCACCGTTCACCACCTTCCATGTCGCGGGGTACCCGGTCGTCTCAAGGCCGTTCACGTCGAACGCCTGCACGCGGAAGGACACCGAGTTCCCCGCCTGAAGCGTGGGGTTCTGCGGTGTGAGGACGACCCGGCTCGGCTCACCGGGCTCGGGATTCGGCTTCGTCGAGGTGACCGCCACCGAGGTCGTCCCCGTCGCGCTCCCCACCGTGACCTGGACGGTGTTCAAGAACGTGCCCCCCACCATGCCCGCGCTGAAGACCCCCGAGGAGTCGACGGTGCCTCCCCCATTCACAACCCTCCACGTGGCCGGGTACGCGGGCACCTCGTTGCCGTACATGTCGAACGCCTGCACGCTGAAGGTCACCGAGCCCCCCGCGGGAAGCGTGGGGTTCTGCGGCGAGAGGACGACCCGGCTCGGCGCGGCGGCCACGACGGAGACAGAGGTCTGCTCCGCCACTCCCCCCATGGTGACCTGCACGGTCCCCGAGAAGGCCCCCACCACGATGCCCGCGGTGAAGCCCCCCGCGCCATCGATGGAGCCTCCGCCATTCACGACCTTCCACGTCGGCTGCGACGAGGTGACCTCGTTGTCGTACGCATCGAACGCCTTCGCGCTGAACGCCACCGAGCCCCCCGCCGCGACCGTGGGGCCCTCTGGAGACATGGCGATGCGGCTCACGGCCCCCGGCGTGACAGCGATGCTGGTCGTCTTCGTCACACCCGCCACGGTGACCTGGACAGTGTCCGCGTAGGTCCCCGCCACGGTGCCCGCGGTGAAGACACCCGTGTCACTGATGCTGCCTCCGCCCTTCACGACGCTCCACGCGGCCGTGAACTCGGAGACCTCGTTGTCGTACGCATCGAACGCCTTCGCCTTGAACGGCACCGTGCCTTTCACGACCACGGAGGGGGCCGCGGGTGAAAGCTCCACGCGGCGGATGGCGCCGGGCTTCACGTAGACGGTGGTCGTCTGCGTGAGGTGTTCCACGGTGACACTCACGCTGTTGGAGTACGTCCCCGCGACCCTGGGCGCGGTGTAGAGCCCCTCCGGCGTGATGGCCCCCGCGCCCGGCGTCACCACCGACCAGGTCGGGGAGAGGGTGAGCGAATTGCCATCCGCATCGAATCCCATCACGCCGAACTGCTGCGTGCCCTGGGGTTCCAGCGTGGCGAAGGTGGGGGTGAGGACAATCCTCGACAACGGCCCCGGCAGGACCGTGATGTCGGCGGTGCCCTTCGCTCCGGTCTCAAACCCGTCGTACATCATCGCCTTCACGGCGCCCGGAAAGAACCCCGCCACCGTGCCAGCCTTGAACAAGCCATTGGCGTCGATGGTCCCCACGGATTCTGGAGTGACAGTCCACGTCGGAAGGTCGAGCCTCTTGTTGCCCCACTGATCGAACCCTTGCGCCGTGAACTGGAGCGTCCCCCGCATATTCACCGCGTTGTCGTTGGAGACGGACCGCACCTCGACGTGATGGAGCGCTCCCGCTATCACGGTGACACTCCCCGTCACCGAGAGCCCTCCAAACGAAGCCCGGACAGTGTCCGGGAAGGAGCCCGCCACGGTCCCCGCGGTGAAGCGGCCCTCGGAGTCGATGGTGCCTCCTCCTCCCTCGACACTCCATGCGACGGCGCCAGGCACGGTGTTCTCCCCTTGGTCTCGAATCAGGGCACGGAACCACGTGCTGGAGCTGGCGGTCAGCGTGGCGGAATTGGATATCAAGTAGAGGTGATGCGCCGGCCCCGGCTCGATGGTCACGCTCGCATAACCATACTTGCCACCCGCTTCGACCTGGATGCCCTTGGCATTGGAATGGGAATAGCTGCTCGCGGTGTAGAGCCCGCTGGCCGAGATGGTCCCCACCGAGCCGTTGGCCGTCGACCACTTGAGGGTCGCTGGGACTTCATTGCCGCAAGCATCCAGCGCCTTCGCGGAGAGCTGTGCCGTCTCGAGGATGCGCAACGTCAACGGCGACGGAGTGATGGGCACCGTCTGGATGGCCCCCAACCTCACCGTCACATCCACCACGGCGGAGAGTTCCCCAATCCTCGCGACCACCGCGCCGGGATACGTCCCGACCATGCATCCCGCCGTGAACTTTCCTTTCGAGTCGATGCTCCCCACGTTCGCGGGGACGCTCCAGTTGATGACGGCGTGAGGAAGCTCCAGGCCATCCACGTCGAAGACCTTGGCGATGATTTGAGACGTTCCCTTGCCGGGCACCCAGAGGTCGTAGCTGTCCAGCACCATGGACGCGGCGGGGACCGGGACGTAGGGGAAGGCCCCCATGTCCGTCCCATCCGACGCGGCGTTGCGGCAGGGAGAGGTCTCGAGAATCGTCAGGTGGCGCGGACTGACGAAGAGCGGGTCCTGGGTGAGGCTTCCGGGGCCCAGCGTGGGGTTCCCCTTGTAGTTGTAGAGATGGTCCCAGACCGCGTTGTGATGGATGGAGATGTTGGGCGCCGGCACGACCTCGATGCCCACGTACTGGTTGGACTTGATGATGTTGTCGCGAATCTCGACGGCGTTCTGCGGCTGGGTGGCGACATAGAAGGCGCCCACCTGGTTGTTGATGAGGGTGTTGTGGAAAATCGAGGCGGAGGCATGGGTGAGGTTCACGGCACCTGCCTTCGCGTAGGCCCCCGTCTTGTTGTCTCGCAGCAGGCTGTAGGAGATGTTCACGACGCCCCCCGTGGCATCCACGGCGGGGGCGCATTTCTGGAGCGTGCCTCTCTCGAACGTGAGCGAGCCACCACTGCTCCCCAGACAGGCGCCGCCCCCCTCCATGAAGGTGTCCGTCACCTTCACGGTGGCGGAGTCCGCGGCGAAGACCCCGCCCTGCGTCATGGAGGAGTTCTTGATCGTGAGGGTTCCGTTCCCACGGGCGGACATCCCTCCGTTCGACACCGTGACGTTCTCGAATGTGGCGGTGCCGTCGTCCAGGGCCGTGATGTACGTCGAGCCTGTCACGAGGGAGTCCTTGAACGTGGCGGAGCCGGAGCCCTTGATGGCGAACGAAGAAATCGCCCCCGTCAGGGTGGAATCCTGGAACGTCGCGGTGCCCCGAATGGCGAGCCCCCCCTTCACATAGGCGTGTTTGAAGCTCGCCTCGCCGTGGAGGTCGGCCACCTCGAAGCCACGCTCGCGTTCGAGCCTGACAGGCGCGTCGACCGTGCCTTCCGCTTTCAGCGGGCCCTTGATGGTGACCTTCACCATCTCATCGCCTCCCGCGGGCCCCTTCCATTCCTTGACGGTGAGGGTGGCACCGGGCTCGAGCGTCAGTGAGACCCCCTCGGGGACCAGGAGGTCTCCGGTGACGACGTTCGCGCCGGTCAACGTCCTGCTCGTGCGCAGCACGCCCTCGAAGAGGAGGGGGTGGACGGGATGACCCGCATAGGGGAAGGCGCCCAGGTCCGTCCCATCCGAGGCCGCGTTCCTCGCGGGAGAGTTCTCCGCGAGGAAGCCCATTCCCATGAGCAGGGGATTGGCGTTGATGCTCCCCTCCCCGGGGCTGACACCGATGTAGTTGCCATCCGTGTGTCCCCACACCATGTTGTGATGCACGGTGGGCGCGTCGATGTTCGTCAGCCGGATGCCGTAGGACTCCCTGCCCGCGATGATGTTGTCGTGGATGTCGATGAATGCGGTCGTGGCTCCCCCCGGCATGTATCCATCGATGGCGGCGCCTCGGTTGTCGAGGAAGGTGTTGTGGACGAGCGTCACCCTCGTCATGTAGCTGCCGAGATCGACGAGCGGTGTGGAGCCGGTCGGGGTGCACCCGTAGATGAGGCTGGACCGGATGGTCGACTTGCCACCGATGGACAGCAACGCCTGTTTGCAGAACCAGATGTTGCCGTTCTCGAAGTTGAACGTGCCTCCATGGACCGCGAAGGAGGGAGCGCCAGACTGCATCTTGGTGTGGTTGAAGGTCGCGGAGCTGCCCGACTGCACATTGAAGCTGGGCTGTCCTCCCTCCACGGTGACGTGGTCGGCGACCACGGCCCCTGAGACGACGATGCTGTTGCTCTGGAGGCTGATGTTGATGGGCGAGGCCTCGGTCCCCACGGCCACCAGGGAGCCATTGACCTCGACCTTGAAGGGAGTGGAGCTCGACGTGGTCACCGAGACCCCGGGCTCCAGCGTCAGGGTGACGCCCGCCGGGATGGTGAGGGCACCCTTGATGTTCCAGGGGTTCCCCGCCGAGGTCCAGGTGGTGTCAACAGTGATGACGCCACCCGGAATGTCGGTGGCCAGCGCGACCGTGGGCAGCAATACGAGGAGAATCCCGAGGAACCCTGATTTGAACACAAGTCATCCTGTTTCACGGGCTCGAAGACACCGCTTCGCCCCTGCGAAAACCAACGAGAGGCACGGCGAAAAGTCGCGTGCGGGGCCCTGAAAACCTTCACCGGAAACGAGGATTCAGCTCGGACACCATCGGCCGGCTCACCCACCTCGGAGGGCGGCCAGCCCGCGATGGACGGGCCCTCAGGAGGATGACCTCGGCGCGGGCGCTACTTGCGCGTCCGTCCGGGGCGCGGAGGCTTGCGCATCGCGGTGGCGAGCCGCTCGGGGAGGCGCGCCGCGAGCCGGTCGATGGCCCCGCGGACCTTCATGGGCAGGTGCTTGTTCTGAGGCCACACGGCGAAGATTTCGTTCCCGTGGCGCCCCACGCCCTCCAGCACATCCACCAGCTCGCCCCGGTGCAGCTGCTCCGCGATGAGCCAGCACGGAAGCCACGCGATGCCCATGCCTTGCGTCGCGGCGTCGGCGATGGCCTCCAGGTCATCCAATCGCAGACGTCCCCGGACCCGGACGGGTGTATCGCCGCCCTTCCCGTCTGGAAACAGCCACGGCTTGCTCAGGCCCTGGCGCCCATAGGTGATGGCCTCGTGACGGGTCAGGTCCTCCAGCGTCCGCGGCCGGCCATGACGTGCCACGTAGTCCGGCGAAGCGCAGACCACCATCATCTGCGCACCGAGCTTGCGCGCGGTGAGCCCGGCCTGGTCCGCGAGCGGGGCGACGCGGATGGCCAGGTCGTAGCCGTCCTCGATGAGGTCCACAACCCGGTCACTGAAGGACATCTCCAGCTCCAACCCCGGATGCTCCCGAGCCAGCTCACACAACAGCGGCGCGACGAGGTGCCGGCCGAACAACACGGACGAGGTGACACGCAGCCGCCCCAAGGGCTCGCTGCGTCCAGAGTCGAGCGCGGCCTCCCCGGCCTCCAGCTCCGACAAGGCGCGCACGCAGCGCTCGTAGAAGACCTGTCCGTCGTCGGTGAGGCGTTGCTGGCGCGTGGTGCGCTGGAACAGGCGGGTGCCCAGGCGCTCTTCCAGCCGCGCGATGCTCTTGCCCACGGCGGAGCGGGTCAGCCCCAGCCGCTGCGCCGCGAGCGCGAAGCCCCCGGCCTCCGCGGCCTGGACGAACACGAGCACTCCACTGAGCCGGTCGGTCATGGCGGGGCCTCGATTGGTGAACTCCTGTCGCCAGTGAAGCCCCGAAAGCTCTCCACTGAAGACACTCGTGCCTCCCTATATCCCCCGCGCCTCTTGGCGACACGAAAAGGGAGACCTCATGGAAGGCGTGATGAAGCGGTGGGAGCTGCGCGAGCCGGGCCGCGCGAATCTGAAGCTCGTGAGCGTGGCGATTCCCACGCCGCAGCCGGGCGAGGCGTTGGTGCGCGTCCGCGCGGTGTCGCTCAACTACCGGGAGAAACTCATCCTCGACTCCACGGCGCCGCGTCCCTCGAAAGAGCCGTTGGTCCCCGCGTCCGACATGGCGGGCGAAGTGGTGGCCACGGGCGAAGGTGTCACGCGAGTCCGCGAGGGAGACAGAGTGCTCGCCGCGTTCAGTCCCTTGTGGATTGACGGTCACCCCGTGCGAGCCGACGGCATGATTCCAAGCCTCGGAGGCCAGCTGCCCGGCGTCCTGTCCGAGTACGTGTCCTTCCCCGAGTCCTGGCTCGTCGCCGCGCCCCGGACGCTGGATGACGTGAAGGCCAGCACGCTGCCGTGCGCGGGCCTCACCGCGTGGACCGCGCTGATGGAGCACGGCGCGCCGCGGCCGGGCCAGACGGTGGTGACGCAGGGCACGGGGGGCGTGTCGCTGTTCGCCGTGCAGCTCGCGTCGGCGCTCGGGGCGCGCGTCATCGTCACCTCGGGAGACGAGGCGAAGCTGGCCCGGGTGAAGGCGCTGGGCGCGGCGCATGGCATCCATCGGAACCCGTCACCGGACTGGGAGCAGGCGGTGATGGAGCTGACCGGAGGACGCGGCGCGGACGTCATCCTCGAACTGGTGGGCGGCGACAACCTGGGGCGCTCCGTGCGAGCGCTCGCGAGCGGCGGCCGCATCGCCCTCATCGGCATCCTGGAGGGCTTCGACGCGCGCTTCCCCGCCGTCCCTCTCTTCCAGACCCAAGGCCTCATCCAGGGCGTGGCGGTGGGGCACCGGCGAGGACTCGAGGACCTGGTCCGCGCGGTGGACACGCTCCGACTGGAGCCGGTGGTGGACGCGACCTATGCGCTGGACGCGTTCCCCCAGGCGCTCGAGCACCTGGACCGAGGGCCCTTCGGCAAGCTGGTGGTGCGCGTCTGAGCGGGAGCGGACGTCCAGGCCCGCGCCCCTGACGGAGGAGGGCCCACATGCACCGGGGCCTCTCCACCCGGGACTCGCGCCGGGACAACACCCACATGCCCTCGCGTTGGATGGTTGGGAGGAAACCCGGCAGGCACCATCCCTCCAGGTCCTGAGCAGTCCCCTGTTTCGTGGACGTGGCGAAGGCCTTCGGCGTCTCGAGCGAACAGGTACCCTCCCCGCCCGAACGAAGCGAAGGCCCCGCTGAGAATCGCGGTGGAGCACGTCGTGACCCACGGAGCGCCACCCGCACGGCTCCGGCAAGACCGCCCCGCCCCCCAGGGGCCACCGGCTAGGGTCTCAAGGCGACGGCGGCCCCCGTCGCCCCTCCATTGCCCGGGCGCTTCCGCCATCACCTCGGATGGTCGTGCTCGGGCTCGCTGGGAACAGGGGTCTGCTCGGAGCCCCGGCCGTTCTCCCCGCCCGAGCCGCCTTCCGCCTGCGCCAGGAAGTCATCCAGCGCGCCCACGTCGATGGGCTTGCGGAACACCGCGTCCACCAGCGCGAGGTTCGCGCGATTCTGCCCGCGCACATCCATCCCCGTGACGATGGCGAGCAACACCTGCGGCGACCTCTCACGCAGCTCCCGCGCCAGCTCCCACCCGCTCATCTCGGGCATCACCGCGTCCAGCAGGGCCGCATCGAAGCGCCTGCGGTCCCACATCCCCAGCGCCACCGTGGGGTCATGGGCCACCTGCACCTCGTAGCCTTCCTCGCCCAGCACCTCGGCCATCATCCGGGCGTTGTCCAGGTCGTCGTCCACCACGAGCACGCGCCGCGTCTGCTGGAAGCGCCGAGGCGCCGCCGCCGCGGACGGCGTCTCCCCCACCGCGGAGGGATTCACGGCTTCCGGCGCCACCTTCGCCTGCACCCGAGGCAGCCGCACCACGAAGGCCGCCCCCGTGCCCGTCGGCGAGTTCTCCGCCTTCAACTCCCCGCCCCAGCGCTGCACCTGCGCCCGAGCCACCGCCAGGTACAGCGACAACTGCGGAGCCCCCGGGTCCCTGCGCAGCGGGTCGAACAGGTGCGACAGCTCCTCCGGCGCGAAGCGCGGCCCCTCGTCCTGGATGCGCAGCGTGAGCCAGCCCGGCCCGTCCGCGCGCGTCGTCAGGCGCAGGTGCCCGCCCTCCTCCATCCTGTCGCGCGACGCGAGCATCAGGTTCACCACCAGCTCGCGGAAGAAGGCCGCGTCCGCGCGCACCGTGCCCGGGTTGTTCAAGTCCAGCTCCACGTAGACCGGGTGCGCGCGCTGCTCCAGCTCACCGCGCGCCAGCTCCAGCGACTCGCGCACCGTCTGGTCCACATTCACATCCGTGGGGCGCTCCTCCGTGCGCTGGACGTTGAACTCCTGCAACCGCGCCACCAGTTCGCCAATCTGCTGCACGGTCCTGTCGAGCGCCTCCAGGTGCTCGGGCTTGTACTCGCGCTGGAGCAGGGTGATGCGCAGCCGCAGCACGTTGAGGAAGTTGTTGAGCGCGTGCGCCGCGCCCCCGGCCAATTGCCCCAGGGCCTGCTGCCGGGTGCGCTGAAGCAGCCGCCCCTGGAGCCGGCGCAGCTCGCCATACGCGCTCTCCAACGCCTTCGTCTTGTTGGCGGACTCGGTGCGGTCGGTGAAGGTCTGGATGGCGCCGGCCAGCTCCCCTTCCTCCTCCCAGACGGGCGTGGCGCTCATCTCCAGCGTCACCTCGTCACCGCCGGGGCGCTCCACCACCATCATCACCCCGCGCACCGGCCCCTGCTCCTTCAGCGCGCGCACGAAGGGCATGTCCGCGACCTTGAACGGCTCGCCCGCCAGGTGCCTCGCGTTCACCTGCGTCAGCACCGGCGCCAGCGTGTTCACCGCGCGCCCGCCCACCACCGCGCGCATGGGCACGCCCATCAACCGGCTCACCGGAGGCGTGGCGAAGGACACCGTGCCATCCACCTCCGCCAGCAGGATGCCCACGTCCACGTGGTTGAGCACCGACTCCATCACCGCGGCCTCGCGGAAGCGCACCTCCTCCGTCTTCAGGATGCGCGCATAGGACGCCTGCGCCGCCGCGTCCCCTTCCCACACCAGCTCCGCGATGAGGCCCGCCACCTCCGGCTCAATCAGCCCACCGTGGTGCCGCGCGTAGACGTGCAGCAGCACCTCCTCCAGCGCCTTGAACTCGCGCGTGAGGTCCTCGGGCTCGAAGTTCTGCGTGTACCGGTCCGCGCCGTGCGAGCGGGCGACCTCCGGCCACAGCCGCACCGCGTCCTCGCCCCGGTCCTTGAGCAGCCGCGCCATCTCCGACACCAGCCGTCGCAGCGGCGCGCGCAAATCCTTGCCCGGGATATCCACTTCGTAGATTTCCGCGCGCAGGCGCTTGGCCCACAGGCGCGCCACGCGCTCCTGCTCGCCCTGGAGCAGCTCCGACAGTGCTTCGATGGGGTCGAGCCGGGCCACGTTCAGCTCCCCAAGATACGCACGCACGCACGCCATGGCCACCGAAGGCCCCCGCCTGCCCGCCCGCCCTCAGGCCACGCCGCCCCGCCCTCTCCGCCACGCATCCAGGCGGGCCGTTGCACCCGCCCGCTCCCCGCCCCACCCTTCAGGAACGGATGCCCCTCAACGAGCCCATCAAGACCGACCTGCTCGAGTCTCCCTGGCTGTCCCAGCAGGCCATGGCCCAGCTGTTCCGGGGCGAGCTGAGCCGCTCGGACACCTGGCGCACTCGCCTGGACACGACGACCAACTGGGCGCTGACCACCACCGCGGCCGTCATCTCCTTCGGCTTCGCCTCCCCCGCCAGCTCCCACGTCACCTTCCTCGTCGGCATCTGGATGGTGATGTCCTTCCTGCTCGTCGAGGCGCGCCGCTACCGCTACTACGACTTGTGGAACCGCCGGGTGAGGCTCCTGGAGGACGGCTGGTGGGCCCCCATGCTGCGCCGTGAGCCCGTGGACCCGGATGCCTTGCGGGAGCTCGCCGTGGAGATGTCCCGGCCCCAAATCCAGCTCTCGCTCCTGTCCGCCCTCTCCACCCGGATCAACCGCACCTATGGCCCCATCCTGCTCGTGCTGCTCCTGACGTGGTTCTCCAAGGTCTACAGCTACCCGCAGCCCCCGCAGGACTTCGCCGAGTTCGTCGCCCGGGCCCACGTCGCATGGATTCCCGGCTTCATCGTGATGGCGGCACTGAGCTTCATCACCGTGGGCGCGGCGTACCTGTTCATCTCCTCGTTCTTCATCCGAGCGCCGCTGGGGGAGCTGCGCACCCGCCCTCGGGGACGACGCGCCGCACTATGGGAGTCGTTCTACCGGCCCTACGCCATCCACCGGAGGCACCGCCCGACGCGCCGGCCGCCCCGGAGCCCGGACGCCGCTTCCGAGCACTGACGCCCACCTTCCCCTGAAAACCGGGTGAGCGGGCCCGAATCCGTGCCCCGGCTCATGGCCGCCATGCCTGGCCCTGCACGCGGCTGGTTTTCGTCCTTTCAGCATCAAGGGATTTGTGCTGTGAATCCGCACCCATGGCGAACACCCGCACTGTCACGGTCATCAATGGCGACGGCATCGGCCCCGAGGTGATGGCGGCCACCATTCGCGTCCTCGAGGCGCTCAAGGTTCCCCTCGAGTTCGAGCACAAGGACGCGGGCACGGAAGTGGTCGCGAAGTACGGCACCAACCTGCCCCACGAGACGGTGGAGGCCGTGCTGCGCAGCGGCATCGCGCTGAAGGGCCCCACTGGCACGGTGGTGGGCGGCGGTCTTCCTTCGGCGAACGTCGGCCTGCGCAAGCGGCTGGACCTGTACTCGTCGCTGCGGCCCGTCAAGAGCGTGCCCAACGTGAAGACGCGCTACGACAACGTGGACCTGGTTGTCGTGCGTGAGAACACGGAGAGCCTCTACGCGGGCCTGGAGCACATCATCGTCCCGGGCGTGGTGGAGTCGCTGAAGATCATCACCGAGAAGGCCTCCACGCGGATTGCGCGCTTTGGCTTCGAGTACGCGCGCAAGCACGGCCGCAAGAAGGTGACGGGCGTCCACAAGGCCAACATCATGAAGTTGTCGGACGGCCTCTTCCTGGACTGCTGCCGCAAGGTGGGCCGTGAGTATCCGGAGATCCACTACGAGGAAGTCATCATCGACAACCTCTGCATGCAGCTGGTGAAGGACCCGACGCGCTTCGACGTGATGGTGCTGGAGAACCTGTACGGCGACATCGTGAGTGATTTGTGCGCGGGTCTGGTGGGCGGCCTCGGCGTGGTGCCCGGCGCGAACATCGGCGAGCGCACGGCGGTGTTCGAGGCGGTCCACGGCACGGCGCCGGACATCGCGGGCAAGGGCATCGCGAACCCCACCGCGCTGATGATGTCGGCGGTGATGATGCTGGACTACCTGGAGATGCGCGAGGAAGCGCGCCGAATGGAAGGCGCCATCCAGAAGGTGTACGGCGACGGCAAGGTCCGCACCGGCGACCTGGGTGGCGGCGCCACCACGCGCGACTTCACGGACGCCATCATCGCCGCGCTGTAGTCGTCACCGCGGCCCACGCCGCTGGATGCACGAAGCCCGGGTCGCCTTCACTGGCGCCCGGGCTTCTTCATTTCGCGGAGGCTACACCTGCTTGAACTTCATGCCGGTGGTCTTCGCGCGCTCCAGGCCGTCCTTCACGTCCTCGGCGACGATGAGCGCCAGGTCCCAGCCCCAGGTGCGGAACACCTTCGCATCGCCAACCTTCGAAGGGTCGATGCGCAGCCCGCTCACGACCTTGTAGTCACCGACCCGCTCGGGTTGACCGTGCTCCGGCTTCCAGTAACGCACCTCCTCGGACGCCGTGTCGTCGATGCAGCGGATGAGCTTCGTTGCCACCAGGAGGAGGTACTGGTCCGGGTGGCCCTTGATGTCCACGGGGAGGAGCTGCACGTCGTTGGGAGCCAGCTCCGCGAAGATGGACGCCACCGTGACGTGGACGATGGGAGCCGCGCCCGTCCCCGCCGTGGAGAAGTCCAACGGCTTGCCCGGCTCAATGATGGGCACGCTCAGGCGGCTTTCGACCTGCACGGGCCGTCCCGCCCTGAAGAGAGATGGGTCATCCACCTCGTGCCCTTGTCCGTTCCGAGGGTCCCCTAGGTACCAGTAACCGGATTGGACGTTCTCGCTCAGCCGGAAGTAGCGCGTCTGGGACATGGTGGATTTCCTCTCTACTTCATTTGCCTCGGGTCACGAGCTTGTGGAGCCTCGTTCCCTTCGTGGCTACCTCCTCGGCCAACTCCTTGAGCGCGGCGGAGAGCGAATCACGGCACGCGTTCACGGTGCGACACGTCTTGGTCGCGTCGAGGAGCCGTTCGAAGACCTCCTCATGGTACTCCTGCGGGTGTGGCCCCCTGTGGCCTGGAACCTGAACGATGTTCTCGGGGTCCTTCAGCTCCATTCCGGCCTTCTTGAAGAGCTCCCGGAACCTCGGTGTCCACGGCCCGCCACGCGCGGTGGCGACACTGTTCTTGTCCGTGGCGAGGTGGTGGTTCTCCACGCGGCCACCGCCCTTCCCCTGGACCGCCATGGCCAGCGCAGCGGGCGCGAGCGCGATGGTGAACCCCTCCCCGGCCAGCGCCACCGATTGCACTCGCCCGATGGCCACGTACTGGAAGCCCGCCTGTGTCTCCACGGCGACGGCCGCCTGCGCCGAGCCCGGCAGGCCCGATGCCTTCGCCGCCAGGCCCGCGGTGTTCCCGAGGGCCGCCGTGGCCAGCATGACGAAGATGCGCGCGGCGTTCTCTCCGAGGACTTCGCCGTACGCCTCGCCCGCCTCGCTGAGCTGCTCGAACGTCGTGGCCCGGTCCACCTGGCGCACCAGCACCAACCACCCGTCCAACAAGGTCCACACCGTGTCCACGCCCAGATAAGCGATGGCCGTGGCCGTCAGCAGCGCCGCGAGGCCCTTGGAGACGGGCTCGGGTAGCGACCAGAGGAGCAGGTACATGGTGACACAAGCCGTCACCGTCGCCAGGAGCACCTGTGGGTCCGCCATGTCCTCCAGCGCCTCGGCGGTCTCCTCCCAGACCGAGCCCATGGCAATCGCCATCGCCAGCGAGTACTTGCCGTCACTGGCCATCAGCGGCCCTTCGGACAGCAGACGCAGGCAGTCTCCGGGTTGGTGCTTGCGCTCGCACCATCGGCCATAGGCACGTGTCAGCGCGTCGTCCGAGTACGACTCCAGCAGACGCGGCCCCTCCAGGTCCTGCGCTTCGTCCTGGGGAATGAGCCGAGCGCCGCGAGCCTGGTACAGATAGACGCCGCTTCTCTCGGGAACGCCGAAGAGCTGGCGAGCCTCTCGCAACGGATTGGCGAAGGACCGCACATTCCGGGCAAGCGCCCCCACGGCCTCCTCGAACTCGTCCTCATCCAACTCCACGAGTTCGACGCCATCCTCCGCGAAGGGGGTGTGGACGAGGGATGGCCCGCTCCCCGTGTCCAGGCGAACGATCCGCGTGGTCGAACAGCCCGAGACAGCCAGGGCCAGCACCAGCCAGATGACCGCACGCGCTCTCATCCAAGTCCTCCGGTTCCAGGCTCGAGACCAGGAGTACCAGAGGAGTCAGACAGGTTACGGAAGCGGAGGTGCCCGGGTCGCCATCAATGGCGCCCGAGCTTCTTCATGTTCAGCCGACCGTCACCTTGCGAACGCCGCGCGCCTCCAACAACGAGGGCAGCCGCTCGCGCTGGTCGCCCTGGAGCACGAGGGCATCACCCTCCACCACGCCTCCACAGCCCAGCGAGTTCTTCAGCGCCTTGAGCCAGACCTCGCGCTGGGGCTCGGGCAGCTCCAGGTGCTCCACCACGGTGACTTCCTTGCCGCCCCGCCCCTTGCGCTCCATGCGCACCACGGCGCGCGCGGGGCCCTTGGGCTCGGGCTTCTGCGCTGGCGCCGCGATGGGCGCGGACGGCCCCGCCGGCAACTCCTCCCGCTTCGCCGCGAGCGCGGCGAAGGGGTTGTGGAACGGCGCGGCGGGGGCGGCGGGCTCGTCCTTCTTGTCGCGTTTGCCCATGACGAAGGACTCGAACCCGCTCAGTGGTTGTGGCCCGCGTGGTCGTCGCGGGGCATGGCGCGCGGCGGCGGCAGCACGTCGAACGCCGGCGCGCTGGGGTTTCCATCCGCCATCACCAGCGCGTAGAGGAACGGCGCGGACGGCATCGCCATGCGGCCGTTGACCACCACCAGCGGCGTGCCGGTGAAGTGGTAGCGCAGCGCATAGGACGTGTCCTCCTGCAGCTTCGCCGCCGTCTCCGAGGAGGCCATGCACGCCTCCAACTGCCCGCGAGGCACCGAGCCGGACGCGGCGATCTCCATCGCCCGCTCCGTATCCAGCATCGACTGCGCCGCGAAGAGCTTCTCGCGCAGCTCCCAGTAGTCCGACGCGCCCTCCAGGCAGATCTGCGCCTTGGCCGCCACGCAGCGCACGGAGGGAGCATCCGGCCCCCGGCGCTGCATCGCCGGGTTGCACGCGCCATCCAGCGGGAACTGCCGCGCCTCCAGCGACAGCTTGCCTTCCGGCACGCGCTTCTTGAGCACCGCCAACTCCTCCACCAACGACTTGCAGTGGGGGCACTTGCTGTCGGTCCACTCGACAATCTTCACCGGCGCGTCAGCGGGGCCATAGCGGCGGCGCGCGGGCGCGGCGGCGGGCTTGGGCGTGTCGTTGCGGTACATCGCCAGCGCGTTGGAGATGAACTGCTGCTGTTCGAGCGGGAGCCCGCGCAGGTACGCCTCCAGCGACGCGGGTGTGCTGAGGCTGGACGAGGACGTGGCCTCGGGCGCGGGCGGCAGGAGCGCGCCCGCCTGGGGCTGAGGCGTGGACAAGGTCCGGCCCGGCAACAGCACCGCGAGGAACGCGGCGGCCGTGGTGCCCACCGCCAACGTCAGCGCCGCGCCCCACTCACCCGAGAACGAAGGCAGGCCCTTCCACGCGACACCCGCGATGGCCGCCACCAGCGCGTAGGTGGCCAGACACGTCGGACACACCGCGCCCGACTGGAAGCTCACCACCGCGAACACGGGCACGGACACGACGCCCGCCAGGGCCGTCAGGTTGAGCGCCTGCGACACCTGCGCCACGGGACGGCCGACGCGCGCCCGCGCCAGATACAGCCCCGACAGCCCCACCACCACCAGGCCCCAGACCAGCCCCAGGCCCGCGATGGGAATGCCGAACAGCTCATGCATCCGCGTGGCGAACGGCGAGTTCCACACCGTCTCGCAGTTCACCGTCTCGGAGATGCCGCAGACGGTGGCGCCACCGGAGCGCAGCGTGAGCAACTGACTCCACTGGAAGATGGACAGCGCGCTCGCGCAGAGCCCCAACACCAACATCGCCACCCCGGCGCGGGAAGAGACAGGGGCGGGGGCCTTCTGGGAGGAGGACTTCGAACTCATGCATGCTCCGGGGGCGGGGTCATCAGAACGAGCAGTCGGGCGGAGTCGGGGCCATCATTGACGACACCATGCTCGGCGCCCGCGGGGGCGAAGACAGCGGCACCCGGTCCATGGGCCTCCTCCTCCACGCCGACGCGGAAGCGGCAGCGGCCCTCCAGGACGATGTAGACCTTGTCCGAGGTGGCATGGTGGTGCGGCTTCTGGGCCTGCCCGGGCGCGAGACAGTAGACGTCGAGGAAGAAGCGCTCGGACTGAAAGACGTTGTGCTTCCGGAGCTTCTCCGGGGAGAAGTCCTGGAAGGACGACAGGTGCTTCACATCCATCGTGGCATTCGCTCCTTCGCCTCTATATAGCGACGGACATGGAACCGCTGTCTCTGCATTTTGTTCACGAGGAAGCGGGGGCCCGCTTCATCGACGTGGGCGGCCGGGAAGCCGTGGCCAGCCATGGGAATGACGTGGACGCCTACCGCGCCGCTCGCGAGGCCGTGGCCCTCCACGACGCCTCCTACCGCGAAGTCCTCCGGATAACGGGCGAGGACAGGGCCTCCTTCCTACATGGAATGGTGACCCAGGAGGTGAACAACCTCCCCGTGGGCAGCGCCACGTACGCCGCCATGCTCACCGCCAAGGGCGCCATGGTGGCGGACGCCCGCATCCTCAAGCGGGAGGCGGACCTGCTGCTCGACATGGAGCCCGGGATGGGTCCCAAGGTCCGGGAGTTCCTGGAGAAATACCTCATCTCCGAGGACGCCGAGCTGCACGAGGCGACAGGCGACCACGGCCTCCTCCGGCTGCTGGGGCCTCGGACGGCGGAGGTGCTGGCCGCCGCCCTGGCCGCGGACTTCCTGCCCCTGGCGCACCAGGCCACCCGGGCGGCGACGCTCGCCGGGCAGGACGTGCTCCTCGTGGGAAACACGGGGTTGGAGCCGCACGGCGTCGACGTGTGGGTGCCCAGAGCGGCCCTGGAGGCCGTGTGGAAGGCCCTGAGCCAGGCGGGCGCCAGCCGGGGACTTCAGCCGCTGGGCTTCGAGACGCTGGAACTCCTGCGCGTGGAGGCAGGCGTTCCCCGGTACGGGCAGGACATGGTGGCCACCACCATTCCACTGGAGGCCAACCTCACGCCGGCCATCGCCTACAACAAGGGGTGCTACATCGGGCAGGAGGTCATCGCCCGAGCCACCTTCCGTGGGCACATGAATCGCAAGCTGACGGGGCTCCTGCTGGGTGAGTCCGCCGCCGCGCCGGGCACGGAGCTGCGCCTGGGCGAGAAGAAGGTGGGCTGGCTCACCAGCGTGGTGCGCTCCCACGCGCAGGGGCAGTACGTGGCCCTGGGCTACGTGCACCGGGACTCGCTGGAACCCGGCACGGAGTTGACGCTCGCGCAGGGCCCCGCCACGGCGAAGGTGGCCGCGCTCCCCTTCAAGGGCTGAGCGCGACACCGTTGTCAGTGGGACACACGTCCCCTGAGGGCCCCGTGACACAAACGGGCCCAGGTGACCTCATGGGGCCTGAGGTTACGGGATGTTGACGATGGAACGGGCCTTGCTGATGCGGCCCGTTCCCATGAAGCCCTCGTCCTTGACGTGGTTGGCCTTCCTCGCCGGAGCCACGGTGATGGCCTCGGAGATGATGGCTTCCCGCCTGGTGGCTCCCTACTTCGGGAGCAGCATGCCGGTGTGGGTGGCGCTCATCTCCCTGGTGCTGGGCGGGCTGACGGTGGGGGCCCACCTGGGAGGGCGGCTGGCGGACCCGTCCGGACGGCTGGAGCCGCTGCGCAAGGCGCTGTGTCTGGCCGCGTTGTTCCTCGCCATCCTCCCCTTCCTCGCGCAGGCGCTGCTGCCGGATGCCACCACGGCGGTGATGATGGGGCGGCCCCTGGAGGCCATGGGGCGGGTGACGCTCGTGGTGCTCGTGGCGGTGCCGCCCTTGATGGCGCTGGGGGCGGTGGGGCCGTTCCTGTGGAAGGTGGGCGGACTGGAGGACGTGGAGGTGGAGCCGGAGCGAGGCTTCTCCGCGTCGATGCTGGGGAGCCTCGCGGGGGCGTTGCTCGCGGCGTTCGTGGTGCTGCCGTGGCTGGGCACCACCCACGCCATGGCGTGCTTCGCGGGGGCGCTGGGGCTGGCGGCGGCGAAGGGCCTCGCCTGGCCGTGGCGGCTGGCGGCGGTGGGCGTGCCGGTGCTGGCGCTGCTGGTGGCGGGCTTCCCATCGACGCAGAAGGCCCGCCGCGCGCAGGAGGTGAACGAGCCGACCAACCCGCGCATGTCCCATTCCTACCGGCTGAGCGTCGCGATTCAGGGCACATCCCTTCACGCTCCGGGAGCTCCTCCATGAACGTGTTGACGCGCGGCCTCGCCTCCGCCGTGGTCCTGGCCTTCACGGGGACGCTGCTCATCGACTGCGCCGACCAGGAATGCGTCCACGAGGGACACGACACCACCTTCACCGTGCACGGCAACACCTGCGGACCCAACGGCAACGTGCGTCTGCGGTCGGAGAAGAACTCGTGTGAGCTCGACACGGACGGAGCCCAGAAGCTGGGCTTCCCCGTGAACGGCCGCCTCGAGTCCAACTCCGGCCCGTTGACGGAGGGACGGTGGTCGCTGCACCAGCCCAACCGGACGCTGCACCTGGGACCGGATGGCGGCGTCGTGTCACCCGACGCGGGCTCGTCGACGACCGTCACCGGCAACCGCCACTGCGAGGCCACGCGGGAGGCGGGGGCGCTGCGGCTCGAGTGCATCGACCGGCGCTCGGACCTGTCGGGCGACGAGGTGGGCCGTTGCGCCGCGACGCTCACCGCTTACTGAGCACCTCCACCACCAGCCACCCCATGGCGCCTCCGCCCAGCACGAGCCAGGCGGAGTTGACGCGGTATCGGATGAGCAGCACCGCGGACACCACCGCCATCCCCGCCGTCCACCCATCGACCAGGGCCGCGCGCCCCAACTGCCACGTCACCACGCCCATCAGCGCGAGCGAGGCCACGTTGACGCCATCCAGGAAGGCACCCGCCGCGCGGGAGCTTCGCAGGCGCGGCACCAGCGGCCCGCTGAGCGCCACGAAGACGAAGGCCGGAAGGAAGATGCCCACCGTCGCCACCACCGCGCCCGTCATCCCGCCCAACACGTAGCCGATGAACGTGGCCGTGGTGAACACGGGCCCGGGCGTCACCTGCCCCACCGCCACCGCGTCCAACAGCTGCGCCTGCGTGAGCCAGCCCCACCGCTCCACCAGGTCCGAGCGCAGGAACGCCAGCAGCACATAGCCACTGCCGTACAGCACCGAGCCCACCTTCAAGAAGAAGAGGAACAGGCCATGCTGCGAGAAGGGCACCGCCGCCGACGCGCCCAGTGGAAGCACCCACGTCCACGGCGCCACGAAGGCCCCAGCGGGAGGACCTCCCGACTTGAACCCTCGCTGTTCGACGACGCGCCACGCGAGCACGCCCAGGCCCGCGAGCAGCAGCAGAAGCAGCTCGTTGACGCCGAGGAAGGCCGCCGTCACGACGCCCGCGCCCACGAGTCCCTCGCGCCAGGTCTTCACCACCGTGCGCAAGAGTCCCCACAGGGCCTGCAGCACCACGGCGATGATGACGGCCTTCACGCCGTACAGCAGCGCGCCCACGTCCGGCACGTTGCCGAAGCGCGAGTAGGCCCAGGCAATCCCCGCGACGATGAAGAACGCGGGGAGGATGAAGCAGGAGCCCGCGACCACCAGGCCCGGCCACCCCGCGCGCCGATGGCCGATGTGGATGGCCAGCTCCGTGGAGTTGGGCCCGGGGATGAGGTTGGCCGCGCCGAGCAGGTCCACGAACTCGTCGCGCGTGAGCCAGCGCCGGCGGCGCACCACCTCGTCCTCCATCATCGCGATGTGGGCCGCGGGGCCGCCAAAGGCCGTGGCACCGAGGCGCAGGAACAGGAGCGCCAGCTCCCGGAGTTCGGCGGAGCGGGAGGAAGAAGAGGGGCTCGAGGACTCCGGATGCGCCATCTGGAACGAGGCTACCCCATTCGGGGGATGCGCTTTTGCAACAACTCCGCGAGCGGACATCGCGCTTGTCACGCGGGCCGCGCCCTGGATTCATGCCCGGTATGAATCCTCAGGACACCACGTTGCTCGCGGCGGCCGTCGTCGAGAGCCAGGACGGCTACACCCAGGCGATTCGCACCGGCAAGCACCACTTCCAGGCGGACGAGCCCTCGTCCCTGGGCGGCGCGGACCAGGGCCCCGCGCCCTATCAGCTCCTGATGGGCTCGCTGGGCGCGTGCACCGCCATCACCCTGAAGATGTACGCGGCGCGCAAGGGCTGGGACCTGAGCCCGCTCACGGTGAAGCTCAAGCTCTTCCGCGAGCAGGACAACACGGAGCGCGTGGAGCGAGTCCTCTCCTGCGGCCCCGCCGTGAGCGAGGAGCAGCGCGCGCGGCTGCTCGACATCGCCGCGAAGACGCCCGTGACGCTCACGCTCTCCCGGGCCTTGCGCATCGAGACGACCTTCGCGCCGGCCTCGACGTGAGCCGTGCGTCCCGCTCCGCGAAGAGCGGGACGCGCTGCCCGGGAAGACTCAGGCCGGAACCGCGTCGGGCTGCCGGTCCGGATGCGCCGCCTGGAACGCGGGGAGCTCCGCGCACGCCGCCTCGATGCGCAGCAGCGTGGGGTACGCCGACACGTCCACGCCGAAGCGCCGCGCGCCGTAGAGCTGCGGCACCAGGCACACGTCCGCGAGCGTCACCGCGTCGCCCACGCAGTAGCGCCCCGCCGTGGGCTTCACCAGCGACTCCAGCGCCTCCAGGCCCCGCATGTTCCAGTGCGCGGCCCACGCCTTGTCGTCGCCGTTCAGCTCGCTCTTGATGCGCTGGAGGACCGACAGGTTCTGCAAGGGCTGGATGCCCGAGTTCACGCCCTCCGCCACCATCCGCACGCGGGCGCGCAGGTACGCGTCCTTCGGCAGCAGCGCGGGCGAGGGGATGCGCTCCTCGAGGAACTCGAGGATGGCGATGGACTGGGACAGGCGCAGCGGCGTGCCGTCCGCCTCCGTCCACTCCAGCGTGGGCACCGTCCGCATGGGATTGACGGCGCGGTACTCGGGCGAGTTCTGCTGACCGCCGTCCTTCATCAGGTGCACGGCGGCGTACTCGTAGGACAGGCCCTTGAGGTTCAATCCCAGGCGCACCCGCCACGACGCGGAGGAGCGCCAGTAGCTGTGCAGACGCAGCGCCTTCATGGCCCCTTCACCACCTTCTGGGAGATGCGGCCGAAGACGCTCTGCCCATCCTCGCCCGACATCTCGATGTCGATGGTGTCGCCGTGCTTCATGAAGGGCGTGCGCGGCTTGCCCTCTTCAATCGTCTCGATCATCCGCTGCTCGGCGAGGCACGAGATGCCCCGGGCGCGGTCCACGTTGGACACGGTGCCGCTGCCCAGGATGGTGCCCGACGTGTAGCTGCGCGTCTTGCACAGGTGCTGGATGAGGTCGAAGAAGGAGAAGTGCATCTCCGGGCCCGCGTCGGTGTCACCGACCTGGACGCCGTTGAGCACCGAGCGCAGCCGCAGGTGGATGCGGCCCTCGCGCCACGCGGAGCCCAACTCGTCGGGCGTCACCGCGAAGGGGCTGAAGGCCGTTGCGGGCTTGCTCTGGAAGAAGCCGAAGCCCTTGGCCAGCTCGTCCGGGATGAGGTTGCGCAGCGAGACGTCGTTGGCCAGCATCAGCAGCTTGACGTGCTTGGCGGCGTCCGCGGCCTTGGTGCCCTGGGGCGTGTCGCCCAGGATGGCGCAGACCTCGCTCTCGAAGTCCAGGCCCCACGCCTCGTCGGACAGGGGGATGTCCGCGGTGGGCGCCAGGAAGTCGCCCGAGCCGCCCTGGTACACGAGCGGGTCCGTCTTGAGCGTGGCCGGCGGCTCCGCGTTGCGCGCCTTGCGCACCAGGATGACGTGGTTGATGTAGGCGCTGCCATCAATCCACTCGTAGGCGCGCGGCAGCGGCGCGTGCAGGGCCTTCACGTCCAGCGGACGGCTCTGCACCGTGCCCGCCTCGAGCTGAGCGGCGAGCGCGCGCAGCTGCGGCTCCTTCGTGTCCCAGTCATCCAGCGCCGCCTGGAGCGTCAGCGCCACGTTGGTGGCCAGCGCATAGGCCGAGTTGTCCCGCTTGACGACGATGAGCCGCCCGTCACGGGTTCCATCCTTGAGCGTCGCGAGCTTCAATCCCGGGCTCCCCGCGGCCCGGTGGAAACAGCGGGGGCCGCCTCATGGGCTCGGCTTTTCCGCCGAGGCCCCCAGGGTGTCAAGCGCCGGACGAGGATGCGTCGCGGCAATCGTCATCACGCGGAAAAGCGGCCCTGCGACGGCCTGTAAAGCGAATGCATGTCCCAGAGGCCCGGGCCGCTCTCGGCGGAAATCTACCAGCAGCTGGAGCGCGCCGGCAGACGGGCGAAATAGTTGTTGCCCAGATTGCTGTCCCACTGGCCATGGGCCGTCGCGGCCACGGAGATATCCCACGCGTTCTGATTGCCGTTGGCGTCGAACGCGTAGAAGAACAAATCACTCTCCACGGCGGAGGGCTGCTGGCACACCCAGACGCCCTCCTGACCTCCGGCCGCGAAGTGGGCGTTGCACAGGGGCGTGTTCATGTACCGCATGCACTTGGTGCAGTCGCGCGGCCCCGCATCGAGGAAGACATAGGCGTCGTTGTTCATGCCCGCGCTGGCCTGGATGAGCTGCTGACGGCCGTTGAGCTGGATGTAGATGGAGATGTCGGAGTCCGGGTACAGGCCGCGCAGGTAGCCGCGGTAGGCGACGGTGAGCGTGGCCAGACGGCCGGGGAGCCGGCGCGTGTGGCGGATGACCTCGAAGGGCCCCGTCGTCGCGGAGTCGTACACGCTGCAGATGGGGTAGTCGGGCGGATAGTCGGAGGCGCGCGCGGCGGACAGGGGAAGCAGCAGCGACAGCGCGAACGCGGCCAGGAACGTCTGCGAGAGCTTCATGGGGTGTGTCCTCGTCGGGTCGAGAGGGAGCGCGGTGCTTTCCGCACCGGCGTAGCATGTGCCATCGACGTGCCGGAAGAACAGGCGCCCGCCCCGCCGTCCGCCCTGGCTGCCCCGCAGGGGACTTGCTCCCTCGCTCGCCGGACGGGGCTCGCGCCCCCCCTCCCTTGGCGGCGCGCCGTCCTGGACCCAACGTTGCTCGAAGGACGGGCACACGATGGCAGGGGGCTTCCAATTCGTCGGCGCCACTCCGGAAGAGCCACGGCCCGGCCTCCAACTGGGCCACCGCTTCGAGCTCCTCCGGCGCCACAAGGCCGGTCGCGGAATCGCGACCTGGGAAGGCACGGACCTGCGCACCGGCGAACACGTCGCCCTCAAGGTGACGTCCCTCACCACGCTGGCTCCGGCGGTCCGCCAGCGGCTGGAGCACGAGGCGGAGGTCCTCACCCAGCTCGACAGCCCGTTCATCCTCCCCGTCCGGCACCTGGGGATTTGGGGCGAGTGGCTGTACCTGGTGACGCCCTGGCTTCGAGGCGAGACGCTGGAGGCCCGCCTGGCGCGCGGCGCGCTCGGTGTGCCGGAGGCCCTCGTCCTGGGGCGCGACCTGCTGTCCGCGCTGGCCGAGGCCCATCACCACGGTGTCCTCCACCGCGACGTGAAGCCCTCCAACCTCATCGTCTCCGGCGAGCCGCTCTCCCACGCCACGCTGCTCGACTTCGGCCTCGCGAGAAGCGAGCGGTTGGACCCGTCCTCGAGGAACCCGCCGGTGGGCACCGCGCGCTACCTGTCACCGGAGCAGTCCGGCCTGCTCCACCGGCCCGTGGAGGCCACGTCCGACCTGTACTCCGCGGGGGTCGTCCTCTTCGAGTCCCTCTCTGGAGCCCCCGCCTTCACGGGTGACTCCGTGGGCGAGGTGCTCCGCCAGCACCTCACCGCGAGGCCCCGGCTCCGCGCCCTGGGCGTGGATGTCCCCCGCGCGTTGGAGGAACTCATCTCCCGCCTGCTGCAGACGGACCCGTCGGACCGCTACCAGTCGGCCCGCTCCGCGCTCGCGGACTTGATGGAGTTGAAGAGCGCGCTCGGGCACGGACACCCCGAACCCGCGCTCATCACCGGAGCCCGCGACATGCGGCACAGCCTCGCCGAGCCGTCCTTCGTGGGCCGGGCCCCGGAGCTGACGACACTGGAGCGGGAGCTGGAGCAGGCGAGGACAGAGCCGGGCCGGCTGGTGCTGGTGGAGGCCGAGTCGGGTGGAGGCAAGAGCCGCCTGCTCGAGGAGTTCGCGGCGCGCGCCACCCGGAGCCACGCCTGGGTTCTTCGAGGGCAGGCCCAGGACCAGGTCGCGCGGCATCCGTTCCACCTCGTCGTGAGCGTGGCCACCACGCTCACCCCCGCCCTGCAATCCAGGCCCGAGCTCGCGCGCGCCGTGCGCGACAACCTCGCGGGACAGGAGACAGGCGTGTGCGCGGTGCTGCCGCGGCTGGCGCCCCTGCTGTGTCCGACCTTCCGCCTGCCCCCGCGGGCCTTGGGGCCGGAGTCGCTGGGAGAGAACCGCGTCATCTGGGCGCTCACCGAGCTGCTCGGGGCCTTGGGGACACCGGAGGCGCCCGCCGTCGTGATGCTGGACGATTGCCAATGGGCGGACGCGCTCACGCTGCGCGCGCTGGAGACCTGGTCTCGGGCCAGGCACCAGGGTCGGGGACACGTGCTGTTGGTCGTGGCCTTCCGGGGTGAGGACCTCGCCGCGCCGCATGTGCTGCGCGGACTGGTGCCCACCGCGCACCTTCGGCTGAGCGCCTTCGGGGCCGAGGAGGTGACACGCCTCGCGGAGTCCATGGCCGGCGCGCTGCCCCCCGAGGCCCTCTCCCTGGTGACGAGGCTGTCCTCGGGCAATCCGTTCATGGCCAACGCGGTGCTGCACGGCCTGGTGGAGGACGCGGTGCTGGTGCCTGGAGCCTCGGGCTGGCAGGTGCGAAGCGAGGCGCTGGAACAGGCGCGCTCGTCGCGGCAGGCGGCCTCGCTCCTCGTGCGCCGCTTGCGGCTGCTGCCGCTGGCCTCCCGGCGGCTGCTCTCGGTGGGCGCGGTGCTGGGCAAGTCCTTCGAGCGCGCGCAGGTGGAAGCGCTGTCGGGCGCCTCACCGGATGAGGTGCGCGAAGCGCTGGAGGAGCCTCGACGACGGCACATGCTGTGGGAGGAAGGCACGCGCTACACCTTCGTCCACGACAAGCTGCGCGAGGTGCTGCTGGACATGCTGACAGCGCGGCAGCGGCGCGACCTGCACCGGCGGGCGGCGAGCTCGGCGGCGCGGCAGCTCCCGGTGGACCCGTTCGAGCTGGCCTACCACTTCGACGCGGCGGGAGAGCGCGCCCAGGCGCTGCCCCATGCGCTGATGGCCGCGGAGCTGGCCCGGAGCCGCTTCGCGCTCGAGTCCTCCGAGCTGAACTACCGCATCGCCGAGCGAGGCGCGGCGGGCGCGGACACGAGCACCCGCTTTCGCGTCGCGGCGGGACTGGGACAGGTCCTCATGCTGCGAGGCCAGTACACCGAGGCGCGCCACCAGTTCGAGCGGGCCCTCGCGCTCGCCGGGGACCGGATGGAGCGGGCACGCATCCTGGGGCGGCTGGGAGAGGTCGCCTTCAAGCGCGGCGACTTCGCCAAGGCCATCCTCGCGCTGGAGCAGGGGCTGGAGCTGATGGGACGCCGGGTGCCTCGGCGCGGGCTGCCCTCCACCGCGTGCGCGGCCTGGGAGGTCCTGACGCAGGCGGCGCACACCCTGGCCCCGCGCTGGTTCCTCGCGCGCCGCGAACTGAAGGACGCGGAGCAGGACCTCCAGGCGGTGCGCATCTACAGCCGGCTGGCGTATGGCTACTGGTACCAGCGCGCGCGCAAGGCCGTGCTGTGGGCGCACCTGCGCGAGCTGAACCTCGCGGAGCGTTATCCCCCCACGCCCGAGCTGGCGCAGGCGTACTCGGAGCACTCGCCCGCGATGAACACCCTGCCCTGGTTCCGCCGCGCCTTCACCTACGCGGAGAAGTCCCTGGCCCTGCGCCAGGAGCAGAACGACGTGTGGGGACAAGGACAGTCGCTGCACTTCTACGGGCTCGCCTGCTACGGCGCCTCCCGCTTCCATGAGTGCATCGACAAGTGCTCGCGGGCGATTCACCTGCTGGAGCGCACCGGCGACCCGTGGGAGGTGAACAACGCCGCCTTCCACATGGCCCTGTCGCTCTACAGATTGGGCCGGCTGCGCGAGGCCCAGGAGACCAGCCAGCGCCTGCACGCGAGGGCCGTCGCGCTGGGAGACCGCTACTCGGTGCGGCTGGGCCTGGAGGCCTGGGCCAAGGCCTCCGATGGGAGGATTCCGGACGCGTTGCTGGCGGACGAGCTGGCCCACCCCGACCCGGCGGACCCGCAGAGCCACTCGGGTGTGCTCCAGGCCGGAGCCCTGGTGCGGCTGCGCCGTGGAGACCCCGCGGGCGCCGTGGAGCTGCTGGAGCACGCCGCGCGGCGCGTGACGAGCCCCCATCCCCGGCGGGACTTCCTCGCCCCCATCCTCCCCCTGCTCGCCACCGCGCGACGACGGCTCGCCGAGGCCGCGTCTCCGCTGGCGGCCGCCCGTCGAGAAGTCCTGCTCGAGCGCGCCGAGGTCACGGCGAGACATGCCCACGTGCTGGCGCGCACCTACCGCAACAACCTGCCACGGGCGCTGAGGGAGCGGGGCCTGGTCGCCGCCCTGCGAGGACACCCCCGGCGCGCGCGGCGCTGGCTGGAGCAGTCGCGGCAAGTCGCCGAGGCGCAGCAGATGCGGCACGAGCGCGCGCTGTCCCTCGAGGCGCGCGGCGAGTTGGGCCAGGCGCTGGGCTGGCCCGGCGCGGCGGCGGACCTGGCCGCGGCGAAGCGGGAGCTGGAGGAGATGGAGTCCGGCCTCTCGCCCGAAACCACCACGCAGGCGGGCACGCGCACCCTCTCCACGGTGGACCTCTTCCCTCGCGTGCTGGAGGCGGGCCGGAGGCTTGCGTCCGCGCTGTCCTGCGAAGCCGTGTTCGACGCCGTGCGCGAGTCGATGCGGGAATTGCTGCGCGCCCAGGACTGCGCGGTGGTGGACCCTCGACAGGCAGACGCCGACGAAGCAGCGGCGGCCCAGGGCCTGAGCCGCGACGCCCTCGCCCGCGTGATGGAGACAGGCCGCATCATCGTGCTGGGACACGGCCTTCCTGGGGGCGTGAGCGAAAGCATGGCGCTGCGCGGTGTGCGCTCCCTGCTCTGCGCGCCCATCCAGGTGCGCGGCAAGACGGTGGCCTGCGTGGTGGCCACCCACCGGCAGGTGGACGCGTTGTTCGGCGAACAGGAAGAGCGCCTGGCCGCGTTCATCACTGTGCTGGCCGGAGCGGCGCTGGAGAACGCGGAGAACTTCCGCGCCGAACAGGAGGCGGTGCGCCGCCGCGATGACTTCCTCTCCATCGCCGCGCACGAGCTGAAGACGCCGCTCACCTCGCTCCAACTGCACCTCCAGGGACTCCAGTCCCAGGCCACCTCGGCCACGCCCCTGCCTCGGGAGCGGCTCTCCGCACGGCTGGAGTCCGCCAACGCGCAGACCCAGCGCCTGGGGCGGCTGGTGAATGACCTGCTGGACATCTCCCGAATCTCCCAGGGCCCGCTCGACGTGACGCTCGGGCCGGTGGACCTGGTGGCCCTGCTGCGAAGCCAGCTCGAGCGCGGGCGTGAAGCGTTCCTCCGCGCGGGCTGCCCCGTGCGCTTCGACGCGCCAGACCACCCGCTCATCGGCCAATGGGATGCCTCGCGGGTGGAGCAGGTGGTGGCGAGCCTGCTGTCCAACGCGATGAAGTACGGCGCTGGCAAGCCCGTGGAAATCTCCCTGCGAGAGCAGGACGGCCTCGCCTGGCTCCAGGTGAGGGACCACGGGATGGGCATCGCCGAGGAGGACCTGTCGCGCATCTTCGAGCGCTTCGAGCGCGCCGTGTCCGTGCGGCACTACGGCGGCTTCGGCCTAGGCCTCTGGATTGCGCGGGAAATCGTCCAGGCCCTGGGGGGCTCCATCCACGTGGAGAGCACCCCAGGGCAGGGCGCCACGTTCAGCGTCACCCTGCCCCGAGAACCAACGTCAACAACGCGTCACTGAACCTGGAAGGTTCAATCCCGGAAGAGGCCCGTGACGGCGGTGACCCACCGGGGCGCCGGCGCGCGGAACCCCATGATGGAAGCCAACCCCTCGCCCTCACCCCCCACCTCGCGCAGCGCCTCGAGCACCGCCCCCATGGAGGCGAAGCGCTGCTCGGGCTGCTTCTCCAGACAGCGGCGCACCACGGCCTCCACGGCCGCGGGGATGTCCAGGTCCGGACGCAGCTCGGCGAAGCGCGGCGGAGTCTCCTTGTGGTGGGCGAAGACCAGCGCCAGCGGGTCCTCCGACACGAAGGGCACACGCCCCATCAACATCTCGAACAGCACCACGCCCAGCGAATAGACATCTCCGCTCGCGTCCACCACCTGACGCGCGCGCTCTGGCGCCATGTACGCGGGTGCGTCCGGCGGCACGCCGCCCTCGGTGACGCCTCGCACGGAGAGGCGCTCGGTCCGCGCGGCGACGGGCCGGGTCCGGCCAAAGCCCTTCACCTTCACGTGCAGGTGCTCCGCATCCGTCACCAGCATGACGTTCGACGAGGAGACCTCGCCGTGCACCACGCCCGCCTGATGAGCGTGGCGAAGCGAACGGCCCACGCCTCGCGCCAGGGCCACCGCCTGCTTCCACGGCAGCGGCCCCGACTGGAGGTGCTCCGCCAACGTGTGGCCCCGCACACACTCCATCGCGGCGTACACGGTGCCCTCGTCGGTCCGCCCCGCGTCCAACACGGTGACGGTGTTGGGATGCCCCAGGCTCGCGGCCACGCGGGCCTCATGCAGGAATCCTCGCTGCGCCTCTCCATCGGAGTAGGCGGTGCTCAACACTCGCAGCGCCACCTCGCGCCTCGCCGGGAGCTGGAGGGCGCGGTACAGCCGCATCGGCCCCTCGCCACCCAACGGCGCCAGCACCTGGAAGCGGCCATGCAGCACCTGCCCCACCAGCGGGTCCGCCCCCCAGGTGGCGTGCGTCGTGGGCTGAACGGAATGAATCTCGGTTCTCATGATGAAATCTCCTCGGCACGCTCTCAGGTGCTCGTCACGGATGCGTCGAGCGCTCGTGACGGCCCCGACAACACGGCGCGAAACCGGGCCTCCTCGCGGCTCCGGAACGACACCGGCGTGAAGGGCCGGCCCACTCTCCCGGGCCCACCCTTCACGCCGTGTGCCGACGCGCTCGCGGCGCGCCAGACGTACGGCTCAGGCCCGCAGCGGATTCACCGCCGCCGGACACTCCCAATAAGTGAACTCACACAGCGCCTGCGTCTCGTCGCAGGGGACCGTCACCACCGTCTTCAGCTCGCACGGATGAATCGGTGCTTCCGGCTCCCGTGCGGCCCGCGTGTGGCCTCTCGACTCCACCTCGGTCGGGCGCGACGAGCGCTCCACCGGCTCCTTCGTGTGTGCCGCATTTGTGTCACGCGAGGCGGCTCGCGCTTCCCGCCGTGGCTCCTTCACTCCCATCTCCACGGGGTTGGATACGTCCGGTACAAACCCCGGCACGGTGCCCAGCACCGCACCCAGGATGCACAGCTTCCTGTTCATGAAACCCCCAGGCCGGCTCGAACCGCCGGCCACGCCCTGCGACGCGGCCCGGAGCGGCTCGACGGCCCGGACGTCACTAGCCGGGGGGTCTGACATTCCCAGCGCTTCCCGACAGCACGGGCGGACATCCCCCCCTTTAGCGCGGATGAAGCGTCTGGTATCTGGTGTCACCGGCTGCGGCTAGGATGGCGCGCCTTCGGAGCCGTCACCGCCCATGCCCTTTCAGATCACCGTTCACGAGCAGGACCGAATCCTCGAGGTCGTCTATCCCTCCCAAGTCACCTCCGCCGACCTGTCGGAGTACCTCACAGAGGTGAAGAAGGCGATTGTCGACTTCGCGGGAGAGTGGTCGGCGCTGGTGGACCAGTCGCAGCTCCGGGTGATGCCCACCGACGTCGTGGCCTCCATGGCGGCGCTGAACGCCTACGCGCAGTTGCACGGGATGAAGCGCTCCGCGCGGGTCGTCAGCGACGCACCGTCCGGCCTCCAGGCGTGGCGGATGACCAAGCGGGCGATGCTGACCATCCCCACGCGGACGTTCGAGACGCGGCACGAAGCCCTGGGGTGGTTGCGCAACCCCGAGGCGGACTGAGCCTGCGGCCCGGGCCTCGTGCCCTCGCCCGCCCCGCTCACCTATAGTGGGCGGGCTGCCCCCCGGGGCAGGCATCCAGTCCCCTCATCAGGAGTCGTCTTCACATGCATCCCCCCCGGAACGGCGCCGCCAGGATTTGGCTTGGCGCGCTGATGTGTACCCTCGCCTTCGCGGCCTGCGCCCCAGGCCCCGAGTCACCGCCGGGAGAGGAGGCTCCTGAAACAGGAGCCGGCGAGCACCCGGTGGTCTACGGCAACGACGACCGCACGGATGTGTACGCCCACGCGGACACGCTGCTCCAGGAGCGCGCGCGGCGCTCCACCGTGGCGCTGATGTCTCCGTCGTCCATCAACACCAAAGACCCCAACAACGTCACCTTCTACGCGGACACCCTGGGCGTCGCCGAGGGGCTCTGCAGCGACCAGCGCTTCCGCGACGACCCGGCGCCCGCGTGGTGCTCCGGGACGCTCATCGACGATGACCTGGTGCTGACGGCGGGCCACTGCGTCGTCGACGCGGGCGAGTGCGCGGACACCCGCTTCGTCTTCAACTTCTACCGGACGTCCGCCACCGCGCTGCAGACCATCACGACAGAAGACATCTTCTCCTGCCGCTCCATCGTCGTGCGCCGCGAGGCGACTTCCGGGGGCCGCACCCTGGACTACGCCATCATCAAGCTGGACCGCCCCGCCGCGCCCCGCTACGAGCCCGCGCCCATTCGTCCCGGCAACACCGCGCTGGCCGTGGGCACGAACATCGCGGTCATCGGCTCTGGCAGCGGCATCCCCTTCAAGATTGATGCGGGCGGCAAGGTGCGCGACGGCCGCGCCGGCACGCTGGACTACTTCGTCGCCAGCACGGACACCTTCGGCGGCAACTCCGGCTCGGGCGTCTACGACATGGCGAGCCACACCGTGGCCGGCATCCTGGTGCGCGGCACGGAGGACTACGTCGCGCGCGGCGGCTGCTTCGTCGTCAACACCTGCTCGGAGACGGGCTGCGACGGCGAGGACATCACCTACGTGCGCCCCGCCATCGACGCGCTCTGCCAGGCGTCCACCAGCACGCGGCTGTGTGGCTCCGGCCCGCCGCCCACCGGAGGCGGCACCTCGTTCACCTTCTCCGCCTCCAACACCGCCAGCGCCACGGCCAACACCCTCAACAAGTCCGTGGCCCTGACGGCGGGACAGAAAATCACCCTGGGCACCTGCGGCGTCACGGGCTCCGCCGTCACCGGGGACTCCTTCCTGCGCCTGTTCGGCCCGGGTGGCATCCAGGTCGCCGCCAACGATGACGGCTGCGGCGGCCGGGGCTCGAACCTGTCCTTCACGGCGACGGTCGCGGGCACCTACGAGATTCGCGCGGGCTGCTACGCCGCCGAGTCCTGCTCCGGCACCGTGGCCTGGACGGTGACGTCCACCGGCCCCGCCCCCACCCGGGGCTCGCTCGAGTTCTCCGCCAGCGACACCGGCCACGCGATGGCGAACACCACGAACCAGGACCTCGTCCTGACCGAGGGCCAGAGCATCTCCTTCGGCACCTGCACGGAAGCGGGCGCCTCCGGCACCGGGGACACCGTCCTGCGCCTGTACAACAGCGCGGGCCAGCAGGTGACCAGCAGCGACGACGCCTGTGGCCTCTTGTCCTACGCCAGCTACACCGTGCCCCCCGGCGCGGGCGGCACCTACCAGCTCCGCGCGGGCTGCTACGGCGCCAGCTCCTGCGGCGGCGTGGTGACGTGGACCGTCCGGTAGCGACACGGCGGTCTTCTTCCTGACACCTCGCCCGGTGCCGAGGACGGCGGGACGCCCTGCTTGCCACCCCTCGACACCGGGCCCTCCAGCCCCCTCACCCCGCGCTTGACAGCCTGGGGGCCGGGGTCTAACGCACGGCGACATGAGCACTGCCCGGTTCCCGCCGTCCCCGACGCGCCCCATCCTCAACGAGGGTCCGTTCCGCGCCCTGCTGCTGGAGAACATCCACCCCTCGGCCGAGGAGATGCTGAAGGCCGAAGGCTTCCAGGTGGAGCGCCTGTCCTCGGCCCTCAAGCCCGCGGAGCTCGCCGAGCGTCTCAAGGGCGTGCACCTGTTGGGCATCCGCAGCAAGACGACGGTGCCCCC
The DNA here is from genome assembly GCF_037414475.1 of Myxococcus stipitatus. The sequence goes on along the minus strand of NZ_CP147913.1, from coordinate 5,979,269 downwards.
CGAGTCGCTGGTCCACGCGGAGGACCTGCTCGCCATCGGCGCCTTCTGCATCGGCACCAACCAGGTGGACCTGACGGCGGCGAACACGCACGGCATCCCCGTCTTCAACGCCCCCTTCAGCAACACGCGCAGCGTGGCGGAGATGGTCGTCGCCGAGGTCATCGTCCTCACGCGCCAGCTCTTCGACCGCAGCCGTGAGGTGCACACGGGCCAGTGGCGCAAGGTGGCCACGGGCAGCCACGAGGTGCGCGGCAAGACGCTGGGCATCATCGGCTATGGACACATCGGCTCGCAGCTGGGCGTGCTGGCCGAGTCGCTGGGCATGCGGGTGCTGTACTTCGACGTGATGACGAAGCTACCCCTGGGCAACTCGCGCGCGGTGGCCACGCTGGACGAGCTCCTGGAGCAGTCCGACTTCGTCACGCTCCACGTCCCCGCGCTGACGTCCACGCACATGATGATGGGCGCCGAGCAGCTCGCGAAGATGAAGAAGGGCGCATGCCTCATCAACGCCAGCCGAGGCACCGTGGTGGACATCGCCGCGCTGTCGGCCGCGCTGCGCTCCAAGCACCTGGGCGGCGCCGCGGTGGACGTCTACCCGGAGGAGCCGGAAGGCAACTCGGATGGATTCGTCACCGAGTTGCAGGGGCTCCCCAATGTCGTCCTCACCCCGCACATCGGCGGTTCCACGGAGGAGGCGCAGGCGTCCATCGGCAAGGAGGTGGCGACCAGCCTCTCCAAGTTCTTCCGGACGGGCGCGACGACGGGCGCGGTGAACTTCCCCATGGTGGAGGCGCCGCTCATCCCCGGCACGCACCGCATCCTCAACGTGCACCGCAACATCCCGGGCGTGCTGCGCGACATCAACCGCATCGTCTCGGACCTGAACGCGAACATCCACGCGCAGGTGCTCAGCACGGACTCCAACATCGGCTACCTGGTCATGGACCTGGACCAGGACGTGTCCCGCCCGGTGTGTGACGCCATCGCGGGCCTGACGACGGACATCAAGACGCGCATCGTCTCCTGATTCGCGCCCGCGCCGCGCTCAAGCGTCCAATATCTTCCCGGGGTTGAGCACGCCCCGGGGGTCCAGCGTCCGCTTGAGCGCGCGCAGCAGCGCCAGCTCCTCCTCGGAGCGCGAGTAGCCCAGGTAGTCCTTCTTGAGCAGGCCGATGCCGTGCTCGGCGGAGATGCTGCCCGAGTGCTTGCGCACCAACTCGAACATGGTGGGGTCCGCCTGCTTCGTGTGGGCCAGGAACTCCGCCTTCTCCATGGCGTCCGGCTTCATCACGTTGACGTGCAGGTTGCCGTCGCCGATGTGGCCGAAGAGGCAGACCTCCCAGCCCGGGTAGCGCGCCTGGAAGACAGACTCCAGCTCCGCGCAGAAGGCCTCCAGGCCCGCCACCGGCAGCGAGATGTCGTTCTTGTGGGGCAGACCCGTGGCGGACAGGCTCTCGCTGATGCCCTCGCGCAGCGCCCACAGCTCCGCGGCCTGGGACGCGCCCTGCGCCTGGGTGCCGTCCGTCACCAGGCCCCGCTCGAACAACGAGCCCAGCCACGCCTCCACCGCGGATGCGTCCTTCGACTCCGCCTCCAGCAGGACATAGCAGCCGCTGGGGGCTTCGAACGGTGAGCGCAGCTTGCGGTGGCGCTGCACGCGGGCCAGGCACCGGTCCGTGAAGAACTCGTAGGCGGAGATGATGAAGGCCGTCTGCTGGCGCGCGTCCCGGAACAGCCGCAGCACGGCGGCCACGTCCGGCACGGCGAAGAGGAACACGTCCTGCTTGCCGGGGACCTGCGTGAGCTTGAGCGTGGCCTCGGTGATGACGCCCAGCGTGCCCTCGCTGCCGATGAAGAGCTGACGCAGGTCCAGGCCGGTGTTGTTCTTCTCCAGCGCGCCGTTGAGTTCGAGCACGCGGCCCTCGGCCGTCACCACCTGGAGGCCCAGCACCCAGTTGCGGGTGAGGCCGTAGCGGATGACCTTCACGCCTCCCGCGTTGGTGGCGATGTTGCCGCCCACGGTGCTGGAGCCCTTGGAGGCGAAGTCGACGGGCCAGGTGAGGCCATGCTCGGCGCAGTGCTTGTGCACCGCCTCCGTCACCGCGCCCGCCTGCACCCGCACCGTGTTGCCGAGCAGGTCCACCGGGCCCATCCGCGCCATGCGCTGGAGGGACAGCACCACCTCGCCCTTCGCCGCCACCGCGCCGCCCGCCAGCCCCGTGCGCCCTCCGGAGGGGACCACCGCCACGCCGTGCTGGTGGCACAGCGCGAGCAGCCGGGACACCTCGTCCGTGGTGCGGGGCAGGGCCACCGCGCTGGGGGCGGGGGCGTAGACACGCGTCCAGTCCCGGCCGTACTCGCTCAGCTCCTCGGGCTCCCGCGTGAGGAAATCTACGGGGAACCCCTCGGTGAGGGCTTGGAGGAAGTCTGCGGGGAGCGAGGTGCTGGACATGCCCCAGGCGTATTGCAGGTCTCCCTCCATGACAAGGTGCGGCGGGGCCCTCTCCACCCGGGAGGTCGCCTGGATGTCACGAGGTTCGGGCCAGGAAAAAGGGCCCACTGCGTATATCTAGCCGGCGACGCGAGTGCTGGAACCCTGTCGCCTCTCACGAGGATGGCTGTCCATGCCCACGAGCCGAGGCCTTCGCACCCCTGCCCTGCTGTTGTCCCTCCTGGCGCTGACGCCCACCGCGCAGGCGGCCGCGGAGACGCCCCAGCTCTACGTGCCCTACGTCTTCGTGACGGTGGACAGCTACTTCATCCGGCCTTGGGCACACATCGAGGTCACCGGCATCCTCCAGGGTGAGAGCACGCCACGGACCCTGGCTTTCTCCATCTCGAGTTCGTCCGTCGACTCCAACCAATACATCTCGAGATGCGACCGGATGGCCATGCTGGCCATGAGCAAACCGGGCGCATACCGCCTCGAACTGACCAGGAGCCCCGACGTCTGGTGCCGCCTGACGCGCACGGCGGCGGTTCCCGCCCCCTGAACGAAAGGCGGGCTCCACTCATGGCGACCCTGCGAAGCCTCGGGCTGGCGCTCGCGCTGGCCGCGTCTGGCCTCCTGCCAGCGTGCACCGATAACGGCCCTCCGGATTGGCCCATCCCGCCCCCCGTCGACCCGAGCCGGTTGGACACGGACGGGGATGGAGTGCGCGACGCCTCGGACTGCGACCCCCACGACAAGAATCGGTGGATGGAGGTGTCGGCGTTCGGGGACCAGGATGGCGATACCTGGGGCACCGGCCTTGTCCAGCGCTTGTGCACCTCCTCCAGCGCCGTGCCCGCGGGCTGGGCCTCTCGCACGGGAGACTGTGACGACAAGGACCGCACCCGCTGGCGAATCGTGAAGGACCTGTATCCAGACCAGGACGGGGATGGAGCCACGGCCCCTGGCCCGGTGGAAGGCTGCGTGGGTGACCCGCTCGTCGGCTATCGCGAAGCGCCAGGCCCCGAGGACTGTGACGACCAGGATGCGCGTTACGCGCGCGGGCAACGGATATGGCCTGACGTTGACGGGGACGGCTACGGATACGGAACGCCCAAGCTCCTCTGCGCACTCAAGCCCCTGCCGAGTGGCCATGCCCTCAGGGATGGCGACTGCTCTCCGGCGAATCCCTTCCGCGCGGTGCCGCGCGCCTACGGGTACCGGGATGCGGACCACGACGGAACCACGGTGCCTTCACCGGGAACGCTCTGCATCGGCGACCAGGAGCCATTTCCTCCGGGATACGCCCTGCTCCCCGCGGGCGAGGATTGCGATGACCAGGACTCGACGAAGTGGATGTTCCGTGACGTCTACGTGGACACGGATGGAGATGGCTACGGAACAGGGATGCCCCAACGACAGTGCGCTGGGCTCCAGCCCACGCAAGGCAAGTCCTTCTTCGGCGAGGACTGCGCGGCCGACGACGCGACCCGCTGGCAATGGCGCACGTACACACATCGGGACGCGGATGGAGATGGCGACACGGTGCCCGAGAACGGCGTGCTGTGCAGCGGAGCCACGCTGCCTTCGGGCTACGACACCGTGCCTCGTGGACGCGACTGCGATGACCACAACCCCACCATCCGCGTGAGCTGGACAATCTACCCGGACGCGGACAAGGACGGCGTGGGCTCGGGCGCGCAGGTAACGGTGTGCGCGGGCGGCACGATTCCCTCGGGGCACTCCATGACCTCCACGGACTGCGCCCCCTCGGATGCCTCGGCGTGGCGCATGGTGGCGTATGCCCATCGCGACACGGATGGGGATGGCTTCACGGTGCCTCAGGCGGGCGAACTCTGCGTGGGGGGCGCGCTTCCCGCCGGATACTCCACCAGCGCGCACGGAGCGGACTGCGACGACTCGAATGTGCAGCTGCATACCTCGCTGACCGCATGGGCGGACTCGGATGGCGATGGCATGGGCGCGGGAGAGTCCACCCAGCTCTGCACGAGCGGACAGGTCCCTCCACCCTGGTCTGGCGTGGGAACGGATTGCGCGGCCGACGATGCAACGCTCTGGCGACAGCTCGCGTATTCCCACGTGGACCGCGACGCGGATGGAGCCACGGCGCCGGAGAAGGGCTCGGCCTGCGCTGGCGCCGCGCTGCCCGCGCCATACTTCACGCTCGCTTCGGGCAATGACTGTGACGAGACAGACCCGGCGCGCACCCGGTGGATGGTGCTCTATCCAGACCACGACGGCGACGGCGTGGGTGCGGAGCCTCGGCAGGTGTCTTGTATTGGCGCGACCATCCCTCCGGGCTGGTCCATCTACGGCTACGACACCAACGACAACGACCCGAACCTCTCGGAGGACGCGCGGAGCGACCTCGAGTTGGACCTGCTCCTGAACATCTAAGCCTCTGCTTGGATGAGGTTCTGCCGAGGCCGCGTCTGGAATAGAGTCACCGACATTCCATGCTCCCTCTCCTCCTATCCCTCCTTGTCGCCGCGGGGACGACGGCCGTTCCAGAGGCTTCGTCGGCGAACCTCAAGAAGACCGCCGCCTTCCAGGATTGGCGCCGCGGACGATTCCTCGTCGAGGAGCAATGGGTCGACCTCCCGGAGACCGGACTCCGGGTGGGCTACTTCGTCGTTCCCAGTCCATGGACCCTGGACCGCGCGGAAGGCCCCTTCTTCCATGACGCGTTCTTCGTGGTGGACGCACGCACGGGGCAGCCCGTTGCCCCGGCGCTGGTGCGCACGAGCCTGCCGCTCAATGGCTGTCCGGCGATGGGCGAAGTGACGCGGCTCCTCCCTGAGCCCGAGAGCAAGACCTCCGCCGCCATCCACTTCGGCAAAGACACCCAGCGGTGTCTGGTCCGGCTCCAACGCAAGCAGGAGGCCTGGGCCGCCTCCTTCTTCCCGGATGAAGGACGCACCGCCGACGAGTCCTTTCCAGCGACAGCCGCCGCCCTGAAGAAGGCCCTGAAAGCCAAGGCAGGAGGCGGCGGCGACCTCAATTGGGCCTACCTTCCCAACTCCCGCTGGCTGCTCGCCGCATCCAAGGATGCGTGCACGCTGTGGGTCATCGACAGCATCGACTCCAAGGTGAACGAGACAGCCAGCGAGGCCGTGACACGGAAGATCTGCGAATGTCTCGGTGAAATCTTCCCCTCCGACGAAACCAAGCTGAGCGAATTGCCCCGGACAGCGGACACCCTCTCCTGGACGGCCGGGGGCACCGCGCTTCCCACCTGTGAGTGCACGTTCGCGCGAGGGGGAGAGGTAGACGTCACGTGCTCGGCCTACGCCGGGCGCCAATACTCCGTTGCGCAGCTCGAGGAGATGTCAGAGGAGGGATGGCGAAGAGAGAGCAGCGCGGACCAGGACCTGAAGGCGTTGGAGGACCTCCATCGCATCCGCAAGGACCTGCAGACCCTGAACGAGGCCGCGCTCGCGCAGTGGAGCGCGGGGCAGAAGCAGGAAGCGCTCAGCGCGTGGACCACGGCCTACCGGACCTGGCTCGCGGACGGGCGGCAAGTCGCTGGGGAGCCCCTGAACTGGCCCCATCGCTGGTATGTACAGAGCGACATCCTGCGGCCCCAGGTGGACGAACAGCGGGACGCCGTCATCGACCTCTGGGCGGAGTTCCTGAACAACCTCGGCTTCGCGCTGTGGTCCAACAAGGAATGGCACCAGGCCCAGGCCGCCTTCGACGACTGCCTGACGCTGCTCACCGAGACGAAGCACGAGCGCAACGTGCTCCACTTGAATCGGGGGGACCTTTTCCGGGACATGGGGAAGGCCCCCGAGGCCATCAAGGCCTATCAGCTCTTCCTGTCGGGCAAGGTCACCGCGGCTCAGCGCAAGTCTGTGGAGCGAGAACTGCGGAAGCTCGAGCAGCGCACGAAGTGACGGTCCGCCTCGGGGCCAGCCCTCGAGTGCGGGAGTGCAACGTCGCGACGTGACTTGCGTTCGGCGCGTGTTGAGGTCATTGTGCTCGGCGGCGCGGGAAACCGCGCTGCCCATGACCTCTTCCCGCTGATACCTCCGCGCTCCGAAGCCCTCCTCGCCCTCGACGGGATTCTGTCGGGTGCGCGAGTGACGTGCGTGTCGTGAGACGCGGGGTTCTCTCTCAAAGCGTCGCGTTCTTCATCCCTCCCACCGTGCCTTCCATCTGGCGCGGAGCGCCCTTCGTGCGCGGTGGGACTTCCGACTCAGAGGTCTCTTCGTATGCAACCCCAGAAGCGCAAGCTCACGTACCACGTCGCCACCACGCTCGATGGATTCATCGCCCGTCAGGACCACACGTTCGACTGCTTCTCGAACGAGGGCGACCACGTCACCGAGTACCTCGCCACGCTGCGCACCTATGGCGCGGTGGTGATGGGCCGCAAGACGTACGACATCGGCTTGCAGTTCGGCGTCACGGACCCCTACCCGTACCTGGAGACGAATGTCGTCTCCCGCTCGATGAAGGAGAGTCCGGACCCCAAGGTCCGCCTCATCACCGACGACGTCGTCGGCGCGGTGCGGACGCTCAAGGCCCAGGAGGGCAAGGACATCTACCTGGCGGGGGGTGGTGAGCTCGCGACCCAGTTGTTCGCCGCGGGGCTGGTGGATGAGGTCCTCATCAAGCTGAACCCGCTGCTGCTCGGCTCCGGGATTCCGCTCGTCTCGAGGCTGGGGTCTCACCTCAACCTGGAGCTGCTCTCGACCAAGGTCTACCGGACCGGCGTCGTCCTGCTCCAGTACAGCGTCAAGCGGTGAAGCAAGGCCCCGGGCCACGAGTCAGGGACTCGTGGCCCGGTCGCCGGTGACAGGGATTGGGCTGCCCCACTCCCAATGATTGGCATCAGCGCTCCGTTTGGGGCGAAGACTTCGGCCAGAAGCTGAAGACCCGCTCGGAGGCGGCCTGAGCGGACCACTCCACCTGCCCCACCAGGACCTGATTGCCTTTCATGAGGCGAAGCTGCTTCCAGAGGGGTTCCTCACCTCGCCGCACTCCGTCCCAGGCCGACCAGCTCGTGCCTCCGGAGACGCTCACCAGCCGAGCCACCCACGCATCGAACTCCGTCGCGGACATCCAACGCAGCTGGTCCAACACCCACCCCGGCTCCGCGGGGAGCGACGTCTCGCGTCCCAACACCGTCGAGAGCACCTGTCGTCCCGTGCCCTCTGGAACGAAGGACACGCCACCCGGCCGCAGCACCGCCCATCCCGGTCGGCGCTCCACGCCCTCCTGGAGTTCCGCCGGATAGACGACCGCGTCCGCGAGCTTCACGCCCGAGCGAGCCAGGCCCCGCAGCGGAGGCTGGCTGTGCAGCGCGACGAGCGTCGCGACGTAGCGCGAGTCCGACAGGAAGGGCACCTTGACTCGCGGAGTTCCTTCCACGCGCAACGTGAGCGCCGACTCCAGCCAGACGCCCCCGAAGGGGACGGACTCGAGGGGAACCGAGAGGGCCTCACCGAACGTCGGCGCCCACAACAATCGCTCGCTCGTCAGCCAGACCCGGCCCGACCTGAACAGCAACACCAGCAACGACATCACAAGCAGGGTCGTGGGAACCCCCGTCGTCCAAGGCCCATGGCCCAGCAGGGCGAAGAGGAGCGCGACCATTCCCCCGAATGCGCCCAACAGGGAGACCACCCACGCCGCCAACTGCCTCGGAGTGGCCTTGAGCATCTTCTCCGTTTGATACAGCAACACCTCCCCTGGCTCCGGCGAACGCGGCGCCGGCCGGCGCACCAGCTCCTCCAGCCGGCGCAGCTCCTCGTTCAACACCGCGGGCCCCGACACAGACACCATCGGGGCCAATCGCTCGCGCACCAGGGTAGTCAGCTTCCGCTTGCGAATCTCCAGTTCGCGCGCGGTCTTCAACAGCGGCAAATCGTCCGGCCAGCCCTCCACCTCCGCGCGCCGGGCCGTCCGCTCCTGCGCCTCCGCGACGGCCTCCGCATGCTGGAGCCACTCCGCGACGAGCGAAGACCTCGCGCACAGCTTGCGCTTCCAGCTCCGGCCTCGCAGCGCCGACTCCAGGGCGGCCACCCGCGCTCGCGCCGACTCGAGCACCTCCGCGCGCCCCTCCAACTGGACGCGAACATCCTCGTTGGAGATTCGCTCTGACCTGGACTCCGCCCGGGGGCGAGTGGATTGAGACATAGGGCTGGTTGATTCCCTCACGAGTAGGGCTTGCGAGAAAACGCCTGCGTCGTTCCGCCCCAGGAGAACAGGAGCTTGTGGGCGAGGCTCTGATCATCGAGCCCGACCTTGCCGACGAGGACCTCGGGCCCTCGCGACAGATGAACCTCCTGCTCCAGCGGGATGTCCCATGCCACCTGCGCATCCGAGGCCGCCCAGGCCGCGCCTCCGGTCTCCGCCACGGCGCGCACCAGGTACGTGTCGAGCTCGGACTCGGGTTGCCAGCGCAGCCCTTCGAGCACCCACTCCAGCTCGACCTGTGACTCCAACGTGCGGCCTGTCGCCGCGCGCAACAGGGCGGCCCCCGGCGTGGGGTCCGGCAGGAAGTAGGCGCCGCGTCCCGTCACCACGGCCTGCCCCTCCGTCCACGCGTCGGCACGGCGGAGCAGCGCGGGATACCGCACCAACGCCACGGGCCGGTCCACCTGCTTCGCCTGTGTCCGGACTCGCTCATGGCAGAACAACTCCAGCAGGGTCCGCACCCGCTCGGACTCCTTCTGGCTCAGGCCGGGCATGTGGAGGACCGGGTCTCCACGAATGACAAGGCCCTCACGCGCATCCCGTTGGATGGCGTCAGGGGACAGTGAGGCCCATCGCACGGCGACTGGAGGCTCGCCACCGGGCGCCATCCACAACAGCCGCTCGGGCGTGAGCCAGATGGAGCCCGGTGCCCAGCGTCGGAGCAGCGCCGCAGCCCCGCCCAGCCACAGCGCCATGACCAAGAGCCCGCCCCCCAGCACCAGCGGCCACGGGCCTGTCGACAGAAAGAGCCACACCCCCCCCCCAGGACGAGGCTGCCCAGGGCGTACAAGGCGGACACGGCATACGACCGCAGGCCAGAGACCGAGCCCAGGTGCAGTTCGAAGGACTCGCCTGGCAAGCGTTCGAGGTTGAGGTCCTGGCCTCGGAGGTCCTCCAGCTTGAGGAGACAACCCTCCAGCGACAACTCCTCCGCGGGGACCAGGAGCTTCTTCAACTTCCGCCGGACTCGCGCCGTGAGCTCCACGCGGAGCACACGTACCTGGCGCGCGATTCGCGGAATCGAAGAGCCCGGCGGCCAGCCCTCCTGCTCACCGCGCCGCTCCGTGCGCTCCAGCGCCTCCGGCAACGAGCGCTCCAACTCCAGCACTTCGCGAACCAGCGTCGGGACGTCTCGCAGTCTCCGGCGCCAGTCGCGCGCGCCCAGGGCCTCGGCGAGTTGGCGGTAGCGCGGGTGGGCGGACTCGATGAGCTCCACCCTTCCCTCGAGACGGAGGCGCAGCACCTCCTCCGGCTGTAGCGGCTCACCTGGGACAACAGCCGCTCGATGGCGTTCGGACATGACGCCCGCAGCATACCGAAGCCGGGCGCCTCCGCCGGAAACGGAGCATCGGCGTGTCACTCCCCCAGTTGGTCGCGCTCATACCAGCGCAACCGCTTCCACAACCGTCGGTCGAGGATGGCCTCCAGGGGCTCCTCGGCCAGGGCGGAGGAGATTTCGGAGGGGGACATGGACTCGGCGCCGCCCGCGAGCGCGGCCACTCCCACCTGGACAGCTCGCGAGGAGGCGGAGACTCTCGAGGGCCGCGGCGCCGACGGGCCCCGCGTCGAGCCTGCGTCCCCGTCCAACGGCAGTGGGGCCTGAGCTCCAGCGGCAAGCGCCAGCTCGTCGACGAACCGACGCCGCGGAATCCACAGCTCCCCCGTGGAGCAACTCCCGGTTCTCGAGGGCGCCGTGCCGACGCCACCGCGTTGCAATTCGACGGCCTGGGATGCGGAGAAGCCCTGGGTGAATCCCACGGCATGAAGGCCGCCATCGATGTCGCCTTCTCCCAATGGAGGCACACACACCTCGGAGGGAGACACAGGCGTGGACTCGACCTTCACCGGATGAGTGAAGACAGCCCCCCGAAGCATCATCGCCGCGACCGGCGACACGGGGCCGTTGCCGGACAGCAGGTCCTGCTCTCGAGAAACAAACGCCGGAGGCAACGACGCGAGTGGAGGCACCATGGACCTGGACGCGTGCGCAGACGCGGCAGGCAAGGACGAAGGCGGATGCATCGCGGGCGTGGACGTGGGCGAAGCCACGGTGGGCTCCGCCACGCATGCGGAGGCGGCAAGCCCTGTCGCGAGCAGCGGCGCGACGGGCATGGACACAGGCGGATGCATCGCGGGCGTGGATGCAGGCGGAGACACCGTGGAGCCTGTCGCATGCGGAGACGCGGCCGGCATGGACGAAGGCGGATGCATCGCGAGCATGGACGCAGGCGGAGACACGGCGGGCGCTGCCGCGCGTGAAGGCGCGGTGAGTCCTGCATCGTGCGGAGGCGCGGCGGGCATGGGCACAGGCGGATGCGCAGACATGGACGCGAACGCGGACACGGTGGGCCCCGCTGAGTGCGAGAACTCACCCGATATGAACGCGGATGGAGGCACCGCGGGCGCGGACGAGGGCGAAGGCACCTCGGACAAGGACGCGTGCCCGGACGACGTGGGAATGGACGCGTGCGGAGGCATTGCCAGCATGGACGTCTGCGGCGCAATGACAGACATGGACGCATGCGGAGGCATTGCCAGCATGGCCGCCGGTGACGCCGTGACCGACATGGACGCGCGCGGAGGCATCGCCAACGTGGACGCCTGCGGAGACACGACCACCGCGGACACGGACGCATGCACAGACACGACAGACTGAAGCTCCGTGGACACGGACACAGGCGGTGCCCCCGCGAGCACGGACGTCTCCGGTGCGGCCCCCCTGGGCGTGGACGCGAGTGGAGGCACCGTGGGCGTCAGCGTCCTCTTCGCCGCGCGCCGCAGCACCTCGCGAGGAGGCATGCCTCCCCCCACGGGTCTATCCACTCCGGGCACGGCACTCGCCCGAGCGGAAGCCCCCACGCGTCCAGCGTCATTCACGCCAACGGGCTCTGTCCCAGCAGACGGCAGTGGAACCACCGGCAGCATGGGCGGCGAGACAGGCAGCTCCGCCAGCGCCCCCACGAGCAACGTCCGGGCACGAGACGGGAACACGGTGTCACACACCGCGCGCGGCGCCGGAGCCTCGGGCAGATTCTCCACGAGATGGGGCGCGACCTTGCGCACCCGGGCCACCCAGTCCGGAGTCGGCCCCGCGGCACGACGGGCGTGATGCTCTCGCAGCCACTGCTCGGAGGTCGCGGGATTCACCGACGGGGCCGTCACCATGACAGGCACGACAGGAGCGGAGCTGCTCGCCGCATCCCCCGGCCCAGGCGCCGAAGGAGGCACCACCCCAGGCGATGGCGCTGGACGCGGCGACTCCTCCGCCAGACGGGCCTGCGCGAGCGCCGCGGCGAAGTCACTCTCCTCCTCGCGGAACACGGACTCCACCCACGTCCGCATCCGCCAGGCCACCGTGCGCAGCCACACACCCGCCCCATGTCCACGCACGGGCCTAGCCACGGGTGAGCGACTCGAAGACAAGGGTCAGTGAGTCGATGGCGATTCGCTTGCCCAACGCATCCAGCGGCGCCGCCCGCCACTTCTTCGGCCACGCCTGGGTGAGCGTCCAGCGCAATCGCTCCGTCGCTTCATCCGCGTCCAGGAGCAGGACGGACACCTCCCTGCGCCGAGGCACCCCGTTCATCGACGCCAGAAACCAACTCCACAACGCCGCCGACTGGGAGACACCGTGCCGCAACGTCAGCTCCCGCGCCACGCCCCCCTCCGGCCCTCGCGCCCGGGAATGCGGCACCAGCGCCTCCACCTCCAGGCCCGAGCACTGGGTGAAGTGTCCCTCGTTGACTCCGTCGATGCGCAGCTTGAGGTTGTACGCACGGAACGGGTCCGCGAGCACACGCGCCCGCGCGCGCGAGTCCAGCTCCAGTGACGCGGCCTCGGGAGCCTCGGCTTCAGCCATGGGACACCTCCTCGATTTGCGCTCCACTCGCGTGCCGTCCACCACGTCAGTCCTCCTTCAACGGCAAACGGATGAGCAGGGGTTGCGGCCCGGCGGCGAGCACCTCCGGCCCCAACGCGAGCAACTCTCCTCGGGCTCGCACCTCCAGCCGGCCCACCGAGGCCACGGGCGGCACGCGGGGAAAACGAAAACAGCCCTGGTCGTCCGTGCGCGTGGCGAGGCTCAACGAGGGCAGCTCCACCAATGCCCCCGGAATGGGCTTGTCCCCCGGCCCCACCACACATCCCAGCAACGCCTCCGCCAGGGGCGCGAGCGTGGGAAACCGCACGTGGTGCACCACCGGCTGCGGCCGCTCGCGCCGCACCGACAACCTCAGACGGAAGCCAGGACGAGGCGGCACACGCAGCCCCGCCCAGATGGCCGCGGACACGAGCGTGAGGTCCACCTCGAACTCCGATTCCTCCAACGCCGCGAAGACCAGCTCCCCCAACAACCGGTGGGCTCGCTCCGGCGAGTCCGCCCCCGCGGTGACGAGGTAGCAGACCGATATCTGGAGCGGCATCCGGCGTCCGCCCCGCGACAGTGGCGCGGGCCCCAACTCCAGCAGGTACAGACACACGCCGTGTTCGACAGTCTCACGGTCGGGTACCCCCAGGTACACGGGAGCGTCGCCGGCAATGCGGCCCACCCACGACTTCAAGCGCTGATCGACTGCGTCGATCATCCGGTCCCCCGAATGTTCTGGGCCGGCTCCCCCGTGCGGGTGTCACGGGGGATGTCCGGGCTCGCAAGTTCGCACCGGCCCCAAGGCTCGGTAAGGGGCCCGCGAGTCGCAGGCGCAGTCGTGCGCTCAACACCCGCACACCCGCCCACCGCCCCCCGCGACTTCTCGCGGGCCCCTGTGAGCCGGTGGACCCTGGTGTGGGACAGCCACGCCGCACGGCAGGAGCGTCACCAGGGGTGTGGCTCCCGCGTGCCAGGGCCGGGACACCGCCATCATTTTCGAAGGCGCGACTTCCGTTTCCCGCCGGGCCGCCGAATGATGGCCGCCGGGCCGGGACCTCCCTTCGTGGAACTGCACATGATGATGGCGACACCCTCGACGAGACGACACACGGCATTCCTCCGACGACACGGAACGGCCCTGGCCTGCCTCACGGCGCTGGCCACGGGCGCCGTGGCCCACGCGCAAGAGGAGTCCGCCGCGGAGCGCTATCGCTTCGGCTTGCTGGTGGACGCGGGAGCGCCCCACGGCGTCGGCCTGTCCGCGGTCCTCAAGCCCCTGCCCTGGCTGCGCCTGCAGGCGGGCCCCACCACCAACACCTTGAGCCTGGGCGTGCGCGGCGGCGTGAGCCTCCTGCCGATGCAGACGTTCATCGCCCCTTCCATCAACGCGGAGGCCGGGCACTACTTCGGCTCGGATTACAACGACGTGGTGGACTGGCTGGGCGCCAAGCCCACGGCGGCGACGTCCGCCATCCGCGACGTCAGCTACAACTACGTGGCCGGAAGCGTGGGCCTGGAGGTGGGCGCCGCCAGCCGCTTCAACTTCTTCCTGCACCTGGGCCTGAGCTACGTGCGGATGGGCGTGGACGACGCGAGCGCACTCATCGAGGAAGCCACGAACGAGTCCAACATCACCGCGCGAAACCTCCGCGTCACCGCCACCATCCCCTCGGTGAAGCTGGGCTTCATCCTCTATCTCTTCTGAGCCAGGAGAACACCACCATGCGAACGACTTCCTTCCGCGCCCTGGTGCTCTCCACCTGCGCGCTTCTCATCAGCGGCTGCGACTCGCTCTTCTTCATCGAGGCGGAGGCCGAGGAGATCTGCAAGACCGAGCCGAACGTCGACTTCCCCGCGGCCTTCCCGGGCACGGTCAGCATCAAGCACTCGACCAGCTTCCCGCTGGGTGACTTCGACGGAGCGCTGCCCGAGGACACGGACGTGGAGACGGAGCTGCGGCTCAAGTCCTTCGAAGTCACGTCCAGCACGGACCTGAGCGGCATCGAGCGCGCGAGCCTCTCCGTGGTCCGCCCCGGCAACCAGGAGCCCCTCCTCATCGGCGAGTACCGCCGCACCAGCACCACCGCGACGCAGACCATCCGCCTGACGGGCAGCGGCGCGGTGAACCTGCTGGACATGGCTCGCGAGAACTCGCTCGAAATCGTCTTCGATGCCCGGGGCTCGCTGCCCACGCGGGACTGGAACGCGAAGCTGGAGACGTGCGCCGGCGTGCGCGCCAAGGCCAGCTACTTCGACCTGGTGTTCTAGCCCACGCTCACGGATGCGCGGGGGACGCCATGGACGGGCGCTCCCCCGCGGCGGGCTGCACGCCCACGTATTCGCGCCGCGTGCCCATCACGTTGTCGAAGAACGGGTGCGTGACACACCAGTTCGAGTTCTGGTCCGTGCCCATGTGGTGGTCGTAGTGCCAGGGCAGGTGCTCGCGGGCCCACTTCGGGTCCAGGTGCGCCTTGCGGTGGACCCGGAAGTAGTTCGCGGCGCAGGCCCAGAGGGTGCCCACGAAGTACGGCGCCACGGGGAACAGCGGCGCGTGGGCCAACGCCAGCGCGGTCAGCGCCACGAGCTCCTTCGTCTGCGAGGACCACGTCCACAGCGAGCGCAGGTACTCGTCGTCCAGCATGTCGTGCTTGCGCGAGGCCCGGTGGTGCTCATGCCAGTGGAAGCCCCAGAGGCTGCCCTTGTGCCGCCCCAGGCCATGCAGCACGTACTTGTGCAGCGCCCATTCCCCGAAATTGGAGTACGCCCAGCCCAGCGGGATGCCGATCATCGTTGCTCTCCAGCGAGGCGCCCGGCCGGCTCCCCGCTCCCGATATAATGACTATTTGGTCACTCTTTTTCTATCACGCAATGAGTCGGAGCGCACGATGGTGAGCCGCGACGGCACGAAGAATGCGGGCGGGGAGGCGGACAAGCGCCCGGGGAGGCCGGGTGGCCGGAGGGAGACGGCGCGGCGGGAGCGGACGAAGGAGTTGGAGGACGCGGCGCTGCGGCTCTTCGTGGAGCGGGGGTTGGACGCGGTGACCATCGACGACATCACCCAGGCGGCGGGCGTGGCCAAGGGGACGTTCTACCGGTACTTCGACGACAAGGCGGCGCTGGTGGATGCGTTGCTGGAGCCGGTGCGGGGGGAGTTGCTGACGGGGTTGGAGGCGTGTGGCCGGGCGCTCGGGCAGGCGCGGGGGGTAGAGGCGATGTTCGAGGCGTACCGGGCGATGGCGGCGGTCATCGCGAGCGCGCTGTTGCAGTACCCGAGCGTGGTGCGGCTGTACCTCCAGGAGAGCCGGGGCCCGGCGGTGGGGGCCCGCAGGAAGGTGGCGGAGCTTTCGAGGGAGGTGTCCCGGCACGCGGTGGACATCACGCAGAAGGCGCACACGCACGGGTTGCTGCGGCCGATTCGTCCGGCGGTGAGCGGGCTCGCGGTGGTGGGGGCGGTGGAGCGGTTGTTGTTGGCGGTGTTGAGCGAGGAGGAGATTGGCAATCCGCTGGAGTTGCCGGACGCGCTCACGACGTTGGTGTTGGACGGACTGCGGGTGCCCGCGGCGGGGAAGGACGGGCGCCGGAAGTTGGACGGGGGAGCAAAGCGCCCATAAGGGTGGAGGGGTGGGACGCAAGCGGGCCGCGTCGGGCGGCTTCAGCATTCCGTGGTGGGCGTGGGTGGGGCTGGCGGCGGTGACGCCGGTGGTGCTCATCAACGTGGCCATTGCGTGGCTGGGGGACACGACGGTGTCGCCGCTGTCGCTCTCGTTCCTGGAGATGAAGGTGAACGCGCTGCGCGCGTATGGAGCGCACCGGCCTTCGTGTCTCCTGGATGGGCATGAGCCGTTGGAGCCGCTCATCGCGCGAGCGGAGCGGAAACATGGGCTGCCTCCGGGGTTGTTGCATGCGCTGGTGTTGGTGGAGTCGGAGGGGCGGGTGCATCGCATCTCTCCGGCGGGGGCGATGGGCCCCGGGCAGTTGATGCCCACCACGGCGGCGATGCTGGGGGTGCCGGACCCGTTCGACCCCGCGCCGGCGTTGGATGGGAGCGCGCGGTATCTGGCGGAGCAGCTGCGGCGGTTCCGGGACGTGAGGCTCGCGGTGGCCGCGTACAACGCGGGCCCGGGCGCGGTGGATGGGCGCGTGCCGAGGAACGGGGAGACGGAGTACTACGTGCCCAAGGTGCTCGCGGCCTGGGCGCAGACGCGGCCGGCACCACCACCACCGCCGCCGAGACCTGCTCCCGTGGTGGTGGCTCGAGCGAGGCCTGCTCCGGCGCAGGTGCCCGTGACGGTGAAGCCCGCGCGCAAGCCCGTGGCGACCGTGCCCGTGAGGAGCATCGAGAACACGAGGCCCTCGCCTGATGCGCCACCCGCGCGCAAGCCCGTGGCGGCCAAGCCCTCCGCGCCGGTCCGGCCGCGTGCCACGGTCAAGCCTCCGGCGACTCCCGCGAAGGCGCCGGTGCGAGCGACGCAGGCGAAGACGCAAGTCATCAGCGCGACGACGCGGTAGGGACGAATCTCATCCGCCCTCGCGGACGGGGAGTCTCCCAGAACCGGCATCGAGACTTGTGCATCCTCGAGAGGGATTGAAGTCCTCAGGCGGCTTCTCTCGGGGGCGGGTGGGCCTCGACCCTTTCCGCGTTCATGGCACCACAAGTGCATCTCAAACCAATCACAGGATGCCCCTCCAGAATCCGGCCCCCGAGCGACGAACCCCATCAACACAGACTCGGCCCAAGCCCTGACATTGCCCTTACTTCCCATCTCGAGGAGAGTCCTTAGATCAACCACTCCCCGGAGAACCCATGATCCTGGAACGCCTCTCCTTCAAAAACATCAACCTGTCCGACCCCTTCTTCGACTCCTTGAAAGCAGACTACAAGGAGTTTCCATCCTGGTTCGCCAAGAAAGCAGAAGACACCGCATACGTCTTCAAGAATGAGCACGGCCTCATCGACGGCTTTTTGTACGTCAAGGTCGAGGAGGGAATGGTTGGAGATGTGACGCCACCACTTCCACCCACTCGCCGGCTCAAAGTCGGAACGATGAAAATCAACGCCCACGGAACCAAACTCGGCGAACGATTCATCAAGAAGATCTTCGACCACGCCATTTTCGAGAAGGTTCGTGAGGCATATGTCACTGTCTTCTCTGAACACCGGCCTCTCATTTTGCTCCTGGAGAAGTACGGCTTTCAGCAAGTCGGAACAAAGACATCCCACAACGGAACCGAACTCGTACTCACCAAGCAACTCCAGGGCATCTCCGAAGATGTCGTACGAAGCTACCCCCTTGTACGGCTTGCCCATCAGAAGGCCTATCTCCTCGCGCTCCAGCCACAGTGGCACACCCGCCTGCTTCCCGACTCCATCCTCAAGACCGAGACCGCCGACATCGTTCAAGATGTGTCGCACACCAATAGCATTCACAAAGTCTATCTCGCGGCCATGTCGGGAATGGAGGTCTTGAAACGGGGTGACATCCTCCTCATCTACCGAACAACGGATGGACAGGGGCCCGCCCACTATCGGTCCGTCGCGACATCGGTCTGCGTGGTCGAGGAGTACCGCTCCCTCTTCTCCTTCAAGGCCCAAGAGGAATTCCTGGCGTACTGTCGCCCCTACACCGTGTTCGAAGAGTCGGAGCTGTTGACACTCTGGAAGACGAGGAAGTACCCCCATGTCATCCGATTCACCTACAACATCGCCCTCAGAAAGCGCGTGACGCGGGCCGTGATGATCGAGGAAGTAGGGATGGATGCCGGAGCATACTGGGGCTTCATGCCCCTGACACATCAGCAGCTCGTGAACGTCCTTCGCAGAGGTCTCGTCGATGAGAGTCTTGTTGTCAATCAAGCCTGAGTACGCGGAAAAAATCCTCGATGGGGTGAAGCACTTCGAGTTCCGCAAGGCGGTCTTCAAGAACCCATCGGTGAAAACCGTGGTCATCTATGCCACCAAGCCAGTCGGCAAGGTGGTGGGCGAGTTCGACGTCGCCGAGGTGTTGTCTGAATGCCCCAAGACGCTCTGGGCACGAACCGCGGGTTCTGCTGGAATCAGCCGCCGGTTCTTCGACGAGTACTTCGCAGGCAGAACGACGGCATACGCCATCAAGGTGCAAAACGTTCGCCGCTACCGGAAGCCGATGGACCTTCGCGCACTGGTCGAAAGCGGTACCGCTCCACAGTCGTTCTGCTACCTCCCCGCAAGCCGTTGACCCCGCAGGCAACGACGATGATGCCCCGGCCGTCTCTTCAGCCCCGCGAACATCCCCCGCGCCTCCGAGAGCATCCGCGCCCTTCGCCTGGAGTTCATCAGGACAAGGGCGCTCAGCGCACGCGAGGCCCTGACTCGGGTTTGCGAATCAGGTCCTGAGGCGGCTGTCCTGCGGACTGCGCCGCCTCCTTCAGTTGGCGTTTGAGCCTTTCGCAGGGAGCGTCGTACCGAGGCAGGGCTATGCCAGCGATGTTCCCCTTCTTCGCGTTATCTCGTCCTGTGGCGTGCAACAGGACACTCTCCGCCCACGAGGCATTGCAGCAGGCCACCATGGCGGCCTTCACATTTCCTTCCTGCTCATGGAGCTCAGCCCTGACCGTGACCACCAACGGCCAGCCCCCAAACAGGCGCGCGGGTGTCGACGAAAACAGCACCTCGACCGGCGGCCTGTCCGCGAGCGTGGGAAGCGGAGTGGGCGCAAAGCGAGGCAGCGCCTGGACCCGTGGGGCGAACGCAAGGACAACCAGGAGCAGTTCACAGGTGACAGTCTTCGTCATGGCGCGTGCACGACAGGATATGCGAACGGAAGCATGAAGGCGTGCCACGAGGCAGCGGCACCTGGCGGAGCAGTCGCGGCGGGTGCTGAATGTGAGGCGCGTGGTGTCCGCGTACACCGAGGGCCCGAGGGAGATGGATGGGCGCGTGCCGAGGAAACCGTCACAGCGCAGGTGCCCCCCCGCCCGTCACGGTCGGCCTACCGCTGGCGGAGTGGTCCGACCGCTTGTCCTAAACCCCTCTGTCGAAGGGGCTCGGGACCGTAGCTTGGGCTCCAGGAATCCCCACCTGGAGAACGCCTTGAAAGCATCCCAACGCCTGAGAATCCTTGGCCTTGTCGCTCTGGTCGCCACCTCGGCGCCGTGGGTGGCCCACAGCAAGTCTCCCTCCCCGGTCGTCGTTCGACTTCAGCGGGCCGCGGAGCGTGTCTTCTCTCCGACTCAGCCGGGTGGGGTCGTGCTGGTCCGCAAAGGGAACGAGGTCCTCTTGCGCAAGGCCTACGGGCTCTCCGACGTGGAGAATCAGGTGGCGATGAAGCCCGACAGCGTGCTGCGGCTGGCTTCCGTCACCAAACAGTTCACCGCCGTGGCGGTGCTCCAGTGGGTCGAGGCGGGCAAGTTGACCCTGGACCAACCGCTCAGCCAGACCCACCCCGAGGCCAAGGGCCCCCTCGCCGGTGTCACGGTCCGCCAGTTGCTGACGCACACCTCTGGCGTGAAGAACATCAGCCGCATCCCGGAGTCGCGCGCGGCGCGCCGCAAGGACGCCACGCTGGATGAGTTGCTGGCCTTCTTCAAGGACTTGCCACTGGAGTTCGAGCCGGGCACTCGCTTCAGCTACAGCAACTCCAACTACATCCTGCTGACGAAGCTGATCGAACTGGCGAGCGGGCAGCCCTATGCGGAGTACATGCAGCGCGCCATCTTCGCGCCGCTGGGCATGAACCACACGCGCTACGGAAGCCACCTCGCGGTCATCCCTGGACGCGCCCAGGGTTACCAGAAGCAGGGGGAGCAGCTGATGAACGCGGACTTCATCAGCATGAGCCAACCTCAAGGCGCCGGAGGACTCGTGAGCACCGTGGATGACTTGAACCGGTGGGACCTGGCGCTCTACTCGGACAAGCTGGTGAGCCAGCACCTGTTGAGCGAGGCCTTCCGTCAGGTCTCCCTGGCGGATGGTTCGAAGCAACCCTATGGCTTCGGGTGGTTCACCGCGGAGGTCCAAGGAGTCCCGAGCTTCGAGCACAACGGCTTCATCAACGGCTTCAACGCCTACACCCTGCGCATCCCCGAGCAGCGGGTGTACGTCGCGGTCCTGACCAACGCCGAGTTCCTGGACCCCAGTGACCTGGCGGTGGAGTTGGCCGCCATCGCCCTGGGGAAGCCCTACCAGAAGACGACCGCGCAGAAGCTGGACGTGGCCAGGTGGCTGGGTGCGTACGACTTCGGCCAAGGGGTCGTGCGTGAAGTCCTGCTCCGGGAGGGTCGACTGTATTCCCAGCGCACAGGGAACGACCCGAGCGAACTGCACCAGGGCCCTGACGGCCGCTACTACTTCGCGGAGGGATTCAATCACGTCACCTTCAGCGAGCGCGCGGACGGCCAGAGCGTGATGACGATGCACGACCGCATCGCGGGTGACAGCGAGGGCGTCAGGACGCCGTAGTCGGAGGCGCGCGAGCAGCTCAGAAGCTGAGCATCTGCTTCAACAACCCACTCTGGCGGCGGGAGACCTCAATCTCCTGGCCGCCTTTCAGCTTCAGACGCAACCCACCATTCGACCAGGGCTCCACATGCTCGACGTAGCTCAAGTTGACGATGTGTTGGCGGCTGGCGCGAAAGAACACCTTCGGGTCCAGCCGCTCTTCAATCTTGTTCAGGGACCGATAGAGGAGCGGCGCATGCGCTCCGAAGTACAGCTGGCTGTAGTTCCCCACGGCTTCCAGGCAGCGGATCTCCTTGAGCTTGACCAGGAAGCAGCGCTCGCCGTCCTTGACGAAAATCTGGCTGTCCAGCGTGAGGAGGGACTGCCGCTCGGGCGGAACCTCCACCTTCGCCAAGGCCTTGGCCAGACGCTCGGGTTTGATGGGCTTGAGCAGATAGTCCACCGTGTTGAACTCGAAGGCCTTCAGCGCGTACTGCTCGTACGCGGTGGTGAAGATGATGGGAGGGATATGCTCCAGGCGCTCGAGCAGTTGCAGCGCGTTGCCCCCCGGCAGGTCGATGTCGAGGAACAGCAAATCAGGTGTCGAGGACTCAATCAGGGCCTCGGCGCTGTGGATATCATCCGCCTGCCCCACGATTTGAATCTGCGGGTGTGAGCGCAGCTGGTGTTCCAGTTCGAACCGAGCCAGTTCGGAGTCATCGACAATCAGTGCGCGTATCACGGGGTGCTCTCGATGTTGATTCGGGCGACGACCCATTCCCCCTCCTGGAGGAGGGAGAACCGGGCGGCGTCGCCATAGGCCAAGGCCAGGCGCTTCTTCAGGTTGAGCAGGCCCAGCCCGCTCTCGGGCGGAGTGTCGCCGAGCCTGCCGGAGTTGCTGACCACCATGCGGAGGTGGCTTTCGCCCGCATCGACCTCCAGGCGCAACACGCCAGGGGACGAGGTCCTGCTGAGGCCGTGCTTCACGGCGTTCTCCACCAGCAACTGGAGGGACAGCTTGGGCGTCATCCGGCTCAGGCTGGCGCCGTGGATGCGCTCCTCATATTGAAGACGTTTTCCCAGCTGGAGCCGCATCAGGGCGACATAGGCGTGGACGACCGTCAGCTCGTCAGCGACGGTGACCAGGGCGGCCTTGTTGCTGTCGATTTGATAGCGCAACAGGTCGGCGAACGTGCCGAGCATCTCGCGAGCGGACTCTGCGTCTTTCAAGATGAGCGCGCGGATGTTGTTGATGGCATTGAACAGGAAGTGAGGGCTGAGTTGCGCGAGCAGGCTCTGCAGCTCGGCCTCACGGAGGGCAACCGCCAGTTCCTGCCGTGACAGCTCGGCACGAGCCAGGCGCTCCTGACGGCTCAGCGCCAGATAGAGCAGGCTCCAAGTCACGTAGGTGATGAACAGGAGGGGGGCCCGGGCGAACAGGGGTTGATCCTCGGCCAGCGGGACGAAGGCCTTTCGCAGGCTGGCCAGCGACCACAGCAGCGTGTGATGCCCCAGGTCCACACCAAGCGCGACAGCGAGGCTGACACCCACGACGAGCGCCAACCACTTCAGCTCACCACCCAGCCACGCGCTTCTCGTCCGGTAGACGGCGCGCAGCACCAAACTGCCCGGCAAGGCCAGGAGCGTGAGGCTGGCGGCGAAGAGCAGGTGCTCGAACAGAAAATTCGGCGGGTCTTCTACCCGGAACAGGAGCTGCAAGAGCAGGTAGGGAAACCAGCCCAACACCTGCAGCAGCCAGAACTTCGCTGACTTGCCTGACAACATCCACCGACTCGCTCGAGGAGAATCCGACTCCCATCATCGCTCGAATCGTGGTTCGTTCGATAGCCGGAGGTTCCGCGGCGCCGTCCAGAGAGAGGGCGCATCTGTTCCAGCGGCAGCCCGAGCGCCCACCCGTTCGAAGGCCGCGCCCATCCCGGCAGACCCACGAGCCCGTCTCTCCTGCTTGCTTGCACGAAGACGCGTCGGAACCTATGAGCGCGTGTATCACGCGGGTTCACGACGCCGTTCTCCTATGACGCTGAACGAAGCACAGCAGAGAGTCTGCCAACGAGCAGGGGCGGAGTTCTCGCCCATCCCAGCCGGCACGCGAGTCGCCATCGCGCGAAACCTGAGGTCCGGGGCCATGCCGATCTACGGCGTGCGGTACAGCACCCAGCCGGGAGGCGTCGGCTGGTTCTTCTGGGCGGGAGAAGGTGAGCTCAGTACCGATGTGGACTACTTCCAGGCGCTGCACGTCGAACACCTGGAGGAGTGGTGCCCCCTCGTGTTGCCCTACCTTGCCCTTCCACCTGGGTGGCGGTTCCTGACGGATGGCGAGGTGGATGATGTGTGGTTTGACCAGGCGGTCCTCGACCAACCCATCTCCTGACCCTCCCAGGAAGCTCTGCTGACGGTGCGAGCGACACAGGCGAAGCCCTCCGCGACGCGGATGATCACCCGGCTGGGCTGACCTTCGCTGGCGGACTCACTCCCTCACTTGTCGCAGCAGGGCCTCGAGTTCCGGATGCGCCTGAACCAAGGCGAGCAGGTTGCCTCGCCCTGCTGTCGCCGCGAACAGGAAGTACTCAACGGCCTCGTGGGGCTCTTCATCCCACGTCGTCACAACGTCCAGAGCCCCGTGCTCCACGATGACGTCGTCGAGTTCATCATGGAGTCGTTCAGACTCAGGCCCGACACAGCAGAACTCGATGCAGCCCCCGCGGATGAGGTCCGCCGCCATCGACATGGCCTGCTGGCGCTCCTCCGCGTCGTAGGCGGGGAGCAACGCCCCGAACGCGGACGACATCACGAGAGCCGCGGATGGCTCCATCGAATGAATGACGAGTTCTCGGTTCTTCTTGAGCTGGATTCGTTCCACGGTCATCTCCCCTCCGTTCGCCCTGGTCGCGCGGACGATGTCCACACCCAACAACGTGGCGTCATGCCACTCCAACGATTCGAACTTCTGCTCAATCGGCTCATTCATCACCAGAGAGTCCTTCTCGGTGACCGCCCCCTGCATGCCAGCGGGCCAGGGGTTTGAATCGGCGGCCCAAACGAACGACAGTCGAGGGATACCACGACTGGGGGGGTACCCATGAGGAAGCCGCTTGGAGTGAGTCTGCTGATGTTGGCCCTGGGATGTGCCCATGCGCCCACGAAGGACACGGGCTCGACGAGCAGTGCCGAGTCTTCTCCGGGTCTGTCCGCGCTTGCCGACCAGGCCTATGACGCGGAGAACTTCGCGACCTGTGCCGAGCTGCGGCTGAAGTTGGCCGAATCCCTCTCGGAGACGAGCTCGCGGGCGGAGGCCTACTACAATGCCGCCGCATGCGCTTCGCTGGGTGGAGACCTCGAGCGTGCCATGACCCTGCTGAGGTCCTCCGCCGACCAGGGCTACCTCGTGGTGGACCAACTCCAGCATGACCCGGAGCTTGCGCCGCTCCACGCGCACGCGGGCTGGACCGAGGTGGTGGCGCGTGTCGCCGCCAATCACGCCAAGGCCGAACAGCCCCCCATGCCCATTCCCGTGCTCGAGAGCATCGACATCTCTCGCTCGCGCCGAGCCGACCCCGCATCCGTCACCCAGATACTGGGCTTGAAGGTGGGCCAGCCCATCATTCGCAGCAGACACCTCATGAAGCAGCGCGAGAAACTGCTGCGTGAGCGCTTCAACCTCGCCTACTCAAACGTCGCCATCATCGCGTTCTTCGCGGAGGAGAACGTGGGCAAGGCCTTCGCGAGCGTGGACCTGGTGGACGCCGAGGATTCACAGCGTTTGAACTTCCGCCCCACCCCCACCGGCAACGTGCAGGACCCCGAGGGACTCCTCGCGCAGTGGCAGGAGTACGAGGACAAGGTGATGCACCTGGTGAAGGGAGGCCACTGGAACTTCGAAGCGCCGCCGTCCTGCCGCGTGGCCCACTGCGCGTTCGGCTTCGGCCATCCCGACGTCGCGGCCTACGAGCCTCGCTTCGTCGAGAAAGCCCCAGGCGTACGTGACGCCCTGTTGCGTGTCTTGAGTGAAGACGCCAACGCGGACCGCCGCGCCTCCGTGCCCTATGTCCTGGGATACGCGGGCACCCCCGAACAGGTCATCGCCTGGCTCGTGCCCTTCTTCCGAGACCCGCATGCCGGTGTCCGCAACAACGTCATCCGCTCGGTGCTCGCCTTCCAGACGCACCTGGACCGCCCCGTCGTGGACCTGAAGACGGTCTTCGATGTGATGGAGATGCCCAACGCGACGGACCGGAACAAGGGCACGTTCCTGCTCGAAGCCATCCTCCAGAAGCTCAACCCCGATGAGCTCAAGACGCGACGCACGGAGGTCCTCCAGAAGGTCGGCGTGCTGCTCGTGGACATGACCGCATCCCGGCAACCCATCAAGCGAGACCCCGCAGTGAGCGTGCTCAAACTCCTCTCGGGCGAAGGCTTCGAGACCCCCGCTGAATGGAGGCAATGGCTGTCACGCCAGAGGTTCTGAAGCGCCCCATCGGTCAAACGACCGACCTCGGACGGATGACGGACGCACGGGGCATCCGCTCCGTGCGACGACTCTCCCACCTCGCCGTTCCGTCACCACTCCGAGGCCCCATGGGCAAGCGCGCGTTCAAAGTCCTCACCGTCCTGACCTTCGTCCTGCTCGCCATCGTGGGCACCCTCACGTTCTTCGGCGACAACATCCGCAAGTACTTCGGCTCCAGCACCGTCTGCCTCGCGGGCGACTCGGCCGATGCACTCGCGCCAGGCCCCTCCACCTCCGCGCGCCCCAGCGGCGTCGACAGTCTCCAGCGCAAGCCCATGCGCAACTTCGGCACCGGCGCCTACGGCGACCCCGAACCCGCCCCACCCCCACCTTCGCGCCCAGGCCGCACCGCCTCCAATCCCTACACCCTCACCTCCGAGGACTCCCTCTCCACCTTCGCCGTGGACGTGGACACCGCCTCCTACGCCCTCTTCCGCCGCGCCGTGAAGAGCGACCGCACCCCCGCCACCGACACCGTCCGCGTGGAGGAGTGGGTCAACTCCTTCCGCTACCGCATCCCCGAACCCACCCCCACCGAGGGCCCCTTCCACGTCGCCCTCGAAGCCGCCCCCTCCCCCTTCTCTCCCCAACAACACCTCCTCAAGGTCAGCCTCCAGGGGCGCCACCTCTCCAAGGCCCAGCGCAAACCCACGCACCTCGTCTTCCTCGTCGACATCAGCGGCTCCATGGAAGGCGATGACCGCCTGGGCCTCGCCAAGAAGTCCATGAAGCTGGCCCTCGCGGGCCTCAACCCCACCGACACCGTCACCCTCACCACCTACGCCGGTGACGTGCGCACCGTCCTCGAACCCACCCCAGCGAGCCAAGCCAAAGCCATCCATGCCGCCATCGACGCCCTGCGCACCGGCGGCGGCACCAACATGGGCAACGGCCTGGAGCTCGCCTATCGACACGCCATCCGCAAGGCCAGCGCCAACACCGTCTCCCGCGTGGTCGTCCTCACCGACGGCGACACCAACCTCGGCCAGAACCAGACCGCGGACTCCATGCTGGAGAGCATCGGCAAATACGTGAAGGAAGGCGTCACCCTCTCCACCATCGGCTTCGGCATGGGCAACTACCGCGATGGCCTGATGGAACGTCTGGCCAATCGCGGCAACGGCAACTCCTACTACATCGACTCGGAGCGAGAGGCCCGCCGCGTCTTCCAGGAGCAACTCGGTGGCACCCTGGAAGTCATTGCCCAGGACGTCAAAATCCAGGTGGAGTTCGACAAGACCGCCGTGAAGGGCTACCGCCTGCTCGGCTACGAGAACCGCGCCATCGCCGACAGCGACTTCCGCAAGGACTCCGTCGACGCGGGCGAGGTCGGCTCCGGTCACACCGTCACCGCCCTCTACGAACTGGACCTCACCGCGGAAGGCACCCACGTCGCCACCGTGCGCGTCCGCGCCAAGAAGCCCGGCGACTCCGAAGCCGCCGAACAGCGCTTCAACCTCGAGCGAAACCAGGTGCGCGAATCCCTCGCCACCGCGTCCGCCGACCTGCGCTTCGCCATCGCCGTCGCCGGCACCGCCGACCTGCTGCGCGGCACCACACCCAACGACGACCGGAGCTTCGCGCGCCTCCACGCCCTCGCCGCCGATGCCACCGACGGACTGGACGACCGCGAGGAGTTCCTCACCCTGCTCGGCAAGCTGCGCGAGCTGCTCGCGCCTCGCACCGTCAAGAGCGCTCGCGCCCAGCCCTACTGAGCCCACACACACCTCACCGCAAGCCACGAGCTCGCGAGCATCCACTACTCGACAAACGCAACGCGTCACCCGCGCCGAAGCCCACGTGCGGGGGCATCCAGGGAACGGGGTAGAGTCCACCCATGGACCCCTTCGTCAGCCTCGACGCCACCGCCCAGGCCGAGCTCGTCCGCCAGCGAGAAGTCTCCGCGCTGGAGCTCGTGGACGCGGCCATCGCCCGCATCGAGCGCTGCAACCCCAAGCTCAACGCCGTCGTGCAGACCCAGTTCGACACGGCCCGGCTGCGCGCGAAGAGTCCCCTGCCCCAAGGCCCCTTCACCGGCGTGCCCTTCCTCCTCAAGGACCTGCACGCCGCTCAAGAAGGCTACCCCCTCACCGCGGGCTCACGCTTCACCCAGGACTTCTCACCCCACCACGACAGCGAGCTCGTCAAACGCCACCTGCGCGCGGGCCTCATCGTGCTCGGCAAGACGAACACGCCGGAGCTGGGCCTGTTGCCCACCACCGAAGGCACCTTCCACGGTCCCTGCCGCAACCCGTGGGATGTGACGCGCTCCCCAGGAGGCTCCAGCGGCGGCGCCGCGGCGGCCGTGGCCAGCGGCATGGTGCCCTTCGCCCACGCCTCCGATGGCGGCGGCTCCATCCGAGGCCCCGCGTCCAACTGCGGCCTCTTCGGACTCAAGCCCAGCCGGGGCCGCAACCCCACCGGCCCCGAGCTGGCCGACCCCTTCCACTGGCTCCTCGGAGAACACGCCCTCACCCGCTCCGTCCGCGACAGCGCCACGCTCCTCGACGCCACCGAGGGCCCTGACATAGGCGCCCCCTCCATCGCCCCACCCAAGGCCCGGCCCTATCAACTCGAGGCCGGCGCGCCGCCCGGGCGCCTGCGCATCGGACTCACCCTGCGCAACACGATGGGCGCCCCCATCCACCCCGAGTGCCTCGCCGCCGTCACCGCCACCGCGCGAAGGCTCGAGGGACTGGGCCACGCCGTGACGGAAGGCCACCTCCAGACGCCCGGCGACGAGGACCTGGGCCAGCACTTCATGACGGCCTGGGCCTGCGGCGTCGTGGCCAGCATCGAGGGGCTCGCGCGGCGCACGGGTCGCACGCCCTCCTCCGAATTCTTCGAGCCCTTCACCTGGGCGCTCTACCAGTTCGGACAGAGCCAGGGCCTCTCCGCCTACCTGCATGCCCAGACGGAAATCCTGCGCTTCAGCCGGGCCTTCGCCCGACATTTCGAGGACGTGGACCTCTGGCTCCTGCCCACCACCACGGAGCCCGCGCTGCCCCTGGGCCAATTCTCCGCTCCGCCGGATGACCCGCTCGCCCCGCTGTTCCGCGCCGCCACGCTCATCCCGTACTGCCCCATGGCCAACATGGCGGGCAATCCCGCCATGAGCGTGCCGCTTCATTGGAGCCCAGAGGGACTGCCCGTCGGCGTGCAGTTCATCGGCCGCTTCGGAGACGAGGCCACGCTCTTCCGTCTGGCCGCGCAGTTGGAGGCCGCGCATCCGTGGACGCACCGGCGCCCCGCCGTGTTCGGCTAGGGGCCGCCGTGTCCCACGGTGGGCGCTCGGGCGAAACTTACTCAGCACGCGCCACGCAGGGCGCGCTAGAACCCAGGTCCTATGAAAGTCGCCGTGCTCACGGGCGGGGGTGACTGCCCCGGCCTCAACGCCGTCATCCGTGCCATCGTTCGCCGCGCCACCGCCCACGGTTTCGAGATGATGGGCCTTCGAGATGGGTGGAAGGGCCTGCTCGAGGACAATCACTTCCGGCTGACCCGGGAGACCACGTCGGGAATCCTGCACCGGGGCGGCACCATCCTGGGCACCTCGCGCGTCAATCCCTTCAAGGTCGAGAACGGCCTGGAGCGCGTCAAGCGCGCCATCGAGCGCAATGGCATCCATGCCGTCATCGCCATCGGCGGCGAGGGCACGCTGTCCGCCGCCACGCGCATGTCGCAGGAGGGGCTGCGCATCGTCGGCGTGCCGAAGACCATCGACAACGACCTCAACGGCACCGACTTCACCTTCGGCTTCGACACCGCCGTGGCCATCGCCACCGAGGCCGTGGACCGGCTGCACTCCACCGCCGAATCCCACAAGCGCGTCATCGTCTGCGAGGTGATGGGCCGCCACGTCGGCTGGATTGCCACCTACGCGGGCATCGCCGGTGGCGCGGACGTCATCCTGGTGCCGGAGATTCCCGCCGACCTGGAGCGCGTGGCCGAGCACATCCAGCGCCGCCACGCGGGCGGACGCAGCTTCTCCATCGTCGTGGTGGCGGAAGGAACCCGCATCAAGCTGTCCGCGGACCAGGGCGAGCAGCTCGTCACGAGCGGCGCGCTGGACGAGGCGGGCCGGCCGCGCCTGGGCGGCGTGGGCAACATCGTCGCCAACGAAATCGAGCGGCGCACCGGCTTCGAGACGCGCGTGTCCGTGCTGGGCCACATCCAGCGCGGCGGCGCGCCCACCGCGCATGACCGCGTGCTGGCCACCCGCTACGGCGTCCACGCCTGCGACATGGTGGCCCACGGCGAGTTCGGGAAGATGGCCGCGCTCAAGGGCAACGAAATCGTCAGCGTGGACCTCTCCGCCGCCACCAAGGAGCTCAAGCGCGTGCCCAAGGAGTTCTTCGAGGTCGCCCAGGTCTTCTTCGGCTGACGCGTTGCGACACCCCGTGGCCGAGGCCGGGCGGGCCTCGCCACGGAAACCCATCCACATCCGGTAGCATCGGCGTCCTCCACACTCGCAGAGGAAGGGACGGTGCCGATGCTTCCTGGACGCATGATGGACTTCCCGCTCACGTTGACCCATTTCCTGGAGCGCGCGCGTTCCTACTACCCGCGCTCGGAAATCGTCAGCCGCAACCCCGACAAGTCCCTCCATCGCTACACGTACGCGGACTTCTACAAGCGCACGTGCCAGCTGATGAACGCGCTCAAGCGCCTGGGGGTGAAGCCGGGAGACCGGGTGGCGACGCTGAGCTGGAACCATCACCGCCACCTGGAGGCCTACTTCGGGGTCCCGACGATGGGCGCGGTGGTGCACACGCTCAACCTGAGATTGCACCCGAACGATTTGGCATACATCGCGCGGCACGCGGAGGACACGGTGGTGCTGGTGGACCGCTCGCTCCTGCCGCTGCTCGAGAAGTTCGCCGCGCAGGTGCCCAGCCTCCGCCACGTCATCGTCATCCCCGACGCGGGGCCCGCCCCCGAGGGGATGCTGGACTACGAGAAGCTCCTCGCCGCGGAGCCGGAGCACTTCGACTGTCCGCCGCTCGATGAGAACAGCGCGGCGATGCTCTGCTACACGTCGGGCACGACGGGCAATCCCAAGGGCGTGCTGTACAGCCATCGCTCCATCGTCCTGCACACGCTGGTGTGCTGCATGAAGGACGTGACAGGCATTGGCGAGCAGGACTCGGTGTTGCCGGTGGTGCCCATGTTCCACGCGGCGGCGTGGGGTCTGCCTTTCGATGCGCTCCTCACGGGTGCACGCATCGTCATGCCCGGGCCGAACCTGGACCCGCTGTCGTTGTTGGACTTGATGGCCCAGGAGAAGGTGACGGTGGCGGGCGGTGTGCCTACCATCTGGCTGGGCATCCTCGCGCTGTTGGACCAGGAGCCCGGCAAGTGGGACCTGAGCGCCGTGCGCACCATGTTGATTGGAGGCTCCGCGGCGCCGCCCGCGATGATTGACGGGTTCCGCAAGCGCCACGGGCTCGTCGTGACGCACGCCTGGGGCATGACGGAGCTCAACCCCGTGGGGACCATGGCGAAGCTGAAGCAGCGGCTCGTCCAGGCGGATGAGCAGACGCAGTTGGAGGCGCTCAGCACGCAGGGCTTCGCGCTGCCCTATGTGGAGACCCGGACGGTGGGCGAGGACGGCCACGCGCTGCCCTGGGACGGGAAGACCATGGGCGAGCTGGAGGTGCGCGGCCCCTGGGTGGCCAGCTCCTACTTCGGTGGCGAGGGCGCCGACCGCTTCACGTCCGACGGCTGGTTCAAGACGGGCGACGTCGTCACGCTGGACGAGGACGGCTACGTCCGCATCTGCGACCGGAGCAAGGACGTCATCAAGTCGGGCGGTGAGTGGATTTCGTCGGTGACGCTGGAGAACGCGCTGATGAGCCACCCGGCCGTGCTGGAGGCCGCCGTGTTCGCCGCGCGCCATCCGCATTGGAGTGAGCGCCCCCTGGCCGCGGTGGTGCTGAAGCCGGGCCAGTCCGCGACCAAGGAGGAACTGGCCGCGCACCTGGCGAAGCAGTTCGTGAAGTTCTGGCTGCCGGATGACTACGTCTTCCTGGCCCAGATTCCCCGCACATCCACGGGCAAGTTCCTCAAGACGAAGCTGCGCGAGGACCACGGAGACCATCTGCTCAAGGCCGCCACCAGCGCCGCGAGCTGAAGCGCGCGGTCCGCGGACCAGCCGGCCCGGAGCACTCCCGGGCCGGCCTTGCTTCAAGTGCTCCGCGTCACTTCGTGGTGCCCAGACAGACACCACCGCACGTGGCCTCCACCTTCCCATCGGGGCGCAGGAACAGGTCCACCTGCTCGCGGCCCTTCGCCTCGCGGCGCACGCTCTCGTGCACGGGGTTGTCCTCGGCCGGCAGGGTCGCCACGGTGCCCGGCAGCGGCGCGGGCAGTCCGTAGTCGAACTGGACCAGCGAGGAGCCATCCACCGCGCCCTCGTACGTCGGCAGCTCCGGCACCCGCCACGTCGCGGGGAGCTGCTGCGTGAGGCCCAGCGCGCGGGAGTGGAGCTCCGTGGCGACGTTGGGCACCTGCGCGTCGCCCAGGCCGTACTGCACCAGTACCCGGCGAGACGACGGGCCCCCGGTGTAGGGCGCGGTGAGCACATGGGGCGCGTAGGTGAGCGGGTCGATGCGGTCGAAGCTCGTCTGCGTCATGGCCGCGAACTTCTGCTGGTCCAGCGCGTCCGGCACCGACTGGGCGATGGCCTGGAGGAACGGCGCGAAGGGCTTCGCGCGGAACATCATCAGCGAGAAGTCCGCGCCGCCCACGCTGAACACCGCGCGCGACACGTGCGGAGACAGCGCGACATAGGTGCCGCCCAGGATGTGGCCCTGGCTGATGCCGTAGAAGTACGTCTGGTCCGGGTCATAGACGAGCACCCCGTTGTCCTTCAGCTCCGCCAGGTCCTTCAGCGTGCTGCGGGCCGCGTACGTGACGGCCATCTGGTTGACCATGCCCTGGTGCACGCGGTCCGTGAAGCGCAGCGTCTGCGCGGGCTGCTGCATCATGGCGCCCACCACGCCGGGCGCGTCCGCCTGCGACATGCCCCACCAGTCCACCGTCATCACCACCATCTTCGTCGCCTGCACGAAGGGCCGGACGAAGGAGCCATCCGACTCGGCCTGTCCGCCGAAGAAGCCGTGCCCGTACTGGAGGAAGCGCACCGGCGCCACCGACTGGCCCCAGACGCTCCGGGGAATCTGGAGCGTGAAGGGCACCTCCGCCTCTCCGTTGCGCTTCACCCGGCCTTGCGCGTCCCGCGACAGCAGCGCGCCGGGCTGCGCCGTCTCCGTGAAGAGCGGCACCCGCAAGGTCCCCTTGATGCGGCGGAAGATGTTCGCGTCCACGTCATCCTTCACCTCCGTCACCGTGACAGCGGGCGGCGTGGCGGACAGGGCCTCCATCGCGAGCCGGCGCACGTCGAGCATGTCCCGGGTGACGTTCTCCTGCGTCTCCGTGGTGAAGTCCCACGCGAGCTGGAGCTCGGCGCGCGGCACACCGGCCGCCTCGAGCGCCGGGAAGATGTCCGCCTCGTAGCGCTTCGCCAGGGGCGCCAGCAGCGAGTCCCCTTCCGTCTGGCCGTCGCGGATGCGGCGGAAGCCCTCCGGCACCGGCACCGGCGCGCCCGCCTTCGTCTTCAAGCCTCGCAGCGCGACGATGTAGCGCGTCCCGCTCTTCAGCCGCTCCACGGGCCGAACCAGCAGCGCCCGCCGCGAATCATCCGCCGCGCGCGGGTCCAGCTCCGCGAAGTGCAGCACCCCCGTGCGCGTCTGGGCGTCCAGCACCACCGTGGAGCCCGTCGTCCTCGAGGTGGGCTGCGTCACCGTCGGCAGGTTCGCCGCGTCCACGCCGCCCGGGAAGAGCGCCAGCATCTGCGTCCCGTGCGAATAACCATCCGCGGGGTGCAGGTCCGTGAAGTCGAAGGGCGCCCCCGCGGGCGTCTTCAGCTTCGCCGCGGTGGTGAGCTTCACCCGATGCCCGGACGGCAGCGCCGTGTCCTCCTGGAGGAAGTAATTCGATGGATACGGCAACAGACAGTCATGTTCCGACGCCAGGGGATTGCAGCCTTCGGTCACCTGGAGCGGCGGCAGGGGCGCCCCCGCGTCCGGTTGTCCTTGGCCTCCATCCGGCGTCCCGGGCTCGTCCGAGTCCGAATCCGAGCACGCCGCCAGCGCCAGCACCGACAATGCCAGCACCCACGCGCCACGCTTTCGCAACGGTTCCCACATGATTCCTGGACTCCTCGTGTGAACACAATGATTCGTGTCACATGAGTGTCACAGGAGAAGGCACTCCTTCAAAGCATTGTCTTTCGACGCACCGCAACAAACACTCTCAGGAACAGCGTCAGCCCTGTCAGGGCTGACGCCGAATTCCTTGAATGCATCAGAGGCCGCAGATGTCGCGTGCGAGCGAGAGACACGCCGCGAGGAACTGTTGCGGCGTGCACCCGCCATTCTGGGTGCACACGATATCTCCGGTTCCCGGCTCGCTGCACCACTCGAGCGTCACCCAGCACGCGGCCTGCGACACCGTGCGCTCGCCCGCGAGGTTCTGCTGCGACGTCAGGTTCGGCTCATCCGTGGCATCCCGCACCATCACGGGCTTTTCATTCAAGGTGGCCTCGTAGCGCGGTCCCTTCTCACCAGCGGCGACTTCCGGTGAAGACATCTCAGGACCACACCCCGCGAGGATTCCAGCGGCAAACCCCGCGACGACCCAGAGCGACAACACTTTCATCGGGTTCTCCTGGCTGTTGGAGTTCACGGATGCGAACTCCGATGCCGATATGCGCTGTCTGGTTTATTCCCTCCATCGTTGACATCCCCTATCTGAAATCATTCCAGTCACACCCGGCGCGGCCTGAAATCATTCCAGTCGCACCTGCCGCCTGTGATTACAGTCCCTCCCAATCGCTGCACATGGATTGCGAATCGCGGCCCCTGGGGCCTCCGTCCGCGCACAAGCGTTGCCTGTTGGACGACAAGGGGCGACGGGGTGGCACCCGGAGCGTCCGTCCAGGAATCCGGGTTAATGTGCCGCCACGATGCCGTCCGTGAAGCAACTGCGCCCGTTCGCCCTGGCAACCCTGGAAGCCTTCCTCGACGCCTCCGGGCCGGTGGTCCTCGTCCAGCAGCCGCCCGAACCTGTCTTCCAGCAGGTGGCCATGCGGCTGGGCGAGGCACGCACGGTGGGCATGGCCCACCGCAGCCGGCTGGTGGACCGGCTCTTCGTCATGCTGCGCGGGTTCGACGCGCTGGAGGTCCACTTCCTGCGCCCCTTCGAGGACCTCCAGGAGTTCACGGTGGGCCGCATGGAGGGCTGCACGCTCGTCGTGCCCGACCCGTCCGTGTCCAAGCACCACGCCACCCTGCGGTGGCATGCGTCCGCGGGAGACTGCTCGGTCCGCGACGTGGGTTCCATGAACGGCACCTGGGTCAACACCAACGCGCTCACCGCCGAGCAGGACGTGCTGCTCACGGATGGGGATGCCCTGGGCTTCGGCGACGCCCAGTTCCTCTACCTGCGCACGGAGACGCTGCACGCCCACCTGCGCATGGCCAGCCCCGGCGCGCGGCGCTGAGGCAAGGCGAGCGGGCGGGTGCACCAGGCCCCCCTGCCCGCCCGGTGACAGGGGTCTCCACTACATTCCTGGACTTCGTGCGGCGAAGCCCTGGGCTCCGCGCTATGACGGGGTCTCCTCCGCGATTGGGAGTCTTGGATGGTTCGGGCGCTGATCTTCTTGCTGGTCTATGTAGCCGCCGGAGCCACCCTGAAGTCCCTGTGGCCCACCCTGACTCGAGGGTGGCGCGCGTGGGCGCTCGCCGGTGGCTCGGTGCTGGCCCTGGGCCTGCTCCTGGTTCCCTTCGTGGCGCACACCGTGGACGTGCCCCTCATCGCGCGCATCTTCGCGGTGGGGTGGTCCATCTCCGCCATCATCGTCCTGCTCGCGGGCATCCCCGTGCTGCTGCTGCGCCGCTGGGTGGATGGGCGCTCGCGGAAGACTCCGGAGGCCGCGCCGCTGTTGGACGTTCCACCCGCGACGGCCTCGCTGACGGGCGTCATGAGCCGGCGCACGCTGCTGACCAACGCGGGGCGCGCGGTGCCCATGCTCGCGGTGGGGACGAGCACGGCGGGCCTCGCCGGTGGGTCCACGGGCTTCAAGGTGAAGACGGTGGAGGTGCGCCTCCCCGGCCTGCCCGCCGCGATGGATGGGTTCCGCATCGGTCAGATTACCGACGTGCATGTGGGCAACTTCATCGACACCCAGTACCTGCGTGACGCCGTGACGGCGATGAACGAGGCCCAGGTGGACCTCCAGGTGATGACGGGGGACCTCATCGACGACCTGGAGCAGCTCGACGGCACCATGGCCGCGCTGGAGACGTGCAAGGCGCCGCACGGGATGCTGGCCATCCTGGGCAACCACGAGCACTGGCGGGGCCTGGATGAGGTCGTCGCCGCGTATGAAGCCTCGCGCGCGCGGGGAGGCCCGGTGCGGCTGCTGGTGGACGAATCCCACACCTTGGAGCACGCCGGGCAGCGCGTGCGTGTGGTGGGCGTGGACTACCCCATCTCCGGCCGCCGGGGCATGCGCGTGAAGTTGGAGCGCATGCTCGAGTCCGCCGAGAAGGCGTTCCAGGGCGCGTCACCCGACGAGGTGTTGTTGTGCCTCACCCACCATCCGGACTTCTTCGACCTGGCCGCCGAGCGCGGGGCCAGGCTCACGCTCGCGGGCCACACCCACGGCGGTCAGGTGGCGTTCTTCGGGTTGCCGGTCTTCTGGTTCGTCTTCCAATACATGCTCGGCCGATACCGGCGAGGGGACCACCAGCTCTACGTGTCCGGTGGCACGGGGCACTGGCTCCCGTTCCGCATCGGCGTGGCCCCCGAGGTGACGGTGCTCACCCTCCGCGCGGTGGAGGGGTCTGCTGCCCGTAGGTCTTGAACTTCTCCAGGACGCGGGACATCTCCTCGGCGTCGAGGAGCACGGGCTCTCCCACCTGGAGCGCCCGCCAGTACATGGCGGCGAGAGTCTCCACCTCCACCGCCAGCTTGAAGGCCCCGGCCAGGTTCGTCCCCAGCGACAACATGCCGTGGTTCGCCATCAGGCAGGCCTTGCGGCCCTCCAGTGCGTCCAGCGCGTTGCGTGCCAGCTCGCCCGTGCCGAACGTCGCGTAGGGCGCGCAGCGCACGTCCACGCCTCCCGCTGCGGAGACCATGTAGTGGAAGGCGGGGATGCCCCTGCGCAGGCACGCCAGCGTGGTGCAGAACATGGAGTGGGCGTGCAGCACCGCGCCGACCTCCGGGCGCGCGGCGAGGATGTCTCGATGGAGCTGCCACTCCGAGGACGGACGCCTGCGCCCCTCATGGGTGCCATCCATGTGCATGAGGACGATGTCCTCCGGGACGAGCACGTCGTAGTCCATGCCGGTGGGCGTGAGCAGGAAGCCCTGGGCCACGCGCACGCTCAGGTTGCCCGAGGTCCCCTGGTTGAGGCCCGCCTCGTTCATCTTGCGGCAGGTGGCAATCATGGACTCGCGCAGGGTCCGCTCGTCGGTGCCGCTCACGGGTGCCTCCCCGCGCGCTCGGGGAAGAGCGAGCGCAAGCCTTCCTCGGAGGCCGCGCAGACGCCGCGCTCGGTGATGAGCGCCGTCACCAGTCTCGCGGGTGTCACGTCGAAGCCGTAGTTGGCGGTGGGGCTGCCTTCGGGCGTCACCCGCACCGTGGCGACGTCTCCCGAGGTCAACCGTCCGGTGATGTCACTGACCTCCGCGCCGTCGCGTTGCTCGATGGGAATCTCCTTCACCCCGTCGCGCAGGCTCCAGTCGATGGTGGGTGAAGGCAGCGCCACATAGAAGGGCACGCCGTTGTCCTTGGCCGCGAGGGCCTTGAGGTAGGTGCCAATCTTGTTCGCCACGTCGCCCTGGGACGTGGTCCGGTCCGTGCCGACGATGCACAGGTCCACCCGGCCGTGCTGCATGAGGTGGCCTCCGACGTTGTCGGCGATGACGGTGTGCGGGACACCGTGCTGTCCCAGCTCCCAGGCGGTGAGCGACGCGCCTTGGTTTCGCGGGCGTGTCTCGTCCACCCAGACATGCACCGGCAGGCCCGCGTCGTGCGCCAGGTAGATGGGCGACAGGGCCGTGCCCCAGTCCACCGTCGCAAGCCAACCCGCGTTGCAGTGGGTGAGGACGTCGATGCGCCCGCGCCGGCCCTTGCGCTCCCAGGCGGCCTCCAACAGCTTCAGGCCATGGCCTCCGAGGGCCCGGTTGATGGCCACGTCCTCGTCGCACAGCTCGGCCGCGCGCCGCTGCGCCGCGGCGACACGCTGTGAGGTGGACAGCGGCGTGAGCAGGCGGCGCATCTCCTCCAGGGCCCAGTGCAGGTTGATGGCGGTGGGGCGCGTGTCGCCCAGGATCGCGAGCGCGCGAGTCAACGCCGCATCGGAGGCGTCCGCGCGCAAGGCCAGCCAGACACCGTAGGCCGCGGTGGCGCCGATGAGCGGGGCGCCTCGCACGAGCATGGCGCGGATGGCGTGGGCGGCCTCATCGAGCGTGGAGAGGCGGGCGGTGACGAAGGCATGGGGCAGGCGCGTCTGGTCGATGATGCCCACGGCCTGCCCGTCGGGTTCCAACCAGAGGGTCCGGGTGGGCTTGCCGTGGACCTTCATGAGCGCAGCACCCGGCCCGCGACGACGGAGAGCTTCTCGACGAGCGCGGGGTCCCTGGCGTCGGGCGCGGTGATGAGCGCGTGGTCCAGGGCCCGGTGACACCCCTGCCGGCACGGCCCCTGCTGCATCCCGAGCACGGGCACCACCTGCTTCACCAACCCCTTCGCCTTGCCCGCGTTGCCGAGCAGCACGGAGACGACCTGGTCCACGGTGACGGCGTCATGCTCCGGATGCCAGCAGTCGAAGTCCGTCACCATGGCGACGGTTGCGTAGCAGAGCTCCGCTTCCCTCGCGAGCTTGGCCTCCGGCATGTTCGTCATGCCAATCACATCACAGCCCCACGTCCGGTAGAGCCGGCTCTCCGAGAGCGAGGAGAACTGCGGTCCCTCCATGGCGAGATAGGTGCCGCCTCGGTGCGCGGCGACGCCCAGCACCTCACACGCCGCCATCACCGCGTCTCCCAACCGCGAGCACACGGGCTTCGCCATGGAGACGTGTGCGACGAGCCCCGTGCCGAAGAAGCTCTTCTCCCGCGCGAAGGTGCGGTCGATGAACTGGTCCACCACCACGAAGGTGCCGGGAGGCAACTCCTCGCGCAGGCCGCCCACCGCGGAGAGGGACAACAGGTCCGTCACCCCACACCGCTTGAGCGCGTCGATGTTCGCGCGGAAGTTGATGTCGCTGGGCGGGATGCGGTGGCCCCGGCCATGGCGTGGAAGGAAGACGACGCGCGTTCCATCGAGCGTGCCCAGGCAGAGTTCGTCCGAGGGCTCGCCGAACGGCGAGGACACCTTCTTCCACGTCACGTCCTTCAGGCCATCCATCTGGTAGAGGCCGCTACCACCAATGATGCCGATGACAGGCTCGCGAGCTTGGGACATGCGGCGAGCCTACCAGTCCCGCATCCTCCAGGCTGCCCGCGGGTTGACACCGCTGTGCGCGGCCCTATATCCAACCTCATGGTTGAATTTCATGCCGCACGGCTCGACAACACGTTCCACGCCCTGGCCGACCCCACACGTCGGGCGATGTTGAAGAGTCTGTCCGTCCATGAGCGCAGCGTGGGGGAGTTGGCCGCGCCGTTCCAGATGTCGCTGGCCGCGGCGTCCAAGCACATCAAGGTGCTGGAGAAGGCGGGGCTCGTGCGGCGGGAAGTGAAGGGTCGCACGCACGTCTGCCGGCTGGACGCGAAGCCGCTGTCCGACGTGAGGGATTGGCTGCGCTACTACGAGCGCTTCTGGAGCGAGCGGCTTGACGTGCTGGAGGCCCTTCTTCGGGAGGACACCTCCGCACCGCCTGCGCCGCCTCGAGGGAAGGGACGCACACGATGAGTCATGACGAGTTTGGCACCGTCATCGCGCCGCACACGGTGCGAATCGAGCGCGTGCTCCCGGGGCCGGTGGAGCGTGTCTGGGAGTACCTCACGGATTCGGAGAAGCGAGGCAAGTGGCTCGCGGCCGGGGAGATGGAATTGCACGTGGGAGGCCGGGTCGAGCTGCGCTTCTTCCACTCCGGGCTCTCCCACGAGCCTGTGCCTGAGCGCTACGCGGTCATGCGGGATGGACACGTCCACACGGGACGTGTGACACGCTGCGAGCCGCCCTTCCTGCTGGCCTACACCTGGGCCGAGCAGACGGGGGCTCCCTCCGAGGTCACCTTCGAGGTGAGTGAACGAGGCGCGGAGGTGCTGCTCGTGGTGACGCACCGCCGGCTGGTCACTCGGGCCGACCGGGTCAGTGTCGCGAGTGGGTGGGATGCACATCTGGGGATTCTGGAGGATGTGCTCTCGGGGCGAGCGCCTCGGGGGTTCTGGTCGACGCACGCCCAGCGGGAGGCGGAGTACGAGAAGCGGCTCCCCCGCGACTGAGGGTGGCGGTGCGCGCGCGAAGAGACGTGCGCCTGGCTTCCCGCATCCCGGGCCTACCGAACGGCGGCCCTCCGAGACAGCCGCTGTCGGTCGCCGGGAGAAGACGCATCTTTCCGGCAAGGCGCTAACGACTCCGGGAGGCCGTCATGAAGGTCGAAGAAGTCATGTCCGAGAACCCTGTCACCTGTCTGGTCGACACGGGCATCGAGCAGGCCGCGCGATGGATGGTGGAGGGTGACTGCGGGGCGCTGCCCATCATCGATGCCGACAACAGGCCCATTGGCGTCATCACGGACCGGGACATCACCTGCCGCATCGTCGCGAAGGGGAAGGACCCGGCCATGTGCAACGTGCGCGATGCGATGACCGTTCCCGCGGCCACGGTGTACCGGGATACGAACCTGGAAGAGTGTCTGGAGTTGATGGAGCAGAACCAGGTCCGCCGCATGGTGGTTCTCGACGACGACGGGACCGTCTGCGGCATGGTGGCGCAAGCGGACCTGGTGAAGCAGCTCAGCGCGGAGGAGACCTCGGAGCTGTTGAGGGAGATTTCGGTGGATACGGCTGCACCGTCACAGGTGCACTGAGGGAGACGTGCCCGGGGCATGTGCTCCGGTCCCGGGCTCCGACAGAAAGAACCGACCCACTGGCATGCGACTCCGTCAACCAGGCTCGTCAATGCCAGGACTTCGCGCACAGAGACGCTCTTCGTCGTCGTTGATGTACGCCAGCAGGAACTCCTCCAAGGTCCCGAGTGGAAACTGGGGGTCGCTGCCGTTTCTGGTACCGAGGACGATAGAAACGAATCCCGCCCAGGGACCTGAAACCCAAAGCGCGTACCACCAAGACTCCTGAAAGTAGTCGACGATGATGACCGACGCCTCGGTTGCATGGCTGTCGGCCCCAGCCGCTCTGAGGACATCGACAGTCGCACGAAGCTCATTGGGCAACCAGAAACGAAACCCAAGAGCGTCTTCATCGGTCGGAAGCCCGGCAACGCGGAGAAACTCTTCGTACTCCTTGGGAAGTGCCCCAGGCAGTGCACGCCAAGCCTCAAACACTTCGTCCATTGCGACCGGGTGGACCTCAAGCCCCGCATCCAACCAGTACTGTCGAACCTGCTTTGCGACTTCAATTATCGTGGCCATGGTTCAGCACTCCGGCCCATCAACCTGAGAGTCCATGACAAAAGTCAGGAGTCGCTTGCAACCGGGCTCCGCCATCTGCGAGCGAGAGCCTCAATATCGCGGCGGGATAGGTCCATCCGCTCCAGCATCTCCAGGTCCTCTCGCTGGTGCTTGAGTTCGCGTTGCATCAGAGGATGCCGGAAGATCTTCTGCTCCAACTCGGAATCCCGTGGGTCAAGGTTCTCCAATGCCTGAACATGCATGTCCACGGTGTCACGCGCCAATGAGGCTCCTTCCATGACCTTCTTGGAGTCGTCCTTGAGCAACAACTCCAAGGTGAACGCACAGCACACGGCGGCATCAAGTCCTGCCGAGACATGCTCCGACACGAAGTCCTCTGTGTCGGGGGTCACATCCTTGCAACGTGCGAGGCACCCTTCGATATCACCCCGCTCAACCCAATTGCCGGAGAGGTAGCTCCAACCAAGGTCAAGCGCGTGCCGAAGCACTCCTGGATTGCCCCAACCGTGGTGGCGACTGAACACGGCGTAGTTCGGGATGAGCCGCTCAGCGCACGACAAGAGAAACGCAAGCCGAGCCTGGAGTGAGAGTCGGCCAAGCCTCCGAACAAGGGCATCCGCATTGAAAGGCTGTTCCATGGGAATCTTTCACCGCGACGCCGACCGTGGCCTCCGCGGGAATCCTACTCCTTCGGAGAAGCCCTGCCCGGGACCTGCCCTCCCGTAAGGGCGAACGCCGCCATGCGCAGGACTCGCTCCTGCCCTGAGCGCTCGAGCACGTCGTTGTGCCCCGCCCCCGGCACTGTCTCCACGGTGGCACGGGGGAAACGTGTGCCCAGCCTGCGGCCCATCTCCACGGGGATGAGCGTGTCTTCTTCCCCGTGGATGATGAGCACCGGCAGGCGGATGTCTGGCGCCTTCGCGCTCGAATCGAAGTGGTCCCTCACCAGCAGCGACGCGGGGAGGAAGGGAAACAGCTTCCCCGCGACGTCAGGGATGGAGGTGTACGGCGACACCAACATGATGCGCGCACCGTGTCCCCGGCGCGCCATCTCCACCGCCACACCCGTGCCCAGGCTCCGGCCACTGAGCACCGTGAGCTCCGGTGCTACCCCTTGCGCCCTCAACACCGCGAGCGCCGCCTCCGCGGCCTCGTAGAGGCCCTGCTCCGTGGGCTGACCCGGTGAAGCGCCATACCCGGGGTACTCGACGGCCATGAAGCCCAGCCCGCTCTGGTTCATCACCGCGCCCAGGTCGAGCTGGTCCAACAACTGCTCCGCGTTCCCATGGAAGTGCACCACCGTCGGCGCGCCCGGCGGCCCGGGCAGATGCAGCAGGTCCACGAAGGACTCGCCCGTCAAAGGGAGCCGACGGAAGCCCTCCGAGGCGGGCAATGGCATCGGAGCCTTCGGCGCCGGGTAGAGCAAGGAGCGTTGGAACACGAACGCCGCCAGACACAACCCGAGATACGCGATGCCGCTGAGGGAGAGCAGGAGCATGAGGATGCGGCGCGGACGAGGCATGGCCCGTCCCAGTCTGCCGCATCCACACCGCGCGAGTAAGGACCTGCCCCCGTGGGTCAGGGCGACTCGACTTCCATCCGGTACCCTACGCCGCGCACCGTTTGGATGGCGAAACGCGAGGCGCTGGTCCACCCCAGCTTCTTCTTCAAGCTGGAGACGAAGTTGTCCACGGTGTGCGGGTCCACGACGATGTCGCGGCCCCACACCGCATCCAGGATGTCGTCACGGCGCAGCACCCGCTCCCGCTCACGCACCAGGAACGCCAGCAGGTCGAACTCCGTGCGCGTCAATTCCACCTGCGCCCCCTCGGGCGACTCCACCTTGCGGCGGTCCAGGTCCACTCGATACCCACCGAAGCGCAGCTGCTTCGCCGGGGCACTCGCCCCCGACCGGCGCACCAGCGCCCCCACCCGCGCGAGCAACTCCCGCAGCCGATAGGGCTTCCCCAGGTAGTCCTGCGCGCCCACCTCGAAGCCCCGCACGATGTCGTCCTCCAACGTGCGCGCGGTCAGCATCAGCACGGGCGACAAGACACCTTCATCCCGCAGTGACTTGCACAACGAGTACCCATCACCATCCGGCAACATCACGTCCAGGAGGATGAGCTGGAAGGCGCGGTTCGACAGATGCGCGCGCGCCTCGCGCACCGTGGCGGCCTCCTCCACCGCGTAACCGCCCTGGTGCTCCAGGCTGTCGCGCAGCGCGAGCCGCAGGTTCGGGTCGTCCTCCACGAGAAGAATCGTCGGCTGGGTCGAGGTCATGTCGTCGCGGTCGGGGGAAAAGAGAGCTCGAAGGTCGTGCCCTCGGGACTGGAGGCCACCACACGAAGGTCGCCGCCGTGAAGGCGCATGATGCGGCGGCACAATGCCAGCCCCAGGCCACTACCCGGGACGTCCCGCCCCTGGCCCGGCAGCCGCACGAACTCCCCGAAGACGCGCTCCCAATCCTTCGGGGGAATGCCCACGCCATTGTCGGAGAAGCGCACCCGCCCACCCGGCAGCGCCTCCACCCGCAGGCGCACCGGGTTGCACGTGTTGTAGGCACAGGCATTGCGCGCGAGGTTGGAGAGCAGCAAGCGCAAGAGGTGGGCATCCGCGCGCAATGACAGTTCGCCCACCTGCGCCTCCCACTCCACCGGGACCTTGGACCAGCCCTCCAGGTCCCTGCGCAGCAAGGACACCAGCTCCTCCAGCCGCACGGGCTCCAGCCGGGGCACCCACCGCCCCTTGTCGATGCGATTGAAGGACAGCAGGTTCTCCACCAGGAAGCCCAACCCATCCGCCTCGCGGACGATGCGCGCTGGGTAGTCCCGCGCGTCCGTCCCCTCCGCGAGCCGCCACTCCAGCGTCTCCGCCAACAAGCGAATGGACGCCAGCGGCGTGCGCAGCTCGTGCGACACCGTGGCCACGAAGTCGCTCTTCAACTCCAGGAAGCGGTACTTGCGGTGCTGCGCGAGGAACGCGAGCACGGCGATGCCCAACGCCAGCCCCGCGCACAACACCACCATGCCAGTCTTCAACCGGTAGCGCCGCTCCAACGCCGTCTCCGCTTTCGCCCACTCCGGCGTCACCACCGACAACGGCAACGCATCCAACGAGAGCACGGCCGCGTCCCCCAGCAGCTCCACCGTCCCCTCCCCGTCCAACAGCCCTCGCTCGCGCATCTCCCGCGTGAGCGACCCCAGGAGCACCTCCTCGTCCACCTCCACACCGCGCACCTGATTGCCGCCGCGCGGCTCCAGGTACCACCCCGCGCGAACCAGCACCGGGCCCATGAGGGCCTCCGGCAGCGACAGCGGGCGCGACGT
Organism: Myxococcus stipitatus; assembly: GCF_037414475.1. The sequence goes on along the minus strand of NZ_CP147913.1, from coordinate 5,934,802 downwards.
CAACTCCCGCGTGCGCGACACGAAGTCCGCCACGGGCGCTCCCACCTTCGCGGAGAGCGCCACCACCCGCTCGTTCAGGAACCGGAAGTCCGCGGGTGTGAAGCGCGAGCGCCGCGACAACACCAAGCGCTGGAGCCCCTCCAACCGGCCACCCTTCCCATCGGCCAGGCCATCGCGCACCAGCGCGTGCATCAACTGCGGCACCGGGTCTCCCCGCTCCGCCAACAACTCCAACACCACGAGGAAGCCCGGCACGTCCCGCGTGGAGGCCAGCACATATTGCGAGCGGTGCTGGAGCAGCGCCATCAGCGCCACCGTGGACGCACGGCGGTCTCCTCTCGCGAGCGCCGTCTCCACCGCTCGCGTCCGCACGAGCCGCTCCGCCCATGGGTCTTCCTGGTCGTCCGCCACCTCCGTCCCCGCCCGCAGCCGCGCGTAACGCTCACGGGCCGGAGCATCCTCGCCCCTGTCGTGCGACGAGAGCCGGGGCAACACCTGCCCACCGCGCTCACGCAGATAGAGCCCCGTGGCAGGCGCCAGTGGGTCCGCGACAGCCGCCTCGAGCGAAGGCCTCGCGGCCTCCAGTCTGTCCCTCAGCGTCTGAGCCAACGACGCCCGTGCGTACTGCTCCAGCGCCTCGCGGCGAGACTCGAGCGAGAGCCGTGCATCATCGCGCTCGGTCGCGAAGATGCGATGGAGATACCCCAGCCCCCAGCCCAGACCGATGAGGCCCAGGAGGAGCGCGACCAGCATGGGCAGCAACCGGCGGAGCATGAGCGCGGCTACTTTCCAGTGGAGGGAGCCGCGTCGGGGTCCGGGTTGGACAAGGAGCCTTCACGGACCTTGCGATGGTCCAGCGTCCCCGCCTTCTTGATGAGCGCGCCCAGCTCCACCACCTCCGGCCGGCTCATCAGCGGCTCGCCAATGTCCTGCCACAGCGCGTGCAACCGCGACCAGTCCAGGGACTGCGTCCAGTGCGAGCCTCGCAGCTTCTCGGCGAAGGCCGCGGCCACATACGCCAGGCGCGTGGCCGGGGCCGCTCTCGCGCTCGACGAGCGAAGGGTGCTGGACGGCAGGAACTTGTACGCGCGGCGCCAACTCGTGCCCTCGCCCGCCTCATAGAGGACACGCAGGGTCGCGAAGGAGATGTTGGGGCCAATCAGCTTCACCTCGTAGATGGCGGTCACGGAGGTCCCCGCCTTCATCGGCACGGGCACCGGCTTCGCGTCATCATCACGAGGTTCCGGCGTGGCCGACGTCAGCTCGTATCCCACCAGCCGATAGCGAGCGACCACCTTCCGTTCGAACTCCAGTTGCACGCCCACGTCGCTGAATGACTCGAGGGCTTGCAGGCTCACCCGCACGACGTGGTAGCCCCTTCGAACCGGTGAGGGAAATCCCTCCACCTGGACCTTGAACGGGCCCACCTCGTCTCCCGGGTCCCCCAACTCGAAGCTGTTGACGAAGTCCTCCACCCGCACGGACTCCTCGGGCGGCAACGTGTCGCGCTCCAGGTAGCCGCGCGTCATCGCGTACGACGCGGTCCTGCCCCACAGCGGATACGTGGAGATGCGCTCCTCCTCCGTGTCGATGGTCGGATTGACGCCAAAGCCCCGCGTGTCCGCGTCGCGCAGGAGCTTGCTCCCCTGAATGCGGAGCTCGGAACTCGAGAGGTTCGTGGGAGGCGATGACTCCTGAGGGAGCACCCACGGCGGGGCCCGGTCTCGAATGTCGCCCTCTTGCCCCCCGGACCTCCACGCGATGCCATCCGACTCCCACTGCTGCGGCGAAGCCAGGGATGCCAGCGGCGGGAACTTGCGAGGGATGTTCGACGAGGCGCTCTGCGCGACAATGTGCCCCACCGCCTTGATTGATGACAGCTCCACTCTCACCGTCAGCGCCCGACCAGCCTCCACGCGCACGTCCGCGCGAATGACTGGCTCGCAGGATTCCCGCTCGAAACGCAGCGTGTAGAGGCCCTCGGGAAGGAGGGCGAGGACGTATTTGCCTTTCGCATCCGTCACCGTGGTGCGCGGACTGGTGAGCGCGGGCGACTCGGCGGAGACCTTCACCCCCGCCAACGGCTCCTGCGTCTGTGCATGAACGACAGTGCCCGACAGCGAGCCTTCCAACGCCCACGCCGAGGAGGCGAGGCACAGGAGGACACCGAGCAAGTAACGCAGGAGAGCAGTCTTCATCGTGAAACCAGCGGCATGAACACCCAGCGGACTACTGCCTGAAACAAGCACAGAGTGCCGCAGCCGGCGCCTCGCATCATCACGGTTCCGTCATCAAGGCGTCTTCGCCGAGGCGAAGGGCACATCCAGTACCGGCCGTGTCTTGGCGTCCGGCAGGTCGTAGTGCCACCACTCCATGCGGTTGGGGACGAAGCCCGCCCCCTCCATCGCCTCGCGCAGAATCTCGCGGTGCTTGCGCGAGGCCTCGGTGCCTCCCGCGTAGCCGTGGTGCGCCTCGGGTGTGAAGGTGTCGAAGGGCGTGGGCATCTCCACCTCCTTCCCCTCCAGCGTCACCATCGTCAGGTCCACCGCCCCGCCCCGGTTGTGGTTGGAGCCCTTGCGAGGGTCCGCCACGTAGCCGGGCACGGGCATGATCTTCCACATCTCCCACTGCACCGCGCGCGGGCGGTAACAGTCGTAGACCTTCAGCCGGTAGCCCTGAGGCCGCAGCACCTCCGCCGCCGCCTTCAGCTTGCTCGCGGACTCCGGCAGCAACAGGCAGCGCGCCGAGTCCGGGTACACCTTCTTCTTCAAGAAGTTGTCCGCCGTCGCGTAGCGCAGGTCCAACACCAGGTCCTCGACCACGGAGGTCGCATCGACCAGCGGGGCGATATCCCCCGCCTTCCTGGCCTTCGCGGGCTTGCCCTTCGCGGGGCCCGGGTCCTCGGCCAGCGCCGCGGTTCCCACGCACAGCCCCAGCACCCAGGCCCACGCGCGCATCCTCATGCCCCCACCGCGTAACGGGTCGGGTCCGGCACACCCGCTTCCTCGAAACCCTTCTTGCGCAGCATGCAGCTGTCGCAGCGCCCACAGGCGCCGCCCTGCGCATCCGGGTCGTAGCAGGAGTGCGTCATGCCGTAGTCCACACCCAGGCGCGTGCCCTCGCGGATGATGTCCGCCTTCGACAGGCCCGACAGCGGCGCGTGCACGGTGAAGCGCGCACCCTCCGCGCCCGCCTTCGTCGCCAGGTTGGCCATCGCCTCGAACGAGCGGATGAACTCCGGCCGGCAGTCCGGATAGCCGCTGTAGTCCACCGCGTTGACGCCGATGTAGAGGTCCGTGGAGTCCACCACCTCCGCGAGCCCCAGCGCCAGCGAGAGGAACAGCGCGTTGCGCGCCGGCACATACGTCACGGGGACGCCGTGGCTCATCTCATCGGCCGGGCGGTCCTTGGGCACGTCGATGTCCGCGGTGAGCGCCGAGCCGCCAATCTGCCGCAGGTCGATGCCCACCACCCGGAAGTCCTTCACGCCCATCACCCGCGCGACCTCGCGGGCCCGCTCCAGCTCCACCGAGTGCCGCTGGCCGTAAGACACCGCCAGGCACACCGGCTCGAAGCCCTTCGCCTTCGCCATGGCCACACACGTCGTCGAGTCCAGGCCACCGGAGAACAACACCACCGCACGCTTCGTCATCAGTCCCTCCGCACTCCCTGCACCTTGTACGCCGTCTTGCACGTGGTGGGATTACACGTGCAGGTGCCCGGAAGGAAGACGTCCGTCAGCGACCCACACGCCAGCGCCACGTCGTAGCCGTTCTCCGTGGGCCCCGGCGGGCTGCCGTCGGGCGTTCCACCGTCGAAGCCCTTGCAGTCGCGCCCCATCCCGCTTGCCTGGCTGTCGCTGAAGAGCATCACCTTCAGCGTCTCTTCAATCTGCGAGTCCTTGCAGCCCGCGCCGCACGAGGCGCGGGGCGCGGTGGCTCGCAGCATCGAGTCCACGTTCTGTCCTTCGTACTTCGCGTCCCGGTTGAAGCCCTGCACGGTGAACCAGCCCACGCCCCCGTCCTCGTTCTTGGAGAACGTGCCCTCGAAGCGGAACACCCCCGCGTCGTCGACCTGCGCGAACTCCGGAACCGAGGCGTCACACGTGGTGCCCGCCGGGTCCAGGCGGGCCTCGAACTGGAAGGTGCCCATGAGCTGATTGCCCGGGTACACGGGGTCCGAGATGCAGGCCACCGCCGTCACGACGGCGGCGGCGGGGAGGACGGAGAGAGCAAGGTGCGTCAGGCGCATACGGCGCCAGAGGCTACACGGCTACCCGGCCCCGAGCACGGAAAGGGCCACGGCCCGGAAGGCGCCTCCGCGAGCAAGCACGGCGCCCACATCCACCCGCGCCGGGTCACTCCCTCGCACCTCCGCGTCCAGCCGCGCCAGGACGCGCCCCGCCGCGAGCGACGCGGGCACCGCCTGGAAGGCCGCCACCGCGGCGGTCTCGAAGCCGGACACCTCACCGGGACGCGCCAGCTTCACGCCAGACTCTCCGAGCGTCAGGGCCAGCGCGCACAGATAGCCCAGCTCCACCGCGCCGAAGCACGACAGCGCACCGGCCCCCAGCACCAACTCCTCCGAGCTGACCAGGTACGCCTCCACGCCGCCCACGGGGTCGACGTTCACCCGAAGCCCGCTCGCACCCAACGACGAGAGCAGCGGGCGCAGCGCGGCGAACAACCGTGGGAAGCGCTCGGCCGTGACGGGCAGCGCGTTGGCGGGGAGCGGGTGGTGGAAACCCGTGGGGACGGACAGGGGCGTGATGTGGGCGGCCGCCGCTGGCGCCGTGCTGGAGGACAACGCCGCGCCCACGCCGTCCGCCTGCTCGGCGAACTCCACGCGCCCCAGGAGCCTCAGGGCCTCCGCGAAGAGCGTCCAGCCATCCACGTCCAGCGGAGAAGCGCGCAGCAGCTCCGGCCACACCCTCGCGGCGAACGGCGCGCCCTCCGGCACCGGGGAGAGACGCTCGCAGGAGAGACGAAGGCCCTCGGCGGAGAGCACTCCCGCATCGAAGAGACGCTCGGCGAGCCTGGCCGCGGGTGACACGAGCTGCGCGTCCAGGTAGCCGCGGAGGATGGACTCCAGCACCACCGGCTCGTCGGTGAGCCGCTCGCGCAGCGCCAGGGCCTCTCCGGTGAGGCCGCGCTGCTCCGCCAACCTCGCGCGGCGAGCCAGGCGCTCCTCCGTCTCCGGCAGCGCCTCCAGCTGCGTGACGGCGTCCGCAATCTGCCCCAGCGCCTCGTAGGCATCCGCCAACCGCTCGCGGTGGGGCGCCGCGGCGTCGGGGCCTTCCTCCACCGTCAGCCGCTCGGCAAGCGACACGAAGGCGGCGGGCTGTTGAAGCTCGTCCACCAGCGCGAGCAGGTTGCGCAGCGCGGGCATGCAGGCGCCGTCGGCGGACAGCGCTCGCTCGAAGGCCGCGCGGGCCTCGTCCGGTTTGTCCACCGGGCTGAGCAACAGCTCGCCCTGCTCCAGGTGCAGCGCGGCGAGGACGCGCGAGTCCTCCTCCATGTCGATGAGATGCGACAGCGTGCGCACCGCGGCCTCGAAGCGGCCCAGCCCCATCTCCAGGGCGTGACGCTCCCGCAGCAGCGGCTTGCGGCGTGTGCTCCACCCTTCCGCCGCCATGGCCAGCGCTTCCACTCGCCCCGCGTCCGGCAGGGCACGCACGCGCTGGAGCACGGCCTCCGCGAGCCCCTCGGGGAGCTTCTCCAGCCCCGGGAGCAACAGCGTGAGCCGGGCCGCGAAGGACGCGTCGGACGACAGCTCGTCCAGCGCGCGCAGGCGCGGAAGCAGCGGGGCCTCCGCCGAGCGCAGCACCTCGTCGCGCAGCGCCACGGCGAACGCCAGGTCGCGAGGGGCGGAGAGGGCCGCGAGCTCCAACAAGCCCTCCGCGTCATGCTCCGCGCGCAGCCCGTCCGCGAGCGCGGAGGCGTGGGCGGTGTCCGCGTCTGGCTGCGCGGCCAGGGCCCACAGGGCCTCGCGAGTGCGCGCGGTGTCCCCGGCCTGCGCGGCCATCGCCAGCGCGTCCGTCAGCTCGCCCGCGGCCATCGCGGGCACGAAGCCCACCTCGAGCGCACGCGTGAAGGCGCCCAGCCGGCCAAAGCGCTCGGCCAGCTCCGAGGGCGGCAACATGTCCGGCGCTTCGGTGGCGATGCGCTCGATGACCTCCAGCGCGTCACCGTGGGCGCCCGCCTTCTCCCAGAGGTCGGCCGCCTCCAGCAGCAGCGGCGGACGCTCTTCCGGCGAGGCCAGCCGCGCCGCTTGCAGCAAGGACTGAGCGGCGCGAGGCGCCTCACCCGAGGCCCGATACAAGTGGGCGACCCGCAACGTGGCGTCCACGTCGGGCTCCGTCGCCGCCGCGGCCTTCGCCGCCTTCAGCGCGTCGGGCAGACGGCCCGCGCTCTCGAAGTCCCTCGCCGCGGACAGCAGGAGCACCAACCGCTCGCGCCCAGAGGTCAGCTCCGCGCGCGCCACCCGGACCTCGGCCCGGCGGGCGGGTCCGTCGCTCGCCAGCTTCTCCAACTCCTCGAGCGCGACGGCGTAACCGGCTCCCGAGGCGCCGCGCTCCACCACCGCTTCCAGCACCTCGCGAGCACGCGGGGCCTGGTCGGCGTCGCGCAGCAGCGCGGCCAGCTCCAGCCTCGCCACGGCCGCCTCGTCCGCGTCCTCCAGACGCGGCACCAGGTTCTCCAGCGCCTCGCGAAGCCGCGCCGTCTCGCGCCGCTCGCGCAAGCCCGTCACCAGGGCCTTCAGCGCGGTGACATCCTCGGGCGCGGCCTCGGCGGCGCGCTGCGTGAGGTCCCAGGCCGCGTCCAGGTCCGCGAGCGAATCGGCGGCCACCGCCGCGGCGGCCAACAGCAGCTCCGCGGCGCGCGCGCCTCCCGCCGCCTCCGCGCCGGACTCGTACACCGCCAGCAGGTCCCCATGGCGGCCCAGCGCACGCAGGCCCGCCACCGCGCGGTCGATGACGGACGCATCCGCCGGACGCAGCCGCGCCAACGGCAGGAGCGCGTCGATGGCGTCCTTCGGGTCGTCGAAGAGGTCGGCCGCGCGGCGGTACAGCACCTCCGCCGTCGCCGTGTCCTCGGCCCTGCGGGCGAGCTGCAACGACGCGCGGTACAGCCCCGGCGCGTTGCCCGTGCGCGAGTGGACCTCCGCCAGCAACGACAGCGCCTCGCGTCCGCGCTCGCTGTCCGGCTCCAGGGCCACCACCGACTCGAAGGCGTCCGCGGCGTCGTGGTACGCGTTCGCGCCCAGCGATGCGTGGCCCAGCCGCAGCCAGGTGCGAGCACGCACGGCCAGCGGCAACGCGTCCCCACCGGCTGACAGCAGGCGCCGGTCATACGGCCGCGCCGCGGCGGGACCTCCACTCCGGGCGGCCAGCTCCGCTCTCGCGGAGAGCGCTTCCACGTCCTGCCCCGCGTTGGACAGGTAGGCGTCGAAGGCCTCCGCGGCCAGCAGCGTCTCCCCCGCGTCGAGCAGCCGGGTGGCTCGCTCGCGCCAGAGCGGCAGCGCCTCATCCTGCGAGAGCGCCGAGGCGCGCTGGGCCAACAGGTCCGACAACCGGCGCACGTCTCCGGCCGCTCGCTCGCGCACGCGCTCGAAGGCCTCCGCGCTCGCGGGGCTCAGCTCGAAGGCGCGGTCCTCGCACAACAGCGCGCGCTCCCGGGCTCCCGCGGCGAGGAAGGCTCGCGCGGCCGCGAGGTAGCTCTCCGCGGCGTCCGCGCTCTCCTGGCGCTGGGCCCGGCGCAGCATCAACTCCGCGAGCGACTGCGGGTCTCCCGTCTCCTCCAGGAAGGCGCGGTGACGGGTGAAGACGGGCTCACGGAAGGGGTCGGCCTCCAGCAGCACCGCGTCGAACTCGGCGGCGTCCGCGTGCCGCTTCACCTCGTGCAGCAGCTCCGCGGCCTGCGCGGTGAGGTCCAGGTCGTCGGGACGCGCGGCGCGCGCGGCGATGAAGGCCGCCGCCGCCGCGTCAGGGCGCCCTGCCCTGTCGCGGTAGAGCACCGCCGCGCGCTGGAGCAGCTCCGCGCGCCGCTCGGCATCCGCTTCGCTCTCGGCGCACTCCTCGTACCAGGCGGCCAGCTCCGCGAGGCGGCCGTCGCGCTCCAACAGCCGGGCCAGCAACACCTCGGCCTCGTCGAGCGAGCGGTCCTGCCGCAGCGCCCCGCGCAGGAAGCGCTCCGCCTCCTCCACGTCGGAGAGCACGCCCAGGTGCAGCTTCGCCAGGCGCAGGCGGAGCGACGCCGCCTCCTTCGCGTCCTCCAGCAACGGCAGCGCGCGCTCCAGCCAGAGCGCCTCCGCCTCGGCGTCGTCCCGGCGCTCGGCCAGCGCGGCCCCCAGGCGGGCTGTGCCCAGGTCCTCCGCCAACGAGAACGCCCGGTCCAGCGCGCTCTCCGCCGCTGGCAGGTCCAGCTTCACGTCGCGCAGCAGCTCCGCGCGCCGACGCTCGCACGCGGCGGCCTCCGGTGCCCGGCCCCGCGACTGCAACAAGTCCCGCGCGTCCGCCAGCGCGCGCAGCGCCTCGTCCGCGCGCCCCGTGTTCTCCGCGAGCCGCGCCTCTTCCTCGTACGCGGCCAGCGTCCCGGAGACATCGCCCGCCTGGAGGCTCAGCGCGGCCACATGCCGCAGCTCCGTGAGCAGCTCCAGCGAGCGGCCCGTCTCGCGATAGAGCGAGGCGAGCTGGAGGCGCAGCGGCAGCGGCGAGGCCGCCATCTCCGCGGCGCGGGTCAGCAGCGAGGCCGCCACACCCGCGTCGGCGAGCGAGGCCCGCGCCTTCTCCGCGAGCACCACCAACCGCCGCACCGTGTCCTCGGAGGGCGCCAGCGCGCGCGCGTGGGTGACCAGCACGTCGAACGCGCCGCGCGGGTCATCCTTCTCCAGCTGCGCGGAGAGCCGCTGCACGGCGGGCTCACACAGCGGACGCTCGACGAGCAGCTTCCGGTACGCGCTCACCGCGCGCTTCGTCTCGCCCGCGCTCTCCGCCAGCTCCGCCAGCCGCAGCCACGTCGACTCGGCCGCGTCGGGGTCCGCCGCGAAGTCCACCGTCGAGGCCAGCGTCTCCTGGAGCGGCAGCGCCTCCACCACCGCGCCGCGCAGGTAGAGCAGCTCGGCCAGCGAGGCCAGCTCCTCCCCTCGCGCGGGAACCAGGGCGTGTGCCTTGCGCGCCAGCTTCAGCGCGCGGTCCAGGTCCTGCGCCTCGCGCGCATGGGCCGCGCCCTCGCGCAGCAGCGCGGCGGCCTCGGTCGTCCCCGCGCTCTCGGCGGCGGTCTCCAGCAGGGCCGCGGCCTCGCGCAGCTCGCCTCGCCCCGCCACCAGCGACACCAGCCGGCGCCGCGTCCCCGCATCGCCCGGAGCGAACCGCAGGGCCTGCCGCAGCGCCGCCTCCGCGGGAGCGGGCTGCTCGAGCCGCTCCAGATAGAGCGACGCCAGCTCCGAGTACATCGCCGCGGACTCGGCGGGCCCGGCATGAGGGGCCTCGGCGGAGAGCAGCTCCGCCAGCGCCGCCCAGTCCTCCAGCGCACGCAGGGCACGCTGCAATGAAGCGGTGGCCCGCGCATGCCGAGGCGCCAACGCGAGCGCTGCCTCCAGGCTCTCGCGCACCTCCGCGAGCTTCCCATTCGTCTCGAGCAGGGCCGCCCGGGCGAGCAGCGCCTCGACGCGGCGGGGCGTGGGCCCCTGGCGCGCGGCCTCGGCGAGCGCCGCGGCCTCCTCGTCCGGACGCTCATCGCGACGCGCCAGGTCCGCCAGCGCGAAGAACGCGTCGCAGCGCTCCGTCTCCGAAGGCTCCAGGGCCACGGCGGCGTTCAGCGCCTCGCGCGCCAGCTCTCGCGAGTCCTTCTCCGCCAGCACCCCGGCGAGCGCGAGCAGCCGCTCCCGCGCGCGCGTGCCCAGCCGGACATCCGCGCCCACCGCGCGACGCCACACCGCCAGCTCGCCCGCCTCGTCTTGCGACTCGCGCGCCAGCTCCGCCAGCGCGAGCAGCAGCGGCGCGGGACGGCGCGCCAGGCTCGCCGCCTCGGAGAAGTCATCACGCGCGGAGGAGACGCGGCCAGAGGCGCGGTGGAGCACCGCGCGGCGCGCGAGCAACTCGGCGCGGTCCTCGCCCGTGGAGGACGCCACGAGCGCCCCCAACAACTCCAGGCGCTCGGCCTCTTCATCGGCGGAGCCCGTGCCCGGAGGCGGCAGCAAATCGAGCAGCGCTTGCGCCGCCCAGATGTCGTGCGGCTCCTCCAGCCTCAAGCTGCGCAGCGAGTCCACCGCCGCGCCCGCGCGCCCCAGGCCCAGCGACAGCTCCGCCAGCTCGCGGCGAGCCGCGCGGCGAGGCTCACCGGACAGCCGGGGCCACAGCTCCACCAACAGGTCCGCCAGGGCCTCGCGTGCCCCCGCCTTGCGGTGCAGGTTCGCCAGCTCCACGCGGGCGTCCAGGTCCTCCGGCACGCGGATGCAGTACTCGGCCAGCAGCCGGCGCGCGGAGTCCGTGCGTCCCGCGCGCACCGCGGCGCTCGCGGCCTTGCGAGTGAGGGCCACCCGCTCCGCTTCCCGAGGCGCGTCCGCGTCCACGGGAGGAAGCGCCAGCACCGCCTCGAAGTCTTCCAGCGCCGCGCGTGCATCGGTGGACAGGCGCAGCTCACCGCGCCGCTGACGCGCGGGCGCGAAGGTCGCATCACGCTCCAGCGACTCGGCGAGGAACACCTCCTCACGGCTGGTGCCCGCCGCCAACAGCGACGCGCGGAAGAGCAGCCGGGCGCCGGCGCGGGCCTCGGGCACGAGCGCGGCCCGGCGCGCGTACAGCCTCGCGGCCTCCAGCTTCTCGCCCCGCTCCAGCTCCAGCTCCGCCAGCGACTCCAGCACCTCGGCCGCCAGGGGCCCTTGAGGACTGGCCTCCAACGCCGCCGACAGCCGCAGCAACGCGGCGGACTTCTCGCCCCGCTCCAGCAGCACACGCGCGCTCTGGAGGAACAGGGGCGCGGCCTCCTCGGCCCGCTCGGCGCCCATCAGCGCCTGCGCGCGGCCCGCCCACAGCTCGGCCAGGGCCTGCGTCTCGCCCGCCTCCGTGTAGAGGGCCTCCAGCCGCGCGGCCAGCGCGTCGTCCAGACGGCGAAGCGGCAGCGCCTGCGCGTACGCGGCGATGGCCCCCTCGCGGTCTCCGAGCATCTCGCACGCACGGCCCAGCCGGGCGCGCACGTCCGCCAGCTTCTCCGGCGCGGCCGTGCGAGGCAGCGTCGCCAGCAGCGACTCCAGTGCCTTGCGCGCGTGCTCCGGGCGCTCGCAGCGAAGCGACAGGTCCGCCAGGTCCAGCAGCACGGCGGTGTCCGGCGCCAGTCGCGCCGCCTTCTCCAACGCCACCAGCGCGTCGCCCACCCGGCCCAGGCGGGCCTCCAACACGCCCGCGAGCTCCCGCAGCGCCGCCGCCGCCAGACGCTTGTCCCCTTGCGCCTCCGCCACCCGCGCGCGCTCTTCCAGCGCCACGGCCAGCCCGGCCATGTCCGCGCGCTTGCGCTGGAGGGCACACAGCTCACCCAGCGCCGGCAAATCATCCGGCTCCGCGCGCAGCACCTCCTGAAGCGAGTGCACCGCCAGGTCCAAATCGAACGCGAGGTCGCGCGCGGCCACCGCGAGGCGGCGGTACTTCTGCGCGCGCTCCTTCACGTCCGACGCCAGCCGCGCCAGCGCGGACAGGCACCGCGTCAGCAATGGCCCGTCGCGACGGGCCTCGGCCAGGGCGAGGAGGGACTCCAGCGCGGGCCGATGGTCCGCGTCCGCCTCCAGCGCGAGCAGGAGCAACCGCTCCGCCTTCTCCGGCTGCTGGAGCCGTCCACGATACAGCTCGCCCGCCTCCGCCCAGGACGCGGCGCGCCGGGCCGGCTCCTCCTGGAGCGCGGCGGACTTCTCCAACGCATCGGCCAGCTCCAGCGACTTGCCGGTGATGCGGAAGTACGGAACCAGCTCCTCCAACGCCACCGCGTCGCGAGGGTCCAGCGCGAGCGCGGACTCCAGGTGCTCCCGCGCACGCGCGGGGTCACCCAACCGCGAGCGATACAGCCGGGCCAGCGCGTGATGACTCTCGTGCGCGGCGCGGCGAATCCCTTCCGAGCGCGGCGCCGGCCCCGCCAGCTCCAGCGCCTGCTGGTAGCCCGCGAGCGACTCCTGCAACCGGCCCAGGCCCTCCGCCACGCGCGCCGCGGCGAACAGGGGCTCCGGCTCACCCGGCAGCAGCGACACCGCCTCGCGATAGCGAAGCAGCGCGTTCTCCGCCTGCTTCAACCCCTCTTCCCACACGCGGCCGGCCATCAGGTCGGCATGGCCCACCCGGTCCAGCTCGTGCCGCGCCATGGACACTTCGCGCAGCCGGTCCAACGCCTTCAGCGCGCGCAGGTGCTCTCCGCCGCGATGGCACAGCTCCCCCAGGAGCAGCAGCGCGTCGGGCTGGTCGGGAGACAACCGCAGCGCCGCCTCGCAGTGCAGACGCGCCCCGGCGATGTCGTCCTCCGTCTGCGCGCACAGCCGCGCCAGATGCACGTGTGCATCCGCGGCCTCATGCGGGTCTCTCGCGAGCGCCGCCAGCCGGCGATAGGCCCGCACCGCGCCCGCCCTGTCGCGCGCCTGGTCCGACGCGCGCGCCAACGCCTTCAGCGAAGGCAGGTGGTCCGGCTTGAGGCCCAGCAACTCGTGCAGCGCCTTCACCGCCACCTGCGGCGCGGTGTCGCGCGAGCACCGCGCGGCGGCCTCCGCGGAGAAGAACGCCGCGGCCTCCTCCGACGTCCGGCGAGCCAGCGCGCACAGCGCCAGGTAGCGCTCCGCGGCCCGAGCCCCTTCGCCCCGCCGCTCGCGCACCACCGCTTCGCCCCACAGCGCCGCGGGGCTCCGGTCCCGTCTGCGCTGGAGCGTGGCGGCCACATCCAACGCCAGCTCATGCGCCTGCGGGTCCGCCACCAGCAGCGACAACAGCCGCTCCGCGGCGAACGGATGCGCGTCCTGCGCGTCACCCGCCTGGAGGTACAGCCGCCGGGCCTCGGCGAGCCGCCCCTGCGCGACGAGCGCCTCCGCGTCCGCGAAGGCCCGCGCGCCTTCCAGCGTCAGCAGCAGCTCCTCGTCCGGAGCCGACGGCGGAGGCAACCCTCCCGCGGCGAAGCGCAGACGAAGCCCCGTGCTGGAGACCTCCGCGGCGGACAGGCGCGCGGTGTCCAACGACGGCATCTTGTAGCCACGGCTCACCGCCGCCAGCTGGCACAGCGCCGGCAGCACGCGCGTGCTGAAGCCCGTGGCGCCTCGCGCCTCCACGTCGGGAACCAGCGCCAGCGCACCCACCGCGGCGGACAACAACCCCGGCACCTGCACCGACGGCGTGGAGGAAAACCCGTAGAGCCGCACGTCGTACAAGTAGACGGCGAGCTTCTCCCCATCCGCGTCGAAGGCGACCTTGAACGTGAAGGGCGTCCGCTCCGGCGCGGGCAGCCGGCCCTGTCCCTCCAGATACCCAGGGCGGAAGTGCAGCCGCACCTCCTCCAGTCCCGCCAGGCGCCCCGCCAGCTCCGCCACCCTCCGTGTCACCAGGTCCGCGTCGACGGACAGCTCCAGGAACCCGAAGAGCAGCTTCTTGCGCTGATAACGCGTGGCCCCGGCGCTGACGTTGAAGGGGAAGCTGACGTCCGGAATCTGGAGCGCGAAGTCGGAGATGCGCAGCCCCGGCATCACCTCCAGCGCCGGGAAGCCCACGAAGGCCCTGCGGTCCAGCAGGCGCAGCTCGGGCGCGGCGGCGCGCGCATCGGGCGCCACGGTGGGCTTGGGGGAGTCACTCTCGTTGGCCATCGCGGGAGCCCGGACGCTACCACGGGGTCCAAGCCCCCGAAATTTATGACAATCCCTCGCCCGGCGAGCAGGCGACGGGGCGGCGCGACCCCAGGGCCACTGTCCGTGATGTTCGTCATGCGCGCCGGACGGAGTTCGGACAAGATGCGCCCGGCGTGCTGGCTCCCGACTCTCTCGTCCTCGACGGTCGCTTCCGGGTCCTCCGTCCGTTGGGCTCGGGCGGCATGGGGGAAGTGTACCTGGGTGAACAGGTCTCCTTGGGCCGCAAGGTGGCCATCAAGGTCCTTCACCATGACCTCAACGCCCAGCCCGGCATGGCCGAGCGCTTCAAGCGCGAGGCCCGCCTCCTCTCCGCCGTCGAGCACCCCTCCGTGGTGCGCATCGTCGACTTCGGCGAGTCCGGCGACCACGCCTGTCTGGTGATGGAGTTCGTGGAGGGCGAGAGCCTCTTCGACGTCCTCGCTCAAGGCCCCATGGCCCCCGGGCGCGCGCTGCCGCTCTTGCACCAGCTCGCCGAGGGCCTCGCCGCCATCCACGACAAGGGCATCATCCACCGCGACCTCAAGCCGGAGAACGTCTTCATCTCCCCGGGCGCGCGAGGTGAGCAAGCGCGCCTGTTGGACTTCGGCATCGCGCGGCTCGTGGAGCCCGACGCGCAGAGCAACGTCAGCCAGGTGGGCGTGGTGCTCGGCACCCCCGAGTACCTGTCGCCGGAGCAGGCGGTGGGCGCGAAGGTGGACACGCGCAGCGACCTGTACACCTTCGGCGTGCTCATCTACCGCGTGCTCGCGGGCCGCCTCCCCTTCGATGGGCCCCAGGCGCGCCACTTCCTCGCGCAGCACGCCTCACATGCCCCGCTGCCATTGGACCGAGCCGCGCCTTCGCTGTCGCGCTACATCGGCCTGCTGTCGCTGGTGATGCGGCTGTTGGAGAAGAACCCGGCGAAGCGGACGCAGAGCGCACACGAGCTCGCGGATGCCCTGGCCGCCGCCCACGCGTCGCTCTCCGTCCTCACCCCAGGCATGGGAACGCCCGCCTACACAAGCCCCGTCCCGAGCAGCACCACGCCCTCGGGAACATCCGTCTTCGGCGCGGGCCACGCGGCGGCGGTGGGCACACCGAGCCCCAGCGGGACCGCGGTCTTCGGCGGCGCGGACGTGGTGGCGAGCCCCGCCCCGAGCCCCAGCGGCACCTCCGCCTTCGGCGCCCACGGCGCCCCGGCCCCCATGCCCCACCGCGCCAGCCAGGGCACGGCCGCGTTTGGCGTGGAGCCGGTGGCGCGCTCGAACACGGCCACCTTCGGGGCGACTCGGACGTCCGGCACCGGGCCTTCGCTGTCGAGCAGCAGCTCGGTGGTGAGGCCGCAGAACCTGACGGTGATGCTCACCGACATCCAGGGCTTCACCGAGCGCACCAGCCGACAGACGCACGAAGAGAACGCGCGGATGCTGGAGACCCATGACCGGCTCCTGATGCCGCTGGTGCGCGAGCACGAGGGACGGCTCGTGCAGAAGCGCGGAGACGCGCTGCTGGTGGTGTTCCGCTCGCCCACGTCGGGCGTGTTGTGCGGCATGGCCATGCAGGACCGGCTGTGGCGCCACAACCAGACGCTCCCCGAGGAGGAGCGGCTCAACGTGCGCGTGTGCCTGCACGCGGGCGAAGTGTTGCTCGCCTCCGACACCGTGCTCGGCGAACCCATGGAGGTGCTCGAGACGGTGGAGCACGTCGCCGCCGCGGGTGAGGTGACCTTCACCGAGGCGGTGAACCTGGCGCGCAACCGCGCGGAGGCGGACGTGGAGCCCTGCGGCTCCATCACCCTGCCCGCCCGTGAGGAGCAGCTCCAGCTCTACCGCTGCCTGCGCGCGGCGGAGGGACCGCCCTTCGGCGGCCGCTTCGAGAAGCAGAGCGCGCTCGCGCTTCACCTGGCCCCCGCGCTGCGCAAGACGAGCGTGGCCATGGCCACGTTCAAGGACCGCCTTCGCTCGTTCTCGCTGAAGGACACCCTGCGCTCCGGCCTGTCGCCCGCGAAGATGAAGCAGGGGCTGACGCGGACGGTCGCGTTTGCTCGCGCGAAGCCCCGACAGGCGGCGGCGGTGTTCGGGGCCCTGGTGCTCATGGCCGGCGGCGTGGCGTGGGTGGTGCACCGGAGCAGCCCCTCGGTGCGCGCCATGTCCCTCTTGAAGGACGGCAACAAGAGCGAAGCGCTGGCGGTGCTCAACGCGACCTCGAACGAGGAGCAGAAGCAGGCCCCCGTGCGGCGCGCCCTGGCGGCCACGCACCATGCGCTGGGCAACCACGACAAGGAGCGGGTGCTGCTCGCCACGCTGGACGCGGAAGGCCGCGCGGCGGTGGAGGACT
This sequence comes from Myxococcus stipitatus, assembly GCF_037414475.1. The sequence continues at coordinate 5,918,623 of NZ_CP147913.1, read as the reverse complement.
CCGTGCTGGATGGGCTCGCGGAGGACTTCGGCCGCGGCGACACGGACGACCTCACGCGCCTCTTGGGCGCCTTCCCGAAGGAGCGCATCCGCCCGCACTTCCTGGACCGCGCCGAGGAGGACTTCTCTCCCACGCAGTGGGGCGCGCTGCGCTACCTGGATGCCATCAAGGCCACGGAGGGAATCGACCTCGTGGTGGCATACACCAAGGCCCTGGAGGGCAAGGACTGCGGCGTGCGCCGCGTCGCCGCCAGGCGCCTGGGGCAGATGGGCAACATGGACGCGGTTCCCGCGCTCGTCCGGCTGGCGGAGCTGACCGCCGCCAAGGGCGGAGACTGTGGCCAGGACGAAGCGAACCGGGCCATCCAGAAGCTCAACAAGAAGGGCGGCTGAGAAGCCCGGGGATACTTCGCCCCGGGCCGTCATCAGCCCCCGTCAGTCGTCGTGCCGCGAGTGGCCGCGCTTCTTCCCGCGGCCCCGGCCGTGACGATGGTCGTCATCATCCCAGTCGTCATCGTCGTCATCGTCATGGTCATGGCCCCTGCGGGCCTTCACCTTCTCGTCCACCTTGAGCAGGTTGCGCGAGTAGGCGTCGAACTCGAGGTGGAGATGTCCGCGCGCGCCGGGAGCGGAGGCGAAGAACTTCACCTTCCAGATGTCGCGGCCCGTCCGGTTCGCTTCCTTGAGACGGCAATCGTAACGCCGCGCGCGGCACTCGCCGAAGCCTCGGTCCACCGCCTCGTTGTAGGACATCGCGGAGGGACGCGGAGGAGGCGGCGGTGGCCCCGGGCGGGGGGGATGTCGCGTATGCACGACACAGCCCGAGGCGAGCAGCAGAACACCAACGAACAGGGCGATTCGCATGGCCGTCATGACGCACCAACCGCGTGAAGCTTCAAAGCCACGCGGGGTGCGAGGTGACGACTGGAAAACTACAGCCCTTCGGGAGAAGCGAAGGCCACGAAGAGCTCGCCCGTGAGGTACGCACGCGAGCGCTTGGTGGCGGGGCGCAGGAAGTCATTCACCACGGGGCCGCCCTGCGAGAGCTGGTGCTTCTCGGGATAGGCCAGGTTCATCCGGCTGCGCGCCACGCCCTTGCTGCCGCGGTGGATGAAGGTGACGGTGCCGTCCTTGCCCATCCCCTCCACCACACCCACATGGGTCATCCCATCGTTGCGCCGACCATCGCGGTTGCGGTCATACGTCTCGCGGAAGAAGACGAGGTCTCCGGGACGAGGCGCGTTGTGGTGAATGCGTCCGCCCGCGGTGGCGCGGCGGAAGATGGCGGAGACGGCGTTCTCTCCCGCGAGGAAGCCATGCGCCACCAGGTCGATGCCCGCGGAGAGATAGGCCAGACGCACGAAGCCCGAGCAGTCGTTCGGCATGCCCCGGCTCAGGCGCGCCAGGTTGCGCTCGCCCACGAGCTGCGAGGAGCGCGACACGATGAGCCGCGCCATCTGCATCGGCGTGCGGTACGCCTCCCAGAAACCATCCGCGTGCGAACCCGGAGAGACCACGAGCGCGACGGCCTCCAGCGCCGCCGCGACGACTCCCGTCACCAGCGGCCGGCTCTTCTCCTCGGAGACGACGGTGGACACCACCTCGGGCGTCACGGGAGCACGCTGGATTTCGTCGGCCCCCCCCTTCGCGACCGGAGACATCTCCACGCCCGCCACGTCCTGCTTCGCGGCGGAAGCTCCACGCACCTCCGAAGTGCCCTCTTTCTTCACCCCCGAATCGGGCACGGCCACCGCACTCCGCGCGGCAGCCGTCTCCGAAGCGCCCTCTTTCGTTGCCCCCGTGGCGGGTGTGGCCACCGCACTCCGCGCGGCAGCCGTCGCCGAGGCGCCCTCACCCGGAGCCACTGCGGCTGACGCAGCGGGTGTGTCCGCCGGGGGCACGGTCTCCACCGGAGCGGGTGCGCCTTGTTCGGAGGGAAGCGCCGCCACGGGAGGAGGAGCCTCGGGAGAGGTCTCCACCGGGTGAGACTTCACAGTGGCGCAGCCGATGAGGGCGCACAGCGGAACGGTGGCGAACAGGTGAAGACGAGACAACCGGCGGCCCTCCAAATGTTGGGGCCGCATTCAATCCCACCTTTTGGGGGCCTCGCCAAGCACTCGAAGCGTCAACCCTCCCAAGTCGACAACATGTCGCGCACCCGCGCATACCTCTGGAGGAGTGTGGCGCGGTGGGCGGTGAACATCACCATGGAGCCGATGACGACCAGTCCCAGCACGAACAGTGAGGCCGCGGCGATGCGGTGGTCCCTCATGCCGAAGCGCACCAGGTTCGCCACGATGCACGTCACCATGAACGCGGTGCCCAGGTACACGTAGGAGCGGATGCGCAGCGCGATGCCGAAGCCCACGCCCACCACGCAGAGGAACACACACAGGAGCATGGCGAGGCTGTCGTTGAACATCAGCGGCTTCCACGCGCCCGCCACGTAGATGAGCGTGACGGCGGCGCCGCGCAGCTGCGCGTACGCGTGGATCTCCAGCCCCGTCCGGAACACCCGCAGCAGCGCCAGCAGCGAGAGCCCCGCGGGGATGACGTAGAACTGAGGCTCGCCCTCACCCGTCGCGTGCCAGACGAGCAGCAGCGCCACGTTGAAGGCCACCACCGACGCAATCGACGCCATGCCCCGGCGGGACGGATGCGACGCCAGCGCGGCGAAGTGCGCGGCATGGCCCACCAGCAGCGCGGCCACGGTGAGCGGCTCGCTCCAAGGCGCGGAGAGCAGACCCGCCAGCGGGAAGAGGAACGCCCCCCACAACGCCGGCCGGCGGAAGACCGTCAAGCCGGAGCCCTCGCGCAGGACCAACAGATACAGGCCCGTGAAGAGCGCGCCACCGACCAGGGCCGCGAGGGTGTCTCCCGTCCCCGGCTCGTCGCCCATGCCCAGCATGCGCACGGACAGGTAGCCCAGCGCGAGCACCGCCTGGGAGAGGAACGCGGCGGCTTCGTCCTGCTCCCGCACCGCGCGGCGCACCAGCGCGAACAGCAGCACCACCAGCGCGCTGCTCACCACCAGCGCCTCGCGCAGCGCATCGTCGTGCGCGCCCAGGGATGACAGGCCCGCGAAGACCTCGGCGAGCGCGATGACGGTGAAGCCCAGCCCGACGATTCGGCGCCACTTCACGCTCGCGAGGAACAACGCGAGCGAGGCCAGCGCCGCGCTCGCCGCGCCGAAGTACGGGAGGATGAACGCCGAGCCTCGGCCCGACGAGTACACCGCCCCCAGGTGCATCAGCGCGCCATGCAGCGCGACCAGCGAGGCCAGCCAGCCCACCACCTCCCGCGCGGGCCGCCGCCACACCACCGTCCATGCGGAGCCCAGGCCCAGGAGGAAGCACAGCGGAGTGGCCACGTGCTTCAAGTCGCGCAGCCCCACCAGCGACAGGAACGACAGCATCCAGCCACCGTGGTGCAGCGCGGCCCCCACGTGGACGCCCCGCGCATCCAACATCATGCCGCCCACGCACAACACGAGCCCCGCGCCGCTGACGACCATGGGAATCCAAGGCAACGGCACGGTGGCCACCAGCGCCGCCGCGAACAACCCGGTGGCCACGTTCGCCATCCACCGCTCGCGCGACACCATCAACATCAGGGACGTCACCACCGCCCCCAGCGCCACGACAGGCTCCAGCGAGCCCGGACCGGACTCCACCAGACGGCTCGACAGCAGCAACACCAACGCGCCCGTGCTCCCCACCCACAAAGGCTCGCTCCAGGTGCCCTCGAGCCCTGGCGTCAGCTTCGAGGCCACCGCGTCGAGCGCGCGCTGCACCGTCCCCAACTGACAGAGCGCGGACAGCACCGCCGTCCCCAACGCCACGCCGATGAGGACGAGCCCCGCCTCGGGCCGCCACTCCAGGAACCCGTGCGTCGGGGTCTGCCCCAGCGCCGCGAGCGCGAGCGCCCACACCGCGGGCACGAGCACCCACCGCCGCGACAACAGGAACGCCGACGCGGTCAACACCCCCGCGATCCCCACCCACCTCCAGGGCGAAGGGTCCTCCACCACCGGCAACACCGCGATGACGAGCGCCGTGAGGGCCGCGCCCCACCGCAGCTGCCCGTCCGGTGGACTCCGGAAGAAGGCCCACATCGCGGAAGGGGCATGGTGCTCGGCGAGCACCAGCACCAACAGCAGCCCCGTGGCCACCGGCCGGGCCTCCGGGATGAAGATGAGCAACAGCGCGGCGCCACACACCCTCAAGGCCGGCCTCGGTCCGGGCATCAACGCCAGAGAGCCAGCGAAGACATACAGCACCTCGGGCGCCGTCCACTGCCGCAGCATCATCAGCGGAGTGAGGCAGGCGAGACTGAGCTGCATCCCCAAGGACAAGGCATTGCGAGCGGACACCTCGCGCGAGCGCAGCAGCAGGGAGCTGAACGCCGGCAGGTGCTCGGCGGCTCGCGCTACCGCCAGCGAGCTCAGCGGCAACACATACATCCAGGTGGGAGAAACGCCTCCCATCGCCAGGAACCCCACGAAGGCGAAGGGCCCCGAGAGCGCGGCGAGGTACGGCTGACGGTTGGCGCGAGTCCACAACAACGGAAGCACCATCGCCCCCGAGACCATCCACGCCGGATGCGCGTCATCCCAACGAACCACCGCGAGCATCAGCACCAGACCCGACGCCACGGTGGACACCCACGCGAAGCGGCGTCCTCCCGCGCCGATGGCGAGCACCGCCGGAATCTCCTCGGCCACCGCGAGCATCGCGAGGACGGACGCCAACCCCAGCAGGGCCACGGGCCCGAGCGTGTAGAGCCCCATCGTCGCGTACAGCGCGGACACGGCGATGCTGAACCCCGCGGGCACGGCTCGCGCGGTGAGCAGCACGGCGAGCGCCGCGCCCGACAAGAGCAGGCTCTCCCACGACGCCGACGCCACCTTGACGGCCACCAGCGGGAAGACCCAGGTCAGCAGGGCCGCGGTGGTGGTGCTCGCGCTGCGCCCCCAGCGCGCCGCCGCGACGGACGACCCCAAGCCCCAGAGGATGAACAGCCCCAGGGACATCCCCGGCAGCATCATCCCACCCCACGGCATGTAGACCGACGAGATGTCGGGGAGCAGCGCGAACGCGGCAAGGACCACGGCCAACGGCCGGACGCGAGGCAACAACCGCGATGCCCAGGCGACGGCGGCCGCCGCGAGGAGCACCACCACCCCCAGCCCGCTCACCTCCTGCACGATGCCCGCGATGAATCCGAACACGGCATAGAAGACGGCCGGCAGGCCCAGCATGCGAAGCAAGGAAGAACGCTCGCTCAAGCCCGCCAGCACCAGCGCCATGAAGACCAGCGAGAACGCCCACGCCGTGCCCGACACATGGAACATCAGGTTCGGAATCAGGGCCGCCACCAGCAAGGCGGCGTAGGCCATGGCGGCCTCATTCCGGAGCGCCCACGCGACGACGAGCGCGCTGGCGCCACACAGGACCGAGCCCGTGAAGGAGACGGCGTTCAGCGAGGCGAAGAGCCCCATGAGGAAGCCCAGGGAGCCCACCACGAGCGTCACGGGCGCCAGGACTCTCCGGGTCCGCGCGGTGCACACCGTGCAGACTCCCGCGAACACGAGCGCCAGCACCCCGGAGATGAGCGAGGACGCCGAAGCCAACAGCGCGTTGAACGCGAGAATCGGCACCAGCAGGGAGAGCATCGCGCCAACGACGGTCAGATAGAACCGCTCCACCAGCAGCCCGGTGACCAGACACACCAGCGACAGGGCCAGCACGCTCCAGAGTCCCGGGCGCGAATCCGGCCCCGCCATCCCATAGAAGCTGAAGAGGACGCTGGCCACGGCCGTGGAACGGAACAGCACCTCCGCGAAGGCGACATCGCGCGCGTTGCCCGTGCGCTCACCCCGCCACAGGCGCGACACCGCGAACACCGCGCCCGCGAGGACGAACGGCAGCGCGGTCAGCGCGCCGTACTGGACGGGCAGCTTGACCTCGGTGGCGTAGCCCATCGACGCCTTGAACGCGGCGATGAGCTCCTTCACCCGGCCGGGCACGAGCTGCCCCACGGTGGCATAGGTGAAGTACGAGGCCGCGTAGGCGGGATACACCCAGGGCAGCCGGTTGAGTCCGCCCTGCGCCAGCGACACCATCGTCCAGGTGATGATGCCGGCGGTGATGAAGAACATCGGCCCACGCGGCCCCACAGTGGTGACCAGGCACATCAACTGAAGCGAGGCCACCCACAGCGCCAGCGGGTCCACCGCCTTCTCCGGAGGCAGCGTCCTGAAGCGCAGCGCGGAGGCGAGCAGGAACGCGACGAGCGGCGCGTAGAGACTCCAGCCCGGAGGTGTTCCCACGCCCGCGAGCGCCACGTGCAGACGCACCGCATAGGCCACGAGCAGATAGAGAGGAGCGCCCAGCGCGAACACCAGCGCGCCACCTTCGCGCGGCTCGGCCACGGGCTTCCGGGACAACAGGAAGAAGAGGACACACGGCAGCACGTTGAGCCACGGCGCGACGTCTGCGAGCTTCGCGGCCAGCGGCGCCAGCCCCATCATCAACGTGGTGGTGATGAGCCCCACCTGGACGAACGGCCTCGACGACGCATCGATGGCATCCGCCGGCTTGCGCACGAGCCACGCCGCACCCAGCGCCCACACGAGGAGCAGCGGGACCCTCAGCGCCAGCCCCACACCTTCGAGCAACGACGCCTCGCCCAGGCTCATGGGCCCCAGCGCGACGCCCACGAGCGGCGCCGTGGCGGAGCCGATGAGCCCCAGGATGTGCCCCGAATCCCGCAGCGCCTCGCGCCTCGTGAGATAGGCCCCGGTCAGCGAGAAGAACCCGGACACGCCCGCCGTCATGGCGAAGACAATGAGCGAGCGCGTGTTCGAGGAGATTCCAGCCCAGCTCTCGAAGACGAGGTAGAGGGTGCTCGACAGGATGAGGACGGCGCCGATGAACCACCAGAGGGTCTCCGCGAGGAACGGCTTCCACACGCGGCTCCAGGTGGAGACCTTCTCGACGAGCCGGTCCGTCGCATGGCTCGGCGCGGGCGCCTCGAACAGCGGGTCCATCGGGTTCTCGGGCAGCGGATGCGACTCCGCTCCGGACGCGCGCTTCTCGGGCCACTCGCGAGCCTCGACGCCCAGGGCCATCGCGGCCTCGCGCGCCGCCTCTTCACGCGACACCACCGAGGCCATCTCGGCCGAGGACACGTCCCGCGCATCCTCATCCGAAGCCGCCCGGGCCATCACCTCCGGCGAAACCACCGGCTCAGGGGCCGGCTCCGCGAACACCGCGTCCTCCCGCCGCACGTCCTCCAACCGCGCGGGGTCTTGCTCCTCGCGAGCGACGGACTCGGAAACCACGGCGACGGGCTCGGGCACCACGGCGACGGGCTCGGGCACCACGGCCACGGCCGCGTGCTCCCACAGAACCGCCGGCGCTTGCTCCCGCGAAACCGCTGGCGCTTGCTCCCACGGAACCGCCGGCGCCTGCCCCGGCGACTCCGCGAGCACGGAGAGGAGGATTCGAGCCTGGCGCTCGTATCGTTCGGAGAGGAAGCGCCGCACGTGTGGCGGCACCTCGGAGGTCTCCCAGCGGCTCAACTCGGACAGCAGGAAGTGGACGTGAGCGAGCTCCGTCTCCACCTCCATCCGCGTGCGCGCGGACATTGCCGTGCCGCAGAGTGCACAGTGGCTGGAAGCCCCCAGGCGCTCTTGCCTGCATTCAGGGCAGTACATGGGTGTCCCCCTCTACAACGGACATGCCACGCAGAATGCCTGGAAGAATCACCGGTTGGAAATCGCCGGCCATTCCCCGGGCGTGTCGGTCGGGTGGCACCTGTGCAGGGGGGTGCACAACCGCTGCATCACATCCGACGCACCTGTCAGCTCCGGAGAGGACTGGTCCCCTCCCCTCGTTCATGGAACCGTAAGCCCCCTATGCGCACCGAAAACCTGCTCCTGCGCCCCATCCAGCCCCAGGACAACCCGGCGGTGGCCGCCCTCATCCGCACGGTGATGCCAGAGTTTGGCGCCGACGGGCCCGGCTTCGCGATTCACGACGCCGAAGTGGACACGATGAGCGCCGCCTACGCCCCTCCCCGTCACGCGTACTTCGTCGTGGAGCGCGAGGGCCGCGTCGTGGGCGGAGGTGGCATCGCGCCCCTGCAAGGAGGCGACCCCAGCGTGTGTGAGCTGCGCAAGATGTACTTCCTGCCCGAGGCCCGAGGCCAGGGAGCGGGCGAACGCCTGCTGCGCCAGTGCCTCGCCTTCGCGCGAGAGGCGGGCTTCCAGCGCTGCTACCTGGAGACCTTCGCGTCGATGAAGCAGGCCCAGAAGCTCTACCAGCGCCTGGGCTTCGAGCCGCTCTGCGCGCCGATGGGACACACGGGCCACTTCAGCTGCGACCACTGGTACGCGCTCGACTTGACGAAGCCTGGGACCTGAGGCGCCTCGCTCCCCTGCCCTGCCACCGGGCCCACACTCCGCACCGGGCACGCTCCTCTCCAGGCCGCATCTTCCCGAGAGGAGACAGCCCATGGCGGCCCGAACCGCACCGAGCCAGGACAAGCTCCCCTTCGACATCGACGACGTGCTCACCCGCGTGCGCGAGGCGGTGCGCGACTTCGCGGACGCGGCGATGTTCGCGCTGGCGGCCCAAGGCCACGACAACCTCTTCGAGCAACTCGTGGCCTGCGTGCTCTCCATCCGCACCCTCGACGAGGTGAGCCTGCCCGCGTCACTCGCGCTGTTCCGTCATGCCTCCACGCCCGACGCGCTCGCCCGAATGAGCCCTGGAGACATCGACGCGCTCATCCAGCCCGTCACGTTCCACGAGGCGAAGGCCCATCAACTCCACGCCATCGCGGTGAGGACCCGCGATGAATTCGGCGGTGAGCTGCCCTGTGATGCCCAGGTGCTCCAGTCCTTCAAGGGCGTGGGCCCCAAGTGCGCGCACCTCGCGCTGGGCATCGCGTGTGGACTCGAGGCCATCAGCGTGGACATCCACGTGCATCGCGTCACCAACCGCTGGGGCTACGTGAAGACGCGCACCCCCGAGGCGACCCTGGAGGCACTCGAGGCCCGGCTGCCCCGCCGCCACTGGGTGGACATCAATCGCCTGCTGGTGCCCTTCGGCAAACACGTCTGCACGGGCTCGCGTCCCCGGTGTTCCACCTGTCCAGTGCTGGAGCAATGCCAGCAGGTCGGCGTGACGAACCCGCGTTGACGCGGCGCTCTCCCGTTGCCGATGGGAGGCAGGCTGGACACACTGGGCCCGTTTTCTCGCAGCCTGGAGTACCGACACATGGTGGAAGAGACCCGTCCAACCGCGAAGGAGCTGCTGTCACTGCCGCGGCTCGCACCCCTGGTGCCCATGTTGTACGTGGCCTGGACGGACGGGGAGCTGACCCCCGCGGAGATTCGGATGCTGGGCACCGCGGCCCGCGCCCAGCCCTGGTTGGACCTGCGCTCCACCACCGTGCTCGCGCGCTGGCTCGACCCACTGATGCCGCCCGCGCCACATGAGCTGGCGCTCGTGCGCGAGCACATCCGCTCCGCCGCTCGGCGCCTGTCGCTCAGTCCGCAGGAGAGCCTCGCGGAGCTGGGCGCGAAGCTGGCCGAGGTCGCCTCCGAAACCCAGGGACTGCACCCATCCCTCCCCGAGCTGGTGAGCGCGCTCGCCACCGTGGAGGCCGCGCTGGGAGTCTCCGGCCGCGAGGCGGTGCGAGCCCTGGTGCCCTCCGCCGCGCACGAGCCGCGCCGCATCGGCCCCTGCGAGCCCACCTCCTTCGCCCCCGAGGCCCTGCGCGCGGTGCTGGACCGCACGTACCCGGACGTCCGCTCGAAGGTGCGCGAGTGGCTGGAGGCCCCCGCGTTCCGCTACCCCGCCGCCCCACAGGACACCCACAAGCAGCGCGAGCAGGTGTTCGACTGGATGAAGCAGCTGGCGGACCAGGGCTTGGGCCGCATCGCGTTTCCGCAAGGGAATGAGACGGGCGCGGACTTGGGCGCCTTCATCGCCGCGTTCGAGACGCTGGCCTTCTTCGACTTGAGCCTCGTGGTGAAGGTCGGTGTGCACTTCGGCCTGTTCGGCGCGAGCATCCTGTTCCTCGGCACGGAGCGGCACCACCGTGAGTACCTGCCGAAGGTCGCCTCGCTGGAGCTGCCCGGCTGCTTCGCGATGAGCGAGCTGGGCCACGGCTCCAACGTGCGCGACGTGAAGACGGTGGCGCGCTACGACGAGAAGGCGGGGAACTTCATCGTCCACACTCCGACGGACAGCGCGCGCAAGGAGTGGATTGGCAACGCGGCGAAGCACGGCCGCATCGCCACGGTGTTCGCGCAGTTGGAAGTGGGCGACAAGGCGCTGGGCGTCCACGCGCTCCTGGTCCCTTTGCGAGATGAGCAGGGGCGCACGCTGCCCGGCGTTCGCATCGAGGACTGCGGCCGGAAGATGGGGCTCAACGGCGTGGACAACGGCCGGCTCTGGTTCGACCACGTGCGGGTGCCTCGGGAGAACCTGCTGGACCGCTTCGGACAGGTGAGCGCGGAGGGCGAATACTCCAGCTCCATCCCCAGCGACGGGCGGCGCTTCTTCACCATGCTGGGCACGCTGGTGGCGGGACGGGTGAGCGTGGCGTGTGCCTCCTTGAGCGCGGCCAAGAGCGGGCTGACCATCGCGGTGCGCTACGCGGACACGCGCCGGCAGTTCGGCCCTCCGGGCGCCGACGAGGTGCGGCTCTTGGACCACCAGACGCACCAACTCCGGCTCCTCCGGCCGCTGGCGAAGACGTACGCGCTCGACTTCGCGCTGGAGCACCTGGTGGAGCGCTACGTGAAGCGCACGGAGGAGGACGCCATGGAGGTGGAGGCCCTGGCCGCGGGCCTCAAGGCGTATGCCTCATGGAGCGCGACGGCGGTGCTCCAGGAGGCGCGTGAGGCGTGTGGAGGCCAGGGCTACCTGGAGGCCAACCGGCTGCCGGCGCTCAAGGCGGACACGGACATCTTCTCCACGTTCGAGGGCGACAACACCGTGCTGATGCAGCTGGTCGCCAAGAGCCTGCTGACGGACTACCGGCAGCGCTTCGAGGACGACCGCGTCTACGCGGTGCTCAAGCTCATCGCGGACAAGGCCGCGGCCATGGCGGACCGCAACCCGTTCGCCGCCCGGCGCACCGACAGCGAGCACCTGCGCGATGGTGACTTCCAGCTCCGGCTGCTGCGCTACCGCGAGGAGGACCTCCTGGCCTCGGCGGCGAAGCGGCTGCGCAAGCGGCTGACCGCGGGCGTGGAGGCCTTCACCGCCTTCAATCAGGTCCAGGCGCATCTGGTCGCGCTGTCCCAGGCCCACGTCGAGCGCGTGGTGCTGGAGCAGTTCCTCCTGGGCGTGGAGAAGGTCCAGGACGCGGGCCTGAAGACGGTGCTGGGCCGCCTGTGTGACCTCTATGGCCTGTCCTGCCTGGAGTCCGCGAGCGGCTGGTTCCAGGAGCACGGGCTCGTGGAGGCCTCCAAGGCCCTGGCCATCCGCAAGGAGGTCGTGAAGCTCTGCACGGAGCTGCGCCCGGACGCGGTGGCACTGGTCGACGCGTTCGGGATTCCCGACACGTGCCTCGCGGCGCCCATCGGCCTGGGCCACCTGTCGCCCTGAGCCGCGAGGGGCCTACTGCACGACGGCCGGCGCGCGGAACACCTCGCCGTCGCGCCCTTCCACGCGCAGGCTGGCGCCGTCGGCGGGACTCACTCGCAGCTCCACTCGGGGCTGCCCCCGCCGGTCCACCAGCAGCAACCCGGGTGAGCCATTCTCATCCGCGCCTAGAATCGCGCGGGGCCGCCCGTCCGTGTCCGCCAGCTCCAGCCGCGAGGAGCCATCCACCTGGAGCCCCACCGCGAACAGGTCCACGCCTCCGGGCTTGGACAACGTCAGGCGAGGGGCCTCGTCCGAGTACACGGTGAGCTCAGCCAGGGACTCACCTTCGGCCGTCGCGAAACGCAGCCGGGGCGAGCCATCCTCCGCCACGCCAAGCAACGCGCGGGGACGCCCCTGGCCGTCATGCAGCACCAGGCCCGAGCTCCCCGAGTCATCCAATCCCAAGAAGGCCCGCTGCTGACCTCGCGCGTCCTGGAGCACCAGCCGCGAGGCCACCAGCTCGCCCCCCGTCTCCGGCGAGGTCCGCAGCGCCGCCGCGCCCAGGCCCAGGCCCGCCAGCGCGAGCGCGGAGAAGGTCAGCCCCTGCATCCGCCGGCAGCGGCGCTCCAGCCGCTCCAGCCGAGTCTCCAGCGAGTCCATCCCAAGCCTCCTTGCCGTCGTCCGGACCCGAGCCCCAGGCTCGGACCAGGACAAGGTTAGCGGATGCGGGGGCGGCGGACTCAAATGTCGACGTCACCCGAGCCCGAGTCAGCGCCGCGTGAGTCGATGAAGGAGTCCGGGGATGAACGCCGGCTGGAGCGGCCCTGCCCGAAGAGGAAGCCCAGCTTGAACTGGACGAAGCCGCCATCGAACCCCGCGCCCAGCTCCGAGTCCGAGTCCCCCGCGTGGAACTTGCCGACGACAGGGACCGAGAATCCCACTTCCGGCATCAACCGGAAGCCCTCGGTGACGCGAATCGCATACCCCACCGAAGTCCCCACGCTCAGCAGGTTGACGCCAGCGCTCTCACCTCCGCCACCCGCCCCGATGCGTGTGTAGGACACGCGAGGCCCCAGCACGAACTCCGAACCTCCCGACGTCTTGAAGCCCACCAACAAGGGCAGCGCGACGTTGACGTAGCTGCCCACCACCGCGTCCTCATCCGTGCCCACGAACAAGCCCATCACGGACGGCGCCAGGGAGATGGCCAGGTCGGGATTGTCTGGCTGGGTGAGCAGGAACTTCGACTGCAACTCCGCCAGCGACGACCCGATGCGCACGCCCAGGTCCACCCGGTCCGCCACGCCGTAGCGCATCGAGAGGTCCACATGGGGGTAATAGAACCCCTCCACATCCCCTCCGCTGACGACGCCAGCGCCACCCAGACCCGGTTCAATGGCGAACTGGAACTTGCCTTGACCCAGCGTGTCGGCTGTCTGCACGTGACTCACCGACACACAACCCGTTCCCCAGAAGCCCAGACACACCGCGACGACGAATGCGTGACGCATCCCCATTGGGTCCCCCCCCGAAGCATTTGGAACGTTTGGAACGTTCAGCCGGCGTCTGACGTTGGGTGCTTTTGGATATTCAGCGGGGACCGCGAGCCCCGGGGTGACAGCGAGAGGGCGTCAGCGAGAGAATGCACCGTCTATGAGACAGCTCGACCAGGAGCGGTTGCTGGGGGCCTACCGGGCGACGCGGTATGTCATTCGTCCTCACGCCTCCACGGAGGGCGTGGAGCAGGTGTTGAGGGTGGGCAGGCTGCACCCCGCGCTCGACGCGGCGCTGACGGCGCGTGGCCATCGCGAGTGGGCCTTCCTGACGGCGTGGAATCCTGGCTCGCGCCCTCGGAGCAAGGAAGAGAACCAGCGCGCGCAGGAGCGACTGGTCTCGCAGCTTCACGCGGGGGGCTGGGGCGTGGCGCCCGCCATCGGCGAGGCCGAGGACGGAAGCTGGTCCGAGCAGAGCCTCTTCGTCCCGGGCCTGCCTCGCGCGGACGCGGAGCGCTTCGGCCGCGCGCACGGCCAGGTCGCGGTCCTGGTGGGCCGGGTGGGCGCGCCCGCCGAGTTGCTGTTCTGTCATCACGACGCGACCTCGTGACACCGCCTCGAGACACCTGAGAGGCAAGCGCTTCACCGCGGCCGCCATGAAGTCACGGTGGGGTTCGTGAACTCGAGTAGGGTGTCCGCCCTGCTCGCAGGAGCCGCACCCATGTCACAGCACGCCCGTCCCTCGTACCGCCTGAGCGCACGCCCCAGCGTCTTCCTCCTCGCCGGAGCTTTCATCACGGGAGCCGTCCTCTTCACGCATGGGGGCTGCGGAAGCGACAAGTGCACGGACGCCGCCAGCTGCCTCGAGGACAAGGGACCTCCCCCTCCCGGCCATGAGTGGGCGTGTGTGAACGACACCTGCGAGTCGCGCCCCACGTCAGGAGGCCCCGCGGACGCGGGCTCGACGGTGAGCGTGCAGGTGCTCGCGTTCAATGACTTTCACGGGCAACTCGAGCCGCCCACGGGCGGTGGCGGCCAGATTCAAACGGGCGTGGCGGATGGTGGCCCCGTGCGGGTGAACGCGGGAGGCGTGACGTACTTCGCCCGGCACATCGCGGAGCTGCGCGCGACGCAGCCCAACACGGTGGTGGTGGCGGCCGGAGACCTGATTGGCGCCACGCCGATTCTCTCCGCGCTCTTCCACGATGAGCCCACCGTCGAGGCGATGAACCAGATTGGCCTGGACCTGGTCGCGGTGGGCAACCACGAGTTCGACGAGGGCAGCACGGAGCTGCTCCGCATGCAGTCGGGCGGCTGCCATCCGGTGGACGGCTGCCAGGACGGAGACCCGTTCCCCGGCGCGAGGTTCAAGTTCCTGGCGGCCAACGTGGCCACGGACGTGGACCGCACGCTGTTCCCCCGCTACGACGTGCGCGAGTTCGAGGGCGTGAAGGTGGCCTTCATCGGCATGACGTTGGAGGGCACGCCCGAACTCGTCACCCCCACGGGCGTGACGGGGCTTGTCTTCAAGGACGAGGTGGAGACGGTCAACGCGCTGGTGCCAGAGCTGCGGCGGCAGGGCGTGGAGGCCATCGTCATCGTCGTGCACGAGGGCGGAGTCCCCGCCCCGGGCTCCTTGGTGAACGAGTGCAAGGGCTCCGGAGCGGACGGCCTCATCTCCGGGGCCATCGTGAACATCGCCAGGGACCTCGACGACGCGGTGGACGTCATCGTCAGCGGCCACACGCACCAGGCCTACAACTGCGTCATCGACGGCAAGCTCGTCACCAGCGCCGCCTCGGTGGGGCGGCTGGTCACCGACATCGACCTGACGTTGAGCAAGACCACGGGCGACGTGCTGGAGGCCCGCGCGAACAACGTCATCATCTCCCGCGACGTGACGGAGGACAGCGCGGTGAAGGAGCTGGTGGCGAAGTACCAGCAGCGCGCCACGCCGCTCGCCAACCGCGTCGTCGGCTGGGTGGCGCAGACGCTCAAGACGCCCTTCACCCAGATGGACCCCGCGGGCCAGTCCACGGTGGGCTTCGTCATCGCGGACTCGCAATGGGAGGCCACGAAGGCCGCGAACCTGGGCGGAGCCCACGTGGCGTTCATGAACCCGGGCGGCGTGCGCGAGGAGATCTCCCGAGACCCCAACAACCCCGAGGACGTGGGCGAGGTCACCTACGGCGAGCTCTTCACCACGCAGCCGTTCGGCAACACCCTGGTCACCCTGACGCTCACCGGCGCGCAAATCGAGCGGCTCCTGGAGCGGCAGTGGCAACAGTCGGGCCCCAACCTCCTCACCCGAATCCTCCAGCCGTCAGCGGGCTTCACGTATGCGTTCAGCGCCTCCGCGCCCCTGGGGAGCCGCGTCGACCCGGCCTCCATCAAGCTCAACGGCGTGACGCTGGACCCGGCCGCGCCATACCGGGTCACCGTCAACAGCTTCCTCGCCAGCGGTGGGGACGGCTTCGAGGTGCTGACCGAGGGCACCCATCGGCTCGGAGGCGCCGTCGATATCGACGCGCTGGAGGCCTACATGAAGGCCCACAGCGGCAAGGCCACGCCGCTGCCCACCCCGGCCCTGGACCGCATCACCCGGCTGCCGTAGCTCAGGGAATAGGCCCGCGCCCCGGCGTCCCTCCCGAGGGGACATCTTCACCCCTGCCCGGCACGATGAGCGGGGGCGTGGTGGAGCCCGGGACGATTTCAATCTCCTGGGCCCGCGTCACCTTCTGGGCCAGCTCGTCGAACTCCAGCTCCAGGCCCCGGCCAGGACGGTCCTTGAGCCCGAAACGGATGCGCCAGTAGTTGGGGCGGATCTCCACGGCCTCACCACCGGAGGCCAGCACCTCGCTGGTGTGGCGCGCGTATTCCTCTCCCGCCTGGATGACGTCCCGCTCTCCCAGCTCCGCCCGCACGGGGGGCGAGGAGAGAGGCTGAGGGGGCCTGTCGGTCGGGCCAATGTGGGCGCAGCCCGCTCCAAGCAGGAGAGCAGAGGGCAGCAAGAAGCGGCGGAGGGTGCGCGAGCGGGGCCAGGCCATGTGTCCAGTTTGAGCACGGGCCATGCCACCGGGCACCCGAGGGGAGCGGACACGGCGGCGCGCGAGCATTGCGCCCGCTCGGAGCACCAGCGCACGCCCTGCGCTGGAACTCCCGGGGAATCCACCTGAAGCGCGCCCGGGCGGGAATACACGGCGCCGGGCCCTGCTCACTCCAGGAGGCTTCGTGTCCCCGCTCCGCCATGAGGAGCGGGGACCCAAGACGAGGACTACTTCGCGCCCGGGGCGGGGGGCGAGAGGCGCTGCTGCTTCTCCACGACCTCGTCGATGATGCCGTACTGGCGGGCATCCTCGGCGCTCATGAAGTAGTCGCGCTCGGTGTCCTTCTCGATGCGCTCGATGGAGTGGCCCGTGTGCTTCACGATGAGGCCATTCAGGTAGCTGCGCATCCGGAGGATTTCCTTGGCCTGGATTTCGATGTCCGTGGCCTGGCCCTGCGCGCCGCCCAGCGGCTGGTGAATCATGATGCGGCTGTTGGGCAGGGCGTAGCGCTTGCCCTTGGCGCCGGCCAGCAGCAGCAGCGCGCCCATGGACGCGGCCTGGCCCACGCAGATGGTGGACACCGGACACTTCACGTACTGCATGGTGTCGTAGATGGCCATCCCCGCGGTGACGGAGCCACCCGGTGAGTTGATGTAGAGGTTGATGCCCTTGTCGGGGTCCTCGGACTCGAGGAAGAGCAGCTGGGCGACGATGATGTTCGCCACGTCGTCGTTGACGGGCGTGCCCAGCATGATGATGCGGTCCTTGAGGAGCCGGCTGTACAGGTCATACGCCCGCTCGCCGCGGTGCGTGGTCTCGATGACGAAGGGGACGTTCATGGCGCCCCTACCCTAATCGCCCTCGGGCCCCCGCGCCCGCCCGTTCTTCCCTCACCGTGCGCTGGCCCACGCTTGGGGGCGGGGCCCTCCCCCCCGGACACCCCCTCGGCGGGCATCCGGGCGGCGGGTGTAGGACACCTTGGGGCTACAGGCCGGTCATCTTCTCCGGGCGGACCCAGGCGTCGAACTGCTCGGCGGTGACCAGGCCCAGGGCCACGGCGACCTCCTTGAGCGTCTTGCCCTCCTTGTGCGCCAGCTTGGCGATGCGCGCCGCGTTGTCGTAGCCGATGTGCGGATTGAGCGCGGTGACGAGCATCAGGCTGCGCTCCAGGTTCTCCTGGATGCGGGCGTGGTTGGGCTGGATGCCCACCGCGCAGTGCAGGCGGAAGCTGCGCATGCCGTCCGCCAAGAGCCGGCAGCTCTGCAGCACGTTGTGGATGATGAGCGGTTTGAAGACGTTGAGCTCGAAGTTGCCGGAGGCGCCCCCCAGCGTCACGGCCACGTCGTTGCCCATGACCTGGGCGCTGAGCATGGTGAGCGCCTCGCTCTGGGTGGGGTTCACCTTGCCCGGCATGATGGAGCTGCCCGGTTCGTTCTCCGGGATGGTGATTTCCCCCAGACCGGAGCGGGGCCCCGACGACAGCCAGCGGATGTCGTTGGCCACCTTGAACAGCACCGCGGCCAGCCCCTTGAGCGCGCCATGCGCCTGGACCTGCGCGTCGTTGGCCGCCAGCGCCTCGAACTTGTTGGGCGCGGTGACGAACGCCAGGCCCGTCAGGCCGGCAATCTCCTTCGCCACGCGCTCGGCGTAGCCCTGGGGCGCGTTCAGCCCCGTGCCCACGGCGGTGCCGCCCAGCGCCAGCTCGTGCAGGTGAGGAAGGATTCGCTCCAGGTGGGCGCGCGCCAGGTCCAGCTGCGCCACGTAGCCGCTGAACTCCTGGCCCAGCGTGAGCGGCGTGGCGTCCTGCAGGTGGGTACGTCCCACCTTCACCACGCCCATGAAGTCCCGGGACTTCTGCGCGAGCACGTCGCGCAGCGCCTTCAATTCGGGCAGCACGTGCTCGACGATGGCGGTGGCCGCCGCCACGTTCATCGCGGTGGGGAAGACGTCGTTGGAGCTCTGCCCCTTGTTGACGTCGTCGTTCGCGTGGACCTTGCGGCCCTCGCCGCGCTCGCCGCCCAGAAGCTCCGACGCCCGGTTGGCAAGCACCTCGTTGGTGTTCATGTTCGTCTGGGTGCCGCTCCCGGTCTGCCAGACGCTCAACGGAAACTCGGCATCGTGCTTGCCGGCGAGGACCTCGTCCGCGGCCTGGACAATGGCCTCGCCCTTCTCCTTCGCGAGGGTGCCGTTCTCCACGTTGACGCGGGCGGCGGCCTTCTTCACCAGCACCAGCGCGCGGATGAGCGCGGGGGGCATGCGCTCGGTGGAGATGGCGAAGTTCTCCAGGCTGCGCTGGGTCTGCGCGCCCCACAACCGGTCAGCGGGGACCTCGATGGGGCCGAAGGTGTCCTTCTCGATGCGAACGTTGCGAGTGCTCACGCACAAGGCTCCTGGATGAGTGAATCCGAGAGCCCTCGCATAACAGGCCCGGGGCGCCGGCACCCGAAAGGCGTCAGCGCCCCGTCACGCCGTTAGCACTCAGACGCGCCGCTCCAGGTGGCTCACGTCCGAGGACTGCCCCAGGCGGGACAGCCAATCCATCGTGCGCTGGAGCGGGGCCCGCCCCACCGACGACGGCGGCGTGAAGGCCCAGAGCAGCACGTACACGAACGGGAGCGTGCCCCCGGTGAACATCGTGGCCACGACGAGCAGCACCCGCACCCACGCCACGTCGATGCCGAACTCTCGCGCGAGCATCGCGCAGACGCCCAGCATCGCCCGCCCCTCCACGCCCCGGTGCAGGCGCGCAAGCCGCGTCCCGCAGTGAGGGCACCTCGAGGCTTCCGCCTTCGTCTCCTCAGCGCAATCCGTGCATCGCTTCATCGCGTCCATGGCCTGTCTACGCACCCCCACGACGCCGATTGCACGCCCCCTCCTCACCACCCCCTCCCGGCCAACCCCCCGCCACGTCTACTGATTTACAAATTTAATCGGACCCCTGTTGACAGGATTACAGCCAAGCAGGCACAAATTGACCATCACTTCCATTGCTCACTCGGAAGATTCATCTTCCGACGCATCGAAGCAGATTTACAACGCGCCACGCCAAGGAGTTGAGATGACCTCGGAAGCCTCCCCTTCGAAGAGCCCGGCCCTCGGCGCTGGCGTGGCAGTGAAGGGGCCCTGGCACCCCGACTACGGGGAGGTCCTCACCCCGGACGCCATGGCCTTCGTGGCCCGGCTGGCCCGGGCCTTCGGGGAGCGCCGCGACGGGCTGCTCGAGCGCCGCAAGGCCGTCCAGGCGTCCTGGCGCCAGGGCGCACGCCCCCACTTCCTGGCGGAGACGAAGGCCATCCGTGAGGGGAGCTGGACGGTGGCCCCGCTGCCCGCGGACCTCCAGGACCGCCGGGTGGAAATCACCGGCCCGGTGGACCGGAAGATGATCATCAACGCCCTCAACTCCGGGGCGAACGTCTTCATGGCGGACTTCGAGGACGCCAACAGCCCCACCTGGGACAACGTCGTCCGGGGCCAGCTCAACCTGCGCGACGCCGTCCGCCGCCGCATCTCCTTCACCGCCGAGGGCGGCAAGCACTACGCGCTCAACGACAAGCCCGCCGTCCTCTTCGTGCGCCCCCGGGGCTGGCACCTGCCCGAGCGCCACGTCGAAATCGACGGCAAGCCCATCTCCGGCTCGCTCTTCGACTTCGGCCTGTTCTTCTTCCACAACGCGAAGGAGCAGCTCTCCCGCGGCACGGGCCCCTACTTCTACCTGCCCAAGATGCAGAGCCACCTGGAGGCCCGCCTCTGGAACGACGTGTTCCTCATGGCCCAGGACACGCTCGGCATCCCCCGGGGCACCATCAAGGCCACGGTCCTCATCGAGACGCTGCCCGCCGCGTTCGAGATGGACGAAATCCTCTACGAGCTGCGCGAGCACTCCGCGGGCCTCAACTGCGGACGCTGGGACTACATCTTCAGCTTCATCAAGACGCTCCAGTCCGACACCGGCGTGGTGCTCCCGGACCGGGGCCAGGTCACCATGGACAAGGCGTTCCTCAACGCCTACTCGCAGCTGCTCATCCAGACCTGCCACCGCCGCAACGTGCACGCCATGGGCGGCATGGCCGCGTTCATCCCCATCAAGGGTGACGCCGCGGCCAACGAGGCCGTCCTGGAGAAGGTCCGCGCCGACAAGCTGCGCGAGGTGAAGAACGGCCATGACGGCACCTGGGTGGCGCACCCCGGCCTCGTGCCGCTTGCCCGCGACATCTTCGACGCGAACATGAAGGGCCCGAACCAGCTCGCCAACAAGCGCGAGGACGTGCGCATCACCGAGGCGGACCTGCTCAAGGTCCCCTCCGGCACTCGCACCGAGGAGGGCCTGCGCCACAACCTGCGCGTGGGCATCCAGTACACCGCCGCGTGGCTGGGCGGACTGGGCTGCGTGCCGCTCTACAACCTGATGGAGGACGCGGCCACCGCGGAAATCTCCCGCGCCCAGGTGTGGCAGTGGCTGCACCACGGCGCCTCGCTCGAGGACGGCCGCAAGGTGACGCCCGAGCTGTTCCAGTCCCTGCTCGGAGAAGAGATGGCCCGCCTGGAGAAGGAAGGCGCCAGCGCGAAGTACGGCGCCGCCCACGTCCAGCGCGCGCGCGAGCTCTTCGAGCAGCTGTCCGCTTCACCCACCTTCGAGGACTTCCTCACCCTGCCCGCCTACGCGGCCCTGGATTCCACCCGCTGACGACACCTTCGTTCCTTCAACCCACCTTTCACTGTCTCACCGAGGAGCCTGCGATGTACGACGCCACCACGACGACCCCGGACACCTCCCCTCACGCCAAGCTGCACGCCCGTCGCTTCGAGGGCATCAAGCGCAACTACACGGACAAGGACGTGAAGAAGCTGCGGGGCTCGCTGCCCATCAGCTACACGCTGGCGGAGGTCGGCTCCACGCGGCTGTGGGAGCTGCTCCACACGGAGGACTACATCAACGCGCTGGGCGCGCTCACCGGCAACCAGGCCGTGCAGATGGTCCGCGCGGGCCTGAAGGCCATCTACCTGTCGGGCTGGCAGGTGGCGGCGGACGCGAACTCCGCCGGGCAGATGTACCCGGACCAGAGCCTCTACCCGGTGGACAGCGTCCCCGCCGTGGTGAAGAAGATCAACAACGCCCTGCGCCGCGCGGACCAGATTGACCACGCCGAGGGCAAGGGTGAGCGCTACTGGTTCGCGCCCATCATCGCGGACGCGGAGGCCGGCTTCGGCGGTCCGCTCAACGCCTTCGAGCTGATGAAGAGCATGATTGAAGCGGGCGCCGCGGGCGTCCACTTCGAGGACCAGCTCGCCAGCGAGAAGAAGTGTGGCCACATGGGCGGCAAGGTGCTGGTGCCCACCAGCCACTTCATCCGCACCCTCAACGCCGCGCGGCTCGCCGCCGACGTGATGGGCGTGCCCACGCTGCTCGTCGCGCGCACGGACGCCGACAGCGCCAAGCTCTTGATGAGCGACGCGGACGAGTACGACCACCCGTTCATCGACCGCAAGAACGGCCGCACCTCGGAGGGCTTCTACCGCCTCAACGGTGGCCTGGACTGCGCCATCTCCCGCGGCCTGGCGTACGCGCCCTACGCGGACCTGGTCTGGTGCGAGACGAGCACCCCGGACCTCGCGCAGGCCAAGAAGTTCGCCGAGGCCATCCGCGCGAAGTTCCCCAACAAGCTGCTCGCCTACAACTGCTCGCCGTCGTTCAACTGGAAGAAGAACCTGGACGACGCCACCATCGCCAGGTTCCAGCGCGAGCTGGGCGCCATGGGCTACAAGTTCCAGTTCGTCACCCTGGCGGGCTTCCACGCGCTGAACCACTCCATGTACGAGCTGGCGCGCAAGTACCGCGACCGCGGCATGGCGGCGTACAGCGAGTTCCAGCAGGGTGAGTTCGGCGCGGAGAAGGACGGCTACACCGCCACGCGCCACCAGCGCGAGGTCGGCACCGGCTACTTCGACCAGGTCGCCGAGGTCATCTCCGGCGGCTCCGCCAGCACCCTGGCCCTGCACGAGTCCACCGAGGCCCACCAGTTCTGAGCGGAGCGCGGTGACAAGCCACCGTCCGGGCCTTCCATGAAGAAGGCCTCGGGCGTGGCCGCACCCACGCTCACTCCGCCTGGAACAAGATTCGCCCCTGGCCCAGGACCAGTCGCACCTGGGCCAGCGCTTCAATCTCCCGCGTGGGGTCGCCCTCGACGACGACCACCGCGGCCTCGAAGCCAGGCGCAAGCCGGCCGAACCTCTCCTCCTGGTGGAACTGCGCCGCGGGCTCCGTGGTCAGGCTGGCCAGGATGCGGGCGAAGTCGAGCCCCGCCTCCTTCATCAGCACGTACTCCCTCAGGGGACTCACGTCGGGCTCGTAGCCCGCGTCGGTCCCGAACAAGACGCGACCGCCCGACTCGACGTGGCGCCCGAGCTGCTTCTTGGAAGCCGCCACCTGGCGCGCGATGGCGTCCTCGGGCACCCCCGCCCGCTTGAACTCGGGCTCCCACAGCGACAGGGTCGGAATCAGCGCGACGTGCTCTCGCACCATGCGCTGCTGAAGCGCCTCGGGGAGGTCCTCCGCCGAGGAGACCGTGTGCGCCAGGATGTCCACGCCCCCTTCGACCGCGGCGGTGACCCCCGCGAGGTTCGTGGGGTGGGCGAACACGGGCTTGCCCCGCGCATGCGCCTCCTCCACGGCCACGCGGATGCTGTCGCTGGACATCACCGGAAAGGGCCGCTGCCGAGTCACCGAGACGGTGAAGAGCTTCACGGCATCCAGCCCCACGGCGTCCATCGCGCGCTGGACCACGGCCCGGGTGACCTCGGGCGAGGACGCCTCTGGCAACGTCCCGGGCGGCAGGTACACCGGGGCGCCATGGAGCGGCACCAGCCCTCCCCCCGCGCCGAAGAGCGTCGGGCCCTTCACCTCTCCACTCTGGATGCGACGCCGGAGGGCCTGGAGGACGCTCGGCGTGGAGCCCAGGTCGTACGCACGCACGAAGCCATACCGGAGCAGGAAGTCCTGGAGCTGGCGCTCGAGCTGCGCCGCCGGGAGGCGCTCCGCCTCTTCCCAGACAGGCGCCGTGAAGTGGACGTGGCTGTTCCAGAACCCCGGCAGCACGGTCCGGCCCGAGACATCCAACACGCGGGTCCCCTCCGGGATGTGCACGCTGTCTCGAGGCCCCACCGCGAGGATGCGGCCTCCCGAGATGAGCACGGCGCCATTGACGATGGGCGTCGCTCCAGGGGCCGGATGGATGGTGCCTCCGACGAGCGCGATATCATCGGGCCCGCCCGTCACGACGTCTGTCGTCGCGCCTGGGAGGGTGCGGCAACCCGCGCCACTCACCAGGAGCGAGGCCCAGACCAGCGTCCCGACCACCCACCCCGAGGACCCTCGGTGTCGCCATGTCTTCATCGCGCCGCTCTTAGCATCGGCCTGCGCGGGCAACCACGCCACCACGCCCCTCGGGCCGCACGGCGACGGGCCGTTCATGACACGCCCCCCCCCGTCCGCACGGCTCCCCTGGACTCCTGGAGGCGGCCAGGTGGAGCCCCCAGCCCGAGCAAGCTCGCCATGAGCCTTCGGGGCGAGCCCCCTGCCCGTAAACCCGCGACCTCTGGCCGCTTTTGTCCTGGCCGCCCGTGGCTGATCGCCGGGACGCAACTTCCCCGGGCTCCTGGCGATAATGTGGGCAGACCTCCGAGACTCGCGCTTCGTGCGCGCTCGGACCGCCACGGAGCAGCCATGAGCCGCATCAACAATCTCACGGGTCCTCGGGTCCAGGTCCCGACGCCGCAAGCCGCCGCCTCGTCCTCGCGCGCGGGCTTCGGTTCGGTGCTTCAGCAGCAGAAGGGCGGGATGATGTCGGCGGCCGCTGCCCGTCCGGGTGACCCGCTCATGTCCACCGGAGGTCTGGTGGTCCAGTCGGCGCTGGCGTCGGTGGGTGGCTCCTCGCACAGCGGCATCCTGAACTCCTATCTGTCGGCCGTGGGCCGCGCGCCCATCTCGCAGGAGGGCGGCGCCAGCGCGGGGGCCGCGAAGCCGGGCTCCCAGCAGGCCGAGGAGCAGAAGGTGATGACGGAGCTGGCGGAGCTGTCCGCCGCGACGTTGAACAACTCCATCTTCCACATGGGCAACCGCATGAAGGTGGACCTGGAGCGCGAGTAACCGCTCCACCCCGGTGGACGTGATGCGGAGGGCCCGTTCAGCGGGCCCTTTTCATTTCACGGGCGTCAGTTGAGGTACTTCGGGCGGGGCGGCGATGCGGGCTGCTGGCGCATCATCTCCAAACCCTGGCGCGTGAGGATGAAGCGCACCACGCCGGAGCCGCGCTCGGTCTCGATTTCCGCTTCGAAGGCGGGCCCGGCGATTCCGCCCAGCGCCACGTCCTTGCGCAGGTTGCGCACCTTGCCGCTCAGCATGTCCCCGGCGACCTCCTTCACCGCGTCGCCCCGCTCGTGCAGCTCATACGCCGTCTGATGCAGCGTCATGGCGAGCGAGGGCGTGAGTGGCTGGGAGCTGAAGAGGACGGAGATGAGCAGCCAGTAGGGCGGGGTTTCGTCGGAGGACATCGCACGCCCATCCTAAGCGCCTGGGCGCGCTGGGGCCCGAGGAAGTGACAGCCCGCCCACCTGTGGGCCCGGGGTTCACCTCCAGGCCGTGGCGGGCTTCCTCTACTCCTTGTGAGGCAGCAGCCGATCCACCATGCCCTTGATGGACTGACGGACGACCCCGCCCGCGTCCACGTCTCCTCCGGCCAGGGACTCGGCGAAGTTGCGGGCCTGCTCCAGGGTGATGTGCGGCGGCAGCGGGGGCACGTCCGGGTCCACATACGCCTCCAGCACCACGGGGCGGCGCGCGCTCATCGCCTCATCCCAGGCCCCCGCGAGCTGCTCCGGCCGGTCCACGCGGATGCCCTGGAGGCCCAGGGACTCGGCGTACCGCGCGTAGGGGAAGTCCGGCAGCGTCTGCGTGGCCGGATTCTTGGGGTCCCCCGCGAGCACCCGCTGCTCCCACGTCACCTGGTTCAGGTCGCGGTTGTTGAGCACGAGCACGATGAAGCGCGGGTCCTTCCACTCGCGCCAGTACTTCGCCACGGTGATGAGCTCCGCGTTGCCGTTCATCTGCATCGCGCCGTCCCCCACCAGCGCGAGCACCGGCCGCTCCGGGAACGCGAACTTCGCGCCGATGGCATAGGGCACCCCGCATCCCATGGTGGCGAGGTTGCCGGACAGCGAGGCCATCATCCCCTTGCGAAGCTTGACGTCGCGCGCGTACCAGTTCGTCCCCGAGCCGGAGTCCGCCGTGAGGATGGCGCCGTCCGGCAGCCTGGGCGACAGCTCCCAGAACACGCGCTGCGGATTGATGGGGTCCGCCGAGTTCATCGCCTGGGCCTCGGAGACCTTCCACCACTGGCGGATGCTCTTCTCCACCTGCTCGCGCCAGCTCCGGTCCGGCTTGCGTTGGAGCATTGGAATCAGCAGGCGAAGCGTCTCCTGACTGTCCCCCACCAGCCCCACCTCCATCGGGTAGCGGATGGAGAGCATCCGCCCATCCAGGTCCACCTGGACGCCGCGAGCCTGTCCCTCGGGAGGAAGGAACTCGGAGTAAGGGAAGCTGGTCCCCACCATCAGCAGCGTGTCGCAGCCCATCATCATGTCCCAGGAAGGCTTCGTGCCCAACAGGCCGATGGAGCCCGTGACGAAGGGCAGGTCATCCGGCAGCGCCGCCTTTCCCAGGAGCGCCTTGGCCACGCCCGCGCCCAGCAGCTCCGCCACCTCCACCACTTCGTCGGCGGCCTTCATCGCCCCCGCGCCGATGAGGATGGACACCTTCTTCCCCGCGTTCAGCACGTCCGCGGCGCGGCGCAGGTCGCGCTCCTGGGGAATGACGCGCGGAGCGCTGTAGCCCACGCCGGAGTGGAGGGTGCCGTGCTTCTGCGCGGGCTTGCGGTACTCCAACTCCTGCACGTCGTTGGGGATGATGACACACGTCACCGTGCGCTCGAACTGGGCGATTCGCACCGCGCGGTCGATGGCGTGCCGCACCGCGGAGGGCTTCGTCACCTGCGTGACGTACTCGCTCGCCACGTCCTTGAAGAGGACGGGCAGGTCCACCTCCTGCTGATAATTGCCCCCCAGCGCCGAGCGGGACTGCTGACCGATGATCGCCACCACGGGCTGGTGGTCCAGCTTCGCATCGTAGAGGCCATTGAGGAGGTGGATGGCACCAGGCCCCGACGTCGCCAGGCACACGCCCACCTCACCCGTGAACTTCGCGTGTGAGCACGCGGCGAAAGCGGCCATCTCCTCGTGGCGGACCTGGACGAACTGGAACTCGGACGTGCGCCCCAACGCGCCGAGGATGCCGTTGATGCCATCCCCCGGGTATCCGTAGATGCGGCGAATGCCCCATTGGGTCAGCCGATGGAGCAGATAGTCGGAAACCGTGGCGCTCATCGAAGCTCCTCGTAGCGGTGCGGAGTGCCTGCTCCGAACAAGCTGGGCACGTGCGCCAGGAGCAGCGACCCCGGACAGGGCAGTCGTGCGGACACGTCGTCCGAACACGCCGCCTGTCAGCGGGCGGGAGGACACACGCTCACGGGCCCTCATGTCCGCGCCGGGGACTGCTTGGTGCGTAGCTTGACTCCCATGCCCGCCCACGATGGCCCTGGGCCATCCCGGCAAAGGAGGCCCGACCGATGCGGCCCGCGCAGACGCTCCAGCGAACGTGGTCGAAGCTGTCACGCAGACGACCCGTGCCCCACCCGATTCCTCTCACCCAGGGGGGCGACGTCGGCCTGGACTCACGAGCGCTCGAGGCGGCCTTGCACCGCACCGTCGAGGGCGAGGTGCGCTTCGACGACGGCAGCCGCGCCCTCTACGCCACGGATGGCTCCAACTACCGGCAGGTGCCCATCGGCGTCGTCATCCCCCGGAGCCTGGACGACGTCATCCAGACGGTGCGCGTGTGCCGGGAGTTCGGCGCCCCGCTGCTGTCGCGCGGAGGTGGCACCAGCCTGGCGGGGCAGTGCTGCAACGTCGCCGTGGTCATCGACTGGACGAAGTACCTGGGCGGAGTGCTGGAGCTGGAC
Organism: Myxococcus stipitatus; assembly: GCF_037414475.1. The sequence goes on along the minus strand of NZ_CP147913.1, from coordinate 5,891,406 downwards.
CCGGGAACGAAGTCCGCGCGCGTCCTGCCGGGGACCATCCTCGATGTCCTCAAGGGGAAGGCCGAGCAGTATCACCTCACCTTCGGCCCCGACCCCTCCACGCATGACCACTGCACCCTCGGGGGGATGCTGGGCAACAACTCGTGCGGCTCCCACGCGCAGATGGCGGGGCCTGTCTCGCACAACGTGCTGGGGCTGGACGTGCTCACCTACGACGGCCTGCGCTTGAAGGTGGGCCCCACCTCGGACGAGGAGCTCCAGGCCATCATCCGCGCGGGGGGCCGGCGCGGAGATATCTACCGGAGGCTCCGGGACTTGAGGGACCGCTACGCGGACGAGATTCGCCGCCGCTACCCACGCATTCCCCGGCGCATCTCTGGCTACAACCTGGATGCGCTGCTGCCGGAGCACGGCTTCGACGTGGCGCGCGCACTCGTGGGCACCGAGGGCACGTGTGTCACGTTCCTCACCGCGAACCTGCGGCTCGTCCACAGCCCGCCCCATCGTGTGATTGTCCTGTTGGGATATCCGGACATCTTCATCGCGGGAGACCACGCGTACGAACTCGCCTCGCGCTTCCAGCCGCTCGCGCTGGAGGGACTGGACGACGAGCTCATCCACAACATCGTCCTGAAGGGCCGCTCGAGCGAGAAGGAGTCCCTCGACCCCAAGAGCTCCCACGCGGAGTTCCTCCCCCTGCTGCCCGGAGGCCATGGCTACCTGATGGTCGAGCTCGGCGGCGACACGAAGCAGGAGGCCATCGCCCGGGCCCATGCGCTGATGGACTCGGTCACCGGGGGTCCGGGTGCCCCCGTGGACATGCGCCTCTACTCGGAGCCGGAGCACATCGAGCACGTCTGGAAGATTCGTGAAGCGGGGCTCGGCGCCACCGCGCGGGTCCCTGGACGGCCGGACACATGGCCTGGGTGGGAGGATTCAGCGGTGCCCCCCGAGAAGCTCGGCGGCTACCTGCGAGGGGTGCGCAAGCTCTACGACAAGTACGGCTACGACGCCTCGCTCTATGGCCACTTCGGACAAGGGTGTGTCCACTCGCGCATCGACTTCGACCTCGTCTCGGCGCGGGGCCTCCGGAACTTCCGCGCCTTCATCAGCGACGCGGTGGACCTGTGCCTCGCCCATGGAGGCTCCATGTCGGGTGAGCACGGTGATGGTCAGGCGCGCGCCGAATTCCTCCCGCGCATGTTCGGCACGGAGCTGACCCAGGCGTTCCGCGAGTTCAAGCGCATCTGGGACCCGGCGGGGAAGATGAACCCAGGCAAGGTGGTGGACCCCAACCCCATCGACCAGGAGCTGCGCCTGGGGCGGGACTACCGGCAGCGGACGTGGAAGCCCACCACCCACTTCCGCTACCCGGATGACGACGGCCTCCTGCACCGCGCCACCGAGCGCTGCGTGGGCGTGGGCAAGTGCCGGCGCGAGAGCGGCGGCACCATGTGTCCCAGCTACATGGCGACGAAGGAGGAGAAGCACACCACGCGTGGTCGCGCGCACCTGCTCTTCGAGATGTTGCAAGGGCAGGTCATCCGGCGGGGCTGGCGGGACCCGAACGTGAAGGAGTCACTGGACCTGTGCCTGGCCTGCAAGGGATGCAAGGGCGACTGCCCCGTGAACGTGGACCTGGCCACGTACAAGGCGGAGTTCCTCTCGCACTACCATCGGGGCCACCTGCGCCCCAGGCCCGCCTATGCCATGGGCCTCATCATGTTTTGGGCACGAGCGGCCATGCTGGCCCCCCGCTGGGTGAACCTCCTCACCCAGCACGCCCCCAGCCGCAAGGTCCTGCAGAAGCTGGGAGGCCTGTCCACGAAGCGGAGCATGCCCCGCTTCGCGCCGGAGTCCTTCCAGCGCTGGGTGCGGCGCATGAGGCCGGAGCCCTCCAACGCCGGGCACCAGCGGGTGCTCTTGTGGCCGGACACCTTCAACAACCACTTCTTCCCGGAGACCGCGGTCAGCGCGCTCGAGGTGCTCGAGGACGCGGGCTTCGAGGTGGCGGTGCCCCAGGGCTTCCTGTGCTGCGGCAGGCCCCTCTATGACTTCGGAATGCTCTCCACGGCCCGGTGGATGTTGCGGCGCACGGTGGAGCAGCTGCGTCCGGAAATCGAGGCCGGGGTGCCGCTGGTGGCGCTCGAGCCCAGCTGCGTGTCCGTGTTCCGCGACGAACTGCACAACCTCTTCCCGGACTGGGGCCTGGCCCAGCAGCTGCGACGCCAGACCTTCCTCTTCAGCGAGTTCCTGGGGAAGCACGCGAAGTCCTGGCAGCCGCCGCGCCTGGAGAAGCGTGTGGTGGTGCACGGCCATTGCCACCACAAGTCCCTCTTCAAGATGCACGATGAGACAGCGCTGCTGGACAGGATGGGCGTGGACCATGAGCAGCCCGCGGCGGGCTGCTGCGGCATGGCGGGCTCGTTCGGCTTCGAGGAGGGAAGGAAGTACGACGTCTCGCAGAAGGTGGGCGAGCACGAGCTCCTGCCGAAGGTGCGCCAGACGCCTCGGGACACCCTCATCCTCGCCGATGGCTTCAGCTGCCGGGAGATGATTGCGCAGAACACGGACCGGCACGCGCTGCACTTCGCGCAGGTGCTGAGGCTGGCGAAGGCGTATGGCCCCACGGGGCCTTCAGCCGACCACCCGGAGCGAGGCTGGGTGACGAGCGGCCTGGGCACACCTCCGCCGCGTTGGTGGCTGAGAGCGGCCGTGGCGGGCGCGGGCCTGCTCTTCGCGGGCTCGCGGCTGCGCAAGCGTCGACCTGGACGCCCCTAGAGTTCTAGAGGGAGATGGAGCCCAGCAGCACCCCGAAGACGACGTGAATCACCAGCACCACCACGGGTGTCCGCGCGCCGTAGTGCAGTCCCAGGAGGCCCGGAGGCTCCAGTTGCCGCACCTCCGTGGGCCCCTGCGACTCGCTCGCCATCCTGGGATGCAGCGCGGGCAGCACGGGGAACAGCAGCAGCAACACGGCGCCCGCGTGCACCACGCCCAGCAAGCCCCCCAGCCACCAGGTGGCCCGCCCCCACACGCTGAAGACCGCCGCGTACAGGCCCGCCATGGCGAGCCCCGCCACGAGGTGCAACCCGAACCCGTACAACTTCGCCCGGTCGCGGTCCTCGGTCACCAGCATCCCGAGCAGGAAGGGCAGGTTGAGCCGCGTCAGCCGCAGCCGCTGACTCCCCGTCAGGAGGCCCGTCAACACCACGGTGCTGACCAGCCCCCAGACGACCCAGCGCAACAGCCCGCTCATGCCCAGGCTCCCGCGTCGAACCAGGGCCGCGCCGCCTCCAGCTCCAGGGCCGCGGCGATGAGCCCCACATGCGTCAGGGCCTGCGGAAAGTTGCCTCGCGCCTCCCCGGTCTCCGGAGAGATTTCCTCCGCGTAGAGGCCCACGTCGTTCGCGTAGGCGAGCTGCCGGCGGAACAGCGCCTCCGCCACCTCGAGCCCCTCGCCTCCCTGCTTCGCCAGGAAGCCCACGCTCCAGAAGCCGCAGACTCCGAAGGCGCCCTCTCCCTCGCGGCGGTCGTCCTCGTTGCGGAACAACAACCCATCCCTCGCGCCGAGCCGCTCCACGATGCGCCGGTGCGTGCCACGCATCCGCTCCGAGCGCGCATCCTCGAAGCCGTACCACGCCATGAGCAGCAGGTCCGCGTCCACCTCGTCACCGTCGAGGACCCGCACATAGCTGCGCAGCCACCGGTTCCACGCACGCGTCCGGAGCTCCTCCCGCAGCCGCTCGCGGACCTCGAGGAAGCGCTCCGTCGGCCTCCGGATGCCTCGGAGCACGCCGCGCCCATGCAGTTCGAGCAGGCGCTCCAGCGCCATCCAGCACGACAACCGGGAGAAGGTGTGCGCGCGCCGGCCCGTGCGCGATTCCCAGATGCCCTCGTCCGGTGCGTCCCACTTCATCGTGATGAACTCGCCCAGGCGCACCAGCATCCGCAGCTCGTCACGGCCCAGCGCCCCTCCGCGCCGCGCCACCTGGGAGGCGGCGTCGATGACCTCGCCATATGAATCGAGTTGCAACTGCGTGGCGGCGGCGTTGCCCACCCGGACGGGGCGCGACCCCGCGTAGCCTTCCAGATGTGGCAGCGGCGCCTCTCCCAGGCGCCGGCGCCCGTAGACGTCGTACAAGACGTTCATGCGCGGCTGCGTCAGCCACGTGGCGCCCAGCAGCCAGGACACGAAGGACTCCGCCTCGGCCTCGTAGCCCAGCCCATAGAAGGCCCGCGCGGTGAAGGACGCATCGCGCACCCAGCAGTAGCGATAGTCCCAGTTGGCCTCTCCCCCGAGCACCTCCGGCAGCGACGTGGTCGCGGCGGCCACCACCGCCCCCGATGGCCCGAAGCTCAGGAGCTTCAGCGCCAGCGCGCTTCGCACCACGGCGTCTCGGTAGGGCCCCGCGTAGCGGCACCTCGCGGCCCAGCGCCGCCAGGCCGCCACCGTGCGCTCGACACGCTCCCATGCGAAGTGCCCCAACGGCGGCAGCACCGCGGGCCCGTCATCCGTCGCCGTGAGCGAGAAGTGCGCGCGCTGTCCCGCGCGAAGCAGACCTCGCCCTCTCACGCCCCCATCGGGTGCGGGCCCCAGCGGGAAGTCCGCGCGCAGCGTGTAGAGCCAGCCTCCCTGCTCCAGCCTCCACCCCAACCTCCCCTCCTGCTTCACGAGAGGCTTCGCCCGGCCATAGTCGGGCCGGGGCGCGTAGAGCACCTCCAGCATCACCTCGCCCCGCTCACACGCCACACAGCGCAAGAGTTCGCGCTCGGGCCACGGCCCGGGCATGCGAGCCTCATGAATGGGCATCAGGTCCGTCACCACCAGCGCGCCGCTGTCCGTCTCGAAGCGCGTCTGGAGGACGTTCGTATCCCGCAGGTACCACCGCGTCACCCTCGCGGGCTCGACCGTCCGCAGTGAGAAGGCGCCCCCCACCTCCGTATCCAGGAGGCCCGCGAAGAGCGAGGGGCTGTCGAACCGAGGCCAGCACAACCAGTCCACCGAGCCCGCGCTCGAGACGAGCGCCGCGCTGTGTCCGTCGCCAATGACGGCATGGTCGTGGATACGTGCCGGCTGCACACGGGCCTCCCTGCCACGAAGATGCACATCCCCCGACCCGTGGCGGGTGGAGGCACGGAGCAAGTCCCCTGCCTCCCCGCCCCCCCTCGGCCACCTCCACTCACTCGCGGAGGATGCCCGGGGCCTGCATGTGCTGGCGGCAGGGCCCACCTTCTTCGAGCAGGGCCGATTCGCGGCCGGGAACAGGAGCACGGGAGGATGGCCAGCAACCCAGAGGTGGTGGTGGTGACGGGCGCATCGGCGGGAGTGGGCCGCGCCATCGTCCGGGAGTTCGCTCGGCAAGGCGCCCGCGTGGGCCTCATCTCGCGAGAGGAGGGACGGCTGCAAGATGCCGCGTGGGAAGTCAGCGCCCTCGGCGGCGAGGCGCTTGTGCTTCCGTGCGACGTTTCAGACAGCCACGCGGTCGAGCAGGCGGCAGCCAAGGTCGCGCAGCGATGGGGCCATATCGACGTCTGGGTCAACTGCGCGATGGTGACGGTCTTCGCGCCGGTGATGGAGACCACCGCATCGGAGTACCGCCGCGTCATGGACGTCACCTTCCTGGGCTTCGTGCATGGCACCCAGTCAGCGCTCCGGCGCATGCGTCCACGGGGACGGGGAACGGTGGTGCAGGTGGGAAGCGCGCTCGCCTTCCGAGGCATCCCGCTCCAATCCGCGTACTGCTCCGCGAAGCACGCCCTCATCGGCTTCACCGAATCGCTGCGGTGTGAACTGCGCCACGACAAGAGCCCCCTCCACATCACCACCGTCGACCTGCCCGGGATGAACACGCCGCAGTTCGACTGGTCGCGCAGCAAGATGCCTCGGCAAGCGCAGCCGGTGCCTCCCATCTACCAACCCGAGGTCGCCGCGCGCGCCGTGGTCTGGGCCGCGCACCATCAGCGGCGCTCCATCTGGGTGGGCATCCCCACGGTGAAGACCATCATCGGCAACCGGCTCGTGCCCGGGTGGCTGGACCGGTACCTCGCGCGCGTCGGCTACACGAAGCAGATGTCCGATGAGCCTCGAGACACGCACCGCCCCGACAACCTCCTGACCCCCGTGCCTGGGGACCCGGGCGCCCACGGCCGCTTCGATGCGCGCGCTCGCCGCCACAGCGTGCAGCTCTGGGCCAACCTCCACCGCGCGTGGCTCGCGGCGGCGGCCGTGGTAGGAGTGACCAGCGCGGCGGCCCTCGGGGCCAGGCATCGAGGCTAGGGCCGCATCACCGCGTAGCGCTCCGCGTCCGCGCGCTTGAGCTCCAACCCCAAGCCCGGCCGCGTCCCATCCGGCACCAACTCTCCGTGCTCCACGCGAGGGCTCCCGTCGAAGAGGAGCTCCTCCAGCCGCGCGTGGTCGTGGAAGTATTCCAGATGCACCAGCCGGCGCGAGGCACAGCCCACCTGCGCATGGAGCGCGGGTGCGCAATGCGCGGAGAGCGGGACCTGGAACGCCTGACACAGCGCATCCGCTTGGAGAAAACCGCTGATGCCCAGGCATCGCGTGGCATCCGCCTGGAGCACATCCACCGCGCCCGCGCTCAGCATCCGGCGGAAGTAGAGGGCGCTGTCGCCATACTCCCCAGCCGCCACCGCGAGCCCCGCGGGCACCTTCGCGCGGATGCGGTGCAACCCCTCCAGGTCGTCACTGGAGACGGGCTCCTCGAACCACGAGACCCCTTGCTCCACGAAGCGCTCCGCCAGGAGCAGGGCCTGCGCCACGGAGTACGCGCCATTGCCATCCACGAAGAGCGCTGCGTGTGGACCGATGGCCCGCCTCGCCGCCGCCACCCGCTCCGGGTCCTCCTCTGGCTGACTGCCCACCTTCATCTTCACGCGCGAGAAGCCCTGTGCCACCCAGCCTCCCAGCTGCGCTTGAAGCTGCTCGAGGGAGTAGGAGGTGAACCCGCCGCTGCCATAGACGGGAACCCGCGTGCGCGCCGCGCCCAGCAACCGCATCAGCGGCAGCCCCAGCAGGCGAGCCTTCAAGTCCCAGAGGGCGACATCCACCGCGGACAATGCCATGGCCCCCGCTCCTCGCCAGCCGATGTTGCGCATGCGGCGCATCAACGCGTCCATCCGCGCGGGGATGTCCATCGCATCATGGCCCCGCAGCACCTCCCCGAGCACCCGCTGGACCAGGTCCACCGTGCAGGCATCCGCGTACGTGTAGCCCAGCCCGTGCTCGCCTCCCGCCGTCAACTCCACCACCACGAGCGTGGTGGAGCGCCACGCGAAGGTGCCGTCCGATTCGGGGGCATCCGTGGGGACTTCGTACGCGGACGCGCGAATGTCTGAGATGGGCACGGAGTGCGTGCCGCGGCGGTTCTCCGGCCGCATGAGTCCTCCAGGGGGATGGGTCGTGTCGTCTATGCCCGCTTCTTGGAAGCGCGCTTCGCAGCGACGCCGCGCTTGACGCTCTTGCTCTTGCGGGTCGCCGCGGCCTTCTTCGCCGCCGAGGAGCGTTGAGCCGAGGTGCGCGAAGCCAGGCTGATTCGCCCCCCTCGCCGTGAGGCCTGGTGAGTCTCCTGCCGGCCGTACCCCGAGCCGCCAGGCTTCTCTCCGCCATGCGACTCCGCGTTCACCGTGGCCCACGCGCGGCGCTTGGCTTCCTTCGTTCCTGTCCCGTGCTCGACGTAGCCCTCCGCGATGTGCTCGGCGCGCCGCTTCTGCTTGCCCGTGTATTTGCTCTTGTCGCCTCTAGGCATGAGGACCTCCTTGAGGTGAAGGTCGTCATTGCCTCAGGGCCTGCAAATGGCCACGCCTCGGCGGCGGTGTCCTGGAGCGGTTTCGCTCACGGCACACGAAGGTGAAGCCGAACCACAAGCCATAGGCACAGATGAGCCAGGCTCCCGTTGCGATGAAGGCCCACCGCACGGACTGCGTCACCAGCCGGACGACGACAAAGAGGTCGCCGGCCAATCCGAGCGCCAGGGTGACGGTGGCGGCCAGAATCATGCGGCTCGCGAAGGTGTGGAACCGCTCCGTCTCCTCACCTCGCTCCACGACACGGTGATAAGCCGGGGGCGCCAGGAGGAGGATGATGCTCAGGCTCATCATCACCAAGGCCCCCAGGTGGATGTACCGGGATGAGGCGGGCAGCCGCTCGAACGCGGGCATCAGCACCGTGGCGAACTGGAACCCCAGGAGGGCCTGGACGCCCGGCAGGATGACGCGCGACTCCGTCAGGACATGCTGGACACGGACCTTCAACTCCGTGTGCTTGGGGGGCTGCCCGGAGCCGTCCATGTCCATCCTCCCGCCGTGCTCGGACCGCGTCCGCAGCAGACGAAACACCTCCAGGCCGTACAGGAATACGAGCGCGACGAGGCCGGTCCCCACGCCCAGCACGACGCCCCAGGCCCGCCCCAGCACCTTCTCTCCCGCGACGAAGAGCATGATGGCGAGCGCGGCGGCGAAGGGCAGCAGCGCGACGCCCACGACCCGGGTCGTGAGCCGATGGAGACCGGGCCTGGATTCACCGTGCTCCACGATGCGGTGGTAGTTCCCAGGGGTGATGAGCAGCGCCATGGCGAACAGCAACAGGATGAGCTCGAACAGCATCCAGTGCTGGGTGCTCCTGGGAAGGGACACATAGCCCTCCTCGAAGAAGCTCCTGAAGCCAAAGCCCACGAGGACCTGGGTCCCCAGCATGAGGATGCGCGTCTCATCGAGCGCCTGCTGAATCTGAAGCGTCAGCTCTGGCCGCATCACCATCCTCCTGGGCATCGCGACGGCGCTTCCACTTCGCATGCAGGCGCTGGAACTGCTGCTCGAAGTCCGCCAGCTCCTCTTCGGTGGCGTCCTCCAGGTCCGCGAAGATGTTCCGGGCGCGGCGCTGGACGCGAATGAGTTCATCCAGCTTCAGGTGCAGGGCCTTCGCATCGCGGTTCTGAGTTGCCTGGATGAGGAACACCATCAGGAACGTGATGATGGTCGTGGCGGTGTTGATGACGAGCTGCCACGTATCACTGAACGAGAAGAGCGGCCCGAGCAGGCACCAGAGCAGGATTCCGCCCAGCGCCACGAAGAACGTGGCCTGAGAACCGGCGACCATCGCGACGCGGTGGGCGAATCTGTGAAAGCGCTCGTGCATGCCCTGGATATCTGGCCATTGGGGACACCCATGGCTCGCTCAGGAGCCGCCTCGGCATCCTGCCGGGACAAGCCTCCACTCCCGCGAGGGCCTGGCGGCCAGAGGCACGGAGGAATCAGCCCGCGCGAGGCCGGCGCCGCGAGGCGATTCCCTCCGCCAGGGACACCTGCTGCTTCCAGTGGCCATACAGCCGTCCCTGGGACGCCAGCCTGTCCAGCTTGCGGCGAGTCACGTCATCCACCTGTCCGGGAGGTGCGTCGCGGAATGGCGTCCCGGGCAGCGGCATGAAGGCATGTCCGTGAACACGCGCCCCCAGCTCCGCCAGCCGCTCCATGAGGGCCACGGTGGCCTCCACGTCCGAGGGCTCCTCGCCGGGAAGGCCCAGGATGAAGTCCACGTTGGGGACGAAGCCGCCCTCCACCGCGAGGCGCGTGGCGCGAACCACCGTCTCCACGTCATGGCCTCGCCGAGTGCTCTGGAGGATGCGCTCGGAGCCAGACTGTCCGCCGATGATGAGGTTGTCGTTGTGGACGTAGCGCTTGAGGAGGGCGAGCGCTTCGGGCGTGACGTGCTCGGGGCGGACCTCCGAGGGGAACGTGCCGTAGTACACGCGCCCGTCGGGGGCCATGGCCTCGCTCACCGCCGCGAGCAGTTCCTCCACGGCGGCCAGGTTCATCGTCTCGTCGGCGGTGCCGTAGGACATGGACGTGGGGGTGATGAACCGGATGTCCCGCCGCCCCGAGCGCCGCAGCTCGCGGGCCCAGTGCGCCACGTTGGCCACGGAGCGATGACGGAAGCGCGCCTTGCTCATGAAAGGCGTCTGACAGAACCGGCACGCGTAGATGCAGCCGCGTGTGATTTCGATGGCCCCGAACATCGCGTGCCGCGCGGCGAAGGGAGGGAAGTCGTCGAGCTTCACGCCCTCGCCCCGGCCGTTCTGCGCCAGCTTGCCATCCTTCAGCCAGGCCACTCCGTGCGTGACGCGAGGCTCCTCACCGCGCTGGACGCGGCCGAGCAGTTCCCGCAGGGAGAACTCCCCCTCCCCGATGGCGATGAGGTCGAAGCCCGCCTGGAGTGTCTGGAGCGGCTCGGCCGTCGCGTGGACACCTCCGGCGATGCACAGGACGGAGCGCCCCTCCAGCCGCTCGCGGACCCACGCGAGCTCTTCCGCCGAGGCGGCGAAGCTGGCCGAGTAGAAGGACCAGGCGGCCACCACGGTGTCGCCCGCGTCGTGGCGCTCCTTCACCGTGGCAAGCAAGGTCTCCCGGTCGCGAGGGAAGAACAGCTTCACGTCCGCGAGCGCGGGGTCCGACTCGACGGCTCCCGCCAGCACGGTGAAGGCGTACTTGCCGGGGTACTGATAGCTGAGGACCAGGGAGACGGGGCGATGCGGCACCATGAACAAGGGTCATGATGCCACAGGAGCCGCCACGCAAGGCCCGGCTTGCGACGACCGGGCAGGCGGCGCGGCATGCGCCAGCCGCTGGAACACGGGACCCGTCGACTCCGCGACACGGCCCCGGGCGATGCCTCAGCCGACGGAAGACGTGAGCAGTTCCCACGCGGCGCGCACGTGCCGTTCCTCCGTGGTGGTCGACCCGATGGCCATGCGCAGCACATAGCGCGCCGGCAGACCGTCCACTCCCGGCAACACGGTGTGTGAGAGGAAGACCTTGCCCGAGGCGTTCACCCGCTCCATCAAGGCGCGGTTGCGCCCATCGGTGTCGACAGGGGTCTCCTCGAGACGTGGCTTCAGCCGGAAGCACACCAGCGACAGCGAGCGAGGCGCGGACACCTCGAAGCGCTCGTCCGCGGCAACCCACTGCTCGAAGCACTCGCCCAGCCGCACGTGCTCGCGGATGTGGGCGCGCAGTCCCTGGGCACCATAGTGGCGCAACACGAACCACAATTTGAGCGCGCGGAAGCGGCGCCCCAGCGGCACCTGCCAGTCGCGATAGTCAATCACAGCCCCGCTCGTGCTCGCGGCGTTGCGCAGGTACTCGGGCGTCACGCTGAGGGCATCGAGCAGCGCTCTCCGGTCCCGTGTGTAGAAGGCATTGCAGTCGAAGTTGGTGAGCAGCCACTTGTGCGGGTTGAACGAGAGCGAATCCGCCACCTCCACACCGTCGAGCAAGCCGCGATGCTCCGGGCACACCAGCGCCGCGCCCGCCCACGCCGAGTCGATATGCAGCCAACCGCCAGCGGCACTCACGCCCGTGCGAGCCAGCACTTCGCCCACCGCACGCACGGGGTCCACCGCGCCCGAGGAGGTGCTCCCCACGGTGGCGCACACGAAGAAGGGCTTGCGCCCCGCGGCCAGGTCCTCGCGGATGGCGCGCTCCAGCGCCTCGGGGCGCATGGAGTAGCGGGCATCCGTCTCGATGAGACGCACGTGGGCCTTGTCCTCGGAGCCATGCGCGACGCCGCACAACATGGCCGCCTTCAGCACGGACGAGTGGGCCTGCGTGGAGGCATAGGCCACCCACTCCGAATCCACGGGGGCGCCGTGGCGGCGGGCACGCTCGCGCGCCGCCACCATGGCGACCAGGGTGGCTTCGCTCGCGGTCCCCTGGATGACACAGCCACCCGTGGCCGAAGTGGAGCGGAAGTCCTCGGGCAGCCCCGTCAGCTCCGCGAGCCAATCCAAGACGCGAGTCTCCACTTCCGTCGCGGCGGGACTGGTGGACCAGAGCATGCCCTGCACACCCAGCCCCGCGGACAGGAGTTCACCCAGCACCGCGGGCCCCGAGGCATTCGCCGGGAAGTAAGCGAAGAACGACGGCGACTGCCAATGCGTCAACCCTGGCAGGATGATGTCCTCCAGGTCCTTGAAGATGGAGTCCCAGCCGCTCGCGCCGCCCAGACCCTCCTCGGGAGGATGCAAGGGGAGCTTCGCTGCGATGCCGCCGGGAGCCACCTGGGAGCGCACGGGGAAGGACTCCAGCCGCGCCTGGTAGTCCGCAATCCAATCCACCATCCGATGCCCCAGCTCGCGGAACTCCGCCGCGCTCAGGTGAGGCACACCTTCGTCACCACCATTCGAGTCATCGCGCATGCCTTACTCCTCGCACGGCCCCTGTGAGGCATCAAGCGACACAATGCGCCTCGCCCGGGGAGCACAGCTCCGACATCCCATGCTTTGCTGAGTGGCATGACCCCAGACACCCCGAGACGTGCCCCGCTGCTCCAAGGGCTCGGCCTGTACGGCGTGCTCGCCTTCACCTTCACCCTGCTGTGCTGGCCGGGTGAAGCCCATGCGCAGGCGTGGTCACTGACCACCGAGCAACGTCAGGCATATCTCCAGCACTATGCCCCCATCATCCTCAAGCGAGGCAACGGGGACGACGGGAGACACGGCTACGACTGGGTGACGAGCTTCGACTTCGACCAGGATGGAGACTTCTCGAACAACAAGCTCCACTGGAAACAGGTTCCCCAGTATGTGGACGGCGCACGAGCGGGAACGGGCGTGAATGCCGGCTGGCGCGTCCGCCCGACGCTCTACACGTCACTCATCGAGTTCATGGACGGAGGCAGCAAGAACCTCGTCCTCATCTACCACGTGTACCACGCGCTCGATAAGAACGCGGCGGGCGACTACCAGCTCCATGATTGGGAGCGGGTGGAGATGCTCGTGAAGAACGTGGTGGGCCCGCCGGGGGGCGGCGAATCGGTGGCGCACGCGGTGGTGACGCAGCACAAGCGCAGCGTGGTCCGCCGGGCGGGGCACGTGGACTTGAACTTCATGCAGTCCGCCACGGGCAGACACCTGCTCATCTGGCAGGCGGAGTGGTCCGACAAGTTGGCCGCGGCGCATGGTCAGGAGCTGCGCTTCGTCACGGACACCTACGCGTTCTTCGCGGGGAGGATGGCGAGCGCCGGCAAGGCCGAGGCGGGAGTGAACAACGATGGAGGACGGAAGAACGTCCACTACGCCTTCGTGCCCGAGGCGTCCGCGGATGCGGTGACGGCCTTCGGCGCGAGGGCGCTCACCTACGCGACAGCGGATGCACTCGCGAGCCGCTACGACAACGGGAAGACCGTCACCTGGCCCAACGTGAAGCGCATCACGTACGAACTCCAGGACCTCGCCGACATCCTGCCCTCGCACTGGCAACACGGTGGCTATGCGACACACTGGCTGAGCACGGCGCCCATCGACTTCTACCTGGAGAGCCCCCTCGTCAACGAAGCGGGGCAAGCGGAAGTGAGCGCGGGCATGCAGCGCTTCTTCCCGCAGACGCGCGACATCGAGAACGAGGATGACCGCGAGGGCTACATCGCGAAGAAGTGGTTCGTCGGGACGCACGAGCTGAACGACAGCGCGTCGGACTTCGGAGGCGGTGGCTCCAACGCCTTCCATGAGAACGCGTACGCCAGCACCGTGATGGACTCACGAGGGCAGACCCGCGCGAGCGCGAGCGGATATGCGACGTCCCCCGGGTCCTTCTGGTGGCAGCACGACTACTTCGTCCACTCGGGGTTCGCGGACTCGACGGACGGAGTGGAGCAAGGCTTCTGGCTGCCGGGCCCGTGGTACCTGCCGGAGAACGGAGGCTTCGATGGGCGCTGGAGTCAGCTCTTCGATGACAGGCCAGTGGTTCCGCACCCACGGCAACGAGCATTGAGAGTTCAATGACGAAGGGCTCATGCGCCGTCGTGACATGAGCGCCAATGACATCCCCATCGCGGAGAGCGAGCGGCGACTTCGCTGAGGCACCCGCCTTCGCGGCTAGCGTTGGACAGCCAGGATGCGCCGTCCTGGAACATCGACGGCGTAGGTGGCTTCCATGTCCAGAATCGGGTCCGTGACCCTTCTCCCACACAAAACAAGGCACATGTCCGTAGACGAGAAACCACAGCGGGGAGATGTGGATGAACGACACGTCAAATACAAGCATCAAGCTACGACAGAGGCTGCCGCACCCGCTCATTGCACCCCGCATCTATCAACGGAGTGGTCGGCGCGCGAACCGGGCAGTGCAATGTCATATCAGGGATTGACCCAACCCTCCACACATCACCGTCAGGTCAAGCATCAGGGGCGCTCGCTGCGTCCTTCTCCAAGGTCTTGCGGACCGTGCCAAGGGCCTCCACCGCGGCGCGCAGTGAGGCCAACGGCAAGCTGCTGCCAATCTCGTTGGCCCACGCCGTCTGTCGAGCCTCCACCTCACGCAGCCGCTCACGCCCCTTGGGCGTCATGACGATGAGCTTGGCGCGCCGATGGTGCGGGTTCTCCTGGTACTCGATGAGCCCGTCAGCCTCGAGGGCATCGGCGGTCTGCTGCACGCTCTGCCGAGTCAGGCCAATCGTCCGGGCCACGTTCGCCACCGGAGCTGGCTCATGGTCCACCACCCCCAACACCTGCCACCGAGCACTCGTGAGTCCCGCCGGCTCCGCGAGGCGCTCCCCCGCCGCGAGAATCAGCCCGTTGTTCCGGAATATTTCGAACACCAGGTCTGTAAAGGTCGCGCCAGCCGACGTGTATTTCGCCATGAGCAAAAAGCTGTCATCATGACAGTCCCTTGTCAATCAAGGGTCAGCGCTCCCCAAGTCGAGTGGCTCGCGATAGAGAGAAGCATCCACCCCGAGGAGGACATGTTCCCACCGCGACGGCGCGACCTCTCGCGCGACCTTGGACTCAGCGCGCTCGTCTTGCTGCTGGGAGTCATCCTCTCGGGTTGCCGGACCGAATCCACCCCGAGCTACATCCGCCTCGACGGCGCGGCGCCTTCGCTCCAAGGCACACCGGACTCACGCGCCGTGCTCGTGACGTTCTGGGCCACCTGGTGCCCGCCTTGCCGCACGGAGACGCCCTCGCTCGTGAAGCTGGCGGAAGCACCTCCCGAGGGACTGAGCGTCGTGGTCTTCAGCCATGACTCGGACATGAAGGCGGTGGAGCGTTTCCTGAGTGGCCCTCCCACTCCCGCTCTCCACTTGCGGCTCGACGAGGGCCTCGCGGCGGCTCGAGCGTTTGGCGTCGGGACACTTCCAACGGCCATCCTCGTGGTGGACGGACAGTTGGTCGCTCGCTTCTCCGGGTCCAAGGACTGGAACTCCCAGGCCATGCGCCGGCTGCTGGAGAAGTTGACCCAGGAGCAACGCGCGGATGTGTCCAGGCCTGTGCCTTGACTCACCGTCGCACCGCCAAGTAAGCCCTGGGGTCGATGCAGCCCATCCTGCGCATCCTCGCCATCCTGCTCGTGCTGATGACCGGAGGTGTCTTCCAGACCCTCGCGCTCGCCAGCCAGGAGACCGAGCCTTGCGCGGACGAAGACGACACAGGCCAACCCTGTGAGGACTGCGCGTCCGACTGTGTGCTGTGCCTGTGCTGTCCGCTGCGCGCCGCGACCCCAAGCCTTCCAGACGTGAACGTATCCGCCCCCGCTCCACTTCATGAGCCGGCGCCGTCCCGTCCCCAAGCCTTGGCGTTGTCCGGCGTGAGCACCGACATCTTCCAGCCGCCGAAAACCTGAACCGGCCCTTCACGGGAGACGTGTGTCCAGCGCCCATCCAAGGGCTCCGCTGACGCACGCGCATCCATCAAGCCCAACCCCTCCCTCGCGCATCTCGCGCGAGGTGCACACCGCCGTCGGCGGCCTCTCGGGGCCGTCGTGGCTGGAGTTCCATCCATGCGTTCACTGCGCTCGCTGTCCATGGTCCTGTCCCTCGCTCTCGCCCCCACCCTCCCCGCGCTCGCCGAGGAGGCTCCTCGACAGCAGGCCCCCAAGGCCGAAGCCGAGAAGCCCAAGTGCGAGCACGGCGTGCAGAAGTCCCTCTGCACACGCTGCAATCCCAAGCTGGCGGCCGTCTTCAAGGCCAAGGGCGACTGGTGCGCCGAGCACGAGCGGCCCGAGTCCCAGTGCTCCCTCTGTCATCCAGACCTGGCCCAGAAGGGAGTGAAGTAGATGGGCACCCGCATCGGCTCCCGGCTGTTGGTGGCCCTGCTCCTCGCGAGCATCGCCTCCTGCTCGAAGGACACCCGGCAAGGGGGCGCGGAGAAGTCCGCCGGGGCCTCGGCCGATGCGGGTCCCCCCTCCGCGACGGACACTCGGGCCCAGAGCGTCACGCTGTGCGAACACCGAGTGCCAGCGGAGCTCTGCACCCGGTGCAACCCCGACCTCATCGACGTCTTCAAGTCCCAGGACGACTGGTGCGACGCCCACGGCGTCCCCGAGTCACAGTGTCTCCAATGCAACCCGAACCTCACCTTCAACAGCGAGGACACCGCGCCAAAGGACTGGTGCAAGGAGCACGCGGTCCCCGAGTCCATGTGCACCAAGTGCCACCCGGCCCTGGTCGCGAAGTTCATCGCGGCCGGTGACTACTGCCGCGAGCACGGCCTGCCCGAGTCCGTCTGTCCCTACTGCCACCCGGAGCGAGTGACGGCGGCGGGCGCACAGCCTCCCGTCTTCCCCGAGCCGGGGACTCGCGTTCGTCTCGCCTCGGCCGACACGGCCCGCGAGGCGGGAATCCAGACACGTGTGGCGCGCAAGGTCCCCTTCGCGCGAACGCTGGAGGTCGTCGGCCAGCTCGACTTCAACCAGAACCGGCTGGCGCAACTGTCCGTGCGCAGCGAAGCGCTGGTGATGGAGGTCGGCGTCGATGTCGGTGACGAGGTGAAGGCGGGTCAGCCGCTCGTGCGAGTCACCTCCGGCACGGTCGGCGCGGACCAGGGGCGGCTCACCTCGGCGCAGGCGCGGCTGGGAGTGGCTCGCGCCGCGCTGGAGCGAGAGGAGAAGCTCTCCGCGAGCGGCATCACCGCGCGCAAGGACGTCGAGGCAGCCCAGGCAGAAGTCTCGGCGGCGGAGGCCGAGCGCGACGCGGCCCGCGCGGCCCTCTCCGCCGCGGGGGCGCTGGTGAACGGGCAACAGGGCACCTATGCGTTGTCGTCGCCGTTCGCGGGCACGGTGGTGGCTCGCGATGCGCTCGCGGGGCGTCATGCCTCCGCCGGGCAGCCGCTCATCCAGGTCGCGGACCTGAGCACGCTGTGGGCCCTGCTGGAGATACCCGAAGCGGACGCGGCCCAGGTGCGCGCGGGACAACGCGTCACCCTCACGTTCGACGCGTTGCCGGGACAGCCTCATGTGGCGACGGTGACTCGCGTCGGTGCCTCGGTGGACCCCGCATCGCGCACCGTCCGCGCGCGCGTGGAGCTGCCCAATCCCGAGGGGGCGCTCAAGGCCGGTCTCTTCCTTCGAGCAAAGGTGGAGGTGGCCGCCGAGCACGCCGCGGTGATGGTTCCCCATCAGGCCATCCAGCGCGCCGAGGGCCGGCCCCTCGTCTTCGTGAAGAAGCAGGAGGGGCTCTACGAGCCTGTCGCGGTGAAGCTGGGTGCGGGGACGCGCGAGGAAGTGGAGGTCCTCGAGGGACTCACGGCGGGCACCGAGGTGGTCACCACCGGAGCTTTCCTGCTCAAGACGGAGATTCTCAAGGAGTCCATCGGCGCGGGCTGCTGTGAGACCGGGGAGGGCCGGTAACCCTCATGCTGACTCGACTCATTGAATGGTCCTTGTCACATCGTTGGGCGGTGCTCCTGGGCACGGTGGCGCTGGTCATCTCGGGGTTGCTCGCCTTCCGGGCCCTGCCCATCGACGCCATCCCGGACACCACGCCCGTGCAGGTGCAGGTGAACACGGTGGCGCCCGCGCTCACACCCACCGAGGTGGAGCGCCAGCTCACCATCCCCATCGAACAGGCGCTCTCGGGGCTGCCTCGCGTCAGCGAGCTGCGCTCCATCTCCAAGTTCGGCCTCTCCCAAGTCACGCTTCAGTTCAGCGACGGCGCGGACCTGTGGTTCGCGCGGCAGCAGGTGTCCGAGCGGTTGAGCCGGGTCCAGACTCCCACGGGCATTGCGCCTCCCGTCCTGGGTCCAGTGGCCACGGGCCTGGGCGAGGTCTTCCACTATCTGGTCAAGAGCCGGACCCGGAGCCTCGAGGAGCTGCGCACCGTGCACGACTGGGTCATCGCGCCACAGCTCCGCGCGGTGCCCGGTGTGGCGGAGGTGAACGCCTGGGGTGGCGAGGAGAAACAGTGGCACGTCATCGTCGACCCGCGCCGGCTTCAGCAGTTCAGCCTGGACCTCGGTGATGTCTACCGGGCGCTGGAGGAGAACAACGCCAACGTCGGCGGCGGCGTGGTGGAGCGCGCGGGCGCGGCGAGCCTCGTGTTGGGCGTGGGTGTGCTCGATAGCGGAAAGGCCATCGAGGACGTGGTCGTCGCCGCGCGCCGAGGTGTGCCCGTGCGCATCCGGGATGTGGCGCGTGTCGAGGTGGGGCATGAAATCCGGAGAGGCGCCACCACGGCGGATGGCGAGGGGGAAGTCGTCCTCGGCCTGGGCTTCATGTTGGTGGGAGAGAATTCCCACACGGTGACGAAGGCATTGGCCCGGAGACTGGAGGAGCTCACGAGGACGCTGCCGGAGGGAATCACCGTGGAGCCCGTCTACGAGCGCACGGAGCTGGTGGAGCTGGTGCTGCGCACGGTGCGAACGAATCTCCTGGAGGGCGCGCTGCTGGTCATCGCGGTCCTCTTTGTCTTCCTGGGCAACTGGCGGGCGGGGCTCATCGTCGCGGCGGCCATTCCCTTGTCCATGTTGTTCGCCTTCAACGCGATGTTGCGCTTTGGCATCGCGGGCACGCTCATGTCGTTGGGAGCCATCGACTTCGGGCTCGTGGTCGACTCGTCCGTCATCCTGGTGGAGAACGCGGAGCGGCGGCTGGCGGAGGCTCGGGATGGGCGCTCGATAGTGGAGGTCGTGCGCGACGCCGCCATCGAGGTGCGCAAGCCCACGCTCTTTGGCGAGCTCATCATCATGGTGGTGTATCTGCCCATCCTGGCGCTGGAGGGCGTGGAGGGGAAGCTGTTCCGCCCCATGGCGCTCACGGTCATCTTCGCGCTGTTGGGGAGCGCGCTGCTCTCCATGACGCTGATGCCGGTGCTGGCTTCGTTCGCACTGAAGCAAGGGAACAGGCCGCACCAGGAACCGCGCCTCGTGCGCTTCCTTCAGAGGTGTTACCGGCCGGTGCTCGAGTGGGCGCTGGCCCATGCACGAGTCACCCTGGGGGCCGCGGCGCTGCTCGTGTTGGGAGCCGCTTTCGCGGCGACTCAGTTGGGGAGCGAGTTCGTCCCGCGTCTCTCCGAGGGCACGCTCGTCATCAACACCGTGCGGCTGGCCGAGGTCTCGCTTTCCGAGTCGGTCCGCTATGGCGGGCAGATTGAGCGGGTCTTGCTGTCACGCTTTCCCGACGAGGTCCAGCGGGTCTGGACGCGTACGGGCACGGCGGAGGTGGCCACGGACCCGATGGGCATCGAGTTGTCGGATGTCTTCATCACCCTCAAGCCGCGCGAGCAGTGGACGCGGGCAGCGACGCAAGAGGAGCTGGTGGGGGAGATGAAGGCGGAGCTGGCGGACCTGCCCGGCATGCGCATGGCGTTCCTCCAACCCATCGAGATGCGGGTCAACGAGATGATCGCCGGCGTGCGCAGTGATGTCGGCATCAAGCTCTTCGGGGATGACCTCGATGTGCTCAAGGCGAAGGCGCGCGAGGTGGAAGCGCGGGTGAAGGACATCCCGGGTGCGGCGGATGTCACGGTGGAGCAGGTGACGGGGCAGCCCGTGATGGAGGTCGTGGTCGACCGGGCCGCGGTGGCGAGGCACGGCATTCCCGCGCGGGCGGTGCTCGACGTGGTGGAGGCGATGGGCACCCGCGTCGTGGGTGAAGTGCGCGAGGGCGAGCGGCGGTTCGACCTCGCGGTGCGGCTTTTGGAGGAGTACCGCGAGGAGCCCGCGAAGCTCGCGTCCATTCCGGTGACGGCGCCAGGTGGAGACAGGATTCCCCTGGGGAGGCTGGTGACGATTCGCGAGGTCGCGGGTCCGACGACGATTCAGCGCGAATGGGGAAAGCGCCGGTTGGTGGTCCAGGCGAATGTGCGAGAGCGAGACCTGGGGGGCTTCGTCGCCGAACTCCGCCACACGCTCGATACCGGTCTGGAGCTGCCGCCGGGTTACTACGTGCGCTACGGGGGACAGTTCGAGCACTTGGAACGAGCACGAGCGCGACTGCTCATCGTGGTCCCGGTGGCGTTGGCGCTCATCTTCCTGCTGCTCTACCTCACGTATCATCGCGTCCTGGATGCGCTGCGCATCTTCGCGGGAGTCCCCTTCGCGCTCGTGGGCGGCGTGTTGGCGCTCTTGATACGGGGGCTGCCGTTCTCCATCTCCGCCGCGGTGGGATTCATCGCACTGTCAGGAGTGTCGGTCCTGGGAGACATGGTGCTCGTCTCACGCGTGCGGGGATTGCTTGAACGCGGGCTCTGCGTGGGCGAGGCCATCCGTGAAGCAGCGCTGACGCGGTTGAGGCCCGTGCTGATGACGGCCGCGGTGGCCGCCATCGGCTTCGTGCCCATGGCGCTGAACACGGGAGTCGGCGCGGAGGTCCAGCGTCCCCTGGCCACGGTCGTCATCGGCGGAGTCCTCTCCTCCACCCTGCTCACGCTGGTCGTGCTCCCTGTCCTCTACACGGTGTTCGGAGCGAGTCGAAATGCCCCCACACGGGACACTAGAGCCATCGCCCCGACCGATGCGGCGCTGGAGGAGAAGCGGGCGGCGGGGTGACCAAGGACTCCACTCGCCATATGCCAGACACGCGACAGTGCGCTCCGAATCCCGGCGACTGTCGTCTAGCCCATGGGGTCAAGCATCACGCCGCGAGGTGGGACGAGCCGCTCCGCTATCATGAGTCCCTTGAGTGGGAGCTGAACATGTCCTGGCGTTTCACCTTCGTCCTCCTGTCGTACCTCGCCCTGGCGGGCTGCAACGACCGGGTGAGACAGGAGCGCAGGCAGAAAAGCCGCGAATTCCTCCTGGGTCTGCTCGGAGCGGCTCATCCCGCACTCGTGGAGTTCCTCTTCACCGAAGAAAACCAGCTCGCGGCCGTACATGTCCATTTCGTCCGCCCAGAGAGCGTTCGGGAGCATTTCGAGCCACTCGCTGAACTACTCGAGCTGAAGTACGGACTTCCGGCCACGTACTCGGACACGGCCGTGCACCGAGACGGCGAACCCGACCCATTCCCGCCAGATTCTCCCCAGGCTCCGCTACGTCTGGAGAGTACATGGAAGAGCGATGAAACGTTCGTTCGACTGACAGGTGTTCATCAGCCAGACACTCAGTCCCTCACCATCCAATACGAAAGCACTCATCTGAAAATCTTTCTCGACAAGGCCCCACGCAGCCTGGAGCTCCTGCAACGAGAAGCCCGCGAGCATCGCTGGCGAGCACAAGTCAAAGAGCTTTGATTCACGGGCGCAGGCGGAACGGCACCTTGACCACGCGGTACACGGCGACGGGCTGTCCCTCCAACATCGCGGGCTGATAGCGCCATGTTCGCACCGCGCGCAACGCGGCGGACGCGAAGGGCTCCTCGCCGCGCATCACCGTCACGTCCCGCACCTCACCTCGCACCGTGACGACCAGCTTGAGGACCACCATCCCCTCACGTCCCGCGGCGCGAGCTTCCTGCGGAAACTCCGGCTGCGGATTCCCCGCGAGCTCCACGGGAGGCTTCGCGCTCTCCGGCAGTTGGATGGGCGCGGCAACAGCGCTGCTCGGCCTTGGCCCAGCGGCCGCGGTCTTCGCGGGCTCCAGGGTGGCCGGAGCATCGAGAGGCATGGGCGCACTGAGAGCCGGCTCCGCCTGCCACGCACCCGCGCCACTCGCCTCCGCCCCCAGAGACGACGCACCCACGCGCCCTCCACGCTCGCGCAGCAAGCGCTGATTCAAGAGCACCTCACCCGAGCCACCCGCGAGCACGCGGTCTGAACGATACCCCTCTCGAACGAACGTCAGCTCCGCCGTGGCCAGCCCCCTCGCATCCGGCGGCACCTCCAACACGAACGGCGTGGTGCCCCGCTCCACTCCCTTCCAGAAGACCCGCGCACCCGACGGCTGACTGGAGACATGGAAGCGCACGGGCAGAGGCGGCTGTACAGGCGCGACCACGGTGGGCACCTCCTCGCGCACCGGCACCAACGCGGGAGCCGGTGCGGCCACCGGCGGTGCTTCCACAGTCAGCGGAGAACGGCGCGCACCCAGCAGATAGGCCCCCGCGCCACAGACGAGCAGCACGCCCGCCATCAAGCCCCCATGGCGAAAGCTCCGACGCGGAGCCTCGGGCCGAAGCACGGAGGACTCGTCCAGGCTGATGTCCAACACCATCGTGCCCTGCACACCGCAGTTCGTGGACGGCGCCGACACGGCGAGGGGCCCGGTCAGTGCCTCCCCCGGCCCCGTGTCCGCCCAGGCCCCACCCACCCCGCGCAAGGCCTCCAGGAGCGCATCCATCGAGTCGTAACGATGCGCGGGCTGCTTCTCCAAACACCGGCGCACCACGGACTCCACGGACTCGGGAATGGCCACGTCCGGGCGCACCGACTGGAAGCGCGGGGGTGGCTCCTTCTGGTGCGCGAAGAGGAGCTCCAGCGGGTCCTGCATCACGAAGGGCGGACGCCCCATGAGCATCTGATACAGCAGGACTCCGAGCGAGTAGATGTCACTGCGCGCATCCGCCAGGTTCCGCGCCTGCTCCGGCGCCATGTACATCGGCGAGCCCAGGAACATGCCGCCCTGGGTGATTTCCGGCACGGCCGCATGGCCACCACTGGCTCCCGCCACGACGAAGGACTTCACCAGTCCGAAGTCGAGCACCTTCACGTGGTCGCGCTCCGCCCGCCCCTCCTCCGCCAACAGCATCACGTTGGCCGGCTTCAAGTCCCGGTGCACCACCCCGAGCCGATGCGCCTCTCGCAGGGACCGGCACACCTGTTGGGCAATCTCCACCGCGCGAGGCCACGGCATCGGACCTGCGGCAAGGTGCTCCGACAGCGTGCGCCCCTCCAGGTACTCCATCGCGATGTAGAACGTCCCATCGTCCGTCTTCCCGTAGTCGATGACGGTGACGGTGTTGGGGTGCTTCAGCTTCGCGGTGATGCTCGCTTCCAGGAAGAAGCGCCGCTGGAACTCCGGGTCGCTCGCCGTGGGGAACGTGGGGCTCATCACCTTGAGCGCCACCACCCGCTCCAACGGAAGCTGGAGCGCCCGGTACACCCGGCCCATGCCTCCAGCGCCCACGGGCGACAACACCCGGAAGCGCCCATGGAGCACCTGGCCGAGCAGCGGGTCCACCAACGAATGAGGCGAGGTCGAGGGGCGCGGATCAGTCTGCATGGCGAGCACCTGCGAAAGACCGTCGCATGAGCTCGTCACGGCGGCGTGCCGGCCACATCACGCCCCGGCCAATACCCCGTCACAAATGAACGCACGTCAGGACGCACCGGCCCCATGTCACACGGACCGGTGCGTCCCTTCCTCATCGAGAATCGAGGAAGCCGAGGACTACGGCGAGCGGCGCCGGCGCACGCGCGCCAACCCCAGGAGCCCCAGCAGCGTCAGCGCCGCGAGCGAGCCACCCGAGCTGTTGCAGCCCGCGCCCTCCTCGCCGCCTTCCGCCGGGAGCACTCCCACCGGCGGCTGTACGCCACCCGTGCCCGCATCCACCGTCACCCCAGAGTCCACCTGCGGCGGAGTCCCCGCATCCACGGGCTCCGGAACCACGGGCTCACCCGCGTCCGGCTCCGGCTCTGGCGCGGGCGTGCCCGCATCCACCGCGGGAGTCCCCGCGTCCACCGTGGGAGTCCCCGCGTCCACCGTGGGAGTGCCCGCGTCCACCGTGGGAGTGCCCGCGTCCACCGTGGGCGTCCCTGCATCCACCGTGGGCGTCCCCGCGTCCGGCACCGGCGGCGTCGTCGTCAGCACGTCCTCGAGCGCCGTCGCCTGGACGAAACCATCGTGGTACAGCACGCCCACTGGCTTCACCGTGTCGCTGCGATACAGGCCCAACTTCAGATAGTTGCCCTGCCCCGCGAACATCGTCACCGCGCTGCGCTTCTGCAGCACCTTCTGCTTGTTGTGCCACAGCTCCACGAAGCCCGTGCTCGCCTTCGAGGACCACTTCACGTGCAGGATGAACTCATGCCACACGCCTCGCTGGAGCTTCGTGCGCCAGGGAATCGTGTTGTCATGGTTCAACACCATCCGAATCTCCTCACCTCGCACGTAGAACTCCAGCGGAGGTGAGCCGCAGCACCCGGTGTGGTGCCACTGCGTGAAGAGCTGCCAGGTGTCCACGCTCGGGAAGTCCGGCGCGAACATCACGTTCCACCGGTAGAAATACTCGGAGCCTTCCTTCTCTCCCCCCTGGTACACCAACTCATTGCGGTTGCCGCTGGAGTTGATGGGGTCGTCTCCCTGCTTCACGGTGACCTTCAGCGCGTACTTCCCCTGCGCCACCGGATTCGTCACCACCAGCAACCGGTCCGAGCTCACCATCTGCTCCCCCGAGTATTGCGAGCGGTTTCCCGTCTCGAAGTCACCTCTCCACACAATGCCTGCCAACGCCAGGCTGGGAACCATCCACATCGCAAGCAATCCAGGGACGAAAACTCTCAATCACACCTGTCCTTGTGAATGTTTGACAGCCAACGTTTGACACATCGCAGGCCAAAGCATTCCACAGTTTCATTCCCCCGGCGGTTTCATCCCTCTCGCCTGACAATGGGGCAGGCATCCGGGCAAGAGACCGGATGTCTGATAAATGTTTCGCCGGGTGTGGGAGCCCTCCTCTCACCGGCCGGGCCGGTGAGTTCACCTTATGACTCGGTGCGGCATCGGCGGTTTCCCACGCGCCGCGGGGTGCCCTCTGGGAGGTGGTGTGGTGTATGGTCCCCACCCCTTCCGGCGCTCAATCCTTGGGCGTCCCGGGTGACCCCATGCTTCTCCTGCGTGACGTCCAGAAGACCGACCTGGCCGGCCTCAAGCGGCTCGCCGCCGTGCTCAACACGGTGAACCTGCCGAACAACGAGGAGACGCTCGAGAACATCATCGACAAGTCGGTGAAGAGCTTCGCCGGCAAGGTGAAGAATCCTCTCGAGCGCGAGTACCTCTTCGTCCTCGAGGACGTGCGAAACAGCCTCATCATCGGCACGTCGATGATCATCGCCCAGCACGGCACCTACGAGGCGCCGCACATCTACTACGAGGTGAGCGAGCGGGAGCACTACTCCGCGTCCCTGGAGCGCCACCTCCGGCACAAGGTCCTCTCCATCGCCTACAACTACGAGGGCCCCACGGAGATTGGTGGCCTCGTCGTCGACCCGCCCTACCGCGCCACGCCCGACAAGCCCGGCAAGCAGCTGTCCTACGTGCGCTTCCTCTTCATCGCCATGCACCGCCGGCTGTTCCGTCCGCGCGTGCTCGCGGAGCTGCTCCCGCCGCTGCTTCCCGACGGCCGCAGCCTGCTGTGGGAGGCGTGCGGGAAGAAGTTCACCGGCCTGACGTACCTGGAGGCCGACCGCCTCAGCCGGCAGAACAAGGAGTTCATCAAGGAGCTGTTCCCCGCCTCGGACATCTACGCGTCCCTCTTCCCGGACCGCGTGCAGAAGGTGCTGGGCGAGGTGGGGCCGAACACGCGCGGCGTGCAGCGCATGCTGGAGCGCATCGGCTTCAAGTACGTGGAGCGCATCGACCCGTTCGACGGTGGCCCGCACTTCGAGGCCAACACGGGCGACGTGTCGCTCATCCGCAAGTACCGCACGGTGAAGCTGGCCGAGGAGGACTTCGAGATGGAGGGTGACGACGTGCTCGTCGCCTTCGAGAAGGAGTCCGGCCGCAACCGCTTCCGCTCCGTGCGCTGCATGGCCCGGCTCGACAACCAGGTCATCTACCTGCCCGCGAGCGCGAAGGAAGCCCTCGGCGCGGACCCGGGCGACCGGCTGTCCATCATCCCCTTCGAGTAACCGGACAGACCGCGGCTCACCGCGCGCGGACCACGCGGTGAGCCCCCCGCAGGAGCGCGAGCCACCGCGCTCCCGCCTCCAGCGCGGGGCCTCGCGCATCCTCCAGCGCCAGCGGCAGGTGTGTGTCCGGCCGCACCGCGTCCATCGACGTGGGGTCCAGGTCCAGCGTGCCGCCCTCCACCAGCGCCACGCGCACCCACGCGTGAGGCCTGGCGGGTCCGCCGTCCACCACCAGGAGCCCGTGCACCAGGGCCACCTTCACGCCCTTCGCCCGAGCCTCCGCCGCGAAGCGCAGCGCGTGCGCCAGGCACCCGCCCGCCTCTCCCTCACCGCCCTCGCGCCAGTCCGAGTCCCCCGGGCCCTTCTCCGGAAACGCCGCGTGCACACGCGCCGCCAACGCCCTCGCGGCCGACCGACTCCACGGGGTCATCCCCTCGAGCCGAGAGGGGACCTCCACCGCCGGCACCAGCGCCAGGGCCCCTTGCGCCCCCTCCACGGGGAGGCCTCGCGAGAAGAAGTCGGGCGGCGCGCGGAGGCGCTCTCCGGGGGCCGCCTCGGTGAAGCGGGACTCGCCCACCTCCAGCACCTCCATGCGCCCACCCACGCCGTAGCGCGCGCGAAAGGGCACACCCAGCAGCGTGCCCTCCACCCAGGGGGCCATCCCTCCGGTGGCGCAGTGGGGGCCCTCGCGGCCGGACAGCTCCTCGCGCCCCACCACGCAGCCCGGCGCGGGAGGCCCTCGCCACAGCCACAGCGCCTGGGGCACCCCCGTCCCCCCTGAGAGCCGGCCCGAGGCGTCCACCTCCAGCGTCACCTCGCGCCGTCGCTCCCCGTGGCTGGTGCCCCGGGTGTGCAGGTGCTGGCTCAGGTACGTGAAGCGGCCGGCCTCGAGCGTCAGGGTCACCGTGCCCACCGGCACCCCGCGCCAGGAGAAGACGTACCGCGCCGACTCCCCCCTGGGAGGGCCCTCTGTCCCCCTCCCTGGGCTCACGGGGCTGGCGGCGAGGGCGAGGACGAGGAGGGCGAGCGAGGGAGACACGAGGCCCGCAGTCTGCGGCGTTTTGAGGACCGGCGCGAGAAGGCGGAGTAGCCTTGGCATGTCCATGGGCGCCAAACGGTACCTGTTCACGTTCGGCCTGGTGGCCGGTCTGCTCTCCGCGCTCGTGCTCGGCGGAGTCCTCCAGTTGAGCGGTCAGCCGCTGGAGACGTCCTCCTGGACGGTGCTGCTGCTGGCCACGCCCGCGCTGTACCTGCTGGGGGGCTATCTCGCGTGGTTCCGCTGGGCGGCGCTGCGGCGGCTGGCCCGGCGGCGCGTCATGGCCCGGCTGGCGGAGGGAGACCTCACCACCTCGGGCGGCCCCACCTTCGAGGGCCACGAGGACGTCCGCCGGCTCATCCTGTCGCTGCGCCGCGCGCTGTCGCAGGTGCAGCGGGTGACGGCCAACCTGCACCGCACCAGCAACGACGTGAGCGAACAGGCCCTCAGCCTGCTGGAGGCTGCGCGCCGTCAGGGTGGCGCCGTGGAGCGCACGCTCCAGTCCGTGAGCGACATGGGCGGCAGCCTCCAGGTGGTGGGCAAGCGCGTGCACCAGCTCGAGGTGTTCGCCGTCGACACCACCGGCGCGCTGCTGGAGATGACGGAGCGGCTGGGACAAGTCGTGGGCGCGCT
This sequence comes from Myxococcus stipitatus, assembly GCF_037414475.1. The sequence continues at coordinate 5,863,727 of NZ_CP147913.1, read as the reverse complement.
GTCGCAGGTCAACGACTTCGCCAATCACACCACCGCGTTGATGCAGGCCATGAGCGAGCGGCTGGCCAACATCGCCTCCTCCGGCGATGAGCTGGCGCGCTTCGCCAGCGAGGCCGAGGACTTCGTCGCCCTCGTCGAGGGAGGCATCGACTCCGTGCGCCGCCGCGCCAGCGAGACGAACCAGCTGGCGCTCGCGGTGACGGCGACGGCCGAGCGGGGCGAAGTGCTGGTGGCCGACAGCGTCAAGGGCATGTACCGCGTCGAGGAGACGGTCCGGAAGGCCGCCGAGCTGATGGGCACGCTGGGCTCCCGCTCCGCGGAGATTGGCCGCATCGTCGACGTCATCCAGGAGATCGCCGACCAGACGAACCTCCTGGCCCTCAACGCCGCCATCATCGCCGCCCAGGCCGGTGAGCACGGCCGGCCCTTCGGCGTGGTGGCCAACGAGATTCGCAACCTGGCCGAGCGCACCACGCGCTCCACGCGCGAAATCGGCGCCATGGTGTCCGGCATCCGCGACGCGGTGCTGACCGCGGTGGCGCTGGTGCACGAGGGCCGGGAGCAGGCCACCACGGGCGTGGCGTTGGGAGACCGCGCCTCCGAGGCGCTGGTGGAGATTCGCGCGATTACCCAGCGCACCTTCAGCGCCGTGGAAGCCACGGTGACGGAGACGCAGCGGCTGGAGGCGCAGGGCGCCACGGTGGTGGAGGCGAGCCGGCGCGTGGCTCGGCGCGTGGAGGACGTCACGCGCATGGCCATCGAGCAGTCCGGCCACGCGCGCGAGCTGGTGCGCCAGACGATGGAGATGGCCCGCGTGGGGCATGGCGCCTCGCAGAAGGCGGAGGACCAGGCGCGCACGGGGCGGGACTTGTCCGAGGCCGTGGTGCGGCTGAGCGCGTCCATCGAGGAGCTGCGCACCGCGAACGTGGTGCTCATCAAGGCGGACGCCTCCATTCGCGAGGAGGTGGCGCAGGTGCGCGAGGACGCGCGCCGGGTCATCCGCATCGGCGATGGGCTGACGCGCACGGTGGACCAGTTGGGCCACGAGGCGCTGGGGTTGGAGACGGAGGTCTTCCGCTTCCAGCTGCCCCGGCCTCGCGCGGGCGGCATGCTGCGCGTGGTGCTGCACCAGGCGGCCTCGCTGCGAAACCGCCAGGCGGTGGACCCGCTCTTCAGCGTGGAGAACCAGCTCTCGGAGCTCACCGCGTGTGCCTTCTCGGGGCTCGTGCGGTTGGAGGACGGCGGGCTGGAGCCGGACCTGGCGGAGCGCTGGGACGCGGACCCCTCCGCGCGCCGCTACCGCTTCTATCTGCGCCGAGGTGTCACCTTCCACGACGGGGCCCTGCTCACCGCGGCCGACGTGAAGCGGCACCTGGAGCGGCTGCTCGACCCGGCGGTGCGCTCACCGGACCGAAGCCTGCTCGAGGATGTCGAGGGCGCGGTCGAGTTCTCCTCGGGACTGGCGCGCGAGGTGACGGGCATCGAGGTGCTGGATGAGACGACGCTGGAGATTCGCCTGCGCGAGCCCAAGGCGTTCTTCCTGCACCTGATGGCGCTGCCGCCCACGGCGGTGGCGCGAGTGGACGCGGGGGGACGGCTGGTGGGCACCGGCCCCTTCCGCGTCGTGTCGCTGGAGCCGGAGCGCGTGGTGCTGGAGCGCAATCCATCCTACTGGCGCCCCAATGTGCCGCTGTTGGACCGGCTGGAGTTCCAGTTGGTGGACTCGCGCGAGGAGGCCGTCACGCGGCTGCGCACGGGCTCGGCGGATTTGGTGTCCTTCCTCTCGGCCGAACACGTGGAGGTGCCGGGGCTCGACTCCTTCCAGGTGCTCGCCAGCGCCGCGCCCTTCACCGCCTTCGTGGCCCTCAACCTGCGCGAGGCGCCCTACGACGACGTGCGCGTGCGCCGGGCCCTGCGCGCGGGCATGAACGTCCTGGGCGCGGTGGAGCAGTTCCACCCGGGCGCTCGAGTCGCCCGCACGCTCACCCCGCCGGAGCTGCTCGGTGGCACGGAAGTCCGGGGACTGCCCGCGCCCGATGTGGCGCTGGCGGAGCAACTCCTGCGCGACGCGGGCCTGCGGAGGCTGCGGCTCACGCTGCATCATCCCTCCGGGCGAGACACCTCGGCCGAGGACGCCGTGCTCTTCCGGCCCCTGCTGCAAGCGGGGCTGCTGGAGCTGCGGCACGTGGAGATGTCGCCGGAGGACTACGCGGTGCAGCTGCGCGAAGGAAAGCTCCCGGCCTTCCATGCGCACTGGCTGGCGGACTTCCCGGACCCGGACACGTTCCTCCACTTCCTGCTGAACTCCGCCGCGCAGACCATCTACCCGCTGGGCTATCGCAACGCGGAGTTGGACCGCATCACCGCGGAGGCGCGAGTGTCCATCGACCCGGAGCTGCGCCAGCAGCTCTACGTGCGCGCCGAGCACCTCTTCCACGACGACTGTCCGCTCATCCCGCTGTACCACGAGCGCATCCACGCGGCGGCCACGTCGTCGGTGCAGGGCTTGCGGCTGCACCAGACGCCGCCCCAGGTCCGCTACGAGGACCTCTGGGTGGACCCGAACACGTCGACCTGAGTCACGGCGATTCGCGCCGTGCCGCGTCCGACCCCGCGTGCCGTTGGGGCCAGCCGCGTGTCTCCACCTGGAGGCCCGGGCCCAGGCCGTAGGACTCGAGCCGCCACACACCGTCGCGCTCCAGCACGACGAGCAGCCGGTCCTCGAAGAACGCCGCGCCCGCCATCCGCGTCGGCCGCCCTGGCAACGGACACATGCCGAGCCGCCTGCCTTGCGCGAAGAGCTGCAACCACACCTGCCGGCCCTCGGGCAGCCGCGCATCCGCGAGCACCCCCACCGAGTCCCCCAGCATCAGCGCCGCGTCGTACAGCGTGCCCGGCAGCGTGTCGAAGGGCAGCGCATCCACCTCCCACTCCACCCGCCCCGTCTTCGCGTCCACCGCGCGGAGCACCGTGCGTTCGTCCTCGGGGACACAGGGCAGTCCATCCGCGCGCGAGCAGACCTGCGCGAACAGGTATCCCGGAGTCCCCGTCGAGGACAGCAGCGCGGGCTCCGCATGCGGCGTCAGCGTCCGAGTCCCTCCATCCCACTCCACAGTCACCGGCGTGCCGCCATCCGTGGAGACAAACGCCCGCGCGCCCACCAGGAGCGTTCCACCCGCCACCGCCAGCGAGGCGCTCCCGCCGGGGACTCCGCCATCCTGGAGCAAGGAGATGAGCAACCCCGAGCCTCCATCCGGGTCGGCCTCGGCGCGCTCCAGGCGCCCATCCACCGTGTAGCGAAAGGGCGTGCCCACCGAGTCGAGCGCAAGCCGAGAGTCCCCCCGCCACGGCTCGACAGGCCCCGCGCGAAGAAGAGAGCCGGCGTCCTCGCGCCCCGCGAGCCAGACCCACCGCGCGCCCTCCGGGGGTGTGTCGCCATCCAACTCCGCGCCGTCACCGTGTGCGTGTGCCCAAGCCACCTGCGCGCCGCCATCGGGCGCGTGAGCCCAGGCCACCTGCGCGACGACCTCGCCCGCCTCCGTCAACGCGACGTGCCCCGCGCCCAGGTGTCCGACCCAAGGCCCCGCGTCCGAGGGCGCGCCCAGCGCTTCCCACGAGGTCTCCCACTGTCGAGCCCCGAGGCCCCGCGTGGCATAGGACTCAAGGCCTGAAGGAGCGAGCACCACCACCCCCGCGTCCGACGCGGCCAGCAGCATGCGCGGTCCTCCGTCGGGATAGACGGACTCGTAGCGCAGCAGTCCTCCGCGCGTGAAGGCGACCAGCCGGCAACCCGCGTCGCCACCGCAGACGGAGGTGAACAGTCCCCCCTCCTGCACGAGCAGCGCGGGAGCCCCCACGGGCTCGCCGCCGAGCTCCTGGCTGAAGGCCGCCACGAGGTCCCCGGCGTCTGGCTTCTCGCACTCACCTCCCTGACAGGTGCCTTCACCCTGACAGGCCGTGGCGGGAGAACAGACAATGCCATCCGGCGGGGTCAATTCCTTGCAAGAGCCCTCGAAACACAGATGCGCCTTCTTGCAGTCCCCTGGGCCACAGGTGATGAAGTTCCGGGCATCCTTTTCCCCGCAACCGTTGTTGCGGTCGCACACGCCCACCTTGCAGGGGTTGCGCGGCACGGGGCACACCACCGGGGACGTCACACAGCCCAGCGTCGGCGAACACGTGTCCACGGTGCAGGGGTTGTCGTCGTCACACGAGCGAGGCGAACCCACGCACGCGCCTGACTCACAGCGCCCGTTCGCCTGGCAGCGGCTGATGGGGACACAGGAGGTTCCATCCTCGAGGGGTTGTTCGAGGCAGGTGCCCGAAGCGAGGTCGAAGCGGGACTCGTGACAAGGGCTCGAGGGCGTGCAGCGCAACGGACGAACTCCCAGGCCCTTGAGGCGGACGGAGGTGGTTCCGCCCGCGCCCGTGAGCGTCAGCGAACCCTCCGCGGGGCCCACGCCCGCGAGGAAGTCCACGTCGACGGTGGTGGTGCCACCTCCGGGCACCGTCACTTCGGAGGCCACCACGGTGAAGGGCGAGGCCGAGGCCGCGGTCACCGTGACATTGGCTCGGCCGGTGGCGAGCACCGTCACCTGCTTGCGCGTCAGGGTGCCTTCGAGGGCTCGGCCGAAATCGACCTCCTCATCCTGGGCGCGGAAGCCCTGGCGTGCGCCGCCCACGTTGGAGTTGTCCCCGCAGCGGCAGCCCGCCGAGCACAGCGCGAGCACGGCGAGCAACACGGTCCCCGAGTGGATGCATGAGGCCATGACGCGGACTCAATCGCGCCGGCTCGACCTCACGCAACGGCACAAGGGAGCGCCGTCATCCCGAGAACTCAGGGCCCCGGGGCGGGCGCGCGTCGTCGAGCGAACATGCGCACCAACACCGCCACCACGCCCACCAGCACGAGGCCCATGACGGCGTACTGGTAGCGGCTGACGAGCGCGGTCAGCTTCTCGAGGTTGCCGCCCACCGCGGAGCCCAGCGCGAGCACCAGCCCCGTGTGTGCCATGGCGGACAGCGCGCCCAGGCCCAGGGCATTCAACCGAGGCATTCGAGCCGCGCCCGCGGCGACGAAGATGAGGCCTCGGATGCCGGGGAGGAAGCGGTTGATGATGAGGAGCCACGGACCGCTGCGGCGCATCCGGGCTTGGACCTCCTGGAGACGCGCGTGGGTGATGCCGAAGTAGCTGCGCTCGGGGTGGGCGTCGAAGCGCCGGGCCAGCCAGTGGCCGACCTGATAGTTGATGAACGCGCCCAGCACGCTCCCCGCGACGACGACGAGGAAGACGAGCAGCCACGGCTGGGTGCCGCGCACCGCGTACACGCCCCCCAGCAGGGTGATGGTGTCCCCGGGGAAAGGTGGGACGACGTATTCCAAGGCCGCGGCGACCCCCAGGACCAGCAGCCCCAGCGGCCCGAGCGCTCCGATGAGCTGGTCGATGTATTCCACCATCCGCGAACGCCCTCCTCCGAGTGCCAGACACCTGTCATAAGGCATGCCCCGCGGAGGGGAAAGCGTTGCGCGTGGATGGTGAACAGACCCGGCGCGCGCACTGGTGAGGGGACGTCGGCTATGATTCGACGCCACCGCCATGATTCTTCCGACCCACTGGGACAAGCTCACCGCGGCCCTGTTCGCCGTCGACTTCAACGCGAACCCCTCGGAGGCGTGGCGCTTTCTCGCCTACCAGGGGCTGGTCGAGGACACACCTCGGGGGATGAAGTTCTTCGAGGACTTCATCGAACAGAACCGGGACTACGAGCCGGGCACGGGGCAGTCGACGGTGGGCCACATCGTCTCGGCGCTGATGAGCGAGCGGCTGGTGGCGTTCGACGTGCTCCCGAAGGACCCGAGTGGGAGGTCGTCGAAGCGAGCGTTCCGGCTCTGGCGCCGGAGGAACGCCACCGCCGCGTGACGCGGAGTGGCCAGGGTTCAGGGTTCGTCGCGCACGGCCAACAGGGCCATTGAAGTCCCGCCGGGACGAAGGCACACGAGGCCCAGACGGCGGGCGGCGCCGCGCATGCGCTCGGAGGCCTCGAACCGGTACCAGAGACAGGCATCCAACCGGGCGCTGAGCGCCTTGGGTTCGAGGGCGGCGTCGAAGCCGCTGAGTCCAGCCAGGGTGCGCCACAACGCCAGACGTCCGTGGGCCGCGCCAAGGGCGCCCTGCCATCCGCGAGCCCCAAAGACAGCCAGGCCGAAGAGCGAGGACACGACGTCCTCGAGCGCGGCGCGGCCGCAGGTGACGAAGTCCGTGTCCTTGAGCAGCTCCAGGTCCAGGTCGACGAGGACGGACTGGATGCTGTCCGCGGGGGCCTTGGGGAGCGAGGGGCGCAGCTTCAGGACACGCTGCTCGCATGGACTGGGGGGACCGTCGTCGCCGCGGGTCGCGATGACGGCGGCGAAGTGAGGGGGGACGGGCTCATCGCGCACGGCGACCTGGACGTTGGGGAGGGTCGGTGCGTCGTCATCGTCGTCGGAGGCGGAGGCCATGCGCGACGAGAGGGATGAGACGGAGGCGGAGAGGTCCTCGACGCCCAGGTCGAGGCCGAGGGAGGACTCCCAGGGCAAGCGGGCCAGGGGGAGGTCTGCCAGTGGGTGGCCGCGTTGAACCACCTGTGCCCAGAAGTCGCGCACGTTGGGGTGCGACGCGAGGGAGGAGCCACGAAGGACGTACTCGTGGACGCCGCAGGCGAACAGCTCCGTCAGGTCATCGGGCCCACGGCGGTGGGAGAGTAGCTCGATGAAGGTCGATGCGGGGCGGAAGGTGGCTAGCAGCGAAGCGAGGTCCTGGGCGCGACGTGTGGGAGAGTGCAGGCCCTGGAAGCGGGCATCGCGAGGTTGGCGGGCGACCTCCAGCAAGGCCAGGGCGCTCTCGAAGTCCTTGCCCTGGGCGAGGACTTCTTCCAGATGGTCGGACACGGCATGAAGCCGCCAGCGACGTTCCGAGGGCGTCGCGGAGTGACGCGCCTCCAGCCCCGCCGCGAGCGCCACGAGTGCCGCGTGGTCGCCCTGCTCTCCCAGCTTGTCCACCTGGAAGAGCGCATCCTTCACACCGGGCTGGGTGGTGACAGCCCCCAGGAGCGAACTCACCATCGAATTCATGGAAGGCGAGCTTACACGGAGTAGCTGGATTCGTGCGTGCCGGGGAGTCGAGTCCTCCTTGCCCTGACGGACGCACATCCCGTCTCTCGGACGGACAGGCGTGGTGTGGCGGGGAGAGTCCGCTGGCGAACGTCCGGCGCGGCCATTGCATTCACCGTGGCCACGCGTTCGCACTCGCCACGGTCCCTCTCCTCGACGCCCCTTGTGCGCCGAGCTGGGTCCACGTCCGTGCGCGCCGCTCGAACCTTTCTCGTCCGCCACGAAAGCTCACCATGTCACGCCTTCTTCATGCCCGCGAACGGCCGTGGTGTCCCCCACCGTTCGTCTTGGGGTTGTTGCTCATCACCACCACGCTCCCATCCCTCGCGGCAGCGACAACTCCACCAACGCCTCTCGAGAGCACACGGATGGAGGCTGCCCCCATGTATTGCCCGACCTGCGAGGACCCAGACCCCACCGGCTGCGAACCGGAGGTCTGCGACGGGCTCGACAATGACTGTGATGGCGTCATCGACAATGGCGTCACGAGGATTCGCTATCGAGATGCGGATGGGGATGGCAAAGGAGCCGGCCCCGGGAAAGAGGGTTGTTTTCAGCAGGGCTGGGTCACCAACAACAGTGACTGCGATGACAGCAATGCGGCCCTCTGGCAATGGACCCGCTTCTATCGCGACGTGGATGCGGATGGCTTTGGAGCACCGGGGAACTGGAGTGACTCCTGCGCCCAGCCATCGGGCTATGTCCGCGACTCCACCGACTGCAACGACAACTCCTTCGCCATCAAACCCGGCGCCCTGAAGCACTGTGGAGTCGGGGCCTGCTCCGTCAGTGTCCAAGCCTGCGTCAATGGCGTGGAGAGCACGTGCCTCCCCGGTCTCCCGAGCCCGGAGATCTGCGACCAGATCGACAACAACTGCAATGGCCAAACGGATGACCTGCCTCCCATCACGTGTGGCGTGGGCATCTGTCAGCGCACCGTCCCCGCCTGTGTCAACCATTGCGAACTCGAGCACGTCCAGGACGGCAAGCCTCCCGTCGAGGTGTGTACCTGGGGCGTCAATCTCTGTAGCCCCGGGAATCCACGCGCCGAGGTCTGCAACGGCGCGGACGACAACTGCAATGGCACCATCGATGACGGGGTTCTCTTGACGTTCTATCGCGACGCGGACGGCGACAGCTTTGGTGCAGGCGCCCCCATTGGCAGCGGATGCAATGTCCCCGCGGGCGCTTCCGCCAACAGCCAGGACTGCAATGACACGAACGCCCAAATCAAACCGGGCAGCCTGAAGCACTGCGGCGTGGGAGCATGCGCCTCCAGCGTCCAGGCCTGTGTCAATGGTACCGAGCAACAGTGCAGGCCTGGCATTCCCGAAGCGGAATTCTGCGACCGCGTCGACAACGACTGCAACGGCCAGGTGGATGACGTCCCCCCCAAGACCTGCGGAGTGGGAATTTGTGCGCGCAGCGTCCCCGCCTGCGCGATGGCCTGCTCGATGGAGGAAGTCGAAGACGGCAAACCGCCCATCGAAGTCTGCGAATGGGGGGACAATGGCGTCTGTATTCCGGGGAAGCCTTCGCCCGAAGTCTGCGACAACGGTCTCGACGAGGACTGCAACGGATGGCCGGATGACTCGAGCTCCCCTTCCGCGTGGGTCGACTTCTATCCGGACCAGGACCTCGACGGCTATGGCGCTACCTCCGGTGTCACTCACGCCTGTCGCCCGCTCATGGGGACCACCAGGGTTTCAGGGGACTGCGATGACAGCCGTGCAGACATGAAACCCGGAGCGGCGGAGGTCTGCGACGGCGTCGACAACAACTGTTCGGGAGTCACAGACGAGTCAGGCGTCTGCGACCAATCCATCTGTCAGTAACCCATCTCAATGTGACTGCCCTCATCATGAGCTCAGAATCAAGACAGCCGCAGAGTTCGATGCGCCGGTTTCTGACGGCACATCTCACGTTGTTCCTCTACAGTGCCCAGCTTGTTGCTTGCGGGCCATCTTCCGTCGCCTCCTCCGAACCCGAGAGCTACGCCCAGATGGCCAAGGCCTTGGGAGCGCAGCAATCTGTCCCGTTCGAGCTGCTGCCCGACACGATTCTCGACACCTCTGCTTCAGGGAAATATGCCCCGGGAATCACGCCCTTCACCGCGGACGTGACGCCCAGCGGTTCAGCCTCCGTGGCACTTCCGCTGTGGGTTCCTCCTGGTCGCGCGGGTATTCAGCCTTCGCTCGCGATCACCTACGACAGCACTGGCACGGATGGACTCCTCGGCCCCGGCTTCAATCTCGCGGGGTTGTCGCAAATCACCCTGTGTCCGAACTCCTTCGCACGGGATGGAAAGCTCAACGCCCTCAGCTTTGCTCACCATCCTGGCCCTTTCACGAAGGATATCTACAGCCGTGTCTACTGCCTGGATGGGATGAGGCTCGTGGGCTCCGGAGCCCGGTCCTTCAAGACGGAGCAAGACACGTATGCATCCATTCGCATCCCGGAAAACACCTGGCTCTCCAACCCCGAGACCTTCGAAGTGCGCGGTCGGGATGGGCTCATCCGGACCTACGGCAAGGTAGCGACCGGCCCCACCACATCGCGCAGCGACGCACTCATCGAGGGTGAACACGAGCAGTTTGACCGAGGACCCGACGGAAACGTGCGGGGTTCGGGTCCCATGACGGTCAAGATTGCCTGGGCGCTGGCCTCTGTTGAGGACCGCTTCGGTAACCGGATGGACATCTTCTATCAGCAAGCTCCGCTGGGGGCTGTGTCTGGTGCCTGGCACCGTCCCTCGCGAATCGTCTACACGCAGTTCCGTGATGCATCGGGGAGTATCGAACCGGGCCAGCGCGAAGTGGCCTTCGACTACGAGGCACGGCCGGATGTCTTCAAAGGCTATCTGGCGGGGGTGAAGGTCGGCCGGGACTTCCGGCTCTCAGGCATCACCATGAGGGGTCCGGGGCTCGCGCCGGGCGCGAGTACGTTGTCTCAGGTGCCGTTGCGCTCCTACAAGTTGGAGTACTCGAAGGGGGCCATCAGCAACCGCAGCTTGTTGACGAAAGTCTATGAATGCGACGGTCGGGGTGTGTGCAAGTCTCCTGTGTACTTCGAGTGGGAGCACGGCTCCTGGGACTTCCACTTTCCACCGGCCCAGGACGTGAGTGACGCCGCTGCGGGGGCGGGCTTGAATGCCTTTGGCCTGGGTGCAGGACGGCAGGGGCTCGCGTACTTCGTGAAGTCGGAGATGACTGATGAATCGGCTCTCTACCTTGCTGGGTCTGACGGTACGAAACAGACCTGGAAGGACACGATGCGCTTATTGCAGTTCCCTGACGCAGAGTCCTCAACTCCAGTAAAATCAGACGAAACTGGCCTCGCCGGCTGGGACCCCTATTTCAATGTCGAAGGAACCACATTTCTCGATGACGTGTGGGACGCGATTTTTGGTGGCTCGGATCCTGGCGATTTCTGCAAGAAGCGTCCGACTCGGGGCCTGTACCCCATGGTTGCAGACTGGGAGGGTCTCGGTCGCTCCAAGGTGACACCTCTCTCGTGTAAATGGTGGCCTTTCGAGCTCTCCAAATTCCCCGGAGTGCTGAGTCCCGCCCCCGCGTATGGATATGTAAGCACTCAGACGTCCCAGATGCTCTTTACGGGCTCCGAGCCAAACTCACAGTTCTGGCTCGATATCGACGGGGACCGCCGCAACGAACTCATCTGGATGGGACAACATGAGATCGACCTGACCGGGGACGCCGACAGGATTATTCCCGCCAAACGACGAGTGTTTACAAAACAGACCTCGAAGAGGCGGGAGGTCAAGATATCGGATCCGGGCTACTTCCAGCAATCCCCGCTAGGCGTCCGCGCCGTCGACCTCGATGGAAGCGGGAAGATGAGCATACTGGGCGTGGGGCCTAGCGGAAACAGGTTCCTCGATGCCCTCAGCTACATGGACGAGCCCACGGGTGCTCCTGGGAACACAGCAGCGCTGAATCCGGTGGCAACAACTGTGCGTCCACTCCCCGAGCTGCCTTCCGGCACGATCCTGCTCTTCCGCACCTTCCACTTCGTGGACGTCAACGGCGATGGATTGCAGGACGCGGTGGCACTCGGACAAATGGGGCAGCCTGAGGAGTATTTGAAGCTGAGGGTCCAGTTCAACACCGGCGCGGGATTCACCGAGATCCGAGAGACCTCCATCACGGATGCATCCATTGCAACAGGCCTTTACGGCGCGAAGACGGAGCATGGCGACTTTGACGGTGACGGGCGAGTGGACTTCGCCGTCTTCAAACCCGGGAGCCCGGTGCTGCTGCTTCTCGCCGGGCCGCAAGGAGACTTTGCCCAGCACCAGAATCTGTGGCTGGTGCGTAGTGGAGAGAACAAAGAGTGGTCTCAGGTCATCGATGCAAACAACGACGGCCAGCTCGACTTCACCTATCGACAAGGAAACGCACTGCAGGTGGCCCTGAGGACCCATGCTGTCGACGTGCTGAAGCGAGTGCACGGGAATATCCAGTCCGACAGCTACATGGGTTCCACGGGCCTGCGTTACTCCTTCGAGTATGCGCCGCTCTCCCAGGGCAACGCCCATGGAGAGGTCACTCCCAGCGAGCGGTTCTATTCGAGGGGTCAAGAAGACGACGAGAAGCGGCCGGAGTTGCGGCTGACGCCGGAGACGCGGCGAGTCGTATCCCGCATGTCATTGAACGTCGACGGCCAGCGCGTCCGGAGCTGGCGTTACCTCTATCGAGATGGCGTCTCCGACACGCGAGGCCTGGGCTGGCTGGGCTTTGGCCAGCGCATCGTCGTGGATGAAACGACGGGCGCGCGCACAACAACAAACTACCACAACCGTGACACGGAGACTGGCCCGGATGGAAGGGTGTCGGCGACCCTCGCGCACCACCCTCGAGAGGAAGTGACTGAGCTTCCAGTGGACTCCAGCACGACGCTCCAGACTCGGAGAACCTGGACCTATGCCCGCACGCCGCAGGTGTATGCGTCGAGCTATCAGCAGTATGCCCGTCGCGTGGTGGAGACGGTGCACGAGCTCAAGGGGAACGCCGCGACGGTCGTTTCCGAGACGGAGACACTCACTCAGCTTGATGCGTATGGCACCCCCATCCAGAGCACCACCCTGGTCCACAGCGCGGACAAGACCGAGCAGGTGAAGACCCAGACCTCAGTCGGCGGGTTCGACACGAACACCTGGCTTCCAACTGGAACGTGGAGTGTCACGACTTCCTGGATGAGTTGTACCAAGTCTCCGGAGACTGGGTGTGTGGGGCAGGCCGACGCGAGCAACACGCGGACACAACAGGTCACCTTCGGCGAGAGGGGGCAAATCTCGAGCGCGGAGACCGAGCCAGCTCGTGCTGGCGAAACAGTGACGCCTCATACGTCGGAGACGTACCTCAAGACTCTCTTCACGCGGGACACACGCGGCCTTGTCGTGCAGGTCTCCCAGCAGGGCAGCGGCGTGGTGCGCTCCGAATCAGTGACCTATGACGGTGTCGACCAGACCCAGGTGGCCTCGACCACCGACGCGGAAGGAGCTACCTGGCGGTACCTGTTCCATCCTGGGTTGGGAGTGGTTGCGCAGACTGCCGACCCGAATGGAGTCCACATGCGCCTCCAGTACGACGGCTTTGGTCGGCAACGTGTGGCGACCCCGCTCTACCTGGGGCCATCCACTCCACCCGGGAACCAGTCCATCGTGCGCACGTACTACGAATGGAATGGTTCACAGCCTCGGCACAGGACCCAGGTGGCTACGGGCCCCTGGGCCGTGGCCGAAACCCTCACTGAGTTCGACTCAATGGGACGCCCTTTCGCGAACCAGTGGAAGCGGTTCGACGGTGCGGACGTTGTCTCCAGCGTCACCTACGACGCGCTTGGACGGGTAGTGAGGAAGGAGGCGCCGAGGACAAGCAGTGAGCAGCCCACGTGGGAAGGGTACGAGTATGACGCCCTCAACCGAGTCAAGACACGCCGCTTCGGTGATGGCGCAACAGGGCCGGGAGGGAACGTTCTTGAAACCTTCTCCTACACAGTGACAGCGCCGTACTCACTCCAGGCATCGGTGACAGACGTGGTGGGGACGGTGAAGAAGACGCTTCATGACTTCCAGGGCCGGGTGGTGCGCGCCACGGAGGCTGCGGGGACTTCGAATGAAGCGACCATGGCCTACAGCTATGGTCCCTTCGGTCGGCTGGAGTTCACGGAGGATCCCCAGGGCAACCGCAGCGTGAACTTCTACGACGCCGTCGGGCGGCTGGAACGAACCGTGGACCCCAGTTCCGGGACAGGCACGTTCCTCTATAACGCCTTTGGCGAAGTGAAGAGCCACTCCGATGGTGCCGCGAGCCAACCGGGTCGCGTCACCACCACCTATCAACGCGATCTCCTTGGGCGTGTTCTCTCGGCCACCAGTGAGCGCGAGCAGCTGGAGTACGTCTATGACCTGGGACCGGGCGGTATGCGGCGGCTGTCACGAGAGACTCGCACCCCCACGGGAAATCCCCAGGGAGTCGTCATCACCGACCACATTCATGATGTCCATGGCCGAGAGACGGATACGTCGTTGCGCGTGGGCGGCGACACGCTGGTAATGAGCCGGCAGTATGATGAGTACGGCCAGGTGAAACGGCTCACCTACCCTGCCATGCGCAATGGCCAGCCGATGTCGATTGGCTATTCGTATGACAGCCGGGGTGGTATCGCGACGGTCCACGCGACCGATTCCATCACGAACTACTGGCGAGTCGTGGAACGAGACAGCGCTGACCGGGTGAAGAAGGCCTGGTACGGCAACGGAATTGAGCGAGAGTTCCGCTACGACACGAAGGGCCGGCTGCGGTTCCTGACGGCTCGGCATCAGAGCACTCAGGTCCAGCGGCTCGCCTACGAGTACGCTGTCGATGACAATCTCTCCGCGCGGCATGACCTGGTGCTGGGAATCACGGAGAAGTACGGCTACGACGCATTGGACCGGCTGGAGCGATGGAAGGTTCAGCAGAACTGCCAGACGCTGGATGTGCGCTTCCAGTACGACAAGCTTGGGAATCTGCTGAGCCGTTCGCCTGTCACGGGTTGGGAGCCGTCTGCCACGCTCAACTACGGCCAGGGGGCAACGGGAGGGCCCCACGCCGTCAAGCAAGCGCAGTTGGGGGCGGACTCGTTCACCTACGAGTATGACCATCGAGGCAACCAGACGGCATCCCGGGATGGGGTGGGGAACCTTGTCCGGTCGACTCAGTACACTTCGTTCGATCTGCCGGAGTCCATCATCACTGGGGACCGCACGGTCTTCTTCGACTACGACGCATCTGGTACGAGGGTCCGCAAGCGGACGCAGGATGGACAGGAGGAAACGGTCTATGTGAGCGGGTTGTATCAGCGCCACAAACAGGGACTGGCGACAACCCACATCATCAGTATTCCGAGCCCCGAAGGTGTCATCGCAGAGCTGAGCTGGGATGAGGGCTCCAATACGGAGAGCACCCGCTACTTCCTCAATGACCGGCAGGGAAGCCCGGACACCATCACCAGTTCCACGGGGGCAGTACTGGAGCGCATCAAGTACGAGCCATTCGGTGGGCGGCGCGATGCGAACAACATGTTGCAGGCGTCCACGGCGACTCACTCAGGTGGCCGAAGGGGCTTCACGGGCCACGAGCAGGACGATGAGTTCGGACTCATCAACATGCGTGGGCGTATCTACGATCCGCGACTGATGAGGTTCCTCAGCGTGGATCCGGTCATCGCGGACGGGGGTTCCACGCAGGCACACAATGCGTACGCCTACGTGCTGAACAATCCAACTCGATACACCGACCCCAGTGGCTTTACCCCTCATGGAGGCACACTGGTGAGCAGGTGGGATGGGGGGTGGACGGGCAGTTCGACGCCCATGCAAAGCACCGCGTCGAGCTTGATGGACCGGTACGCGTCCGCGCCGGGAGCCAGCCCCTTCCTGGTCACGGTTGACTTCCGAGTTCCCAGCGTGGCGTCGCTCGACAACGCGAAGATGCAGCCAGATGCGCATCACACCAACGACATCGGGCAAAGCTCTGCGCCATCTGTTTCCACCTCTGCTCCACAGCTCCTGGCCACGACCGTCAACGCTGCAGGGGTCATCCTCGCACTCTCGCTTGGCACCGCGTTCGGCAACGCTGAACAACTCTGGGACTCCCCCCCAGTCCGAGCAATACACGAATCATTCGACAACTATCTTGACGCCGCGGGTCCGCAAGTCACTTGGCCCCCCAATGAGAGCGCCATCACTGATACAGATGGAGCCATTAATTGGGCCAACATACATAGCGGCCTCTATGAAATGGGGAGTATTTTCAATAGAGCACTAGCAGTTCAAGCACTATTTGGAGGCCAGGGACCTCACCATCCAAGCCATGTTCGCTTTCTCTACTCAACGCCAAAGCCATCCACATCCCCCGTCTCGAATTCACCAACAACAGAAATTCACTCCCCCTCTAACAACTCGACCAACTCGGTTCGAAATCTGCACGCTGAAGCAACTGCGGCTCGCGACGAGTTCGCGGCTCAAGCAGCTCAACAGAAACACGCTCCAGCCACAGTGGTAGGGGCATATTCGCCATCTACTGGCCGAGTAACAGCCCAATCAAGCCTGGGACAAGGCAGAGGATGCGCTGAAGGCGTTTGCGCCGAGGCACTGGGCAATCCCTCCGACATCCAATTTACCAGGGCAATTCGCCCTAGACATCTTGGACGGACTGTTGACGTCTGCCCCAAATGCGAAGGAAAATACGGGCGACACGCGTTCCCCGATCCGACAACCCAATTCGCGTCCGACAAATTCGTAGGTCCACCAAAGCCACCATGACCAGAGAAACAAGAGAAACCATTCAAGGAAGCGAATACTATTGGTTTGCCACGGACCAAACTGGTCACGTCGGATTCTTCAGCACAGCGGGGGGAGGATATGCTCCAGATGAGTTCCTACGCGACGTTGACATTCACGACATAGCAATGTCGACACTTTGTTCCATGGAACCAACCACCGTCGCAATCCCTGCGCCTGAGCAACCGTCTGCCCCTATGGATCTCTGGCAACAAATGGCGGCCCGAGGAGTCTTTGCGTTCGACTCATCCCACTATGGG
This sequence comes from Myxococcus stipitatus, assembly GCF_037414475.1. The sequence continues at coordinate 5,847,469 of NZ_CP147913.1, read as the reverse complement.
GGACCATATCTACTCACAGCTTCTCCCATGGTCCCATCGCCACTCAGCTCACTCCCTACGGAGGTCGTTCGCGCAGCAGGCCAAATCATCTTCAAAAAACTAAATTTTTCGACCCTCAGCACCATCGGCGAGCATCTCCTGACGGAGGAACTCGTCTGAGGAGAATTCCCGTGCATGTGCTACTCGATTTCTACCCTTCGAACGGATAAATCCTGACCGAGAAGAGCATAAAGGAGTATCGAACCATCGCCTAATACTACCCGGTCACATGCGTGACGGCCCCCGAGGAGGTGCGCGGGCGCCGATGTGTCGCAGGCAGGGTGGACAGTGGCCGATGCGGCGCAGCAGCAGGTGTTGAAGGCGACGGCGAACCTCAGGCAGTGTCCAGCGAGTTCCCTCCGGGGGAAAGCGCCCGGCGGAGCGCGAAGAATCCATGGACCACCATGCAGAGGATGGCATGGTGGTGGAAGCTTCACCATGTTCGCCCCTCGAAGTGGTCGAACCCCACCTCACCCTTGAACTCCTGGCAGTCGCGCTCCACTCTCCAACGCACCTTGGACATACGCACCAACTCCTTGAGAGGCGTGTTCTCGGGCAGCGAGCAGAGCGCGTACTTTGTCGGAGCCTTCTCCTCCTGGGGCCACTCGATGAGCAGCCACACCTCTTCACTGGGAGGAGCTCGCTGGACGTGCCGCTCCGCCGTTCGTACGCGCACGGCGGCGAACCGGGAGGACTGCTCGCCCCGATGACCCTCGCGCCAACTGACCGTCTGGAGTTAGAGGCCATGCATCGCGGAGGCCTGAACCATCCAGTGATGCAATTGCTGGTGGTCCTTGCGCGAGCCATCCTGCCCCAGCGCCATGAAGAGGCCCATTTGTAGCAACGAACGCCCTGTGTCGTTTCGCGACACCACCGTCACGTCGTTCTTCGCGTCGACAATCATGAACTGGCCGCCCCACCCATCGGCCCACAAGACGCCGTCGTCCTTGTCCACCCACCAGAGGTAGCCGTAGGCATCGAACGGCCCAGGTCCCTTCACTGCGGACAGAGGCCGCGTGCTCTCCTCAATCCATCCAGACGGGATGATCTGCCTCCCCTGCCAACGCCCTCCATGCGCATACAGTGCACCGAAGCGCGCAAGGTCCTCCGCCGACATGAAGATGATGAACTGCCGGTGCTCGGAGAAGCTCGGCTGGTCGTAGATAACGTGCTCCGGCCGGAACGTCTTCATCCCCAGCGGCCTTGCAATCCACTCATGCAAGGCCTGTCCGATTCCCATCCCCGTCTGTTTCTCGAAGATGACCCCGAGCACGTTGAAGTCCCAGTTGTTGTAATAGAAATTCGTTCCTGGGGGATGAGAGCCTCTCTGGGGACGGCCATCCTTCATCCCCTGCACCTCTCCAGCCGCCTCGAGGTAGATGCCCGAGCGGGACATCAACAAATCCCTCACCGTCGCCCGCTTCTCGGTCTCCGTCAGCGGGACCTTCGCGTCGTCGATGCCAAGCTCATTCAACGTCTGGTCCAACCGGATGAGCCCCTTCTCGACGGCGATTCCATACAACCCACTCAACACACTCTTGCGCACCGAGTGCGTGTTGATGGGCAGGTCCACCTGTCCCCAACGAGCCAACACGCGGTCCCCCTTCAGCGCCACGAAGGCGGCGAAGGGTGTCTCCGCGGGAAGAAACTCGAGCGCCTGCTTCAAGGGCACCGGGTCCGTCACCTCGGCGGGCTGGAGCTCCTCCGCGAACTCATTGTGCCCACCTCTCACACGCGGGTAGGCCGTCACGGCTCCTGCCCCAACCAGCAGCACGGCAACGCACCCGACAACAGCCTTCCACGACACTCGACGATGAAGCTTCATCCACGGCCTCGAACAAGGGGAAGAGACACGCAGGGAAGCTGCCAGACGAGCCCTTCCCGGGAACGGGCCGGTCGTCATGACCTCGACGTGCCGGAAGTCACTTTCCGCCCGCGCGGCTTGCCCGCTCCGAGGACCGTGCCCGATGCTCACGGAATGTCTCGCCGCCCCCGTTCCTTGCCGGCGCCCTTTGTCCTGGTGTCGCTCCTCGTCTGGGTGACCATCGGCATCGAACTGTGGAGCCGCCCTCTCTTCTCGACGGGCCTCATCGGCGAATCATCTCTCAGCACCGTGGCGCGAGGGCTGCACCTCGGTGTCCTCGCCCTGTTCCTCTCGACGGTCCTGGTCGCGAAGCGCTCCGTGACACGATCGGCCCTGGTGGCAATCCAAGCCTTGTGCGTGCTCGGGCTGCTCGCCATCGTCCGATACAACTCAGCCGCGGTGCTGCTCATCATCGTCGCGGGCCAGTTGGCCCAAGGACTGGAGCGGGTGGAGACGGGACTGGCGCTCCTCGCCATCAATGGGGCCATGTTTCTGGTGGTCCGGACCTTCTGGGGAGACCTGCCCTCGCCACTGATGCATGTCCTCCTGCACGCGAGCTTCCAGCTCTTCGCCGCGACGCTCATCGGCTTTGCTCGCGCGGCGGAGAATGCTCGGGAACGACTGGCCCACATCAACGCCGACCTCCTCGCCACTCGCGCGCTTCTGGCCGACAGCACTCGCGACACCGAGCGCTTGAGGATGGCTCGCGAGCTTCACGACGTCGCCGGGCACAAACTCACTGCGCTCGTCCTCAACCTCCGGGCACTGGCCCAGGATGGGGCCCCTGATGAAAGGATGACCCAGGCCCAGGCCCTCGCGGCGGAGCTGCTCACCGAGTTGCGCGGAGTCGTCCAGGCCCTACGCACCGAACGAGGCTTCGACCTGACGACCGCGCTGCATGCCCTGGCCGCACCGCTGCCTCGAACGCGGCTTTCACTCAATCTGGCCTCCGACCTGCATATCGAAGACCCGCTCGTCGCGGAGGCATTGCTGCGCATGGTCCAGGAAGCACTCACGAACAGCGTGCGCCACGCCGAAGCCACCTGTCTTCGCGTCAGTGTCTCGCGCGCCGGTGCCCAGCTTCGCGTGGCCATCGACGACGACGGCCGTGTCACAGGACCTCTGCGGCCAGGACACGGGCTCACGGGCATGCGCGAGCGACTCCAGTCACTCGGCGGAGACCTCGTCACCACCGTCACTCCGCACGGCTCGCTCCATCTGGAAGGATGGCTGCGCGGATGAGTCCTCGAATCGCGCTGGCGGATGACCAGGCACTCGTGCGCGCGGGCCTGCGCGCACTGCTGGAACGCCGAGGACTCACCGTGGTGTTCGAGGCCGCGGACGGAGCCAGCCTGCTCTCCGGACTGGCCTCACAGTCCGTCGACGTGGTGCTCATGGACGTCCGCATGCCCGGCATGGATGGCATCCAAGCCCTGCGCTCTCTGCGCGAGCGAGGCGACCTCACACCCGTGCTGATGCTCACCACCTTCGACGACTCGGAACAACTCCTCCGAGCCACTGAAGCCGGCGCCCAGGGCTTCCTTCTCAAGGACGCCGAGCCCGACGACCTCCAGGACGCCATCCACCGCCTCGCGCAGGGAGAGACACTCTTGCAGCCGGTCAGCACCGCACCGGTCCGCGCGCGGTTCCAGTACCACGCGGACGATGCTCCTCGAGAGACCTTCACCGAGCGAGAGGTCAGCATCCTGCGGCTCATGGCCGGGGGCTACTCCAACCGGGAGATTGCTCGCGCCCTCTTCCTCGCGGAGGGTACCGTGAAGAACTACGTGTCCACCATCCTCGACAAGCTGGACATGAGAGACCGCACCCGCGCGGTCCTGAAAGCCATCACCTTGAGAATCATCTGAGGCCCAACCCCATCAGGCAAGACTCCCCATGCCACGCGAATCCGTGAGCAGCCCCACTGCTTGCCCAGGCTGCAACACTCCGCAGCAAACACATTACAACGCAAACTCCCATCGAACCGGAGTCCGGTTCTCCGCCTCATTCCACTGCACCCACTGTGGCCTCGCCACCGAGGCGGACGGAATTGGCATCCCCGAGGATGTGCGGCCTCTATTCTACGCACAGCATGGGAGATGGGCGCTCCAAATCACAGACACGGGCCCGCTTAAGGTCAAAGTCCTCCAGAGCGTCCGAGACCTCCTCGGCCTCAGCATCCTGGATGTCAGCGCCCTCCTGAAAACACTCCCGAGCACCCTCGCCACGGGAACCCGAACCGAAATGGAGGCACTCCTCCTCGGAAAGCTCTCCGACACAGGCGCCACGGCCGTCATCATCCCCATCCGAGACAAACACCACACGCCAGGACCTACGCCCAGGAGCCCCTGGCGACGGCTCAAGGCGGAACTGGGCCGAGCGGACTTCCCTCACCCTCTTGCCCAGAAGGAGTTCGCCTCCTTGGGGGCCGAGGCCTTCAACTTCCTGATGGACATCGTTGAGAAGCGAGATGGAAGCCCTCGGCACATCAAGAATGCCCTCTGGATGGCCTCCACGATGCGCGGCTGGGGGCTCGCCCGAGTCCTGGTGGCACTCCCAGGACTCTGCACTCACGAGGACTTCGACGTCCGGACCACAGCGCTTCGGCTCCTGCTGATTCGGCTGCTTCAATCAGTCCGGGCGCCCGCTGAGCTCGCCGGAGAATACTCGCGGCACTCCTTCGATGACGCCATCAAGGCCGCGCTGGCGCTCGGAGTCGAGACGAGCACGGAACACCTCGCCCGCGAGCACCTCGCCCGGCCCTGACGTCTACGAGCCCAGCTCGCTCCGAGGCGACGGCATCACCGTGCCTCCGTACTGCGTCGCCGCCAGCGTCCCGCACGCCGCCCCAATCTCCTTGCCCCCTGAATACCGCCGCGCCACCGGCGACTTCAGAATCTGCAAGTAATCGCGGAACGCACTCAGCTCCGCCTCCGTCGGCGGCAGGTACTTCCCCGTCGGGTCCGTCACGTCGATGAGGTCCACCTTGATGGGAATCCCCTCGAAGGCCGTCTTCAACGCCTCCGCGTCCTCCCGCTCCATGTTGAACCCGCGAATCGCCACATAGGCAATCATCGCGCGCTCGCGACGCACCTGGCTGTACTCGCGAATCGCCTCAATCAACTCCGGCAACGGATGCGTCTTCTCAATCGGAAGCACCTGCGCCCGCTTCTCCGAGATGGCGCTCGTCACCGAGAACGCCAGCCGGTACGGATGCCCCTCCCGCGTGTAGCGCCGGATGGCCGGCACATGTCCCGCCGTCGAGAACGTTATCGCCGTGCCCGCGATGGAGAAGCCCGCGGGGTTCGACAGGATGCCCGCCGCCCTCAACGTCTCCTTGTAGTTGAGCAGCGGCTCGCCCATCCCCATGAACACCACACCCCGCACCGGCCGGTCCGCCTCCGCCCGCACCTGAAGCACCTGGTCCAATATCTCCCAGGTCTGCAGGTTGCGTTTGAAACCCAACTTCCCCGTCATGCAGAAGTCGCACGCCAGCGCGCAGCCCACCTGGCTGGACACACAGACAACGTACTTCTCATCGAAGATGGGGATGCGGACCGCTTCCACCCGCCCACCCAGGGGCGAGTCGAAGAGATACTTCACGAAGCCGTCGTCCGCCCGGCGCCGCTCCACGATTTGAAGGCTCGGCATCTCGCCGTGCGCCTTCAAATGGTCCGCGACGCGACGCGGCACCTGCGGAGAGTTCGCCACCTCCTCCACGGAAAGCTTCCCATGGGCGAAGACGGCGGCGAACACCTTGCGCACCGCGGTGGGCGACGGGGAGAAGGGCGCGAGCGCCTCCCCCAACTCAGGCAGCGACAGTTGCTTCAGGTTCACGAGGCGGACTTGATTTTGGAGCGAAGGAACTCGGTCAGCTTGTTGCTGACCTCCTTCGGCATCCTCGCCGCCATCGCGCGCTTGCACAAACTGGGCGTCGCCCGGTACGTGCGCAAGAACTCCTCACAGGGCGAGCACCCGGACAGGTGCTCCTGGAGGTGTTGCGCCTCCTCGGGCGACATCTCGCCGTCGAGGTATTCCAGCAGGAGGTTGATTGAGTCTTTACAGGTGTACATCCGAACCTCGGCTGGCAGCGACACGCCCTCGTCCTCGCATCGGAAGATGCGGTACCCCCCGTTCGCGTTTCACAGCCCTCGACTGTCCCGGTTGTAGAAGGCGTCGATGGCTTCACGGAGCGCAAGACGAGCCCGGTGCAGGCGGCTCTTGATGGCGGGAATGGAATCCCCCGTCACCTCTGCAATCTGTTCGTAACTGAGGCCGTCCACGTCTTTCAAGAGGAAGACCTCACGATACCCCTCGGGCAGCCGGTCCGCCGCCTGGCGGATGGCATGGCCCAACTCCGCGTCCAGCGCCTTCTCCTCCGCATCCCGGCTCCAGTCCTGCAGAGGGTAATCCGCCAGCGTCCCCCGGGCCGTGAATTCCGGCCCCTGGAGCTCCGCCTCGGCGGCCTGGGCCACCCGGCGGTGGCGCAGGCGCATGAGCGCATGGTTGGCGGCAATCCGGTGCACCCAGGAGCCAAAGGCCGCATCCCCGCGGAAATCCTTGAGATGTTGGTAGGCCGACAGGAAGGTGTCCTGGGTGATTTCGGCGGCGTCCGCCTCCGAGCGCGTCATGCGCAGGGCAAGACCGTACACCTTGTCCTGGTGCGCTTCCACCAGGGCCTCGAAGGCGGACATGTCTCCGTCCTGCGCGCGGGCGAGGAGCTGGCGATCATCTTCCGTGGAGACCTCGTCGGACATGGCGTGGCGCACCCAACCAGCCGGAAGCCCCTTCGTCAAGGCCGCTTACGAGCCCTGGGTGTCGGTCGCCTGCTGACATGTTGACTGTCCGCGACCCAGAGCCGGAAGGGCTTCAACGCCCACACCCCCGCGTAATCCACTCCAATCCGGGGGCCTCGCTCCACTCGGGACTCCGCCACCGTCTCGCCGGGCAACAGGTGCAGCGCCTCCGTCCCCAAATCCATCCGGTTGTGGGTCAGGGTCAGCCCCAGGGCCTTGCACAACCGCCCCGGCCCATCCGTGCGCACGTCCTCCCCCAGCCCCTCCACCGGCTCCACCGCCCGAATCAGCACCGCCGCCCCCACCCCGGGCTCGTCCGTCACCACGTTGAAGCAGCAGTGCATCCCGTAGATGAAGTACACGTACGCCCGTCCCGCGGGGCCGAACATCACCTCGGTGCGCGCGGTGAGCCCCTTGGCGGCATGGCACGCCAGGTCGTGCTCACCGATGTACGCCTCGGTCTCGACGATGCGCCCCACCCGCCTCACCCCTTGCGCGTCCCGCACGACCAGGAGCGTCCCAAGCAGCTCCCTTGCCACCACCAGGGCCGGCCGTGCGTAGAAGGAAGGGGGCAATGGCGTCATGGTGGGAGTGTAGCGGAGCCCCCAGACATCCCCCTCGAAAGGTGCATCCGTCCACCAGCCAAACCCTGGCATGCGATTCCAGACAGGGGAGCAGTTCACTCCAGGGCTGGGCTGGTGCAGATTGCGCCGCACCATGTCCACCCCCGGCCGGCTGTCCGGTCTCCTGCTCCCGCTGTTCTCGCTCCGCGCCCCCACGGATTTCGGTATTGGCGACCTTGGCGCGCTGGATGGGCTGTTCACCTGGATGAAGGCGGCGCGCCAGCGTCTGCTGATGCTGCTGCCGCTCCTGCCCACCGCGCCGGGTGACTCCAGCCCCTACGCCACCCGCTCCGCGTTCGGCCTCAACCCGCTCTTCATCGACCTGAGCGCCCTGCCGGAGTTCATCGCCTCCGGAGGCGAGGCCGCGCTCTCCGCCGAGGAGAAGCGCAAGCTCGACGAGGCCCGCGCCGCGCCCCGCGTGCGCTACGACCTGGTCTTCCCGCTCAAGGACGCGGCCCTCGCGCGCGCCTTCGACACCTTCGAGGCCCAGCACTGGGCCCCCCAGTCCGCGCGGGCCCGGGCCTTCCGCCAGTGGCGAGAGGCCCAAGGCGACTGGCTGGAGAACTACGCGCTCTTCACCGCCATCAGCGAGCAGGAGCAGCGCCGCGCGTGGTGGGAGTGGCCCCAGCCGCTGCGCACGCGCCAGCCCGACGCGCTGCGCGCGAAGGCCCAGGAGCTGGAGCGCCGGGTGCGCTACCACGCCTGGCTCCAGTGGGTGGCCGAGCAGCAATGGGACGCGGCGCGAGAGAAGGCCCGGGCCCAGGGCGTGCTCCTGTGCGGCGACGAGCCCTTCATCATCGGCCAGGACAGCGCGGACTGCTGGGCCTACCCCACCATCCTCCGCCGCGACGCGCGGCTGGGCGTGCCCCCGGACGACTTCTCCGCCACGGGCCAGGACTGGGGCCTGCCCTACTTCGACTTCGCCGCGATGCAGAAGGACGACTACGCGTGGCTCAAGTCGCGCGCGAAGAAGGCGGCCAGCTACTACGACTTGCGCCGCGTGGACCACGCGGTGGGCTACTTCCGGCAGTGGATTCGCGATGAGCAGACGCCCACCGGGCGCTTCATTCCTCCGGACGAGGAGAGCCACCGGAGACAGGGGCGCAAGCACTTCGAGCTGCTCTCGGAGGGCGCGGGCATCGTCGCCGAGGACCTGGGCGTCATCCCGCCCTTCGTGCGGAACATCCTCGCGGAGCTGAAGCTGCCCGGCTACCGGGTGATGCGCTGGGAGCGCGACGGCGACCACTACCGCGACCCGCATCAGTTCCCCACCATCTCCCTGGTGACGACGGGCACCCATGACACGGACACGATGGCCGAGTGGTGGGAGGGCGCCCGCGACGACGAGCGTCACGCCGCCGCGCGCGCGTGGCCGGAGATGCAGGGCGTGCCGGTGACGCGTGAGTTCACCCCCGAGGTCCACCGGGGCATGCTGGCCGCGGCGCTCAACTCGAGCAGCGATTTGTGCGTGCTGCCCTGGCAGGACGTGCTGGGCACCCGGGACCGCATCAACCTGCCGGGCTCGATGAGCGACTCGAACTGGGCCTACCGCATCAGCCAGGACACGGGCGCGCTGATGGCGGACTCGACGACGCGGGAGGCCGCCGAGAAGCTGGCCTGGCTCACCGCCTCCGCCCGGCGCTGATGGCGAGGCCCTGGGGCCGCCTGGGAGTCAAGTCCCGGGCACCCCGGCCCACCCGCGAGCCCCGCTCAGTCGATGCACTTCACCTGGCCCGGGAGGCCGTCGAAGATGGCGCAGCGTCGGCTGGAGTTGGCGCACTCGAGCCGCTCGCAGACGTCCTCGCTGACGCAGATGGGCGGAGAGCGGCCGAACTCCAGGAATACCTCGGCGCAGAACTCGTTGATCCGCTCGCAGCCGAACGAGCCACAATACGCCGCGTCCGCCAGGCTCTCGCCTTCCTTGAGGCGGACGACTTCGTCCTCGTCCACACCGCAGGCGGTGGCGAGTGCCGACATCACGCAGAACACCAGGATTCTCATTCGCCGGGACTGGAGCATGGCCCCCAATCTGGCGCACCTTGGCGCGGCTTGCACGTGTCCCCGTGTTTCTGGCAAGGACCAGCCAACAAGAAGCGCCGAAGCACCGTCGGAATGCGACAATGCGAGGGGGCCGTGCGCCAGCGAACGCATCCGTCGCTGGCCTTCCGGGTATGAACACTCCGTGGCTGCTGACCTGCTTCGACTCTTCCGCCTCGCCACCCTCGCCGCGCTGCTGAGCGTCGCGGCCTGTGCCACCACCTCCACGCCCCCGCCGGGCCCCAAGGTCTCCCGACTGGAAATCGAGGGCACGAAGCAGGTGAGCGAGGGAGACATCAAGGACCACATCCTCACGGCGGCGACCCCGTGGTGGGGGTTCTGGCCCTTCGGCGGTCCCCACTACTTCGACCCCAACGCGTGGCAGGCGGACCTGCGCCGCATCGAGCGCTTCTACCAGGCCCAGGGCTACTACCAGGCGGAGGTGGTGGACAGTCAGGTGAACCCCAAGGGCAAGGACTCGGTGGCCCTCCAGGTCGCGGTCAACGAGGGCGAGCCCACGCACATCGCCGGCATCCAGCTCAACGGTCTCGAGTCCCTTCCGGAGGCCCACCGCCTGGAGCACCACGAGCGGGTGAAGTCGATTCTCCCGTACAAGGAGGGCGACATCTTCCGAGAGGGTCCGTGGGAGGAGTCCAAGACGCGGGTGCAGGAGCAGCTGCGCGAGCTGGGCTACGCGGAAGCGGAGGTGTCCGGCGAGGTGCAGGTGGACGTGGACACGCGGCAGGCCCAGGTGCGGCTCACCGTGAAGCCGGGGCCTCGCTACCGCTTCGGCAACACCTTCGTCGCCACGGACGCGAACCCGCAGGTGCCTCCGCGCCGCATCATCGAGCAGGTGCAGGGCGCGCTGAAGAAGGGCGACTGGTACAGCGAGACGGCGCTGGCGGAGGCGCAAGCGCGCGTGTTCCGCATGGGGGTGTTCGGCGCGGTGAAGGTGAATCGCGGAGCGCCCGACCGGGAGACGGCGACGGTGCCCATCGTCGTGGACGTGCGCGAGGCGCCGTTCCGCTCGGTGAGGCTGGGTGGTGGTATCGGCGTGGACGCGGCCCGGCAGGAGGTGCGCGTGCTGGGGGAGTGGACCCACCGCAACTTCCTGGGCGGACTGCGCCGCGTCACGGTGCGAGGCCGCGCGGGCTACGCGTTCATCCCCAACATCGTGTCCCCCACGAAGCAGGGCCCTGTCTTCGAGGTGACGGGCGAATACGAGCAGCCGCGCTTCCTGTTCCGCGACGTGCGCCACCAGACCTCCATCACCCTGGAGAAGGGCCTGGAGCAGGCGTACGACTTCTACGGCGGCAAGCTGCAGACGGGCATCATCTGGCAGCCGCATCGCAGCTTCTCCATCTTCCCGTCCTACAACCTCCAAATCTACCAACTGAACGGGCGGGTGACCGCGGACTCGCGCGTGCCTCCCGTCATCCTCGGCTGTGGCGACACCGGGCAGACGGGCTGCGAGGTGTCGCTGAGCTTCCTGGAGCTGGCCTTCACGTGGGACCGGCGCAATGACCCGGTGGCGCCTCGGGACGGCTACTACATCAGCCTCTCCGTGCAGAAGGGCGGCGGGCTCCTCCTGGGTGACTTCAACTACGTCCGGCTGATGCCGGACCTGCGCTTCTATCGCTCCTTCGGCGAGGACAAGCGGCTGGTGCTGGCGGGCAAGGCGCGGATGGGGACGCTCAATCCCGCGGGCAACTCGCAGAGCTCCATCGTCACGCGCTTCTTCTCCGGTGGAGCCACGTCCATGCGCGGCTTCAACGGCCAGCGTCTGTCCCCGCTCGCGGCGCTCGCGAAGGTGGAGGACGTGAATGGCACGCCCGTGCCGGTCCAGACGTCGGAATGGGACACCGTGCCCATCGGCGGCAACAGCCTGTTCGAGACGTCGCTGGAGCTGCGCTACCAGATATCCACCAGCTTGATGCTCGCGGGGTTCTGGGACTCGGGGCTGGTGGGGGTGGAGGGCTTCGACTCGCGCGCCTCGCCGCGCCTGTTCGGTCCCGAGCACTACCACGCGGTGGGCCTGGGCCTGCGCTACCTCACCGTCGTGGGCCCCATCCGTCTGGATGTCGCCCGGCGGTTGAACATCGGGCGGGGCTTGCCCGTCGACAATCCGGTCTACATCTATCCCACGTCCGGAGGTTGCTTCGGCATCGGCCGCAAGTGGAAGGCGGATGGCCCCACCGCTCGCGGCGCCACCTTCGCCGGAGCACCGGATGGGCAGTGCGCGCTTCAACTGTCGATTGGAGAGGCGTTTTGAGCCGGCGACGCTGGGGGCGACGACTGCTGTGGGGCCTGCTCGGCGTGGTGGGCTTCGTCGTGCTCGCGGTGGCGGGCGCGTTGCTCTGGGCGACGTCCGCGCCGGGTGAGCGATGGCTCGTGCACAAGGGGCTCGGGCTCGCCAATGAGCAGTTCGCCGGCCGGCTGGAGGTCGGCGGGTTGGACCTGGACCTTCCGGGCGCCGTCCTCACGGGCGTGAAGCTGTATGACCCGGAGGGCGAGCTGGTGGCGGAAATCGCTCGCGTGGAAGCACGCGTGCGGCCGGGTGCGCTCCTGAGTCAGCACGTGGACCTCACGCATGCGCGCGTGGAAGCCCCCCGGCTCTACCTGGTCCAGGATGAGCGGGGATTGAATCTCTCGCGTGCGCTCGCGGCCCGCGTCGCGAAGCCCGAGGAGCCCCCCTCTCCGCGTGGAAAGCTCCGTGTGGACCTGCGCGAACTGGTGCTCGAGAACGGCTCCGTCGACTTCAAGCAGGAGCTGGAGGACGGCGGCGAGCGGCGCGTCCGGATGGAGGACTTCGACGCCCGAGGCAGCGGCCACTACGCGGTGGCCACGCGGAGCTTCGAGGTGGCGCTGGAGTCCACCGGAGGGCTCGCGCTGCCCGCGAAGGGTCCGCTGCGCTTGAACGTGAAAGGTGGCGGCGGCGAGTCCCTGCTCCATGCCGACGTGGACCTGGACATCGCGGGGCTGGTGCTGGACGCGTCGACCGCGGTGACGCTCCCGCCGGAGGTGCCTCCGGGCGAGCCGCCCGGCGTGTTGAAGGTGCGCGCGGACGTGCGCCGGCTCACCGTGCCTCCGGACCTGACGCGTGGCTTCGTGCCCACCTGGCCCCTGCGAGTGCCCGTGAGCCTGGAGGGCAAGGCGGGGCTCGACGGCGAGGTGGTGTTCGCGGATGTCCGAGGCAAGGCCGCGGACGCGACGTTCGAGGTGAAGGGCGATGTGAATCTGGAGCGCCTGCGCACCACGGGGCTCGTCGTGAAGGCGCGCGCGGTGGACCTCTCCGCGCTGGTGGACTCGGGCCCGAAGACGAACCTCTCCGCGGACCTCACGGCGAAGGGCGGAGGGACGAGCCTGGAGACACTCGACGGCGAGGTGGATTTGTCGGTGTCCCCGTCGCGCTACCTGGGCCAGCCGCTGGGGCCCGTGGAGTTGAAGGCGTCCGTGAAGGACGGCCACTACACGCTGTCGCGCCTGCGAGTGCTCGTCCCCGGCGCCTCCCTCCATGCGCAAGGTGAGGGCACCACGCAGTCCCTTCATGTGAAGGGGGGACTGACGGCGGGAGACCTCTCGCTGCTGTCCCATGCCCTGACGCGGCTGTTGCCCGGCGCGTTCCCTCCCCTCTCTGGAAGCGGCACGCTGGAGTTCCGGGTGGAGGGCTCCGCGCGCGCGCCCGGCATCACCACGCAGGGGACCTTCACTTCGCTGGCCTATGGCGACATCGCGGTGAAGAACCTCACGCTCAACGCGGAGGTGCCGGACGTCACCCATCCCCTCTCCGCGGACGCGACGCTGGTGGTGGGCGAGCTGCGCGCGGGGGCGCGCCAGTTCCGGGACGTGTCCGCCAACTTCTCCACGGAGGGGCGGAAGCTGGAGGCCAGCGTGCGGGCCCTGGGTGACACGATGCTCGGCCTCACGGTGGCGGGACTGCTGGATGAAGACGCCCACGGGTTGCAGCTCCAGGGGATGACCCTCTCGTGGCCAGAGGCCACGTGGAAGCTCCAGTCTCCGACCCACGTGCGCCTCGACGGCGGCACGGTGGGAGTGGAGCCCGCGCTCAAGCTCGCCTCTGGCGACCAGGTGCTCTCCGTGCAGGGCTCGCTCGTCCGGGAGCAGCTCGACGCACGCGTGGACCTGGAGGCCGTGGACCTGGCGCTGCTGCCTCGGCTGGCCGTCCCGGAGTCGCTCGGGTTGGGCGGCACGGTGACGGGCTTCGTCACCGCGAAGGGCCGGATGCCTCGCCCCGATGCGCAGGCGAAGCTTCGCTGGCGCGACGGACGCGTGGCCGACTACGCGGACATCCAGGTGACGGTCGACGGGCGCTATGAGAAGGACCGCGCCACGGGCACGCTGTCGGCGTCGAACCCGGCGGCCAACGTCTCCGCGGACTTCGACGTTCCCGTGCAGGGCGTGCTCAAGCGGCGCAGGGATGCCCTGGCCCTCAACGTCCGGCTGGAGCAGTTGGACATCGCCAAGGTCATGACGCTGGTGAAGCGCACGGAGCCGGTGACGGGCACCGTGTCCGGAGCGCTGCGTATCAACGGCACCGCGAGAGACCCTCGGCTGACCCTCCAGTTGGATGGCCAGGCGCTGAACTACACCGCGCCACCGCCGGGCTTCTCCCTGAAGCAGCCCCTGGACGTGGTTCTGCACGCGGCGTCGGATGCGCAGGACGACACGCTCGACGCACGCATCGACGTGAAGGGCCTGGGCTCCCAGACGTACGTGGTGCTGCACACGCCCTTCACGCTCGGCGGGATGCTGGCGCGGCCCCCCAAGGCGGATGACCTGCTGACGGCCTCGGTCGACCTGGAGGCGCGCGTGGCGGACCTGCCCCTGGCCCAGCTCGAGGGCGTGGGTGGGCTGGAGCAACCCGGTGGCACCCTCTCCGCGCAGCTCTTCCTCTCGGGCTCCGCGATGGTGCCGCAGGCGCGCTTGAGCGTGAAGTCCTCGGGACTGACGGCCTACGGACTGCCTCCCGTGGATGGGCAGCTCGGCGTGGTGGGTGATGACCAGGACGTGCGCATCACGATGGCGGCCCAGCGCGAGGACAAGCCCCTGGTGCAGCTCGACGTCACGCTGGAGGCGCCGCTGGGAGCGCTTCAGGACCAGGAGGTGTACGGACACATCCCCATCCAGCTCAAGGGCCGCCTGGGCCCCATGCCGATTCAGCACCTGCCCGGCGTGGCGAAGGCGCGCGCCCAGAGCGTGACCGCCTCCAAGTCCGTCGCGCCCGAGTCCAAGAGCCTCCAGGGTGAGCTCTCGGTGGAGCTGTCCGCGCGGGGCACGCTGGACACGCCCCACATCGAGCTCACGGCGGGCGCGCAGAAGCTGGGCATGGGTGACCTGGCGCTGGGACAGGCGCGCATGCACTACGACTACCAGAACGCCCGCTCCACGTTCGACGTGCTCCTCTCCGCTCCGGCTGGAGGCACCCTGCACGTGGACGGCAAGGTGAATCTGGACGTGTCCCTGCCCGCGCTGCGCAAGGGCCTGGAGACCGCGCGCGCGCCGCTGGACGTGACGATCAACGCGCGGGACTTCGACCCGTCCTTCCTCTCCGGCGCGGTGGAGGTGATGCGCGGCGTGGGCGGGTTGATTCAAGCGGATGCGAAGCTCACCGGCACGGTGGGCGCGCCCATCTTCCGCGGGTCGATGGCGTGGAAGGACGGCAAGCTCGCGCTGATGGGGCTGGGCGAGTACCGCGACATCCAGCTCGACATCGATGCCACCCAGGAAGCGTTGTCGGTGAAGAAGCTGGCGATGAAGGCCGGCGCCGGCTCGCTCTGGTTGGAGGCGCCGCTGACCGCGACCCACACCCGGAATGGGGAGTACGAGCTGTCCAGCCCGGAGGGGAAGCCCTACCCCCTGCGGGCCCAGAGCTTCCCCATCGTCTACGACGACCAGCTCATGGCCTTGCTGAGCATGCGCGCGAAGGTGGAGGGCACACTCTCCAATCAGCTCGTCAACCTGCGCAACGTCTCCATCCCCGAGGCCACCATCGAGCTGCCCGAGGTCAAGCGCAAGGACCTCCAGTCCATGGGACGCCCCGACGACATCGTGCTCGTGCGGCGCGGTGTCCCGCTCGAGCGGCGCAAGCGCAAGCAGCCCCAGCAACCCTCCCCCGGCGAGCCCCAGACCGAGACGCCGCAGACTCCGGCGCCCTCCCCCCCCGCGGAGGAGCCCGCGTCCAGCGAGGAGTCCTCGCCGACGCGCGCCTATTGGGTGAACGTGAATGCGCCGCGCAACATCTGGGTGAAGGGCTCCGACCTCAACGTGGAGCTGGGGCTGTCCGAGGACTTCCGCATCGAATACACCGACGTGGCGCGACTCTTCGGACAGGTGCGCGTGTTGCGAGGACGGGTGGACGTGCTGGGCCGGCGCTTCGACGTCCAGCGCGACAGCATCGTGAGCTTCACCGGCCCGCCCGCCGTCCCCTACATCAACATCACCGCCGAGCACCGCAACGAGACGGCCAACGTCACGGTGTTCGTCACCATCCGAGGACAGGGACGCGACTTCACGCTGAAGCCCACCAGCGAGCCGCCCATGCCCGAGTCGGAAATCTACACGCTGCTCGCCACCGGCCGGCGCACCCTGGAGCGAGGCTCCGGCGCGTCCATGACCGCCAGCGCGCAGGCCGCCTCCGTGGTGGGCTCGCTCGTGGCCAACGAGGCCCGCAAGGCCCTGGCCGCCAAGCTGCCGCTGGATGTGTTGTCCATTGAAGCGGGCGGCTCCGGCATCGCCGGCACCAAGCTGGAGGTGGGCACGTACGTCACCGACAAAATCTACGTCGGCTACACCGGACGCGTCGGCGCCAACGTCCAGCAGGGAGAGAACTCCAACGCGGTCCGATTCGAGTACCAATTCGGACCGCGCTGGAGCCTGGAAGGTCAGTACGGCGACGCGCGCTCGGGCGGCCTCGACCTCATCTGGAGCAACGAGTACTGAGCGCGGGCTACAGCCAGTACATCTCGAAGCACGCGCCCACCGGGCCCGCGCCGCTGTCGGGCGCCATGGACGCGCTCACCCACGCGCCGCCCACGCCGCACTGGCTCCACTGCTGATTGGACGAGGACTGCACGCAGGTGCGCGCGGGCACCGAGCGGCCCAGCGTGGCGGAGGAGCACCACGGCCACTCCTGCGTGCACGTGGTGGGCTTCTCCGTGCTGCCCGCCGTGAAGGTCCCCGCCACGCACTGCCGCCACATGGCATCGGACGAGCTCTGCACGCAGCCCAGGTCCGGCACCGTCGTGCCCGCCGTCTCCGACACACAGCCCGTCGTCGGCCCGCCCCAGTTGAAGCCCCCCGACGCATACCGGTTGTAGATGACCGCCACCAGCGACGAGCCACCCACCGTCGTGCGGCCGCACTGCGTCGCGTACGCGCCCACCCAGGGCGTATACGTGTACAGCGCCGCGGTGGCCTTGTTCACGGGCTTCACCGAGCACGGGTCCAACGTCGACTTCGTCGTCCCTACCTTCCAGCCCGCGATGGTGGGCCGGCCCGCATCCAGGTCCGTGAAGTAGCCGCGCAGCTTCTTCGCCGAGCAATCAATCTGCTTGCCGAAGCCCACGTACTGCGCATCACAGCCGCTGCTGTCCGGGCAGCCACACCCCGTCGCCTTGCTCAGGTTGTTGGAGGTGCCGCTCTGGACCAGGCTCGACTCCACCTGGATGCGCGCCAGCATGTACAGCGGGCTGATGCCATACGCCTTGGAGCGCTCCACGATGAGCGCCGCCGCCGTCTTGTTGCTGAACGCGGGGTCCTTGTACGTCGCCAGATACGAGCCCTGCTGCGTCAGGAACGCCTGCACCTGCTCGGTGGTGATCCACTGGTGGCCCAGCAGATTCGAGTCCTCCAGCAGCCGGTGCATGTCGTACTTCACCGTCGCTTCTTGAAGCACCTGTCCGGTGAGCTCGTCGATGACCTCACCTTGCCCTTCATCGATAGGGCCACAACCAACCACCATCACCACGGGCACCACGAGACACCACAGTCGCGTCTTCATCACGACCTCGGGGGATGCGCCGCGCCCGTCAAGCAACCCAAGCCACCCAACGGGCTCGGCTTGGGGGGGAACCCTCACGTCTAGCCGCCCCGAATGTCATGACTCAAGAATTTCTTGTTTTTCATGACTGGCGGATTGTTTTCGGATGACTGAATGACACACCGCGAGACCGCGGAAGTGGGAGGCGCGGCCCTGGAGGCATGAGGTCCTTGAGCCGCTCATGGTGCGACGCGCTAGCGTTTGCATCACCATGCGCGAGCCCTCCCCCACGCGGATGAAGTGGTTTCTTTCTCTCACGTTGTCGCTGTTCATCCTCGGAGGCTGCTCCGGCTCCGGCGGAGAGTCCCCTCCGCCCAAGGGTGACGGAGGAACGAACACTCCGGACGGTGGCCCCGGCAATCCTGATGGAGGAACGGGCGGCAGCGGCTGTATGAGCGAGGCGCTGCTCGCCTCGCTGGGAAAGAACCGGCTGCTGGTGGGCGCGCAGATGGAGGAGCGAACGGCGGCGGGCGCCCCGTTCGACATGCGCTACCTGTACGTGGCCAGCGGGCTGGTCGACTCGGCGAACGTGTGCATGTCCTGCACGACGGGCTGCTCCACGAAGGGCACGTCTTGCTCGGGTGGCGGGTGCATGTGGTGGGGATGCTGGCAGGACGTCTCGCAGCCACCGGGTGACTACGTGCGCGGCTTCGTGTCCAGGTCGGGCGACCGCCAGCAGATTCCCTTCATCACCTACTACCAGCAGTTGCTGGGCAGCGGCATCGCCGAGGGTGAGCAGCAGCTCCAGGCGCTCAACGACGTGGCCTTCATGCGGCGCTACTTCGGAGACTGGCGGTTCACGCTGCAACAGGTGGGCAACGCCCGCGCGCTGCTCCACATCGAGCCGGACCTGTGGGGCTACATCCAGTTCTTCTCGCAGGGCAATCCGCGCACGGTGGCAGCGCAGGTGGCCAGCGCCAACGCCACGGACTGCGCGGGGATGACGAACGATGCGGCGGGCTTGAGCCGCTGCATGATTGCGATGGCTCGCAAGTACGCGCCCAACGCGAAGGTGGGCCTGCACGCGAGCCCGTGGGCCACGCGCATCGACGTCTACACGAACACCAACGCGTCCTTCGACGTGGGCGCCGAGGCGCGAAAGGTGGCGGACTTCCTCCTCGCGCTGGGCGCGGCGGACACTGACTTCGTGGTGGTGGAGGCCTCGGACCGCGACGCGGGATACTACGAGCGCCAGGGGGAGAACACGTGGTGGGACACGAGGAACGTCACCCTGCCGCACTTCCATCAGGCCTTCGCCTGGGCACGTGCCGTCTCCGAGCGCCTCAACAAGCCGAACTTCTGGTGGCAGCTGCCCGTCGGCAACATGAGCCTGCCCAACAGCTCCACGAAGTGGCGGGACAACCGCGTGGACTACTTCTTCACGCACACCGCCGAGGTCGCCGGCTCCCACTCGGCTGGATTCTCGTTCGGCGCGGGCAACCTTGAGCAGACGACCCCGGAGACAGACAATGGCAACCTGTCCAACCGCATGCGGGCCTATCGGACCGCGGGCGGTCAGGTGCCCTGCGTGCAGTAGTCGCCCGTCACGGGAGGTCTCTGAGGGGGCCTCCTCACTCCCTGCGCATCTGATTCGTGGCCACCCGGATGCGCTCGCTCAGGACAATCGCGACAGCACACCCGAGGCGGCACCTTCGCGGGCGGGTGACAGGCAATCCCCGGCATCTCACGCGTCCCCTGGACTGGTGGGCGGCGCCAGGAATGAAAGCCGCCCACCGAGTCCAGCGCCGCTTACGGGTACAGGGAGCGGGCGCCGCTCTTGTCGTTGCTCGTCAGCACCAGGTCTCCCGTCTGAGTGCCGTTGCACTGCGGGTAGTGCATGACGGAGCTGGAGTCATACGGCGTCAGCCCGCGCCAAGCGTTGTCCTCGTAGCAGCCGGTGCTGGTGAGGCGGGTATGCTCGTGGCGGAAGCCGATGGTGTGACCCAACTCGTGGCGCAGCACGCCTGTCACCGTCCACGGCGAGATGTTTCCGAACGAGGTGGTGGAGACGAGGATGTTGCGGTCGCGCCGACTGCTGTTGGGGAAGAACGCGCGCGCCAGGTATTGGGTGGAGCTGGTCGGGTTCACGTCGAACACGACGTTCGAGTTGCGGTTGGTGCAGTTCGAGTCCTCCGCGCTGACATGGATGAAGTTGATGTTGGCCGCCGCCTCCCACGCCGCGGTGGCGCTGTTCAGCGCGTCGACCACCTTGCTGTAATTGCTGCCGAACTTGGTGCTCACGCAGTAGGTGAGATTGAGCGCCTCGCTGGCGCTCCACTTGATGTCCTTGCCGCCGCTGTAATACACGGCGAGCCCCGCCTCGGTCGTCCCCGTGCCGCTGACTGCCTGCTCGTAGAACTCGCGCAGCATGGCCTCCGTCGGCAGGAAGATGTCGCCATCCACCACGAAGCCACCGGACTCGGGCTCCTGGTAGGCCTGGGCCCGGAACTCTTCATAAGAGACCTGCTGAGTGTTCTTCTCCCCCGCCTCGGGGGTGCCGCACGCGGAGCCCATCAGGGTGAGACTCGCCAGAAGTGCAGCAGAGCGAAACTTGAGCATTTGCAGTCCTCGCACCTTCGGTGAATACGTCGCAGGCTGGCGCTTGCAGCCTTGGACATCGCGCACACTGGGAATCAGCGAATGTTCGCCCCAAGGTGCGAACTCGCTGACTCCAGACGTTGATGAGACCGGCCCCCGCTGTGAAGGTCCTCCAGAAGGAGGAGCGCCTCCGGCGTGGTTTCAACATCACAGACATCCCTACGGCTTCAGCAGCACTCGAATCAGCCCCGTACTGGCCCAGAGATAAAGACCTGGCCGAGCATTTCCCGCTCACGCCATTCCTCCGTGGATGAAACTCTCGTTGGCTCGCTCCATCCGCACGTGCAGCGTGGCGCGTCAGGTGTATTCGGTTGCACAAGGTAGACTTGGAGCACCTCGAGTCGGCCACACACCAACATCAGATTTTTGAACCGACGGCCGGAACATCCACTCACAGTGCTTGTCGGTCCCAAAGCGCCTCGCCGGGAGACCGAGGCACGCGTGAACACCAGCCCCATGGTTTCCACCGGGGCCTGCCGTTTGCGCGGACGGCCCGTGCGCTACTGGGGAGCCCCCTGAGCGACCCAGTCGATGATGGCCTGCTTCTGCGTGGCGGACAAAGGGCTGCCCTTGGGCATGGGACCGCCCGAGCAGGCGGGGCTGACGTTGGTCGCCAGAATCTTGTCGATGAGGAAACTCTGTCCGCGCAGCGGGCCACAAGCCTGCACTCGGAGTCGCATGCCACACCCCTTGCTGCTGGTGGGAATATTGACCAGGGCGCCATACGAACTGCCAGCAGTGAGGTTGGCTGGCGTGGAGGTGCTCGCGTGACACCCACTGGTGGCACAGCTCGCCGTGAAGATGGGCTGCACGTCCGCCGCCAGTGTGGACACCTTGCTCGCCACCCCGAACGTCACGGGCGCGGACGTCTCGCGGCCTGGCGCTGGGTTCGTGACTGTGACGGTGGCCACATTGCCAGCTGGCGCCGAGGCCACCAGCGTGCTGGCAATGGAGGCTCGCAGCTCGCTCGCGCTGATGAAGGTCGTCGCCACTGTGCTGCCGTTGAAGGTGAGACTCGCACCCTCCTTGAAGCCTGTCCCGCGCACGGTGACGGTAAACGGTCCTGTGCCAGCCACCGTGCCGCATGGAGACAACAACGAAACCAGGGGGAGCGCCGCACCAGACGCGGTGACTGTGAACGTGAGGCTGGCGCTGACGCCTCCACCGGGTGATGGAGTCGTCACCTGGACCAGGTGTGACCTGGGCTGTGCGGTCAGGGACGCGGCCACCCGTGCCGACAATCGCTGCGGCCCATCGTAGGTGGTGGCCACGGCCGTGCCGTTGACACTCACCTGGCTGCTGGCCACGAAACCACTGCCATTCACGGTGAGCACCACCTCACCCACGCCCTCTGGCACGGAGGAAGGAGCGAGGGAATCGAGCGTTGGAGGCGGGTTGTCAGGGAGGCCCCCATCTCCGGAGGAGGTGGATGGCTCGGGCGCACCCGCGCAAACCCACCCGGCCACATCTCGCAGCGCGGCGGAATCGAGGAAGGGCCCGCCCTGGGGCATACGCCCCACCGCGTCCGGAAGAAGCTTGAGGTACATGCGGCTGCGCTCCGGATGGCCTGGCTCGACGAGCAGCAGCTCTGAATCACCGACGGAGGTGCGCTGAACGGTGGCCTGCCACAACGCGTGGGCATTCTGGAAGGTCAAGCCTCCAGCGCCGCTTTCATGGCAACCCACGGTGCAACCCGTCGGCTGGGCTGCCGCGAAGTGCAGCGCATAGACCTCGTCTAGCGTCCGCGGAGCCACACCGTCACAAGCACTCCCCGATGGGACTTCAGTCCCAGGCAGCACCTCGGCCTCACGTTGCTCAGAGCAGCTCGGCAGAACACAAAGCACGCAGAACAGCGCCACTGCGAACTTCGAAGCTCGCGATGACACGCCAAGCCCTGAGGCATTCACGATTGACCCTCCTTGCGTACCCACAAGGACTCGCGATGACCCAGCTTGAGCACATGCGGTGGAGATTTTCCTCCTCTCAGCCGTTCGTGCGGACAGGTGGGTCATGCCATGGCCCGTTCGGCTGGGCCACGACATCGCCGTGGACAGCCGAAGTCATGTCTTCGTCGTCGATGTTCGTGGCCACCGGGTACGGAAGCTTCGCCCCATGGATGAGCGCGGTCAGAACAACCGCGAGTAGGTGGGCGTGGCCTCGGGCCTGGGGCTCCACTGCTTTCCGTCGCGCGGCAGCCACAGCAGGTGGAAGCGGCTGGCATTGCCTTCGTAGCGGATGCGGTGCTCACCCCGGGTCAGCGTGAGCTCGGACTGAGTGACTCGGGTTTCGTCGATGAACAGAGTGCCCGTGTCGAGCGCGGAGGCGGGCTCGACGAAGTAGCGCCCCTCTCGCACCGCGAGGAAGCGGTCCTCCAACGCCGCGCCTGGTGTGACGTCATAGCGTTGGCCCCACAAGAAGAGGTCTCCGTCGTAGGGCTGATAGTACGTGTCGAGGAAGCGCCTCAGCGCTGGCGGCAACCCCGAGGTCCTCAGGTCATCCACTCGGAGAACGCACCCTCGCGTGAGCAGGGCCTCGGGAACTTCTCGCGACAGTTGGTCCGGGATGGCGCCTCGAAGATAGGCGTCCGTGTAGAAGTAGAAGTGCGCGTGGGGCCGGCTCACGTACCCACCCGAGTTGTCATACGCCACGTCCTCCGGCCCCGTGAGCGTGGCGATGCGTGCGAGGACCTCGCGCTGGCGTGTGTTGCCGCCTCCGTCCAACAGTGACTCCAGCCGGGTCCACTGCCAGCACAGCAGGACCACGAGGGCCCCGCTGGCCACGATGCGGACTGGCATCGCGCGCCATCGCAGTGACAGCATCACCGCGCCGCGTGCCATGAATGGCGCGAGCACTCCGAGGAACGGCAGCAAGCTGTACGGAAACGGCGCGCGCTGGAGCGCGTAGGAGCCGAACGTCGCCCCCACCGCGAGCAGCAACGGCAGGTCCGAGTCTCCCCACCACCTGTCCCCCGCGCGCCATCCATCGCGCACCGTGCTCACGAGCCCCAGCAGGGCCAGGACGAAGAACCAGGGCTGCTCGCGGACGATGGGCAGCAGATAGTCACGCCACGAGAAGCCGGGATAGTGGCGCTGGTGCTCCGCGGCCCACACGAAGCACCACTGCCACCAGGCCGCCCAAGAGTTCGTCACCGTGAGGTACGCGGCCACACACGCGAGTCCCACGCTCGCGCCCGAGATGAAGGCGATGGGGCGCTCCACCTGCGCGGGACTCCGGCCTCGCCTCACGACGAGGTCCACCGCGAGCACGGCTCCGACGATGCCGCCGAAGAACAACACCTTCTGCGAAGCCCAGAGCGCGGCGGAGAACAGCACGCCCGCGATGAAGCCTGACCACCGGGTACCGGGGCGAACCGAGAGCGCGGCGAGTGCGCCGAGGAACAGCGCCGTCGACAGCGCGTCGGGACGTATCTCCGTGGCGAAGCGCGTGAAGGGTGTCAGCGAGAGGAGCAACACGGGCGCGAGCCACATCGCGACCCGGCCCTGGCGGCGATTGAGCACGGCCACCGAGACACAGGTCCCCGCGAGCGGAATGAGCATCGCGGCGCGCAGCGCGAGCACGACGCACGGCTCATCACCGAGCAGCCAGAACAGCGGCGCGAGCGCCTGGTAGATGAGTGGGAAGTGGACCTCGAAGAAGTCCCGGTAGGGCACCTGTCCCTTCGCCACCAGCCATGCGGCGTGGGCGTACTGGAACTCGTCGATGCTGAAGCCCTTGTGCAGCGCGAGCCGAACGGCCTGGATGGCGAGCGCGAGGAGCGCCAACCCCAGCCCCACGAACCCCCAACGTGCGTACCTCATCGGCCGCCCTCATACCCCGAAACGCACAGGTCTCAGGGGTTCCCCTCGGGGCACTGCTGACCCGCTGGCGTCTCAGAAATTCTGACAGGAAAGAATAATTCTGACCCAGTTGCGCATTCAGTTCTTCCCGCGTATTACTTGGTTACCCTGTGAGCTTCATAGGGCACGGGTCGCCCCATCCACCGTGAAGACCCCTCCAAGACGGGGGCGGCCCGTACCACAGCTCACCGGTTCAATCGCCAGCGCGAGAAGCCTCGCGCAGAGTCCACACCTCGAGCACTCACCTTGGCTTGGTTTCACCCTCACGCGAGGGGCTGGGAATCCTTCCCGATGCTCCCCCTGTGAGGTTCGTTCGGCGCGGGCCGCCCCATCCATCGCGATGACCCTCCATGCTGGGGGCGGCCCGTTCCACCTGAAGAGAACCTCGGGACTCCATTCAGGATCGACTTTCTGCCTGTGCGCATTGCGGCGCAGGCTGAGCAGCCATGCTGTTCGATGGTGCGTCGCCGGAACGGGCCGAGTCTCGATTCAGGTGTAGTCGGTTCGGCACGTGACCACCAGGCGCCCCATCCGCGGCTTACCGGTCCAAACGTCGACGTGAGCGCGCACGCGCAGCTTCGAGCGCGGAGTCCACTCCACTCTCCCGTGGCCTGGCGTCGGCCTCACTCGCTGGACTCGGAGCAGTTGCCGTTGGAGCGGTCTCCTCGGTCGCCGGAACGGGTCCCGGCGCCTTCGCCGCGGCCTCCCCGCGCACGGGTGCCCCAACCGGCGTGAACGAAGTCCCCGCCACCGTCGAGGCTCCCGGCGCCGCGCGCGCCACGGCCCGCTGCCGAGGCGCGGAGAGGAACCGTCGCACCGCCACCTCCGCGAGCAACAGCGCCACGGCCAGCGACACCAACCACGGGCCCAGCGCGCGGTTGCCCTCCGACTCGGGAGCCTCCGCGAAGAGGCCCGTCATCGACAGCCGCTCCACGCCTCCGCCCACGGCCGCGATGGAGCGCAGCAAGGCGAGCCCTTCCTTCGGACTTCCCGGCTCGAACTCCGGGGAATAGGGCAACGCGACAGGTGGCGCTCGCAGGGCTCGCGTGCCCACTCGCACCACCGGATGCCACGTCCCACTCCCCTCCAGTGGCACTTCCGCCACCAGCCGGTCCTCGTCCTCCCATCGCATCGGTAACTCCACCGGCGATGACTTCCCGTCACCCGACAGCAGCGCCAACGTGGGCAACGCTCCGGGCATCGGCGCCTCGGGCGGCAGGTCCAACGTCACGCGCAGCACATGCCCGCGCCGCTCTGAACGCACCACCGCATCCCCGAGCGGAGAAGCCCCCGCCATCGACCAGCGCACCATCGCCTCCAGCGCCGCCCTCAACGAACCCCACTGGCGCAACTCCCCCGTGAACGGCCCATCCACCTCCGCCGTGAACGCCACCGCGCGTCCCGCGCCTCGCGTCCACATCGCCAAGACGGGCGCCGCGTGTGTATCGAGCGTGCGCAGCGCCACGTTCGCCTGCGGCCGCAGATACGTGAGGTTGTAGCCGCCCACCTGCGGCAATCCCTCGGACGACAGCCGACCCAGGAGCGGCAGGTCCGGCGCACCTTCCATCGAGACCGGCTCGTCGATGAAGGTGGCCCGCGCAATCGCCAGCGTCTCCTGGCTGAAGACTCGCGGCAGGCTCATCGCGTCCTCCGCGAAGTAGACGCGTCCTCCTCCTCGCCGGGCGACGTCCCTCAACAGCTCCGCGTCCGAATCCTTGGGCGTCCCCAACCCAATCACCGACACCGTCACGGACTCGCTTTGCAGCGCGGCCAGCGTGGCGCGGTAGTCATCCGGCTCCTCGGAGTCAGCCGCGTCGGCGAAGAGCAAGACGTGACGCGTGGCCTTCTCACTCTTGAGAATCTGCGTGCGGCCCGAGCGCAGGGCCTCACCCACGTAGATGCCACCGCCTCCGCTGAACCCCCGCGCCACCTTGTCGTAAGGCAGCCCGGCATTCACGGGACTGAGCGGGAAGATTTCGTGCGTCTCCGTGTCCACCATGTGCACGGAGGCTTCGTCCTCCGGATTGAGCAGCCCGAGCGCCCCGACCACCCCCTCCGCCGCCAGCTCCATCTTCGTACGCCCATCCGGCACGTTCGCCCCCATGGAGCATGAACAGTCCATGAGGATGCTCATGGCGATGGACGCACGCCGCTGCTCCTCGCGCATCTCCAACGACACCGGCAACAACGGCTCCACCGGCGAGCGGCGATAGCCCCCTTCACCAAAACTCTCGCGCCCTCCCGTCATCACCAGTCCACCACCCGCCTGCTCCACATACGACGCGAGTGCATTGAGGCCCGGCTCCCCCAATGTGTTCGCATCCACGTTCTCCAGCACGACAGCGCCCACGCCATCCAGGTCGTCCAGCGTGAGCCGGAAGGGCGCGCGGACCTCCAGCAACAAGCCCGCCGCCAGGAGCGCCTGCGCGAGCGTTCCCTTCGGCTGATGCGTCAGCAGCATCACGCGCCGAGGCCCCTCGACTCGCAGCACCGCGACGCCCCGGTCGTTCTCCGGCACGCCATCACCCGGCGTCTCGATGACGAGCTGATACCGCATGAGCCCCGGCTCCTCGACCAGGTCCCTCAGCGGCAACACGTTGGCCCCTGGCTGGAAGTTGAAGGGGCCCTTCACCAACACGCGCCCGTTGCGCTCCAGGCGCACCGTCCCCGTGACGGCCGCCGACGCATGCACCATCGCCGAGAACTGAAAGGGCTCACGTACTCCCACACTCGCCGGGACCTCCAGCGAGACCACCGCTACATCCAGCGGAGGCTCGGGGCGTGAGAGCTGGCGCCAGTCCACGGCGATACCTCGTGCCGCGAGCCTGCGCGCGGCGCCTCGCGCATCCGAGCCCGTGGCCCGTCCATCGGAGAGCACGAGCACCCGCCCCGTGCGCTCCCTCGGGATGAGCGCATTCGCCGCATCCAGCGCGGAGGACAGGTCCGAGGCCTCCGTGTCCACCGTCCGCGTGAAGCCGCCAAAGCCCCCCGCCGCGGACAAGGACTGCTCCACCCTCGCTTCGCGGCCGAACGCGATGACGCCCACCCGGTCCCCCGGGCGACGCTCCCTCTCCAGATGCGAAACGAGCTCCTGCGCCGTGCGGTCCACATCCCGAGGCATCGACGCGGAGCGGTCCACCACGACCACCACGTCACTGCCCGCGTCCTTCCTCCGCAGCTCCGGCCCCGAGAGCGCCCCCACCGTGAGCACCAACAGCGCGCCCCGCAACCACATGGGAGGCCCGGGCCTCCGGCCGTACATCCAGAGGAAGAGCCCCAACGGAAGCAACAGCAACCACGCCTGAGGGAGCGAGAAGGTCATGACACCCGCCTCGTGACGTAGAAGTCCCCCATCAACGCCAGGAGCAGAATCACCAACGGCCACCGCGCACGGTCCGAAGTCTTGGTGCGCTCGTCCTCCGCGCCCGCCTCGCGCGCGGCGACCTCCGCGCTCCCGCGTCCGCGCAGCTCCGACTCACGCGCGTCCAAAGCCAGGACCTCCGCCGTGTCCACCGTGTCCCCCTCCCGCTCCAGCACATAGCTTCCCGGCGCCGCCGGCGGAGGCAGGCTCACCGCTCCCGCACCGAAGACCGGCTTGCTCCCCTCCGGCCCCACCAGCGAGTAGCGCTCGCCTGGCAATGTCACCACCTGGAGCGGCTCGCCCAAGGTGAGCTGCCGTCGCGCGAAGCCCTCCCGAGAGCGGCGCGCCTGGCGCACCAGGTTGCTCATCAACACGGGCCATGCGGACACCCGCTGCACGTTCGAGCGCGCCAGGTCCACGTTGAGGTGGATGCGACCATCACCCTCCTCGGACACGAGCACCGCGTCACCCGCGGTGACGATGGGGTGCCCCGGAGGATTCTCTCCCGCCGACCACCGCACTCCCGCGAGTTGCACGTCGTCCATCAACGGATGCCCCTTCTCCGTGAAGAACGGCCCCACGAACGTGCGCGACTTGCCCGTGGACCCCAGCGTCACCTTCGCATCGGTGCCTCGAGGACCGATGAGCAACACCTCCCCGGTCTCCGCGACGCGCATCGCCTCTGGCGAAGCCTTGAGGAACCGCTCCACCGCGTCGCGCTCGAGCGCCCCCATCCCCTGCGCAAGACTCACCGCCACCGGCCGCACGGGAGAGGCCCGCAGCAACACACGCCCATCCTCCGGGAGAGCATCCTCCGGGAGCGAGACCTCGACGTCCCCCGCGTTCTGGAACGTGAAGCGAACCGGAGTCGCCTCCTCGCCCGTGAGCGCCACCTGCTCCACACGCTCCGTGCCCTGCTTCGCACCCGCGCCCGGAAGTGCTCGCATCCGCACCGCCACCGACTCAGGCCCCGCGCCGAAGCGAGCCACGCGCAACGTCACCGTCGCCGTGCCACCGTCGTCCTTGCGCTGCGCTGAGATGAGCGCCACGTTGTCGTGAGGCGCCCCCAGCGCCGTCCAGCGCACCAGCCCCGGCAACACGAGCCCCTCCGCCGGAGCCGCGTCCGTGAAGAAGGCGACCTGCGCGCCCGGCCCCGCGAGCTCCTGGGCCCACAACAACGTCGGCAATGGGTCGTGGTCCGCGCCTCGCGCCTCGAAGGACTCCAGCGCCGCCAACGCACGCGACGGCTCCGCCGCTGGCCCCGCGAGCACCCGCGCGGACGCACCCGACGCCAGCAGCGTCACGTGTGTCGCGGAGGCCTCTTCCACGCGCCTGGCCACCTCGCGCCGCGCGAGCTCCAACACCGTGACGCCCTCCGGCCCTCGCGCGGACATGGACAGACTCCCATCCACCACGAGCACCAGATGCCGGACCTGCGCCGTCTCTCCCAAGCGCACGTCCGCCAGGTACAGCGCCGCCGCGATGAGCGCCAACACCTCCAGCAGCAGCGACACCTCCCGCGTGAAGCGCTCCCACCGAGGCCCCGCCTCCGCGCGAGGCCGAGGCGTGCGCCAGAGGAACAGCGCGCTCACCACCACGGGCTTCTGCTTGCGCCGCAGGAAGTACGCCGCCACCAGCGGCACGAGCGCCCCCAGCGCCAGCAAGCCCCACGGGAAGCCGAAGCTCACGCGCCACCTCCACCGACAAAAAGCGGACGCAGCGGCCCCTTCACCAACGAAGCCAGCGGCTGCGTGGCCTCGGCCGTCAGCAACACTCCTCTCGCGCGCGACGCCGCGGCCCGCAACTGACGCTGATGCTCCGCGAAGCGCCGCGCATACGCGGCCAACACCTCCTCCGTCAGCAACTCCTCCAACGCCGCGCCACTCTCCGAATCCACCAACCGAGCCCCTTCCCCTCCCGACGGCTCCACGTCCTCCGCGTCCAGCACCTGCACCAGGAAGACCCCCGCCGCGCCACGAGACAGCCGGGCCGCCAGCGCCGACAGGTCCGCCTCGAACAGGAAGTCACTCACCACCACGCGCAGCCCACAGGGCCTCGGTGGAGGCAGCCGCGCCAGCGCGGACGATAGGTCGTCGCGTGCATCGAACTCCAACCGCCGCAACACCTCCCGGCACGCGGGTCCCTGCATCCGCTCCGGCCGCACACCCGTCACCATCAACGTGGGACTCAGCCCTTGCCTCGCGCCGACCTCACACGTCAGCAGCGCCACCTCGCGGGCACACGCGCCCTTGCGCGGCGACAACGCCATGGAGCGAGACCCATCCAGCACCACCTCCACCCGAGGAGACACCTCTTCCTGACGCACACGCAGGATGAGCTCATCGGTCCTCGCCACCGCGTTCCAATCGAGCTGCCGCAGGTCATCTCCCGGCTGATACGCGCGGAAGTCATGCAGCTCCAGCGAGCCGCCCACGGACGTGGCTCGGACCTCTCCCACGCGTCCGCGATGAGGACCGCGCGGCAGCGCCAGGGACAGCCCCGGCACCAGCCGCCCCACCGCGGCTTCGTCCCAGGCGTCGCTCACGACCGATGCGCCCACTTCTCACGCGCGCTCAGCACCCGGTCCGCCAGGAAAGCCAGTATCAGCGCTACCACCACCACGGTGTCCACCTGCTGCCACGACATGAGGGGGCTGGTCACACCATCGTCATAGTCGGTGGTGCTGAAGAGGTTCATCCCCACCACGGGGTTCAGGAGGTTCAGGTGGACATGGGTGGTGTCGAGCCCCAGGAGCGCCGCCACCAACGGAGGCACTCCAGACCCGAGGCCCATCAGCACCAACACCAACAACCGCAGCGCACCGGGCGAGGAGAACCGGTCAGTCCCCCCCATCCGTCCCACCAGGATGCCCAGCGACAGGTAGATGAGGATGTACGCCGGCATCACCACCGTCAGCATCCGCCCGATGATGGACTTCGTGAGCCCATCACCCCAGCCGAGCTCGATTCCCAGCCACACCGCGCACCACCCCATCAGCAACAACACGGCCAGCCGGAAGCCTCGCAGCGCACCGGGCTTGAACAGGGAGAAGGGCCCGGTGACCGCGCGCAGGGCGCGCGCCTGCCCATCCACATCCGTCGCCATGAAGAGGGACACGAGCCCCAGATGCACCGCCCCCACGACGCCGAAAATCTCCGCCACCTCGACGTCGAAGCCCGCATTCCACCAGAGAAGGAGGCCTCCGACGAGAGCCACCGCCATCTGCCCCACCACCGCGCGCCGAGGCCCCCGGGTGTAGTCCTCCGTGGAGAGCGACAGCCGGGACGCGGCCACCTCGAACAGCAGCCATCCCTCCAGGAACATCCAAGTCAACAGGATGACCACGGTCTGCGTCAGGTCCCCCAACCGCAGCGAGCGGGAGCCCGACTCCAGCCACACGCCCGTGCTGATCATCACCGAGCCCCAGCCCGAGGCCAGCGCGCCCAGCACCACGAAGTGGACCAACGCGCGGCCCATCCGGCCGTCCGCCAACGTCGCGGCACACACGGCCACCACCGTCAGGAACATCAACCACGCGCCCCCCAACCCCAGCACCGTGAGGATGTTCGGCAGTGAAATCCCGTTGAGGTAGTAACTGAACAACAGGAAGGGCCCCACCGCCGAGGCATACAGTCCCGCCTGCACCAGGTAGGACAACATCTTGCCTCGCAGAATCTTGCGAGGCCCCAGTCCCGTCAGGACCAGGAGCACCCACGTGTCGTCCTCGCGCTCTCGCGCCAGCGAGCGGTACGCGCTGTACGGAATGACGATGAAGTGCACCACCGACAGGCAGGTGAAGTACGCGAGGAAGAAACCCTGCCCGTGCTGGGTGAAGGCCGAGTCACGTGTCTCGACGAACGCGATGAGCGACAGCACGACACACGCCACCAACATCAGGCCGAAGCAGACCCAGAAGACCCGGGTGCGAAGCCCCTGCCGGACCTCCTTCACCACCAGCGGGTTGAGCCGGTCTCCCCACCGCTCCTGGAAGGCCTCGAAGCCAGAGGCGCGCGCCTCCGCGAGCTCGCCCACCACCATCGCCTGGGGCCCGGCTCCCGCCGAGGACGTCTCCACGGGCGCGCTCATGCCAACCTCCCCTTCGTCACCGTCATGAACGCGTCCTCGAGGTTGCGCTCTCTCGGGCCAAAAGCACACACCGGCAGGCCCGCCGTCACCAGCACCGCCAACAGCGCCGCCGCCGCATCCGGGGGCTTCACCTCGACCCCTTGCTCCAGCTCCAGGCTCACGCGCAGGGAGTCGGCCTCTCGCGAGACTCGCGCCACGCGCGGCTGCTCCAACAACAGCCGCTCCGCGCGCGACCACACCGCGTCCGCGTCCGCCCCCACCGCGAACCGCACCGACAACTCCAGCGCGGTGACGCTGGTGCCCTGCTGGAGGATGTCCCCCACCTTGCCCGTCGCGAGCAGGCGCCCCTGCTCGATGATGGCGCACGTGTCACAGATTTCCGCCAGCTCCGTGAGGATGTGGCTGGAGATGATGACCGCCTTGCCCTGGTCCGCCAGCGCGCGCAGCAGCTCGCGCAGTTCGATTCGGGCGCGCGGGTCCAAGCCGTCCGCGGGCTCGTCCAGGAGCAACAGCTGCGGGTCGTGGAGCAGCGTGCGCCCCAACGCCACGCGCTGCCGCATGCCCTTCGACAACGCCGTGGTGAGCTTGTCCGCAAGTGGCCCCAGCCCCGTGAAGCCCATCACCGAGTCCACGCGTTGACGCCGCTTCGCGCCCGTCAGGCCATACGCCCGCGCGAAGAAGTCCAGGAACTCGTAGACGGTGACGTCGTCATAGGTGCCATACCGGTCGGGCATGTAGCCGATGAGCGGACGCACCCGGTCCGGCGTGTCCACCAGCGAGTGCCCGCCGAGCAACACCTCTCCCGCCGTGGGCGCGTCCAACGTGGCCAGGATGCGCAGCGTGGTGCTCTTGCCCGCGCCATTGGGGCCGATGAAGCCCAGGATGCTGCCGGCCTCCAGTTGGAACGTCACGTCATCCACGGCCCGCAGCGCGCCGTAGTCGCGCCGCAACCCCTTCACCTCCAACAACACACTCATGGCCGCACCTCGCCGCGAATCAGATGCGCGGCGCCACTCAACTCCGCGGGCAGGATGCTGCTGGGCATGGGCCCCGGCCCTCCCACCCACGCGATGAACTCCCCTTCACGAAGGTCCGCGCGGAAGGCCTGCGTCGCCCCCGAGAGCCGCTGCCGAACTCCGGGCGTGAAGGCGCGGTCCACCAGGGCATGCGCCACGTTGCTCGACTCCGGCTCCGCCGCCGGCGCGCCCGTGCCCTCCTCACCGTCCTTCAGCGCGGGCACCCGCCACAGCTTGCCCCCCAGCCGCACGAAGCCTTCCTCCAGCGGCGCACCCAGCGCGTTCTGCACCCGCAACGCGTCACCCTCCTGCTTCGCCACCAGGCGGGTCCTCGAAGGAACCACCGCGACCTCACCCCACTCGCGATAGGTGCGCGACGGCACGAAGCCGCTGCCCACCGTGAGCCCACCCGTCCAGTCCATGTCCGCCAGTTCCCCCGGCCCCTCCTCGGGCGGCAGCATCACCGTCGTGGCGGGCAGCCGCAGCGGCTCCGGTGACAGGTTTGCGTACCAGGCGCCCAGCCCCACCGTCGCCGCGCGAGCCCTGGCGCCATCCAGCCATGTCAGGCTGTAGCGCGCGGTGTGCACAGCGAAGCCATCCACCAGCACGGACCAGGCGATGATGGCCAGGCACGTCAGCGCCGAGACCGCCGGCACCGCTATCAAGACCGGCAGTGGCCCCCGGCGCTTCGCCAACACCCAGGCCCCGGGACCCGCCATCAACGCGAAGGCACTGATGAGCAGCAGGAAGCGTCCCAGGGGAGCATGCGCGCTCGTCAGCAGCGGCACCATGTCGGAGTCCCGCGACATGTAAGGCTGGATGCCCACGGGGCTCACCAGGCCCACGGGGTCCGCCGGGTCATCCTTCAAGGCATCGAGCAGCAGCTGCTGGCACTCGAGTCCCTGCTTCTCACAGGTCACCACGGAGCCGAGGCCATAGGGCACGGTGGCGGACGGCCCCGCCTTCCAGAGCGGCAAGTACGTCTCCAGTCCCCGGACGGGACGGGTGATGACCAGCCGGCCGCCTGTCACAGCATACGCATCGAGGGCGGCCCACACATCCGCTGGAAGCTTCGAGGGCTCTCCGCTCAGCATCACGACGCGGAAGCTCGTGTAGATGGCCAGGTCGCGCGGCGCATCCACGAGGTCTTCGATGAAGCGCGCGGAGAGGATGCTGTCGACCGACCCCTCGCTCTTCGCGATGTCCACGGCCGATTCGAAGGACTTCGAGGAGCCCAACACCATCAGCCGCAAAGAGCGGACGTTGTCCGGGTAGAGCGTGTCGACGATGGGGTCCAACCCCGGCACCTCGATGGTGAGCTGGCCGGAGTACCAGGAGATGGGCAAGGGCAGCCAGGTGACGACCCGCTGACGCGGCCCCACCTCCACGCGGCGCTCGATGGTGTGAGTGACCTCCCCCAGGGAAGGCCGGAACGCGAGGCGCACCGAGAGCGGCTTGGACCCCAGGTTGTTCAGCACCACATCCGTCGCCCAGTACCCAGACGGCGGCATCAGGGCGTTACGGCGCATCGTGACGCGCAGCGCCCCCCGCGTATGAGAGAGCGTCGAGCCCGTCATGTCTTGATAGCCCTCGGGCATTGGAGTGGCCACCGCGGCAGCGGCATCCGCGGCGGCGGCGGCAGCGGCGGAAGCGGCGGCGTCAATGGCCTGGGTCTCTTGGGGCGCGGTGGGCGCGGGCGATGTTCCCAACAACAACAAGAGCGACAACATCGCGGCGCTAGTCACGCGGCACCTCGGGCACCGCCTGGAGGAGCGTGCGCACCACGTCTGGAGAAGACACCTTCTCCAGCGAGGCCTCGTACGCCAACACCAGCCGATGGTTGAGCACGGCCGCCGCGGTGGCCACCACGTCATCGAAGCCCACGTTGGGGCGGCCACCCAACAGCGCCCGCGCACGTCCCGCCGCCGCGAGCGCGAGCGCCGCGCGAGGGCTCGCGCCGTAGCGCACGAAGCGGCGGACGGCCTCCGGCGCGGAGGGCTGTCGCGGGTCCGTGGCCTCCACCAGGCGGCCAATGAAGTCCGCCACCGGGCCGGGCAGGTGGACCCGGTCGGACGCGGCGAACAAGCGCGCGAGCCCCTCCGCGTCCAACACCGGCGACAGCTCCGGCGGAGCGCCGCGCACGCGCGTGGTGAGCAACGTGCGCAACGTCTTCGCGCCCACGGGTGGCACCTGGATGCGGAAGAGGAAGCGGTCCAGCTGCGCCTCGGGAAGCGGGTAGGTGCCCTCCAGCTCGATGGGGTTCTGCGTCGCGAGGACGAAGAACGGGTCCGGCAAGGGACGCGTCTGGCCGAGCACCGTCACGCGGCGCTCCTGCATCGCCTCCAGCAGCGCGGCCTGCGTCTTCGGGCTGGAGCGGTTGATTTCGTCCGCCAGCACCAGGCTCGCGAAGAGGGGCCCCTCGCGGAAGACGAAGTCACGGCGGCCCTCTCCCTCCAGCACGTAGGTGCCGGTGATGTCGCCGGGCAACAGGTCCGGGGTGAACTGGATGCGGCGGAACGGCAGCGCGAGCAACCGCGCCAACGACTTGCACAGCTCCGTCTTGCCCAGGCCTGGCAAACCCTCCAGGAGCACGTGTCCCCGCGCGAGCACCGCGACGACCACCTGCTCGACGACCGACTCCTGGTCCAACAGCACCGTGTTCAGGTGCTCCTTGAGTCGGGTCGCGACCTCCGCGGCCCCCTGGGCCTCGGCGGGACTGAGAAGCTCCGCTGCCACGTGTGTCTCCCCTTCCAAGCTACTTGCCACCAAAGTACCGCTTCACCAGCTCCCGGTTGCGCGGCAGCAACGGCTGCGCACCCGGCCCCTCTGTCGCCTCGCCCCGGGCACTCGTTCCCCTCGAGCCTCCAGTGCCCATCGCCCCCGAGCCCCTCAGCGGGTCCGCCGCTTGAAGTCCCCAGAGCTCACCCGCCTCGCCACCCTGCCCCTCCGGAAGCGCCTCGAACGCCAATCGCTCCGGGTCCATCTCCGCGGCGCCGCCGAAGACGAGCGCGTTGTGCCCGCCCCCTTCCGCGCCCGTCCCCACCTCGTTTGAGCCCGAGCGGTTATCGACCGCGCGGCTCGCGTGCCCCTGTCCGGAGCGCCCACCCCTCTGGCCACCCTGTCCCTCGGAGCGGCCCTGTCCTTCGCCTTCGCCCTGCTGCCCCTGGCTTCGCGAACCCTGACGCGCGCCATGTGAGCCTTGTTGCTGTCGGCGAGTCCCCGAGCGCTGCGAGTTCGCCTGGGCGTTCTCGCCCTGCCGCGAGTCGAACGGCTGGGACAGCGATTGACGCCGCCGCTCCAACGACTGACGCAGGTCCGAAATCTGGTCCACCGAACCCGCGGATTGAGCCCGGGCCTGTGCCTGCTGCCGCGAGGCCCCCTCCGACCGCGAGCCTTCGCGAGAGCCCGTGTTCGACTGCCCGGGTTGTCCCTCCGTGCCCTCGCGTGATGCCGTCCGAGTGCCTGCGTTCGATTCACCCGTCTGCCCCTCCGTGCCTTCACGCGAGCCGGTGTTCGGCTGTCCGGGTTGTCCCTCCGTGCCCTCGCGTGATGCCGTCCGAGTGCCCGAGTTCGACTCAGTGCCTGCACCCGAGCCCGCATCCGACGCCCCCGCCATCCCCTCCGTTCCCTCACTCGCTGATGGCTGCGCGTCGCCCAACTCCATCAGCGCGTGCTCCAGCGCCTCGCGCTCGCGAGACACGGACTCGGCGCCTCCCGCCGCGCCCAGCGCATCCTCCAGCTCGCGCGCGGCCTCGGCGGCCTTGGACAGCTGCGCGGCGGCTTCGGCGGCACGCTCCGCCAGACGTTGCTCCAGGGAGTCGGCGGCCTCCCAATCTCCCGAATCGAACCGCCCCGCGGCCACTTCATCGGCCAGCCGGCGCAGCTCCTCTTCCACCGCCTCACCCAGAGGCTCCTCGCGAGCCAGGGCCTCCGCTTGCGCCTGCACCGCGTCCACCTTCGCCGCCGCGGCGGCATGGACTGGACGCGCACCTCGCAGCGCGGGAAGCGGCAGGAGAAAACCCACCAGCAGGAACAGCAGCGCCCCCACGAGCGCCACCGCCGGTCGCCTCCACTCCAGCTTCGGGAGCTTCACCTCGCGGGCGAGCTGATTGACGGTGAGTTCCCACTCACCCACGGGGCGCTCCAGCCGAGTGAGCAGCAACCCACCCGCCTGCGCCGAGCGGTCCGCGAGCACGGCGGCGTACTCCAGCGAGACACCCCGCTTGCGAGCACGAACCCACCACCAGGCAAGCCCCGCGAGCAGCAGCGGCGGAAGCGCCCAGACGAGGTGCCCACGCAGGAGCATCCGAGCCAGCACACACGCGGTGACGGTGGCCCACGCCGGAGCGAGGCCCGCCTCGGTCCAGGCCAGGGCATTGAGGCGGCGGTGCACGCGCCGCACCGGAGCGAGCACCAAGGCCTGGAGACGACGTTCTTCGCTGGCGGCCATGACGTGGGGTTCGGTCGAGCCCCCTGACGCGTCCACGGGGCGGCGAAGGACCAGTGTCGAACACTCGGACGGCGGCGACAAGCCGCTCGGTACGGCCCGTCGAAAAGCACCGCCCGGCGGCTCGCGTGTCACGCTGAACGGTCGCCTGCCTCTGGCGTGCGAGCCCTGCCTGCTCACTGCCCTGAACTGAACGCGCATGCTCGGGCACCGGGTTGCCCTGGCTGCCCTTCCCCTGTCGGAATGGCACACAGCGAGTGACGTCCGCATTCCGGGGGGACACGATGTCGATGCGAGAGAACAAGCAAGGCGAGGCGCGACGGCCTCGCAAGGACTTCAGCGAGACCGCGTGCAAGGCGCGCGGCAACGAAGTGGTGCAGCGCACCGCGCGCTCTCGCGCCGCGCCGGAGTTGTTCGGTCCCGCAGACCAGCTCCAGGTCCCGGACTTCCTCACCACCTTCGTCCCGCTGGAGCCCTCTCCGGAGCCGTCATGGCGTCCAGGCATGGGAGCCATTCCCTACGACGGAGGCACCACCTTCCGGGTCTGGGCCCCCTATGCGCAGCGCGTGCAGGTGGTGGGCGACTTCAGCCACTGGCACGCGGTGGAGCTCGCCCGCGAGCCCTCGGGCAACTTCTCGCGAGACATCACTGGCGCGGGCAATGGCCAGCAGTACCAGTTCATCATCCAGGGCCGCTATGGCGACTGGCGCTGGCGCAATGACCCCCGCGCGTCCGACGTGACGCACTCCACGGGCAACAGCGTCATCCTGGACCATCGCGACTTCCTCTGGCGCTATGACGGCTCGTTCCAGATGCCGGCGCTCCACGAGGCCGTCATCTACGAGCTGCACATCGGCACGTTCCACGACTCACCGGGCTGGGGACCGGGTCACTGGCTGAGCGCCATCGACAAGCTCGACTACCTGCGCGAGCTGGGCGTCAACCTGGTGGAGCTGATGCCCTCGGCCGAGTTCGCCGGTGACTTCTCCTGGGGCTACAACCCCACCTTCCCCTTCGCGCCGGAGAGTTCCTACGGCACGCCCAACGACTTGAAGCGCTTCGTGGACGAGGCCCACCGGCGAGGCATCGGCGTCATCATGGACGTCGTCTACAACCACCTGGGTCCCAGCGACCTGCCGCACTGGGACTTCGACGGCGAGACGCTGGGCCGGGGCGGCGTGTACTTCTATCCGGACTGGCGGGCCAGCACGCCCTGGGGTGACACGCGCCCGGACTACGGCCGCCACGAGGTGCGCGACTACCTGCGGGACAACGCGCTGATGTGGCTGCGCGAGTACCACATGGATGGCCTGCGCGTGGATGCGACGAAGGAGATTCGCACCACCAGCGGCGTGGACAACCCGGCGGGCTGGGAGCTCTTGCGCACCCTCACCGAGGCGGTGAAGCGAGAGTTCCCGTGGAAGCTCCTCATCGCCGAGGACATGGCCGCCAACCCCGCGGTCACCCACCCGCAGGGAGCGGGCTTCGACGCGCAGTGGGACGCGGCCTTCGTGCATCCGATGCGGGCCGCGCTCATCGCGCCCTTCGACGAGTGGCGGGACTTGAGCGCCGTCCGCGACGCGCTGACGTTCCGCTACAACGGCCAGAGCACGCAGCGCATCGTCTACACGGAGAGCCACGACGAGGTGGCCAACGGCCGCAGCCGGCTGCCCACGGAGGTGTCGCCGTACAACCCGGGGGATGTGCTCGCGAAGAAGAAGGCCCTCCTGGGCGCGGTGCTGACGCTCACCGCGCCGGGCATCCCCATGCTCTTCATGGGGCAGGAGTTCCTGGAGGACGGCCACTTCGACGACGGCGAGCCGCTCGACTGGAGCAAGGCCGGGTGGTTCGGCGGCATCCTCCAGGCGCACCGGGACCTCATCCACCTGCGCCGCAACTGGCACGACACCACCGCGGGCCTGCGCGGCGAGCACGTCCACGTCTTCCACCTCAACCACGACGACAAGGTGCTCGCCTTCCACCGTTGGGAGAACGGCGGGCCGGGCGATGACGTGGTGGTCATCGTGAACCTGGGCCACCGCGCCTTCTCCGGGTACTCGCTGGGTTTGCCGTCGGACGGCCCGTGGCGGGTGCGCTTCAACAGCGACTGGCAGGGCTATTCGCCGGACTTCAGCAACACGCCCGTCCACGACGTCTGGGGCGAGTGGAGCGGAAGGGATGGCATGCCCGCGAGCGGCCAGCTATCCATTGGGGCCTACAGCGCGGTCATCCTCTCGAGGGACCGCGGATAGCCCCGTCCACCGATGCTGCTCGCCCGCCCCGCAGACCTCGCGCCTCGCGCTCCCTGGCCCGATATGCCGCTGGTGGTGTGGCCCGCGGCGCTCGCGCTCTGGGGCCCGGGCGAGATGTCGTCGAAGCACGCGCACCACGCGATGCACCTGATGTTCCGGCGGGAGGGCACGCTGTCCCTCCGCGTGGGCACGGCCAAGGCGGACACCCGCGCCGCGGGAATCCTCGTGGGGCCGGATGTCTCCCACTCCGTGGATGCGCGTGGAGGCGACGTCCTCCTGCTCTTCGTCGAGCCGGAGAGCCAGGACGGCGTCCGGCTGCATGCATCGCTCACCGGCGAGGTGCGCCTGTTCGACGAGGCCGAGCGCGACACCCTGCTCGCCAGCCTGCCACGCGAGGGCCCGTTGCCTCACGCGGCCGTGGGCCCATGGATGGAGTCCACGCTCGCGGCCCTGGCGGGTCCTTCCCAGGCCTCGCCGTCCCGCATGCACCCGCGCGTGCGCAAGCTGCTGCGCCACCTGCGCGCGGAGCCCGCGCCGGACGACACGTCGCTGGAGACGCTGTCGCAAGTGGCCGGGCTGTCCTCGGGGCGGCTGATGCATGTCTTCACCGAGTCCACCGGTGTGCCGCTGCGGCCCTATCTGCTCTGGCTGAAGCTCCAGCGGTCCGCGGGAGCGATTGCCGCGGGCCGGTCGCTGGGCGAGGCCGCACACGCCGCGGGCTTCTCCGACGCGGCCCACCTCACGCGCACCTTCCGCCGCATGTTCGGCACCGCGCCCTCGCTGCTTCAACGTCGCAGCCAGTTCGTTCAAGCCCGAGCCCGGACCTCCGAAGCATCTTGAGCCCTGTCACCGCTGGGATGGATGGATTGTCCCGGCCCCTGCTCGAGGTCCTTCGCCATGTCCTTCTCCGTGCTCCTCGTCGGCTTCTTCCTGCTGCTCCACCTGCCTCCCCTTCGCCGGTGGCCCTCTCTCTGCACTCCCGCCCGGCGCGCCGCGGTGGCGGCGGGGTTGTTCTTCATCGGCGCGGGGGCCATGCACTTCGTCATGCCCGCGCGCTACGACGCGATGATTCCGCCGCAGCTCCCGTGGCCCCGGCTGTGGACGCTGTTGTCGGGCGCGCTGGAGGTCGCGGGCGGCGTGGGGTTGCTGTTCCCGAGGACCCGGAAGCACGCCGCCCTGGGGCTCGCCGCGCTGCTTCTGGCCATCCTCCCCGCCAACATCCACGAGGCGGTGGCGAACCAGGCCTCCCACGTGCTGCCGTTCCCGGACTGGTACTTCTGGCTGCGCATCCCCTTCCAGCTCGTCTACGTCGCCTGGGTGATGTGGGCCGGCGGACTGTGGCCGGCCAGAACCCGTGCGGGCGACCCCGTCACTGGTTAGGCTCGCCCTCCATGCACTTCCGTCACCTTGGCCGCAGTGGTCTGGCTGTCAGTGAGATTTCCTTCGGCAACTGGCTCACCCATGGCTCGCAGGTGGAAGAGGAGGCGGCGCTCGCGTGCGTGAAGGCCGCGTTGGACGTGGGCATCACCACGTTCGACACGGCGGACGTGTACGCGGGCACCCGCGCGGAGGCCGTGCTGGGCCGCGCGCTGAAGGGACAGCGCCGCGCCGGCTATGAGCTGTTCACCAAGGTGTACTGGCCCACGGGCCCCGGGAAGAATGACTCGGGCCTGTCGCGCAAGCACATCATGGAGTCCATCCACGGCTCGCTCTCGCGGCTCCAGACGGATTACGTGGACCTGTACCAGGCGCACCGCTTCGACAACGCCACGCCGCTGGAGGAGACGATGCTCGCCTTCGCGGACATCGTCCGGCAGGGCAAGGCCCTCTACATCGGCGTCTCCGAGTGGACCGCGGACCAGATTCGCCTCGGCGCCGCGATGGCGCGCGAGCTGCGCATCCCCTTCATCTCCAACCAGCCGCAGTACTCCATGCTCTGGCGCGTCATCGAGGCGCAGGTCATCCCCGCGTCGCTCGAGGAGGGGCTCGGGCAGATTGTGTGGTCGCCCATGGCGATGGGCGTGCTCACCGGCAAGTACCTGCCGGGCAAGCCTCCTCCGGCGGGCAGCCGCGCCACGGACCCGTCGGGCTCGCGCTTCATCGCGCGCTTCATGAAGGAGGACGTGCTCACACGCGTGCAGCAACTTCGCCCGCTCGCGCAGGACGCGGGCCTCACCATGGCGCAGCTCGCGGTCGCCTGGGTGTTGCAGAACAAGGGCGTCTCCTCCGCCATCATCGGCGCCTCGCGTCCTGAGCAGGTGCTGGACACCGCGAAGGCCGCGGGCGTGAAGCTGGAGCCGGAGCTGATGCGCCGCATCGACGAGGTGCTCGGCCCCATCGTCGAGCGCGACCCCGCGCTCACCGAAACGCCCGACCGGAAAATCTAGGGCCGTCTCACATGAAGCCCGGCCCCCCGGGCGCATGCTCCGCGGATTTTCACTGGCCTCTTGAAAGCCCCCAGAACGTCTTCACTGCGCCACATCTCCGGGAGGCGCAGTGCGGACCGCATGCAACCAGGGTGGAGTCACCACCCGACGCAATCTTGATATCTACCCCATCGAGGACCTCGACGACCTCGAGGCCCCCGAGGACCTGGACACCCCCGTCGAGCCCGAGCCCGTCCCTCCCAGCCCCAGGAGTCCGGCCCCTCGCGAAGAGAAGCAGGAGGAGGCGGACGCCTCGTCCGGTCCCATCGCCTCCTTCCACTCCACGCACAGTCCCCGGCGGTCCGCCTATACTCGCTCCCTCTCCACCGGAGGTGGCGTGTGCGTCGGTTCGTGGTCATCGCCGTGCTGTTCTCATCGAGTGCGTTCGCGCAGTCCCCTGAGTGCAAGGCCGCGAAGAAGGAGTACGCCGAGAAGGAGGAGCAGCTCTCCACGCTGCGAGAGGCGCGCAAGGACATGCGCGCGGTGCTGACCACGGCCAAGAAAGGCCGTGCGCACAGCAAGGCGATGGATGCGCTGGAGAAGGCGGAC
This sequence comes from Myxococcus stipitatus, assembly GCF_037414475.1. Next base: position 5,805,459 of record NZ_CP147913.1, on the reverse strand, counting down.
GACGCCCTGGAGGATGCCGTCAAGCGGGCGACGTCGGAGCAGTCCCAGCGAGACAAGCTGACGCGCGAAATCTGCAAGTAGCCCCGCCCCAAGGCCCCTTCATGAGCCCCTACGATTCCGCGCCGGAAGAGAAGAGCCTGGCGAAGCCCCTGGGCCTCGCCGTGGTGGCGGTCCTGGCCCTCGCGCTGGGCGCGGTGTACGTGGGCACGTTGAAGGGCGGCTTCCTGTCGGCGTCGGACGTCGGCGGACTCCCCGAGCTCGCGTCCATCCAGGAGCAGCTCCGGCCGCTGGACGCGTGTGTGCTCAGCTACCGGCGCCTGGACAGCAAGGGCAAGCGCCCGTTCCCGGACTCCGTCATCGTCCACGACTGCACGGCGTCCAGCCGCGTCATCGCCGTCAAGGTCCCCACCACGTGGGAGCGCAACGGCGTGACGTTCGAGATGAAGCGCGATTCACCTTCCGCGCCGTTTCAAATCCTCATCGAGAAGGACACAACGCTCACCCCCGAGCTCAAGGCCGCGCTGGAGCACTTCGCCCCCATCATCGCCGCGAAGCTCCCGGAGCAGCAGCAGGCCGCGCGCGCCGCCACGAATGAGTGACGACGCGCCCCGCCCTCAAGCACCTGCCCGCCACCATCCCCGCTTCTCCAACCGCCGCACATCCGGCACGTCCGTGAATGTGTCCAGGTAGCGGGACAACACCGGCAACACCTCGTCGTCCAGCGCGCCCTCGAAGGGACGCACGTAGATGGCGTTGCCGTAGTTGTGGACACACTTGGCCGGGGTGTCGTCCACGATGAGGACCCGCTCCAGCCGGAAGCCCCGCCGCTTCAACTTGCCCAGCTTCTTCACGTAGCCGCAGTGAATGGCCGGGTCCAGGAAGCCCTCTTCCCGCACGCGCGCGCGGTCCACGGCCCAGGTGCACCGGCTGCGTCCCCAGACGAGCTCGGGCCGATGCGCGGGAGGGAAGATGCGCCCGACGATGGCCCGCACATAGTCATCCGTCCCGGCGGACCAGACGGCGAGGCGGAAGCGCGCCGCGCACTCGACAATGAAGCGCTCCAGGTGAGGCCGCGCGTAGACGTGGTAGCCCATCACCTCGAAGTCCGCCGCGTGCGCCAACGGCTGCTCGCGCGCGTGAATCAACGTCTCATCCAGGTCCAGCACCAGGAGCATCGGCGCCAGCGCGCCCGGACGATTCGAGTCCTCTCGTAGCGGCTCTGTCTCGGCCTCAACGGTTGTCATGCGACAACGACGCCCTCGCGCCCACCGGGGCTGACGCACGCCGCGCCACCTGTCCAACGGGCCACACCTCCCAGCACGCCCGGACGCGCGAATCACTCGCGGTGGTTAGCTGCCTCGCCCCACACCCCTCCGAGGAGCCTCATGCGTTCGAGTCAGACTCTGTCGACCCTCGCCTGCACCCTCTGGTTGTCCTTCGCGGCGACGGCATCCGCCCAGGATGCCACGCAGCCCACCGACTCCACCGAGCCCCCCCCCACGAGCGAGGAGGCCACTCCCACCTCCCTCGGGTCTCCCTTTCCCCCCGCGTTCCCAGGACAGACGAATGGCCCCGTCGTCACCTCGCGCACGCGCTTCCAGGTCACCACCATCGCCACGGGCTTCAATCGCCCGTGGGCCATCGCCTTCCTGCCGGATGGACGCATGCTGGTGACGGAGAAGCCCACCGGGAAGCTCTACATCGTCACGCAGCAAGGCGTGAAGTCGCCGCCCGTCGCGGGCCTGCCCGCCGTGGATGGCAGGGACCAGGGCGGCCTGCTCGACGTCGAGGTGGGCCCCGACTTCGCCACCAGCCGCCTCATCTACTGGACCTATTACGAGCCGCGCACGGGCGGCAACGGACTCGCCGTCGGCCGAGGCCGGCTCATCGATGGCCCGCAGCCTCGCATCGACAGCCTGCGCATCATCTTCCGCATGAAGCCCACGCTCGACTCGACGATGCACGCGGGCGGCAGGATGGTGTTCCACCCGGACGGCACGCTGTTCGTCACGCTCGGCGAGCGCTCCATCCTCCCCGGCCGCGTCCAGGCCCGTCAGCTCAACAGCCACTTCGGCAAGATTGTCCGCATCAACCCCGACGGCACGGTGCCCGCGAACAACCCGTTCGTGAACCGCACGGGCGCGCGTCCGGAAATCTATTCGCTGGGCCACCGCAACGTCCTGGCCGCCGCGCTGGATGGCCAGGGCCGCCTGTGGGAAGTCGAGATGGGCCCGCTGGGCGGCGACGAGCTCAACCTCGTCGGCGCGGGCAAGGACTACGGCTGGCCCACCATCGGCTACGGCACCGAGTACTCCGGCGCCCCCATCCACCAGAGCGGACAGGGCCCGGGCATGGAGCAACCCGTCTACTTCTGGAACCCAGTGATTTCTCCGTCGGGGATGACCATCTACTCCGGCAACCTGTTCCCCGAATGGAAGGGCCACTTCTTCATCGGAGGCCTGTCCAGCCACGCGCTGGTGCGGCTGGTCGTGGTGAATGACCGCGTCGTCGGTGAAGAGCGCCTCAAGCCCGCGGGCAACGGCCGCGTCCGCGAGGTCGTCCAGGGCCCCGAGGGCGCCCTGTACCTCCTCACCGATGAACCCAACGGCCGTTTGCTCAAGATGACGCCCCAGGGCGCCACCCCGTAGCCCCCCCGAAGAAAGGGCGACGGCCGGACGACCCTTGTGTCTCCGGCCGTTCCCCCCCGCCCAGGAAGCACACAACCCGGCCGTTCCATTTGACTTTCAGGGCGGACGGAACAACAGATGGGCGCGCGAGTTGGCCGCCGGGTGGCTCCCACCCGACACCCCACTTCCACCCAGGCTTCCCTTCATGACGCTCCCCATCCTCCTGGCCCAGACAGGGCAACCCGAGCTCGGCTGGCTCAGCGGCAAGCTGCTCGGCGTCACGCTCACCTCCGCCGAGTGGGTTCTCTGGATTCTCGTCATCCTGTCGGTGCTCTCCATCGCCATCATGCTGGAGCGCACGGTGTACTTCGCCCGTCACCGTCTCCCGGACTCGGAGGCGCTCGCGGTGCGGCTGGCCCGCGGTGACTTCGAGGCGGCGCGCAAGGCGGTGGAAGGCCGCACCGGCATGGAGGCCGCCGTCATCCGCGAGGCGCTCGCCTCCACCGCGCAAGGCGCGGACACCGTGGAGCAGGTGATTGCGTCCACCATGGCGCGCGAGCGTCCGCAGTACGAGCGCTTCCTGTCGTTCCTCGGCACGCTGGGCAACAACGCCCCGTTCATCGGCCTGTTCGGCACGGTGCTCGGCATCATCAAGGCGTTCCACGACTTGGGCGCCACCAACGTGAAGGGCGCGGCCATCCAGCAGACGGTGATGGCGGGCATCTCGGAGGCGCTCGTCGCCACCGCCGTGGGCCTGGCCGTCGCGATTCCCGCCGTCGTCGCCTTCAACATCTTCAACCGCCAGCTCAAGACGCTCACCAGCCGCGCCAACGCCCTGGGCCACGCCCTGGTCGGCAGCCTGCGCGCCGAGGGCCGCACGCCGGACGCGAGCACCCGCGCGGCGGAGGGCCGCTAGGCCATGGCCGGAGGCGCGCAGGACAACGAAGAGGAAATCACCGGCATCAACGTCACGCCGCTGGTGGACATCGTGCTGGTGCTGCTCATCATCTTCATGGTGACCGCCAACTTCATCGTCCGCGAGACGGTGGAGGTGGACCTGCCCCGCGCGGCCAACGGCGGCGAGACGGTGCAGGGGCTGGTCAACGTGGTGCTCGACAAGGAGGGCAAGCTCTACTTCGACGGCGCCCAGATGACGGAAGCGGAGCTGACGCGGAAGGTGGCCGAGGCCGTCGCCAAGGACAAGGACACCCGCGCCATCATCAGCGCCGACCAGAGCATCGCCTATGGACAGGTGATGCGGCTCATCGACACGGTGAAGGGCCAGGGCATCGCCAAGTTCGCGCTCAACATCGAGAAGGACGTGGCCCCCGCGGCCGCGCCCGCCACTCCCTGACGCAAGGCCCGGTTCATGAGTCAGGCGGTCCTCGACGACAACTCCGTGCTGCCTCGCCGGGAGCGCTCCCTGCGGGTGGTGGTCATCTTCACGCTCGTGTCGCTCGCGCTGCACGGCGCGGGCTTCTGGTGGCTCAACCGCGTCGCCGAGCGCCCGCGCCCCGTGGTGCAGCGCCCCGTCGAGCTGGTCATGGTGGAGGTGGCGAAGCCGCCCCCGCCGCCGCCTCCTCCCGAGGAGAAGAAGGAGGAGCCCAAGCCGCCTCCGCCCAAGCCCAAGGCGGTGAAGCCCCCGCCCGTGAAGGTGGCCGAGGCCCCCAAGCCCCAGCCGCCTCCGCCCGAGCAGGCGCCGCCTCCGCCCAACGAGCCGCCTCCGCCCACGCCCCAGGCCAAGCCTCCGCCGCTCGTGGTGGGCATGACGATGTCCTCCACCACCAGCGCCGGCTCTTTCGCCGCGCCCGTGGGCAACACCACCTACGGCCGGGTGGACGGCACCGCGAAGGACCCCAAGGACGTGAAGGCGTACTCCGCGCCCAAGTACACGCCCATCTACCAGGTGGATTCGGAGCCCACCGTGGCCTCCGAGGTGAAGATTCCCTACCCGGAAGAGGCCCGGCGCGCGGGCATCGAGGGCACGGTGACGCTGTCCATCACCATCGACAATGAAGGCCGCGTGGTCGCCGCCAAGGTGCTCTCCGGCCCCGGCTACGGACTCAACGAAGCGGCGCGCGACGCCATCAAGCGCTTCCGCTTCAAGCCCGCCATCAAGGGCGGCGAGCCCGTCTCCACGGAGATGAAGTACTCGTACACGTTCCTGCTGGACTGAGCGCCGCCCCGCCAGGGCCCGTCACTGCGGGCACAGCGCGCGGCGCATGATGTCGCGCAGCGCGCGCAGGTCCTCATCCGACAGCGCGGCGATGAGCTCCGGGGGCTCCGCCATGCGCGCCATGAGCCGCTCGCGCAGCGCAGCGCCCGCCTCCGTGAGCACCAGCATCTTCACTCGCCGATCCTGCTCGCTGCTGCGCCGCTCCACCAGTCCTCGCGCCTCCAGCCGGTCCACCAGGCCCGTCACGTTGGACGCGTCGCAGGACAGATAGTTGGCCAACGTACTCATCGCCAGCGGGGCCTCCCCCAACTGGCGCACCACGTGCGCCTGCACCGGGGACAGCTCGAACTCCGCCGCCAGCGCGGGGAAGTTGCGCATGTGCGCGCTCATCAGCTCGAACAAGAGCGCCCAGGCCTGTTTGGACAAGGCCTCGGGTTCCTGGGCGTCCAGCCCGGAGTGCGGTGACTTTCCCCGTCGCCCCAGATTCTCGCTGCTCGAGCTCATACCCCCATCGTAAGTCACCCCAGGCACCTAAACAATTGACTTCATCAAATATTGAGGGTTACTACATTCCGGAGCTTCCAAAATGGACCGACATGGCCTATGTCGTGCCCGACCCTGAAGCAGGACCGTGAGATGGGATGCGGCGGCGGATGACCTTCATAAGAGCCGGTTCGGCGCGGCGCGCTGAATTCCTGACGTTGTTCACGCGGCCGGGCATGACGCCTGGGTCCGCGCGCGAGAGACACAACCCGTAGCAAGTCGTCCCGTGAGGACGGACTGGGGCTCGCGCCGGCGCGGACCCCACGAGGAGGCAGAGGCGGTTATGAGTTCACTTCTGGCGTTGACCCTGGCGGCCAGCCTGGCCGCGGCACCGCCCCCCGTGCTGACCCTGCAGGACGCACTCACCCAGGCGCGCAAGGAGAACCTGGACCTGAAGGCGGCCCAGGCCCGGCTGCGGCAGGCAGACACCGCGTCCCGCAAGGCGTGGTCTGGCTACCTGCCCACCATCACCGTGGGCGGCGCCATCATCCGCAACTCCAACGCGGCCGTGATTCCCCCGGGTCCGCTCGGTCCCGAGCCCGTCGTCATCCAGCCGCTCATCCAGCGCACGTTCCAGGCGGAGGCGCGCCAGGCCATCATCGCCCCCCAGCTGTGGGCGGGCATCCAGGCCGCGTACAAGAGCGAGCGCGTGGCGGAGCTCACGGTGGAGCAGGCGCGCCGTGAAATCCTCTTCGGCGTGGCGCAGGCGTACTACGGCGCCGCGGCGCAGGCCCAGGCCGTGACGGTGCAGGAGCGGCTGGTGGACCTCAACGGCGCTCGCGCCAAGGACACCAAGGTGCGCTTCGACGCGGGCACCGTGACGCGGGTGGCGCTCTTGCGCGCGGAGCAGGACCTGTCCCGCGCGGAGCAGGACCTCATCCGCGCCCGCAACGCGCTGGCGTCCGCCAAGTTGGTGCTGGCCACGCTGCTGAACGTGGACAGCGGCGACTTCGAGGTCGCCCCGCCGCCGGAGCCGCAGGTCCCCGTGCAGACGGAGACCGAGGTGCTGGTGCAGCGCTCGCTGGAGCAGCGCGCGGACGTGGCCGCCGCCCGTGAGACCACGGAGCTGGCGCGCATCAACAAGCGCGGCGTGTGGTTCAGCTACCTGCCCACCCTGGGTGTCACCGCCACCTACCGCCTGGCCAACGCGGCGGGCTTCCAGGGCAGCAACGACATCTGGCTCATCACCTTCGGCGCGAACTGGACGATTTGGGACGGCGGTCTGCGCGAGGCCAACCTCACGGAGGCCTCCGCGAAAATCGTCGAGGCCCAGGCCAACTCCCGCAAGGCGGAGCTGACGGCGAAAGAGGAAGTGCAGCGCTCGCAGTTGGACCTGCAGAGCGCGCTGGCCAACCGCCTCAAGGCGGAGCAGACGGTGGAGCTGGCGCGTGAGTCCCAGCGCCTCACCGACGTCTCCTTCAAGGCCGGCGTGGCCACGTACCTGGAGGTCGCGGACGCGAACACGGCGCTGACCAACGCGGAGATCGGCTTGGTGGCCGAGCGTCTCCAGGCCTCCGTGGCCGCGCTGCGCCTGCTGCGTTCGGTGGGTGCGTTCGAGGCCCGTCCGCTCGACTCCGACCTGAAGAAGGAGGACGTGACGCCTCCGACGGTGCAGCCGCTGCCGGGCGCCACGGAGGAGAAGCCCCTGCAGCCCGCGACGCAGGAGCAGCCGGCCCAGCCGGAGCAGCAGCCCGCGCCGCAGCAGTAAGGCGGCATGTGCCCGGCGCTCTCACCTCGAGCGCCGGGCCGACCGCTTCCCAGGCCGGTGGCCCCTGGCGCTTGTGAGGCCCCCTCACCCGCCCCACCCTCGGAAGGAAGGCAGCAGTACCCCCCTTTTTTCCGAGGAGGTCATCATGGCGGCAGGACAGTGGGGCAACTGCAAGGGTTGCCGCTACTTCAGCAGCAACAATCCCAACCCCAGCGACAACGAGACGCAGCGCTGCATGCAGGCGGACTTGAAAGCGTTCGACCTGAAGGTTTCCGGCGCGAGCGGCTGCAATGCGTTCGAGGCCCGCGCGGGCGTCGGACAACAGCCCTACCAGGAGCCCGCTCAGCCGGCGCACTGACGCCCGCAGGCGGTTGTTCCCGTCGGGTCTTCGTGGAGCACCTGACTCCACGAAGCAAGACGGTCTCTCAAGCGGTGGCTTCCCGTGCCTCGAGGCGCCCCACGCCCGGCACGAAGCGTCCCACCCGAGCCGCGCGAAGACTTCAGCCCTGGGGCGGCGCGCGCGGATGCCCTGGCTCCCCGCAGACGCAGTCCACGCAGCCGTGCGTGCAGCACGTGCCACACAGCTCGATGAGCCGCTTGCCCAGCGCCTGCCGGGCGCGGTGCAGTCGGACGGCGGCGTTGTTGGCGGTGAGCCCCTCCTCGCGCGCGAAGACGGAGACGGGAGTTCCCTCCAGGTCCACGCGGCGGATGGCGGCCGAGTACTCCGGTTTGAGGGTGTCCGTCAGCTCCGCCACACACGCGCACACCGACGACTCCAGCGCGTCGGTGTCCTCGGTGGAGCGAGGGGCCTCGGCGTCCTCCGCGGCCAGGACGCGCGACTCGCGCCGGGCACGGCGGTGGCGGTCCACCAGGATGTTGCGCAGGAGGCGGTAGAACCAGGCCACCGCGCTCTCTTCATCCCGCAGGCCCTCGCCCTTCTCCAGGCCCTTCACCAGGGCGAGTTGGAGGACTTCCTCCGCCTCCTCGGGGCTGCCCACGCGCGGGGCCAGGAACGCGAGGAAGCGTCTGCGCTCGGCCACCAGAATCTCCACGACGCGTGCATCCAGGCTCATGGCCCGTCAGCCTACCGCTTCGCGCACCGGCTCCGCGGGCGCGAGGTCCTCCTTCGCCGCCGTGAGTTGACCGAAGTAGATGCGCTCCAGCAGCCGGCGTTGATGGACCAGCGGCTTGTCGTACCGGTCCAGGCGCATGCCCTTGTGGCTGTAGGGCGTGCCCGCGACGACGGGGATGAAGCGCGCGTCGTCGCGCACCTCCCACGAGGTGAGCAGCCGCGCCGCCTTCGCCGCCATCGGCAGCAGGGGCTTCATCAGCGGGTGCACGCAGCGCAGGAAGGAGAACACATGCAGGCGCGTCCGGGTGGGCGTCTCCGGCACGAAGAAGATGTTGGCGCGGGTGACGAACGGGCGCGTCTCTCCGCCGGGTGACACCCAGCTCACCGTGTACTCGGCGTGCACCGGGTCGAAGCGGAAGGTCCACGCGTTGCGGAACACGTCTCCGTTGCGCACGCCCAGCAGCATCATCAAGGCCGCGGGCCGCTGCGGCGCCTGGTAGACGACCTCCGCGCGGTCCTCCAGGTTGCGCGCCTCGAAGTCCACCTGGTGCGCATGAGGGTCGTCCCAGCCCAGCCGCGTGTGGATGTAGGGCGTGTGCTCGTCCTCGCTGAAGTTGTCGATGGCCACGTGCAGCGGCGCCTCGAACACCGTCGAGAAGCTGCCGCCAAAGACATACCCGTCACTCAGTGGCAGCTCCGGCAGCGCCGTCAGCGGCGTCTCCCGGTGGGCCAGCCACAGATAGCCGCGGTGCTCTGCCACCTGGAAGCTGCGCACGTCGCAGTGACGCAGGTCCGGTTGGCTGGGATTGAAGCCCCGCCCCTCCGAGTCGAAACGCCAGCCATGGTACGGGCACTGGAGCCGGCCGTCGGAGACGACGCGGCCCTTGGACAGCGGCGCGAAGCGGTGAGGGCATTGGTCCGCCAGCGCCGCGGGACGCCCTTGCGCGTCCCGGAACAGCACATACGCCCTGCCCGCCACCTCGACCCTCACCGGTTTGCGCCCCAGCGACTGCACTGGAAGCACGGGATGAAAATGACGGAGGACGTCGGGCAGTTGCTCCATACTTTCCAAGTATAGCGAGCGACTCAGGACAGGGGAGGAAGGTGCTCCAGCAATCTCCGCAAGTCGGGTTGGAGCTCGTCGGGGGATTCGTCCGCCAGGGCCTCCACGGGGTGAGTGCCCCAGGTGACACCGTAGGTGCGGAGGCCCGCCGCGCGCCCCGCACGCAAATCCAGCGTGGTGTCCCCCACCATCCACAGGCCCTGGGTGCCCAGCGCGGCGAGCGCCCTGTGGAGCACATCCGGCGCGGGCTTGTGCGGGAAGTCATCCGTGCCCTGGACATGGTGCAGCACGTCGTTCAGGCCCATCGCGTCCACGAAGCGGCGGGCGAACTCGCTCTTCTTGGTGGTGGCGACAGCCAACAGGTAGCCGCGCGCCCGCAGCGTGCCCAGGGCCTCCTTCACGCCGGGATAGGGGCGTGAGCGATTGATGAAGTTGCGGGAGTAGTGCTCCCGGTAGGTGGCGCACAGTGCGGGCACGCCGTGCTCGGGAGCGAAGCGCGCGTACATCACATCCAGCGGATAGCCGATGAGCTCCCGCACCTGCTCGTAGGTGGGGGATGCAAAGCCCTGCACCGGGAAGGCGTGCAGGAAGCTGTCGATGATGTCGGGCAGCGAGTCGACCAGCGTGCCGTCAAGGTCGAAGAGGATTCCACGGGAGTCAGCGCGGCTCATGCCCCCTGCATACGCCGCCCGCGCGGACCAGGCACGTGTTCTCACCACGCCAGACTTCACCCTGAGTGATACAGTCCATGAAACATCAGGTCGACAGGGGGAGGACCGAACGTGCGACTCGATATCTTCACGGAGATGCAACATCCGCGGGAGCGGTGGACCCAGCCAGAGCCCACGCAGCAGCTCATCCGCGAGACGTTGGAGCAGGCGCGGCTGGCGGATGAGATGGGTTACGGCGTGTGGTGGCAGGTGGAGCACCACGCGGCGGGGGAGTTCAGCCACAGCTCCGCGCCAGAGGTCATGCTCACCGCCATCGCGATGGGTGCGAAGCGGATGCACGTGGGCCATGCCGCCGCGCTCGCTCCCGCGCGCTTCAATCATCCCATCCGTCTGGCGGAGCGCGCCGCGTTCATCGACCACCTGAGCCAGGGCCGGTTCCAACTGGGCATGGCGCGCAGCACCATCCCGGAGTGGCGCGTCTTCAACATCGACCCGGACACCACCCGCGCGCAGATGCAGCAAGCCTTCCAGACGATTCCCAAGATGTGGACGCAGGAGAAGTTCTCCTGGGACGCGCCGGACTTCCGCGTCAAGGACGTCAACATCGTCCCCAAGCCCTACCGCAAACCGCATCCGCCGCTGTGGCAGGCGTGCTCCAACCCCGCGTCCTTCGAGCAGGCCGGACGCAACGGCGTGGGCGCGCTGGGCGTGACGCTGTGGGCCTCTCGTGAGCAGGTGGCGGAGATGATTCACATCTACCGCGAGGCCATTCAAAAGCGCTGCGAGCCGGTGGGTGAGTTCGTCAACGACCAGGTGGCCTTCTTCACCTTCGTGCACTGCGCGCGCTCGGAGCGCGAGGCCATGGAGAACGGCGCGGCCCGGGCCGCGGCCTGGTACACGAATGGTTCCTTCACCTTCTTCGAGGCCAAGGACCTCTTCATCAAGACGGCCGCGGAACTGGAGGCGCTGGCCAAGGACCCCGCTGGAGGCGGACTGACGGGCCAGTACCTGCGCGGCAAGGACCCCAACGCGCCCCAGTCCCGCGCACAGCGCCTCCTGGGGCGAATCATGTCAGGCGAAGCCGTCCCCGACGAAGAGGTCTGGGAGGTCTTGAGCGAACAGGACTCGCTCATCGTGGGCACGCAGGACCAGGTGCGCCAGGGGCTCAAACGTTACGAGTCACTGGGCATCGACGCGCTGATGTCCTTCCACCAGGTGGGCGCGCTCTCCCACGAGTCCGTCCTCCAGAGCATCCGCCTCACCGGAGAGCTCATCCCCGAGTTCAAGTCGCCTGCCCCTCCCTGACGGGCACCTCCCCACCCTGGCGGGCGAGCCGCATGACGCGAACCGAGTGCATACCTTTGCGCGAGTTCGCGGCTTGCGGCCGCAACGGGGCGGCGGATGCAGGGGGCGCAGGCGCGCGCGACGTCGAGTGCGGAACAGAGGCGGAGGCCCGCCTGGGGAGCATGCGTGCTCCGCTGGAGCGGCCCCCTGCTGATGCTGTTCGTCCTGGCCACGTCACCGGCCAGCGCGGACGACCCGCCTCCCGCCCCTCCTGTCGAGGACGCCCCGCCCGCCCCCACGCAGGAAGACGGCGGGACACCACCGGCTGACGCACCTGATGCGGAGAAGCGAGCGCTACCGGCCGACTCGGCTGACGCGGCGGAGGAGCGGGGCCCACCCACCGACTCCGCTGGCGACGAAGAGCGGGGCCCAGCCGCCGACTCAGCTGACGCGGCGGAGGAGCGAGGCCCACCCGCCGACTCCGCTGACACGGCGAAGGAGAAAGGCCTGCCCGCCGACGCGCCCGTGGTGCAGAGCGAGACACCCACGCGCCATCCGTGGCTCGCGTTGGCGGAGGTCACCGCCATCAACGTGGTGGTGTGGGGCTACGACATCACCATCGGCGACAAGGAGTGGGCCCACGTCAACCTGCACACCTGGAAGAAGAACCTGGAGACAGGCTTCGTCTGGGACGGCGACGGCTTCTCCACCAACCAGTTCGCGCACCCCTACCACGGCAGCCTCTACTACACCGCCGCGCGCGACAACGGCATCCCCTACGCCGGTGCCTTCGCCTACTCACTCCTCGGCAGCGCCCAGTGGGAGCTCTTCGCGGAGAACGAGCCGCCCTCCTTCAATGACCTCATCAACACGTCACTGGGCGGCACCGTCATGGGCGAGGTGCTCTACCGGCTGTCCTCCTTCGTCCTCGACACGGAGACCTACGGAAGAGAACGCGCCGTGCGCGAAGTGGCCGCGGGCCTGCTCAGCCCCATCCGCGGCATCAACCGACTCCTGCGCGGCGACACCTTCCGCATCGAGCCTACTCCCGCCGAATGGAAGCGGCACGACGTCACGGCCTGGGCCACCACCGGCTACCTCACCCTGGGAGATGGCGAGCTCTTGAAGGGCGGCAAGGACCAGTTCTTCGCGCAGATATCCCTGCGCTATGGCGACGCGTACCGGGACACCATCCGCCGCCCGTTCGACGCCTTCGAGGGCCACATCCAGTTCACCACCCGAGAGAGCAGCCTCATCAGCCACGCGAGGCTGACGGGCCTGCTCGCGGTGAGCACGCTGGTCAGCACGCCGAAGGACGAGCTGCGCGTGGGACTCTTCCAGCAGCTCAACTACGTGGACACGCTCGCATACGAAGTCGGCGGCCAGGGGTTCGACGTGGGGATGATGTACCTGCGCCAGTTCTCCCCCACGGCCCGCTTGAAGACCTACTTCGCCCTGGAGGCCGGCCTCCTCTCCGGCGTCTCGTCCGAGCACGCCGGCAAGAGCGACCGCGACTACGACTACGGCTCCGGCGTGGGCGCGCAGCTCCGCGCCAGCTACGCGTTCGACGACTGGGACATCCTCACGCTCGAGGGCAGCTCGACCCACATCGCAGTGCTGGACGGCTCGGGAGGCTCGCACCAGATACACACCGGGCAGCTCACGGTGGATGTCCCCGTGCGCGGCCGGTTCGGCCTGGGCACCGAGGTGAACTACTTCCAGCGCAACAGCCGCTTCGTGGGCTTCCCCAGTATCCGCAAGAGCACCTACGAGCTGCGCTTCTTCATCTCCCTGCACTGAAGCGCACTCCCTTGCGCCGGCTCGAGCGGCCAGCGCAAGGGAGCACCCCGCCACGCTCAGGGCGTCTCGTCGGACGGCACATCACCCGTGAGCACGCAGATGAGCACGTCCGGGTCGCACTTCACCGGGAACAACGGGTTGATGCCCGAGCCGCGCAGCCGCCCCACGGAGTAGTCCGGGTACGGGTCGCACTTCGCCTCGTCCGGCTTGCCCTTGGTCGCGCAGCTCACCACGGGCCAGATGCCCTTGGCTTGATACGTCGCCGTGCAGCCGTTCTCCGTGTAGGTCAGGTCCGCCTTGAACTGCGTGCCTGGAATCCCCGGCGTGTTGTAGATGCGCAGGTTGGACCAGACATAACGGAAGCTCTGCGCGGACAGCTCGCCAGAGGCGGGCACCTCCAGGCGCGTCTCCGACAACTGCGGCACGTCGCAGAAGTTGTCCGCGCCAGGTCCCTCGCTCGCGAACGCGCCCACCGAGTAGGGCTTGTTCGACGCATCCGGGTCCGGCCGCCCCTTGAACTCCTCCACCAGCTTGCCCAGCCGCGTGCTGCGCACACCGACGGTGTCCGGCGCCTTGGGGTCCTCGCTGAAATACTTCTGCAACCCCACCGCCTCCGGCTTGAGCCGGGCGCACTGGAGGTCCGGATTCTGTCCCGGCGACAGCGTGTACACGGTGGCGAACGAGCCCGTGGAGCCATCGCTCACCGCGCGAGCCACGACACACTGCGGCTCCGGGTCCTCCACGCCACAGCCCACCATCAGCACCAGCGCGGCGCTCCATCCCATCCAACGCGTCTTCATGGGTGATTGTCCTCTCATGATGGGAGCCTAGAAGCTGAGCTTCGCGCCCAGACGGATGGAGCGCGGGGCTTGATACGTCGTGGGGCGCTTGAAGTTGGGGTTGATGTCCGACGGCAGGATGGGCTGGTTCGTCGCCGTGGAGATGACCTTGCAGCCCGGGTTGTTGGGCGTGAGGCACGCGGCCAGGTCCTCGGGCTTTCCACCCTGTTCAATCGCGTAGACACGCGTGAAGGTCAGCGTCTGGTCCACCGCGGTGTACTGCTGGAAGTTGAAGAGGTTGAAGACATCCAGCGACACGCTCAGCGTGTAGTCATTGGACAGCTTCTGGTTCAACCCCACGTGGGTGTCGATGTTGTGCACCCAGGGCAGGCGGCCGGCGCTGCCGCGCGGCAGGATGAACGTCTCGGAGCCGCTGCGGCGCGGGTGCGCGCCCAGGTAGTTGAGCGGCGTGCCAGAGCGGGTGCGGTAGCCACCGCCGAGATTCACGCTCGTGAAGCGCGACACGTAGAACTCGCGGGCGCCGAACACCTTGATGGAGTGCGTGCGGTCTCCCGGCAGCGCGCCGTCGCGGTTGGTGGTGAGCGACACCAGGTCGAAGTCGCGCGTGAGGTTGGGCGACAGCTGGCCCGTGTCCGCGCGGAACAGGCCCGAATAGTTTCCTCGCAGCTGGGACCACGTGTAGCTCGCCTGGGCCAGCCAGCCGTCGGAGAAGATCTTCTGGTAGTAGACGTTCACCGCGTCGTACTCGCGCTTGGCCTCCGGGAAGTCCTTCGAGTACCCCTTGCCCGGGTTGCCCAGGAAGAAGGTGTTGCCGTCATCGCGGCTCATGTCCTCGATGACGTCGTTGAGGACGCGGCGCGTGTACGTCAGGCCCACGCGGCCCAGCAGCACCTCGTACTCGCCGCCCAGCATGAACTCGTCCGCGGACTGGGCGCGGATGTCGGGGTCCACCGGCACGCGGTCTCCGCCCTGCGCGTCCCAGGACTGGTTCGGGCTCTCGGGGTTGCCGATGCGCGTGCGGTTGGCGCTGCCCACGCAGCCCGTCAGCCGGGACTCACGGTTGGCGGGGTTGCACGCCGGAGCGTTGTAGGTCGCCGACAAGAGCTGCTGCTGCGGGAAGGACAGGTCCGCCATGTCGAGCGGCACGTTCTCGAAGAAGCGCGCGTAGTTGACGAACAGCTTCGAGCGGCCCTGCTGGGTGAAGTCGTAGACGACGCCCACGCGAGGAGACCACTGGTTGGGCAGATGCAGGCCCACCTTGTCATCCAGGCCCCACAGCGTCTGCGAGTCGTAGCGCAGGCCCGCGTTGAGCGTCACCTTGTCCATGATGGACCAGCTGTCCTGGATGAAGCCGCCCACCGTCATCGACGTGGACGTGCCTTCCTTGCTCGGCAGGAACACCGGCTGGTCCGGCCCGGCCATGTAGCCGTACTCGTTGAGCGTGAACCAGCAGTCGCCCCCCGTGCACTCCTGCCAGGGCGTTCCGCCGGTGCGCGCGCGGTTGTTGTAGAAGCTCATCTGCTCCGCGTCGAAGCCCGCCTTGACGATGTGGTGGCCCAGCGCCTGGAACAGATAGGTGCCCATCACCTTGCCCTGGTAGCGGTCCAGCTTCTGCACGCTGATGGTGCCGGGGCCGCCGGTGGAATAGGACGTGACGGGGCAGTTGCGCGACTGCTCGGCGAGCGTGGCGCCACAGATGGACGGGTCCCGCAGGTACTCGAACTCGGTGATGGAGTGCGGGCCCGGGTTGCGCGTGCGGCGCCAGGCGATGTTGGGCTCGGCGGACAAGCCCCTTCCGGTCAGGATGCCGGAGCCGTCCGACGGCAGCGTGTCATCCTCCTGGTGGTGCCAACCCAGCGTCACGTCGACGAGGAGCTTCTTTCCGAAGAACGCCGAGGACTGCTTGGCGACGATGTCCATCGCGGAGTTGGCGCGCCGCGTGGCGATGGAGTCGTAGCTGCCCTGCACGAAGCCGGTGCAGGACAGGCCCACGCAGACCTCCGGGTCACCGTCATCGCTGAAGGAGTACTTGCCCTGGCCACCCGACCAGCGCGGGGTGCCGAAGACGGAGACCGACAGGTTGTGGTCCGGGTTGAAGAGGTACGTCAGCTTGCCCAGGTACTGCACGCTGCGCTCATCGGCGAAGCGCGAGACGCGAGTGCCCTCGATGGGCGTCGACAGGCCGAAGCCCGTCTGCGGGTCCCTGCGTCGCTGTCCCACGGTGTTGCACCCAATCTCCGGGTTCACCTCCGTGCAGAACTCCAGCTTGCTCAACTGCCGGTCCACGCGGATGCGGTTGAACGACGGCGCCACGCCGACGAAGAACCAGAGCTTGTCCTTGAGGATGGGGCCCCCCAGCTCGACGCCGAAGTCGCCCTGGTTCCACGGCTGCCCCTGCGCGGAGATGACTGTGCCCTCCTGACGGACCACCGTGCCGTTGCGCTGCAGACCACCGGGCGCCATGTTGGCGAAGACGGAGCCGTGGAACTCGTTGGAGCCCGACTTGGTGACGACGTTGAGCACGCCACCCGTGGAGCGGCCGTACTCCGGCATGTAGCCACCGGTGATGACGTTGACCTCCTGGACGAACTCCACCGACAGCGGCGTGCCCAGCGTGCCGACGCTCGGGTCGTTCACGGACAGGCCATCCACCACGTACTGGCTCTCCGGCGAGCTGCTGCCGCTGACGCTCACGCCGTAGCGGTCCTCCGTGGCGCCCGGGGCCAGCTCCGCCAGCGACTCGAAGGAGCGCGACGCGGAGCCCTTCGTCCCGGGGCGGATGACGGCGATGTTGCGCAGGAAGTCCGCGTCCACGCTCATGCCCTGCGTGCTGGAGGCGACGTCCAGCGTGGGCGCGGCGCTGATGGAAATCTCCTCGCCGAACGAGGAGGGCAACAGCTGGATGTTGACCCGGATGGTGCGGTCCAACCGCAGCACGATGTCCGCGCGCACGAAGGGCTCGAAGCCGTCGCGCTCCACGCGCAACGTGTACGTGCCGGGAGGCAGCTGCGCGAGCCGGTACAGGCCGCTCGCATCCGAGAGGACCACCCGCTCACCCTGAAGCTTGGGTGACGTCGCCGTGACGACCGCGTCCGCCAACGGCCGCTTGTCCTCCGCGCTGATGACGGTGCCGGTGATGACGGAGACGCCCTGCGCGAGTGCCCCCGCGCCACAGAGCAAGACCGCGAGACACAACCCGCGTGCGAGACCTACACGTATGGACAAAGCTGACTCCCTCCCGTGATTCACTGGGAGCACTCTGTCTCAAGACAAGAGAAAGCAACAATCCCTTAATTGACAGAGCAGTTCTTCCAATGGGGGCAAGCCGGTCCGCGGCGGTGGGAGGCGGTGGACTATGCTGCGCGCTCCGTGGACGCCCCCGTGACTTCGCGCCGCCGGTTCCTGATTCCCATCGTGCTGCTCGCCTCGGTGGGAGCGCTGGGGGCGCTGTACGTCCGGGGTATGCTGCCCGCGACGGTGCCCTCGGCGGAGCGGCCGTTCCACTACCACGACTACGCCCAGGTGCTGCGGCACGTGCGCTCGGATGGGGCCGTGGACTTCTCCTCCATCGGACGGGAGCGCGCGGACCTGGACCGGTTCGTCGAGTCGCTCGCGTCCTTCTCCCCACACCTCCGGGAGGACGTCTTCCCCACGTCGGAGGACGCGCTGGCCTTCTGGCTCAACGCCTACAACGCGCTCGTGCTCCAGCAGGTGGTGGATGGGTATCCCTATCTGGAGAGCGTGGAGCAGCCGTGGCTGGGGAGGTTCTTCTGGGGCCGCTCGTGGCGCGTGGGTGGCCGGAGGATGACGCTGTGGTCCTTGCGTCACCGCATCCTGCTGGGTGAGTTCGCCGACCCGCGCGTCCACCTGGCGCTCTTCCAGGCCACGCGCGGCGGACCTCGCATGGAGGGCTCCCACTTCCAGCCGGAGTTCCTGGACGCGCAGCTCAACGAGGCCTGCCAGCGCTACGTGGGCGACAAGCGCCATGTGCGGCTGGACCGGGGCACGGTGCACCTGGCGAAGCTGTTCGACACCTACCGCGAGGACTTCCTGGCCGCGCTGCCCGAAGGACGCCGAGGCAACGTGCTCCAGTTCGTCTGGGCCTTCCTGCCGGACACCTGCGAGGAGCGGCCGGGCTGCGACACCCGCGCGGACCTGGACCACGCCTGTGGTCCCAAGCTGGACCGCTGCCCCATCGTCTTCGAGCCCGAGGACACCTCGCTCCCCGACGCCGCCGGCCAGGCCGCGCGCACGGAGCGCTGACGGCGCCTCGCTTCACGCGGGGAGCCGCTCGCGCGTTCTGTCTGGAGGCGGCGTGCGCTCTCCTCGCGGACGCGGCTCCACGGGACCTCCGTCCTTGCGGCCTCGCAGCCACTTCTCGAATCCCACCGTGGGCAACACCACCGCGCCCACGAGCACGGACAACCCGATGGACTCGAGCGACAGCGGCGCCGTGCCGAAGATGTCCCGCATGAACGGCACGTACATGAACGCGAGCTGCAAGAGCACCAGCACCCCAATCCCCATGAACACGGAGGGGTTGCTGAACAGGCCCACCTTGCGCAGCGAGCCCGTCAACGTGCGGCACATCACCATGTAGAAAATCTGGAAGCTGATGACCGTGTTGACGGCCATCGTCTGCGCCTCCGCCAGCGCCCGCGCATGCCCCACGTGCGGCAGCTCGAAGTTGTATTCCCAGAAGAACAACCCCATCGCGCCCGCCGCCATCAACAGCGCCACCAGTCCCGTGCGCATCACCACGAAGTGACTGAGCACCGGTTCGTCCGGACTGCGCGGCCTGCGCCGCATCACATCCGACTCGCGCGCCTCGAACGCCAGGGGCAGCGCCAGCGTCACCGTCGCCACCAGGTTTATCCAGAGCAGCTGCGTCGGCCGCATCGCCATCAACGGCACCGGCCCACCGCCGAAGTCCTGGATGGGGAAGAACGCCACGCCACACAGGAGAATCAGCGCCAGCCCCAGGTTCGTCGGCAGCACGAAGGCCAGCGACTTGATGAGGTTGTCGTAGACGCGCCGCCCCTCCTCCACCGCCGCGGCGATGGACGCGAAGTTGTCGTCCGTGAGGACGATGTCCGCCGCCTCCTTCGACACCGCCGTCCCGGTGATGCCCATCGCCACGCCGATGTTCGCCTGCTTCAGCGCGGGCGCGTCGTTCACTCCGTCGCCCGTCATCGCCACCACGTGCCGCCGCTTCTGGAGCGCACGCACCAGCCGCAGCTTGTGCTCCGGCGCCACCCGCGCGAAGACATGGGTGCGCTCCGCCACCTCCACCAGCGCCGCGTCTCCCAGCGACTCCAGCTTCGCGCCGACGATGCCCGCGGTCCCCGGCTCGAGCAGCCCCAGCCGCGCGCCGATGGCCTCCGCCGTCGCCAGGTGGTCGCCCGTAATCATCTTCACGACGATGCCCGCCTGATGACAGGCCCGCACCGCCTCGATGGCCTCCTCGCGTGGAGGGTCCATCATCCCCTCCAACCCCAGGAGCCCCAGCCCCTCCTCCACGTCCTCCGGACGCAAGCTGTTGTGAGTCCCCGGCAGCTCGCGCGAGGCCACCGCCAACACCCGCATCCCCCGCCTCGCCAGCCGCTCCACCTCCGCGTGCACCAGCCCATCGGGGGCCCGCCCATCCCGGGTACAGCGCGCCAGCACCACCTCCGGCGCGCCCTTCAGGAACAACAGCCGGCCGCCGCGCCCGTCGTCATGGAGCGTCGCCATGAACTGGTGCTCGGACTCGAACGGAATCGCATCCAACCGGCGGTAGCGCGCGCGCAGCTCCTCCACGCCCAGGCCCACCTTCTCCGCCGCCACCACCAGCGCACCCTCGGTGGGGTCTCCCGTCATCCGCCACTCACCGTCGCGCCCATCCAGCGAGGCGTCGTTGCACAACACCCCTCCGAGCAGGAGCTCCCGCACGTCGTCGGGCATCATCAGCTCGCTGAGCGGCGGGCCATCCCGGCGTAACTCGCCCCGAGGCGCATACCCCACGCCCGTCATCGTGTAGCGCCCCACCTGCGTCCACAGCGCCTGCACCGTCATCTCGTTGCGCGTGAGGGTCCCCGTCTTGTCCGAGCAGATGACGGTGGTGCTCCCCAGCGTCTCCACCGCCGGCAGCTTGCGGATGACCGCGCGCCGGGCCGCCATGCGTTGCACGCCGATGGCCAGCGCGATGGTGACGATGGCCGGCAGGCCCTCGGGAATCGCCGCCACCGCCAGGGTGATGGCCAGCACCACCGCCTCGCTGATGTCGTAGCCGCGCCACAGCCCCACCCCAAGCAGAATCACGGAGACAATCAGGATGGCCAGGGTGATGACCTTGGCGATGCTCGCCAGCGCCTTCGTCAGCGGCGTCTCCAAATCCGTGGCCTCGCGGAGCATCTCCGAGATGCGCCCCAGCTCCGTCGCGCCGCCCGTCGCCACCACCACCGCCGTGGCCACACCGGACGTCACCAGCGTCCCGCCAAAGACGACGCTCCGGCGGTCCCCCAGCTCCGCGTCCGCCTCCACCGCCAAGGGCTGCTTCGCCGCCGGCACCGACTCACCCGTGAGCGCGGCCTCCTCCACCTGCAGGTTGCGCGAGGTGACCAGCCGCATGTCCGCGGGCACCTTGTCGCCGGAGGCCACCTCCACCACGTCCCCCGGCACCAGCTCCGAGGCGGGCACCGCGCGCTTGCTCCCGTCCCGCACCACCGTGGCGTTCTCCGGCACCATCCGGCTCAGCGCCTCGATGGCCCGCCCCGCGCGGTACTCCTGCACGAAGCCAATCACCGTGTTGAGCACCACCACGGCGGCCACCACCAGCCCGTCCGTCACCTTCCCCAACGCCACCGCCAGCACCGCCGAGACGACGAGCACCCAGATGAAGGGACTGTTCACCTGACGCCAGAGCAGCTTCAGCGGCCCCTCGCCCTTCTGGCGCTGCAACACGTTGGGCCCATGACGGGACAGCCGCTCCCGCGCCTGCCCGTCCGTCAGCCCCCCTGCTCCACTGCCCAGCTGCTCGAACACCCGCTCGGGTGGCAAGGCATGCCAGGGCACGGCTCCGCGCGAGGACGCGATGGCGTCCTTCCCAGGCGCGGCGGGTGGCGGCTCGTGCATGGGACTCCCCCTGCCAGCGACAGTGGTGAAGGGAGGCAGCTCCTCCCACGCAAAAGCTATGTCCGGCGCGTCCCCGCGCTTCACGCCCGCCCTCGCAGGGAGCAGGCGTCACGTGCGGTCCGAGACAGACATACAGTCATTTCAACTACTTCTGATAATTCAAGAAATAATTGAATTAACTACTTATCTATTTTCACTGGGAGACTCCCGGGGAGCCCCGTGGCCCGGGGTGGCCGGTCAGACCATGTCGGAGCGCCGCGCCGCCGCGGCGGCCTCGCGGAGCAGCTCTCCCGTCACGGCGTCCGCGGGGAAGAACGACTCGATGGCGAGCTCCGACAGGGTGATGTCCATGGGCGTGCCGAACACCGTCGTGGTGCTGATGAAGGACATCACGCCCAACCGGGTCTTCATGCGCAGGGGCACCACGATGCTGGTGAAGTCCGGCACCTCGTGCGCGGCGCCACCGCCGCCCATGTCCCGGAGCGCCCCGAGCAGCGCCGCCAGCTTCGCATCCGCCGTGGCCGCCGCCTGCCGCTGAAGCCGCGCCAGGATGTGCGCGCGCCACTGCTCCAGGTTGAGGATGCGCGGCGCCAGGCCCTCGGGGTGCAGGCTCAAGCGCAGCACGTTGACGGGCGGCGTGAGCAGCTCGGAGGGAATGCCTTCCAGCAAGAGGCCCACCGCGCGGTTCGCCGTGATGAGATGCCAGTGCCGGTCCACCGCGAGCGCGGGATAGGGCTCGTGTCCGGAGAGCACCAGCTCCACCGCCTCGCGGGCGGCCTTCATCTGCGGCTCCTCCAGCGAGTTCTCCGGATACGCGGGCGCGAAGCCCGCGGCCATCAAGAGGGCGTTGCGCTCGCGCAGCGGCACCTCCAGCTCCTCGGCCAGGTGCAGCAGCATGTCCCGGCTGGGCGCCGAACGCCCCGTCTCCAGGAAGCTCACGTGGCGCGCGGAGACCTCCGCGCGCATCGCCAGGTCCAACTGACTCAAGCTGCGGCGCTGGCGCCACTCCCGCAGCAACTCTCCCACCGGACGGCTCGGCATCATCATGTCCCGGACCCTAGGAACGCGGGGGAAGCGCTCCAATTACCTCTGGCGTAATCGACTTCAAATGCTCCGGCGCGCAATTTGTGTCCTCACACGGCGGCCGGATTCACCGGCGCCGGCTTCCCAGAGGACACCTCCATGAACGCCGTTCCCGCTTCCCGCACGATGATGGGCCACACCCTGCTCGCCGACGGTCTCGCCAGCGGCGCCACCGGCGCGCTGATGTGCTTCGGCGCAAGCCCCCTGAGCGAGCTGCTCGGGCTGGACGTCACGCTGCTCCGAGTCGCCGGCGGAGGCCTGCTCCCCTACGCCGCGATGCTCGTCTTCTTCGCCCTGCGCCCGCTCGTCTCGCGAGCGTTCGTGTGGACCATCATCGGCATCAACGTGATGTGGACGGCGGACAGCTTCGCGCTGCTCGCCTCCGGCTGGGTCCAGCCCACGGCGTGGGGCCAGGCCTTCGTCGTGGTCCAGGCCCTGGCCGTCGCCGTCTTCGCCGGCCTCCAGGGCATGGCCCTCAAGCAGGCCCGACTGGTGCCCGCCTGATGCGCCACGGCGACGTCCCGCGCCTGGAAGCCAGGCCGCTCGAGCCTCAGAGCGCCTTGCGGACCGCTTCCAGCGCGCCGTCGTAGTCCGGCTCGCGCATCATCTCCGGGACGATTTCCCGGAAGACAATGCGGCCATCGCGGCCCACCACGAAGGTGCTGCGCGCCAGCACTCCCAGCTCCTTCATGTACAGGCCGTACTTCCGCGCGAACTCGCGCTCCTTGTAGTCCGACAGCACGGCGACGTTTTGAATCCCCTCGGCCGCGGTGAAGCGGTTGAGGGCGAAGGGCAGGTCCAGGCTCAGGTACCAGACCTTCACGTCCGGACCCATCTGCGTCGCCTGCTGGTTGAACATGCGCAGCTGCACCGCGCACACCTTGGTGTCCACGCTGGGCGCGACGCTCAGCACGACGACCTGGCCCTTCAGCTCCGACAAACGGTGGGACTCATAGAACCCCTTCCAGGCGGTGAAGTCGGGCGCGACGTCCCCCACCTGCACCTGCCCCTCCCCCTCCAGCGTCACCGGCTGTCCGCGGTAGGTGACCTGGTTCTTGAACTCCGCCATTCACGGCTCCTCTCTCACGCGGCCAGCAATGCCGCACCAATGAGGCCGCTGTCGTCGCCGAGCTCCGCGTCGGCGATGAGCAACCCCTCGCGAGACGTCTGGGACGCCCACGCCCGCACACCCTCCAGCACCCGGCGCCGGATGCCCGGGCAGTGGTTCAACACCCCGCCACCCAGGATGAGGCGCGCGGGGTTCAACACCGTCACCTGGTTGGCCACCGCCAGCGCCAGGAACTGCGCGGCCCGCTCATACACCTCCCGAGCCGCCGCGTCGCCTGCTTCCGCCGCCTGCTCCAACACCACCGGCGTCAGCTTCATCCCGTCCCCGCCCACCAGGTGCGCCAGTGCGGGCGAAACCCCCGCCTCCAGCAGCTCGCGCGCCTGGGCGATGAGGTTGTGCCCTCCCGTATACGCCTCCAGGCAGCCCTGCTCGCCGCAGCCGCAGCGCCGGCCCCCGGGCACCACCTTGATGTGGCCCAATTCCCCCGCCACGCCGCCCGCGCCATCCAGCAGCCGGCCTCCGGAGATGATGGCGCTGCCCACCCCCGAGCCCACGAACACCACCAGCAGGTCCTGCGCGCCCCGGCCCGCGCCCACGTGCAGCTCCCCCCACGCGGCGGCGGACAAGTCATTGACCACCTTCACCGGCTGCCCCAACCGGTCGGTGAGCAATTGGCCCAGCGGCACGTTGCGCCAGCCCAGGTTGGGGGCCACCGACAGCACCCCCGAATCCTTGTGGATCTGCGCGGCGGCGCCCACGCCACAGGCATCCACGATGACCCCCGCGGAGCGCACCGCCGCGGACGCCGCCTCGGCGATGGTCTCCACCACGCTGGACGGGCTGCGCTCGGCGAGGGCCACCTTGGCCGACGCGAGCATCTTCCCCGCCTCGTCCACCACGGCCGCGCGGGCGAACGTCCCACCCAGGTCGATTCCAAGCGTTGCCACGACGGTGTCCTTTCTCAGCCCTTCACGCGCTCGACCAACTCCGTGACCAGGGCTTCCACTTCCTTCTGCCGGGCGGGGTCCTTCAGCGCGCCCTCGGGTGTGAAGGCCTCCGAGGCCCGCATCACGTGCACCTGGGTGGGCAGCACCAGCGCCCCCGTCGAGGACAACACCTGACGCAGGTGCGGCTGCATGCGCGCGGTGCCGAAGGGGCCCGGGGAAGCGCCCATGATGGCGGCCCACTTCCCCTGGAAGCGTCTGCCCGGCGGCCGGGAGGCCCAGTCGATGGCGTTCTTCAGGCCCCCGGGAATGGACGAGTTGTACTCGGGGCTGGACACGAGGAAGCCCCGCGCCTGGGCCACGCGCTCGCGCAGCTCCACCACGGACGGGGGAAGGCCCTGGGCCTCCACGTCCCCATCGTAGATGGGGAGGGCCAGCAGCTTCAGGTCCAGGACGTCCACGTCCGCGCCCAGCTCCCGCGCCTTCGCCACGCCCACCGCCAAGAGGTGCCTGTTGAAGCCATCCATGCGAAGAGTCCCGCTGATGGCGAGGATGCGAGGCGCGGTCATGTCACCCTCCGACTTCGCGCTGCACGCGGGCCACGGTGCCCTCGATGAGCGTCTGGATTTCCTTGAGGCGCTCGGGCGTGTTCGCCTCGAAGCGCAGCACCAGGATGGGCTGCGTGTTGGAGGCGCGAATCAGGCCCCAGCCATCCGGGAACGTCACGCGCACGCCGTCCACGTCGATGATTTCGTGGCCCGCGGCGCGCAGCCACTCCGTGGCGCGCTTGACCATCTCGAACTTCTTCTCTTCCTTCGTGTCGAAGCGCAGCTCGGGGCTGGCGAAGGTCTTCGGCACGTCGGAGAGCAGCTCGGAGAGCTTCTGCTTCTCGTGGGTGAGGATCTCCAAGAGGCGCGCGGACGAGTACACCGCGTCGTCGAAGCCGAAGTAGCGGTTCTTGAAGAAGATGTGGCCGCTCATCTCTCCAGCCAGCTCCGCGTGCTCCTCCTTCATCTTCGCCTTGATGAGCGAGTGGCCCGCCTTCCACATCACGGGCTTGCCGCCGCGCTTGGCGATGTCGTCGTACAGCGTGTAGCTGCACTTCACCTCACCGACGATGGCCGCGCCCGGGCTGTCCTTCAGCACGTAGCGGCTGAAGAGCACCATGAGCTGGTCGCCCCAGAGGATGTTGCCCTGGTCGTCGATGACGCCGATGCGGTCGCTGTCGCCGTCGTACGCGATGCCGACCTCGGCCTTCTCGCGCTTCACCGCGGCGATGAGGTCCTGGAGGTTCTCCACCACCGTGGGGTCCGGGTGGTGGTTGGGGAACGTCGCGTCCATCTCACAGAACAGGGGCACCACGTCGAAGCCCATGCTCTCGAAGAGGGGGACGGCGATGGCGCCGCCGGTGCCGTTGCCCGCGTCGATGACGATGCGCATCCCCTTGCGGCCCACCTTCACCGTCTGCCGGACGAAGTGGTTGTAGGGGGTGATGATGTCGTAGGGGGTGACGGTGCCGCGGGTGGCGGAGACCTCGAAGTCGGCCGCCTCGATGAGCCGGCGCAGCGCCTGGATTTCGTGGCTGTGGAAGGTGGTCTTCCCGGCGCCAATCTTGAAGCCGTTGTACTCCGGCGGGTTGTGGCTGCCGGTAATCATGGCCAGGCCATCCACCGGCAGGGTGTTGGCGGCGAAGTACGTGAGCGGCGTGGGCACCACGCCCACGTCGTAGACGTTCAGGCCGGTGGAGGTCAGGCCCGCGCAGAGCGAATCGCGGAAGCGGGTGGACGACTCACGGCAGTCGCGGCCCACGGCGATGAAGCGGCCGCCCTTGCGCCGGATGATGGTGCCCAGGCCCTTGCCCAAGAGCTCCACCACTTCGGCCGTGAGGTCCTTATCGACCAGACCCCGGATGTCGTATTCGCGGAAGATATGCGCGTTCATGAAGGTGTCCCCGCCCTCCAAGGCTTCCGAGGGCATGACGAAGGGCGGCGGACTCTACACGAGCACGAGCCTTCCCGGCACCCGGCGAGGAGGCCTCGGGCCCTGCTGGACAGGACACCGTCCGGGACTCAGCAAGTCCCTGGGGTGCCAATCAACCCCTGGTTGTGCTCGCCTGTCGGGCAGTCGTCGGACCGGTGCGCGCGCGTCGGTGGTCCATGGGCCCGGCAGGCGTGACTCAGGGAGCGGCGGCGGACACGGCCACCGAGGGACGGGCCCGGCCTCTCAGCGACTGGTAGTGCCTCAGCCAGGAGACGTTGAGCGGGTCCAGCACGAGCGCCTCGGCGTAGTGCGCCAGCGCGGCATCCCAGGACTGTCTGGCTTCCAGCGCATGTCCCTGGGTGAAGAGCGCCCGTGCCCGGGTCTCCGCGAGGGGGCGGGCGGCGAGGAAGGTCTGGCGGAGGGACTCGGCGTGTGCGTGTGACAGGCCCGCGTCGAGGCAGCGGACGACCCCCGCGAGGTTGCCCCGCGCGGCATCGAGGCCCGCGCGTGACGAGGGTTCACCCAGCGCGCGGCGAGCGGCGTCCACGCGGCGCACCAGGGCTTCCAGCGCTTGACGCTGACCCACGGGCAGGGCGCGCTGACGGAACTGACTCAAGTGGCGCAGGGTGGAGAAGGCGCGGCGGCGCACCTGCTCGAAGTCCTCATGAGGCAAGGCGCCGAGCAAGGCGTAAGGGTCCTTCTCCACGCCGGCCGAGCGCGCGAGCAACCACGCCAGCTCCGAGTCGGGGACGGGCTCCGCGTCCCGCGCGTCTTGCGTGAGGCCCACGCCCAGCGCGTGGGCCAGGAGCTCTCGCGCCGATTCACCGGCGAACTGGACGTAGAGGCCCGAGGCACCACCCCAGGTCCGCGCTTCATCGCTCGTGACATGACGGACGACGTCGCAATCACACACCACTTGCCGCGTGCCCAGCGACAGCTCCACGGGGAGCTGCGCGGCGAGCGGCGGTAACGGCCCCGCCCACGCGGCGAAGAAGCCCTCCACCGTCACGTCGCCCACTCGCACGGAGACAAACTCCGCATCCGGAGCGAGGCCGAGACGAACGCGCAGTCCCGAGGGGACCTCCATCCGTGGCGCCGCGGTGTCGGGACTCACGCTGACGGGGGCCACTTCCAAGGCCTCCCGGACTGGCTCCATCCGTCGCGAGGTTGCATCGGTGCGCACGCATGCTGGCGTCTCGCGCGGCTTGAGGCCGTCCCCGGTCTCCTCCCGGGGAAGCATCCCTTCCCGCACCTCGCTGCGCGTTTCCCTTGAGCGTGATGCGGTGACGAAGCGCTCCGTCGCCCCCTGCGCCACATCACGCAGCGCCGCGTGCATCGGCGTCGCCCCATCGTCGGGCACCACATCGCCAAAGATGGAGACGCCGCCCCTCAACGTGCGCGTCCGCGCCGCCGCCCTCCCCTCCAGCAACGCCTCACGGAACTCGCGCGCGTTCTCGAACCGCTCCCCCGGCTCCTCCGCCAGCGCGCGCAGCAGCGCGGCCGAGAGCCCCGACGGCACCTTCGCGTCCAGCACCTCCGGCCGCACTGGCGACATCCCTCCGACGCGCCCGAACCCGAACGGCAACCGCCCCGTCACGAGCAGGTACCCCACCACGCCCAGCGCATACACATCCGTGCGCGCATCCACCGCGCGCCCCGCCCACTGCTCGGGCGCGAGGAACGCGGGCTCGCCCACCACCATCCCGCACGCGCGCTCCCTCGGCGTGAGGCTCGCGGACAACACCGCCCGCGCACCAAAGCCGAGCACCTTCACCCGCCGCTCCCCATGCGAGTCCCAAGTGAACCGCAGGCTCTCCGCCGACAAGCCCCCATGCACCACCCCTCGTGCATGCGCGGCCTCCAGCGCCTCCAACACCTGCGCCAACAACCCGACGGCCTCGCCCGGCGCCAAGGGCGACGGCAACCGCGAGAAGGCCTCGCCCCCGACGTACTCCATCAACCAGCACGGCAACCCCAGCGGCCCGGGGCGCGCGTCCAACACCCGCGCCACATGGCGATGCCGCAAGCCGCAGAGCCGCCGCGCCTCCTCGAGGAACGCGGCCCTCACCACCGGCTGCGCCGCCAGACGCGGATGCAGCACCTTCACCGCGAAGAGATGACCCGAAGGGCCGTGCACCGCCGGATACACCGTGCCGAGCGCCCCCACCCCCAAGGCGCCGCGCAGCACCAGCGGCCCATGATGCTGCCCTTCCAGCGACGGGACCTCGGGACAACTCGTGCCCGCCGGATGCTCCACCGCGCAGCGCCCGCATGCCATGTCGCCACCGCCTCCTCCGCCCCGGCATGGGGCGGATGGCGGCAACACTGCAACCCGCGTGCTCCCCCGGCTTCGTCATGAACCCGACAGCACAACCTCCCGCCAGGACCAGAACCCGGGGAAAGCCGCGCCCCAGGGATGGAAAAAGTTTCAGCCCCTGGGGCGGAAGTTTCTCCAGCACACACCCCGCGATGACTACAGGTACTTCTGGAGCTTCCTCGCCTTGAGCGCCTCGACGACCTTGCGCACGTCCTGGCTCTTCTCACGCGGCACCACCAGCACCGCGTCCCCGGAGTCCACCACCACCACGTCCGTCAGTCCCACCACCGACAACGGGCGCTTGTCCGCGAGCACCACGCAGCCCTTGCAGTCCACCACCACCGCCAGGTCGCCGGAGATGACGTTGCCGTTCGCGTCCGCGGGGCGCACCTCGGGAATCGCCGCGAACGAGCCCACGTCCGACCAGCCGAAGTCCCCTGGCAGCACCGCGATGTTGGACGCCTTCTCCATGACGCCATAGTCGATGGAGATGGAGGGCAGCTTGGGGAACACCTTCTTCAGCGCCGCCGCGTAGGTGCGCTTGCCCACCGTCTTGCGCAGCGCCTCCAGGCCCTTCTTCATCTCCGGCATGTGCTGCGCGAAGGCGGCCAGGATGACGTCCGCGCGGAACACGAAGATGCCGCCGTTCCACAGGAACTCACCGGAGGACACGTAGCCCCGCGCCGTCTCCACGTCGGGCTTCTCCTTGAACGCCTTCACCGCCCGGCCGCCGCCCTCGAGCGCGCCGCCCACCTGGATGTAGCCGTAGCCCGTCTCGGGGCGGTTGGGCTGGATGCCCAGCGTGACGATGTGCCCGCCCTCCGCGATGCGCGCGGCCTCCGCCAGCGTGCGCTTGAAGCCGGGCACGTCCGCGACGTGGTGGTCCGAGGGCAGCACCACCATGACACCTTCGGGGTCCCTCGCGGCGACGTGGAGGGCCGCCAGCGCGATGGCGGGCGCGGTGTTGCGCGCCACCGGCTCCACCAGCAGGTTCCCCTTGGGCAGCCCCTTCACCAGCTTCGCCGCCGCCTTCGCGTGCAGCGGCCCGCACACGATGAAGGTGTTCTTCACCGTCGACAGGCCC
Source organism: Myxococcus stipitatus (assembly GCF_037414475.1). The sequence goes on along the minus strand of NZ_CP147913.1, from coordinate 5,776,125 downwards.
TTGAGACGCGCGGCGGTGTCGGTGATGAGCGGCTGCTTCGAGGCCAACGGCAGGAACTGCTTGGGGCGCGCCTGACGGGACAGGGGCCAGAAACGGGTGCCGGAACCACCAGCCATGATGACGGGGTAGAGGGCCATGCGGGGTACGACTCCTGCGAGTGCCGGTTCGTCGCCGGCGGGGGAGGCGCCAGGGTCTTCCCCCGGCGTGAATGGCGGCGCACCATACCGTTTCGGCCTTTTCGGGAAAGAGGGAGCCCGCCCCATGCCGCCCTCCACCGGGCCGTCGCACCTCCCACCCTCCCGCCAGGACAGGCCGCCCGTCCGCTCCCCAGACGTTGGAGCAGCCACGGACGGCGAGAGTTTTGACCCGCCCCCGAAAAGCCAGTCTCATGCCGCGCTGTTGGACTTCCTCAAGGCCAGAACCACCGGGCTGACGCTCACCCTCACCGTCGCACTGGCGCTGGGGCTTTCACTCGCCCCGATTCCGGAGTCGTGGCGCCCACTTCCCAGCCTTCAGCAGGGTCCGTTGGGCTCCAAGCTCCTGGCGCTGGTGGTCCCCGCGTCCTTCCGGGGAGGCCGCCCCGCGCCCCTCCCCGAGGCTGACGCGGCCTCGCCCGACACGCCCAAGTCCCCCGCCCCTCCCGAAGAGGACCCGGCCGAGGACGCGGGCCCCGAGGTGGCCGTAAACCCCACCACGCCGCCCCCCGCCGCGCCGGGCATCGGACTGGAGGAGCTCAGCGCGCCCACGCTGGCGCGTGCCGTGGAGCTGGAGGCCCTGCGCGAGCGGATGAGCGCGCAGCACGTGGACATCGAGCCCAACTGCCGCAAGGCCCGGGCGGACGGCACGTGTGAGGAGGATGGCCTGGCGCCCTTCCTGCGCGCGCTGGGAGAGCTGCGCTCGGACACGCGGCGCACGCCCGTGCGTGTGGTGCACCTGGGCGACTCGCTCGTGGCCTCGGACTACATCACGGACGTGGTGAGAGACAGGCTCCAGGAGCGCTTCGGCTCCGGAGGCAAGGGCTTCCTCTTCATCACCCGCCCCGCGAGCGCGGGCCGGTGGACGCGCTCCGGAAAGGGCTCGGACGGCTGGGAAATCGCGCGGCTGGTGGACACCAAGTGGCCCCGCGACAGGGTCGGCTGGACGGGTGTGGCCTTCACCTCGGCCAGCGGTTCGCAGAGCACGAAGTACGACGTGGAGGGCTCGCGGGTGGCGGAGCTGTTCTTCCTGGCCCAGCCCGCCAGCGGCTCCGTGCAGCTCTCCGTGGATGGGCGGCCATTGCAGCGCGTGCAGACGCGAGGCTTCTCCAAGACGAAGTCGGAGGCGGCCTTCGCGCGAGTCTCCCTCCCCGAGGGCGCCAAGACGCTGACGCTCACCACGTCCGGCCGCGTGGAGCTGCACGGCGTGACGCTGGAGACGGGCACCCCGGGCGTCATCTACGACACGGTGGGCCTGTTGGGCGGCATGGCGGAGGTGTACCTGCGCGCCCAGCCCGCGGCCTTCCGCGCGCAGCTGCGGCAGCGCAAGCCCTCCATGGTGGTGCTGATGGTGGGCGGCAACGAGGCCTTCTTCTACTCGCGTGAGCGCACGACGCTGGACGAGGTGCGCGCGCAGATGAAGGAGCTGGTGTCGCGCGTGCGCACCAACGTGCCGGACGCGGCGTGCCTGGTCATGTCCCCCATCGACGCGGGCGTGCGCACCATGGGCGGCGAGCTGGTGCCGCGCCGTGGCTCCAAGGAGGTCTCCGACATCTTCCGCGAGGAGGCGCGCCTGGGAGGCTGCGCGTTCTGGGACGCGTACAGCGCCATGGGGGGCGAGGGCGCGGCGCTGCGGTGGCTGGAGGCCGGGTTGATGCTGGAGGACCTGGTCCATCCGCGCGCGAAGGGCTCCGACCTGTTGGGCCACCTCTTCGACCTGGCGCTCCAGCGCAGCTTCGCGAAGACCCATGCGCCGCTCGTGCCGGTGCTGGATGCGTCCGGACTCCAGGGCGCGGACACGGCGCTCTTGAAGACCTTCGACCGGCTGCGCCGCCGCGAGTCGGGTGAGGCCTTGCGCGTGGGCATCGCCCAGCTCGGCGCGTCGCATACGGCGTCGCACTACTTCACGGACGCGGTGCGAGGCGTGCTGACCCAGCGCTTCGGCGACGCGGGCCGGGGCTTCATCGCCGCGGGCAAGGCGTCGCCTCGACTGGAGAACGCGCGCGTGGCCCGCGAGCTGGTGGGCGAATGGAAGGTGGAGGACGCGCTGGAGTCGCCGCCGGGTGGACTGTGGGGCCTGACGGGCATCCGCGCCGTGGGCTCGCCGGGCGCGAAGCTGCGCATCGAGTTCTGCAAGGACTGCCCGGAGGCAAAGTCCCTCTCGGGACGCCTGGACCTCTACGCGATGGATGTGCCGGACACGGCCGCGCCCGAAATCCGCGTCGACGGTGAGGCCATGCCTCCGGACGCGCCGCTCCCCGAGCCCCTCGCCGCGCCCACCGTGCGCATCCGCTCCTTCCCCGTCATGGGGGCCTCGCACCAGGTGGAGGTGGAAGCACCTCGGGGCAGCGGCGTGACGGTGCTCGGCGCCGCGCTCGAGTACGACCGGCCCGGCGTGGTGATGGATGCGCTGGGGCTCCCGGGCGCGACAGCGTTCACGCTGCGGAATATGGACGCGGGCGCGGTGGATTCACAGCTCGCCTCGCGGCGGCCGGACCTGTTGGTGTTCTGGTACGGCACGAACGAAGCGGGCCTCGCGGACCTGGACGCGGCGGGGCTGACGGCCGACTACACGGCGCTCATCACCCGGCTGCGCAAGGCCACGGGCAACGCCGAGTGCCTGGTGATGGGCCCCACGGACCGGCTGCAGCAGGACGCGAACGCGCGCTGGACGGAGGCGCCCGCGCTGGCTTCCGTGTTGGGTGTGCTGCCCAAGGTGGCGCAAGACGCGGGCTGCGCGTACTGGTCTCCGCGCGCGGCCATGGGCGGTGAGCGGGCCATGTTGCGTTGGCAGCGCTCGCGCCCGGTGCTGGGCCACGCGGACGGCGTCCACCTGACGCCGGAGGGCTACGAGCGGCTGGCGGCGAGCTTCGCGCGGGACTTCCTGGCCGCCTACGAGAAGAACAAGAAGGGTGTCCCCACCGCCGCGCGCATGGGGGGGAACTGACGTGCTCTCACACAGCCTCCAGTACGTCGTGTTCGTCATCGCGGTGTTCGCGCTCTACTGGGCGGTGCACCGGCACTTCTGGCCGCGCATGCTGGTGCTGCTCGTGGCCAGCGTGTACTTCTACGCGGCCTTCACGCCCTTCCCGCTGCTCATCTTCCTGGTCGGCGTCACGGTGGACCACCTGCTCGTCAAGGGGATGGGGCGCTCGCAATCTCCGGGCGTGCGCAAGCTGCTCGTCACGTTGTCCATCGTGTCGAACCTGGGGCTGCTCGCGGGGTTCAAGTACCTGGAGCTCCTGCGCAAGACGGCGCTGGAGTTGGTGCCCGCGGCGTGGGGCCTGCACATCCGCGAGACGCCGTTCGACCTGATTCTGCCAGTGGGCCTGTCGTTCTTCGTGTTCCAGGCCATCAGCTACACGGTGGACGTGTACCGGGGGAAGGCGAGCCCGGAGCACTCGTTCATCGAGCACCTGCTGTACATGCTGTTCTTCCCGCGCGTGGTGAACGGGCCCATCATCCGCGCGTCGGAGCTGCTGGAGCGCTTCCGCGACGTGCCCACGCTGACGCCGGAGGACGGCGGACGGGCGATGTTCCGCATCGCGGTGGGCCTGGTGAAGAAGCTGGTCATCGCGGACGTGCTGGGCAGCGGCATCGTGGACCCGGTGTTCGCCGCGCCGGAGAAGTACGCGTCCGCCGAGTGCATCGTCGCGGCCGTGGCCTACACCTTCGAGCTCTACTACGACTTCTCGGGCTACTCGGACATCGCGTTGGGCGTGGCGGCGCTGTTCGGCTTCAAGTTCCCGGAGAACTTCAACCGGCCGTACCTGGCGAAGAACCTGGGTGAGTTCTGGAACCGGTGGCACATGAGCCTGTCCACCTGGCTGCGGGACTACCTGTACCGCCCGCTGGGCGGCAACCGCGTGTCCAAGCCCCGAGTGCTCTTCAACCTGATGACGGTGATGGTGCTGGGCGGCCTGTGGCACGGGGCGGACTGGCGCTTCGCGGTGTGGGGCGGCGTGCACGGGGCGGCGCTGGGGCTGACGCGCTGCTGGGAGTGGATGGTGGGCAAGCCGCAGAAGCCCGGTGTCCCGCGCCTGGCGGTGGGGATGCTGGTGACGTTCACCATCGTCGTGCTGACGCGCGTGGTGTTCCGCGCGAAGAACATGACGGAGGCCGGCGAGTTCTACGCGCGGATGATGGAGGGCGTGCCGGGCATCGCCAACGTGAGCCCGCTGGTGTGGGGCATGCTAGCCGCGGCGGTGTTCTTCCACGTGGTGCCGATGAAGCTCTACACGACGGCGTCGGAGCTGTTCGTCCGGATGCCGGTGCCAGTGCGAGCCGTCGCGCTCATCCTCCTGGGACTGGGCATCCGCCACCTGTCCGCGGTGGAGACGCGGCCCTACGTGTACCTCCAGTTCTAGCGCGGAGGCGTGAGCAGGGACTGCAACCCGGGCACCTGCTCCACCTGCGCCAGGAAGTCGCGGAGGATGCGCGCGGTGGCGCCCCAGATGACGTGCTCGCCGTAGGTGTAGAAGTACAAGTCCCGCTCGGCGCCCAAGACCTCCTTGCGCTCGACGCGAAGGATGGCCGGGTCCATCAGCCGCGCCAGGGGGACCTCCAGGACGAAGGCCACCTCCTCGACGCTGGGGGTGTACTGGCCGTCGCCTGGAATCACGCCCACGAAGGGACGCACGCGGTACTGGGAGATGGTGGGCACCTCATCCAACATGCCCAACACGCGCACGCCGCGCCGGTCGATGCCCAGCTCCTCCTCCGTCTCGCGCAGCGCGGTGTGCAGCGGCGTGAGGTCCTCCGCGTCGCGGCCACCGCCAGGGAAGCTGTACTGGTTGGCGTGGGTGCGAAGCGTGGCCGGGCGGCGGGTGAACACCATGTGCGGCACGCCGTCGCGCTCGAACAACGGCACCAGCACCGCGGCCTCGCGCAACACGAGCCCCGGCAGATTCACGTCGCGAGACGGACGCGACACGAGCCGTGACTGCACCCCCTGGAACAGCGCCTCCACGCTCAAGACGTCCGCCTCCTAGTCCGTGACCTGCTTCTCCATCTTCTGCGCCCCCGCGGCCGGCGGCGCGCTCGGGCTCTCCACGCCCGACAAGGGCTTGAGCACTCCCACCTGGAGCAGCACGAGGAGCAGCACGCCCAGCGCGATGCGGTAGACGATGAACACCAGCGTCGTGCGCGAGCGCAGATAGTTCAACAGCCACGCGATGGCCGCCATGCCCGAACCGAAGGCCACCAGCGTGCCCACCCAGAGCGACAGGGCGCTGGGGCGCTCGGTGGCCTCCAGCAGGTGCTTGAGTTCGAAGAGGCCCGCGAGCGTGGTGGCGGGGATGGACAAGAGGAACGAGTAGCGCGCCGCGTCCTCGCGCTTGAGCCCCAGCGACAGGCCACCGGTGAGCGTGGTGCCCGAGCGCGACGAGCCCGGGATGACCGCCAGCGCCTGCCACAACCCGATGATGATGCCGTCCCGCCACGTCATGTCCGCGAGCGTCCGCTTGTGCGAGGCGCGCTTCTCCACCACGAAGAGGATGATGGCCAGGATGATGAGGCTGGCGGAGATGATGTAGAGCGAGCGGAACTGCGTCTCGATGGCCTTCTTGAAGGCCAGGCCGCACAGGCCGATGGGCAGCGTGCCCACCAACACGAACCACGCCAGCCGCGACTCCATCGTGCCGAAGGGCTCCTTCTTCGCCAGCCCCCGGAAGAAGGCCCCCAGCAGGGAGACGATGTCCTTGCGGAAGTAGATGAGCACCGCGGCCACCGTGCCCAGCTGGATGACCGCCGAGTACGCGGCCCCCGGGTCCTGCCAACCAAACAACTCCGGCGCGATGCGCAGGTGGGCGGTGGAGCTGATGGGGAGGAACTCGGTGAGACCCTGGACCAGTCCCAGGACAATGGCTTCAAGGAGGCTCATAGGCGTGGCCCCCGGATGTATGCCCGGACTTCGCCGCCAGCAAGGGCGTTCCGCCACGTGTGTGGGTGGCCGAGCACGTCACGCCCCGGTTCCAGCCCGGTCCAGGTAGGCTTGCCGCCCTTCCATGCCCCCTGCCCCTGTGTGCCCCTGCTGCTCCGGACTGCGCTATCGCGAGTGCTGCGCGCCCTTCCACCGAGGCGAAGCGGAAGCGCCCGATGCCGAACGGCTGATGCGCAGCCGCTACAGCGCGTTCGCGATGCGAGAGCCCGCCTACCTGTGGAAGACGTTGCATCCACGCCACCCGGACCGCGCCCGGCCGGAGGACGTCGTGGTGCGCGAGCTGCGCGTGTTCGCCCAGGGACACCAGTTCCCCAAGCTGGTGGTGATGGACCGCGAGGCGCCGGACGCCCAGGGCACCGCGCAGGTCCTCTTCTTCGCGAAGGTGTTCGAGAAGGGCAAGGAGCGCTCCTTCGTCGAACGCTCCGACTTCCAGCACGACGGCGTCGGCTGGAGATACCTCTCCGGCGATACGCTCGCGCTGCGTGAGCTGACGGTGCCGCCGGAGACGCTGACCATCGCCACCTTCCCGAAGTGAGCCCCATGCCCACCCGCCGCGCGCTCACCTCCGCCGAGAAGAAGCGCGAGCGGGAGATTCTGAAGACGGCGCGCCAGGAGCTGCTCGGGCCGCTCGATGCCGTGCTCAAACCCGACTGCGTCTTCACGCGGGGATTCCTGTCCCACGCCGCGCTGAAGCATGGCAACGCACGCGCCATCGCGAGCGCCATCGAGAAGACCGTGGGACACCCCTTGTGGTCCACGGTGGAGCACCTCGAGGCTGGCGAAGACCCCGGGGACCTTTCCGAGCCTCCGCCGGCTCGACCGCGGCACCTACCTCCGTCCCGCGGAGGCGGACCTCCTGCACACGCCCCTGGTCTCACGGCTGGAGCAGTACCAGGTCCGGTTCTCCATCTCGGACCACAACCTGGAGGCCGCCGCGGCGCTCTTCAAGGTCCTGCGGGAATCCAAGGTCCCTGACATCACCTTCCGCTGGGTTCGCCTGCGGGCCCAGGACTGGAGCAGCGGCTACTGCTTCGTGCGCACCCCCTCCGGCCGATTCTCCGTGCACGTCTTCACCACGAAGATGAACACCGCCCACGAGGAAGTGGTGCAGGCGGACGTCCTCACCGCTCTCGAGCACCTGGCCCCGCTCAAGCCCGAGTCACTCACCGTGGCCCATCGATTCGCAAGCCGCGTGAAGGACGCCTTCGAGCGGCGAGCCCAGGAACTGGGCGCGACACTCACCGAGTGACGCGGGCCAGAGGCCACGGCCTCGTGTCCTGAGTGCCACACACCCTCCAGGTTCCCCAGGGGAGGCCACTGGCGCGGCCCTTGCTCCGACCGCCGCGCCGTTCCACCTGCATCCCCTCCCGGAGCCTCATGACCCGCCATCTCCGTAGCACCCTGCTCGTACTCCTCACGCTGACGACGACGGGTGCGTTCGCGGCTTCGCCCAAGCCCTCCGCTCCCGCGCATCCTGGCTGCTTCCTGCTGATGGACCTGGAGACGGGCAACGTCACCCGCAACGACGCGAAGAAGTGCGCGAAGCGGCTGCCTCCCGCGTCCACCTTCAAGGTGCCTCACGCGCTCATCGCGCTGGAGACTGGCGTCGTCACGAGCGTCGACCAGGTGCACACCTGGGACGGCACGAAGCACCGCATCGCGATGTGGAACCAGGACCAGACGCTGGACACGGCCATGCGCCGCTCCGCGGTCTGGGTCTTCCAGGGGACCGCGCGCAAGATTGGCCGCGAGCGCATGGAGGACTGGCTCGGGCGTTTCCACTACGGCAACCACGACGCCTCGGGCGACATCACGCTCTTCTGGCTGGACGGCCCGCTGCGCATCTCCCCGGACGAGCAGCTCGACTTCATGGCTCGCATGTACCGGGGCCAACTCCCCGTCCGCCCCGAGGTCCTGGAGGCGGTGAAGGGCACCCTCATCCATGGCCCCGACACCGTGGCGAGCGTGCGTGACGGCATCAACCTGGGAGGCCCCTGGAAGGACGGCGCGGTGCTGAGCGCCAAGACGGGCTGGTATCCGAGCAAGGACGGGGACGTCACCTGGCTGGTGGGCCACATCGCCTCGCCCCAGGGACGCCACGTCTTCGTCAGCGCCGTGAAGTCACCCGCGGGCAAGGCGCCGTCCGCCAATCCCGCGCTCGCCTCCGCCATCGACGCGCTCAAGGCGAACGGACTGCTCTGAAACGGCGATGGGCCGCCTCCCCAGCGGGAAGCGGCCCATCCAGACTCGCTCAATCAGCGGAGCGAGTGTGCCTTCAGACGGCCTTCAGGCGGCGCGGCGCGGGGCCGGTGGCGGCGTCCTTGAGCGCGTCCTTGCGGTCGGTGCGCTCCCACGTGAACTCCTTCTCCGTGCGGCCGAAGTGACCGTACGCGGCGGTCTTCTGGTAGATGGGCCGCAGCAGGTCCAGGTGCTCGGTGATTTCGCGCGGCTTGAGGCCGAACGTCTGGCGGATGGCCTTGGCGATGCGCTCTTCCGGGACCGTCGCGGTGCCGAACGTCTCCACCATCACGCTGACCGGCTCGGCCACGCCGATGGCGTAGGAGACCTGCACCTCGCAGCGGCGGGCCAGACCCGCGGCCACCACCGTCTTGGCGATGTAGCGCCCCATGTACGCCGCGGAGCGGTCCACCTTGGACGGGTCCTTGCCGCTGAAGGCACCGCCACCGTGACGGCCCATGCCGCCGTAGGTGTCGACGATGATCTTCCGGCCCGTCACGCCCGAGTCGCCCATGGGGCCACCCACCACGAAGCGGCCCGTGGGGTTGATGTAGAACTTGGTCTTGTTGTCGATGAGCTTCTTGGGCAGCGCCTTCGCGATGACGTCCTCGCGGATGGCCTCCTGGATGCGCTTGTTGGAGACGTCATCCGAGTGCTGCGTGGACACCACCACCGCGTCGATGCGCACCGGGCGGCCGTCCTTGTACTCCACCGTCACCTGGCTCTTGCCGTCGGGGCGAATCCAGTCGTGCTGCTTGCGGCGCACGTCCGCCAGCTTGCGCGTCAGCGCGTGCGCGTAGTGCAGCGGCGCGGGCATCAGCTCCGGCGTCTCGTCGCACGCGAAGCCGAACATCATGCCCTGGTCACCGGCGCCCTGCTCCTTCTTGTTGTCCACGCCGCGCGCGATGTCCTGGCTCTGGCCTTCGATGGCCACCATCACGCCGCACGTGTTGCCGTCGTAGCCCATCGCGCTGTCGGTGTAGCCAATCCGACAGATGGTGCTCCGGACGATCTTGGGGATGTCCACGTACGTGTTCGTGGTCACCTCACCCGCGACGATGGCCAGGCCCGTCTTGACGAGCGTCTCCACGGCGACGCGCGCCTGCGGATCCTTGGCGATGATGGCATCCAGGACGCCGTCGGAGATCTGGTCGGCGATCTTGTCCGGGTGGCCCTCGGTAACGGATTCGGACGTGAACAGGAAGTCGGTAGGCATGTCGTCTCTGAGCAAAGGGAGCGCGGACCGCGCGAGAGGGCCGGACAGTAGAATCTGGCCCCAGGGGAGTCAAACAGCGAGCAGCCCCACTTCATTCGAGTGTCGTGCACCTGGAATGAGAGGGCTCGGGCGTAAGCCGGCCAGGCATCCGGGGGGATGAATTTGGCGAGGCGCCCGGCGTCCGCATGGGCTAACAGAAGCCCGCATCTCCGCTGGAGGACTCACCCGACATGAACGCCCGCTTCCATACCCTCTCCCTCCTGGTTGCCTTCACGCTGTCCGTGCCCGCGCTCGCCGCGGCGCCGAAGCAGAAGGACGACGCAGTCGCCAAGCCGGTCAAGACGGTGGTCACCTCCGTGCGCTACGAGCGCGACGCGGCCGCGCTCAAGCTCTTCGGCGGGGAGGAGCAGGGGAAGTACCTCCTCGGGGATTCGTGGGAGAAGGGCACCGCCGAGCAGCGCAAGGAGTTCGTCACCCTCTTCCACGGCCTGTTCGCCAAGATTGCCTTCCCGCGAGTGCGGGAGAACTTCAAGTCGCTGGAGGACATCGTCTACTCACCCGCCGAGGTGAACGGCAACGAGGCCACGGTGGACTCGGTCGTCTTCATCAAGCACCCGCTCAAGACGCAGGAGATGAAGCTGAAGTACCGCCTGGTGAAGGACGCGGCCGCGTGGAAGGTGGTGGACGTGACGGTGCTGGGCTCCTCCATGCTCCAGGACATCCGCGACACGCAGGTGCAGCCGCTGCTCAAGCAGGGCGGATGGGACCTGCTCTTGGGCCGCATGCGCCAGGAGCTGGCGAAGAAGTAGCTCTGGTGCCACGCCGCTCGCGGACCCGGCCACCAGGCCGCCGGCCGCCAGAAGGGTTTCGAGGGGGCAAAGGCTGGAATAGTCTGGCCCTCCCCCTCCCGCCTGGTCGATGAACGCCCCCTCCTCCGTTCCGCCCCCCTCAAGCCGCAGCCACCACGGCCCGTCCGAGCGTGAGGTGGATGCGTTCTGCGTGCAGTACGCGCCGCGTGCCCCGGGGCACCCCGCCGTGCGGGACCTGTACCGGCTGCTGCGCGATGTGCCGGAGGAAGGGCTGGAGCCCCGGCTCGCGTGGGTGGAGCGGTGGGTGGCCTGGCTGCGCGAGGACATCCCCGCCCATGCGCTGGTGGACGCCTCCGAACCGGAGTCCCCCGCCGCCGACACGCGGCTGGCCTTGATGGTCCGCGTACTGGAGGGTGAGCCGGCCATGCGCGCCGCCGTCACCCACCTGGTCTCCGCCGTGTGCGACGGCAGCCGCGGCCTGAAGCTCTTCGCCCAGGTGGGGCTGCCCGCGGGGCAGGGGTTCCTCGCGGAGGCCGGCGACCGGCTGGCGCGCAAGGTGCTCCCCTCCGCGCCGGAGCCTGGGAAGCTGTCGGAGCTGCTCTTGCGCGTGTTCCCCGTGCCGGAGGACGCTGTGTGGCTGGCCCTGCTGTCCCCCGCGCTGATGGCGAAGCTGGCCGCGCTGGTGGGTGAGCCCCGGCCTCCGGACCCGGTGCCCGGCGCCCGCGTGCGCGCGGACATGCTGGACGCGATGATGCTCCTGGCGGTGCAGACGTCCGCGCTGGGCATGCTGGAGGACATGCGGGACCGCTCCCCGGAGACGTCCTTCCGCGCGTCACCGTTCCTGCGCCTGCGGCGCGTGTGTGACGCGGTGCTGGCGCGGGACGCGGCCCCGGACACGCTGCGAGAGCTGTCCACCACCGTGGACGACTGCCGGCAGGTGGTGGGCAGCGTGTCGCGCCACCTGGAGTCCGCGGGCGTCAGCGTGGACCTGGTGTACCGGCTGGAGCGCATCCGCCGGGGCCTGGAGCGCATGGAGGCCATCGCCCGGGTGCTGGGCGCGCCCCGGGGAGAGCCACGCTGGCGCGAGGCGCAGGGCCTCTTGTCGGACCTCTTGCGCCGCGCGCACGAGGACCGCTCCGTGGGGGACCTGGTGCGGCGCAACGCGCGGATGCTGGCGCGCAAAATCATCGAGCGCGCGGGCCACTCGGGTGAGCACTACATCACCACCACGCGCGAAGAGTTCCACGCCATGGTGGACTCCGCCGCGGGCGGCGGCCTGGTGACGGCCTTCGCGGTGACCGCCAAGTTCCTCATCGCCACCGTCGCGCTGGCGCCATTCTTCGCGTGGCTGGCGGTGGGCCTCAACTACGCGGTGGCCTTCGTCCTCATCCAGGCCCTGGGCTTCACGCTGGCCACCAAGCAGCCCTCCGTCACCGCGGCCACGCTGGCCGGCGCGGTGAGCGACGGCGCCCGGGGCGAGCGGCTGTCGAGCCTGGTCGACATCATCCCCCGTATCACCCGCTCCCAGTTGGCCGCCTTCGCCGGAAACCTGGGCTGCGTGTTGCCCGCGGCGGTGGCCCTGGCCCTGATGTGGCAGGCGGCGGTGGGCACGTCCTTCCTCTCCCCCGCGAAGGCCCAGGCCACGGTGGCGTCCCTGCACCCGTGGAAGAGCGGCTCGCTGCTGTTCGCCTCGCTCACCGGCGTGCTGCTGTGGCTGTCCAGCATCGCGGGGGGCTGGCTGGAGAACTTCGTGGTGTACCGGCGGCTGCCGGAGGCGCTGGCCCACCACCGCGTGCTGCGGCGGGTGTTGGGTGTCTCGGGGGCACGCAAGCTCGCGGACGGGCTGCTCCATGCCGCCTCGGGCCTGGGCGCCAACGTGACGCTGGGCTTCCTCCTGGCGCTGATGACGGTGCTGGGGCGCTTCGTGGGGCTGCCCCTGGACATCCGGCACGTCACCTTCGCGCTGGGGCAACTGGCGCTCGCCGGAAGCGCCCTGGGCCCCCAGGGGGTGCTCCAGCCGGACTTCCTCGCCGCCCTGGCCGGGGTGGCCGCCATCGGGACGCTCAACTTCGCCGTGTCCTTCTCCCTGGCCCTGGGGGTGGCGGTGCGCGCCCGGGACATCCCCTTCGCGGAGACCCTGCCCTTCCTGCGGGCGGTGGCCCTCCGCTTCCGCATGGACCCCCGCTCGTTCTTCCTGCCCCCCAAGCCTCCGGCCCCAGTGGCCGCCCCCATCCCCCTGGACGCCCGCCCCTGACGAGGGGTGTCACGGGCCTGTCAACGGCGGTCCAGGGATGGAGGCAGCCCAGGGGGGCGAGCGGGCGGATGAGCCAAGCTTCCGGGGGAGCACGTTTGCCGCTAGGGTCGCCCGCGAATGAGTGGCGCACCTCGAAACCCGAACTCCCATTCCCGCTTCGCCTATGCCTTCGCGAGGCTCCTGGTTCAAAAGCCCGGCACCATCCTGGCCGTGCTGTTGACGCTCTTGGCCGTGTCCACCTGGGCCACGCTCAAGCTGCGCATCAACTCCAACCAGCTGGACCTCATCTCGCAGGACCTGCAGGAGGTGAAGGACGTCAAGCAGGTCATCGACATGGTGGGCGGCAGCGGCTTCCTGATGCTGGCGCTGCGCACCACGGACGAAGCGGCGATGAAGCGCACGGCGGATGACATCGCCGGCATGCTCCAGGCGGACAAGGAGAACGTCCGCACCATCAGCTACAAGCTGCCGGTCGAGTTCATCCAGCAGAACATGGTCCTCTTCGTGAAGACGGAGGACCTGGTGGAAGGCAAGCGCCGCATCATGGCCTTCCTCGAGGACAAGCTGCGCCGCAGCAACCCCTTCTACATCGACATGGGCGCCACCAAGCCCGTGGAGCTCGACCTCCAGGACCTGGTCGACAAGTACTCCTCCGTCGGCAAGAAGAGCATCCGGGACGACTACAACATCTCCAACGACAAGAAGATGTTGCTCATCCTCATCAAGCCGATGTGGGACACCACCGAAATCGGCAAGACGAAGACGTACCTGGACAAGCTCAACGCGGACCTCGCGGCGTACTCCGCGCAGCCCGGCAAGGTGAAGCTGGTGGAGGACTACCAGCTCATGGGCGACGCGAAGACCATCGCCTACGGCTACACCGGTTCGTACAAGACGACGGTGGATGACTCGTTCGCCATCGAGGAGTCGCTGCACCCGGTCACCATCATCGCGCTGGTGACCATCTTCCTCATCACCATCCTGTTCTTCCGCAAGCTCGCGCCCACGTTCATCGTGGTGTCGGGCACGGTGATTGGCACCCTCTACACGCTGGGCTTCACCTACGCGACGGTGGGCGAGCTCAACATGATTACGTCCATCCTGGGCGGCATCCTGATGGGCTTCGGCATCGACTACGGCATCCACTTCACGTTCCGCACGCGGTTGGAGCTGGGCGCGGGCAAGCCGTATGACCAGGCCATCATCGACGCGTTCGTCAACGCGGGCCGTCCCGCGGCGGTGGCGGCGGTGGTGACGGGCGGTTCGTTCTTCGTGCTGATGGTCAGCGAGTTCCGCGGCTTCAGCCAGTTCGGCTTCCTGGCCGGCTGCGGCACGCTCATCCTGGGCATCACCCTCTTCGTGTGGAGCGCGGCGCTGCTGGCGCTGTTCGGCCGCATCAACCCGGAGTGGCCCAAGAAGCTCATCGGCGAGATGAAGCCGCCCCCGGTCAACTCCACCAGCGGCCAGGAGCTGCGCATCCCCCGCCCCGGCCTGGTGCTGGGCGTGAGCACCGCCGCCGTCGCCCTCATCTGCGCGGCGGCCGTCCCCTGGGCGGGCACCGGCGAGACGCCCGAGGGCAAGCTCAGCTTCTTCGAGCGCGTGAAGCACGGCGTGGGCTTCAACTACAACACCCGCGCGCTCATCCCGGACGGCATGACGTCCGTGCTGCTCCAGGACGAAATCAACGTCCGCTTCAACATCTCCAGCGACCCCATGGCCATCTACACCAAGGACCTGGACGAGGCCGAGGGGGTGTACCGGGAGCTGACGCAGAACGCGCACAAGTACCCGTCCATCGACCAGGTGGTGAGCGTCTTCACCTTCGTTCCGCCCGAGGCCACGGCCAAGGCCAACGAGAAGGTGCTCCAGGAGTGGAAGCAGGACATGGCGAACCTGGAGGCCCGGGGCTTCTCCATCTCCGCGCTGCCGCCGGAGATGCAGGACAAGGCCGCCTTCTTCATGAAGGTGCTGGATGCCAAGCCCTTCGACGTGCACGGCGTCCCGGAGAACTACAAGAGCCAGTTCAAGAACCTGCCCACCGCCCATCCGGACAACCACGGCTGGCTGACGTTCATCTACTCGAGCGTGGACCTGTTCGACGGCCAGAAGATGATGCAGTTCGCCGACGAGACGCGCGGCATCCCCGTCACGTACTACCCGGGCCGCTTCGACACGAACGACTTCGACCCGAAGGTGGCCGAGGCGACCAAGGAGTTCCGCGCCGCGGGCGCAACCCAGCTCTACGCGAAGCTGGCGCGCATCGTCCTCTGGGACGGCAAGGTCACGGTGGTGCTCACGGCCCTTTGGATTCTGGCCATGCACTTCCTGGACTTCCGCAACGCGAAGCTGGCGCTGGCGTCGGTGATTCCGCTCGGCGTGGGCGTGGCGATGATGTTGGGCATCATGTCCATGACGGGCCTGCGCCTGAACTTCATGAACATCATCATCCTGCCCATCCTCCTGGGCTTCGGGGTGAGCCACGGCCTGTACCTCTTGCACCGCTTCCTGGAAGGCACCTCGCCGCTCGTCGCGCTGCGCAGCGTGGGCGCCGCGGTGGCGTCCTCCACGCTGACGGCGGTGGCGGGCTTCGCCGCGCTGCTGGCCGCGGCCCACAACGGCCTGCGCTCCATGGGCATGGTGGCCTGCATCGGCCTCATCACCACGCTGATTGTGTCCTTCACGGTGCTGGCCGCGGTGATGCAGCTCATGCATGACCGGCGTCAGCGCGAGGCGTCCTCGGGCGCGGGGACGTCCGGCGACAGCGGCACCGGCGACCAGGGCTCGACCAAGGCGGCCTGAGAAGTCACACACGAGGCCCCCTCCGACGAAGAGGGGGCCGGGAGAGGGACATCCATGACGATGATGCGATGGGCGCCGGTGCTCGGGCTGGGGCTGCTCGCGGGCTGCTCCGCGGTGAAGTCGAGCCGCATCCGCGACGACTACGCCCAGGTGGACCGGAAGGAGACGAAGCGGCTGGTGGTGGTGGCGCAGCCCCTGCCGGACGAGAAGCCCGCGGTGGGCGAGCTGTGGAGCCTCATCGCGCGCCAGTGGGTGAACCAGAACCGCGACTTCATGGTGAAGGAGAACGTCGCGCTGCCGGGCCGCCCCACGGACACCACCTTCAAGGAGCTGTGCGTGGAGGGCGTGGAGGGCGTGCTCTGGTTGGACCCGCGCATCACCCTGAAGGGCGACGGCGCGGAGGCCGAGGTGAAGGCGCAGCTCCTGCGGTGCCGCGACAGCCAGGAGGTCTGGGCGGCGGAGGCCGCGGGGAGCTGGAGCTCCACCGACGAGGACTACGCGGCGCGCGTGACGCGGTTCAGCCAGGAGCTGGGCGAGGAAGTGGCCCCCTACGTCGTGCCCACGACGAAGCTCCTGGCCGCCACGCTCGCGACGTTGCCCAATCCCGAACTGACCGAAGCCGACAAGGACGAGAAAATCGAGCTGGGTGAGTAGGCTCGTCCCTCGTGGACGAGAGAGTCATCGCCCTGCGGCTGGGCCTCGCGGCGCTCATGGGTGCCATGCTGGGCCTGGAGCGTGAGCTGCGGGGCCACGCCGCCGGGCTGCGCACGCACATCATCGTCTCGCTGGGGGCGTGTCTCTTCACGCTCTGCAGCGTCTTCATCGAGTGGTCGCTGGGCGGCGCTTCCCCGGAGGGCTCGCGCGCGGACGTCAGCCGCATCGCCAGCCAGGTGGTGGTGGGGATTGGCTTCCTGGGAGCGGGCGCCATCATCCGCGACCAGGGGAGCATCCGGGGCCTGACGACGGCGGCGAACCTGTGGCTCACCGCGTCCGTGGGGCTCAGCATCGGCATGGGCTTCTACGCGGCCGCCACGGCCACCGTGCTCATCGCCCTGCTCGCGCTCGCCGGCCTGCGCCCCGTGGAGCGGCTCATCCGCCGGCGCCGCCTCCGCAAGGGGCTGAAGGTGGACGAACTCCCTCCCGATGGCCCCGACGGAGGCTTCTACTAGACGTCCCACTCCCCCGAGGACGCACCCAGCGCCCCCGTCGCGTCGTGGTGCAGGGGCAGGGGCCGCGAGGCAACCCCGCGCGCGGCCAACACGTCCGGCCGGACGCCGGGCAGGCTCACCAGGTCCTCGCGCAGGTACACGTCGTCACCGTCGATGTCCGTCACTTCGGAGAAGGACACCCGGTAGTCGCGAAGGAAGAACTGCCCCTTCTCGATGAAGAAGCCGGCGGCGTCCACGGAGAGGATGCTGCCCAGGTTCTCCCCGTCCCTGTCCCGCGTCGTCATGCCCTTCTGGATGTCCGCTGGATTGAACACGCCCCACCTCCCAGGTCTACAAGACTGACCTGAAAGGTGGGCACGGCCCGCGCGCGCCGGCACGCGCCCCCGCCGCCAGGCCGCCGGGCGGGCGAGGCCCCGCCCCACCCGCATCGGCTCAGTCGTGGGAGAAGCGGCGGTCCATCTCCGTGCGCATGAAGCGCTCAATCTCCTCCGCGGTGGTCAGCTCCATGGCCTCGCGCAGCAGCTCCTGCGCCTGCGCGCGGCCCACCCGCCGGATGAAGCGCTTCACCGCCGGAATCTGCCCGGACGTCATGGACAGCTCGTCGAAGCCCAGCGCCAGCAGCACCAGCGTGTAGAGCGGGTCTCCCGCCATCTCCCCGCACATGGACACGGGGATGTTGGCGGCCTTGGCGGCGCCGACAATCGTCTCCAGCATGCGCAGCACGGACAGGTGCAGCGGGCGGTAGAGGTAGGCCACCTCGCGATTCTGACGGTCGATGGCCAGCGAGTACTGGATGAGGTCGTTGGTCCCCACCGAGAAGAAGTCCGCCTCCTGCGCCAGCCGGTCGGCGATCATCGCGGCGCTCGGCGTCTCCACCATGATGCCCACCGGGAAGCGCTTGCCCACGGGCACCCCCGCGCGGCCCAGCTCCGTGCGGCACGCCTCCAGTTCGGCGCGGGCCTCGCGCAGCTCGCTCACCCCGCAGATGAGGGGGAACATCAGCCGCAGGTTGCCGTGCACGCTGGCGCGCAGCAGCGCGCGCAGCTGGGTGCGGAACAGCTCGCGGTTGGACAGGCAGTAGCGGATGGCCCGCAGGCCCATCGCCGGGTTGGGCTCCTTCTCGTGCTTCGTCTTGCCGGGCACCTTGTCGCCGCCCAAGTCGAGCGTGCGGATGGTGACGGGCCTGCCGCCCATGGCCTCCAGCACCTGACGGTAGGCGCGGTAGTGCTCCTCCTCCGTGGGCGCCGTCTTCCGGTCCAGGAACATGAACTCGGTGCGGTACAGGCCAATGCCCTCCGCGCCGTGCGCGAGCAGGGACGGAATCTCCTCCAGGAACTCCATGTTCCCGTTGAGACGGATGCGGAAGTCGTCCGTGCTCACCGCCGCCAGGTCCTTGGTCGCAAGCGCCAGCTGCTCCGCCTCCCGGTGGCGCCGCTGCTCCTCGCGGAAGCTCTGGATCTGCTCCTCCGTGGGGTTCACCAGCACGATGCCGCTCGTGCCGTCCATGGCCACCAGGTCACCGGGGGAGATCTGCTCACTGGCCCGGCCCGCGCCCACCACGGCGGGAGTCTCACGCGCGCGCGCGACGATGGCCGTGTGGCTGGTGTGGCCGCCCAGGTCCGTCACGAAGCCCGCCACCCGGCCGCTGCGCGCCATCATGGCGGCGTCGGCCGGGGGCAGGTCATGTGCGACGACGATGGCCTCCGCGGGGACCTCCACATCCTCGTCCACCACCTGCCCCATGAGGTTGCGGATGATGCGGTCGGCGACGTAGTCCACGTCCGAGCGGCGCTCCCGGAAGTACTCGTCCGGGATGTTGTCGAACAGGTGCTTGATTTTGCGGGCCACGCGGCGCACGGCCCACTCCGCGTTGATGCGGTCCTCGACGATGAGCTGGTTGACGGCGTCCACCAGCATCGGGTCCTGGAGCATCAGCCGGTGTGCTTCCAGGATGAGGGCGTGGTCGCTGCCCTCGGTGCGGGTGATCTGCTCCTTGAGCTCCGCGAGCTGACGGTCGGACAGGTCCACCGCCGTCTTCATGCGCATGCGCTCGGGCTCGACCTCCGCCTCCGCCAGCCGCAGCTTGGGGGTGCGGATGCGCTTTCGGTCCAGGATGAACGCGTGGCCCACCGCCACGCCGGGTGAGGCGCCGATGCCCAGCAACCGCAGTGTGGGGGTGGCCTGGCTGCTCACGTGTCTTTCTTCCCTCCCAGTCCTACCGCATGTGGCTTCCCAGCGTCACTTCGACTCGCCAAATCGGTCCCCGATGAGCTTCGCCAGCTCCTCCAGGCACGCCTGCGCGTCGTCTCCCTTACAGGTGAGCTTCACCTGCACCCCCTTGGCCGCCGCCAGCATCAGCACGCCCATGATGGACTTGGCGTTGGCCCGCTGGCCCTGCGCCTCGATGAGCACGTCGCTCTTGAAGCGGTTGGCCACCTTGACCATCTGCGCCGCCGCCCGGGCGTGCAGCCCCAGCTCGTTGATGATCTCGTATGTCCCTTCGGCCACCGTTGCCATCACGACTCCTGCCTCTCGTCTCTCAAAGGAAGGCGCCCGCCGCGCAGGCCAGCAGGGCCGCGAGGTAGAGCACCACGTAGTTGGGCACCCGACGGCTGACCAGCACGTAGGATGCAACCCCCAGGGCCAGACACCCGGCTGCCAGGAGGGGCGCACGAGCCCCTCCCGCGTTCGTCCCGAAGGACATGGCCAGCCAGGCCGCGAGCCCGCCAGCACACAACGCCGCCACCGTCCGCAGCCGCGCGCCGCGCGCCGGAAGGTTGGCCCGCGCCACGGCCTCCACCAGCCGGTCTCCCAGGGTGAGCCCCAGCCAGTACAGCCGCACCCGCAACAACAGGTGCACCAGATTGTAGAACACCAGGAACACCGGCACCGCCCACAAACCCATGAGCGGCACCAGCGCGGCCCCCACCGCCCCGGCCGCGGGCTTGAGCGACAGCCAGAAGAAGCCGTCACCCAGCGCGGCCAGCGGCCCCATCAGCGCCGCCTTGAAGGCCACCACCTTGTCGGGAGCCTCCTCGCCCCGGGCGATTCGCTCCTCGTGGTAGACGACCCCGCCCACGATGGCCGCGGCCACGTACGGGTGCGTGTTGAAGAAGACCAGGTGCCGGCGCACCGCCTCCTCGCGCGCCGCGCCCGCCGCGTACAGCCGCTCCAACGCGGGGAACACCGCGTACGCCAGCCCCAGGTTCTGCATGCCCTGCGGATTCCACGAGGCCTGCAGGAAGAGCGAGCGCATGAAGACGCGCAGGAGCACGCTCCAGGGCAGCGGGGAGGCGGAGGCGCTCACGTGCCGCGCTCCTGGAGCAGGTACAGCACGATGGCCACCGTCACCGCCGCCGCGCCCAGCGCCGCGTAGAGCGGGGCCTTGCGGGCGTGGCTGCCCTGCGCGGCGATGGCCGCCGACACGGACGCCATGGCGGGGAAGGCCCACGCCAGCCCCCGCGTCAGCGGCGCGGGCAGCGCCTGGAGCACCGGCTCCACGAAGAAGCCCGCCAGCGCGCACAGCGCCGTCAGCACGCCGTACAGCGTGAAGTGCGGCCACATGCCCCACAGGTTCTGCCGCATGGCGCGCGTGAGGTTGCCCGCCTCCGCGGAGGCCAGCGCCACCCGCGCCAGCCTCGCCGAATAGCCTTCCAGGAGCCTGTCGCCGCGC
Organism: Myxococcus stipitatus; assembly: GCF_037414475.1. Next base: position 5,755,832 of record NZ_CP147913.1, on the reverse strand, counting down.
CGCCCCACCCGCCCCATGCCGATGAAGAGCAGCACCGCCAACGACCAGATGGCCGGCGTGGACGGCGCGCCCGAGGCGTGGGTGAGGGTGCACGCGGCCGCGCTGGTGGCGGTGGCCGCCAGCGTGTCGTTCTCCGGAAGGGATGCGCCCAGGTTCGCGGTGCCCAGGAAGAACAGCTCCAGGAGCAGGCCCACGCTCAGCCCGGACGTCACGTCATCGAGCAAGAGCCCCATGACGGTGCCGGCCACGAGCGGGCGGGACATCATGGCCTGAAGGAACGCCTTGCGCTCCACGGCCACCAGGCCGCCCCACACCCCCGCGAGCGCCACCTGGGTCCAGACGACGCTCACGTGCTCACCCGGCCTTCGCCCACCGCTCCGAGAGGTCCGACAGCTCCACCGGCTTCTCCGACGGCACCGCCCGCGCCTCCACGCGCACGCCCTGCTCCGCCAGCTGCTGGAGCGTGCGCAGCTCCGCCTCCGCCAGGAACACGGACGGGGACACCTGCCGGCGACCCGTGCCGAAGTGCACGTTGCCCAGGTTGAGCTCGCCCAGGTTCAGCCCGTGCGCGTACGCGAAGGGCACGGACGCCACGTCGCGCAGGAGCACCAGCGTGCGGACCCCATCCTTGGACAGGGCCGCGAAGTCCACCTGGGACAACGGAAGAATCTGGACCTCGATGGCGCTCTGCACCGCGAGCGCCATGGCCGCACGGATGAGGGGACTGGAGGCCGCCTCGTCATCCGCGACCACGACGCGGGAGACCTTGAGGTGGGGCAGCCAGGCCTCGACGACCTGTCCGTGGATGAGGCGGTTGTCGACGCGGACCAGGGAGATCACAACCGTCTCGAATCGCCGACCCGCGCGGGTCCGTCAAGTTCGCGGCTGCTGCTGGGCCTCGCGAAGAAGGGCGGATGCACAGGTGATGTTGCGCTGACCATAGGACGCCAACTGGTTGGCCATCTCAGAGAGGGTGAGCTGCTCGGAACGAAGCGAGTTGGCCTTGAGGAGCATGGGCAGATTGACGCCCGCCAGGACCTCCAGGTTCATGCGCTGACACATCATCAGCGATTCCTTGCAGGGCGTGCCACCGAACAGGTCCGCGAGGATGATGACACCGTCCCCGGCGTCCACGCGCGACACCGCCTGCTTCATCTTCGCGCGGAGGTCCTCGACGGGAGTCCCCGGCTCGATGTTGCAGGTTGCCACCGCGGGGAGCTTCCCCACGATCTGTTCCGCGGTGGAGACCAGCTCCTCCGCCAAACGCCCGTGCGATGCGACGACGAGGCCGACCATGTTCACTCCTGACCAACCCCCCGAGGCTGCGTCCTACGCCTGAACGCAACGTTGCGCAACCCCGGCGAAAGTTTCCGCCCTGTACCCCAGATAAGCTCTCACGTCTTGTCTCGAAAGGTAAGACGCCAAAGCCTCCCGCGCCCGAAATTTCGGGTCCGGCCGCGCATAGGGCTGTCGCCTGCCGGACGGGGGAGCGACACCGCATCCCCCACGCTCTTGAGATGCAACGGGCGTCCCCGGGATGCGTCGCGAAACGTCCTCCTCCAGGGCATTGCACCTCGGGCCCCCGCCCAGCGAGGAGGCGGGCGTGGAAAGACCCCAGCCCGCGCGCGCCCGGCCGCAAGCTCGCCCCTCCCTGGAGGGCATGGTTGACTCACGAGGCCGTGGGCGCGCCGGACCTCACCTCCGGCGGCGCGGGAGGAGTGCACGTGGCGAGAACGAAGCTGTTGCAGCAGGGCGATGCGCTGCCAGACGTGACGCTGATGGGCGCGGGCAACCAGCCGGTGCGCCTGAAGGACCTGGCGGGACGCAAGGTGCTGGTCGTCTACTTCTACCCGCGAGACGACTCGCCGGGTTGTACGGTCCAGGCCTGCGGCTTGAGGGACCAGTACGAGGACTTCGTCGCGGCGGGCGCGGAGGTCGTCGGCATCAGCTCCGACTCCGTCGCCTCCCACCAGGGCTTCGCGGCCAAGCACCGGCTGCCCTTCATCCTGTTGAGCGACGAGAAGGGCGAGGCCCGCGAGGCGTTCGGCGTGGGCGGCTCCTTCCTCGGCCTGCTGCCGGGCCGGGTCACCTTCGTGGTGGACCGCCAGGGCATCATCCGCGACAGCTTCGAATCCCAGATTCGCGTGGGCGAACACGTGCGCCGCTCGCTCGAACTCGTCCGCTCGCTCGCGAGCCACGCGCCTCCCGCCTCGAGGACGTGACGCAGGGGATGCGCGCGCCTTCAAGCCCGCGCTCCTCGCGCCCGAACGCGCGAATCCCACAAGCGAACGGATTGCGCGCGCCCGTCTTGCGCGCGCTGTCCGCTCGCGCCGGCACAACCCCTCGAAGCCCCTGGGTTTCCTCCGGCCACCGGTGTCTGGCCCATGCCTTGCTCATGGAGTGTTCGCCTCGCGATGACCGCCAGGCACGACACAAGGAACACCGCCATGAACACCCAGACTGAAAGCTTCTACGACGCCGTCTTCTTCGCGCTTGGCCCCGTCGTGGTGGGCTACGCGTTCGCCATGGTGGCGCTGCTCGTCACGTACGCCCGCCCGTGAAGCAGCACACGGACTCACCTGGACGGGATTCCAAGAAAGTGACTATAAACCGGATAACGCGCCAGGCCTGATTTTCCAGAAGTCAGGCCGGCGCGTGTTCCGCGAAGTCACTCCCAAGCATTCCCCGAAAGGAAGTCCGACATGAGCTTCAGCTCACGTGGTCGCCTCAATTGGTGGATGGGTGCGGTTATCAGTGCCTCGCTGCTGGGTGCCTGTGGTTCGCCCGAAGAGCGCGCGGGAGACGTTCCCGCCCAGGGCGAGACGGCGCGAGATGCGGTCGCCGGAGATGTCGCGGTCAAGCTGTCCACGCCGCGCCAGTCGCTGGCCGCGCGCGAGGACGTGGGCGTGACGGTGACGCTCACCAACGTTTCGAAGGACACGGTGCGCCTGCTCAAATGGCACACCCCCACGGATGGCTTGAAGGAGGACCTGTTCGCCATCACCGTGGACGGCGCTCCGGTGGAGTACCAGGGCCGGCACTACAAGTGGGCCACGCCGCAAGCGAGCGACTACCTGCGCCTGGCCGCAGGCGAGAGCGTCTCGTACACGGTGGACCTGGGCGCCATCTATGACTTCTCGCGCACGGGCAGCTACAGCCTGCGCTACGACTCGGACTCGCACGACTCCACCGCGGGCCACGAGGGCATCTCCCAGCTGCGCTCGGACAGCCTGAGCGTCTTCGTGGAGGGCCGTCCCTTCGTCGGGCCCCAGGCCGAGGCGGCCGGCACCGTCTCCGCCATGGCGCTGTCCACCGCGAACTGCAACGCCACGCGCACGACGCAGGTGACGACGGCGTTCAACGACGCGAAGACGATGTCCTCGGGCGCCATCAGCTGGCTCAGCACGACCAGGAATCCGCCCACCCGCTTCACGACGTGGTTCGGCACGTACAACACGACCAACAACAACACCATCCTGGCCCACTTCAACGCCATCCTGAGCGCCTTCAACACGAAGTCGGTCATCGTCGACTGCGGCTGCACGGACAGCGCCTACGCGTACGTGTACAAGAACCAGCCGTACCGCATCTACGTGTGCAACGCCTTCTGGCCCGCACCGCCGACGGGCACCGACTCCAAGGCTGGCACGCTGATTCACGAGATGAGCCACTTCACCGTGGTGTCCGACACGGATGACCACGCCTACGGCCAGAGCGCCTGCAAGAGCCTGGCGACGTCCAACCCGACCAACGCGCGCGACAACGCGGACAGCCACGAGTACTTCGCGGAGAACACCCCGTCGCTTCCGTGACAGGCACGCGGTGACATGATGTGACGGGAAGCGGGGGCGCGGCCGGGCGCCCCCGTTTTCTTTCCCGCTTCAACCCAACAGGCGAATGGGAGCTCACATGACGTGTGGACAGATGGGCCGCATCGCGCTGCTGACCCTGGCCATCACCGGGGGCGGCTGTGCGTCGCGCAAGGAGGAGTCGGCGCCGCCGATGGATTCGCGGCCGGAGGAGAGCGCCTTGAAGAAGACGCTGGAGTGCTCGCTGAGCGGCCCTTCGCAGGTGAAGGCGGGAGAGCCGGTGGAGGTGGTGTTCAAGCTCACCAACCCCACGAAGCAGCCCCTGTACGTGCTCAAGTGGCACACGCCGCTGGAGGGCATCCGCAACGACATCTTCACCGTGACGCGCGCGGGCTCCGCGGCGCCGCTGGGCTACGGCGGGCCCATGATGAAGCGCGGGCCACCGGATGCGTCGTCCTACGCGACCATCGCCCCGGGTGAGTCCGTGGAGGCTCGCGTGGACCTGTCCCCCGCCTACGGGCTCGACCAGCCGGGCACGTACCACATCGCCTTCCGCGGTCCGCTGATGGACGTCGCCACGGACGCCGCGAAGGTCCCCGCCATGGCCGGTGAGTTCCACGACCTCGAGGTGAAGTGCCCCGAGCTCGACGTCACCGTCTCCTAGAGGGGAAGACAAGGCCCGCGCGCGGCAATCAGTCCATCACCAGCCGCGCGCGCTGCCGGGCCGGACGGATGTGAGCGCGGGCCCCCGCGCCGAACACCAGGAAGTCGTCCTCCATCCCGTCGCTGAAGATGACGCCTCCGGACGGCATCCTCGACTCCAGCACCAGTTCCTCCTCCGGCGTCACGAAGCCGCCCACGATGTCCGCGCTCGAGCTGCGGCTGACGAAGGGCTCGCGGACCACGAAGGCCAGCCGCGCCTCCTCCCACGACAGCCGCCACGGCTCGCCGGGGACACCTCCGGTGCGCTCGGTGAGGCTCCGGGCCAGCGTGAAGACGGAGGACAGCCACCCGCTGGAGCCCACGCCCGTGGACACCAGTACCCCGCTGGAGGACTGCGACTCCTCCTGCCCCGCATGGCTCAGCCGGTAGCGCGCCGACACGTGCGTGCGCGCGCCGATGAACACGTCGTTGAAGCCCAGGAGGCGCTGGCCATCTTCCAGTGAGGCCTCCGCCAGGGTGACCTCGCGGTAGCGGGCCCGGCCCTCCAGCACGCGCCGCACGGCGCCCCGCGCGCCCGCGACATCGTATGGAAGCAGCACACCGTCGAAGCGCTCGGGGTCCGGATTCACGCCCACCAGCGGCTGCGCGCCCACGTACTTCGCGGTGTTCGCCACCAGCCCGTCCTGCCCGGCGACGACCACCAACTCCTTGCCGCTGAAGAGGAAGGTGGGCACCAGGCTCCGGTCCACCTGCTGCACCGGCAGCCCTCCGCCCAGCGAGTCGCGGAGAGTGTCCACCGAGCGCCGGTAGGCCGAGTCCTCCCGCTCGAACTCGTCGAAGTCCTGGCCCGCGTGCTCCACGTAGAACTTCGCCTGCTTCTTCGTGTTGAAGCGCTCCACCAGTCCCGCGAGCCGCGTGTGGCGGGTGACGAGGAGGATTTTCTCGAACATGGCGCGTGCCCTCCGGTGTGCCCGGCGCTACCGCGCGGTCGGCTTCGAGGAGGGGGGCGCGGGCGACTGCGTCTTGTGGCCCCCCGCCCCCATCAGCGACTGCAGCAGCTCCGGCGACACGTTCAATTCGCCGATGCGATGCGCGTTCTCCGCCATCTCCCGGAACGCCAGCGCGATGTTCAACGCGGGGTCCCCGCCGCTCGCCGACGCCGCCATCAGCGTCTTCCAGTCCACGCCCCGCACCGGCGCCAGCGTCTTCTCCAGCGCGTAGGCGCGCGCGTCCGCGGCCTGCTTCTCGTTCTGCGTCCAGCGCTCCATCAGCGCCGAGCGCTGCTCCTCCACCGCGATGTCCCCCGCCATCTTCGCCTCGCGAATCTGCCGCTGGCGCTCCTGCACGGCCAACTCCGTCGCCAGCTCGCTCTCCTTGATGCGGCGCTCCTGCTCCACGGCCGCGTTGCGCCGCGCGTAGATGGCCTCGTCCGCCTGGCGTTGCAGGCCCTCGCGCGCCTCCGCCTCCAGCGCGCGCGCCATCTCCGGCGTGGGCTTCACCGACAGGAGCGAGAACGCCATCACCTCCACGCCCAGCGCCCGGATGGACTCCGCCGTCGCGAGCGACGCCAGCACCTCCGCTTCGAGGGTCTGCGCGCTCACCAGCACCTCGCGCAGGCTCATCCGCTGCACCACCGTGCGCGCCCGCACCTGCGCCACCTGCACCAGCCGCTCCGGCAACGACTCCGGGTCATCCGACTGGTACCGCCCCGAGGCCCCCAGCGAGTAGTCCAGCAGCGACGCGAGCTTCCGCGCGTCCGCCACCCGGTACGTGAGCTGCCCCTGCAACGTCACCGCCTGGAAGTCGCGCGTCACCTCGTTGAAGGCGAAGGGCGCGTCGGAGCTCGACAGCGGCACGCGCACCAGCGTCGCGGACGGCTTCCAGTAGAAGAACGAGAGCCCCGCCCCCTCCCGCACCACCTTCCCGCCCTTGAACTGCATCACGTACGACGTCGGTGTCGCCTTCATGTACCCGATGCTCATCTGACCACCCCCTCTACTTCGTGTACCCAGGACACATACTTAGTGTCCACTGAACACCAAATCAAGTCAAAGGGCCGCCGGCATGGAGTCGTCCGGCCCGCTCCCCACGAACCTCGAGGCGGGCGACGGACACAGGAGACGCACCGTCGCTCCCCTCCTCCGCCCAGCGCATGGGCGCCCCGTGAAGCAGCGGCGCGGCGAGCAACCGCCTTCCGGCTCCACACTCGCCGCCATGAACAGGGACTGTTTCGCTGTTCCACTCCGACGCCGGGGGGCCTCGAGAGGCTCCGCCGCGACATGGACGAGCGGGCCCACCATGCGCAGCGTTACAGAGAGGCCCTGGCCCGACCCCTTCTGGACAGGGTGGGAAAGACGACGAAGTGACGCATGAAGGGAAAGGACGCGACATACCCGCCCTGGCGAGTCATGCGGAAGGCGCCCCAACGGGGGAGGCCTCGACCTTGCAATCGCGGAGGATGGGACACGACATGCACATCGCGGTGATTTCCGACCTGCATCTGGGCAGGCGCGACTCAGCAGACCATTTCGGTCACGAAGACTCCGCCTTCGCACGCTTCCTGCGTGTGCTGGAGGGCAACTTCGAGCGCATCATCCTGCTCGGCGACATCTTCGAGACGCTCACCTGCAAGACGCCGGGACACCAGGCGACGGAGCTTGCGGCCGCTCGCGCCGCCCACCCGGAGCTGGTGCGCCGATTCTCCGAGCCCCAGTACCACTACATCCACGGCAACCATGACCTCGTCGCCGGAGCGGTGCTCGGGGCCCCCGAACACCTGGTGCTCGAGGCCGACGGCGTGAGGATACTGTTCACCCACGGACACCACCACGACTGGGTCATCCGCAAGGCGCGCTGGTTGTCCGAGGCCGCCGTCTGGACGGGCGCGTGGCTGCGCCGCATGCGCCTGCGCGCGATGTTCCGCATGTTCCAGGCGATAGACGCCCGGCTCATGCCCGCACGGCCGGACCCGGCGCGGTGCACCTTCCAGCAGTGGGCGCTCGCCCGCGCCAGCGACAGCGCCGCGGACATCGTCGTCACCGGACACACCCACCAGGGCATGCGCGTGGAACATGGCAGCCGGCTGTTCCTCAACAGCGGAACGTGTTCGGAAGGCCGGTTCTCCTTCCTCAGCCTGGACACCCGCGCCGGACAGTACGCGCTGCACACGCACTGGTGACCCCTGCGAGGCGAGCGGAAGGCCGGGCGCCCTCACGTTCTGCTCGCTCCCACCCCCGACGGGCGAAGTAACATCGGCGGATGTTCAGGCGGCTCACCCAAGCGCTCCGCCGGCTCACTCGGCGCATTCCGGGCCCCAGCACCCAGGAGGCCACGTCCCGCGGCGGCGAAGTCGCCCCGGGTGACTCTCCGGACCGCTCCCGCCGAACCTCCGCCGCGCGCAGGACCTCGCGGCGGGACAGCCGCGCGCCCCGCTACTTCGACCTGCACGACGACTACCGCCACCCAGCGCGGCGCGAGCTGAGCGACCCTGTCTCCGTCGATGGGCGGAAGATGGACTCCGTCTGGCTCTTCACCTCCGGCACCCCGGTGCGGCACCGCGGACGGCTGAAGCTCACCACCGAGCCCCCAGGCCCCCCGCTCGACTTCTCCCTGGCCGGCGCGGGCCTCACCCCCGTGGTCAGCGCCTCCGTCGCCGCCGTCTTCCGCGAGCTGGCACCGGACGACGTGCAGCTATTGCCCGTGGAGGTGGAAGGCGAGCGCGAGCGCTACTTCATCCTCGTCGCCACCCGGCTGGTGCGCTGCATCGACGAGCGCGCCTGTGACGAGGTTTCCCACTACACCGGCGAGGACGCCCCTCCCGAGCGCGTGGGCCACTACCGCACCGTGCGCGGCCTGCGCATCGACCCCGAGAAGACGGAGGGCGCACGCGTGCTGCGCACGTGGGGCTGGCCCGTGAGCCTCATCGTCTCCGAGGGCCTCAAGGACGCCCTCGAGCACGCCGGTATCCGAGGTGCCCGCTTCGCCGAAGTCACCCAGCCCGCCGCCCCTCGCCGCCAGCGCAAATCCCGCCGCAAGCCTCGCCGGCGCTGACCCACCCGACTCCCTGAGTCTGATAGTCCAATTTGCTTGACACCCCAGGAGTCATGAACTTGTGGGGTAGGCAAACCAACTATATCTTTCCCGCCTTACAGCTAATTCCTGAGGCGACAGTTGGACAGGCTCGACCCGTCGGTGCCGGCTCCCGTTGAAGAAGCTTATTTCGGGAAATACAGAATTCTTCAAAGGCTCGCGGCGGGCGGGATGGCGCATTTGTTTCTCGCGTCCATCGACGGGCCGGATGGCTTCTCCAAGCCCTGTGTCATCAAGCGGGTGTTGCCCGAGTACGCGAGCCTGGAGGCGTTCAGCCGGATGTTCGCGGACGAGGCGAAGGTCGCCGCGCTGCTGACGCATCCGAACATCGTCCAGGTCTTCGACTTCGGGAAGCTCGAGGGCCAGTACTACCTGGCCATGGAGTGGATTCAGGGGCAGTCGCTGGACCGGGTGCTGCGGCACGCGTGGAAGGCGCACTTCCCCCTGGGCCAGCGGGTGGCGGTGGACGTGGGCATCGCGGTGGCGGATGCGCTGGCGTACGCGCACACGAAGACGCTGCCGGACGGCACGCCGCTCAAGCTGGTGCACCGCGACGTGACGCCGGGCAACGTGCTGGTGTCGCGTGACGGCATCGTCAAGCTGGCCGACTTCGGCATCGTGAAGAGCGCCGTCAACGTCGAGCGCACCAGCGTGGGCGTGGTGAAGGGCAAGTACGCGTACATGTCCCCGGAGCAGATAACGAACCGGGAGTTGGACCACCGCTCGGACCTTTTCTCGCTGGGCATCGTGCTCTACGAGGCATCCACCGGGCGGCGCCTGTTCAAGCGCGACACGGTGGAGGGGACCATCATCGCGGCCACGCAGGCGCAGGTGACGCCGCCCTCGGAAGTCTCACCGGGCTTCGCGCCGGAGTTGGAGCGCATCATCCTGCGCCTGTTGGAGAAGGACCCGGAGGCGCGCTTCCAGAGCGCCCGCGAGCTGTCGTTGGAGCTGGAGCGCTTCCGCGCGTCACAGAACTGGACGTCGGGCGGGCGGGAGCTGGCCACGCTCGTGACGTCGCTGTTCCCCGCCGACAAGACGGGCCTCACCTCCACCGCGCTGTCCGCGTTCGCCTCCGCCTCCTCCAGCGGCATGACCCACGAGCGCGCGCCCGCGCCCGACACGCGGCCGGCTCCGCCCGTCCCGGAGGAGCGGACGGCATCCACCACGCGCGGCTCGCCGCCCGTGGAGGCCAGTGTCCCGAGCGCTGTCACGCCGGTGGGGACGGTGGTGGAAGAGAAGCCCTTTCCCTGGCCCGTCGTGCTGACCGCGGGGGCCGCGGCCTGCGCCAGTGCCTTGTTCTGGTACTTCGTCACCTGAGTGACGGCCTTCGCGCCCGGGCTGACGTGGCGCGTGCGGTGAGACCGAGAAGCAGATGAAACAGAAGACTTGGATTGCCGTCATCGTCGTCGGAACCCTCGCGCTCAACGCCATGGCCTACGTCGTGGTGCGAAAGCGGCGCGCGGTGGAGTCCATTCCCACCGCCACCGCCACCGCGCCGACGCCGGCCCCGGTCCAATCGCCACCCGTCGCCGTCCAGCAGCCTCCCTCGCCCACCGTGGAGGACCCGACCGAGGGCCTGTCCCGCGCACGCCGCGCCGCGGGGCTCGCCGCCCTGGAGGACCGCGACTACGACACCGCCGTCAGCGAGTTCACCGAGGCGCTGAGCCTGCGCAAGACACCCGGCGGCGACCTGGTGGAGCTCCTGCGCATCGCCACCGACCTCCAGTCGCGCGAGCGCAACCGCACGGCGCGCGCCGAGCCGGCAAGGCCCACGCGTGAGCCCGCGCAGCGGACACCGCCCCGCACGCGTGCGTCGCGCGTCGCCGCCGCTCGCGTGCAGGCCCCCAAGGAAGAGCCATCCGCGCTGCCAGAGGAAACCCGAGGGGGCTTGCTGCTGGTGACGTCCACGCCGCCGGGGCTCGTGGTGCAGGTGGATGGCAAGGCCGTGGACATGACGCCCGCGCGGCTGCCCCTGCGCGCGGGCACGTACCGTGTGGCGCTGGTGCAGGGCGACCGCAAGCTGGTGGAGGAGTCGGTGGAGCTGGACGAGGACGGCGTGCGGTCCATCAACCGCGACGTGAGCGACCTCTTGTCCCCGCAGCCCGCGGCGGCCTCGCGGGCGGCCGCGCCCACGCCCGTCGCGGCGCCTCCTTCCGCGCCGCCCGTCATCCCTCCGGAGCCGTCTTCGGCCCCCGCGCAGGTGGCCGCGAAGGTGGCGGTGACGGGACGAGGAGACCTCGACATCAGCTCGCCGTCCCTCTACGGCGAGGTCTGGGTGAACAACCGCCCCTACGGATTTCCGCCGCTCGTCGCCCAGAACCTCCCCGCGGGTCCGGCTCGCGTGGAGGTCCGGGTGAACGGTGAAGTGAAGCGTCGCTTGAGCGTCGAGGTCGAGCCGGGCCGCCGCATCGCTGTCCGGGTGCGCTGACTCTTCGTCCCCCCGCGCCGCTCCCCAGCATTTGTTCCGACGAGGGCCTTGGACGCCCACGCCCCGTCTTTGCCCAGAGGTCCGCATGCTCCGCCGTCACTGGCCCCGACTGTCGTCGCTGCTGATGCTGTTGTGCAGTCCCTCCGCCCTGGCGCAATGGGACTCGGAGCCCCCCGCGCCCCCGCCCGCCGAGTCCACCTCCGCCGTGGCCCAGGAGGACCTGCCGCTCGACGGCGAGTCGGAGGTGCACAGCCAGGTGGCCTCGTTCGCCATCACCAAGCTGCGCGACTCGCCCGCCGTGGTGACGTCCATGACGGCCGAGGAGATTCGCAACTCGGGCGCCCGGGATTTGATGGACGTGTTGCTCCAGATACCGGGTTTCTTCTTCGGCGTGGACACGCAGGGCGCGGTGGGTCCGGGCTTCCGGGGGCTTTGGGGCTACGAGGGCAAGGTGCTGCTCGTGGTGGACGGCAAGGAGCTCAACGAGCAGCTCTACTCGACGATGCAGCTGGGCAACGAACTGCCCATCGAGCTGATTGAGCGCATCGAGGTGGTGCGGGGCCCCGGCTCGGTCATCTATGGCGGCAACGCGGAGCTCGCGGTCATCAACGTGATTACGCGCGGGGTGCAGGGCAGCACGGACCTGATGGCCTCGGGCACGTATGGACAGCTCTCGAAGGTGAACGGGCGGAGGAGCCTGACGCTGTCGGGCCGCAAGGTCTTCGAGTCGGCGCCGGGATTGAGTGTCTTCGCGTCCGCGTCGATGGGCCAGGGCCAGCGCAGTGACGGAGAGTTCCGCGACTTCTTCGGCAACACGGCGGAGATGGGCGGCAACACGCGGCTCAACCCGACGACGGTGCAGGCGGGCGTGGGCTACAAGGACTTGCAGCTCAGCGTGCTGTATCAGCGCTACCGCACCTCCGCCATCATCGCCTTCGACGAGGTGCTCCAGACACCGTCCGCGAGCGACTTCGAGTCCTTCCACGCGGAGCTGAGCAACCGCTTCCGCCCCAACGAGCGGCTGGAAATCATCCCGCGCTTCAACCTGACCATCGCGGAGCCGTTCCGCGACGCGGACCGGGGCTCGGAGTTCTATTACGAGAAGCAGGTGATGCGCATTCGCGGCCGCACGATGGCGCGGTGGGCGGCGCTGGACTACCTGCAGCTCACGGGCGGCGTGGACATCGCGTCGGACCAGGGCAAGCTCAAGGGCCCCGCGAACCTGGGCCTCCAGACGCCGTTCGGGGATGAGGGGACGCAGAGCGTCTCGTATCTCAACGTCGCGGGCTTCGTGGAGGCGTTCTCGGAGAACCCCATCGCCACGGTGGTGGCGGGCGCGCGGTACGAGAACCACAGCGACTTCGGCAGCTCCTTCGTTCCCCGGCTGGTGCTCCTGCGCGGGTTCGGCCCGTTCAGCGCCAAGGCCCTGTTCAGCCGCGCGTTCCGTGCGCCGGGCATCGAGAACATCAGCCTGGGCGCCGACGTGCGGCCCGAGCGCACCACGGTGTATGAGCTGGAGGGCACGCTGCGCTTCGGCGAGGGCCATGCGCTGAGCGCCAACGCGTTCGACGTGGGCGTGTCGGACCCCATCATCTACTCGTACGACGCGGTGGCGAACGAGGAGGTGTACCGGAACCTGGGACGGCTGGGCAGCCGAGGCATCGAGCTGGACTACCACATCAAGGGGAGCTGGGGCCGCGCGGCGCTGAGCTACTCGTTCTATGCGCCGTCGGGCCGCAATGACGTGGAGGACTACCAGGTGCCGGGGCACTCGAATGCCTTCACGGGGATGCCCACGCACAAGGCCTCGCTGTCCGGCAGCGTGAAGGTGACACCGTGGCTGTCGGTGAGTCCCACCGCGGTGCTGGTGGGACGGCGCTTCGCCGTGGACGTCCCGGACGACCGGGGTAACTCTCCGGTGGAGGAGCTCCCCACTCAGCTGTTGCTCAACCTCTTCGTGCGCGCGGAGAACGTGGGGACGCAGGGCCTGGAGATTGGCGCGGGGGTGTACAACATCCTCGGCACGAACTTCCGCATCGCCCAGCCGTACAACGGCGGACATGCGCCCATGCCCGTGTTCTCCCGTGAGTTCCTCGTGAAGCTCACGTACCTGTTCGACCCGGGGATGATGGAGCCGTAGGCATCGCGTCACTCAGGGGTGACGCTCCAGGAGGATGTCGCGCTTCGCGAGCCACAAGCCCGCGGAGGGCCGCTCCAGGCGAACGATGCCACCGCCGCCTCGGAACTCCTGGCCGGCGCGGTACTTGGGCGTCACCCCGAACTCACCGTCGAACACCACGTCGTCGATGTAATAGGCGCGGCGCCCGGGCTCCTGGACGACCAGGTGGATGTGCGCCGGGAGCGTGTCGTTCGGATAGGGCGCGGGCTTGATGGTGTCGAAGGTGTAGACGCCATCCGCGCCCGTCCGAGCCCATCCACGCAGGCGGCCGTGCCGGCGGCTCCACTCGGATTCGTCGCTTCCATTCGCGTAGAGGCCCGCGGCGTTGGTGTGGTGCGCGTAGATGACGACACCCGCGACGGGCTTGCGTCCATCCGCGCTCAGGACCTTGCCCGTCAGGCGCATCCGTTCGCCGGGCTCCGCGTCACTCGCGAGTTGGACGGTGGCTGAGAGCTTCGTGGGCTCACGCTCCAGGATGGCCTCGCAGCCTTCACAAGCGTAGAGGTTGGCCCTGACGCGGGACGCGGGGTCTGCGCTGGCCTCGGCCGGAGCCGTCAACGAACACCCCACCCCACCCGCCACACAAGCCCCCAGTCCCCACAACACGGAACGCCGATTGAGCTCTTGCATGTGTAACCGGTAACCAAGCGCCCGCTCGTTGATTCCGGCAGGTTCCGCTTTTCTGGGCGCGGGGCGCAACCCGGGTTGCCGCGAGGCGGCTCGCTCGCCACACCTTTCCGACTGCCCTGGTTGAGAGCCTCCATCCCCCTCGAATCACGTGGACAGCAGGTCCTCCTCACCGCGAGACGACGGGCTCGATGTTAGGTTCCCGCCGTGAGGTCCGACACGCCCCCATCATGTCCGTGCGGCTCCCGCGAATCGCCGCTCGCCAGGGACTGGGTCGACGGGGCGCGGGACGCGGACACGGGCATCGAGAGCATCCGCGCCCACTTCAGCGGACATGCGTATGACCCGCACTTCCACGATACCTACTGCGTGGGAGTGACGGAGCAGGGGTTGCAGGAGTTCTCGTGCCGGAGCGCGCTGCATCAGAGCACTCCCGGGCGCGTCATCCTGATTGAGCCCGGGGAGACTCACGACGGTCACGCGCGTGACGCGATGGGCTTCACGTACCTCATGCTCTACCTGGAGCCCTCGTGGCTCGCCCAGGCCTGTGAGCGTGTGGCGGACGGACGTCCCCTGCCCCAAGGTCCGGGCTTCCGCGCGACGCTCGCGGACGCGCCCAGGCTCGCGACCCGCATCCAGCGTGCATTCTGGCGGCTGAGAGAACCTGGCCCTCGTCTGGCCCGAGACGAGGCGCTCGATGAGCTGGCCGCCGCGCTGCATCCTCAACTCGGAGCCTCCGTGGTGACAAGGTTGGGTGAAGCCGCGCATCGCTCCGCGCGACGGGCGCGTGAGCTGCTTCGCGCGAGGATGGACGAGGACGTGGGACTCGAGGAGCTCGCGCGAAGCTGCGGCGCGAACCGCTTCCAGCTCTCTCGTGCATTCCGCGCGGCCTATGGATTGCCACCCCACGCGTATCTCGTGCAGCTCCGGCTCGCGGCGGCGCGGGAGCGATTGGGACGCGGAGAAACGCCCGCGAGCGTAGCGGCGGCGGTGGGCTTCGCGGACCAGAGCCACCTGGGGCGATGGTTCCGCCGGGCCTACGGCCTGACGCCCGCCTCCTACCGCGCGATGTGCACAAACGTTCCAGACCTGGAGCGCGCCCCTGTCGAGGATGCACGGCGACAGAGGAGACCTCCATGCCCGAGCTGTTCACGACCAAGATCGCCATCATCGTCCGCGAGGACCTCGCGGTCTGGCAGAAGCTGAACGTCACCGCGTTCCTGTCGACCGGCATCGCCGCGTCCGCGCCCGAAGTCCTGGGCGAGCCCTACGAGGACGCCACCGGCAGGCGCTACAGCCGGATGCTGGGACAGCCGATGCTCGTCTTCAGCGCCACGCGCGAGCAACTCCAGGCCGCTCACCGCGCCGCGGTCGAACGCGATTTGACGACCGCGGTGTATGTGGCCCCCATGTTCGCCACGGGCAACGACGTGGACAACCGGGCCGCCTTCCGCGCGCAGAACCCCGAGGACTTCGACTTCGTGGGCCTCGCCCTCCGAGGTGAGCGCAAGCAGGTGGACAAGGCCGTGAAGGGGCTCGCCCTGCACAAGTGATTGCGCGGGGGCACTCCCGAGGGGCTCGACCACCGAGCGCATGTGCTCACAGGAACGAGTCCCTCATCACTTCGGGCATGCGCACAACACGCAGGCTCCGCACTGAACCCGATGCCGCGAACCCTGGGCGCATCAGCCCGCGTCCATCAGGCGGATCCGCTGGAGGCCGCGGCGGCGCCCAGCATCTTCCGCCTCCGCCGCTTCATCCCGGCAATCAACAGTCGCTGGTAGAGCGTAGGCAACAGCCGCTGGAGCAAGTCGATGAGGACCGCATCCACGCCGATGAGCTGGCGCCGCCGGTTCTTGTGAATCGCGGCGAGGATGTCCTCCGCCGCCTGCTCGGGCGTGGTGGCGAACGCCTTCTCGAAGTCCCTCGACGAGCGCTCATCCGTCCACCCCGGCCGCATCGTCACCCGCGCGTTGCGCGCGATGTTCGTCTTGATGCCTCCCGGGTGGACACACGTGACGCCAATGGCGTCGGACTCCACCTCCAGCTCCTGCCGCAGCGCCTCCGTGAAGCCCTTCACCGCGAACTTCGCCGAGTTGTACGCCGCCTGCGTCGGCACCCCAATCAACCCGAACACACTCGAGACGTTGACGACATGCCCCTCTCCCGCCGCCTTCAGGTGCGGCAGGAAGGCCTTGGTCCCGTACACCACGCCCCAGAAGTTGATGTTCATCAACCACTCGAAGTCCTCATACCGCGTGTCTTCGATGGTGGCCCCCAACGCCACACCCGCGTTGTTGATGATGACGTGGACCGCGCCGAACTCACGCGCCACCTCGTCCGCCCAGGCGTGCACCTGTTCCCGCTTCGCCACGTCCACGCGGTCCACCCGGACACGCACGCCCTTCTCACGGCACAGAGCCTCCGTCTCCGCCAACCCGCCCGTGTTCACGTCCGACAACGCGACGTGACAGCCCTTGCTCGCCAACAACACCGCGGTGGCGCGGCCGATGCCCGAGCCCGCGCCCGTAATCGCCGCGACCTTGTCTTTCACCGTCTTCATCGTTGGCTCCGTTTCGCACACCCGCGACAGCCCATGCCACCCGCGTCAGCCCCCAACCAGCGCCCGTGCCCCCGCGCTCACCGCCCGTCCACGCTTACGCCCATGCCGCTCGATGGCGACATACTCCGTGGGCTCGAACGCCGAGACGCGGTGCTTGAACGCGAAGGTGAACCCCGGCCACAGCGTGGAGTTGCGCCCCGTCGCGTCCAGGTACCAGCTCTTGCATCCACCCCGCATCCACACCGTGCGCGCCATCCGCTCATCCACGTCGCGCACGAACGCCTCCTGCGCCTCCGGCGTCGGCTCCACCGCGGCCAGGCCCCGGCCCTCCAGGTAGCGCAGCGCGTTCAACACGTGCTCCACCTGGCTCTCCATCATCAGGAGCACCGTCGTGTGTCCCAGCCCCGTGTTGGGCCCCAGCACCATGAAGAAGTTGGGGAAGCCGCTCACCGACGTCCCCAGGTGCGCCTTCATCGTGCCCGCCCACGCCTCTTCCAGCGTGCGCCCACCCCGCCCCCGGATGCACCGCGCGAAGGCCGGCTCCGTCACGCGAAAGCCCGTGCCCAGGATGAGCGTGTCCACCGCGTACTCCGCGCCCGACGCGGTGACCACGGAGTGTTCACGAACCTCCTGGAGCGCCTCGGTGACCACCTCCACATTGGGGCGCGTCAACGCGGGCAGATAGTCATCCGAAACCAGCACGCGCTTGCAGCCCATCACATAGTCCGGCCGCAGCTTCTCGCGCAGCGCCGCGTCCGCAACGGACCTCGCCAGATGCCTGCGCGCCTCATACGACGCCAGCCGGATGATCCACGGATACATGAACGCGAGCGCGGACAGCTCCCGCTTCACGTAGAGCGCCGTGCGCAACAGCCACCGCACCCCCGGCACATGTGAGTACAGCCAGCGCGTCCACGCCGCGATGGGACGGTCATTGCGCGGCAACACCCACGGCGCCGAGCGCTGGAAGAGCACCAATCGCTCCACCTGGGGTTGGATGACGGGAACGAACTGAATCGCGGACGCGCCCGTGCCCACCACCGCCACCTTGCGGCCCGTCAGCGCGTAGTCATGGTCCCACCGCGCCGAGTGCATCACCTTGCCGCGAAAGCGCTCCAGCCCCGCCACCTCCGGCAGCGCGGGCACATCGAACGCCCCCGCCGCGAGGATGAGCACCTCCGCGGTGAAGAGCCCCTCCGACGTGCGCAGATGCCAGCGCTGCTCGGCGTCCTCCCAGCGCGCGTCCTCGACCGCGTGGCTCAAACGCACGTGCCCCAGCACGCCGAACCGCTCCGCGCAGTCGCGCAGATAGGCCTGAATCTCCGACCGGGGCGAGTACACCCGGGACCAGTTCGGATTCGGCGCGAAGGAGAACGAATACAGGTGCGAGGGGATGTCACACGCGCACCCCGGATAGTCATTGTCGCGCCAGACGCCGCCCAGCTCCGGGCTCCGCTCGAAGAGGACGAAGTCCTCCACGCCCTCCTGCTTGAGCCGGATGGCCGCACCCAGGCCACCAAACCCACCGCCGACAATGGCCACGCGGAAGTGCCGCGAGCGCGACAAGGACATGGGAGCCTCCGGACGACGACTGTGCCCTACCCGAGGCCCCGCTGAAAACCTCAGGCGGACAGATGCTCCACCAGAGTCTTGGTGCCGATACCGATGAGCACCAGGCCTCCCAGGATTTCGATGCTGGTGCCGAAGCGCTCACCCAGCCGCTTGCCAGCCCAGGCGCCCAGGAGGCTCAACACGAAGGTCATCACCCCGATGAGCCCCGTGGAGTAGAGGATGCCCAGCTCCAACGCGGGCAACGTCACGCCCACCGCGAGCGCGTCGATGCTGGTGGCCACACCCAGCGTCAGCAGCATGGGCAACCGGATGCCCACCGGGGCCGAGGCGCGCTCCTCCTCGTCATGCGAGAACGCCTCCCAAATCATGTGCCCGCCCACCAGGACGAGCAGCCCGAAGGCAATCCAATGGTCGATGGCCGCGAAGTGCGTGAGGATGGCCTTGCCGCCCAGCGCGCCGCCCAGCGACATGCCGAACTGGAACACGCCGAAGGTGAGCGCCAGCTTGAAGATGTCCGGCGGCCGGGCCCCTCGGATGGCCATGCCACCGGACACCGCGGTGGCGTCCATCGCCACCCCGAGCGCGAGCAGAAGCAGCGTCATCCCCATCTCTCGCTATTCCTTCTCGATGTCCCGGTCCCAGAGCTGGACACGGGTGTTCTCGTCGCTCAGCCGCCGGGTGAGCTCCGCGGCGATGGCCACCGAGCGGTGCTTTCCACCCGTGCACCCCAGCGCCACCGTGAGGTACGCCTTCCCCTCCTTCTGGTAGCGAGGGAAGAGGAAGCGGCAGAGGTCCTCCACCTTCTCCAGGAACTGCTGCGTTTCCTCGCGGTCCAGCACGTAGGCGGCGACCTTGGGCACCTTGCCCGTCAGCCCCTTCAGCTCCGGGACGAAGTACGGGTTGGGCAGGAAGCGCACGTCCAGCACCAGGTCCGCCTGCGGCGGCACGCCATACCGGTAACCGAACGACATCACCGACAGGCTGGGCCCCTTCGCGGGCTCCGGGCTGAAGCGCGCCTGCACCATGCGCTTCAAGTCGTGGACGTTCAGCACCGACGAGTCGATGACCTGGTCGGCGATTTCGCGCAAATCCCGCAGCGCCGCGCGCTCGGCCTGGATGCCGTCCGCGACGGTGCCGGTGGGCGCCAGCGGGTGGCGGCGGCGCGTCTCGCTGAAGCGGCGGATGAGGCTGTCATCGCTGGAGTCGAGGAACAGCACCTCCACGTGATGACCGGCGCGGCGCACCTCGTCGAGGATGCGCGGCGCTTCCTTGAGGAAGACACCCTCGCGCGCGTCCACCACCAACGCCATGCGCTCGATGTTGCCTCCGCCCGCCAGCTCCGTGAGCTTGGGCAGCAGCACCACCGGCAGGTTGTCGATGCAGAAGAACCCCGAGTCCTCCAACGCCCGGATGGCGGTGGACTTTCCGGAGCCGGACATGCCGGTGATGACGACCAACTGTTTCGCGGGCGCGGTCACTCGACCTCTTCTCCCAAGGTGCGGCGCATCGCCCCTTCGGCGATGGCTCGGTTGAGCCGCTCGGCGAACTCTCTCGCCGAGTGGTGGCCCTGAAGCTTCAACAACTGATTGCGGGCGGCCACCTCGATGATGGTCGCCATGTTGCGGCCGGGGCGCACGGGTACCACTGACAGCGGGATGTCCACACCCACAATCTGCAGGTGCTTGTCCTCCACTCCCAGCCGGTCGTATTCCTGGTGCGGGTCCCACTCCTGCAGCTCGATGACGAGCTCGATTTTCTTCTGCGCGCGCACCGCCGCCACGCCGAACAAGTCCTTGATGTTGATGATGCCCAGGCCCCGGATTTCCATGTGGTGCTTGATGACCGGGTTTCCCGCGCCATAGACGGCGCCCTTGCGCCGGGTGACGTCGACGATGTCATCCGCCACCAGCCGGTGGGCCCGCATCACCAGGTCCAGGGCAATCTCGCTCTTGCCGATGCCGCTCTTGCCGAGCAGCAGGATGCCCACGCCGAAGACATCCATCAGCACGCCGTGCAGGCTGCTGGACTCGGTGAGCGCTTCCTCCAGGAAGGACTGCACGCGGGTGATGAACTCGCTGGAGAGCAGCGGCGTCTTCATCAGCGCCAGTCCGCCCCCCTCGCAGGCCTCCACGAGGATGGGGGGAATCTCCAGCTCCTTCGTCACCACGACACACGCCAGGTCCTCTTCCTCGAAGAGCTTGGCCAAGGCCTCGCGCTGACGCGACTCCGGCAGCGTGGCCAGGTACGAAATCTCCGTGTTGCCGAACACCTGGACGCGGCGCGGATGGAGGTGCTCGGTGAAGCCCGCCAGCGCCAACCCGGGCTTCTGGATGCGCGGAGAGTCCACCGTCCGAGTCAGCCCGCTCGCACCCGCGATGAGCGTCAGCCGCAGGTCGTAGTCGTGGTCCTCGAGGAGCTGGGAGATGCGGAGCGATTTCATCGTCGGGGCCTGGAATATCACCGGTAGGGGCGTTTGAGTCGAAGTGCACGCCCCGAGGGGTGGCCCCCACCTCCACCCCCGATAGCCCACCCGAGCGCCGCCCCGCCCGCTTCCGGGCACTCCCTTGGCTCCTCAACAATGTGCCCGCTGGGGATTCCCCCCCGCGACGCGCATTGCTAAGCCCCGCCTATGTCCAATTGCCTCTTTTGCAAGATTCGAGACGGCCAAATCCCGGCCAAGGTCATCTACCAGGATGAGACCTGCCTGGCGTTCGAGGACATCAACCCCCAGGCGCCCACCCACGTGCTGTTCATCCCCCGCAAGCACATCCCCACGGTGAATGACCTCACGGCGGAGGACGAGGCGACGGTGGGGCACCTCTTCACGGCGGCGGCCAAGGTGGCCCGTGAGCGGGCGCACGACGAGAACGGCTACCGGGTGGTGATGAACACCAACGCCCACGCGGGCCAGACGGTGTTCCACATCCATCTGCACCTGCTGGCGGGACGCCACCTCACCTGGCCTCCAGGCTAGAGCCCGTTCGTGAGCCGGGGGTGGTTTCGCACACCAGCCACCCCTTCTGTCGGGCGGGTGTTAGCGTTCCTCGCTGGCGACAGGTGCGCCCGCGATGCCCTTCAGTACGGAATCCTCTCCCAGCAACCGCCGCGCATACACGGTCCTCTCGCTGCTGCTCGCGGCGGTCGCCGGAGCGGTGAATGCGACGGGCTTCGTCGCGCTGGGCATGCACACCTCGCACATGTCCGGGAACATGGCGGTGCTGGGTGAGTCCCTCGCGCAGGGCCAGCGGCACCTGGCGGTGCTGGCGGCGCAGGTGTTGGTGTCCTTCGTGCTCGGCGCGGTGTGCGCGGCTGCGCTGTTGGATGCGTCCCGTCATCGCTCGCGCGGGCGGCACGTCGCGGCGCTCCTGGTGGAGGTGCTGCTGCTCGCGGGCATCGGCGTCGCGTTGGATGCCTCCCCCGGCTCTCGCGCGCCCGCCTTGTTGTGGGCCGTGTCCTTCGCCATGGGCCTGCAGAACGCGCTCGTCACCCGCGTGTCCGGCGCGGTGGTGCGCACCACCCATATCACCGGGGTGCTGACGGACATCGGCATCCAGGTGGTGCGGATGTTCGCGTGGGTGCGGGATGGCTCGCGGGGGCACGGCCTCACGGGCGTGATGCGCCAATTGCGCGCCCTTCCCTCCGCCATCGAGTTCGAGCGCACCCGGCTGCACCTGGGCCTGGCCTTCTCGTTCCTCGTGGGGTGCACCAGCGGCCCGCTGCTCTACATGCACCATGGGCCCGCGGCGCTGGGGCTGCCGTGCGCGGTGCTGCTCCTGCTCATCGGCTTGGACTTGAGCCCCGCGGCACAGCGGCAGCCGGGCTCCGCGTCTCGCGCCTGACTCAGTTCGGCACGGGCTGGGCCACGGGCGCGGGACCCGAGGCGGCCTCGATGTCCATGACACTCGCGTTGGGGCCGCCCTGTCGGACGGCTTGAAGCACGCTGCTGCGGTCATCCGTCCAGATGAAGTCCGGCTCGCCTCGCAGCCCCAGGCGGCGCACGCGCGCGGTGGAGCGGGTGAAGGTGGGCCCCCAGGAGAACTCGCGGTCCTGGCTCAGCAGCATCCAGTTGCTGCGCAGCGCTTCCCCTTGCGTCTCGTGGAAGACGAACGTCGCGTGCATCCCCAACCGCCGCGCGTGCGCCAGCGTCACCGGCACCAGGTCCAGGTGCACGTTGCTGATGTGCAGCGCGAGCACACCATGCGGGCCCAGGTGCTTGCGGTAGAGGGACACCGCCTCCTCGGTGAGCAGGTGCACCGGCACCGCGTCCGAGGAGAAGACGTCCAGCGCCAGCACGTCGAAGGCGTTGGGCTCGCCGCGCTCCAGCTCCTGCTCCAGGGAGATGCGCGCGTCGCCCTCCACCACGTCGATGGTCGCCGGTGAGTCGCCCAGGTAGCTGAAGAAGCCGCCCTCGCCTCGTGCCAATGCGATGACCGCGGGGTTGATTTCATAGAATCGCCCCCGGTCTCCCGCCTCCAGCAAGGCCGCGCTCGTCCCCACGCCGAGCCCCAGCACGCCCACGCGCAGCCCGGGCGACAGGCCCACCGCTTCGCGCAACCGGCGCTGCTCGGCGATGGCGAGCCCCAGGCCGGACTGCCCCGTGAAGTACGTGGTCGGCTCCGCGCGGCGCTCCGGCGCGACGTACTGCCAGCCGTGGGTGATGGCGCCATGGCGCAGGCTGAAGAGGTGGTTGTTCGGCTGGCCCGCGTTCTGCTCCATCACCCGCACCACGCCGAAGAAGTTGCGCGCGCTGAAGAGGGCCCGGTCCAGCTCGCGGTTCACCGTGAGGAACAGGTTCGCCGTCACCATGACGAGCATCGCGCCGCGCAGCACCCGGCGGATGCGCTGGCTCCACGTCTCGCCCTGGGGGCCGCGCACCATGCTCGCGAACGCCACCGCGCAGCAGCCTCCGAGCGAGAGGGGGTATTCCCAGTACGCGCGGAACAGGGCCGTGGCCACGCCGCTGACGAACAGCGCGCCCAGCACGCCGCCCGCGGAGACCCACAGGTAGAAGGCGCTCAGGTGACGGGGCGCGGGCCGCAGCCGGTACAGCTCGCCGTGGCACACCATGCAGCCGGCGAAGAGGGACACGGCGTAGGCGAGCAACTGCAAGGGCAGCGGGAAGTGAGGCCCCGCCGCGTGTGCATGGGCCACCGCCGCGCCGGAGCCGATGAGCAGCACCGAGTAGAGGGTGCGCGAATAGAAGGACTCGCGCGAGAAGGCGATGATGAAGGTGAGCAGGTAGACGGCGAGCGGCAGCACCCAGAGGAAGGGCCCCGCCGCCACGTCCTGCGAGAGCTGGTTCGTCGTCGCCAGCAGCAACACCGAGGCGCACATCGACAAGGCCAGCCACGTCAGCGTCTTGCCCACGCCGGGGCGCGCCTCCGCGTCGTGCGAGGCCGTGCCGCGCGCCTCCTGCTTCATCGCCTCGAAGGCGGCCTCCACGTCCAAGGCGGGCCCAGGCGCGGAGGCCGTCGGCACCGGAGGAGGTGGCTCGGCGCTCTCGGGCTTCGAGGCCGCGAGGGCCTGGGTGTTCGCCCCACCCTCGCGCTCATGGCGCAGCACATCCACGGCGCACACCGCGCAGGCCACCGCGAAGAGGACGAAGCCCACGCCCCAACCCCAGGCCTGCGCTCCACGCCCCACCCACGGCTCCACCAGGAAGGGATAGCCCAGCAGCGCCAGCAGCGAGCCCACGTTGGACAGCGCGTACAGCACATACGGCGAGCGGCCGGGGCGCGCGCGCGCGAACCACGACTGGAGCAGCGGGCCCGTGGTGCTCAGCACGAAGAAGGGCAGGCCGATGGTGACGGCCAGCATCGCCAACAACCGGGGCACCGCCCACTCGGAGCCCGTGGGCCGCCACTCGGCGCCTGGCGCCACCGGCGAGCCCACCCAGAGGGCCCGCGCGGCCAGCACCACCACCGCGCCCGCGACAACTCCCAGGTGCACCTTCGCCTGCGTCCGCGCCGTCAGCCTCGAGGCCAGCCCGTGCGCGTACGCATAGCCTCCCAGGAGCGCCACCTGGAAGAAGAGCATGCACGCCGTCCAGACCCCGGGCGTCCCGCCGTACCACGGCAGCGCATAGCGACCCGCCAGGGGCTGCACCCCGAACAACAGGAAGGCGCTGGTGAAGATGGCGACGGCGTAACGGAGCATGAACTGGACCTGGGGACCCGCTCAGACAGCGGGGGCCGGAGCGGGAGGAGAGCGGCGAGCAAGCAGCGCGCGCGCCCCCGCCGTGAAGAGTGACAGCGCCAACGCCAACAACACCACGGCCACCACGCCGTTCACCCGGGAGACCGCCGAGCTGGCTGGCAGGAGGGCCTCGCGCACCAGGAGCACCAGGCTGGTGAGCGTCACCGCCCCGACGAATACCATGGGCACCAGCGCGTAGATGAACGGCCGGTCCGTGCGCTTGAGCCAGACGCAGACGCCCAACAGCGACAGCGAGGCCAAGAGCTGGTTCGACGTCCCGAACAGCGTCCAGAACGAGCGCCACGCCCCCGTCCCCGCCAGGAACACGAAGAGCAGCGGCACGCCACACGTCACCAGCGTGGCCACCATCGCCGCGCCCCGCCCCTTCTTCCCCGTCAGCTCCTGGAGGATGTAGCGCCCCAGGCGCGTGGACACGTCCAGCGTGTCGAACACGAACGTCGAGAACGCCATCGCGCCGAACGTCGTCGCGAAGACGAGGTGCTCCTTGCCCAGCACCGTGACGAGGAAGCGCCCCAGGCCCGCGCCGTACACCGCGCCCGGCGCCTTGCCCGTCAGGTCCGCCTTCGTGGCGATCATCACCGTCGCCAGCGCGATGACGGCCACGAAGCCCTCCAGCAACATCGCCCCGTAGCCCACCGGCTTGCAGTGCGGCTCCTGGTCGATCTGCTTCGACGTGGTGCCCGAACACACCAGGCCGTGGAAGCCCGAGCAGGCGCCACAGGCGATGGTGACGAAGAGGAAGGGGAACAACATGCCCGCCGGCCCCGCGACCTCGAAGCCGACGAAGGCCGGCTGCTGAATGGACAGCTCGCCGCTCAGCCCGCCGTAGAAGATGCCCACCACGCCCACCGCCAGCGCCGCGTAGAGGACGAAGCCCCCCAGATAGCCTCGCGGCTGCAAGAGCACCCAGACCGGCGTGAGCGACGCGACGAAGCAGTACGCCAGGATGAGCGCCGCCCAGCTCTTCGCGTCCATCACCAGCAGCGTGGACATGCGCGTGCCCAGGAACACCACGCCCAGCGTCGCGGGGACGAAGATGAGCGTCTGCAGCCACAGCGGCGGCTTCAGGTAGCGGTCCACCAGCCCCATCACCACCGCGAGCACCAGGTACGCGATGGACGCGAAGGCCACCGCGCCCCCGGGGTTGAAGCGGAAGGTGAGCCCCTCCAGCTCCGCGTCACCGCTCACGAACGTCGCGGCCGTCGCGTCGGTGAAGGCGACGATGACGTAGATGAGCGCCACCCAGATGAAGGCCAGCATCGCCAGGCCCGCGGTGGGCCCCATGTGGCTGCGCACCACCTCCGCGATGGAGACCGCGCCGTGCCGCACGCTCGCCACCAGCGTCGCGAAGTCGTGCATGGCCCCGATGAACACCGCCCCCACCGCAATCCACAGGAGCGCCGGCAGCCAGCCGAACTGCTGCGCCGCCAGGATGGGACCCGCGATGGGACCCGCCGCGGCAATCGCGCTGAAGTGTTGCCCCAGCAGGTAGAAGGGCTTCGTCGGCACGAAGTCCACGCCGTCCTGCTTCGTGTGCGCCGGCGTGGCGGCCGCGCGGTCCAACCCGAACTGCCGGGCGATGAAGCCGCCATAGAAGCGATAGCCCAGGGCCAGCACCACCAGGAACACTCCGGCAATCAGAGGGAGGCTCATTCCTGGAGGCTTTCCCGCGCGGGACTTCCGGTCAACACCCTGACTCCTGGAAGGCTCGCCAACGCGTCAGACGCTTCACGGGGCCACATTGTCCAACTGCTTCTGCACGGCCTTCTTGAACTGCTTCACCTTGTCGAGGAGGACCGGGTCCACCTCTCCCCCGGGTGAGGTCTCCATCTGTTCGCGCAGGTCATCCCGCTTCAGGCACAGGTGCCCCAGGTCCTCGCAGGAGCGGAACTCCTCCAGCGTCTTGAACAGGGCGACCGCTTCCTTCCACTCCCGCTTGAGCTCGGACCCGCCCCGCGCCGAGCCCCCCGAGATGATTCGCACCCGGGACGCGCTGCCGCGCTTCGGAGGCGCGGACTTCGTGTTCCCGGACATCAGCGGCGCCAGGAGCATGCTGTCCTCCGGCGGGTGGGCGTCCTCGGTCTTCTTCGCCCCGGCCTTGGCCGTCGCGGCCTCGGGGGACGGGGTGGGCTCGGGAGCCACCGCGGCGGGCGCGCCCACCTCGGTGGGAGCGGTGTCCGGTGTCTCGTCCGCGGCCGCCTCGGAGGGAGGAGTGCCCTTGCGGGCGGTGGCCTCGGCGGGTGTTCCCTGGGCCGGCGCGGGCCCCGCACGGGACCTGGGAATCGGCGTTCCCCCTTGGGTGGGTGCGATGCCCAGCTGCTTCATCACGGCCTTGCGGACCTCGGGCGCGAGCGCGAGCGCGGTGGCTCCCGCGACCAGCGAGACCAGCACGCCCGCCACCACCACGACCGCCGTTCGAGACGAGCGGCGGGGCATGGCCGTCTTCCGCGTGTCTTCGCTGGGAGAACGGCCGGTGGGCCGGACGGGCACGGAGGTCCGCCGCGTCTCCTCGTGCGAGGGCATGGACACCCGCACGTCCACATCCTCTTCGTCCTCTTCGGAGGACACCTGCGCGGGAGCGGGCGCGGGACGGATGGCGGCCGTCGACCCCGTGCGCCGCCCCTGCACCGAGGACATGCCCGGCGAGGACTGACGCACGCGCCGCGGGCCCGTCTTGGGCCGGGCCGCGCCCAACCGCTCCTCGTGCTCGCGCACCGCACCTTCCGCGTCGCGCAGGAAGCTCTCGTCCAACACCACGCGCGGCTGCGTGTCTTCGTGGACGGCGACGGCGCGCGGCTGGGTGTCCGCCTCGCGCGGAGCCCGTGGGTTGGTGTCCGCGTCGCGTGCCGCCCGGGGCTGCGTGTCGTCGGAGCGCTCCGTCCTCGAGGGCCGGGACACGCGCGGATTCGTGTCCATCTCCTCCAGGCGCGGGGAGGATTCGCCGTAGCCCATCTGCTCGGGCGTGACGACGGGGAGGTCACCTTCCTCCTCGAGCTCTCCTCGCGCGACGAGCGGGGGCTCGGCGTCATCCGACTCCGCGCCATCGGCTCGCGATTCGGCGACCCGCGACTCCTCGGTCAGCGACTCCTCCTGCGGGGCTTCGTCCCCGGACTCGAAGGCGCCTTCGGAAGAGGACACTCCACCCGAGGGCCGACCCGGAGAGCTCGGCGCGGCGACCGCGGGCATCATCAGCGCCCCCGTGCGCGCGGGAGCACCCGCGGCGGACATCGGCCTCTGCATGGCTCCGGGTGACGGCACGCCCTGCGGCGGCATCCCCGAGGCGGGGGGCATCGGCCTCTGCGCGGCCCCCAGGGGCGACACCCCCTGCGGAGGAGTCGTCCCCGAGACAGCGGGCATCGACATCGACGCGGACCGCTGCGGAGAACCCGGCGGCGGCCCCCCTTGGACGGCGGGCATCGACATCGACGCGGACCGCTGAGGAGAACCCGGCGGCGTCCCTGGGACGGCGGGCATCGACATCGACGCGGACCGCTGCGGAGAACCCGGCGGCGGCCCCCCTTGGACGGCGGGCATCGACATCGACGCGGACCGTTGCGGAGAACCCGGCGGCGCGGCGGAAGGAGCCCCCGCGACAGCGGGCATCATCATCGCGCCCGACCGCTGAGGAGAACCCGGCGGCGGTGCGCCCTGCGGCTGCACCCCCGGGATGATCGGCATCGCCATCGGCCCCGACCGCGAGGGTGAACCCGGCGGCGGTGCGGCAGATGCTCCCCCCACGACAGCGGGCATCACCATCGCACCCGACCGCAGAGGCGAACCCGGCGGTGGTGCACCCTGCGGCTGCATCCCCGGGATGACTGGCATCGCCATCGGTCCGGACCGCGAGGGTGAACCCGGCGGCGGCGCGGTGTGGCCAGACAGGGCCTGACGCTGTGCCGTCGTCATGTTCGGAGCCGGCGCGGGCTGCCGGGGACGCGTGTCCTCGACAGACGACCGCAAGGGCTCCGCGCGAGGCTCCGTGTTCTCGGGCAGCACCACCAGCTCGGGCTCCGACGACAACCCCATCACCGCGCCCACGGGCCGCAGCTCCAGCTCCGTGGGCCGCATGTCCGGGCGCGGCCTGGCGACCGGCGGTGGGGGCATGGCCTCCGCGGGCAGCGGCGCGAGCGACACATCGAAGGACAACGTCCCCGGCCGAGGCAGCGGCGCGATGGCCGGAGGCGGCGTGGGCGGCGGACGCGCGGCGGGCTCTGGCGCCACCTCCACCGAGGGCGACGTGTCCGGATTCAGCCGGGCCGCCCGCGCACGCGCCTCCTCCTCGAGCGCCTCCACGGGGAAGGCGGGCCGCGTGGCCTCGTCGATGGGGACACCCGGACGCGTCTCGCCGTCGTTCACCGGCCCGCCAGCCTCGCGGCTGCGCGGCGTGGGATGGAAGGACAGCGCCTCCACCGGACCATCCAGGCGAATCGTCTTCGCGGGGAGCATCGCCCCGGCAGGAAGCGTGGGACGGGGCGCTGGCCCTCCTTCGTCCGCGTCCACCTGGCGCGACTCGGAGGCTCCACCACCGCGAGGCACTTCCCGGAGGCTCGACAGCAGCCGCCGCTCGAACTGGAAGTCCGCCGCGAACAGCTCCCGCATGAAGCGGCTGACGCTCTCAGGCCCCGCGTTGGGGTCAATCTCCATCAAGCACGCCTGGAGCCGGCCCCGGAACTCCTCCGCCGTCTGGAAGCGCTGCGCGGGGTCCACCTCCAGCGCCTTGGCCACCAGCGCCGTCACCGCGCGCGGCGTGAGCGGCTCCACCTCGTCCAGCGGAGCCACCTTCGGGTTGGCCACCACGGACATGAGTTCGCCCGGGTGGATGCCGTCGAAGGGGTTCTTCCCCGAGATGAGCTCGTAGAGCGTCAACCCCGCCGCGTACAAGTCACTGCGGCGGTCCACCGGCTGGTGCCGCGCCTGCTCCGGGGACATGTAGAGGAACTTGCCCAGGATGATGCTCGGGTTCGTCTTCGCCGCCGACAGCCGGCTCTTGGCGAGCCCGAAGTCGATGACCTTCACCTCCCCCTCGTAGGAGATGAGGATGTTCTGCGGCGAGATGTCCCGGTGGACCAGCTTCAGGTCCTCGCCGTCGTCATCCTTCTTGCGGTGCGCATAGGCGAGCGCGTCCAGCACCCGGCCCATGACGTAGAGGATGAACGTCAGCGGCAGCGGCACCTGGCGGTCCCGGACGCGCGCGGCCACCTTGCGCAGGTCCTTGCCGTCCACGTGCTCGAGGGCCATGTACGCCTCGCCCTCGTGCAGCCCCATGTCCAGCACCTGGGCGATGGAGCCGTGGCTCAGGCGCACCAGCGTGCGCGCCTCACCGACGAAGCGCTCGACGAAGTCCGAGTCCTCGGCGAGCTGCGGGAGGATTTTCTTGATGACGCACAGCTTCTCGAAGCCCTGCGCGCCCTCGAGCCGGGCAAGGTAGATCTCTCCCATGCCGCCCGTCCCCAGATGGGACAGGAGCGTGTACCGGCCAAAGGGCTGGGGCCGGAAGGGGCGCAGCCGGGCGGAAGGATTGTGAGCGTTCATGGGGGAGGGGGTTCCACCACTGAGGCCCATTGAACCCCGTTCAGGCCCACTCCATCAACCCGTCATCCGGCCGCGAGGGGTCACCGCAGGCCCGGATTGGTGAGCTGGCCCTCTTCTTCCTCGAGCACCTCGAAGGCGGCCACCTTCTCCCGAGGCGGGCGAACCAGCCGCTCCCCCAGGGGCATCACGTCGAAGCGGGCGCCCACGGCGGCCAGCGCCTTGCCCGTCAAGAGCACCTGCCCGGGGTTGCCCGTCGCCGCCAGCCACCCCGCCACCGGCATGCCGTCGCCTACAGCCGTGTAGTCCGAACGGACCTCCGAGCCGATCATCCCCACCAGGGCCCGCGTGGTGTGCAGCGCCATCCGCAGCTCGCAGCGCTCGGTCAGCGGGCGCCGGCTCATGGCCCGCTCCCAGTCCAGGCGAAGGGCCAGCGCGGCCCGCACGGCCCGCACCGCGTCATCCCCCTTCGTGTAGGGCACGCCGAACAGAGCCCGCATGGACTCGCCCACGAAGCCCTCCACCGTCGCCTCGAAGCTGAACACGATGCCCGAGGCCCGGGCGTGGAAGTCCCCCAAGAGCTGCGTCGCCTTGGCCGCGCCCAGCTTCTGCGCCACGGCTCCGAAGCCCATGAGTTCCACATGCAACACGGTAACGGTACGTTCCTCCAGCCCGGGCAGCCGGCCGCCCTGGCGCTGGGCCTCGGAGACACGGCGCTCCGCGACATCGGGCGGATGGAAGCGCTCCAGCGTCCGGCGCATCCGCTCCATCGTCGCCCCGCCTTCGCGCGGGGAGAACTTCTGCACGCCGGTGGCCACCAGGTGCGCCACCGCCGAGCACGCATCCAGCATGGGCTCCAGCCCATCCCCCTTCGCGGCGGTGTTGACGTAGAGGACGCCCGCGTAGGGGGGCTCCGCGCCGATGGGGATGCACAGCACGCTGTCCACGCCGTAGAGGATGACGCTCTCGCGCCCGGCGAAGCGGCGGTCGTCGCGCACGTCGCCCACGGCCAGCGCGCGACCCTGGCGCAGCGCCTCCTCGACGACGGCGTCGGACACGGGCACTTCGCCCTTGGCCAGCTTGCCCCGGTGGCGCACGGCCGCCGGCACCATCGCGCCCGTGGAGTGCCTGAGGAGCACGACGGCGGTGGTGGCGTCCGTGCGCTCCAGCAGCCGGTCCATCGTCGTGTCCAGGAACGTGGAGAGCGTCGTCGCGGTGGCGAGCGCCTCCGCGGTGCGGAACATCAGCACCAGCGTCTCCTGCCCCACGCGCGGACTGGCCGCGGCCACGGGGGAGGACACGCCGAACTCCTCGAAGGGCACCGGCCCCACGTTGTCCAACAGGCGCAGCACGTCGGCGTCCTTCACGCTCTTGGCAAGCAGCACCGACGGCCCCACGTCCTGGCCGTGGCCGAAGCGAAGGACTCCGCCCGCGCCCAGGTCCACCATCTCCGTGGCGGCGTTCTCCACCGTGTTGGGCTGGCGGACCGCGAGCGTGTTCTCGCCCAGCGCCACCGTGTCTCCTGGAGACAACTGACGCGAGCCCTGCAGCGCCGCGCCGTTGACGCGACTGCCGTTGCGGCTGCCCAGGTCCTCGATGCGCAGCACGTCCGCGTCGACGTACAGCCGCGCGTGCCGACGCGACACGAGGTCGCCGCCCAGGACGATGTCGTTCTCGTCCGCGCGGCCCAGGCTCGTGACGCCTTCAGGCAAGTCGTAAGACGTATCGAAGTAGCCGGGCCCGTTGATGATGATCTGCCACATCGAATGCCCGACCTTACACGACTCTCCCGGCTCATGAGAGAAGGAGACGCCGCGCGACAGGGGGGACGGGAGTGACCCGGACTGATGGCGCGACAGTCTCGCGCCGCGTCAAGACTGGCAGTGCGCCGGGGGCCTCGCAAGTGGCCCAGGGGCCGGGGTCAGCGGGGGCGGAGGATGAAGATGGACCCCTCCTGGCGCACGGCGGTGAAGGTCTTCAGGGGGCGCCGGGCGGGACCTTGGAGCACCGCGCCATCCAAGGCGAAGCGCGAGCCGTGGCAGGGGCATTCCATGACCCCTTCCCCCGGGAGCCAGTCCACGGCGCAGTCACCATGCGTGCAGATGCGCCACAGCGCGACGTAACAGCCGGGTCGCGCGTGTACGAGCACCACGTCCAGGAGCGCCTCCGGCATGCGCAGTGGCGAATGGCCTCCGGGCGTCTCCAGTCCCGGGTGGTCGGCGAGGCGAACCTCCACCCACCCCTCCTCGGCGGAGCCCGGCGAGGGAGCGCCGGGACAGGCGCCGTCGGGCGGCAGGTCCAGGACCTCGGCCCGCCGCCACTCACCGCCGCACCCCGCCCCCAACGTGGCCAGGGCACAGCCGCCCTGGGCCAGCGAGAGGAGCACGGCGCGGCGGTCGAGCTTCTTCACGGCAGCAGCACGCCGTTCACCACCGCGACACCGTCCAGGTCGAAGCCCGCGGACGAACCCGCGGAACCGCTGGTGCCTGTGTCCTGGATGCGCACGTAGCGGGCCCGGCTCAGGCCCACCGTGGCCAGGTCGAAGCCGTCCCCACCGGCCACCGAGGGGTCCGTGGCGCTGATGCCATTGGCCGGGTTGGCCGTCACGGGGCGGACGCCCGCGCAGCCCGGGTAGTTGTTCGCCGCGTCCGTGGGAGCACAGGGGAAGGTGAACCACTGCACCCCGTCGTCGCTGACGGACACCTGGCCCCGCTCGGTGAAGGCCGCCGGGCCTCCCGCGATGAGGAAGGGGTTCTCGAAGACGAGCAGGTCCACGCCCGGACCATCCACCACCGCTAGGTCCGTGAAGCGCAGCGTGATGGAGCCCGACTTCCCCAGCGACAACACGTCGAGCGAGCCGCTGTCGAGCCCCGCTCCCACCGGTGGACCCAGTACCACCGAGGGGAAGCGGTCCTGTCCGAAGCCCGCGCCGGGGCCCGGCAGGAACTCGACGACTTCATCCGCGTACGGGTCCGCGGCGCGGGGCACACTCGCGTCCGTCCCCGAGCCCGAGTCCTTCGAGCCCGCGTCCTCCTGGGGCGCGGACGGCTCGCCATCTCCACAGGCCGTCAGGCTCAGGAGCAGCGCGAGCATGGCGGCTCGCCGCGTCGTCACGGCGCCACCTGGAGGCGGACCAGCCGCCGGCCATTCTTGTCGGACACGCCCACCAGCACGTCGGAGCCCAGCGGCTCCAGCATCGTCACGCGCGTGCACTGGTTCGGGTACACGAGCACCGGCGTGCGCGTGCCCACGCTGACGGTGTCTCCGCGGGTGTTCGTGGAGAGCGCGAAGCGCGACACGTCGGTGCTCACGAAGGTGTAGTTCTCGTCATAGCCGCCGCGGTTGACCGCCACGCCGGAGCCGAAGGACGAGGCGTTGTTGAAGTCAGTGCCCACGTCGATGGAGGTCTGCGCCGCCAGGTCCAGCTCCGTCCCAGTGGTGATGGCGTTGGAGATGGCCGCGGGCGCCACGCCGTAGAGGACGTTGACGAAGCCGCCGTTGAAGAGCCCCAACGCGGCGACACCGTTGTCCGCCACGGTGGTGAAGCCACTGGCCACGGTGCCCTGCGGGAAGCTGGCCACGCGCGTGGTCCCCATCGGCGTCGTCGAGGTGACGAGTCCGTAGACGCCCAGCCCGGTAGGCGCCGAGCCCAGGCCTCCGCCGTTGATGAGCACCGCGCTCACGGTGTCCCAGGAGAAGGCCGCGGCGGTGAAGTTCTTGGGCGCGGAGATGTACGTCGAATCCGGGGGCGTGGAGAGGTCGTAGACGGCCACGGAGCCCGGGCTCCCTGAAGCCCCCAGGGTGTATCCCGCGAGGACCCGGAAGCCATCATTCACCACGTAGCCACCCGGGTAGACCGTGGCGCTGCCCACGCGGTCCGCCGGCGTGACGATGTCGTAGAGCTTCGTCGAGGTGGGCTGGAGGTCGGGCCACGTTCCCAACGAGTAAAGCGCGGCGTCCTTGCCGCTGCCCTGCACGGCGTAGATGGAGTACGTGGGGCCCGGCGAGGAGCCCAGCGCGGCGATGCCTTCGGGCATCGCGACCGACTCGGCCGCGACGAAGCCTGGCTGGAGCTGGAGCGTGCCGAGCTTCGGGTCATAGTGGGTGGTCGCGCAGTCGACGCCCCCGTCAGAGGAGCCCGCGTCCGGCTCGCCCGCGTCGGGAGTCCCCGAGTCAGGCGCGCCCGCGTCCGACGGCCCGGCATCCGGCTCGCCCGCGTCCGACGGCCCGGCATCC
The DNA here is from genome assembly GCF_037414475.1 of Myxococcus stipitatus. The sequence goes on along the minus strand of NZ_CP147913.1, from coordinate 5,721,918 downwards.
TGCGTGCCCGAGTCCGGCTGCCCTGCGTCCGACGGCCCCGAATCAGGCACGCCCGCGTCCGACGGCCCCGAGTCCGGCTGCCCCGCGTCCGGCGTGCCCGCGTCAGCGAGCGGCGGGTCCTTGATGGGCTCCGCCTCGCACTTCTCATCGCGGCAGACCCACTGCTCACCCGCGGGGGCATCCCCGTTGTCGGAGCGGCAGTCGAACTGGTCGACGCACTCGGGGCGGCAGCCAGTACCGAGCAGCGCCACCGCGAAGGTGGACACGGCCAGGGAAGCGGTCTTCATCCAGGGCGTTGCGTGTTTGCGTTCAGCGGTTCTCGTCAGCATCCTCGGTCCCTCATCCGCCCCCACGGGCAGGTGGGCATCCAGGAGGACGCGGCCGAAGGCGGACCCGAGCACCCAGGGTGCACGGAACGAATGCTGACGCCTCCGCCGCCTCCCCTCGGAGGCCTCGGTGTTGTCCGTGCCCAAGGGGCACGGGTCCTTGGCAGGTTTTCGGACTCGCAGGCACGGGAGCCATCCAGGCGCCCTTCTACTGGCCGTCGCTTCCCAGCCCCGTGGAGGGCCAGTGCTTCTGATGACGGCGGTCGTTCCTGCACACCGCTGCGGGGCAGTCCCGGATTCACACCGGGTTCCCTAGAGCCGCCGTGACTCCACGACGGCACCAAAGACGCGCGCCGGGATATGGCGGGTGACGAACGTTGTCAATGCCGCGCGCCCCCGAGGACGTACCAGAGGTTCTCCTTGGCCACGCGGCGTGGACGGCGGTGGTGTCGCATTACCGGAGGGCGGTGACGTCGATGGCGTTGGACACGGGGCGTCGAGGGTCCAGGGGACACGCCTGCAGTGCTGGCCCCTTGGCCGCGGGCGAGGAGTAGCCCCGGCGCTCGATGAGGCGGCCGTCTTCCACCTCGACGACGAAGACGCGCCCCGCGTTGGTGTCCGCCAGATACACCGCGCCCTTGGCCACGGCGAAGCGGCTGGCCACGGACAACATGCAGCCAGGCGTGCCGGACTCGCAGCCGGGATTCAGTGCATAGGACGCCACGGGCAGGTCGTCCTTCACGAGCACCAGGCCCGTGGCTCGCACGGACGTCGCGATGTAGCCGTTGGCCGGGTCGTAGATGGCTTCGCCGATGCAGGCGACCACGAGCTGGTCACCCACGGCCTCCACGTAACCGGCATTGAGGCAGCGGTCCGCGCCCAGGTCGATGGCTCGGACAGCACCGGTGGCGGGGTCGATGCGCGCGAGCATGCCGGGCCCGTTGGGCCGGTAGTCGCGGAACGGGTTGAGGTTGGTGAGGGCGACGTAGACAGCGGAGTGGGTCGCGGTCACCGAGTACGGCAGCGGCATCACCGGGCCGCCGTCGAAGGGCTTCAGGTCCAGGCCGGTGAGCGGAATCGTGTCCACCTTGCGCGGGGACAAGGGATTGGAGATGTCCACGCGCGCCACGGCGTTGCCCTGGCGGAAGCCGGAGCTCGCGGTGCCGAACAATGGGATGTAGAGCAGGTCGCCAAAGCGCGCGAGCGCTTGGGGGCTGGTGTTCGCGCCCAGGTTCACCTGCGCCACGGTGCGCAGGCCCAGGCCGTTGCCGTGTGCGGGGCCCTCGCGCATGAGCACCTGGAGCGTGTTGTTCACGGAGTCGATGACGTAGACGTAGGGCGGGTCCACGAGGATGTCGTTGGGTGAGCCGGACGCCACGCCCAGCGAGTCCTCCTCCACCACCGCGCCCAGGTTTCCGCCCGTCGCCTGGAGCAGCTTGCCGTTGGTCATGTCCGCGGCGAGCACGAAGCCATCCCACGACGCGAGCGACTGCACGCCCGCGCCAAACTCGCGCCGCGGACCGAGCTGGTCCGTCCCCGCCTGGATGCCCACGAGCTGCCCGTTCGTGAAGCAGGCCGTCACCACGTCGTAGGCACAGCGTCCCGAGCGGCAGGACTGCACGTCCGGACACGTGTTGCCGCAAGCCCCGCAGTTGAGCGGGTCCGAGGTGCCATCCACGCAAGCACCACCACAGCGCAGCAGGCCGGGTGAGCAGCCCTCGCGGCAGGTGCCAGACTCACACACCTGCCCGGTGGCGCATGCCGTGCCGCAGGCTCCGCAGTGAGCGACGTCCGTTGCCGAGTCCACGCATGCACCACCGCAGGCCTGCGTTCCAGCGCGGCATCCACAGACACTGTCCTGACATACTTCGCCCGAGGCACAGGTGGTGCCACATGCACCGCAGTGCGCGGAGTCGCCGCGCGTGTCCACACATGTGCCGCCGCAAACAGTGAGGCCCGCCGTACACACCACGCCCTCATCCGGACATCCGGTGAGCACCAGGGCGAAGATGAAGCACAGCCACGTCGCGAGCATGCGCGAGGAGGAGAACCCTCGTGAGGATGCGCGCTCCAGCATCGGCGCGGAGCAAACCCCAGACATCAGACCCTCTGATTCAGAGGCGAACAGAGGCCGCGCCACCTCGGGAACAGGGGCTGAGTGCTGTTCCCTCGACTTGGGCTCACGGGGATGGGCGGTGCGAAGCATTCGGTTCCTCGGTGACAGAGGGAGAGTCCCGGTCGAGCGCCACCGCGAGCGTCGCGTACACGGCGCGCCCCGGCAGCGGGAAACCGGTGAAGTCATAGGCCCGAGCGTCGAGGAGATTCTTCACCTCCACGGACAACGTGACGTCCGGCCCACGCAGGAAGGTGCTGGAAGCGCCCGCGCTCCAGAAGGTGCGCGAAGGCAAGCCGCGAGTCCCCGTGCGATTGATGAACTGCGAGGCCTGATAGAGCACCTCGGTGCGGACATTGAGCCAGTCCGGCCCCGCGCGCACACGACCCACCCACTTGTGACGAGGCCGATAGGGCAGCGGCTGATTGAAGAAGCGCGGGTCACCCAGGCGATTCTGCGTGCGCAGCCACGTGTAACCCCCACTGGCCAGCAGCCACGAGAACGGACGCGCCTCCGCCTCCAGCTCCGCACCCCACACTCGCGCGGCGTCGAAGTTGTACGGACGCGCCATCATCGGCGGGTACAGCTCGTACGCGATGAGGTTCTCGTACAACGCGGCGAACCCTCCCGCCGTCACGCGCCATCGCTCCGTCTCGTCCGAGCTCCACACCAGCGCCGCATCCGCGTACAGGGCCCGCTCGGGTTTCAGCCCCGGGTTGGGCAGCAACGTGCCCTGACGGATGTAGAGCTCCAGGAACGACGGTGCCCGATGGGACTGTCCCGCGTTGGCCCGCAACCCCAGGCCCCCGCCCAACGACACCATGGCGCCCAGCTTCGGAGAGAAGAGCCAGTAGGGCCCCATCCGCTCCAGCCGCAGCGACGGCACCACATCCAGGACGCCGTTGAACAAACGCCACTCGTCCATCGCCATGACGCTGGTGCGCCACCAGCTCGCGGACTGCGAGTCACGGGCGTCGGTCACCTGCTCACTCGAGGCCGCCACGGTGAGCGTCAACACATGCGCCCCGCCCAGAGGCGTGCGCCCCTCCAACTCCACGCCCCCCACGCTGTGCCGCTGAGGGCCTCCCGCCGCGAGGAGATCTCCCGTCACCTCCAGCCCATCGCGCCGGAAGAACCCTCGCGCACTCGCCTGTGTCCCCGCACCACCCAGCGCCCCCGACCAGCGCATGCCCAGCGCGAGCCGATCCAAATCCTGGCGCCCCGAAGACTGAGGGTTCTGCACCGTCCCGGGAATCGCGCGGTCCTCGAGGGCCAGCTCGGAGAGCACATCCAGCCGCGAGCCCCCCGGCAATCTGCGCCGGTACCGAAGGAGCACGCCGCCCCCCTTCGCGTCATTGCGGGCACGAGCCTCCGCCGTGACGGGGTTGTCCACCGCGGGCAGCTCATCGAGTTCGTATGCGAAGTCCCCATCGGACCGGCCCGCGTGCAGCAACACGAGCGCATGTCCATCCAACAGAGGCCCCGTGACGGCGACATGCCCCAGCGCGGTGTTCCAGCTTCCGTAGGTGACCTCGCCGCTGGCGCGCGCACGCGAGGACGGAGCCCGCGTGACGATGTTCACCGCGCCCCCCAAGCCCCCCGAGCCGTAACGGGCCCCCGCGCCACCGCGCAGCACCTCGAAGCGCTCCACGAGCGCTGCGGGGACTTGAGACAGGTCCGCCATTCCCCCCGCACCGTTGAGCGGGATGCCATCCAGGAACACCAACACGCCGTTCGCCGCCGCGCCGCGGACCACCAGGCTCTTGCTCTGCCCGTAGCCCCCCGTGTCCTGCACGGCGAGCCCCACCGAGCCCGCCAACATCTCCGCCGTGTCGCGCGCCTCACCCGCGCGCTCCGATGCATCGATGAGCGTGATGGCGCCCGTCGGGTCCCTGCGCTCGGGTGAATCCGGAGGCGGCGGCGACTTTCCCCGCACCACCGTCCCACGGACCTCTGGCCCAGGGGATGAGGCGGGCCCCTCCAGAGAACCCGGCTCCACAGCCACCGGACGTGGATCTGCATCGACAGGCAGCGCGCCCTCGACAGGCGACACGCTCACAACGGGCGACACGCTCCCGTCCGGTGACACGCTCTCGGCGGACACGGAGGCGGCGTCTCGCGCCTGGGCACGGGCTTCGCCTGGGAGGCTGGGCGCCAGGCACACCAGGGCCCCGGCGAGGAAGGTGCTCCGCATGCTCCGCCTTCCGCTCTCTCCATCGAAGAGAGAAGGCCACACGCCCATGTCGCCACGCGACACGGCCGCACCCCTGGGCAGGTCTCCTGGCTGATGAGCTCCGGCGTCAGGCGCACGTTGCGTCTGGCTGGAAGGGGGCTCCCACCTTCCCCTGGAGCGCCGCGAAGCCGCTGCCAGAGTGGCGACAACCGAAGTCCCCGGCCCTGACCTCAGGGCTGCCCAATCACAGTGGCGGGACCGCGCCGGAATCGCACCGGCTTCCCTCTTGAAAGCCCGACATGGGCACCCAAGGGCGCACCCCTTCTAGGGGGTCACCCTGGTCGCGTCAAGCGCACCCGGGGCTGCGTGGCATACGAGCGCACGTACCGCTCGAACGCACACGCCTGGAGGAACACCACCTCCGCGCCACCCAACCTCAACGACGCCCGCGTGAAGAGCGGAGAAGGACGCCCCGGCACCACCAACACCCCTTCCAGGTACGTGCCACCGTGGCTCTCCAGGTCCGTCACACTCCACACCTCGGTGTGTGGCTCTGGACGAAACCGCGCGTGCTGCCGCGACACCGTGGGCTCCGGCAGGACGATGTCGCACTCCGGACTGCGTCCCACCGTCACCGCGGGACCTCGGCCCGGATACCGGGGCCGCAACTCGAAGACCATCGACTCCACGACGCGCGGCGGCGCGGGCCCCATCAACGTCGGCGCCTCCTCCGGAGCCACCGAGCGCGGACGGCTCGGCATCGAATCCCACACCAGCACGGGCCACCCGACATCCCTCAGCAGAGCATCGGGGTCATCCTGGAGCCGTGTCATCAGCACGGACAATCGATGGAGCACGTCGTGTCCTCCGGGCCGGAAGGGAGTGCGTTGGCGAAGCTGTACACGCCCCCGCCATCTGTCCACCCCCTCGCGTCCGTGCCCCTTTCCGCTTCACTTTCCTCCGGCGCAGGCCTGGCCCAGGGACAACACATCCAAGTCGTAGTGCAGGGCCAGGCCCCCGGATGACTCAATCTTGCGCACGAAGACGGACCCGAAGACCTCCGCGTTGCCGCTGAGGTTCAACGCCGCTCCTGGCGCATAGATGTTCCCCGCGAGCACGCTGCCCGCGGAGATGCCCAACGAGCCCGTCCCCGCGGAGTACACGCGAACCCGCGCCGGCGCCTCGGGTGTCCCCAACAGCAGTTCGCCCGCCACCGTCACATCCCCACCAATGAACAGGTCCAGCTCACCGGGCGGCACCACCTCCACGGAGAGCCGCTCGCCCACCGTGACGCTGTCGCGCACGAACAACGCCGTGCGCTCGCGCACCACCAGGTTCAACCGCCCCTGTCCCTCGATACCCGTGAGGAAGAAGCGGCCACACGGCAAGGTCAGCGTGCGCTCACCGCTGAAGCCCTCCAGCGTCGTCGCATCCAACCCCACCGCCGCGTTGTGATTGTCCCGGGCGTGATTCTCGATGAGACCCTGGATGTCCAACCGCGCCGCCGCGTCGCAGGCACACGGCGCCACCGTGTCCACCGGCTCGCGCCGCACCTCCAACGCCGTCACCTCGCCGGACATGACCCGCTCCGCGGGCACCGCCAGCTTCCCCTCCACCTTCAACGACGCCACGCCCACGTCGCCCCGCACCCACGCGTCCCCCGTCACCTGCGCGGACACGTTCCCGATGAGCGGCCCGCCGCTGTACAGCCCGCCGCCCACCGTCAGCCCGCGGCCCAGCGAGATGCCATCCGGCCCTCCCGCGCTCAGCCCGCCCCCCACCGTCAGCGAGTCGTTGGCCGCGACGCCTCCATTCGTCGCCACCGAGCCCCCTCCCCCACCCGGGATGTACAGCCCCTGGGAGCTGCGGAACGCATCCGTCGTCATCGGCGCGCTCAACGACAGCCGCTCGCAGGTGCACAACGCGAAGCGGAAGGCGCGCTCGGCCAGGTGCCCGCTGCACACCTCCACGCCCGTCACGCTGTCACCCACCAGCAGCAGGGGCCCCGTCGACGCGCAGAACGCCGCCAGGTCATCCGAGGCCGGACGCGTGCCTCCATCCGACGAGGCCACCGGCCCACCACCTCCGTCCTCCGTCGTAATGAAGGCCACCGGGTCCCTCACGGTGCACGCGCCGCCCGCCGTGAGCCAGCCCAGCACCACGAGCCCCTTCCAGTACGGCTTCCACGGAGACACCCACGCGTGAGTCATCGGGTCGAAATCTCCCTCAGTCGCATCCGCGCCGCCACCCCATGAGGCGATTCAGGGTGCCGCGCGAGGAAGGACTCCAACGCACGCGCCTCCCCCACCGTGTCGCCCAGGGCCTTTCGCGCCTCCGCGACACCATGGCCCGCCTCCTCTTCCAACAAGCCCCCGGGCCAGCCTCGCAGCGCCTCTTCGTACTGTCGCAGCGCGCCGCGAGCATCGCCCAGGTGCTCCAGCCGCAGCGCCCCCGAAGCCACCCGCGCGACATACGCCGGCATCCCCTGGGGCTCGCTCCGGATGACCCGCAGATAGAGCGCCTCGGCCGCCTTCCATTGCCCCGAGGCCCGATGTGCGTTGGCTCGCCGCAGCAAATCCTCCGGCGCGGGCGCCGTGGACCGCTCCCGTGCGGCGCTCACCTTGGCGGGCGGGACTGCGGGGGCGGGGGGCGCCACGACCACCTGCGTCACCGCGGGCGGCTCCACGGGCAGGGCGTCCGCATGAGACGACGCCACCACCACCGGGGCCTCATGCACGGGCACCAGCGGAGGGCTCACACGAGCCACCTGCCATGCCGCCGCCGCCGCGGCTCCCACCACGAGCAGCCCTCCACTCAGCCACCACTCGAACCGACGGCGCGGGCGCGAAGGAGGAGAAGGCGCATCCACCGTGGCCAGCAACGCGGCGCGAACCAGGGACGTGGACCGCTGACGCGACAGCCGGCGAGCGGGCCCCACGCTGTCATCCAGGGACCCAAGCAGCTCCTGCGAAGCCCCGTCATCCTCATCCAGAAGCCGGCTCATCTCTCGCCTCCCTCCTCCCCCGTCACCAACGCACGGAGCGCCGCGCGCCCCACCCGCAGCCGGCTGCGAATCGTCTCGAAGGGAATCCCCAACTCGTCGGACACCTCCGGCACGCTCATGCCCAACACGTGGTGCAGCACCATCGCGTGCCGCTGCTCGTACGGAATCCGGTCCAGCAACATCGCCATGCGGCGGCGGTGGACGTACTCGTCCGGAGGCGCGTCCTCGGACGGCACCGACACCAGCTCCAACGACTCCTCCCCTCGCCGGGCCTCGGTGCCTCGCGCGCGCTTCAGCCACGCGAAGACGGTCCTCGCCACCACCCGGTCCACCCAGGACTGGAACATTCCCTCCCCGCGGTAGGAGGGCAGCCCCCGTATCAGCGCGATGAGCGACTCCTGCGCGATGTCCTCCACGTCCCCATCTCCACGCACCAGGTAGCGAACGAGATTGCGCACCCGGGGCAACAGCTCCAGCAGCAGGGACTCGGTGGCCTCGCGCCCGCCCTGGATGGCCGCCTGGACGCGCGGGTCTGCTCCAGGGCGCGCTCTGCCAATGGCTTCCGGACCCGTGCTCGTCATCGGCTCCATGGAGAAGCGCCATGACGAAACCGGGTCATTCCATTCAAGGCATGACGACCACGGCCAGGACTCCTCGCGGACGCACCGCCCAGCCTTCGTTGCGCAGCACGAAGTTTCCGTCCTCGGAGTAACCCAACAGCGGCCGGCCCATGACGGCATCCGCTCCAACGAAGGCCTCCACTCCGACGCGCCGCGAAAAACGCCAGCGAAAGGACATCTCCGGACCCGCCAGGAGCGCGGGGGTGAAGCGGGGCTTGGCGGCCTCGATTCGCTTGAACCGGGACTCCGTCTTGCGCATGAAGAGCAGCCCACCCGCGCCGGCGCCCAGGCTCCAGCGGAAGTCTCGCGTGTCGAGCAGCGCCACGTCCACCCACAGCCCCGCGGCGTACTGATTCAAATCCACCACCGTGCGCGCATCCGCCAGCGTCTGGTCCAGGCCCGCGAGCACCTGGAAGCGCACGCGCACGGGGCGGAACTCCCAGCCGGAGCCGAGCCACAACCCCTGGTGCCCGGATGACGCATAGCCATCCAGCACGGCCATGGCGCCCACCATCACCTGCCAGCGCAGCGGGGTGTCATCCTCGGCGTTGGGGGGCATGTCCCAGAGCTCGGGCGGAACGGGCGTGTCCTTCTCCTGCGTCATGGGGACGGGGGCATGCGCCTCCACCACCTCACCCAATGGACGGCCCGCCTCCACGGCGCGCAGGGCGGAGCGCACGACGAGCGCCACCGCTTCCGCGCCCGCGGACCACTCGAGCGCGCCGGGGGCTCCCTCCAGGCGGGCCGTGCGCACGAAGAGGTGACGGCTGGAGGGCTGCGCGAAGTGGATGCGCACGTCCGGACCCGAGCGCTGGAACCAGAGCACCGCGCGTGCCTGGTGAGCGCCGGCCAGCTCCTCGATGGAGCGCCACTGGGCCTGGGGTGGACCTTCGAGGGACGGCCCCGGCATGGCGCGCAGCTCGACGGGCAGGTCGCTGCTTTGACCGCGCACCCGCTCGAGCAGGGCCCCATCCTCCTCGGTGGTGACCCGCGCCACGGCGAGCCACGGTGCCGCCGGCTCCGCGCGAGACACGCCTCCCAGGCAGAGGGCGGCGATAAGCCCCAGCCGAATCAACACGACGCCCGATGCCATGCCCGCGAGGCTAGCGTCTGATGCGTGCGCGCGGGAAGCCCCGGCGCGAACACACCTGCCCTCACCACCGCCGCGCAACCATTCCGGCCCCGGACACGCGGCATGGGCACGGTGGCGCGCGGCTCGGGCCACCACCGTGTGCAGGCGCGTCAGCGCTGGGCGCTGGGAGCCGCGCGCATCTCGCGGCTGACGCGCTCCGCCTCGCGGAAGACGCGCAGCAGGTTGCCGCCCAGAATCTTGTGGAGCTGCTCGCGGGTGTAGCCCCGGGCCAGCAGCGCCTCGGTGATGCGCGGCAGGTCCGCCACGGAGTCGATGGACTGCGGCGTGGAGTTGATGCCGTCGAAGTCCGAGCCCATGCCCACGTGGTCCACGCCCGCGACCTTGGCGATGTGGTCGATGTGGTTGATGAGGGACTCGAACGGGGGGCGCTGGACCTTCGCCGCCCATTCCCAGCTCGCCGCGCCCTCCGCCCGGAACTTCGTGGCGGCATCCGAGCCCTTGTGCCGGGCACTCACGGCCTCCAGGGCCGCGTTGCGCTCGGGGGCCATGGCCGCGTACGCCTGCCGGTAGGTGTCGTCGATGAACGCGGAGAAGTAGTTCACCATCACGACGCCCCCGTTGGCGGCGACGGCCTTGAGCATCTCGTCCGTCATGTTGCGCGGGTGGTCCGTCAGCGCGCGGGCCGACGAGTGCGACGCGATGACGGGCGCACGCGTCACCTTCAACGTGTCGAAGAACGTCTTGTCGGACACGTGGGAGATGTCCACGAGCATGCCCAGCCGGTTCATCTCCCGGACGACATCCCGGCCGAAGTCGGTGAGCCCGTCGTGGTGCTTCACGGCCGCGTCCTGGAGGTCGCCCGACGAGTCGGCCCACTCGTTCGTGTTGGACCAGGTGAGCGTCATGTAGCGCACGCCCAGCCGGTAGAAGTCCCGCAGCACGCCCAGGTCATTCTGGATGGCGTGGCCGCCCTCGACGCCCAGCAACGTGGCCAGCTTCTTCTGCTTGCCCGCGCGCGCGGCGACGATGTCCTTGGACGAGAGCGCCAGCACCATCTGGTCCGGGTACTTCTCCACCGCGTTGAGCACCGTGTCGATGAGCCGCAGCGCGCGGTGGGTGTACTGGCCTGTGAACTCCTTGGGCTCCACCCAGATGGAGAAGAAGGCCGCGCCCAGGTTGCCCTCGCGGGCGCGCGACAGGTCCAAGTGCCCCTGGCCATTGGGAGGCCGCGAGCCCAAGTCGAAGCCCTCCTCGAGCATGCGCAGCGGCGTGTCCACGTGCGTGTCGATGATGAGCGCCGAATCGTGGATGGCGCGGGCCTTCGCGGAGACCGGCGCGGGGCCCGCGGGCGGAGCGGCGAGCGCGGGCGCGCAGAGGAGCAGTGCGGCGAGGACGAAGCGGTTCACGCGGGCACCTCGAGACGGCGGGACGCGGGGACTCTTCCATGGCGCCCCGCCCTCGTCCAACCGTGGAGGTCGTGCGTGCTCTCGCGCCGTGAGAGGCCCCTGGAGCCCTGTCACCCGTCCCCGGCACAGGACACCTCTGGACCTCGTGCACGGTGCGTGGGCGGCTCCCCGAGGAAGGTGCGGCTGGCACGGCGACTGCTCAAGCAGGTGTCGACCTCAGGCGGTCGAGCCGGAGAGGGGCCGCGCCGTGGTGGCGCGGTCGAGCGTGGTGGAGGTGGATGATGCTGATGGCGGGAAAGCGATTGGCGGTGTTTTCCATTCGCGAGGGGAAGGGCGGGAGCATCTGGGTGCGCGCGGGCAGCGCCTTCGTGAACAAGGACGGCTCACTCAACGTGCTGCTGGACGTGCTGCCCCTGGACGGCAAGCTGCACGTGCGCGAGGCGGCGGAGAAGCGGGACATGCCGGGTGTGGGCGGACGCTACGCCCCCGAACTGGGCCTGGACGCGGCGCCCGTGGGAGGCCATTCGTGAGGGCCGCGTGGGGACTGCTCGCGCTGGGCCTCCTGGTGGGTGGGCCCGGCGTGGCGGACGCGGCCACCTCGCGCACCCAGTTCTCGGGCGTGGTGAACCTCAACGAGGCGTCGGCCTCGGAGCTCGACCGGCTGCCGGGCGTGGGTGAGAAGGCGGCGCAGCGCATCATCCAGCACCGGGGCAAGCGGCCCTTCCAGCGCGTGGAGGAGCTGGTGCGCGTGAAGGGCTTCGGGAGGAAGAAGTTCCTCAAGCTCAAGCCCCACCTGACCTTGAGCGGTCCCACCACGTTGAAGGTGGAGCAGGTGGCTCCGCCTCCGGAGGGAAAGGAGGTGGTCGCCGCGAACAACTGACACGACCTTTTATTCGGGAGTTGGGGCCGCCGCCTGGGTTTCCCTCGTGGCCCGGGCGGTGGCCCTGTCGAGACCTGACCTCGTGCCCTGGGGACAACCAGGCGCGCCGCACGTGAGGTTTGTATCTGGAACCCGGCTGGTAGAGCATCCGCCGCCATGAACCGACGACTGCCCCGACTGCTCACCGCGCTGCCTGTCTCGGCCGCGCTGGTTGCTCCGCCCGTGCTCGCGTGTACCAGCATGCTGGTCAACAAGGGAGCCACGGCGGATGGCGCCACCCTGATGACCTACGCCGCGGACGCGCACGAGCTGTACGGCGAGCTGTACCACACGCCCGCGCGCCGCCACGCGGCCGGCGCCCAGCGCGACATCATCGAGTGGGACACCGGCAAGTTCCTGGGCCGCATCCCCGAGGCGCCCGTGACGTACTCCGTCATCGGCAACATGAACGAGCACCAGCTGTCCATCGGCGAGTCCACCTTCACGGGCCGCAAGGAGCTGGAGGGGCCCGCCGGCATCATCGACTACGGCTCGCTCATCTACATCACGCTGGAGCGCGCCAAGACGGCGCGCGAGGCCATCACCGTGATGACGAAGCTGGTGGCCGAGCACGGCTATGCCTCCACCGGCGAGTCCTTCTCCATCGCCGACCCGAAGGAGGCCTGGCTGCTGGAGATGATTGGCAAGGGCACGGGCCAGAAGGGCGCCGTGTGGGTGGCGCGCAAGGTGCCGGAAGGGCACATCACCGCGCACGCCAACCAGTCGCGCATCGAGCAGTTCCCCCTGAACGACCCGGAGAACACCCTCTACGCGCCGGACGTCATCTCCTTCGCGCGGGAGAAGGGCTGGTTCAAGGGGGCGGACAAGGACTTCAGCTTCGCGCAGACGTACCACCCGCTCGACTTCGGCGGGCAGCGCTTCTCCGAGGCGCGCGTGTGGAGCATCTTCCGGCGCGCGGCGCCGTCGCGGAACTTCGGCCCGGAGTTCGCGGACGGCTCCGCGCCGGGCAAGCGGCTGCCGCTGTGGGTGAAGCCGGACCAGAAGCTGTCCGTGCAGGACGTCATGGGGCTGATGCGGGACCACTTCGAGAACACGCCCCTGGACATGACCCAGGACGTGGGCGCGGGCCCGTACGCGATGCCCTACCGCTGGCGTCCCATGACGTGGGAGGTGGACGGCAAGAAGTACGTCCACGAGCGCGCCATCTCCACGCAGCAGACGGGCTTCTCCTTCGTCGCGCAGATGCGCGCCTCCATGCCGGCGCCCATCGGCGGGGTGCTGTGGTTCGGCGTGGATGACACGTCCATGACCGTCTACACGCCCATGTACGCGGGCATCCGCGAGGTGCCCCGCAACTTCGCCCAGGGCGTGGCCAGCCGCGGCTCCTTCTCCTGGGACTCGTCCTTCTGGGTGTTCAACTGGGTGTCCAACCAGGCCTATGCGCGCTGGAGCGACATGTCCGTGGACGTGCACAAGGAGCAGGGCGCGCTGGAGGGACAGTTCCTCGCGGACCAGGCGGACATCGAGCGCACGGCGCTGGAGCACTACAAGCGCAGCCCGGAGGAGGCCCGCCGCTTCCTCACCACGTACTCGGTGCAGCAGGGTGAGAAGGTCCACGCGCGCTGGAGGAAGCTCGGGGAGACGCTGCTCGTGAAGTACATCGACGGCAACGTCCGCGACGAGCAGGGCAAGGTGAACCACCCGAAGTACCCGGACAGCTGGTACCGCCGCATCGCCCAGGAGCGGGGCAAGAGCCTGCAGATGCCGCCCGAGCCCGAGGAGGCCAAGCCCGCCGCCCCGGCCCCGGTGGCCGCCCCCGCCCCCAAGGCGGCGCCCGCGCAGCCCACCAAGCCCACCGTGGCTCCCGCCCCGTAAGAAAAGGAGCCTCCTGGGCCCCGCCCTCCCCTCCCCGGAAGGTCCACTCCGGGGAGGCCCCATGGGCACCCAGTCCTCCGGGCGGGGCCTGCCCGGCGAGGGCTTCGCGTCTCCCGTCCCCCGGGGTGGACAGTCAGGCGGTCCCTGGGGGTACCCAGGTGGGGTGGGATGCGAAAGCCTCACCCACGGCTTGCCGGTGACTGGTACACAACGGATTTTGGACGGCGGGGGGAACGCAAAGAGATACACCTCCTGCGACGCGACAGACTTGGCAGAGACAGGGAGGCGGCAGGTGAAGGAAGATGAAGTGATGAAGGACACGGCCAATGGGGAGCCGGAACCCCACGAAGGCGAGGGGCTCAAGGGCCCGCCGCTCGGTGAAGTGCTCGAGTTCATGCGGTTGTTGTGGGCCGTGGACCACGGGCTTCAGTCCACCTCGAAGCGGATGGAGTCGACGCTGGGCCTCACCGGTCCGCAGCGGCTGGTCATCCGGCTGGTGGGACGCTTTCCCGGCATCACCGCCGGCACGCTGGCGCAGATTCTCCACGTCCACCCCAGCACCCTGACGGGCGTGCTCAAGCGGCTGGAGAAGCGCGGGCTGCTGGAGCGGAAGTCGGACCCGCTGGATGGACGCAAGGCGCTGTTCGCGCTCACCGAGTCCGGTCGCTCGCTCGACATCCCCTCCGAAGGCACCGTCGAGTCCGCCGTGCAGCGGGTGCTCGCCCGGATGTCACGCAACCGCATCCTGGCCACCCAGGACGTGCTCACCGCGCTCGCCCAGGAGCTGGGAGGCGTACCGGCCCCGGCCGGGTCCGGCGCCGACGCGACGGACGAGAAGCCGGACGCCCGCTGAGCAGGGACGCAGTCACCCACACCCCCGAGGGCCGGCCCCGCGCCGGTCCCCACCCAGCCTCTCCCGAAGCCCCGTGCAGGGCCCCCGCCTCGCCGCTCGTGCCGCGAGGCCCGTTGGCGCCCTGGCCGCGCGTTGCCTCCCGGACCCTCCCCCGGCCGCGTCCTTCCTCCTCCGGACACCCCCACCCGCCCTCGGAGCAATCCCCAGGCTCAAGCACCTCGCGGCCCGTCGGACGTTGCTAGAGAATCGGGAAATAGGTCCCCCCACCAGGGGTTGCCTCGACACCGAGTGGACAGGACAGCGTGAACCTCGACACCCCGCAGAGCCCAGGCCCCGAGCTGCCGCCCCCGCCTCCGCCGCCCCCGAGCGCGCCCACTCCGGTGGGGGTGTCCTCGCGAGGCCGGGGCGTGGAGGCGCTGCTCCAGGCCGTGCGCGCGCGTCAGCGCCGCTTCCTGTGGCTCCAGGGCGGGGCGCTGGGGGGGATGGCCGCCTCCGTCATGACGGTGGGCGGCGGGCTCCTGGGTCAGGTGGCCCCGAGGCTGGGGGGCTCCATCCTGGGGTTCGCCGTGCCGGTGGGCGTGGCGCTGGCGTGTGTGTTCGGCCTGTGGCTGTCGCGGCGGCGCGTGGGCGACGACGTGCTCACCGCGCGCCTGGTGGGACAGCGCCGGCCCGAGCTGTCCCTGGACGTGCTGGCCGCGGTGGAGTTGATGCGCGAGCGCGGCGGGCACACCAACGGCTCGCCGGAGCTGGCGGACGCGTTCCTCCAGCAGATGGACCAGCGCGTGCGCACCGTGGACGTGCGCTCCATCGTCGACGTGCGTCCCGCCCAGCGCGCGGGCCTGGCCACCCTCGGCGTGCTGCTGCTCCTGGCGCTGGTGCTGGGCCTCTGGGGTGAGAAGTGGAGCGCGGGCCTCAAGCGCATCGTGGAGGTGTCTCGCGCGCCGGAGGCCCAGGCCCAGGCCGAGCCCATCACCGGCGACATCGAGCTGACGTACCGCTACCCCGCGTACACGGGCCTGTCCCAGCGCACCGTCCCCGGCACCGACGGCGCGGTGAGTGCCCCGGCGGGCACGGAAATCCAGCTCAAGACGCGCTCGGACCGCGCCATCGAGCGCGCGGAGCTGGTCATCAACAACACCCAGTCCGTGCCGCTGAAGGTCACCGGCAACCGCGACCTGGAGGGCACCTTCATCGCGAAGCAGAGCGGCCACTACCGCTTCGTCTTCTACGCCAAGCGCGAGAAGCCCCTCGCGGTGGGCCCGGACATCTCGCTCACCGTGGAGGCCGACAAGCCGCCGCAGGTGACGCTGCTGACGCCCGCGGCGGAGCTGGAGGTGGACCCGGGCCAGAAGGTGACGCTCAAGTACGAGGCCACGGACGACTACGGCCTGTCGGGCCTGGCGCTCGTGTACCGCAAGCCGGGCGCGCAGCAGGACACGCGCGTGCCGCTGCGGCGCGAGGACGGACGGCGCAGCCGCGACACGTACACGTGGGATTTGGGCTCGCTCAAGGTGGACCCCGGCGACCGGATTACGTACTTCGTGGAGGCGCAGGACAACGACGCGGTGGAGGGCCCCAAGAAGGGCGTCAGCCGCACCCAGGTGCTGCGCATCTACTCCGCCGCCGAGCACCACCGCGCCGCGCTGGAGAAGGCCGAGCAGCTGTGGGGCCGCATGGTGGACCACCTCGCGGACCGCATGGAGGGACCGGACCGGGAGAAGCAGAAGGACCCGCAGGCCGTCGCCTCCGCGGCCACGGTGGACACCAGCGGCCAGCAGCTCATCACCGACATGCGCACCCTGGCGCAGACTCTGGCGCGCGAGCGCGACGTGCCCTCCGAGCTGGTCTCCGCCCTCTCCAACATCTCCGAATCCCTGGGCAGCCACATCAACGGCACCGCGGACTTCCGCCGCCTCTACCTGCGCACGCAGCGCGCCCGGGGCGAGGACTGGGGCACCGGCAACCGCCTGTCCGCCGTGGTGACGGAGGAAATCGAGGAGCTGGAGAAGGACATCCTCTACCTGGAGGCGCTGCTGGACCGGCAGAAGCTGGAGGCGCTCCAGGAGATGGCCAAGCAGCTCGCCCAGGAGCGCCGCGAGCTGTCTCGGTTGATTGAGCAGTTCAAGGCCAACCCGGACGAGGCCGCGCGCCAGGCGGTGATGGAGCAGATTCAGCAGCTCAAGGCCCGCATCCAGGAGCTGATGCAGCGCATGGCGGAGATGCGCAAGGGCATCCGCGACGAGCACCTCAACGCCGAGGCCCTGTCCGAGATGATGAAGGACCAGGACATGCAAAGCGCCCTGGAGGACATCGAGAAGCTGATGCGCGAGGGCAAGACGGACGAGGCGCTCGCGAAGCTCCAGGAGCTGGGCATGCAGATGGACGAGATGCTCAAGGGCCTGGACGAAGCCAACGAGGAGTTCGGCGGGGAGCAGTACCCGGAGCTGGCGGAGAAGTTCGGCAAGTTCATGGAGGACCTGAAGACCACCGTGGACGACCAGCAGCGCGTGGCGGACCAGACGCGCAAGCTGCGCGACCAGGCCCGCGCGCAGAACAAGGAGCGGCTGAGCGAGCGCGGACAGGCCGTCAAGGACGACCTGATGCGCAAGGTGCAGCAGGCCCAGCAGAGCTACGACAAGCTCAACCCGGAGCACCTCAACAGCCGCGCCGCGCGCCCGCTGGAGGAGGCCCAGTCGGAGCTGCGCAACGTGGAGAACGCGCTGAAGGTGAACGACTTCGACCTGGCCGCGGAGGCCGCCACGCGCGCGGAGGACGCGGCCCGGCAGCTCGCGGGGATGGGTGAGCAGCAGAAGCAGCTCGACGAGATGTTCGGCAATCCGCCCGAGGTGCGGCAGCAGTCCTCCGACCTCGCGCAGCGGCTGGAGCGCGACGCGCGCAACGTGCAGGACGTCAACCGCCAGCTCCAATCCCTCTTTCCTCCCCCCGGCTCCCAGCTCTCCCAGCAGGACAAGCAGCAGTTGCAGCAGCTGTCCCAGGAGCAGCAGCAGTTGGAGCAGCGCACGCAGAACCTGCGGCAGCAGATGGAGGAGATGGAGCAGACCGCGCCGCTGTTCGGCGAGGAGGCCGCGCAGCAGATGGAGGGCGTGGGCCAGCGCATGGGCGAGGCCGCGCAGCGGATGCAGGGCAAGGACCCGGGCCGCGGCTACGGCGAGCAGCAGGCGGCGCTGGAGGGCCTGCGCCAGTTCCAGCAGCAGATGCAGCAGGGGCAGCGGGGCCGCAAGGGTGGACTGCCGCTGCCGGGCGGGATGAGCGGGCGCAAGCCGGGCAACGCGGGGAGGGACCCCAAGGACCAGGTGGAGCTGCCGGACGAGGATTCGTTCCAGGCGCCCAAGGAGTTCCGCAAGGACCTGCTGGACGCGATGAAGCAGGGGGCGCCGGAGAAGTACCGCGAGCAGGTGAAGCGCTACTACGAGGAGCTGGTGAAGTGAGCAACGTCCGGATGAATCGCTGGGTGGCCCTCCTCCTCGCGTGGGGACTGGCCGTGCCCGCCGCCGCGCAGGACGCGGCGCTCAAGGACGAGGTGAAGACGCGGCTGGGCCAGGTGGAGCAGCGCCTGGACGACTGGGACGTGCCCGGCGCCCGGCGCGAATTGGCGGAGGCGGAGAAGCTGATTCCCGCCGACGTGGAGCCGCTCAAGTACTTCCAGGGCCGGGTGGCCTTCGAGGAGGGCCGCTACGACGACGCGGTGGAGCTGCTCACGGGCGCCAACATCGAGGACAAGCCCGGCAGCTACCTGCGGCTGGCCAAGGACACGCGCGACATCGTCAAGAGCCACGAGCGCGCGGAGAGCGAGCACTTCGTCTTCCTGTACCCCAAGGGCAAGGAGCAGGTGCTGGTGCCCTACGCGCTGGAGACGCTGGAGTCCATCCACCGCGCCATGGCGGAGGACCTGGGGTGGACGCCTCCGGGCGGGAAGATTCGCGTGGAGGTGGTGAACAACGCGCGCGAGCTGTCGAAGGTGAGCACGCTCACCGAGAAGCAGATTCGCACCACGGGCACCATCGCCATCTGCAAGTTCAACAAGCTGATGGTGACCAGCCCCAAGGCGGTGGCGCAGGGCTACGACTGGCAGGACACGCTGGCGCACGAGTACATCCACCTGGTGGTGAGCCAGATGAGCCACAACACGGTGCCCATCTGGTTGCACGAGGGCCTGGCCAAGTTCCTGGAGTCGCGCTGGCGGGGCAAGGCGGGCCTGGCGATGACGCCCTCCACGCAGGCGCTGTTGGGCAAGCGGGTGAAGGCGGACACGCTCATCCCGTTCGAGAAGATGCACCCGTCCATCGCCCTCTTGCCCACGGCGGAGGACGCGGCCACCGCGTTCGCGGAGGTGTTCTACGCCATCGACTACGTGCACCAGTCCAAGGGCGCCGCGGGGTTGCGCTCCGTGGTGGGGGAGCTGAAGTCGGGGCAGACGGACAAGAAGGCGGTGGAGGCGGCCATGGGCATGAGCTTCCCCCTCTTCGAGAAGGCGTGGCTTGCGCACATCAAGAAGCAGCCCTTCCCGGCGGAGCTGGTGCCGCGCGATGACCGCGTGGTGTTGAAGGAGGACGCCAAGGGCAAGGTGAAGGAGGACGGCGAGAAGAAGGGCCGTGAAATCTCCTTCGGCGACTTCAACGAAGTAGCGGAGGTGTCGGCGCGCAAGTTCGCGCACCTGGGCGAGCTCTTGCGCGAGCGCAACCGCGTGAAGGCCGCCGCCGAGGAGTACGCCAAGGCGCACAAGCTGGTGGGCGACAAGTACGAGTCCGTGTCGAACAAGTACGCGCTGGCGCTCCTGGAGCTCAAGCGGCTGGACGAGGCGGAGGGCGTGCTGCGCGGCAGCCTGCGGGTGCACCCGGGCTCCCCCGCGACCAACGTCCACCTGGGCCGCATCCTCCTGCACCGCAAGGATTACCCCAAATCGAAGACGGCCTATCTGGAGGCGCTGGCGTCGGACCCGTTCGACCCGGAGATTCACGTGGCGCTCTCGCGCATCCACGGCGCGCTGGGAGAGACGGCGCTGGCGACTCGCGCGAAGTCGGCCACGGCGGTGCTCACCGGCTTGAAGCCCGCGGAGGTGGACGAGCTCGCGCAGCGCTTCCTCCGCGACGACGGAGCGCTGTCGGAGACCACCGTGCCCGCGACAGGCGGCGAGCCCGCGAAGCCCTCGGCGAAACCCGCCGCGGCTCCCCCGGATGGGGGACGCTGAAGCCCCTCCTCGTGGCGACATCCTCGGGAGCCTTCTTCGGAGAGTGAGGCACCATGGACTTCCGGCCACTCATCTCGCTGTCCGCCCAGGTGATGGAGCTCGCGGGCGTGGGCGCCATGGTGCTGGGCGCCGTGTTCGCCACGGGGCTGCTGCTGCTCCGACGCCAGGGACTCCAACCCCAGGAGGCCTACCGGCGCTTCCGGCTCAACATGGGCCGCGCCATCCTGCTCGGCCTGGAGTTCCTCGTCGCCGCGGACATCATCCGCACGGTGAGCGACGAGCCCACCCTCTCGGGGGTCATCGTGCTGGGGGGAATCGTCCTCATCCGGACGTTCCTCAGCTTCACCCTCACCGTGGAGCTCGAGGGCCGCTGGCCGTGGCAACCCGAGCCCAGGCCCTCCCACCAGCCAGGCGGGCACACACGCTCACAGCCCTCCGGCGCCAGCGGCCACGAGTAGCGCTCAGGACGGTTTTCGAAAGCCGGCCGGGTGCGCTAGGACACCGCCCCATGTCCATCCGCAAACTCACTGTGATGACCCTGCTCGCCCTCGGCGCGCTGCTCACGGGTTGCTCCAGCAACGCCGACACCATCTGCGACCGCCGCCGCGAGTGCATCGACGACGACCTCGACACGTCGAGGTGCGCCGACGACATCAACGACTGGGTGGACGACAAGAACAGCAAGGAGCGCAGGGACCGCGTCGCCGACTGCGCCGACTGCCTCTCGGACACCAGCTGCGCGGAAGCGGTGGGCCGCTGCCTGGGCGACTGCGCCGGCATCCCCTGAGGGGAACCATCCCCGGGGCCCGCTGACGTGACGCGGGCCCCGGAAGTGTCAGCGGGCTAGTTGCGCGTCCACTGGTCCAGCCAGGCCAGCACCTCGTCATGCCACTGGATGCTGTTGGCGGGGCGCAGGACCCAGTGGTTCTCCTCGGGGAAGTAGAGGAGCTTGGAGGGGATGCCCTTGCGCTGGAGCGCGGTGAACGTGCCCAGGCCCTGCGTCTCCACGACGCGGAAGTCCTGGCCGCCGTGCACCACCATCATCGGCGTCTTCCACTTCGCCACGTGGTTGATGGGGCTGTGCTTGCCGTAGCCCTCCGGGTTCTCCCACGGCGTGCCCTTGTGCTCCCACTCCGGGAACCAGAGCTCCTCGGTGTCGAAGTAGCCCATGCGCTCGTCGAGGATGCCGTCGTGGTTGACCAGGCACTTGAAGCCGTCCGGCCAGTTGCCGGCAATCCAGTTGATCATGTACCCGCCGTAGCTCGCGCCCAGCGCGCACTTCTTCTCCTTGGAGATGAACGGGTAGCGCTGCAGCGCGGTCGCCACGCCCTTCTGCAGGTCCTCCAGCGGCTTGCCGCCCCAGTCATCGCGGATGGAGTCGGTGAAGGCCTGGCCGTAGCCGGTGGAGCCGTGGAAGTCGACCATCACCGCCACGTAGCCGCGGCCCGCGTACACCTGCGGGTTCCATCGGTAGTGGAAGTGGTTGCCGAACGAGCCCTGAGGCCCGCCGTGGATGAGGAAGGCCAGCGGGTACTGGCGCTTCGGGTCGAAGTCGACCGGCTTCACCACGTACGCGCGCACCGTCTCGTTGTTCCAGCCCGGGAACTCGAACTGCTCGAAGCCGCCGAAGCGCACGCGCGACAGGGCCTCCTGGTTCACGTCCGTGATTTGCTTCGCGCCGGAGCCATCCGCGTTCATCACGTACAGGTCCGCGGGCGAGTCCAGGTCGTCATACACGTAGACGACGCGACCCTCGGCGGCCGGCTGCGGGGAGTCCGCGGTACCGTCCTTCGTGAGCTGGCGCACGGGGCCACCCGCCACGTCCAGGGCGAAGATGGGCTGCTGGCCCATGTGGTTCGCCGCCGCGTAGAGCGTCTTGCTGTCCGCGCTCCACGCCAGCGAGCCCGCGGAGCGGTCCCAGTCCTCGGCGAGCACGCGCTCCTGGCCACCCGGCCACGAGCGGAGGATGACGCGGTAGCGGTCCGCCTCGTAGCCCGGGCGCGACATCGCCAGGTACGCGAGCGTCTTGCCATCCGGGCTGAAAACGGGGCTGGTGTCCGTGGCGCGGTTCTTCTCGGTGAGCTTGCGCGGCTTGGCCTTGCCATCCACTGGCGCGACGAACAGGTCCAAGTCGGTGGACCAGGACTCGGCACGGCCCACGTCGCGCGCGGTGAAGACGACGCTCTTGCTGTCGGGCGTGAAGGTGAACTCCTCCGGGCCGCCGAAGGGCTTGGTCGGACCGTCCGCGTCCATGCCCTTCATCACGTCCACGGGCGCGCCGCCGGCCACGGGGACGACGAACACGTGCGAGCGCTTGCCGTCCTTCCACGTGTCCCAGTGGCGGGCGAACAGCTTGTCATACGAGCGGCCGGTGGCCTTGCGCTTGGAGCGCTCCGTCTCGCGCTGGGGGGTGCACTCCAGCGTGCCGCAGTCGGGGAACACCTCCATGCCCACGGCCAGCCTGGTGCCGTCGGGGGACATCTTGAAGCTGCCGACGTCCAGGGGGAGCTTGGTCACCTGGAGCGGCTCGCCGCCGTCCACCGGCAGGCGCCACACCTGCGAGGAGCCGCCGCGCGAGGAGAGGAAGAAGAGGCTCTTTCCATCCGGGGCCCAGATGGGGTCCGAGTCCGAGTCCGGATGCGACGTGAGCTGGCGTGAGCCCGTCCCGTCGAGGTTGACGAGCCACAAATCGTTGCGGCCTCGATTGGCCTCCAGGTCGGTGGTGCGCAGGACGTAGACGACCTGCTTTCCGTCGGGGGAGACGCGCGGGTTGCTCAGCCGGCGCATCGAGACCATGTCGTGGTGGGTGAACGGCTGGGTCCGGGCCTGCGCCGGGGTGGCGGCGAGGGCCAGGGCCGCGACTAGCGACAGCGGCAAGGTGTCCTCCAGGGTAGGCCCGCGCGCTTGCCTCCAGACAAGCGGACGGGCGGGGCTTTCGAGGGTGGACCGTGCCCGCTCCTCCAGGCGCTGTCCACCTTGGGGCCCAGGAACATGCGAGCGCCCGCTGTATGCCCGGCGCGTCAAGAAAGGCCGCGGCAACACGGTCAAGGAGGGCGGACCCTCACGCTCCGAGGACCGGGCGGGTGAGCGCGAGGAGCGAGGAAGCCATGACGTGGCGCGGCACCCGGGTTAGTGAGAGGGCATGAGCGAGCCCATCACCGTCCGCGTCTGGTCCGACTTCGCCTGTCCCTGGTGCTACATCGGTCTGCAGGAGGTGAAGAAGCTCCGGCAGGAGTTCGACATCGAGGTGGACTGGAGGCCGTACTTCCTCAACCCGAACACACCGCCCGAGGGGCTCCCCCTTCCCGCCCATATCCGCGAGAAGCTGAAGGACCCCAACTTCCCGTTGAGGGCCCGGGCGGAGGCGGCCGGGCTGAAGATGGTGTTCCGCGACATCACCCCTTCCACGCGGCGCGCCCATCAAGCGACGGAGTACGCGAGGACGCAGGGCAAGCTGGAGCCCTACCACGCGGCCATCCTGCGCCGGTACTGGAGCGAGGGTCAGGACCTCTGGCACTGGGACACGCTCCGAGGAGCGGCCGAGGAGGCGGGCCTGGACCCGGACGCGCTCCAGCGCGCCGTCGAGAGCGGCGAGTTCGAGAAGGTGGTGGAGGACTCGGTGCGCGAGGCCCGCGAGATGGGCGTCAGCGCGGTGCCCACGTTCGTGCTCGGCGACCGCTTCGGCATCCAGGGCGCGCAGGACTACGCGGTGTTCCGTCAGGCGATGGAGCGGCTGGGCGCGAAGCCGCGCTCGGCGACCTGAGCACTGACCGCGGGGCGCGTGCTCCTCACAAGCCGTTGAGGAGCACGAGCATCCGGGGCAATGCGTCCACCCCCGCGCCGCCCGAGAGCCCGTGGGCCAGGGAGTGCAGCTCCGGGGATTGCTCGAGGTGCTTGGCGCTGAGCTGGAAGCACTCCACCGCGGCGGCGTCCAACCGGGCCTGTGCATCGCCTGCGCCGTCGAGTCCCGGCGCTTGCTCTTGTTCACACAGCGCGGCCACGGTGGGGTGGCCCGACAGCGTCCACCGCAGCACCGCGGCGCGCAGGGCCAGCTTGAAGACGTAGTCCATCAGCGACGGCGCGTCGGTGAAGGGGACTCGCAGCCAGTGATTCACGGCGTAGTGCCGGAAGTACTGCTCCACCCGAGGGCCCAGCGTGGATTCGAGCTTGGACCGGCGCTGTGCGTGGAGGGCCCAGACGTCATCGGGCGAAGCATCCGCGCCACCGTAGGAGTCGAGCACTCCGCGAGCCCAGGTGTGGAACCGCGTGCTGCCCGCGGCCCCCAGGCGCGACTTGAGCACCGCGCCGCAGATGGCGGCCCAGGGACCTCCGGGGAGGGAGATGGAATCCAGTTGCTGGTGCAATTCCGTGAGCGATTTTTCGGACGCGAAGTCGCTCAGCGTCGCGGTCAGCAGAGCCTGCGCGCCCTCTTCTCGAAAGGCCTCGGTGCCTCGGAAGTAGAAGGTCCCCAGCCTCCGCGCCAGCTCACCGAGCATGAACAGGCGCGAGGCGAACGGGTACTCACGCCGCTCCAGGAGGTGCAGGGCGACGGAGCGCACGCGGTCCGCGTTTCGCGACCAGGCGTCCTCGGCACCCAGCTCGCGTGCCTGTTCGGGCCTCCCCGCGAGGGAGGCGTCCACGGGCACCTGCTCCAGCGCGTCCTCCGCGAGCAGGGCCAAGCGGACCACTTCGGGACAGCCGAACGAGCCCGTCACCTCGAGCCGCTCCGCGCGGCGCGTGGGGACTCGCGGGAACATGGCGCACGCGTCCGGCAGCACGGCCTCGCCGTACTTCTGGTGCAGCGAGCACAGCTTTCGCTCGTCGAGGAACGTGCAGTGTCCGTCCTCGCGCTTCGCGATGTACGCGGCCTCGGCGCCCGCGCCGCTCCCCGGGTCGGGCAGGACGAAGGACTGGACGCGCGAGGCATCCGGCCCTCCGGCCACCGCGTCCTGGAGGATGCGCCAGCGGGCCTGGCTCACGGGGACGACGAGGCCCGCGCAGCAGGTGTCCTCGCACCGCTCGGTGAGACACTGGAAGCGCGTCAGGTACCGGGGCGCGGTGGCGGGCATGGGCCTCTTTCGGTCCAGACTTCGTCCGGGCGTTGGGCCTCGGCGGGGATGGAGTTGAAGGCTTCCCGGTCCAGGTGGGCGAACAAGCGCACCACGCAGGAGTCACAGATGGCGGCCCCGCCGGTGCCGGGGTGGAGCCGGCCCGCGCGCGGCTCGGAGGCGCCGCAGAACGAGCAGCGCCGGCGGGAGGGAGTGTGTTGAGTCAAGAGCGCGGGTCCTTTCATCCCTCGGCGGGTGGGGCTACTTGCGGCCCAGCGCCTTCTTCACGAAGCGCCAGAAGCCACCGGCGCGCTCCTTGAGGTCCGCGCCCCGGCGCTCCTCGGCGGCCTTCACGGACTCCTTGCTGACCTGGAGCTGCTTCTGGAGCTCCTCGGGTGAGTAGCGCGTGGCCAGCGTGGCCTTCACTTCCTTGCGCGTGGAGTATTCGCGGGCCTCGACGTGCAGCACACACTCCGAATCCAGCTTGATGGTGACGGCGACTCGCACGGAGCCCTTCGGGCCCTTGGGCAGGCCCTCGATGCGCACGGTGCCCAGGTACTCGTTGGCGGAGATGTGATTGTCCTCGCCCTGGAACAGGGACAGCTCGAGGAACTCCTCGTTGTCCTTGTTGGTGCTGATGGCGAAGGAGCGCTGGGCGGGCAGCGGGCTGTTGCGCTCGATGACGCGCTTGAAGGCGCCGCCGGGCATGGCCACGCCCACCGTCATGGGCAGCACGTCGATGAGGACGACGCTGCTCACCTTGTCCACCGAGCCCGAGTAGAGCGCGGCGCCGAGCGCCACGGCCTCGTCCGCGTTGACGCTGGCCTGCGCGCTCTTGCCGAACAGGCCCTTGAGCTTGTCGCGCACGAGCGGCATGCGGCTCATGCCGCCCACGAGGATGATGTCATCGACCTCGCTGGCCTTGAGCTTCGCGTCGAGGAGCACGTCGCGCACGACGTCGACGGTGCGGCTGAGCAGCGGGTCGCAAATCTTCTCCAGCTCCTGACGGTTCATCACGACGCGCAGGTCACGGGGGCGTCCCGCGTCGTCCATCATCAGCATGGGGATGTGGACCTCGAAGCTGGCGCGCTCGGAGAGGGCCATCTTGGCGCGCTCGGCGGCGTCGCTGACGCGCGAGAGGGCGATGCCGTCGCCGTTGAAGGCGAGGCCCTCCTTCTCCTGGAAGCGCTGGAGGAGGAAGTCGACGATGAGGTTGTCGAAGTCGATACCACCCAGGAAGATGTCGCCGCCGGTGCCGAGCACCTCGAAGACGTTCTTCTCGATTTTGAGGATGGTGGCGTCGAAAGTACCGCCGCCGAGGTCGTAGACGAGGACCTTCTTGTTGAGCTCGCGGTTGAGGCCATACGCGAGCGCGGCCGAGGTGGGCTCGTTGAGGATGCGCTCGATTTTGAGGCCCGCGAGGATGCCGGACTTGCGGACGGCTTCGCGCTGGGGCTCGGAGTAGTAGGCGGGGACGGTGACGACGGCGCGCTCGACCTTCTGGTTGAGGTGGGCCTCCGCCATCTCCTTGCACTCGCGCAGGATGATGGCCTGCACTTCCTCGAGAGAGAGCACCGCGTCGCCGAGCCGCACGGCGGCGCGTCCGGCGGCATCGGGGACGATGTCGTAGTGGAAGCGCTCGCGGACCTGGTTCACCACGGCGCTGTCATAGGGACGGCCGACGAGCCGCTTCGCGCCGTAGATGGTGTGCTGCGGACGGAGGACCAGCTGGTTCTTCGCGCGGTGGCTGACGAGCAGCTTGTTCTGGTTGTTGAGCGAGATGACCGACGGGATGGTGTTGTAGCCCTCGCGCGAGCGAAGGACGATGGGCCGCCCGTTGGACAGGAGCGCCACGCACGAGTTGGTGGTGCCCAGGTCGATGCCGATGACTGGGCCCGTGCCCGCGATTTGCGGAGGCGGCGGGAGGAAGACCGTCTTCGGCAGGCCGCGCTCATCGAGAGGCGGGGCCGTGGGAGCCGAGGGCTTCGCGGCTGGCGTCAGCAGCGTGGGAGTGGAAACGGGGTCCGGAGCACGAGGAGCCTCGCGACGAACGTTCGGCAGCGCGGGTGACGCGCTGGGCGGCGGAGGCGGCTGGAACGCAGAGGCCGGAGGCGGAGGCGGCTGGAACGCAGAGGCCGGAGGCGGAGGCGGCTGGAACGCAGAGGCCGGAGGCGGAGGCGGCTGGAACGCAGAGGCCGGAGGCGGAGGCGGCGGGAATCCAACCGGCAGCGGAGACACCCGTGGTGTTTCGACGGGAGGCGGCGCGGGAACGCGAGGAGCCGCAACGCCAGGCGAGCCCCCCGCCTTCATGTCCGACAAATCCAGATCGAACTCGAACGCCCCCCCCAACGAGCGAGACTTCGTCGGAGCCGGAGGTGGCGCGGCCGGAGGCAACTCCTCCATCGCGTCGCTGAAATCCAACTCAAACTCAAGACTCGCCTTGCTCTGCTTGTGCGCTGGAGGCACGGCAGCCGGGCGCGTGGCGGCCACGGGAGGGGCAGGAGGAACCACCGCCGGGCGCGCAGCGGGGGCGGCCGGAAGCTCTTCCACCGCATCGCTCAAATCCAGGTCGAACTCCGTCGACCCGCCACCCGACTTCGCGGCCGCGGGGGCCCGCGGTGGAGCAACCGGACGCACGGCGGACACGGTCGGGAGTTCTTCCACCACATCGCTGAAATCCAGCTCGAACTCCGCCCCACCCGCCTTCGCGGCCCCCGGACGCGAGGAAGCGCCAGCCGGAGCCGACGTGACCGCCGCCTCCGTCAGGTCCAGGTCGAACTCCATCGGCACACCGGCCTGCGCCGGCACCGACGAGGAGCTCTCCACCTCGACCGTGATGCCCACCTCGATGGGAGGCTCGTCGAGAATCGCCCCCATCGCCAACGGAGCGTCATCGCCGCCCATCTCGAAATCGAGCCCGGGCAAAGGCTCATCTCCGGGCCCCGCATCGGGAGGCGGCGGCGTGCTCGCGATGAGCTCATCGAGCGGAATATCCACATCGCTGTCCGCGGCTGGAGGCGGCGGAGCCTCCAAGTCATCGAACAGCGAATCCAGCGCCGCGCCCTGCTGCGCCTGCGGAGCCGGAGCCACGGGCGTCACCCGCACGGGGGCAACAGCCGGCGCCAGCGGAGCAATCGCGGGAGCCAGCGGCGCCACGGCCGGAGCAATCGCGGGCAGCGGCGACACGGGGGCGATGGGCGCCTCCGGCCTGCGCTGCAACAGCATCATGTCCACGAGCGCGCGGCTCGCCGGGTCCAGCTCATGGAACTGGAGGCCCATGCCAGGAGGCCCCGAGGGGTCCCCCACTTCGCGGACCCAGCGCACGTTGGCGGTGCCGCGCAGCACGCGCACCCCTCCGGCGATCTGCACCTCGAACTTGACGGGTGTCCCCACGGGCTGCGGGGTGCGCGAACGGATGAACATCCCGCCCGGGCTCAGGTTGGTGGCGAACTCCTCCGCGAAGCTCCCCACGCTCTCATGCTTGAGCTTCACCAACAGACCCACTGATTTCCGGTCCGTGGTGCGCCTGCCTTGATCCATGACCTGCCACCATCGCGGTACACAGCACGCGGCTCAAGTAGGTTTTGGGCCCTCGGTTGGTTGCCAGGCCCAGCGAGGACTCCAGGTGGGCACACGGCCTACCTGCACCTTCCTGTATCTTCGCGAGGCTTGCGAGGAGTCCACCGCATGAGCACCGCCCCTCTCGCCGTGTCCCAGGCCCCTCACGCAGGCTGGCTGGTCAACCGCCAGCACGACCTGCTTTCCACGCTGGGAGGTACCGGCGCGAGCCTCGCCCTCGTGGGCCTCCACGTCTGGGGAGGCGTCAGCAGCCTCGTGTTGTGGTGGGCCTGGGTCCTGGTGCTGGACGGACCCCACCTCTTCGCCACCCTCTCGCGCACCTACCTGGACGCCAGGGAATGGCGCACGCGGCGCAAGCTGCTCCTGGGCAGCCTCGGCTGGTTCGCGTCAGGCCCCATCTGCTTCGCCGCCTCCCTCGCGCTGGGGACCAAGCTGCCCTTCCTGCTGTTCCTCACCTTCGCCGCGCTCTGGGCGTACTGGCATGTCGTGCGGCAGCACTACGGCTTGATGGCCCTGTACCAGCGCAAGGCGGGTGAAGCCTCCCCCCTGGACCGCACGCTGGACAGCGTGACGCTGTACACCGGACTGCTCGCGCCCTTCGTCGCCTTCGCCGTGAGCCACCCGACCGCGCGCAAGCAATTGGGCCTGACGGGGGAGCCCACGTGGGAGCCTCTCGTCTCGGCGGCGTGCTTCACGCTGGTGCTCGCGGTGGTGCTCCTGAGCGCGACACGACAGCTCTGGCGCTGGCGCACGGGCCAGCGGGTCAACGGGCCCAAGCTCCTGATGATGGCGGCCGCGGTGGGGCTGTCGGTGCTGGTCTTCTGGCCATCCGTGTCCGTGAAAATGGACTTCATCATGTTCGCCGTGGCGGTGACGGCGTTCCACAACGTGCAGTATCACGGCGTCGTCTGGTTCTATCACCGCAATCGCTATCACGCCCCGGGCGCGGACACGGAGTCCTTCGGATGGGCACCCAAGGTCAGCCAGCGATTCCTCATCTACGCCGTCTGCGGAGTTCTCTTCACACTGCTGTACCGAGGGCTGGGATGCGGCTTCGGCGCTCACCCCGGTTGTGGTGTGTTCGACGTGAAGCTCGCCATGGGGGCAGGACTCACGCTGCGGGACTTCATGGCGGGCTTCATCTGGGGCTTCGCGCTGCATCACTACTACCTGGACCAGAAGATCTGGCGGGTCAGCAGGGATGCTGGGTTGCACCGGGATCTGAAGCTGGGGGAGCACGGCTCACGAATGGCTCACCCTGAAGTGCGGACAGGTTGAAACCCAGCCAAGCCACCCTAGCTTCCAGGTCTCCCGGGGGCCTCACGCCCCCTTCCCGAAGCAGGTCCCCATGATACGCCGAACCTCACTGCCCCTGATGGCGGTGCTCGCGCTCTTCGTCTGTCTCCACGCCGAAGAGAGCCTCGCGCAGAACGCACACACGGGGATGGTCTCTCACGGCCAATACATCACCGCGCCCTCCGGCACCGTCAATGATTGGGCCATCCACCTCTCCCCCCGCGATATGGGATTCGAGGAGCCTCGCTCCGAGAAGGACAACGCCTTCCTCAAGTTCGAGTGCTACGTGGTGCAGATAAACCAGTACACGTGGCAGGTCGTCGCCCGCTACAAGATGCGGCCCTGGGAGGGGGAAGGCCTCTGGCACAACGGCTCCGCGAACTACCTCCTCGTCCACAAGTAGCCCGCGCCCGGAGCCCTCAGTCGAGCACCGTCGCCACCCGCGCGAGCACGCCAGGCCAACCCGGCCTCATCCCCTCGAACGCGCGGCGGCCCATGGGAGAATCCAGGTCGAAGCCCTCGTGAGTCAGCTTCAACCGAGTGCCCGCCCCCTCGGGCACGAGCTCCCACGTGACGACGGTGTTCAGGGCGAAGCGGAACCGGAACAGCCGCTCCGGGTCCACCGCCAGCACCTCGCAGGCCTGCATCCCCCACGGCCCCATGTCCATCGTGAAGCGGTGCCCCACCTCCGCGCGGATGTCGCCCGTGGCCCACCAACGCGCAACCAACTCCGGCTCCGTGAGCGCGCGCCACACCCGCGCCGGCGCCTTCGCATAGACATGCTCCACTTGAATCGTCCCGGATTCCTTCATCAGCCGTCCTCCTTCTCTTCCTCTTCGAGCAATTGTTCGAGGTCCCCGAGCCGCTGCGTCCAGTAGCGCTCGAAGACCTCCAGCCACGACTCGACCTCGCCCAGCGGACGCGGGTCCAGGTGGTAGTAGCGCTCCCGCCCCCGAGGCTCCTCGCGAACGAGCCGCGCCTTGCGCAACACCTGCAAGTGTTCCGAGACCGCGGGACGCCCCAGGTCGAAGTGACTGGCAAGGTCACCCACCTTCCGCGGCCCCTTGCGCAACCGCACCAGAATCTCGCGCCGCACCGGGTTCGCGAGCGCCGTGAAGACATCCAGCTTCTCCATGCCCAGGAGATACGTCGGAACATTCCGACACGTCAACAAGTTCCGACATATCGCCTGGACATACGTGGGCTGTCCCACGCACGCATGAAGGCCCGGAGCAACAGGCCCTGGCGCTTCAGCGCGGAGTCACCACCCGAAGGAACGCATCCTGGTTCCACGCGACGCCGGCGCCATCGCGCTGCCAGCCCGTGACGGCCCAGCCCTTCCCGGGCGCCGTCGCGATTCCCGTGGCGGAGAGCACACACGACCCGCTCGAACAATCCTGCGGCGGCAGCTTCCGGGACTCCTGCCCGGCCCCATCCGCATCGAAGCGGGTGAGCACGTCACCGCACACCACCGCCACGGAGCCCGCGTCATCCACCGCCGCGGAGACACCCTCACGCGACTCGTCGCCGCACTCGGGCTGCTTCAGCCAGCGCACCTCGCCCTCCTTCCCCACGCCGAACACGAACGGGCCAGACGTCCCGAGCGAAGTCCCGCCCCACATCAAGAGCCCCTTGAAGTCGCCGGCCACCGTCACCCGGCCCAGCGGCCCCACCGCCACCGAGGTCACCCGGCCGTCCACCCCCGGCAGCTCCCGGCCCCACACCAGCTTCCCCGCCTCGTCGAACTCCAGCACCACGAAGCCCTTGCGGTCCTCGTCGCCGAACGTCTTGCCGTCCACCTCCAGCTTGCCCACGAGCTGCCCCGCCAGCACCGCGCGCCCCGACGGAGTCAGCGCCACCGCCCGCAGCGCCGTGCCCTCTCCCGTCCCTGGGAATCGCCGCGTCCAGCGCACCGCGCCATCCGCCGCGTAGTGCGTCAGCACCGGGTCCTTCACCTCGCCCTCCCACTCCTCCCCCGCCACCAGCACGCCCCCCGCCGAGTCCGCCGACGACGACCACACCTTCTGCCCCACGCGCCGCTGCCACATGGGCATCCCGTCCTCGGCGAAGCGCACCAGGAAGCCATCCTGCGCCTCCCCCAAGCCGAAGTTCGCCGAATAGAGGAACGCGTTGCCCGACAGGAACACCGCCCCATCCGTGCTCGGGGACGCCGCCACGCGCAGCTCCGACAGCCGCATCCGAGGATGCACCCGCGTCCAGCGGACCTTCCCCTCCGGCGAGTACCGCGCCACCACCACCCCCAGCCGCTCCCCGGCCACCGGCGCCCGGTCCTCGTCCTGCCGGGGTGTCTGGGACACCACCATCACCACATCCCCGCCCCGCCCCACGGCGACGCTCGTCCCGGTGTCGTCCTGGGGGCCACCCGCCAGAATCCCCCAGAGGGTGCCCTGCTTCGACTCGGAGGGCTGGGGGGGTGACCCGGAGGTCTGGGTGCCGGACGAGCTCTCCTTGCCAGGGACCTCGGGCTCCGAGGACTCCTTCCCCGAGCCGCACCCCAGGCCCATCCCCCAGAGGAAGCACACCGGCACCAGCACCCGCCAGCCATGGAACCAACGCCCCGCTCGCTCTGACCGCATGCACGCTCCCGGGGAGCACGGGCTCGCCTTGGCGTCGCGAACCGGCTCCGCCGCAAACGGTAAGCAGCGTGTCCGCGACGTGGCATTCCCCCCTCCCCACGGGGGGCTGGCCTCGCCCGGGGAGCATGCAGGCGCCAGACGCCCGGGGCCCAGGGGATTGCCCCGGAGTGTATGACAGAGGAATAGGCCCCTGCTCCAACGGTTGCCACCTCACGACTCCGCGGCGCGGTGGGAGGAAACCGTTGGTCCGAGCGCCGCTCGCGAACTAAGAGACTCCTTCCATGGAAAGCGCCGCCCCTGCCCCACGCCCCGCGACCGACGCCTCGAGCGACGACCTCCGCGCAGTCGAAGAGCTTGCCCAGGCTCGCAACGCCATCGTCGCCCAGATTGAGAAGCGCGTCGTCGGCCAGCGCGAAGTGGTGGAGCACCTGCTCATCTCGCTCTTCAGCCGGGGCCACTGCCTCTTCGTCGGTGTGCCGGGCCTCGCCAAGACGCTGCTCATCTCCACGCTGGCGGACGTGCTCAACCTGTCCTTCAACCGCATCCAGTTCACCCCGGACCTGATGCCGTCGGACATCACCGGTACGGACATCCTGGAAGAGGACCGCAACACCGGCCGGCGCAACTTCCGCTTCGTGCAGGGGCCGCTGTTCGCCAACATCATCCTGGCGGACGAGGTGAACCGCACGCCGCCCAAGACGCAGGCCGCGCTGCTGCAAGCCATGCAGGAGTACCGCATCACCGCGGGTGGCCACACCTATCCGCTGGACCTGCCCTTCCTCGTCTTCGCCACGCAGAACCCCATCGAGCAGGAAGGCACCTACCCGCTGCCCGAGGCGCAGCTGGACCGCTTCATGTTCCTGGTGGACGTGGGCTACCCCACCGCCGAGGAAGAGGTGCAAATCGTCAAGAGCACCACCGGCGGCGAGCAGCCCAAGCTCGAGAAGATTCTCTCCCCCGAGCGCATCCTCGCCCTCCAGGAGCTGGTGCGGCGCGTGCCGGTGCCGGACCACGTGGTGCGCTTCGCGGTGGAGCTGGTGCGCAACACCCGTCCCAAGGAGGCCGGCGTGCCGGACTTCGTGGCGAAGAACGTGTCCTGGGGCGCGGGCCCCCGCGCGAGCCAGTACCTGGTGCTCGCGGCGAAGGCGCGCGCGATTCTCCAGGGCCGCTTCGTGGCCACGGTGGAGGACGTGCGGGCGCTGGCGCGTCCGGTGCTGCGCCACCGCGTGCTCCCCAACTTCACCGCGGAGAGCGAGGGCATCACCTCCGTGAAGCTCGTCGACCAGCTGCTCGGCGTGGTGAAGGGCTAGCGCGGCGTGTTGCTCGATGCCCAGACGCTGGCCCGCCTCAAGGGCGTGAAGCTGCGTGCCCGCGCGGTGATGGAGGGCGTGTTGTCCGGCCTCCACAAGAGCCCTCATCAAGGGCAGAGCGTGGAGTTCGCCGAGCACAAGGAATACGCCCCCGGCGACGAGCTGCGCCACCTGGACTGGAAGGCGTACGGCAAGTTCGACAAGTACTACGTCAAGCGCTTCGAGCATGAGACGAACCTGCGCTCGGTCATGGTCGTGGATGCGTCCGCCTCCATGGGCTACACGAGTGGCGCGCTGACAAAGCTGGACGTCGCCTCCACGCTGGCCGGAGCGCTGTGCTACCTGCTGGTGCGTCAGCAGGACGCCGCGGGCCTGGCGCTGCTCACCGGCGGCCAGTGGAAGGACGTGCCTCCGCGCGCGTCCGCGGGCCACCTCAACGTGCTGCTGGACACGCTCGACGCCACGGCGCCAGGCGGAGGCACGGACCTGGGCAGCGCGGCGGACCACCTGGCGGAGGTGCTGCCCCGCCGCTCCACCGTCATCGTCCTGTCGGACTTGTTGGACGAGAAGCAGGACGCGCTCAAGCGGGTGCTCGCGCTGCGCCAGCGCAAGAACGACGTGTCGCTGTTCCACATCGTGGACCCGGCGGAGCTGACGTTCCCCTTCGATGACCCCACGCTCTTCCTCGACATGGAGGGAGACGGACGGATTGAAGTGAATCCGCGCGAAATCAAGGAGAGCTACCTGGAGGAGTTCAACGCCTTCCTGGCGAACGTGAAGGCCTCCTGCGCGGAGGCGGACGTGGACTACGAGCTGGTGCGCACCGACGAGAAGCTGGATGACGTCCTCTTGCGCTACCTCGCACGGCGCGGGAGGCGCGGGTG
This sequence comes from Myxococcus stipitatus, assembly GCF_037414475.1. The sequence goes on along the minus strand of NZ_CP147913.1, from coordinate 5,687,652 downwards.
ACGTTCGGCAATCCGTGGATGCTCCTGGGCGCGCTGGGGGCCCTCATCCCCCTGCTGGTGCACCTGTTCGACCGGCGCCGGCCCCGGCCCCATCCGTTCGGCCCGATGGCCTTCGTGCTGCGCAGCCAGAAGCGCACCGCCAGCCGGCTCAAGCTCAAGCGGCTGCTCTTGTACGCGCTGCGCACGCTCATCCTGCTGGCCATCCCCATCGCGCTCGCCAGGCCGGAGCTGTCGCGCGACGCCCACGCCGCGCAAATCGTGAAGGGCCCCGCCGCCACGGCCATCATCCTGGACGCGTCGCTGTCCATGCGCTGGTCGGATGGAACGTCCCTCTTCGAGCGGGGCCGCGACGAGGCGCGCGACGCGCTCAAGGACCTGCTGCCCGAGGAGCCCGCGACGGTGCTGGTGTGCACGGGCACGCCCACCGCGCCGCCCACGCCGGGCTTCGACCGCGGCCGGCTGCGCGGAATCGTGGACGAGGCGAAGGCGACCCACGGCGGCGCGGACCTGTCGCGGTGCATGGAGATGGCGGCGCGCTCGCTGGAGGAGAACCCGCTGGCCGCCAAGCGGCTGGTGGTGGTCTCCGACATGGCGGCCACCGCGTTCCGGCTGGAGGCTCCGCCGCCCACGGTGAAGGGCCCCACGGGCACGCTGGTGAAGCCGGAGGTGGTGCTGCGCGACGTGGCCGAGGGGCGCGACGCGCTCAACAACCACGCGGTGGTGGACCTGAAGGTGGAGCCCGCGCTGCAGGCGGGGCCTCGCTCGTTCCAGTTCACCTTCACGGTGCGCAACTTCGGGACGGAGGCGGCCAAGGACCTGGAGGCCGCGGTACGCGTGGGCGAGACGACGCTGGCCAAGGGCTTCGTCGACGTGCCCGCGGGTGGCACCACGCAGAAGGCGCTGACGGTGCGCTTCCCCCAGGGCGGCACGGTGGTGGGCCAGGTGACGCTCGCGCCGGACGCGCTGGCGGAGGATGACCGCCGCGCCTTCGTGCTGCCGGTGCCGCGCGCGCTGAAGGCGCTGGTGGTGAACGGCGCGCCCCATGCGACGCGCTACCGGGACGAGGCCTTCTTCGTCGACGCGGCGCTGACCGCGCCCGGCTCTCCGGTGGAGGTGGCCGTGCGCGACGCCGAGGTGGGGCTTCGCGAGGACTTCTCCACCTACGACTTGGTGCTGCTGCTCAACGTGGCGGCGCCAAGCGCGGAGGAGGCGGCGAAGCTCGCGGCCTTCGTGGAGAACGGCGGCGGCCTGTTCCTCAGCATGGGCGACCGGGTGAACACGGAGGACTACAACCAGCGGCTGGGGGCGGTGTTGCCTCGACCGCTGCGCGTGGTGCGCACCAGCGCGGAGCGCGACACGGACCCGGAAGCCGAGACGAAGGCGGCGCGGCTGGCGCAGGTGAAGCAGGACCACGTCCTGTTCGCGCCCTTCACCGGACGCGCGGAGGAAGGGCTCACCGGCGCTCGCTTCTACCGGTACATGCTGCTGGAGGCGGACAACCCGGCCTCGCCCGGCGCCAGTCAGGTGCTGGCCACGTACGAGGATGGAGCGCCCGCGGTGGCGGTGATGCGCAAGGGCAAGGGCCGCGTGGCGATGTTCACCAGCACGGTGGACCGCGACTGGAGCGACTTCGCCATCCGCACCAGCTTCCTTCCACTGATGCAGCGCTTCGCGGCGTACCTCACGGGCTCGCTCGAGGAGCGCGAGGAGGTGCGCGTGCGCGTGGGCGAACAGGTGACGCTGCGGCCGGAGGGCGCGCAGAAGGTGTCAGCTGTGCGCGCGCCGGACGGTGGCGAGCTCCCGGTGAAGGTGCAGCCCGACGGCTCGGTGGTGGCGGGCCCGGTGATGGAGCCCGGCGTGTACTCCGTGCTGGGCGCGGACGGGAAGCAGCTGGCGGCGCTGTCCTTCGCGGCGGTGCTGGACCCAGCCGAGAGCGATTTGACGCGAGTCCCTCAGGAGACGCTCACCGCGTACTTCGGCGAGGAGACGGTGAAGGCGTCCAGCGGGGACGAGGACCGTCCGTCCGTGCCGATGTGGACGTGGCTCATCCTGGCCGCGTGTGTCGCCTTCTTCTTCGAGGGCACCCTGCTGCGCAAGTAGTCCACGCCGCCGCCGCGAGGAGCGCCCTCGCGGCTGTCGCGGCACGAGCTACCGCACCCGCTCAATCTTGTGCTTGCGGCCCTTGATGCGGCCTTCGCTCAAGCGCTGGAAGGCCACGCGCGCCACGCGCCGGGCGACGGCGACGTAGGAGATGTGGTCCTGGATTTCAATCTTGCCTACGTCCGACGCGGCGAAGCCTCCGGCCTCTCCCGTCAGCGCGCCGAGGATGTCGCCCGGCCGCATCTTGTCCTTGCGGCCCGCGGAGATGTAGAGCGTCTCCCACTCCGAGCCGAGCGCCCCGGCCTTCGCGACCGTCGCCTCCAACGCCGCCATGTCGCCCGCCTCCAGCTTCACGCCGAGGGCCTGCTCGATTTCCTCCACCTTGCGCTCATCGCGCGGCGTCACCAGGGCGATGGCCAGACCCGTGCGCCCCGCTCGGCCCGTGCGGCCGATGCGATGCACGTAGGGCTCCGGCTGGAAGGGCATGTCGAAGTTGACGACGGCGTCGAGCGCCTCCACGTCGATGCCTCGTCCCGCCACGTCCGTGGCCACGAGCACGCGGGTGCTGAGGTTGCGGAACTTCGCCATCACCCGGTCCCGCTCGAACTGCTCCAGGTCTCCCTGGAGCCCGTCCACGCTGACGCCCCCGTCCGCGAGTGACTTCGTCAACTCCTGCACTGTTGCCTTGTGGTTGCAGAAGACGATGGCGGAGGAGGGCAGGTGATGGCGGAGGACCTTGAGCAGCACCGCGGACTTGTCCTCGGGCGAGGCCTCGTAGCGGACCTGGCGGATGGGAGGCGCGGCCTCGGTGTCCTCCACCGTCACGCGCACGGGGTCCTTCTGGAACGTGCGGCTCAGCGCCGCGATATCCGGAGGGAAGGTCGCGGAGAAGAGCACCGTCTGCCGCCGCGGAGGCAACGCGCCGAGGATGTGCTCCATGTCCTCGCGGAAGCCCATGTCGAGCATCCGGTCCGCCTCGTCCAGCACCACCGTGGCCAGCCGCCGCGTCTCCAGCGCGTCGCGCCCCAACACGTCCATCACCCGGCCCGGGGTCCCCACCGCGATGTGCGCGCCCTTCTCCAGCGCCTCGAGCTGCGGCCGGATGGGCTGCCCTCCCGCGAGCACCAGCACCTGGAGCCCCGGCAGCCGCCGGCCCAGCTTGCGAATCTCTCCGGCGACCTGCGCGCACAGCTCCCGCGTCGGGCAGAGCACCAGGGACTGGACGCGCCGGTCCTGGAGCTGGACCTTCTTGAGCAGGGGCAACGCGAAGGCGGCCGTCTTGCCGCTGCCGGTGCGCGCCTGGCCGACCAGGTCCTTGCCCTCCAGGAGCACGGGGATGCTCTGGGCCTGGATGGGCGTGGCCGTCTGGAAGCCCAGCTCGCCCAGCACCTGGAGCAACGGAGGAGACAGCGAGAGCGCGGCGAAATCCATCAGGGCCTCGATTGAACGGAGGCGCGGAAGGTGCCTCGGAATCCGGGCGCCCTTGTAGCAGCCGTCCGGGGAGGCACAAGCCCCCGCGCTTCAATGCAGCGTGGGACGGCGGCGCGTGCGGCGGCGGGCCGAGCGCAGGCTTCGTTCCAGGTAGCCCTTCAGGACGGCGGCGCTGTTGTGCTCCTCGTCGCGCGCGCTGTACAGCAGCGTCACATCGCCCTGGCGAGCGGCCTCCAGGAGGGGCGCCAGGGCCTCGCGGTGCGTCCCCAGCTCGCGGGTGTATCTGCGTTGGAACTCCGGCCAGCGCTCGGGGTCGTGGCCGTACCATTTGCGCAGCTCGGTGCTTGGAGCGACCTCCTTGAGCCAGCCATCCATCTTCAAGCGGGTCTTCTTGACGCCGCGAGGCCACAGCCGCTCCACGAGGAAACGCGTGGCCTCCGAGTCTCCTGGCTCCAGGTGGTGATAGACGCGCTCGATGTGAATCATCGCCTCCGGCTCCCTGGGTGAGGGGGCGGACGGGCGCCTGGAGGGCCTGTCCTGGCGCGGTGCCGCCATGGGTCTGCCTCAACGTAGGGATGGCTCGCGAGTCCTACTCGGGGCCAGCTGGCCCAGGGCCAGGATGGCGCCCAGCGGACAGGTACCCCTGGGCGGTGACGAGCAGGCAACGCCCGGCGGATGTGGTCACAGAACTCCATCCAGCCCGGCCCCAGGTTCTGCGAGACTATGTCCGTGACCGCCTCTGCCCTCTACCGCGACTGCGCCCGCCTGTTCATGGTGGGCTTTCCTGGGACTCGCATCGACGCCGACATCGCGGCGCTGATGGATGACGGCATCTATGGCGCCATCCTCTTCAAGCGCAACGTGGGGACGGCCCAGGAGACCGCGGCGCTGTGCCGGGAACTGAAGACGCGTGCGGGCAGGCCCTTCATCCTCTCGGTGGACCAGGAGGGCGGACGGGTGGCGCGGCTGCGCGGGGCGCCCTTCACCACGCTGCCCTCCATGCGCGAGCTGGGGCAGCGCGGTGATGCCCAGCAGATGGAGCGCGTGGGCCGGCTGCTCGCGCACGAGCTGCGCGCGGTGGGCTTCGATTGGGATTTCGCGCCGGTGTTGGATGTGGACACCAATCCGGCCAACCCGGTGATTGGGGACCGGAGCCCCAGCCGGGAGGCGCAGGAGGTGGCGCGGCTGAGCGTGGCGCTCGCGCGAGGGCTGGAGGCAGGGGGCGTCGCGTCGTGTGGCAAACACTTCCCGGGGCATGGCGATACGACGACGGACAGCCATCTGACGTTGCCTCGGTTGACGCATGACCTGGAGCGGCTGCGCCAGGTGGAGCTGGTGCCCTTCCGGGCGTTCGCGCAGGCGCGGCTGGCGTCGGTGATGACGGCGCACGTGATGTTCGACGCGCTGGACAAGGACCTGCCCGCGACGATGAGCGAGCGCGTGTTGGCGCGGGTGCTGCGCGAGGAGCTGGGGTTTGACGGGGTGCTGGTGAGCGATGACCTGGAGATGAAGGCCATCGCGGACCACTACACGGTGGAAGAGGCGGCGGTGCGCGGCACGCTGGCGGGGGTGGACTTGTTCCTCGTGTGCCACCACGCGGACGTGCAGCGGCGCGCCATCGAGGCGGTGGTGAAGGCGGTGGAGTCCGGCCGCATCCCGCGCGAGCGCATCATGGAGGCGCACCGCAGGCTCGATGTGCTCTCGGCGCGCTTCGCGCATCCCGCGGAGGACCGCCTCGCGACGCTGGGCAGCGCGGAGCACCAGGCGCTCGCCAAGGGGCTCGACAGCGCGTTCGTGGGCAAGGACCCGACCGAGGTCATGGTCGCGGCGCGCTGAGCGGCGAGTCATCACACCGCGAGCCCCTCGATGAGGGGCTCGCGTCATGGGCCCCTGGCCCTGGACCTCAGGGGTTCTGTCCTGGGTGTTTACTCTTGGGGGTCTTCTGTGGCCCCTGGGTGGGCAGGTTCTCCTGAGCCTCTTTCTGCTCTTCCTTCTGGAACTCGCGGATGGCATCCGGGTCACCAGCGGCGATGCCGGGCTCCACGCGGGGCGGGACATTGTCCACGGCGGTGGGGGGCAGGTTCTCGCCGATGCGGTCCTGGACGGGGGCGATGTGAGGTGTCCCCGCGCCGCCGGTCCCCGGGCCGAAGCTGCTCAAGGGTTGAGCGTCATTGACGATGCCCTGGTAGGGGCCGCCGGCCTTGGGGACTTCCTCGCGCCATCGAGCCTTCTCGCGCTGACACGCGGTGCCCAGCAGCGACGCCATGACGATTGCGCCGGGCAGGAGCCAGCGGCGCACGTTTCCCTGGTTCATGTTCCATCCCTCCGGCGAGCCTCATGGCTCCACAGGGATGGATACCCATGCTGGCGCGTGGGCGACGGCGGGTGAGCCGCCGTCCGCCCGGCGGGTGCCTAGCGGCGCAGGCGAGCGTTGCGGTCCTGCCAGCCCAGCGGGCGGTAGCCTCGGCTGTGGTCGTAATCGATGCTGCCGACGTTCGCGGCCCCGTCCTCACCGCCCAGACCGTGGGCCGAGGGGGAGTAGGTCGCGCCGCCCGCGAGGGAGTACCGGTGCCCCATCATGTGGCCCTTGTCGTCCGTGATGGACTTGCCCTGGTTGCCGTCCAGCTTGGGCGTACGGGGGTCGATGCTGGAGCCAATCTCCTTGATGGTGCCGTTGTGGCCGCGGTCGGCGGTCATCAGCCAGGGCGGGGACTTCTCGGGGTGGACATTGCCTTCCATGTCCAGGAGGGCGTCCGGCTGGGTCCCGCGCTGGGCGAACGCACCCCCGCGAGGCTCGTCCGGCTGCTTGCCACCCGACTCGGGGAGTCCACCACAGCCCACGGTCGACATGGTCCCGACCGTCAACGCCGCCACCAGACCCCACCGCCGAAGATTCCGCTCGCGCATATCCACTCCGTTTGATTCGGGTCCTTGCCTTCCCGCCTCCCTGGAGAGTGGACACCTCCGATGTCCAAACCCACGGGGCAGGTAACCCGGCGGCCCATCTGTCCGCCTGCTCAGTTAACCCTCGGCACGGCTCACGAACAGTCCTCGATATAGGCATCAGCGACCTGGGCTTCTTCGCGGCAGAAGCCCACTGACTCATCACGGTTCGACTTCACTTACCGAGCGAATCACCACGGTCCCAACGTACTGCCCTCTAGAAATCAACCGTAACGACCCCGCGGTGCGTGGAGGCAAGCCACCCTGGCGGGCGTGACCACTGATTGGTGGAGCCTGAACAGGCACAGCACACTTGTGAGGTGCCGCGCCGCGCATCCTCATCGCAGAGAAGTCTGCGGCTCCAAGCCCTGCGTCCGAGAATGGCGCCGCTTCACTCAGCACCGAGGGAGCACAGCGCGACGCCGCTGCGCCCCCGAGAATGCGTTGGATTCAACTCAGCACCAAGGGAGCACGGCTTCGCCGCGCCTCCGCGAATGAGTCCGCCTCATTCAGCACCAAGGGCGCACAGCACGACGCCGCCGTGCCCCTCGCGAATGCGTCAGCCTCATTCAGCACCAAAGGCACACGGCGTGACGCCGCCATGCCCCTCGCGAATGCGTCGGCCTCATTCAGCACCAAAGGCACACGGCGTGACGCCGCCGTGCCCCTCGCGAATGCGTCGGCCTCATTCAGCACCAAGGGCGCGCAGCATGCCTCCGCTCCACCCCTCGCGAATGCGTCGGCCTCATTCAGCACCAAAGGCACACGGCGTAACTCCGCCGTGCCCCTCGCGAATGCGTCGGCCTCATTCAGCACCAAAGGCACACGGCGTAACTCCGCCGTGCCCCTCGCGAATGCGCCGGCCTCATTCAGCACCAAGGGCGCGCAGCATGCCTCCGCTGCACCCCTCGCGAATGCGTCGGCCTCATTCAGCACCAAGGGCGCGCAGCATGCCTCCGCTGCACCCCTCGCGAATGCGTCGGCCTCATTCAGCACCAAGGGCGCGCAGCATGCCTCCGCTGCACCCCTCGCGAATGCGTCGGCCTCATTCAGCACCAAGGGCGCGCAGCATGCCTCCGCTGCACCCCTCGCGAATGCGTCGGCCTCATTCAGCACCAAGGGCGCGCAGCAGGGATCCGCTACGCCCCCTTGGGTGTGGCGACAACAAACACTGTGCCTCTACCTACCCCTACCGCTTCTTCTTCGCGGCCCCCTTCTTCACGGGAAGCACCTTCTTCGCAGCACCCTTCTTCGCAGGAAGCGCCTTCTTCGCAGGAAGCGCCTTCTTCGCGGCACCCTTCTTCGCGGCAGAGCCCTTCTTCGCGCCAGCGACCTTCTTCACTGCAGAGCTCTTCGTCGCGACCTTCTTCGCGCCGGCCCCCTTCGTCGCACCCTTCTTCGCAGGCGCGGCCTTCTTCGCAGGCGCGGCCTTCTTCGCAGGCGCGGCCTTCTTCGCCGGGGCGGCCTTCTTCGCCGGGGCGGCCTTCTTCGCGCCAGCGGGCGTCTTCACGGGAGCCACCTCCGCGGTCTCCTGCGCGGGCGCCGCCTTCTTCGCCGCCTTCCGCTTCGCGGGCTCGAACATCGTCACGACCGCGGGAGGCGTCACCGGCGTCTCCGAGACAGGCGCCCCCTCCTCCGCCGACCCCAGCGCCGAGGCGCTCACATCTAACGCGGACGCGCCAGAGTCCGATGCCCCCGCCTTCGCACCCAGCGCGGCGAGCACCTCCGCGACATGGCCATTCACCTTCACCTTCGGCCACACGTGCTTCACGCGGCCATCTGGCCCGATGAGGAAGGTCGCCCGGTTGATGCCCAGGAACTTCCGCCCGTACAGCGACTTCTCACCCCAGACGCCATAGGCGTCACACACCTGGTGCTCCGTATCCGCCAGCAGCGGGAACGGCAGGCTGAACTTGGTCGCGAACTTGCGATGGCTCGCGGTGCTGTCCGCGGACACACCCAGCACCACCGCGCCCGCGGCTTCCAACGCCGAGTGCTCATCCCGAAAGCCGCACGCCTCCACGGTGCATCCCGGCGTGTCGTCCTTCGGGTAGAAGTAGAGGACGACGTGCTTCCCCGCGAACCGCGAGAGCGTCACGGAGTTGCCGTCCTGGTCCTGAAGCTGGAAGTCGGGAGCCGCGTCACCTGCTTGGGGCATGGGCATGTGCGCTCCATAGCCACAAACAGGGCGTGTTCTCAATCATCCCTGAAACACATTTCACCCCGTCAATGAGGTTCGCTGCCGTGTTCGTGGCCGTGCTCTCCTGGCGGATGGGCCCGCGACTCCAGCTTGACCAGTTCCGCGCGGCACTCCGCGAGCGCCTTGTTCAACGACTCGCGAGCGGCGTCATCCGGCGCCTGCCCCAGCTTCTTCGCCAGCGCCTCGCACGCGGCGCGCTTCACGTCCGCCGCCTCCGTGCCCGGCCCCGTCGCACCGGGTGTCGCCAGCGGACGCGGAGGCAGCCGACCCCGCAGCCCCTGAATCGCCGCGAGCTTCTTGTCCGCGTCCGGACGCGCCTTCGAATCCCGAGGCACCTTCTCCAACGCCTCGATGACCTCGTTCCATGCGGGGTCCGAGGGAGGCACACCCCGGTCGACCAGCGCGGCGTACTTCTCATCCGCTTGCCGCAACAACTTCGGCCCCGAGTCACACCCGATGGGAACTACCAGACAAAGCGCGAGTGAAAGCGCGGCCCACGGCCGCCGGAAGGCAATCCACATGATGCGTAGGTACCTCCTGCTGGCCTCTGGAGGGAAGCGCGGCTAGGGTTCCGCCCCGTGCAGCCCATCCTTCTCGCCTTCTTGCTCGGCCTGTCGCAGGGCCTGCTCCACGCGGTGGGGCCAGACCACTGCGCCGCCGTGGCCACGCTGGGAACCCTGAACGGGGGCCGGCGCCGCGCCGCCATCAGCACCGCCTTCCGCTTCGCGCTGGGACACGCCACCATGCTCGGAGGCATCGCCGCGGTGTGCCTGCTGGCGGGCTTCGGCCTCTCGGAGACCTTCGAGCGCTGGGCAGAAATCTTCGGCGGCGCCGTGCTGGTCGCCCTCGCCGTGGCCGCGCTGCTGTTCCCCAACACCATGAACCACGGCCACCCGCACCTGCCTGGCCACGCCCAGGAGCCCCACGAGCACGTCCACACCGTCAGCACCGCCGCGGGCGCGCTGATGGCCATCAGCGGCGTGCGCTCACTGCTCCTCGCGCTGCCCCCGCTGCTCGTCGGCGGAAGCATGAGCCTGGCCGCCTGGACGTACTTGCCCGGCTTCGCCCTGGGCATCCTCATCGGCATGGGCGCGGTGGGCCTGCTCTTCGCCGAGGGCATCACCCGCCTCAACGACCGCATCACCCTGTGGGTGCAGCGCACCGTCGCGGTGAGCTCCGCCGCGCTCGGCCTGTTCTGGATTGGCTCGCGGCTCGTCGAAAGCTGAAGCACCCCGCCCCGCTCCGGGCGCCCCGCACAGGGCGCCTCGTCGAGCGCAGCGGACAGACAGCGGCCTGGACTACGAGCGCTTGTCCAGGATGCCCAGCGACATCATCGACACCAGGAAACCGTAGACGACGTGCTCGGGCCGGTTGGCGAAGGCCAGCAGCTCCGCGACGGTGCGGTTGCCGTCAATCTTGGGCAGCAGCTCCGCCTCCCACCGCTCCAACTCCACCTCGTTGAGCTGGTAGGCGGGTGCCACGGCGGGGATGAGCCGGTCCTCGGGCTGCAAGAGCCGGCGCAGGCGCTCCGGCTTGTAGAGCTTCTTGATGCCGCGGACGATGAGGTTCGCCGGGTGCACGTCCAGCTTGATGGATTCCGAGCTCGCCTTCTCCCGGAAGCTCATCAGGTACGTGCCCTCGTCCCACGCGAAGAGCGAGTAGATGACGGCCTTCACCTGCTGGCCCACGTAGTACAGCCGCTCGGTGTCCTTGAGCAGCCCGCGCTCCACCAGCACGTCACCGGTACGCCGGTTCGTCTGTCCCGCCACGGCGGAGGCGTCCTGGAGCTGCTCGGGCTTTATCTTGCCCACGCGCACCAGGAACTGGCCGAACCGGTCCGCCAGCAGGTTCGAGAGGGCGAACACCGGCATGCCCTTCTCGAAATAGACGACCTTCTTCACCTTGCCCTTCTGCACGCCCAATTCGCCCGTCTCCCGAGACAGGTAGTAGGCGGTGAGCAGCGCGGGCAGGTTGTCCTTCAACTCGCCGCGGCGGCTGCCCGGAGGCCCCGAGCCCACCGGCGGCGGATCCGGCGGACGGCCCGGCGTGGGCGGCCGCACCTGCGTGGCCGGCACCTTCTGCATCGGGCTGGCGGTGAGGTTTGCGCCGCGAATCTCCGCGGTGATGTTGCCGCCGCCGGTCACCTTGATGCGGCCGGTCAGCTCCATCACGTCCTGCGGGCCCTCCTCCTCCACGTCGATGTCGAGCTCCACCTCGAACGCGTCCTGGAGCGAGCCGGGCGGCGGCGCCTTCTTTTCGGGAGGCAGGACCTTGGTGACGGCCTCCAGCAGCTTCTGCGCCTCGAAGGGTTTCTCGAAGTAGCCCGCGGACTGGTACTTCTGCCGAGCCTCCAGCGCGTGCTTGCCGCCCTTGAAGACGCCAGTGATGAACAACAGCGGCAGCTGCGGGTTGTCCTTCCGCAGCGCATCCGCCAGGTGATAGCCCATCATGTCGGGCAGGAGGATATCCAAGACAGCCGCGCCAGGCGGCTGGGCGCGAGCCACCTCGATGGCCTGCCTGCCGCGGCTGGCGCCGACGACCTCGTAGCCCGCGTCCTCGAACAACTGCGTGAGGAGGGAGAGAAGCTCCGGGTTGTCATCGACGACGAGGATTCTGGGGGCGGCCATCGCGGGCCGTACGCTACCAGATGAATGCCAAGGGGTGGGACAATCTACCCCTGACTTCCGGTTTCCACGGTGGATGCATCTATGCCGCAGGGCGGTTAGGGTGGCGCTTCCGTCATGGCTTCTCTCCGTCACGTCCTTCGCGTCCCGGGCCTCTTGCTCCTGGCATGTCTGGCTCTCGCCCTGCCCTCGCTCGCGCTGGCTCAGCAGCAGGATGGCGGCATCATCGTTCCCCTGCCGGATGCCTCGTCTGGAGAGGGAGGTTCGGAGCGGGACAACCCGGAGGGTGATGACGGCACGGGGCGGGTGAACACGGCCTGCCGCAGCACCCGCGACTGCTCACCACGCTTCAGTTGCGAGGACGGCACCTGCCGCTACACGGGTGTGCGCAAGGCGGAGCAAGTAGGCTGTGTGATGGGCGCGGAGGCCGCGCTCGTGCTGGTGGGATTGGCGGGGATGGCCCTGCCCCGCCGCAAACGCTAGGGGACGCGCGCATGAGGCTGGGGCTCAAGGCGGACAACCTGCTGGAGCGCGTGGCGGACTGGTTCAATCTGGCGCCGCAGCCCCTGGCCCACGCCTTCTTCGGGATGATGGCGTCGCGCACCTTGATGGCGGGGGTGCGGCTGGGGGTGTACCAGGCGCTGGCGGATGGGGCCGCGACATCCGAGGCGCTCGCGACGCGCCTGAAGCTGTCGGCCGAAGGCACGCGCTCGCTGATGGAGGCGCTGGTGGCGTGCGAGGCCGTGGAGCGGCAGCGCGATGGCCGCTACAAGCTGGCGTCGCGCTCGAAGCGGTGGCTGGACCCGCGCTCGCCCCAGTACGTGGGGGCCTTCCTGGAGTTCAACTACGCGCAGTGGGATTGGTGGACGGGGCTGGAGGGCGTGGTGCGCTCCGGCGAGGCGGTGGACATCCATGACTTCGCCCCGGACGACCCGCGCTGGCGCGACTACATCCACGCCATGCACCAGCTCGCGCGGCTGGCGGCGCCCGAGGTCGCCGGGGCCATTCCGCTGCCCCGAGGCGCCCGGAACCTCCTGGACCTGGGCGGCGCCCATGGCTGGTACGCGGCGGAGCTGTGCCAGCGGCACCGGGGCTTGCGGGCCACGGTGTTGGATTTGGAGGGCAGCGCCCGCGTGGGCCGGGACATCATCTCCTCCGCGGGGCTGAGCCACCTCGTCACGCATCAGGCCGGGGACATCCTCACCGCCGAACTGGGGGGCACCTACGACGGGGTGCTGCTGTTCCAGGTGATGCACCACCTGACGCCCGCGCAGAACGTGGCGCTCCTGCGCCGCATCCGGGGCGCGCTGTCGCCCAAGGGGACATTGGCGGTGCTGGAGTACCTGCGCGAGGACATCCAGGCGCCCACCAGCTCCGCGCCCCTCATCGGCCTGCACTACTTCGTCACGTCGGGCGCGGCGGCCTACACCCCCGCGGAGGTGGAGGGCTTCCTGGACGACGCCGGTTACCGCATCGAGAGCAGCCGGCCCATCCGCCATCTCCCCCTGCAGACCCTCCTCATCGCCCGGCTCGATTGACGGGCCTCCCAGCGGGCGGACAGCCATGCATTCCGTCCTCCCTCTCGGGGGGCGCCATGGGCTAGTTTCCGCCCTCCGCTTCCCATGCGTCCTGAATCCTCTCTTTCCGCAAACCCGGCTGACGTGGCGCTCGCCGTCGACCTCGACGGAACCCTGGTGCGCACCGACACGCTGCACGAGAACCTGCTCGTCCTTTTCAAGCGCGCGCCCTGGCTGCTGTTGCTGATGCCTTTGTGGGTGCTCAAGGGCAAGTCGTACTTCAAGGCGGAGGTGGCCCGGCGGGCGGCGCTGGACGCCCGGCACCTGCCGTACAACGAAGAGCTGCTCGCGTATCTCCAGGAGGAGAAGGCGAAGGGCCGCAAGCTGGTGCTGGCCACGGCGGCGGACCAGCGCATCGCGGACGCGGTGGCCGCGCACCTGGGCATCTTCTCGGAGGTCCACGCGAGCAACGGCACGCAGAACCTGTCGGGCACGCGCAAGCTGGCGAAGCTGAAGGCGGCGCTGGGCACGTTCGACTACGCGGGCAACGACGCGGTGGACCTGCCGCTGTGGCGCGAGTCTCGCGAGGTGGTGGTGGTCAACGCCCCCCCAAGCGTGCTCAAGCAGGCGCAAGGGCTGGGGCGCCCCGTCGCCCGCGTGTTCGAGAAGCCCTCCCGGAGCCTCCGCGTCTGGGTGAAGGCCCTGCGCGTGCACCAGTGGGCGAAGAACGCGCTCGTCTTCGTGCCGATGCTGGCCGCGCACAAGGCGGCCTCCGTGAACCTGGTGACCGAGGCCGCGCTGGGCTTCGTGGCCTTCAGCCTGTGTGCCTCCAGCGTGTACGTGCTCAATGACTTGCTGGACCTGGAAGCGGACCGGCGCCATCCGTCGAAGAAGAAGCGCCCGTTCGCGGCGTGTACGTTGCCGGTGAGCGTGGGCGTGGTGCTGGCGCCGGTGCTGCTCATCGCGGGCGCGGCGGTGTGTCTGCTGTTGCCTCCGGCCTTCGGGGCGCTGCTGGCGGCGTACTACGCGCTGACGCTGGCGTACTCGCTGCGGCTCAAGCAGGTGGTGATGCTGGACGTGCTGGTGCTGGCGGGCCTGTACACGGTGCGCATCTTCGGCGGCTCGTTGGCGGTGGGCGTGCCCACGTCGAGCTGGCTGTTGATGTTCAGCATGTTCCTGTTCCTGTCGCTGGCGCTGGTGAAGCGGCTGAGCGAGGTGCGGCGGCTGCGGCAGTCCAACGAGACGTCCGCGCACGGGCGCGGCTACCTGTCGCAGGACTACGAGCAGCTCGCGAGCCTGGGCGCGGCGGCGGGCCAGGTGTCCGTGCTGGTTCTGGCGCTCTACATCTCCTCCAAGGAGGTGACGGCGTACTACGACCACCCCGAGCGGCTCTGGCTGCTGTGCCCGGTGATGCTCTACTGGGTGGGGCGCGTGTGGGTGCTGGCGCACCGGGGTGAGGTGAATGAGGATCCGCTCGTCTTCGCGCTCAAGGACCGGGTGAGCTACGCGGTGGGGGCCGTCGCGGCGCTGGTGTTGTGGGCGGCCACATGAGAGGTCTTCCTCGATGAAGCCATTGGAGTCCTGGGGGCGCTACCCCCGAGTCGAGCAGCGCACGCAGCCGCTGACGTGGCGCTCGGACACATTGCCGGAGGTGTCTGGTCCGGTGTTGCCGCACGGACTGGGACGCAGCTACGGCGACTCCTGCCTGAATGGGGGCGGGACGCTGCTGCTCACCGCGGGGTTGGACCGGTTCATCGCCTTCGACCCGTCCACGGGCGTGGTGCGCTGCGAGGCGGGCGTCACGCTGGACATGATTCTGCGGCTGGCCGCGCCGCGAGGCTGGTTCCTGCCGGTGACGCCGGGGACGAAGTTCGTCACGGTGGGCGGGGCCATCGCCAACGACGTGCATGGCAAGAACCACCACTGCGCGGGCACCTTTGGCCGCTACGTGCGCCGCTTCGAGCTGGTGCGCTCGGATGGCAGCCGCCGCGTCTGCGCTCCGGATGAGAACCCGGACTGGTACGGCGCGACGATTGGTGGCCTGGGGCTGACGGGGCTCATCACGTGGGCGGAGGTGCAGCTCAAGCCCATCAGCAACCCGTACGTGCTCCAGGAGACGGTGCCGCTCGCGAACCTGGACGAGTTCCTGGTCGTGGCGCGCGAGTCCGAGGCCGACTACCAGTTCACCATGGCGTGGGTGGACTGCCTGGCGCGCGGCAAGAAGGTGGGCCGGGGGTTGTTGTACCGGGGCAACTTCGCGCCGCCGCAGTTCGACGGGTTGCCGCTCGCCAAGAGCCACCTGTCGCATGGCATCGGGTTGGCGGTGCCGATGGACATGCCGTCCTTCTGCCTGAACCGGCTGACGGTGTCGGCGTTCAACTGGCTGTACTTCCACCGGCAGAACGGCAGGCCCAAGCAGCGGCTGACGCACTACGACCCGTTCTTCTATCCGCTGGATGCCATCTACGGGTGGAACCGCATCTATGGCAGCCGCGGCTTCCTCCAGTTCCAGTGCGTGGTGCCGTATTCGACGGCGCGCGACGCGCTGAAGGACATCCTGGAGCGAAGCTCTCGTGGGGGGCTGCCCAGCTTCTTGTCTGTGTTGAAGACGTTTGGAGACATTCCCTCACCGGGTTGGCTGTCCTTCCCGCGCAAGGGCGTGACGCTGGCCATGGACTTCGCCAACCGGGGAGAGAAGACGTACCGGCTGGTGGAGGAGTTGGACCGGGTGACGCGCGAGGCGGGGGGCGCGGTGTATCCGGCGAAGGATGCACGGATGAGCCCGGAGAGCTTCGCGGCGTACTTCCCGCGCCGCGTGGAGTTCGCGGGGTATATGGACCCGGCGTTCTCCTCGTCGTTCTGGCGGCGGATGAATCCGGTGGCCCTGCCCTTCTCGCTCGAGTCGGAGCGGGCCGCGGGGGCGCCGCATCCCCCGTCGGTGCTTGCGCTTCGCTGACCTCTTTTCCGAGATTCCTCACACCATGAAGAAAGTGCTCGTCCTCGGCGCCACCAGCGCCATTGCCCAGGCCACGGTGCGGCTGCTCGCCGCGCGGGGTGCCTCGCTGTACCTCGTGGGCCGCAACGCGGCGAACCTGGACGCGGTGACGAAGGATGCCGCCACGCGGGGTGCCGCGAAGGTGGAGTCGAAGGCGGTGGACCTGAACGACTTCGCCACGCATGAGGCGTTGGTGGAGGGGGCGTTCCAGGCGTTGGGTGGGTTGGATGGCGTGGTCCTCGCGCACGGCGTGCTGGGAGACCAGGCGGAGTCGCAGGCCACGTGGACGGCGACGGAGGCGGTGCTGCGCACCAACTTCATGAGCGCCGTGTCGCTCTTGACGCCGTTGGCCAACCGCTTCGAGGCGCAGAAGGCGGGCACGCTGGTGGTCATCTCGTCGGTGGCGGGAGACCGGGGCCGGCAGAGCAACTACGTGTACGGCGCGTCGAAGGGCGCGCTGAACGTGTTCCTCCAGGGGCTGCGCAACCGCCTGGCGAAGTCCAACGTGGCGGTGGTGACAGTGAAGCCGGGCTTCGTGGACACACCGATGACGGCGCACCTGCCGAAGAACAAGCTGTTCGCCTCGCCGGAGAAGGTGGCACGCGGGCTCTTGCGCGCCGCGGACTCGCGCAAGAACGAGGTCTACGTCCCCGGCATCTGGGCGCTCATCATGCTCATCATCAAGAGCATCCCGGAATCCGTGTTCAAGAAGTTGAAGCTCTAGTTGTAGACGTCCGCTCGCAGCGGCGCGGCTTGTCAGAGGGCCTTGCTATCTCCACACTCGAGGCATGGCCTACGGCAAACGCGAAACAGAGGGTGTCGCAACCCTCGCCGACATCGAGGCTCTGCCTGAGGGCGTCGTGGGCGAGATCATCGATGGGACGTTGTATGTGCATGCCCAGCCAAGACCTGGGCATATGGATATCCTGGGAAGTTTGCATGCCGAGCTCTGGGGAGCATTCCAGCAGGGACGAGGCGGCCCCGGGGGTTGGTGGATTCAGGTAGAGCCCGGCATCGAACTGGAAGGCTCGCCGGAGTTCATCCCGGACGTGGCGGGGTGGCGCAAGGAGCGCATCGCACGGCTGCCATCGACGTCGTGGCGTCTGGCGCCAGACTGGGCTTGTGAAATCCTTTCACCTTCCACGCGTGGATATGACCAGCGCATCAAGCGCCCGTTCTACGCGCGCATCGGCATCCGGCATCTGTGGTTCATCGACGTGGAGTCGCGCACGCTCACGGTGAGCGAGCTGCGTGACGGACACTGGACCGAGCTGGGTGTGTACGGTGATGACGATGTCATTCGTGCCGCGCCGTTCGAGGAAGTCGAACTGCGGCTCGGGGAACTCTGGCCTCTCGTGGAGTCGTCCGACGCCAGGTAGTTGCCGCTGCTTGTCAGGGGGCCTTGCTCTCTCCGCACTCGAGGCATGGCCTACGGCAAACGCGAAACAGAGGGTGTCGCAACCCTCGCCGACATCGAGGCTCTGCCTGAGGGCGTCGTGGGCGAGATCATCGATGGTGCGCTGTACGCGCATGCCCGCCCCGGGGGCGGACATGTCTATCTTGGGCTGAGATTGTTTGGAGAGCTGGATGGTCCCTTCCAGCTCGGCAACCCAGGGCCGGGCGGATGGTGGCTCATGGTCGAGCCCGGCACCCGAGCAGAAGGCTCCCCCGAGTTCGTTCCAGACCTCGCGGGGTGGCGACGCGAACGTGTCGCCACACTCCCGGAGCGACAGTGGACCCTCCCTCCCGATTGGGTCTGCGAAATCCTGTCGCCGTCGACGCATACGTATGACCTGAACATCAAGCGCCCGTTCTACGCGAGGCTCGGCATCCGGCACCTGTGGCTCATCGACCTGGTCTCACGCACGCTCACCGTCAGCGAGCTGCGCGACGGACAATGGGCCGAGCTGGGTGTCTACAGCGAGGGCGACTCCCTCATCCGGCTTCCCCCCTTCGAAGACGTGGAGCTGCGCTGGGGATGGCTCTGGCGCTCGCTGCAACGAACCGACTGAGCCATCCCTTCACGCGGTTCAGCGCACCGCCGGGCGGAACCAGGTCGGCTCCGCGCGGACGGACGTCCCGCCGCTGAACATGCCCCCGCTGAAGAACGCATCCTCGAAGAAGATGTACGGGTGGACCAGCTCCGGGCGGCTGGCCGCTTCCAGTCGAGCCGCCTGCGCCGGCGGAATCTCCACATCCAGCGCGTGCAGGTTCGCCTCGAGTTGCTCCAGCTTCGTCGCACCGATGATGGTCGAAGCCACACCCGGCCGCCGCGTCACCCACGCCAGCGCCACCTGCGCGGGGGGCTTGTCCAGCTCTCGCGCCACCTCCAACAGCGTGTCGACGATGCCCCAGTTCCGCTCCGTGAAGAGCTTCACCAGCCCCGGGTTCCCTCCACCCTGGATGGCCGGGAGCCGTCCCTCGCCCTTCGCCGTGACGCCTTCTCGCGAGTACTTGCCCGACAACATCCCGGAGCCCAACGGACTCCAGGGCGTGATGCTCGCCCCGAGCGCCAGCGCGGCCGGGATGTGCTCACGCTCGATATTCCGCTCCAACAGCGAGTACTCGAGCTGGAGCGCGGCCACCCGCTCCCATCCCTGGCGCTCCGCCAGCGTCTGCGCCCGAGCGAAGTACCAGGCCGGCACGTCCGACAACCCGATGTAGCGAATCTTCCCCGCGCTCACGAGGTCCGACATCGTCTGCATCACCTCCTCGAGCGGAGTGATGCCGTCCCACGCGTGCAGCCAGTACAGGTCCACGTAGTCCGTCTTCAGCCGACGCAGCGACGCGTCCAGAGCCCGGCGGATGTTCTTGCGGCCATTGCCTCCCGCGTTCGGGTCCCCGGGAATCGTGTTGATGGTGAACTTCGTCGCGATGACGGCGCTGTCGCGCCCGCCCTGCTTCGCGAAGTAGTCCCCGATGATCTCCTCGCTCGTCCCACCCGTGTAGCCGTCCGCCGTGTCGAGGAAGTTGCCACCCGCCTCCAGGTAGCGGGCCAGCAGCCTGTGCGCCGTGTCCTTGGGGCTGCCCCAGCCCCACTCCGTGCCGAACGTCATGGTCCCCAGCGCCAACGGGCTCACTCGCAGCCCCGAGCGTCCCAGCAGGTGGTACCGGGCCAGCGAGTCGATGCGCTTCGTCGTGTTCGTCGTCATGTGCGCCTCCGTGATGGGCACAACATGCGCGGTGCGCTCTTTTCGAGAAAGGGGCAGAATGTTCAAACACTGTTGAATATGGTTCAACAATGGCCCTGACGCCCCTGAACGAACTGGCCGTGTTCATCGCCGTCGCCCGGCACAAGAGCTTCACCCGCGCGGCGAAGGAGCTCGGAGTCTCCACCTCGGCGGTGAGCCACACCGTGAGGCTCCTCGAGGAGCGCGCCGGCGGGGCCCTGCTCTCCCGGACCACGCGCAGCGTATCGCTCACGGACATGGGTCAGCGGCTGCTGGAGCGCGCCGGGCCCGGGCTGGAGGCAGCGCTCAGTGCGCTCGACCACTTGTCCGCCGATGCCTCGGAGGTGACGGGCACGCTGCGGCTCACCGTCCCATTCGTCTCCATCGCTCCGGTGCTCGAGCCCGTGCTGCCTCGCTTCATCCAGGAGCATCCCCACGTGCGTGTGGAGGTGCGCGTGAATGACCGGTTCGTGAACATCGTCCAGGAGGGGCTCGACGCGGGCATCCGGCTGGCCGAGTCCGTCGAGCGCGACATGGTGCAGGTCCGGCTCACGCCGCCCTTCCGCTTCCTCATCGTCGGGTCGCCCGCGTACCTCAAGAAGCGAGGGACTCCCACGCGGCCGGAGGACCTGGAACATCACGACTGCATCAGCTTCCGAGCCCCCACGACAGGGCTCGTCTACCACTGGGAGCTGGAGCGAGGACGCCGGGAGCTGCGTGTCCCCGTGAAGGGGCCTCTGGTCGCGGACCAGGCGCAGTTCATGCTGCGCATGGCCACCGCGGGCGTGGGGCTCGCGTACCTCGCGGAGATTGAAGCCGAGCAGGCCTTGCGCTCGGGCGCGGTTCGGGCCGTGCTGGAGGACTGGGCTCCGTCCGTGCCGGGCCTGTTCCTGTACTACCCCCACCGCACCCGTGCCTCGCCGCCCCTGCGCGCCTTCATCAACGTGGCGCGCAAGGTCCTCTCCGTGAAGTGACCACACCGTGGCGCGAATCAGTAGAAGTCCGAGGGAGGAATCGCGAGCCCCGACAACTCCAGCAGGTACAGGCAGGCCTCGCGAAACGCGCCTCCTTGCCCCTCCTCGCCCGGAGACCAGACGAGATAGGCCTTGTAGCGGCCAGGCTGAACACCTTCCAGCAGCCACTCCGCGCCGTCCAAACCCAAGAAGTTCTCTGGCACGCTCATCCGTCTCGACTGAGTCCAGAATGAGAAGGCCTTCAACTTGCGCTGGAACTCATTCCACTCACTTGGAAGGAGCAGCCGCGAGCGCCGCGTACTTGGCGCATCAAGGGCGCTCCGATAGCCCCCCAGATGCTCCGCATGCAGCACGTACACCGAGCCGCGCCGCTCCACGCGAATCGTCAAAAGTGCGGAGAAAGACGGGAGCCAGGTGAAGCGATATGCCTCGGAATCCGACGCCATCGGCCACAGGCTGCGTTCCCCCATGGAGTAGAGCGCGGCGGAGAAGTGACACCGCCAAAATCGGTCCGAACGCAGACTGGGCTGTTCCGCGACCAGGTCCACCATGAAGGACACCGCCAGCGCCCCCTCGGGAATGAGCGAGGGCAACGGCAGAGTCCACTCATCCCAAGCGCAGGACGGCTGACTGGCGCTGAAGTAGTCGTCCCCCCAGGGAATCACAGGCCGGGACGCACAGGCCCCCAGAGTCACTACCACCCACATGACGAACCACAGGCGAAACAGGCTCGAACCCATCCAGTGAGCCTGCCCAGCCCTCCGCACTCCATCTTCACGGAACGCTCACGACTCCCGCACGCTCGAGTCGAGCGCCCCGTCGATGACCTTCTTCGCAGTCCCGAACGAGAACCCCGCCCGCGCCAGCGCCGCGAGGTCCCGCTTCCGGTTCTCCTCGCGCGTCTCCAGGTTCTTCCGGAACGGTCCCAGCCGCTTCTTCCGCGCCCAGATGCGAGCCGCCTCCTCGTCGGAGACCTCCGCCGTCGCCTGCGCCAGCTTGCGCTGCACCAGCTCCGCGTCCACGCCCTTCATCCGCAGCTTCTGCGCAATCACGCGCGTGCTGCGCCCCGAGGCACGCAGCGACTGCGCCTTCATCCCCGCATACGCGTCATCGTTGATGAGCCCGTTGCGGACCAGCTTCTGCGTCAACGCCTCAATCCACCCGAGCGCCTCGGCCTTGTCCCCACCGTGCTCCTTCACGGAGCGGTCCACCCGGCGCACCAGCACGCGCTTGAGCTGGCTCACCGTGGAGGCATAGCGCTTCAAGTAGTGCAGCGCCGCGTTCTCCAGGTAGCGCGGAGACACCTTCCGGGGTCGCTTCTGCTTCCTGAGGGGCCTGCTGTCCTGTCCGGTCCGGTCGTCTTCCACGCGGCCCCTATCTACCAGGGGAGTCCGACGCCGACCCGCCCCATGCGCAGGCCCACCCACATCCCATTCCCACAGGCGGTCACCCCGACCTCCCTCTGTGACTCAGCGCGTAGTTTCCCCAGACAAGCACCGTTTGGGCCGCCGAGAGCCCGCTGGCTACGCTCGCCCTCCGCGAGAGGCCCACATGACCAGCGCTGCCCCCGTCCCATCCACGCCCGAGCCCCTGGCTCCCGTGACGACGCCCCCCACCCCACCCATGCCCCTGGTGGAACCGTGGAGCCTCGCGCAGCGCCTTGGCTTCCGCTTCGTCTTCGCCTTCGTCTTCCTCTACCACCTGCTGTTTCCGCTCTACCTCGCCCCCGTCATCGACGAAGGCCTCTCTCGATTCATCGATACCGTCTGGCAGACCCTCGAGGTCTGGCTGGCCCGGCATCTGTTTGGCCATGAACTCGTATTGCCCGCGGGCCCCAGTGGCAGCGGCGACAAGGCCATCGACTACGCGCACATGGCCTTCATGCTCGCGCTCTCTTTCACGGTGGCAGGAGTCTGGTCCTTCATCGACCGGCGTCGCGCGGAGTACGTGAAGGCACACGACCTCTTGCGCGTCTACGTCCGCTACATCCTGGCCTTCGCGATGCTGACCTACGGCTTCGCGAAGGTCATCAAGACCCAGTTCCCCTTCCCCAACCTGGAGCGACTCAGTCAGCCCGTGGGCGACCTCTCCCCCATGGGACTGCTCTGGACCTTCATGGGCTACTCCCCGGGCTACAACCTCTTCACCGGAGGCGCGGAGGTGATGGGAGGACTGCTGCTCCTCCTGCGGCGGACCACGACGCTCGGCGCACTCGTCGTCATCGGCGTCATGAGCAACGTCGTGGCGCTCAACTTCTTCTACGACGTCCCGGTCAAGCTCTACTCCACCCTGCTCGTGTCGCTCGCGGTCTTCCTGTTGCTGCCCGACCTCCGACGGCTCGCCAACGTGCTGGTCTTCAACCGCGCGACCCAGCCCAGCAAGCTCGACACCCCCTTCTCATTCCCGCCCCGCGTCACCTGGGCCCTGCGTGGAGTGAAGGTCCTCTTCATCGGCTGGCTGCTCTACTCGAACATCAGCCAGGGCTGGGAGATGAGCCAAAAGCGAGGCGACCAGGCGCCTCTTCCGCCCCTGTACGGCTTCTATGAAGTGGAGTCCTTCACCCGGGACGGGCAGGTCCACCCTCCCCTCCTCGGTGATACTCAGCGCTGGCGCACCTTCTCCGTGAGCCGCGTGGGCCCGACGGTGCGGAAGATGGACGACTCCCGCAAGCGCTACTTCGGAACCTACGACGAGGCGGCCCGGTCCTTCTCCTTCGCGGAGAGCCGCGCGCCGGACGCGGCGAAGGTGGTCCTCTCCGTCGAGCAACCCGACCCCGAGCACCTGGTCCTCAAGGGCACCTACGAGGGCGCCACCGTCGATGTGCGGCTGCGCAAACTCGACCTCTCGTCGAAGTTCCTGCTCGTGGGCCGAGGCTTCAACTGGGTCCAGGAGTTCCCCTTCAATCGCTGACAGGCGCGGGCGCGGGACACATCCGCGCCACCGCCGCGGTCGTCGAGGGCAGCGGGTCCACCATGCGGCCCTCGCCGAACCCCAGCGCCCAGAAGCGCGGGCGCACCTCCTCTCGCGCGAGGAGCCGCAGCAACAGGAACTTCGCCTCGTCCTGTCCGTCGAACGCCAGCGGGAAGGTGTTGTAGTGCATCGCGACCGACGTGGAGGAGCGCAGGACCTTGTGCGCCTCCAATGCATCCTCGGGCCCCATGTGGACCTTGTGGATGACTCGGGGACGGAACGCGCCGATGGGCAGCACCGACAAGCGCATGGGCCCGAAGCGCGCGGCCATCATCGCGAAGTGCGGACCAAAGCCCGTGTCCCCCGCGAAGACCACGGGGCCTCCCGTGGTGGAGAAGACGTAGCCCGCCCAGAGCGTCTCGGCCATGTCCGTCAGCCCGCGATTGGAGCGGTGCTGCGCGGGGACCGCGGTCACCTTCATCTGCGGCGTCACGTCCGTGGACTGCCACCAATCCAACTCCTCGACGTGCCGGAAGCCTTCATCGGCCAGGAGTTCCTTGTTGCCCAGCCCCACGATGAAGCGTGGATGGTGCTTCTCTTCCAATCGCCGCAGCGTGGACAGGTCCATGTGGTCGTAGTGGTTGTGGCTCACCACCACCACGTCGATGGGCGGAAGGTCCTCGAAGCGGATGCCAGGAGGATGGACCCGGCGAGGCCCCACCCAGGGCACGGGGCTGGGCCGGTCCGAGTAGATGGGGTCCGTCAGCACATTCACGCCGTCGGCCTGGATGAGCACCGTGGCGTGATTGATGAGCGTCACGCGCAGCTTCCCAGCCCCCACCCGCTGCGGAGGAGGCCTGCCCGGCGGAAGGTCCTCATACTCACGCCACACACCGCGAGGCTCCTTCAGCGCCGCCCCCACCAACTCCGTCATCGTCAGGGAACGAGCCTCTCCCAGGTTGTGGAACTTCTCCCCGTCGAAGTGCGCCGTCGGTGGGCCCTGATGACTCGGACCCGCGAAGAGGCAACCCCCGGCGAGCGGCGCGAGCCAGAGCAGGCACAGCAAGCGAACCGTCGAGGCGGGGAACTGGCGGTCCATGCGCATGCGAACGACGCTCCATCGAGGTGGGCCACGTGTCCTCCGGCCAGGACATGCAAGGACGCCCATCGTAACGGCTGGCGCGAAGGAGCGCATGGCGCACGCCTCGGAACCTGTCCGCCAGACGAGCGTGGCCCCCAGGCCTCAAGCGACGACGGCGCGGAGGATGCGCTCGAACATCCAGGGATTGCGCCCCAGCAGCCGGACGATGGGGCGGCGCAGACCGGGCCGGCGCGCCAGGACCAGCAGGGCCCTCGTGGCCCAGGCGTACTTGCGGAACACCTGTTGGAAGCGCAGCTCGTAGGGACGCAGGACGTCCCGCGTCGCGCCCTTCGCCAGGGCGTCCGGCAGGAGCGTGCCCAGTGACTCCGCGCACGCGAAGGCCAGCGACAATCCCTCACCGGTGAGCGCGTCGACGTAACCCGCCGCGTCTCCCACCAACGCGAAGCGGTCCGCCACCCGCACCCGCGCCACTCGCGCCAACGGCCCCGCGCCACGCACCTGTGAGTCCGGAGGAGCGACGAGCAGACGCTCCGCGAGCCGAGGGAAGCGCGAGAGCAGGGTGTCGAAGGCCACGCGGCCATCGACGCCTCCGTCCTCCCACAGGAAGGCCAGCCCGACGCGGCGGGTGCCCGCGGGTGTCACGTAGGCCTCCACGCCATCCGCGAAGTGGACCTCCACGAAGGGTGACCACGGAGGAAGCTGGAAGTGCCGGCGCAACCCGAAGCGCCGCGGCCCCTGCGCATCGACCTCCAGGCCCTCCGCCCGGCGCAGGGGTGAACCCAGTCCATCGGCGGCCACCAGCATCCGCGCCTCGACGGGGCCTTCGGCGGTCTCCAAGGTCACCGCCATATCGCCACGCCGATGCGAAAGCACCTGGGTCCGCTCTCGCAACTCGACTCCCACTTCGCGGGCCCGCGACACCAACGCCTTCGCGAGCGCCACGCGGCGCACCCCCAATCCACCGGGGCCGGGCAGAAGCCCCTCCGCCGTGCTGCCATCCTCCTGCACATAGCGGATGCCCACGAAGGGCGAGCTGTCCGCGCGGTCCAGGTGAGCCAGCGCCCCCAGCCGCTCCAACGCGGCGAGGCCCGTGGGCATGAGCCCCTCGCCGCACGCCTTGTCCGCGGGCAACACGGCCCGTTCGAGGACCACCGTGTTCAGCCCTCGCATCGCGGCATGGGTGGCCACGGCCAGCCCCGCCGGCCCACCGCCCACCACGGCCACGTCATAGCGCTTCATCGGGGTGGCTCCGCTCGCACCGAGCCCCGTCGCGCGCGCGGCCACCCCATCACATCGTGCCCCGTCACGGGCCCACCCGTGCGCATCATGAGGTCGAGCCTCCGCATACGCCCGAGCCATCTCCCTTCGTCCTTCGCCCCAGGCGCCCGCTCACGTCTCGTGCTCCGCCCGCGCCATGGCCAGCGCGCTGCGCGCCATCTCCACCGCCATGCCCACCATGCCCACCTTCTTCGGCGGCAGCAGCTCTCCGGCGAGATAGCGGCGCAGCGCTTCGCCACGCCGCAGCTTCCCGCTCGACGTCCGGGGCAGCGTCCCCGACTCGAGCATCTTCACCGTGTGCGGCCTCACCCCCGTCGCGGCCACCACCGCCGCGCGGATGCGCTCCTCGACCCCCGCGTCCGCCTCGGGCCCCGAGCGCTCCGCGAGGATGAGCAGCGCCTCGTCCTCGCCGCCCTCGGGCGTGAAGCCCAGCGCCACCGCGCACCCGGTGCGCACGCCCTCCACGGACTGGAGCGGCTCCTCGAACGCCTGCGGCGCATGATTCGCCCCGCGGATGATGACCACGTCCTTCGCGCGCCCCGTCAGATACAGCTCACCGTCCGCGATGAAGCCCAGGTCTCCCGTGTCCAACCAGCCATCCAACGTCAGCGCGCGCCGCGTCGCCACCGCGTCCCCGTAGTAGCCCGCCATCAACGACGGCCCCCGCGTGAAGACCGTCCCCACCTGCCGCTCCGGCAACACCCCACCCTTCTCGTCGCGAACCTCCACCTCGAAGCCCGCCACGGGCGCCCCCACGCTCACCATCATCCGCGCACCGCTCTCCACCCGCCCCTCGCGCGCGAGCACGCCCGAGTCCACCCCCAGCACGCGAGGCCCCCGCCCCTCCGGCGGGAAGGTGACGGCCAGCGACGCCTCGGACATCCCATACACCGGCCGCAGCGCACGAGCCGAGAACCCCCATCGCTCGAAGCGCTGGGCGAAGCGCTGCAACGTCTCCGCCGACACGGGCTCCGCGCCGTTGAGCGCGTGCTTCCACGACGACAGGTCCAACCCTTCCATCTCCGCGTCCTTCACGCGCTTCAAGCACAGGCCATACGCGAAGTTGGGCGCGGGCGAGACAAAGCCCCGGTGCCGGGACACCGCGCGCAGCCAGAGCGCGGGCCGCGCCAGGAACACCTCCGGAGGAATCAGCACCAGGTTCCCCGGGTAGTGCAGCGCGGACAGCAGACAGCCGATGAGCCCCATGTCGTGGTACAGCGGCAGCCAGCTCACACCCACGCGCGGCGCATCGGTCGGCAGCGGCATGGCCACCTCGAGCGCCATCACCTGCGCCATCAGCGCCGCGTGCGGCA
Source organism: Myxococcus stipitatus (assembly GCF_037414475.1). The sequence continues at coordinate 5,661,095 of NZ_CP147913.1, read as the reverse complement.
ACGCCACCGGCTTCGGGTCCACCGTGGAGCCCGAGGAGAACTGGATGAGCGCCAGCGCGTCCGGCTTCACCGCCACCTCGCCCGGCTCGTCACCGCGCGACACGTCCTCCACCGTGAGACAGCCCAGCCGGGGCCGGGACATCTCCACGCTCGGCCCCAACAACAGCCGCACCCGGGAGTCCGTGAGGACCAGGCTCGCCCCCGTCACCTGGAGCATCCGCGAGGTGGAGCGGTGATACTCCTCCAGGCGCCCCAGCCGCACCGGCGGGTACAACGGCACCGGCACCGCCCCCGCGAGCATCGTCCCGAAGAAGGCCTCCATGAAGGCCGGCGACGTGGGCAACAGCAACGCCACCCGCTCCCCTTCACGCACCCCCAGGCGCAACAGGCCGCCCGCGGTGCGCTTCGCGCGGCGGTACACCTCCGCGAAGGGCATCACCTCTTCGCGCTCGGCCGCATCCACGAACGTCAACCGGTAGTCCATCCGGCTGGCCGCCGCGAGCATCGCGTTCACCGTGGGATACCGCGCCAATGGCAACGTCGGCCCTCTCACGGGCGGGCCTCCATCTGCATCCGCGAGTTGGACAGGACCCGGCCCTCCACCAGCCGCGTCAGGTCCGCCACCGACTTGATGCCCTGCGCGTCCTCCTCCGACAGCCGGATGCGGAAGCGGTTCTCCAACCCCACCGCCAGCACCGTCAGCCCCAGGCTGTCGAGCTGCAAGTCGCCGACGAGGTCATGATGGGGCTCCACCTCGCCCCTCCACTCCAGCTCTTCAGCGGCGATGCGGCGAATCTCCGCCAGGACCTCCTGTTCAAACTCAGCCACGGGGCACCTCCGGAAGAAAACGAGGACGATGGGCGAAGGCACGTGCGTATGCGTCCCCCAGCGCCGACTCCTCCGCGCGGATGCGCACGGAGAGCAGCACCAGGTTGCCCACCGAGAAGAACACCGCTGTCCACCAGGCTCCGTGGATGAGCGGTACACACGCCAGCTCCAACACCACGGCGACGTAGTTGGGGTGACGCAGGAAGCGATACGGCCCGCCCACCACGGGCGGCAGGTCCGGCACGACGATGATGCGCGAGTTCCACCGCTCGCCCAGCGTGGTGATGGCCCAGTAGCGCAGGCCCTGCGCCAGCACCGCGCCCGCCAGCGCCCCCCACCCCAGCGCCCCTGGAAAGGGCCGGTGCAGGAGGAACACCTCCGCCACACAGGCGCCCAGGAAGAGCGTGTGGAACACCACCATGAAGCGGTAGTGGGCCTGCCCCGTCTCCACCCCACCCCGCGCGAAGGCCCACTCGGCGTTGCGCTTGGAGAGCACCAGCTCCACCAGGCGCTCCATCACGAGCAGCCCCATGTACCCCAGGAAGACGGCCTCGGTCGTGGTCACCATTGGAGGAGCACCATCTCCGCGCAGAAGCCCGGTCCCAGCGCCATCATCAAGCCGTAGTCCCCCGGCTTCGCGCCAGCCTGCTCCAACGTCTCGCCCAACACGAACAACACCGACGCCGAGGACAGGTTCCCCACCTCGCGCAGCGACGCCCACGAGCGCGCCAGCGCGTCCGAGGGCAGCTCCAACGCCTCCTCGAAGGATTGGAGCACCTTGGGCCCGCCCGTATGCGCCACCCAGTGACGGATGTCCTCGCGCTTCAAGCCGTGCGACGCGAGGAAGCCATCCACGTTGCCCCGGATGTGGTCCTTGACCAGCTGCGGCACCTTCGCCGACAGCACCACCTTGAAGCCGGAGTCCACCACGTCCCAGCCCATGATGCGCTCGGTGTCCCGGTAGAACACCGAACGCGACGCCACCACCCGGGGGCCACGCGCGTCCGGAGCCTCCGCGCCGCGCAACACCGCGCACGCCGCGCCATCACCGAAGAGCCCCGAGGCGATGATGTTGGGGATGGACAGGTCCTCCCTCTGCAACGTCAGCGAGCAGAGCTCCGTCGACACCACCAGCGCGGTGTGCGTGGGGAAGGCCCGCAGGTAGTCCGCCGCGCGCGCCACTCCCGCGGTACCCGCGACACACCCCAGGCCGAAGATGGGCGTGCGCTTGAAGTCCTCACGGAAGCTCAGCCGGTTGGCCAGGCGCGCGTCGATGCTGGGCGTGGAGATGCCCGTCACCGTGATGAAGAAGACGTGGTCCACGTCTTCAGGCGTCAGCCCCGCGCCCACCAGCGCCTGGCGCACCACCGCTTCGCTGAGCACCGTGCCCTCGCGAATGAACGTGTCGTTGCGCTGCTGGAAAGTCTTCAGCGCATCGTACTCCTCCAGGGGAATCGCCAGGTGGCGGCCTCCCACCTGGACGGCCCGGTGCAGCTCTTCCAAGCGCTCGATGTTGAAGTGGCGCGTGGCCCACAGCCCACGCAAAGCCTCGATGAGCTGCTCTTGTGAGGCATAGTGAGGCGGGAGCGCCCGTCCCACGAAGCGGATGAAAGGAGAGCGGGGGTCCTGGACTGTGGCGCTGTTCATGAGAGTCTCGGGTCCGTGATGCGGTCAGATTCACACGCATAATCGGAACCCGAGACAGACGCGATATGGGTTGCAGCGACTTGAACGAGTCCTGACTCCCAACGGACGACCCTCTGTCACGCGGTCGACGGCCTCCCCCTCCTTCGGGAGAAGAAGCAGACATCCGCGTGTCACGCGGAGGACACCCCTCCTCCAACCCGGGTCCGACGCGCGGACCGGGCCACGAGCAGCATCACCCACAACCCCGCGGCCCCAGGTGTCCCTCCCGGCGCCATCCGCCCGCCCCGAGAAGTCCACCAGACACACGTCGAACCGCCCATCTCCGCCGTTGTCCGCGCCCACCGACGCATCAGTCGAAGCGGTAGCCCTTGGGCACCACGACGATGCCGCTCTCGGTGACGGTGAAGCCCCTGGCGCGGTCGGCCTCCAGGTCGAAGCCCACCTTCGTGTTGGGCGGCACGCGCACGCCCTTGTCGATGATGGCGTTCTTCACCTGCGCGTGCCGGCCGATATCCACCTCGTCGAAGATGACCGAGCGCTGCACGCTGGCGTAGCTGTTCACGCGGGCGCGGCGGAAGAGGATGCTCTCACGCACCACGCCGCCGGAGATGATGCAGCCTCCGGCCACCATGGAGTTGAGCGCGCGGCCCACGCGGTCTCCGGACTCGTGGACGAACTTGGCCGGGGGGCTGTACTCGCTGCCGGTGCGCAGGGGCCACTCGGCGTTGAAGATGTCGAACTCCGGGTTGACGGAGACCAGGTCCATGGACGCCTCGTGGTACGCGTCCAGCGTGCCCACGTCGCGCCAGTAGGTGTTGGGGCCCGTCTGCCCGGGGATGGGGTTCTTGGCGAAGTCGTAGGTCTGGATGTGGTAGCCGTCGCGCAGCGCGCGGGGCAGCACGTCCTTGCCGAAGTCGTGCTGGGAACCTTCCGTCTTCGCGTCGATTTCGAGCAACTCCGCCAGCACCTTGCTGCGGAAGATGTAGTTGCCCATGCTGGCCAGCGCGGTGTCCGGGCGGCCGGGGATGGGCTTGGGGTCCTTGGGCTTCTCCTGGAACTCCGTCACGCGGCCGCGCTCGTCCACCTGCATGATGCCGAAGCGGTGGGCGTCCGCGAGGGGCGTGGGGTACGCGGCGATGGTGATGTCCGCGCGCTGGGCCTCGTGCTGCTCCAGCATGTGCGCCACGTTCATCTTGTAGATGTGGTCGCCGGAGAAGATGGCCAGGTGTTCGGGGCGGTGGTTCTCCACCAGATGCATGTTCTGGTAGATGGCGTCCGCGGTGCCCCGGTACCAAACGGGCCCCAGCTCCTCGTACAGGTACATCTGCGCGGGGACCAGGGTGATGAAGTAGTCCGACAGCAGCACGGAGCCGAAGCGCCAGCCGCGCTGGATGTGCTCGGTGAGCGACTGCGCCTTGAACTGCGTCAGGACGTAGATGGAGTAGATGCCGGAGTTGATGAAGTTGTTGAGCGCGAAGTCGATGATGCGGAACTTCGACCCGAAGGGCACCGCTGGCTTCGAGCGCCGCTGCGTGAGGGGCGACAACCGGGTTCCCTGTCCACCAGCCAGCACCATGCCGAGGATGCGCGTAGCCATACCGACGTGTGTTCCTCCAAGGCCCTCAGTATAGGGGGCTTGGGGGGCTTGTCTGTTTTCGCGGCGAACCCAGGGCACCGCCCGCTGGTGGCGCGAGATACCCAGGGGCATCAACCCGTTTTCGGGGTGCCTTCGTAATGAGCCGGCACGGAGGGAGCGGCTCGCCAGGACGAGGTCCTGAGCGTCCGTCTCCCGCCGTCTTCGAGTCCGTGTCCGTTCTCACTCAGTCCGCAGTGGCGTGATGTCCCTGGAGGCCTTTCGTGTCGCATGGGTCCTTGCTTCGTCGTGTCTTTGTTCCTTCGATGGGTACCGTCCTCGTGGGGGCGTTGGTGGCGTGCGGCGCTCCCGAGGAGACACCTCCTCCCTCGGAGCCGGTGAGCCAGGCGCAGCAGGCCCTGGAGCCCACCGACCCGCGGTTCAACAGCCAGCGCTGGCACTACAACCTCATCCGCGCGCCGGAGGCGTGGAACCTCACCACGGGGAGCAGCGCTGTCACCGTCGCGGTGCTCGACAGCGGGAAGCTGCTGCATCCGGACCTGAGCTCCAAGTGGGTGTCGGGCTACGACTTCGTCGAGGGCATGCCCGACCCCACGGACCTGGGCACGTATCACCACGGCATCCACGTGGCCGGCACCATCGCGGCCACGCCCAACAACGGCACGGGGGGCGTGGGCGTGTGCTGGGGCTGCAAGCTGATGCCGGTGCGCGTGTCGCAGTCGGGGGGCGGCATCTCCTCGGGTGCTCCCGGGGCGAATGACCCGCTGCCCACGGTGATTGCACGCGGCATCCGCTACGCGGCCGGTTACGAGGTGGATGACGGGCGTGGGAATCTGGTGCAAGCCCCTGCGCCGGCGTCCGTCATCAACATCAGCTTGGGGAACATGCCGGGCCCCTGCCCCGCGGACTTGCAGTCGGCGGTCAATGCCGCGGTGGCCGCGGGTGTCCCGGTGGTGGTGGCCGCGGGCAACCGCGACAGCGGGATGCTCACGAGCAACTTCGCGAACTTCGTGTGGGGGACGTGCCAGAACGTCATCTCGGTGGCGGCCGTGAACGAGAAGAGCGACTACGAGTCGTATTCGGCGCAGGGCCCGAACGTCACCCTGGGAGCGCCAGGCGGTGATGAGTACCGGACGAGCCCGTATGCCAAGACGGGTGAGGCGGGATTCGGAGCGCTCATCGGCTGCACGGACCCGGAGGAGACGCGCGGCATCGGCACGCACGGCATCGTGTCGTCGTGGACCACGAGCCAGGGGATTCACTGCGACCGCCACTGGGCGGGGACGTCGATGGCGGCGCCTCATGTGTCCGGGACCATTGGCTTGATGCGCTCGCGCAATCCGTCGCTCACGCCCGCGCAGATCAAGACCCTCCTCACGTCGACGGCGCGCTGGGTCATCCCGTGCGTCGGGCCGGTCTGCCCGCCCAAGACGCTGGATGCCCATGCGGCGGTCTCCGCCTCCAGGTTCGACGCCATCTCGGTGTCGTGCACGAGCACCCAGAGCAATCTCTTCCAGTGCACCGTCACGAAGGCGGGGGGCCTGGCGCCGTTCACGGGCGCGTGGACGATGGTCGCTCCGGCGGGCGTCTATTCCCAGTACGTGAACAACCCCGACCAGGCATACGGCATCTGCACCCCCGGCGTCATGACCACCGCGACCGTCACCGTCACCGACGCCCTCGGCCGCGCGCAGACGCGGAGCAGCACGTTCCTCTGCTCCAGCACGCCGTAGACCTCGCGTGAAGCTCGAGCGGACTCCTCGGCGCAGCGGGGAGTCCGCTCATCGATGCGCTAGCGACCCTCCATGGATTCAACCCTGTCGAAGAGGGGCGCCAGCGCGCCTTCCATGGCGTTGGCCGTCGCATCGCCGCTCTGGTTGGTGATGATGAACACCCCCAGCTGATACTTCGGCACGAGGTAGATATAGCATTGCGCGCGTGGCACGCCGCCGTGATGCACGTAGTGGGTGCCCAATTGGCTGCTCTGGCCGATGTTCCAGAAATAGCCAATGCTGAAGTCTTCCGCGAAGCGCACCAGTGGCTTGTGTGACTCTGTCACCGCGGGATGGTTGCTCAACTGCAAGCGCAGGTACTTGACCATCTCTGGCATCGTCGTCTTCAAGGCTCCCGCCGCGCCCCAGGGCAGGAGTGGCATCGGCGTGGTACCGACCGGATTGTCGCTGTGGTAGCCAGGCGCCAGACGGCTGGCATCCTGGGCACGCAGGCGCAGCCAGACATCCTGCATACCCGCTTCCCGCGCCAGGAACTCCGCGAGCAACGACTCGTAGGGAGCCCCGTGGATTTCTTCGAGGGTGTGCGCGACCAGTTCGGTGCCGGCGCTCGAGTAAGCATAGTCCTTGCCGAGCGGGCCCTTGATGCTGACGGTGTGCAGGTCCTGCCAGAACCGCGGCTGCCCGTAGTCCGCATAGGCGGCATTGAGTTTTGCCGGGGTGGCATGCGCGGTGAAGTCCTTCAACACCTCATTCACTTGCAGCGGCAACATCCCCGGCATGCCGCTGGTGTGGGTGACCAGATGGCGCAGACGGATGGGTTCGCCGTCTGACTGCAGGTTCGGATAGGCGGACGGCAGATACTTTTGTATCGGGTCGTCGAGGGTCGCCTTGCCTTCGAGAACAGTGTTTGCCAACAGCAGGCCAGCGAAGGTCTTGCTGACCGACCCAATCTCATAGAGCGTCGAATCGTTGGGCGGATTGGACTTGCCGGTTTCCAGCTCACCACGATGGAGGATGAACTCCTCGCCGCGATAGACCACTGCGATGGAGGTTGCGTGCAGCAGTCTTGACCGCAGCAGGGTTGTCGCGGCCTGGTCCATCGCCGTGGGGATATCGCCGGGGGGCGCGGAGCCAGTCGTCTTGCAAGCGGCCAGCACCAGCATCAGTCCAGCAATGGCTACGGAGAGTTTGTTCATCAGGTGCATCGTCCAGAGGGGGATGGCCACTCTCGCACACCCCCCAAGTCGGAGCCAGACACGCGGTGGACCGGCCTCTGTCCATCTGAGTCGCCACACGCCCTTCGCGTCCTCGCTACGCCTCCGCCCAGGACTCGACCTCGCTCGCCGCCGAGCGCGCGAGCTTCGCGGCTGCGGCGGGGTCCAACCGCGCGGTGACGAGCACGCCGATGACGGACCCCACCAGCAGCTCCACGCGGCGGGCCACCGTCTTCTTCGGCAGGACTCCCGCCCGAGCCGCCGCGTCGAGGGACTTCGTCAGGTGCCCATGCAGGAGCGCCCGGTAGTCCTCCACGGCGCGATGCGCCTCCACATCATGCGCGGCCAGCTCCGTGGCCGTGTTGACGAGCAGGCACCCCCGGCGTGTCAGGGCTGACGGCGCGGTGGCCATCGTCGTCGCGAGCGACTCGAAGTACGTCGTCACCTGCCCCAACCCCGCTGGGCCCTGGGAGAAGACGGCCAGCCGGGGCGTAATCACCTCCTGGAGGTACAGCGCCACCGCTCGCGAGAACAACACCCGCTTGTTCTCGAACGCCTGGTACAGGCTGGAGCGGCTCAGCCCCGTCGCCTCCTCCAGGTCGCCCAACGACGTGGCCTCGTAGCCCCGGGTCCAGAACACACCCAGCGCCTTGCGCACCACCTCCGTCTCATCGAACGCACGCGTCCGCGCCACGCCACCCTCCTTGACTATTCTGGACCGAACGATTCAATATGGATTCCGAACTGACTGGTCCAGAATAGCGGATTCCCGGAGAGCAATCACCATGTCGCCACTGGCGCAGGGCTTCGCCGTCGTCGCAGCGCTCCTTCATGTGTTGTTCTTCGTGATGGAGAGCATCATCTTTTCTCAGCCGAAGGTGTGGCGGCGCTTCGGGCTGAAGTCGCAGGCGGAGGCAGACGTCGTGAAGCCGATGGCGCTCAACCAGGGCTTCTACAACCTGTTCCTCGCGCTGGGAGTGCTCGTGGGAATCGCCCTGGTGAACACCGGCTCGGCGGCCTCGGGCGTGGCGGCCGTGGTCTTCGGCTGCGCGTGCATGGTGCTGGCGGCCCTGGTCCTCGTGTCCACCAACCGCCGCTTCCTGACGGCCAGCCTCGTCCAGGGCCTGCTGCCGCTGCTCGCCATCTCGCTCGTGGTGACGCAGTAGCGTCGGCGTCACGCCCGGCCCGGGCCCTCCACGAAGGAAGACCCGGGCCGACGTGTCACGGGCTTTCAGCGCCCGTAGTTCTGCTTCAGGTTGTACGTCTTCCCTCCGAACGACAGCGTGTAGTTGGAGAGGCTGGCGATGGGCAGTTGGTACGTGAGCTTCACCGTGACGGAGCTCCCGTTGGGGATGCTCTGCCACGTGGGCACCGTGAGCTGCACGCGGTGGAAGTCACCCTTGAAGCCCCCCGAGTTCGGTCCCGTGTGCTCGCTGCGCACCGAGCTCAGCGTCCACCCGGACTGCTGCGCCAACGTGGCCGGCGCCGACGTGCCGTAGTCGAACTGCAACAGCGCCCCACCCGGAATCGCCTGCCCCGAGTTGTTCGTCAGCTTCATCGTCGGAGAGATGGGGTAGTTCGAATCCCCCACCGCGAAGCCCTCCAGCTCCACCGAGACATCCAGCGTGTCCGCCGCCGTCGGCATCGTCTGGTTCGCCCGCAGGTTCTTGTACGGCGACGCCGTCTTGAACTTCTCGTACAGGAGCCGCGTCAGCGTGTACCCGATGTAGTACTCGCCCTGCCCGTTCGCGCGGCTCTGGTCGAAGGCGTAGTCACCCGCCAGCTCCCAAATCATGATGCCGCCAATCCCGCGGTCCACCACGTACTGCGCCTTGGTCCCCAGCGACTCCTCGTCCTCCGTGGACAGGAACACCTTCTTCGTCGCGTTCCACAGCCACGGCGACGCCACCGACGCGCTGTAGTTGCGCGCATACGTCCCCGTCACCCGGTCCGTGGGGTCGTTCACCGGGTCCAACCCATACGCCGTCACGTACGAACCCAGGCGCCCATCCTGGAGGTTCTTCGCGTGCCACATCGGGTTGCTGCCCGAGGCCACCTCCGCCCCCAGCGAGTTCTTGTCGTGCCAGAGGTTGTCGATGCCCAGCGCGCCATTGCCACACGGCACCGTCGACCCGACATTCGGCCCTGTGCCCGGCGGGCACTTCGTCTGGTCCGCCAACGGCGCCTTGCCCCACAGCCCGTTCGTCCCACCCGTGACGTTCTGCCACCCACGCGTGTAGTACGGCACACCCACGTTGATGCGCCCCGGCTGCATCGCCCCACGGAAGTAGTGATAGGCCCAGTCCGTGTTCAGGTAGCCGATGCCGCCGTACGTTCCATACACGTTCCAATGCAGCAGCTCGCCGTCCTTGCCGTCGTCGAACAGCGCGGCGTTCGGACCCACGAACTCGTTCCAGGCGCCGTGCAGGTCGTACGTCATCATGTTCGCGTAATCGAGATACTGGGTGACCTGGTACGTCTCCGTGCCGCGCAGAATCCAACCCGAGGCCGTCACCGCCGCGGTCAGCATGTAGTACTTGCCGTCCGCCGCGCTCGCCGCGTCCAGCTTCTCGCGCAGCGTCTTCATCAACACCACGTACCCCTTCATCAGCGCGCCCCTGCGAGGCGTGGCGAAGGAGAAGTCATCCGGGTTGCCCGCGTTCGGCATCGACGTGGCGTACTCGTAGTCGATGTCCGCGCCGTCGAACCCATACGTCCTCAGGAACGCCACCACCGAGTCCGCGAACGTGTTGATGGCCGCCGTGTTCACCGCGTTGTTGGACGTCGTCGTCATCGAATAGAAGCCGCCGCTGGCCGTCCGGCTGCCATCCTCGTTCAGGATGCCGCCCGACTCCGCCCAGCCGCCGATGGAGATCAACGTCTTCACGTTCGGGTACTGCTTCTTGAACTTGTTGAGCAGGTTGAAGTGGCCCTTGTACGAATACGCCGGGTCCATCTCCGCGCCCGCCACGCCGGGCCACTCCATGCCCGTGGCCGGGTTGTTCGGCGAGTTCGCCCCCACCGACACGCGGTTCTGCGCGTCCACGTGCGCGAAGGCGTAGTTGATGTGGGTGATGTTGTTCCACGGAATCTGCGGCGCCAGGTACGCGGGCTGGCCGTTCTTCCCCGTCCGCCAGCTCGTGAAGTAGCCAATGATGCGCCGCGGGTGGTCCGCGCCCATCTTCTCGCGGCCCGCCGTGTCGTAGACCAGGCAGTACGGCACCAGCGTGCCCGGCGTCGTATACAAGCCATCCGGCCGGCAACCCTGCGGCGGGTCTCCCCCGCCCGGCGTCGTCGTCACCGAGAGGGCCACGCTCGCCCCGGAGATGTTCCCCGCGGCATCCTTGGCCTTCACCGTGAACGAATACGCCGTGCTCGCGGTCAGCCCCTCCACGAGGACGGACGTCGACGCCGACGTCGCGGCGGCGGTCGTCGACGTCCCGATGAAGACGTCGTACCCCTTCACCTCCACATTGTCGGTGGAGGGCTCCCACGCCAGCGACACCGTGGTGGAGCCCGTCCCCGTGGAGCGCAGCCCCGTGGGAACGGTGGGCGGCTGGGTGTCCGGCACCACGATTCCACACGCGCCAACGAGCTTGTACCAACCGCTGGCGGTGCCATGCACGGGGTCCGCGGTCCAGATGGCGACCAGGGCCTCGTAGAGACTGTTTTGATACACGACGCGGTCGCCCGCCTTGTAGATGGTGCTGGCGCTCCACGCGGGGATTCCCGTGCAGTCCACCACCAGCGCGCTCTCGCTGCTGGCGGCCGCTGACTCAGGGGTTCGTGGGGATGGCTCCGTGGCCCCGCATCCGATGGACGCGCTGACCCAGAGCAATCCGGCCAGGGGCATGCCCCTCCAGTGACGCAGTTGCATCTCGCTCTCCTTGATTGAGCTCAACGGCTCGCCAGAACAGCGCGCCGGAATTCGGGGCCAACCGCCCCACGTCAGAGAGAGCGAACTTCAGCGCTTCGGGTCACTCGCCTGCCCGGGTGACCCAGGCACCGGCTACTGGTCGACACATGCCAGCGAGCGCAGGTGCGCGCGTCCCAGCCGCAGCCGGCTGCGCACCGTCTCGAAGGGCACCGACAGCGCGGCGGACAGCTCCGGGACACTCATCCCTTGCAGGTGATGCAGCACCAGCGCCCTGCGCTGCTCGTCGGGGAGCCGCTCCAATAGCAACTCCACCCGGCGGCGCAGCAGACAGTCCTCCTGAGCCATGCCCTCACACGACTCCTCCACCTGGGCGCTGACCTCGTCGCGCCTGCGCCGCTCGATGCGCGCGCGCCGCGACGCCGCGAAGCTCACCCGCCGCACCACCTGGTCCGCCCATGACGAGAAGGCCCCTTCTCCCCGGTAGCTGCGCAGCCCGCGGAAGATGGCGACCAGCGCCTCCTGCGTCACGTCATCCACTTCCGAATCGCGGCGCACCAGACAGCGCACCCGCGTCCGCACCCGTGGCAGCAACTCCGCCAGCAACGCGCCCACCGCCGCGGGATTTCCTCCCGTCGCATCTCGAACCCGCGGGGCTTCAATACCGAGCTTGGCAGTCGCCATGGCACCTCCGACGGCAGGGGCAACCCGGCCCACCGGGGGCCTCCGGTGGACCGAGTCACCCACTTCACGAGGGACGCGGCACCCTCGCCCCAGCACCTCGCCGGAGCCAGAGGGTGCCGCCCCTCGTCAGTTCAGCTCGACCTCTCGGCTGGTACGGCCATCACTCGCCCGCGCGCGCAAGAGCACGCGGCCCGAAGCGCTGAAGGCCTTCGAGTACGTCGACCAGGTGCGTCCACCATTCACCGAGTACTCGATGGCGAGCCCCGGGTAGCGCACGTTGGCCTGCACCTTCCCGCCCGAGCGCTGGGCGCCCGGCAACGGGATGCGGTAGTTCACACCCACGCTCTCGGGCAACTCTCCGCGCAGGTCCACCGGACGGTACGTGCTCAACCGAGGCAGCACCGCCTGGCCCAGGCTGTTGGTGAAGCGGGCCCACAGCGCGGGCATCTGGTCGGGCGCGGGCAGCTCCGGGTTCCAGGCGCGCTCGGCCACGCCCAGAATCTTCGGGAACGCCAGGTACTCCATCACCTGCGGCGACTTGAGGTTCTCCGCGAAGAGCAACCCGTGCATGCCGATGATGTTCTTCTTCCCCTCCGCCGTGAGCTTCTCCTTGGTGGCCCAGGCGCCCGGGTCGATGGCGTTGCCCATCCGGTCATGCGTGCCATTCACATACACATCGAACGGCCGGTACTCGAAGGTCTTCTTCTCGTCGACGAAGTTGGCCCAGTAGTAGCCGGGCTCGTCCGGGTCCTTGTTGTACGCCAGGTCCATGTAGAGGTTGGTCGCGTGCGACAGAATCACGCGGTACCCCTGGTTCGCGTACTTGTACGCGTCGTCTTCGCGGCCCCAGCCCCACACGTTGCTCCAGGGCATGGGGATGAAGCCCGGCAGGGTGAGCCCGTGGTGGATGATGTCATCCCAGCCCGTGGCCGCCGCGCCCGTCGCGGTGATGATGCCACCCCAGCGCTGGAAGAAGCGGTTGAAGAGCTGCGTGTCGCTCAGCTCCCGCGTCTCCGGGTTCGCCTTGCACAAGGGCGAGCCCTGCCACCAGACGTTCGCCGCCAGCGACGGCAGCTCGTCTCCACCGGCGTGGATGGCCACCAGCTTCGCGCCCGGCACCGCGTCGTGACGCGCCTTGAGCTCCCGCGCCACCTTCGTCAGGAACGCGTACGTCGTCTCCAGACAGGGGTTGACGAAGTTGTCCGTGTACATCTGCACGCTGGTGTGTTTCGACGTGTCGTCCGGGTCCACCAGCCGGTACTCCGCCGCGCGCGCCGGGTCCGAGTCCTTGTACGTGCGGTAGCGGTGCTCCATCGACTTCACCGCCGCGCGGGCATGGCCCGGCATGTCGATTTCAGGAATCACGTCGATGTGACGCTCGGCCGCGTACGCGAGAATCTCCTCGTAGTCCTTCACCGTGTAGTAGCCGCTGCCGGCGCCCACGAAGTTGAGCGTCGCCTGCTCGAAGCCCTGGAAGCGCGGCTCCACACCCCCATTGGCCTCGGCGGGCGTGCGCGCCTTGAAGGCCACGCGGTCACCCGGCCCCAAGTCATTGGCGCTGCCCATGCCCACCTGGAGCATGGACGTCTCCTTGAGGTCATAGCCGCGCTTCGAACCGTAGGTGGTCAGCTCCGGGATGCCCGGGATTTCAATGCGCCAGCCCTCGTCATCCGCCAGCCGCAGGTGCAGCGCGTTCACCTTGTAGTGAGACAACACGTCCAGCAGCTTCTTCACCGTCTCCTTGGTCTGGAAGTGACGCGAGACATCCAGGCTCATGCCCCGGTAGGAGAAGCCCGGCACGTCGGTGATGTGCACCTGCGGCAGGGAGACCTCCGTCAGCCGGTTCGCCGGATTCGCCGAGGCCTGGTACGCCTCCACCGGCACCAACTGGCGCAGCGTCTGGATGCCGTAGAAGACACCCGCCGCGTCGGCGCCCACCACCGACACGCCGTCGTCGTCCACCTTCAGCGTGTACCCTTCCGCGTCCTTCGCGCCGTCACCATCCACGTCGAGCGACGCGTTGATGCTCAGGTGGATGGACTCGCGGCCGTCGTCCTGGCTCGACTCGCGCGTGGTGACGGGAGAAGCGAGCACATCGCCCAGCGCCGCGGCGAGGTAGGCCGCTTCACCCGTCAGCCCGGGCGCGTGGCCGATGGAGACCGCGCCACGTAGCGCCACCTGTCCCTCCCCCACCACCACGTTGCGGGGCGTGGGCAAGAGCCGCGCCTTCAGGTCCAACGCCTGGAAGGACGGGTTCTCCGCGTAGCGCAGGCCCGGTGTCTGCACCGGCATCACGTCGCCCTCGAAGCGCGTGGTCTGCTTCGGGTCCGCCGCGTTGAGCCGCACGGTGGCGGGCACCGCGACGGAGACGTCGTCCTGGAAGGGGCCCCCCTCGAAGACGATGTGGAACGCGGCCGGCGCGTCGGCCTTGAGGATGGCCCAGTCGGACGCCAGCACCGACACCGCGCGCTTCTGCCCCGGCTTGATGGGGACGAAGTTGGGGAGCGGCTCCAGCACCCAGTAGTCGCCGCTCTTCGAGTCGCTGGCCTTGGAGATGCGTACCCCCTGCGCCGCGAGCGCCTGGATGCCCGTCTCATCTCCTTCGCCCTCGTCGAGGATGCGGCGCACGAAGCTGAAGTAGAGCTTCCATCCGCTCGAGCCCAGCTCGCGTGAGCCCTTGTTCTGCAGCGTGAACTCGGAGCGGAAGAACTTCCAGCTTCCCACCGTGTTGTCCACCGGCACCCATTCGACGGCGAGCTCCGTCGGGTTGCGACAGCCGGACAGGAACAACGACATCACCACGAGACTCGTCAAAAGGCGCTTCATCGGAGACTCCTTTCACGACGTTGCATGCGGCACTGCCGAATGGGGTTGGGGTGTGAGGAACGACCGGGTGGCGTTAGAGCCACCACTCGACGCGAGCGCCCAGGTAATGGCCCACGCGCGAGTCGCCGACGGACTGGAGGTACGGCGAGATGAGGCGGTCCACCGCCGCCTGGTTGTGCAGCGCCAGCGTGTAGAACAGGCGCAGGTGGGGACGCGCCCAGACGTCGCGCTTGCCGGTGGGCACCAGCGTGGGCACCAGCGACAGCTTCGTCACCGTGGCGTACTTCTGCTGCCCCTGGCGGAAGCCCTGGAAGCTGGCCTCGTTGACCAGGTGGAACTGGTCATGCAGATACAGCGTGCTCTGCGCGCCCACCGCGTACTCGACGTACCGGTCGGCCTCCGCGCCGCTGGCGCCCCGGCCCGCGTGCAGGGTGCCGTAGGCATTCACGCTCACCAACGGGTTGATGTTGTAGAGCATGTGGTTCACCACCTCCACGCCGTACGCCCCGGAGTAGCGGCCATTGGGCGCGGCCAGGCCATAGGTGTTCCAGGTGGGCACGCCGCCCAGGCTGCCGTTGGCGATGCGGCTGCCGAAGCGCACGGAGGTGTCGTTGAAGCTGCCATTGCCCATGTCCATGTGGAACTTCGCGCCCACGACAGCGCCCTGGTCCGCGGGCTGGACGGCCGTGTTGTTGGAGCTGGAGAGCGTGTTCTCGGGCAGCCGGTGGAACTCGGCCAAGAGGTGCAGGGAGTGCTTGGCCTCGAAGTTGTGGACGTACTGGCCCACCACCACGGTGCGCTGGCGGCGGCGGTCCGGCTTGCCGTCACCGTCCACGTCCACCACGTACTCGGAGAGGCTGGCGGACGTCTGGAGCAGCACCGCCAATTCCAGCGGCCCATACCCCACGCCCACGCCCTGCGAGGACAGGTTGTTGAAGTACCAGTAGTCCGCCAGGTACACGTTGGTGCCGCGGTAGAAGCGCACGCCGCCCCAGAAGCGCAGCTTGGGGATGACGATGTTGCCCGCCGCGACGTACGCCTCACCCAGCTCCGTGGCCAGCGTCGCGCTGAAGCGGTTGCTCGTCAGACCGATGAAGAGGCCGTTGTCGGCCCACATCGCCGGCGTCAGCACCGCGTACGCATAGGGAGCGTCCGGGCCCGCGTCGGCGGCGGGCTTGAGCAGGTGGAACTTCATGGTGAGCTCCAGGTAGTCGCCCTCCTCCAGGCGGCCACCCACGGAGCGACCCGTGAGGTTGAATGTCTTTCCTTGAATGAACTCACCGCTCGTGGGCGCCCAACCCACCCCGACGCGGCCATACATGGAGAAATCCAGACGCTCCGTCAGGGATTGCGCCTGAGCGGGAAGGGACAGCATCACCGCGAGCGCCAGCAGACACAGGCGCGAGGAACCCACTACGAACGAGGAGACTGAAAAGCCACCAGGCAGCATGGTTGAACCTCCGGGCAAGGCACGGCCAGAGCCCCTTTCGTCAGAAAGAGGCTCGAAGGGTTTGAAATGGGTGATGGAAATCGACCGCTAGAGCATCGAACGGAGCTCGTCCGCGACACGCTCCGCGGTGGGCCCCAGGATGACCTGCACACTGCCATTGACGGGCTTCACGACGCCTCGGGTCCCCAGGCCCTGGAGCTTCGCGTCGTTCACCAGGTGGGAATCCGCGACGCTCAACCGCACGCGGGTGGTGCAGCTGTCCACGACGCGCACGTTGCTCGGGCCGCCCAGCGCCTCCAGCATGGCGCGCGCCAGCACGCGGTGTTCGGAGCCGGCGGGTGACGCGGCGTTCTGGAGCGAGCGCTTCACCTCGCTGGCGAGCTGGTCCGCCTCCGGCCCGATGATGACCTGCACGCTGCCCTTCGCCGGGCGCAGCACCCCGCGCGCGCCCAGCTGCTTGAGGGCGGACTCATCCACCCGGTCGCTGTCCACCACCTGGAGGCGCAGCCGCGTGGTGCAGGCATCCACTTCCTTCACGTTGCCGAAGCCACCGAGCGCGCGCAGGTACGCATCACCCCGAGCCAGCGCCGGCACGGGGAGCCCCGGCGCCAGGTCCGGCTCCGCCTGGGTCTCCGTGTCGTCCTCGCGGCCCAGCGTCTTGAGGTTGAAGCGGGCGATGACGAAGCGGAACACGCCGTAGTAGACGCCCGCGTAGGCGAAGCCCACCGGCACGAGCAGCAGCGGCTGCGTGGCCAGCTTGTAGTTCAGCACGTAGTCGAACAGGCCCGCGGAGAAGCCGAAGCCCAGCTTCACGTTGAGCAGGTTCATGATGACGTGCGACAGGCCCGTGAGCACCGCGTGGAGCAGGTAGAGCGGCGGCGCCAGGAACATGAAGGCGAACTCCACCGGCTCGGTGACACCCGTCAGCGCGGCGGTGAGCGCCATGGAGAGGAGCACGCCGCCCACCTTGGCGCGGTTCTTCTTGGGCGCCGCGTGGTACATGGCCAGACACGCGGCGGGCAGTCCGAACATCATCACCGGGAAGAAGCCCGCCATCATCGCGCCCGCGGACGGGTCTCCGGCGAAGAAGCGCTTCAAGTCACCCGTGGCGCCGTTGAAGTCGCCAATCACGAACCAGGCCAGGTTGTTGAGGATGTGGTGCAGGCCCGTGACGATGAGCAGCCGGTTGAAGAAGCCATACAGGAACAAGCCCACGCTTCCGGCGGACACCACCGCTCGGGAG
The DNA here is from genome assembly GCF_037414475.1 of Myxococcus stipitatus. The sequence continues at coordinate 5,644,002 of NZ_CP147913.1, read as the reverse complement.
GCGCCGTCCAGCGCGGCCTCCACGGCGGGCCAGCCAAAGCCGAACGCCAGGGCATAACCCAGACACACGAAGCCGGTGATGATGGGGACGAACCGGCGGCCTCCGAAGAACGCCAGGTAGTCCGGCAGCTTCATGTCCTTGAAGCGGTTGTAAAGCAGGCCCGCGGTGACACCGGAGAGGATGCCCACGGGGGTGCTGATTTTCGACGCCAGCTTCAGCTTGAAGTTCACCAGGGCCAGGTCATGGGCGGCGCCGTCCAGGCCCGCCGTCAGCTCGGGGGGAGCGGAGACCATCACCTTGGTGCCTTCGATGACGATGAAGTAGCCCACCGCGCCCGCGAGCGCCGCGGCGCCGTGGTTCTCCTTGGCGAAGCCCACCGCCACACCCACGGCGAACAACAAGCCCAGGTGGGAGAAGATGGCGTCTCCCGCGGCGGCGACAAACGCGACGTTCAACAAGTCAGGCTGACCCAATCGCAGCAAGAGGCCCGCGATGGGTAGCACGGCAATGGGCAGCATCAACGCGCGCCCGAGCTGCTGCACTCCAGCAAACGAGTTGCTCACCACGACGTACCTCCGTTGTTGGGACCGGGCTACAGCCCAGGCCAGGTGCTCGACACCAGAGCGCGCACCGCCTCCGCGCTCTCCAGCTTCAAAGCCTCACGCGCCACCTGCTCGCAGCGGGGCAACGACAAAGTGCGGATGAAAGCCTTCAGGTCGGGGACGACCGCGGGCGTGGCGGACAGCTCCGTCACCCCCAGCCCGATGAGCAGCGGCGCCGCCCGAGGCTCCGAAGCCACGCCGCCGCACACCGCCACCGGCCGGCCGCGCAGCCGCGCGCCCTCCACCGTCTTCGCCACCAGCCGCAGCACGCCGGGGTGCAGGCCATCCAGCCGCGCCGCCAGGTGCGGATTGCCGCGGTCCACGGCCAGCACGTACTGCGTGAGGTCGTTGGTGCCGATGGACAGGAAGTCCGCGTCCGCGGCGAGCTGGTCCGCGAGCACCGCCGCCGCGGGCACCTCCACCATGGCGCCCAACAGCACGGGCGTGGAGATGCCCAGGGCCTGGCGCTCGGCGTCCACCAGGGCACGCACCGCGCGCAGCTCCGCGCGCGTGGTCACCATCGGGACCATGATTCGGCAGACCCCCGCGGGGCGGACGCGGAGGATGGCGCGCAGCTGGGTGCGCAACAGCTCCGGCTCGCGCAGCGACACGCGCACACCGCGCAGGCCCAGCACCGGGTTGTCCTCGTGGGGCAGCGGCAGGTACGCGAGCGGCTTGTCCCCGCCGACATCCAGCGTGCGGATGACGACGTGGCGCCCGCCCATCGCGTCGGCGATCTCCTGATAGCGCGCCAGCTGCTCGTCCTCGGTGGGCGCGCGCACACGCTCCAGGAAGAGGAACTCCGTGCGCAGGAGGCCGCAGCCCTCCGCGCCCTTGTCGCGCGCCGTGACGGCTTCACCCGGGCGGCCCAGGTTCGCGACGACCTCGATGCGGACCCCATCCGCGGTGCGACAGTCCTCATGCGCCGTGGCCAGGTGGGCACGGCGATGGGCGGCGCGCGCCGTCATCGCGCGGCGGGTGGCCTCGCGGGTCTCCTCGGACGGGAAGACGCGCACCTCGCCCCGGTCTCCATCCAGGACCAGCGGCGCGCCCTCGGGGATGGCGAGCGCCTGGTTCCCCATGGCCACCACCGCGGGGATGCCCATGCCCGCCGCGAGGATGGCCACGTGTGAGGTGGGCCCGCCGCGCGCGGTGCAGATGCCCGCGATGCGATGCGGCTCCAGCGAGGCCAGCTCCGACGGCAACAGCTCGTCGGCGACCAGGATGGCCTCCGGCGGCAACACCGGGGGGACCCGCGAGCTCGTCTCGCCCGTCAGCACGGCGACGACCCTGCGAGCCAGGTCGTGCAGGTCTCCCGCGCGCTCGGCCAGCCGCGCGTCCTCCAGCCCCAGCAGCACGGCGGCCTGCCGCTCCATCACGGTGCGCCAGGCCCAGGCCGCGGAGCGCCCGGCGGTGACCTCCTTGCCAGCGGCCTCGGTGAGCTCGGGGTCCTCCAGGAGCGCCAGGTGCGCGCGGAAGATCTCCACGCGAGCCCCGCCGTTTCCGGGGGCACCCGCCATGGACTCCTCGAGCTCTCGGCGCACGCGTGCGAGCGCCTCCGTCAGGCGCTGCTCCTCGCGCGCCACGCCCTGCCCCTGCTCCGGCAGGTCCACGGGCAGGTCCACGACACGCACCGCGCGCCCCACCACGGAGCCCGGAGAGGCGACGACCCCCTCGAGCAGCAGCTCCTTGCCGGGCTGGAAGATGGGGACGGCGACCGGCATGGGCTTCACGCCGTGCGCGGTGGCCACCGGCTCGGCGACGGGGGACGTGGGGTCTCCCAAGCCGCTCGCCACCCACTCCGCCAACTCCTGCGCCACGCGCTCGGCCGCGTCACCTTCGACCTGGAGCGTGAGCAGATCTCCATGCGTGGCGCCCAGCCCCATGAGCGCGGACACACTCTTTCCATTGGCCGTGCGGCCCTGACACAAGACGCGCACGACCCCGGCGTGAAGTCGGGCGCGCTGGGCGAAGGCGGCGGCGGGCCGCGCGTGAAGGCCGTGCGCGATGAGCAGGCGCACCTGCCGCGTCGCGCCGCTCTCCTCCGCGGGCTCGGGCGTCGTGGGCGCGCTGGCGTTGCCCGATACGGAGAACAACGGCTCCCCCACGCAGACCGAGCGCCCTTCCACGCGCTCCGTGACGGTGTAGCCATCCGGGTTGACCACCAGCATGACCGTCTGGAGGCTGCGCGCCTTGCGCGCGAGCAGGTCCAGGTCGAAGCCAATCAACACATCCCCCGCGCGGACCCGCTGGCCGGGCTGGACGTGCGCGGTGAAGCCCTCGCCGCGCAGCTCCACCGTGTCTATGCCGATGTGCAGGAGAATCTCCGCGCCCGTCTCCGCGCGCACCGTGCAGGCATGGCGCGAGGCGTGGATGGAGACGACGACCCCATCGCAGGGCGCGCGCAGCTCGGTGGACGTCGGGTCCACCACGACGCCATCACCCGCGAGACGTTGAGCGAAGGCCGGGTCGGGCACCTCCTCCAGCCGCGCGGCCCAGCCGGAGAGCGGCGAGGCGAGCGTCAACGTGGCCGGGGGCGGAAGCGCGGAGACGAGCTTGAGCGGGGGTCCGTTGTTCATGAGGGGTCTACCTCCTCCGAGGTGAGCGCGGCCAGGGCGCGCCGGAGGTTTCCCCCGGCGCGAGTCAGGGCGGCGTCCGTGCGCGCCTCGTCCAGGCCCGCCAGGCCCAGCACCGCGCGCTTGACGGAGCCATGAATCGTGAGCGCCGCGGCGGCGCGGGCCTCGTCCACCTTCGCCAGCCGGGCGACCATGGCCACGCAGCGCTGACGCAGCTTCGCGTTCTCCGGCCGCACGTCGACCATCAGGTTGTCGAAGACGTGCCCCAGCCCCGCCATCACGGACGTGGAGAAGAGGTTCAGCATCACCTTCTGCGCCGTGCCCGCGCCCAGCCGCGTGGAGCCCGCGATGACCTCCGCGCCCGTGGCCACCACCACCTCGTACGCGGCGACCTTCGCCAGCGCGGAGCGCGCCCGGCACACCAGCGCCACCGTGAGCGCGTCCCGGCTGCGCGCGACGTCCAGCACGCCCACCGTGAAGGCGCTGTGGCCGCTGGCGGAGACGCCCAGCACCACGTCCTCCGGGCCCAGGTCCGCCGCGCGCGCCTTCTCTCGGCCCGCCTCCTCGTCGTCCTCCGCGCCGCCATCGAAGCCGCGCGTGAGGTCCAGCCCGCCGGCCATCAGCACGGACAGGCGCGAGGAAGGCCAGTCGAACGTGGGGCCCAACTCCAGCGCGTCCAGCGCCGCCAGCACCCCGGAGGAGCCCGCGCCCGCGTACACCAGGCGGCCCTCACCCCGGGACAGCCGCTCCACCGCGGCATCCACCGCCGGGCTCAGCGCCGGCAACGCCGGCAGACAGGCCGCCACCGCTCGGGACTGTCCGCCCCAGAGCGCTTCCAGCATCTCGGCCGTGCCCCAGGTGTCCAACCCCTGGAAGCGACGAGCCATGTGCTCCGTCTCCTCCGCCATGACTGTGCCCCCCGCGACAACTGGTATCAAACTGGACTCAGAGATAGTACCAGCAAAAATCCTGTTTTCAAGGAGTAGTCGGCGTTTTCATGAGACGCACCGCATCATGCCTACGTCGCATGTTGCACATTCGATAGAATATTCAGACACTTAGACTGGTATCACACCGGTATTTTCCGAGTGGTCGGGAATAGCATCTGGTGCTATAGTGGTATCCAACTGGTTCGAAAGAACGGAGAGGAGACCCCGCGGTGGACACACGCAGAGCCGACCCCTTCGACAAGGGCGCGATTTCGAGCACGCTGCCCATGCCGCTCTATCTCCAGCTCGCCCGGCACCTGCGAGGCCTCATCGTGGGTGGCCAGCTCGGGCACCTGGATGCGCTCCCTGGAGAGCGGGAGCTGGTGGAGAAGTTCGGCGTCTCGCGCGTCACCGTGCGCAAGGCGCTCCGGGAGCTTCAGACGGAGGGCTTGCTCCAGCAGCGCCAGGGCGCGGGCACCTTCGTCAACCGCGTGCCGTACGTGGAGCAGCGGCTGTCGTCGCTCACCAGCTTCTCCGACGACATGGCCTCGCGGGGCCTGTCCGCGGGCTCGGTCTGGTTGCAGCGCGTGGTGACGATGGCGACGCCCGAGGAGACGCTGGCCCTGGGGCTGAGCCCCGGAGCGACGGTGAGCCGGCTGCACCGCCTGCGCACCGCGAACGAGGCGCCCATGGCGCTGGAGCTGGCGGTCATCCCCACGCGCTTCCTGCCGGACCCGCGCACGGTGGAGGGCTCGCTGTACGGCGTGCTGCGCGCCCGGGGCTTCACGCCGCATCGCGCGCTCCAGCGGTTGACGGCGGTGCGGCTCACCTCCGACCAGGCGGACCACCTGGGCGTGCAGGAGGGCACGGCGGCGCTCTACATCGAGCGGCGCACGATGATGGAGGACGGCACACCCTTGGAGCTGGTGCGCTCGCAGTACCGCGGTGATGCATATGACTTCGTGGTGGAGCTGAACATGAGCGGGGGCTCCGGGCCCCAGGAGCCCCATCGATGAACCCCTCGTCGCCCCTACCCGTCATGGCCAAGGAGGCCGCGCAGGCCGCGGAGGTCGCGCGGCTCCAGCTCTCACTCGGTGATGACGCCTTCGCGGAGCTGGGCGAGCGGCTTCGCCATCATCCTCCGCGCTTCGTCGTCACGTGCGCGCGCGGCAGCTCGGACCACGCGGCCGTCTACGGCAAGTACCTCATCGAGACGACGCTGGGGCGCGCGGTGGCCTCGGTGGGTCCCAGCGTGGCGTCCATCTACGGCGCGCACGCGCTGGACCTGCGCGACGCGCTCTTCATCGCCGTCTCGCAGTCGGGGCGCAGCCCGGACCTGTTGAAGATGACGGAGGCGGCGCGGGCGGGAGGCGCGCTCGTGGTGGGGTTCGTCAACGACCCCTCCGCGCCCCTGGCCGCGCTGTGCGACGTGAGCCTGCCGTTGGGCGCGGGCCCGGAGAAGAGCGTCGCGGCCACCAAGTCGTATCTGCTCTCCGGCCTCGCCTTCTTGCGGCTGGTGGCGCACTGGTCCGCGGACGCGAAGCTGCGCGAGGCCGTGGCGGCCTTCCCCGAAGCGCTGGAGTCCGCGCGCGCTCTCGACTGGTGGCCCGCGCTGGAGACGCTGGTGGACGCGCAGAGCCTGTACGTCGTGGGCCGGGGCAGCGGACTGGGCGCCGCGCTCGAGCTGGCGCTGAAGCTCAAGGAGACGTGCCGGCTGCACGCCGAGGCCTTCAGCGCGGCCGAGGTCCTCCATGGCCCGCTGGGCCTGGTGCGGCCCGGCTTCCCCGTCATCGCGCTGGGCCAGGAGGATGGCTCGGCGGAGGGCACGCGCGGCGTGGTGCGCCGCATGCTGGAGCTGGGCGCGGACGTCCGCTCCGTGCTCCCGGTTCCAGGCGCCGCGCCATTGCCCACGGCGCCAGGGGTGCCCGTGGCGCTCGCGCCGCTGTGCCAGGTGCAGAGCTTCTATCTGGCGGTCCACCGGCTGGCCACGGCGCGAGGGCTGGACCCGGACGCGCCCGCCCACCTGCGCAAGGTCACGGAGACCGTGTGATGAGACAGCTCCTCTCGGGTGCGCGAGTCTTCACCGGTGAGCAGGTCCTCGAAGGACACGCCGTGGTCCTCGACGAAGGGCGCGTCGCCGCGGTGGTTCCGCGACACGACGCGCCCGTGGGGCTGACGACGCGGGAGCTGCCCTCCGAGGCGCTGCTCGTGCCGGGCTTCATCGACATCCAGGTGAACGGCGCGGGAGGGGTGCTGTTCAACGAGTCCCCCACCGCCGACGCCGCGCTCGCCATCGCCGCGACGATGCGGCGCACGGGCACCACGGGCCTGTTGCCCACGTTCATCACCGACGAGCCCCTGCGGACGGCGCGCGCCTGTGAGGCCGCCGCCGCCGCGCTGTCGCGTCCCGAGGGAGGCGTGCTGGGCATCCACCTGGAGGGGCCCTTCATCAGCCCCAAGCGCCCCGGCGTCCACGAGCCGCGCTACATCCGGGAGCCCGACGCGAACACCATCGAGCGGCTCACCTCGCTCGCGGAGCGGCTGGCGCGCTCGGGCGGACGGCTGCTGATGACGCTGGCCCCCGAGCACGTGGAGGACACGGTCATCCGCAAGCTCACCGCCGCGGGCGCGGTGCTGGCCGCGGGGCACACGGCGGCGAGCCACGAGCGCGCGATGCAGGCCGTCGCGGCGGGCGTGCGCGGCTTCACGCACCTGTTCAACGCCATGCCCCCGGTCATCAACCGCGAGCCGGGGCCGGTGGTGGCGGGCTTCAACGCCGACGAGGCGTGGTGCAGCGTCATCGTCGACGGCATCCACGTCCACCCGGCGAACCTGCGGCAGCTCTTGAGGGTCAAGCCGCCCGGCAAGGTCGTGCTCGTCACGGACGCGATGCCTCCGGTGGGCACGAAGGAGACGACGTTCGTCCTGTACGGCCGCACCATCCTGCGGCGCGAGGGGCGGCTGGTGACCCAGGACGGGACGCTGGCGGGCGCCGACATCGACATGGCGGCGGCGGTGCGCAACAGCATCGAGCTGCTGGGCGTCCCGCTCGAGGAGGCGCTGCGCATGGCCTCGCTCCACCCCGCGCGTGCGCTCGGCCTGGAGGCGAAGCTGGGCCGCATCGCGCCGGGGCATCGCGCGGACCTGGCGCTCCTCCAGCCCGACCTGTCCGTGCAGGCCACGTGGGTGGGTGGAAATGAGCAGTGGCACTGAGCGGATGGCGGAGCGGTGACGGGCTTGACGTGCGGCAAACCGTCACATGAAACACATCACACTTCAGGGCATGAGAGGAATTGACCCTGAAAAATGAGGCGCGGCCTCCTAGCTGGAACGGGTCACCGAGTCGCCGCGCGTGGGCGTGGGCGCATCGGGCTCGCAATCCAAGGCAGCGAGGAGAGCAAACATGCGTCGCAGCAAGTGGCTCATTGGAACGTTGGTCACGGCCCTGACGGCGGCCGGATGTGGAGAAATCCCCACGCAGCCGCAGGGCGAGGGCCAGGGCAGCGTGATGAAGGCCCCGCTCCTCGCGGAGTGGGCCCCGGGTGTCGCGTACGCGGTGGGCGCCCAGGTCACCTACGGTGGCCGGCTCTACCAGTGCCGTCTGGCGCACACCTCACAGGCGGACTGGACGCCGACCGCGGTCCCCGCCCTGTGGCTGGACCTGGGGACGAGCGGCGGAGACCCGACCGCGCCCACCGTCACGCTGAGCGCCAGCGCGACGAGCATCACCGCGGCGGGCCCGCTGACGCTGACGGCCACCGCGTCCGACAACGTGGGCGTGACGCGCGTGGAGCTGCTGGAGAACGGTACGGTGGTGGGCACGAGCAACAGCTACACCCGCCAGTTCACCGGCAACGCGCAGAACGGCACGTACACCTATGTCTTCCGGGCGTATGACGCCGCCGGAAACGTAGGCACGCAGCAGGTCGTCGTCACCGTGTCGATTCCCGGCACGGGCGACCCGATTCCCCCCACCGTCACGCTGAGCGCCAGCGCGACGAGCATCACCTCGGCCGGCTCGGTGACGCTGACCGCCACCGCGACGGACAACATCGGGGTGAAGCGCGTGGAGCTGCTGGAGAACGGCGCCGTGGTGGGCACCGGCAACAGCTTCACCCGTCAGTTCAGCAGCAGCGCGCAGAACGGCACGTACACGTACGTCTTCCGGGCCTATGACGAGGCCGGCAACGTGGGCACGCAGCAGGTCGTCGTCACGGTGGCCATCGGCGGCGGCGGTGGCGGCAAGAAGGTGGTGGCGTACTTCACGCAGTGGGGCATCTACGGCCGCAACTACCAGGTCTCCCACATCCCCGTGGCCAAGGTGACGCACATCAACTACGCGTTCTCCAACATCTCCGCGGACGGCAAGTGCGCCATCGGGGATGCCTACGCGGACCTCGACAAGGGCGGCGGGTGGCCGGGTGAGTGGGACCCCGGTCAGATTCGCGGCAACTTCCGCGCGTTCAAGGAGCTGAAGAAGACGCACCCCAACCTCAAGCTGCTCATCTCCGTGGGCGGCTGGACGTGGTCCAAGTACTTCTCGCAGGTGGCCGCCTCCGCGTCCTCGCGCGCGACGTTCGTGAAGTCCTGCGTCGACATGTTCATCAAGGGCCAGTTCCCCAACGTCACGCCGGCCAACGGCGTGGGCATCTTCGACGGCATCGACATCGACTGGGAGTACCCGGTGGGTGGCGGCCTGGGCGGCAACACCAACAGCCCGGCGGACAAGCAGAACTACACGCTGCTGATGCAGGAGTTCCGCACCCAGCTCAACGCGGTGACGGCGCAGACGGGCAAGCCCTACCTGCTCACCATCGCCACGGGCGCGTCGCCGGACCTGCTGGTGAACAAGCAGGAGACGAAGGCCCTGTCGGAGACGCTCGATTGGATCAACGTGATGAGCTACGACTACCACGGTGCCTTCGAGCCGACGGTGAACTTCCACTCCGGCCTCTACAGGGTGGACGACGACCCGCAGGCGCACACCGGCTTCTACACGGACGGCACCATCACGAAGATGCTCGAGCTGGGCGTCCGCCCGGAGAAGATTGTCGTCGGTGTCCCGTTCTACGGCCGCGGCTGGGGCAGTGTGCCCAGTGCGAACAACGGCCTGTTCCAGCAAGGTGTCCCCACCAAGGGCACCTGGGATGATGGCCAGTCGGGCCTCACGGGCGTGTTCGACTACAAGGACATCAAGAACAACTACGAGCGCGCGGGCTCCGGCTACACCAAGTTCGTGCACCCGCAGGCGAAGCAGGCCTACGTCTACAGCCCGTCCACCCGCGTGTGGATTGCGTATGACGACCCGTCCACCATCAACGCGAAGGCGGACTACATCATCAGCAAGGGCCTGGGCGGCGCGATGTTCTGGGAGCTGAGCGGCGACGACGGCACGCTCCTCAACACCCTCTCCTCTCGCATGCTCCAGTAGACGGTCCGTCTCACGGCATGGCCCCTTCCGGGGACGAGGAGCACAACTCCAAGGGTGCTCCTCTCCCCGGAAGCGGGCCGCGGGTGACTACCGCAGCCTGCGGCACGCGGCCGTCTTCACGGCCAGGTGGACCCGGGCGCCTGCGATGACGGACAGCTCGCGCACGGAAGCGCCCGTGAGCCGCACCACCCAGGCCACACCGGACACGTCCACCGTCGCCGCCATCTCCCCGGCCCCCGCGTCCTCCACTCCCACCACCGTGCCCACGAGCACGTTGCGCGCGGACACACCGGACAGCGCGCCCATGGACAAGAGGATGTCTCCGGCCGGCACCGCGTACGCCGCGCGTGAGCCCTCCGCCAGTTCGGGCGCATCCGGAACCCACAGCGCCAGCCCCTCCGTGACGCGCAAGCGCGTACCACCGGGCTCCGGGCGCTCCATGACCCCCTCGAGGATGTTCTCCTCGCCTTCGGCCTCCGAGGCCAGGAGCCCTCGCGCCGACGCACCCAGCACCCGCGACGCGGGGCCCGCCGCACACACGCGCCCGTCCTCGAGCAGCAGCGCCTCCTTCGCCAGCACACGCGCTTCGCCCAACTGGTGCGTCACGTACAACATCGGCACCCGGGCCTCGTCGCGCACGCGCAACAGATACGGCAGCACCCGCTCCTTCAGCGTCACGTCCAGCGCGGCCAGGGGCTCGTCGAGCAGGAGCAACGCCGGGTCCGTGGCCAGCGCACGCGCCAGCGCCACGCGCTGCTTCTCTCCGCCCGATAGCGTCGCCGGATAGCGATGGAGCAGCGGCCCCAGCTCGAGCAGCGCCACGGCCTCGTCCACGCGCGATGTCCTGCCCGCGCGCGCGCCATAACGCACGTTCTGCCCCGCCGTGAGGTGGGGGAACAGCAGCGCGTCCTGCGGCACATAGCCCATGCGCCGCGACTCCGGAGGCACCTCCACTCGCGCCGCGCTGTCCAGCAGCACCCGCCCGCCCACGACGACGCGCCCGTGTGCGCCCTTGCGAAGTCCCGCCAGCACCTCCAAGAGCGACGTCTTCCCTGAGCCCGAGCGTCCCAGCACCGCCACGGACGTCCCCTCCAAGCGCGTATCCACCTCCAGAGTGAAGCGCGCCAGGGGGAGGCGCACGGACAACTCCAGGCTCACGCGCGCACCCGCCGTCCCCGCCATCGCGTCAGGCCCTCGGTGGCATATACGGCCGCGAAGGCCAACGCCGCCGCGATTCCCGCCAACTGGAGCGCCCGCGCATCCTGCCCCAACTGCGTGTGCTGGAAGATGGCCAGCGACAACGTCTGCGTGCGCCCGGGGATGTTCCCCGCCACCAGCACCGTCGCGCCGAACTCACCCAGCGCTCGGGAGAAGGCGAGCAGCGCCCCCACCGCCACCCCGCGCCAGGCCAGGGGCAACGTCACCCGGAAGAACGCCCGCGCCCGCGAGTCGCCCAACGTCCGCGCCACCGCCACCAGCCGAGGGTCCACCTCCTCGAAGCCCGAGCGCGCCGAGCGCACGAGCAGCGGGAACGCCATCACCGCGCTGGCAAGCACCACCGCGCCGGGCGTGAACACCACCTCCACGCCCATCGCATCCAGCACCCGTCCCACCGGCCCGTTGCGGCCCAGGAGCTCCAGCAACACCAGCCCCACCGCCGTGGGCGGCAACACCAGCGGCAGCGCGAGCACCGTGTCCACCACGCCCCGCCCCGGACCTCGCCAACGCGCCAGCCCATAGGCCACGGCGACGCCGGGCGGAAGGATGACCAGCGTGGCCACCGCCGCCACCGTCAACGTGAAGAGCACCAACCCCGTCGTGTCTTCCGTCACCGCGCGCCAGTCCCCGCGTCACCCGCGAGCACGACGAAGCCATGCCGCGCGAAGGCCGCTCTGGCGGGCTCCGACTGGAGGAAGCGCACGAAGGCCCGGCCCGCTTCCGGAGACCTTCCCTTCGACAGCGCCGCCAGCGGGTAGACGATGCGAGGCGCATCCGCCGCGGGGACCTCGAACGCCACGCGCACCTTCTTCGACTGCGCCGCGTCCGTCGCGTACACGACCCCCGCGTCCACGCGCCCCGCCTCCACCGCCGCCAGCGCACCGCGGACATCCAGCGCGGGCACGACCTTGGACGTGACGTCCTTCCACAGGCCCACCTTCTCCAACCACGCCTTCGCGTAGATGCCCGCGGGCACCAGCGCCGGGTCCGCCAGCGCCAGCCGCTTCACACCCTTCAAGTCCTGGGGCCTCGCCAAGGGGCCCTTCGCGTCCACCGGCACCACCACCACCAGCTTGTTGGACAAGAGGTCCACCCGCGTTCCGGGCTGCACGAGACCCGCGGTCTGGACCGCGTCCATCCTCGCCACATCCGCGGAGAGCAAGACGTCCGCCGGGGCCCCCGCCATCGCCTGACGCGCCAGGTCCCCCGAGGAGCCCAACGCCAGCACCACCGAGTGCCCCGTGGCCTTCGCGAACACGGGCCGCAGCTCCTGGAGCACATCCGTGGTGCTGGCCGCGGCGAACACGAGCGCCTCTTCGGCCCGCGAGGACACCGCCACGAGCAGCAGGAAAGTGATGCACAACCTGGACATGTGACGCATTCCTTCTACGCTCCTCGGACAAGGAGCGCATTGTCCGCACGGCAGCCCACGCCGTGACAACGGGTTGACCCGTGGGACCCTGCCCGCTAAGCCATTCTCCGTGTCACGGAATATCCACCCCAAAGAGGATGAAGACATCTCAGCGGACGTGCTGAAGCTCCAGCACCTCCTGCTCGCGCTGGGACGGCGCCGTTCGCTCCGAGACCCCATCGCCAGCACCTGCGAGCAGCTCCAGTTCACCCCTCCGCAGGTGCATGCGCTGCTCTGGCTGGGCCACGACGGCTCGCTCACCATGGGCGAGCTTGCCCGGCGGCTGGGTGTCACCGAGAAGACAGTCACGGGCCTGGTCGACCGCCTGGAGCGCGAGGGCCACCTGCTGCGCGAGCGCAGCGCGTCGGACCGCCGCGTGGTCCGCTGCCGGCTCACCCCCGAGGGGCTCCAGACCTACCAGAAGCTCGAGCGCTTCATGACCCAGGGCATGGGGCAGCTCCTGAACATCCTCGACGCGGGAGACCGCAAGGCCCTCTTCCGCATCCTCGAGAAGCTCCTGCGCCGCATGGACACCCTTCCCGCGACGCCCCCCAGCCCAGGCACCCGCGAGCGCTCGGCCTGAAGGCCGTTGAGCAGGCGAGCACGGCTCGCTCTATCGTGCCTTGGGTCCGGGGACGACCCACCTCACAGAAGCGCACCGCGCCCGAGCGGTGACCTGGGGGCTGACGCAGGGGAGGCACGTGATGAAGGGAAGCAGACGCGCGATGGTCCTGGGCCTGGTCCTGACGCTCGCGGGCTGCCGCCGAGGGCAGGACGAAGCGCCCGCCCCTCCTCCCGCATCTCCACCGGAAGCCCCCGCGCCCGCCGACACGACGGGCGCCGCCCCCACGAAGCAGACGCCTCCGCCGGACATGCATCAGGCGCTGGAGTCCATCGCGCCGCTGGTGGAGTCGGTGAAGGCCGCCGTCGTCAACGTGGAGGTCCGCGACGCCGCGCCCTCGCGCCAGGAGTCCCCCTGGAACGGGCAGGGACCGGACTCACCGTTCGGCGATGGGACCCCTTTCGGCGGAGAGGGGTCGCCCTTCGGCTCTCCGTTCGAGGACCCTCGTGAGGACGCGCCGCAGCAGGGCCTGGGCTCCGGCTTCGTCGTCGACCCTCGGGGGTTGGTGCTCACCAACAACCACGTGGTGGAAGGCGCCACCCAGATACGGGTGCAATTCCCTGACGGGAAGGAGATGGACGCCAAGGTGCTGGGGCGCGACCCGCTCACGGACGTGGCGGTGCTCAAGCTCCAGGGCGACGTGAAGGGGCTCCCCGTGGTGCGGCTGGGGGACTCGGACGCGATGCGCGTGGGCGACTGGGTGGTGGCCATCGGCAACCCGTTCGGGCTGGCCTCCAGCGTCAGCCTGGGCATCGTCTCCGCGAAGGCGCGCGACATCCAGGCGGGCCCCTTCGACGACTTCCTCCAGACGGACGCGGCCATCAACCCGGGCAACTCCGGCGGCCCGCTGTTCAACCTCCAGGGCGAGGTGGTGGGCATCAACACCGCCATCGCGGGCCAGGGCTCGGGCATCGGCTTCGCGGTGCCCAGCACGCTGGTGAAGGAGCTGTTGCCCCAACTGGAGAAGCACGGCACCGTCACCCGCGGTTGGTTGGGCATCGCGGTGCAGGACCTGACGCCGGACCTGGGCAGCGCGCTGCACGTGCCCACGGGCAAGGGCGCCATCGTCACCGAGGTCAACGAGGGCACTCCCGCCTCCGAGGCCGGCCTGAAGCCAGACGACGTCATCATCGGCGCGGGCGGACACCCCATCACCTCCGGACACGCCCTCACCCGGACGATTGCGCTCAAGGCGCCGGGCTCCACGCTGCCGCTCACGCTCTACCGGGGCGGCAAGAAGCAGGAGCTGGAGGTGAAGCTGGGGACACGCCCGGACCTGGAGGGCGTGGCCTCGCGCGAGCCTTCTCCCGAGAAGAAGAAGGAGGAGCCGACCCACCAGCGCGTGGGGCTGAGCCTGTCGGACATGGACTCGCGCCTGGCGCGCGCGCAGGAACTGCCTCGCGCGGGGGCGCTGGTGACGGAGGTGGCGCCGGGCTCCAACGCCGAGCGCGCGGGGCTGGTGCCGGGCATGGTGGTGGTGGAGGCCTCTGGCGTGCCGGTGCGGCGGGCCTCCGACCTGGCGCGCGTGGTGAGCGAGGCGCCACCCGGCGAGTCCATCCTCCTGCGCATCGCGGTGCCCGGAGGAGGCCGCGTGCTGCGCGCGATCACCGTGCCGAAGCGGTGACGTCCGGCGTCGAGTCCTGGGGCGCGCTCGCCCACAGCACGCGAGGATGCAGCAGCAGCGCCACGGCCTCGCGCACCGTCCAGTAGGCCCGGTCCACCAGGTGGATGTTCCGCTCCGTCTCCAGCGCGGGGCTGGTGGTGACCTCGAAGCCGTTGAGCCGGAAGTACTGGCGCGCGCGCAGCAGGTGATACGGGTCCGACACCACCACGACGCGCCGGGCGTTCAGCTCGCGCAGGAGCTTCGCCGTCAGCCGCGCGTTGTCCGCGGTGGAGTGGCTGGACTCCTCCAGCGAGCAGGCCTCCGGCGGCACACCCATCCGGGTCGCCAGCTCCATCATCACCCGCGCCTCCGAGGGCGGATTCACCCCCACGCCTCCGGAGAAGATGAGCCGGGGGGCCACGCCGCCGCGATACAGCTCGACGGCCTTCTGCGTGCGCGCCCTGAGCGGCCCCGAGGCGACACCGCCGGGCAACACGCGGGCGCCCAGCACCACCACGGCATCGGCGGGCTCGGCGCGCTCGCGTTGGCCGAAGCGGTCCACCCACCACGCCACGCCGAAGACGCCACACGTCATCACACCCACGGACACCACGACGAACCGGCGGACGCGTCCGGGCCGCGCACTCATGGAAAGGGGAGCCACGCCGCGCACGTTAGCCGTGAGTGGCTCGCCCGTCCGCTCGGCCGATGAGGAAGGCCGCCTGCTCCATGAAGCACCGCGTCGTGCCTTTGGGGCTGTGAGGAATCGCACGGAGCGATGCCCCAGGGCTCGGGCACGCCTGCCCGCGAGGGAGGGCGGACGGCGCGCCGCTGGACGCGGAGGGTGGGCGTGGGCTCCAATCCGCCGGGTGATGACTCCGGATGAGGTGTCGAAGGCGCTCACGGACGTGGAGCTGGTGCCGTGCGCGGAGATGGCCCTGGCGGACGCGCGGCGGCTGGTGGACGCGTGCCTGGAGGCGGATGTCCCGGCGCTGGTGCACCGCGAGGCGTGCGCGAAGCCCGGGTGCAGCCCCAAGTTCCAGGTGCTGGTGCGGCCCGAGGACGGCACGCGCGTGGCCACGCTCCTCCAGCAGCGTTGGATGGACAGCATCCAGCGGGAGGGGGTGCTGGCGGAGGGCGCCGTGCCCTTCGCGCTGCCCGCGTCGGAGGACGCCGAGCCGCCGTGTCCGGCCTGCGGCACCGTGGCGGCCCTGGTCGAAGGGGCCTGCGCGGACTGTGGCCTTCAGCTCGAGTAGGTCCCGCGGTGTCCTCGCGGGGACATGAAGCAAGGGAGGTGGACGCGGATGGAAGTCAAAGGCGTGGCGTTCCTGGCGCGGGAGCAGATGGTGGTGGAGGCCCACGGCGAGCAGGCCTGGCGGGACTTCATGGCGGACATGAAGAAGCGCGAGCCCGTCTTCGCGCAGCCGGTCCTCCCGGTGACGCGCCTTCCGGTGGACGCGTTCCTGCGGCTCAACGAGGAGCTGCTCAGGCGCTTCTACGGAGGAGACCCGGCCACGTGGTGGCACTTCGGCGTCAAGTCCGCCGAGTACGCGCTGGGCCGAGGACAGTTGAAGGCCATGTTCAGCGCCGGCGACTTCCGCCGCTTCCTCTTCTTCACCCCCGGCATCTGGAAGGGCTACTTCACCGAAGGGTTCATCGAGGTGCAGCCCGGCACGGGCTACACGGACCTGCGCATCGTCGGCGTGCCCAAGCCCCACGTGTACTTCGAGCTGTCGGTGATGGGCTTCGCGTCGGGCGGGCTGACGGCGCTCGGCGCGAAGGACTTGAAGCACGAGGTGCTCAAGGGCTTCGCGAAGGGAGACCCGGAAGTCTTCTACCGTTTCAACGTGAGCTGAGCGGGTGAAGCGGTGGCGCACGCAAGAGACCTCCACGTGCGCCACGAAATCCTGAGCGGGAAGGGGCTCAGGCGCCGCGGCGGCGCAGGCGGGCGCCGAGCAGCATCAGCGCCGCGCCGAGCAGCGGCACGCCGCCCGTGGCGGAGCAGCCGCCGCCGTCATCCTCTCCGCCGTTGCCGCTGCTGCCACCATCGCCCACCTTCACCTTGAGCGTGGTGGTGGCGGAGGCGTCACCGGTCTCGTTGGCGTTGCCGTTCACCGAGTTGCCCGCGCCGAACAGCGTGAGGGTGGTGCCGGTGGCCGGGGCCACGAGGGAGAAATCGAAGCGGACCTCGCCGTTGGCGAAGACCTTGGGGCCGGTGTGGGTGATTTCGCCCGCGACCTTCTTGGAGCCGGCGCCCGCGTTGAGGGTGCCGGAGCCATCCACCGCGACGTTGAAGCCACCGCGAGCGGCGGGGCCGCCGCGGATGATGAGGGCGTAGTTGCCCGTCTGTCCGGGCGCGAGGGACGAAGGCCCATCGATGGTCACGGTGGGAGCCGTGGCGCCAGCGAGGGTGTGGCAACCCGAGGACGCGCACGTCATCGCCGAGTCCTTGCCGCTGTAGCCCGTCTGGCCCGTGGCATAGGCGAACGCGGAGCCGGAGACGAGGCACGCCGCCATCACACCAGCGACCCGGAGAGACGGAAGAAACGACCGCATGAAGCCTCCAATGAGAACGACACAGGGGGGCTTCCTTCTTAGCGCGATGCACCAACGCTTCACAGCACCTCGCCCGGCGCCCGTGCGCGCCGACCTGCCAGGTCCACCATGACCCGTGCTACTCTCGCGCGCCGAGGCACGGAAGAATCCTTCCGTGACATTCGAGACGTGCTCGTCACCTGGCGGGCACGGGCCCCGCGCTCGTCACTTCGTGAGCCGCTGGAAGGCCTCGCGCAGCGCCTCGTGGGCGCCCTGCTCCACCGCGTCGCCGTGACACACCAGCACCCGCTTCACGTCCCACGCCAGCACCTGGTCCAGGGACGCGCGCACCGCCGCCCGGTCCTTGATGACCATCTTGGTGATGAAGGTGGGCGACAGCCGCTGCCACGCGCCATTGAGCTTCAAGTACATCTTCGTGAGCCACGAACCGGTGCGGTGGATGTTGAACGCCATGTCCGTGAGCAGCACCGTTCCGCTGGGGCGATGGAAGAACACGAACTCGTCGAGCATGGGCATGCCGCGCACCTCCACCTGCTCGATGCCTTCCGCCACCGGCCCGCTTCCCAGCTCCACGTCCACGCGCAAGTCAGGACGCTTGCGGCGCAGGCCCGCGGGCGCCACCACCTTCGCCTCCGGATACGCCGCCGCCCAGTCCCCCACCCTCAGGTGGTGCATGAGGTTGGGCGCCACCAGGAACCGCACCGGCCCCAGCTCGTCCACCGCCGCGCGCGCCTCGGGCGAGCAGGCGACGGGCGAATGCACCCACAGTCCACCCTCCGGCAAACGGATGACCGTCATCCGGCCCCCCAGGTCGAAGGCCCCCATCCGGAAGGGGAGGCTCAGGGTATGGACCTCGCCGGTCACCGCATGAAACATGGGGGTGGTCCTCAACATGGGTCGTCCTCCTTCGAGAGTCGGGGGCGCGCATCCTGCCCCCCGGCGGTGGGCCCCACAACACCGCGCTTCCCCCCCGAGGTGACTACCGGACGCCCCCGCGGGCGACTGGGGCGTTGATTTCCGGGTGGGCCCAGCGTAGGCAACCGTCCTCTTTCCACGACTGAAAAAGGGTGCTCCGCACATGGCCGAGAAGCTCACGCCCCGCGAGAAGGGCTTTTCCGAGTGGTACGTCGACCTGGTCCAGAAGGCGAAGCTCGCCGACTACTCGGACGTGAAGGGCTGCATGGTCATCCGGCCCAACGGCTATGCCATCTGGGAGAACATGCAGCGCGTCCTGGACAAGATGTTCAAGGACCTGGGCCACAAGAACGCCTACTTCCCGCTGCTCATCCCCGAGAGCTACCTGAAGAAGGAGGCCGAGCACGTCGAGGGCTTCAACCCCCAGCTCGCCGTCGTCACCCACGCGGGCGGCGCCAAGCTCGAGGAGCCCTACGTCATCCGGCCCACGTCGGAGACCATCATCAACCGCAGCTTCGCCAAGTGGGTGCAGAGCTACCGGGACTTGCCCCTGCTCATCAACCAGTGGGCGAACGTCATGCGCTGGGAGATGCGCACCCGCCTGTTCCTGCGCACCACCGAGTTCCTCTGGCAGGAAGGCCACACCTGTCACGAGACGGAAGAGGACGCGGAGAAGGAGACGCTCCAGATGCTGGAGGTCTACCGCACCTTCGCCGAGGACTACATGGCCATGCCCGTGATGACGGGCCGCAAGTCGGAGTCGGAGCGGTTCGCCGGCGCCCTGCGCACGTACAGCATCGAGGCCATGATGCAGGACAAGAAGGCCCTGCAGGCCGGCACCAGCCACAACCTGGGGCAGAATTTCGCCAAGGCCTTCGAGACGAAGTTCCAGGGCCGCGACGGCCGCGAGCACTTCGTCTGGCAGACGTCGTGGGGTGTCTCCACGCGCCTCATCGGCGGGCTCATCATGACGCACTCGGATGACTCGGGGCTCATCGTCCCGCCGAAGCTCGCCTCCAACCACGTGGTCATCATCCCCATCGCGGGCAAGGCCACCGACGCGGAGAAGGCGCAGGTGCTCGCCAAGAGCCACGCTCTCGCCGCGGACCTGCGCAAGGCGGGCCTGGGCGTCGTGGTGGACGACGACGAGAGCAAGGGCCCGGGCTTCAAGTACTTCGAGCACGAGCTGGTCGGCACCTGTGTCCGCATCGAGATTGGCCCGAAGGACCTGGCCAAGGACTCGTGTGTCATGGTCCGCCGCGACCTGAAGCAGAAGGAGTTCGTCGCGCTGGGCGAGGCCGTCACCAAGGCGCAGGCCATGCTGGACCAGATGCAGAAGGACCTGTTCCAGAAGGCCAAGGACTTCCGCGACTCGCACACCTTCGAGGTCAACTCCTACGAGGAGATGAAGGAGAAGGCGGACGCGGGCTTCCTGCTGGCGCACTGGAACCTGGACCCCAAGGTGGAGGCGCGCATCAAGGAGGAGACGGGCCTGACCACGCGCAACCGGCCCTTCGCCCTCAAGCAGGAGCCGGGCAAGTGCGTCGTCACCGGTGAGCCGTCGCCGGGCCGCATCGTGTTCTCCAAGGCGTACTGAGCCTTCAGCGCTCGCGCCTGACGCAAGGGCCGTGGGAGGAGCCAGCGCTCCACCCGCGGCCCTTCGCCGTTTCCGCGCGGGCGGGGACACGGGCTGAAGCCATTCATGAGACACTCGCCGTCAGCGAATACTCATGAACCGCCCTGGCTCCGTCATGCGCTCAGCGCCTCACCGTCCCGTGCAGCCTCCGCATCGAGAGGTCGCGGCGGGCTCTCGGGCCACCGACGGCGGAGCGGAGGGCATGGGATGCTGACGCTCCTCCGCGGCCTGACGATGTTGAGCGGGGCCACGCTCATGCTCGGGTCGGGGGTCATGCTGCTCATCAGCATCCTCTCGGCCCTGGACGAGGACAACCGAGGCAGACTGCCGGGCATCCTCTTCGTCGGGGTCCTCCTCATCCTCGCGTTCCTGTTCGGCCGCTTCTTGTGGAACCTGGAGTTTTCAGGGCCCCGGCAAGGCAAGCGTCGCGGGAGTCTGGAGGACTTCATCCGAGACCTGGGCGTGGTCACCGTGGCGCAGGTGGCCCGCTTCACGGGGGTGTCGGAGCAGGAAGCCGAGTCGCTCATCCAGCAGCTCATCGCCCGCGGCGAAATCAACCTCGTCTTCGAGTCCGAGAAGGGGGCCTACGTCGTCCACCCCTTCATCCCGGAGTGGACACCGGCCATCCCCAAGCCGAGCGTCCCCCTGGCTCCAAGCGTCACCGCGCCCGCTTCCTCGAGCGGCGTCGTGGTGGCCATCCGGAGCCTCCATCACCGCTGTCCCTCGTGCAACGCGCCCCAGGAGCTCGGCGGAGCGAAGCCCGGGGACACGGTGGCTTGCCCCTACTGCGGCAGCTCTTTCCAGGTTGTCGCCACCTCGTCCAGCCCGGAACAAGGCCGCGCCTCCTAGCCTCCAGCCACTTCACCGCGCGGAGTCGCCGCCGCGCGGGTCCCGGGAAAGCAACCACGGAGGGGCCTCAGCCCGTGATGCGTTGAGGCAGGCGGCTGGGCACGAAGGTCGACACGGGTTCACTCTTGCCGGCGACAGGCAGCGGCGCCGCTGGCTCGAAGGACACGCTGACGTCTTCCGCGCAGCGGGCTCGCGTGGCCTCCGACACCAGCATGGCCACGCCGACCTTCTTGGTGAGCCCTTCAATCCGGCTGGCCAGGTTCACCGCGTCGCCAATCACCGTGTACTCGCGGCGCTGTTCGCTGCCCACGTCACCCACCACCACGCGGCCGGTGTGGATGCCGATGCCGATGCGCAGCGGCTCCTCGCCTCTGGCCACCCGCTCCGCGTTGAGGGACTCCAGCGCCTCCAACATGGCGAGGCCACACGCGACCGCGGCCTTCGGATGTCCTGGCAGGTCCATGGGCGCGCCGAAGTACGCGAGGATGCCATCGCCGATGAACTTGTCGAGCGTCCCTCCATGGCGGAACACCACATCCACCATGCGCGACAGGTACTCGTTGAGCAGCGTCACGACCCGAGGGCTGTCCATCCGCTCGGACATCGAGGTGAAGCCGCGAATGTCCGAGAACAGCAGCGTCACCTCGCGGTGTTCACCTCGCCCCGTATCCGAGCCGCTCTGGGCAATCCGCCGCGCGACCTCCGGTGAGAAGTAGCGCCCCAGCCGCGCCAGGCTCACCTCTTCTCGCGCCACCTGCGTCACCAGTCCCAACACCTGCCGGCTGATGAACGCGGCGGAGAGCGCGCCCAGCACCATCACCAGCACGATGCCCGGGAGCAGCTGTCCCCACTGCATCCTCGCCAGGACCACCAGCCCCGCCTCCATGCCGATGGCCAACACCGTGGCCAGCACGATGATGATGCGCGACAGCGTCACCAGCGACGCGAGCACCACGAGCACGATGTAGACCCCGAGCGCCAGCAACGCCGTGGGCACCGCGTTCTCGTTCTGCACCGTGCGGATGGCCATGCCCTGGAGCGCGAAGATGGAGGGCATGTCCAGGAACACGAGCCCCAACGCGGGGACACGCCCCAGGGAGGGGAAGCGCCGCGCGCCAGCCCACAGGGCCAGGGCCAGGAACAGGTACGCGCCGAGCACGCCCATCGGCATGCGCCACTCGAACACCCACGACATCCCCAGCCAGCACGTCACGGCGACGACACGGAAACGGTTGAGCCACTCGCCCACCTGCGCGCGCCACGCCTCCAGACGCCGCTGGAGCGTATCCTCGACCTGGGAGAGCATTCGCATGCGCCGGACACGCTAGCCCGCTTCAGCATCTCCAGGTCAAACGGAGGGCCGCGCCTTCTCCTTGGCGAAGCTGACGTCACCGTGGTGACGAGGGGCCCCTGTCGTCGCGCATCCCCCGGCGACGACACACGTGAGGACCAGCCCTAGAAGCGTCCCTCTCATGGCATGCCGAGCTTGTGCATTGTCCGAACGCCCCTGTTCAACCCCTGCGAAACCCCGCATCGTTTCCTCCTGACCTGCCGCCTGTGCCGCCAACCCGAGCACCGTGGAGACAGACAGGTCAGGTCCTCGGACACAGTGGATTGGCTGAAGTTGAGGGGTGTGGAGGAAAAACCCACGCGGAGGCGCGGAGGTGCGCCTGTGACCGGACTTCCCTTGATACGGTCATCGAGTGACAATAGAAACATGTCACCATTTCGTACCCTCTTCGTCGCGCTCGCCGTGGTCCTGCTGGGGTGCTCCGGGTCACCCGATGATTCGAGAAGGGAGGACCCACCCGACGAGTCGTCCCGAGGAGACCCCACGGGCGACGGCGGCCCCATGGACGCGGGGACACCGGACGCGGGCGGAGGCTCCTCCGACGCGGGTGACAGCCTCGCGGGGCTGACCCGCATCGCCCCCGCCGAGTACCAGCTGTTCTACCTGGTCGACGGCCGGGTGCTGGGCATCGGCTCCAACCGCGCCGGACAGCTCGGCGTGGGCCACTCGAATCCCTACAACCAGGTGCCTCCCGTGGACATCGCCCTGCCCGCGGGCCTGCGCTTCAAGGACGTCGCGGGCGGCGGCTTCCAGAGCATCGCGCTCGACGTCCAGGGACGCGTCTGGACCTTCGGACAGAACCTCTACGGCCAACGCGGTGACGGCACCACGAACGACTATCCCAACCGCGCGACGACCCCGAACAACGGTCAGCCGTACCTCATCCTCACGGACTCCACGGGCGCGGCGTTCGACAACGTCATCGCCGTGCGCAGCGCGCTGCTCTTCAACATGGCGCTGAAGGCGGACGGCTCCGTCTGGGTCTGGGGCATGAGCGGCACGGCGATTGGAAACACGCTGGGCATCGCGGGAGACGGCAACACGGCGCCGCGCAACATCACCCGCCCCACGCGTGTCCCGCTGCCCCAAGGCGTGAACATCAAGCACTTCACCACGAACGACACGAGCATCTTCGCGCTCGATGACACCGGCAAGGTGTGGGCCTGGGGCGGAGGCTCCGCCAACGAGACCTTGGGCACGGGCAAGTTCAAGGACTACGCGCGGCCGACCTTGGTGAACATCCCCACGCGCGTGCTGGAGATTGCTCCCGGAGGGACACAGTGGGTCGTCGCGCTCGATGAGACGGGGAGCCTGTGGGGCTGGGGCCTCGAGGGGACGTTCCTGGGACTCGGCCCGCCGCAGGGTGGCTGGTATCCCGTCTCCACGCCGGTGAAGTTGTCCTTCCCGGAGTTCGGCGCGCGCAAGGTCGCCCACGTCTCGGCGACGGGCCATGTGACCCACGTGATTCTGGACGACGGGACGCTGTGGGGTTGGGGCGACAGCGCCTTGGGTGAAGTGGGCAATGGCGTGATGCTGGACTTCGCCACCTACCCCACGCCGTACAACTGGGACTGGAGGAAGTACCAGAAGATGGTCTTCCGACCCGTGCAGGTGGCCCCGGGCGTCACCTTCTCGGCCCTGCACAACACCGCGCAGTCGTTCTACGCGTATGCCACCGCCACGGACGGAACCATCTACTCCTGGGGCCGCAACAAGACGGGAGTGCTGGGCAACGGCGTGCGGCCCACCGGGGACGTGGCTGGCCGGCCGGACAGCTGGAACGTGGCGACCGCCACACCCGTGCCCGCGCACAGGCTGACCACCGGCACGGACACTCCGTCGAAGTAGCGCGCGTCACCGCCACCGCGGGCCGGTGCGATATATCCTTCGCTCCGGAGAAGAGATGGCGAGCATCGGTCACGCGGCGGTGGGTCTGGCGTTGGGGCGGTACGAGGCAGGCGACGGGTCGACCCGCCGGCGGATTGCCTCCATGGTGTTCTTCGCGGCCCTCGCCCTGCTTCCCGACGCGGACGTGGTGGCCTTCGTGTTCCGCATTCCGTACTCGGCGCCGTGGGGACATCGAGGGGCGTCGCACTCGTTCGTCTTCGCCGCGGGCGTGGCGCTCCTCGTGGCGCTGGCGGCGAAGTGGGCCTCCGCGCCGCCCCTGCGCTGGGGCGCACTGGCGTTCCTCGCGGTGGCGAGCCACGGGCTGCTCGACTCACTCACCGACGGCGGATTGGGCGCGGCGCTGTTGTGGCCGTTCTCGAACGCCCGCGTGTTCGCCCCCGTCCAACCGCTGCCCGTGTCCCCCATCGGCGCGGGCATGCTGTCGCCGCGAGGGCTGTATGTCGTCGGCGTGGAGCTGCTCGCGTTCATCCCCTTCTGGGCCTACGCACTCTGGCCCCGCAAGTCCGCGACGAGGCGCTGAGTCATGCGACTGTTCACCGCTGTCACGCTGGGAGCCGACATCGAGGCCCGCGTCTCCACCGCGATGAAGCCGCTGCGCTCGCTGGCGAGCACCGCCCGCTTCGTCCGCGTGGAGGGCCTGCACCTCACGCTGGTGTTCCTGGGCGAGGTGACGTCGGACCGGCTCCCCGCCATCCGCGAGGCCCTCGAATCCGTGGGCCCGCGGCACGCGCCCTTCACCTTGTCCGTGGGCGAAGGTGGCACCTTCGGTCCACCCACGCACCCTCGAGTGCTCTGGGCCGATGTCCAGGGAGACACCGAGGCCCTCAAGGCGCTGCAAGCCGATACAGCGGCGCAGTTGCGCCCCCTGGGTTTCGAACCCGACTTCCACGAGTACGCGCCGCACCTGACGTTGGCGCGGAGCAAGGAGTCCCGGGGCGAGCCGTCATTCCTCAAATGCGTGGATGCCCTGAAGGGACAGACGCTGGGCGAGGGACTCGTGGACCGCCTCATCCTCTTCGAGAGCCAGGGCCCCCAGTACCTCTCCGTAGCGGAGGTTTCCCTCTCTCGCGAGCGATGAGAAACACGCCACCCGGACCCATGGAGTCGGTATGGCATCCCGACTGCACTGACCTCCGGTGAGTGAGGTAACCGCTGGAAAGGACGAAGCCCATGCGTGGGGTATTGGTGCTGGGAATGTGGTTGTGGGGACTCGCCGCGGTCGCGGCGCCACGGGCCTCATTGGAGTCGAGGCTTGAGACAGGAGACGTGGTGTTGCACACCTCGCGCTCCCGGCAGTCCCAGGCCATCCAGGCGGCCACACACAGCCTGCTGTCTCATGTGGGCCTGGTGGAAGTCACCTCCAAGGGGGTCTTCGTCGTCGAAGCGGTGCAGCCCGTGCAGCGCATCCCCTTCACGAAGTGGAAGGCGCGTGGGGTCAAGGGCCACATCCTGGTGCTGCGCCCGCGGACGCTGGACGCCGAGAAGAAACAGCGCGCCCTGGCCGCCGCGAAGACCCACCTGGGCAAGCCCTATGACTGGCACTTCGGCTGGGGCGACGAGGCGATGTATTGCTCGGAGCTGGTGCGCAAGGCGTACATCAAGGGCGCGGGCGTGGAGTACGGGAAGATGGAGCGGCTGGGCTCGCTCGATGTCTCGGGACTGAAACAGCAGATGCGTGAGCGCTACGGCCCCCAGGTCCCCCTGGACCTGGAGCTGGTGACCCCCGCGAGCCTCGCCCGGGATGACCGGTTCGCAGTGGTTCACTCGGATTTCCCGGACGCACGGTAGCTACACACCGCGTCGTGCATATTCCGGGGGTGTATCCAACCCCGACTCTCGGGAGGTGAGCTTGATGGCGGAGCCCGGGTAGAGTCGCGGCATGCGACGCCTCTTGTTCGTGCTCCCCCTCCTCGTCCTCGCTGGCTGCAAGAAGGCGGAGACTCAGGGTGCGGTGAAGGTTGTGGTGAACTACACCGAGTTCCGGCCGGGCTGCCTGCGAGTACAGGTCACGGATACGGCCAGCGGCCAGTCACGGGTCCAGGACCTCACGGAAATCAAAGGCGAAGCCGGGGTTGGCGGCACCATGCTGGTCGGCGTGGTTCCCCCCTCGGATTGGGGCGCGGACCTGGACGTGAAGGCCACCGCCTTCGAGAAGGCGTCCTGCGACAGCAAGGAAGTCGTCAGCGCCTCCGGACGCGTGACGGTGGCCAACAACACCGTGCAGCCCGTCACGCTGAACCTGCAGGCCCGGGACGCGGACAAGGATGGCTTCGTTGATGTGGCCACCGGCGGCTCGGACTGCAAGGACAACAACGAGAAGATCCACCCGGACGCGGAAGAGCTCTGCAACGAAGAGGACGACAACTGTGACGGTGTCTCCGATGCGGAGTACTTCAAGCTGGAACAGGCGTGCGACGTGTCCGCCGACTGCAAGGGAGTCTCTCGCTGCAACACGGAGACCCAGGCCGTGTACTGCCATTCGCCGTCCACGGTGACGGTGTATCCGGATGCGGATGGGGACGGCTACGGCAGCAAGGGGTCGCAAGGCCGCATCATCTGCAGCGCCATTCCTTCGGGGTTCACCAACGGGCCGGCGACGGACTGCCGGGATGACGTGTTCAGCATCAACCCGGGGACCCAGGACCTCTGCGATGGCGAGGACACCAACTGCGACGGCGCCGACGATGAGGCCTTCCCCACCAAGGGCATGACCTGCACGAACCTGACGAGTCAGTGCGAGGGCACCAACCAGTGCAGCGCCGACAAGCGGAGCCTCGACTGTGTGACGCCCGCTCCGCCCAAGTGGTACCTGGACGAGGACAGTGACGGATACGGCGGGGCCACTTTCGTCGAGTCTTGCGTGAAGCCCGCGGGGTCCTACGTCCAGCAAACGGGCGATTGCGACGATGGGAATCCGTACACCTATCCTGGCGCCACCGAGATTTGCGACGACCTGGACAACGACTGTAACGGCCAGAAGGAGACCGCCGCTCAGTGCCCTGGTGGTGCAGCCCCGAGTTGGGTCCCGAAAACGGAGGGCTCCAGTGACTGGCTCTCCGCCTCTTCATGGGGCACGAAGACCACGGGGGGTATCTGGGTCACAGGCGCCAGCAATCGCCGTGCGCGAATGACCTTCCCCGAGACGACATTCACCGTCATCACGAGCACCAATTGCGGCAGCACCACCCTCATGTCCGGCACTGCGTGGAACAGTGTCTGGAGCGACCCCACAGATGGCCGTGCATGGCTCGGCAGCGCAGGCGGCATCTATGGCTACCTGCCCCAGAACGCCACGAACTGCGTCGTTGTCCACGACAGCAACTTGGAGATCTTTGGACTGGTGGGCCTGAGGACGAACAATGTCCTCTCCTTCTACGGTGCCTCGGCGAGTTCCGCATCGGGCGTTGGTGCGGCATTCACGTGGAGCGGCACGGGGCCCCCTACCTACAACAACGCGAACAACGCCCCCACCGACATCTTCGACGCCCACGCGCACAGCCCAGACCACGTGTTGGTGGTAGGAGGTGCCAACAGCAATCCACGCGCTCGCGTCTATCGCTACGACCCCGCTACAAAACTCTGGAACTCAGAGACGGTGCCATCCGGGGATCGACTCCGCGGGGTGTGGGCCGTCAATGACAAGGTTGCATTCGCGGTGGGCGACGCAGGCACCGTGTTCAGGAAGACCAACGGGACACAGTGGGTCGCATTGAACAGGCATGCGGACCAACACAACCTGACCTCGGTCATCGCCTTCGGTGCGAACTCCGCCTACGCCACCTGCACCAATGGCCACGTCTACCGGTTCGATGGTCAGAACTGGACCAAGGTCTACAACGGCGGCGGCCGGCTCAATGACATCACCGGCACCGGCCCGGATGATATCTGGGCCGTGGGTACGGGAGGGCGCATCGTCCGCTGGCCCGCCTGGCCGTAGCCCTCTGTCTCACCTCCCCCGCCGCGCCACCACGAAGCGGCGGGTGAACAGGAACGGCGTACCCCGCGCATGAGCGGGGTACGCCTGCCGCAGACGCGGCCCCAACTCCTCCACGAACGCCCGCCCCTCCTCCGCGCCCAACGCCGCCAGCACGGGCCGCAGCGTCGTCCCCAGGAGCCACTGGAGCACCGCGTCCTCGCCCGGCAGCAGGTGCAGATACGTGGTCTCCCACGCATCCACCGTCATCCCCAGGCCCGCGAGCAACGACTCATACCGCTCCAGCGTCTCCACCGGCCGCGCCCGCCCCGCGCCCAGCTTCGGCGCGAAGCGCGGCAGTCTCCGCACCTCATCCACCAACCGGTGTGACGCCGCCTCGAAGTTGGCCGGCACCTGGAACGCCAGCACCGCGCTCGGCGCCAGCTTCGCCACCAGCTTCTCCATCAACGCCGCATGGTCCGGCACCCAGTGCAGCGCCGCGTTCGACACCAACACCTCCAGCGGCTCGGGCGGCATCCACCCCGCCAAATCCCCCACCTCGAACCGCACACGCTCGGACGCCGGACGGCGACGCGCCTCCTCCACCATCTCCGCCGACGAATCCACCCCGTACACCGCCGCGTCTGGCCATCGCTCGGCCAGCACCCGCGTCAAATCCCCCGTCCCGCAGCCCAGGTCCGCCACCTGCCTGGGCGCTTCCACATCCACGCGAGACAGCAGCTCGAAGAACGGCCGCTTCCGCTCGTCCCGGAAGCGCGTGTACTGCGTCGGGTCCCACATGCCAGCCTCCCCGCGGCGCGCTCGCACCGCGCATCCCTGTGTAACCCAGGCCCTCACTCAGCGCTGGATGCGCAGCACCTGAAACCCCTTCCCCTCGCTCCCGAAGCCGCTCAGGTTCTCCACGCGCACCACCAGCTCCCCCGTGGGCAACACACCCCACACATCCACGCGCGCAAGCCCCGGCTCCCCCTCCTGCCGCTCGTATCTCCGCGCATCCCACCAGGACTCGGCATCTCCGCTCGTGAAGAGCCTCGCGGAGATATCCCCCGGCGCGTGCACATCCCCCGTGCTGGACCACGCGGTCCCCAACACCCATCCCCACCCAGGCACGGAGACCAACGAGGACGCCGGCCCCGGCAGCTCACGCACCGTGCTCACCTGTCCCTCCGGCGTCACACGCAACAGCTTCGGATGCTCGGGCTCGTACAACGTCGACTGGCCCACGAGCAGCGACCCATCCGGCAGCACCTCCCCCGCCATCGCATTCGCGCGGTAGCCCTGAAGCAGCGTGCTCCACGTCCGCCCCCCATCCGTGGACCGCAGCACCGCCGCCTGCGCCATGCTGCTGCCCGTCAGCGCCCACAACACGCCCCTCGCCGGGTCGGCGACCAGCGCATAGCCATGCCGGTGCGCCGTCAGCGTGGAGCGGACCGACCAGTGAGCCCCTTCATCCGTGCTCACCCACAACCTCAGGGGGACCGAGGACGACGTGAACGTCTGGTACTCGAGGAAGAACCACGTGTCCCCCAGCGACGCGAAGCTGCGCGGCCCCATCGCCCGGTAGTTGCCCAGGGCCACCCGGTCCTTCCATGTCCGCCCGCCATCCGTGGAGCGCTGGAGGAAGTACTCCCCCGTCGAGCTCACCACCGACATCAGCGTGCCGCCAGGCATCGCCGACACCGTCCACAGACTCCCGAACCCGCGCCCTCGCGCCTCGAAGGTGCGCCCTCCATCCGTGCTCGCCAAGAGCCGCGTGCGGTCCCCTCCCGCCGCCAATCCATACAACGTGCCGGCGCCATCCACCGCGAGCAGCTCCTGGCTCGAGTTGGAGCTCACGAGCTCCAGCGCGAACGGCTCCCTCGGCGGCTCCTCGTCGAGCGACAGCGTCACCCTCGACACGGTGCCTCGAGAGCCCGCGTCCGGAGTCTCTCCATACAAACAAGACACCTCGCCGCTGCCCACCGGCAACACATCCACGGCGTTGGGATAACCCTTGAACGTCACATCCCCATCCAGCAGCACCGACGGCCCCAATCGCCCATCCGCGGACAGCGTCCTCACGCGCAGCTCGTAATGCTGATTGAGCACCCGCATGCGGTTGTAGAAGATGTACAGCGTGTCACCCATGCGCGTGACAGCCGCCTGGAGCGCCCAGTCCGGAGTGCCCTCCACCAGCGTGCGAGGCCCGAAGGACGTCCCATCGAAGCGCCGGTGATAGAGCCGCTCCTGTTCGTCCTTGTAGATGAGGTGCATGCCGCCGCGGCCATCCGCCACCGCGCTCAGCGCCGCGCCATGGTAGATGCCATCGGGGAACGCCTCGCGCACGGGAGCCCACGTGCCCACCGGGTCCGAGTCGTCACGCAAGCGCATGCGCGTGGGCACGAAGCCGTCATGCATCGCATAGACGAAGACGAGCTTCGTCCCCACGCTCAACAGCCGGCCGCCCCCCCGCCGGCGCACCTTGTCCAGCACCCGCGGCTCCCCGAAGCTCTGGGCGCCATCGGTGGACACCACCATCATCGCGCTGGAGCCTCCATCCGGCTCCCAGCGAAAGGCCTGCACCCACAAGCGGCCCACCGAGTCCCGCGCCAGCAGCGCCCGCGAGAACCCCGTGCTGTCATTCGCCGCGTCCAGCACACGCACCGCGGGCTCCGGCGTCCACGTGTCCGAGCCCGCCTGGTAGCGCCACCACTGGAACCATACGTCGTGGCGCCACGAGGGCATCCACTGGGGCCCCTCGTAGGAATAGACGAGCGCCACGTCCCGCCCCACCGCCAGGAGCTCCGCCCGGTCCGTGTGCGTAAAGTCCGGCTGCACGTCACCGACACGCCTCACGGTGCGCAGCCCGTCCTCGGAGCGGTACAACACCAGCCCCTTGCCCCCCACGCCTCCGTGCTGGATGGCGACGAGCAGGCTGGGAGGACGCCCTCCCCCTCTGTCGATGAGAACAATGTGGCGCTGCGCCGGGAGCGTGAGGGCATTGCCCCCGCTCACCGGAACCAGCACCGAGCCCCCTGTCGCCAACACCGTGGCGAGCAAGGCCCCAACCAGCCCCGTCATGAATCCCCCTACCGCCTGAGGGGAAACTGGGGGCCGCAACGACGGAAGGGAAGCCGCCGCACTCTCCGACGGCGCCCCATCCGTCTCAACTGAACGGGGCGCCTGTCCTCGGGTGCATGCTCAACACAACAGGGCACGCACCCGAGCCGGACTGATGAACGGGTTACTTCTTGCGGCGACGCGCGGGCGTGGCCGGAGCCGCCGTGTCCGCGGGCGCGGCGGGAGCGGCCGTCTCGGCGGCGGGAGCGGCGGGCTGAGCCGCGGCCGCGTCACCCGTGGCGGGCGCGGCGGGCGCCGCACCGGCGGGAGGCGTGGAGCCCGCGCGAGGAATCGCGGGGGGCGGATTCACCAGCTGCAGCGAGCCCAGGAAGTCCTCCGCCGCCGGCGCGCCGATGCTCGGGTTGTAGAGGACAATCATGGTGTAGAGGCGCGGCCCCACCAGGTAGTTGCGCGCGCGCAGCTCACCGTTCTGCGACGACACCGTGTAGGACTTGCCGGGGTAGCCATCCAGCGTGATGGTCTCCTCGTTGCTGACCGTGCCCTTGAGCTGGTTGGCCAGGCCGTCGCGGCCCTCGTTCAGGAACGCCTCGGGGGGGCGGCTGGCGACAATCTTCTCCGGGTAGTCCGCGGTGCTGATGGAGTAGATGACACCTTCGGGCGTCTGCAGCGAGTACGCCGCCGTGGAGACCTCGCCCGCGGGGATGGTCACCTTCTGGCGCTGCACCTGGGGCTGGCCCGGCATCTTGACGTTGAAGCCGTCCTCGCTCACCTGGGTGAGCTGAGCCGCCGCGGGCTGTCCCGCCGCGCCCGCTTCGCCGCCGCCTTCATGCGGAAGCTCCTCCACCGTGGAGGACGCTCCCTGGTTCGAGCCGGAGCCGGTGGAATCTTCGGTCTTCTGCTGGTGGGCGCACGCCGAGGCCAGCAGGGAGAGTGCCGCAATCGAGGCAAGCAGGCGGGACGACAAAGACATGGGCGCGCTTCCTGGTAGGAGTTTGGGAGATGAACGCGGTGCGTCGGACGACGCTAGACGAACTGCTTCGCTTCTGACTACCCGAGATTCTCACGCCCGCCAGTTTCCGGTGTCATCAAGAACCCCGAAGCACCCACGGTGTGACATTCACAATGTTCTGGAAGCCGGAGCATCCACCGGCCTCCACGTGCCTACTCGCCCAGATATGCGCGGCGAACCTCGGCGCTCTCCAAGAGCGCCTTGCCCGGCCCCGCCATCACCACCTCGCCCGTCTCCAGCACATAGCCATAGTGGGCGGAGTTGAGCGCCAGGTGCGCGTTCTGCTCCACGAGCAGCACGCTGACCCCGGCCTGATTCACGTCCCGCAGGGTGCGGAAGATGGTCTCCGTCACCTGCGGCGCGAGCCCCAGCGAAGGCTCATCCAACAGCAGCAGCTGAGGCCGGCTGAGCAGCGCCCGGGCGATGGCGAGCATCTGCTGCTCTCCACCCGAGAGCGTCCCGGCCATCTGGTTGCGCCGCTCCTTGAGCACGGGGAAGAGCGCGAAGTTCTTCTCCATGTCCGCGCGAATCTCCGCCGTGTCCCGGCGCAGGTACGCGCCCAGCTCCAGGTTCTCCAGCACGGAGAGGTTGGGGAAGATGCCGCGCCCTTCCGGAGCGTGGGCCATGCCCCGGGGCACCAACTGATGCGCCTTGAGGGACGTGGTGTCCTGCCCACCGAAGTGGATGCGCCCCGCGCTCGCCTTGAGCATGCCGCTCACCGCGCGCAGGGTGCTCGTCTTGCCCGCGCCGTTGGCGCCGATGAGGGCCACCATCTCGCCCTTGCCCACCGTCAGCGACACGCCCCTGAGGGCCTGGATGGCGCCGTAGTGGACCTTGATGCCTTCCACCGCCAACAGCGGCGCGAACGCCTGGCGCTCGCCCAGCGTCTTCACCTGCGCCTCGCTCACGCCGCGCCTCCGTGACTCTCCAGATAGCTGTCGCCCAGGTAGGCCTCGATGACCTTCCGGTCCGTGCGCACCTGCGCGGGGGCGCCTCGAGCAATCGTCTCGCCGTGGTCCAGCACGGTGATGTGCTCACAGATGCCCATCACCAGCTTCATGTCGTGCTCAATCACCAGCACGCCCAGCTTGAAGTCATCGCGCAGCTTGCGGATGAGGACCATCAGGTCCGCCTTCTCGCGGGTGTTCATGCCCGCGGCGGGCTCGTCCAACAGCAGCACCCGAGGCTGGGTGCCCAGCGCGCGCGCAATCTCCAGCCGGCGCTGCTCGCCGTAAGGCAGGTTGCGCGCCTCCTCGTCGCGGCGGTGCGACAAGCCCATGACGTGGAGCAGGTGCTCGGCCTGCTCCGTCAGACGGCGCTCCTCGCGCTGGAAACCCGGAGTGAGCAGCAGCGCCCGCCACCAGTCCGCGTAGTTGTGGCCCGCGTTCTTCAGCTTCGCGACCAGCCCCGTGTCGAACTGGTGCAGCGCCGTCTGGGCGCGGCAGGCCACCTTCACGTTGTCCAGCGCGGTGAGCGCGCGGAACAGGCGGATGTTCTGGAACGTGCGGGCCACGCCCAGCAGGTTGATTTGATGCGGCTTGCGCCCGTTCACCTTCGTGTCGCACACCCGCACGTCGCCCTGGGTGGGCTGGTACACGCCGGTCAGCACGTTGAACGCGGTGGACTTCCCCGCGCCATTGGGACCGATGAGACCTTGGAGGTCGCCCTGCTGGATGGACAGGTGGAAGTCCGTCAGGGCCTTGAGGCCACCGAACTGGATGCTCACCCCGTCCGCCCGGAGCAGCGGCGCGCTCGCCGTGGGAAGAACCGTCACGCTCGCGCTCACGCCTGCCCCCCGCGCTTGCGCGACAGCCACTTGGGCAGCACGTCCCAGATTTCCCGCGTGCCGAACAGGCCCTGGGGCCGCGACAGCATCAGCACGACCAGCAGCAGGCCGTAGATGGGCATGCGAATCTGGTCCACCCGCTGCGCCAGGCTGCCCTCGGTGCCAAGCGCGCCGAACAGCGAGCGCATTCCTTCCGGAAGCAGCGTCAGGAAGATGGCCGCGATGATGGCCCCCGTGGTGGAGCCCAGGCCGCCCAGCACCACCATGACGACGATTTCCATCGACCGCACGAAGGTGAAGGAGCCAGGGTTGATGATGGGCACGAAGTGGGCGAACAGGCCGCCCGCGATGCCCGCGAAGAAGGACGAGAAGACGAAGGCGCGGACCTTGTACCCCGTGGTGTCCACGCCCATGGCCTCGGCGGCCACCTCATCCTCGCGGATGGACCACAGGCTGCGGCCGTGGCTGGACGCCGCCAGCCGCCGCGCCGCGAGCACCACCAGGAAGACCCAGAAGAACACCATGGAGGGGCTGGCGTACTGGGGGATGCCGGACAGCCCCAGCGCGCGGCCGAACGCGTCCGTGTTCTGCACCACGACCCGGATGATTTCGCCGAAGCCCAGCGTGACGATGGCCAGGTAGTCGCCGCGCAGCCGCAGCGAGGGCAGGCCCACGAGGAAGCCACACGCCGCCGCGGCCAGCCCGCCGAGCAGCAGCGCCACGGTGAACAGCACCTGGTCGCTGGCCGCCACCGGGAGGAAGGACAGCGCCACCTCCTTGAGCTGGAGCGAGGCGTAGCCGGCGATGTAGGCGCCCACCGCCATGAAGCCCGCATGGCCGATGGAGAACTGGCCCGTCATCCCGTTCACGATGTTGAGGCTCACCGCCAGGATGATGTTCACCCCCATCACGGACAAGAGATAGGAGGCGAACTCGGAGCCGCTGAGGGCCCAGTGGAACAGCGCCAGCGCGGGCACCGCCAGCAGCACCGGCAGCACGCCGCGCAGCGAGGGAGGCACCAGCGGGCGGGACTCGGGGATGGGAAGCGCGGGGGTTTGCATCTTCACACCTTCTCCGCGGCGACCCGGCCGAACAGACCTCCCGGCTTCACCAAGAGCACCAGGATGAGGAAGCCGAACGCCACCGCGTCGCGCCAGGAGCTGGCCGCGTAGCCCACCACGAACTCCTCCACCAGGCCCAGCACCAGCGCGCCCACCACCGCGCCCGGCACGTGGCCGATGCCACCAATCACCGCCGCGACGAAGGCCTTGAGGCCCACGTACAAGCCCATCAGCGGACTGACGGACGTGTCCTTGATGGCGTAGAGCAGACCGGCGCCCGCGGCCAGGCCGCTGCTGAGCATGAAGGTCAGCGCAATCACGCGGTCGGTGGGGATGCCCATCAGCGCCGCCACCCGGTGGTCCCAGGAGACCGCGCGCATGGCCTGTCCGAAGCGCGTGCCGAACACCAGGTACTGCAGGCCCACCATCAACCCCACCGCGATGAGGAAGCTGATGATCTGCCAGTTCCACACCACCACGTCGCGGTCCCCGATGATGAGCCACTCGGTGGGCTCGATGATTTCAGGGAACGCGCGGGGGCTGGCGCCGGGCAGGAAGCCGATGTCCAGCTGGAAGCCGTACGAGAGCGCGAAGGAGATGCCGATGGCGGTGATGAGCGCCGTCAGGCGGGGCTTCTCGCGCAAGGGCCGGTAGGCGAAGCGCTCGATGATGAACCCCAGGAGCGCGCAGCCCAGCATCGCCACCGCGAACACGGCGGCGATGCCCAGGAGCGAGCCCCGTGCCTCGCGCCCCAGCGCGAAGGCGGAGGCATAGCCCATGTAGACGCCGACCATCATGACGTCGCCATGCGCGAAGTTGATCAGCTTGAGGACGCCGTAGACCATCGTGTAGCCGAGCGCGACGAGCGCGTAGATGGTTCCGGCGGCCAGACCGTTGATGAGGTGCTGGAGGAGCTGCGCCATTTAGGGAGAGATGGTCGTCACATACTGCGTCTTGCCGTCCCCGACCTTGAGGACGACGGCGGACTTCACGGCGTTGCGCTTGTCATCGAGCGTGACGGTGCCGGCCACGCCCGGGAAGTCCTTGGTCTGGGCAATCGCGTCGCGCACGGAAGGACCACTCAGGTCCTTGGCGCGCTGGAGCGCCTCAATGGCCACGCGGGCCGCGTCGTACCCCAGCGCCGCCAGCGCGTCCGGCACGCCGCCGTACGCCGCCTTGTAGTCGGCGATGAACTTCTGCACGCGCGCGTCCGGGTTGTCCGGCGAGTAGTGATTGGAGAAGTAGCTGCCGTTGATGGCGCTGCCGCCCAGCTCGAACAGCTTCTCGGAGTCCCAGCCGTCGCCGCCCATCAGCGGGACCTTGAGGCCCACCTCGCGCGCCTGGCGGGCGATGACGCCTACCTCGCTGTAGTAGCCCGGCACGTAGATGCCGTCCGGCTGCGTCTTCTTGATGGCGGTCAGCTGCGCGCGGTAGTCCGTGTCGCCCTGGCTGTAGCTCTCCGTGGTGGCCACGGTGCCGCCCATCTCCTTGAACTTGCGCGTGAAGACGTCCGACAGGTCGATGGAGTACGCGCTCTTGTTGTCCTGGAGCACGGCGACCTTGCCCAGCTTCAGCTCGTCGCGGGCGAACTTCGCCATCACGAAGCCCTGGAACGGGTCGATGAAGCACACGCGGAAGATGTAGTCGCCCTTCTGCGTCACCGTGGTGTTGGTGGACGACGGCGTAATCATGGGCACGCCCGCCGCCTGCGCCTTCTCCGCCATGGCCAGCGAGTTGGACGAGGCCACGTCGCCCAGGATGAGGACCACCTTGTCCTGCGTAATCAGGCGCGTGGTGGCCTGCGCGGCCTCCTCCGGCTTGCTCTGATTGTCGTAGACCTTCACCGCCAGCTTCTTGCCCTTCACGCCGCCCGCGGCATTGGCCTCCTTGAGGGCCAATTCGATGCCGTTGCGCGTGGAGATGCCGAAGGTGGCCTGGCCGCCGGTGAGCGCGCCCACCTGGCCCAGCAGGATGGTGTCCGCGCCCGTGGGAGTGCCCCCCGCGCTCGCGGGCTGTCCCTGCGCGGCCTGAGCGCCGGCCTCACCAGAGGGGGTGGGCTGAGTCTTCTTCTCGCAGGCGGCCGCCAAGACGGCGAGGGCGGCGAGCAGCATCGGGGCAAGGCGTCGCATGCGGAGCAATCCTCCTCAACAGGGGGTGCTGCGAGACAAAGCCCCGGTTTTCTAGGGGAGCCCTCTCCATGGGTCAAGCGCGCTGCCAGACAGGCCCTCCCCTCATGTCGCCCCCGCGCGGCGCGTCACGACCGAGGAGCCCCGGGCCACGCGCACCCACGGACTGGGTGCAAGGGGTTCCCACAGGTCCCACGGCTCGATGGTTTCCTGGGGCAACCACGGGAGCGAGCCCCTCGCACCGCCGTTGACACGGCACTGTTCATCCCCCAGCGCGCTCCCAACTTCCGGTGGAGAGCCTCAGCAGGAAGTCAACCGGAGGAGCCAGCCATGTTCCAGCGCAGCGACATCAAGGAAGGAATGGTCGTACGAAGCATCGACGGAGAGAAGCTCGGCAAGGTCTTCGCCATGGGCGACGACGCGTTCCACATCGAGCGGGGTCTGTTCTTCCCCAAGGACTACCGGGTCGCCTTCACGGACGTGAGCGACATCCGCGACGGAGAGGTGGTCCTCACCCGAGGCAAGGAGTCGCTCCAGCAGGTCTCCGAGGCGCAGGGCGCACGGACCACCGAGGGGCGCACGGTGACGGAGACCACGACGACGCGCATCCGCGAGGCGGATATCGAAGCGCCCGCGGCGTCCGTCACGCCCCTGACGGGAGGCCTCGGCGCCCGCCCGGACGCCGGCTACGCGGCCGTCCCCAGGGCGGAGCTGGACAACCCACCGCTCCGGGCCGACAGCGGCGACATCTCCATCCCCGTCCACCGGGAGAAGCTCAACGTGGAGAAGCACGAGACGCAGGCGGGGGAGCTGCGCGTACGCAAGGACGTGGTGGAGGAAGAGGAAGTGGTCAGGGTCCCCGTGCGCCACGAGCGCGTCCGCGTGGAGCGCAGGGCGGTGACGACGGAAAGGCCCGCGATGGAGGCCGCGTTCAAGGAGGAGACCATCGTCGTCCCCTTGCGCGCCGAGGAAGTGGAGGTCACCAAGCGCTCCTTCCTGGACGAGGAGGTCGTCATCCACAAGGACGTCGTCGAGGAGGAGCGCCGCATCGCGGAGACGGTGCGCCACGAGAACGTGGAGATTCGCACCGAGGGCGAGGTCGACGCGCCGCGCACGCTCAACGCCACGTCCGACGACCCGTCGCTGACGCGCTCCTGAGGGCGGGCATCAGCGCGCGGCGTTCTTGCGGGGCGGCGGAGCCCGAGGCTCCGTGTCGATGTCCTCCTGAGGGTCGTGCACCAGGCCGGGCGCCACATGGGCCCGGCCCGCGGCGCGCGTGAGGTCCAACGACTGGAGCTCCCGCAGCCGGTCCGGGAAGTAGCGCGCCGTCAGCCGCGCCAGCTCCGAGTCCTTCACGGGCGTGACGACCTCCGTCAACCGGTCCGCCATCTCCTGCGCGTTGGCGAAGCGCGCGGCCGGAGACTTGGCCAGCGCCACCTCCAGCACCTCCCACAGCGGCGGGGCGATGGACTCCGGCCGGGGCAGCGGGTCGTCGCAGATGGCCTTCATGGAGCTGAGCTCATCGCCCCGGTCGAACGCGCGCCGCCACGTGAGGGCCTCGTAGAGCAGCAGGCCCATGGCGAACAGGTCGCTGCGCGCGTCCAGCCGCTGGCCCCGCGCCTGCTCGGGGGACATGTACAGCGGCTTGCCCTTGACGATGCCGGGCAGTGTCACCGTGCGCTGCGCGCGCGCCTTCGCCACGCCGAAGTCCAGCACCTTCACCCGCCCGTCGAACCCGACCATCAGGTTGTGCGGAGACAAGTCCCGGTGCACCAGGTGCAGCGGCTTGCCGTCCTCGCCCCGAAGCTGGTGCGCCGCGTGCAGACCTCCCAGCGCCTGGGACACCACGGCCACCGCCTGCGCGGGCGTCAGCGGCCCCTGCTGCGCGCGCAGGAGCCGGTCCAGGTCCACGCCCCGCACCAGCTCCATGGCGATGAAGTAGGCCCCTTGCGTCTCGCCGAAGTCGTAGACGTGCACCAGGTTGGGGTGCGACAGCCGCAGGCCGATGCGCGCCTCGTCCAGGAACTGCCCGACGATGGCGGGGTCCGCCGTCAGGTGCGGGAGGATGCGCTTGAGGGCCACCAGGCGCCCCAGCCCCTCCGGCCCCTGCGCCCGCGCCACCAGCACCTGCGCCATGCCTCCGGTGCCCAGGGGCGTGAGCACCTCGTACTTACCGATGCGCCCTCGGGGCACCGGCGTGTCATCCACCGCCAGCTCGTCCAGCCGCTCCAGCGGCCCCTGCCCGTCCATCAGCGCCAGGAAGGCCAGCACCGCCGTGTCCAGCTGCTCGCCGATGGCCTCCACCAGCTTCATCACCAGCGCGCCGCCGTCCTCGAAGGCCCCCTCCACCGCCAGCCCCAGCCCGCCCAGGTCCAGGCTCCCCAACGTCAGCCGCGTGCAGAACAACATCCGCCCGTTCGCCAGCCGGTGAGGCCCCCGCCAGGACGCGGCCTCGAAGACATCCACCCCCAGGTCCCCCAGCAGTCGCGTCAGCACCGGCCCGCGCGTGCCACGCAGGGACACGAACCCCGCGGGCGCGTGCACCATGCGTGCGCATTGCGTGAGAAAGACATCCAACCCCGCGTCCAAGGTCAGCCCGCGTTGAAGGCAGTCTTCCAGGATGTCGTCCGACATCCGCTGCACGGCCACCAGCCCGCGCAGGAACGCAACCTCTGTCTCCAGGGATGGGAATTCCACGGGCGCATTACACACCCGTTGGTGCTTGTCCTGAAAGTCTGGGGTTGCGGCTAGACGCGCTCGCGGTCCTTCACGGGCACGGGCGAGCCCAGGGCTCGCTCCGGGGCGCCCGAGGACAGGGACAGGGAGCGGACCTCCTCGGTGATGCCGTGGGAGTCCAGCAAGGCCTCCAGGCGGGCCACGCGAGCGGCCAGCCGCGCCGTCTCCGGCGAGTGGTTCGCCATCTGCGCCTCCCGAAGCCGGATGAAGGCCTCCATCACCGGCTTGAGGGAGAGGCGCACGGTGAGGCCAAACAGTGGAATGCCAAACACCATCGCCGTGACGAGCACCACCATCGTGGCTTCGATTGGATCCATGACTCGCGACCTCGGGACTGACAGGGGGTGCCCCACCTACGCACAGGGCCCGGGGGTGATTGCACCCCCCTTGAGAATCCGCGCGCCCTAGCTGGCCTGCCCCGTGTAGATGGCGTCGGCGATGCGGTAGGCGCTGCCCTCCAGGCGCTGGAAGGCTTCCTTCAGGGCGTTGGCGTCGGTGGTGTTGAGCAGGCCCTTGAGCCGCTCCAGGTCCGCCTTGATTTCGTCGCGGTCCTTCTCCGACAGGAGGCTGGCGTACTCCTCCAGGCTCTTCTCCGTGGTGTAGATGAGGCCGTCGGCGTTGTTGCGCAGCTCCGCCAGCTCCTTCTTCTTCTTGTCGTCGGACGCGTGCGACTGGGCGTCGGAAATCATCGCCTGGATTTCCTGTTCCGACAGGCCGGAGTTGCCCACCACGCGGACCTGCTGGACCTTGCCGGTGCCCAGGTCCTTGGCGCTGACGTGCACGATGCCGTTCGCGTCGATGTCGAACGACACCTCAATCTGCGGCACGCCGCGCGGCGCCGGGGGGATGCCCACGAGCTCGAAGCGCGCCAGCGTCTTGTTGTCCGCCGCCATCTCGCGCTCGCCCTGGAGCACGTGCACGCTCACCAGCGGCTGGTTGTCCACCGCGGTGGAGAACACCTGGCTCTTCTTGCAGGGGATGGTGGTGTTCTTCTCGATGATTTTGGTGAAGACGCCGCCGGCCGTCTCCACGCCCAGGGACAGCGGCGTGACGTCCAGGAGGAGGACGTCCTTCACCTCGCCCTTGAGCACGCCACCCTGGATGGCCGCGCCCACGGCGACGACCTCGTCCGGGTTGATGCCCTTGTGCGGCTCCTTGCCGAAGAACTCGCGCACCTTCTGCTGCACGCGCGGCATGCGCGTCATGCCGCCCACCAGCAGCACCTGGTTGATGGCCTGCGCCGTCAGCCCCGCGTCCTTCAGCGCAATCTTGCAGGGCTCGATGGTGCGGTCGACCAGGTCGGACACCAGCGCCTCGAACGTGGCGCGGTCCACCGTCTCCGTCAGGTGCTTGGGGCCGGACGCATCCGCGGTGATGAACGGCAGGTTCACCTCCGTCTCCGGCGCGCTGGACAGCTCGTGCTTGGCGCGCTCGGCGGCCTCCTTCAGGCGCTGGAGCGCCATGCGGTCGCGGCGCAAATCCAGGCCGTTGTTCTGCTCGGCGAAGCGCTTGGCCAGGTAGTCGATGAGGCGCTGGTCGAAGTCCTCGCCGCCCAGGAACGTGTCGCCGTTGGTGCTCTTCACCTCGAAGACACCCGCGGTCAGCTCCAGGATGGAGATATCGAACGTGCCGCCGCCCAGGTCGTAGACGGCCACGCGCTCCGTGCCGCCATCCTTCACCTTGTCCAGGCCGTAGGCGAGCGCCGCCGCGGTGGGCTCGTTGATGATGCGCAGGACGTTGAGGCCCGCGATGCGGCCCGCATCCTTGGTGGCCTGGCGCTGGCTGTCGTTGAAGTACGCGGGGACGGTGATGACCGCCTCGGTGACGGGCTCGCCGAGGTAGTCCTCCGCCGTCTGCTTCATCTTCATCAGCACGATGGCGGAGATTTCCGGCGGGCTGTGGCCCTTGCCGCGAATCTCCACCCACGCGTCGCCGTTGGGGCTGGAGGAGACCTTGAACGCGCTGACGCCAATGGCCTTCTTCGCCTCCGGCGAGTCGAACTTCCGGCCAATCAGCCGCTTCACGGCGAAGACGGTGTTCTCCGGGTTGGTGATGGCCTGCCGCTTGGCAATCTGGCCCACCAGCCGCTCACCGGAGTCCGTGAAGCCCACCATGGAAGGCGTGGTGCGGCTGCCCTCGCTATTGGGGATGACCACCGGTTCGCCGCCTTCCATGACGGCGACACACGAGTTGGTTGTCCCCAGGTCGATTCCAATCACCTTGCCCATGATTGCTTACTGACTCCCCCCGGAAGTGCTGTCGGACGGCTGCACGGCGGCGTCCTTCGCCGGCTCCGGAGCCGACGACGGGGCCTGCGCGGACTCGGCCGCGACTTCAGCGGGGGCTCGCGCGACGACCACCATCGCCGGACGCACCAGCCGCTCGTTGAGGAAGAAGCCGCGCACGACCTCGTAGGTCACGTGGCCCGGCGGAACCTCCGCCGTCTCCACCTGCTGGATGGCCTCGTGCATGCGCGGGTCGAACGGCTGGCCCTTCGCGCTGAAGGCCTTCACGCCGTGGCGGGCGAGCGCGTCCTCGAAGGACTTGCGCGTCATGGCCACGCCCTTCTGGAAGCTGTCGATGTCGGGGGACTTGGACGCGGCCTCGAGCGCGCGGTCCAGGTTGTCCATCACCGGGAGCAGGTCCTTGAGCAGCTTCTCCGAACCGAAGCGCTGGACCTCCTCCTTCTCCTTCTGCGCGCGCTTGCGGTAGTTCTCCAGGTCCGCGGCGGCGCGCACGGTGCGCTCCTGCGCCTCCTTCGCGCGCTCATGGGCCTCGCGCAGACGCTCCATCGTCTCGCGGCCCTTGGCCTGGCTGAACTCGACCTGGGCCTTGAGCGCCTCCACCTCCTGGCGCAAGGCCGCGGCTTCGTCAGCCGTCGCGGGCGCCGTCTCGGCGTGGGTGGGAGACTCGGAAGCGTCGGGGGCGACGTGCGCTGAGTCGACGGTGGCGGCCTCGGGGGCCTCCACCTCGACGGTCACCGCACCGTCCTCCATGCGACGCTCGACGCTGCGGACCGCCGCGTCGATGACGTCCTGCCCGATTTCCGCCTGGATGCTGTCCTTTTCACTGGTGCCGGCCACGCCGCGCACTATCTCACGCGTCGCACATCGTTCCAACTGCTGGGAACGACTGGCGGAACCCGGACCCGAGGTGGACTCGCGGGATTCAGGCGCAACGGAACTTCCCGTTCAGGCGGTGGGCGGCTTCTTGGCGCGGCCCATCGTCTTCTTGGAAGCGGCGGGGGCCTTCTTGGCGGTGCGAGGGCTGCCCTTCTTGCGGCCCAGGGACTTGGTGCCGGGCTTCTTCGCGGCGCGGGGTTCGGCCTTGGGAGGTGGCTCGGCGGAGGGCTCGGGGGCCTGGGCCTTCTTCTCGCTGGCCTTCTCCTTCTTCTGAGGGGCCGGGGCGCCGTCCTCCGGATGGAAGGCGCGCTCCACGGCGCCCTCCACCTGGCGCACGGCGGTTTCAATCTTGTCCGCCGCCACCTTCGTGGTGGTGGCCGCCCAGGTGCGCAGCTGCTCCAGGCCCTCCTTCACCTTCGCCTGCTTTTCGGGGTCCTTCACCTCCTTGAGGAGGCGCTGGGCCTCGCCACGGAGGTCATCGGTGGTGCGCTTGAGCTCGTCGCCAGTGCGCTTGAGGAAGTCCATCAACTGCTTGTCCCACTTCTCAGCCATTGCGCAGGTCCTCTCGTCGGGCGGCAGCGCCCCCCATGGTTTCCGCGGCGCTCGAATATGTCACGGACGGAGGCGGGGGTGATTGCCCTTCCCATGGGGGACACGGGGCCCGCACGTGCCCTCGGGGTCCTCAGGTCCGGCGCGTTCAGGCAGTCCCCGTGGGAATCCGCTAGAATGTCGGGTTCCGAATACGGGCCGGGCGGAGTGCGCCTGGGCCTCGCAGGAGCCCCTCCATGACCTTCCACCGTGTGGCCGCGACATTCGTGGTCCTGTCTCTTCTGAGCGCCTGCTCGGGAAGCAACCACGAAGACCCCTCCGGGGGGCCCAGGCTCCCCACCGCGGAGTTGACGGACACCACCGTGGGGGCCGACTACGAGGTGCGCCTGACGGCCTCGGGCGGCACCGCGCCCTACTCCTACAGCGTGGCCGAGGAGCCGCCTCCGGGCTTCTCGTTCTACTCGGCCGACGCGAAGCTCACCGGCCCCGCCAGCGCCTCCGGGCAGTTCTCCCTCAAGGTGACGGTGCGCGACGCGGAGAAGACGCAGGACACGCGGACGTACAGCCTCAAGGTGTGGCCCGCGCCGGTGCTCTCCACCACCGCGCCGCCCTCCACCGCGACGGGCAACAACTACTCGCACCTGTTCTCCATCACGGGCGGACGGCCGCCCCTCGTCTTCTCCGTGGCGCAGGGCTTGCTGCCCTCGGGCCTCACGCTGTCGCAGGACGGCGAGCTGTCGGGCGTGGCGCTGCAGGTGGGCACCAGCACCTTCACCGTGCGCGCGCAGGACGCCAGCGGCGTGAAGGTGGAGGCGCGCTACTCCCTGGACGTGAGGCAGGGCACGGGGACGGACGGCGGCGGCAACCCCTCGGGGAGCTTCCCCCTGGCCGTGGGCAACTGGAACATCGAGTGGTTTGGAGACCCGACGGAAGGCCCCACCGACGAAGCCCTCCAGCGCAACAACGTCGCGACGGTCATCAACGGCGCGAACGTGGACGTCTGGGGGCTGGCGGAGGTGGTGAGCACCACGGAGTTCAACACGCTGAAGGCCCAGCTCCCCGGCTACGACGGCTTCCTGGCGAATGACTCCCGCGTCACGTTGGGCTCGGGCTACTACGACGCGAGCGAGCAGAAGGTGGGCGTGCTCTACAAGACGGGCATGGTGGAGGTGGTCCAGGCCCAGCTCATCCTGACCCAGTACAACTTCGAATTCGGGACCCGCCCTCCCCTGCGCGTGGACCTGCGCCTCAAGCGGGGCAGCGCCACCGAGAACCTGACCCTGGTGGTGCTGCACATGAAGGCGATGTCCACCAAGGCCGACTACGACCGGCGGTACGCCGCGGGGCTGCAGCTCAAGAACTACCTGGACACGAACCTGCCCACGCAGCAGGTGATGGTGGTGGGCGACTGGAACGACGACCTGGACGAGTCCATCGTGACCAACTCCTCCACGGGCCAGAAGTACGACACGCCGTACCGCAACTTCCTGAACGACACGGCCCGCTACGGCTTCATCACCCATACGCTCACGCTGTCCGGCGCGAGCTCCACGGTGAGCTACCGCAACTTCATCGACCATCAGCTGGCCAGCAACGAGATGCAGGCCCACTACGTCTCGAACTCCGCCAAGGTCATCGACCCCTCCACCACCATCACCAACTACGGCCGCACCACGTCCGACCACTACCCCATCATCAGCCGCTACGACCTGGGACAGGTGA
The DNA here is from genome assembly GCF_037414475.1 of Myxococcus stipitatus. The sequence continues at coordinate 5,599,290 of NZ_CP147913.1, read as the reverse complement.
CCCCGCCCACCTTCAGCCCCATGGAGCCCGGCGGCGCCGACTCCTTCCTGGCCCCGGATATCTCCTGGCCCCGGGAAGAGGCGGCCAGCGCCACCGTGCACTGAGCCGGGACGGATGTGGGCCTTGGGGGCACCTCGAATTCCGGCGGTGTCCTGGCGACGCGAACGACCCGAATCGAGGGCTGGCTCCGTATCGCCTGAAGGGGTGACGGCGGGTCGGGCATGGCGCCCGGCCCGGCCCGCGTGGGGTCGGAATCAACGTGCTGCCTGGAAATGACCGCTCCGTTCTGGAGGCCTTCCGGCGTGGGGACGCACCTGTCCTCACCCAGGTCTATCGCGCCTATTCGCCGGAGGTGTTGCGCTACCTCGCCCGCCGCTTCGCGGTGGGCACCGACGGCGGAGGGACTCGCACGGTGACGCTGTCCGCGCTGGACCTGGACGCCGCCCATCAGGAGACCTTCGTGCGCGCGTTTCGTCCCAACATGAGGCAGGCCTACGACGGGGTGCGCCCGTACCTGGGCTTCCTCCTGACGGTGGCGCGCTCCACGGCCATCGACCTGATGCGCGCCTCCGGGCGGGTGTCGCGGGAGGCCGTGTCGCTGGACGAGGCGCCGGAGCTGAGCCAGCTGCCCAACGAGGGCCGCAGCCCCGAGGAAGAAGCCCTGGGCTCCGAGGTGCGCACGCTGGTCCGCCGCTTCCTGGACGCGCAGCCCGAGGAAGGCCGGTCGCTCGCGCAGCTGCGCTTCGTGGATGGCCTGTCGCAAGAGGTCGCCGCCGAGCGGCTCCAGCTCACCCGAGGCGAGGTCCGCGTGCGGGAGCGCCGCCTGCGCGCGCAGTTCACCGAGTACCTGACGTCCTCGGGCTGGCTGGAGCCGAACGCCGGGCCGCGTCTCCTGGAGCTGGGAGTCCTCCTGGCCACGCTGGCGTTGTGCGCCCTCGGGAGCATCCCGTCATGAGATGGTTCGAGCGACACATCGACGCAAGCCTGTCGCGCTGGGCCCAAGGAGAGCTGCCCTCCGCGCAGGCCGCCCGCCTGCTGGGCCATGCCCACGCGTGTCGCCGCTGCGGCCCGCTCTATGAACGCTGGACCCAGGCCCATCGCGCGCTGGAGGGAACGGCGGACGCGCCCTCCTCCGTGGAGCGGCTGGCGCTGACGGAGGCCGGGCTTCACGCGGCGCTCGCGGCGGCGGTCCCCTTGGAAGCGCCCGCGCCCCGGTGGTCCGCGCTGGCGGCCCTGGGCGGCGTGGTGGCCGCGGCCTTCCTGGCCGTCATGCTGACGCCCTCGCTGACCCACGAGTTCCGAGCCCGAGGCATGGGGGCGCCGCCGCCGGGTGTGGCCCTGCGCGTCTTCTGCGCGACGTCCGGCCAGCCGCTGCGCGAACTGCACTCGGGCGAGGCCTGTCCGGCCAACGCGATGCTGGCCTTCGCCGCGGGAGGCAGGCCGCCCTACACTCACGCCGCGGTCCGGGTGAAAGACCCACGCGGGCTGGAGTTCACCGGAGGACCGTTCGCGCTGACGGGGACTCCAGGCCGCGAGGCGCCGTTGGAGCTGACCGTGCCGCTGCCGGAAGCGGTGGGTGAGGCGAAGGTGACGGTGGCCTTCGCCGGCAGTGCCTCCGCCGCGCTGGCCGCGCTGCGGAGGGATGGGGAGCAAGAGGGGGCAGTGGTGCTCGAGCAGACACTGAGGGTAGAGGAAGGTCCATGAACAAGTTGGGAGTGCTCCTTGGGGTCGCCGCGCTCATGGCCGCGCGCGACGCCTCGGCGGATGAGGTGGTTCGCCGCGCGCTCGTGATTGCCCACAATGGCAGCGACGACCCATCCCTCCCCGCGCTGCGCTTCGCGGACGACGATGGTGTGCTGTGGGCCGAGACGCTCCAGCGGTTGGGCGTGGAGACCACGCTGCTGGTCGACCCGGACGAGGCCACGCGCGCGGAGGGCCGTCCGGTGCTCACGGGCGCCCGGCCCCCCACGCCGGACGAGGTGAAGCGCGAGGTGGCCCGGTTGCGCGCCGCGAACCTCGCCGATGACGAGCTGGGCCGCGAGACGGACGTGCTGGTGGTCTACGTGGGCCACGGCAACACGGATGACATGGGCCGCGCGTACTTCACGCTCGCGGGGGGACGGCTGGACAAGGCCGCCCTCTACGCCGACGTGGTGGACCCGCTCGCCGCCGACTACGTGCACGTCATCGTCGATGCGTGCCGCGCCTCGGGCGTCGTGGGAAGCCGCGGCGGACAGATGGACGCGGCGGTGGTGGCGGAGCTGCGCGGCATGCTCGCGCGTGAGCAGTTGGCCACGCGGCCCACGGTGGGCGCGGTCTTCGCGGAGAGCGACGACGGTGAGACCCACGAGTGGTCCCGCCTGCGCGCCGGTGTCTTCAGCCACGTGGCGCGCTCCGGACTCCTGGGCGCGGCGGACATCAACGGCGATGGGCAGGTGGAGTACAGCGAGCTGGGCGCGTTCGTCTCCGCGTCGCTGCGAGGCGTGAAGGGACTGCCCGCGCGGCTGAGCGTCCACGCGTTCGCCCCCACGAGCGCGCCTCGCCGTCCGTTGGTGGGGCCCGCGCCGGACGGGCCCAGCCTCATGCTGTCCACCCAGCTGGCCCTGTCGCGCGTCTCCGTGGAGGACACGGACGGACGGCGGCTCGCGGACGTGCGGCGCGCCGAGGACCAGTACGTGATGCTCCGCCTGCCCGAGCGCGACGAGTACTGGGTGCGCACCCCCACCAGCGAGGCGCGAATCCCCCGGGCCCTGCTGGCGGACGGCCTTCCCCCGCTCAATCCACGCGAGTTGCAGGAGCGCGGCCCCGCGGAGGAGGCCCTGAGCCGCGGCCTGTTCGCCGTGCCACTCGACAAGGATTTCTATGACCAGTACGTGGTCGCCGCGGGACTGGTCCCCGTGGACTTCACCCACGCCTTCCCGCCCGGGGCGATGGGGCCACCGCCCTTGGGGTTGCTCTCGCGGAAGAGCCCTGACGCCTTGACGTGGGAGGTGGGCCTGCAAGGGCATCAAGCGCCGCTGAGGGTGGGCCCCTTCTCCGCGGGGCCGAGCCTGTCCTTGCGCTGGAACATGCTGGACTCCTTCCACTACGGCGTGCGCGGCGCCTACACGCTGACGCCCTGGGCCTCCAAGGGCGTCCGCACCTACCGAGCCACGGTGCAGGGCCTGTTCGGCGTGAGGGACGTCGCGCGCACCCCGCTGTTCATCGAAGCGGGGCTTGGCTGGGGAGCCTTGGCCGTGTCGTCCCCCGGCAAGTACATGGGGGACCTGACGGTGCTGACGAGCCATGCGGCGGCGGGAGCGACGGCGCGGTGGTTCGGCGTGAGGTGGCGGCTGGCCGCCACGGCCGCGATGGACCGGGTCACCCTGGATGGCGCCAACCGGTGGGATGGAATGCTGGGGATGGAGTTGGCCGCGACGCTCGGACATTCCAAGTGAAAACCTCCTCGAACTGGGCAAGGGGCGTCCTGTCCCTCCTGTTGCTGGCGGGCTGCGACGACATCCGGCTGGGGGACATCACGCCCCCTCACGCGACACTCACCCGCGACGCCGTGGAGCCACCGGGTGGCCACTGCGCGCACGGCGGGCACGTGGTGTTCGCGGGCCCGGACATGGATGGCGACGGGTACCTCTCCGAAGGCGAGGTCGCCACGGCGCGGTACGTCTGCGACAACGCGCCCCCCGCCGTGCTGCTGCGCACGCGAGAGGAGCCCGTGGGCGCGCGATGCCTGCATGGTGGCCGCGCCGTGGAGACGGGCCTGGACACCAACGCGAATGGCGCGCTGGATGGCGCCGAGGTCGTCGCCACGGAGTACGTCTGCGGCACGGCCGTTCCGGGGGTCCTCGTCCGCACGGCGCCGGTCCCCAAGGGGGCGAAGTGTCCTCACGGAGGACTGGTCTCCCAGGCGGGAAGCGACACCAACGGGGACGGCCTCCTCGCGGACAGCGAAATCACGCGCGAGGTGACGGGCTGCCGCGAGCCCGAGCCCGTCGTGTCCCGGCTCGCACAGCTGGGTTCGCGCCCCGAGCTCTGCAGCCTCCGGCAAGTCTATGCCATGGAGGCTGGCGTGGACCTGGATCTGGACGGCGCGCTCGACGACGACGAGGTGCGCGCGGTGAGTCGCGTGTGCAACCCGATGGCGGCCCTGTTGCGGCGTCATCGCGAGGAGCCTCCGGGCATCCACTGCGGCGCGGGTGGCGTCGCGGTGGTGGTGGGTGGCGACCTGAATGGCGACAACGAATTGCAGGACACCGAGGTCCTCGGCACCGCCTACGTCTGCCAGCCCTCCGCCACCTTCGATGGGGATTACGAGCTGCGGGACTTCTCGGACGCGGCGGCCCTGCAGGCCATCTCCCGCATTCGGGGGGACCTCATCGTGTCCTCGCCCGAGCTGCGGGAGCTCATCCTCCCTGGGCTCGAGTCCGTGGAAGGTTCGCTGATACTTCAAGACAACGCCGTGCTGACGAAAGTGGCGATGCCTTCCCTGCACTTCGTCCGGGGGGACCTCACGCTCGCCGACAACCCTCGACTGACGAACGTGACGCTGGGCCCCACCAACTCACTTGGTTATCCGCTGTGGGTGGGTGGCAGCTTGCGCATCGAGAGCAACGACGCGCTCACGGACCTGACGGGACTCAACGCCGCGCCCCGGCGGAGCATCACGTTGAGGAACAACAACCAACTGACCGCGCCCGGCGGATTCCCCTTCGTGGAGAGCCTCCAGGGTGACCTGGTCATCGACTCCAACGAACTCCTGGCCGAGCTCCCGCTCTTCCCCAACCTCCTCGCCGTCGACGGCACGCTGAACATCAGCGGCAATCCCGTCCTGGGGACACTCACCGGAGTGAAGACACTCCAGCGCGTCAACGGAGACTTCACCCTCGCGCACAACCCCTTGCTGACGGGCGTCCCGGAGCTGGCGAAGCTCCAGTCCGTTGGCGACCGCATCACCGTCCTCGAGAACAAGACGCTGCGGACCTTCTCGCTCCCCGCGCTGTCCCGGGCCCTGACGGGAATCCAGGTCGAGGAGAACCTCCAACTGGAAGAGGTGGGCCCCTTCGGTGGCACGCTGACGGTCGGCGAGTTCATGGTCTACGAGAACCCGGAGCTGTTGCGCATCAGCGGCCTGGGCTCACCGCTGAACATCTCCGGGGAGCTGAGCATCGTCGGAAGCAAGAAGCTGGGGAGCCTGAGCGCCTTCTCGGAGGTGACGTCGGTGAGGGCACTGACCGTGGAGTACTGCGATGCGCTGACGAGCCTGGAGGGCATGCACCACATCACCGCGATGCAGTCGCTCACCGTGCGCAAGAACCCGGGGCTCACCGCGCTCCGGCTCGACGCTCTGACGAACGTGAGCAGCGACTTCAGGGTGATGTTCAACAATGCGCTTCCCGCCTGCCAGGTCATCGCCATGGCGGAGGCCGTCCACACCGGACCCTTGGACCAGCGCTACACCCGCAACAACTACGAAGGCGCCATCTGCGAGCCTCCCCCGTAGGCCAGCGGACGGGCGCTCGCTGACGCCCGAAGGCCGTGCGTCCCTCGAAGGGCCTGGACTCCCGCCTGGAGCACACCACCGCGCTGGTGCGTTCTCTCCAGGGGGGCGTACCGCATGGCCAAACCCGTCATCCTCGCGGTGGACGACGACACGGAAGTGCTGCGCGCGGTGGAGCGCGACTTGCGGCGCCAGTACGGCCGCGAGTACCGGGTGCTGAGCGCGGACCGGGGCGACTCCGCGCTGGAGACCGTGCGGAAGCTGCGCCTGCGCGGCGACCCGGTGGCGCTGTTCCTCGTGGACCAGCGGATGCCCGGCATGTCCGGCGTGGAGTTCCTGGAGCAGGCCAAGGTTCTCTACGACGAGGCCCGGCGCGTGCTGCTCACCGCGTACGCGGACACCCAGGCCGCCATCCACGCCATCAACGAAGTGCGGCTGGACCACTACCTGCTCAAGCCGTGGGAGCCTCCGGAGGAGCGCCTCTATCCGGTGCTGACGGACCTGCTCGATGAGTGGTGGGCCCATCACCCGCCCACCTTCGAGGGCATCCGCGTGCTGGGCAACCGGTGGTCTCCGCGCTCGCACACGCTGCGGGACTTCCTGGGCAGCAACCAGGTGCCCTATCAATGGCTCGACGTGGAGGCCAGCGACGAAGGGCGGTTGCTGCTTGCTCAAGCAGGTGGCGCGGCGGTGGAGAAGCTCCCGCTGGTGCTCTTCCCGGACGGCACCCGGTTGATGGGGCCTTCCACGCTGGAGGTGGCCGAGCGCATCGGCCTGAAGGTCCGCGCCACCAAACCCTTCTACGACCTGGTCATCATCGGCGGAGGTCCCGCGGGGCTGGCCGCCGCCGTGTACGGCGCATCCGAGGGACTGAGCACCGTCATGGTGGAGCGCAGCGCGCCAGGAGGACAGGCGGGCACCAGCTCTCGGATCGAGAACTACCTGGGCTTTCCCGCGGGTCTGAGCGGCTCCGACCTGGCGCGCAGGGCGGTGGCGCAGGCGGCGCGCTTCGGGGTGGAGATCCTCACGCCGCAGGAGGTGCTGGGCGTGCGCGTGGAGGACCCGTACCGCATCGTCGCGCTCGCGGATGGGACGGAGCTCAGCTGCCACGCGCTGCTGCTGGCCATGGGGGTGCAGTGGAAGAAGCTGGAGACCCCTGGCATCCAGTCCTTCACCGGCGCGGGCGTGTACTACGGCTCGTCGCGCACCGAGGCCCTGTCGTGCAAGGACGAGGACGTCTACATCATCGGCGGCGCCAACTCCGCGGGACAGGCCGCGCTCTACTTCGCGCAGTTCGCGCGGCGGGTGACGCTGGTGGTGAGAGGCGACTCGTTGGAGCGGGGCATGTCCCACTACCTGGTGGAGCAGGTGCACTCGCTCCCCAACGTCACCGTGCTGCTCGAGACGGAGGTGACGCGCGTGGAGGGCACGGCCCACCTGGAGCGCATCACGCTGGCCACGAAGGGACAGCCCGAGCGCGCCGTGCCGGCCAGCACGTTGTTCATCATGATTGGCGCGGTGCCGAGGACGGAGTGGCTGGACGGCCTGGTGATGCGGGACTCGCGTGGCTACATCCTCACCGGTCCGGACCTGATGCCCGGTGGCGAGCGGCCCAAGGGGTGGAAGCCGGAGCGCGCGCCGTTCCTGCTGGAGACCAGCGTGCCGGGCATCTTCGCCGCGGGCGACGTGCGCCACGCCTCCATCAAGCGCGTGGCGTCGGGCGTGGGCGAGGGCTCCATCGCCATCTCCTTCATCCACCAATACCTGAGCGAGGTGTGACATGTCCGGGGACGTGAAAGAGCCCCAGGAGCGGTTGCGATGCCTGGAGGGCGCGCTGCTGCGGCAGGAGAAGCTGGCGGCGCTGGGCCGCCACGCGGCGGGCCTGGCGCACGAGATGAACAACCCCGCCTCCGCGGGACGCCGCGCCACCGAGCAGCTCACCCAGGCCATGGACGCGCAGGAGGACCTGTCGGTGGAGCTGGACCGCTGGCGGCTGTCTCAAGAGCAACGGCAGCAGTTGCTGCGCACCTGCCGGCAGAGCCAGGGCCGAGGCGCCACCCAGGACATGGACCCGCTCACGCGAGGCGACGCGGAGGACGCGCTGGCCAGTTGGATGGATGCCCGGGGCGTGGTGAACGCGTGGGACCTGGCGCCCACGCTGCTGGACGCGGCCATCGGTCAGGAGAAGCTGGAGCCCCTGGCCCAGGCCCTCCCCGCCGAGTCCCTCCCGGACGCCTTCGCCTGGCTGGAGGCCCTGGTGCGCACGCGAGCGCTCCTCACCGAAGTCAGGCAGAGCACCACGCGGCTGGCGGAGCTGGCCGGCGCGGTGAAGTCCTTCACCCACGCGGGCAAGGAGCATCCGGAGCCCGTGGACATCCACGAGGGGCTGGAGAACACGCTGCTGCTCCTCAACTACAAGCTCAAGCACGGCGTCGAGGTGAGGCGTGAGTACGACCGGAGCCTTCCGCGCATCCAGGCCCTGCCCGGGATGCTCAACCACGTCTGGACGAACCTCATCGACAACGCCATCGACGCGATGGGCGGCAAGGGGCACCTCGCGGTGCGCACCGCGCGGGATGGCGGCTCGTTGCTCGTGGAGGTGGTGGACGACGGGCCGGGCGTTCCACCCGAGCTGCTCGAGCGCATCTGGGAGCCCTTCTTCACCACCAAGCCCATGGGCCACGGCACGGGCCTGGGCCTGGACATCATCCGCCGCATCGTCGTGGACCGTCACCACGGCGACGTGCGCGTGGAGTCACGCCCAGGCCACACGTCCTTCCAGGTGCGCCTGCCGCTGGGCGCATAGGCCCGGCGCCGAAGCACACCGGCTGTGGAGCCCTCAACCCACGAGGGGAGCCTCCGCGCGGACGCCACCGCGCGCTCGTCGGCTCGCCACCGGTCGCGTCGCGAGCTTGCGGCCGACATCCGCGATGGCCTGGACGATGGGAATCAACTCGCGTCCCAGGTCGGTGAGCGTGTACTCGGCCGAGAGGGGCGCGGTGGGTGTGAGGGTTCGAGCGATGACACCCCGAGCCTCGAGTTCGCGGAGACGCTGGCTGAGCACTCGCGCGGAGACGTTCGGGATGTCGATGCGCAGCTCACCGAAGCGCCGGGAGCGTGCGCTCAGGAAGTAGATGACGTGGGTGGCCCAGGCTCCGCTGAGCAGCGCCATCGAGCGATTGAGCGGGCACTCCTCCGTCACCACCCCGCCCTTGCCGCGCTGCCGCCGGTCGATGTCGGCGGGAGGCGTTGCTGGATTCTTCCTGACCTTGAGCGCCATGTCGGTAACCGTGAGGTTATTGGAAAGCCCATCGCCCCTTCGTTGTCCACTGTCTCTTCGTCATGCCGGCCGCTATCGATAGCGCGAACCCTTTCGGTGGAGCGGGCGAATGTTCGTGGTGATTGGCGCGACGGGAAACGTGGGACGTGAGCTGGTGCAGCTGTTGGCGGAGGCGGGAGAGGAAGTGGTCGCGGTGGCGCGCAATCGAGGCGTGCCGGTGTCCTCGTCGAAGGTCCGTCAGGTCCAGGCGGACATGTCGGCGCCCGAGAGCCTCGCGCCGCATCTTCGCGGCGCGACGGGTGTCTTCCTGCTCGTCCCCGGCGGAGGCGCGGGCCTGGACGCACGCGCCCTGCGGATGCTGTTCGAGGCAGCGGGGGTGAAGCGGTTGGTGGTGCTGTCGTCCATGGCCACCGGCACGCGGCCCTCGGCCCCCTCTCATGCGCCGCTTCGTGACATCGAGGCGGTCTTCCGCGACTCGTCACTGCGTTGCACGTTCTTGCGGCCCAGCGGCTTCGCGTCGAACGCGCTGGCCTGGGCGGGTCCGGTGCGCACCGAGCGCGCACTCGCGGCGCCCTTCGCCGACGTGGCGCTGCCCGTCGTGGACCCGGCGGACATCGCGGCCGTCGCGGCCCGCGTGCTCACGGAGGAGGGACACGCGGGCCAGGTGTATGAGCTCACCGGCCCCGTCGCCATCTCTCCGCGGCAACAAGCCGACGTCATCTCCGAGGCGGTGGGAGCACCGCTGCGCTTCATGGAGTGGAGCCGTGAGGAGGCGCTCGCCATGATGACGCGGTTCATGCCCGAGCCCGTCGCCGAGGGCACCCTCGACATCCTGGGCAAACCGACGGACGACGAGCGGCGCGTCAGCCCGGATGTGGAGCGCGTGTTGGGAAGGCCCGCCAAGCCGTTCTCCGCGTGGGTCGGCCGTCACGTCGCCGCGTTCCGTTGACCCCGTGGCGAAGCCAGTACCAGGAGCGCGCGAGTCCAAGCGGCGAACTCATGCGCCGCGCAGCTCGTCGGGCTCCAGGTGCTGGCGCGCCGCCGTGGGACGTGGACGCGCGGGCTCGGGGATGAAGGCCCCATCCAGCTCGAAGGGCAGGCGGACCTGGAAGCACGTCAGCCCCGGCCGCGACGTGACGGACACCTCGCCCCGATGCAGCATGGTCACCACGCGGTGGGTGATGCTCAGCCCCAACCCCGTCCCCTCCCCCACGCCCTTCGTGGTGAAGAACGGGTCGAAGATGCGCGGCAGCACCTCCTCGGGAATGCCGGGCCCGTCGTCCTCGACCTCCACCACCACGTGGTCTCCATCGCGGTGCGTCCGCAACCACAGCGTCCCGCCGCCGTTCTCCTTGATGGCGTCGGCCGCGTTCTCGATGAGGCTGGTCCACACCTGGTTCAGCTCCGTGCCGTACGCGGTGATGGCGGGGATGCGCCGGTCATACTCGCGCTTCACGTCGATGCCTCGCAGCCGGTGGGCCAGCACGGCCAGCGTGCTCTCCAATCCATCGTGCACGTCCACGCGCTGCAACGGCGCTTCATCCAGGTACGTGTACGCGCGGGCCGCGTTCACCAACGAGGCGATGCGTCCCCCCGCCTGCCCCACCTCCTCCAACAGCACCGAGATTCCTCGCGTGGCCGCCACCCAGCGCAGCGTGCCCTTCAGCACGTCGCCCGTCAGCGGCTCCAGCTCATGCTCCAGCCGCTCGAGCGACAGCCCCGACTCCACCAACTCCGGCGCCAGCACCCACGCGTCCTCCACGCCCCGCGCATCCAACCAGCGCGCCAGCGCGTCCTCGTCGTCCCCCCTGTCCAACGGGCTGCGCGCCATGGGCTCCAGCGCGGAGGCCCTCGTCTCCAACGCGCGCACCTGAGGCTCGGACAAGGTGCGGCAGTCCAGGGACAGGGCCAGCGAGGGGAGCTCGCGGAGCCGTTCAGCCAGCGCGCGCACGCCTCGCATGACCGCCGACACGGGGTTGTTCAGCTCATGCGCCAGGCCCGCCGCCAACGTGCCGAGCGACGCCAGCTTCTCCTGCTGAAGCGAGATGGACTGGAGCGACTTCATGCGCTCGGCCATCTTCTTGAGAATCTCCCGGTGCGCCGTGGGGCACTCCGCGAGCATCCGCCAGAAGGCCTGGTTCGACAGGCGCAACAGCCGGCAGTGGGTGATGGCGCGGCTGCTGGCGAGGAAGCACTGGCCCAACAACAGCGGCACCTCGCCGAAGAAGTCACCCGCCCCGAAGACGGAGATGAGCGTCTCCACGCCCCCCACCGTCTTGGTGATGCGCAGCGAGCCCTCCAGGATGAGGTAGAAGGCGGAGGGCTCACCCTCTCGTCCCAGCCACTCCTGGGGCTCAAGCTCGACGAGCGCGGACTCACCTCGCACCCACTCCGCCTCCTCCGGCCCCACGTCGGCGAAGATGGAGAGGGTTCGCAACTCCTCCAGGAAGCGGGCGGACTCCACCGCGCCGCGCGCCCGCTCCAGCGGGAGTATCGGCGTCTGCGTGCGCGACTCAGGAGCGGCTTGTGGCTCCATGCGGTGCTCCTTCCGGCCTGGGTTTCTTCAACATTGCGCCCCCGCCGGACCTCTTGCCGACGGCCACGCTCCACCGTCCGCCGCCCGGCCGGACATGCGGCTTGCCGGGGACGGGCCACCGGACGGAGGCTCCCTGCCCTCGTCTGGCCGGCCCGCCGCCCCAGGAGAGGTCAATTCCGTGCCTCGGGCTCAGGAGAAGATGGACACCCTTCCTGGGACCCAGGCAGCATCCATGGACACATGGGAAGCGAGGACATCGTCACAGCGCTGCGCCGGGTTCCGCTGTTCTCCCGGCTGGGCGACGAGCAGCTCCACTGGGTGGCCAGCCATGGCCGTCAGCTTCACTTCCCGGCGGGGGCGCGGGTCGCCGTGCAGGGAGACCCGGCGGATGGACTCTCCATCATCCTCGAGGGCCGCACGGAGTGGACCCGCAAGGTGGGTGACCAGGAGGCCGTCACGGGTGCGCTGGAGGCGGGTGAAATCTTCGGAGAGGTCATCCTCTTCCTCAACGCGCCCTACCCCACCACCGGCCACGCGAGCACGGCCGTGCGCCTGTTGCGGCTGGAGCCCGCGGCCTTCTGGGAATTGCTGCGGCAAGCACCCGTGCTGGGCCGGGGACTGATGGAAGTGGCGGCCCAGCGCACCCAGGCCCAGGAGGTCGTGTCCACGCAGCAGCCCGGGCCGCTGTCCCCCGGGCAGATGGTGGCGGGGCTCGCCCCCGAGCTGAGCAATCCCGCGTCGTCCGCGAACCGCAGCGCCACGCGGCTGCGCGACACGCTGCGCCTGGTGTCCGCGCGAGCCATGGCCCTGGGCCAGCACGGACTGTCCTCCGCGCAGCGAGGCGCGCTCCTGTCGCTGCCTCGGGAGGCGGCTGAACGCGGCCGGGCCACGCCCGCGCTGGAGCCCCTGGCGCGCACGCTGCGCGAGGAGGAAGTGGGCTCGTGGCTGGAGCTTCGCGGCATGATGGACGCGTGGGACGTGGCGCCCGCGCTGGTGGCCTCCGGTCTGGATGTGGCGTGGCTGGATTCGGTGGCGCTCCGCGTGGGTGACGCGCTCTTGCGCGACACGCTCTCCTGGCTGGTGGCCGCGGTGAGCGGCGACGTGCTGCTCGCGGAAGTGGAGCGAGGCAGCGCCCGCGTCTCCGCGCTGGTGGAGGCGGTGAAGGCCTACAGCTTCATGGACCGGGCCCCCGCGGCCGAGCTGGACGTGCACGAGGGACTGGAGAGCACGCTGGCGGTGCTCGGGCACCGGTTGACCAGCGGCACCGTCGCGGTGGTGCGCCAGTACGCGCCCGAGGCCCCCCGGATTCGGGGTGAGCGGGGCGCGCTCGACGAGGCGTGGACGCAGCTGGTGTTGAACGCGCTGGAGGCGCTGGGTGAGCGCGGCGGGACGCTGCGGCTGCGCACGTGGACGGAGCCGGGGAAGGTGGCGGTGGAGGTGGCGGATGACGGCCCGGGCATTCCTCGGGACTTGATGCCGCGCATCTTCGAGCCCTTCTTCAGCACGAAACCCAACGCGGCGGGGCTGGGGTTGGATATCAGCCGGCGCATCATCGAGCGGCACGGCGGCGACGTGCGTGTCCTCTCCGAGCCGGGCAACACCCGGGTCCAGGTGCGGCTGCCCGCGTAGTCCCCCGCGTGCGTCCGTGATGTCATCCGGCGCACGCGGCGAGCATCCACCGTTGGACGGATTCACGGAGGGGAGCGTCGTGCCGTGTACGGCCGCGCGGATGGCCCCTGGTCCAATGCCAGGGCGCGGCGGTGGAGTGGCTCCACGACAAGGGGAGCACTTCATGTCCGGCGAAATCCAAGGCGCCTGGTTCAAGGCCATCCTCGGCTCGATGACGGCGGCGTCTTCGCGCTTTCCAGCGCACCAGCGCACCATCAACAGCATGCAGGACGAGACGTGGTACGCGTGGGAGGACTACCTGCGCATGCTGGGGGAGCTGCACGTGGCGCTGGGAGACCGCGCGGTGGAGGCCATCGCCCAGCGCTCGGCCATGCGCACCTTGCCCATCGCCCGCTCCCGAGGCTTCGACTCGGTGGAGAAGGTGTTTGGCGACTTCGACGCGGTGATGCGCAGCCTGGTGAGGGATTTGCCCACGGAGGACAGCGCGCGCACGGTGGCCTTCATGCCGCTGGCGGCGGAGCTGGAGAGCGGCTCGCGCCTGCCGGCCCCGCTGCTGCTGGGCACCTTCCGAGGCTTCCTGATGGGCTTCGGCAAGATTGTCACCGAGGCGAAGATGACGCCTCGGCACGGGCTGCGGCGCTACTCGCTCAAGTGGATGTGATTCGCGCGCGCGTCACCAACCGCTCGATGCTTCGCAGGTGCATACGGGGAAGGAGCCCTGCGCCCACGAAGACGGGTAGAATGCCCGGTCGCGACAGCCACGGCGTGTGGCGCGTGCCTCGACACCGGACGGTGCTGATGCTGAACCTCGATGCTGAAAATGCGAGAGTCGAAGACGAGAGGGCCTGGCGCACCCGCTTGTTGTGGGTCCTCATGGCTGGTGTCTTCCTGACGAACACAGCCCGGTGCAGTTCCGATTGGTTCCTCAGCCTGCTCGCCCATGACGAGGACACGTATTACGCGGCGGGCTACACCGAGGAGGCCTTTCACCAGGTCAATCTGGGCATGACCTTCGATGAGGTGCGGGAACTGCTGGGTCCTCCGCTGGACGAATACGACGTCTCGAACCGGCGCAACTCGCCCCACTCCAAAGAGGTCTATACGACCGCATGGCAATACAGCGACACCCGCGCAGACAGGAGCTACTACGTGCGGATGATCTACTTCCATGAGGGGCGGGTCTCGAACATCCTCGCGGAATTCTACGTGGACTGACCCATACTCGAACCTCCCAGGCTCCCTGGCGGAAGACACGGCGCGGCGCTGCCCCCCTGTCTGGATACAGCCTCGCGAGAGATGGTCAGCCTTTCACATGGCCAGTGCGCGCTGCCCCATCCCACTCTCTTCCGGAGGAATATCCGATGCCCGCGGTCGACAAGCACGAGGTGGGAACGCCCACCTGGGTGGATTTGGTGACGCCAGACCTGGAAGGAGCCAAGGCCTTCTACGGCGGCCTGTTCGGCTGGACATTCCAGACCGGCACCAAGGAGGCCGGCTTCTACACGATGTGCCAGCTCGGCGGCCGCGACGTCGCCGGAATGGGTGTGAAGCGCCCGGAAGACCCCGGCCCTCCTCGGTGGAGCATCTATTTCGAGACGGACAACGTCGACGCCTTCGTCTCACGCGCCACCCAGCTCGGCGGCAAGGTGGTGGTCCCTCCCATGGACGTCTTCGACTCGGGGCGGCTCGCCTTCATCGAGGACCCCACTGGCGCACACTTCGGCCTGTGGCAGTCGCGCGGCCACCACGGCGCACAGCTCGTCGGCGAGCCCGGCACCCTGGTCTGGACCGATGTGCATACCCGCGACGCCGCCCGCGCGAAGGACTTCTACAAAGCCCTCCTGGGACTGGCGCCGCAGAGCATCGAGAACATGAACTACTTCATCCTGAACAAGGGGGACAAAGGCGTGGCGGGCGTGCTCCAGATGGGCAAGGAGCTGCCCGCGGACCTGCCGCCTCACTGGATGAACTACTTCGCGGTCGACGACACGGATGCGGCCGCGGCGAAGGTCACCCAGCTGGGAGGCCACGTGCATGTGCCGCCCACCGACATGCCCTATGGACGCTTCAGCGTGGTGACCGACCCTGCGGGGGCGGCCTTCACGCTCTTCAAGCCCGCGCCCATGTAACCGGATGCGGCGAAATGGGACACGGCGAGCCCCCGGCGTTTTCGTTCCGTGGGGTGCCCACTAGAATAGGGGGTGAATGTCGCTTTCGTCCCCCGGCAGCGCCCGAGTCACCTCCCCCACCGAGCCGTGGCTCGAGGAACTGGACCTCCTCGTTCGCGCCCGCTACCCGCTGCTCTACCTGGTGTCCTGGGAGGAGCAGCGCGTGGACGCCATCCTCGGGGAGCTGGCGCGCGCACATGGCAAGGCCCTCTTCACCTGGTCCGTCACCCGAGGCCTGCGCGGCGTGGGCAACGCACGCACCGGGGTGAACCCCGAGGACACTCGAAACCCCATCGACGCCATCGCGGCCATCGAGAAGCTGGGCGAGCCCGCGCTGGTGGTGCTGAAGGACTTCCATCCCTTCCTGGAAGAGAAGGGCGTGGTGCGTGCCCTGCGGGAGCTGACGCACTTCCTCAAGAGCACCTTCACCACCGTCATCCTCCTGTCCCCGTCACTGCTCATCCCCGTGGAGCTGGAGAAGGAGGTCTCCGTCATCGACGTACCCATGCCCGGGTACAACGACCTCTTGAGGCTCTTGAAGGAAATCGTCGCGGTGGTGCGCCGGACGAACAAGGCGACCATCGAGCTGTCGAGAGACCACGCCGACCAGCTCATCAAGGCCGCGCTCGGGCTGACGATGTCGGAGGCGGAGAACGCCTTCGCCAAGGCGATTGCCTCCGACGGCAAGCTGGGCCCCGAGGACATCAAGCGCATCCAGGACGAGAAGCGGCAAGTGATTCGCAAGAGCGGCCTGCTCGAGTACTACCCGCCCGATGAGACGCTCGGCAACGTGGGGGGACTGGAGAACCTCAAGGGCTGGCTGAGCCAGCGCACCGCGGCCTTTGGAGAGCGGGCGCGTCAGTTCGGGTTGCCGGAGCCTCGCGGGTTGCTGCTGCTGGGGGTTCAAGGCTGCGGCAAGAGCCTCACCGCGAAGGCCGTCTCCGCGCACTGGAACCTGCCGCTCTTGCGCCTGGACATGGGCCGCATCTTCAGCGGGCTGATTGGCTCCTCGGAGGAGAACCTTCGCAAGGCCATCCGCGTGGCGGAGAGCGTGTCGCCCGTGGTGCTGTGGGTGGACGAAATCGAGAAGGGACTGTCGGGCGTGGCCTCCTCCGGCTCGGCGGACAGCGGGGTGTCCGCGCGGGTCTTCGGCACGCTGCTCACGTGGCTTCAGGAGAAGACAGCGCCGGTGTTCGTGGTGGCCACGGCCAACCGCATCGACGGGCTTCCTCCCGAGGTGCTGCGCAAAGGGCGCTTCGACGAAATCTTCTTCATCGACCTGCCCGCCCAGGCAGAGCGCGAGGACATCTTCAGCATCCATCTCCGCAAGCGGAAGCGTGAGCCCTCGCGCTTCTCGGTGCCGGAGCTGGCCGCGCTCTCCGAGGGCTTCAGCGGCGCCGAAATCGAGCAGGTGGTGGTGGCGGGATTGTACGAAGCCTTCGCGGAGAACACCGAGCTGGAGCAGCAGCATCTGGTGCGGACCCTGCGCGACACCTTCCCGTTGTCGGTGACGATGCGCGACGAGATTGGCCGGCTGCGAGACTGGGCACGAGGCCGCACCCGGCCCGCCTCGTCCCGGGAGAGCGCTCCGGAGAAGCCCGCATGAAGTTCAAGCTCTCCCGCTTCATGCATCTGGAGAAGGACCGGGGTGAGCGTGCGAAACACGAAGCACCCTCCCATCTCCAGGACGGCGGACGGCGCTTCGAGGACCTCTCCGAGCGCGGCGCGGCGCCCCAAGGCCACGTCGTCCCCGAAGCACACCTGGAGCGATTCAAGGCGCAGGCGCCCTTGGTGCTCGAGCCTCGGCCCGACCTGTCGGAAGACGCACAAGACTTTCCCCGCTGCCTCATCTGCGGCGCGGAGAACGGCCGCTTCGCGAAGCACTGTCAGCGCTGTGAAGCGGACCTGACCGCCCCCCAACAAATTGAACACAAGGCGCGACTGACTCGCGAGCGACAGGACGCGCAGGACAGGCGTCCCACTCCTGGAGGAGAGGGGGCTTCGTCGCGACTCGAGGAAGAGCGCCGCGAGGACGACGCGCGCTACGCGTACCTCATGGACAAGCTGCGCGCGCAGGAGCGCAAGCGCGACGGCTGGCACCTCTTCGGCAAGCATCCCTCCCTGGGCACGGGACTGCTGGCCCTGCTGCCCTCGCCATTCGCGCGAGGAGCGGCCGTGGTGGTCTACCTGGGGGGGGTGCTCGCGCTGCTCCGAGGAGAGGGGAGACTCCGCATCGCGGGATTCATCCTCGCGGGCCTCTTCGTCCTGCTGCGCCTCCCCATCCTGGGCGCGAAGCGGCGGTGAGCGGAAGCGCCCACCTCCCGCCCGGAGCACGTGACTCGGTTCAGCCTGGCAGGCCGAGCGCCACCAGGGCCGCGGCCACCACCTGCTTCACCGGAACCTGCGCGGCCTCGGCGACGCGGCGGCAATCCTCGAACTCGGGATGCGCGTTGAGGACCGCGCCGTTGCGCAGGCCACGCTTCACGCGCACCCGGCCCCACGGCGTCTCCACCTCCACCCAGTCGCGCTCCAGCGCCTGCCGCTCCACGCGGTGGTAGCGCACACCCAGCGAGGTGGACTCGCGCAGCAGCGTATCCACCACCGTGTCGCGCAGCCCGCCCTCCGACAGCACGCCCAAGAGATGCCCGGGGCGGCTCTTCTTCATCACCACCGGCGTCACCCACGCGTCCAGCGCGCCCACGCTCAACATCCGCTCCACCAGGTGCCCGAGCAGTTGCGGCGTGGCGTCGTCCAGGTTGGCCTCCACCACCCACAACCCCTCTGAGCGCGACGCATCCATGCGCCCCAGCGACGCACGCAGCACGTTGGGCCGGTCCCGGAAGTCCTTCGTGCCCACGCCGTAGCCCACCTTCTCCACGATGAAGTCTGGCGGGTGGCCAATCTTCGTGAGCACCTTGAGCAGCGCCGCGCCGGTGGGCGTCGTCAGCTCACCCACGCCCTCGAAGCGCACGGGCACATCACGCAAGAGCTCCAGCGTGGCCGGCACCGGAATGGGCATGGCGCCATGGGCCACGCGAATCGTGCCACTCCCCAGGGGCGGCGGCGCCGCGTGGACCTCCGGGTCCCCCAACAACTCCAACACCACCGCCGCGCCGCAGATGTCGACGATGGAGTCCACCGCGCCCACTTCATGGAAGTGGATGTCGTCGATGGACACGCCGTGCACCTTCGCCTCGGCCTCGCCGATGGCGCGGAACACCGCCAACGCCCGCTCCTTCGCGCGAGCGGGCAGCGTGGTCGCCGAGTCGATGAGGCGGCGGATGTCCGCGTAGGCCCGGTGCGGATGCGCCTCGCGCACGTCCAGCACCACGTCCAGGTGCGTACCGCTGATGGCGTGGCGCACCGCGCGGCTCACCGCCAGCTTCCAACCCGGTACGTTCAAGCCTCGCAGCGCCGCTTCAATCGCCTCCGGCGCGAGCCCCAGGTCGATGCCCGCCGCCAGGAACATGTCCCCAGCGATGCCACCCACCGGCTCCAGATAGAGTATGCGTCGCATGGGGCTCACCGCCGTCCCTTCGTGCGCGAGACGAGGGCCGCGTAGAAGCCCCCTCCAAAGCCATTGTCGATGTTCATCGTCGCCACGTTGGAGGCGCAGGAGTTCACCATCGCCAACAGCGCGGAGAGGCCCTGGAAGTTGGCGCCGTAGCCCACCGACGTGGGCACCGCGACCACGGGGATTCCCACCAGACCGCCGAGCGCGCTCGCCAACGCGCCCTCCATGCCCGCCACCACCACGGCGACATGGCACTCCTGGATCTCCTCCCGGCGCCGCAAGAGCCGGTGGATGCCCGCCACGCCCACGTCATAGACGCGCCGCACCTCCGCGCCCATCGCCTCGGCCGTCACCGCGGCCTCCTCCGCCACGGGGATATCACTGGTGCCCGCCGTGACGACGGCCACGCGGCCCGCGCGCACCTTGCCCTGCTTGATGTGGAAGATGCGCGCCACCGGGTGGTACTGGCCCTTGGGGAACTGCTCGAGCAGCGCCTCCGCCTTCTCCTGCTGCAACCGCGTCACCAGCACCGTCTGCTTGCGCTCCACCAACGCACCGACGATGCCCAGCAGCTGCTCCACTGTCTTGGGCCCACCCAGCACCACCTCGGGGAACCCGAAGCGCAGGTTGCGGTGGGTATCGAGCGTCGCGTAGCCCAGCTCCGCGAACGGCAGGTCCTTGAGCTTGCCCACGGCGTCATCCACCGAGACGCGGCCCGACTTCACACTCCCCAGGAGCTGCTTCAGCGACTTCTCGTCCATGGGGGCCCGTCTACCCCGAAACGGGCTACACGCCCAGCCGCGCCAGCAGCGCTCGCGAGCTCTCCCGCTCCAGCACCAACAGAAGCTGCCCGCTCACCGGGGGCGTCGACGCCGCCATGAAGCGCGCCTCCAGCACCACCACGGGGCTCGCGTCACCCTCCACCTGGGACACCGCCGCGTCCACCAGCACCCGCGCGATTCCCCGCCGCAGCGTGGGCACCGACGGCATCAGCCGCCACGACGTCAGCTTGCCGATGGCGGACAGACAGGCGCTCGCGACGATGTTGGCGGCCTCCGACACCGCGCTGTCGCGCTCCTCCTGCCCGGCCGGCTGCCCGCCCAGCAGCAAGGTCTCCAAGGCCTGTCCATCCGCCTGGGACAGCCCGAGCATCATCACCCCACGCAGGGCCCCGGTGATGGAGAGCCAGGCCGCCACGGCGGGGGCGTCACCGCCCAGCATCCCCGCCGCGTCCTCCGGCCCCGCGAGCAGCACCCGGGGAACGGACAGGTCCACCTGACGCCCTCCCATCAACCGGGAGAGCGCGTTGGCGGCATGGCCACAGCCGATGTTGGCCACTTCGCGCAGGGCATCGAGCTGCGCGTCGCTGGGAAGGGAGAGGCTCACGCGGACAGTAACCTCGGCACATCCAGGATGAAGACCGGACGGCCGCTACCCAGGATGGTCACTCCGGAGAGCCCCGGCAGCAAATCCAGCGGCCGCGACAGCGGCTTGAGCACCACTTCCTCCTGCCCGAGCAGCCGGTCCACACCCAACGCCACCCGTCCGGAGTCACCCTCCATCACCACGAAGGGACGCACACCCCGCAGCCCCGGCGCCGGCACCCCGACGAGCGTGTCCAACGCATGCACGGGCAACAGCGAGCTGCCGTGGGGCAACAGCGCCGTCTCGCGGCTGCGGCTGAGCGCCTCGCTGTCCGCTTCCGTGGCGCCCACCACCTTGGCGATGGGCAGGCCGAAGACCTCCTCGCCCACCTCCACCAGCAGCAGGTGCACCACGGCCACCGTCAGCGGGAGCCGCAGGGTGAAGCGGGTGCCTCGGCCCGGCTCGCTGTCGATTTCGAGCGTGCCACCCACGCTCTCCACCACGCGCTTGACGGCGTCCATGCCCACGCCGCGGCCGGAGATATCCGTCACGTCCTTCGCCGTGGACACGCCCGGCAGGCACGAGAGCATGAAGGCCTCGCGGTCCGTCATGCGCGCGGCGAGCTCCGGCGTCAGAAGTCCGCGCGATATCGCCGCGGTCTTCAGCTTCGTGGCGTTCATGCCCCGGCCGTCGTCTTCCAGTTCGATGATGACGCGGTCCCTGGCGCGCTTGACGGCCACGAGCACGCGCCCGCGCGGGCCCTTCTTCGCGGCGACGCGCTCGTCGGGGGACTCCAGGCCGTGGTCGATGCAGTTGCGCAGCAGGTGCAGCAGCGGGTCGGACAGCTCGTCGAGGATGGCGCGGTCGAGCTCGATTTCCGCGCCCGTGATGACCAGGTCGACCTCGCGCTCCTTGCGCCGGGCGATGTCCCGGGCCGCGCGTGGCAGGCGGTCGGTGATGAGCGACAGCGGCGTCATGCGCGCGGTCATCACCTTGTCGTGCAGGTCCTTCACCAGCGTATGCAGCCGGTAGACCCCCTCCTCCAGCGCGGGGCGCACGGTCTCCGGCAGCACCTTGCCCACTTCACGCAGGCGCGCCGTGGCGAGCATCAGCTCGCCCACCGTGTCGAGGAAGTAGTCCAGCAGCTCCGTGCGCACGCGGACCGTGCGCGAGGAGGAGTCTCCCGTCGCGCGGCCCCCCTCCCCCGTCGCGGAGGGGACAACGGCGGGGACCGGAGCGGCCACCGCGGGCTTCACGGAGACGACATCGACCTCCGCCACGTTCTTCAGCGACGCGTGGATGCCCGCCTCGCCCACGGACGTCTCCAGCTCCGCCTGGATGTAGCCGTCCGGGATGCGGCCCGCCTTCAGCTCCTCCAGCGCGGGCCGCAGGTCCACCAGCGTGCCCAGGTTGGTGAGGCGCTTGTGCACCAGGAAGGCGCGCACGCCGGGCACCTGGCACGTGGGGGAGATTCGCAGGCGCACCGCCCAGCGCTGAGTGGAGCCGCGTCCCTCCTCGGCACGTTCCCCGGGGAGCGCGCCACCCGAGGCCGACTTGAGCGCCGCGCCGAGATCGTTCGATGAGGCCTCCGCGATTGCGGGAGGCGTTCCCGTGGAGACGTTGCCGTTGGAGGGGGAAGCGGGCGGCGCGCCGATGCCCAGTACGCCTCGCACGCCGCCTTCCGCCGTGGTCATCCGGGGCGGGACGGAGGTCGCCGCGCTTCCACCGGAGCTTCCGGCTGCCGTGGAGGTCGCGCTACCGCTCGGCTCACTCGAGGCAGCGGAGCCTGCTCCGCCTCCCGTCGGTCCTGACGGAGTGCCACCGCTCGATGAACCCGTGGAGCCTGATGCCTCACCACCACTCGAGGTCCCCGTGGAGCCCGATCCTGCGCCGCCACCCGACGAACCCGTGGTGCCCGGACCCGCTCCGCCCGACGAACCCGTGGTGCCCGGACCCGCTCCGCCCGACGAACCTGAAGGATCGCCACCGCCCGACGTTCCCGAGGAGCCATCGCTCCCGTCGGAACCCTCGGACTTGAGCACGGTCACCTTGGCGACGCGGGTCGCGGTCGGCGCGTGGCCCGTCATCAAGGTGACGCGCTGGCCCAGCTGCGTCAGGAGCAGCGCCGCGTCGTCGGGCTGGCGTCCCTCGGCCACGGCGCGCACCTGCGCCAGCAGCGTGTCCGAGGCGCTCAGCAGCAGGTCCACCAGGTCCCGGTCCAACCGGCCCCGGTCCTGCCGCACGGCATCGACCAGGTCTTCCACCCGGTGCGCGAGGATGGCGATGGACTCGAAGCCCATCGACGACGCCATGCCCTTCACCGAGTGGGCATGGCGGAACATCGAGTCCACCGCGCTCGAGGAGCCTTCCCGCTCCAGTTGCACCAGGTCCCGTCCGAGCGACTCCAAGTGCTCGGTGGCCTCTGAAATGAAGAGGCCCAGGTAACGGGACATGTCCATCGTCATGCCCGACCTCGCCAGGAAGCGCCGCGACTCCGCCCGAGGGCGATGACGCTCACGCCTCTCCCAGGACCTTCTTCACCACCGCCAACACGTCCTCGGCGCGGAACGGCTTGACGATGAAGTCCGAGGCGCCCGCCTCGATGGCCTCCATCACCAGGCTCTCCTGCCCCAGCGCGGAGCACATGATGACCACCGCGCTGCTGTCGTGCTTGATGATCTCCCGCGTCGCCTCGATGCCGCTCTTGAACGGCATCACGATGTCCATCGTCGTGAGGTCGGGCTTGAGCTCCTTGTACTTCTCCACCGCCTCCAGGCCATTGGCCGCTTCACCGACGACCTCGAACCCTCCAGACGCGAAGATGTCCTTGATCATGTTGCGCATGAAGATGGCATCGTCGACGACCAGGACCCGCTTAGCCATGTGAAGAACTCCGCCTCCGAATCGCCTTGCCTAGAGGAGCGCGGACACTATCACCCGCGCTTTCCAGGGGGCTACTCACTTGGAATGGGTGAACAAGGCAACCACCGCGGCGTCCAGGCCCTCCGGGTCCAGCACCGTCACTCCCAACCCACCCAACCGTGCAACGCCTCGGATGGCCGGCGTCAGCTTCCCTGGCGCCGTACTCACCCGCTCCACCGCTTCGATTCCATCCACGTCCGTCACCAACAGTCCCAGATCCCTCCGGCCCCGGTCCAGAAGAACCACGCGGGACGAAGGGGTGGCACCGTCCGGCAACCCCAACAACTGCCGCAACTCCACCACCGTCACCACCCGCCCCCGCAGGTTCATCACCCCGGTAATCGCAGCGGGCGCGCGCGGAACCCGGGTGAACCGCTCGGGAGGCACGACGACCTCCCGCACCGCGGATAGCGGCAACCCGTAGCGCTCTTTCTCCACCCGGAAGATGACGTGCCGCACAGAGGCCGTGTTGTATCAGTTTTACAGTGGCGCCAAGCGCCGGTGTCCCACGCTAGCCTTGCACCCTGGCGCGCCGCGGCGTGCGGGCCCGCTTCACCCCAGGCACCCCTTTCTTCGCCGGAGCCTTCTTCTTCGCCGCGGCCTTCCGGGCCGGAGCCTGCTTCCCGGCCACCTTCTTCGCCGCAGCCTGCCTCTTCGCGGGAGCCGCCGCCTGCCCGCTCTTCTTCGCCAGGGTGGACTTCTTCACCTGGGGCGAACGCGCTGGGGCCATCTGGACCGCCTTGAGCACGGCCTTGGGCGCCACGGCGTGGAAGCTCTCGCGCATCCACTGGGCCATGAGCTCCACGGGAACATCCTGACCCGGGGCGAAGCGCGCGGACACCCAGCCGCTCTTGCCCAGGCCATAACCGGTGGGCTCGGCGAAGGGGAACATCAGCGCGGCTTCATGGGATTCGGGCAGCTTGGTGGTGACGTTCAGCCCCCGCTCATCCAGCACCAGGATGGCGAACATCTTCCCCCGCACCTTGCCGGTGCGATGGCCCCACGGAAACTCCTCCGTGACCTCGGGGAAAGACAACATCACCTCGCGCAGCCGGTCCTCGGCGGCGCGCAGCCGGGCATTGGAGGTCGCGCTCATGGTCCCAGGCGGAAGCTGCGCACCACGCTCTGCAGCTCGACGGACAGGTTGGTCAGCTCGCTGGCCAGCGACGTCATCCGGGACACGGCGGCGGTCTGCTCCTGGATGACGGACTGGATGGCCTCGGTGGAGGCCGCGTTGTTGCGCGCCACCAGCTTGATCTCCTCGATGGCCGTCACCATCTCCTCGCTGCCCTTGTGCTGCTCGCGGGCGCTCTCGGAGATGAGGTGCACCTTCTCGGAGCCCTTGCGGATGGTGTCGGTGATGGCGCCCATGGAGCGCACGATGTTGGTCAGGTCCTCGCGGCCCTCGGCCAGCTCGGCGATGCCCTCGCGCATGGCGCTCACCACGGAGGTGGACTGGCCGGAGATGTCGCGCGCCAGCTTGGAGATCTGCTCCGCGGAGCGGCCCGCGCTCTCCGCCAGCTTGCGCACTTCGTCCGCGACGACGGCGAAGCCACGGCCGTACTCACCCGCGCGCGCCGCCTCGATGGTGGCGTTGAGCGCCAAGAGGTTCGTCTGCTGCGCCACCTGTGTAATCGCGTCGACGATCTTGGAGATCTCCTGCGTCTTCTCTCCAAACGCGAACACCTGCTGGCTGGCGGACTCGATGCGGTTGAAGACCTTCTTCACCTTGTCGCCCGCGAGCCGCGCCGCCTTGGAGCCGTCCTCCGCCGCGCTGCTCGTCTCCGCCGTGGTGCGCGCCGCGTCCTCCGCGCTCACCGTCGTGCGCTGGATGCTGCTGGCCATCTCCGTGATGACCTTGGATGCCTTGGAGACCAGCTGCGACTGCGACTCCGCGCCGCTCGCGATGATGTTCATCGACGAGCCCACTTCCTCCGTGGAGCCGTTGACGTTCTCCGCGGAGCGCTGCAGGTCGATGGCCGTGTCGGCCACGCTCTTCGCCGTCTCCTGAATCTTGCCCACCAGCTCGCGCAGGTTCTCCTGCATGCGGATGATGGCGCCCGTCAGCTCGTCGATTTCATCCCGCATCCGGCCACCCTCGGCGGCCACGGGCTTGGACAAGTCACCCTGCGAAATCTCGTACGCGGAGCGGCTGAGCACCTTCACGCGAGTCACTCGCGCGAGCAGCGAGGGCAAGAGCGCCGCCGCCACGCCGGTGATGAGGATGGCCACGCCCACGCGCAGCACGTCCTTCCACACCGCCGGGCCCGGGCTCAGCTCCCGGAACAACACGTCCGAGGTGAACATCCAGACGGTGAGCAGGAGCCCCAGGACCACGTAGCCGTTGAGAATCCGCCGGTGGAGCGAGACCTCACGCGTCGCGCGAGGACCGTCCACCGCGCGCAGCAGCCGCTGCACGGGCTCGCGGCGGGGAGTCAATCCAGGGGCAGTGTCGTCACGTAGGGGACGGCGCACAGGGTTGCTTTCGGGGGAGGTGCGAACGCGCCCTGGGTTTAGCCTTGCTCTCGGGCACGGTCAATCCACCCCGGAAGCGGACCCGAAGTGGTCGAACCCGCCCGGCCGCCGCACCGCGCGTCCGTCTTCATCGACGATCACCCACCCCGCCCCCCGGCTCACCTCCCCCACGCGGGTGACGACATGGCCTGCCCGGACACACGCCTGCTCGAACGCCCGCCCTCGACGAGAAGGCACCGCCAAGAGCAGCTCGTAGTCCTCGCCTCCCGCCAGCGCCCCCTCCGGGCCCAGCTCCCGTCGCACCACCGCCGACATGGGCAGCCGCGCCAGCTCCACCGTGGCCCGCACCTGTGAGGCAGTGCACAGATGCCCCAGGTCTTGTGCAAGACCATCGGAAACATCCAGTGCAGCGGATGCGAACCGCGCCGCGAGCTGACCCAGGGCCACGCGAGGCTGGGGGCGGCGCTGCCGGCGCACAGCGGCGCTTCGGGTGAGACCCGCCCGCAGGTGGGCCAGGCCCAGCCGCGCGTCGCCCAGCGTGCCAGACACATAGAGCCCGTCGCCGGGCCGAGCACCCGAGCGGGTGAGCGGAGGGTGGGACAGCTCTCCGGTGGCGGTGATGGTGACGGACAGCTCGCGCGCGGAGGTGAAGTTGCCGCCCACCAGGTCGATGCGGTGCTCTCGCGCCAGCGCGGCCATGCCTCGCGCGAGCCCCGACAGGTGCGCGAGCGGGAAGTCCTTGGGCAGCGCGAGCGAGCACAGGAACCAGCGCGGCGTGGCGCCCATGGAGGCCACGTCGGAGAGGTTCACCGCGAGGGCCTTGTGGCCGATGTCCTCCGGAGAGAAGGACGCGCGGGTGAAGTGCACGTCCTCCACCACGCAATCCGTGGTGACACACAGAGGCCCGCGCGAAGGCGCGAGCACCGCGCAATCATCCCCGGGGCCCACCGGGACGCGGGCCTTGGGGAAGTGGCTCAAGAAGCGGCGGATGAAGTCGAACTCACCAGGCATCGCCCGGCAGGAAAGACCACCCGCCGCCTCCAGGCAACGCGCGCCTACTGGAAGACGCTGATGCCGATGCCCGGCACCTCGCCCCCATGCAGCCACGTGGCCACGCCCATGCCGGCCCCGTTCACGGAGACCTGAGGGAAGCCATTGCTCGAGGAGGGCACGTTGTCGAGCCACACCGTGCGCCCCCACCCCGTCCCCGGGATGTAGCGGCTGGCGCCGACGCGGTGCTCGCCGTCCTTCTCCCGCGTCCACACCACGAGCGCCTGGTTCCGGCCCAAGGACGCCACCTGCGGGTCCGTGGCGCCGCCCAGGGGGGACGGGTCCACGTCCAGCCGCTCGCGCCACCCGAGATAGAAGTCATAGGGACGCGCGGACACGCGGATGATGCCGCTCCTCGCGCGGGGCCACACCACCATGGCGCGCCCGTTCTTCTCCGCGCTGGCCTGGGCCATGGCGGAGTTGCCCAGCGCCTCTTCCACCTTCTCGGGCGCGGACCAGCCGGTGCCGGGCACGAAGCGCCGCGCCCACAGCGACACGTTCGCCACGCCCGCTTCGCTCCACATCGCCAGCGCCGCGCCCGCCGGCCCCGCGAGCGGCTCCACGAAGAAGCTCTCCACGCCTTCGGGGCTGAGCCGCTCCGCCACGCTCCACCCTTCGGCGGAGGACCACCGGCTGAACCAGGCGCCGCTCCAGCCCTCCATCTCATCGAAGCGGTACCAACCCGCCAGGACGTGGCCGTCGCCGCTCACGGAGAGCTGCGGCTCCACGGAGAAGCCCGGCACGCCCGTGTCGATGCGGCGCGCCTCGCCCCAGCCCGTCGCCGGAGCACCTCGCGCGGCCCAGACGTTCTCGCTCAACGTGTCTCCGTCGAACTGCGTCCACGCCAGCGTCACCACGCCCGCCGAGTCCCTCACGGCCTGAAGGAACGTCACATCCCCCAGCGGACGGGCCAGCATGCGGGAGGGCGGGTGCCAGCCCTCGCCCGGCACGTGCTCGGCGAACCACAGCTCCGCCGCGTGGGAGCCCTCGCTCTGAAGCCACATCGCGAGCATGCGTCCGTCCGCGCCCGCCAGGACCTGGGGCTGGCGCACGCGAATCACATCGTCCGGGAGGTCGCGCTGAAGCTTCATCCGCTCGGAGGGCGTCCACCCCGTCTGCGGCACGAACTCGCTGAACCACAGCCACTCGTCGACTCCATCCCACTCCATCCACACCGACATCGCGCGGCCATCGTCCGCCACGCCCACGCGAGGCGTCGCCATCTCCAGCCCCGGCGTGCCCATCAGACACGGCGACGCCCACCACGAGCCGCCCCAATCCGTCAGGTCGGAGGGGTCCTGGACCGACGCGCGCTCCAGCAGGGGCACGGCGGCGCGCTTCGCCAGGAAGGCGAAGGGCACGGGCCTCGAGCGCGGCGCCAGGGGCACGGGCCCCCGGGGCACCAGGCGCACGGGACGCTCCGGACAGAAGTTGGGGGGCGGCGGCCTCGGTGAATCCGCGCCACACGCCGCCAGACTCAACAGCACCAGCAAACTCGTCACGACCGGGTTTCGCATCCGTGCTCCTACCGCGTCAGGTGGGTCCGAAGATGCACACGCCCCACCGCCGGGAGCACCGGGGGTGGGGCGTGTGAGACGGGTGCCCGGCAACGAGCACCCGATACAGCCTTCAACACGAGAGAGTGACTAGCGCTGACCGGCCACGAACGCCGCCGAGTTCGCGTAGTCCTGGTGCCACGCGGCCGGCAGGCGCTCCAGCACCTCGCGCGAGTCCGCCACGGGGGCCGTCAGGTCGCCCTGCATCTTGTTGTCGCCCACGCGGAAGCCGTTGGCGAACAGCGTGTTCGCGTTCTTCCCCGCACGCGCCAGCTCCGCCGCGGTGCCCAGGTTGAAGTTGTACACCTTGCCCGCGTACTTCTCGCGGGTGACGGAGGTCAGCGTGGCCACGCCGTCGCGGGTGCTGACGCGGTCATTCACCCGCAGCGTGCCCGCGGCCACGGGCTTGCCGTCGGCCATGATGACGGGGTGCTTGTCGGTGAGGCTGACCTTGTGGCCCTTGTCGTCCACCAGGTTCACCATGGGCTCCAGCTCGCCGCCCACCTGGACGTCCGTCACGGTGAGCGCCTCGCCCTGGTCGTTCGTCACGATGCGCGCGCCGCGCTGGACCTGCTCCACGGGGACGGTGCGGCCGTCGGCGAGCACCACCTTGGTGCCCTCCGCCATGCAGCTGTTCCACACCATGAGGCCGTAGCGGTAGCGCTCGTCGCTCATCATGCGCACCGTCACCGTGGCCGGCGTGTTGGCCGCCGTGCCGCAGTTCACCTTGGTGCTCACGGTGATGACGTACTCCACCGCCTGGTTGATGATGGCCTGCGTGGCGCAGCTCTCCGTG
The DNA here is from genome assembly GCF_037414475.1 of Myxococcus stipitatus. The sequence goes on along the minus strand of NZ_CP147913.1, from coordinate 5,570,505 downwards.
CCGGTGCCCGCGATGGACGTCTCACGCGTGAGGTCCGACAGAATCTTCACGTTGGCGGAGGTGGCGTTGATGGCGCTGGCCAGCGCGGGGGCCAGGTCCATCTGGCTCATGCAGGTGCCGCCCGTGACGGGCTTCACCAGGCGCACCTTCGAGCCCGGCAGAATCTCCTTGATGACACACTGCACGCCGTTCTTGCTGCCGGCGTTGAACGTGAACTGCGTGGGCACGTACACGTGCGTCGCGTTCCACGCCCCGGAGACGGGGAAGTTGTTGGCCGCGTCGCCCACCCAGCTCGTGGTGACGGCCGTGTTGCGCAGGGCCACCCCCGTCGCGGGGCTGCTGCCCGACGGCGCCAGCGTGCTGCCCACCGCGGCGTAGTCACAGTCGATGCCGCCGCGCATCTGGCACAGCTCCGTGTTGAACTTCATGCTCCCGGGCACCGACAGCCGCGGGTGCTGCATGGTCAGGTCCGCGCCCGCCGACGTCGCCGCCGACGCGCCACGCGCGAAGGTGACGACCTCCTCGCCCGTGTTCTCGTTCATGGCGATCATCATCGTGTCGACGATGACCTGACGGTCCAGGTTGATGGGGATGGCCGGGCGCACGATGACGTCATCGAAGCTCTGGCCTGCGGCGTACTCCTCGCCCGAGGCCGAGTCGACGACGGCGGACTCCGTCTCCGGCATGTTCGAGTTGTACGCGACGATGTCCGTATACACGTAGCTGGCGCCGTTGAGACACGAGGCCCAGGGGTTGCTCGTGTACGTGCGCATGTTGGCGTTGGTGACGCCGCGCGACAGGGTGAAGAAGTGGTCACAGCCCCAGTTGTTCACCAGGGTGGTCAGGCTCGCCTCCGCGCCTCCGGCCTTGCGCGCCAGGGCCCTCTCCCGCGCCATGTTCAGCCGCTGGAACAGCTTGGGCGCGTTGGCGGCCGTCTTGCCGGAGCCACGCAGACGGTTCATCACGAAGCGGTATTGGCCCGGGTCGGCCAGGTCGATGGCGATGGCCTCACCACCCGCCGCGCCGCGAGACGTCTCCTTCGCCTTCGCCTCGAAGACGCGGCGCATGTACTGCGAATCCTCCACCAGGGTCGCGCGGTCCAACCCCCGGTCCGGGGAGCGCAACGCTCCGGCCCAGGCGGACGTCGCGAGCGCGACGAGCGGCAGCGCCGCCGTGACAGGTACTGAGAAACGCGAGTACAGCTTCATATGGAACCCCCTCTGATGCGGTGGACTGCCTTGGCTGCGACAACCCCAACACATGCGTTGACTGCCTTGCGTCAGACCCGCTTCACCCAGGAAGCGGGCCCGCCCCCCACGAGGCCCGAGTCACCTCGCGCCCCTTCACGACACACACTGCAGGGTGCCCCGGCGGACGTGGGGGTGCGGCAACCGCCCGCCGGGACACCGAGGCCCTGACGACTACAGGGCGTTACACGTCACGCCGCAGACGTCCTGGGCCTGCTCCACGCAGATGACGTCCCACGTCCCCGAGCAGCAGAACGGGTCGCCCTCACACACGGAGGCCGCGCACGGAGAGCAGTGGGTCGCGATGGGATTGCCCGGGTTGCACACGTTGTGGCACGGGCGCGGGCGGCTCAGGTACTCCTCGAGGACGGCCTTGCGGTGTGGCAGGAAGACATTCAAGAGCGCGGGGGAGATGCGGAAGCGCGTCCCCTCCGGCCCGTTCTCCGTCGCCTCGCTGATGTGCGTGAAGCCCAGCGAGTTGGGCCACTGCATCCCACCGCCCAGGTCCGCGCTGTTGCTCAGGTCGTGGCAGCCGGCGCAGGACAGGGCCTTGGCGCGGGCCACGATGTGGTTGGGCGTCAGCGGGCTGCCGATGCGGGTCAACTCGCCTTGAATCAACGAGCGCAGCGCGGAGGCGTTGTTGCCGAACTGGAAGGTGTAGTTGTTCTCCGTGCCCTGAGCGTCGCTCTGGCCGCCGTTGAACTGGTCCTGCACGTCCATGTTGAAGAGGTTGATGTCCTGACGGGCCAGCGACTCCACCTGGGTGGCGAAGAAGAAGCGGAAGTCCTCCGCGCGGACGTGGGTGGAGGCCGGGTTGAACAGGCCGCCGAACGGATTCACCTTGTCCGTGGAGAGGATGGCCTTGAGCTGGGTGCAGACGCCGTTGTTGCAAGCCTTCTGCAGCTTGAACTCACGCAGGAGCCAGTTGCTCTGCATGAACTGGTTGGTGCGAATCTGGCCGGCGACGGTCGCCGGGTCCGCGCCGTAGTTGTCGATGTGCACCACGGGGCGGAAGCCGCCCGGCAGGCCCTGGAAGTAGAAGCTGCGCAGCTGCGCGGTGCGCGAGGCGAGGTCCGCGTTGTTCGTCAGCCGGTGCCAGAACTCCGCCACCGGCAGACAGCCGTCCAGCCCCTCTTCCGGGTGGGGGTTGTTCAGCACGGCCTCGAAAATCATGAAGTTGCGCTGCGCGAAGTTGGTGTCCCCCGAGCGGCGCGCGAAGACGATGCGGTACTCACCGCAGTTGGCGCCATCCGCGGGCGCCAGGTCGAAGCGGTTGAACAGGCCCACGGCCTTGTAGGCGTTGGCCGAGCCCGGGTTGGTGAACGGGTCCTGAGTGGCCTGCGCGCCCTCCTGCGGACGGCACAGGTACGGGTACGAGTTGAAGATGGGCTGGCCGCCCGGAGACAGCTGGTCGTTGCAGTGTTGGCCTTGGTTGAGCCCCGGGCGCGCGTTCTGCGTGTCCCAGAGCTGGCGGTAGAGGGCCAGGCCCGTCAGCCCCGCCACCCCGCTCTGCGCGGCGAGCTGGTCCATCACCTCGCGCAGGGAGAAGTTGTTGACGATGGCCGTGTCCGTCACCACCAGCGAGCGGTGCGTGTTCACCGACACCACCGTGTCCATCTGCGACTTCTCACCCGACGCGTGCAGCAGGCCGATACCGCCGCGCTCTGAGTGGAGTGACGTGGTCCGCGCGGGTGGCGTTGACTCGGGCATCTCCTGCACATCGTCCCGCGTGCCACAGCCCGTCAGTGCCAGAATGGATGCAATAGCAAGACACGAGCGCCGAACGCGCTTGTCCATGAGCTCCCCCTCTTCAATTGACACAACTGGTTTCACCACGACTGTCCAGCGCGCGCCCTTATGATGCATTCAACAAACAAATACAAGACGCAATCGGACTCTCCGTGAATACCACCCAGGCCCGGTGCGGCAACACACTTAAGGAATTCCCACGATACGCAAGGGCTTGACCCTGGGTGCGTCAAGACTGCACTTACAGCCGCGTCCCCTCGGTACGAGCGCGCGTCCGGAGGTGACGCAAGGAATCCGAGAGGATCAACTCCCGGTGCGTCCGGCGATAACGCGGGAATGCGTACCATTCGCACGCATGAAAAAGGCTGGGGCGCAAAGGAAGACACCGTCACGGTGTGTCATCGTGATGGTGTCTTCACGTTCAGCGTCCGACAGCCTGCTACTTCCGTGGCGAATCGACGCGGGGCGTCGACTTCGAGCTCACCGTGCGCAGCGCGGTCATGAGGCCGCCCCACCACATCCCCATCATGCCGAGGAAGGCATCCAGGTCCATGCCATGGCGCACCGGGTGGTCAGGGCGGAGGGCTTCCCAACCCCGGTGCTCCAGGATGACGCGGGTGCCGCCCTGGACAGGCTCGAAGCGCACGTCCACCTGGGTGAGCTCTCCCGGCGCGAAGTTCCGCCCACGCCACTCGAAGCGCAGCCGCGCGCCGGGCTCCCACGTCAGCACGCGGCCAATCTCGAAGACACCCGCGCGGTCCTCCTCCACCAGCCTGCCGCCGGGGCCTCCCTCGAAGCGCACCACGCTGTCGGGCGAGGAGGAGCCCCGGAAGCGCGGCCCCTTGCGCCACCAGAGGTCGGTCTCCTCGGTGAAGACGGCGAAGGCCACGTCCGGCTCCACCGCGAGGAAGGTCGTCACCCGGGCACTCTGTCCGGTGGTCATGGCGTGTCTCCCGGGGGGCTCATGGCCGCTTCTTCGCGCGCGTGCGCTCCGCGTGCGCCTTGAAGGCCTGGAGCTGCTCGCTCCAGTACGACTCCACCTCGTCCAGCCAGGCGCGCAGTTCCGAGAAGCGCTCGGGCCGCAACCGGTACACCTTCACGCGGGCGTCGTCCTCCACGGCCTCCTCCTCCACCAGCCCCGTCTTGCGCAGCACCTTCAGGTGCCGGCTCATCGCCGGAGGTGACATGTCGAAGGCGGCCGCCAGGTCTCCCGCGCGGCGAGGCTTGTCGCGCAAGAGGTCGATGACCCCACGGCGGGTGGGGTCGGCCAGGGCGGCGAAGGTGTCGTCGAGACGACGGGCGGCTCCCATGGTGTGTCCTTCCAGGGCTGGGGTTCAGCCCTTCATGCGCTGGGCGAACCACCACGCGTGGCCTTCCAGGTCCTCCGCGCCGTAGCCCCGGTCCGTCCAGTAGTCCTCGCCGTAGTCCGTGGTCGAAGGCTCTCGGGTGATGCGCGCGCCCGCCGCCCGCGCCTGGGCGCAGTGCGCGTCCACGTCATCCACGTAGAGCATCACATACGCCGCGCTGGTGCCACCCGCCGCGCCCGGCTTGCGCCCCGGGAACTTCGCGCTGAGCGAGCTCACCATGATGACGCCCTCCCCGAACACCAGCTCGGAGTGCACCACCATCCCCGGCGCCCCCTCCACCTTCAGCCGCGTCTGGAAGCCGAACGCCCGCTCCAGGAAGTCGATGGCCGCCGGCGCGTTCTCGTAGAACAACCCGGGGGTGATGCGCGCACAACCTTCTGGAACCTGCTTCATGACGTGACCTCCCATGCCGGTGATTCGTTCACCTTTCGGGCAATATTTAACGCTCGCGTTAATCATCTGCAAGCCCTGGTTCCAGGGAGGGGACCCTTCCAGCCGGGGGGTCACCTCGCCGCGAGCCAGGTCTCGACCTGGGGAATCTCCTTCTCGCGGGCCTTGGGGAAGCGCCGGTAGACCTCCAGCGTGGACCGGGCCAGCTTGAGGGCGCGCGCCTTCTCGTGGGGGTCATCGACCAGCGTGCGCGCGAGCAGGAAGCGCATGTCGGCGAGGATGAGTTCGTCGGCGCCGAAGAACTTCTTCTCGTAGACGGCGAGGGAGCGCTCGACGAGGGGCCGGGCCTTGCGAGGCTGCTTCAAGGCCAGGAGCGCCTCGCCCACCAGGGCCCGGTCATACGCGGCCTCCAGGGAGTCGGGACCCTTGGCCTTCTCGCGGATGGCCAGCGCGCGCTCGTGGACGGCCACCGCCTCGCCGGGCCTGCCCATGTCGCGCAGCACCTGGCCCAGACCGGACAGGGAGCTGGCGACGCGAGCATCCTCCGGGCCCGCGACCTTCTCCCGAATCGCCACCGCGCGCCGGAAGAGCGCCACGGCCTCCTCCTCCCGCCCGCCGAGGTGGGTGAGCATGTTGGCCATGTTGTGGAGGGCGGAGGCCACGTTCACCGACTCCGCGCCGAAGACTCCCTCATAGATGGCCAGCACCTGCTTCTGGTGCGCGACCGCGTCCTCGTAGCGGTTCAGGTAGGTCTCCTGCACCGCGAGCAGACTGAGGACCGCCGCCACATCCGGGTGAGCCGGCCCGTAGTGCCCGACGTAACGCTCGTGGGCCTCGCGCAGGAGCACCACGGCCTCCTCGAAGCGGCCGGCGAGGCCGAGCATCCGTCCCGCGGTCAAGAGCGGCGTGGACAGCCGCCCGTCCTTGGGAGGATAGGTCTTTCGCGCCAGCTCCAGCGCGCGCATCCCCTCGGCGACGGCCTCCGGCATCTTGCCCTTGGCCTGCAGGAGGGAGGAGAGGTTGGTGGCCAGGGTGACCTCCATGGGCGCGTCACCGCCCAGCCGCTGAACGGCCGCGGTGGCATGGCTGCCGTACTGGCCCTCCGGGTCCGTGCCCTTCTCGAAGTAGCTGGCCACCCTCAACAGCGACACCCAGCCATCCGCGACGTGCCAGTCCAACCCCGCCGCCTGAGCGGTCTGGATGAGCTTGTGCAGCGTCTGGATGGCTTCCTTGTCATTCGACTCCACCTGGGACTGGGCGAGCACCTTGAGCATCTCCACACGCGTCGGCGGGTGGTCCAAGCCCTCCATCCGGGCGGGCAGCGTGGCGGCCAGTTCGAGCGCGGCCTTGGGCTGTCCGGCGTGCAGCCGCGCGCGCACCGTGGAGATGTCCTTCTGGAGGGACTCGAGCTTCCGCCGCTCCCCTGGGTCCTTGGGCAGCGGGCGCGAGGACATCAGCGCCTGCATGTCCAAGCAGCGGTTCAGGTCCTCCAGCCCCGTCACCGCGCGCACGGCGTTCTGCACCGCGGGCGCCGCCGCCGAGGACAGCACGCCCACCAGCGCCGAGACGTCCTTGCGCCGTTGGTCCAAGCACAACAACTGCCGCTCATACATGCCTTCGGTCTGCCGGCCGTGGATGCGCGTGGCCTCGCACGCGTGCCGCGACGCGCCCCTCCAGTCGTTCGTGTAGGCATCCAAGGTGGTGCTCACCACGCGCCAGGTGTCCGCCGCGTACGGCAGCCCCGTCTTCGTGAACGCGGCATGGACCGCGGCCCGGGTCTTCTCATCCCAGACACCCGCGAGCGCCCCCGGGTCGTCCTCGCAGAGCTTGGGCCGCGTGGCGAAGAAGGCGACCGCGCCCAACGCCAGCAATGCGGTGGCGATGCCCGCGACGTGGAGGCGCTGGTGCGCGGAGAAGCGAGGCTCCTGCCCCAGCGCCCGCAGCAGCTCATCCATGGAGGAATGACGGTCCGCGCGGTCTGGAGAGAGCCCCTTCAACACGGCCCGGTGGATGCGGTCGGGGACATGGGCCTCGCGCTGGTGGGCGCGGGACGAGCGCGTGGCCTGAGCGAGCGCGAGGTCCGCGGCGGCGGCGCGAGGAAAGGGCCGCTCGCCGTAGAGCGCTTCGTACAGCGCGACACAGAAGCTGAACTGGTCGCTGCGCGCGTCGGGAGGCTCGCCGCGCGACTGCTCGGGAGCCATGTAGCCCGGAGTGCCCAAAAGCGTCCCCGTCTGGGTGAGGGAGTCGAGGGACTCGGCCGCTGACGCCGGAGGCGCGGAGGTGGGCGGCGCGGAGGGCTCCTCGGCGCCATCCAGGATGCGCACCAGCCCGAAGTCGGTGATGCGCACACGCCCCGAGGTGTCGATGAGGACGTTGTCCGGCTTGAAGTCGCGATGCACCAACCCGGCCGCGTGCGCGGCGGCGAGCCCCTGGCCCGCTTGCTGGAACAAGCCCAGCACCTCGCGCCACGGCATGCGCCCCGCACGCATGCGAGCCCCCAGCGTGGTGCCCTCGACGAACTCCATGGCCAGGAAGACACGCTCGTCCACGCGGCCGAAGTCGTGGATGGCGACGACGTTGGGGTGGACGACCCTCGCGGTGGCCTGGGCCTCGCGCAGGAGCCGGGCCTGCGACTCCGCGAGCCGGGAGGGCTGGACGGCGTCGAAGCGCAGAATCTTGAGGGCCACCTTGCGGTGGAGCTCCGGGTCCTTCGCCGCGTAGACGACGCCCATGCCCCCGGCGCCGATGCGCTCCATCACCACGTAGCGGCCCAGCACGTCGCCACGCCCCAGGAAGCTGGAGGCGAGCACCGCCGCGGGTTCGCTCGCGCCCGGGTCCACCGACGCCACCGCCTCCGCCACCAGCACGCGGCATGAGGGGCATTCATCCAGGTGGGCCTGAAGCGCCGTGGCCTCGTCACCGCGCAACAAGCCTCGCCCGAAGGCGAGGAGGTTCTCCGTGGTGGGACACCGCATGCGCCCTCACTGTAGACTTCGGGGGAATGGCCAAGCCCCTGGAGACCGAGGTCCATGCAGCGGACCTGGAGCTCGCCCGTGCATGTGCACGCGGCGACGCCACGGCCTTGGCCACGCTCGAGGAGCGCATCATTCCCCAGGTCCGCGCGGCGTTGAAGCGCCGGGACGTGGACGACACGACGGCGGACGAGGCGCTCCAGGTGCTGCGGGCGCGCTTCCTCGTCGCCGAGGGCACCGTGCCACCCCGCATCATGGAGTACGCCGGCCGGGGCCCGCTCTCCGCCTGGCTGCGGATGACCGCGCTCCGGCTGGCCTGGGGGCTGTTGAACGAGCGCAAGGAGTCGCACCTGCCCGACGACGGGCCGCTGGAGGCGCTGGGCACCGCTCCCGACGACGTGGAGCTGCAGTACTTGAAGGAGCGCTACGGCGCGGACTTCAACGCCGCCTTCAGGGAGGCGCTGGGCGCGCTGGAGCCACGAGCGCGAACGCTGTTGCGAATGCATCTGGTGGACGGAATGGGCACCGCGCGCATCGCGGAGGCCTACGGCGTGGACCGCTCCTCGGTGAAGCGCTGGCTGGCCACCGCCCGCGAGTGGCTGCTGGACCAGACGCGGGTGCGCTTCGCCGCGCGGGTGGGGGTGAGCGTGCCGGAGCTGGACAGCCTGCTGGTCCAGCTCCGAAGCCAGCTGGACCTGAGCATCCAGCGGTTGATGAGCCGGAACCCGGGCGCGCCATAACGGCGCGCCCGTCCCAGGCCTGTCAGACGAACTGCGTCGGGTCGAACTCGTCCACGTTGACCGGCAGCAGCCGGGGCAGCGGACGCTGGAACACCTTCGCGTTGAGCTCCAGGTCGACAATCTTCAGGCCCGAGGGCACCAAGTCCCTGAAGCGCTGGCTGACGTACTCGCGCAGGCCCAGCACCGCCACCTGGCGCTTCTCCTCCAGCATGGGCTTGAGCGCGTCGGCGAAGTCCGCGCCGTCGTGGCTGGCCAGGCCCACCGCCGCCTTGGGGCGCTGGGTGCGGATGGTCTCCAGCAGCTTGAGGATGCCCAGGTCCACGACCTTCTGGTCGGGCCGTCCGTAGAGCAACGCCACCTCGCAGCCGGCGGACTTCAGCGCGCGGATGAAGCCAATCATCACGTCGGGCAGCTGCTCACCTCGCGCGTTGAGCACCACCACGCAGCGCACGGGCGCGGGGAAGTAGTTCTCGCAGAAGGCCACCAGCCGGTCGAACTGCACGCGGTCCTGGGACTCGGGCTTGCGGCCCACGACATTGGAGACGGCCCAGTCGATGTTCTCCGCATCGATGAGCACGTAGGAAGCAGCGGGGGAACGTCCGGTCAGCATGAGCGCGGACAATACGCCCGCCCGCGCGCCGCGGGGGGAATTCGCGTGGGCGACACCTCGCGTCAGAAGCGGTCCGGACCCGCTGGCGGCTCCGGCAGTGGCGCCGGCGCCGTCACGATGCCGTGCTCGGGGATGGGCGGCTGCATGGGCAGCACCACCGTGAAACGCGAGCCGCGCCCGAACTCGCTCTCCACGAACACCTTTCCGCCATGGCCTTCCACCAGGCTCTTGACGATGGCCAGGCCCAAGCCCGCCCCGCCGTGCTCGCGCGTGGAGCTGCCGTCCACCTGGTAGAAGCTCTGGAAGATGCGCTCGAACTGGTCCTCGCGGATGCCCACGCCCGTGTCTTCCACGCAGACGCGGTAGCCCGTCGCGCCCAGCGTGTCCTGGAGGCCCACCTCCGACATCACCACCGAGACCCGCCCGCCGGACGCGGTGAACTTCAGCGCGTTGGCCAACAGGTTCACCAGCACCTGACGCAGCTTGTCCGCGTCACCCGCGAGCCGGGGCCGAGGCACCGGCGGCAGCCGCACCTCCAGCTCCACGCCCTTGCGCTGCGCCTGGGGCATCACGCTGGACACAGCGGTCTGGATGACGCCCGCCAGGTCCACCGGCCCCATGGCCAGACGCAGCCGGCCGGCCTCTATCTGGCTCAGGTCCAGGATGGAGGAGATGAGGTTGAGCAGCGACTCGCCCTTCTCCACGATGGTGCGCACGTAGAGCAGCTGCTCCGGGTTGAGCGAACCCGCCAGCCCCTCCGCGAGCATCTCCGAGTAGCCGATGATGGACGCCAGGGGCGTGCGCAGCTCGTGGCTCACCGTGCCCAGGAAGGTGGACTTCAGACGGTCCAGCTCCTTGAGGCGGGAGTTCACCTGCGCCAGCCGCGAGTTCTGCGCCTCCAGTTCGCGGTGTGTCTCCAGCATCGCCTCGATGTGGAGCTGGGTGGTCAGGTGGGTGCGGTGTCCGCTGGCCACCAGCGCGGCGAGCACCTGTCCGAAGTGCGTCAGCACCTGCGCGGCGGTGCGCTCGGGGGCGCGCCGCACCTTGGCCACCAGCTCCTGCGCGCGCGACAGCTCCAGCCCGGAGATGTCCGTGAGGGTCTCCGGAAAGTCACCCAGCTCCTCGGGGGTGAAGGGCCCCAGGATGACCCGGCCCAGCAGGTCCCCTTCCCAGCGCACGGGCATGACCAGATAGCGCAGGCCGGTGAAGCACGGCAGCGCGATGAGCCCCGCCTCCTCCGCGCCGTCGCCCTGCGCCAGGCGCGCGCCCTGGCCCGGGACGACGGGGCCGTCCTTCACCCGGGCGACCGTGGCGGTGCAGCGCGAGCGGCCATCCGGGAAGGAGAAGACATACGCGCAGAAGTCGCCGTGGCCCACCTTCACGTCGGCCAGCTTGGTGCCGCGCGCGTCCAGGACCTTGATGCCCACGCGGTACAGCTCGCTGAAGCTCTTCACCACCTCCGCGAACGAGGGCACATCCAACATCTCGCCCAGCGTCAGGCGCCGCTGGAGGACCGACTCCCGGCGGGAGTTCTCCGGTGGGACGTTCCCCTGGAAGCCCCCGCTCATCGCCCGCCCCCCTGGTGGTCATCCCGGCCCGTCACGGAGTAGCGCCCGGCCAGCGCGGTGCCGGACAGGTCCATCCGTCCGAAAATCTGCGAGAGGAACTCCTGCTCCGTCAGCGCCACGTTGCGCGCCAGGTGCGCCCGGGCATCCAGCCGGCGGTAGGCGGCCTGAGCCACCGCGTGGAAGGTCTCCAGCACACCCTCGCCCCGGAGCGCGACCGCGCCGACCACCACCTCCCCGCCCCGCTGGCGGGCCGCCTCCAGCTCCGCCTCCGTGCGAGCGTCTGGCAGGTCCCTCTTGTTGAACTGGATGACAACGGGCACCTGGTCGGCGTCCAGGCCGTTCTCCTTCATGTTGTCCTGGAGATTGCGCCAGTAGGCGTTGTTCTCCGCCGTCGCGCTGTGCCGGCTGTCCGCGATGAACACCACCGCGTCCGCGCCCTGGAGCACGATGCGCCGGGTGGCGTTGTGGATGACCTGGCCCGGAACGGTGAAGAGCTTCACCTTCACCTTGAAGCCCGCGGACGTGGAGAAGAAGACAGGCAGCAGATCGAAGAACAGCGTCCGGTCGTCGTGGGTCTCCACCGTCAACAGCCGGCCGCGCACCTCCGGGGACGCGCGCGCATGCAGATGGCGCAGATTCGTCGTCTTCCCGCTGAGTCCGGGCCCGTAGTAGACGATCTTGAGCGTCAGCTCGCGCTGGGCGTGGTTGAGTTGCAAGAGGTGGCTCGGGCAGGCGGGGTCGAGATGAGAGGAGGCCAGCCCTCCGGGGACGAACAGGGTTTTTATAGTGGGAAGGCGTCCGGCGCGGAAGGCCGGCCGCACGGCGGCCGTGGGTGGAGGCCATGCCCGGCGCCGGAATGGAGTGGGCAACGCTTGGGTTGACCGGAATCCGGCCCTCCTATCGTCAGGGGAGACAATCTCCTCACTTGAGAAGACAATGTGCGCGGAATCCCCGCGTGCACCGGTGGCGGGGGTGCGGTTAGGATCGCAGCGCGACGGAGGAGATGGCGATGACGATGAAGCAGGTGGACCCGGGCGTGGAGATGGCCCCAGCCCCGGTGCTGGAAGCGGTGGGCCTCCCCAACGACCTGATGGCGGCGGTGAAGTTCACCCTGCCCACCGACGAGGACATGACGGCGGTGGCGGCCCTGCGCGCCAGCTCCGAGCCCTGGAAGAGCCGGGGTGAGAGCCAGGAAGACAGCCTCAAGGCGCTCTCGCAGCTCAAGCCCTTCGTGCACGTGGCGAAGCTGCAAAATCAGATCGTCGGCTACGTCACGGTGGAGCGGGACGGCCCGGTGCCCGGCGCCGCGTACCTGCGCAACATCATCGTGAAGCAGGAGCTGCGCAAGAAGGGCCTGGGGATGGTGGTGCTGGAGCAGGCGCTCCGGGCCGCGCGGGACATGTACCGCAAGACCATCGCGCTGCGCGTGGACCCGTCCAATGCGCCGGCGGTGAGCTTCTACCGCAAGGCGGGCTTCACCACGGTGGCCACGGTGGTCTCCAAGAAGTCCGGCAAGCTGCGCTTGCTGATGTCCCGCGAGCTGTAATCCGGCAGGTGGCCCGGCGGGACGGCGCTCGCCTCCCGCCGAGCCTTCGCTCCGAGCGGGCCCCCTGGGTCCCGGAGCGCCTCTCCCAAACACAGACGGACGAACCGGGTGGGTGGGTGTGAGGCCCACCGCGCGGGTGGGGCCTGGGTCGTGTGCGCGCCGTTGGCGAGAGCGGAGGCATCCGTCCAGAGGGGGGCACGTTCGATGCGTTGTGGACTATCCTGGGGGCCCCGCACGCCGTACTCCGCCACAACCGAGTCCGACACCCGCATGAAACCTCTTGCTGAGCTGTTGCGCCATCTGTCGCGGCCAGGAGTGACGGAGCTGACATTGGCGACGGGGCGGCCGCCCATGATTCGCGGCGGTGGCGGCAACTATGAGCCGGTGGACGCGGCGAACGTGACGACTGACGACGTCGTTCGCGCGCTACAGGCCATGGTGGGAATCGCGCGGGCATCGACAGTCACCGACGCGCCTTCACAGTGGTCCGTCACCGCGAATGGACTGGGGGCGTTGTCCATCGCCGCCATGCGACGGGGCGACATCATGCACCTGCGGCTGTCGCGCGCGGCGGAGGCAGGTGCGGCGGCGACTCCCGCTCCTGCCGCGCCCGCGGCTGCTGCGCCCGCGACTGGCACGCCCACGTCCGCGACTGCCACGACTGCTCGGGCGGCCGCCGCGAGTGCCAACGCCGCTACCGTGGCGGGACAGACGGGCGCATCCGTGCAGGCGGGGTACGCGTCGTCCGGGCAGGGCGGCGCGGCGGCTCAGCAGCATCAGGGTGGCGCGGCGACCACCTCCTCGCAGCAGACCGGCGCGGGCCCGCATGCATCCGCATCCTCCGCCGCTTCGAGAGCCCAGGAGGCCTCGCGAGCACAGGCCTTCTCGACCCTGACGGGTGGAGCCCGCGACCTGGCGGTGGTGCTGGAGCAGGGACGCGCCAGCGGCGCCAGCGACGTCCACGTGGTGGCCGAGCGGCCCGTGCTCTTCCGCGTCGCGGGAGACCTGGTTCCGCAAGGCGGCGCGCTGAACGGCACGCGCGTGGAGGGCATGCTCATGCCCGTGGTGCCGGAGCGGCTGAAGCCGGTGCTGGAGCGCGAGGGGAGCTGCGACTTCTCGCTCGACTCACCGGCGATGGGCCGCTTTCGCGTCAACGTCTCCCGTCACCGCACGGGCCTGAAGGGCACCTTCCGCGTGATTGCCCGCGAGGTGCCCACGCTCGAGACGCTGGGCCTGCCCTCGGACATCGCGAAGGCGACCCATCACCACCAGGGACTCATCGTCGTCACCGGTCCCTCGGGCCACGGCAAGACGAGCACCCTGGCCGCGCTGGTGGACCTCATCAACCGCGAGACGTCGCACCACGTGCTCACCGTGGAGGACCCGGTGGAGTTCGTCCACCCTCGCAAGAAGGCGCTCATCAGCCAGCGCGAGGTGGGCACTCACACGAAGACCTTCGCCAGCGCGCTCAAAGGCAGTCTTCGCGAGGACCCGGACGTCATCGTCGTGGGCGAGCTGCGCGACACGGAGACGGTGCGCATGGCACTGGCGGCCGCGGAGACGGGCCACCTGCTCATCAGCACCATGAACACACCGAGCGCGGCGAAGACCATCGACCGGCTCATCGACCTCTTCCCGCCCGCCGACCAGCAGCAGGTGCGCCTGTCCCTGTCCAGCGGCCTGCGGCTCATCGTCAGCCAGCGGCTCATGGCGAGCGCGGATGGCAAGAGCATGGTGGCCGCCGCGGAGGTGCTGCCCGGCTCCGTCGCGCTGGGCAATCTCATCCGCGACAACAAGACGTACCAGATTCCCTCCCTCCAGCAGCGAGGCAAGAGCCTGGGCATCGTCCGCTTCGAGGACTCCCTGGCGGACCTGGTGCGCGCGGGGAAGGTGAAGCTGGAGGTGGCCAAGGGCTTCGCGGACAACCCGGACGAGCTGGAGGCCATGGTCACCGGACGCAGGCCCGGAGCCTCGGTCCCCGCGCCGGAGACCCCGCAGGACGGCGCACGGCTGCTCAGCAAGATGGGCTCGCTGATGGGAAGGAAGGGCGGCTGAGATGAGCACCACGCCACGCATCGCCGCGTTCTTCGACCAGCTGCTGGAGCAGAAGGGCAGCGACCTGCACCTGAGCACGGGCTATCCCCCCATGGCCCGCATCCGCGGCGAGCTGACGCCACTGCGCGAGGAGCTGCTCACGACCCAGGAGGTCGAGGGGCTCCTGTTCGAGCTCATCAACCCGCAGCAGAAGCGGCAGATCATCGAGGAGCTGGACCTCGACTTCGCCTACGGCTACGGGACGAAGGCCCGCTTCCGCGCCAACTACTTCTACAAGCAGACGGGGCTGGGCGCGGTGTTCCGCACCATTCCCAGCAAGGTGCTGACGCTCGAGGATTTGAAGACGCCGGAGGTGGTGCGCAAGCTGGCGGACCGCCGCAGCGGGCTGGTGTTGGTGACGGGCCCCACGGGCAGCGGCAAGTCCACGACGCTGGCGGGGATGGTCAATCACATCAACCAGACGCGCCCGGCGCACATCCTCACCATCGAGGACCCGGTGGAGTTCGTCCACGAGTCCGCCAAGGCCCAGGTCACCCACCGCGAGGTGGGCCCCCATGCCTCCAGCTTCGCCACGGCCATCCGCTCCGCGGGCCGCGAGGACCCCAACGTCATCCTCATCGGCGAGTTGCGCACCAACGAGACGATGAAGCTGGCGCTCCAGCTGGCCAGCTTCGGCGTGCTGGTGTTCGCCACGGTGCACACCAACAGCGCGCCCGCCACCATCGACCGCATCATCAACTCCTTCCCCGCGGACGAGCAGGCCCAGGTGCGAGGCATGCTCGCGGAGAGCCTCGCCGGGATTGTCGCCCAGCAGCTCATCAAGACGGCGGATGGCAAGGGCCGCGTGGCCGCGCTGGAAATCCTGGTGGGTGGCGCCGCCATCGCGTCGATGATTCGCGAGGGCAAGGTCTTCCAGATTGCATCCAAGATGCAGGCGGGTCAGGGCATGGGCATGCAGACGCTCGACATGCACCTGGAGCGGCTGGTGCGAGACAACATCGTCACGCCCGAGGCCGCGCTGGAGAAGGCCCAGGACAAGGAGAACCTGGCCAAGGTCATCCAGCGGCTCAAGCCGGACTGGGTGCTCCCGGAGTCGATGAAGGCGTAGGCCCCTCCGAGTCCCATGGGAGAGCAGGGGTCAGGAACGAGGCGTCCCCCCGTCCCTCGCGCGAAACGGAGGCCCCCGTGCTCTACGGCGATTCGAAATCTCGAGAAATGGCGCGGAGCCTGCTGCCTTCCACGTACCGGGAGGTCGCCCGCAAGGACAAGGCGTTCGCGAAACGCAGCGCCCGCCGCGCCTCCAGGGTTCGAATCTCCCAGCTCAGCCGAGCCCCCGAGCTCGCGGAGGACTGCGCGGAGCTGGAGGAGGACTCTTCCGTTGAGATGAAGGGCGTGGTCAGCGGGCGGCGGCATGCCGACAAGGTCCACCCCTTCATCCGGTGGGCGGAGCAGAAGACCCAGGGCCAGCCTCGAGAGACTCGCTTGGACCTGATGCGCGCCACCCTCCCTCCCGGTGTCATCGGCCACCACGCGCTCTCCCACCTGCGCCGGGTCGAACACTTCATGACGGCCGCCGAGCTGGCCTCGCGCGACGCCTGGCGCGCACGCTGGCGCAACCCCCGCCTGAACGAGCGTGGGCTGCTGGCTCAGCTTCTTCGCACCCTGCTGCTGCTCCCCGACGGGCAGAAGACCTTCAACACCTATCTCAAGCGAGCCTGCGCCCAGGAATGGAGTCTGGAGCAGGGCCGAGACGGCCGCGAGCACGTCGTCTTGCATGGCCCCGAGAAACTCCGGCTGCTGCTGGGCACACACGACGTGCTCGCATTCCTGGATGACCTGGCGGTCCATCCCCTGCCGTCGGGGTCGCGGCCTTCCGTCGGTGATTACGCCTCGACGCGATTCGCGGCCTTGGATTTCTTGCGCCTCTTCCACCGCCTGGGAGGCGACCTCGTCGCCACACGCGCGGCGCTGCCGGTCCGCACGCTGGAGAACCTGCCTCGCCTGGTGAAACGCGGCGGCAGGAAACACGCGAAGGCAATCCCGGGTGAATCCTCGTAACATCCGAGCGTGATGACCCACAGGATTCAGGGGCTCGAGCAAGTCACCACCGACCGGCTGCTGCTTCGCGCCTTTCGTGAGAGTGACGTGGATACGGTGTTCGCGCTCCACTCCGACGCGGAGACCCAGCGCTTCCTGCACTCCGCGCTGCTGCGCACGACCGAGGCGGCGCGTGAGTTGTTGTCGCTGTGGCTGAGCGACTGGGCGAAACACGGGGTGGGCTACTGGATGGTCGAGCGGCGCGAGCAGCCCGGTGTCGCCGTGGGTGTCGGCGGCGTGCGGCACAAACAGCTCGAGGGGCGGACGGTGTTGAACCTCGCCTACCGGCTCTCGCCGCAAGCCTGGGGCCACGGCTACGCGACCGAAATCGCGCGCATGGCCCTGGAGATGGCTCGACGGCATCTCCCCGAGGTTCCCCCGGTCGCCATCATCCATCCCGAGAACACGTCCTCGCTGCGCGTGGCGGAGCGGCTCGGGCTGAAGTTCGAGCGCGAGATTGCACTCGAGGGTGAAACCAACAGGCTCTATGTCGTCGAGTGAGTCCCGCGTCTCACCGTGCTTCGGCGAGCTGGGACGCTGAAGACACGTCCGCGACCAAGAGATGTGGAGAGGGCGTGAGAATCTCGCAGCCCTCGCGGGTGACCAGGAGGGTGTGCTCGAACTGCGCGGAGAGGCTTCCGTCCTCCGTCACCACCGTCCAACCATCCGGGAGCATGCGAATCTCGGGGCGTCCCAGGTTCACCATGGGCTCGATGGTGATGACCATTCCCGAGCGCAAGGTGAGCCCCGTGCCGCGCTTCCCGAAGTGAGGCACGTGCGGTGGAGCGTGCATCGAACGGCCGATGCCGTGCCCGCCGAAATCCCGCACGATGCTGCACCCTTCCTTCACGGCCAGCTCCTCGATGGCCGCGCCCACGTCCCCTAGCTTGGCGCCGTGACGGACCACGGAGATGCCCACGTCGCGACACCGGCGCGCCACGTCCACCACATGGCGTGCGTCGGCGGAGACTTCACCGATGCAGAACGTCGCGGAGGTGTCACCGTGATAGCCGTCCAGGCACGTGGTGACATCCACGTTGATGATGTCTCCGGGCTTCAGCCGTTCATCGGGACGAGGGATGCCGTGACAGACGACGTTGTTGCGGCTGGTGCAGACCGTCGCGGGAAAGCCGTGGTAGCCCAACTGGCTCGGGGTGCCACCGCGGCGGGCCGTGTCCTCGCGAACCCAGGTGTTGATGTCTTCGGTGGAGATGCCCGGGGCCAGCTTTCCAGCGACCCAGGCGAGCGTGCCAGCGGCCGCTGCTCCCGCGCGGCGGAGGCGCTCGACCTCCGCGCCCTTGAACAATGGAGTTCCCATGGCGGGACAAGGTGACCTCGGGCCCACGGACGGTCCAATGCTGTTTCGGCATCGCGCCGAGGGACGGGGTGCGTGGGGGCGGCGCTCGCGGTAGTCTGCGGCGGTGAGCATCACGCACCTCCAGTCCTTCGTCGCCGTGGCCGAGGAAAGGCACGTGGGCCGGGCCGCACGGCGGCTCCACCTCACCCAACCGCCGCTCAGCCGGCACATCCTCGCGCTGGAAGAGGAGTTGGGAACCCGACTGTTCGAGCGCACGCGGCAGGGCATGCGGTTGCTGCCCGCGGGCGAGGTCTTCCTGCTCCATGCCCGGAGAATCCTCGCGGAGGTGGACACGGCGGTGGTCACCGTGCGCGGGCTCGCGGCTCGTGACACGGGCGGGTGAAGGGCGTTGACGCAGGGGCCTGTTGCCCTGTGTTCCGGGTGAGGTTCTCCCCACGCCGTCGCGAACTGGACGATGGCGCTCCGAGCGAGTGCCGGCCCACGTGATGCGGGCATACTGGCGCCGCGACTCCTCACGCGAGAAGGAACCTCCAGACATGCCGCGCAGGTCGTCCGCCGTCACGTCAGCGCACCGTCTCCTGCAGTGGCTCCTTCTTCCCTCGCTGGCGTGGGCACAGCCCGGCGCCACGACAACGGAGCCAGCCTCCAATGATTCCGCGGAGGCCTCGAGCACGGCTTCGGCGATGCAGACACTCGGCATCGAACCGAACGGGCCACATGCTCCCGCCACACCAGCGACGCCCGATACCACTCCGAGCGCGTCGCATGCGCCCCCAGCAACCTCCATCGCCACGTCAGGCGAGCCGAACCCCTCCCGGGGCACGGTGGTCACCGGCACACGGATGCCGCGCCCGGTGCGCGATGTCCCCGCCACCACCGTGGTGCTCCCCCGCGAGGAGATCGACCGCAGCCCCACGCTGACCCAGGACTCCCTCGTCCGCACCCTTCCCTCCGTCGCCACCTTCCGCCGCACGCCCAGCCTCGTCGCCGACCCCACCGCTCAAGGACTCAACGTGCGCGGACTCGCCCCCTCGGGCGTCGCACGCACGCTCGTCCTCCTCGATGGTGTCCCCGTCAATGACCCGCTCGGCGGCTGGGTCTTCTGGCGCTCGCTTCCTCGACTCGGACTCGAACGCATCGAAGTGGTCCCCGGCGGCGGCTCCGCCCTCTACGGCAGCTCCGCGCTCGGCGGCGTCGTGCAGCTCATCTCCCGCCCCATCACCGGCCCCGCGCTCGACGCGGATATCACCTACGGCAACCGGGGCACCGGACTGCTCGCCGCGCGAGGCGCTCAACGTTGGGGCGCCATCGCCGCCGCACTCGAGACCGAGCTGCTCACCAGCAACGGCTACCCCATCGTGACACCCGCCCAGCGCGGTGCCATCGACAGCGATACCCCCAGCAATCATGCCGTCCTCAACGGCCGCGTCGACGCCCAACTCTCCGATGCCCTCTCCCTGACCGCTCGCGCCAACCTCTTCCGCGAGAACCAGAACGGCGGCACGCGCTTCACCACCGCCCGCGTGGACCTGGCCCAACTCAGCGCGAGCGCACGGCTTCAAACAGACACCTTCGGCGCCTTCACCCTCGACCTCTTCGGACGCGCCCTGCGCTTCGAGCAGGACCGCGCGCGTGTCGCGCAAGACCGTGGCGCCGAATCACTCGCGGCTTCCCAGTCCGTGCCCGCCAATGACCAGGGCGCCTCCCTCGTGTGGACCGCTCCGGGCTGGAGCGCCGGTGGCGTCCATCACCTCTCCGCGGGCATCGACACACGACGACTCTCGGGCACCTCCCGCGAGCACCTCTTCCCACCCACGCAATCCCCCGACACCGTCGTCTCGCGAGAGACCGGGGGTACCCAGTGGGCCAGCGGACTGTTCCTCCAGGACCTCTACGCCCTCTCCTCCGACCTGGAGCTGTCCGCCGCGCTCCGGCTCGATGTGTGGCGCAACACCCGAGGCCTCCAGCGCATCAACCGCGTCAGCGGCGCCTCCGACGCCACCACCTTCGACGACCGCACCGAGAACCAGCTCAGCCCACGCCTCGGCCTGCGCTGGCGCCCGTGGGAAGTCCTCACCGTGCGAGCCTCCGGCTACCGCGCCTTCCGAGCCCCCACGCTCAACGAGCTCTATCGCCCCTTCCAGGTGGGCACCGTGCTCACCGCCGCCAACGCGGACCTTCGCGCGGAGCGACTGTGGGGCGCCGAGGCAGGCGTCGAAGCCCAGCCCCTCCGCACCCTCACCGCACGCGTCACCGGTTTCTGGAACGTCCTCGAAGACCCCATCACCAACGTCACACTTCCGGGAGGCACCGGACGTCAGCGACAGAACCTGGGCCGCGCTCGCGTGCGCGGAGTGGAAGCCAGCGTCGACTGGCGACTGTCACGCCGGTGGACGACGCTCCTCGCGTACACCTTCGTGGACCCCACCGTCACCGCCGCGCCCGGCCAGCCTGAACTGGTGGGCCGGCAGCTCGCGCAGGACCCCAGACACCGAGGCACCGTCAGCCTCACCTTCGAGGACCCGGCACTCATCACCGCCACCGTGCAGCTTCGCGCCACCGGCCCTCAGTTCGAGGATGACCTGAACGAGCGGCGCATGGGCGGAGCGCTCGTGGTGGACGCCGCGCTCAGCCGCCGGCTCTTCTGGAAGGTGGACGTCTTCGGGGCCGTGGAGAACCTCTTCGACCGCGAGTACCTCGCGGGTCGCGCGGGCGTGGACACCCTGGGCCCACCGATGCTCGCGCGCGTGGGCCTGCGGCTTCGCGACGCCCTCTGAGTCACGCCATCACTGACACTGGCGCGAATAGTCGATGCGCTTGAGCATCCCCGGCGAGCCATTGACCAGGCCCTCGACGTACACCGCGTACATCGCGTGCACATGCCCTTGCTTGTCGACCTCCAGGTGCGAAGCACCGAAGGGATTCCCGAAAGGAGTCTTCTCGGCCTGGAGGAGCGTCGTCTTTTCCCACCCCCGCTCCGAACGCACCCAATAATTCAGGTTCGTGCCCGACTCCTGGAGCATGTGCACCGTACCCGAGCCGGTCACCAGCATCGCCCCGAGCAATCCCAACTCTGGCCCGGCCTGAGTGGTGACCCAGTCGTTCTTCCCGCGCCGGACGGCCAGAAACACCGCGGCCCCGTCGCCCCACATGATGTAGGGAACTCCCTCGGAGCTCACCGCAATTTGCGCGAAGCGACCCGAGGAGGTGACCTGTTCCGTCACCCAGGCCCCCGAGGCATTCGTGGCGTAGTTGAGGACACTCATCCGAGGAATCGCCGTGTACTCGTACACCACATGCGCGTGACCCTGAGCATCCACCCGCATGCTGTGCATCCGGTCGCGATTCTGAAGGACGACGAAGGGTTCATCGTTCACCAGCGGCGTCCCCGGTGGGCCATGCACATGCCGGAGCGGGAAGCTCCCGACTGGCAGCATCACGAGCGCGTGGAGATTCCCCTGTGAATCCATGTCGAAATCTTGAATCCACGCCCCCGACAGCCGGTTCGACGTCCACTGTCCCTGCTTGTTCTCGTAGAAGTAGGTGGGCACCGACCCTGTCTCATTATCGAACTGGGGGCTGAGCGCCACGTGCACATCGCCCTCCGCGTCCACACGGACGCCCCCAATCCATGGGTACATCCCCATCCAGGGGATTCTCGCCATCTTCTTCCAAGGCTTCGTCGTCACCACGCGCGCCAGGTCCGCGCCGTATTCGACGAAGTATGCCTCGCCGTCCGCATCCAGCCCGAAGTCCGGATTGGCCAGGGTCCCCAACGCGAGCGCGGTGCGCGACTGCCAGCCGCCAATGCAGGGCCCCCACGCCGTCATCCGCCGGTCGACACCGTCTGGCCCCAAGGGAGGAATGTCCTCGCTACCACCATCGCCGCCGCCATCACTTCCCCCATCGCCCTCTTCATCCAGGTGATGCCCCCCGTCCTCTTCTCCATGGGACCCACCCGTCATGTTCGACAGCGAGATGGGCTCACACGCGCACACCATGACCGCGGCGGCGGCGAGCAGGACCAGGCTCAGGCGAGACGAAACCAGACCATCCACGGCGCACCCTGGGAATGGGGAGGATGAACGCATACGTAGCGAGCGGGAAATCCCGGCTGTATCCCACCGCGGGAAGGTTCAGTCCACCGGACGCAAAGCCCGCAGCGGACGCACGGGGCCGTTGAACCAGCGGCTCAACTCCACCAGGTCATCCACCCGCCGCGCGTCCGGCAAGCTGTCCAGGAAGACCTGGCCATACGCCTTGGTGAGAATCCGCCGGTCCAGCATGGCGACGATGCCCTTGTCCGACTGCGTGCGAATCAACCGCCCGAAGCCCTGACGCAGCGCCAGCGCCGCCTGGGGGAGCTGATACTGCTCGAAGGGCTCCTCGCCCCGCATCTGGAGCTGCTTGATGCGCGCCGCCACCAAGGGGTCCCCCGGTGACGCGAAGGGGAGCCGGTCGATGATGACCAGGCTCAGCGCATCCCCTGGCACATCCACGCCCTCCCAGAAGCTGTGCGCCGCGAAGAGCACGCTGGGCGTGTCGCGGAACGCCTCCAGGAGCTGCGCCTTGGGCCGCTCACCCTGGAGCAGCGCCTGATACGGCAACCGCCCCGCCGCCAGCTCATACGCGCGCACCATGTTGCGCAGCGACGTGAAGAGCACGAAGGCCCGGCCTCCCGATACCTCGCAGAGCCGGATGATTTCTTCCGCCGCCGCTTCGATGAAGCCCGGGGCGCTCGGGTCCGGAAGATGCGTGGGCAGATACAACGCAGCCTGGCTCGGATAGTCGAACGGGCTGGGCACCGCGAGCGTGCGAACACGCGTCACCGTCTGGCCATCCTCGCCATACAAACCCATGCGCCGCGCGAAGAAGTCGAAGCGGCTTTCCGCCGCCAACGTCGCGGACGTGTACACCACCGTGTCGAGCGCGCCATACATCCGCTCGCGCAGCTCCTTCGCCACGTCGATGGGACTGGCGCGCAGGAACAACCCCTTGCCCCGCTGCTCCGCCCAGTACACGTGGTCCGCGGACTCCACCTTCTCCAGGAAGGAGAGCTGCTCCTCCAACTCGTCCGCGCGGCGCGTGATCGCGGCCAGCTCCGGCTCGCGCTCTCCCGCGGTGAAAGCGGACAGCGCGGCCAGCCCCTCGCGCACACCGCCCAGCGCGCTGGTCAGCTTGCCCATCGCCTCCGCATGGAGCGCCACGGAGGACTCGTGTCCGGACAGGCCCAACGCCCGAGGCGCCTGCGCGAAGAAGGCATCCGCGCCCGTGCGCAGCCGCGCCGACAACGCCCGCAGCATCGCGTGCCGCGCGTCCTCTTCCTTCACCGACGCCACCGCGTCGCGCGCCAGCTCCTCCAGACGGTAGTTGGACACGCCCACGCCGAAGTGGCCGCTGGCCGCGTCCTCCAACGCGTGTGCCTCGTCGAAGATGACGGCGTCGTACCAGGGCAGCACGCCCTCGGTGCGCTTGCCGGAGCTCCTCAGCGACAGGTCCGCGAAGAAGAGGTGGTGGTTGACCACCAGGAGGTCCGCGCTCTCCGCGCGCTTGCGCATGCGCGTGACGAAACACGTCTCATACAGCGGGCAACGCGTGCCCATGCACGTCTCGGACGTGGTGGACAAACGGGGCCACGCGCTGAAGGACTCCGGCAGGTCCAGCTCACTCCGGTCGCCGGTCTGCGTGTCCTCGGCCCAGGCCTTCAACTTGGGCCAGTAGCGCGACTCGTCCCGCGAGCCGAACTGCGGCTCCTTGGAGAAGGCGTCATAGCGGTGCAGGCAGAGGTAGTTGTTGCGACCCTTGAGGTACGCGGCCTCGAAGGTGAGCCCCATCTTCTCGCGCAGCAGCGGCAGGTCCTTGAAGAAGATCTGGTCCTGCAGGGTCTTCGTCGCCGTGGACACCACCACGCGGCGCCCGGACAACAGCGCGGGGACCAGATAGGCGAGCGTCTTGCCCGTCCCCGTGCCCGCCTCGGCCAACAGGTAGCTGCGCTCGGCGAAGGCGCGCTCCACGGCGCGCGCCATCTGCAGTTGCTCCGGGCGGTGCTCGTACGCGGGCAGGGCCACCTGGAGCGCGCCCCCGGGGCCCAACAGGCTGTCGACGGAGAGTGTGGAAGAGACGGGAAGCGGCATCGGGAGTGGTGGGTCTCGCGGGAGCGGCCCGACACGATAGCAGCCCGTCGCGCTGGGAGCCCGTTTCCGGCCAACAGCCGCTCAGCCCATGCGCATGGCAGGCCGCCCCACGGGGAGGCTCCCGCCACCCGGTCAGGGCATGTTGCCGGAGAACAACATCCGCATGCGCTGAAGGACGAACGTCAGCAGCACCAGCACGACCAGGGAGAGCACGGCGATGGCTCCACCTCGCAGCCGCCGCTTCAGCAAGGAGGGCCCCTGCGGCTCCGTCTCCGTCGTCACCACCAGGGTGGCCCGGCGCACCACTTCCTCCCGCGCCCGCTGGGCCATCCCGTCATCCGGCACCCGCGCCAACCTCACGCGATACAGGCGGCCCGCCGAGGCCAGCTCCCCGCGCCCCATGGACAGCGACAGGAAGCGCTCATGCTCGGCCCACTCCTCCCACCGCGCCACCAACTCCCGCCAGGCGGCCATCAACTCCACCGAAGGCGTGTGCTCCTCCGCCACGAAGTTCGCGTAGACCAGGCCACACTGCGAACACGACACCGCCGTGGGCCGCCGCACGGAGACACACTTGGGGCAATGGCCCTCGGGCGGGGTGAAGAGGGCTTCATCATCCGACGGCGCGGCGTGCGGCGCGGTGCCCCGCACCATCCTCAAGGGCGCGACACTGGCTCGCTCCGGCGGCGCCACCACCGCGGCGTCCACCGTCACATGCGCGGGGCCCGCGGCCCCCGACCTCGAGACCTGCGCGGAGCTCACGCCTTCGCTCGAGGCCGCGAGGCTCGCATGGGCGGCCTCACCAGACGCCCGCGACGCCGCATGCGCCCGGCTCTCCGCCCCGCACCGCTGACACATCACCACCAAGACCGCCGCCTCCACCCTGAAGGACTCCAGGGGGACGAGCCGCTCACACGCCTCGCACTGAAACTTCATGACACCACCTGACGCAGCGGCACGGGCATCGCGCAGCCGATGAGGGCCAAGAGGCACAGCGCACAGATGAGCTTGCGTGAAGGACTCAGGGGGAGTCCCGGCTCCACGACCTCTGGATGCCCGAAGCCCACCACCTTGCTCGTCACCAGGAGCCACAGCCCCCAGGACGCGGTGACGAACAGCGTGAGGAACAACAGCAGCGCGGCCATCGCCCGGCCCACCCAGTGCGCGTGACGCCCCATGAGCGCGAAGGCCAGGTGGCCCCCATCCAGTTGCCCCATGGGCATCAGGTTGAGCAACGTGACGAGCAACCCGAACCAACCCGCGATGACCACGGGATGAACCAGCACGTCCTTCCCCTCCGGCAAGGGCCCCAGCGCCAACCACGTCAACCCCTGCATCAACAGGCTGTCACCAAACACCGTCTGGACGCCATGGAAGGTCTCCTCCGGCGCGGGAGGAGCATGTGTCACCTTCGCCATCACCCACGTGAAGAGCTCGCGGCCGTAGACCCACAGCGATGACTCGCCCGGAAACTGCATGGGCACTCGCGGCGCATCCACCACCGTGGAATGAGACAGGCCCCAGAAGAGGATGGGCAGCGCCACCACCAGCCCCGCCAACGGCCCCGCCGCGCCAATGTCCACCAACGCGTTGCGATGCGGGATGCGGTCGCGGATGCGGATGACCGCGCCCAGCGTGCCCACGCCCAACACCGGCAAGGGGATGAAATAAGGCAAGGACGTGTCCACCCGGTGGATGCGCGCCAGCAGGTAGTGGCCCATCTCGTGGGAGCCCAGGATGGCCAAAAGCGACAGGCTGAACGAGAGCGCCCGCGTGGCCGCCTCAGATGAAATCTCCCCCGGGGAGTAGGGCCGCTGGAAGTGGAAGTAGAGCAAGTACGACGTGAACGTCGTCACCACCGTCAGCAGCAACAACAACAGATGGAGCCAGTACCGGGGAGCGGGACGCGCGGCGGGAACCATGTCCATTCAGAAGCCTCGAGCTGGGGCTAGCAAGGCGAGATGGGCATTGCAACGCGGGCGCGCAGTCCCGCCTGACACACAGTGTGTCCGGACGGACCTTGACATGGAGTCGACATCTGCTACGAACGCCGCCGCTTGAGGTCTCAATCGAACGGTCAAGAGCCCTTCAGGGAGCTTGACCACCGTACAAGCAACATCCAGAGGGGAAAACCATGAAGAAGCTCATCCTGTCGGCCGTTGCCGCGTCCAGCCTCATCGGCTGCACCAGCGTCGAGAGCGCCGTTGTCTCCGGCAACGAAATTGCCGCCAACGGTGAGGCCGTGGCCGTCATCCAGACCAACGCGCTGGGCCTGACCGCCATCTTCCACATCATCGACATCGTCCAGAGCGACCTGGACACCGTCGTCAACAAGCTTCTCATCGCCGAGGCCAAGGCCATGGGCGCGTCCAAGGTGGACCTGAAGGGCGCGAGCACCACGCCCCGTCACGGCATCTACGCCCTGTTCGGCACCATCATCGGCATCACCTCCTCCACGGCCACCGGCGTGGCGGTGAAGTAGTCGAGCTGCCGGCCCACACGGCGGCAACTTTTGGGAGGCCCCCTGGCGACAGGCGGGCCTCCTTGCTTTTCAACCCTCCTCCTGCCCCACTCCCGCCCCCATGTCCCTCCGCCTCCTCGTGCCCTGTGTCCTGCTCACCCTGGCTGGCTGCACCCGCAAGCCGGATGACACCGCGGAGCTGTCCGCGAAGGTGAAGCAGCGGCTGGCCGAGCGAGACACGAAGCTGGGCGGCTATCACATCGCCGGCACGGTGCAAGACGAGGGGATGGACGCGGTGCCCTTCACCTTCCAGTACCGCGCGCCCCAGCGCATGCGCGGCACGCTGGGGGCTCCCGCCACACGCATCTTCGCCTGGGATGGAACCCATCTGTTCGAGCAACTCGATGGCGAGAAGCGCTTCACGACCTTCAAGTCGGAGCTGCCGCCCGCCAAGCTCGTGGGCTTCCTCACCGAGACGTTTGGAGCCTTCACGCCGGAGGGCTTCCGCGCGCCGCTCGTGTCTCATGGCGCCACGCTCCGCCGCACCCAGCACGCGCGCGCGCCCGAGGCCGTGGAGCTGTCGCTGAAGCTGGGCGAAGAGGCTGGAGGCGTGGCGCTGGTGTACGTGCTGCGCTGGCCTGGGCTCGACTTCCTGGAGAAGCGCACCCGCGCGCCGGACGGCACGGAGGCGGAGGTGCGGATGGACGAGGAGCACTGCGACGCGGGCCTGGGCCTGTGCGTGCCCAAGCGCCTCACCCGCTGGCTGGGGGGACACAAGGTGGGCGAAACAGTGCTCACCCGGGTGGAGCTGACGAGCCCGCCCCCCAACGACGCGTTCACCCTCTCGGCTCCCGAGGGTTATGATGTGAAGACGCGAACACTGGTGGAAGCCACCGCCGAGAACCCGCCCTCGGGTGGTTGACCGACACCCGCGCCGTCCCCACTTTCGCCCCGGAGGCGCGCGATGGTGGAGAACGTCATCTTCGACGTGGACGGCACGCTGGTGGACTCGGTGGACGAACACGCCGAGGCCTGGCGGCGCGCCTTCCTGCACTTTGGCCGGGACGTCCCCTTCGCGCACGTGCGCAGCCAGATTGGCAAGGGTGTCGACCAGCTCATCCCCGTCTTCTTCAACGACGAGGAGCTCGAGCGCTTCGGCAAGGAGCTGGAGGAGTACCGGTCCACCCTCTTCCGGCGGGAGTTCCTTCCCAAGGTGCGCCCGCTCCCTCGCGTGCGTGAGCTGTTCCAGCGGCTGCGCCAGAAGGGCCGGCGCGTGGCCCTGGCCTCCAGCGCGAAGGACGAGGAGCTCAAGCACTACGTTCGCCTGTGCGGCATCGAAGGTTTGTTCGAGGCCAGGACGGCCAAGGAGGACGTGGTCGCGGGCAAGCCCCAGCCGGACGTCTTCGAGGCCGCGCTCGCGAGGCTGGGCCGGCCAGAGCCTCGCGTGACGGTGGTGGTGGGCGACTCGCCGTACGACGCGCTGGCCGCCAGCAAGCAGGGCCTGGCCACGGTGGGTGTGATGGCGGGTGGCTTCTCCGCCGAGGACCTGCGCGCGGCGGGCTGCCGCGTCCTGGTGCAGGACCCGGCGGAGCTGTTGCGACTGGATGAGCAGTCCTCCGTCGACTGGCCGTGGAATGCGCCGGGTGCCGCCACGGCGGCCAAGGATGACGAGCCTCGCTGAGGGACTCCTTGCGCCCCACCCCAGGATGGGATGGGGCGCAAGAGCCTTCGTGCTACCTGCGCGAACCACTCCGCGCTCCACCGCGCCCGCGAGAGCTCACACCGCGCCTGACGGTGGTGCCTCGGCGGAGCGTGCGCGCGCCGCCTCGGGAACGCACACGGGTGGAGGTCCGCCGGGCCGTGGCCCTGCGTCCCGCGGTTCCACGCCTCACGGCGGCCTTGCTCCCGGAGCGCACGGCGCGCACGGGGCGGCGGGTTCTCGAGACACGCTTCGCCGTGACACGCCGGCCGGCCTTCCTCGCGGCGACACGCTTCGCGGCGACACGCCTTGCGCCCTTGCGCGCCGTCTTCCTCGCGGCGACACGTGACCTGGGCCTGCGTCTCGCGGACTTCGCCTTGCTCTTCTTCAGCCCGCCTCCGGTGAGCTTGTTCACCGTGGCCCAGGCGCGAGCTTCCGACGTCTTCTCCGACGTCCCTCGGCCCTCGTAACCCTTCTCGATGTGACGGGCCATCCGCTTCTGCTTCGCCGTGTATCTCGCCTTGCTACCTCTCGCCATGCATCCACCTCCAGGCATTGCGCTTCGCCGGCAAGGAGCCGGCCGCGCCTGGAAGGTGCGCAGCCCCACTGTCGCGGGGAAGGGGTGCACCCGCGACCTCTGTCCACCGCGACATCTCTCCACATCGATACACCCCGACCTCCTGCGCGCTCACCGCGCTCGCCTCCTCGGCGATGACCGGGCGGCGCGCGAGACTCGCCGGCACGCGGGGCTCGGAGGCTCGGAGGCACGGAGGCGGAGGCACGAAGACGGAGGTAGCGGCTCGCAGGCGCGGGCCATGGGCGGGGCACGCGGGAGTCCTAGCGAGCATCAGCCGCACATGACAGCCAGAAGCGCGCGAACACCTGCCGGCACGACGTCACGGCTTGGACCGCGTCCCTCGCTCTTCACATCACGGGTGCGCGTCCTGGCGCCTCGACGAGAACCGAGCACTCCCACCTGGCCGTGCATCCTCGCCCTCGTGGATATCACTGATGCCCGGCACGCCCGGAGGCGCACCGACATGCAGGAGGCCCTCCCGCGAAACGCGCGGCCCTCGCCCCCCAGGCTCCCCTCCGAGCGCGAAGCAGCCTTGTTCCTCACCCCGAGGTCCCCTGGCCCCCAAGCCACCGCGTGCACACCCTATTCGTCACGCCACAACGAGGAGGCCCATGGAACCCGCCCTCATCGAGCCCCCCCGAGAACGCGCCGTGGCCCCAGGGACCGCGGCCCTCTTGGTCAATACGCATTCCCGTCTGGGCCGGGAAGCCTTCAGCCTCGCGAGAAACGCTCTCGCGTCACGAGGCGTCATCCTCGCGGAGAGCCACGCGCTGTCACGGAGCAGACGGCTGCGCCTCCTGCTGGAACAACTCCTGGAACGAGGCACCCGCCGCATCCTCATTGGCGGCGGAGACGGAACCCTCAGCGGCGCCGTGGCCCACCTGCTGGGACGGGACGTGACGCTCGGCGTCCTCCCGCTCGGCACCGGCAATGACTTCGCGCGCACGTTGGGCATCCCCGCTGACTTGGAGGCCGCGTGTGACGTCATCGCTCGCGGGCACACCGTGCGCGTGGACGTGGGACTCGCCAACGGACGCCCCTTCCTCAACGCCGCCAGCCTGGGCCTCACCGCGGGAATCGCACGCCGGATGACCAAGCGCCTCAAGCAACGCCTGGGCAAGCTCGCCTATCCCATGGCCGCCGCCGCCGAGGCCCGCGAACTGCGCCCCTTCCGCGTCCGCGTGAAGGCCGACGCACAGGAACTGGAACTGGACGTGCTTCAACTCGTGGTCGGCAACGGCCTGTACCACGGCGCCGGCAACATGGTGGACCCCGACGCCAGGCTCGATGACCGGAGGCTGCACGTCTACGCCGTCGCCGCGCCCTCCTCGAGCTCCGGCCGCGACGGCACCGGTCTGGGCCAACTCCAGGACCTGGCCACGCTCGCACGCGTGGCCCTGTCCACGCGCACCGGCGAACACGTGGAGAACCCCGCCGTCACCGCGCTGCACGCCTCGCGGCTCTATGTCGAAGCCACGCCCGCTCGCGAGGTCAACGCGGACGGAGAACTCATCGGCCACACCCCCATGCACTTCGAGGTGGCCCCCGCCGCGCTGCGCGTCTACGCCCCCATGCCCACGTGAGCGCCAAGGCGCTACACCTTCTCCAGCACGCGCGAGAGCACCTGCGCCGTGAAGTTCACCAACGGAATCACGCGGCGGTAGTCCATGCGCGTGGGGCCGATGACGCCCACCGTGCCCAACACCTGCTCCTGATTCCCGTATGGACTGGCGATGACGGAGACCTCGCCGCCCGCGCAGAAGTTGCTCTCCGCGCCGATGAAGATCTGCATCTCGTTGGCGCGCTGCACCCGGTCCAGCAGCGTCAGCAGGCGGTGCTTCTCATCCAGCGCCTTGAAGAGCGCGCGCATGCGCTCCACGTCCGCGAACTCCGGCTGCTCCAGGAACGAGCCCGTGCCCTGGATGAGCACCCGCTCCGTGGTGGGCAGGTCCGTGGCCGCCGCGCCCAGCTTGAGCGCCTTGGCCGTCAGCGCGTTGTAGAGCGCCTGCTCCTGGTCCATCTCCGCGCGGATGCGCTCACGCGCCTCCTCCAGGGGGACCTCGCACAAGAGCTCCGACAGGTAGTTGCTCGCCCGCATCAGCTCGTCGGAGGTGATGGGGAAGTCCACCGTGATGGCCTTGTTGTGCACCTGGCCGCTCTGCCCGACGAGGATGGCCAGCACCCGGTCCTCGCGCAGGCGGACGAACTCGATGCGGCGGAACACCGCCGAGTCCGGACGCGGCGTCACCACCACACCCGCGTGCCGCGTCAGCGAGTGGAGGATGCGGCTGGCCTCGCCCAGCACCTCTTCCAGATTCGTGTCGTGGAAGAGGCCCGCGTGGATGAGCTCCCGGTCTCTCGGCGGCGGCTCCTTCAGCTTCACGAGGGTATCCACGTAGAAGCGATAGCCCGCGTCCGTGGGCACACGGCCCGCGGAGGTGTGCGGCTTCTCGAGGAAGCCCAGCTCCTCCAGGTCCGCCAGCACGTTGCGCATGGTGGCCGAGGAGACATCGAACCCAGGGCGGCGAGCGAGCTGCTGGCTCCCCACCGGCCCCCCGGTGGAGATGTACTCCTGCACCACGGCCCGCAGGACTTCCTTCTCGCGCTCACCCAGCTCTTCGGACATCCAGACGCTCTCACTCTGGAGCAAGCGGCGCCCCAAGCTGCCGCGCGCGCTCCACGAACCCCAAGTCTAAGAAAGCGCGTCCAGGCGTTCAATGCACCCGGCCCGACCATCCGGACAGGCGTGCACTCGCACTGTACCGCTCCGCCGCTTCCCCGACTGTGGGGTATGGCAATACGCACATGGCCCACGGGGAAGCCGGGCGCTAATAGCCGCGCACCGTGTCCACCTCGACCGTCTCCTCGCCCCCCACACCCACCCTCTCCCCCGGCAGTGACTCGCTCCAGGCAGGTGCCCAGCGCGGCCGCATCCTGCTGTGCCTGCTGACCCTGTACCTCGTTTGGGGCTCCACCTACCTGGGCATCCGCTTCGTCCTCCAGGGAGGAATGCCGCCGTTCCTCACGGCGGGAGCGCGCTTCCTGACCGCGGGTGCGCTGTTGTTCGGTGCGCTGTGGCTCAAGGGCGCGCCGGTGCCCACCGCGAAACAGTGGGGCGCGTGCGCGGTGGTGGGGGCGATGTTGCTGGGCGTGGGCAACGGCGGGGTGGTGTACGGCCAACAGACGGTGCCCTCGGGCGTGGCGGCGTTGGTCGTGGGCAGCCTGCCCATGTGGTCCGCGTTGTTTGGCGGACTGTTCGGCCAGTGGCCCGGGAAGCTGGAGCGCTGGGGGCTGGCGCTGGGCTTCGGCGGCATCATCCTGCTCAACCTCGGCACCGAGCTGGGGGGCCGGGTGCTGCCCATGCTGATGCTGATGGTGGCGCCGATGAGCTGGGCGCTGGGCTCCGTGCTGGGCCGCCGCATGTCGCTCCCGCAGGGGCTGATGGCGCCCGCCGCGCAGATGCTGTGCGGTGGTGCCCTCATGCTGACCTTCGGCCTGCTTCGCGGCGAGCACCTCTCCGCCATCCCAGAGCCGCGCGCGCTGGGCGCCTTCGTGTACCTGGTCACCTTCGGCTCGCTGTTGGGCTACAGCGCGTATGCCTACCTGATGCGGCACGCCAGCCCCTCGCTGGCCACCAGCTACGCGTACGTCAACCCGGTGGTGGCGGTGCTCCTGGGCGTCATCTTCGCCGGCGAGACGATGAGCCCCATGGCCTGGGTCGCCATGGCCGCGATTCTCGGCGCCGTCGTGCTGCTGACACGCAAACGCTGAGACACGCGGGAGCGGGAGGCCGGGCTCTCATGGATTATCGAGGGCAAGGGGCGGCGGGCTCGCGGACTTGCCGTCACCGGGAACCATACGTGCCGTGTCAACCGGGGTGCGAAGGGGCAGACGGTGCTTGACGCTGGTGCCCACCCTGGCTGTTTAACGGGGGCATGGAATTCGTCCGCGCCCTCTGTCTCGCGTGGCTGCTGGTGGCGGGGCTCGCCACGGCCGCGACTCCTGTCGTCCAGGTGCCCGAGGGCGGCGCCGGCGTCCCCGTCATCAGCAAGGGTGTCATCTGCGGTCCGCTGCGGCCTGGCTGGACGCTGGCGTCCGACGGCCGCACCCTGCGCCCGCCTCCCCGCGTGGAGCAGGACGACGCACGCGTCCAGGAGTTGAAGGTCGCCGCCACCGCCGCGCAGTGCGAGACGACCGAGGAGCGCGTCACCGTCATCGCCACGGGCCCGTTCCCCCGCGTGGACGCCGCGGCCACGAACTTCTTCCCGGACGACGGCCGCGTGGAGCTGCGCGGCGTGGGCCTGGACCACGTGGGCATCTACTGGAGCGGCACGCCGCGCAACGAGGCCCAGCCCAAGCTCATGGAAGGGCAGGACATCTGCCTGGCGCCCTCCTCGGAGAAGGGCGTCGCGAACTGCACGGTGCCCGTGGCGCGCGGGCTCCCCACGGACGCGGCGCTCTATTGGACGCCACCGCACGGCCGGCAAGGGCGCGACGTCACGACCTACGACGTCGCGGGCAACCAGGTGGACCCGGAGACGTTCCGCCTGCGGCCCGGGCGCACCCTCCTGACCCAGCCCCTCATCCAATCCGGCGGCGTGGACGTGTCGCGAGGGCCGGGCTCCGTGGCGCTGAGCCACTCGGAGGCGGTGTCCTCCGTGGACTGCGGGCCGGTGCGCTGTGAAGTCAACGAAGGCGCCGTGTCGCTGCGCAACGTGCCGGGCGTGGACGTGAGCGTGACGCTGAAGCTGCGCCTGTCCCCGCGCATCTACTTCATGCGGGGCGAGGCGATGGAGCAGGTCATCCAGGAGACGCTCCCCGTCCTCGCCTGTCCGCTCATCGCCGTGGACGGCACGGTGCTGCGCGACGCGGAGAACGCGGCCATGGTGGTGCGGCTGGACCCCTTCTGCCAGCACGACCCGCGCAAGCTCCTGTGGTCCATGAACGACCAGCGCGCGCGCGTGGAGCGCGTGGTGAAGGCGCCCGATGGCGTCTACGTGCTGCTGCGCACGGGCGGCACCTCCGAGCAGCAGGTCACGGTGAGCGCGCAGACCTCCCGCGTCGAAGGCTCCGTGGTGGCGTCCGACACGACGAAGACGCTGCCGTTGCCCGTGCCCCGCGCGTCATTGGAGCTGGCGAATGAAGGCGCCATCGACTTCATCCCCATCAACCGCCCCGCGGAGCTGCACGTGGCCTCCAGCGGAGAGCAGGGGAGATTCGTGCCCCGGCCCGTGGCGGGGGCCTACAGCGTCACCACGCGCGACGGCACCACGTACATCCAGGGCGAGCCCACCGCGGGCGGCTTCGTGGCGCTGCGCTTCGGCTATCAGCTCCCCACCCTGCCCGGAGAGCTGGCCACGACGGACCTGTTCGTCGTCAACGAGCGGGTGCAGCGCTCGGTGCGCGAGGCCAGCGTGCCCATCCGCGTGGAGAACATCGTCGAGCTGGTGTGCGCGGACAAGGAGGGCAAGGACCAGGTGCTGGAGCCCAGCCGCCCCCTGCGCATCCCCTATGCGATGCGCAACTCCTGCCGGGTCATCATCCACCGCGAGCGGCTCAAGCCCGAGCAGGGCACGCAGGAAATCGTGCTGCGCATCGACGTCACCAAGCCGGATGGCTCGGCGCGGAGCGAGAGCCGCGTGGAGCAGCGCATGTTGCTGCGGCCTCAAGGTGAAGCACGCATCATCCCCGTCCCCGGGCAGCTGGGCCAGTACGACCGCATCCTCGTCCAGGTCTCCCTGGTCGCGGACGAGTCGCGCTATGCGCTCAGCACCACGGACCGCTCGGGCCTGCCGTCCGCTCAGTGGACGGCCATCGTCAGCGGAGGGCGCTTCCGCCTCTACACGACGGCGACGATTCCCGCCGGCCTCTACCGCGCCACGGAGCCCAGCGGGCAGCTCATCCTCAACTTCGGCGTGGTGTCGCGTCTGGCGCTGCTCAACAACGAGGGCCAGGAGCGGCTGCTCGGCATCGAGATGGGGCTGATGGGCATGGGCCTCATCCCACAGTCGGGCGATATCGAGTTCCCTCCCACGCTCGCGGTGGTGATGGGCCTGAGTTTGCGAGTCCCCATCGGTCCCGGCGCCGCGGTGGGCGCCCAGGCGTGGGTGGCGCGCGAGTTCCGCGACG
This sequence comes from Myxococcus stipitatus, assembly GCF_037414475.1. The sequence continues at coordinate 5,535,846 of NZ_CP147913.1, read as the reverse complement.
ACATCACCCGCCGCTCCGACGGCTCCGTCGTGCCCTCCAGCCGCTGGTCCTTCATCTTCGGACCCAGCATCTCGGTGGGCAACGTGGGCTTCAACCTCTGAGGTGAAGCGCCCGAGCGGCGTCAGCTCGCCGTGCGCGTGCCGTGCGCGTGGTGCACGCTGACGCTCGAGGGCTCCGTCTCCCGGGGCAGCCACACGTTGAACGTGGAGCCCTGCCCCGGCACGCCGGGAGACTCCACCCAGATGCGGCCTCCGTGCTGCTCGACGATGCCCTGGCTGATGGTGAGCCCCAGGCCCAGCCCGCCATACTTGCTGCCGTGCGCGCGGCCGAAGCGCTCGAAGATGAGCGCCTGCTTGTCCTTGGGAATCCCCACGCCGCTGTCCTTCACGGACAGGTGCACCCCTTCCTTCCCCTCGCGGCTCAGGCGCACCAGCACCGTCCCACCCTCGGGTGAGTAGCGGATGGCGTTGGACAACAGGTTGGTCAGCACCTGGTCCAGCCGCCCGCGGTCCCAAATCCCCTCCAGGTGCTCTGGGGTCTCCACCTGGATTTCGTGGCCCTGGGACAGCACCGCCATCCGGTCCCGCGTCTCCTGCACCAGCTGGCTCAAGTCGAACTTCTCCAGCTCCAGCGACAGCCGGCCCGCCTGCAACCGGCTGATGTCCAGCAGGTCCTCCACCAGCTTGGCCATCCGGTCGATTTGCCGGTTGATGATTTTCAGCGACTTGCCCGGCCCCGCCTCCGTCTCGCCCCCCAGCTTCAAGAGCGCCAGGTGCGCATGGCCCTTGGCCGCCGCCAGCGGCGTGCGCAGCTCGTGGCTCGCCGCCGCGAGGAACGCGTCCTTCGCGTCGCTCGCCAGGCGCAGCGCCGTCTCCGCGCGCTGACGTTCGGTGATGTCGCGCGCCACGGAGATGAACCGCCCGGGCCCCTCCGCCGCCGCCACGAACTGGAGCACCACCTCCACGGGCACCTCGGTGCCGTCCCTGCGCCGGTGCGTCGTCGAATACGTCTGGCTGGGCAACGTGCCACTCACCAAGGGCGCGAGCAGCTTGCGGAAGCCCGCCTCGTCGAAGGCGCTCTCCACCTCCAGCACCGACAGCCCCACCAGCTCATCCGTGCTGCTGGCCAGCTGCTTCGCCGCGCCCGCGTTGGCGTACGTCAGCGTGAGCGAGTCCGGGGAGAACATCAGGACGCAGTCCAGCGTCGCATCCAGCGTCATCTTGAAGCGCCCCAGCGCTTCCTCCGCGCGGCGCTTGTCGTCGATGTCGGTCGCGATGGCAATCCAGCCCACCACGTAGCCCGTCTCGTCCCGCTCCGGCACCGCGCGCGCCAGGTGCCAGCGGTACACACCGTCGAACCGGCGCAGGCGGAACTCGCGCTCCACCCGCTGACTGGAGCGGACGGCCGCCTCCCACGCCGCGCGCATCTCCTCCCGGTCCACCGGGTGCACGAACTCCAGGAACGCGGTCAACGACAGCGGCTGGTCCTCGTGGATGCCCGTGTAGTCGCGCCCCGCCCGGTTCGCGTAGGTGAACGAGCCATCCGCGCGCGCCGCCCACATCACCTCCGGCAGCGACTCCGTGAGCCGCCGGTAGCGCAGCTCCCCCTGGCGCTCCACCGCCTCGCGCTCGCGCTGCCGCAGCAGCGCCGCCTGCCGTTGGATTTGTTGTTCCTTGAGGAACAAATCCACGAAGACGCTGACCTTGGAGCGGAGGATTTCGGGGTCGAACGGCTTGAGCAGGTAGTCCACCGCGCCGTGCGCATAGCCCTTGAAGATGTGCGCCGCGTCGCGGCTGAGCGCCGTGAGGAAGATGATGGGGATGGTGCGCGTTCGCTCGCGCTGCTTGATGAGCGTGGCCGTCTGGAAGCCGTCCAGGCCCGGCATCTGCACGTCCATCAGGATGACGGCAAAGTCCCGCTGGAGCAGGAACTTGAGCGCTTCCTCGCCGCTGGTCGCCTTGACGAGCTCCTGACCCAGCGGCTCGAGGATGGCCTCGAGCGCCAGCAGGTTGGACGGGTGGTCGTCCACCATCAGGATGCTGGCCCGTGAGCGGCTGGCACCCTCCAAGGGGCGTTCGGCGGAGTTGTGTTCGCTAGGCGTCATTGAAATAGGAGCACGGTATGCCCAGACCGTTCACTGGCCGGACAGGCTAGGCGCGGCCCCCCGCCGGTCCCAAGCCCGGCGAGGTTGAGTCGTGCGCTAGCCATCATTCAGACCCTTCAGGCCGCCACCCAGAGACGGATGAGTTCCAAAAGCTTGTCCGTATCCACGGGCTTTGGCAGGTAGTCGCTGGCCCCCGCGGCCATGCACTTCTCCCGGTCGTCCTTCAGTGCCTTCGCTGTCACGGCGATGATGGGCAAGCTGGCCTGCTTGGGGTCCTTGCGGATGGCCCGCATGGTCTCATAGCCGTCCATCTCCGGCATCATCACATCCATCAAAACCACGTCCACGTCACGGTGGTGTTCGAGCGTCTCGATGGCCGCCCGCCCGTTCTCCGCGAAGACCACCTGCATGCCGTGATTCTCCAACACGCTGGTGAGGGCGAAGATGTTGCGCATGTCGTCATCCACGACGAGCACTTTCTTGCCCACCAGCTCCGCCGCTTGCTCGGTGCGCTGGGCCAGGGCCGCTCGGGCACGGGGCGGCAGGTTCTGGTCCAGCCGGTGCAAGAACAGCGCGGTGTCGCTGAGCAACTGTTCGGGACTCTTCGTTCCGCTCTTGAGGATGACGCTGCCGGTGTAGCGCCTGAGGCGCGCCTCGTCCTTCGGAGTCAGCTCCTTCCCCGTGTAGATGACGATGGGCAAATCCCTGAACCGCTGCTGCGTCTTCACCTCCTCCACCAGCTTGATGCCGTCCATGTCCGGCAGCAGCAGGTCGATGACCAGGCAGTCGTACTCGCCCTCCTCCAGCTTCTGGAGGACTTCCTGGCCGGTGGCGACGGCCGTCACCTGCACGTCGCCGCCCTCCGCCAGCAGGCTGACCAGGCTGGAGCGCTGGACGTCGTCGTCCTCCACCAGCAGCAGGCGGCGCTCCGTGCGCTCCAGGAACCGGGCCAGCTGGCTGAAGACGCGCTCCAGGCCCTCCTTGCTCACGGGCTTGGTGAGGTAGCCGAAGGCGCCCTGGGCGTTGCCCAGGTGCTTGTCCATGACGCTGATGATGTGCACCGGGATGTGGCGCGTGCGCGGGTTGCGCTTGAGCCGGTCCAGCACGCTCCAGCCGTCCACCACGGGCAGTTGGATGTCGAGCGTCACCGCGTGCGGCTGGAACTCATTGGCCATGGACAGGCCGGTGTCCCCACGCGTGGCGACCAGGGCCTTGAAGCCCTTCTCCCGCGCGAGCTGCACCATGATGCGGGCGAACTTCAGGTCGTCCTCGATGATGAGCAGGACGCGGTCGCCCTCGCGGATGTGTTCCCGGTCATCCTCCACCGCGAGCGGCGGGAGCAGTGATTCCATGGGCGGAGGCAGCGCCGCGTCCAGCACGTGGCCGCTCTCCGCGGGCTGTGGCCCCATCGGCACGGGAGGCGGCGTCGGGATGAAGGGCGGCGTCTCCGAAGGCGCCGAGGACAAGGGCTCCAGCGGGGACGACAAGGACAGCGCGTCGTCGTCGGGGCCCACGTACTCGGGCGGCAGGTAGAGGGTGAAGACGCTGCCCTTGCGCGGCTCGCTGTAGACGTGGATTTCGCCGCCCAGGAGCTTGGCGATTTCGCGGCTGATGGACAGGCCCAGGCCGGTGCCGCCGTACTTGCGCGCGGTGGAGCCGTCCGCCTGCTGGAACGCCTCGAAGATGAGGCGCTGCTTGTCCGTGGCGATGCCGATGCCCGTGTCCACCACCGAGAAGGCGATGACGTGGCGCGAGCGCTTGAGCACCTCGTGCTCCAGCTTCGTGCCGGGGTCGGCCAGCTTCACCGTCATCCGCACGCTGCCTTCGTCGGTGAACTTGAAGGCGTTGGACAGGAGGTTCTTGAGCACCTGCTGCAACCGCTGCGGGTCGGTGCGGATGGAGTACGGCGTGCCCGGCGCCACCTCCACGGTGAAGGCCAGGCCCTTCTGCTCCGCCACCGGGCGGAAGCTGCGGTCGATGAACTGGTTGAGCTCCGTGAGGACGATGTCCCGGGGCTCCACCTGCATCTTCCCGGCCTCCACCTTGGAGAGGTCCAGGATTTCGTTGATGAGGGTGAGCAGGTCTCCGCCAGAGGCGTAGATGGTGTTGGCGTACTCCACCTGCTTGGTGCTGAGGTTGCCGTCCTTGTTGTCCGACAGGAGCTTGGCGAGGATGAGCAGGCTGTTGAGCGGCGTGCGCAGCTCGTGGCTCATGTTGGCCAGGAACTCGCTCTTGTAGCGGGAGATGACGGTGAGCTGCTCGGCCTTCTCCTCCAGGCTGACGCGGGCGCGCTCCACCTCGTTGTTCTTCTCCTCGACGCGGCGGTTCTGTTCCTCCAGGAGCTTGGCCTTCTCCTCCAGCTCGCTGTTGCTGAGCTTGAGCGCCTCCTGCTGCTGGGTGAGTTCCTTGGACTGGCTCTGCAGCTCCTGGGTGAGCCCCTGCGACTGCTGCAGGAGCTGCTCGGTGCGCATGTTCGCCGTAATCATGTTCAGGACCACGCCGATGCTCTCGGTGAGCTGGTCCAGGAATATCTGGTGGATGGCGCTGAACGGGTGGAACGAGGCCAGCTCGATGATGGCCTTGACCTCGCCCTCGAAGAGCACCGGCAGGACGATGATGTTGAGCGGCGCGGACTCGCCCAGGCCCGAGGAGATGGTGATGTAGTCCTGCGGGACGTGGGTGAGCAGGATGGTCTTGCGCTCCAGCGCGCACTGGCCCACCAGGCCCTCGCCCAGGCGGAAGCGGTTGGCGATGTGCTTGCGCTCCCGGTACGCGTAGGTGCTGGTCAGCTTGAGCACCGGCGTGCCGCCATCGGTGTCCATCAGGAAGAAGGCGCCGTGGTGGGCGGAGACCAGCGGCGTCAGCTCACTCATGATGAGGCGGCTGACGGCGTCCAGACTCTTCTGGCCCTGCATCATCCCGCTGAACTTCGCCAGGTTCGTCTTGAGCCAGTCCTGCTCCTGGTTCTTCTGCGTCGTCTCACGCAGGTTGACGATCATCTGGTTGATGTTGTCCTTCAGCGCGGCGACCTCGCCCTCGGCGACGACGGTGATGCTGCGGGTCAGGTCCCCCTTCGTCACCGCGGTGGCCACGTCGGAGATGGCGCGCAGCTGGCTCGTCAGCGTCCCGGCCAGCTGGTTCACGTTGTCGGTGAGCTGCCGCCACGTGCCACGCGCGCCCGGCACTCGCGCCTGGCCGCCCAGCTTCCCTTCGATACCCACTTCGCGGGCCACGGTGGACACCTGCTCGGCGAAGGTGCCCAGCGTGTCCGTCATGTTGTTGATGGTGTCCGCGAGCGCGGCCACCTCGCCCTTGGCGTCGACGATGAGCTTCTGGGTGAGGTCGCCGTTGGCCACCGCCGTCACCACGCGCACGATGCCGCGCACCTGCGTGGTGAGGTTGGAGGCCATGAAGTTCACGTTGTCCGTGAGGTCCTTCCACGTGCCGGCCACACCGGGCACGCGGGCCTGACCGCCCAGCTTCCCCTCGACGCCCACCTCGCGGGCCACGGTGGACACCTGCTCGGCGAAGGTGCCCAGCGTGTCCGTCATGTTGTTGATGGTCTCCGCCAGCGCGGCGACCTCGCCCTTGGCCTCCACCACCAGCTTCTGGCGCAGGTCTCCATTGGCCACCGCCGTCACGACCTTGACGATGCCGCGCACCTGCGTGGTGAGGTTGCGGGCCATGAAGTTCACGTTGTCCGTGAGGTCCTTCCACACGCCGGACACCCCGCGCACCTCGGCCTGACCGCCCAGCTTTCCTTCCGTGCCCACCTCGCGCGCGACGCGTGTCACTTCCGAGGCGAACGAGTTGAGCTGGTCCACCATGATGTTGATGGTGTCCTTCAGCTCCAGGATTTCGCCCTTCGCGTCCACGGTGATTTTCTTGGACAGGTCACCGTTGGCGACGGCCGTGGTCACCAGCGCGATGTTTCGCACCTGCGCGGTGAGGTTGGAGGCCATGCTGTTCACGTTGTCCGTGAGGTCCTTCCACGTGCCGGCCACTCCCGGCACCGCGGCCTGACCGCCCAGCTTGCCGTCCGTGCCCACCTCCTTCGCGACGCGAGTCACCTCGGCGGCGAAGGCGCGCAGCTGGTCCACCATCGTGTTGATGGTGTCCTTGAGCTCGAGGATTTCGCCCCGGGCCTCGACGGAAATCTTCTGCGACAGGTCGCCGTTGGCCACGGCCGTCGTCACCTTGGCGATGTTGCGCACCTGGTCCGTGAGGTTGTCGGCGAGGACGTTCACGTTGTCGGTGAGGTCCTTCCACACGCCCGCGACGCCGGGCACCGCGGCTTGACCGCCCAGCTTGCCTTCGGTGCCGACCTCCTTCGCGACACGCGTCACCTCCGACGCGAAGCCCCGGAGCTGGTCCACCATGGTGTTGATGGTGTTCTTGAGCTCCAGCACCTCGCCCTTCACGGAGACGGTGATTTTCTGGGACAGGTCTCCGTTGGCCACGGCCGTCGTCACCTTGGCGATGTTGCGCACCTGGTCCGTCAGGTTGCCGGCGAGGACATTCACGTTGTCGGTGAGGTCCTTCCACACGCCGGACACCCCGCGCACCTCGGCCTGTCCGCCCAGCTTGCCCTCGGTGCCGACCTCCTTCGCGACGCGAGTCACCTCCGACGCGAAGCCCCGGAGCTGGTCCACCATGGTGTTGATGGTGCTCTTGAGCTCGAGCACCTCGCCCTTGGCGTCGACGGTGATTTTCTTCGACAAGTCTCCATTCGCGACGGCCGTCGTCACCTCCGCGATGTTTCTCACCTGCGCGGTGAGGTTGTTGGCGAGCAGGTTCACGTTGTTGGTGAGGTCCTTCCACGTGCCCGCGACGCCCGGCACCTCCGCCTGGGCGCCCAGCTTTCCTTCCACGCCCACCGTACGCGCCACGTCGGTCACCTGCTGCGCGAAGATGGACAAGGTCTGTGTCATCGCGTTGATGGTCTCCGCGAGCGCGGCGATTTCGCCCTTCGCGTCCATCACCAGCTTCTGGGTGAGGTCACCGTTGGCGACCGCCGTCACGACCTTGACGATGCCTCGCACCTGGCTGGTGAGGTTGGAGGCCATGAAGTTCACGTTGTCGGTGAGGTCCTTCCACACGCCGGACACGCCGCGCACCTCGGCCTGTCCGCCCAGCTTCCCGTCGGTGCCGACCTCCTTCGCGACGCGCGTCACCTCGGCGGCGAAGCCCCGGAGCTGGTCCACCATGGTGTTGATGGTGCTCTTGAGTTCGAGCACCTCGCCCTTGGCGTCGACCGTGATTTTCTTCGACAAGTCTCCATTCGCGACGGCCGTCGTCACCTCCGCGATGTTGCGGACCTGGTCGGTGAGGTTGTTGGCGAGCAGGTTCACGTTGTTGGTGAGGTCCTTCCACGTGCCCGCGACGCCCGGCACCACGGCCTGGGCGCCCAGCTTGCCCTCCACGCCCACCGTGCGCGCCACGTCCGTCACCTGCTGCGCGAAGATGGACAGGGTCTGCGTCATCGCGTTGATGGTGTCGGCCAGCTCGGCGACCTCGCCCTTGGCCTCCATCTTCAGCCGCTGCGTGAGGTCTCCGTTGGCGACGGCCGTCACGACCTTGGCGATGCCTCGCACCTGCGTCGTCAGGTTGGAGGCCATCACGTTCACGTTGTCCGTGAGGTCCTTCCACGTGCCGGACACGCCCTTCACCTCGGCCTGACCGCCCAGCTTGCCGTGGGTGCCCACCTCGCGCGCGACGCGTGTCACCTCCGAGGCGAACGAGTTGAGCTGGTCCACCATCGTGTTGATGGTGTTCTTCAGCTCGAGGATTTCGCCGCGCGCGTCGACGGTGATTTTCTTCGACAGGTCGCCGTTGGCCACCGACGTCGTCACCAGGGCGATGTTGCGCACCTGCGTGGTGAGGTTGGAGGCCATGCTGTTCACGTTGTCCGTGAGGTCCTTCCACACGCCGGCCACGCCCTTCACGTCGGCCTGACCGCCCAGCTTGCCGTCGGTGCCCACCTCGCGCGCCACGCGCGTCACCTCGGAGGCGAAGGCGCGCAGCTGGTCCACCATGGTGTTGATGGTGTCCTTGAGCTCCAGCACCTCGCCCCGGACATCCACGGTGATTTTCTTCGACAGGTCACCCTTGGCGACGGCCGTCGTCACGTCGGCGATGTTGCGCACCTGGGCCGTGAGGTTGTTGGCCATCAGGTTCACGTTGTCGGTGAGGTCCTTCCACGTGCCCGCGGCGCCGGGCACCTGGGCCTGGGCGCCCAGCTTGCCCTCCACGCCCACCGTGCGCGCCACGCTCGTCACCTGCTGCGCGAAGACGTTGAGCGTGTCCGTCATGTTGTTGAGCGTCGCGCCCAGCGCGGCGATTTCGCCCTGCGACGGCACCATCAGCTTCTGGGTGAGGTCTCCGTTGGCGACCGCCGTCACGACCTTGACGATGCCTCGCACCTGCGTCGTCAGGTTGGAGGCCATGAAGTTCACGTTGTCCGTGAGGTCCTTCCACGTGCCGGAGACACCGGGCACCGCGGCCTGCCCGCCCAGCTTTCCTTCCGTGCCCACCTCGCGCGCCACGCGCGTCACTTCCGAGGCGAAGCCATTGAGCTGGTCCACCATCGTGTTGATGGTGCTCTTGAGCTCCAGCACCTCGCCGCGCGCGTCCACGGTGATTTTCTTCGACAGGTCGCCGTTGGCGACGGCGGTGGACACCTCCGCGATGTTGCGCACCTGGGCCGTGAGGTTGTTGGCCATCAGGTTCACGTTGTCCGTGAGGTCCTTCCACACGCCGGACACGCCCTTCACGTCGGCCTGGCCGCCCAGCTTGCCGTCGCTGCCCACCTCGCGCGCCACGCGCGTCACCTCGGCGGCGAACGAGTTGAGCTGGTCCACCATCGAGTTCACGGTGGTGCCGATGCGCAGGAACTCGCCCTTCACCGGCTGGCCGTCGATTTCCAGGGCCATCTTCTGCGTGAGGTCACCTTCCGCCACGGCCACCAGCACACGCGCGACTTCCGTCGTCGGCTGCACCAGGTCGCCGATGAGCGCGTTGATGGAGTTGATGCTCGTGGCCCAGTCGCCGCGTGCGTCGCCCAGGAGGACCCGCTCGCCCATGCGGCCCTCGCGCCCCACCACGCGCGCCACCCGCACCGTCTCCTGCGTCATGACCGAGTTGAGCGACACCACCGCGTTGAAGGCGCGCGAGATGTCGTCCATCACCGGCGATGACGGGAAGTCGGGCAGGCGCACCGCGAAGTCACCGCCCTGCACGGCCCGCAGGGCCGCCAGGAGCGTGTGCATCGGGTCCTCGCCCCGGATGCGGGTGCTGATGGCGGACGCCCGGCTGCCTCGCGGGCCCTCGGCCACGGGACGACCCGAGCCATTCCCTGACTTCGCCTCGCGCCGCGACTCGCCACGGCTGGAGGCGGCGGGGGGCGCACCCAGGGCTCCGGACGCGCGGGAGCCCGATGTCTGCTCGCCCCGGGACTTGCGAGGCGTGGCTCGCTTCCGTCCGTTCGCCGAGGGGGGGCTGGAAACCTTGGTGTCGTCCACGAGAAGAACCCTTCTGAGCGGTTTGAGCGCCACGCACCGCTGTCGCGCGGCGGCCAAGCTCGACCGAATCTCCTGAGAGTTCGCGGACTTGTCGATTCAAGTCCCCGCCTCACGGGAGGGTTTGTCGCGTACTGAACTTTGAACTCCAACTTCCGGATACGGGGGGTGAACCTCGGCCTACCGGGAGCCTTTGTCCAACAGGTCAGGGCGGCGGGGCCGTGCAGGGAAATCCGTCACAGCCCTGCACATAGAGCGGCCGGCCGGAGAGCCTGCGGGCGGGGGCGAGGTGGCGCGCGGGGACCTCCTGGCGCGTCCCGGTGCGGGCATCGAGGACGTAGGACGGTGCGCCGGGGGGCGAGCAGGCGATCAACATCTGCTCCGGCGCGTCCAGCCACCACAGGGACTCGACGGGACACGGCGGGGCCAGTTCGCGAGGCGCCAGGGTCTGCGTGTCATAGACGCGCAGGTGTCCCTCGGAGAGCACGGCGGCGAGGAGTCCGTTCGCGCCCACGGAGAGGCGGCCCGAGCTGCTCGGGAGCTGGGTCTGCGCGAGCACGGCGCCGCTGGAGGCGACGGAGACCAGGTGCCCGGAGTCATCGAGCGCCAGCATTCCGTGCGCCGTGCCGGCCAGGGCCACGGGGGCGAAGTCGCCCATGGTCGTCAGCGAGGCCCCGTCATCGCGCAACAAGCGGCCTCCGGAGGAGAGCCACAGGTGGTTGTCGCCGTCGAAGGCGATGGCGAGTGTCCCCGCGAGCTTCCGGAGCGAGGTGCGGTCCGCCGGGCCGCACACGGCCACGGCGTGGGGCCCGAAGACGGCGGCGCGCGAGGCATCGGGTGCGACGGCCCAGCCGAGCCGGGCTTCTGGGAGCGCGCGCGCGAGGCAGTGGTTGAGGGCGCCGAAGTTCGGGTCCGTGGTGGGGGACGAGACGAGGTACGGCAGGCTCGTGGTGGCGATGTAGACGAGCAGGCCCAGCGAGACGGCGATGGCGAGGGTGAGCGGCCAGGGGCGGAGGCTGCGCGCGCGGGTGTTCCTGGCGGACGCGCGTGCGCCTCGCCTGCCCGTGGTCACCGCGCTCTCGCGTCCACTCAAGGTGACTCCTCGCGACGTTGCCTCGCCCACGGCATAGCGCCCGGCCCGCGCTCAAGCCACCCACCCCGAGGCCGGCTTCCAGCACAGCACGATTCGCGAGGATGCGCTCGCACCACCCCTTGCTCGAAAGCGAGCACGCGAGCTTCCGCGAGGCCCTCTTGTCGCCAGCCCCCACCGCCTCAACCTTGAAGGCGCAAGCCCGAGGAAAGGACCTTCGCCATGCGACGAGCACTCTCCACCGCGGCCCTGGCGTTCACCGTCCTGGCGTCGCCCTTCGCCTTCGCCCAGTCTCCGGGGGCCTCGACACAGTCGCAGCAAGGCGGGCGCTATCCTCAAGTCCCGGGCACCTTCGAGCCGGGGGACTACGCCCCGACTCCGGAAGGCTCGACGGGAGCGGAGGACAACTCGGGCAGCCAGGCGACAGGCACGGGCAGCTCATACGGCGCGCAAGGCACGGGCGGCAGTGGAGCCCAAGGGACCGGCGCCACGCGCGCCTCGGGCTCGAGTGACGACGCCGGCACGGGCGGAGCGGGGCCAGGCGCGGCCTCGACTGGAAACACAGGCATGACCGACACGCGCGTCACCGTGGGCGCGGACGCGGGGATGGGAGGCTCGGGCGTCGACCACGGTTCGGACGCGGGGACGGGAGGCTCCGGTGACGCGGGAGGCAGGGCCCCCGCCACGCCTCAAGGCACCGAGCCGCAGGACTCGATGGGCGACGCACACGGCGGCAGCGCGGAGGCCGCGTCCTCCGGCAAGAAACAGACTCCCGAGGAACTGACTCGCGAGGTCGCGATGCTTCGCTCCGACGTGCTGCGCCTCCAGCGGCAGGTCAACGGCCTGAGCTCGAAGCAGAAGGGCGCGACGAATGACACGAGAGGCACGGGAGGCTCGGGCCCAGGTGCCTCCAGCGAGGACAACACTCCGAAGGTGGACCCCGCGAAGACGGTGGTCGCCAACGTCGTCATGCGAGGCCAGGTGACGTCCACGTCTCCGCAGCGCATCGTGGTGCGGGACGCGGAGACCGGAGACCTCTACAACCTGCGCCTCGGGCAGAACACCCAGGTCCTCCACGGCGGCAAGCGCATCGAGGTCCAGAACCTGCGTGAGGGAACCTCGGTCCAGGCCTCCTACAACCTCTTCGGAGATGGTCACTCCGCGGCGACACGCATCCAGGTGGAGCCACGCCCACGTTGACGTGGGCCTCGTGGATACGACTCACGGCTCAGGTGTCACGCCTCACGAGCGAAGCGCTCGATGCGAGTGATGGCCAGCTCCATCTTCCGCCGCGCGGAGCTGTTCGCCGAGTGCACCCGGAGACGTGGGGGCAAGAAGCCTCGGGTGGCCACGGCCTCCTCGAGCCACAGCAGCACGTCGTAGCCCGTGCCGTGCTCATCATCTCCCAGGTCGTGGTCGAGGCTCAGCTCGGCCACCTGCCCACCTTCGAGCAGCGCGATGACATCCTCGGGCCACCGCGCTGGAATCCAGCCCTCGGGCGTCGGACGTTCATCGTCGAGGTACACCTTCATTTGCGTCCGTCACCCTTGGACGCAGCGGCCTCCGCCAGCTCACGCATCTTCGCGGCGAACGGGCTCTCACCGTCTCCTCGGCCCTGCGCGGTGGCCAACCGCTGCCGGCGGGTCATCGCCAGCGAACCCTCGGCGGGACCTTCGAGCGCTTCCTTCTCGTAGCGGTCCTGTCCTCCCAGCGCGCGCCCCACGGGACGCGCGGACACGACGCGGCGGTTGGTATCCACGGACATGGCGAGACCTCCTGCGCAGACAGCCAGCGTCTGTTCTACTCCACCCGCCCTCCGCTCGCAGCCCCGCGGCCCCGCGGCGCCTGTTTCAAATGGGCATCGGGTTGCACTAGAAGAAGAACAAAGCGGGAGTCCACGCGCGTGCCATCCACCGTTCCCCAACGTCATCGCGAACCCCATGACCCGCCCCGCTCCCGGTGGCATCGGTTCCTGGAGTTCATGGAGCTGTCCACTCCCGAGGGAATGCGAGGCCTCTGGCTCGTGCTCGGGGTACTCGTCGCCGGCTTCTGGCCGCTCGTCGCGCTGGGTGTCCTGGACGTGAGCGGGACAGCCCGCAGGGCCCTCGTCGCGCTGGGCCCGGTGACCATCTGCCTGGGCTTCTCCGTCCTCATCCTCTTCTGCGGCCACCGTTATGGCGAGTCGCTGCGCTGGTCCCGCCGCCAGACATGGGGAATGGCCGCGCTGTTCCTGGGCCTGGGTGTCCTCGCCGGCGTGGGCCTGTGGTTCAGCGAGACCTGACGCGCTGAAACGAAAGGAGCCCGTCCCTTGGAACGGGACGAGCTCCGTGATGCGTGATGCGTGCACCGCGCGCGCGGTGAAGCTCAGCCCTGCTCGGCACCCTCGAAGGTGACCTTCGCCTTGTTCATCACGTGCTCGACGGCGAACAGGTACCAGCCCAGCTCGACCAGCTTCTTGGTCGTCTCCGGCGTCTCGCGCAGGGCCGCGGCGACCTCCTCCGCGCCAAACCCGAAGGGCTCCATGTGCTCGCGAATCAGCTCCTCGAGCTTCTCCGGGGTGAGCTGAAGCTTCTCGGCCTCGGTGACGGCCTTCAGCGCGATGCCGATGTGCAGCCGGCGCTCGACGTCAGCGCGCGTGGTGGGGTCCGTGAACCAGCCGCGGAGTGCCTCCTGCTGCTCCTCGACGTCGAAGTTGTACTCCACCATCGCCTGGCCTTCGGCCTGGACCCAGCGGCGGCGAATCTCCTCCTCCACCAGCGCCTTGGGCAGCTCCACCGGCGCGCGCCGGGCCACCTCGTCCAGCACCATGTCCTGGGCCTGCACCCAGAGCTGGCCGGCGACTTCGTCCTCCAGCTCCTCGCGGAGGTTGTTCATCACCTCGTCCAGCGTGCCGCCCATGCCGAGCTTCTCCAGGAACTCGGGCGAGGACTCTGGCAGCAGCGTCACCTGCTCGGCGCCAACGATGTCGACCAGGAACCGCGCGGGCTTCCCCTGGAGGGCTTCCACCGGGTAGTTCTCCGGCAGCTCGAGGGCAATCTGCATGGACTCGCCTACCTTGCCGCCCTCGGCGATGGCCTCGCAGAAGCCGGGCATGGCCTCGATGGGGGCCAGCTCCGTGGACATGCCGAAGCGCGCGGAGAAGGGGATGAGCACCCCGTCGCAGTAGCCCACGATGTTGAGTTGGACGTTGTCGCCCAGCTCGAGGGACTCACCCTTCTCACGCTCGCGCGTGGAAGCCACGCCCCGGCGCTTCTCGTGGAAGGCGCGCAGGAGGTCTTCCTCGGTCAAGTCCTCGGGGGTGGGGACGAGGACGGCAATCCCGTCGAGGGAAGGGGCTTCCACGGTGGGGAGCTTGAGGGCCTCGGGAGAGGCGGTGCTCACCACGGGGCTCATCTTCAACAGGCGCTCGACGCCCCGACCTGAACCTTGATGGCTGCTGCTCACGAATGCTCCCGGAAGATAGGCGTGCCAGCGTCCGCGCCAATGGGGAACAAAGCGACGGCTCGGCATGGACTAAGGCTTAGTCCAGCCGAGCCGCTCTGACAAACCGCGAAAGTGGGGGCGCTTACTTGAAGAAGGCGCCCACGATGCTGGACACGGTGGAGACGGCGGCGCCCACCTGGCTGACGATGGGGATGTTGGTCGCGGCGGCGATGGAGCCCACGGCGGTGATGACCGAGGTCACCTTCTTGCCGACGCCCGCGTTCTTGTCCATCAGGGTCGCGCCGGCGTTGGCCACGTCGACCGCGGCGATGGCGACGTTGACGCCCGGGGCGAAGCGGCCCAGGGCCTTGGCGGCGGTGCCGGCGGCGGCCTTGGCGCCCTGCTTGAGCGCGGCCTCACCGGCCTCGCGGCCGACGGTGGCCAGCGCGGCCTTGGCGGCCGAGCGGGTGCCGCTGCCCAGGATGCCCTTGGCCAGGGAGCTGCCCGCCTTGGCGGCGTCACCGGCGGCGGCGCTGATGGCGCGGCCCACGTTCTTCAGGTTGCCGGCCTCCATCACGCCCTTGGTGGCGGCGCCCTTGACGGCCTTGAGCACGTCGTCGCTGGCGTTGGGGAGCGCCTTCTTGAAGGCGTCCATGGCCGCCTTGCCGGCGTCCAGCTTGCCCTTCATCAGGGTGCCGCCGAGCACGCCGCCCATCACCTTGCCGCCGAGGATGCCGCCGGTGGCCGCGGTGATGGTGGCCTTGGTCGCGTCCAGGCCCGAGCGGGTGGCCGTGATGATGTCGTCCTTGCTGCCCGTGCGGATGGCCTGGCGGATGTCCTTGGCCGCGGTCGCGATGGACATGCCCGCGGCGGGGATGCCCGCGAAGCGCAGGGCGGCGTTCATGTTCGCGCCCAGCTTGGACAGGCCCTTGAAGCCCTCCTTGAAGGTGGGGTTCTTGACGAAGTCGAAGTTCGTCTTCCCGAGGAGGCCCTCAGCGCCGTTCTTGATGTTCTTGATCTGCTGGAACGTGTCCTTGCTGAACGCGAAGGCCTTGGCGCTCTGCGCGACGACGGCCGCCCCGCCCTTGATGACTTCCTTGTTCTCCTGGAAGGTCTTCTGGACGTTGGCGCGGACGGTGTTGAAGGTCTTCTTGATGTCGGGGAAACCCATGGGGGGCCTCGCGAGATTGGAAAGGATGGAACTTGCTTGAGTTATCGCGGGCCACTTGCGGAAGTTGCTTAGAACCTTTTCTCTTCTTGGAACATGGCGGGGACAGCGCCGCTGGACTTCCAAACTCCTGGAATCACTCGCCATTTCTCAAGATGACAGGATTCGCCACTTTACCCCGCGAATCAGTCCACCCAGCCGAGCCGTGATTTTTCTCAACCGGTGACGAGGGGTGTTTCTGATCCAGACGAGGGGTCCCAGCTCAGGTTCCGAACTCGGAATCGAAGAGGGCGATGGCCTCCTCGAGCGAGGGAGATGGCGGTGCGCGATCTTCAGGGGCGACCTCGCAGAACAGCTCCCAGAACTGACGTTCGTGGCGAGCCACCGCCCCCGCGTCAAAGGGGAGCCGCACCCGGTCAGCGCTCTGGACGATGAAGCCGCCACCCGGGAGCAGTTCGAGGCAGCGGTAGATCACAGCCTCGTTTTCACCGAGACGCCGGTAGACCTCCACGGGCTTGTACAGGACCTGATTACTCATGGATTGGCGCCCATCTGCCACTCTGGATTCGGGCCTGCGTGTTCGCCCGGGGGTTCTTGAACTGAGTGATGATCCGCCCCAGTTCGTCCGTGATGACCACCCTGTCGCCGGACACATACACCACGTTCCCTGTCTCGGTGTCCCTGAACTTCCGTCCCTCTTGAAGGACACGGTTCGCATCTCCCACTTGCCGGTGTGAGTCACCCTCGCGGGCCTCGTTCGCGCGCTGCTGCCCGTGGGGGCTGCGCTCCGCTCCTCCCCCATCCCCGTTGTTCCAGGCCGTCATGGCCACGGCGTCGGCGGTGACACCCACGGTCAGCGTGCCCTCGACCAGGGAGATGGAACGAACGCCCCCCGTGAGTGCCGCGGACATCCGCAGCCCCATCTGGGTCTCCGTGGCCAGCGCGGCCCGGGCAAAACCCGGGAGCATGGGGCCCTTCGCGGCCATGTTCGCCGCGCCGCCTCCCAGCACCGCCGTCAGCGCCAGAATCAGGACGCGCGCCCCGTTCTCTCCCATCACCCGTCCGAACTCGTGCCCCGCCTCCTCCAACTCCTCGATGGAGCGGGCATGCGCTGAGTCCACGGAGAGCCGCTGCCAGCCCCGCACCAGATTCGAGAAGGCGTCCAAGCCGATGTACGCGATGACGTAGGTCGTCAGGGCAATGGCCACGAGCTTGGTCACGGGCTCCGGCGCCACGACCAGGAACATGTACGCGGCCATCGCCGACGTCAGCATCGCCCTGAGCGCGAGTGGGTTCACGACGTCGTTCACCGCCTCCCGCACGCCCGCCCACACGCCATCCCAGGCGAACGACAGGGCCGTGGTCCGCCGCGCACGGGCATCGAGAGAGGCAAAGTCTCCCCCCAACAAAGAGAGGCACTCACTCGGACTGCCCTGCCGCGAGCACCTCGCGTTGTCATCCCATCCATCGATGAGGGGCGCACCCTCCCATGAGACGAGGCGGATCCGCTGGCGCTCCGCGTCCATGGGACGAAGCGAGAACTGTATGTCCAGCACGAGCCGGGTCATCGCCCGTTGGAACGCCCCCTCGTCCATCTCGATGGGACTCGCGCTCGAGGGTGGACGGTAGAGAAGTGGCTCGCCCCCATCCAGGTCCAAGCGAACCACTTGGGTCGTCGCGCAGCCCATCAAGAGGCTGCCCAACAACAACGCCACACCTCTCCACCCCATCCCCATGGTGTCCTCCGGCTTCGCATCGCGCGGATACATCAAGCCGGAGCTACCAGGTCCCCCCGACATCCGGACGCACGCCCCCGGAGAAGTGGGCGAGTTCACCCCAGGCTCGAGGTCCCTGACGAACCAGACGAGGGGTCCCAGTGGAGCTCCGGAGACTCCAGCGCCGCGCCGACGTGTCGCAGCACGCGTGCAATCACCTCCACGTCCAGCGCGCGCGCATCCCAGGTGCACGTCAGCGTCATCATCCTGCCTGGCACCAGTTCCCCCGCCTCCACCACGGGCACCGTTCTCACGGCACCAGGAGCCAGCACCAAGGGCACGCGGGTGTACGGCACCGTGGCGACGTAGCCCCGCTCCAGGCCCAACGAGCCCAGGCTCGTCACCACCACCGACCCGAATGGATCTCTCGGCATCCCCACCCAGCGGAGGTCCACGTTCAACGTGAACCACACGAAGGACAACAGCCGCAGCGCCCACCCCATCAACATCCCCGGGATTCGATACGACCGGCGCTTGCCCCGCTCGATGTCCACGTCCTTGCGCGAGCGCACCCGCCCCACCACGCGCTCCATCTCCCGCGCGAACGCCTCCAACGACAACCCGTCCGCGCGAGCCACCGTGGCCGTCGTCAGGTCCACCCGCCCCGACTCCTCGGGCTGCACCACGAGCACGCACACGCCCACGTCGGCGCGCTGCGAGGGCGCATTCCAGCGCAGGAGCACGTTGGCCTCCGGATGCAGGCGCAGCGCATCCGCCGCCGCCTTCGCCACCAAGTGCGTCACCGTGAGCCGCTGCCCCGTGCGCCCCCGCCACGCCTCGAGGAACTCCAGCGCCTTCTCCATCCGCACGTCCAGGGACGCATAGGCGCTCGGGTCCCTCGGCGAGCGCCAGGCCCCCAGGGCGAGCTTGCGGAAGACTCCGGGTGGCGGCGCCGGCTTCAGGTCGAGGTTCACGGGATGTCCCTCCGCTTCGCACGGAGCCTCCGCGCCTGCAACCCCACCCTGCGCCGCGACGCCCACCCTGTTAGACAACGCCACCGCAGGAAGCCCCTCTCCCGAGGCCCCCGACATGACGCCCCTTGCCCTGGCCCTGTCCGTCGCTCTCCATGCCGCGCCCTCTCCCAAGTCCACCCCACCCACCAAGCCCCCCGCCAAGAGCATGACCGCCCCCTCGACGACCGAAGACCTCGCCTCCTCCACCCGCGCCTGGCACGAGCAGCGCCTCCAGCGCCTCCAGGCCGAGGACGGCTGGCTCTCCCTCGTCGGCCTCTTCTGGCTCAAGGAAGGCGAGCAGACCGCCGGCTCCGCCCCCGACAACGCGCTCGACTTCCCCGACAACACGCCTGCGAAGCTCGGCACCTTCACCCGCAAGGGCAACACCGCCACCTTCCAGCCCGCCCCCGGCGTGCAGCTCACCCGCAGCGGCCAGCCCTTCACGGGCGGCGAGCTGAAGTCGGATGAGAAGGGCTCCCCGGATGTCGTGCAGCTCGGCAGCCTCAACTTCCACGTCATCCAGCGAGGCGACAAGCTGGGTGTGCGCGTGAAGGACTCCGAGTCTCCCGCTCGCAAGCAGTTCCACGGCATCCCCACGTACCCCGCCAGCGCCGCGTGGAAGGTCACCGCGCGCTTCGAGCCCGCCACCACGCCGCGCACCCTCCAGGTGCCCAACGTGCTCGGCACCACGGAGGAGATGAAGGCCCCCGGCACCCTCGTCTTCACGGTGGACGGCAAGGAGTACCGCCTCACGCCCGTGGAGGACGGCTCCGACAAGCTCTTCGTCATCTTCGCGGATGAGACCAACCGCGACTCCACCTACGGCGCGGGCCGCTTCCTCTACGCGGACATGCCGAAGGATGGACAGGTGGTGCTCGACTTCAACCGCGCCTACAACCCGCCCTGCGCCTTCACCCGCTTCGCCACGTGCCCGCTCCCCCCGCGCGGCAACCGCCTGGCCCTCCGCGTGGAAGCCGGTGAGAAGCGCTACGGCGACCACTGAGAAGCGCCCGTCCGCGCACGCCTGAGTTCGCTCGCGAAGACACGCGCCGCGGTGAAGGCCGGGAGCATCCCTCGTGTCCGGATGCTCCCGCCCAGACAGCTACCCCGCCGCCCCGACGGCCGTGGGCTCCTCCAGGACCGTGACCTTCGACAGCACATGGCTCACGGCCATCGCATGCATCGCCATGCTGTCGAACCGTTGCCTGACGTCCTTGTTGGACTGAAGCAGTTGTCCCAGCTCTTCATGGCTCATCCCAGTACTGTCCGCGAGGCGCTCGAACAACACCTTGGCCTCCTCGCGCACGGGCTTGAGTCGCTCATGGGTGGCGATGGCCCGAAGGCTCAGCCCGAGGCGGAGCCGGTACTCCGCTTCGTCCCGCGTGGCCGCGTCATTCAGCCACCCCTCGAACGCCTCGGGAATCTGCTCCGGAGGAACTCCGAGCCGGACCAGCACCGGGTACTCGGCCTCTGACCAGCGCCGGCGGAGTTCCTCTTCCACGAGACTCCGAGGCACCTCGGTACGCGTGCGGCGCGCCACTTCCCGCAGCACCGCGTCCTGGCACTTGCGCACGTCTTGAGCATCCCTCTCGGCGGCGAGTTCACCGGCGAGATGCTCCATCACCTCATCGAGCGTGGCGCCTCGCCCGAGCGCGGTGAAGTAGTCAGGGGACTGCTCGTCCAGCGGGCGCACTTCACGCGCGGCCTTGAGCTCCACCGCGAACAGCGCCGCCATGCCCCGGAGCGACTCCACCGGATAGTCCATGGGGAGCATGAGCTCCACCGAGAGGGTCTCACCGACCTTGGAGCCTGGCAGCGACTCGAAGAACCCCGGGAACAACGGGTCCGGCACCGCTTCCGTCCACCAGTCCGAACGCGCGGAGAAGGGAATCAATCTTCCGTTCGCGAAGCCGATGACATCCAGGAGGACATCATCTCCAGAGGCCACCTCTTCGCCCGGTGCGCGGTCTCTTCGCGAGGCGACTGCTCGGCTCAACGCTTCATGGCGCTCGAGGACGGCTTCCACGGTGATGGGGGCCGGGACTGGCATCGTCACCTGGAGCCCCTCCAAGGAAGGAGCATCCGACACGGCCGGGAGCCTGACAGCAGCCGAGGAGCGGAAGGCCAGCGCTCCGGGAGACCGGGCCAGGATTCCCAGGCCCTGCAACTCCCCCATGGAGAACATCGGCCCCCTCACCGTGGAATCGTCTTGGGAGTGCATGGCGTCCTCTAGAAGAAGCTGCCCACGAAGTCAGACACCGTCGAGACGGCCGCGCCCGCCTGGCTCACGATGGGGATGTTCGTCGCCGCGAGAGCGGAGCCCGCGGCGGTGATGATCGCCGTCGTCTTCTGGCCCGTGCTCGCCTTGGGGTCCTTCCACGTCGAGTAGGCCTTCGCGGCATCGAACGCGGCGATGGCCACGTTCGCACCCGGGACGAACCGCCCCGCCGTCTTCGCGAGCACGCCGCTCGCCGACTTGGCCCCGGCCTTGATGCCAGCCTTGAGCGCATCATCAGCGGCCTTCACGCCACTGTCAGCGCCTCCGCTGAGCAGCCTCTTCGCCTGGTTGTTGCTGAGGTCATGCGCCTTGGCGACCCGGTCCGTGGCCCCGGCCCGGTTGGCGTCCTTGAGCTCCGTGTACTTGGAGCCTCCCGCCGCGCGCTCCACGTCTCCCGCGTCGACGTTGTTGAAGACGTTCTTGGTGATATCGCGAACGATGCCGCGGCGTGCCTTGTCATTGAGCCCGGGGGCACCCTCGGCGAGTGACTTGTTGACTGCCCGGTATGCGCTTCCGTACTTCTGGACGTCGCGCCCTGTCTCAATCCCCGCCTTGAGCGCCTCCGTCGCCGTCTTTCCTCCGTCGGCCAGGTCGCCCAGGGCCTTGTTGCGGGTTTCCGGATTGCGGCTGGTCAGACCTCCCTTCAGGGCATCCAGGGCCTTGGTCCCCTTGTCCCCGAAGAGGAGGACACCGGCACCCGGGGCCAGCTTCGTGGCGACAGGGTTGGCCTTGTTCGCCACGTTGAGCCAGGGCTTCGTCCCCAGGTCCTTCGGGTTCGCGCTCTCCAGCTTGAAGTTCTTGTAGTTCTCCCGAAGGCCCCCGTTCCACACGCTCTTGATGCGGCCGTTCCCCTCGTCGCGGTTGGGCTTGTAGACCGTATCCACCTTGTCCTTGAGCGCGGACACCTGCTGCGCGGTCGAGATGGGCGTATCCAAGAGCTTCGGATACGTCTCGGGGTTCGCGAGCCCCTTCGGGTCCTCCTTCTCCGTCAGCGGGTTCTTGGCGTTCGAAATCTTCTGCCCCTTCGACCCAGGAGGCGGAGCCACCGGCCCCATCTGCTTCTGCGGCTGGAAGGAGTCCTTCGTGGGCAGCCCCTTCTTCGGCGGAGCCGTGGCCGGACCCGGGCCCGCCTTCGGTGGAGCCGGAGGCGGCTTGGGAGGAGGAGGCGTCTTGCGAACGTTGCGGTCAACCTGAGGAATCGGAGACATGGCGGGCTCCAGGAACGGGAGTAGGCGTTTGTGAACCTCTGCCTCCTCTACGCACCCGTCTCCCTACCGGTTACACGCCCAATTTTTCGGGACGCATCCCCGAGCCCTCGCGGGCGCTCAATGCACCATGAGGGGCTGGACCCAGACCTCTTCCTGCACGAGCGGCACATCCACTCGCGGAGGAGGGGCGCCTTGCGCCACCTGACGCAGCAGCGCCTCGCAGAATGCCCAGACATCCCCCGGGTGGCGCGAGGTGATGAGATTGCCGTCCTCCACCACCTCCCGGTCCACCCACCGCGCGCCCGCGTTGATGAGGTCTGTCTTCAGCGACGGCCACGACGTGAGGGTCCTCCCCTCCGCGATGTCCGCCTCCACCAACAACCACGCCGCATGACAGATGGCCGCCAAGGGCTTGTCGGCGCGGAAGAAGTCCCGCACCAGCCCCACCATGTCGATGTCCAGGCGCAACACATCCGGTGAGTAGCCTCCCGGAATCACCAGCGCGTCGAAGTCTCGCGACGTCGCATTCCTCGCCGCCCGCTCCGGTGTGACGACCTCGCGCCCTTGCTTCCCCTTGAGGGGCTGCCCCGCCTCCAGGCCAATCACCACCACTTCGTGCCCTGCCTGCCTCACCTGGTCATATGGCACGCGGAACTCTTCGTCCTCGAAGTCGTCGGCCAGGATGAACGCGATGCGAGCCATGCAACATCTCCTTGTTCCTCACGGGCAGGTAGCCCCACTCGCTCAAGGTGCCCACGCGCCACTCTCCGACACAGCCATCACCCCTCCACCCCGCTTGCCTGGCCGGCATGGCCGCTCCCTCGGTGCTGGCACACGGCCCCAGCCCCGGACATTAATCGCCCCATGCGCGCCTCTCGCCTGCTCGCCTCCGCCGCCCTGGTGCTCGCCGTGTCCACCACCTCCGCCTGCCGCAAGAGCCAGGCGCAGGGCACCGCCTCCCCGAAGGACTGCGTGCGTGTCGCGGACGGCTGGGGCCCGGACGGCACCGTGCCCTTCACCGTGGACGTGGTCGCCGACGGCCTCGAAGTCCCCTGGGGCATCGCCTGGCTGCCCGGCGGTGACGCGCTCGTCACCGAGCGCCCCGGCCGCATCCGCCTGCTCAAGGCCGGCGCCCTCCAACCCGAGCCCGTGGCCACCGTGCGCATCACCCAGGCGGCCGAGGGCGGCCTGCTCGGCATCGCCGCGCACCCGGACTTCGCCACGAACCGCCAGTTCTACGTCTACGTCACCACCGACGCGAGCGGCCGCGACGAGAACCGCGTGGAGCGATGGACGCTCTCCGAGGACCACACCACCGCGACGTTCGACCGGGTCATCTTCGGCGGCATCCCCTCCGCGACCTACCACGACGGAGGCCGCCTGCACTTCGGCCCGGATGGGATGCTCTACGCGGGCACCGGTGATGCTCGAGACCCGGACCGCTCCCAGGACGTGAAGGACCCGGCGGGCAAGCTCTTGCGCCTCACGCCCGAGGGCCAGGTGCCCCAGGACAATCCCTTTCGAGGGTCTCCCGCATACCTCATCGGCCTGCGCAACCTTCAGGGTTGGGATTGGAAGGATGCCACCACGCTGTACCTCGCGGACCATGGACCCAGCGGCGACACGATGCGCTGGGGACGTGACGAGATAAGCCTCGCGCGTCCGGGCGCCAACCTGGGCTGGCCTGGCATCTCCTCGTGCGAGCTTCGCGAAGGGCAGGTCACTCCCTCGCTCACCTTCGCGGACGCCATGCCTCCTGGGGGCGCGGCCCTCTACACGGGCGCCTCCATCTCCGAGTGGACCGGCTCGCTGCTCGTGGGCACGCTGGGCTCACGCCACCTGCACCGCGTGGAGTTCTCCTCGGACGACCCGGCCCGAGTCACCCGCCACGAGGTGTACCTGCGCGACACGTATGGCCGCTTGCGTGAGGTGAGCATGGGGCCCGACGGCCACCTCTACGTCACCACCAGCAACTGCGACGGACGCGGCGACTGCGGGCCGAAGAAGGACCTCCTCCTCCGTTTGAGGCGCTAGGACTCGAAAGCCTTTCGCGATGGGGGAGTGACCGGGCGCGGCCATTCTGGAAGACTGCGCGCCGTGCACTTGGAGATGCCTCTCGTCATTGGATTGATGGTGGCCGCCATCGTCCTGGCCATCGCAGCCAAGCGGGCGAACATGCCCTACAACGTGGCGCTCGTCGTGGGAGGCTTGCTCATCTCCGTGGGCAACCTGCTCCCGGGCGTGCCGCCCCTCAATCCGGAGGTGGTGTTCCTCGTCTGCCTGCCGGCGCTGCTGTTCGAGGGGGGCATCACCGCGGACCTCAATGGCATCCGCGCCAATGCCTTGCCCATCCTCATCCTCTCCACCCTGGGCATGGTGCTAGCCATTGGCGCCACGGGCACCGCGCTGCACTTCCTGGTGGACCTGGCCATCTGGCCCGCGCTGCTCCTGGGCGCGCTGTTGTCGGTGACGGACACCGTCTCCATCCTCTACGCCTTCCGCCGCGCGCCGGTGCCTCCGCGCCTGTCCGGCATCATGCAGGGCGAGAGCCTCTTCAACGACGGCACCGCCCTGGTGGCCTACGCGGCCATCGCCAGCGTGGTGGCGGGCGCCGCGGCTCCCTCCGTTCCGATGCTGGCCGCGCGAGTGCTGCTCGCGTCAGCGGGTGGCGCGGTGGTGGGGCTGGCGGTGGGCATGCTGGGCAGCTTCGTCATCCGCCACACCGAGGACCCGCTGGCCGAAATCATGGTGACCACGGCCGTGGCGCTGGCCTCCTTCGTGGTGGCCGAGCAGCTCCACCTGTCGGGCGCCATCTCCGCCGTCGTCGCGGGATTGTCCGTGGGTGTCGGGCTGCGCAAGAACGTCTCGCCGCAGAGCCAGGTGGCCATCCACTCCTTCTGGGAGTACGCCACGTTCGGGGTGAACACCTTCCTCTTCCTGGCGGTGGGACTCACCACGAAACCCGAGACGCTGCGCGGCTACGTGCCCGAGACACTCATCGCGGTGGCGTGTGTTCTGGTCGGCCGCGCGGTGGCCATCTACGGACCCTTCCTGCTCCTGCGGCTCATCCGTCCCGCGGAGGCGCTGCCGCCTCGCTGGCAGCACGTCTTCATCGTGGGCAACATCAAGGGCGCGCTCTCCATCGGTCTGGCGCTGGGACTCCCCGCGGCCACGCCGGGCCGGGAGAAGTTGGTGGCCATCGCCTTCGGCGTGACGCTGGTGTCGCTGGTGGGCCAGGGCTTGATGCTCACGCGCGCGCTCAAGTGGCTGGGCCTCTTCCAGCAGGACGAGGTGGCGCTGGCCATGTCCGAGCAGCGGGGCCGGCTCATCTCCAGCCGCGCGGCACACCAGGAGCTGGCGGTGTTGCATGAGCAGGGGCTGGTGCCTCGGGCGGCGTATGACCACCTGCGCAGCGAGTACCAGGTGAACATCGCCCGGGCCGAGCGCGAGCTGCGGCGGCTCAACGAGCACCACCTCGCGCAGGGGGCCCGGGACCTCATCGCCATGCGGCGCAGGCTCATCGACGCGGAGCGCACGGCGCTTCAAGGCGCGCGCCGCAGCGGGCTCATCCCGGAGGCGACGGCGGAGCACATGCTGGCGCAGTTGGATGAGCGGACGCTGAATCTGGAGAAGGTGCTGCACGGTGGTGGGCACGGAGATGAGCCGGCGGTGGAGCCCGGGAGGAAGGCGTCGTGAAAATCGTCATCGCGGGAGGTGGACGGGTGGGCAGTGTGCTGGCCGCGCGTCTGGTGGCTGAACAGCACCATGTGACGGTCATCGAGCGGGACGCGGCCACGTGCACACGCCTCTTCGAGGAGGTGGGTGTGGTGACGGTGTGCGGCGACGCGACGAATCCGCAGATGCTCGAGGCGGCGGGCGTCACGTCCGCGGACGTGGTGGCGGGGGTGCTGGCGCGCGACTCGGAGAACCTGGCGTTCACCATGTTGGTGCGCAGCATGTCTCCGGCGCGCCTCATGGTGCGCATGTTGGATACGAGCTATCGCGAGGCGTACCGGCTCGCGGGAGTGAAGGACCTGGTCGCCGAGGCCGAGGTCGTCGTGGCGAAGATGACCACGGCCATCGACTTCCCGCAGGTGGCGGGCTCGCTGCCCTTGGGGGATGGCGACACGGTGCTCTTCGAGCTGGCGCTGCCCATGCGCGCGCAGGTGGCGGGGCAGACGGTGGCGCAGGTGCGAGGCATGGAGGGCTTCCCGCGCGAGTGCGTGTTCATCGGCGTGGTGGACCCGCAGGGCCGGGCGACGCTGCCGGATGGGAACACGGTGCTGCGCGCGGGACATACCGTCATCCTCGTGGCCCGGCGCGCGCATCTGGCGGAGGCGGTGACATTCCTCACCCAGGAGCCGGTGGGCACCACG
This sequence comes from Myxococcus stipitatus, assembly GCF_037414475.1. The sequence goes on along the minus strand of NZ_CP147913.1, from coordinate 5,509,954 downwards.
GGTGTGGCGATTCTGGCCTCCACGCTGCGCAAGGTGGACTTCCTGGCGCCGTTGAACACGGAGGAGCTGGAGACGGTGGCGCGAGGCGCCGAGCACCTCCAGCGCCCCGCGGGCACGGAGCTCTTCCGGCAGGGAGACGCGGGCGAGAGCTTCTACGTGGTGCTGTCCGGTGAGGTGCAGCTCAAGGACACCGGAGGCCAGGCCGTGGCCACGGTGAAGCAAGGGGGCTTCTTCGGTGAGCTGGCGCTGCTGACGGGAGAGCCCCGGTCGGCGACGGCGGTGACGGCGACAGTGTGTGAGCTGGCGGCGGTGGGCCGCGATGACTTCCGCAGCGTCGTCATGGCCAACCCTGGCGTGGCGCTGGAGATGAGCCGAATCCTCGGCGAGCGCCTGTCGCGTGTTCAGGGCATCAAGCCCTCCACCAAGCGCTGGGGCCTCTTCGGACGGTAGCGCCTTGGCGCCACGTGGGGCTCCTCACGGAACCCCACGCACGAGCGCCACCGGGTGCGTCAGGCCGCGCCCAGTGCCTTCAGCAAGCGTGTGGCCTGCTCGCGAATCTCGCCCTGGCCCAGCGTCCGAGCCCGCTCCGCGTGGTGAAGCGACGCGGCCCGGTCCGTCATGAAGGTGGCCACGGCCATGTTGAGGTTCGTCGTCGCGTCCGCCGGATGCGCGGCCAGGGCCCGCTCCAAGAGCGGCTTCGCGCGCGAGTGCTGGTCGTCCTGCATCAAGTGCATCGCCAGGTCGTTGACCGGCCCCAGTTCGGTGGGCACCAGCGCCACCGCCTCCTCCAGCCGCCGGCGCGCATCCTCCCGCTCACCCAGCGCGCCGTGCATCTGCGCCAGCGCCGTCAACGTCTGCCAGCTCTTGGGCGAAAGCCGCAGCGCCTCCTCGAAGAGTTCCTTGGCCTCCGCGAAGCCGCCCCCGCTCATCATCGCCAACCCGTGCAGGTAGACGTAGTTGACCTGGGCCGGCTCCAACTGCCGCAGCTCCAACACGGTGCGCTTCGCCCCCTCGGGGCTGCCCCCGGACAGGTACAGCTTGAAGAGGTCCTCGAGCACCGCGCGGCGCAGGCTCCCCTGTGCCCTGTCCAACGCCTGCGTCCCCGCCTGGATGGCCAGCCCCAACGCCCCCTGCGCCGCATGCGCGCGAGACAGCATCAACAGCGGCATCGCCTCCTGCGACGCCCCCTCCGCGGCCTTCTGGAAGTGCGGCACCGCCGCGGCGGGCAGGCCCTGCTGGAGGTGGATGCGGCCCAACTCGAAGTGCACATGCGCGCTGTCGGGCGCCACCTGCAACGCGGACTCATACGCGGCCCGCGCCCCGTTCAAATCCCCCCGGTCGAGCAGCAGCCCACCCAGGTTGAAGCGCTCGAAGTAGCCCGACGTGGGCGCCGCGGCCAATGCCTTGAGGGCCTCCAACGCCTCCGCGTTTCCAGCCTGCGCGCGCAGCATCGCCAGGTGCGCCTGGCCCTCGGCGTGGTCCGGCTTCGCCTTCAACAACCGCAACGCCGCGGCCTCCGCCTCACGCGCGGCCCCCACGCTCAGGTACGTCCGGACGAGCCCGAGCAAACACTCCACGTCGTCCGGGTCGATGGCGAGTCCCTTCTGGAAACTCTTCACCGCCTCCTGCGGCTGCCCCACCAGGAGCAGCCGTCCGCCTTCCCGAGCATGCGTCGATGACATGCGCCGGGTTTACCACGAGGGCCCCGGCCCCTGCAGTCCACGCCCCGCCCCCCAGCCTCCGCTGGGAGAGCGAGTCCCGACACGCTCAGCGGCGCAGGGCCGCCGCGGCCACGCCTGGCAACTTGAGCCACGATGGCGCCCGCTCGAAGTCCACCAGCCGCCGCCCCAGCTCCCGCGCGCTCCGATGCCCCGGCACCCACGGCGGCGCCATCAGGTTCGACAGCGGCGCGCGCAGCACCGACTTCTCCACCTGCTCCAGCATCAGGGTGTTGTGCACCCACCCCAGCCCGCTCTGGATGTCCCGAGCCGTCGAGGACGGATGCCCGCCCCAAGGCAGGGAGACAAGCGCATACCCCGCCGCCGGCCAGGTGTTCACCGCCACCGTGCCATAGCGCAGCTCGCGGAGGGCCTTCTCCACCGCCGCGGAGACCGCCGGGTCCTTCAACGAACTGGGGTGCACGATGAGCGTGGCGTTCAACGTCCCCCACACATTGTTGTTGAGGAACGACACCGCGCTCGACAGGAACGACACCGGGTCATCGCTCCCCGGCAGGCCCGTCTCCGACAACACGGTGCACCACGGCTCGTGGTGGAAGACGCGGTCCTCGGTGTGGCCCGGGTCCACGTCGGGAATCAACGCGTAGGGCAGCTCGCCCTCCTTCGCGTGGCCCACCTGGCGCAAGTGGGCGCGGCCCTCGGTGAACTGGTGCCAGCGCTGCTCCGCGCCCGGGTAGTACGCGCGCCGCACGGAGGCCTTGCCCAGGCTCGCCGCCACCGCGTCCACCACCCTCCCGCGCGTCCCCCACCCCTTCGGCTGCACCAACAGCTTGGCCGAGTTGCAGTTGAACGACGCGTTGTTCACCACCATGCCGGCGATGTTGTCCGCCTGGAAGCGCAGCTCCCCATCCGAGTACGGCCCCGGCACCACCACCACCGGGGAGATGTTCCCCAGCTCACTCGTGAAGGGCTTGCGCAACAGCGGCTCGTCGCGGGCCCGGCGCGCATCCGCCTCCGGCCCCGGAGGTCCCCACACCAGCGCATCGTGCGTCTTGTCGCTGCCGGTGATGTGCACCTCATCCACCGCCGGATGCCCCACCAGCGCGGCGCCCTCCGCCGCCCCGCCATACACCACGGCGAAGACATCCAGCCGCGCCAGCGGCGCGAAGGCCTGCTCCAGGAAGGGCCCCAGATAGGCATTCACCGGGTTCATCTTGAGCACGCAGGCGGCGCCCTCGACGAAGAGCTTGTAGAGACAGTCCGCGGGAGGAATCGAGTTGACGTTGCCCGCGCCCAGCACCGCGCACAGCCGGCCGTCATGCGGCTTCCGGTAGAACGACGCCTGGTGCTCGGGGAGGTTCTCCGCGGTGACGCCGGGCAGGAAGTAGACCTCGCCCTCGTTGCGCGGCAGCAGCATGCCCTCGAGCGCGTCCATGGGGTAGATGCGCGCCGCGAGCCTGCCGTCCTCCAGCGTACGCAGCCGCGAGGCGGGGATGCGCGGGACACCGTGCTGTTGGATGTCCCGGAGAGAAGCGGCCAGCAGGCGCAGGTTGCGCACCACGACCATGGGGCCTGCCAGCCACTCCTCTCCCGCCACGGGACTGTTCGGGTCGATTCCCTTCGCCACACAGGCCGCGCGGACGCTCGGCTCGGCGATGGCCATGTAGCCACGGCTGAGCTCCTCCAGCAGCGCGAGGCGCTCGGGCACTCCGAGCTTCACCCAGGCCCGGGAGCCCGCCTTCACCCGCTGGATGATGGAATCAAGCGTGCTGGCGGAGGTGTTGCGAGGACTTGCGGCGAGACTCATGGGGAGGAGACCTCCAGTAAGAGGGCGGCCTTCTCAAGTTAGAAGAGCCGTCTCCCCCGCGCCATGACTCCCATGCCGCAAGCGTCCTCAGGTGGGCAGCGGCTGGCCCAGGCCCTTGCTCAGGGCCTCGTCGATGAGGGAGCGGATGGCCCTCTCCGCCTCGCGGACCTTGCCCTCGTGCTGCTCGCTGACCTTCTCCATCTCGCGCCCATAGGCGGCCTGCTGCTCACCGAGCTTCGACTGCTCCTTGCTGAGCACCTCCTGCTCCTGGCTCAGCGCCTCCTGCTTCTTGTCCAGGACCTCCATCTCCTGGTCGAGCGCCTTCTCCTGCTTGTCGAGCTCCGCCTGGCGACGGTCCCGCTCCACTTCGGGGAGCGAGTCGATGCGGCTGGACTCCAGATGCAGCCCGGCCCGCTTGTGGGCCAGCTCCGCGTGCTGTAGCCCCAGCTCGCTCTGCTTCACGCCCAGGGCGCCCTGCTTCATGCCCAGCTTGCCCTGCTCATGGCCGAGCGCGCCCATCTTCTCACCCAACTCGCCCTGCAACTTGCCCTGTGTCCGCATCGGCTCCATCGCCGCGCGCAGCGCCTTGAGCGTGGACGCATCCCGGATGATGAACGCCTCCCCATTGCGGCGGGCGTAGAGCAGCTCGCCGCCCTGCTTGCCGCGGAACATCTTCGCGAGCTCCAGGTCCACCGTGCTGCCATTCATCGTCGCCGAGTTGTCGCTCGACAGCAGCACGTAGCCGAAGTCGTCATCCGACTCGATGGGGCGAGGGGGCTTCGGCGGCGCCGGGGGCGTGGGAGGGATAACACCCGCCATGGCCACGATGGGCGCCGGAGCCCGCGGTGCGGAGGGAGCACGCGGCGCCTGCCGGACCTGCGCGGGAGAGGCGGCCACCACGGGCGTGGCGGGGGGCGTGGGCGGCACGGGAGCCGTGTCCCCCAAGACCTTCACGACGCCCGTCATGTGCCTGCGCTCGCGGGTCTTCGTGCTGGTGGTGGCCGACGCCGCCGCGTCCGGCTGCGCCTGCGTCTCCGGCTTCGACTCGGGGCGCGCGACGACCTGGAAGGGCACCAAGGCCAGCAGCCCGAACAAGGAGAACGCCCACTTCCATCCACGACGGGAACGAGAGGACTCCACTTCGACGTGCTCCAGCATGCTCAACCTCCTGTACAACGCTTGAACGTGAGCCGACGCACCCATTGCGGCGGCGGTACCCTGAGGACGGGCGACTCCGAACGCGAGCAGCAGCTCCCCGTAGTCAGCGGGCTCGGCGCCCGTGAGCAGCAGCGCCTCCGCGTCACACGCCTCCTCGCGAGCCAGCGCGTATTCACGGGCCGCCCGCCGGGCGAGCGGGTGGAAGAACAACAGCGCCTCCGCGAGCGCGGGCACCCAGCCCAGCCACAAATCCCCGCGCTTCAAGTGCGCCACTTCATGCGCCAGCGCCATGCGCAGCCCCTCCACCGGCAACAGGCGCACCGCCTTCGCGGGCAACACCACCACCGGAGACAGCAGCCCCGTGGCCAGCGGGCTCGTCACTTCGTCGGACACGAGCAGCGCGGGCGCCTGCTTCAATCCCGCGCTGACGGACAACTCGCGGACCTCCGCCTCCAGTTCGGGATGCACCAGCGGACGCGCGCCACGGCGAATCTGGCGCATCGAGGCCCAGCTCCGCGCCTGGTGGCGCAACTGCAACGACAAGCCCACGCCCCAGGCCATCAACAACACCAGGACCATCACCGGCTTCCAGCCCTGGAAGGTGCCCCACATCGAACGCTCCGGCTCACGCAAGACGGGCGCGCCCCCCGCCAGCACGAAGCCCTCCACGCGCGTGTCCCTCGCGAGCACCGTGTCCTCGACCTGTCCGTCAGGTGAGGACGCGGGGGCCTCCGTCGCCAGCACGTCCGACGGACGCGACGAAGAAGACGAAGCCGCCTCCTGGGGCTTGGGCACCAGCGGGCTCACCTGCTCGAGGAAAGCCCCGAGCGCCGCGGGCAACACCGGCAGCGAGAACGGACGCGGCGCGACCAACGTCACCACGAACTTGAGCGCCACCAGCCACCACAGGCCCGCGCGCAGCGAGGCGGGCATCCGCGTCCACCCTCGCGTCACCGCCCACACCAGCGCGGCACACAGCGCGCCCTGCCACGACGCTCGCCACAACCCCTCCGGCCACGACGCAAGCCACGAGGCCATCTCCGTCAGCCAATCGGTCCGCATGGGCTAGTCCTTCCGCTTCTTCGAGCGAAGCCGCGACACGACATCCTGGAGCTGCGCCAGCTCCGCGTCGGAGACGTCATCCGCCTCTGACAGATACGCCGCGAAGGGCGACAGTGAACCCGCCAGCGTCCGCTGGACGAAGTCCCCCACCACGTCCCGCAGCAACTCGCCCTCCGGAACCGGCGAGGCGTACTGGAACACGCCCTCCACCTTGCGCCGCGTGAGGTAGCCCTTCTGCCGCAGCCGCTCCATCACCGTGAGGATGGTGGAGCGCGCCAGGCCCTGCGGCTCTCCAAAGCGCTCCGCCACTTCGCCCACCGTCGCCGGACCGTGCTCCGCCACGTAGCGCAGCACCGCCAGCTCCTGCTCTCCCACCGGCTTCTTCATGACCACCCCGTGACGACAACTGTAGTCACGAAGGAAGGTACGCGTGACTACAGCCGTAGTCAAGCCGACGCGCGTGACGACGTGGCGAGGGCGCGAGGCGAGGGGCAACCCTTTCGCGGGAGTGGGACGCGGTCCCATGTTTGGGAATGCTCAGGCGATTGCGGCGAGGGCAGCCAGGGTGGAGCGCGTCTCCTCGGACGCGCCCTCCCTCCGCGCGCGAGCAACTGCTGCGCGTGGGGAAGGGCCTGCACGCCACGCTCATCGTCGATGCCCAGGGACAGGTCCTCTGGATGGAGCCGGAGCTGGTCTTCGCCGCGGGGGGAGCGCGCGACGCGGTTCAAGGCCGGACAGTGGATGAAGTGCTCGCCCGCATGCCCTGGCTCACCCGCACGGTGCACGACGCGCTGACGAGCGGGCAAGGGCTGGGTGACGGCGTCGCGCACGGACAACCCCAGCGCGCGCTGGCGCTCGCCGTCTATGGGGACGACCACGCGCTGCTGGGCGCCTGCGTCCGGCTCCAGCCCGTGACGCCCTGGGAGTCCGCGAGCGGGGCGGCGCGCACGGAGCTGACGCGCATCCGGGAGCGCTACGAGGACTTCATCGGCAGCATCGACGGCATCGTCTGGGAGGCGAACGCCGAGTTCCACTTCACCTACGTGAGCAGACAGGCCGAGCGGCTGCTGGGGGTTCCCGCCGAGCAGTGGGTGCGGCAGCCGGACTTCTGGGCGCGGCACGTCCATCCGGATGACTGGCCCGACGTCCTCTCCGCGTGCCTGAGCGCGTGGCGGCAGTCGCGGCCCCAGGAGTTCGAGTACCGGATGCTCGCGGCGGACGGACACATCGTCTGGATGCGCGCGCATGTCACGGCCCTCTCGGAGGAAGGCCATCCCATGCGGCTGCGGGGGCTGATGGTGGACGTCACCGAACAGCGCCGCTCGCGGGAGAAGCTGGAGCACACCCACTCGCTGCTGCGCGCCACGTTCGACTCCATCGCGGAGGGCATCGTCGCGGTGGATGGGGACCAGCGGATGGTCGCCTACAACAAGCGCTTCCAGGACATGTGGGGCCTGAGCGACGAGGTGATGGAGTCGGGCGTCGCGGAGCGGGCCCTGGCGGACGCGGCCCCCCTGACGAAGGACCCCGCGCGGTTCGTCTCACGCATCCAGGGCCAGCTCCTCCCGTCGGACACCGCCACCGTGGACACGCACGAGCTGAAGGACGGACGCATCCTCGAGGCCACCTCCCTGCCCCAACGCATGGGGGACACCGTCATCGGTCGCGTGTGGAGCTACCGCGACGTCACGGAGGAGCGCCGCGCGAAGGTGGAGCGCGAGCGCCTGCTGGTCGCGGAGCAGAACGCGCGCGAGCGGCTGGAGGAGTCCTTCGCGCTGCTCGACACGTTCCTCAACCACGCGCCCGTGGGCCTCGCCTTCGTCAACCGCGAGCTGCGCTACCTGCGCATCAACGACGCGCTCGCCTCGCTGCACGGGCGGTCCCGGAACGAAGAGCTGGGACACACCGTGCGGGAGATGAATCCCACCATGGCCCCCAAGCTCGAGCCGCTGATGCGCCAGGTGATTGAGACTGGCCAGGCACTGAGCGACCTGGAGATGGCCGGTTACGTCCCCTCCACGCCCCACGAGCTGCGCCACTGGCGCGTCAGCTACTACCCGGTGCGCACCCCCAGCGGCGGAATCGTCGGCCTGGGCGCCGTCGTCGTCGAGCTGACCCAGGAGCACCGCGCGCAGGAGGAGCGCGAGCGGCTCTTGAAGGAGGCCCAGGAGGCCATCAACGTCCGCGACGACTTCCTGTCCATCGCCGCCCACGAGCTGAAGACGCCGCTGACGCCCCTCAAGCTGCACCTCCAGATGATGAAGCAGCAGGCCTCCGAGGGCCATGTGCCCAAGCCTCACCACGTGGACAAGGCGCTGGCGCAGGTGACCCGGCTGTCCGTCCTCGTCAACGACCTGCTGGACGCCACCCGCATCGAAGCGGGACGGCTGGAGCTGCACCGCAAGCCGGTGGAACTCCAGTCGCTCGCGCGCGAGGTGCTCGCGGAGGCGCGCCCGTTGGGCACGCAGCACACGCTCGAATACGAGGAGACCCCCGAGCCGCTCATCGTCCTGGGCGACCGGGGACGACTGGCCCAGGTGCTGATGAACCTGCTGGAGAACGCCTTCAAGTACAGCCCCACCGGGGGCACCGTCCGGCTGACGGTGGAGCACGAGGGGACGCAGGCCCGGGTGTCGGTGCGCGACACGGGCATCGGCATCCCCGACGACCAGCGCGAGCACCTCTTCCAGCGCTTCTTCCGCGCGCGCAACGCCCCCATCTCTGGCTTCGGGGGCCTGGGGCTGGGGCTCTACATCTGCCGCGACATCGTCGAGCGACACGGAGGCCACATCGGCGTGGACACGGAGGTGGGCCAAGGCTCCACCTTCCACTTCACCCTGCCGCTGGAGCCTCCTCCGCCCTGAAGCCGACGTCAGCGCTGGAAGTCCACGCCCACGCCCGCGCCCGCCGTCACCCCACGCACCAGCTGCCCGTTGGCCTGGGGGAAGTGCACCGTGCCGCCGGAGCCCCACGCATACAGGTGATTCATCAACCGCTGGCGGACCTCCACGCCCAGCGAGTAGCGGGGCCTGTCGCCCAGCGCCGTCAACACCGCGCGCGCCAGGGCACGGGTGCGGCCTCCGGGCAGTTCAAACCCGGCCGACACATCCAGGTCCGTGCGGCCGAAGCCGTAGTACTGCGCGGCCAGGCTGCCCAAGAGCAGCGTCGAGTCCGGACCGCCCTTGGCGATGGACGCCTCCAGGTAGCCCGCGAAGCCCGAGGGCAGGTCCTCCTCGGAGATGGGCTGCTCGGCCAGGCCCGTGCCGGAGAAGCGGCCCAGCTCGTAGTCCGGCCCGAACATGCCGAAGCGGAAGCGCCCACCCTGGTGGCGCCCCTGGAGCGTCACGCTGATCTGCGTGCCGCTCGACGTCTGTCCCTCCATGGCCACGCCGAGCAGGCCGCCCACCGCGGGCGTGTGCGACTGCGAGAAGCGCGCGCCACCGCCCAGAAGCGCCCAGGCCCGCAGGCGCTCCCCCTTGTACAGCGCCACGTCGCCGCCCAACGAGGCCAGCGTCATGTTGGGCGTCTCGCCCCCCGCGCGGCCCGCGTCGTGCGCGGCGGACAACCGCACGAGGTAGCGGTCGAACTTGTTCGCGTCGTCGCTGGCCGCGCGCCCCAGGTCCAGCATCAGCTCACCCGCGAAGAGCCGCGCCGCGAGCACGTCGCTGGCCAGCACCTCCGCGCGCACCGCGCCCTTCACCACCGTCACCGAGCCGCCCGCCGGGTGGTAGTCCGGCGACAACACATTGCTGTAGCGGCCCACCAGGTAGCCGCGGCCCAGCGACTCGTCGACCAGGGGCTCCACGCGCAGATAGAACGGCTGTCCCTCCTGGCCGATGCGCAGCATGCGCACCACCTGGCCCGCGTCGCTCAGCTCGTCCCAGTCCTCGCGGCGAAGACGGGCGCCGTAGTCACCCTCCGCCTGCTTGGGCTCCTCGTCCACCATGCGCATGCGCAGGTTGGCGCCCAGCCGCAGCACGAAGGAGTCTCCCTTCGTCAGGCCCAGCACCGGATACGCCCGGATGAACAGGTCCTGGCCTCCACCCGGAGTGCCCGAGGGCAGGCTCACCCCGCCCACCTCGAGCTGCGCGGTGAAGCCGAAGCCCTCACCACCGGCATGGCTGCCAGGGGGCGCGGGCTCATCCAGGCGGGCCTTGGACACGGGGGTGTCCTGCCGTCCCGAGGGCTCGGGCTCTTCCTCGATGAGGGTGGAGCTCTGGTTGGAGACGAGGGCGAAGAGGACGAATAGGGGGGCGGCGCCGGTCATCGTCCCCCAATCCTACCCGGCCCCGCCGTCTCGCGAAGTCCTCGGCGCATCGGGTGTGGGTGACACTGCCGAGCCTCGGCACACCCACGCGCTCGGTGAGACCTCCCGTGTCACGCGAAGGGCGCTCAACCGCCATCGCGGGGCGGCCCCGCGTCGTCGGAGCCCGCCGGCAGAATCGCCTGGTGCGGGCGCTCCTCGGCCGTGCCCACCCAGAAGCGCGACAAGAGCCGGATGCCCGAGGCGAACAGCCCGTCCTCCGCGCCACGCAGCGCCTCGAACAAGGACTCGTCCAGCACGGAGTCCTCCGGGTCGATGCTCAGGTCCTCGGGCTCCAGCGACTTGAGCAACGGGCTCTGGTCGAACACCGTCTCCAGCGGATGCGGACGAAGCCGGTGTGCCCCTTCGCGCGCCACCGCGTCCAGCCGCTCCACCCACGCCAGGTCCACGCGCGCAAGCGACCGCAACGCCCCCACGCCCGTCAGGCCCGTGAGCTCCGCCATCAATGACACCCGCAGGCGGCGGATGGCGCGCGACACGGTGTCCTCCGCCTCCTCCGCTTCCCAGCTCAGGTTCAGCTCCGAGTCCAACCCCATGCTGCGATTGGTGGTGTTCGCCGAGCCCAGCGTGAGGAAGTGGTCATCCACCACCATCACCTTCGAGTGGACATACGTGTAGACCTCCTCGCCCGAGGGGACGTCGCGCGCCGCGGAGCCGTACACCCGGAACGTGTGGCCCGTCTCCCGCGCCAGTCGCCCCAGCGCGCGCAGCAGCCGCACCTGCGCCACGCCCATGGCCAATTGCTCGCGCAGCGCCTCGGGTTGCCGCGGCAGCACCAGCACCACCTGGAGCGGCGGGCGCCCCACCGCGCGAAAGCGCCGCACCAGCGCCTGGTGGATGGCCCGCGACGAGAAGTACTGGTTCTCGATGTAGATGAACCGGTCCGCCGCGGCGATGGCATCCAGGAACAGCGTGCGCACCTCCTGCACCGCTTCCTGCGGCGGCAACAGCGTCTTGCCGAACGTTCGACTGAGCGCCACCGGCCCCGGCGGCGCGGGCACGCTGGAGGAGAAGCCCACGTCATCCCGGGACACCCGCGGCAGGCGCAGCTCCCCTCCGCCCGCGTGTGCCCACCTCGCCTCGAACAGCTCCGTCAGCCGCGCCACCACCGGCCCGGTGAGCACCGCCTGCACGTCATGGTAGGGCCCATGCGGGTCCCTGCCGCTGTCACACCTCAACGCCGAGTAGGCGCGGTGCTCGCGGTCATCCCAGCGGCAATCACAAACATCCATCCCACCGGTAAAGGCTTGCACCCCGTCGATGACGACCAGCTTCTGGTGGTGCGCCCCGTAGAGCGGACTGGAGGCATCGAACCGGAAGCGCACGCGCTCGTTCGTCGTCCAGTTGAACAGCAGGTGCTGCATCCACTCGCGCTCCATCGCGAGCAGCAGGCTGAAATCCCACGCCAGGATGTAGACATGCAGCTCCGGGTTGGCTCGGCACAACGCATCCAGCATGGGCAGCAGGCGCACCTCGCCGCCCCGCGCCTCCTCCAGGTCCTCCCCTCGCAAGAGCGCAACGTCGCTGTCGAACTGCCAGCCCGTCATCGCGACGTAGCGCCGGGCCTTCTTCGCGGCCCGGTACAGCTCCCGGTAGTACGCGCGCCCATCCACCAGGACGCCCGCGTCGCTCGTCTCCTCCACCGTCCAGCAGTTGCGCCCGGGAATGATGATGCGCCTCACCCGTCAGCTCCCCTCGCCGCCTCCCCTGACGCCTCACCCGCCCGTGTGTCTTCAGCCCACGAAGACGATGTGCTTGCCGGTGGCCAACACCATGTCCCGCGAGGACACCACCTGCTTCACCTTCTTCACCTCGCCCCCCACCGTGTCGAAGGCCGCGGCGATGAGGTCTCCCAGCGTCACCTGCACCCGGCGCGCTTGTCTCCCCGCCCCCGACACCGCACGCGCTGTCGTCACCTTCACCCGCCGAGCCTTCCGCCGGATGCCCTGCCCACTCCGCCGAGTCTTCGCCATGGGTTTCTCCTCCGTGCCTGCCCGCCCCAAGAGCAACCCATGTGCCGCGCGCCAACCCCTTGTCCTCATTGGAATCCCCCCGCCTCCACCTCCGCCCCGCCCCGGAAGTGCCGCCATTTTTTCAGCCCCACCCCCACCCGCGGGACATCCCGTCCGCCTTCCTCGGAGGACTCCAACCCACCTCATCCCAGCCCTCCCTACGCAAGTGTTTGGAACCGGACATGAGACGTCAACACATGGGTCCACCCCAACCCAATCCCAGACGTATCCATCAGAATGGAAAAGTTTAGATAAATCAGGATGTTTGAAATTACCGGAGAAACCCGCTTCAATGCATGACAGTGAATCGCGAGGACATTCCGGTATGAATTTGAAGACGCCGACGACGACTCCCACCCCCGCCCCTGCCTTCGCGTCCTTCCAAGGCGTCGAGGTCCTGGGCCAGTCCATCCTCTCCATCGTCAATGGAATGGAGCTGGCCCAAGCCCGGGCGCTGCGAATCCTCGCGGAGAACGGCATTGCTCCGCTGGAAGCCAAATCCTGGTATCCGATGCCCGCGCTGCTGAAATCTTTCAGTCTGGTTTTCGAGAAGATTGGCCCCAGCACGGTGCGAACGATTGGCCGGAAGATTCCAGAGAACGCGCAGTTCCCTCCGGATATCGACACCTTGGAGAAAGTCTTGCGCGCGGTGGACCCGACCTACCGGATGAATCACCGGGGCAAGGGCCACATCGGCGGTTATCACTTCGAGCCAGTGGACAAGCGAAACGCGAAGATGCGTTGCGACAATCCCTATCCGTGCGACTTGGACTACGGACTGCTGGAGGCCATCTCCGACAGGTTCCGTCCCAAGGATTCTCTCTGGGTCCGTATTGAACATGACCCCAAGAGTTGCCGTCGCCGGGGGGATACCGCCTGCGTGTACACCGTCAGTTGGTAACCCACATCGCGGGTATCAGGGAGGGACATCCATGAAGGCCGTGCTCCAACACATCGAGGCGCGTGAGAAGCGGTTCGCCACACACCCCTTCTTCCTGGAGCTCAAGCAGGACCGGCCCTTGGAGCAGGTGATGGCGTTCGCGCCGCGGCTCACCTTCTGGGTGATGTCATTCCAGGACGTGCTGCGGCTCAACGCCCACTTCATCCAGGACCCTCACCTGAAGGCGCTCGCGACGCGGCACCACGCGGAGGAGAGCGGGCATGACCAGTGGTTCGAGGACGACATCGCCTCGCTCACCGGGGGCTCGCTGAGCATCGGCGCGCTCTACGGCAAGGCCCACGCGAAGACGCGCGAGGCGGCGTACACCATCATCAGCGAGGTGTACCGCCCCGTGGATGACCGGCTGCGCATCGTCCTGCTCTGGGCGCTGGAGTCCACCAGCCATGTCTTCTTCGGCCGCACCGCCATGCTCTGCGCCTCCCAGGGCGCGGACGAGCGGCTCAAGTACTTCTCCGACCATCACATGAGGGCCGAGGCCCAGCACGCCATGTTCGAGCAGCAGTTGGCGGCGGAGCTGGAGGCCATGGAGCTGGAGCCGGCGGTGCGCGCGGACGCGCTGGCCATGGTGGACCGCTGCTTCGCCGCCTTCGAGAACCTGCTCACGGGGATGATCATCCACCTGGAGCACGAGCGCGCGGAGGACGCCACCCCACGCCGCGCCACCCTGGCGCAGACCTCCTCCTCGAGCGATGAGCGGGATGAGGACGAGCCCGCCGGGACTCCCGCGCGGCTCTCCGTGGACCGGGCCGCCTGAAGCAAGGCGGCCCACACAGCGCTTCTGACAGCTAGTTCGAGGGCGGGGAGAGCACCAGGATGAGCTCTCCGCCCACGTGTTTCCCGGCCTTCTGGTAGACGGCGCCATGACGGCCCAGCTCCACGTCCAGCGTGGGCTGGCGCGGGATGGCCACGCGCACCGTGGCGATGCCGTCCTTCATGCCCAAGAGCAGCAGCGACGCGTTGCTGCCGTTGGGCAGCTTCACCTCGGAGGCCTTCTTCGCGCCCACGTCCAGCTTCTCGTTGGACAGGCGCTTGAAGGAGGTGAAGTTGAAGTTCTGCTTCTGGAACTGCTCCTTCATCTTCGCCAGCTCCGGCGGGTCCACCTCGGTGCCCTTGCGCGAGGCGAGCACCACCTCCACCTGGACGCTGACCTTCTGCTCATCCTGGGCGAGGCCGACGAGCGGCACCAGCACACCCAAGCCCAGCACGGCCAGCATCATCCGGCCGGACGACACGTGTCTTCTCACAGGGGTCCTCCCGAGGGCCGCTCCACGTCGGCCTTCGGCTTGGCCAGGGGCCGAGGGCCCTTGGTGCCATCGCGAAGTCCGCCGCCACTCACATCCTCTTCCAGCTCCTCGTCCTCTTCGGACGACTTGCCGTCCTGCGTCTCCTCGTCCACCAGCCAGATGATGGTGCCACCGTTGTCGGTTTCCATCACCACCGGCGCCACGCGCGCGTCCTGGTAGGGCTGGATGGACTTCACCGTCATCCGCTCCGCCCCGTAGCCCACCGGCGCCCTGTCACTCAGCAGGAGCGGCAGCCCCACCGCCACCAGCACCGCGGCCGTGGCGAACGACGACACCATGGCAGTGCGCTGGTAGAGGAACATCTCCGACATCGCCAGCTTCAGCCGCTCCAGGAGGGGCGGCTTCTCCGGCGTCACCCGGGCCATCACCTTCTGGGCGAAGTCCTTGAAGTCGACATCGTCCACCGCCATGTCCAGGCCCACCCGGAGCAGGCCCGACTCGGCGCGCAGGTCCGCGGCGCGCCCCGTACAGTCGCGGCACGCGGAGAGATGGCGCTCCACATTGACCCGCTCCGCGGGGGTCAGCTCCCCGTCGACATACGGGGAGAGCATGGGGACGAAACGCTCGCACGCGGGATTACCGGCCATAACCTTCACCCTGATGGTGGGAGATGCGAACGGTGTGACGTGGGGTCCCCTCAGATATTCGAGGGTCCCTCATTCGCCGCCCACTCCACTCTTCGCTTCGTCCAACTCCAGGTACTCACTGAGGATTTTCTGGACCTTGGCCCGGGCGTGGAAGAGGCGGCTCATCACCGTGCCCTTGGGAATATCGAGCGTGCGGGCCAGGTCCTCGTAGGACATGCCTTCGATCTCCCGGAGCAGGAGGATGGCGCGGTGCTTCTCTGGCACGGTGCCCAGGGCCTCCTGAATCTTCTCCGCCAGCTCCCGCCGGAGCGCGCTCTTCTGGGGGTTGGTGCCCAGGCGGCTGCCCAGCGCGCCGATGCGCGCCTCGGACAGGTCCATGGCCTGGCTCTCGTCGAACTCCACGACCTCGCCGCCCCCGCCGCGCTTGCGCAGCACGTCGATGCAGACGTTCACCGTGATTCGGTAGAGCCAGGTGTAGAAGGACGAGTCGCCCTTGAAGTGGTCCAGGTACTTGTAGACCTTGACGAACGCCTCCTGGGAGACGTCCATCGCTTCTTCCTTGTCCTTGAGCATGCCAAGCGCGACCGCGTACACCTTGCGCTGGTAACGCTCGACGAGAAGCTTGAACGCGCGCTGGTCGCCGCTCCGGACGCGCTTGACGAGTGTGAGGTCGTCGGTGGCCAATGGGTGCGGCAACGTACCACAAGCCGGCCGGGGCCAAGGACTTTCGCGCCACCGCGCTGTCCGCCCGCCCCTTCTCCCTAGAGGCTGACGAGCGCCACGACGACCAGGGCGATGGCCACCAGGGCCAGCATGGCGCCAAAGGCCATCCGGTCCCACTGCCCCTGCGCCACCGCGCCGTCCTCCGCCTCCGAGCGGAAGCCGTGCAGCACGTTCCACAGCATCATCGGCCCCAGCCGCCGGTTCGACCGGCGGGCGCGGGCCTCGTCTGGGGAGAGCGCCTCGTCCAACTCGGACGGCGGCCCCTCCGACGCCTGGGTCCGCGGCGGGGGAGGCCCTCCGCGAAGCGCCTCCGTGCCTCGCTGCGAGGAGGCGTACGCCGGCTCGGCCGCCCCCTCCTTGCGCTGGGCGGCCTCCGAGTGGAGCACCTCGGGGGGCGGCTCCAGTTGGACGCTGGCCACGCGCTCGCGCGCCTCCTCGGGCGTCTTGGCCGAGAGCACCCACAAGCCCTGCGTCACGCCGTCCTGCCCGGTGCGTGCGTCGCGCAGCTCCGCGAAGCCCTGCCCCTTGAGGGCGTCTCGGAAGGCGGCCTGGGCCTCCTTCTGGGGCGGCTGGGCCGCGGCGGCCTGGGCGTAGGCGGCGAAGAAGGTCCACAGCCGGGTGGCGCGCTCGGTGCTGGGGAGCTGCGACGGCTTCAGGAGCCCCGCCAGGAGCGCCGCGTCCGAGCCGAAGCGCTGGCCCAGCTCCGCCCGGCTCGCCACCTTCTCCAGCCCGGGAGGAATCAGCTCCGCCACCTTGCGCACGGGGACCCGCTCCTGGCCGCCCAGGGACGGGTGCTGTTGGGGCGGGGAGGTCTGCGTGCGGAAACCATCCCGGGGCGGGGGCGGGCCTCCCTCGGAGGACTTGGGCCCTTTCGAAGGGAGGGCGCCTTTTCCCGAGTGGACGAGGAGCCGGGCCAGTTGGCCGAAGCCCGCGGAGATTCGCGAGGGAGTGGACATGGACGAACCCTCATCACCCTTCGGAACGGACAGCACCAGCGAGTCGCCGGCCGGCTTCGCTGACGGAGGGCGTGAGCCTAACGCGTCCTCCCCTCGGGGGCCGGAATATCGCTCCCGCCCCTTGCCCGAGGTGCGAGGCGCATCGCGTTGCGCCCGGATGTCGCCGGCGTGCCCCATCTCCCGGATTGTCGCGCGGAGCGAGGGAGGGGTTGCGGCGGCCTTACTCCCCTTCCCGCTCCACCTCGATGGGTCCGGTCATGCCGTGGGCATCCAGCCGGACGCGGTAGAGGGAGTTGAGCCCGTCCGCGTCGAAGTCGCCGCGCGCCAGGCACGACACCTCCGGCTCACCCACGGGGCCCTCCTGCACCACGACTTCGTACTGGAAGCGCACCCGCTCTCCGGGCTCGAAGCCCAGGCGGTGGAAGGCCTCGTCCTCCGGAAAGGGCACGGCCTCGCCCCCCTTGGGCACCTCCCGGGGCGTGGGCCCCGCCACCACGTAGTTGCCGTGCTCGTCCCGGAACGCCTGGACCGCGTCACACAGCGCCAGCACGTTGAGACGGGCTTCCGCGTCGGAGGGACGCTCGGGGGCCGCGGGTGTTCGCCGGAAGACAAACACACTGGCGACACCCGCGAGGAGGACGAGCAGCCCCGCGACGAGGGGCCACTTCGCCCGAGCTCCTCCTCCTCGCTGAAGCGGAGTCCGCGTGGACATGCGCCGTGGGCCTCAGCCCGACTGGCTCCAGGACGCCCAATCGCGAGGCTGGCGCAGCGCGTCCACCAGCCGGGCCTCCCAGCTCCCGGGCTCCGGGTGATGGTCATAGCGCCAGCGCGTCTGGGGCGGCAGCGACATGAGGATGGACTCGGTGCGCCCGCGCGTCTCCAGGCCGAAGACGGTGCCCCGGTCATAGACCAGGTTGAACTCCACGTAGCGCCCGCGCCGCACCTCCTGCCAGAAGCGCTGGGCCTCGGTGAAGGGCGTGTTCTTGCGGCGCTCCGCGATGGGTAGGTACGCGTCCAGGAACGCCTTGCCGCAGTCGCGCACGAAGTCGAACTCGCGCTCCAGGTCCCCGCCCATGTTCTCGAAGAAGATGCCGCCCACGCCGCGCGACTCGTCGCGGTGGCGCAGGTGGAAGTACTGGTCACACGCCGCCTTGAAGCGCGGGTAGTACGCCGCGTCGTGCTTGTCGCAGGCGGCCTTGTGCACGCGATGGAAGTGCGCCGCGTCCTCTTCGTAGAGGTAGTACGGCGTCAGGTCCGCGCCGCCGCCGAACCACGCCTTCCCGCCCTGGTGGATGAAGCGGTAGTTGGCGTGCACGGTGGGCACATGCGGATTGCGCGGGTGAAGCACCAGGGAGACACCGCCCGCCCAGAACGAACGGCCCTCGCCCTGGAGCTTCTTGGCGAACTGCTCCTCCAACTCGCCGAACACCACGGAGGTGTTGACGCCGGCCTTCTCCAGCACGGCGCCGTCCTCCAGCACCCGGGTGCGCCCGCCGCCTCCGCCAGGGCGCTGCCAGGCGTCCTCGCGAAAGCGCGCCGAGCCGTCCAGCCGCTCCAGTGCCTGGCAGATGTCGTCCTGCAGGGACTGGGTGAAAGCGGCCATCCGCTCCTTCATGCCCTCCACGTCCACCTTCGTCATGCGTGCTCCTGGCGAGTACCGCTCACGGAGCGGAGTAGTCGGCCGGCGCCTCGAAGTCCACCGGAGGAACGGGGGGCGCGTTGTGGCCCGCGGCGTCGAACGCCTCGATGCGGGCGCGGTAGCTGCGGCCGTCCTCCATGGCGAACGTCCCGCTGCATGCCTCATGGCCGATGAAGGCCGTGTTGTTGACCACCGGCACCACGTACTGCTGCACGCTGGGGCCCGGGCGGCGGGGCTCCAGCTTCACCACGAGATACGCGGGGCTCTCCTCGCGCAGCGACAGGTTGAGGCGCACGAAGCGCGTGGTGCCCTCGGGCGTGCGGCGGAGGATGCCCTCCGAGACGGCCGGGCGCTTCTGCCACCGGGGCGCCTGGGTGTCGGCGCCCTTGCCCGTGTACCACTCGGGCAGCAACGCGCCGCGGCCGTTGAGCAGGGCGACGTTGGGGAGCACCTCGTCGATGCGCAGCGTGTAGCGCTTGTCGGGCTCCAGCTTGCCCGTCACCTTGAGGACGACGGTGGCGCGCCCCAGGCTGCTCTCCCAGCCGCGCTGCGCCTTCACTTCCACTTCGTGGCTGTCCGACACCAGCCGCAGCTTCTTGCCCACCAGCGACACCACGGACTCACGGGCGGTCCCCACTCCCTCCAGCAGGAAGCGGCTGTTGATGGGGATGATGGCCCCCGGCGTGGGGAACAACTGCACGCCGTCCCCCAGACACTGGGCGGAGGCGGCGCGGGTGAACAGGAGCACGAACAGCGGCACGAGGAGTCGGAGCACGATGCCTTGAGTCTGCGCCGCTGCGGGTTGGATTCCAACCCCGGGGTGCGGGTCACCCGCTCAGTGCATTCCGCCGTCATCCTCGCGCAGGGTGATGGGGCCGAACTTCGCCTCATAGCGCTGGAGGTTGTCCTGCATGGCCAGCATCAGCCGCTTCATGTGCTTG
This sequence comes from Myxococcus stipitatus, assembly GCF_037414475.1. Next base: position 5,490,801 of record NZ_CP147913.1, on the reverse strand, counting down.
GGGCTGGTGATGATGCGCGAGCGCACCTTGGCGCGCAGTTGCTGCGGCTGGACGTAGATGAAGTCCAGGGTGAATTCCGTGTCCGTGTGGTTCACGAGGGCCATGTTGGCGTACTGACCATTGGCGACGTCCTCGTCGATTTGAATCTGCAACTGCATGTCCGGGGGCTTCGGAGTGTCCGCCATGAGGCATGGGGGCATAGCGCCTGTGCCCCCGCGTGGCCAGCGTCACGTCATGATGGACACGCGCTTGACCATGGACGAGGAGAAGACCGGGGCGTTCGAGCTGGGACAGGGTCCGGAGGCGTGCCTGTTGCTGCACGGATTCACCGGCAGTCCCTGGGATGTCCGGCCGTTGGGGGAGGCCCTGGCGGCGCGAGGGATGCGGGTGGTGGCTCCGCTCCTGCCCGGGCATGGCGCGACGCCTCAGGCGATGTGGAGTGTCACCTGGCGGGACTGGAGGGACGCGGCCCGGCGCGCGTTCGACTCGCTGCGCGGACACCGGCAGGTCTTCGTCGCGGGGTTGTCGATGGGGGCGCTGTTGGCGGTGGGGCTGGCGGCGGAGCTTCCGGAGCGGGTGCGAGGCCTGGTGCTCGCGGCCCCGGCCCTGCGCTTTCGCGGGGCGCGCATGCGCATCATCCGGCAACTGTCGCGCACGCCGCTCCTGGAGTGGGTACACCCCTGGGTGGCGAAGTCGAGCACGGACATCTCGGACCCCGCGGTCCTGGCCCGAGCCCCCATCCTCCCCGGGTTCCCGGTGGCGAGGCTGCGGGACCTGGTCACCTTGCAGGACGCCGCGGCCCGGAGCGCCGCGCGCGTGCGGTGCCCTGTCTTCATCGCCGTGGCGGAGCAGGACCATGTCGTGGACCCACGAGGAGGGCTCGAGTTGGCGCGCAAGCTCAAGGCGTCGCCGTGCGTGCGCGTCGTCTCGTTGGAGCGAGGCTTCCACATCATCCCTCGCGACGCGGATGGGCCGCGTCTGGCCAGGGAGGTCTGCGACTTCTTGACGCAGGTCTGTAACTTTGGGGAATGGGAGCCACAATCCGCGGGCACCTGAGTGGGCCCGTGTGAGGCGGCGTCAAACGCGTTCTCCGTTTATCAAGGGCTCACACATGCCCTCGTCCGACACGCCCCCGCTCGTCGAACTTCGTGATGTCACCAAGTCCTATGCGGAGGGCGATACCTCTCGGGAGGTGCTCTCCGGTGTGACGTTGGCGTTGCGCCGGGGCGAGTTCGTGGTGCTGCTGGGCCGCAGCGGCTCGGGCAAGTCCACGCTGCTCAATCTCATCAGCGGCATCGACCTGCCGACGCGCGGCGAGGTGCTCATCGACGGGAAGAACCTGGGCACGATGAGCGAGCGCGAACGCACGCTGCTGCGCCGCGAGCGCGTGGGGTTCATCTTCCAGGCGTTCAACCTGCTGCCCACGTTGACGGTGGAGGAGAACGTGAGGCTCCCGGTGGAGCTCAACGGACGCACGGCTCCGGAGGCGGGAGCGAGGGCGCGTGAGCTGCTGGAGCGGGTGGGACTGGCTTCGCGCGCGGGCAGCTTCCCGGACCGTCTGTCGGGAGGAGAGCAGCAGCGCGTCGCGGTGGCTCGGGCGCTGGCGCATTCGCCGCCGCTGCTGCTGGCGGACGAACCCACGGGCAACCTGGATGAGGCCACGGGGCGGCAGGTGTTGGACCTGCTGGAGGGGCTCACTCGGCAAGGCAATGCCTGCGCGCTCGTCGTCACCCATGAGCCGGGGTTGATGGCGCGAGCGGACCGGGTGCTGGAGATGACGAACGGGCGGCTGGTGGAGCGCGAGGCACCGCGGAGGGAGCCGCGATGAAGGCCGTTGGCGAAGTGCGCCGCACAGCCGCGACGCGCCACGCAGCGAGCCTTTCGCTGATGGCCGACCGCGAACTGCACCCCATGACCGCGATACGCCACCCAGCAAGACTCTCGCTGATGGCGTTCCGAGAATCGCCCCTCACCGCCGCGACGACGCAGCATGCGATGCGGGATGGCGGAGTACGCCTCACGACCGCAATGCGCCACGCAGCGAGCCTTTCGCTGATGGCCGACCGCGAGCCGCACGCCATGGCCGCGATGCGCCACCCGGCGAAGCGCTCGCTGATGGCGGTTCGAAAATCGCCCCTTATCGCCGCGACGACACAGCATGCGGTGCATCGGGAGGAACTCCGATGAAAGGCCTTCTGGTACGCGCGAGTCTCCGCCATCTGGGCCGCCACCCGTGGCTGACCGCGTTGTCTCTCGTCGGCATCGCGCTGGGCGTCGCGGTGGTCGTGTCCATCGACCTGGCCAGCGGCAGCGCGATGCGCGCGTTCGAGCGCTCCACGGATGCGGTGGCGGGGCGCGCCACGCATCAACTCATGGGAGGCACCTCCGGCCTTCCGGAGCGCGTGTACCGCGACCTGCGTGTGCGGGCTGATGCACCTATCTCCGCGCCCGTGGTGGAGGGCTACGTCCAGGCGACAGTGGGCGACCGGCGCACGCTCACCCTGCTGGGCATGGACCCCTTCGCGGAGTCACCCTTCAGAGACTTCTCGGGCAACAACGCGACAGGTGACGTGAGCACACTCCTCACTCAGCCAGGCACCGTGCTCCTCAGCGCACGAGCAGCCCGGGCGCTCGGCGTGGGCGTCGGCGACGTGTTGCCCGTGCGCGTCGCCGGGCGCGACAAACAACTGCGCGTCATGTCCCTCATCGCCCCCGCGAACGAAGACACCGCCCGAGCGCTGGAGTCACTCGCGCTGGCGGACCTCTCCACCGCGCAGGAGGTCCTCGGCCAGGAAGGCCGGCTGACTCGCGTGGACCTGATTCTCCCCGGCGGCGAACCTCAAGCGGAGCAACTGCGCGCGACCCTGCCGCCAGGCACGGAGCTGGTCCGAGCCTCCGCGCGAACCGGCACCCTGGAGCAGATGACCCGAGCGTTCCGCACCAACCTCACCGCGCTCTCACTGCTCGCGCTCGTCGTCGGGATGTTCCTCATCTACAACACCATGACGTTCTCCGTGGTGCAGCGGCGAGGACTTCTGGGCCGCCTGCGCGCGGTGGGCATCACCCGGCGAGAACTGTTCGCGCTCGTGCTGGGCGAGGCCCTCGTGCTGGGCATCGTGGGCACGGTGGCGGGTCTGCTGCTCGGCATCATCCTCGGCCGAGGACTCGTCGGACTCATCACCCAGACGCTCAATGACCTCTACTTCGTCGTCAGCGTGCGCAGGCTGGTGCTGGAGCCGCTCACACTGTCCAAGGGCCTCGCGCTGGGACTGGGGGCCACCGTGCTGGCGGCGCTCGTGCCCGCATGGGAAGCCGCACGTTCGGCGCCGGTGACGACGCTGCGCCGGTCGACTCTCGAGGATGTCTCACGCACCCGCGCCCCCTGGCTCGCCCTGATGGGCTTGCTGCTGTTGGCCTCGGGCGTGGGGATGTTGAACTGGCCCACGCACGCGCTGCTCCCCGCCTACGCGGGACTCTTCGGTGTCCTGCTGGGAGCCGCGCTCCTCGTGCCCTGGCTGACGGAGCGGCTGTCCCTCCTGGCGGCCGCACCTCTGGGCCTCACCTTCGGCCTCCTGGGGCGCATGGCGGCGCGCGGCGTGAGGACCAGTCTGGGCCGCACCGCCGTGGCGCTGGCCGCGTTGATGGTCGCGGTGGCGACCACGGTGGGCGTGGGCCTGATGGTGTCCAGCTTCCGAGGCACGGTGATGTCGTGGCTGGAGGCCTCGCTCCTCGCCGACGTCTACATCTCCCCGGCCTCGATGGTCGCCCGGCGCGAGGACGCCTCCCTGGCCCCCGGGCTCGCCGAGCGGCTGCGCTCCACCCCGGGCATCGCCGGCAGCAGCTCCCTACGGCTGACCCATGTCCAGGTGAATGGAATGCTCACGGACCTGGCCGCCGTGGACTTGAGCCGCACGTCCGTGAGGACCTATCGCTTCAAACACGGAGACGACGCCTCCACGTGGCGCCAGCTCGAGTCCTCCCCGGACACCGTCGTCGTCTCGGAACCGCTGGCCTTCCATCGCGGCCTGCGCGTCGGCGACACGGTGCAGGTGGCCACGGACCGGGGAGCTCACGGCTTCCGCGTGGTCGGCGTGTACTTCGACTACGGCTCCGACGTGGGCACGGTCCTGATGCCTCGCGCCACCTATGACCGATGGTTCGACGACCGAGGCGTGAGCGGCGTGGCGCTGTACGCGGCCCCAGGACAGGACGTGGACGCCCTCCTCGCCTCGGTGCGTGAGCGCGCCGGCGACTCCCAGGCCCTGCTCATCCGCTCCAACCGCTCGCTGCGGCAGATGTCCATGGAGGTCTTCGACCGCACCTTCACGATTACTCAGGTGCTCCGACTGCTGGCCATCTGCGTGGCCTTCGTCGGTGTGCTCAGCGCGCTGATGTCTCTCCAACTGGAGCGGGCCCGAGAGCTCGCGGTGCTGAGAGCCACCGGACTCACGCCCGGACAACTCTGGGGCCTGGTGTCGCTCCAGACAGGACTCCTGGGACTGCTCGCGGGACTGTTCTCCATGCCGCTGGGCGTGGGGCTGGCGTACATCCTGGTGCACGTCATCAATCAGCGCTCCTTCGGGTGGACGCTGCGGCTCGCCGTCTCGCCGGAGACCTTGGGACAGGCCCTGCTGCTCTCACTGGTCGCCGCCGCGCTGGCGGGGCTCTACCCGGCCTGGAAGATGGCGCGCGCCAATCCCGCGCTCGCGTTGAGGGAGGAGTGACGCCATGAGCAACGGCCGAGGACTCGTCATCGGAACGGTGGCCGCGCTGGCGGCGCTCGCGGTGGCCGCCTGGTTCGTCACGCGGGAGACCCAGCCCCCCGCGCTCGACCGCGGCGGCTCTCTCACCGTGGCCCGCGCCATGGGCAGCGGAACCCAGGGCATGGAGGGCTACGCCCGCGCCTTCGAGCCACGCCCCTTCCACTTCCCCGAGGACCACGGCCCCCATCCCGAGTTCCGCACCGAGTGGTGGTACTGGACCGGCAACCTGGAGACCTCGGACGGGCGCGCGTTCGGATATCAGTTCACGTTGTTCCGCAACGCATTGACCCCAGACGCCCCCGCTCGAGGCTCGACCTGGGGCCCGCGGCAGGTCTATCTGGGGCACTTCACGGTGACGGATGTCTCGGCGGGGAAGTTCCATGCCGCCGAGCGATACAGCCGCGAAGCGTTGGGGCTCGCGGGCGCGAACACCCAGCCATTCAAGGTGTGGCTGGAGGACTGGGAGGCCACGAGCATCGGCGAGTCCATGTGGCCTGTGCGCCTTCGCGCGCGGACGAAGGACGTCTCGCTGGAGCTGGTGCTGGAGCCGGGCAAGCCCCCCGTGCTCGAGGGCGACCGGGGCTTGAGCCAGAAGAGCGCGGAGCCGGGCAACGCGTCCTACTACTACTCGATGACCCGCATGCCCTCGCGAGGCACGGTGCGGCTGGATGGACAGACGTACGCGGTGACGGGCGAGAGCTGGATGGACCGAGAGTGGAGCACCAGCGCGCTGGGGAAGGGACAGGTCGGCTGGGACTGGTTCTCGCTCCAGCTCTCCGACGGAAGCGAGCTGATGTACTACCAACTCCGTCACGAGGACGGGACGGTGGATGCGTTCAGCTCGGGCACCTGGGTTCCCCCCGAGAGCGCCGCGAACAACACGCCCCTGCACCTGAAGCGCGAGGACGTGGAGCTCACCGTGCTCGACACTTGGAAGAGCCCTCGCGGCGGCGAGTATCCGTCCCGTTGGAAGCTGCGCGTGCCCAAGCTGGGGCTGGAGCTCACCGCGACCCCCAAGGTCTCCGACCAGGAGCTGGTGGTGAGCGTGCGCTACTGGGAAGGCGCGGTGAGCCTGGACGGCACCCGCGAGGGCCAGCCGGTGAAGGGCCGAGGCTACGTGGAGCTGACCGGTTACGCGGACACGAACGCGTCGGCGCGAGGACCGGGAACCCGGGCCCGGGGCACCCCCGAGACACAGGGCAGGTCCTCACCCGACGCGGCGCGCCCGTGACTCACGGGGCGTAGACGATGTCCGGCTTCGCCGGAGTGATGGCCTCCTTGCGCCACCAGCTCTGCACCTCGCGTCCGCCCGCGAAGCTCGGCATGCGCATGCCGTAGGAGTCCACCTTGAAGCGGTACTTCGCCGGCGCCAGGAAGATGGGCGTGCTCCGCTTCTCGCTGTACGGGCACAGGCCGTAGGTGGAGATGTTCCAGAGCGTCGCCTGGTGCAGGGCGAAGTCCTTGCCGTGGCGCCCCTTGAGCCCCAGCACTCCCTTCACGTACGTCCCGGGCCAGCCCTCGAGCTGGAAGAAGGAGTTGTAGTCGAAGTACTCGACGTCGCCGTCGATGATGCTCTTGTTCTTCCAGTCCGTCGTGTCGACGACGAGCGAGCAGATGAATGGACAGTCACTCGTGGGAGCCTGCTCCCCGGTGACATAGGGATAGGCATACGCCGTCCCCAGCGACGGAACGGGCCCCTTCGAGCCGTGGTAGCGATAGTGGCTGTGGCCAATGGCCGTGTTCTGCGCGCCGCCCCACGGAGTCCACGCGCCGAAGGTCCTGGCGAACTCGCGATAGAAGTCATCGCTGACAACCTTCGTGTCGCCGTAGTTGTGGAGGACGACGAAGTGGGCCCCCGCCGCGAACAGCGTCAGCAGGCGCCGGACGTTCTCCAGGTCCCAGGGCGTGTCCTTGTCCGGGCCCACCAGGCGGTACTGCCTCCACGCGTCGATGCGGTAGCGCGGCGCATGGTAGGTGACGCCCTTGGCCACGTTGACGAAGGTGCTCTTCTTGACGATGTGAGGCACCCACAGCGTCATGTCGTTCTCGCGCACGTAGTCCGCGAGGAACTTGAGGAACTTCCGGTCCGACGCCGGACAACTCCCGCGCGCGTCGTCCGGACTCATCCACCCCGCGAGCAACGTGCTCAGCATCAGGTCCAGGTCCACCGGGTCCATCATCCAGAGCGCGGCGACCTTCTGGTCACACGCATCCGAGTCCGCCACCTTCGTCGCGGCCGAGATGTACTGCGTGGGCTCTCGGACCTGCGGGTCGAACATCCGGTCCACGAGCGTGTCGATGTTGGAGAATTGATAGCGAAGAACGGCGGTCATGGATGAGGTCTCCTCTCAGAGCTCTTGGATGGGGCTGGAGGAGCCCTGAACCGCCGTCACCGAGAACAGCCCCTTGAACAGCACGAAGATGTACACGATGGCCAGGATGGACAGGATGGCGCCGACCGCCGTCTTGACGGGGTGGTTGGACATGATTTTCGTCGCCTGCCCGAAGCGGTACGAGACCACGCCATTGGGGATGCCATACTCCTCGGAAGACAGCCGGCTGTAGCGCCAGTTCAGGTGCTCCTTGTCGGAGTCGCTCCGGCGCATGTTCGGCCTCACCGGGAAGTCCGCGAAGACCTTCGAGAGCGACCGGCCCGGGTTCTTGCGAAGCCGGAACCAGTTGTCGCTCTTGTCATTCTTCAAGAGGTGCTTCGACTCCTTGAAGGCGAGGTCCAGCTTCTCCAGCGCCCCATGACTGTCTTCTCCCAGGTGCTCGATGGCCAGCTTCATGACGGCCCTGAGCCGTTGCTCGACGACGTCACTGGAGACGGGGAACTTCCCCGCCCGGATAAAGGCCTCCGAGGTCCTCGGGAACCGCGCGAAGGGGTCCTTGTCGATGGTGACCTTGAGCACCTTGAGCAGCCGGTGCGCCGCGCTGATATCGGGATTGAACTCCTTGAGGAGGGACTTCTCGTGCTTGAGGAACTTCTCCAGCTCCGTCAGCGGCGCGATGTAGACGTGCTTCGCCTCCTGGTGGAGCCCCACCTGCTCCAGGTGATGCTCCATCAAGGCTTGCGCGCTCATGAGCGAGTAGCCGGAGTCCACGTAGTCGACCAGGACCAGCTTGCGCCCCTCCAGCAACTCCCGGGGGAGGTACTTGTCGATGTACTTCGCCATCGACTCGTCGTACGGGACGTCTCGCTTGCCCTGCTCGTACTCCTTCGTGGTGGTCTCGATGCTGAGGGGAAAGTCGTAGGCCTCGATTCCGAAGACCTGACGGAGGAACTCCATCACCACGACGGGACTGCGACCCAAGCCGACGAAGAGGAACTTCCCTCCCAGCTCTTCGGCCTCATCCAAGAGCAATCGGGCAACGTAATAGAAGCCAGCCAGGTCCTTGCGCTGGAACAACCGGTTCTCCCCCTGCTCACCGATGTACTTGGGCATCCTGTCCTCCCCTCAAGACTCGAAAAAAACCTAGCACAGACGCCCAACCCCAGACACCACCCTGCCTGGTTGGGATTGCCTGGCGCGCCGCGGGGCCTCGCTGGGGCCGGGCTCGAGGGGCTCTCACTCGGGAGGTGACGTGGGATAGGGTCCCCCTCCTACGCGCCGTCACCCTCGGGAGGACCCACCCCATGCCGAAGGCGAAGTACGTCCTGGCCCTGGACCAGGGCACCACTGGCACCCACGTCTCCATCCTCGACTCGAAGCTCAAGGTCGTGGGCCGCTCCTACAAGGAGTTCACCCAGCACTTTCCCAAGCCCTCCTGGGTGGAGCACGACCTGGATGAAATCTGGAGCACCAGCGAGTGGTGTATCGCCCGGGCGCTGAAGGACGCGGGGCTGCACGGCCGGGACATCTCCGCGGTGGGCATCACCAACCAGCGCGAGACGACGGGCCTGTGGTCTCGGGACAGCGGCAAGCCGCTGCACCGCGCCATCGTCTGGCAGGACCGGCGCACGTCGGAGATGTGCCGACAGCTCAAGGAGCGGGGCGTGGAGCCGCGCGTTCGGGAAATCACCGGGCTGGTGGTGGACCCGTACTTCTCCGGCACCAAGCTCACCTGGCTCTTCGAGCACCTGAAGGGTGCCCGCGCGCGCGCCGAACGGGGTGACGTGTGCTTCGGCACCATCGACACGTGGCTGGTCTACAAGCTCACCGGCGGGACGGCCCACGTCACCGACGTGTCCAACGCCAGCCGCACGATGTTGATGGACTTGAAGACGTTGCAGTGGAGCGACGAGATGCGCTCGCTCCTGTCGGTGCCGGGGGCATGCCTGCCACAGATTCGCGGCTCGGCCGAGGTGTACGGCACCACGCGAGGCATGCGCAGCCTGCCGGACGGCGTGCCCGTCGCGGGCATGGCGGGCGACCAGCAGGCGGCGCTCTTCGGGCAGGCGTGCTTCGAGCCAGGTGAGTCCAAGTGCACGTACGGCACGGGGGCGTTCCTGCTGATGAACACGGGCACGGAGCCGGTGCGCTCCTCCGCGGGCCTGCTGACCACGGTGGCGTGGCGGCTGGGCGGCACGGGCACCACCACGTATGCGCTGGAGGGCAGCAGCTTCATCGCGGGGGCCGCGGTGCAGTGGCTGCGGGATGGGCTCAAAATCATCAAGCGCGCGCCGGACATCGAGGCGCTCGCCGCGAGCGTGAAGGACTCCGGTGACGTGGTGTTCGTCCCGGCGCTCGCGGGCCTGGGCGCGCCGCACTGGCGCCCCGAGGCGCGGGGCCTGTTCGCGGGCATGGACCGCTCCACCACCGTGGCGCACATGGCGCGCGCGGTGCTGGAGGGCATCGCGTTGCAGATTCACGACCTGGCCGAAGCGATGCGCCGCGACAGCGGGCGAGACATCCCCGTGTTCAAGGCGGACGGTGGCGCGGCGGCCAACAACCTGTTGATGCAGTACCAGGCCGACCTCTTGGGAGTCCCCGTGGTGCGCCCGCGCAACCTGGAGACGACCAGCCTGGGCGCGGCGTTCCTCGGCGGCCTGGGCGCGGGCGTCTGGGACAGCCCGGACGCCATCCGCCGCGCGTGGAAGGCGGACAAGGTCTTCAAGCCGAAGATGAAGGCCGACGCGCGCGAGCGGCACCTGAGCAAGTGGAAGCGCGCGGTGGAGCGCGCGTGAAACACCCCCGGCCGGGCGGCCCACCAGCGCCCGGCCGGACGCCTCCTCCCGGGTGGGACGGTGAGCACAAACCCTGTTGCTCACATTGCAAAAACGACAGTGAGGTTCCGCGCATCTCGGAGCATTCCACCTGGGCGGTGAGACACCGGGCGCGTGAAGACGCCCAAGGCGCCTGACGGCGGACGATGACTTCCCTCCGCCCCGAGAGCGGGTAAGAAGTCATCCATGGCCACCCGACTCACCCCGCTGACTCCCGAGGCGCTTCAGTCCTTCCTCGCCCAGCATCCCGAGTGGAAGCATGAAGGCGGGATGATTCGCCGCACCTTCGAGGCCCCCTCCTTCCTCGCGGGCATCGCCTTCGTGGAGCGCGTGGCCCACGCCGCGGAGCGCGCGGACCACCACCCGGACATCGACATCCGCTGGCGCAAGGTGACCCTGGCGCTCGTCACCCACGACGCGGGTGGCCTCACGACGCGAGACACCTCCCTGGCCGCCGAGGCCGACCGGCTCTTCGACGAGGTCAACCCCCAGAAGTGAGCGCCTCCGAAGTGAGTCCTTCCGACGCGGCCCCCGTCTCTCTTCGCCACGCGGTCGGGTGGCGCCCGTGGCTTCACCTGCTCACGGTGGGCCTGCTGCTCGGGCCCGCCTCCTCCGCCTGGGCGCAGGACCCGGAGCCCACGCAGCCTCGCCCCGAGCGGCTGTACTTCAATCCCGGCGCGCTGCTGGGCTCCGCGCGCGTGGTGTCGCTGGGCGGCGCCTACGTGGGCATCGCCGAGGGCGCCGCGGGCTTCCCCAGCAACCTGGCCGCGCTCGCCCACCGGGGCCCCGCGCTGGACAAGGACTGGGACCTGGGCGTCACCCTGTCCTGGCTCGACCTGCCGTTCACCAGTGGACGCGCGCGCGACGTGGACAACGACGGGCGCGCCGATGAAGGCCAGGACCGGAGGCAGCTGCTCGGCGGGTTGATGCTGCAGTACAAGCGCTTCGGCATCGGCTTCGCGCTGCGCAACAGCGTCGTCGCGTACTGCGCCACGGCCACCTGCGCCGGAGACAGTGAGCGCATCCGCGTGTCCATGACGCAGTCGGTGCTGGCGGGCGCGGTGTCGTTCGGCCAGGACGACTTCATCCTCGCGCTGGGCATCTACGCGGCGCAGGCTTCCTTCCGTTTGTCGTCCGGCGGCGATGACTGGCGCTATGGCGACACGGGCGTCGCCATCGACATGTTGTACCGGCCTCATGGCCGCCCGTGGCGCCTGGGTGTCACCGTCCGGCCCGAGGTCGTCGCGGGCTGGAGGCGCGACGGTGAGCAGCCTCCCGTGCTCGCGGGACGCACGTTGTTCGGCGCGGTGGTGTCTCCGGCGGTGCTCTCGTTGGGCGCGAGCTGGCGGCTGGGCGACGGCGCGGAGCGCTACAACCGGATGTCCCCCGCGGGAAGGCGCCAGCTCATCATCGACGGAGATGCGCTGCCGGTGCCCGAGGAGGAGCCCCGCGACGCCCCCACGGGGCGCTGGCTCATCAGCGCGCAGGTGGACCTGCTCTCCAGCGTGGACAACGCGGTGCCGCTGCGCTCGTTCGCGTCCACCGCGCAGGAGCAGCTCGTGGGCCATACGACGACGTTCGCCCCCCGGCTGGGCGTGGAGCACGACACCGTGCCCGGGATGATTCGGCTGCGCGCGGGCGTGTACGCGGAGCCCTCGCCGTTCGACGGCCGGCCGCCGCGTCCGCACATCACGGGCGGCTTCGAGGTCTTCGTGCTGCGCTACTGGGAGGACTGGTCCATCAGCGCGTCGTTCGACCTGGCGAGCCGCTACAGCAACGTGGGCCTGTCCATCGGCTTCTGGCGCTGAGGCGCCTGGGCCTGGAGCACGCTGCCCGGCATGGGAAGCGCGTGCTCCAGGTTGAGGACGAAGCGGGAGCAGGCAGGGCGCGTGACTTGAGGGATTCAGGACGCGAGTGCCTCGAGGCGAACGGGCGGGCGGACGCCCTTCGTGGTGTTGCTGGCACCTTCGCGCATGGAGACCCTCCGTGAGCGGAGGCATGTCATGCATTCAGGGCGGCGGTGGTTTCAGACTGTCGCGTTCGCGACAGCACTGGGCTGGGCGGGATGGGTGACGGGATGCAACGGGGCGGAGGAGCAAGAGCCTCGCGATTGTCCGGATGCGAGGCGGAAGGATTGTCCCTCCCAGGAGACTCCTCCTGCCGAGGAGGACGCCGGGACACCCGAGGACGCGGGGACGACACCCCCGGATGCGGGCGGACCCCCTCCCCTGGAGCCGCCACCTCCGCCGCCTCCCGCGACGACGGGCAGCACGCTGTGGCTGGGGCGTGAGGGCACGGCCCAGGACGACCTGGCGCTGGGCGCGGCCGTGGACGCGCAGGGCGATGTCCTCACGGCCGCGCAGTACGAACTGGATGACCTGCAGGAGCGTCAGCCCACGGACAACTCGGTGAAGCTGGTGCTCTCGCGGCGCACGGCGATGGGAGAGGTGCGCTGGACGCGGAGCTACACGGTGCGCGTGGCGGAGGCGCCGGCCTCGCTGCGCGCGGACGTGAATGCGCGCATCGCGCCGGGGCCCGAGGAGGGGTACTTCGTCGCGGTGGATGCGCGGGGGCTCGTGGAGTTCGACCCGTTGGATTTGGGTGATGGCGCGTTCGTCGTCCGGTTGGACCGGGCGGGCAACGTGGTCTGGTCGGCCTCTGTCCCCGGGCGGGATGCCACGGTGGCGGACATCGCGGTGGACGGACAGGGCCGGCCCCAGGTCGCGTTCAACACGTCGGGCAGCACGGACTTCGGCGGGGGGGTGAAGGGCTCCGGGGCGGTGGTGGTGACGTACTCCCTGGATGGAAAGGCGGAGCAAGCGGTGTCGGTGGGACAGGCCGAGGGAGGCGACTCCCGCGTGACGCTGACCACGCTGGCGCGCGCGCCGGATGGGGACCTCGTAGTGGGTGGGAGCTATGTGGGCCCGGCTCGCTTCGGTGAGCAGACCGCGGGGTCCGAGAAGGAGGGCAGCCCGTTCCTGGCGAAGTACCAACCCGACGGGAGGCTCGCCTGGGTGAAGCCGCTGTCGCAGGCGACCGGGATGGTGCGCGACGTGGGGGTGGATGGTCAGGGGATGGTGGTGGCGCTGGGTTCGTTCCTGGGGACGGTGTCGTGGGGCGGGACGAAGCTTCAGGGCCACGTGTACCGGGCGAGTCCCTTCCTGGTGGCCGCGGATGGGGCGGGCAAGCCGCGCTGGGGGCGCAACCTGGGGGACGGGCTTCAGGCGGGTGCGCTGGGGGTGGAGCCCGCGGGAGAGCTCGTGGTGGCGGGGTTCACGTATTCGCTCATCGTGGATGGAGCGTCCGGGCCCGACGGGCTCGGCTCGGCGCAGCCGGTGGCGCTCCGGTATGGAGCGGACGGCGCGTCGCAGGGGCTGCGCCTGTACCTGTCCGACCCACCTCGCGCGCGAGGGGAGCTGTACGGCGTGGAGGAGATCCGCTTCGTGGGGGTGCTCCCGGATGGGGACACGGTGTTGTTCGGCCACTCGGACCGGGACTCTGATTTCGGCACGGGCCGGCGGGCGCCCGCGCGGACGGACCTGTTCCTCCTTCGCATGAAGCATTGAGGCGGGGCGCGGCTCGAGACAACACGGCACGCCGGGGGAGCGGAGCAGCGCCGCGCCCCCGGCTGTGTTTTCTACAGGGTGTGTCGTCTCGGATTGTGCCCCGAGGGCATGGCGATGCCCTCAGGGGCGACGACGCATCCGCGCCCAAGCATTCACAACCGTTGTGTGGTCATCACTGCGCGGTCCTCGGCGCGGCGTGGGGCTCACGCGAATCAGCGCCCGGGGCCGACGCGGCTCAACGGCGCGTCGTGCGGCGCGTGGTCTTCCGAGCCCCCTTGCGAGCGGTGGTGCCTCGGCGGCCGGCGCCCTTGCGAGCGGTGCGGCCCGCCGCCGCGGCCCTGCGCGTGGTGGCCTTGCGTGCGCCGCGCCGGGCTCCACCCGCGGCCACCTTCTTCCGGGACGCCTTGCGAGCGGTGGTCTTGCCGCGCGCGGAGGTCTTCCGCGTGGAGGAACGGCGAGAGGACGTCTTCTTCGCGCGAGCACCGGTGCGGCGAGCCCCCTTCTTCGTGGCGCGGCGCCGTCGCGAGGGCGCCTTGCGCTTCATATCCGCCACGACCGGGACCATTCCCAGATCCGAAGGGGTCATGACGTCGGTGACTTCCGTAATGAGGGTCTCGTGAATCATTCCATCTCCTCCAGTGAGGGAGAACGACAGGCCATGCACGACACAGAGTACGCCTGTACACCCGAGATGAGAGCCGTCACGTCGGCAAGATGAACAACATCGGACGAATGGCACGTCAGCGGTTGCGCATCAGGAAACGGTGCTGAGCTCGCGCGCGGCCCGTCACCACGCATGACCTGCACATTCCTGGAGTGCCCGGCGATCCATCGCCCATTGGGAGAACCGTCTTTGCTCGGCGAGGAACACCACCAGGAAGTAGGCTGCGGACATCGGGTTGGAGGCGTTCAAAATGCCGGGCTACTTGCTGATTTGGAATCCCGCCAGATGGCATGGTGGATCCCTATTCGGATCGGCTCCTGCCCCTGGAAGCGTTGCTCAAACCCAACCACCATGCGCTCTTCGACGAAGGGCTCTGGACTCCGGGGAAGCGAAACACCATTGAGCTCGCCAAGAGTCTACCCATGAATTTCAAAGCCACCTTCGGCCCGGCACTGGTTTGTAGATGGGACCTCGACCCCTCGTGCCTTCGCTGGCATCGAACAACTGTGTTCAAGCGATGATTCGATTCCCTCGGCGACGGGGACGCCCCCAGGAGCAAAGACCACTCCGAGATGAGGGACCTCGTTTGGTTTGTCCCCACCACTGACACATGAGTCTGACCCCAGGCAGCTCTCGCCGAATCCACCACCGTGAGAGCTGCCTGAGCTACTTCATACACCTCCAGGCCATTTCGACCTGATGGCTCAAATGAGTCACCCCTTGAGGAACGCGGCCAGCTTCTCGTACGCCACCGCCAAGGGAGCAATGGGCGCGCTCTCGTTCGCCTGATGCGCCTGCGCCGTCTCACCCGGGCCGTAGTTGATGGCGTCCACGCCCCACTCCCCGAAGCGGGCCACGTCCGTCCACGCCTGCTTCGAGGCCGCCGGCAACCCCGTGATGGCCAACAGCTTCTTGAACAACGGATTGCCCGAGACCACCGGCCCGCTGGGTGACGCATCGGAGATCTCCACCTCCGCGCGCCCCGCGACCAGCGCATGCACATCCGCCTTCGCCTGCTCGATGCTCTTCCCCGGCGCGAAGCGGTAGTTGAGATTCATCTCGAACGCCTCGGGAATCACGTTCCGCGCGCGCCCGCCCTTCGCCAGCGTGGCGTTGATGACCTCGTAGAAGCGGAAGCCGTCGACGTCCACCTCCACCCGCTGCCGCGCCAACAACTCCGCCAGGAACGGCCCCGCCTTGTGGATGGCGTTCTCCCCCTGCCACGGCCGCGCCGAGTGCGCGCTCCGCCCCGTGAAGCGAACCGTCGCCTGCATCGACCCGACACACCCCACCTGGACCTCGCTGTCCGTGGGCTCCATCGCGATGCCGAACTTCACCCGCGCCAGGTCCGGCCGCTTGGCGAAGAGCGGAATCAACCCGCTCTCCGCATACGCCCCCTCCTCCCGCTCGTAGAACAGGAACGCCAGGTTCACCGGCAACGTGTCGCGGCGAAGGTCCTCCGCCAGCGCCATCATCACCGCCAACCCACCCTTCATGTCCGACGCCCCCAGGCCGAACACCCGCTCACCCTCGATGCGAGGCACACGCCCCTGGTCGCTCGGGTGCGCGGGCACCGTGTCCAGATGCCCGATGAGCGCCACCGTGGGCCGAGGGTCCTCCAGGTTCCCCAACAACAACGTGTGCCCCACCCGGCAGACATCCTTCGCGGGGAAGTGCTGGAGCGCCCACCGCTCGGTGAAGTCGGCGATGGGGCCTTCCTGCGTGATGGGGCTGGAGATACGGCACAGCTCGAGCGTCGTGCGGGCGAGCCTCGTGGCGAGGTCTTGAGAGGACATGCGACGCCCACCATAACCTCACCCCTCCCCGCCCGCCGAAGCCCCCCTCTCCTCGACAAGCATCCAGGCCACGCCCCCAGACAGCCCAAACCCTTGGATTCATCAGTTTCTGAGCAGGTGCGTCTGAACGAGTGTTCACGGATACTCTCGTCCGTACTCACAAGGTTCGAGGATGAAATGTCGGGGACGTCGATGAACGAAGCGACCCAGGTCCTGCTCGCGGTGTGCGAGGCCCGGCAACGATGGAAGAAGGAGCTCACCGGGGAGGCCGTGAGGAAGTGGGTCGCCCAGGGGGCAGACCTGAAGGCGACCGCCGCGTACGGCAGGACGGCCCTGCACCTGGCCGTGCGGGGTCCGTCGACTCGGAGCGAGCCCCTCCCGGATGTCGACGTGGTGCGCGCGCTCATCGACGCGGGCTCGGATGTGAATGCACGGGACACCTACGCGCAGACCCCGCTCATCTGCGCCATCCACTCGGAGGAGACCCCCGAGAGCGTGGCGCGCGCGCTGGATATCATCCGCATGCTGCGAGCCGCGGGGGCACGCATCCCCTCGGACGTGAAGAATGGACATGGCGGCGCCTTCCGAATCACCTCCGCCGCGGAGGCGCTCGCCCGGGAGGTGCTCGACGCGGGCGCGGCCATCGATGGACGCGACGTGCACGGCAAGACGCCCCTTCATTCCGCCGTGGGGTTTGGCCTGCCGGCCAACGTCAAGCTGCTGCTCGAGCGAGGCGCCGAGGTGAATGCCGTCGACAACCTGGGGCTCACGCCCCTGGGTCTGGCACTCCGCACGCGGGTGCTGCCCTGGGTCCAACACAACCAGCGCACGTCCGGCTTCAACGCCGTCATCGCCTTGCTGGAGGCGGCGGGTGGAAAGCCCTCCGTGTCCTTCCCTCGAAGCGAGGATGTCTTCGCGCCCTTCCCCATCGACCCGGCCGCGCTCGCCCAGGCCCTGGGGGACGAAAAGCTGGGCCTCAGCCATCCAGCGGCCTCCGCGCAGGAAGTGACCACTGTCCTGTACAGCTACGGCGCCCCCAGCGAGTCACTCGGCAAACTCAAGGCGCTGCGCGATGCCCTGAGCGCGGAGCCCCCGAGGAAGGTCCAGCTCCCGGGGCCCCTGACGCTCGACAGCGCCTTCTTCCACCACGGTGACCTGGAGGTGCGGGGCGACCTGACCATCCACTGCCCCTTCGCCGTGACAGGCGACGTCATCGTGCACGGTGTAATCACCGACTCGTCGAGCAACTCGCTCGTGAACATCCTGGGCACCCTGAAGTGCCACGGCCTCTTCACCGACCGCGAGTTCAACGTCGCGGGGGACATCGAGGCGCGCGACGTGGTGCTCGGCTACTACAACGACCACGCATTGGCCGCGCACACCATCAAGGCCCGGGCCGTCATCCAGGACGACCACGGCATGCTCGCCAGAATCAGGGCCGAGCATCACCTCGACCTCACCAACTACGAAGGGGAAGAGCCCCTGCACGAAAAGCTGCGAGCCATCTTCGTCGACAGCGTCCTCAAGCCCGATGAAGACGCCGATGAGGAGGACGTGGTCCGGCTCGACAACCACACCCTCTTCGCGCACATCCGCCAGGGACTGCCCGTCTTCCGGAAGTGAGCCGGAGCCGCTGCGGCTCCGTCAGAACGCCCGGATGAAGTCGAGCTCCACGCTGTTCTTCCCCGCGGTCCCCTTCGCATCGGAGGGAGTCACCGCGGGGCCCGACTTCTCGGACACCGCGGGGCTGCCCCGCGCCTGCCACTCGGACACATGCCGGAACGAGTTGGCGTCGAAGCCCGCCAGCAGCAGCACGTGAGGCAGGGAGGACGGCAGCGGCGCGTTCTCATACGCCGCCAGGTTCCAGAGCACCACATCCACCGGCCCCAAGAGTTCGTGCCACAGCTGAATCGCGGCCAAGAGGGGCGGCACGCTCGAGTCGAACGAGATGCCACGCTCGCGAATCACCTCCAGCCGCGCCGGCATCAGCGACTGGAGATGCGGCGGATGGAACTGCATGTCGGAGAAGAAGTAGAGCGTGCGCGGCCTCGGGCGTGAGGGCTCGTCCAGCAGGCGGAAGATGAGGTTCACCACCGAGTTCGCCACCTGCGTGCTGCCCCAGCCCTTCCCATTGCACAGCTTCTTCGCGAGGTGGAACACGCCCTGCCCGCGCCGCAGGTCTTCCAAGTAGCTGTCATCCGCGAACGTCGCCGCGTACCCCAGCGTCCTCGCCATCACCGCCGCCAGCGTCACCGCCACATCGCCCACCTGCGCGGAGCTCTTCGTCCCACCGAGCGGCGCGGAGAACATGGAGCCCGAGATGTCCGCGAGCCCCAGGCTCGGCCCTGGCGGCAGCAATCCCTCACACACCCGCTCCAGGATGGCCTCGAACACAGGCGCGAGGGTGGGCGCGGGCTCCGCGTGGAAGACCACCTTGTCCCCCGCGAAGTCCGCGCGCGACTTGCCCTCCATCGCCGCCCGCCAGCCCATGTAGATTTGATGCGGCCACAGCCCCGCGAAGCGCCGCTCCCGCGCCATCGAGACCAAGGTCTCCACGGGAATCCCCGCCAGGGCCATCGCCCGCACGTAGCCCTTGAAGGCCATGTCCGGCAGCAGGCCGGGCACGTCCAGCACGCGCCGCCACGTCTCCGCCGTCGAGCCCATGAAGGACAGCGCCTGCTCCGTGGACAGGCGCCCCTTCACGAAGTTCTCCACGCTCGCGTCACCGCCGAAGTACGCGCGCCGCGCCTCGAGCAGCGCCAGGCCCTGCGTCAAGCCCGCGCGCTCACGCGTCGGTGCATGCAGGTAGCGATAGAGCTTCAGCGTGCGCTCATCCAGATGCGCCTTCGCCACGCCCATCGCATCCACCAGCCGCAGGCTCGCGCGCTGGCCATTCTTCCGGCGCCGCAGCAGCGGGAACTGCCGCCGCGAGTACTTGAGCACCTGGTACTCGTCCATCTCCGCCAGGGCCCGCGCCATGCCCTTGCGCGCGGCCACCGGCACCTCGCCCAACCCCAGGTTCTCGAAGTGCGTGACGAACAACGCGACGTCGTCCGCGCGGTGGCGCAGACAGCGGAACGTGTACTCCTCCGTGAACGGGCCCTCCGGGTCCGCCGCCGCGAGGATGGCCGGCGCGACGCTCCCCTGAATGCGATTGCCCTTCCCCTTCACCGGGTCCCGCATGTACGCGGCGAACTTCCAGCCGAAGCCGCGCTCGTGCCTCTCGGCGCCGAGCAGCGCGGAGGCGTAGTCGCGAATCTCCTCCACCTGCGTCCGGTAGAACGTCTCCTCCAGCAGCGCCGAGCCCTTGGTGAAGGTCAGGTGCGTCAGCGGGTCCGTCTGGGACAGGTCGAAGGCGGCGGCCCCTTCGTGTGTGGATGCGCCGTCGTGCTCCAGCGCCCCCACGACGTCATCCAGCACCCGAGGCATGTCCCCTCCCAAGCCGGGAAGAAAAGTCGGCGCCCCGCCCCGCTGGCATTGCCAGCAAGGGCTCATGGACGAAGTAGGGGCGCCAGATGTCTCGAAGCCTACGTCAGCTCACGGCGGCGAAGCGAGGGCCTCCTCGAACTCCGTGCCACCCTCCAGCAACACCGCGCACAGACACGCGGGGCCATCCAGCGCGGCGAAGCCGTGGGCGCTGCCCTCCGTCTTCGCCAGCTCCTCGCCCGGCCAGACCTCGTGCCCGGAGTCCTCGCGAAGGCCCCCCTCCAACACCAGGTTCAGCTCGCGTCCCAGGTGCGTGTGCCGCGGATAGGGCACCCCCGGGTGAAGTCGTAGCACCGCCGCCATCATCCCCTCGCGTGCGGGCCCCGGCTCCACCGGGAACAACTCCGAGCCCTCCACTGGCCCCGGCATCCACCGCGACGCATCCCCCAACGACTCCAACACCCGCACCGCGTGCTCGCGCGACACATCGAAGAACGCGGCCACGCGGTCCGCGAACCGCTCGAAGCGCCCAGGCCCCTCCATGCGCTCCATCAGCCCCCGCAGCACGGAGGCGGGGGGCTCGACGGGAGACACCCACGCCGGCAGGGCGTCACGCACCCGTGATAGCCGCTCGACATCCGCCCGGCAGCGCGAGCACTCCGCCAGGTGCCGCGCGGCGGCCTCCCGAGCGGAGGGCTCCAGGGTCTCCAGGACCCACTCGGCCAGGATGTCGTCGAGGTGCGCCATCATCGGACCCGTCACACTCCCTCTACGGAAGGCTCCACCGCTCTGGATTTCCCCGGCGCTACACGGGGACGGCGAAGTCGCGCAGGGCCGAGTTGAGGCTCGTCTTCTTGTCCGTCGACTGTGTCCGCTGACCGATGATGAGCGCGCAGGGGACCATGTACTTCCCCGCGGGGAACTGCTTCTCCCGCATGCCCGGAATCACCACGCTGCGCGCCGGGACGCGGCCCTTGTAGATGCGCTCCTCGGGGCCGGTGACGTCGATGATTTGCGTGGACGCGGTGAGCACCACGTTGGCGCCCAGCACCGCCTCCTCCTCCACCACCACGCCCTCCACGACGATGCAGCGGCTGCCCAGGAAGGCGCGGTCCTCGATGATGACGGGCGACGCGGTGGGCGGCTCGAGCACGCCCCCCAGACCCACGCCTCCGGACAGGTGGACGTCACTGCCCACCTGCGCGCAGCTGCCCACCGTGGCCCACGTGTCCACCATGGTGCCCGAGCCCACGCGCGCGCCGATGTTCACATAGCCCGGCATCACCACCGCGCCGCGCTCCACGAAGGCGCCGTAGCGCACCGTGCCCGGCGGCACCACGCGCACCCCCGCCTTGTCCAAGCCCTTCTTCAAAGGGACCTTGTCGTGGAACTCGAAGGGCCCCACCTCCATCACCTTCATCTCCGACACGGCGAAGAACAGGAGGATGGCCTCCTTCACCCAGGCGTGGACCTTCCAGCCGTCCGGGCCTTTCTCCGCGACGCGCAGCTCTCCGGAGTCCAGGCGCGCCACCGTCTCGCGCACGGCGGACACGAAGTCCGGGTCCTTGAGTTTCGTCCGGTCCGCGAACGCGGCGGAGACCTTCTGGGAAAGCTCGTCGATGGGCAGCATGGCGCCTCCTTGAAGCACAATTCCGCGCGGCGCGCCGCACCAACCTGAGGCCCACGCGCCCCCGCTCAATCGTGCGCCGCTTCGGGCTCCACCAGGGGTGACGTCTGCGTCGTGATTTCCCCGTGCAAGGAGCGAGGCGCCACCTCCACCGCCCCGCGCCCCTCCAGCTCCACCACGCCGGGCGACACGTGCCGGATGCGAGCGCGGGCCACCTGCCCCCAGTGCCGGCTGAAGGGCCAACGGCGCATGTAGAGATGCTCCCCGCTCACCAGCGCCACGTACCCGAGGAACGTCCCCTCCTCGTCGCGAACGCGCATGCCACTCACGATGGAGCGCCGCTCATAGGGCGACGCAATCTCGGGCCAGGCCATCAGTCCACCTCCGCCACGGAAGGTGCGCCCGCATCCGCCCACCTGGGAGCACCCCGTCACGGCTGCTCCCTCGGTCGCGAACACCTCGCCGCCATGTGTCTCGCACAGGACATCCGGCCCGGCACACGGCGCCCCGGGGCGGGAGAGCGGCCCAGGGCTCCTCGGGCCGCCCGTCACATCCAGGGGGGTTACCCATCCAGGGCGCGGGCGACCGCGTCCACCACCTCCTGGTCCGTGGGGAAGGCCAGCGAATCCTTCCGGACGACCACCTTCCCATTCACGGAGACCTCGTAGCTCCCGGAGGGGCCCGTCTTCATCTCCGCATCAACGTCCAGCTCATCCTTCAGCGCGGCCGCCGCACGGGCGGCCCGAGGCCTGTAGCCTCAAGAACCACAGTAGGTAATCGTCACCTTCGCATCGGCCATCGTGCGTGTCCTCGAGTGTCCGGGTGTCGCGCGACAGGCGCGCCCCTCTTCGGAGGAGATAATGCGTTTCACGCGCGGGGGCCAGCCCGCCTGTCCGCCGGGCGGGTGAGGCCTCGCCCACGAAGCCCGCTCGTCCCTGGACGTGCACGGACTCGGGGACGCGGGCACGGAGCGCGGCTAGGTTGTCGCACCACCATGACCCACTTCCGTGAGCGCATCCGCGCCGCCTATGACGCCGAGTCGTTCCGCCGAGAGGGACGCCAGTTGGTGGAGACCCTGGCGGACTACCTCACCCAGGCGCAACGCGGTGACGGCCTGCCCGTGTTGCCGTGGGCGGCGCCCGCGGTGAACGTGGACCGCTTCGCCGCGGCCTTCCCCGAGGAGCCCACGGGCAACTTCGCGGAGCTCGTGGCGCGAGTGCTCTCCAGCTCCAATCACTTGCATCACCCGCGCTACGTGGGCCACCAGGTGACGGCGCCCGTGCCGCTCGCCGCGCTGTGTGACGCCGTGTCGTCACTGCTCAACAACGGCATGGCCGTGTATGAGATGGGCCCCGTCTCCACCGCCATGGAGCGCAATGTGTTGCGGTGGATGGCGGCGCGGCTCGGCCTGCCGGAGACCGCGGACGGGGTGCTGACCTCGGGCGGCTCGCTGGGCAACCTCACCGCGCTGCTCGCCGCGCGTCAGGCCAAGGCCGGCTATGACGCGTGGAACGACGGCGCCCACGCGGGCCCGCCCCTCGCGGTGCTGGTACCCTCCACCGCGCACTACAGCCTCTCGCGCGCCACGCGGGTCATGGGCTGGGGCGCCCAGGGCCTCATCCCCGTCGCCGTGGATGAGCGATTCCGCCTGCGTCCGGAGGCGCTCGCCCCCGCGCTGGAGCAGGCCACGCGCGCGGGGCGCAAGGTCATCGCCGTGGTGGCCAGCGCGGGCTCCACCGCGACGGGCGCGTTCGACCCGCTGGAGCCCGTGGCCGACTTCTGCGAGCAGCACGGCCTGTGGTTCCACGTGGACGCCGCCCATGGCGCCGCCGCCGTGCTCAGCGCCACGCATCGCCACCAGGTGCGCGGCATCGACCGCGCGGACTCCCTCATCTGGGACGCACACAAGGGCCTGCTCATGCCCGCGCTCGTGACGGCCGTGCTCTTCCGCGACGGCGCCCGCTCGTTCGAGTCCTTCGCGCAGGAGGCCAGCTACCTCTTCGACGGCACGGAGCGCCCCTGGAGCGACGTGGGCCTGCGGACGATGGAGTGCACCAAGGAGATGATGGCGCTCAAGCTCTACACCTGCCTGAGCGTGCTGGGCACCCGCCTGTTCGCGGACGCCGTGACGGAGTCCTATGCGCAGACGCGCCGCTTCGCCGAGCGCCTGTCCGCCGCCGGCGACTTCCAGGTGCCGGTGTCCCCCGACTGCAACATCCTCTGCTTCCGCCACACCCCCGCGCATGTCCCGCCGGAGGAGTGGGACAGGTTGCAGGCGCGGCTGCGCGAGCGGCTGGTGACCCGAGGGGACTTCTACCTCGTGCAGACGAAGCTGCCCGGAGGCGTGTACCTGCGCGTCACCCTCATCAACCCGCTCACCTCCGACGCGGACCTGGACGCGATGATGGAGGCGCTCAGGACGGCAGCTCGACGGTGAACTCGCTGCCCACCCCCGGCTGCGACGTCACCGTGACGACGCCCCCCAGCACCGCCACCATCTCCCGCACCAACGTCAGCCCCAGCCCCACGCCGGGCTTGGACTTGTGGTCCAACCGCTCCATGTGCTCGAACGGTTCGAAGACGCGAGCCTGGGCCTCCGGGGGGATGCCGGGGCCCGTGTCGCGCACCCGGAACCGCCACCCCTGGGGCCACCCCTCCACCCCCACCAACACGCACCCCTCCTCGGTGTACTTCACCGCGTTCATCACCAGGTTGAGCAGCACCAACTGGACGATGCGCGCGTCGGTGCGGGCGAGCAGCTTCCCCTCGGGCCGCGCCAGCTCCAGCGTCAGCCCCTTGCGAGCCGCCTCCACGCGCGCCTCCATCACCACGTCGTCCACCACCTCGCCCAGGTCCACCGCCTCGCGCCGCACCACCAGCCGGCCCTCCTCCAGCTGGTTGTACTGGAACACCATCTCCACCATGTCCCGCAGACGCAGCGTGGAGCGGTGCATCCGCTCGAACATGTCCAGCGCCCGGGGCGGCAGCCCCACCAACTCCCGCTGGAGCGCGTGCAGGGTGAGCTGGAGCACCGACAGCGGCGTGCGCAGCTCATGGGACACCAGGCGCAAGAGCGTGCTGCGCGACGAGCTCGCGCGCTCGGTGGTCTCCAGCGCCACCTCGAGCTGCCGCTTGCGCATGCCCAGCTCCCGCGCCATCGCCTCCAGGTCCACCGAGCGCGCCGCGAGCAGGCCCTGCAACACCTCGCGCGTGCGCTTCATCGTCGCCAGGTTCGACACCCGCGCCACCAGCTCCTCGGACACGAAGGGCTTCACCAGGTAGTCCTGCGCCCCCGCGCGCAGCAGGTCCACGCGCAGCGACTCATCCGCGCGCGCGGTGAGCAGCAACACCGGCGTGGACTCCAACCCGGGCCGCGTGTGCACCTCGCGCACCAGCCGGTCTCCCCCCATGCGAGGCATCATCACGTCGCTGACGATGACGTCCGGGTGGATGCGCTCCGCCTGCGCCAGCCCATCCACGCCATCCACGGCGGTGGCCACCTGGAAGTGCTTGGACAGGGTCTCCACCACGAAGCGGCGCATCTCCCGCGTGTCCTCCACCACCAGCACCCGGGGACGGCTCGAGTCCTCCGCGCGCGCGGGCGCGACCTCCGTCACCTCCGGCCGGAGCAGGTCCACCTCCACGCGGGTCGCCCCGGCGCTCGCGCCCTGGGACTCCGCCTCCTGCCGCTGCGAGAGCTTCGCGCCCGAGGGCGCCATCAGCGGCAGCTCCACCACGAAGCGCGCCCCGCCGCCCGGCCGCTCCTCCACCCAGACGCGCCCCTCATGCAGCATCACGAAGTCGCGGGTGATGGCCAGGCCCAGGCCCGTGCCGCCCACCTCGCGCGCCAGGTCCGAGTCCCCCTGACGGAACCGCTCGAAGATGCTCTCTCGCGAATCCGCGGGGACCCCCGGCCCGTTGTCCTCCACCACCAGCCGCCCCCACCCCGCCTCCGCGCTCAGCGCGACGCGGATGTGCCCCCCTTCCGAGGTGAACTTGAACGCGTTGGACAGGAGGTTGAGCACCACCCGCTCCAGCTTCTCCGGGTCCACCTGCGCCGGCAGCATGGCGGGCAGCTCCAACACCAGGTCCAACCGCCGCTCCACCGTCAGCGCCTCGAAGTTCTCCGCGCTCCAGCGCACCAGCCGCGCCAGGTCCACCTCCGCGTACTGCACGTGCATCTTCCCCGCGTCCAGCTTGGCCACGTCCAGGAGCGCATTCACGTGGCGCAGCAACACACGCGCGTTGCGCCGCACGACCTCCAAGTCCCGGTGCAGGGACTCGGACCCGTCCTCTTGCTGGAGCAGCCGCTCCACGGGCCCCAGGATGAGCGTGAGCGGCGTGCGCAGCTCGTGGCTGACGTTGGCGAAGAAGCGGGTGCGCTGCTCCTCGGAGGCCTTGAGCCTGGCGTACAGCACCTCCAGCTCCTGGGAGCTCTTCTCCAGGCCCACGCGCCGCTCCTCCGACACGCGCGCCGTCTGCGTGAACTCCACCACCTTCCGGCGGAAGGGCACCAGGTACAGGCCCGTCGCCACCGACGCCACCGCCGTCACCACCTTGACGCCGCCCCCCAGGTAGTAGGCGGAGTTCCAGACGTTCCAAATCTCCATCAGGTGCGTGAGCCCACACGCGGCGATGAAGACACCGAACGACAGCACCATCCCCCCGAAGGGCATCCGGCTGCGGCGCACCAGCACGTACAGCGAGACGGAGATGAGGAAGTAGGCGGCGCCGATGAGGGCGTCCGACAGGACATGCATCACCACCAGGTCCGGCTTCCACAGGTAGCAATGCCCGTGAGGCATGTTCCACGAACCGAAGAGGAACTCCCTCAGGCTCCACGTGGGCTCACCTTCTCCCAGGGCCCCATTCACCCAGGAAACCGCGCCTCGCACCGCAGGACCGAGCTGGCCGTTCATGGTGTTCCCTTCTACTGGCCCACGTGAGCGGGAGCCCCCCATGGCTCCTCCCCCTCGGGAGCATTCCGCGAAGACACGTCACGCCTGCGACACCCCCATCTCACACCGGCTGGACGGGAAAAGGCAGGCACCCCCAGGACACGCGCCGGGTGCTGGACATTCGCCCCCGAGGTCGAAATGAGGTAGAGCGCGGAGCGTCATGCTCGTCTCCCTCGTCATCCCTATCTACAACGAGATTCCCACACTCGCGGAGCTGCTGCGCCGTTGCATTGCTGTCGACTTTCCGAAGGAGCTCGTCTTGGTGGACGATTGCTCCCGGGATGGAAGCCGCGAGCTGCTCGAGAAACTGGCCGCGCAGGGCGTGGAGATACTCGGGGGCACCCCCCAGAATCGGAATGAGATTCGGGTGTTGTTCCAGGAGAAGAACCAGGGCAAGGGCGCCGCGCTGCGGCGCGGCTTCGCGGAGGCCACCGGCGACATCATCCTGGTGCAGGACGCGGACCTTGAATACGACCCGCGAGACATCCCCAAGGTGATTCAACCCATCCTGGACGGGGAAGCGGACGTGGTGTTCGGCAGCCGCTTCACGGGCACCCCGCGCCGGGTGCTGTATTTCTGGCACACGGTGGTCAACAACCTGCTCACCACGCTCTCCAACATGACGAGCGGGTTGAACCTCACCGACATGGAGACTTGCTACAAGGCGTTCCGCGCCGAGGTGGTGCGCTCCTTCGAGGTGGAGGAGAACCGCTTCGGCTTCGAGCCCGAGGTCACCGCCAAGGTGGCGCGCGGAAACTGGCGCATCTACGAGGTGCCCATCAGCTACCACGGGCGCACGTACGAAGAGGGCAAGAAGATTGGCTGGAAGGACGGCGTGCGAGCCCTCTACGTCATCGGCAAGTACGCGCTGAAGCGGTAGGAGCGGCGGTCCCCGAAGAGACCGCCGCCCCCGGCGGCCCTTCAACCGTGGGCCCGAGTCTCGGATGGCGGCGGCT
This sequence comes from Myxococcus stipitatus, assembly GCF_037414475.1. The sequence continues at coordinate 5,463,878 of NZ_CP147913.1, read as the reverse complement.
CCACTGGGGCCGGCGCGGACGCCATGGCCCCCGTGAGCAACGCCTTGGCGGCCTCCACCGCCTCACACGTCCCCATCAGCGCGAGCACGTCTCCCACGCGCAGCACCTCCTGCGCGGTGGGCACGGACACACTCTCCTCGCCGCGCTGGATGGCGAGCACCGTCGCGCCGGTGAGGCCGCGCAGGTTCACCTCCGCCAGCGACTTGCCCGCCACGGGGCTCGTCTCCTCCAGCCGCACGGAGGCCGGCGCGCCCAGGCCCGGGAGCAGCCCTTGCACGTGGTCCAGCGCGTGGTCGTCGTCCTGCGCGCCTGGCTCCTTCGAGTGCGACTGCGCCGCCAGCGCCGCGACGATGACCTGCGCTCCGGCGCGCACGTGCCCGTGCAGGTTCGTCGCTCCGCGCCAGAACGTGACGCCCATCACCCCCACCAGCGTCAGCACGATGAGGGGACCGGCCGCGTTCTTGAGGAACGGCTGCGTCACCATCACCACCGGGATGCTCACCAGGAGCATGATGCCCACCTGGAGCGTGACGGTCAGCACGCGCCGCGGCGCCACCGCCAGGTCCAGCTTCCCGTCCGTGCGCGCGGGCAGCGCGGCCTCCGCCAGCATCACGCCCAGCCGGCGCGCGATGCCGATGACCCCCAGGATGAAGGGCACCGCCAGCAGCACCGCGCCCCCCAGGATGAGGTTGCGCGACAGGTCCTCGTCCACGCCCGTGCGGGCCTCGACGAAGCGGGCCATGCTCTCCGCCGACAGCGACGTGCCAATCACCAGCGCCACCAGCAACACGGCGTCCAGCACCAGCAGGCGAATCTGCCGGCGCACCCCCGCGCCCAGCGTCTCGCGCCGGGGCGCCTCGCGCAGCTTCTCCACCCAGGTGCCGTAGAGCGTGACGAACGTCTGCAGCGGCTTGGGCAGCTTGCGGTCCACCCACGTGGCGACGGGGCCCGACACCTTGATGAGCAGCGGCGTCGTCAGCGTGGTGATGGCCGACACCGCCACCGCCACCGGGTAGATGAACGTGCCGGTGGCCTTCAGCGACAGGCCCAGGCCCGCGATGATGAAGGAGAACTCGCCAATCTGCGCCAGGCTCAAGCCCGCCTGCACCGACGTGCGCGTGCCGTTGCCGGTGAGGAACGCGCCCAGCGTCACGCCGAAGAGCTTGCCCAGGATGACCACCAGCGTGAGCACGAGGATGGCCGCCCAGTGCTCCGCGATGAGCGCCGGGTTGATGAGCATGCCCACCGACACGAAGAAGATGGCCGCGAACATGTCCCGCACCGGCTGCACCAGGTGCTCCACCAGCTTCTCTTCACCCGACTCCGCCACCAGCGAGCCCGCGAGGAACGCGCCCAGCGCCACCGAGTAGCCGAACGACTGCGCGAGCAGCGCCACCGCGAAGCAGATGCCCACGCTCGTCACGAGCGTCGTCTCCGGCCGGTTCAGCTTGATGACCGCGCGCATGGCCCGGGGGATGATGAACAGGCCCACCGCCACCAGGCCCACCAGGAACGCCACCAGCTTGCCCGTGGTGAAGGTCAGGTCCTTCACGTTCAGCCCCGCGCCCGTGGAGATGGCCGTGAGCGTGGCCATCATCAACACCGCGATGAGGTCCTCGACGATGAGCACCCCCACCACCAGCTCGCGCATCCGCCCCCGGACGCCCTGCTCGTCGAACGCCTTGGCGATGATGGTCGTGCTGGAGACGGCGATGAGCGCGCCCACGAAGAGGCCCTCCAGCGTCGTCCACCCGAAGGCCTTCCCCACCACGATGCCCAACCACACCATGATGCTGCACTGGATGACGGCGGTGATGCCGGCGGTGAGGCCCACGGAGAACAGCTTGCGCAGGCTGAACTCCAACCCCAGCGAGAACATCAGCAGGATGACGCCCAGCTCCGACAGCGTCGTGACGACGTCGGGGTTGGCCACCAATGGGATGGGGACGTAGGGGCCCACCACCAGGCCCGCGAGGATGTAGCCCAGCACCACGGGCTGCCGCAGCTTCTGGAAGAGAACCGTCGTCACCGCGGCGACGCACAGGACAATGGCAATGGCCTGGAGGACCTCGTGGGCTCCGTGCATCAATTCACCTCGACCAAAAAAGAAATGGAGTGGGGGATGGGGACACACGCGTCGTTGCGCGAAGACGCAAGGACACGAAGACGTCACGGCGGGCCAGCAGGGCCCCGCGCGAGCACCTGACTCGAACGGCCAGACGCCCTTTTCAGCCCACGGAGGGTGGGCCGCGCAGAGGACACGTCACGATGGAAGGACGGTCCGCGATATCCCCGCTCGACGTAGGCGCCGCCGGGGCCCGGCGTTTGAGCAATGTGTCGCGAGTGACGGCGTGACAGCGCTCACGCCCCCAGCGCTGCAGGGCATGGAGGTCCGGCGCGAAGGTGGAGTCGCGGCCCCGCGTGAAGGACGGCGCGAAGGACGCGAGCCCCGCCCCGGCCTGGAGCGCCGAGTCCCAGCCCCCCAGGTCCGTCACGTTCAGCTGCACGCCCCAACGCCGCGAGGCGCCTTTCGACGACTTCACGCCCTGGCGGACCGACGTGGTGCCGGGGTCCAGGTGGAAGCCGCGCTCCGGGGCGCCTCGAGAGGTCTCCACCGCGGCGTCCGCGGGGAGGACCGTGGTCAGGACGAGCGCCATCCCCAAGGCGAGCAGCACCGTCCGGAGCCTCTCGCTCCCGGTGCCGGGCATTCGCGATGTCGTGCCGGGGGAGCGCATCAATCGTTCAGGTACTACGCCGCCCCCAGCCGCGTAAAGCGCCGGTTTCCCGAGCCCGCCAGTCCGCTGTCCCGTCCCGCGAATCCTGTCTTTCAGCTGACGCGAGCCGACGGCGCCGCGCTCCAGGCCGGTGCGTCATGCGTGGGCTGTAGGCCCATGTCCTCCCCACGTGGGAAGGGCCCCCCTTGGACGATGTCGGCGTCGGGCGCGGCACAAGGGACGGCGAGCGGGGAGGAGGCGGCGCGCGAAGCCTGCGGGTTCTGGGGGGCGGCCCTAGGTTGAGGACGTGCTCTCGCGATTCTTTCTGTATGGCTGCACGGGTTGGGTGTTGGAGGTGCTGTTCACGGGGGCGGGCGCGGCCTTGAAGAGGGACCGGAGCGCCACGGCGACGACCTATCTGTGGATGCACCCCATCTATGGGGGGACGGCGCTGGCGCTGGAGCAGGTCTCCGCGAGGCTCGAGTCCCTGCCCCGGCCCGTGAGGGCGCTGGCCTACACGGCCCTCATCTTCGGCGCCGAGTACACCACCGGGTGGCTCTTGAGGCGGCTGCTTGGCCGCTGCCCCTGGGATTATTCGCCGCACCGGTGGAGCGTGAACGGGCTCATCCGGCTGGACTACGCGCCGGCCTGGTACCTCACCGCGCTCTTGTTCGAGCCGGTCCGGGATGGCCTGCGCGCCATCACCCTCCCCTCGCCGCGGCACGCGTCCACCGAGGCGCCGCCGAGCGGGGAGCAGGCGGGGGTGGAGCCGGACGAGGGCGCCTTGCAGGTGGGAGTGGTGGCCTCACGCTTCGCGGCGCCCCGCTCGGACCTCGCCTTCTGACGCGGGAGAGAGCGAGGGGGCCCTCGCGTCCGCTGGTCGACTGCCCTCCAGGCGTATATGGAGGGGGCACCGCCTTTTCTTCCTCCGTGCCGCGTCGCGTAGTACCGTCGCGGCCGCATTCCCCCACGCGCCAGCGGGAAATTCCGCCGACTTTCCGAAAGTTTCCGCCCTCGTATGTTCGACTGGCTTCACACCCTCTTTTCGCGCGACCTCGCCATCGACCTCGGCACGGCGAACACGCTCATCTACATCCGCGGTCAGGGCATCGTTTCCAACGAGCCTTCGGTGGTGGCCGTCCAGCAGGACGCGCGCGGGGGCAAGAAGGTCCTCGCGGTGGGCAAGGAAGCCAAGGAGATGTTGGGCCGCACGCCGGGCAACATCGTCGCGATTCGCCCCATGAAGGACGGCGTCATCGCGGACTTCGAAATCACGGCGGCGATGCTGCGCTACTTCATCCAGAGCGCGCACAACCGCAAGACGCTGGTGAACCCGCGCATCATCATCGGTATCCCCTCGGGCATCACCGAGGTGGAGCGGCGCGCGGTGCGCGAGGCCGCGGCGAACGCGGGCGCTCGCGAGGTCTATCTGATTGAGCAGCCGATGGCGGCCGCCATCGGCGCGGGCCTTCCGGTGACGGAGCCCAGCGGCAACATGATTGTGGACATCGGCGGTGGCACGTCCGACGTCGCGGTCATCAGCCTGGCCGGCATCGTGTTCGCCAAGAGCGTGCGCATCGGCGGCGACAAGCTGGACGAGGCCATCATCCAGTACGTGAAGCGCAAGTACAACCTGCTCATCGGCGAGCGCACGGCGGAGCTCATCAAGATGGGCATCGGCACGGCGTATCCGACGGACGAGGTCATGACCATGGAGATCAAGGGTCGCGACCTGGTGGCCGGTGTGCCGCGCACGCTGACGGTGTCCAGCGACGAGGTTCGCGACGCGCTCGCGGAGCCCGTCAATGGAATCGTCGAGGCGGTGAAGCTGACGCTGGAGCGCACGCCGCCGGAGCTCGCCGGTGACATCGCGGACAGGGGCATCGTGCTGGCCGGTGGTGGCGCGCTGCTGAAGAACCTGGACACGCTCTTGCGCGAGGAGACGGGCCTGCCGGTGTTCCTCGCCGAGGACCCGCTGTCCGCCGTGGTGATTGGCGCGGGCAAGGCGCTGGAGTCGCTCGACATCCTCCGCCAGGTCTGCCAGCCGGGCTGACAGGCAGCCGACACATCGACTCACGAGCGCCGCGGCGCCGTGCCTTTCACGAGGCCGGCGCCGTCGGTGTTTCTGGAGGGGTTTGACAGGCGCGCGGGCGGTGGATTGTGGTGCGCGGCATGAGCCCATTCCCTGTCCGCCGCATGCTGCCGAAGCTCGTCGCAGCGTCCCTGTTGGTCTCCACGCCCGCATTGGCGGATTGGGTGGGGGACTTGCGTGTGAAGAGCGCGCCCACGCCCGGGCAGAAGGCGCCCGCGGAGACGAAGGGCAAGATGTACGGCCGCACGGGCATGCTGCGCATGGACCTGGCCCCCGTTGAAATCCCCGGCGGCATGTCCATCATCTTCAACTGGGAGAAGCGCACGGGCACCACGCTCTTCCACCAGAAGAAGGCGGCCACGGTGCGCAACCTGGATGAGTTGCCGGTGAAGATTCCCGGCGCGTGTTCAGGCCAGGGGCAGGACTTCGACGCGTGTTTCACCGCGCAGGGCTTCAAGAAGACCGGCACCGAGAAGGTCAACGGCCACCCGGCGGACATCTACGAGGGAGTGCCGCCCGGCGCCGAGGGCAGCATCCAGCGCCAGAAGGTGTGGCGGCCCACGGACCTCCCCGAAGTGGCCTACATTCGAAGCTACACGTACGACATGGCCGGCAAGCTCCAGTCGGAGATTGACGTTCTCAACATCAAGACGGGCGCCCAGCCGGAGTCCCTCTTCTCCGTGCCCGCCGACTACGACGAACTCGACGCCGCGGGGGGAGTGAGCAACGTGCTCCAGTCCTTCAAGCCCGAGGACTTCAAGGGCAAGACGCCCGAGCAGATCCAAGAGATGATTCGTCAGCGCATGTCCAAGCAGCAGGGCGCGGCGCCTGCCCCCACGCCTACGCCCGCGCCGAAGACGAAGTAGGCCCGAGCCTCACGCGGCGGACGCGCGCGTCTCTCCCGCGGCAAGGGAGCTCAGCCGGGGGCGGTGTTTCGTGTACAGCGCCGCCCGCCACTCGAGCAGGTCGGGGAACTGAGCGGCGAGGGCTTCGTGGTGCCAGACCTCCCGCGTGGCGGGAGGCAAGGGCCACCAAGCCTCATCCATGGGGCGCACGAACTGGAGCATGGTGCACGCGATGATGTCCGCGTAGCTGAAGCCGGTGTCGAGCAGGTAGGGGCGTCCTCCAAGTTCGGCGCGCAGGCGCTCCAGCGCGGGGATGGCCGTCTCTCGGATGGCGGCCTCCGGGTCGGCGACGGCGCTGTGCTTGCGCGCGAGGAAGCTCACGCCCATCCGCGCCGTGGGCCTGGAGAGCCCGCGCAGGAAGCCAGGGATGAAGGACGGGAGGCTCTCGTCCAGCGCACGCGGGTTGTCGAGCATGCGGCGCAGCACGCTGGCGCGAGCGATGCGCAGCATGTGGTCACCCACCTCCTCCCAACGCTGGATGACAGGCATCGCGGAGGCGGGAAACAGGGGCGCGCCCTTGCCCTGCTCTTCCGCGCGCCGCGAGATGTTGAACGAACCCATCGTCACGCGCTCATCCTCGATGAGCAGGGGCACGGTGGTGGGACGAGGTCCGTTCGGCGTGCGCCAGCGCAGGGCCAGCTCTCCGATGAGCGGAGTGTGCTCCCGGTAGCGGTAGCCGACGCCGTGGTGGTCCAACGCCCAACGAGCCTTCTCCGTCCAACCCGAAACACCAAGCCCATAGAGGGTGTGCATGGCGTGAAACCTTAAGCGGGTGCGCGCCTGGATGCATACTCGCGCCATGCCCTCACCGCCGCTGCAGCTCCACCTCCGCGACTTGAGTCAGGCCCTCGTGGAAGCCTGGCGCGAGGAGTTCGCCGGTCTCCCCCACATCACCATCTCACGGGGCGACATCTTCTCGGAGCGGGAGGGGACGGTCTCCTCCAGCGACCCCATCGACATCCGGGCGGATGCCATCCTCAGCCCCGCCAACAGCTTCGGCTTCATGGATGGCGGCATCGACGCGGTGTACACGTATCAGCTGGGCCCTCAGGTGCAGGAGCGCCTGCGCGACCTGCTCGCACGGGAGCTCGGGGGCGAGCTGCCCGTGGGACAAGCCGTGCTCGTGCCTACGGGGCGCCCGGAGATTCCCTGGTGCATCAGCGCGCCCACCATGCGTGTCCCCATGGATGTCAGCGACACGGCGAATGCCTTCCTCGCCTTCAGGGCGGCGCTCCGGTGCGTGCAAGCTCACAACGAGACCACCCCGCGCAACCCTATCCGCTCGCTGCTCACTCCGGGACTGGGGACCGCCGTGGGGCGCATGCCTCCCGCGCGTTGCGCACGGCAGATGAAGGAGGCCTGGGTGCGCACCATCGTCGGCCCACCGTTCATCCCCAGGTCCCTGCGCGAGGCCGCCAACGACGAACTCCGACTGCGGGAGTAGCTCCGCGTCGAGTCGTTATCGCAAGGGCCCGTGTTACAAGCGCGGTCCGATGAGCCCCGCCAAGAAGACGACCGCCCCCGTCAAGAAGGCCGCCCCCGCCAAGAAGTCCGCGCCCATCAAGAAGGCCACCCCGGCCTCCGCGAAGAACGTCGCCGCGCCTCCGGGGGCCACGCCCACCGGGGACCTGCCCATCGTCTTCTTCGCCGACGCGGGCACCTTCGACACGTGGCTCGCGAAGAACCACGCCACGTCGCGCGGCGCGTGGCTCAAGCTCTCCAAGAAGGGCGCCGCCGTCACCTCGCTCACCTACAACGAGGCCGTGGAGCTCGCGCTCATCTGGGGCTGGATTGACAGCCAGAAGGGCCGCTTCGACGAGACGGCCTATATCCTGAAGTTCACCCCGCGCGGCCCTCGCAGCATCTGGTCGAAAATCAACCGCGACAAGGCCACCGCCCTCATCGCCGAGGGCCGCGTGAAGCCCTCGGGCCTGGCTGAAATCGAGAACGCGAAGAAGAACGGCCGCTGGGACGCCGCCTACGACTCTCAGAGCAAGGCCGCCATCCCCGAGGACCTCGCCCGCGCGCTCGCCGCCAATCCACGCGCGGAGGCCTTCTTCGCCACCCTCAACTCCGTGAATCGCTACGCCGTGCTCTTCCGCATCCACAACGTCAAGAAAGCGGAGACTCGCGCCCGGAAGATTGCCCAGTACGTGGACATGCTCGCGCGCCACGAGAAGCTCCACGGCTGACGAAAGCCCCACCCTCATGGCCACCCCCTCCAGTTCCGCCCCCGTGCTCTCCGTCCGGGAGCTCTGCAAGTCGTACGCGGGCAATGTCGCCGTGGACCACATCTCCTTCGAGGTCGGTCCCAACGAAATCGTCGGATTGCTCGGCCCCAACGGCGCAGGGAAGACCACCACCATCAACATGGTGCTCGGCGTGCTGGAGCCCACCTCCGGCGCCATCCGCATCCAGGACGTGGACCTCGCCCGTGAGCGCTCGCGCGCCCTGGAGCAGACCAACTTCGCCGCCGTCTACGCACCCCTCCCCGGCAACCTCACGGTCGTCCAGAACCTGCGCTACTTCGGCCTCATCTACGGCGTGAAGAACATCTCCGAGCGCATCGAGTCGCTCCTCCAGGAGTTCGACCTCCAGCGCTTCCGCGACACGAAGAGCGGCGTGCTCTCCTCCGGAGAACAGACGCGGGTCGCGCTCGCCAAGGCCATGCTCAACCAACCGCGGCTGCTGCTCCTCGATGAGCCCACCGCCTCGCTGGACCCGGCCACCGCTCGCGACATCCGCGCCCGCATCCGCGACTTCGCCGCGAAGGGCACCGGCGGCGTGCTGTGGACCTCCCACAACATGTACGAGGTGGAGGAGGTCTGCGACCGCGTCCTCTTCATGTCCCACGGCAAGGTGCTGCTCCAGGGGGACCCCCGCAAGCTGCCTCAAGAGCACGGCAAGGCCACGCTCGAGGAGCTCTTCATCACCGTGGCCCGCGAGCCGCTCACGCTGGAGCACCGTTAGCCATGCGCCTGTCCCGCGCCTCCGCCGTCGTCCTCCGGCAGTACTACCTCCTCAAGGGCAGCCCCTCGCGCATCTTCCCCCTCTTCGCGTGGGTGGCCGTCGACATCGTGCTGTGGGGCTTCATCACCCGCTACCTGGGCACCATCACCGCCACGCCCGGCATGAGCCTGTTGCCCGCGCTCCTGGGGGCCGTGCTGCTCTGGAACTTCCTCACCCGCGTCATGCACGGCGTGACGATGGCCTTCTTCGAGGACGTCTGGTCGCGCAACTTCCTCAACGTCTTCGCCACCCCCTTGTCCATCAGCGAGTACGTCCTGGGGCTGGTGCTCTCCAGCATCGCGACGAGTTCGGTGGGCCTCGTCGTCATGCTCGCCGTCGCCGGAGCGGTGTTCGGCCTGTCGATGTTCATCTATGGCGCCATGCTGGTGCCGTTCATCCTGGTGCTCTTCCTCTTTGGAATCGCGCTGGGCATCGTCGGCATCGCGGTGGTGCTGCGGCTGGGGCCATCCGCGGAGTGGTTCATCTGGCCCATCCCCGCGCTCCTGTCGCCCTTCGTCGGCGTCTTCTATCCGCTGTCCACCCTGCCCTCGTGGATGCAGGGCCTGTCGCGCCTGCTGCCGCCGTCGTACGTCTTCGAGGGCATGCGAGCCATCGTCAACGGTGGCTCGGTCTCCTGGACGTCGCTGCTCGCGGGGGCCAGCCTCGCGGTGCTCTACATCCTGCTGGCCGCACTGTTCTTCACCCGCGTCTTCCGTCACGCCGTGCGCACCGGGCTCATCGCCCGCTACAGCGCGGAGAGCGTGAGCTGAGGCCGTCCACTGCTGCGCCAGATAGACGTGGTGCGGCGTCCACTGGCATGCGTTGAGCACCGGGTCGGAGTCGTTGGAGTGCTGGTAGATGTCGATGTGCAAGGGAGAGATCACCTCGCGGCGTGGGCTTGATCCGGCTCAGTGGACACCAAAGAAGAGGCAGGTACGGTGTCCGACATGACGGAAGTGAAGAAGCCCAGACGCCCCCGGCGAAGCTACACGGAAGAGTTCAAGGCCGGGGCCGTGAGGCTGGTGCTGGAGGAAGGCAAGACGACGTCCCAGGTGGCAAGGGACCTGGACTTGACGCTGTCGGCGCTGAGGATGTGGGTGGACCAGGCCCGGGCCGACAAAGGCGAAGGCAAGCCAGGAGCTTGACCTCCGCCTCGGACAAACCTCTCAAGAGACCATGGCGTCTTCGCTCCAGGCGCCAGACCGCGGTCATTTCTGCACCCTCAAGCAGGCGCGCAGGAGGCGAGCACGGGGCTTGAGGCAGCGGCCAGCAAGGAGCGGATGAAGCCGAGGACACCGCGCGTGGACCAGGCCGAGTTGCGCAGCGGGCGTTCAATGTCGACGTGTTCGCCTGCACGGGGTTTAGAGCCAGGCAGCGAGTGCTGGCGCATGTGAAGCAGGCCCGAGGGGTGCGAGCGATTCTGGAGCACCTGGGCCTGCTCACGGCAGGCACGAGACGGGGCCCGGCGCGCGGGCCTCCCCTGTCCGCGGGGTGTTGAAGCACGAGCCGCCACAGCCCCCCAAAGACAGCCAAGCCCCTACCTCACCCATCAAGTCCGCGTGTTGCCAACCCGAGCAGGTGCCGCTCCCTGAGTCCGCTGGGCATCCATGACGGCTTGCGACATGCTCATGCCATGCCTCCCACCGCCACCATGAACATGCCCTTCCTGCTGATGTGCCGTGTCCGAGCCCTGACCTCGGGACTTTGTTTCCTCACCCTGCTGTCCCTTGCCGCGTGTGGCTCCTCCGACGAATCGTCCCTTTGGGTCGAGGGCACATTCGAGTCCGACTTCGACGGCACGCGGGTAGACCACAGCAACTTCTACCGGTACACCCGAGCCATCTCCGCGAGGGCGGACCTTCCGTACGACGTGAACCACCTTCAGCTCTGCGGCACTTCGCCGGAGGGGAATGTTGGTGGGCCGCGAGTGGATTGGGCGTACTGCTTCAACCTGCACATCGAAAAAGAACTCCAGCGCGGCACGCCCTCGACCCTCATTCTCGACGGAGCGACGGACCTCCCCACTCCCCCCGGCCCCAACGGGCATCGGCCCGTCTTGTCACCTCGCGAGGGACATTCAACGAGCGTGCAGCAGGTCTGGGTCTCGCCCTATTGTGGCCCCGGTCACTCAGCGCCCAGCCCTGTGCACCAGGAAGTGACGGGGATACTGGAGTTGTCGACGTACGACGCCACCACGATAGCAGGGAGGCTCGTCGCGGAGATGTCTGGGCAATCAGCGAGCGGTTGCCCCACCCAACGGACCCGAGCCGACATCCGGTTCACCGTCCCACTTGGCTACGAGCCACAGGACCCCCATTAACCTGCTTCAGGGAAGTCCGGTAAGGCGCAGGCCCGCGTGAAGGAAGAAAGCGGCGAGAACGTGGCGGTGGCCCAGGCGCACGAATGAAGCGCGTGCCTGGGCGCGCAGCTCGGCGACAGAGTCGGACGTGGCATTTCGCAGCTCGGCCTTCACCACGCCGTTGCAGCCCTCCTCGGGATTGAGGTCTGGCGCATAGCCTAGCAGCCGCTCAAGGCGGAAGTCCTCGGGGTGGCGGGCGACGAAGTCGAGCGTCTCGGCACTGTGGTGCTGGGTGAGACCGTCCCACACGATGGTGAGAGGACGGCCCACCTTCCTGCGGAAGTAGCGCAGGGCCGCGATGATGTCCTGGCTGGTGAAGCTTCCCTCCTGGTGGCGCGAATACAGGCGCGCCGGCTCGGGGCCGTACGGGGCAACGAGGGCGACGATGCTGGAGACTTCGCGCCGCTTGTCACGCCGGCGCAAGGTGGGCGGGTGCCCGACGGGCGCCCAGGTAGACGCTACGCGGGCCCGAAACGAACTACCCGTCTCGTCCACGAAGGCAATGGCCCGCCCGCTTCTTCGAGCCCCCTTTTGATACGGGGCCAGTCACGCTTGAGCCATGCTTCCACCAACGCATCGTCACGCTCCTTGGCCCGCGTGCGGGGCTGCTGCGGACTCAAACCCAGCCGATGAAGGCGCTCGGCCAGGTAATTGGGGTGGTAGCGCACTCCGAACGTGCGGTGGATGAGGTGCGCCACTCGCGTGAGCGTCCAGCGCTCAGTAGGGAAACCGCAGGTGCGCGCCCCTGCCTGTACCAGCCCTGCCACCTGCCGCCATTCGTCCGCGCTCAACTTCGACGGCCGGCCCGTGCGCGGCCTCGCCTTCAACCCGCGGGTACTGCCGCCTGCTTCATGCAGTCGCCGCGCCCAGCGGCTGACGGAAGCCTCGCTGACACCCACGCGGCGCGCTACCTCCACCTGCGACAGGTGCCCCCGTCGCAGCAGTCGTCCGGCCGCAAGCCGCCGCTCCTCAAGCTGCTGGGCCGTCCAGTGCTTTGGCTGCCACGCCATGGACACCCCCTCCATGACGTAACCCCTCAGACCCTTACCCGACTTCCCTGAAGGGGGTTAGCGCCTTCCGCCCCTGAAGCCCCCTCGGGCAACCTTCAGTGGGCAATGGAACACCCCGCCAGGACATTCGCCGTCCCTGCGCGTCCCGCACCTCCAAGCCCGCTGTCTGGGATGGACGGTGACTGCGGCACGTGGTGGTTCAGGTGAACTCGCTGAGCCCAGACATCATCGCCGTGACAAGGAACGGATGCTCCGCGGCCAAATGTCTCCGCCCGCGAGGGAACACACCCGATGACGGCATCCCTTTTGTAGAGCGAGTCGTCGCAACTCCAGCCCCGGAGTCACCCCCATGACACTTCACTGACGATGTACAGATGAGCCCACACAAGACACATGCCAGCGCGAGCATCGGCCTGAAGGACCTCGGAGCGTTTCGACTTCTCCACCTTCCCGAAGCGCCACACGGGTGAAGAACGCGTGCATGACCGCGGCACTCGACGTCATGGCACAAGAGCGCATCCACGCGCTTCCGGGATGAAGCCTTCGTCGCTGTTCCTCAACGGGGCCCCTCATGCCCCAAGAGAGCATCCACACAATACTCCCCGAGGGGGATGGCCATCCCTGGCTCCCTGGGATGTCCTTCGCGCGGGAGAGAGGCGGGCGTTCCCGCCTCTTGCCACGTATGCGTCCAGCGGAGCGTCGTGCGGGGCATGACGGGCCAGACCACGCGGCGCAAACTCCGCTGGCCGCTCGAACCACGGATGGAAGTCCAGACAAGGAGAAGTCATTGTCTGACGAACAAGGCATGTCCGCGGCAGTCATCGTGCGGCAACTGCTCTCGACCCTGGAGCAGTCGCCACTGCAGGAGGAAGCACGTTCCCTGCGACAGCAATTCGGCCAGCGGGGTTGGTCGACGCTCGGTGCCTCGGACATCGCTCGGGTTGCCAGCCTGGTAGGCCGACTGCAAACGCTGCCTCCCGCCGCGACCGTCGCTCCCCCGCCCCCCGTCAAGCACCCGCCTCCTCAGGGATGGAGTCCCCATGAGAACGGCTCGGCATGGATTGACGCCGTCCCTCGGGGACGAGAGTTCCTCGAGCTCCTCGATGAACTCGCTCGATGTGATGAGGGGGATGCGGCCGCGACCTTGTTGACCCGTTTGTTCGTGGGACATCTCCGGTACGAAGCCTGCGCAGTGGATGAGACGCAGCGGCTGGACTCCACCACAGTCCTCCGTCGACTCCGCACCATCGCTCGCCACGGTGCATTCATGGTGTCGCTGGTGGAGCTCGCATTCCCCTATCCTCACGGCACCACGTTCCAACCCATCTTTCGCAGGCACCCCTATGGAATCGTGGTGGCCATCGCACCCGGCTGGAACGCCTGCCAGTTCGCCTATCGTGTGGAGAAAGATGACGGGAGCCTCGCGCCAAGAACACGTCAACTGGTCGGCCATGCGAGAGGCGGTGAGCTGCGCGACACCCTCTTGATATGGCTGCGGCGACTGAGCCTCCTCCGGCTGAAAGGCGGAGAGGACGTCGCCGAGTTGGTGAGGCGCGTGGAGTCCGCGTTGGAACCGGGCCCCGTGGAGATGTCGCGCCAATGGAGTCCAGTGCCGCTCGACCCTGCTCGAGCGACACCTCCTGGTGTCCCCTGGGACCGACTCCTGGACCATGAGTGCCGCGCATTCCTGCAAGCAGACCGAGGGAGTCCCGACAAGCCCCGCTTCTGGTGGGGATTGGAGCGGGTGTTGCGCATGGCCCTGCCCTTCACGCTGGCGCACAAGGGAGCGAGGCTGTGCTACCGCGGCTATGACCTCGAGCCCTCTTCTTCGTCCGAGGCCGCGAGTCGGAGCGGGAAGAGTTGGTTCCGGCGGCTCACCCTGAGGCTCGAGCTGGTCTGCAGCGACGGAACAGTCCTGCCAGTCCTCCTCCCCGCCGGGGTCCCCGAGGTGGATGACCACGGACGCATGCTCTTGGATGGCATCTGGTACCGATGGGTTCCCCGAGTGCTCGACAATGGCCTGCTGGCCGCAGGAGATGGACGGGCCCATCCGGAATCATCCTTCGACGAAGAGCTTGATGAGGAGGTCGAAGAGGAGCTCCCGACGCCGGAGTACGGCACGGGCCCAGGAGCCTCCGACGTAGAGGGGCCCGAACCAGAGCTGGAAGCGCCCCAGGAGCTGCTCCAGAAAGACAAGGTCGCATCCTCCTCGTTCCCATCCCCCCGGGACGTCATGGCCATCGGCGCACTGGCAGGTGGAAGCCTCTGCGCGCTGCTCGAAAGCGCGGTCTATCGGAAGCTGCGGGGACTGGGCTTGCTTCTGGGGCGATATCAAGAGGACGCGCTCCAACTTCCTCGAAGCCTGCCCGCGCTCCTGCGTGGCCTCGTAGGTCGGGACGACCGGCTGCTCCTGGTCAGCAAGGTCTTCCTCAAGGCCGTCCTGGAGCCCGCGCCAGCGACGACGTCACCCGAAGGGCACCTCCGCATCCTGCGACACGCCATCGCGACAGAGGCCGGTACCGCCCCCGCCTGGGCTTGTCCCGACGTGTCGGCGAGCCTCCGCCCAGGTTCATGGGTCCCTGTCGAAGTGGCCCGGCTCACTCCAGGCGGAGACCTCGCCGTGCCGCTCCAAGATGCGGCGGGGCAGGTTCGTTTGGGAGTTTCGATGGAGTCTCTTCCCCAGGTGAACCCACGCGCGGGAGGAACGTCGGGCATGAAGGCCCGGGGATGGATTGCACCAGCGCTGTCCCACTTCGACTCGCTGCCTGCGGGTCGACTGCAATCCGCCGCTCACGTGGCGATTCACGCGAGCCCGCTCCCCGAGGAACTTCGCGTCGTTTGCATCCATGGCCCCCAGCTGCGTGCGCGATGGGTGGTGGATGCTCCGCTTCCATCCGCACGGAAGACAATCCGCTTTCGCGAGGTCAACGTGCGGCTTCCCGGGCTGCTCGCGCGCGAAGGTTTCGCCACGCACCGAGTCCTGGTGTCTCGAGGTGCCGCAGTGAACCCCGGCCAGGCATGGCTGGAGGCGGAGCGAACACTCTGGTCTCGAATCGCCAGAGGCCCCCTGAAGGTCAAGAGCCTCCATCCCATGAACATGTGGAACTTCGCCGCGAGCGTCGTCACGTTCGTGCCCAAGAAGCCCAAGGACGAGGACGGGGATGGGGAGGAGCAGGCCCCTCTGCTCGATGCACTGAGGCTGCCCAGTGCATCGGAACAGTGGTTCGTCCCTCCAGGGGTCCACGGATGGGTCGTGGACATTCGACAGGAGTTGGAGCGGGACAAGGCGGGAGCAGAGCTTGCGTGGCGAATCACGCTCGTGGTGGGCACGCAGCCTCCCCCCTTTCCCTGGTCCCATCTGGTCCTGACCGATGGCCGGGTGATTCCCTTTCAAGAGGCCTTGAAGCCAGAAGACGCACCCTATGGAGAGGATGGACTCCCCGCGCAACTGGTCATCGAGGACCCGTCGCTCGCGACTACGCCACTCTCGGAGGTGTGGTTCGCCGGCCAGACAGGAGAAGTCCTTGAGCGAGCAACGACGCAGGTGGGGCGCTGCTTCACCCTCCCAGAAACCTCCGACCTGATGGCGGGCCCCGACCTCCAGCTCCGCTTTCGTGCTCGAGATGGCGAGGGCATTCCCGCGAGTGTCGAGGCACCTGCGTTGTCCAGCCTGGAGCGCTTGTGGTGGACCGCCGTCTGCCCCGAGGACGCAGCGAAGCTCTCGGACATCGAGCGGGCCTGGGGAGGGGACGTGCCTCCCTTCCTTCCGCGCCTCGCGGAAGTCTTGGAAGCCGCGGGCCTCGAACCTCCTGCGTGGATGAACGCGAAGACGGCACGTCAACCTGGGAGGGGACGAGCCGTGAGGTTGGAGACGTTGACCATCTCGAGGATGGGACAGTGGGTCACCGGCCATGCGAAGGAAGAAGATGCACCCCTTCAGTGGTCCTGCTGGTGTGGACGGACTCATGGGCGCAGGCGCGCCTTCGAACCCTGCGAGCCCGACTCCTGGGGCTGTGGGACGTCCGTCCTGTTGCGACAGGCGGCCCAAGAGCGGCGGGCATTGCCCACCCTCGGCCTCAGTGAGCCGGTCCTCCATCCCTGGAGAATGGAGAGCGCGGCGTGTCTGCTCGGGCTGACCGTCTTGGAGTTGAAGACACGACAGGTCCAGGTGGGCGCGGTGGTGCTGGGAGTCCTGATGCATCAGGCATTGCGCCAGGGGCCACCCGGCGCCGCCGGCCGCAAGCGTCTGGGAGGGGGGCTCTCCGCCATGGAGCGGGAAGCCCTGCTGCGCGGGCTCGAATCCCTCGAGCGCGACGCGGGTCAATGGGGCAAGAACCTGGTGGGACGGTTCTTTCTCTCCGCGCTCTCCGTCCTGCCCAATACCTTTCATCCAACGGGTCTGCCGCCCGGGGCCCCCGCCCTCGTGAAGTCGCCGTTGACGACGGCCTACCAACAGGTGCGCTTCGCTTCGAACAGGCTCACGGCGCTGCGCCCTTCGGGCTCCAAGCTCCTCGTGGAGACGGCCCGAGCATCCTTCCTGGAGGCCATCGATGCACTCTTCGGCCCCCTGAATCAGGGGAGGCATCATGACGAACCCAGGAATCTTGCGGGTCTCATCACGCGCCTCTGGCCCCTGACGCGAGCACCCGGGCTGCGCTCCGTCGTCCCAGGACTCTTTCGCGTGGAGGGGAGGCCATCGCAGGAGGGACTCGACAGCGCGTTCATCGAGCAGGAGGTCGAGAGGCTCCCTTCCGTCCTCGAACGTCTGTCACGGGCCTCGACGAAGGAGGTGCAGCCCCCGCCACGGGCCACGGGAGACGACGACAATGACTCCGACGAACCCATACCGTCACCTCGTGACGGCATCGACGTGGTGCGCGTCAGGACGGCCCGAACTGCGCCAGGAGCGACCACCCTCGGAATCTTCTCGTCGGAACAAGCCATCTTCTTCCCACCCTTGCCATCCCCCACGCCGGAGCCTTCCTCGTCAGAGTTCTGGGAGGAGAGGGCCGCGCGCGAGCGGCTGATTCGAATCCACCTTCCGTTCTTGATGGGCATCGTCGGGGCGTTCTCCCAACTCGATGCCGAACAGGTGGAGACTCGCGAGGAGTTGTCCGAGGCACTTCGGATGCCATCCGGAAGCGTCGGGACCGTCACATTGAGGGAGTTCATGAAGGCACTGTCTCGGCGGGAGTCGCGTCCCCTGGGGCTCTGCCGCCTCTTCGAGGCCAGAGGTCCCACGCCACTCGCCGAGGACGGAGCGAAGGCATGCGCGATGGTCGAGGAGACGGCGAGGAAGGCCTTCCCCGGAGATGCTCCATGGCTCCAGCTCGGGCGCCACCTGTTGGCGCGCGCGTTGTCGGGCTGGTGGAAGTCCTTCCCCCGAGAGGGTGCCCCTTCGGGATGGGCTTGGGAGCCCCCCGAACAAAAAGGACCCGCGAGAAGCCGTCGCTTCGTGCCCCCACTCACGTCTACTGCCTGGTCAGCGTGGCCAGGAATGACCGCAGTGACGACCCCCGTGCGATTCCTCATGGCGAGTGCAGGACAGCCCACCGAAGGTGGACTCTTGAATCCAGTCCTTCAGCGGGCGCTGGGAATGAAAGCCGGGGATGTCCCCCTCGCGCCTGTCCTGCCCGTGAAGCAGCTGCCTCTGGAATCCTTGGGCCCCATGCCGAGCCCCCCTTCGCCAGCAGCACCGCACCTCGAAGTGCTTCTGGTACCTCTCGAGCCGGTGGCCCCACCCCTCTCCGCCGCCCCCTCGAGTGAGGATGAGGTGTCCCTGCTGGATATCACCGTGGCGGCCTGGCTGGGCAACACGCCGAGGTCACCTCCCGAAGTGTCGCTCCTCTCCACCACCATGGATGCATGGTTGAAGCAAGGGAAGGCCTCATGAACGCGGGCGCCATCGACGATGCGACTTTGGTCGCGGCAGGAGAGCTGCGAACGGATGTCCTGGAGCTATTCCAGGCCGAGGCGCGCATGGACCTCTTGTTGTCGGCGCCAGGGCTGCTGGCGCAACCACCCGTGGGACATTCGGCGCTCGCGAGAGCGCCCCATGCGCCGCTTCCCGCAAAGCTGGCCCATGCCCACCAACAGGCGCTCTTGAGTGCATTGGGTGAACAGTTGGACGGACTCCCCCAGACGATGGAATGGGAAGCACGCATCGGAGCGTGGATTCGCAAGCTTTCGAGCGCCGAAGCCCGCGTCCTCCACCATCACCCAGGTCCCCTCTTCACCCGACTCATCAGCCGAGCGGCAAGCAGCATTGTCCCCGCGGGTCCTATCACACTCGGCACCGTGAACCGGCCACCTGGCGCGGAGCTGGACCTGACGCTCACAGGCGCGATGCACGAGCGAGCCCGCGAATGGTTCCGGCTCCGGGCGGCGGAGTCGAATGACATCTCGAAAGAGGTCCAATCGCTGCTGGAGAGCTCCTGGGCAGGCACGATGATTGGAGCCAAGGACCTGTACTACAAGGTCCTCGCGGAGTTCTTCCAGGAGATGCTCCAGGGCGCGGATCTGACTGACAGCAACCCCTTGCTGGACGTGATGACCTCGTTCCAACGCGCGGCCTATCAGCAGGCCAAGGGCATCCTGAGGCGTTTCGGCGGCGTCTTCCTGGCGGATGTCGTCGGACTGGGAAAGACATACATCGCCATGGCCCTGCTGAGGTACCTCCAGGACACCCTGGATCGCCACGCGTTGGTGATTGCCCCTCCCACGGTGTGCCCGACATGGCAGGCCCTCGCCGAGGATTTCGGAGTGAACCTCCGCGCCCTGTCCCATGGACAGCTGGAGGACCTTCCCAAGTACAGCCAACGACAGGTCCTCGTCGTGGACGAGTCGCATAACTTCCGCAACCCCGCGACCCGTCGCTATGAACGCATCTGGGAATGGCTCCATCCCAACAACGTCCCATCCCGGCGACAGGTGCTGTTGCTATCCGCGACGCCCCAGAACAACAGCCCTCGGGATGTGCTGCAGCAACTGAAGCTCTTTCCCGAGAACTTCACGAAGCTCCCATTCCCAGGAGAGTCCCTGGATGACTATTTCAAGGCGGTAGAGGCGGGAAAGGAATCCCTCACCAATGTCCTCCAACACGTCGTGGTGCGGCGCACGCGCCGCTTCATCCAGAGCAACTACCAGGACGCGAAGCTCCCGGTGAAACGTCCCACCGGGGGATACGACTGGGTTCCCATCCGATTCCCCAAGCGCATCTCGGGGCCGGAGCAGTGCCTGCGCTATCAAATCGAGGACACGTACGGCACGGGCTTGTACGAGCAGATCATCCAGGTGCTGGGGGGCATGGACTACCCGCTCTATGGGCTCGCCGCCTACGTGCTGGAGATGCATCGGGACGATGCTCGCATCGTCGGCTACCGGCAGGTGGGCAAGAGCCTTCGAGGCTTGTTCAAGGTGCTGCTGCTCAAGCGACTGGAGTCGAGCGAAGCCGCGTTCCGAGCCTCCCTGGAGCAACTGCGGACTCGGCTCCAGCGAGGCCTGGAGAACCTTCAGGCGGGCTTCGTCCAGGTCGTCGTGGACGTCGAGGATGAAGGCGACGCTCCTCCAGGCGGGGACAAAATGCCCTCGGGGATGTTCCATGTGGATCGCCTGCGCAACGCCCTGAACGCCGACCTGGAGCGGGTCGAAAAGCTCTTGGGGGCCATCCCTCATCAATCCCCGGGGGCGGACGCGAAGCTCGCACGCCTGCGGGCCTATCTGCGGACGCGTCCTCCCTGCCAGCACCGCACACTCATCTTCACGCAGTTCACCGACACAGCGGAGTTCCTCCATGCCCATCTCCAACAGGGATACGGGACGGTCGCGAAGGTGACTGGGAGCAGCGGAAACGTGCGGCTGACGGCCAGGCGATTCGCGCCTCGGGCCAATCCCTCACGGGACGGTTCGACGATACCGAAGGAGCAGCAGATCGACTTGCTCATCTCCACGGACGTGCTCAGTGAGGGCATCAATCTCCAGGATGCCGACACCCTCATCAACTACGACCTGCATTGGAATCCCGTGCGACTCATCCAGCGCGCGGGACGAATCGACCGGCTGGGAAGTCTCAACGAGGAGATTCACATCTCGAGCTTCCTGCCGGAACGAGCTCTCGAATCCAACCTGGGCCTCGAACAAGTCCTCCGGCGCCGCATCCAGGAGTTCTTGAAGGTCTTTGGCGAGGACAGTCACATCCTGCCCATGGAGGAGAGTCTCGACGTCGATGGAGTCTTGGACATCTACGCGGGCAAGGCCCTGGAGAAAGCCGAGGCTCGCCATGACGAATTGGATGCGCTGGGGCGCCATGCCGAACGCATCTTGTCCCTCCAGCAGACGGAGCCAGCCCACTATGCGCGAATCCGTGCCCTCCGTCCTGGACGCCGAGCGGCGACACAGTCCCGTCGGCCAGGAGTCGTCGCAACACGACTAGGTTGGTACTGGGCCTTCTGGCGCGAACAGGACGGAGCGGCCATCGAGCGCATCTCTGACGTCGCGGGTCTGGACCTGCTCTTCAGTCATTCACAAAAGTCGGATGTGCCCGAGGCAACGCGCATGGCCCAGTGCCGGCAGCGCGCGAACCGGCTGGCGGAGGAGGCCCGGCGAGCCTTCTCGAGCCTGGCGGAGAATGTTCGCGCGCAGCGACGGGAGCCCGCGCTGAACATCCACGAGGACTGGGTGCTCGTCACGTTGGACGCGCTCCGCAAGGGGAGTGATGATGCACGGCTCGCGACGCTGGAGGCCATGCGGCAGTGGATCATCGCCGGGCAGTACAAGCAGAGCTTGCGTCTGGCGGCCGCCCGTTGGCGGAAGGAGCAACTGACGGGTGAGTCGCTCTTCCAACAGATGGAGGCCATGCTTCGCTTCCCACTCCGGAATGAAGCACTCGGAGAAGAAGAGATGGTCGGGGTCGTCGTGGGAGAGGAGCCTGGTGAGATGTGACGAGCGCTCGCGTCGAACGGTCAAGTCCCGAATCGTCTGTGGTTGGTTCGGAGGGGGTACGGGGGGAGGAAGGCTCCTTGGGTGCATCATTCAGCGGTGTCTGGGTTTGAAGTCAGCAGGTTCATGTCGAGGTAGCGGCGGTCATCCCAGATGCCGGTGACTTCAAGGGCGACAGTGGTGATGAGGCACAGGGCGCTGGTTCGGTCCGGGAACGCACCCACGGATCCGCCGATCCCTCCATCAACAGCGATCTGTCCTCAGGGCGAGAGGCTGCCTTAGAAGCACTGGGCTCTCACAGCAGCCCCTCCAGAGGAACTCATGCCCGCGCGTCCGTTCGTCACCATGCTCGTCCCCGTTGTCTGCCTGATGGGATGTCGAGGCACGTCCTCGAACACGGTCCCCATGCAACCCTCGACGGCCGAATCCGTGGGCCCTGCGGCGTCAGCACTGGCTGACGCCGCCAGGGAGCTGTCCGGGACGTGGACCTGCAACGGGTTCATCCATGGACCCGGCGGTGCGAGCCCGAGCGATGTCAGGGTCGAGGCCCGGCTCGAGCTCGACAAGGCCTGGCTGCGAACCGACTTCGTCACTGTGTCTGGTGAGCATCCCTACAAGTTCACGTCGTACCGAAGGTTCGATTCGGAGTCTCGTACGTGGAGGAATGTCATCCTCGACAACATTGGCGGCTCCGCCACGTCATCGTCCACGGACGGCATCACTTGGGTCGGCGAGTCGGCTGGCCCCATGGGCAGGATGAAGATCCATGACACCGAACTCCTCGTTTCACCGGGTCAGATGACCATGCGCGGCGAGTACTCGATGGATGGCGTGAGCTGGAGCACTGGCTACGACCTGACCTGCAAGAAGTAAGCAGCGTGTGTACGTGGATGCGGGACATGGGGCGGAGGGAACACTGACAACCGCTCCGTGACTTGTGAGGACGAGGAGCCCTTCACGCTGGGCGTCGCCGAAGACCTGGCGCGGAGGCTGAAGTCCACGGGACATATCGAGGTGCGGCTTGGCCGCAAGACGGTCAGCGGGTGGCCGATGCCGACCGGCTCACCGCGGCCGAGACGTGAGATGCCCAGGTGCTGGTAAGCCTGCACTCGGAGACGACGGGAACCCCGAGGCCGTGGTCTCCGTGCGAGGGCGCGGCAAACTCGGTATCGTCCACGTCGGAGAACTCCTCGGCCTCCTCGCCAAAGGAGGACCATCTCGGTTTGGTTTCACCGAGGAGCTTCCCTCTTTCCCGCTCGTCCTTCCTTGCCGTTTACACACGCATAGGGACACGACCGTTTCTGGTGGGTGTAGCCAGAGGAGTCTGGCTGCACCGCGCAGGATGGCGAGGTAGCAGGTCACCATCTCGGTGAGCGCCCCTCCCTCGCTCTGCGCCCCCCAATAGCGCTCCTGTCCTTCTTGCGCCCCCGAACGCTGCCCGCGAAAAACGTCCCAGGTTCCAAACCAGGAAAAATGGCCCAATTCGTATCGAAAATAGGCCGGATGCAGGACCTCGTCGAGGCGCGCTCGCTCCGGGCACGGCCTCGCGTTTGTCGTTCCCGTCGTGGCGGTTTGTTCCACATTTCATGAAGGGCCTGCACGACTCAGGAGCTTGTGCGCCTGTTCGGGCAGCCCCGGCCGAAGGGGCCTGGTGGGGGCGTATGTTGGCGCGGAGCAGGTCGAAGCTCGGTCTTGAGAAGAGATGCGCCTCACCGGGGCGGCATCTCGTCTGGAGTGCCGCCGCGGGGCTGGGGCTGATGGTCCTGGCGCCAGCACGGGCCACCGCCGAGGAGCGTGTCTCCATGGAGGACACGAGCGCCCGCGCCGCGCTGGGGCAGCGGCTCTTCTCCGATACGTCCTTGAGCGCCGATGGAAAGGTGTCCTGCGAGACGTGTCACCAACCTGGCTCTGCCTTCACGGATGGACTGCCTGTCTCGCGTGGAGTCCTGGGCCGTGTCGGGACTCGCAATGCCCCGAGCCTGCTCGGTCTTGCCCAGACGCGGGAGCTGTTCTGGGATGGGCGGCGGGATTCACTGGAGGCGCTGGTCTTCGACCCACTCACCGCCCCCGAGGAGCACGGCCTCGAGGACGTGCAGGCGGTCCTCTCGGCGGTGCGTGCCCGTCACGCCTCGGACTTCGAGCGGGTCTTCCCTGGTCGGGGCGTCACCCAGCAGACCGTGGCTCAAGCGCTCGCGGCCTTCGTGCGACAGTTGCCCGTGGCCTCGTCTGCCTTTGATCGCGCCCAGGCGGGTGACCACTCCGCACTGGCGCCTGCGCAGCGCCGGGGCTGGGCCCTCTTCACCGGACGAGCGGGGTGCGCACGCTGCCACCACCTTGAAGGAGGCGCGCTGACGGACGGCGCGTACCACGCCGGAGAGGTGCGCTCCGAACTCGTTCCCCATCAGGCGGAGGCGGCACGCGAGGCCGTGGGGATGTCGCAGGAGGCGCGGAGGGCCAGTGTGCCAGCCCGAGAGGAGATGGCGGCCCTGGGGCGCTTCGCCGTGACGCTCAATCCCGCGGACCTGGGACGCTTTCGCACCCCGTCCCTGCGAAACGTGGCCGTGACGGCGCCCTACATGCACGACGGCAGCATCCCCACGCTGCTCCAGGCCGTCGAGCGTGAGCTGTATTACCGCTCCACGCCAGGACGCCAGGTGGGAGACCTGACTCCCTCTGAGCGCTCCGACCTCGTCGAGTTTCTCAAGGCACTGACGAGCCCGGTGTCGCCGTCCCATCCACCGGGCGCGAGGCCGCGCGTCCACTGACTCTTCAATAGAGCAAGGAGTTTTCCTTGAAGCGTTCCTCCTGGGAGCCTGGCCTTGGCCTGGGCTTCCTCTGGTGTGCCTTGCTGGTGACCGCGTGCGGAGGTGAGAGTCTTTCGCCTCCACCCGCCCTGACGGACACGACCCAGGTCGCGAACCTGGGGGATGCGGGTCCCCCCATCAACTACGCCTACGACGAGTCCCGTCGGCTGGTGGCTGTCTATGACGGGACAGGCGCCAGTGCGCAGTATGTCTATGACAAAGGGGGCAACCTCCTTGAAATCAAGCGGCTCTCCGCCGCGCAGTTGGGGCTCTTCGACTTCGCGCCCAATGAGGGCCCGCCGGGCGGCGAGGTGACGCTGACGGGCTCGGGCTTCAGTACGACTCCCGCCAGCAACACGGTGCGCTTCAACGGGGTCGCCGCGGTGGTGACAGCCGCGAGCGAGCAGCGACTCGTCGTGACGGTGCCAGCGGGCGCGACGACGGGGACGGTGAGCGTGGAGGTCGGGGGAGTGACGGCCACCAGCCACGAGGACTTCGTGGTGCTGGCTCCGGTCCCCGCGCCCATCATCTCCGGCTTCTCACCCGCGGGTGGGCCTGTCGGGACGACGGTGACCATCACCGGTTCGAACTTCAGTCTCCAGAACCTCTACAACCGGATCTTCATCGGGGACATCCAGGCGGACATCGTCTCCTCCACGGCGACGCAACTGCAGGCCAAGGTCTCTTCGCGTGGCGCCACGGGGAAGGTGAGGGTCTCCACGCCGTCGGGGCGTGCGACGAGTACGCAGGACTTCATGGTCGTCCCGGTGGACCAGGTCCCTGGCGGAACGGACACCCTCTCTCAGGCGGAAGTGGGTGGAGCCCCCGTCAATGTCTCCCTCGGCAGCTCGACGAACAAGGCCGCGCTGAGCTTCGCGGTGCAACAGGGTGAGCAGGTGACCATCGTCGTGAGTTCGGTGGTGCTCGGTGGAGCCTCGTCCGGAACCCTGCGCGTCTACGACGGCCTGGGTGACCTCCTCAGCACCATCTCGGTCTCGGCCACGGGGGGCGCCTTCGATTTGCCGGTCGCCTCCAAGGCGGGCACCTACACCGCGGTGCTGAAGCCCAATGGGACGACGACGGGCATGAGCGCCTCCTTCACGCTGGTGCGAGGCATCACCGGGGCCCTGGAGAAGGACGGCGCCATGGTCGTCTTCGCAGGAGAGGTGGGGCAGAACGGGCGATACAGCTTCTTCGGCGAGGCAGGCGAGCGGCTGGGGCTGGGCGTGACGAGCATCATCACCGTGCCCGCTTCCCAGTCGGTCTCCATCGAAGTGCGCAAGCCGGACGGTACCCAGCTCGTCAACTGCACCAGCTATACCACTCCGGGGAACTGCAACCTGCCGGTGCTGCCGATGACAGGCATGTATGCCGTCACCGTGAATCAGACAGGAATGGCGACCGCCTCGGTGGGGCTGCTGCTGTCTCGCACGGTGGAGAACCCCATCATTGCCGACGGGGCGGCCGTCACGTTCAGCACCGCGCGCGTGGGCCAGGATGGGCGCTTCAACTTCACCGCCGCGGCGAACACCAACCTGACGCTCGTCGCCACCGGCGTCACCTTCCCCAACTACGCCTCCGTTCAGGTCGTCCGACCGGATGGCAGTTCGGCTCTCAGCAGGACGGCCTACCTCAATGACAGCGTGGCGTGGGACTTCACCACCTCGACGGCGGGCACCTACAGCATCACCGTGGACCCGCTGGCCGCCAACACGGGCCAGCTCTCGTTGCGGCTGGTGCAGGAAGCCAGTGGTAGCGCCGGGAGCATCGACGGGACGGCGACGACGGTGAGCCTCGGGGTGGGGCAGAACGGGCGTTACACCTTCAACGGCGACGCGGGAGACCGCCTGGGCCTGGGCCTGACGAGCATCACCACGGTGCCCGCTTCCCAGCCCGTCTCCATCGACGTGCGCAAGCCGGACGGTACCCAGCTCGTCAATTGCAGCAGCTATACCGCTCCGGGGAACTGCAACCTGCCGGTGCTGCCGGTGACGGGCACATATGCCATCACCGTGAATCAGACGGGCATGGCGACCGCCTCGGTGGGGCTGCTGCTGTCTCGCACGGTAGAGAACACCCTCATTGTCGACGGGACGGCCGTCACGTTCAGCACGGCGCGCGTGGGCCAGGATGGCCGCTTCAGCTTCACCGCCGCGGCGAACACCAACCTGACGCTCGTCGCCACCGGTGGCACCTTCCCCAACTACGCCACCGTGCAGGTCCTCCGACCGGATGGCGGTTCGATTATCGGCCGGACCGCCTACCCCAATGACAGCGTGACGTGGGACTTCACCACCACGACGGCGGGCACCTACAGCATCACCGTGGACCCGCTGGCCGCCAACACAGGCCAGCTCTCGTTGCGACTGGTGCAGGAAGCCAGTGGTGGCGCCGGGAGCATCGACGGGACGGCGACGGCGGTGAGCCTGGGGGTGGGGCAGAACGGGCGCTACACCTTCAACGCCGACGCGGGAGACCGCCTGGGCCTGGGCGTGACGAGCATCACCACGGTGCCCGCTTCCCAGCCGGTCACCATCGAAGTGCGCAAGCCGGACGGTACCCAGCTCGTCAACTGCAGCAGCTATACCGCTCCGGGGAACTGCAACCTGCCGGTGCTGCCAGTCACGGGCACGTATGCCATCACCGTGAATCAGACGGGCATGGCGACCGCCTCGGTGGGGCTGCTGCTGTCTCGCACGGTGGAGGACACCCTCATTGTCGATGGGACGGCCGTCACGTTCAGCACGGCGCGCGTGGGCCAGGATGGGCGTTTCAGCTTCACCGCCGCGGCGAACACCAATCTGACGCTCGTCGCCACCGGTGGCACCTTCCCCAACTACGCCTCCGTGCAGGTCCTCCGACCGGATGGCAATTCGGTTATCGGCCGGACCGCCTACCCCAGTGACAGCTACACGTGGGACTTCACCACCACGACGGCGGGCACCTACAGCATCACCGTGGACCCGCAGGCCGCCAACACGGGCCAGCTCACCTTGCGGCTGGTGCAGGAAACCAGTGGCAGCGCAGGGAGCATCGACGGGACGGCGACGACGGTGAGCCTCGGGGTGGGGCAGAACGGGCGCTACACCTTCAGCGGCGACGCGGGAGACCGCCTGGGCCTGGGCCTGGCGAGCATCACCACGGTGCCCGCTTCCCAGCCCGTCACCATCGACGTGCGCAAGCCGGACGGTACCCAGCTGGTCAACTGCAGCAGCTATACCGCTCCAGGGAACTGCAACCTGCCGGTGCTGCCAGTCACGGGCACGTATGCCATCACCGTGAATCAGACGGGCATCGCGACCGCCTCGGTGGGGCTGTTGCTGTCTCGCACGGTGGAGAACGCCCTCATTGTCGACGGGACGGCCGTCACGTTCAGCACGGCGCGCGTGGGCCAGGATGGGCGCTTCAGCTTCACGGCCGCGGCGAACACCAATCTGACGCTCGTCGCCACCGGTGGCACCTTCCCCAATTACGCCGCCCTGCAGATCATCCGACCCGATGGAGTGGTGCTCACCTCCCGGACCGCCTATCCCAATCAAAGCTACACGTGGGACTTCACCACCACGACAGCGGGCACCTACAGCATCACCGTGGACCCGCAGGCCGCCAA
Source organism: Myxococcus stipitatus (assembly GCF_037414475.1). The sequence continues at coordinate 5,436,438 of NZ_CP147913.1, read as the reverse complement.
CACGGGCCAGCTCACCTTGCGAATGAAAACTCAGGGTGCGCCTCTCGCGCCGGCCTCGGTGGAGGTGAAGCGATGACTCCCGTGACTCTCCTGCGTCTCAACGGAAAAACAATGCCAGACACAAGACGTGTCCTTGCTCTCGCCTGCCTCATGCTGCTCGGTGTCCTGCCGGCATGCACGGAGGAGGCGCCCTTCGCCGCGCTCCCCGTCGACGTGGTGCAACGCCTGACCTCGGACAGGCCCATCGCGCCAGGAGGACGGAGCACGACGCGACTGGCGGACGGCCGCTGGCTGCTGCTGGGCGACGCGACTCCCTCCTCGGCCGCCGTGTTCCTGACGGAGCCCGATGGCTCCAAGCCGCTGACCCAGGGAATGGCTCATGCGCGCTCCGGTCACTCGGCAACGCTGCTGCCGGATGGCCGGGTGCTCGTCCTCGGCGGTCGAGGCGCTTCCGGACGGCTCGTCAGTGAGTCCGAGTGGTTCTCGAGCGACAGCGCCGCGTTCTCCAAGGCGTCCGAGGTTCACCTGACGGCACGAGCCCGACACTCCGCCACCGTGCTGACGGATGGCAGGCTCCTCTTCGCCGGCGGCGAGACGGCGGACACACGCGCCAGTGACACGGCGGAGGTGTTCGACCCCCGAACCCTCCAGGTGAAGCGACTGTCGGCGCGCCTGCAGGTGGCGCGCGCGGGGCACACCGCCGTGCTGCTGGCGGATGGTCGGGTGCTGCTGTCGGGTGGCGATGAGCCCGGCGCGGGGCCCACCGCGGAGCTCTTCGACCCGGAGCGGGGTGAGTTCCTCCGGCTGGACGCGACCGAGAAGGAACGACTGCCTTCCGCGGACGCTCCGCTGGAAGTGGCGGGCTCCAGCCCTGCGAACAAGGCCTCCTCGGTGGCCGTGCAGGCCCTGCTCGGGGTGCGCTTGAGCCATCCCGTCACACAGGTGGATGAGACCGCCCTCACCCTGGTGGGCCCCGTGGGCGAGGTGGAAGGCCGCCTCGGCTTCGCGGAGGACGGGCGGCTGCTCTTCTTCCGCCCCACCCAGGCGCTGCTGCCCGCCACGAACTACACGCTCTATGTCCAGGGCGCGAAGGACGCCGAGGGCCGGGTGCTGCCGCTCGCCACGGTGAGCTTCACCACCCAGTCGCTGGCCGCGGGACAGGGCAGCCCCGATGTTCGCCTTCCCCGCCCGCGACTCGGACGCCCCCAGGCCCAGGCCCAGGCCGTGGCCCTGCTGCGGCGCACGGAGAAGCGGGGCGCGGATGGTCGCTATGACTGGCAGGCGCCCGAGCGTCCCCTCTTTGACGACGGTGAGACCTGGCTTCCCGGTCCGGAGAACCTCACCGGCGACTGGCGCTCACGTGAGCCTCACGTGACGCCGGCCGAGCCACTCCAGGCCCCAGCGGGCGTCACCGCGCTCTCGGGTCGCGTGCTGCGCCTCAATGGCAAGCCGCTGGCGAACGTGAACGTGGTGGTGCGTGGCATCGCGACGCGGACTGACGCTCAAGGCCGCTTCCTCGTGCAGGGCCTCAAGCCCGGTGGACAGACCTTGGAGGTCAATGGCCAGACCGCCAACCATGGAGCCACCCGCTACGGGTTGTTCTTCATGCACATCGAAATCCAGGAGGGCATCACCAATCCCCTGGGCCACACGGTGTGGATGCCTCGGCTGGACCCCCAGGGCACGGTCGCCATCCCCAGCCCCACCACGGAAGAAGTCGTGGTGACGACGCCCGCGATTCCCGGCCTCGAGCTGCGGCTGCCTCCCGGCACGGTGGTACGGGACCGCGCGGGCAACCTGCTCACCGAAATCAACATCACCCCGCTGCCCATCAACCAGGCTCCCTTCCCGCTGCCGAACCTGGAGATGCCGCTGTACTTCACCCTCCAGCCCGGCGATGCGCGCTTCGAAGGGCTCACCCCGGGCTTCAGTGGCGCGAAGCTGTACTACGCCAACTACCGGGGCGAGCTGCCTGGCGCCCAGGCCAACTTCTGGAACTACGACGCCAACGGCAGTGGCTGGTATGCCTATGGATTGGGCAGCGTCAGCGCGGACGGCCGCCAGGTGATTCCCGATGAAGGCGTGGCCCTGTATGGCTTCGTCGGCGCGGGCTTCAGCAATCCGGATGCTCCGCCCGCTCCCGTGGGCGGCCCCTGCAATGCCGCGTGCTGTGGAGGCGGTGGAGGCGGTGGTGGTGGTGGTGGTGGTGGCGGTGGTGGTGGCGGCGGCGGCGGTGGCGGCGGCGGCGGTGGTGGTGGCGGCGGTGGTGGTGGTGGTGGCGGCGGTGGTGGTGGTGGTGGCTGTGAAGGAGGGAGCGCGGGGGCGCCCGGGAGCATGACGGGAGGAGACCCCGTGATGCTCTCCTCCGGTCAATTCCTGACGACGGACGTGGACCTGGTCGTCCCGGACATCGTGCCCATCCGATTGGAGCGCACCTACCGCTCCCTGGACCTCACCCGGCGGCAGTTCGGCGTCGGCATGACCAGCAACTTCGAGCAGTTCCTCTGGCGGTCGTCGAGCGCCTTCACCGAGTACGAGCTGGTCAACCCCGACGGCACGCGCGTCCGGTACGAGCGCACGTCGCCCGGGACAGACTACCTGAGCGCCATCTTCGAGACGACGTACCCGGGTGTCTGGTCGGGCTCGCGCATCACCTTCAACACCGGGAACCAGGGGTGGGACTTGGTGTTCCGCGACGGGCGCCGGTGGACGTTCAACCACGCCCACCGGCTGTCGGAGGTGGCGGACCGCAACGGCAATGTCCTCTCCATCACCCGGCAGAGTGGCAACTCGGGTCCCATCACTCGCATCAGCGGCCCTTCGGGGCGCTGGGTGGAGTTCACCATCGGCACGACGACCGCCACCAGCGGTCTGGCCACACAGGCCAAGGACCATACGGGAAGGACCGTCACCTATGCGTATGACGCCCAGGGGCGGTTGACCCAGGTGACGGACGCCGCGGGCGGCGTGCGCAAGTACACGTACAACTCCTCCAACTATGTCGAGACGCTGGTGGACGAAGAGAACCGCCTCGTCGTCCAGAACGAGTATGGCCTGAAGGGCCGGGTGTCGAAGCAGACGCTGGCGGATGGCAGCACCTACGAGTTCACCTATCAGCTGGGGCTCGTCGTGCAGTGTCTGCCCAACGGAGGGTGCAACGTCCGGGACGGCGACCAGATCATCCGGACGGACGTGAAGGACCGCTCGGGGCAGACGAGGCGCGTGTCGTTCCAGTCGGGCTACATCGTCAATGACATCTATCCACTGGGTACTCCGGAGGCACAGGAGACGACCTTCGAACTGGATGCGACCAATGGCCGGCTGATGGCCGTCACCGACGCCCTGAACCGACGCACGAAGTACGAATACGACGCGGTGGGGAACATCACGAAGGTGACGAACCTGGAGGGGACGCCGCAGGCCGTGTCGATGCAGTACACGTATACAACCACCCAGCAGCTCGCGTCGGTCCGGGATGAGAATGGGCACTTGTCCGTCTATCAATACGACGCGAGAGACAATCTCTCCCGCATCGAGGACGCCACCGGCCGGACCATGGAATACACGCACGACGCCCTCGGGCGGTTGCAGACGGTGCGTGTCGGGACGGACCAGCCCACCTCCTTCTCCTATGAGGGGGCGGACATCATCTCGGTGACGAACGGCGCCGGGTTGACCACGGAGTTCTCCCACGATGCGCTGGGACGGGTCCTCGCTCGGCGCAGCCCGGGCGGGCATGTGGATCAGTACGAGTACGACGCGCGGGACAGGATGACCCGTCACATCGACGCCAGCGGTCACATCATCGAGTTCGCCTATGACAAGACGGGCAAGGTCGTCTCCAGCAAGGACGCTCGCGGCCAGCTGACGAGCTACGTCTACAACTCCCTGGGGTTGCTCGCGGAGCGGATGGACCCCCTGGGGCGGACGGAGACGTACACGTACGACCTCGCGGGTCGCTTGAAGAGCTTCAAGGACCGCAAGGGGCAGGTGAGTGGTTGGACCTATGACTCCACCGGTGAGGTCAAGGTGTCTGGGTTTGGCGCCACGGCGTCCTCGCCGACGGCCTATGCCAACAGCATCACCTCCGCCTACGATCTGGCGGGACGGCTGGTCCAGCTGCACGACAGCCTGGGGCAGGACATCACCCTGACGTACGACGGGTTGGATCGCATCACCCAGGAAGTGTCCTCGACTGGCACGGTCGACTACACCTTCGACGCGACGGGACGGATGACGGGCCTGACGGCCTCGGGACAGTCGCCCGTGGTCTATGCCTATGACGACAGCGGTCGGCTGACCTCCATCGTCCAGGCGGGCCGTACCGTGTCGTTCACCTACGATGCGGCCGGTCGTCGCCTCTCCACCGCCCTTCCCAATGGCGTGTCCCAGCACTACGCCTATGACGCCGAGGGACGGCTGAGTGGGATTGACTACAAGCGGGGCTCCGTCCTCGTGGGCGACCTGGACTATGGCTACGATGATGATGGCAACCGCGTCTCCGTGGGCGGGACGTTCGCGCGCACGGGCCTGCCGGCCGCGGTCTCCGGCGCGGTCTATGACGCCGCGAGCCAGCTGACGACCTGGAACAGCCACACGCGGACCTACGACGCCAATGGCAACCTCGTGTCGGACGGCACGCGGACCTATGCGTGGGACGCGCGCGACCAACTGGCGAGCATCAGCGACGGCTCGGGCATGATCGCGCAGTTCTCGTATGACCCGATGGGGCGTCGCTCGAGAAAGAGCGTGTCGGGCGTCGTGGAGGACTACCTCTACAGCGAGGAGAACTTCATCCAGGTCCAGGGTTCGTCGGACACGACGGATATCCTGGTGGGGCTCGGGTTGGATGAGACGTACAGCCAGACGACCTCCGCCGGCTCGCAGGACTCCCTGTCAGACATCCTGGGTTCGACGGTGGCGCTGGTCGATGGGACCGGGGCGCTGGCCGCGACGTATTCGTATGACCCCTACGGTGCCACGACCTTCACAGGGCTCACGAGCGGCAACCGACAGACGTTCACGGGGCGCGAGGACGACGGTACCGGGCTGCTCTATTTCCGGGCCCGCTACTACGACCCGGCGACCACCCGGTTCCTCCAGGAAGAGCCGTTCGCGCGAGACCCGGAGATGCTGCTGGCGTATGCACGGCTGGGACAGGGACTGCCGATCTACGCGTATGCGTCCAACAACCCCCTGACCTACCGAGACCCGACCGGAGAGAACCCGATGGCGGGGGCCATCGCGGGCGCCGCCGTGGGAGGGCCCGTGGGCGCGCTCGTGGGCGCTGCGGTGGGAACGGCCGCCGTGGGCATCCTCGCCTACTGCGCGACGCATCCGGGGTCCTGCCCCAGCCTTCCCTGGCCGGGGAGCACGGTGGACGAGCCGGTGACCACCACCGTGACTCCGCCCAATGCCTGCCCGATGGCCGCCGAGCATACGAAGGGCAAGCGGCCTTCGACCTGGGATAAACACACGAAGAAGCGTCCGGGCGGCAAGGAGAAGAAGGACGACAGGTTTCCCTACAAGGGAAAGAACGGGAAGAAGAAGAAATGAACGGCAAGCGCCTTTCGACATCTGGACCGCGTGGCCTCGCGAAGACGGCAAAGCGACGCATCAGCAGGCGGCTCGACCAGCTCTTCTCCGCCGAGAAGTGGGTGGAATTGGAGGGGGTCATCTCCGAGGCGCTCGTCGCGGCTCCTGACGACCATTGGTTGCACGTCAGGAGGGCGGATGCCTGGTACGAGCAGCGTCGATATCGAAAGGCCGCGACGCTCTATCGGAAGGTGCTGGAGCTGATGCCTCGCTGCCCGCTGGGACGTTGGGGGCTGGCGAGCGCGCAGATGGCGCTCGGGGCCCACCCGGAAGCCCGAAGGCTCTTCCAATCGCTGGCGAGGGAGAAGCCGGAGGTGATGGGTGCCCAGGTGTGCGGAGAAGGCATCCGCTGGGCGCGGGGCGTGGTCGCCGATGCGAACTTCCGGCTCGGGCAGTTGGCCGAGCGGGAGGGTTCGAAGGTCGTGGCCCGGCGCCGGTATCGGGCGTACCTGCGAACGGTGGAGCGTCCCGCGCTCTCCATCGAGAGTCGAAAGGGCGCCCAGGAGAGACTGAGCGCTCTGGGTAGCAGGGGCCAAAGCAGGTAGCCCGAGCTGGCTGGATGTCACGGTCCCTGGGGCCTCTCGCGGAAGTCGCGGGGGGCCCCGCTCTTTTGCCGAGGCGACAACTTCCCCCTGACACAGGGAGCCAGCGCGCCCGAGCCTTCACCGTTCATCGACTCGCAAAAGCGAAACCCTGTACCCCATCCGCAGCAATCGGTCATGGGCATGGGTCAGGTTGAGCTGACTGAAGAATGGCAGCGAGTGAGGCCAATTCGACTTGCGCTTGGTGATGATTGCGAACACCACCTCATATTTCGAAGGGTCTGGCCTGACATCGGGGATTAACGGCCCCAGCGCGGGCTGCACCTTCACGACTTGATTCCGGGTGTGGTTGCGGAACCCAGCGTCCATCAAGAAGGCGTCGGCGGAGACGACGCCCTGCGCGAAGAGGTGGCTCAGCGTCGCGGAGCGCGTCTTTCGCTTCACATGGACGAACTGCCCCTCTTTCGTGAACAGGTCGCATACCTCAATCGACGTCCTGCTCCCGTCCACGAAGGCGTTTCGTCGGTCCATCAGCGCATAGCTCTTCGAGGTCTTCGCCACCTGAATGTTGTAGTCGTCCTCGTGCTGGTCACTCCTCGCGGAGGGAAACACGAGCGTCGAAGCCGGAATCTGTCCCAACTTCGCCTTCACGCCATCCGCGAACTTCTTGTCGACCTGGAACCAGTCTCCTCCGGAGAGGACGTAGACCTTCCCCGCCAGCTCCGTCTCGAAGACAATCGTGTCGAACACGCTCCATTTGGAGAGCGGGACGTCCGTGCGCGTGTCATGGAGCCACACCCGGTCCCTCTTGAGCCTCTCAAATGAGAGTTCTTCCATGTCCACCGTCCCGAGATACTCCTCCATCAGCAACTCATGGCGAGGTGTCGGCTCATCCTCCGTGGAGAAGGAGAACCCCGACGAGTCGTTCCAATCGATGATGTCGGGAGGCGCCAGGTGCAGGTCATCGTTCTTCTTGGAGCGAATCGCCTCGAGTAGCGTCGTGGACAGACTCGCGAGCACGGACGGGTCGCGCACAGCCCGCAACTGGTCGAACCAGGGGAAGTGCTCCCGGTACGTATTGCTCTGATAGGCCGCCAACAGCCTTTCACACTTCGCGCCCAGGTCTTCGACCTCCAGTTTCGCGCTCAGCGACAAGGAGTCCGAACCCGCGATCAGCTTCGCGAACTGCTCATCGATGGGTTTCCCCGCAATGACCCGAGGGATGTCCTGATGCAGGTTCAGCGCGAACGCCGCCATCGGTGAGTTCCGGCTCAATTGCTTCCGCATCTGCGTCGTGAGGCTCTCGACGCTCCTCACATCGACGCTCCGAAGCTGCTTCGGGTCCACCGAGTTCAGCACCACCTTGATGCCGAAATCTCGCTCGAAGCAGTCGGTCTTCAGCAGGTTCCTCCCATGCCCCTGGGTGAAGACCAACCAACGCTTCTGGACTCGAACGAAGAGGACCGCGCAAATGTTGTCGTTCTTCGGCTCCGTCAGGCGCGACTCCAGCATCTGGGACACAAAGCCCATCCAAGCAGGGGCCTTGGCTCTCTTGGAGAACACATAGAACTCCCCCGTGAAGCCAACACCGCGCCTCATCTCCATCTGCTTCACGGAGGCGAAATCCTTGAGACAATCCTTCGGTTTGCCGAACTCGCTCTTGATCAACAAGGCGGTCAGATGCCTGACGCGCCTTCGCTGCTGAGCCATCTTCGTCGCCATACATTCCCCGGTCGAATGCAGTGTTGCGACCTGGAGAATGAAGATCTGGAATTGGGTTGTCTCTACCACCCCAGGGGTACGCGTTGCTCGGGCCAACCGGCGCGGCAAAGCCCCCTGTCCAACGCACGGAAGCGATCCAACGTAGTCAAGGGAAGCTCGCGTCGTACAACCGCTGACCCGCGAACGGCGCCCCCATCTCCCTGGCGAACAGCGACGGCGCCAGGGACTGGAGCTGCGTATCGACGCGGCCCCTTCAAGACGAAGGGCTGAAGCCCCGCCCGCACCGGGGGAGTCTCTCGACGAAGTGACAGGTGCCACTCGGTCCTTGTCCGCTCGCGAATAGGCGGGATGGCCCCAGGGAACGAGGTGCGCGTGACCGGCCGGTGAGGACGAGCATCGGTCCATAGCGTGGAGCCACCCGACGACGCGCGAGCGACTCGGGTGTCCTCTTGCCACGAGTTGTCCCATGTCGTCTCTCCTCCCCGCCCCTGAAGCCGCGCCGAACTGCGCCGTGCATCCGCAGGTCGACTCGGTCTTCACCTGCAGCCGCTGCGGGAGCTTCGGCTGCTCCGAGTGTCGCAGCCGCCCCGAGACGACCCGCTGCGAGGCATGCGTGCGGCGGCTTCGCGAGGACCCGACGGCCATGGCGCCCGGGCGGCTCTTCGTGGCCCCCCCGCGCTCTTCCGCCAACACCTGCGGGCCGTGGCGCTCGTGTGCCTGACGTATGCCGCCACCTTCGTGGCGAGCGTGGCCCTCCACGGGGGCTCGTTCGCGGCCATCGTGTCGCAGCTCGCCATCCAGCTCGGCTTGTCCATCTACCTGATGCGCGAGGTCGCCGAGGGGCTCCGCGCGGGAGCTCGAGCCCGCCCGCCGGGCGGCGGTGCGCTGGCGTCCGTGCTCACACGCATCCCCGTACTGTTCTTGATGTTCGCCCTGAATGCCCTCGTCATCGTCGGAGGCGCGATCCTCTTCGTGCTACCCGGGCTCTACCTGGCCCTGTGCACGAGCCTGGCGCCCGCCGCCGTCGCCGTGGACGGAAAGGGGCCGCGGGCCTCTCTCCGATGCTCCTACACACTCATCCGGGGGTATCGCCTGCGGCTGCTCGGCGTCGTGCTCCCCCTGGCCTTCACCATGGTCCTCGACAGCTTGGCGGGGGATGGCCTCATGGCGCTGATACGAGGGCTTCCCACCCCAGTCTTCTTCGCGTCCGGCTTCGTCACGACCCTGATGACCATGGCCACGCTGGCCCTGTACGAGACCGCCCTGGTGCTCGCCTACCAGCGGCTGCTGGAGCGCCAGCCACCCGCACAGTCGTCATCAGGAATGGCATGACGTCGTCACCCGCCAGCCACGGCGGAACTGCGCCTCCATCCATTCACCGGCCCCAGCCTCGACCCAGGAGAGGGCTGTCGACAGGTGTGAACCATCTGTTCGGGGCAAATCCCCCTGGGTATTGAACTGACCGGTAAATAATCACGGCGAGCGTTCAGGAAGCTCCGAACACAGCGATACTCATTCGGCGCTACACCCACCACCCACCCGGGATCGAGGCCCATGAGCCGCCATAGCCTTTCGTCCGTCGTCCTCGGCATGATGCTGTTGACTGAGCCAGTTCTGGCGCAGAGTCCCGCCGCTCCCGCCGCTCCCGCCGCTCCCGCCGCTCCCGCACGACTTCCCGATGTCGCATTGCCCCCTGCGTTGGACCGCGTGCTGCGCGACTACGAGCGGGCATGGCGCGCAGGCGACGCGGCCGCACTGGCCTCGCTGTTTACGGAAGATGGGTTCGTACTCCAAAGCAATCGCCCGCCTGTCCGTGGTCGTGCGGCCATCCGGGCCGCTTATGAGGGCAATGCCGGCGGTCCATTGCAGCTACGTGCACTCGCGTTCGCCACCGAAGGCACGAGCGGATACATCATCGGCGCATACGGTTACGGCAATAGCTCCGTCGACATAGGGAAGTTCACTCTCACCCTGCGTCGTGCACCTGGTGGGCCGTGGCTGATCGTCTCGGACATGGACAACATGAACGCACCGCCGCGACAGCGGTAGATCCGCGCAACGCGTGGATGACGCGAACGCCGCCAGCCCCCCGGTACATGGCCGGGGCTTTCGAGGTTGCCAGCCCTCGGAGGCGGCGTCATGCACGACCCTGAACTCCAGAAGAAGGGCATGCAGGGGCAAGAGCATGGAAGATGTAGCGCCAGACAGGACAGGGGCCCAGGTGGAACGCGGGGCACTCACGAAGTTGAAGGGTGAGTCACGATTCACCACCCCTCACCTTTCCATCCGCGGGCTGGTCACGCTCAGGAGTCCCGGCGCGTGCTTCCAAGTGGACGAGGAGGCGGGGCACGGCCTTGAATCAGCGCATGACGCGGAGATTCGGCGAGCGGCTGGTGCTGGAGGGCGTACTGACGCAGGAGATGCTGTCCCGGGCGCTCGCACACCAGCAGGAGACGGGCCAGAAGCTGGGTGAGTGCCTGGTGCGGCTGGGCGTGGACGAAACGCCGGTGCTGCGACTGCTGGCCCGGGAGCTCCAGACTCGCTTCGTCTCCACGGAGAAGCTGGCCCAGGCAAAGCTGAGCCCCGCGCTGTTGGAGAAGGTTCCGGTGCGGCTGGCGGAGGGCTTCGACTTCATGCCCCTGCGGCTGGACCCGGGGGTGCTCTGCGTGGCCATCGCGGAGCCCCAGCGGCAGCGCGCGCTGGACGAGATTGTTCGCACGGTGGGCGTCACGCAGGTGCTTCCATTCGTCGCGATTCGCAGGTCCATCCGCGCGGCCATCCGCAAGCACTACTACGCCGTCGCGGACGCCTTCGAGCACCCACCGGAAGATGACGCCTGTCCGCACTGCGGCGCGCCGACGCTCCCCAAGGACTTCCAGTGCCCGCGCTGCGAGCTGTTGCTCGTGCGCCACGTCGACGACTTGCCTCCTCGCGACAACGTGTCGCTGGTGCGCGCGCTGCTGACACAGCCCGAGCGGAGTGGAACCTCCGGGACGCCTCGGGCTCCCCAGGCGGAGGCCACGCGCGCCGCGCCGTTCGATGCGGTCACGGGAGGAGTCAACGCGCGGCCGTTCATCGTGGGAGGGCTGAAGATAGCGAACCTGAGGCTCAGCCCATTCGAGGCGTATGTGCTGTCGCTGGTGGATGGCCACACCTCCCTGTCGGACCTGTCGCTCATCACCCAGCTCGCGGAGGTGGAGCTGCGCGCGCTCTTCGCATCACTGGAGGAACGCGGAGTCACGAAGCTCTACGAGATACCGCCCCCGACGTCGCGAGCAGCCTCCGCCCGGGAAGAGCCTTCGAAAGCAGTGGTGGCACCCTCTCCGCCGCCGGTGACTCGAGAGCCGGTTCCTCGCACGGAGGATGCGAACGAGGACGTGCTCCAGCGCGTCATCCGGATGGAACAAGAGGGCCGGTGGGCCGAAGCCGTCGAACTGCTGGAGCGGGGCATCGGCCTGCTGCCATCCCCCGCGCCGCTCTACAATCGCCTGGGGATGATCGTCCTGAATCACCACCGCGACTACGAGCGCGCCACGGCCCTGTTCCAGAAGGCGTCGGACCTGGAGCCGGAGAACAACCTCTACACGATGAACCTGTACTCGGTGATGTGCCTTCTGGCGGATGCCACCAACGCGGGCCAGAAGAAAGCGCGACGCTGAGGAGCCTGGAGCGAAAGTCCACTTCGAGCCCCGGGGGCCTCGCGAAAGGCCCCTGGCGGCGGATGACTCAACTCACTGGATGACTGTGACGACCTGTGCCTCGCACGGGGTCGGGTTGGTGAATGACCAGGCCCGCGTCGACCGTGCGGATGGTGCCAAAGAAGACCTTCGCCGCGCAGCTTGAATGCAGCCATAGACGCCACCGCGTCCTGCCTGCTCGCGCCCCCATGGCGTCATCAGCTCAGCATCTCAGCCGAAGCAATGATGTCCCTGACACAGGGCCGAGACGCCGCGATTCTTTCAGCCTGCGCCCAGGGCGCATAGACAACATGCTCCTCCGACATCCGGCGGGTCTCCCTCTCGGCTGAACACAACCGAGAGGGGGACAGACACACCGCCCTATCGCAGCGCCGCGAGCGCCGCGCTGACCTTCGCCACCGTCACCGACACGGGGGTCGTCACCTCCGGAGCGAAGATGGCGACTCGGAGCTCCTCGAAGGTCCACCGCAGCTCTTGTGCCGCGTCCTGGTCACGCACGGTGGCGCACTTCGTGAGGAAGGTCTCCCACAGGGGCGTGAAGGGCGCGGCCTTTCCTGCGTCCTTGGCGGGGTTCGCCACCGCACGCGCCAGCCGTGCCTGGGCCGCGCGCAGATAGCGCGGGTAGTGCAACAGGCGCGAGAAGGGGACCGACTCGATGAGCTTCGCGGGGAACAGCTGCCCGAGCTGCGAGCGGATGTCCCGCACGGCCGCCGCGCCACTCTGTCCCTTCGATGCCGTCTTGAGCGCGGCGAGCGTCTGCGCGAGCTCCCCAGAGGTGACCACAACCGCGTTCGCCCACTCCCGCGCCGTCTGCTCGATGCGCGGTGAGCCCGCTTGGAGCAGCGCCTCGAAGGCCGCCTTCGTGCGGGGCAACGCGGTGCCCGGTGCGAGCTTGAACGCATCATCGACGGCGCGTGCGAGGACGAGCGTCCTGAAGGCGTCAGCCTGCCCTCGCGCGGGCGGCGCGCCGTCCAGGGACGGGATGGGCTGCGGCATGCGTGCGGCGCTGACGGCCACGTGCCCGCGCGCGGCGAGCATCAGGAGCCGCCGAACCCCCGTGCGCGAGGCCGCTTCGGCAGCCGCGGCGGTCTCGAGCAGCACCAGATCCACGGTGGCACCCCGGTCGACGAGCGCGGGATAACTGCGGACCTCGAGCCCTCCGACCTTCCGGGTGACCACGGAGGGCAGCTCCCCGAAGGTCCAGGCCGTCAGCCCCTTGCGCTCCCAATCCGAAGCCGGGGCCGCGCTGCGCAGCACCGACCGCGCATGTCCCCCGTGCTGCTCGAGCAGCGCGTCCGCGTCACGGCTCCGTGCGAGTTCCTTTCCCCGCTCGTCGAGCACCCGGAGCGTGGTCCGCAAATACGGCGGCACGGCCTCCGCTCGGAAGGACTCCTCGGACACGTCCACATCACACAGACGGGACACCGCGCGCGCGAGCGCTGGAATCAACGGCCCGCGGAAGGGCACCAGCTCCTTCGCGAGACGGTCGACCAGCTCCGGCAACGGCCCCAACTGCTTGCGCTGAGCACGAGGGAGCTGCTCGAGCAGGGCGGTGAGCTTCTCCCGATGCCACCCCGGAATGGTCCAGTCGAGCTCACCCGGGACCAGTTGGGCGAGCAGCAGCAACGGCACGCTCAAGGTGATGCCATCATCCTCGGCCGAGGGGTCGAAGGTGTACGTCACCGGCACCGACGCGCCATGCAAGGAGACGGCATCCGGGTAGCTCGCCGGGGACAGGCCCGGGTCGTACGCGAGGGCATCCTCCATCGAGAGGACGAGCACACCGGGGTCGGCCGCCTCGGCCTTGCGGCGCCAGACCTCGAAGCCCGCTCCGTCCGTCACGTCCGCGGGGACACGCTGGTCGAAGAACGACAGCAACGCCTCGTTGTCGAGCAGCTCGCTCTTCCGGGCCTTGTCCCGCAGGCGCGCCACGCGCTCGAGCACCTGGAGGTTCTTCTCCTGGAACGCCCCACGGGTGCGGTACTCGCCCCGCACCAGGGCGTGCTCGAGGAACATCAGCCGTGCGCGCTCCGGGTCCATGCTGGCCAGGGCCACGGGGCGTTCCTTGAACACCGTGAGCCCGAAGAGGGTCGCGCTCTCCTTCACGATGGCGCGCGCGGACTTCTCCGACCAGTGCGGTTCGGAGTAGCTGCGCTTGAGCAGATGAGGGGCCGCCGCCGCGAGCCACTCCGGGTCGAGCTTCGCCACGGTGCGCGCGAACAACTGCGACGTCTCCACGAGCTCGAACGCCATCACCCAGGCCGGGGGCTTCTTCCCGAGCGCCGACGAGGGGTGGACCATGAAGCGCGTCTGCTTCGCGCCCGTGTAGAAGCGCTGCTCCGGGTTCCACTGGCCGATGCGAGACAACAGCCCAGTGAGGAGCGCCTGGTGCAGGACGTCCCCTCGCACCGGAGCACCCTGCCCCTTGCGCGGCAAGCGCAGCTCGCGAACGGTCTCCTCGAGCTGGCGCTGGACGTCCCGCCACTCGCGCACCCGCAGGAAGGACAGGAAGTTGTCCCGGCACACGCGCCGCAGATGCGACGTCCCCCGGCTGTCGGCCTCGCGCACGAAGGCCCACAGCTTGAGGAGCCCCATGAAGTCCGAGTGCTCGTCACGGAAGCGCACATGCAACGCGTCCGCCTTCTGCGCGAGCTCCCGTGGCCGCTCGCGCGGGTCCTGCAGGTTGAGCGCCGCGGCGACGATGAGCACCTCGTCCAGGCACCCGTACTCGGCGCCGGCGAGAATCATCCGCGCGATGCGCGGGTCCACCGGGAAGCGCGCGAGCTGGTTCCCCATCGGCGTCAGGGTGCGCTCCTTGCCCTCGATGGCCCCGAGTTCCTCCAGCACCCGCCAACCCTCGGCGATGGCCTTCGGCTGCGGCGGGTCGAGGAAGGGAAAGTCCTCGACGTCACCGAGGCCGAGGGACTTCATCCTCAGGATGACCCCCGCGAGCCCCGTGCGTTTGATCTCCGGGTCGGTGAAGGCGGGCCGCGAGGTGAAGCTCGCCTCGTCGTAGAGGCGCACGCAGATTCCCTCACGCACGCGGCCACAGCGCCCCTTGCGCTGGTCGGCGCTGGCCTGCGAGACCGGCTCGATGTGCAGGCGCGTGACGCCCGAACGAGAGTCGTAGCGCGAAAGGCGAGCGACTCCCGTGTCCACGACGTACACGATTCCCGGGAGGGTGACCGACGTCTCCGCGACGTTGGTGGAGAGGATGACCCGGCGCTCGGGGATGGAGGCGAAGACACGCGACTGCTCGGAGGCCGACAGGCGCGAATACAGGGGCTGCACCACCGTGCCGCGGAGGTTGCGCGCGTTCAGCGCGTTCTCGGCCTCGCGAATCTCCCGCTCCCCTGGGAGGAACACGAGCACGTCCCCGTCCGGGTCGAGCGAGAGGATGTTGGCCACCGCATCGGCGACGGAGTCAGCGAGTTCGTCGTCCTCGGGGGGCGGCTCGTAGAGCACGTCCACCGGAAAGGTGCGGCCCTCCACCTGGATGACCGGAGCCCCGCCGAAGAACTGCGAGAAGCGCTCGGTCTCGATGGTGGCCGAGCTCACGACCACCTTGAGGTCTGGGCGCCGAGGGAGGATGCGCTTGAGCCACCCGAGCAGGAAATCGATGGTGAGGCTGCGCTCGTGGGCCTCGTCGAGCACGATGGTGTCGTAGCGGCGCAGGAGCGGGTCGCTGTGAATCTGCGCGAGCAGGACGCCATCGGTCATGAACTTCACGGCCGTGCTCCGGGACGAGCGGTCCTCGAAGCGAATCTGGTAGCCGACGTCCGTGCCCAGCTCCGTGCCGAGCTCACGCGCCACGCGCGCCGCCACGCTGGTCGCGGCGATGCGCCGGGGCTGGGTGACACCAATCTGGCGCGGGCGGCCGCGCCCCATGGCGAGCAGAATCTTCGGCAGCTGTGTCGTCTTCCCCGAGCCGGTGGCCCCCGCGACGATGACCACCTGATGGGCGGCGATGGCCGCGGTGATGTCCTCCACCCGGCTCGAGATGGGGAGCTCGGGGGGGAAGCGCAGGGTGGGCAGGCCGTCGAGGGTAGGAGCGGGTGAGTCGCCGGACATGATCTCCTGGCCTACCACTGATACGTGCGCGGTGCCCCTGACGAATCGTGTGTGCGCCTGCTCGCCGGGCGTTCCCGGGGGACTTCCCAGGGAGGGCGAGCACCCTGTCCCCGAGCCGCGCACGCCAGCTCCCCCGGTTGCGCTCCTGCCCTTCCGCTGCCCGGCCGCACTAAGCTGAAGGCGGAATCGGCACACCCCGGAGCAAGCCCATGGCCAGTCCCCCTCCCTATGCCATCGTGGTCCTCTCGCCCGAAGACCCGGCGGTCCGGGATGGCGCCCTCCGGGTCAGACAGAAGCTCGCCAGACGTGGCCACGACATCACCCCCGTCTCGCTGAACAGCGCCGCCCTGGCCAACAAGCTGGGAGCACTCGACGGCGGAACCCTGTACCTCGTCGGACACGGTGACGAGCTGAGCATCGGGGACATGCAGCCCTCGAACCTCGCCGTCATCCTCGAGGAGAATGACCTCCCCGCCACCGTGGCCCGCATCCAGGTCCTGACGTGCCGGTCCGGCGTCCAATCTCCCTATCGAGACGAAGCCCCCGCCCTCGCGCTCAAGCGCGACCTCATGTCCCTCTACCGCCTGGACACCTTTGGCCGCGTGACGGGACTGACCGGGACCGCCGTGGACTACGGCGGCAGCTTCCGCGTCATCCCCTCGGGGCCCGTCATCGACTGGATGAATCAAGTCCGCGCCAACGTGGGCAATGCCACCCAGCTGGCCCACCTCGTGGACCAGGCCGACGCGCTCGACCCTCAGAACGCCGGCAACGACCTCTTCGACGCCTTCCTCAACCACCACCCCCACCTCAAGGCGGAGGAAGAGGAGAAGGAGCAGATCTACGGAGCCATTCAACTCCTCATCAACCAGCTCCATGACAAGAACCAGCAGATCAACTACCGACTGCCCCTCTACATGCTCGTGCAGCAAATCGGTGATGCGCTCGAGGAGGAAGAGGACGCTGACGAGCAGTTCGACCTAGCGGAGAGCGTCCTCACGGCCCTCGACACGCTGGAGCCCTTCATCTCCAAGGGGCTGGCCCTGAACAGGCAGGGCAGCAAGGTCCACTTCTAGGCCCGCTCCACGCCGCGCTCGCGCCACGCCTCCCCTGGGCTCGAAGCGGGGAGCTCACGCCCCTGATGCACGGTCCGGACGCCGTCCCGTCAACAGGGCGACGTCGAGGCCCAGGCCGACGAGCACCCCCACGAAGTAGCAGAGCAGATCACTCCAGAGGAACCCCGCCCCCAGCACCAGGCGCCCCGGCAGCGTGCGGCGCGCGGCATCCAACCAGGGCGCGTGGTAGTCCTGGCTGAACTCGATGGCGAAGGAGAACGTGAGCGCGACAGCGGCCACGGTGAGCGCGGCCCGGCGAGGCGCGACGAAGCGCACGAGCAGGTACACGAGCAGCGCCCACAGCGTGTCGCCCGCATAGGTGGCGAAGAAGGCGGGCCACGGGAGCGACTTCCTCCGCGAAGCCAGTCCCAGGGGAATCACGAGCACCGCCAGCCCGAGGCACAACAGGCGCGTGCGCACAGTGGTAGGACGGTCGCGCGGAGGGTTCACCCGCACGAGACTACTCGACCGGGGACGCGGACCTCGGGCCCATCGCGCGCCGTCAGGTGCAGCCCAAGGCCCGAGAATCAGGCCTTGGCGCCCCCACGCTCATGCAACGACGTCTACTTCCACTTCCCGAAGGAGACGGTGCTCTTGAATCCACTGACCACGGAGTCCTTCACGTCGCTGGCGACATCCTTGGCGCCCTCGTAGAGGGCCTTGGACTTGCCGGCGGCGACCGCCAGGCTGTCGCTCTTCCGGATGTCCACCATCCCATCCACTCCGCGCTCCTTCAGTTTCTTCGTCTCACTGACCACGTCATCGGCCTGTTCAATCAACGGTGAGATGTCGCCCGGGTCGTTCCAGACAGAGATGGTTGCCTTTTCATTCTTCAAGGCCTGGATGAGCTCTGGAGAGGCGTTCTTGATGTCCATGTATCTGACGATGAGCGACACCGGTCTCGGAGCATTGTCGGCGATGTGTTGTTTCATCTCCTCCACGGTCTGATTCGTCAGCTCTCCGTTGGGGACGTTGACACCCATGATGGCATTGGGGAGCTTGTCGCCCAGGGCCTCCCGAACCCACCTCGCCTCGGTCGGGTTCACGCTGAACATCAGCCGCTCGCTCGGGATGCCGGAGGCCACGACCTGATTCACCATCTCCTTCACGGCGGCTTCCTTCTTGACCGGGTCATCCTTGAAGGCATCGAGCTTGACGTCGATCTTCATGCCCACCCCCAGTGCCTTTCCTTTCGCGAGCCATTCCTGGAAGGGGAGCTTGGGGTCGAACTCGTCATGGCTCATCTCCATGCCGCCCTCCTTCTTCATCTGGAGATCCCCCTCGACCCAGTTCTTCCCCTCCTCCACGGCCTTGTTGAAGTCGCTCTGCGTGTTCGTCGCGTGGGCACTGTTGGCCTCGGAGAGCTTCTGGCCGGGCTTCCATTGCCCCTGATAGTCCAGCGGCTTGTGGTCCAGCTGCAGCTCCTTCGCGGCCTTCGTCTTTCCGGACGCCTGAAGCTCGGTGACGGTCGCCCCGCCTAGCAAGGCCGCGCCCAGGGCGTTCTTTGCCTTCATGTCCTTTAGGACATCGTCGAACTGGTTGAGTTCATTGTTGTCGGGGAGGCCATCGGCCAGCGCCTTGCCCAAGGCCTTCTGCCCCTCCGGCCCCGCTCGCTCCGCCACCTGCGCCAGCGCATTCAACGTGTCGTGGGTGATGTTGCTGGTCTTGCTGTCATCCTTGTTCTTGCTGACCCGGAAGCCCATGTCCGCGCCCACCTGCTGAAGCGTGGGCTGCGACATGCGAATGAGGTCATTCACATACGCCGTGTCCAGTGCGGGTTGGGCCTGCACCAGCTCTCGCAACTTCGTGGTGGCCGCCATCGCGCCGCCCTTGAGGTAGGCGTCCGCCACCTGCTGCGAGTGCTGCTGCGCGAGCGGGGGAACATCCATCGGGAGGATGTTGGGTCCCTTCCCTGGCGCGGTCACGAACTCGTCGCGCGTGGGCATCCCGGTCGGACCTTGCGTGGGTGCCTGTTCCTGTGGCTGCGGCGTAGCCGGGGTCTCGTTCTTCAGGGGCTTCGCGACCACGGGGGCCTGACGTCGAACGCTGTCGTACCAAGACATGGTGAGGGTTCTCCTGGGTGGGACGAGGGGGATGAGCTCTCCAGCGGGAGGAGGCCCTCGCGGAACAGGTGGCGCATTTTCGTCGCGATTTTTCCGCTCCCGTGCGCACCTGGGCCAGGAGTGTCATGAGGACGCGGGCGCAGGCCCCATCGTGGGCCCGACCATCTCCGGTCGGGCTCCACGACGGCCAGCGTCACCGCAGCCAACCGATGTAGTGGAGATTCGAGGCTCCCGGCCACGTCGTCGGGGGCTCCAAGGCGATGCTCCGCGCGAGGAGCTGCTCGCGTGGAAGCTCGCTCTCCAGCGCCTCCCTTGGAACGAGGTGGAGTTGCCGGAGCCAGCCGTCACCACAGAAGCCCGGCAGGGAGTCATCCCGTCCGACCAGAACGCTCACCAGGGCCTGCGTGTCATCGGGTGAGAAGGCCAGCGTCGTGAACGCCGTCGCGTCCTGGCGCACCAGTTGGAGGGCACGCTCGCGGGCATCCCAGCGATAGAGGCGCTGTGGCGGAGGTGTGACGCCCATGCACTCCAAGGATTGACGCTCGGGAGTCACCGCAGTGAAGAGTCCCCCGGCGTGCTTCTGGTACCAATTGAACCGCCCCCAGGAGGGCGACTCCAGTACGGACTCCCGAGTGAAGGCATGCCCCTTTGAATCGAGGGACAGCAACGCTGCCTTCCCACTGGGAAGAACCGAGGCTGCCACGAAGGCGCGCGCGCCATCGGGTGAGACGGAAGGCCTCTCGGCGGGGAGGGTCCATAGGGCTCCCGTGGACATCCGCAGGAGCCCCAGCCGCTGCTCCTCCGTCGCGCCGCAAAGACTCGCGAAGGAGAGCACATCCCGAGGAGAATCCCAGACGAGCAACTGGGTGTCCCCCAGGGGAGCGTCGAGTTGGAGAGATGTCGCCCTGGAGGAGTCGACCTCCACCTGGTGGAGACGCACGCGCGCACAGCCACCTCCGATGCTCTCAACGACATAAGCCAGCCGCGCTCCGTCCGAGGACCAGATGAAGCTACCGGCCCGGACGGCTGCCGTCGAAAACGGAGGCTCGCGCAGGTCCACCAGCCTTCGCCGGCCCGTGCCGTCGGCGTTCACCACGAACAGGACATTCCACGCCTGCGCGGGAGCAGACACCCCCTCCTTCACGGCGACGGGATGACGCTCCGCATAGGCCACGCGAGCACCATCTGGAGAGATGACTGCGCCGTTGATGGCGCCCTCGACCCGGGGGCGCTCCCAGGCCGCCACCAGGCCGCTGTCCGTGAGCGCGACACGCCGCTTTCCATCCAGCGATTGGACCCAGAGGTCTCGAGGGGCTCCAGGGCGCTCTTGCCGGAGGTACAACAACCCACGCCAGCCAGGGGCTTCGGCGGGCTTGATTCGAGCGGCACGCCCATCCCGGCCGCAGGCGGCGAACACGAGCGCCGCCAACCAGCCCAGCGCCCCACGCCGCCCCACCAACATGGTGGGGGCGTGTCGAACAACGGAATGGGGTCCGGTCATCGCGAAAGCATAGCGAGGGGTATCTGGATGGACACGTGTGCTCAAGCGCTCCTCGATGCGATGAGCGCGAGATTGCGAGGAGACAGTCGCGGGTCGAAGAGCTGGAGGAGTTCGACCTGGAAGCCGAGCTCCTCCAGGAGCATCGCGCGATCCAGCAGGAGAACGACCTCCAACGCCCTCGCGAAGCGGTCCCTCAGTAGATGGCAGAGCAGAAGCTCTCTCGTCTCGGCGCGAACGGACACCTCGAACGCATCCAGCTGGGCATCCGTCATGCCGGTATCGAGTCCCAGGCGCGCCAATCGGTCGAGCGCGTAGACGCCGAAGGGGCCGTCATAGAGCCTTTGGGGCGCGTCCCCCGCTCTCACGAAACCCTGCTCGGGAAAGTGCCGCTTCGATAGGAGATGGAACGCGAAGCGCCACGCGTACACCCGCTTCATCCGCGCGAACTCCGCGTCGGTCTTCCACGGGCGTCCTCGCGTCGTCAGCGCCAGGGCATGTGGAGTGAACAGGAGCGGCTGCGCGCTCCCGACACCGGAGACGGGGTAGTCCCGAGGGACCTCCAGCTTGTCGTAGCAGCAGCCGATGTTCAGGACGATGCCCGCCCCCTGGCTCTTGCGGATTTGTGTCAGCGCGAGCGGCCCGCAGGTGTGCAGACCTATCGACACCCGGTCCTCGCCGGAGAAGAGCGGATCGATGCGCGGCTGGAGCCCGTCCTCGACAGAGGCCTGGATGAAACACAGGGTGTCTCCACCCGATGGGCGGGTTCTCGCCAGCCACCGTCGCCCCTTGTCCTGCAAGGCGGCGTCCCTATCAATGCTGTGGAAGGTCCACCCGAACGTCCGCGCACAGAGGCGGGCGAGATGTCCCATGCCGCCGCCGATATCGACCGCCTGTCGGATGAAGCGCGTTCTCGGCCCGAGCAGGGAGAGCACCCGCTCGAGCTCGTGGGTCTTCTTGTCGCTGAGCCCCTGCCTCTGCGTGACTGAGAGCGGGTGAAGGCCTTCGTGCCAGGGCAGCGCCGTCAGCTCCTCGAGTGCCCTCAGAAGCGCACTCAGGGATGCAGGCGGTACGTCCACGAGTGCCCCCTGGTCCAGCCGGCGCTCGCCCACTTCATCGAGCGACCGGGCATAGGCCCGCCAGTCCTCGGGATAGGCGGCGACGGACTCAGGCCATCCCTGGAGGATGGAGCGGGACCAGAGCGAGGACCAGGGCCGGAGTTGGTGCGTGAGCGCCTCGAGCCGCGCCTGGAAGTCCATGGTGGCGCATCCTATGCGCCGGCGCGGCTGCCGCGCGCCATCAACGAGCGCGCGGCAGCGGACCGCCTGCCACGGGAGAACGAAGCCGCGAAGGGCTCCTCTCCGCGGGACGTCATTGCCGGCCCCCTCGTGGCCGTCACCTCAGGGCGTACTCACCACCGGACAAGGCCACCAGGAGGGCGGCGAGGCCCGGTCATCCCAGGTGCCATCCCAGTAGTCTCGCAGCATGTACACCTCCGTGTTCGCGGCGGAGCAGAAGCGCTCGGGGTGGGGATTCACGTACAGCACCTGGTCGAAGCGCGAGATGGAGTGGATGAACGTGCCGCATCGCTGGGTGCTCCCCACGGGCGGCGGCCCCTGGGTGGAGGCGCGCACCGTGTCCAGGAGGACATTGGCGTTGGGCTCTTCACAGGCGAGCTCTTGGAAGGCCTGCTCCGCCCCCAACTCCATGTCCAGGTCCACCCTGCGCGTCTTCGCGGTGCACTCCGCCCCGGCTTCGGTGTAGCGCACCGTCACCACGGAGTAGCCCTGGGGAATCTCCGGGCAGTTCGGGAAGTCCACGCGGTAGAGCGGGTGGAGGGCGCCCTCGCGATACAAGATGAAAGAGCTCTCCGCTGAGTCCGCGCTGAAGCCCGACTGGAAGCCCACGACGATGTCAGGGCTGGAGGTGGCCTCGTTGGAGACCCGGTCCAAGATGCCATTGCCGTTGCCGTCCACGTAGGCCATGCCCAGCTTGGAGCCCTCCTCCCCCATCAGGGCCGCGGGCTCCGGCAGGCGATTGAGGGACATGCTGAAGGTGTTGGGGAACTGGCCGTTGACCCTCACGTCCGCGTCGGGGTGATGGAACGACGACTTGGGCGCCAGCCGCTGTCACCTGGCCATGCCTTCCGGATACGTCCCCTGGACCATGCAGTCCACGACGACCTTGGGCCAGACATCCCAGAGGAGCGACGCGCGAATCCGGTCGGAGCTCCCTAGCTCGAAGGTCGAGGAAGCCCGAAGCGTGCCCTCCAGCGTCAGCAGGGCTTCATCCTCCGCCTCGTCTCCCATGACACCACCGCATCCCGTCAATGCCAGTACGAACAGGCTCCACTTCCAGAAACCGCGCTCCCGCCTCGTCGTCATATGGCCTTCTTCCCGGTCCATGGGCGCAATCCCATGTCACGTGACAGGCATCAGCCGTCGGACACGCGCGCCCTCTTCTCGAAGCGCTCGCGCCATCCAGCCGATGCGCGCAAGGAGACGCGCGGATGGCCCCGCGTGGGACATGCCCCGAGGCTCACAGTCCCCAGGTGCAACCGAGCATCAGTTGTGGCGCGAGTTGCATCCTGAGCTTCGCGTCCTCGCGCATCAACGCGGCATGGCCACCCAGCCTCGCGAAGAGGCCCATGCGCGCGCTCACCGGCACCTCCGCGGAGAGCGCGGCGAAGCCCGCGCGAGCCCGTCGCGTGGGAAGGCCCAACTCACGGCGCCGCGCCGCATCCGGGCTCGTCGCGCGTTGGGCCAGCCCCAGCACGCCGGCGCCCGCTTGGGCGCCCATCCAGACACGCCCCATCGTGCCCGCCAACCCCAGGCCACTCCAGAGCCCCAGCTCCACATGTTCGAAGCTCTGCGCGCTAGTGGAGCCCCGGGTGCCCCCCAGGCTGAGCCCTCCGAGGAAGGACAGCCCCAACCCTCCCAAGCTCTCGCGCGCGAACATCACGCCCACCTGTGGTCCCCAGCCGCCCAGCTGCGTCGACGAGCGGCCCGCCCCCAGCGCCACTTGAAGCCGCCAGTTGCTGGCCTCCAGGAGCGCGCCCTTTCGCTGGTGCAGGGCCAGCGTGCGAACCTCCAGGGCCTCGGGATTCAAGCGCTGCTCGTCCCCCCAGGACAGGTACACCTTGCCGTAGAGCACCTGGAGCCCCCGCCGCACCTGGACCCGATAGCGTCCAGCGGGCAGCGCGACACGCACCGGCACCTCACCTCGAGGCTCCACTTCCGCCATGACCTGCAGCGTGCGCTCGTCCACGAGCACGACGCTGTCTCCCACGCGAGGAGGAAGCTCGAGCCGCGCGTGGGCTCGCGAGAACGTGGTGAGGAACAAGTCCCCTTCTCCCGAGAGCTGGCTGGAAAGCTCCGGATGCTGCACCGCCGCCGTGGAGGCATGAGAGCCCGCCAGCGTGCGGTGGTAGACGTGGCCATAGGCCCCCGTGAGCGAGACACGGCCGTCCGCGTCCACGTCCGCGGCGCCCCGCAGGCCTGAAATCAGATGGTGCGTGAAGAAGGAGCCCCGGAGGCTGTCCG
This sequence comes from Myxococcus stipitatus, assembly GCF_037414475.1. The sequence continues at coordinate 5,412,592 of NZ_CP147913.1, read as the reverse complement.
ACTCCTGCGCCACCTCGTGCGCTCCCGCCGAGGCGATGAACACGCGCCCCCGCGGTCCCACCTGTTGGAGGAAGGAGACATCGAAGGCGGGCGCGGACTTGAGGCCCTTGGAGCGACCTCGCACGAGCGCGCCACTGTGACACGCGTCCAGCACCGCGACGGTGACGGTGGCGGGGACTTCGGACAACAGGCGTTGCAGCTCCTCGAGCGGGAGGGCCTCGCCGCCCAGGCGCAAGCGCCACCTCGTCCCCATGGCCCGAGTAGAAGAAGAACAGCAGCGTGCGCTCTCCAGCACGCCGAGCCTCCTCGATGCGGCCTCGCATCCGCGCAAGTCCCAGCCCGAGGCTGGAGACCGATTCACCGCGCAGGAGGAGGCGACGGTCCTCCGGCACACCGCCGAGCTGGCCGAAGACGGCGTCCATGCGCTCGGCATCCTGCTGTGCCCACCGCAATGGCTCGTCCGTGTCCCGGCCCAGGTTGTGGCCCACGCTGATGGAGAAGCGGCTCTCCGCGCTCGCGACGGAGGTGGCGAACAGGACACACAAGACACTGGAGACCCACGCGGCCCGGGCGCTCAAGGCAGCTCCTTGGGGAGCACTCGCACGGCGTGGCGGGTGCCGGGGAGCGGCGTGGGTGACGGTGGTACGAGCGATTCGGTAGCACCTGGGCCTGCCCACGGCAGGCGCGAGACTTGCCTCGGCGCGCGGGCCTCCCCAGGCCGCGTGTTGAGCTACGACAGCCAAGCCCTGGCCTCGCCCCGCCTGGGAAGGAGCCTGGGCTGACGTGTGTCTGCTGGAGATGAAGGACTTCTGCTCCAGCCCGGCGTGCGGCTCATGGGCTATCCGCCACCGTCCCTCTCCTCCCGCCCTGCTCCCTACTGCGCCCCCAAGCACGTGCGTGTCCTTCAGGTGCTCGCTGGGCCCGTGCTTCACATGTAGCGCCTCCACGCGGTCCCGTCGAAGGAGGCCACGTCGTCGCGCCCAATCGACCACAGGACATCCTCCGCCGTCGTCAAGCTCTGGCACGTGGGAGTCCCCACCTCACCGAAGTCGACCTCGACGAGACGGTTGCCCTCCAGCGTGTACAGCGCCGTCGTGGTGGCGACGTAGAGCTTCTCGCGGAACCAGCACAGGTCCCACAAGTCACTCGTCACCTCCTCTGCCCAAGCGACCGCGGTGAAGGCGCTTCCACGCCCCTTGAGCAACACCCCCTGCTGCCCCGCCACATAGACCGAGCCATCCGGCGCGCAACACACGGCACTGAGGATGACGCGCGTGGGACTGTCACACGGCGCCCAGCCCTTCCCGTCGAAGCGCCACACCTCTCCGCCCCATCCAGCGGCATAGATGTCGGTCTCGGAGTAGCCGTCGATGGCCTCGAAGCCAGCCTTCTCCGTAGCCGCCGCGGCCGGCGCGTTCATCGCCACCCACTTCGCCTCGCCGACGCGCTTGTAGACCTGCCGCTTCATCCCGCAGGCAAACACGAAGCCCCCGATCTCGCGCGCATTGCGAATCATCACGGGCGCTGGCTTCAGCGACTCCTTCTTGCTCTTCCCCCCGACGTAGGTCGCGACCTCTCCCTCCTCCCCAATCAGGACCATCTTCTCGGAAGGCTGCCTCGCCACGGCGATGGCCGTCGAGTCCCAGGTCGTGTCGACGCCGTCGGCCCAATCCCCTCCATCCACGCTGACCACGCTGGTATGGGCTATCTCTTCCTTGAGCAGCGCCTTGCCCTTGCTGATGACGTAGATGAGGTCATGAAACCGTGCTGCGCCTCGTACGAGTTCTCGCGTCGCGATGACTGGATTTCTCATGGGTCCTCTGCGGGTGAATATCTCACCGCTCGACGCGAATCCCAGGCCCAAGTGCGAGCCCCCGCACTTCCCGTGAAGCCCTGCGCGCCCAGTCGTCTCGTCAGCAAGGCCGCCACACCTTGAAGCGGGTGGCTTCCTCGGCCGAATACACGTCGATACCACCCCAATGCCCCAGGCCTCTCAGCCGGGTCGTCACATTTCGACGGATTACGACGACTCCCGCGCAACGAGCCCGAGAGGCCATCGAATTATCGCTGAAACTTTCGCAACTTGTTTACAATAGTTTCGCCGTCAATACATCAACGGACGGCACCCCGAGCAGGGGGATTCCACCGTAGGAGCACATCCATGAAGAAGCACTTCATCCTCGTCGCCGCGCTGACCATGCCCTTCCTCGCGGGCGCCTCCGAGGAGTCCATTGCCCCCGAGGCGAGCTCCGAGGCGCTCGTCAGCGAGGACCCGTCTGCCAGCGCGCGTCTCGTGCCGGCGCTGCTCCCGTACTGCTGGGACCTGGACCAGAAGACGTGCAACGGCACGGGACAGACCCAGAACTGCACGGACGGCGAGTGGACGGACTACGTCTGCACCTGCCGCGTGTACCCCGTGTTCCCCACCGGCACGAAGCGCATCTGGGACTGCCCCGAGGTTCGCTAGTCGAGCGGGCGCCACGCGCCAGGTCCCCCGCGCCGCGCATCGGCACGGGGGGCTAAACGCTCCGGAACGTTGCGGGATCCGCGCCTGGGACGATTTGGGCCGACAGTACCTCGCAGTGGAAGTCTCCCATCGCTCGCAGCTGAGGACGCATTTCGTAGACGTGCAGACGGTCCCGTGCCCATCCGGGTGCGAGCGCCTCCAACCTGCGCCGCCGGCTCGGAAGAATCGCCTCGAAGCTCGCGGGGTCGACGATGGCGCTCTCGACGACGCCGTGATTGAGGATGAGCTGCCCAGCGCGGGCATATCCGTCGAACACCTCGAGGACCTCGAACTCCGCGGGTGCGACATCAACGATGCGCCGGAGCGTCGCTATGTCGGCGTCGCCGTCGTCGTTGAGGAAATAGAAGACGTTCTCTGCATCAACCGCGTAATGCTCACCGAGCACGGTGAAGGAGCGCGGGTCCGCGTCGAACCGGGAGAGTGTGACTGTATCGGTGTGCTTTCCGCCGCAGCCCAGATGGTAGACGCCGTTGCGGTCAACGACGAACCATCGGCCACGAAGCTCGATGGATGACGCATCGAGCCCCTCTTCGACAACACCGTTGTTGTAGACAACGCCTGCGCGCGGCGCGCGGCCGAATCCGAGCCCGAGCTCCTCGAAGTCACGGGGGTCCGCGCCAGGGACCTCGACGGCTTCGTAGCAGTCATATGTGTAGCGGATGCAGAAGACACCACGATGGTCGGCGACGTAGTTCCTGCCGAATGCGACAAAACTCGGCGCGTCCCAAGAATCAGTCTCCTCCGGCGCCCCCTGCGAAAACACCGTCTCCGCATCCTTCGCGTACCCGTAACGGAGGCTGACGAACGACGCCGCGTCCGCCTCAATGTCGTCGCCGTTGTACAGCACGCGTGCAGCGTCCTTGGCATAGCCATCCCCCAGGTCGCTCCACGTCTTCGGGTCCAAGGCCGTCTCGACGACCACCTCCCCGCCAAAGCCGGAGATGGTGCAGACCACGACGCCATCGCGCTCGGTGTAACGGCTCACGCTCGCCCTCTGCATCTCGTCACCCATGGGTTCGACGGAAAATACCGCGAGGCAGCTCCACGGGCTCCGGAGTTCGGGCCTCCCCATGCGACGCCGTGTGGAAGCTAAAAGCGGCAACTCCACATGCGAGAGGGAAATGATGGAACCATGAGGATTCGCTCGGCCCCTCGCATGTGAACCTGTGGCCATGCCTCGACACCTCTTGACTCTCGCCTCGCTGCTCTTGGTTGCAGCATGCAAGACGACCGCGCCTGTGACCGCAGCGCCCGCCGTTTCAAGGCCCAAGGCCTCGGCTCCGACTCCTGCCGCCCAGGCGCTGGAAGAGCGCCTGGATGTTGCCCGGCGCAGTACCGATGGGGCCGCAAAGCAGCGCGACTTCGCGGCGCTTCGAGAGGAGCTCCAGAAGGCGGTCCATCAGACGCCTGAAGATGCGCATCTGCATTACCTGTTGGGGAGGGCCTCTTTCTATCTTGAACAGGACCCCGAGGCACGACGGGAGTTCGATCTGGAGATTTCCCTGGCGCCGGATGTCGCGGAGTATCACTACCTCAAGGGGCACTTCCTGCAATTCAACCAGGACCTTCAAGGAGCCGCCGTCGAGATGTCGCGCGCGACGGAGCTCGAGCCGCGGTCATCAAAATATTGGGCGGGGTTGGGCTCGCTGCTGGCGCACGCGAACGAGAACGATGACGCGTTGAAGGCTTTCCATCGCGCACTGGCGCTCAAGCCGAACGACGCCGGACTCGCGGGTGAGGTGGGCCTGCTGCTGCTGTCCATGGGAAAAGAAGCCGAGGCCTTTGAGTACCTGGGAAAGACGACGGCCGAGCATCCGACGGATGAAATGCTTCAGTACAGCATCGGGCAGGCGTATCAGAACAAGGGAGACCACCCGAACGCGCTGCTGCACTTCCAGGCGGCATCCCAGAAGATGCCAGACGACTGGCGGACGCTCGCGAAGTTGGTGCAAGAGCATGAATCGCTGAACCAGTCCGTGGAGCGTGATGCGGTGAGGTCTCGGCTGATGAAGCTCCATGCCGAAGGAAACGTGGAGAGTTCGTTCTTCGTCCGCGAGCAGTTCCAGGTCGGCGATGCAAAGGTGATGGTCGCGGAGAACTTCAAGCTCGAGGGCCCGTGGGCCGTGCGCTACACGTTCTACGTGACGAAGCCCAAGCCTGGCGGTGTTGCGCTGGAATCGAGGATGAGCCTTGGCTCGTATGAGTTCACCCAGCGCGCGAAGACCCGCAGTCCTTCACCCAGCACTGAGCGGATTTTCCACTTTGACTACTATGAGGGGAACTCCCAGCATTTGACCTATGCGTTCTTTGATGGGGAGCCGTCTTATGAAGACACACGCAAGCTGGCGGTGGCGGTGCTTCGCGACGAGGTGAAGCCCCTCTCCGGGACAGCGGTCCATCGCGAATAGACTTCGCGGCCCAGCGCATACCCGCCCGCGTGACGTCGATGGACTGAGGCACCTGCATCCAGTTCCGCGTGTTGTTGGAGCAGTCCCCGGTGCGGGCCGCGAGGCGCGGCCTCCTGTTGCCGAGTGCACGTGTGATTCGCGGTACGTCACGGGGCCTGTCGCGGAGGCCCTGGGCGCTTGCGGCCCTTGCGCGAGACGAGGACAACGAGGCCGTCGAGGACGCGCTCGAGGCCGAAGTGGAAGGCATGGTCCGGGTCGAGCGTGGCGCCGTGCGCCGCGCCCGCGGCGGAGCCGACGCGCGCGGCGAGGGGGTGGCGTGCCGGGTCGAGGATGCGTGACAGGAGCGGCGCGTTCGCGCTCCACCACTCCTCGTCGCTCTGGGAGGACTCCCGTCGAGCGGCCGTGGCCGCGGCGGAGGCGCGCGCCGTGGACTCGACGAAGCCGAGCACGAAGGTCAACGCGGCATCCATCTCCACGTCGTCCAGCCCGATGCCGTCGAGCGCGCCCAACTCGTACTCGTATTTCGCCATCAGCCCGGGGCCAAGTGGCGGGCGCAGCGTGGACACCCCCGCGAGCCATCCGTGGCGCTCGTGCAGGGCGCGGTTGTCATGGGCCACCGCCTCCAGCCGCGCACGCCAGCCCGTGCCCTTCGGCGCGCGCCGCTCCATGCGCGCATAGAGCCCGTCGAGCATCAGGTCCACCAGCTCCGCCTTGCCGGGGACATAGGTGTAGAGCGTCATCGGGCCGACCGACAGGCGCTCGGCCAGCTTGCGCATGGTCAGCGCGTCCAGGCCCTCCTCATCCGCGAGCGCGATGCCCCCGACGACGATGGCATCCACGCTCAGCGTGGGCTTGGGGCCACGCTGCCCCGAAGGAGTGGGGAGGTCTTTGCGCCACAGAAGCTCCAGCGTCCGGGCCGGGTCACCCGCCCCACTGCGATGAGAGGCCATGCCTCCCAGTGCCAGAGTTGACCTTGACTGCATACTCCGTACTTTGCACGGATATTGAAATCCACGAGGTTGCCGAGGGTTCCCCATGCGCGTCACCGCGTCCGCTGTCTCCTTGAATGTCGATGATGTCGTCGCGTCCGCGTCGTTCGTGAAGCGCCACTTCGGCTTCACCGAGGACATGTCCGCGGACGGGTTCGTGTCCCTGTCGCGCAAGGATGTGGGCTTCCAGCTCATCTACCTGCGCAAGGGGCTGGCGACGCTGAAGCCGGAGTCACTGAAGCACCAGCGGGCGGAGGGGACGCTCGTCGTCTTCGTGGTCGACGACGTCGACGCGGAGTACCGGCGGCTCCAGGAGGAAGGGGTGGCGGTGCTCACGCCCATCGAGACGGAGTCGTGGGGCGAGCGCTACTTCCAGGTGGCGGACGCCAATGGCGTCATCATCCAGTTCGTCCAGTGGGTCCAGGCGCCGCCGGGGTCGGGAGCCTGACTCGCCGGTCCAGTCGCATCCTGGTGAACAGACACTCCTTCCGTGCGACGCCCGTGTTTGAAGACCGGCGCGTTGCTCGGGAGGAGTGCGCGCGTGGGTCAGGACTCGCGCGACGGTGAAGGCGTGGTGCCCCAGTTGAGTCCGAAGGAGTTCCGGCGGTTGGGGCATCGGGCGCGACACGTGGACTGTCGCGCTCCCGCCTGGGGGTGCGGGTCCTGGGATGGGCGGGCTATCGCGCCACGGTTACATCGCCGTTACAGCGTCCCCCTCGAATCACGATAAGGATGCGACGCCAGCCCGGGCGCAGCTGTCATGCCACACCCTGGAGCGATACAGCCACCGCCGTGGGGGAATCATGGGTCGCATCTATGCGGGATTGCTGCTGGCGGCACTCTGCGGAACGGGCTGCGGAAAAATGAAGGAGCCCGGGGCGAGGGGCTCCATCGAGCGTCACAAGGACGGCTCACGCCTGAAGGCCCGGGTCATCACCACGAGCGATGGCCTGCGCTGGTTCCAGCGGATCCACGACAGCCGGAAACAGATGGATTGCTCGTGGGCGAAGGTCGCGCCCGACGGCGCCTACTATTGCGTGGACGACTCCGTGCACTCGCTCGATGCCGCGCCTGGGAGCCTCGGTACCTACTTCACCGACGCCCACTGCACCCACTCCCTGGTCTACTTCTTCAATCGAGCGCCAGGCCCGAACGCCATCGTCGAGATGCCTGATGACACCTGCGACGAGCTGCTCCGCTTCCACTTCGTGGGGGCTCGCTGGGGAAAAGCCTACTACCGGCGGAACCCACACGGAGTTTGCGTCCAGGAAGAGCTCAACGCCGCATCACTCTATCAGGTGGGCCCCGCGTTGGTTCCCGGCGACCACTTCGTCCGAGGCACCCTTCGGGAAAAGCAGAGCGGCAAGGGCATCAAGGCCTACGTCATCGCGGGCGAGGATGGGTCGGAGACCTTCCGTACGCTCCATGACACCACCCACGATACGGATTGCATCATCGACCGGGCACGAGATGGGACGTTTCGATGCCTGCCCAGCAGCGCCGCTTGGGGCCGGTTTGACGCGACCTCCGTGGACCCCGCATGCACCGAACGTGTGTTCACGGAGTTCAACCGCCCCGCCTGCCCTCGGCCTCCCTTCGCGCGGCAGCTCAACCTGGACAAGGCATGCACTCCGAGCGTGAAGGTCTTCGCCGTCAAAGAGGAAGTCACCCAGGTCTACGCGCCCGCCAGTGAGACCGACCCCACGTGCCGGCCAGCGCCCCCCGCTCCACCGAACACCCGCTACTACCGGATTGGGGCGGAGTTGCCCGCCGCGACCTGGCCCCAGGCGAAGGAGGTCGACCTCAAGGTGCATGGCCGGCTCATCGTGCGCGGCATGGAGTTGGCCGGGGCGGTGCGGATTCCCGACGAACTCTTCGATACCCGGTTGGGGACATGGTGCACCTTCCGGACAGACCCCTCGGGCACGGAACGCTGTTTCCCGAGCCGCCACGGCCTCGGCCTCCAACTCGGATACTTCGCGGATGCCACGTGCACGACGCGGGTGGCCCCCGTCTCTCCCGAGCCCTGCTCCCCCGGAGGGTACGCCCTCTCCACGGACCCCATCGATGTCCCCCGGCCACGGAGTCGCGCCTACACGGTGGGGCCCAAGCACGAAGGCCGCATCTACGCCCTCTCGGAGGACGGTCCCAACGCGGGCACGTGCGCGGAGGTGGAACGCTCGTCCCCCCTCCCGTTGTATGGGGTTGGGGCGGAACTCGAAGCGACCTCGCTGGTCCAGGGCACCGAGACGCTGAACTGACATCCATGCATCACGGTGTCAGCCTGTCAGGCCATTGCCCATGGCTTGCGGACAGTCTGTCTCGGTTAGCGGGCCGCCCCCTGGAACAAGGGCTGTGCATGGTCATTGCAGGAGGGGCCGTGGCAACTCACCCAGAGTCCCCCACGATGAAGCAAATCCAGAAGGTCTGTCTCGCCGTCCCGCGGCTGTGTCCTCATGCGCCCCGATAGCGACCGCGAGAGACCTGAGATGCCCGACGCGGAATCCACACGAACAAGAGGGGCGATGCGCAAGCAGTGGTTGCTGAGCTGTGTCCTGCTGGGGCTGGTAGCCGCCGTGGTGGCTGGGCTCGCCTACGTCCACGATAGGGTGTCTCAGATACTGCACGACAGGGCCACGCTGGGGGTGCTCCAATTGAGCAAAAATCTGCAGACCTTCCACGCTCGCTACGGGCGATACCCAAGCAAGCAGAAAGGGATCCAGGAGCTGGTGGACAGGGGTTTCGCGGAGACCGTCCCCAGGGACCCCTGGAATCGTCCGTACCGCTATCGCCTCGAAGGGGGCGTTCCCGTGGTCTTGAGCCATGGGGCGGACAAGGCCCCCGGTGGCGAGGGCTATGACGCTGACATCTCCCGGCGCGTCGAGCCCGTGAGCCAGAGCCTGATTCGCGACGAGCCCCTTCCAGCGGCGCGTGGAACGAGCACCGTAGGGCCAGAGGCCGAGAAGCCGTGGTGCGCACCGGGTGGGTGACGGGCTCTCACCCCTTGCGCCTGTTGGCGCCTCTCCGAAGGCATCCGAGCCATCGTCACCGGTGGCTCGGTCTGCTGGACGGGCGTGAGCCGAAGCCTCCTCAGTCCATCAACTGCTGCGACAGATAGACGTGGTGCAGCGCCCACCGGCGCGCGTTGAGCACCGGGTCGGAGTCGTTGGAGTGCCCGCCGTCCGTGTTCTCGTAATAGAGATACGGCAGCCCCATGGCCTCCAGCTTCGCGGCGAACTTGCGCGCGTGGCCCGGGTGCACCCGGTCGTCCTTCGTGTTCGTGGTGATGTATGGCTTGGGGTAGCGCACGCCCGCCTTCAGGTTCTGGTAGGCGGAGTACTTCGAGATGAACGCCGCGTCCTCGGGAACCGCCGGGTCCCCGTACTCCCCCGCCCACGACGCACCCGCGGGCAGCTTCGTGTAGCGCATCATGTCGATGAGCGGGCTCTCGATGACCGCCGCGTTGAGCAACTCCGGATGCTGCGTCATCGTCACGCTGGTGAGCACACCTCCGTTGGAGCGCCCGTAGATGCCGATGTGCGCGGGAGACGTCACCTTGCGGCGGACCAGGTCCTCCATCACGGCCGCGAAGTCATCGAAGGAGCGCTGACGGTTTTCACGCAGCGCGGCCTGGTGCCAGCGAGGACCGAACTCGCCACCGCCCCGGATGTTCGCGACGACATACGCACCGCCGCGCTCCAGCCACAACTTGCCCATCTCCGGCAGGTACATGGGCGGCTTGGACACCTGGAAGCCGCCGTAGCCGTACACCACCGTCGGCGTGACGGCGCCCGGCTTGAGCTTCACCGGACGCACCAGGAAGTAGGGCACCTTCGTCCCGTCCTTCGACTTCACCCAGAACTGCTCCACCCGGTGCTTGGAGGCATCGAAGCGCGCGGGCAGCGACTTCACCTGCTTCACCGTGTTCGTCGACACATCCCCCAACCACAGCGACGTCGGCGCGAGGAAACCCTCGGAGCGCGCGAACACCTTGTCGTGCGCCCTGGACGAACCGATGACGCTCACCGACGCGTTCTTGGGCATCGCCATGCGCTTCTTGCTCCAGCGGCCCGCCTTGCCCGGCGTGTACACATCCAGCGCGCCCTTCACGTCCTCGTAGAGATTCACCAGCAGGTGATTGCGCGTCGCTACCACCACCTCGATGGCCTGACGAGGTCCGGGCTGGAAGATGAGCGTGGGCTTCGCCTTCGTCGCGTCCGCCTTCAGGTCCGCCAGCGAATACGCCAGGAGCGCGCCCTGCTTGAAGCCGCCCCAGTCCTCCTCGAGGGTGAAGACAATCTGCCCCTTGAGGTGTGTCTGGATGGACGCCTTGCGCGGGAAGGGCAAGCGCACCGGGGCCGCGTCACCGAGAAGGAAGTACTCCGACTCGAAGAACGTCACCGAGCGGTTGATGAGCACCGCCTGGAGCTGGCCGTCCGCGTCGTGCAGGGTGATGGGCCGCGCGGACACGTCCGTGCGCTCGCCGCGATACACCTCCACCGCCTGCTCCAACGGCGTGCCGCGCTTCCAGCGCTTGAGCACGAATGGGTAACCGGACTCGGTGAGGGTGTCGCCGCCCCAGTCACGGCCCACCAGCAGCGTGTCCACGTCCAGCCAATCCAGGGACTGCTTGCCCTCCGTCAGCCGGAAGCCACCGTCCACGAACTTCCGAGCCGTGCCGTCGAACTCGCGCGCCTCCACCGCGTCCTTGCCGCCGTTGGAGAGGAAGACCATGCAGCGTTGATCCGCGGGAGGCAGGCAGTCGCCGCCCTTGAAGACCCAGGGAACCCCCTCCGCCTTCGCCAGCGCGTCCACGTCGAACACCGTCTCCCAGGGGATGGTGGGGCTCGCGTAGCCCTCCATCGTCGTGCGCTGCCAGCGTCCTCGAGGGTTCGCCTGGTCCTGCCAGAAGGTGTCCACCCCACCCGCGCGAAAGACAGGCGTGGGGATGCGGTCCGTCGCGGTGAAGATGCGCAGCGCCTCCGCCTGAAAGGGCTCGAAGCGCGGGTCCTTCTCCAGCGCGCTCTCCGTCTTCGCGTTCTGCGCGCGCACCCACTCCAGCGCCCGCTGTCCCTGCACCTCTTCCAACCACAGGAACGGGTCTTCCTCGGCGGCCATGGCCGTGGAAGCGGTCAACAACCCGGTCAGCAGCGGTGCGACAAACGACCTGCGCATATGTCCTCGTCTCCTGGTGGCGCGAACGGCGGGCCCTCAACACGGCCCGGCTCGGCCCATTCCAGGCGGGCCCCACCCCGCCGGACAGGCAGCTTCACCCAACCGCCCACGCCCGAACCACCCACACTCCGAGCCCCCACCCGGGACACGCCGAGTCGCCAGGCGGGCAGAACTTCCAGAAAAGCCATGCGTTCAGAGGCGGCATGCCGCTCCCACTCCCGCGCCTCCCCGGGGCGCTCGCCCCCCTGAGCCTCGCCGCGCTTCTCCTGCTGCCCCTCTCAGGGCTCGCCTCGGTGGACTTTCAGTCCAACCCTGGAGAGGACCGGCCGTACACCTTCATCACCACCGACAAGCCCTTGTACCGTCCAGGGGACCAGGTCCTGGTCCGGGCGCTCTTCCTCGCCGGCTTCAGCCGCCGGCCCTACCCGGAGAGAGCGATGGGCTACGCCGAGATTCTCGGCCCCCAAGGCGAGGTCGTCTGGGCAGCCCCCATCGACACCCGCGAGTCCGTCTGGGGCATGGCCTGGCACGTCCCTCCAGGGCAACCCGGTGGCGAATACACCTTGCGTGTCACGAGCGCCATCCACCGCATGCCCACCGTCGAGCGGAAGTTCGACGTGCGCGCGTACCGGGCGCCCCGGCTCAAGTCCCAGATTGAGTTCCTCCGCGATGGCTACGGCCCAGGCGACACCGTGGCGGCCACGCTCGACGTGAAGCGCGCCGAGGGAGGTGTGCCGGTGGGCGCCCAGGTGACCGCCACCGCGCTCGTCGATGGCGCCACCGCCGCGCAGGTCTCCTGCGTGGTGGATGCCCGGGGCCTCTGCCCCGTCCGCTTCGCGCTGCCCACGAACATCGAACGGGGCGAAGGGACGCTGGGCTTCACCGTCCAGGACGGTGGTGTGGTGGAGACCGCCGCCAAGACGATTCCCATCCTCCTCCAGACGCTGGACCTGGCGTTCTATCCCGAGGGCGGAGACCTGGTGGCGGGTGTTCCCTCGCGCATCTACTTCGAGGCACGAACCCCCGCCCAGAAGCCCGCGGACCTGTCGGGCACCGTGGTGGATGTGGAGACGGGCATGCCTGTCGTATCCGTGCGCTCGGAACACGAAGGCCGGGGCCGCTTCGCGCTCACCCCTCGCGCGGGTGCCCGATACGCGCTGCGCATCCACACACCGGCCGGAATCCGGAAGACCTTCGCGCTGCCCGACGTGAAGCCAGAGGGCACGGTGCTCCGCGCCATGCAGGACGTGGTGCCCATGGGGAAACACGTGAAGCTGGCGCTGGGGACGACGCACCTGAACCGCGTGACGGTGACGCTGAGCCAGCGCGATGTCCGCATCGCCTCGGCGGTGGTCGACCCGCGTGAGTCCGACTCCGTCATCCTGGACCCGGGCGACGCGGACGGCGTGCTCATCGCGACGGCATGGGACGCGAATGGACGGCCTCTCGCGGAGCGCCTCGTGTTCCGCCAGCCGTCGAAGGAAATCCAGGTCACGCTGACGGCGAATCACGAGCGCACGGTGCCTGGCGCGAAGGTGGAGCTCACCGCGAAAACCACGCGCGATGGCAAACCCGTCTCCGCGCTGGTGATGCTCACCGTCACCGACGACGCCATGCTCCAACTGAAGGAGAAGCGGGAGCAGGCCCCCGAACTGCCGGTGATGGTGCTGCTGGAGCCCGAGGTGCGGGAGTTGGCCGACGCGCAGTTCTACCTCGACAAGAAGAACCCCAAGTCCGGGCTCGCGCTGGACCTGCTGCTGGGAACCCAAGGCTGGAGGCGCTTCGCCTTCGCGAAGGCCGAGGAGTTCGCCGCGCAAGGAGGCGAGGTCTCCGACCGGATTCTGCTCATGGGCAAGTCCATGAATGACTGGTTCCCCTCCGCCGATGGCCTCGGGTCGGTTGAGGCCGTTCCAGCCACGAGCCAGCTCGCGGGGGCTCCAGCCCGGTTCGAGCGAGCCAAGAAGGAACTGGCGGCTGACGATGGGAACCTCCCCATCCACATGGATATGCCCATGGCCGTGCCTCCGCCGCCCCCCGCCGAGCCGGTGGCGGAGAAGGCGGCGGTGATGAACGCGCCGGCCTTCGCCCTCGACGCGAAGCAGGAGGCCCGCGCAGAAGTGATGATGGGCGCCGAGGCGCCTCGCGCCAGGGCCGCTCCCCTCATCATCCGTGAGTACGCCCACCGCGCGCGCCCGAATCGCAAGCCTCAGGACCGGGCGGACTTCACGGAGACGCTCTACTGGAACACGGGCGTGCGCACCCACGCGCGCACGGGTGAGGTCCGCGTGAGCTTCGCCACCAGCGACTCGGTGACGACGTTCAAGGCCTTCGCCGGCGCGGTCGGCTCGGACGGCGCGCTGGGTTCGGCCGTGATGGAGCTGGCGTCGGTGCAGCCCTTCTACGTGGAGCCCAAGCTGCCGCTCGAGGTCACCTCCGGTGACGTGGTGCGGCTGCCCGTGGCCCTGGTGAACGGGACGGACGACACGCTGACGGGAGCCCAGGTGAAGGCGGAGCTCACGGGCGACGTGCGGTTCACGGGCGGCGGCTCCATGAACCTGGATGCGCGCGAGCGGGGGCGGCAATTCCTCTCGTTGTCCATCGGCCAGGAGTCGAAGCCCGTGGAGGTGAAGCTCATCGCCAGCGCGAGCAGCTACTCGGACACCGTCACTCGCACGTTGGCCATCAAACCCCTGGGCTTCCCCGCGAAGACCTCCTTCGGTGGCCTGGTGTCCTCTGAGCGGCCCGCGGTGCACACCCTCGACCTCCCCGAGCAGCTGGTGCCTGGCAGCCTCCGCGCATCCATCGTGGTGTACCCCGGCCCGCTGGCCAACATGACGGAGGGGCTGGCGCGGCTCATCCAGGAGCCAAGCGGCTGCTTCGAGCAGACGAGCTCCACGACGTATCCCATGACGATGGCGCAGCAGTACTTCCAGTCGCACAGCGGCGTCAGCCCGGAGCTGATGTCCTCCGCGCGCGAGAAGCTGGACCGAGGCTACGACCGGCTGGTGAGCTTCGAGACGAAGGAGCGTGGCTACGAGTGGTTCGGCGAGGCGCCAGGCCATGAGGCGCTGACGGCCTTCGGCCTGCTCCACTTCACGGACATGAAACAGGTGCGAGCGGTGAACGAGGGGATGCTGGAGCGCACCCGCGGATGGCTGATGGGACAACGCGACGGCCAGGGTGGCTTCAACCGCAAGCGCCGCGCGCTGCATGTCTGGCTGGAGGACGCGGACACCTCCAACGCGTACATCGTCTGGGCCCTGCTGGAGAGCGCGTCATCGCGCACGGAGGTCGCCCGAGAGCTGGCGCGTGAGATTGCCCTGGTGAAGAAGTCCGCGGGCTCCACCACCAACAGCTACGTGGTGGCGTTGGCGGCGAACGTGTTGTCCCTCGCGGGAGATGGAGAAGGCGCTCGAGTGTTGATGGCGCGGCTCGCGAAGCTCCAGACCGCCGCGGGTGACGTGGGGGGCGGCACGCAGTCCATCGTCGGAAGCTCCGGAGACACGCTGCGCATCGAGACCACGGCCCTGGCGGCGCTGGCCTGGCTGCGCGAGCCGGGGATGTACCTGGGCAACGTCACGCGCACGCTCAAGTACCTCGCGGAGTCGAGCGACGGTGGCCGCTACGGCGCGACGCAGAGCACGGTGCTCGCGCTACGGGTCATCAATCTCTACGACAAGGCCCACGGTTCGCAGCTCCCCGCCGGCCAGGTGCGCGTCTACGTGGAGGGCCGTCCCGTCGGTGAGCCCGTGCGCTTCGACAGCACGTCTCGCGAGGCGCTCAAGCTCCCGGACGTGAGCGCGCTGCTGGGCCCCGGTGGACGCAAGGTGGAGCTGCGCATGGAGGGCGGCGCGGAGCTGTCCTACACGATGGAGGTCTCCTACAACGAGCGACGCCCGAACAGCTCCCCGGACGCGACCGTGGCGCTGGAGGTGGCGATGGCGAAACGCGAACTCGTCGAGGGAGAGCCCACCGAGGCGCGGGTGATGGTCGCCAACCGCACGAGCAGCCACCTGCCCACGGCGGTGGCCATCTTCGGTGTCCCAGGCGGCATGGAGGTGCGGCATGACCAGCTCAAGGAGCTGGTGAAGCGCAAGCTCGTGGATGCATACGAGGTGCGGGGGCGCGACGTCGTCCTGTACTGGCGAGGCATGGAGCCCGGCAAGCGCATCAACGTGCCGCTGTCGCTGGTGGCCGCGGTGCCCGGCACATACACCGGCCCCGCGAGCCGCGCGTACCTCTACTACGCGGACGAGCACAAGGTCTGGAGCGAGGGCGTGAAGGTCTCCATCAGCCCCAAGTCCTGAGCCTCATGTCCTCCCGGGGCCCGCGGAGTCTCAGGGCCCCTGGAAGCGCTTCGCGCGGAAGGTGAGCACCAGGGTGTCGCGGTGCCCGGTGCCCTCCAGCGGTTGGATGGGCGTGCTCTCGTGGATGACCCGCTCATCGTCGAGCAGCAGCGCGGACCAGGGCTCGGTCAGGGTGAAGCGGATGCCGTTGGGGCCGTCGGCCTCGAAGACACGCGTCTCTCCGCCCTTGATGCCCTGGCGTCCGACGAGCAGCACCGCGACCAGGTCCACGCCGTCGCGGTGCGCGCCCTCGGGAGTGGGCCGGCCGATGCCGTCCGTCGTGTCGATGCGGAACTGATGCGACTCCACGTACCAGGGCTGCTCACCCTTCAGCGCGGAGGCACAGGTGGCGAGGCGGCTGAGCAGCCTCGGCCACTCGGGTTGGGCGGCGACGGCGGCGGTCATCGGCTCGAACATGCGCTCGAGTCCGCCGTGCAGGGCGTTGTATTCGACGGGTTGCCAGTGCGCGCGGTGCGGCACCGCCGTGACGGCGTCGCCCTCCACGACGAAGCACGAGTGGCGCCGCGAGCGATAGCGGCCACCGTCGCGCAGATAGCCATCGGCGGGGAGGTCATTCCAGGTGGGCCGCCAGCGGTCCAGCGTGGTGGCGGGGATGCCCACCAGCTCGGACAGGCCCGCGCGGTCCAGGACCGCGTAACCCCTGTCGCGCAGGGCGGGAAGGACAGCGGAGGGAGCGGAAACAGGCGGAGAGAAGCTCATGGTCGCGGAGGCGTCTTGAAACCGAGACATCGTCCTTCCGGACACCGTCGTCAACACCACTTCGACACCCGGCTCGTCGGAGCCCCAACCGACAGGCCCGCTTCCCGGGCAGCCGGACGCGTCAAGCCGTGCTCGCCAGCTCATCGAAGGCCCGGAGGAAACGCTGCTCGAGCACCTCCAGGAAGGCACGCACCTTGGGGGACAGGTTGCGCGCGCTGGGGTAGAGCGCGTGCCACTCCACGGGCGGTGGTGCGTAGGCATCCAGCACCGAGCGCAGCTTCCCGGCGTGTACGGCCGGACGGGCGAAGGACTCCGGCAACCGGGCGAGACCGTGCCCCGCCACCGCGAGGTCTCGCAGGAGCACGAAGCTGTTGACCCGCATCCGCTCCTTCACGCGGACGGACACCTTGCGGCGTCCCCGGATGAAGTCCCACTGCGCGGGGGGATGCTTCGTGCTCATGACCAGGCAGTCGTGGGACGCGAGGTCCTCCGGGCGTTGGAGCCGCCCCTTGCGCCGCAGGTACGCGGGGCTCGCGTACAGCCTCATGCCTCCGGAGACGGTGAAGCGGAGGGACTTGAGCGATGAGTCGGGAAGCGGCCCGGGCCGCAGCGCCACGTCGAAGCCCTCGTTGACCAGGTCGACATAGCGGTCGGTCAGCTCCACGTCGACGTGCACCTCGGGGTAGCGCTGGAGATATTCGGAGAGGATGCCGCTCAAGAGGAGCTGGCCCGGCTCGAACAGCATCGCGATGCGCAGCCGGCCCGAGGGACGCGCGCGAGTATCGAGCACGTGTTGTCCCGCATCGTGGAGCTGCGAGAGCGCGGGCTGTGCCTGTGCATAGAACGCGGTCCCGACCTCCGTCAGCTTCAGCGTGCGGGTCGTCCGCTCGAGGAGCCGAGCCCCCAGCGTGTCCTCGAGCTGCGCCACCTTCAGACTCACCGTGGACTTGGACATGCCGAGCAACGTCGCCGCCGCGCGAAAGCTGCGGGAGTCCACCACCTGCACGAACACGGCGACGAGGTCCAACGCTCGAAGGTCCATTGTCCCCGATTCTAGGACAGAGCTTCCTGAAACGCTGAATTGTCCGTATGGCCCTGGACTCGCATGGTGTGGGCCACACACGTCACACGAGGAGACGACATGGAGCCCACGCAAGGATTCGACGAAGCCGGTGTCCTGGCCGCGGTGGAGCGCGTCCGAGAGGCGTTGGATGGGATGGATGCCCGGCGACTGGCGGCGTGCTTCACGGAGGACGCGGACTTCAATGCGCCGCCGGGGACGTGGCTGCGAGGACGCAAGGTCATCGAGGAGGTCCACGAGAACATCTTCTCGCCCACGCCACAGCCGGGCCGCGTGAGCTTCGCCCGCGCGAAGTCCACGACCCGCGTCCTGGGTGTCCGCTTCCTGCGTCCCGATGTCGCGGTGGTGGATTGGGAGTGGACCCAGTCCGGCGCGACCTTCGACGGCCAGCCCTGGCCGGACCGGCGTGGAATGCTGACCATGGTGTGGACGCGCGAGGAGGACTCCGTGTGGAAGGTGTGCGTCTGGCGGAACAAGGACTACGCCCATTTCCCCGGGGCGCCCAAGTAGCGCTCCAGCGTCTCGTCGATGGTGAGACGCCAGCTCACGGCGAGCTCCTCGTAGACGCCGTGGACGCTCGCGTCTCGCAGCATCTCCTCGGAGGGACACGAGAGACAGGCACGGCAGGCAGCGTCCCAGGCTTCACGCATCCAGTGGACATAGGTCTCGGTGACATCGTGCCGGACCACCGGCGAACCGATGTCCACGCCATCGAGGTAGGCCCGTGCGACCACCGCCATGTGGAGCTGCCAGCCCATCATCAAGCAGTACAGGTACGCGTATCTCCGTGAGGGGTCATCCATGCCGCGCGCCTCCATCACCTGGATGAGCCTGAACATCCACTCCTTCACCCGTGGCTCCGACACCTCGAGCACCCGGAATATCGAGACCCTCTTTCCATCCACCCCATACACGAGCTCTTCGTTCGCGACCTCGTCGAGCAGCCACGACGCCAGTCCTTCAGCATGCTCGGAGAAGTCGTCGATGCGGTCCGCCACCGAGCCCAGCTCCGCCGGCTCCGCGCTTTCAAAGGGGCGGAAGAAGATGTGAATCACCCACCAGGCGAAGCCACATCCCAGGTAGTACCTGCGCTCGTCTTTCATCGCCCCTGTCTCCTCCGCGCAGCGGGTGGGGAGCCACGACTCCGCGACGCACTAACGCGCGGGCAACCGGAAGTCCCTCGCGCGCAGCAGCAACCCCGAAGCCGTCGCGGGTGCCAGGATGGCGGCGGTGATGACGAGCCAGTCCACCGGCCCTCGCGCCCGCGGCGCATTGTACGCCGCGGCCTGCACGAAGGTCAGACACGCATCCGCGGCGGTGAGTCCCACCAGCGCGGTGGCCAGCCCCTCCCGCCATCGCCGCACCAGGGAGAAGAGCCCTACCGCCAGCGCCACGTCGAACAACACCCAGCCCCACTGCACCCGCATGGAAGGAAACCAGCGCGCCGTCGCGGGCAGGGCCAGCAGCGCCGTCCAGGGCACGAGCAACACCGCCAGCCCATGCACCAGGAGTCGGGGCCGCCTCAACAACGTGGCCAGACCGAAGCGCATCAAACCGCCGCGCGCGAAGGCGCGAAGCGCGTCGTACATGGCCAGCACCCCGCCCT
Organism: Myxococcus stipitatus; assembly: GCF_037414475.1. The sequence goes on along the minus strand of NZ_CP147913.1, from coordinate 5,393,740 downwards.
GGGACTCGGGATACGCGAGGTAGAGGGGAACCCAGCTGTCCGGGCGGAACTTCGCCTTGAAGGCGCGCAGACCCTCGAAGTCGAACAGCGGCCTGCCGCACGCGCGAGCCAATCGCAGCCATGGACGCACCGGCCCCGCCAGCGGCGCCAGCCCCAGCGTCACGTAACGCCGGCCCTCCGCCGCGGCCGCACGCATGGCCGCGTCCACCAGCGCCTCCGCGGTGCCATTGGGTGCCTCGGGGTCCCGCAAGAGGTCCTGGAGGAACCAGCCATCGCGCGCATAGACGGGCGACACCAGCAGGAAGCCCACGGGCTCGCCCTTCACCTCCGCCGCGAAGGCTCGCCGCTCACGCGCGAAGGTGTCAGGACTCAACCGCACCAGGAACCCCATGGGGGCCATGCGGCGCGACGCGAGCCAACGCTTCTTCAGCCGCTCCAGCGCCTGACTCGTGGGATGCGACTCATCCTCCAGCACCTCCGCGTGAATCTCGCGCACCACCACGCCGTGCGAACGCGCGCGGCGAAGCTGCTCTCGCAGGCTCCGGCTGCCACGCACCACCGTGTCCCAACGCGAGGGCTCCCAGACCGGCTGCTCACCGATGGCGAGCGACTTCATTGGCGCCCGCTGCGTCAACCGAGGCTCCGTGGCGAAGAAGCACACACGCCTGCCCGCGCGGCGCGCCGCGTCCCGGAAGCCCTCCACCGCTCGAGACAGGGACGCCTCCGCGGTGATGGGCGCACCCGCCGCGACCCAGGCTCCGCCCGTGTCCACGTAGGCGACGAAGGCGTCTCCCGCCGGGTCGAACCAATAACGGAAGCCCGGCATCAACACCTGGAAGGACGTGGCGTTCCAACCGAACCGGCGCAGCAACTCCAACGCACGGGCCCGCTCGTCGTCACTTCCTGTCTCACCCACGGCGGCCATGGACCTCGAACTCCTCGAGCGGAAGCTGATTCACCGCCCCGTCAAGTCTCGACCCGCGAAGGGGTGATGACAAGGAGCGAGGCCTCCCTACGTGTCGTCGCCCCCCTCCTCTTCGGATGCTTCCGCGCTGGCGGCCGGAGTGCGACCCAGGAGCCGGTCGATGTCTCCTCGCGCGGCACTGGCCTCGGCGCTGGAGATGCGGCCCACCGACTCGAGCTGGTCCACAATCCAGTGGGCACGCTTCCACAAGGCGCGTGAACCCGAGGACGGCGAGCGCTTCCGGGGCGCCGGCAACATCGCGGCGAGGATGGCGCCTTGCGCGACCGTCACCTGCGACGCGGACACACCGAAGTGCTCGCGAGCCCCCGCTTCGACGCCATAGACGCCGTTCCCCCACTCGACGACGTTGAGATACACCGCGAGGATGCGCTTCTTCGTGAGCGCGTCCTCCAACCTCCGCGCGAGCACCAGCTCCTTCGCCTTGCGGAACAAGCTCCGGTCCGTGGACAGCCAGAGGTTCTTCGCGAGCTGCTGGGTGATGGTCGAGGCCCCTCGCCCCAGCTTCCCCTTCTCCCACGCCTCCTCCAGCGCCCGGCGCACCTCCGTCGTGTCCAGCCCCTCGTGTCCGTAGAAGCCCGCGTCCTCGGATACCAGCACGGCGGCCACCACGTTCTTCGAGACGGCGGACAGCGAGACCCAGTGCTGACGGCGGCGCACCTTCTTGCCCGCCTCGCGAGCCTCCTCGGCGCGCTGCTCCATGAGCGCCGTCGTCTTCGGATTCTCGCGCTCCAGCGACGCGGCCTCCGGCAACGTGACGTACTCGTACACGCCGAAGCCGAGCAGCAGCACCACCCCCGCGAGCAGCACCTTCAAGCGCCACGACTTGCGGCGCGGCGCCACGGCGCCAGACAGCTGCTCGGGTCGTCCATCCAGGGTCGACATCGGCGCCGTGCATAGCACGGCCACGAGCCCCGTTCCCCAGCGGCCCGCCGCTCAAGCGCCAGCCCGAGGCAGTGAGTCCGAGTCCGCCCCCTGGAGCACCCGCCCCGGCTCCACCGGGAGCTCCAGCACGAACGAAGCCCCGGCCCCCTCCGTGCTCGTGACCTGGATGGAGCCGCCATGCGCCTCGGCGATGCGCCGCGTGAGGTAGAGCCCCAATCCCAGCCCTCCATACTCGTGCGAGGAGACCGCGCGCTCGAAGGGCACGAAGATGCGCTCCCGGGCCTCCGCCGGAATGCCGATGCCCCGGTCCGTCACCACCACCCGCGCGCGCCGCCCCACCTGGCTCAGCGCCACGTCCACCTCCGCTCCCGCGCCGAACTTGAGCGCGTTGGCCAACAGGTTGGAGAGCGCCTGCTCCACGCGCACCCGGTCCAACCACCCGCGCACCTGTCCTCCCGAGGTCGTCAGCCGCAGCGTGCTGCCGGAGCGTATCGCCTCGGCCGAGTAGCGCGTCATCAACTCCTCCACCAGCCCGGTGAGGTCCACCCACTCGCGTTCGAGCTCGAGCCCTCCCGTCTTGAACAGGCTGACATCCAGCACGTTGTCCACCAGCCGCGTCAGCCGACGCCCCTGCCGCGCAATGGCCTCCAGCCGCTCCAGCACGAAGCGGTCCACTCCCGCCCGCCGGACCAACAACCCCATCAACCCCTGCACTCGCAACGCGAGCGTGGCCAGCGGCGTGCGCAACTCATGGGCCGCCACGGAGATGAAGTCCTCGCGAACGGCGATGGCCGCGCGCGCCTCCTCCAGGAGCCGGGCGTTCTCCAGCGCCATCGAGCACCGCCGCGCCACATCCTCCGCGAGCACCTGCTCCTTGCGCGTCCGAGCCCCCCGCTCCTGCGCCATGGCCAGCGCCCCCACCTCCATCCCCCGCACCCGCAGCGGCACCAGCACCCCCGAGCCCTCCGCGCCCTCCCACGACTGTGTCTCCGAAGGCAGCGGAGGGAACCACCCGCGCAGCCCCGCCTCACGCGCGGGCGTCCACCCTTCCGCGGCCACGCGCTCCACCACGCCGCCCCCATCGCGCAACCAGATGGCCGCGCCCGCCGCCACCTCGGGCACCAGCAGCCGCGTCACCCGAGGCAACGTCCCCCGCCAATCCGCAGACTCGGCCAGCACCGCGCCCACCGTGGCGAGCACCCGCTGCGCCGTCTCCGCGCGGCGCCGCTCGGACACCACCGCCGCCACCGTCAACGCCGACAGGCTGAGCACCGCGAGGAACACCTGCACGGACAACACCCGCTCGGAGACCGACACCGTCAATTCACCGAAGGGCCCACGGCCCAGGCGCGTGCACTCCACCGCCACCGCGCTCATCACCGCGGACGCGCTCGCCGCCCCTCGCGCGCCCAACCGCAGCGCCGCGGCGATGACCAGCGGAAACGCGGCGTAGGGCAGCGTGGTGGAGACCGCCGCCGAGCCCGAGGGGGTCTCCCGGTGGAAGACGAGCACCCCCATCCCGAACACGAGCGACAGCAGGACATACGACTCCAACCGCCGCCTCGGAGGAGAGGTCCTCTTCCCCGACGGCCACCACGTCAGCACCAGCGGCGCCACCAGCACCGTGCCCAGCGCGTCGCTCAGCCACCAGACCAGCCACTCCCGCCAGAACGCCACCAGGCCCAGCCACTTCGTCGCGCCCAGGGCCCCCAGCGTCGCGCTCGGCAACACGCCGATGGCGGCCCCCAGGAACAGCAACCCCGTGACGTCCTGCACGCGACGGAAGCGCACGTCGCCTCCCGGCCAGCGCCGCATCAGCGCCGCCCCCAGCCACGTGCGCAGCGTGTTGCCCGCCGCCCATGTCATGGCCAGCCCCCAGGGCCTGCCCATGGCCAGCTCGGAACACACCTCCACCGCGAAGACGGCGAACAGCAACGTGGGCCACATGCTCCGGGGCGAGCGCAGCAGGAACGCCAGCGTCATCCCCGCGGGCAGCCAGAGGATGGCCCCGCTGAAGGGTGGGAACACGAAGTGGGCGCTGATGACCTTCAAGGCCTCGAAGGACACCGCGAGCAGTACCGCGCGCTCCCAGCCGGCGCGCCCCAGCGTGAGTGACATTCCCACCCCCACCGCAAGGTAACCAGCACGCAAGCGGAAGCCGGGCTCAGGGCGGCGGAGCGGCGAGGCCCTCGCCCGTCCAGGTCCCGTCCACATCCAACGCGAAGAAGGAGACAAGCGCCCATGCGCCCCGCCCGCTAGAGTGCCGGTGCCCCGTGCCCTTCGCCTACTACGACGACCTCAGCCCCGACGAGCAGCGCGTCTATCGGATGAGCGATGGCGTGAGCGCCCTCCGGGTCCGGGAGCCCGCGGCGTTGAGCCCCCTCGTCGCGGCGGTGAGGGAGTCCCTCGCCTCGGGCGAGAGGCGCCCCCTGGAGCTCGCCACCGCGAAGCTGAGCGACGCCCTGTGCACGCGGCTGGACGTGGCCACCGTCCGGGTGGAGGTGCTCGAGGTGCGCCCCTCGTCCGACGAAGGCGAGCTGCACGGCCGATACACGTGGGAGGCCGGGCGCCGTCCTCGCCTCCAGGTGTGGATGCGGACCGCGAAACAGGCGCGCGTGGTTGCCTTTCGCACGTACCTCCGCACGTTCCTCCATGAGCTGTGTCATCACCTGGACTTCCAGCTCCTGGAGCTCCCGCATTCGTTCCACACGGAGGGTTTCTTTCAACGGGAGTCCAGCCTCCTCCAGCAGCTCGTGCCCCGCCCCATGCCGCGCGGCGGCGCGACACGAAAGGCTCGCGCTCGAGGCGGTAAGGGTGTGGCGGACGACACCCCACCCCGCTGACGACGGGTTTCTTGCATCCACGTCAACGAATTGGGAACGCGAGCCACAAGCGAGGCTAGATTCCGCCTCCCTATGGCGCACCCGACCGAAGACAAGAACTTCCGCCTCCCGACCACCGTTCGCCCCCAGCGCTACGCGGCCACGCTGACCTTGGACCTGGGTGCGAAGTCCTTCACCGGACAGCAGACAGTGGACGTGGAGCTCTCCGCGCCCACGCGCGAAATCATCCTCCACGCCATTGCCCTCGAGCTCGGCGAGGTGACGTTCCGCTCGGGAGGCACGCAGCTCAAGGCGTCCTCCATCCGGCCCATGCCGGCCAGCGAGACAGTGGTGGTGAGCTTCGATGCGCCCCTGCCCACGGGCCGCGCCACGCTGGAGGTCACCTGGAAGGGCCCCTTCACGGACGGCCTGCGCGGCATGTACCTGGCGGGCAAGGTGGTGGCCACGCAGTTCGAGGCCGCCGACGCGCGCCGCGTCTTCCCCTGCTTCGACGAGCCGGCCTTCAAGGCGAAGTGGGCCCTGAGCGTGCGCGTGCCTCAGGGGCTCGCGGTGCTGGGCAACGGCCCCATCGTGAAGGAGGAGCAGGACGGCGCCTGGAACAAGGTGACGTTCCAGGAGACGGAGGTGCTCAGCAGCTACCTGGTCGCGCTGGTGGTGGGCCCGCTGGTGGGCACTCCCGCGCAGATGGTGGGCGGCGTGCCGGTGCGCACCTGGTCGCTCCAGGAGAAGGCGCACCTGACGCGCTTTGGCCAGGACGTGGCGCTGGCGGTGCTACCCCGGCTCCAGGACTACTTCGGGCTGCCGTATGCCTTCACCAAGCTGGACCAGGTGGGCATCCCCGACTTCGAGGCGGGCGCCATGGAGAACGCCGGCCTCATCACCTATCGCGAGGTGACGCTGCTGCTGGACCCGGCCACCGCGCCCTTGTCCGTGCAGAAGCGCGTGGCGGAGGTGGTGACCCACGAGCTGGCGCACCAGTGGTTCGGCAACTGGGTCACCATGGTGTGGTGGGACGACCTGTGGCTCAACGAGGCCTTCGCCACGTGGATGGCCTTCAAGATTGTCGACCAGTGGCGCCCCGAGTGGCGCATGTGGCTGGACTTCGACGCGCACCGCGCCAGCGCGCTGTACCTGGACGCGCTCAAGTCCACCCACCCCATCCACGGGGAGGTGCGCAACGCGGGCGAGGCGGGTGAGAGCTTCGACGTGATTACGTACGAGAAGGGCGGCGCGGTGCTGCGGATGATTGAGGGCTTCCTCGGCGAGGGCCCCTTCCGCGAAGGCATCCGCCTCTACATGCGCAAGCACGCGCGCGCCAACGCGGTGAAGGAAGACCTGTGGAACGCGCTGGGCGAGGCCGCGAAGCAGCCCGTGGAGGAGCTGGCCACGGCGTGGGTGGGCCAGAGCGGCTTCCCCCTGGTGACGGCGAGCGTGGACGGGCGCGAGGTGACGCTGTCGCAGCAGCGCTTCTATTCGGAGCCCGGCGTGGAGAGCGGTGAGAAGTGGCCGGTGCCCATGGTGCTGCGCTACGAGGACGGCTCGGGCGTGAAGGAGCAGCGCGTGCTCCTGCGCGACAAGCAGGCGAAGGTGAAGCTGGAGGGCTCCGGCGCGGTGAAGTGGCTGTGCGCCAACGCGGGCTCCACGGGCTTCTACCGGGTGATGTATGACAAGGCGACGCTGACGGGGCTGGCGGCGAACCTGCACGCGCTGGCGCCCGCGGAGCGCATCTCGCTGCTGGCGGACCAGTGGTCGCTGGTGCGCTCGGGGCGCGCGTCGGTGGCGGATCTGCTGGACCTGGCGGCGCGCTTCGGCGACGAGGAGGACGACTCCGTCCTGGACGAACTGGTGGGCCGGCTGGCCTACGTCGAGGGCCGGCTGGTGGACGACCAGGACCAGGCGCACCTGCGCGCGTGGGTGGAGCGCCTGCTGGGTCCGGGCCTGAAGAAGCTGGGCTGGCAGGCGGCGGCCGGCGAATCGGACGCGGTGAAGCTGCGACGCGCGGCGCTGGTGCGCGCGGTGGGTGGCCTCGCGCGCAGCCCGGACGCGCTCGCGGAGGTCCGTCCGCGCGTGGCCCGCATGCTCAAGGGTGAGCGCGACGCGCTGGAGCCCAACCTGCTCGACGCCGCGGTAGCGATGGTGGCGCGCGCCGGGGACGCGGCCCTGTTCGACACCTTCCTCCAGCGGATGCCGGGCGAGCCGGACCCGGCCACACAGCGCCGCTACCTCATGGCGCTCACCGCCTTCGAGGAGCCCGCGCTGGCCGCTCGCGCGCAAGACCTGCTCTTCTCCGATACGGTGAAGACGCAGGACGTGGCCGGCTTCGTGTCGGGCCTGTTGGCCAACCGCACCGGGCGCGACGCGTGGTGGGCGCGGATGCGCAAGCAGTGGAAGGACGTCATCACTCGCACGGGCGGCGCGCCCATGCTGCTGCGGAGAATCGTGGAGTCGCTCGGCATGCTGCGCACGCGCGAGGACCTGGAGGCGGTGAAGGCCCTGCTCAAGGAGCACCCCGTCAGCGAGGCGCAGCAGGCCACCGCGCAGACGCTGGAGCGGCTGGCGCAGGACGTGGAGCTGCGCGAGCGCTGCGGCCCCGAGGTCTCCGCCTGGCTCAAGCGTCAGCCGTGATGTCCTCCCTCGCGTGAGAGGCCCTTCTCGATGAAGACCACCCTGACGCCCTCCAGCCTCTCCGGCGCGCGCGAGTCCCTCCGGCGCGCCAACGCCGAGCTCGCCCGCGCGTACCCGGGCGAGTCACCTCGGCGCCAGCCCGTGCATGTCGTCTATGGCGGGGCCCACCTCTTCCGCGCGGAGTCGGCGCGGAAGCTGGGGGACCTGGCGCTCGCGGCGATGAAGGACTACGCGCCAGACTCGGCGGAGCTGGCCCATGGCCTGGGGCTGCCCCAGCGCGGGCGCTTCGCCCAGCGCGTCTATGAGCGGGTGCAGGAGAAGCTCAAGCGCGAGCCGGTGGAGGACTATCGCATCGACTTCGAGGACGGGTACGGCCACCGCCCCGACGCGGAGGAGGACACCCACGCCGTCGCCGCCGCCCGGGAGATGGCGCGCGGACTGGAACTGGGCGCGCTGCCGCCCTTCACCGGCATCCGGGTGAAGTCCTTCACGGAGGAGCTGTTCGAGCGCTCCTCGCGCACGCTCGACCTGTTCGTCACTACATTGCTGGAGCACAGCGGTGGCAAATTGCCGCCGTCCTTCGTCGTCACACTGCCCAAGGTGTCCCTGCCCGAGCAGGTGGCCGCGCTCGCGCGCATCCTCGAGGTGCTGGAGCAGGCACACGGGCTCGCGAACGGGGCGCTGGGCATGGAGCTGATGGTGGAGACCCCCCAGGCCCTCTTCAATCACGAGGGGCGGATGAACCTGCAAGCGCTGGTGGCCGCGGGTGATGGACGCTGCGGCGCGGTGCACCTGGGCTTGTATGACTACACCGCCGCGCTGAGCGTCAGCGCGCATGTGCAGAGCATGCTGCACCCCGCCTGTGATTTCCTGCGGGACTTCGTGCAAGCCGCGCTCGCGGGCACGGGCGTCCAGCTCTCCGACGGCGTCACCAACGTGATGCCCGTGCCACCGCATCGCAAGCAGGGCGAAGAGCCGCTGTTGCCCACGCAGTTGAGGGAGAACAGCGAGTCGGTGCAGCGGGTGTGGCAGCTCACCTACCGCCACATCCGCCACTCACTGGAGCGCGGCTGGTATCAGGGGTGGGACTTGCATCCCGCCCAGCTCCCCGTGCGCTACGCGGCGGTGTATGCCTTCTTCCTGGAGGGACTCGACGCGGCCACCCGCCGGCTCAAGGCCTTCATGGAGAAGGCGGCCCAGGCCACGCTGGTGGGCAACGTCTTCGACGACGCGGCCACGGGCCAGGGGCTGCTCAACTTCTTCCTTCGGGGCCTGAGCTGCGGCGCGCTCACCCAGGACGAAGTGCTGGCCACCGGCCTCACCGTGGAGGAGCTGAGGACCCGCTCCTTCCGCGCCATCCTCGAAGCACGCCGCGCCCGCACGTAGCCTGCGCGACACCCGCGTCTCAAGCGCGACCGGACGGGTTGTCGCCCTCCGGTGGCGAGGACGCGGGGGTGCTCGCCGCGCGGTGGGCCCGGAACAAGGCCACGTCGATGACCGCCGCGCCCACGAGGAACAGCAGCGGCCCCGGCTTCACGGCGAACCCCATCAGTCCCCACACGGTGACGCCCCCCGCGAGGAGGTACGGCAGCATCGAGGGCACGGCCTCGCGGGCGCGAGGAACCGCGGCCAGCAGCGCGAGGACCATGAGGGCCATGACCGCGGCGGGGGCTCCCGGACGGCTTCGTCCCGACGTCGCGAAGAAGGTGGGCGTCCGGGTGAGGTTCGGTGCCCAGCCGTAATGGCTCTCCGTGTACTGGTAGCCCGTGGGACGGCCACTGCTGTCGACCTCGGTCACCTGACGGTCCTGGTAGCCGTAGCCGCCCAGCGACGTCCACAGCGTCATCCCCGAGCCCCAGGTGAGCAACATCGACAGGGCGCACACGCCCGCGCCCGCGAGCACCCAGCGCTTCAACCGCGTGGCCTCCGGTGAGGGACGCAGCTCCGGAGCGGACGCAGCCGACGCCTGGAACACGCGCCACTGCACATAGCCCAGGACCACGGCGGCCCCGAGCCAGACGAGCGGCAACAGTCCGAAGCCCAGCGACAGGAAGGCGAACGTGAAGACCAGCCCCGTGAAGAGCGGGAGGAACGCGGGATGCGAGGCCACCTGGGCCAGCCGCTCCAGCGGCGCGGGGACGGGGCGGCCCGCGGCGCTCCACTCGCGAGCGCCCAGCAGCACGCTGCCCGCGAGCATCACCACGGACCAGGGCAGGCCGATGCCGCCCCCGATGATGGGCAGCATCGGAACGAGGACCGCGGCGGCGACGAGGCCCGAACCCAAGAGCGGCAGCGAGCCCCCAGGCAACCGCTCGCGCAGCCGAGGGTCTTCCAGGAGCGTCCGCACGGCGCTCCCCGCGGCCTCGGCGGTGCGGCGCGCGGCGTCGGCGGCCTCTTCCGCGGAGGGGAGGCCGTTGAAACCAGCGGACTTCACGTCCCGGCCACAGTGAGGACACGCGGTGGCGCGGGCATCGGGAAGTGGCTGACCGCAGTGCGGACACGACATGGCTCACTCCGGAGGACGGCGTGGGCTTCGCAGCCTAACGCCTCCAGGGGCGCACACCACGACTCCAAGCAGGCCGCGCGCCGGGCGCCCCCCTGAAGGGCCGCCGTTCACCACAGCATGTCCTGGTCCTCGGTGACGCCGGGCAGGTTGGAGAGCTGGAGCGTCCGGCCGCCCACCTTCACCGTGCCCTCGAAGAGGCCCACGGGCTGCGCGAAGTGACTGATGACCAGGCGCAGGTTGCGCTCCTCCCGGTGGACGTAGAAGGGCTGGAAGCGCAGGTCCAGCGCGCCGTCCGCCGTCGTCAGCTTCCACGGCGCCATCAGGTTCTTCGGGTCGTACTCGAAGCGCGCGCGAGCCAGGGGATACAGCCGGTCTCCCAGCCAGAGCGCGTTCTCGTTGGCCTCGGCCGAGCTCTCGTTGAAGCCCTCGACCAGGTTCAAGCCGATGGGCGTCCCATCCGCCAGCCGGCCCGAGGCGAAGGCCCAGCGCCACGCGGTGTGACGCGCCAGATAGCCCTGCGTGTAGTCGATGCCGCCCACGCCCCCATCCAGCCGGAAGCGCTTGCCCCCCACCTCCAGGCTGCCGAAGGACAGCAGGCCGTTGCGCTTCATCGTGACGTTGACGAGCCCGTCTCCCTGCACGGGCGCAATCACCGTCAGCGCGGGCGGGCCTCCCGCCACGAGCAGTTCGCCGTTCCACTGGAAGGTGTTGAGGCTTCCGGTGCGCATGCGGCTGACGTCCACCTGCACCTGGTAGCGCTCATCCTCCTCGCCCCGGCGGATGGCCAGCTTGCCTCCCAGCGTGCGGAAGGACGCGTTGAGCCCCGCGCCCGGCTTGTCGCCCAGCGACACCATGGGGCCCGGAGCGCCCAGGAAGCTCACGTCACACAGGGGCTTTCGCTCGCGCAGGTCGATGGCCACGGCGAAGGCGCTGGACGAGTAGCCCAGGTCCACCACCGCGAAGAGGGCCGCGACCTCTTGCGTGGCGGTGAAGGTGTAGTGCCAGCGCTTGCGCTTGAGCAGTCGCGTGGCGCGCGCCGGCGCCCATTTCCCCAACAGCCTGGGGAGGTCCACCTCGGGCAGCTCACCCTGGTAGGTACCGAAGCGCGGCTCCCCTTGCGTGGTGGCCACGGACTCCGGCGCCAGGGGGAGGAGGGCATCTTTCTCGGGCGTCATCCCCTCCCATTGGAAGCCAACCCGAGGCCATTGTCATCCACGCCGGAGGACCCGAGGCGTCAACCGACACCTCGGAGACACTGTGGGTCCGGCCCTCAGCTCCGGCCGAAGACGATGCGCTCGTCGCCGAGCAGCCGGGTGATGGCGCGCAAGGCAATCAGCGCCACCACGACGCTGGAGCCCGTGGCGAGGAGGAAGGGCAGCGGCTTGAGCATCTCTCCACGCAGCACCTCGAACGCCAGCAACTCCTGCCCCAGCACCGGCACCGCGAACATCCAGAGCTCCGACTTCATCGGCATCATGGACAGCATGACCCCTGGCGCCATGGGAACAATCATGAGCAGGTTCAGATACAGCTGAGCCTCCTTGAAGGAGCGGGCATAGGTGGACACCCACATCTGGGCGGCGGAGGCCGCCAGGGTCAGCGGGAGCACGGTGAGGAGCATCATCCCGATGAAGGAGGCATCGGGGTGGACCGTCACGCCCAGGTCCTCCAGCGGCGCGCGCTTCAGCACCAGGACGAAGCCCAGCATGGTCACCAGCGTCGCCAGCGCGGACATGAGGACGGTGGCCGCCCACTTGCCCAGCACCACCACGCCCCGAGGGGCGGGGTTGAGCAACAAGGGCTCCAGCGAGCCGCGCTCGCGCTCACCCGCCAGCGTATCACTCGCCAGTTGGAGGCCCCCCGCGAAGGTGACCATCACCAGGAAGAGCGGCACCATGTTGAGCCACTGCGCGGCGCTCTGAGCGGGTGTGGCCAGGTCCGCGTCCGCCACGCGCACGGCCATGGCGAGCTCCGGAGAGACCCCTCGCGCGAGCAGGCGGTGGCTGCCCACCTGTCCCGAATACGCCTCCAAGAGCCGCCGGGCCCGCTGCACCGGCATCATGGCCGAGCGCCTCGAGCTGTCCGCCACCAGGCGCACCTCCGCCGTGCGGCCCTTGGAGAAGTCCTTGCCGTAGTCCTCCGGCACCACCAGCGCCACTTCGAGCGCGCCGTCGCGGATGCGCGCTTCGTAGTCCGGCGGGGCCTCCTTCAGTATCGCGCCCTGCCGCTCCAGGAAGGCCATCAAGCTGGGGGCATGCTCACGCCCCACCACGGCCAGCTCCACCGGCTGGTCCTTGCGCATCAGGGTGGCCACCATCTGCAACGTCAGGAGCGCCATCACCGGCCCCAACACCGGAAGCATCAAGACGGTGAGCAGCGACCGCCTGTCCCGCAGATGGTCCCGCATCTCCTTGCGAAAGACCGTACCGACCTGGCGTCTCATGACGTCAACCCCTGCTCACTGCCGATGGTCGCGACGAAGGCTTCTTCCAGATTGTCCTTGCCGGTGCTCGCACGCAGCGCGTCCGGCGTCCCATCCGCCACCACCCGCCCGCGCGCCACCACGACGATTCGCTCACACAGCGCCGCCACCTCCTGCATGACGTGGCTGGAGAAGACGACGCAGCAGCCCTCGTCCCGCAGCCGCCGCAACAACGTGCGCACCGCGCGGGTGCTCATCACATCCAGCCCGTTGGTGGGCTCGTCCAGGAGCACGTTGCGAGGCCCATGCACCAGCGCCCGCGCCAGCGCCACCTTCACCCGCTCCCCCTGGCTGAAGCCCTCCACGCGCCGCTCCGCGATGTCCTTCATGTCCAGCAGGTCCACCAGCTGGTCCACGCGCTTGTCGAGCGTCGCGCCGGACAGCCCATGCAGCTCGCCGTAGTAGCGCGCGTGCTCGCGGGCCGTGAGCCGGGGATACAAGCCGCGCGCATCCGGCAGCACACCCAACACCCGCCGGGCCTCCTCGGGGCGAGTCACCACGTCCACGCCGTCCACCGTCGCCGAGCCGCCATCCGGACGCACCAGCGTGTAGAGCATGCGCAGCGTCGTCGTCTTGCCCGCGCCGTTGGGGCCCAAGAGGCCCGTAATCATTCCGTCCTCGGCGGTGAAGGACACATCCTCCACGGCCGTCACCTTGCCAAAGCGCTTGTGCAGGTTCGTCGCTCGAATCATCGCGTCCTCCAGGTCAGGGCACGGAGCCCGCGAAGGAAGTGAACAGCGGGGGCCGGGACACCTTGCCGCCACACGCCGGCTTCAAGCCCGCCACGCTGCCTTGCGCCACCACGTCCGCCATCAGCGAACGCACGCAGGCGACGCCCACGGTGTTGTGGCTCACGCCCGGCGACACCACGTGCAGGCTGTTCTTCAGCGTGCGCATCGCCTCCTCTCCCCATGAGGGCGGCGTCACCGGGTCCAGCTCTCCCGAGAGCAGCAGCGTGGGCACGTCCGATACCACCGGCTCGCGGTAGTCCGCGGGCAGCGTCGCGCGGGGCCACGTCTCGCAGATAGACAGTGTCTCCAGCCCCGTGGCGGAGCCGAACCAGGTGCCCTTCCCCTCGCGCTCCACCATCGCCTTGTCGAAGAAGGGCGCGTCCTCCGCGCAGACGATGGAGTAGAAGAACCCCTGGCTCACTGACTTCCCCATGCCCTCTGCTCCCAGGCTCAACGCGACGAAGGGCGCCCAGTCATCCCGCGTCACCCGGTCCAACATCAACGGCACCAGCGACGAGGCCTCGGCGCTGTAGAGCTGCTGGAACACGCCCCCCAGCAAGACGTTGCGCGTGACGACGATGTCCTCCAACGCACCCGTGCGAGGGTGCGCCACCTTCACGCGCGCGGGCGCCTCCGCGAGCTTCGCCAGCAGCGCCTCCGTGCGCGAGCGCAGCGCGGGGAAGTTCTTCTCGCAGACCGCGTCCTGCTCGCAATGAGCCAGCAGCATGTCCAGCGAGCGCTGCGCATCGCGCGACGTGAACAGCGGGAGATACAGCCCCATGGGCGCCACGCCATCGAGGATGGCGGTGCGCACGCGCTCGGGGAACTGGCGCATGTACACCAGCGCCGCGCGCGTGCCGTAGGAGACGCCCCAGAGATTGACCTTCTCGTAGCCCAGCGCCGCGCGCACCTCGTCCAGGTCCGCCATGGCGATGGGCGTGGTGTACTGACGCACGTCCGCGTCCCAGCGCTCGCGGCACTCGCGCAGTTGCCGCTTCCCGGCCTCTTCGTCGAAGCGTGCCGCCAGCCCCTCATCCTCGGGGGGCTCGCACTTGAGCCGGCTGGCCTCTCCGGTGCCCCGCAAGTCCACCAGCACGATGTCGCGCTGGCGGCGGATGCGCTCCACTCCAGCCAGCATCATCCCCGCCTCGGTGGCCGCCTGCCCGGGGCCTCCCACCAGGAACACCAGCGGGTCTGGCTGGGGCTGGGCCGCCAGCGCCGGCACCACCGCCACCCGCAGCGACAGCTTGCGCCCCGTCCGGGCCGCGCGGTCCTCGAAGACCTCATGCGTGCCACACAGGGCCTGCGTCGCCACCCCCTCCAACCGGCAGGGCTTCAGCTCCAAGGTGCGCCCCCGGGAACCGGCGCCTCCCTGGGAGCAGGACATCAGCACCACCGCCATGAGTCCAAACATCCCACCGTGTCGAACCCCACGGGTGATGTGGACCCCTCCTCTGGATAGCGGACTCGTCATGTGTGTCCCCCGACTATAGAACGCGACACTGGAAGACTGATTGCCAGCGCACCTGCTCGCGCTTCGCGGTACACCTTGCGGCCAAGGCTCCCCCGGAACGCGCGGGTGTGAATCCCACGCGGGAAGGGCCGTCTGGTGATACGCCCATGCCCACGATGAAACGCGCCGTCCTCGTCCTGGTTGCCCTCAGCTTCACCACGCTCAGTGGTTGCGCCGCCCTACAGGGCTTCCTGAAGAGCGCCTTCAAGAAGCCCACCCTCACCTTCAAGACGGCCCGGCTCTCCAGCGCCTCGCTCTCCGACGCCACCGTCGACCTGGTCTACGAGGTCAACAACCCCAACGGCTTCGGCCTGGAGCTGGCGTCGGTCGACTACTCCTTCTTCGTCGAGGGCAAGCAGGTGGTGGCCGGCAAGCCGCGCAAGGGCCTGGACCTCAAGGCCAACGGCAAGAGCGAGCTCGTCTTCCCCGCCAACGTGAAGTTCGCGGACATCGTCCCCGTCGTGGAGACCTTCCTCAACAAGGACCGCGCCGCCTACAAGGCCCAGGGCAGCGTGGGCGTGCAGACCCCCATCGGCGTGTTGTCCTTCCCCCTCCAGAAGGAAGGCACCTTCGACGTCCCCAAGATTCCCCAGGTGAGCTTCCAGCCGCCGCGCATCACCAGCATCAACCTCACCAGCGCCACGGTGGAGTTCCCCCTGGCCATCACCAACCGCAACAGCTTCCCGCTCCCCGTCGCCGGCATCACCGGCGCGCTCAAGGTCGCCGGGGCGGATGTGGGCACCCTGTCCACCGGAAACCTGGGCACGCTCGAGGGCAGTGGAACCAGGCAGGTGTCGCTGCCGCTCACCATCCACTTCGCCCGCGCCGCCTCCGCCGCCATGGCCCTGCGCTCGGGTGGCAACGCCAAGCTGAGCCTGGATGGACGCCTGACCTCGGACGCCCAGTCCGTGCCCCTCAACCTCAACCAGCTCGTCAACATCGTGAAATGACGGCTGTCCGGGCGCCAGGCGAGCGGAAGTCAACCTCCCGGTTGTTCCAGGGCGCCCTAGCCGTTACGGTTGGGCGCCTTTCGGGACCCACGCCATGAGCCGCATCCTCTTCAAGTCCAAGATTCACCGCGCGACGGTGACGCAGGCCGACCTGGATTACGAAGGTTCGGTCACCATCGACCGCGACCTGCTCCACGCCGCGGACATCGTTCCGTATGAGAAGGTGGCCGTCTGGAACGTCACCCGGGGGACTCGGCTGGAGACGTATGCCCTGGAGGGTGAGCCCGGCAGCGGTGTCATCTGCATCAACGGCGCCGCCGCGCACCTCAACCAGCCCGGCGACCTGGTCATCCTCGCCACCTTCACCGAGGTGGAGGAGTCCAAGGTCCGCGACTGGAAGCCCACGGTGGTCTTCGTCGATGGCAAGAACCGCATCGTCCCCGGGCGCACAGAAGAGATTCCGGGACCCGCGCGACGAAGCGCGTGAGACGTTTGCTCGCCTTTTCCGGCGGCTTTTCCCTCCGCGAGCCTTTTGCCATGCTCGGCCCTCCTTTACCGGGGGCCCATGGGCCCCGGAGGCATCACCACGATGAGGCGGATGTGGGTGGGAGCCAGCGTGCTCGCGCTGGGGCTCTCTGGCTGTTCAGGGGTGGGCTCTTTCCGGCCCAACCCCAACGATGAGGACCCGCTCTACGGGGTCATTCCCGTCATCCGGGCCCCGTCCAAGAGCCGCTGCGTGGGCCATGGGAAGTCCTCGGTCCGCGCCAACTGCGACGAGGCGCTCTACCTGGCCACCGAGTACACCCGCCGCCTGTCCGTGGGCGACGAGGTGTGCCTCGAAGGGGGGTACGGCGAGGAGCCGGGCTTCGCTTGCAAGGCCCGCGCGGCCGTCATCGACACGTCCCCCAACCAGGTGAAGCTCGAGGTGCGAGGGGCCAAGCCCGACTCGCGCTGGTTCAACGTGGAGATGCGCCACGCCTGGTATGAAGAAGGGGCGCTGGTGGACCTCTACCTCGCCGAGCGGGGTTATTAGACGACAGCCCACAGGAGTGACTGGATGGCCTTCTACGACAGCGTGGCCGAGCGCCTGGCTTTCATGAAGAAGCTGACCCCGGCGGAGCTCAAGAAGCTGGGCTCCGCGCGGCTGTCGGATATCGTCCTCCAGGAGACCAAACGCGCCCGGGTGCGGGTGGCGGAGCTGGAGAAGCGCTACCCCCGGGCGGAGGTCCGGGAGCTGGCCCAGCGCCTGGTGGACGAGAAGAAGAACCTGGCCAGCATGGTGGGCGGCGTCAGCGGTGTCTTCGGGTTGGTGGCCCTGCCCGCGGACCTGCTGTTCATGGCCTACCTGCAAATCATCCTGCTGACGGACGTGGCCACGCTCTACAAGGTGAACCTCAAGAGCGAGCGCGCCCGGGGCGAGATGCTGGACCTGTTCGGTTACGCCAACGGCCTGGGGCCGGTGCAGCGCTCCAGCCCGAAGGTGTTGGGCAAGCTGGCGGCGATGCTGCTGGAGAAGGGCGGCCTTCACACGCTGGGGAGGGCCATGCCGCTGGTGGCCGCCCCCATCACCGCCTACTTCAACAACCAGCACATCCAGCGGGTGGGTGAGCAGGCGGTCCGCTTCTACGAGGGCTTCGACAAGGCCCACGCCAAGGCCCGGGCCCAGCGCCACCAGCAGACCGGCTGACGCCGGCGCCGAAAAACGCGTCACGCGACCGATATGGATTCTTCGCCGGCGCGTTCCCGTTTCCAAGCAGGGGTGTGAGTCCCCGGCCATGGCGGGCGGCCGTTCCGCATGTCCCACAGACTGGCGGGACGCGTCGTCCGGGAGACGGAGGCACGAAGATGTCCGAGCTTTCGGTGGAAGTGCGGGTGCAGGTGGCGCGGTTGCGGAATCTCATCATCGACGTCGCGCGATGCGGCGCTCTCTCCAGCCCGATAGGTTCTCTGCCCCACCACGAGCTGGACCCCATGGAAGTACAGGCCATCTGGTGGCTCAAGGCGGAGAGCCTCCTGCCCGTCAATGTCCTCGCCGACCGCCTGGGAGGCATTGCCCTGCCCCGGCTGAGCCGGCTGTTGGACCGGCTGGAGGACGCCAAGCTCGTCCAGCGTGAGCGCTCGGTTCGGCATGATCGCCGCAGGGTTCGCGTGCGGCTCACGGAGCAGGGACGCGCCCTGGCGGAGAGCGCGGACTCGGTGGTGCAGGAGCGCATGGCGCGGCTCCTGATGCCTCTGGGCGGCGAGCAGCGCAGCGCCTTGATTGACCTCCTGGAAGGTTGGGTGGAGGCGCTGGGCTGCTGGAACCGCGCGGAGGAGATGGCCGCCGAGGAGTCCGACGCCGACACCGCCCGCGCCGCCCACCACCCCCGGCTCACCGCCGTCGAGGACGTGGGCGTCACCGCCAACGCGGCCTGAACCTTCCCCTGGGGCGGCGCTCACCGCCGCCCCGCGCTTCGCCCGCCGCATCGGTCGAGCTGGACTCCGCGATGACCTCGCGAGGGACCTGCTCCCTCTGCCGCTCAAATCCACCCCGCACCGCCCCGTGAGCCCCGCGCCATGCCTGGCCTGGCGTCCGCGCGCCCACTAAATGCAACTTGATTACTTTTAGATATCAATTGCATATTGCGGGCGCATCCCGGCCACCGGCGATGCCACGAAGCTGAAGTCCACCCCCCCTGCCGTCACCGCACTTCCGCGGTCTCTCACCCGGAGCAATCCCTCATGCTGTCCTGTCCATCGTTACGAAGGTCCCTGTTCGTCAGTGGCGTGGTGTTGGTGCTCACCGGCTGCGGCGCCCCCACCGACGAGGAGCTGGAGTCCGTGGAGTCGGAGGTCTCCGCCTCCGAGGCCGCGCTGCTGCCCGCGTGCCCGGCGTCCCCCGAGCTGGCCGAGGTCGTCGAGCACGCCTGCGTGCACGCGGAGCACGGCCCCTTCCAGCCCGTCACCGCCTCCGCGTTGGGTGCGCCCGTGCTGGTGGACGTCAGCGCGCCTCACACCACGTACAACATCACCCTCCCCTCCAACCCCCAGTCCTGGGGCTGGGCGGGCCGCGTCTCGTTCCTCCCCGATGCCTCGGGGGAGTTCGCCTTCATGCTGTCGCGAGAGCGGGGGCTGCGCATCTACGACGCGGCGACGGGCGCCGAGGTGTCACGGGAGTGCCGCTACCAGGTGCCGGCGAATGTGTGTGGTGCGTTGAAGGCCGCCATCATCGCGGACCTTACGGCGGACACCGAATACCACCTCGAGTTCCACGCGCTCCTGTCCCGCAACGCGTCCTTCTCGCTCCTCATCGAAGAGGCGGCCCACCATCCCCACGCGGGCTGAGCCTCACCGCTCCTCCCGCGTGGGCGCCTGACGCGAAACCGGGCCCGCGCCCGGCAAGGCATCGCCTCATGCACTCCAGCCACCTCCTCTTCCTGAATCCGCATGGGGCCCTCCCGCATGCGATGGAACCTCCACGCCCGGCGGCACGCGTGTGTCGTGGCGGCCTCCACCTGCGCTGGTGGCGAGACGCCCCGGAACGCCGCTCGCGTCCTCCCGAGGGAAGACCCGTGCGCGCTCCACGGCCTCCTCACCCCTGAGCCACACCCCACGCGTGGAGTCCCTCCACACGTGAGCCGGCTCATCCTGGAAACACCCTGCTCCATTATTGCAACTCAATTACCACAACCCCTTGAAACGCCTCGTTGGAGCCGGCGGTGGGCAGCCCTCGGGTGCCCCGCCTCGCCTCCAGCACATGAAAGGAAACCCCACATGAAGATGCTGAAGCAGACCCTGTGCGGAGCCGTGCTCGCGCTGTCCCTCGCGGCCTGCGGCCCCATGGATGAAGCGGAGTTCGACGCGTTGGAGCAGGAGGGGCAACCGCTGGAGGCGAGCTGCGTCTCCGTCGACGACACGCTGATGACGACACATGCCTGCGGCCATGCGAACAACAGCGCGGACAACGTGAATGTGACGGCCAGCGCCACGCGGGTCGACACCGCGCCGGACATCAGCCCCCGCCACAAGCACTACACCCTGCTCTTGCCCACGGGCGCGGAGGGCTCGGTGACCTTCACGCCCGCCGCCGTGACATCCACCACCTCCACCGTGGAGTCGCTCTCGTTCTACCTGTCGCAGAACGTGGCCTTCACGGTGGTGGACACGACCACCAGCGCCACGGTGTCTCCGCTCATCAGCGAGTCCGTCTCGGAGGCGTCCTGCCCGCTCACCCAGGCGCGGGTGTATGACCTCGTGGTGGGCCGCGAGTACATCCTCGCCACCGGTCCCGCCTCGGGCAACCAGGTCCGCATCGTCCCCGAGTACCACTACGACAGCCGCGACCGCTTCTACCGGGACCAGGATGGTGACGGCTACGGCGCCAACTCGCCCGTGTACCGCTTCGCCTGCGAGCCGCCCGCTGGCTACGTGAAGCAGCGCTTCGACTGCGACGACACCAACCCCGCCATCTTCAACTGCTGACCGCTCCTCACGCCTTCCCCGGGGGCGCCCTCTTCGTTCGAGGGCGCCCCGCCTTCCCTCGCCTTCCCTCGAGCCGCACCATGCCGCGTTCCCTCCGCCTCACCGCCCTGCTCTCCACCTGCACGCTGCTCGTCATGACGGGCTGCGGATCCGAAGACCCTTCCTCGCCCACGCCTGACCCCAGTGACACCACGAAGCCTCACGTCACCGCGTCCAGTCCGGCCGAAGGAGACACGGGCGTTCTTCCCGTCCAGCGCTTCAAGCAGGACGCGAAGACCACCGGCCTGCAGCGGCTCGTCACCCTCTCCTTCAGCGAGCCCATGGACCGCCAGCAGGCCCAGGTGTCGCTGGTCGACGTCGACACACCCGCCACCGCGCCACGCGCCCTGACGGGGACCTGGTCCGAGGATGGCCGGAGCCTGTCCGTCACCATTCCCCGGCCCCAGGCCGACCTTCCGCCGCTCGAGGAAGACAGACACTACGCGCTGGACCTTGCGTCCCTGCGGGATGTCTCGGGCAATGCGTTGGACGCGGCACATGAGGGATTGAAGGACGGCCGCCTCGACTTCACCACCGGGAAGCGGGACCGGAACCTCGAGCACGCCTGCGCCCACGCGCTCCTGGATACGCCCATCGCCCTCACCGCGGGCGCCTCGCCCACCGCCGCGTATCCCGCGGCCGACACGTCTCACAAGGCCTACGCGCTGACGCTCCCCGCGAAGGGGGCGTCCTTCCTCGGCTACACGGAGGTCGTGTCCGCGGAGCGCGACGAGCCCATCGTCATGTACCTGGACCGCGAGGTCGCCGTGACGGTCCACGACGTGACGGAGACGGAGACGGTCATTGCCTCCAGCCTCGCGCCCGCGCCCGACGTCTGCCTGCCCGTGATTACCCACACCCTCAAGTTCACCGCGCCCGGGGGAGACCGCTTCCTGCGCCTCACCCATGGCCCCGCCCCTCGAGACTCGTACACCTTCGTCTTCGAGCGGCTCTAGTCCGCCTCGGACTCCGCGCGCTTGCGGCGGCGAGACATGATGCGGCTGAGCGCCACCTCGGTGATGCCCAGATACGCCGCCACGTCTCGCTGCGGCACGCGGCCCTTCAGGTGGGGATGCTCCGCCCAGAACATGTCCAACCGCTCCTCGGCGGAGAACTCCAGGAACTCCTGCTCGCGGCGCTCCTTCATGAGGAAGTGCCGCTCGGCGACCCGGCGCAGCACCCGCACCCAGCACACGTGGGCCGCTTCCAACGTCTGGATGTCCTGCTCGCGGAACACCAACACACGCGAGGGCTCCAGCGCCTCGATGGTGGTCATCGACGGCACCCGCATGAGCATCTCCGCATAGGCGCCCACGAGGTCGCCTTCGGAGCGGAACGCCTTCACCATCTCCGCGCCCCGCGCCGACACCCGCACCAGCCGGAACACGCCCTGGAGCACCAACCCGAAGCGGTCCACCGCCTCACCGGGGCGCAGGAAGAGTCCCTTGCGCTCCACGCCCTGCTCCTTCGCGAGCGACTCGGCCCGCTCCCACTCGTGTTCGGGGATGGGACCGAGCGGAGCCAGCTTCTCGTAGAGCTTCGGGTATCTCACGGGATGACCTCGGAGGTTAACCCAGGTTAAGGCACCCTTCGAATCGCGCGGCGTACCGTGCGCGGCATGTCCATCAACGTCTACGCCATCGCCACGCCCTTCGTCATCGCGTTGGCGCTCGGCGAGTTCATCTACTGCGTGGCCCGGCGCAACGGCTACTACAGCTTCCAGGACTCCATCGCGAGCGTGGGCACCGCGGTCCTCAACCAGTGCGTCAACGTGGCGGTGGCCCTGTTGGTGCTGCCCCTCTTCTCGCAACTGGGACAGTTCGCCCTCTGGAAGTTCGACAGCACGTCGCCGTGGGCGCTCGTGGGATTGTTCCTGGGCGTCGACTTCCTCTTCTACTGGTTCCACCGCTTCGGGCACCGAACGAATCTCGGCTGGGCCGCGCACTCGCCCCACCACTCCACCGAGGAGCTCAACTACGCGGTGGCCCTGCGCGCCAGCGTCACCCAGCGCATCTTCTCGTTCCTCTTCTACTGGCCGCTCGTCATCGTCGGCTTCTCGCCGGAGGCCGTGCTGACCATGGTGGCCTTCCACCTGGTCCTCCAGTTCATCCCCCACACCCGCGTCATCCCCAAGATGCCCCGGTGGATTGAGTCGTGGCTCAACACGCCCTCGCACCACCGCGTCCACCACGCGCGCAACGGGCGCTACATCGACAAGAACTACGCGGGCTCGCTCATCATCTGGGACCGCATGTTCGGCACCTACGCGGAGGAACTCGAAGAGTGCTCCTATGGCGTCACCACACCCCCGAACACCTGGGACCCCACCGTCATCAACTTCCAGTACTGGGGCAAGCTGGTCAGCGACGCGGCGAAGACGAAGAGCGGGTGGGACCGGCTGCGCCTGTGGTTCATGCCCACCGGCTGGCGCCCCTCCGATTTGCCGCCTCGCGATGAACTCAAGTGGACACCCGGCGAGGACACCAAGTTCCAGTCGACGGAGCTGCCCAACATCCGCGGCTACCTCATCTTCCAGATGGTGACGTCCATGCCGTTCATGCTGTTGGTCAGCCATCACGCCTCGCCGTTGACGGGATGGCAGAAAGTGACGCTCAGCCTCCTCTTCTGGGCCATGGCCACCGCGTGGGGCGGAATGATGGAGTCCAAACGCTGGGGTCTGCCGCTGGAGATGGCCCGTGTCCTCGCGACCGGTGGCTCTGTGTTGTTGTGGCTCACGCAAGCCGCCGCGCCCCTCTCCTGGAGAACACTCACCGCCGTCTGGCTCGCCGCGACGTTGGTGTGGTTGAGCGTGGCGCGCATGAGCCATCGCACCTTGGCGCCCGCGCCGCGCGCCTCGCGCTGAACATCATGGGCCCAGCCCACCTCGATGAAGGAGGTGTTTGCACGGTCGCCAAAGCAAGCACCGACTCGCGGGCGACGCCGCTGGCTAGACTTGGCTCACCCGGCGCCGCTAGGAAAGTCCTCATGGACTCTCCCGCGCACCTGCAAGCCCGCATGGCCCTGTGTCGCCCCGAGCACATGGTCCTCGACTTGTTCGTGAGGAGTCTGCGCGAGAGCATCGCCCAGCACATGTGCCGGGCCCTCAAGCACGCCGCGGGTGTCATCCTCCCGGACGCTCCGCCGCGCGGCTCGCCCACGCACCGCTCCGCCCGCGAGTACCTGGAGCTGCTTCACGAAGGCGCCAGCACCTTGAACCCGCTCCTGGGGCAGGACTACGCGGCCACCGTGGAGCAGCTCTCCTTCACCGCCGCGGGCCCCGTCTTCCTGGCCCCCGTGGGCGCCATGGTGATGGCCATCGCCGGGGAGGACCCTCACCGCGGCCTCTTCCTGGGCTCGGGGCTCGCGGAGGCCACCAGCACCTTCGGAGAACGCGACTACGAGCGCCTCGCGGACAACGCCGCGCGCCTGCGCTTCAAGGACGAGTTCTTCGGCCCCGCGTGGTGCACGGGCCTGGTCCGCGGGGGCCTCATCCAGAAGAACCCGGAGCAGCGCTTCCACGTGAGGCTGGAGACAGGCGAGCCGCCCTACAAGGACTTCTCGCTGCTCGTCACCTGGTAGCGCGCCGCACGCGGCCGGAAGCACTCCACCGCTTCCGGCCACGGCGCGCGGGCGGCCCTCCAAAGGCCCCCCGCATCCCGCTCAAGCCTTGGGGGCTTCCTTGCTCCGGCGCTCCTCGGCTTCCTTCTTCACCGCCACCATGTCGAGCGCGCGAACCTGCCGCAGCAGGTCCTCCAGCGCCGCGGCGGGCAGCGCTCCGGGCTGCTCGAAGAGCAGGATGCCGTCCCGGAACACCATCAACGTGGGGATGGAGCGAATCTCGAACGCCCCGGACAGCTCCGGCTGCGCATCCGTATCAATCTTCCCGAACACGACGTCCGGGTGCTTGTCCGATGCCGTCTCGAAAGTGGGCGCGAACGCCCGACACGGCCCACACCACGCCGCCCACCAGTCCAGGATGACGATGCCGTCCTTGCCGACCGTCTCCTTGAAGTTGTCCTTGGTGATTTCCACCGTCGCCATGACAGCCCTCGTTTCTCCCCGCTCGAGCGGGGTGTGACTTCAGCGGACGCCCAGGAGCTCCACCTCGAACACCAGCGTCGCGTTGGGCGGAATCACGCCACCCGCGCCACGCGCGCCGTACCCCAGGTCCGGGGGAATGGTGAGCTTGCGCACGCCGCCCACCTTCATGCCCGCGACACCCTGGTCCCACCCCTGGATGACCTGACCCGCACCCAGCTTGAACGAGAAGGGCTGACCCCGGTCCCGGCTGCTGTCGAACTTCTTGCCGTCCGTCAGCGTCCCCACGTAGTGCACGGAGACCATGTGCCCGGCCTTCGCCTCGTCGCCGGTGCCCACCTTCGAGTCTTCAATCTTCAGGCTCATTCACGCTCCCAATCACAGCGGAAAGCACCACCTTAACCCGCCAATAGCTGTCGCGCCGCACTGGAAAACACAGTGGCGCGGGCCCGTTGTCTTCCGGGCACCGCGCCACTGATTCACGCCCGCCGTGAAGGCTTCACGGCGCCGGCGTCAGAACGTACCACCCACGCTGATGGTGCCCTGGTAGCTGCCGCCGCCCGACAGGTCCTCCGCGCCCGGCTCCAGGCCCGGAGCGAAGTCCTTGTCGAACAGGAAGTTGTAGTTGGCGCGCGCGTCCACCAGGAAGTGGCCCACGTGGCCTCGCAACCCCAGACCCGCCGGCACCGTGCCGATGGTGTCATCCCTGTAGCCCAGCGCCTCGCCGTGGCGGAAGTTGAGGTGGCTCAGACCGATGCCGCCCAACAGGTAGGGCTGCCACGCGGACGGCGTCACCCCCACCGTCAGCACCGCCGTACCACCGTTGCGGATGAGGTCCGGGCTGTCTCCACCCACCGGGCCGCGCTTGTTGTCGATGTTGTTGAGCGCGCCGGTATAGCCCAGCTCCAGCCCCAACTGCTTGAGAGGCTTGAAGCCCGCCGTCACACCCGCCGTGGGCCCCGGGTTGAGCTGAGGAGCCAGCGCGCCGGTGTAACCCTCCACACCACCGCCAATGGACACGCTCACACCCGAGACCTTGTTCTTGTCCTTCTTCTTCACCTCCACCGGCTCCATGTCGTCCGTCGTGGGCCGGAAGTCCGAGCTCGGCGAGGAGAGGCCGCTGCCGCCCACCGCCTGCTGCGACGGGGCGGGGTAGGACTCAGGCTGCGTCTGCACCGGCGGCGCCGCCTCCGGCCGCGGCTGCGGCGACGTGGGCGTCGCCGACTGAGAGCTCGTGCCGCTCATGCCGCTGCCGCCCGTCCCCGACTGATTGGACGGCTCGCACCGCAGCGGCACGTTCATGAACAGCTCGCCCTTGGGCGTCACGCCCTGGATGGAGCCGTCATCACCGCTGCTGCCGCTGCCGCCCGTCCCCGCCTGACTGCTCTGAGTGCTCGAGCCCGAGGAGTCCGGAACGGGCTCGGCTTCAATAAGGAGGTCCTCCTCCTGAATGGAATCGACGCCCTTGGAAGGGTCGTCCTGGGCCTGCGCCAGCAACACGCCCTGGCCCTGCTCCGTGAGGCTCGCCCGAGGCGATGGGCAGTCACCATCCGCCGCCATGGCCGAGTTCCCGTACATCAACGCACCGATGGCGCCAGCCAGTATCTTCACTTTCATTCGACCCTCCGTCGTCGAGTGGCTGACATGAAGGTTGTTTGCGAAAACACATCCGGCAAGACGCGCCCAACGGCTGCTCCACCTCGCGTGGCCGTCCACCCAGCAGACGGCCAGACGTGGTGTCTGGACTACAAGCCTTGTGCGAGAGCGGCCCTCAGGCCTTGTCGCGCATCCACTCGGAGCCGGTGACGACGGGCAGCTGCAGGGCGCGCTCCCGGTCCAGGTCCAGGTTTCCGATGTGCAGCGACAGGGGGGACTGCACCCACTTGTAGATGGACTGGGTGAAGAGGCGCACGAACTTGTCCACGGAGCCGCCGAGCTTCGACGCCTCCACCTCCGGGAACATCGACACGAGCGCCTTGAGCATCTCCGCGGGCGTGAGCTTCTCGCCCGCATACAGGTAGAAGCACGCGTCGAGGATGGGGAAGGGCATCAGCTCCTCCTCGCCCACCTGATTGTGCGCCAGCTCCGGCCCCGCGGGCTTGGCCAGCACCTTGCGGATGCCCTCATAGCCCGTCACCTCCTGGAGGTAGTCCAGCAGGTACACCACCACCGTCTTGGGCACGTTGGCGATGACGGCCAGCGCGCCCATCAAGTCACCGCCGATGGTGGTGTAGCCCACGGACTTCTCGCTCATGTTGCCTGTCTGGAGGAACAGGCCGCCGCAGGAGTTGCTCCAGTTCCACATGCGCTGGGCGCGCAGGCGGGCCTGGATGTTCTGCTCGGTGATGGGCGTGACGCTCGCGCCGCCCAGCATCTGCTCGGCCACGGCGCGCTCACGCTCGAAGGCCTCGTCGATGGAGACAATCTGGAAGGGCACCCCCAGCTCGCGCGCAATCGTCTCCGCCGCGTCGCGCGTGGAGTCGCTCGAGTAGCGGCTGGGCATGTAGAACGCCTGGATGAGCGAGCCCGGGTTCTCCGGCCGCACGCGCCGGGCGTACCGGTGCGCGATGAGCAGCGTCAAGAGCGAGTCACGTCCGCCCGAGAGCGCGATGCCCAGCAGCTTGAAGGCGCGCGTCTTCTCGAAGTAGTCGCCCACGCCCAGCGCGAGCGCGTCCAGGATGTCCTCGCACAAGGCATCGCGCGCGGAGCGCTGCTTGGACTGCGCGGGCAGGAAGAAGCTGCGGTGGGCGGGCACGGGGTACGCGAGCGACTCGCGGCGGGTGCGCACCACCTGGGTGCAGTCCAGGACGGACGGGCCCTTGCCGCCCGAGGACAGCCACGCCTCGCGGTCCAGGCGCCACGTGGTGGCCTCGCCGCGTAGGCGCAGCGTGCGGTCCAGGTCCACCACCGCCGCCGCGTAGCCCTCCTGGAAGCGCGGCGCCTCCAGGACGTGGCGGCCGTTCTGGTTGACGAAGCCGCCGCCGTCGAAGATGAGGCCGTCGTTGGCGCCCACCGCGTTGGCGTAGGCGATGGTGCACTGGTGGTCCGAGGAGCGGGTGGCGATGAGCTCCCGCCGCGTCTCCATCACGCCCAGCCGGAAGGGCGAGGCGGAGATGTTCACCACCAGCTCCGCGCCCGCGTACGCGCGCCGGCGCATGGGGCCGTCCGCGCTCCAGATGTCCTCGCAGACCTCCGGCGCCAGCACGCCGAAGTCGAACTGGAAGAGGTAGTCACCCAGCGGCACGCCCCGGTGGAGCTCCGCCATGCCGGGCTGACCCCGGCCGAACGTGCGCGCCTCGTAGAAGACGTTGTAGGTGGGCAGCTTCTCCTTGGGCACGAGCCCCAGCACGCGGCCACCGGCCACCACCGCCGCGCAGTTGAGACGCTGACCTTGAAGGGCCACGCCCACGCCCACGACGAAGACGGTGGGCAGCGCGGCGGTCTCCTGAGCGAAGCGCTCCAGCTCCGGCCACTGCCGGTCGATGAAGCCCTGCCACTGCACCATGTCCTCGGCCGGGTAGCCCGCGAGCAGCTGCTCCTGGAAGACGCCCACGGTGACGCCGTCCTCGGCCATCCGCTTCGCCAGGACCAGGGCCCGGTCCACGTTGCGGACGAAGGCTCCCACGGTGGTGTTCACACTGGCGATGCCGACTTTCACGAGCCGCATGGTTGCTTCGCTCCCTTTTCGTACCGGCGCGGCAAGTCCCTTCATCGCCGGCCTGGCCGCGAGCAGGCCGCGGCGGCCTGAGCCCAGCAATGCCCGGAGCGACGCGCAAGGCAATTCCCGCGAAGAGGCGGACAGCGCCTCCCCCGCGTCAGTTGAGCGGGCCCGAGGGCCGGACGGGCTGCAACCGGGCGATGAGCTCGCCCACGTCCTCCAGCACCGCGTCCAGCCGGCGCTTCACGTCCAGCTCGGCCAGCAGCTCCTGCCGGCGCTCGGCCTCGGGAATCACCGCGGCGGCCACCACGTCCGCCAGCATCCCGCCCGTCGCGCGGGCCGTCGCGGGCAGGAGGTTCTCCGCGAAGGTGGGGGGCACGCGCCCGGCCAGCTCGAAGACGGCCTGCCGCAGCCGCTCCTCCTCCGGCCCGTGGTAGGGCAGGTCCGTGAGCACCTTCGCGTGCACTTCCCGGTAGGGCTTGTCCGTCGCCAGCTCGGAGAGCATCTCGATGCGGCTGACGCCCTGGAGGAGGATGTTGTAGCGGCCGTCCTCCACCTCTTCGTCCCAGGCGATGACGCCCGCGCACATCAGCGGCACCATGGGAGGACGCCCGTCGTAGTTGCCCTCCCACCCCTCCTCCAGCTGCGCCAGCGCGATGACGCGGTCTCCCGCGAGCGCGTCGCGCACCATGGCGCGGTAGCGGGGCTCGAAGATGTGCAACGGAATGATGGAGTGAGGGAAGAGCACCGCCGAGGGCAGTGGAAAGACCTTCAGCGCGCGCACGGCGGCGCTCTCGACGCGTTCTTGGGCGGTCATCGCGGGCATCCTTACCCGTGTTGATAAGCCGCTCGGATGCCCGTCGCACCGCAATCCCGCCCCCCGGGCCCGGGGAAGGCGCGTCCAGGGGGCGCAACCCATGGGATTCCCTGGGACTTTCCCTGGGAACTCCCCCGGTGGGTCACCGCGCGCGCGGGCGGCCGTCCCCTCCATCCCAGGCTCGCATCGCCACCGCGGCCAGTGCGAGCAGGTCCGCCTCCGTGGCGCCATCCGCGGCCTGCACCGACATCCCCTGCAGCAGGGCGCCGAAGTAGCGGGCCAGGGCCCCCGTGTCGGTCCCCTCGGGCAGCTCCCCCTCCCGCACTGCGCGGGCCAGGCGCTCCCGGAAGGACGCCACCGTGGCCTGGCGGAGGCTGGAGACAAGGTCCGCCACGGGCCGGTGCGCCTGCGCGCACCGCAGCACGGCCGTCGATATCATGCACCCCGGAGGAAGCTTGCGGCGCGTGAAGTTCCGGGCCGCCTCGCGCAGCACCCGCTCGAAGCCGCCCCGCGCGGTGGGCTCCTCCTCGAGCGCACGCCCGGTGTTGCCGCCAGGGCCCTCCCGGTAGTGCTCCAGCACCCGCCGGTACAGCCCCTCCTTGGAGTCGAAGGCCGCATAGAGGCTGGTCGCGCTCAGGCCCGTCGCCCCGGTGAGGTCCGCCACCGTCGCGCCCTCGTAGCCCAGGCGCCAGAACACCTCCAGGGCCTGGTCCAGCACCTTCGCCTCATCGAATTCGCGGGGCCGGCCTCGAGGCCGCGGAGACGGGGATGGGAGGGGGGTCGCTTTTTTCATGACGGTCTCGTGAAACCCGGGGGCACGTCGCGCATTTACGTAACAACCGATACATAAAAGGAATCCGGTCCCATGCATTCTGCCATCGCCGCCCTGGTCACCGCCGTGAGCCTGGGCGTTTCCCCGGCTGCTCCCGCTCAATCCCCGTCGAACACGCAGTCCCCCCAGGCCGCCGCCAGCCCGGACGTGCGCGCCGTCACCGCGAAGCTGGACTCGGTCATCGACAAGGCCATCCAAGAGCAGCGCATCGTCGGCACCGTGGTGGTCGTCGTGAAGGACGGCCAGGTCGTCTACCACCGCGCCGCGGGCTACGCGGACCGCGAGGCCCGGACGCCCATGCGCGAGGACACGGTGTTCCGGCTGGCCTCCATGACCAAGCCGCTGGTCTCCGCCTCGGCCCTGGCGCTGGTGGAGCAGGGCAAGTTGTCCCTGGAGGACCCCGTCACCAAGTGGCTGCCGACGTTCCGCCCCAAGCTCGCGGATGGACGTGAGCCCGTCATCACCGTGCGCCACCTGATGACGCACACCTCCGGCCTGATGTACGGCTTCCAGCACGCTCCGGGGCAGGGCTACCCGAAGGCTGGCATCTCCGACGGGCTCGACCTCCAGCCCGGGCTCACGCTGGAGGAGAACCTGCGCCGCCTCGCGTCGGTGCCGCTCGCGTTCGAGCCAGGCGCGCGGTGGCACTACTCGCTATCGACGGACGTGCTGGGCGCCGTGGTGGCCCGCGCGGGTGGCGCGCCGCTGCCGCAGGTGGTGGAGAAGTGGGTCACCCAGCCCTTGAAGATGAAGGACACGGCGTTCAGCGTGAGTGATGCCACGCGGCTCGCCGTCGCGTACACGGACGGAAGACCCATCCCGGTGCGCATGACGGGCAAGGGCCACGGCGTGCCCTTTGGCGAGGGCGTGGTCCAGTTCGCTCCGGACCGCGCGCTGACCCCCAACGCGTACCCCTCCGGAGGCGCGGGCATGGTGGGGTCCGCTGGCGACTTCGCGCGGTTCCTGGAGGCGCTGCGGCTGGGTGGCGCTCCCGTGCTGAAGCAGAGCACCATCGACCAGTTCGGAGTGCTGCAGAGGGGTCCGGAAGCGCAGACGCAGGGCCCGGGTTGGGGCTGGGGAATGCTGTCGGCGGTGCTGGTCGACCCGGCGCAGGCGCACAGCCCTCAGTCCGCGGGGACGTGGCAGTGGGGCGGGGCCTACGGCCACAACTGGTTCGTGGACGTGAAGAAGAAGCTCACCGTGGTGGCGATGACCAACACCGCGTTCGAGGGCATGAACGGCCCCTTCACGCGTGAGGTGCGCGACGCGGCCTACGCGACGGCCACCACGGACGCCTCGGTGCCCGCCGTGAAGCTGCATCCGCTCGACTGCGGCTACGCCGAGTTCAAGGACCTGGGCCCGTTCTCCGACACCGGCGAGTACGACGGCCAGCCCGGCACGCTCTCCGCCCCGTGCTTCCTCATCCGCCACCCGCGCGGCAACCTGCTGTGGGACGCGGGCCTGGGTGACCACCTGGCCCAGGAGCCCGAGGGTCATGAGCAGCGCCCCGGTGTCCGCTTCGTGGTGAAGAAGACCCTGGCCTCGCAGCTCGAGCAACTGGGGCTGAAGGCCTCCGACGTCCAGTTCGTGGCCTTCTCACACCTGCATGCCGACCACATCGGCAACGCGCGCAACTTCCAGTCCGCGACGTGGTTGGTCCATCGCGACGAGTGGAACTGGTCCCAGCAGAAGCCCACGCCGTCCGGGGTCGACGCGAGCCTGCTCGCGGGCCACACGAAGCAGAAGACGGTGCTGCTCAACTCGGACCATGACGTGTTTGGCGATGGCTCGGTGCGCATCCTGAAGACGCCGGGCCACACCCCGGGGCATCAAGTCCTCCTGGTGCGGCTGCCGAAGACGGGCAACGTCATGCTGTCGGGCGACTTGTTCCACTCTCGGGAGAACTTCGAGCAGGGCCGGATGCCCTCCTTCAACTTCAACCGCGCGGACACGCTCGCCTCCATCGACCGCGTCAACAGGGTGCTGCGCAACACGAGCGCGCGAATCATCATCCAGCACGACGCCCGGGAGATGGCGAAGCTGCCGGCGTTCCCCCAGGCGCTGGAGTAGCGGACGCCGAGCGGCGGAACGCTCCAGGCGTCATGCCCACCCACCGGCGGAAGGCCTTTCCAAAAGCGCTCTCCGTCTCGTAGCCCACGGCGCGCGCCACTTCCGCCACGGAGGTGTCGCTCGCCCGCATCAGCGTCATGGCCCGGTGCATCCGCCAGCGGCCCACGTAGACCAGGGGCGGCTCTCCCACGAGCTGCTTGAAGCGCTCCGCGAACACGGAGCGCGACATGCTCGCGACGCGCGCCAGCCCCTCCAGCGTCCACGGTGCCTCGGGCTTCTCGTGGACCCGCTGGAGCACCGCGCCGATGCGCGGGTCCACCAGGGCACGCAGCCAGCCGTTGTCCTTGGAGGAGCTCTCCAGATGCGCTCGCAGCGCCTGGACGAAGAGGACATCCGCCAGCCGGCTGACGACGGTCTCGTAACCCGGTTGCTGGGCCTCGATTTCGGAGGCCACGAAGCGCAGGGTCGACTCCAGCCAACGCGAGGACGCGGGGTCATCCCTCCGCACATGCAGCAGCGTGGGCAGGTGCCGCGCCAGCGGACTCAAGGTCTCGCCCTCGAAGGTGAAGGAGCCAACGAGCACCGTCACCGCCTCGCCGCCTCCGCCATGGTGCAGCAAGCCGCCACACCGAATCGGCTGGCGCGTCGCGTAGATGGCCTCCACGGGCAACACGCGCGAGCCGCGTCGGTCCTTCAAGGTGAACCGCGCTCCCGCGGGGAGGAACACGAAGTCACCTCCCGTCAGCGACAGCTCCCGCTCTCCCGCGGACAAAAGGCAGTTGCCACGCAGCACCGCGTAGAAGACCGGGAAAGGCGCACTGTCGATGCGCATGCCCCAGGGCGCGGTCAGCTCATAGCGCGCGTGCACGCGGCTGCGCAGGTGCACGCCCTGGAGCACATCCGCGAGGACATCGAGGCCCGGCTTTGCTCCGGACGCTTGGACGAGAGAAACGGACTTCTGGCGCATGTTCGTCCTTTCTCCCAGGACTATAGGTCCACCCATGCGCCGGGCGTGACAGCGCGAGACTCCTCGCCCACGTCCCGCCGTCCGGGAGACAGCCAGTCATGAAAGCCATTCGTCTGCACCAGTTCGGTGGCCCCGAGGAGCTGCGCCTCGACGACGTCCCCATGCCCAAGCCCGGCGAGGGCGAGGTGCGCATCCGCGTGTACGCGTCGGGTCTCAATTTCACGGACCTGGCGCAGCGCGAGGGCCGTCTGCCGGGTGCGCCTCCCCTGCCCTTCATCCCGGGCCTGGAGGCCGCGGGAGTCGTGGACGCGGTGGGGCCTTCCGTCGAGGGACTCGCTCCCGGCGCCCGGGTCGTCGCCATCCTCCCGGGACAAGGCGCGTTCTCGACCCACGCCGTGGCCCCGGCCGCCACCACGCTGCGCATCCCCGACAGCGTGTCCTTCGAGCAGGCCGTCTGTCTGCCCGCCCAGGCGCCCACGGCCCTGCTGGGACTGCGAGAAGGCGCGCGGCTTCGCGAAGGTGAATCCGTCTACATCCCCTCGGCGGCGGGAGGCGTGGGCAGTCTGCTGGTGCAGGTGGCGAAGCGGATGGGCGCCTCGCGTGTCATCGGAGGCGTGAGCCGCGAGTCCAAGCGGGCGCTGGTGTCACGACTGGGCGCGGATGCCACCGTGGACACCTCGCGCCCTGACTGGCCCGAGCAGGTCCGCGAGGCCACGCGAGGACTGGGCGCGGACATCGTCTTCGTCGCGGGCGGGGGCGAGGTTCCGGGGCAGAGCCTGCGCGCCCTCGCCTTCCGAGGACGGCTGGTGCTCTACGGCGCGGAGAGCATGTTCGGCACGCAGTGGAGCATCGAGCAGATGGCGGGAGTGCTGGCGCAGAACCAGAGCATCACGGGCTTCGCCACCTTCACGCTGCCCTTCGAGTCTCGTCACGCGGCGCTCCGCGAGGCCCTCACCCTGGTTGAACGAGGACACCTCCAGCCGGTCATCGGACAGAGCTTCCCGCTCGAGGCCGTCGCGCAGGCCCATCAAGCGATGGCGGAGCGGAGCACCACGGGCAAGGTCGTCATCCGCGTCGAGTGAGCCGGAGACGCCCGCACGGCCTCGTCAGTGCCGAGCCCCACCGGCACGCGCCACCGAGTCCTCCTGCTCCTCCTTGCCCTGGGCCGCCAGCGCATCCAACGCGGCGTCCACGGAGGCCATCAGCACCTCCGGCCGGACGGGCTTCTCCAACACCAGGTTGGGCACCGTCGCGATGAAGGCCCGCGTCTCGGCGGTGTACGCGCCGCCGGAGATGAACACCATCCGCTGGGTGAGCTCGGGCGCCATCACACCCAGCCGGCGGTAGAGCCCGGCGCCGTCCATCTCCGGCATCTGCAAGTCGCACAAGATGACGTCGAAGCGATGGCCTGCTGTCACCAGTGCCAGCGCTTCGCCACCGCGCAGCGTGGTGACGACGTCGTGGTAGGGCTCCAGCAACAGGCGCATGGACTGCGCCAGACGGGGCTCGTCATCCACCACCAGCACCCGGCCCCGCCGCGCAGTGGTGGGCATGGGCGGCATGGCACGCGCCACGGGACGGGAGGCCACCTCCGCCTGCATCGGCGCCGCTGGGAGCAACATGGTGAAGACGGAGCCCTTTCCGACTTCGCTGCTCACCTTCAGCTCTCCACCGTGGTTGCGGACAATCTGCTGGCAGATGGCCAGCCCCAACCCGGTGCCTTCTCCCGTGGGCTTGGTGGTGAAGAAGGGCTCGAAGATGCGCGACATCACCTGGGAGGAGATACCCACGCCGGTGTCCACCACGTCCACCCGCGCCTGGCCGGACGCGTCCGTGCTGGTGCGCACGCGCACCTCGTGCAAGCTCGGGTTGCCCTCGGGCACGGCTTGCATCGCGTTCACGAGCAGGTTGAGCAGCACCTGTCCCAGTCGCGCTTCGCTGCCCAGGACGCGGGGCACCGGGCCGAACTCCTCGACCAGCCGCGCGCGGTGGCGCAAGGCATGGCTGATGATGCGCACCGCGGGCGGCACCAGCGCGTTGAGGTCCACGAGCGTCCGCTCCTGGTCTCCCTGACGGCTGAACACCTGGAGGTCTCGGACGATGAGCCGGATGCGCTCGGCGCCCTCCAGCGCGCCCCGCACACCGGCCTGGGCCTCGCGAGCCCCCAGCAATCCGCCCTCCGTCAGCGCACGGGTCGCGGCCTCCAGGTTGAGCACCAGGTAGGCCAGCGGGTTGTTGATTTCGTGTCCCACGCCCGCCGCGAGGGTCCCCACCGCGGCGACACGTTCGGCGGCCACGAGCCGAGCCTGGAGCTCCCGGGTCGCGGTGATGTCGCGATGGGTGGCCACGAAGTGCGTCACGTCTCCACCCGTGGCGCGCACGGGAGACAGCAGCACCTCGGTGGACACCACGCGGCCATCCTTGCGCGGCAGCGACACCTCCACGCAGAGCGACTCACCCGCCAGCACGGAGTCACTCACGCGCTGACGCAGCTTGGAGTCCTGCTCACCGTAGAGGTGGCACGGGTCCAGCTCCAGCAGCTCCTCGCGGGGACGTCCCAGCAGCAGGCTGAGCGCGTCGTTGGCGAACACGGTGTGCAGCTTGCCGGGGCTCATCACCTCCGCGATGAAGACCCCTTCGTGGACCCCCCGCACCGTGGTGGCGAGGAGCTGGAGCTTCTCCACCGCGCGCCGCCGCTCCTCGGTCGCCGCGGCGAGGAGTTGGCCCGTCACGGCGTTGACGACGATGAAGAGCTGGAGCACCAGCAGGTCCTGCGCGACGTTGCCCGAGGAGAACGGTCCCTGGCCATTCACGGTGCCGAAGATGGCGACGGTGGAGATGCCCAGCGTCGCCGTCGCCGCGCCTCGAGGTCCGAAGCGCAGCGCCGCGAGCGCCGACATGGGGAAGAGCAGGAAGCTGGCCCCGTACGCGAGCCCCGGTTGAATGGCGCGGAAGAGGAAGACACCCGCGCCGAGCACGATGGTCAGCGATGCCAGCGCGACGGCCTCGCCCATGCGTTGAGGCCAGGAGGGACGGCTCAGCACCATCAAGGGCGGCGCCACCACGAGCACGCCCATCA
Organism: Myxococcus stipitatus; assembly: GCF_037414475.1. The sequence goes on along the minus strand of NZ_CP147913.1, from coordinate 5,358,262 downwards.
GGTCGCCCACCCACCACACCCAGACGGCGTGCCCCAGCACATCCGAAGGCAGCGTGCCCCCGAGCCACAGGCACAGCGGGCCTACCAGCGAGCTCACCCCGGTGCACACCATCCCCGCGCCCAGGCACAACACGACGACATCCCGGATGCGGGAAAGGTCCGAGCCCATGCGCGTGCGCCGCGCCAGCCACGCGCCGAGCACACTGGCCAACGTGTTGCCGACGGCGACGCCCAGCGCCGTGGCCCACGTCACCCCGGTGGAGGCGGTCGCCAGCCAGGCGCCCAGGAAGACCCCGGGCCAGAGCACGGGGCCACGCAGCAACAGCGCGGCGAGGGCCACGCCCGTGGGTGGCCACACGGGGCTGACGTTGCCCGCCACGGTGGACAAGGACAGGCCCAGCCGGGCGACCACGAGGTACACGCCGGCCAGCAACAGCATCTCCAAGAGATGCCGCCCGCGAAGCGCGCGTGCGCTGGCTTGAAGCAGCCCGATGATGACCTTCCCCCCGCTAAGACCGTCCGCCGACCCGACTGGCTCACAAAAGTGGATGCATCGTAGCGGGCCGGGCCCGGTATTGCACCTTCCTCTCGTCTCGCAGGGTAGCCAAGCGTCCAGGAACCGATAAGCCCCCGGCGATTGCAATCGCGTGGCGGGGTTGTCGTAAGACAAGACAAGAAGGAGGTACCAAGACGATGTCGCGTCCCGGTGTCGCAGCCCTGCTGTCATTCCTGATTCCTGGTGTGGGGCAGATCTATAACGGGGACATCCTGCGCGGGGTTTTCTGGCTCATCATCACACCCGGATTCTGGGTGGGCACGGGCGGATGCCTCGGCTGGGTGTGCCACATCATCGCCGCCGCCACCGCCTACAACCGCGCGGAGGCCAAGGAGAAGTACCGCGTCACCGTCGTCTAGCGTCGTGCGACTCGCGCGGCACGCGGGCCGGCTCCAGGGGGAGGCCGGCCCGTGTTTTTTCGGCCTCTCATTCAGCGTGAGAACAGCAGGATGAATGTGGGGATGGCGGCCACGAGCACCCCCACGCCCGACACGAGCACCTGCTGCACGAAGAACAAATCCTCCAGCGTCTCCACCAGCGTCATCTCCAGCCGCTCGACCGCCAGCGTCTCCAATCCACGCACCGCGGTGGGCACATCCGGCGCGGTGAGGACCGTGCGCAGGGCGACAGCGCCCAGGACGCGGCGGGACTGCTCCATGAGGAAGCGCTCCAGCTGCGAGGGAGGAGACCGAGCCTCCGAGGGGTCGCTCAGCCGCTCGGACACGGACTCCTCGATGGCGTGGAGCAGTTCCTTCCGGTCGAGCTTTCCTGTCCCGCGCAGGCGCTGGGCGAGCTGGAGGGCCGCGGGCTTGAGGATGGCGTAGGCATGGGCCATCCAGCGCCGCTCCTGCGCCTCCTGCGCAATCCGCGAAGCCACCGCATGGAGCATCAGGACATAGCCGCCGGCCAAGGCCAGCGAGAGCGGTGTGAGCCCCAGGCTCAGCAGCTCCAACCAGGTGGGCGTTGGAGGCCACGCGAGGTAGCGCGGGACGGCGATGAAGGTCCCCGCCAGCACCAGCCCCACGAAGCCGAAGAGGAAGAAACCCTTCAGCGCGCCCCACACACTGGAGCCCAGGAGCGAGGGGAGCGCCCCGAGGAACACCCTCAGGCCCGCCCGCGCCATGTGTTTCGCCTTCCGCGCGGGAACTTGGGGCGCCTCCACGGCACTCGGCTGGGGTGAGTCCACGGCCAGCGCGGGGGACTGTATCTGTGTCTCGGACACACTCACGCCGGATGCTCCATCCGCCGAGTGTGCTCGAGGTCCAGCATCACCGACGCCCATGGGCCCCCATCGTCGGACGGCGGAGGTGGAGGCACGGGAGAGGGCGTCTCGCGCCACCGAGAGAGGAGCCTTGGACGTTCAAGCGATGGACCTCATCGCGCTCATCGTAAGACTCACGCGTCCTCAGAGAAAGCCACGGCCCGTGTCCGGGGCCCCGGTCGCGATGCGCTCCCAGGCAGGCGGGTAGCGTGTCACGAGGCCGAGCTCATCGGTCTCCACGTCCGCGACGAAGCTCCCTCCCCCGCTCTCGTAGCGAAAAGTCGTGGGGCCTAGACGTGTGTATCTCTGCGGCAACGGCACCAACGAGAGGTCCGGCATCCGCACCCACGCGGCCGTCACGTCTTGGGCCTGTCCCACTTCGAGGTTCAACCGGCGGATGGGCAGCGTGTTCGTCGCGGGGGTGAAGGCGAGGTCCACGTCGGTGCAGCCTCGGAACGCAGTGACCTCCTCGTCACCACGCCACCAACGCCGCTGAGCATCAGCGCGGAGGACCAGCGACTGGGAGGAACCTCCTCGACGCAGGAGGATGCGCGTCTCGCGTGTCAGCCACCGGGAGTCCGTCTCCACGGAGTACTCCGCGAGACAGGGCACTCCCTTCTCCGCGAGCACGACGCTGCCCATCACCCCCCAGCCATCGTCGAGTTCCCACAGCTCGCAGTACTCACTGCCCGGCATGTCCCGCCGGGTCCATTGCCAGGAACGAAGGCAGCGACGGGTGCGGCTCGCATCAAAGCGCGGAGAGTTCATGTGGGCTCACTCAAGATGAGCCAGCGTAGACCTCACTGGCGCTGACGTCACACACCACCACGCGCAATGTTCGTGAACGCACCGTGCTGATACCAGCGCACCGCGTGACACATGGCCTGGTCGCCGCACCCAGGCACTTCAAATCCTCGCGGTGCGCAGCGCGGTCAGCAACTCATCCGCGGTCGTCGCCACCACGCGGGCTCCATGGGAGTGCAGCTCCTCCGCATCCCGGAAACCCCAGGTGACGCCCACGCCGTACATGCCCGCCGCGCGCGCCGTCAGCATGTCCACCGCCGTGTCCCCCACGAAGCCACACGTCAGGGGCTCCACGTTCAACTCCGCCGCCATCCCCAGCACCGCCGTCGGGTCCGGCTTGCGAGGCACGCCCTGCCGCTCGCCATACACCACGCGGAAGGGCACCCCCGGCAGCAGCCGCTCCACCAACTGCTTCACGAAACCATCCGACTTGTTGCTCAACACCCCCATCACCACGCCCTGCCCGGCCAGCGCCGAAAGCATCCCGAGGATGCCGGGATAGGCCGCCGTGCGGTCGAAGAGGTGCTCCTCGTAGTACGCCCGATACGTCTCCAGCACGAGCCCGGCCAGCTCCTCGCGCCCGGCTGGCACCGCCCGGCGAGCCAGCTCCCTCACGCCCTCACCGACGAAGCGGCGATAAGCAGGCTCGGGGTGCGCGGGAAGGCCATGCCTCACGAGCGCATGGTTCATCGCGTCCGCGATGTCCCCCAGCGAATCCACCAAGGTCCCATCAAGGTCGAAGAAGACGGCACGAAGCTGCATGGGATGAAGTCTCCAGAAAAAACAAGAACGCCCCGGCCGACAGGGCCAGGGCGTTCGGGGCTTCGAGAGCCCAGTCTACCGCGTCAGTGCGTGGCGGCCGCCGTGGCGCCGTCACTGCCCGCCGTGGTGAGCACCGCGAAGTTGATGTTGTTGTAGCCCGCCGTGGCGCAGCTGAACATCACCCGCTTGATGATGGCGTACTCCACATCCTTGTGGGCCTGGATGTTGATGTCGCCCTTGAACGTGTTGGCGTCATCGTTCGCCATCGCGTGCAGGTCCTCGAACTGCTTCTTCATGTCCCGCAGCTTCTCCTCCAGCGCGGGAATGTTGAGGTACTCGTCCTTGGAGAAGTCCTCCACGCGCCCGACGATGGTGCCGGACACGCTGACCTGCTCGCCGGACACCATCACCACCGGGTGCATCTCCACTTCCTGCACGTGGACCGCCTCGGGGAGCTGGATGTCCTTGGTCATCATCAGCACCTCACCCGTCGCGGAGAAGTTCGCGATGAGGAAGAGCACGATGATGACGAACATGTCGACCAGCGGGGTGATGAGCAGGTCGGCGTAGCCGCTGCGCTTCGCATGGGCGCCGCCATGCCCGAACACCTTCGAGTGCTGGAGGCGCTTGCCGTACCGCTTGCCTGGAACCTTGATGGCCATGACTGGATGTGGCTCCGTGCTCGGCTAGCCCATCGCCGCGGACACCGACACCTGGGGCAACCCGGAGCCGATGCACTCGTCGATGATGCGGACCAGGTCCTCGTAGCGGACCTTGTCCTCGGGCTGAAGGGTGATGGCCGTCTGGTCCGGCAGCTGCGCCTTCAACTCCTTGAAGCGCGCCACCAGCTTGGACAGGTCCGTCTTGCCCTTGCCGTCCTTGGTGAGGGGGATGGGGTCGAACGTGCTCTGGTCCGCCGACAGCCGCAGCTCCGTCGGGGTGATGAGCAGCGTCAACTGCACTGTCTTGGTCTCCGTCGGGGGCGGCTCCTCCTCCGTGGAGGGACCTCCCGCCTGGGACACCTGGAGACGGCCAATCTGTGTCCAGACCGCCGTCATGATGAGGAAGCTGATGGTCACTGCCATCAGGTCGATGAATGCGGTCAGGTTGATGGCGGCGTCGAGCGGCTTCTTGCCACCTTTGCCACCACCACCTGTGTCCATTCCGCCGGCCATGGCGTTCTCCTCCTACGGCCCCGCGCGGTTGAAGCGCGGAAGAGACTGAAAGGGGCACGCCATGTTCCCCTCGCGGGGACTGGACAGCGTGCCCGGGCTCCGGGTTCCCAGACGGGAGCCCGACTCAGTCGTCGTGGTGGTCCCGCGCCGAGGGGACGTTCAGGTTCTTGAACTTGTCCTTGTTCGCCACGATGAGGTTCAGCACGGAGACGCTGGTCTCGTTGATGTCGTTGACCAGCGACTGGGTGCGGCCCATCAGCACGGAGAAGGCGATGAGGCACGGGATGGCCGTCACCAGCCCGAAGCCCGTGCAGTTCATCGCTTCGGAGATACCGTTGGCGAGAATGGTCGCCTTGTCGGCCGGGTTCACGTTGGCCACGGCCTCGAAGCAGGAGATGAGACCCGACACCGTCCCGAGCAGACCGGCGAGCATCGCCGCGTTGCCGAGCATCGCCAGGTAGCCGCTGCGGGCCTCCAGGCGCGGCGTCTCGCGCAGGGTGGCCTCGTCCAGCGCGGCCTGGACCTCGTCCTGGCCCTTGGGAACGTTCATCAGGCCCGCCTTGATGACGCTCGTCAGCGGCGTGGCCTTCTGGCCGGCCACGTAGTTGATGGCCTTGTCCAGGTCACCCGCGTAGATGTGCTTCTTCAGGCCGCGGAGGAAGGCTTCCTTGTTGATGGACGCCTTGCCGAACAACACGATGGTGCGCTCGACCATGATGGACAGCGCCACCACGAGACAGGCCGCGATGGGGTACATACCCCACTGACCGGCCTCCCAACGCCTGGCGACCTCTTCGAAAAAGCCCCGCTCAGGTCCACCCGCGTTGGCGAGCACGGCCAGATTCGTCAAAAACCCCAGGTTCATCGCGTCTTGCCTCCACGGCGGCTCGGCCCGGCGCTTCCGGACCTTCCAGAACCTGTCGCCCCCCCGGGCGTGCGCCCGAAGTGAGTGGGCGGCAGGAATGGATGTTGAAAACGGTGGTGCCGACTTTAGGAATGGCTTTCCGGGGTGTCAAGGCAGGGGCCTCGGCGTTAAGTGCTGAAATCTCACAGGAATTTTGCGCTGGAGTGCCCCTTGCCAGTCCCAGGGACAAGCCGCAATGCGGGCCTTGTGTGGGGCTTCACAAGAAGCGGGGGTTGTGCCAGCGCGGTGCTTCCGAGCGTTGGCGGGCGCGTGTTAATGCCGCGCCATGGCGAGGAAGCGTATTGGCGAGCTGCTGTTGGAGCAGCGGGCGATCAGCGTCGCCCAGCTCGAGGCGGGGCTCGCGGCCCACCGGAAATCGGGGCAGCGACTGGGAGCGGCCCTCATCGCGCAGGGGGCGATCACCGAGGACACGCTCGCGGGCGCGCTGAGCCAGGCGCTGGGGATGCCTCAGGTGGACCTGGCGTCGGTGACGCCGGAGTGGGCGGCGGTGCACATGCTGCGGGCCCGCTTCTGCGAGCAGCATGACCTGTTCCCCATCGCGCTGGAGAGCGTGGGCGGCCGGCGACAGCTCGTCGTCGCGATGAGTGATCCGCTCAACCTGCCCGCGGTGGAGGAGATTGAGTTCACCACCGGACTGAAGGTGAGCGTGCGGGTGGCGGCCTTGTCCGCGGTGCGGGGCGCCATCCTGCGCTACTACCACAAGGTCCCGGTGGCACCGGCGGCGGGCGCGGCCACGTCGCGGAGTGCGCCCGCTCCCGTGGCGCGAGCACGCCCCGCACCGGCCGCGCGGCCTCCCGCGACGACGCGCCCCGCCTCGCCCCAGCCCGACGAGGACGACGAGGAGGTCATCGTCGGTGAGGAGCTTCCTCCCGGGGAGGCGACTCAGCGCACCTCGTTGGCGGAGTTGATCCGCCTGCGCGAGGAGCAGCAGAAGCAGAAGCGGGAGCAGGCCTCGGCGAAGCCCAAGCCGGCGGCGGCGGGCGGCGGAGTGCTCGATGACCTGGACTATCTCTTCGGGCAGGCCCGCGAGGACCCGGACCGCATCGAGGAGTTGGAGCGCAAGTTCTGGGCGCTGATGCGGATCATGGCGCGCAAGGGATTGCTGTCGAAGGAGGAGTTCTCGCGCGAGTTGGACGACGACGGCGGCGGCGAGCCTCAAGGCTGAGCGTTATCCTGCCGGGCGGCCCTCCGCCCGGGGCTTCTTGTTGTCGGAGCGCTGAAACGCACCGGGGGCCTGGGCCGTATGAGGTGAAGGACACGCGAATTCGGTGTGTCCGGAGAGGCTCATGGCCATGTCGTCCGTCGGTTTCGGTTCCCGTTCCTTCCCGTCCTGGGGCACCTGGAAGCGCCTGATGGTGTCCCTGGTCTTCGCGGTGCTGGCGGCGTGTACCCAGGCGAGCAACGCGGCGGCTCCCAGCAACACCTCGGCGCAGCGGTCCGAGCCCCCCGTGGCGGTGAAGGACTCCCGCCGCTACGAGAAGCCCTCCGACGCGGAGCTGCGCCGCACGCTCTCTCCGCTGGCGTACGACGTGACCCAGAAGGCGGCGACCGAGCCGCCGTTCCACAACGCCTATTGGAACAACCACGAAGAGGGCCTCTACGTCGACGCCGTCACGGGTGAGCCGCTGTTCTCATCGCGAGACAAGTTCGACTCGAACACGGGCTGGCCCAGCTTCACGCGGCCCGTGGATGCGTCGCACGTCGTGGAGAAGCGCGACGAGAGCCTGGGCATGGAGCGCGTCGAGGTCCGCTCGAAGGCAGGAGGGACCCACCTGGGACACCTGTTCGATGATGGGCCGAAGCCCTTGGGGACGCGCTACTGCATCAACTCCGCGGCGCTGCGCTTCGTGCCGGTGGGGTCCATGGAGAAAGAGGGCTACGGCGCGTGGCTGAAGTTGTTCGGCCAGGAGCCAGCGAGTGCATCACCGGCGAAGGCAGACGTGGGCAAGGCGCTGGCGGCCGCGGGCGTCACCGAGACGGCGGTGCTCGCGGGCGGGTGCTTCTGGGGAATGGAGGATTTGCTGCGCAAGATTCCCGGCGTGCTCCAGACGGACGTCGGCTACACGGGCGGCGGGCTGAAGAACCCGACGTATCAAGACGTGAGCTCGGGGGCGACGGGGCACGCGGAGTCGGTGCGCGTGGTGTTCGACCCGAAGGTGCTGAGCTACGCGACGCTGCTGGAGAAGTGGTTCTTCCGCATGCATGACCCGACGACGCTCAACCGGCAGGGCAACGACGTGGGGACGCAGTATCGCTCCGCCATCTTCGTGCAGTCCGACGAGCAGCGCCGGGTGGCCGAGGAAGTGAAGGCCCGCGTCAACGCCTCCGGCAAGTGGAACCGGCCCGTCGTCACCCAGGTGGTCCAAGCAGGCGAGTTCACTCCCGCCGAGAGCTATCACCAGGACTACCTCGTGAAGAATCCCGGGGGCTACACCTGCCACTACATGAGGGACTGAGAATCCCAAGTCGTTGAGGGACCATGTATCGCGCGCCCTCGGTTTCATGAGGGCGTGTGTGCGTGGGGCGCACCAAGTGAAGCTATGCTGCGTGGATGATTTGCCCAGTCTGCGTGCGGCTTCGCGACAAGGCACCGGGGGATGCATGTCTCGAGTGCGGTGCGCCCCTGCTGCCCATCTCCGAGCCGCGTCTCAACGCCTTCGTCGAGAAGACACTGCGACGGCGCATCGAGGATTGGCGCGTCGCCACGCTCATCGATGAGGCCACGGCGCAGCGGCTCGAAGGGACGTTGGGCGACACCCACGTGGAGGCGGCTGTCACCGGGGCGCAGGCGCCACGGTTGGATGCCGCCACACGCGCGGAGGAATGGGCGAATGGCATCGCCGCCTCCGTGGTGCGCGCGGGTTCATGGCGGCCGGGTTGGGGCGCGGCGCTCGCGACTTCGCTGGAGGAGACCGCGAAGGCGGAGCGAGAGCAGGCCGAACGAAAGCGGCGCGAAGCACAGCTCGTCCTGGTGGCCTCGCCGCGGGCTCAAGCCGTCGACCTCCAGCCAGCCGCGGCCGGCGATTCGAGCACGCGCCTTGAGGTGGACCCTCAGCACCCGAGTGACGAGGGCGTGTCCCATCCGCGCTCCGGCCAAGACGCTTCGAGCGCTCACACGACGGGTTCGCGAAATCAGGGCACGGGCAGGCGCGGTCATTCTCCCGACGACCCCCACGCGAGTGAAGACGACCTGGGTTCAGCGCTGGGCTCGGGTCAGGCCCTCTTCGCGCGGGATGCTTCGGGCGCGCTGGGGGGTGGACTGGAGGCGGTGGTCGCCCTCGACGCGACGTCATCGAACTCGCCTCGGCTGAACGACTTCGTCTGGTGGTTCCTCGGCGCCGTGCTCGTGCTGGGCGGTTCGCTCATGGGCGTCCGCGAAGCGTGGCAGGCGTTGGGAGGAGTGCCTCGTCAGCTCCTCGTGACGGGGGCCCTGTGGGTCTATCACGCGGCCTTCATCGGGCTGGGCGTGTTCCTGTCACGCCGCTCGCTCCCCGTGGGCCGAGTCCTCTCTGGCATCGGCCTGGCGCTCCTCCCCGTCGTCTTCGTCGCGCTGTCGTCGCTCGTCGAACTGTCCCCGCTCCTGGGCATCGCCGTCGCGCTCGGGGTCGCCATCGCCGGACTGTTCCCGCTGCGCGCGGCGGGACGGCTGCTCCATGACACCTCCGCGAAGTCTCTCGCGGTGGCCATGTTCCCGGCCCTGCTCTCGGGACTCCCGTTGATGGGACTCGACGAGGCACCCTGGGTACGCATGGCGTGTGCATCCACGGGTGTGGCGTCCCTGGCCGTCACGCTCTGGCTCGCGCGCACCGCGAAGTCCGCGAACACGATGCTCGTCAGCGCGAGCGCCGCGCTCTACTCCGCGCTCTGGCTCGCCGTCTTCAGCGTCGCGAGCGCCCCTTCGGGCTTCGATGCGCTGGAGCCCGGCAGCCCCCTGTTCGCGGGATTGATGCTCTGGGCTCAGGCCATCGCCGCCGTCCTCGCCATGGCCTCGAGCGCCGACTTCGTCCGGAAGACACATCCCCGGATGAGCGCGGTGCTGGAGACCGTGGCGCACGCGGTGCTTGCCAGCGGAGCCCTCGCTGGAGCCTTGAGCCTGTCCTCGATGGAGCCCGGCGGTGACTTCAGCGTCTCCGCCGCATCCGCTGCCGCGCCCATCCTCGCGGGAGGTGTCTTCTTCCTGATGGAGCCCGGCCGTCGCGCGCTCGTCCATCCCGCCGTCATGGCCACGCTGCTCGCGGGTGTCCTGGTGGCTCAAGCCCTGGCTCCCACCGACCCGGGATGGTGGGTGTTCGGCGGCGCGGTGGCGGCCTCCGGTCTGATGCTCGCGGCCAGGAAGAGCAGTCCCTCGACCCTGAGCATCAAGCTGCTCACGTGGAGCATCGTCGCCACGCTGGCCGCGATGCCGCTCGCGGTCAGGGTCCCCGTCGATGGCTCCTCCTACCCGCGAATCGCGACCGGGCTGGTCATCGCCCTCGCCGCGCATCTCGCCGGAGGCTGGTATTGGCGCGGGCTGCATTATCTGGGCGGAGTCGCCGCGACCTTCAGCATGCTGGGCCTCGTCGACCTGCACCCCATGCTGACCGGAGACTGGGGAACCCTCGCGATCTTCGCCTTCGTGAGTGGACTCTACGGAGTCATGGGGCTCATCCAAGCGGCCTGGGCACGGCCCTCGTCGCCACTCAACGCGCTGCTGCCACTGGATGACCTCTCGCTCGGGCTCGCGGCGATGGGTGTGCTCCTGGCGCTCGGCGCGGCCCCCTCCACGCCCGACGGACTCGTCGTGTTCGCGGGCCGAGAGCTTCCTCGACTGTTCGACTCGCTCCCCACGGCGCTGACCACCGTGTGGCTGTTGCTGCGAGCACGAAGGGATGGAAGCCGGCTCGTCGGCCTCTTCGCGGCCACGGGACTGGCCCTGGCCGTACCGCAGGCCCTGGGCACACATGGAGACTTCACGTCCGCACGAGCCGCGCTCGTCTCCGCGGCCCTGACGCTCGGCTTCGCGCTCTTCTCCGCGCTGCGCCCTCGCCCTCCCGCGCCCACCACCGGGGCGCCCGAGCTTCAAGCTCGCAAGGTGCTGGACCTCGTCCGGCTGCCGTTCGGCGCGCGCGGCCTGGCCCTCTTCACGGATGGCTTCGCCGCGGTGGCCTGTGTCCAGGCGCTCGTCGCGACCCTCACCTTGCTCCAGTGGCAGACCCTCCCCAGCGACGCCGAGCGCGCCACGTGCCTGCTCGCGGGAGGACTGCTCGTCCTGGCCGCGCTCGTCGCCTTCGTGTCGCGAGGCTTCGTCGCGTTGCATCTGCGTGGCTCCGTGGTCGCGTTCGCGGCCGTGGGCGGGTTCATCGCCCTCACCGCCATCGTCAATCGCGCGGGCCGCCCCTTGCCGCCGGACCTCGTGGCCCTGAGCCACCCGCTCGTCGGCATCGCGCTGTGGGGCATCGCGTTGGGGCTGCGGCGAATCGGGCCCTGGCTCGCGGAGCGCCTCGAGAATCCACGGCACGGCCCCTTGTACGCGATGGTGCCGCGCGCCGGCATGGTGGTGCTGGTCTTCGTCCTCCTGAAGAGCGCCTTGCTCGTGGGCCTCCCCACTGCGTCCCGCGCGGTGGGCATCATCCCGCCGTTGATGGTGTCGGGCGCGGCGGTCCTGGTGTTGTTGCTCGCGGGTCCCTTCCGCCTGCCGTCGGTCGCGAGCTTCGGCCTCGCACTGGGACTCCCGGGGGCCGCGCTGTGGGCCGCGCGGGAATCCCTGAGAGGACCTTCCCTCGTCTCGCTGTTGCCCCCCAATGACCAGTGGGTGCGCGCGGGCGCGGAGGCACTGGATTGGCTCCAGCCCGAGGCCTGGCTCGCCCCGGGCGACACGCTGTTCCTGATGTGGCAGCGAGCCTTCGCCGGCATCGCCGCCGCCGGGTTCGTCTACGCCGTGGCCGCGCTGCGAGGTGTCCCCGAAACCTTCAAGCACCTCCTGCGCCGCTACTCCGTCGCCACCGTGGTGATGACCTGCCTCGTGGCGCTCTTCCAACCCGGACTCATCGCCGCCGCGCTCGTCTGCGCCACGGGCATCGTCCTGTTCATCGGGGGCGCCCGAGCCCAAGGACGCGGCGTCGTGGGCGTGAGCATCCTGCTGCTCGTTCACGCGGCGGCCCATCGCGTCTCCACGTTCGAGGCCTGGCCGGGTCCGGTGCTGGCCCTCGTCGGGCTCGTGTTGGTGACGCTGGGTCCCTGGGTCATCCGCAAGCGCGGGCTGTCCGAAGGCGACGCCCGCGTCCGGCTCCACCAGACGCTGGCCATCTACCTCATGGCCGCGATGGTCTACGCGCTGGTCGTCGGGCGCGAGACGTCGTTGCTGTTCGCCGCGTTCAATCTCCTGGACCAGTCCGTCGTGGGCCTGGGTGGAACGTGGCTCGTCTCCCCGGCGCTGCCCGTGACGTGGGCGCTCATCGCCGCGTCGCTGCTCGTGGCGGCGTTCCAGTGGAAGGGCGCGCTCGCGTCGTTCCTCTCGGCGCTGGGGACCTGGGTGGCGGGAGGCGCCGTGGCCACGTCGGCCATGGTCTTCTTCGCGATTCGCGCGGCCCTCGCCGGTGAGTGGCCAGGCTACGGCGAGCTCTTCACCCTCCATGGCGCGGAGCTGTCCTTGGCGGCCGGAGGAGCGGCCCTGGTCATCCACGCCGTCCAGAGGTGGCTGCGCGAGAAGCGAGGCGACATCGCGACAGGAATGGTCTTCGGCCGGGACACCTGGCTCGTGCTCGCGGGGCTGATGCTGGTCTTCACCGCCAGCAGCGGCAGCGCTCCCGCGGATGCGCTGCCCATGGCCATCGCGGCCCTGGGGCTCTCCGTGCTGGTGGCGCTGCACTGCGCCTGGATGGAGCACACGGGGCGGCATGTGTACTTCGTGCAGCTCGCGGTGGTGGGCACCTACGCGCTCGTGCGAAGCCTGTACGCCCCGGGCCTCCGCGCCGAACATGACGCGCTCTTCGCCCTGGCCCTGGGCTTCGTGCTGGTCGGTGTGACAGTGCAGGCACGGCGCGCCGGAGTGCGGCCCGTGGAAGCCGCGACCCGGCGCTTCGCCGCGCTCCTTCCCATCGGCATGGCTTTCGTCCTTCCGGGCGAGGCGACCCAGGAGGCGGCGCTGCTCGCGGGAGGCTCGGGCCTGCTGTACGCGGCGCTGGGCGCGGTGGAACGCAGCCGCATGTTCGGCGCCTTCGCGGCCGCCGCGTGCAACCTCGCGCTGCTCATCGCCGCGCTGGCCTTCGGACTGGAGGGGCTGGAAATCTATCTGGCGCCGCTGGGGCTGCTGCTTCTGATGCTGGGCCAGCTCTTCACGCAGAGCCTTCCGCACGCGGCGCGCAACACGGTGCGCATTCTCGGCGGGCTGCTCCTCTACGTCCCCGCGGCGGCGAAGCTCGCGATGCGCGTGGGTGAATCCGTCGACGGCACCTACGCGCTCGTCTTCGGCGGAGTCTGCCTGCTGGGCGTCGTGGTGGGCATGGCGTTGCAGATTCGCGCCTACCTCGCGCTGGGCACGCTGTTCCTCACGCTGGACATCGTGGCCAACCTGCTCAACGCCGGACTGCGAGACCACCGCATCGGCTTCCTGGTGATGACCCTCGCGGGCCTCGCGCTCATCGGAGGCCGCGTCCTGACGACGCTGAAGCGCCGCGAATGGGAGCTGCTCGTGCGCAAGGTGCGCGTCGAGCTGCGAGGCTGGGACTGATTCGATGCCCCGACAGGCCGGGCGGAGACCCCGGCCTGTCCTCCTCCGGGCTCACTCCATCAACAGGGGCAGGCGCACGGAGAACGTGGTGCCCTCGCCCATGACGCTCGTCACCGTGAGGCGGCCCCCGTGGTTCTCCACGATGCCCTGGCAGATGGAGAGCCCCAGGCCCGTGCCCTTCCCTTCGGGCTTCGTGGTGAAGAACGGCTCGAAGATGCGCTGAAGGTTCTTCGGGTCGATGCCCGACCCCGTGTCGCGCACCGACACCACCGCCTCCTGGCCCTCGCGCCGCGTCGACAGGTGGACCGCGCCACCAGGCTGCATCGCGTGGCACGCGTTGGTGATGAGGTTGACGAACACCTGCACCAGGTTCGCGCGCACCGCCGACAACATCGGCAGCTCCACGTACTCGCGATGCACACTCACCCGCGCCTGTGACACCACGTGCTCGCAGAAGCCCACCGCCATGTCGACCACGGCGTTGAGCTGCACCCGCTCCGGCTTGTCCTGCGCCGGCCGCGCGTAGCTCACCAAGTCCCGGGTGAAGCGCAGGATGCGGTGGCTGCTCTCCAGAATCTTCCGGAGCTTGTCCTGGTCCGCGGGGTTCGCGCCCGGCGTCGTCCGCGAGCGCTGGAGCAGCGCGTCCGCGTACGTGGCGACCGCCGTCATCGGGTTGTTGATTTCGTGCACCACGCTGGCCGCGAGCTGGCCGATGGAGGCCAGCTTCTCCGCGTGGATGATGCGCTTCTCCAGCTCCTTCACCACCGTGATGTCCTGGCCGATGGCGATGACCCCCTCCACCTCGCCATGGTGCGCGAGCATCGAGGAGGTGGCGAAGGACACGCGGACCTCATGGCCCTCGCGGGACAACAGGCGCGTCTCGAAGCTGTTCACCGACTCGCCACGAATCGCGGCGGCGATGACCTGTGACAGCCGCAGGTGCTCGCTCTCCGGCACCAGGCCGAAGATGTCCCGGCCGAGGACGTCGTCCTTGCGGAAGCCCGTCAGCGCGCTCAGCGCCTGGTTGAACACCACCACCTGCTTGTCCCGGTTGGCCACCAGGATGAGCGCGTTCGCCTTCTCGAGCAGGTCCTCCAGGTACTTGCGGACGAAGGTCAGCTCGTCGATGAGCTTCGCGTTCTTCACCGCCACCGCCACCTGGCTGGCGAGCTGCAACAACACGCGCTCGTCATGCTGGACGTCCGCGTCCAGGCCCTCGGGGTACTCCATGTTGATGGCGCCGAAGAGCTGACCGCTCGCCACCAACGGCGCGCTCACGCCGTGCGTGCTGCCCTGGAACAGCAACGGCACCTCGTCCAGCACCGTCACCCGCCCCTGCGGCAGCGCCGAGCGCCCCAGGTTCAGCTTCTCCACCGCGCGCCGCAACAACACCAGCGGCTCGTGCGCGCCTTCCTTCAGCCGTCCCTCCGCGTAGAGCGACGTCAGTCCACCGGTGCGCGAGTCGGTGATGCGGATGCAGAACGAGCGGCCAGGGAACAGCTCCTTCACCCCGCGGGCCACCGCCGCCACCAGCTCCTCCTCGCCCCCCGCCTCCGCCACGCTGCGGCCCAGGTCCAGGAGCACACCTTCCGTGCGCGCCTGCTCCAACAGCGCCCGCTCCGCCAGCACCAGCCGGTTGCGAGCCAGCTCCGGGTCATTCCGGGCGCGCACCGCGACGACCTCGCCTCGCCGCGACAACGTCAGCACCGCGCCGGGCATCCCCGCGAGCGACAGCTCCACGTCACAGCTCGCGCCATCCGCGGGCACCGCCGCCGACGCCAGCATCCGCGAGACGTCCTCCACCGTCGCATGGTGGTCCACGCAGAAGCGATGGAAGGCCTCGTTGACCGACACGAGGCGCAGCGTCGGGTCGCACATGGCGGCGGGGGCGTCGAGCGCCTCGAAGAAGGCTTGGAATGCCTCGGGCCCCGGGCCCCCCGGGATTCGCATCGCTCGGGTGTCATTCTTCATGGGAGGTCGCCTTGTCCAGGTCGAGAATCTGCTGCTCCCCCATGTACGCCTTCGTCTCGTAGCGGGTGATCTTGCCGATCTTCCGCACGATTTCGGCCATGCGCTCCGCCTCGCGGTAGATGATGTCCACCGGCTTCCAGGCGAAGTCCTCTTCCTTCAGCTTGCGCTTGAGCAGCTCCGCGTAGCCCATCACCGACGTGAGCGGCTGGTTCAGCTCATGCGCCGCGGTGCCAGCGAGCGCGACGATGACGGCGCTCTTCTCGCTCTCCTCCAGCCGCGTCTCCACGTCCGACAGCTTGCGCTCCAGCTTCATCCGGTCGCGCATGTCCGTGAAGATGCCGACGCTGAAGACCTCGCGCCCGCCCTCGTACACGAGCGACGCCGTCATGTTGACGGGCACGCGCTCCCCGGAGCGGTGCACCAGCTCCTCGCGGGTGAGCGCCATGCGGCCCTTGCCGCCATGCTCCGAGCCTCGCAGCGTGGCCATGATCTTGCGAGCCACGCCCGGCTGGTAGAGCTGCTCCACGGTGAGGTTCGCCATGGCCTCCTGCGCGGTGTAACCACACAGGGCCTCCGCGCCCTTGTTGAAGAGGATGATGCGCCCCTTCAAGTCAGCCGCGATGATGGCGTCCACCGACGAGTCGATGAGCCGCTCCAGGAAGTCCTTCGTCTGGCGAAGCTCGTCCTCCAGCTTGCGCGCGTCGGTGACGTCGCGGAACGACAGGATGGTGGCCGCGTCCTCGTCGCGCAGCGGCGCGGCGGACATGGACAAGGTCAACCGTCGCCCTGCTCCAGTGCGCACCTCGACATCCACACCCGAGCGCGACTCACCCCGCGAGGCCGCCGTCACCAGCTCCATCAACACGCCGTCATCCAGGGGCTGCGTCACCTGGTGCAGATGACGTCCGCGCGCCTCGGTCGCCGGCAGCTCCAGCATCGCCGCGCCGGACGGGTTGAGCGACAGCACGCTCGCCTTGTCGTCGAGGATGGCCACGCCTTCGCTGACGTGCGCGAAGAAGAGCTGGTAGGGCTTGAAGGAGGCCGCCTGCTCCTCGGCCGCCAGACGCGCCGTCTTCTCCGCCTCCGTCTGGCCCCTCACGGACTGGAGCACCGAGGCGTTGCGCAGCGCCACCGCCGTGGCATGCGCCACCGTGGTGAGGAAGTCGATCTCCCGCGCGGTGAACGTGCGCCGGCGCCCCGCCGCGCGCAGGAGCAGGACACCTCGCACCTGGCCACGAATGGGCAGCGGCAGCGCGGCGATGGCGTGGATGCCTCGCGCGGCCACGGCCCGGCGCTCCAGGTCACCCAGCAGGGGATGCGTGGGGGCCTCGTCCATCACCACCGGACGGCCCGTGCGCATCACCTCGCGAATCTCCGGGTAGCGCGACAGCTCGATGCGCAGGTCCTTGAGCGCCGGGTCATCGCTGGCCGCGACGATGACACCTTCGTCCGCGTTGCGGCCCAGCATCACCAGCGTGGCGCGCGCGATGTCCAGCTTCTCCGCCAGCCGGCGGGTGACGCCGTGCAGGAGCGCCTCCACGTCGGAGGTCTCCGCGTAGTCGGCGGTCAGCTCCAACAGGAGCGCCAGGTCCTCCTGGCCGCGCTCCTGTCCCTCGCGCTCCAGGTGACGGCCCGCGGCGCGCTGGAGCCGGAAGACCAGCTCATGCGGCGACACGGGGACGGCGATGACGTCGGCGGGCCGCAGGGGCTCGGCGGCGGCGAAGCCCTGCTCGGTCGGCTCCACCAACGCGACCAGGGTGATGTGCGAGGCCCGAGGCGAGTCGAGCACCGCGCGCAGGGCGGGACCATTGCCGGGCGCGGTCAGGTCCACCAGCACGAGGGCGGCGGCCTCCATGCCGTCCACGACACGCAGTCCCGCGCGCGCGGCCGACACGGTGAGCAGCTCACGTGCGGGGGAAGCCGGGGGCACCAGGGTGATGCCAAGAGCGAATTCCAGCGAAGACGGCACGTGGAGGGTCGGGGCGAGAGGGGGAGTGCGCCCCACTCTACACGCCCCCGCGCCGCCGGGGCAGTCCGACTCGAATGCCCCCCGGTCGGGGGCCATGCCGTGGAAGGTCAGACCTCACCCCCGGCCCATCCATGCGGCGCGTTCCAACACGCGCCAGGTGACACTTTTTCTTCGTTGTCACCTTGTCGATAACACGCACACCCGGAGGGGGACATTGCCCTCCAGTCCCGGAGCAGATGCGCGCACCGTGTGGTCGAGGCCTTTCTCCGTGCACCCACCCAAGCTCCGTGCCATCTAGCGCGCCAGCGTCACATCCAAGGACAAGGGGACACCATGAACGTGTTGGTCACGGGAGCCTCGGCGGGGTTTGGCAAGGCCATCGCGCGCCGGTTCATCCAAGAAGGCGCGAGGGTCATCGCCACGGGGCGCCGGCTGGATTTGCTGGAGGCGTTGCGCACGGAGCTGGGTGAGCGCCTGTTGCCGGTGAAGCTCGACGTGACGGAGCGCGACGGCGTGAAGCAGGTGCTGGGCACGCTGCCGGCGGAGTTCGCGGAGGTGGATGTGCTGGTCAACAACGCCGGGTTGGCGTTGGGACTGGAGGCAGCGCAGGCGGCGCGTGTCGAGGACTGGGATGTGATGGTCGACACGAACGTGAAGGGGCTCTTGTACTGCACCCACGCCGTGTTGCCGGGGATGGTGGCGCGCAACCGGGGGCACATCGTGAACATGGGGTCGGTCGCGGCGGACTTCCCCTATCCGGGTGGCAATGTGTACGGCGCCACCAAGGCCTTCGTGCAGCAGTTCAGCCTCAACCTGCGTGCGGACCTCCTGGGCACGGCGGTGCGAGTGACGGATATCGAGCCAGGGCTGGTGGGCGGGACGGAGTTCTCCAACGTCCGCTTCCGTGGCGACGACACGAAGGCCGCCTCCATCTACGCCAACACCCAGCCGCTGACGCCCGAGGACATCGCGGACGCGGTGCACTGGGTCACGACGCGGCCCGCGCACGTGAACATCAACATCATGTCGCTGATGCCGGTGGCCCAGGCGTTCGGCCCCCTCGCGGTGAAGCGGCAGGGCTGAGCGCCGGCTTGGCGGAATTCCAATCCGTTGGCGGGAATGTGCGGGGACTGGAGCGACAGGATAAGTTCCCGCGCATCGATAGTGGGGCGGCCAAGACCGGCCCCGCTCCGGCCTGATGGCCGTGTTCATCGAAGGAACTCCCATGAAGCTCACCTCTGTGTTTCCCGCGCCCCCGTCGACGACCGCCAGTGTGGGCCTGCTGCTCCTTCGGCTCGTCGCTGGCGCCGCGTTCATGCTCCACGGTTGGTCCAAGATTCAGAGCCCGTTCAACTGGATGGGCCCCGAGGCCCCGGTCCCGGGCATCCTCCAAGCGCTGGCGGCCCTCTCCGAGTTCGGCGGCGGGCTCGCGTGGATTCTGGGCGCGCTGGTGCCGCTGGCGTCCCTGGGCCTCTTCTTCACGATGGCCGTCGCGGTCTACACCCACGCGGTCGTCATGGGTGACCCGTTCGTCGGAATGAAGGGCAGCTACGAGCTGGCCGCGGTCTACCTCGCCATCGCCGTGCTGATGCTGACCAACGGCCCCGGCAAGTTCTCGGTGGACGCCCTGCTGCGCAAGAAGTTCGCGCGGGACGGAAGCCGCGACATGACCTCACCAGTCACCAACCCCTGACCTCACGTCAAAGGTATGGTGCATGCTGGGTGGATGAATGAGGACATCCAGCACAATGCCTGGGGGTGGATTGCGCGGCTGAAGCCCGAGCCCCATCCTGGAGGCGACATGAGTGACGAGCCGCCGCGCCCCAAGAGCATCCACGACGAGCTCGAAGACCTTCCCGCTCATGTCATCGGGGAGGTCATTGACGGCGAGCTGCACGTCAGTCCTCGCCCCCTTCCCGCACACGGTCGCGCCGTTCTCCGGCTTGCCCA
Source organism: Myxococcus stipitatus (assembly GCF_037414475.1). The sequence goes on along the minus strand of NZ_CP147913.1, from coordinate 5,339,181 downwards.
TGCGCTGGAGTCCTTCGATGAAGGACTCCGCGAGGGCGGCCCTGGCGGCTGGGTCTTCCTCCCCGAGCCGGAGCTTCATCTGGGCCCCGACATCCTCGTCCCGGACCTGGCCGCGTGGCGACGCGAGCGAATGCCAGAGCTCCCCGAGGTCGTGGGCATCACCGCCGCACCCGACTGGCTCTGCGAGGTCCTCTCTCCCTCCACCGAGGCGAAGGACCGAGGGGTGAAGATGGACCGCTACTCTCGCGCGGGTGTGAAACACCTGTGGCTCCTCGACCCTCGTCAGCAACGGCTGGAGGTCTACCTCCTGGAGACCGGACGATGGACGCTGTGTGCCACCCACACGGGAGCATCCAGCGTCCGGGCCGCGCCCTTCGCCGCCCTGAACATGAATCTCCATTCACTTTTGGAGCGTTGACCCCTGCGTCTCCGGCGAGCCTTGAGCTAACCTCCCGGGCATGGCCGACTCGGACCGCCCGCCTCCTCCCAAGGGACTGCTCGCCCGGAGCCTGAAGTTCCTGGGCCACCTCACTCACCCGGAGACGCGCTCGGGCAAGGTGTTCACCCGCGCCGAAGACGGCCTCACTCGCGCGCTCTCCCGCGTCTCCGCGAACCCCACGTATCTGCGCGCCAGCGGCACCGTGCTGCGCCACGGACTCAACGCGCGCATCCGCCGCAACAGCCTCGTGGAGCGAGCACTCCAGACGCTGCGGCTGCCCACCGCCTCCGAGGTCGACGGACTCCGCGACCAACTCCGCCGCGTGAATGACCAGGTGGAGGCCCTGGGCTCCCAGCTCGAGGTCGTCGTGGAGCTGCTCCAACGCAAGGAAGCCACGGCCCCTCCCGAACCTCGCCCCAACGTCGACCCCAGCGCCGGAACATGACCGCCTCCACGTCCCAGCGGCTCCGGTCCTTCGTCACCGGACAGGTCGAGCTCACGCGCGCCGTGGCCCACGCCCTCAAGGCGCGCCCGTTCAATCCCTACCCCTACCTCAAGCCCGTCATCGAGCGGGCCTCCGGCGTCCGCGAACCGCCCATCAGCGCCACGCCCCACACCGTCGTCTACACCCGGGGCAGCATGCGGCTGCTGCGCTATGCCGCCCCGCGCCGGCGCCACCGCACGCCCATCCTGTTCGTCTATTCCCTCATCAATCGCTGGTACATCCTCGACTTCCTCCCGGGCCGAAGCCTCATCGAGCACCTCACCCGCGAGGGCTTCGATGTCTACGCCATCGACTGGGGAATCCCCGGCCAGGACGAAGAGCGCCTCACCTGGTCGGACCTGCTCGGCGGCCTCATCCAGACCGCGGTGAAGTGGACCCTGCGCGCCAGCAAGAGCCCGGACCTCACCCTCTATGGCTACTGCATGGGGGGAACCCTCGCCCTGGCCTACACCTCCCTGTACCCCGAGGGCGTACGCAACCTCGTGGCCCAGGCCACTCCCGTCGACTTCAGCAAGGGCGGCGTCTACACGCTGTGGACCTCCGCCAACCACTTCGACGTGGACTCACTGGTCGACGCGTACGGCAACGTGCCCACGCCCGTCCTGGAGAGCGGCTTCCTCATGGTCGCCCCCGTGCAACGCCTCACCCGCTGGCTGGAGGCGTGCCGCCGCATCGATGACCCGGACTTCATCACCACGTTCCTCGCCATGGAGCGATGGGGCGCGGACCCCGTGCCCTTCCCGGGCGAGGTCTATCGCCAGTACATCAAGGACTGCTACCAGCAGAACCTCTTCCACCAGGGACGCATGAAGGTCGGCGGTGAGGCCCTGGACCTGCGCCGCATCCAGGCCTCCGTGCTCAACGTCATCGCCGAGCAGGACACCATCGCCTTCCCCGCCATGAGCGAGCCCCTCGTGCACCTGGTGGGCTCGAAGGACGTCGAGACGCGCCGCTATCCCGTGGGCCACATCGGGCTGTCCGCCTCCAGCAAGGGCCCCACCCACGTCTGGCCCTCCATCTCCGAGTGGATTGCCTCCCGCTCACAGGCCCTGGAGCCATGATGCACTCCGTTCCCCAGGCCGGTGTGCAGGTGCGCGAGAGCGTCGTCCGGCTGAAGGACGGACGCAGGCTCGCCTATGTGGAGTCGGGTGACCTGGACGGCCATCCCGTGTTCTTCATCCACGGCAATCCAGGCTCGCGCTACATGCGGCATCCGGATGACCGGCTCACCCACCAGCTCGGCGTGCGGCTCATCACCCCAGACCGTCCCGGTTACGGCCTGTCCGACTATCAGTCCGGCCGCACCCTGCTCGACTTCCCCTCGGACCTCGAGCAGCTCGCCAACACGCTGAAGGTGGGCGCCTTCTCCCTCTTCGGTGTGTCCGCGGGCGGCCCCTATGTCGCCGCCTCCGCATGGCGACTGGGTGAGCGCATCCTCCGCGCGAGCATCGTCTCCGGCGCCGCGCCCCTGAAGCGGCCCGGTGGAATGGAGGGCGTCAATCGCGAGTACCGCAACGCCTATGCCCTCGCCGCGTGGCCCGAGTGGCTCTTGCATCCCTTGATGGCGATGCACGACCGGCAGGTCCGCGCGCATCCGGACCGCGCGCTGGCCGCGCTGATTGCCCATGCGTCGGAGGATGACCGGCACGTGCTCTCCGACCCGCTCATCGCCGCGCAGGTGCAGGGTTGGCGTCGCGAGGCCACCCGGCGTGGTGTGTCCGGAATGCGTCGCGAGGCGCACATCCTCGCGTCCCCCTGGGACTTCCCCCTCGAGGAGATTCGCGGCGAGGTGGACCTCTGGTACTGGCAGGGCGACAGCATCGTCCCGCCGCAGATGGGCCGCTACCTCGCATCGCGAATCCCGCGCACGGTGCCCCACTTCCTTCCCGGCGGAGGCCACTTCTCCATCTACTCCCACTGGAGGGACATCCTCACGTCACTCGTCCGGCCACGCCCGTGACGGACTCGACGTCGTGGCCTCGCAAGGCCTTCATCGAGGAGGAGTCCCACGGGCCCTGGACGCCGCGAGCGACACGGCGCTCACGGCCGCCCGCTGGTGCGAGCTGACGGGCCTCGCGCCGCCGCGTCCCTGAGCACCCTCACGCCGCGGGGGTCTGGGTGGCCACGGCCACCTGCGGCACGGGCTCGGCGATGGGCTCACCGTCCTCGCCCAGCACCACCGGCTTGATGCCCAGCTTGCGCTCCACCAGGGCATGACCCAGGTAGATGAACGGCGTCAGGCCCACGGCCACGAGCATCTTCACCGCGTAGGAGGTGAGGATGATCTTGAAGATGACCTCGGTGGGGAGCACGCCCGTCCACGCGACGAACTGGACCACCACCGTGTCGATGAGCTGGGAGACCAGCGTGGAGCCCGTCGCGCGCAGCCACAGCTGCTTGTTCTTCGTGATGCGCTTGAGCAGGTTGAAGACCGTGATGTCGCAAAACTGCGCCACCAGGTAGGCCACCATCGACGCGACGAGGATGCGCTGCGAGCCGGAGAAGACGTTGATGAACGCGCTGTCCACCGTGCCCGTGAAGTCGGGTGCGCGCGTCAGCGGCGCGATGGGAATCTTCACCGCGATGGCAATCACCGTGTACGAGAAGATGGCCATGAAGAAGCCCACCCAGGTGATGAAGCGGGCGGCCTTCTTCCCGTAGAACTCGTTGAGCAGGTCCGTGAGCAGGAATGTCACCGGGAAGGGCAACATGCCCATGGACATCACCGAGATGACGAAGCCCAGGTTCACCTCGAACAGCTTCCCGCCGATGAGGTCGCCCACGACCAACGAGGTGACGAACACCGCCGCGAGCACCACGAAGAACTGCATCCGCTTGTCGAGGTTCATGCCGTCGTTTCCCTTGGGCTCCGAGCCCGCGTCATACCGCGCCTCGCCTCCGGCGGAGTAGCCCCACCCGCACGCCGGGCATGCCCCCTGTCCTCAAGGCTGCTTGTCGGCGGACAAGCCAGGCGCGGCGGGCTCATCATGCGGGTAGTACGAAGTACCCACGACGGCGGGAAGCCCCTCCGCCGGAATGGCGACGCCCATGGACTCCGCCTCCAGGAAGCGCGGCCGGTACACACTCAGCACCGTCTGCTCCTGCTCGGTCGGGTTGTCGTAGCCGCGCGGGAAGCCTCGGGGCCAGTGGAACGCCAGGCCGCGCTCCACGGGTTGCCCCTGCGCTCGCAGCCCCGTGCCCAACATCAACTCACTCTCCTCCATCGCGGGATTCGCGCTCGCGGGGACCTGGCCGCCCGGCTTCACCCGCAGCCGGTACACGCCATACCCCGCGCCCTCGTGGATGACGTCCAGCCGGCCGAAGGAGCGCTCCTCCGAGGCGTAGTGCATCTCATCCGCCGTGCGGTGGACCTGGAGCGAGGGCACCGCGAGCCCATGCAGGGCCAGGGGCTTGATGACCCGCACCGTGGCCGCCGTCACCTGCGCGCGCGGCACGTCCGGCGTGGGAGGAGCGAGCAGGTAGCGGCTCACCGCCTCGACCACGGACTCGAGCAGCTCGAAGCGGCAGGCCTCCAACAGGAAGCGAAGCTCCCCGGCCAGCCGCCCGTAATTCACCGTGTGCGCCAGCCGCCCGCCCGTCGCCGCGTTGCGAGTGTCCAGGAAGAGGGCCACGTCCAACCGGAGCGGCTGCGCCTGCACGCGCTCGCGGTTGTAGATGCCCACGATGCAGTCCACCGTGAGCCCACGCAGCTCGATGACGTCGAGCGGGCGGCCCTGGCTGTCGTGGACCACCGGGGGATGGAACGCCAACTCCGCGCTCATCGCCGCACGCTCCCATGGCCATCAGCGGGGAGGAGATGTCGGCGGCCTGCTCGGAGGGGGGAGGCGATGCGCATGAGGCGCACTGACTAACAGGGCCCAGGCGGAAAGGCACCGGGGAGAAAACACGAAGGGCGATGCCGGATACCCCCGTATCCGAGCACCGCCCCTCGACCCCCAGATTCTCTCTCAGCCCCCGTGAGGACTACCGGACGTAGCTGGCCGCGTGGGTGCGGCCGTAGGACCAGCCCCCGTTGTTGCCGCGCTCGAAGGAGACCCAGACCCACTCGGTGGTCTGCTCATACCGGCCCGGCACCCACTGGTTCTCGTAGTAGCCACCCCGGCAACGGGTGGAGTGACCCCGGCGGCCGTGACGCTCGCGGCAGACCTCGGGCACCCAGACCTGCTCGTAGCGCCCATCGACCCAGCGGTTCACCGTCTGCAGTTCGTAGCGGCCACGAGCGCGAGGAGCAGGACGCGGCGCCGGAGCGTGGTGGCAGTAGCCGCTGTGGACGTGGGCCTCGTAGGTGTCCGGGTGGCTGTTCCGGTCATCCCGGCGGCGGGCCTCCTGCGTGGCCCAACCGCTCATGCTGCCATCCTCCGCCAGCGCCGTCGAAGAACCAAGGAACAGGGTGCCGAGAGCCAGGGTGGTGAGCGCGGTCTTGAGAGCCATTTGTTTCTTCCTCCGTCGTGTTGAACCTTCTGACGGGGACCCCTCCCGAACATTCAAAGCCCCTCACCCGAGGCCTGATTTCGCCCGTATGCGGATGTAGGACAGCGCACGCATTCTCCTCGAAGCGGGCGCGCCCTGGCGCCAGGTGCGCTACATCCGAAGCACCATGTTCCACCCTCAAGGGCCCACCTTCCTCGAGCTGGCTGAACAAGCGCTGACCTCCGTCGAGCGCGGCTATGACCTGCTGGCGCCGAAGTTCGACTACACGCCGTTCCGCACACCGGACCCCGTGCTCCATGCGTCCATCGCCGAGCTGGGCGCCGAGGGCTCTATCGGCACCGCGCTCGACGTGTGCTGCGGCACGGGCGCCGCGATGCGCATGCTGCGCCCGCTCGCGCGCGAGCATGTCGCCGGACTCGACTTGAGCCAGGGCATGCTCGACGAGGCACGGCGCCGTCTCTGCGACGCGCCAGGCACCGCGGGCTTCCAGTTCATCCGGGGCGACGCGCTGGAGATGACGTTCGACGCCGAGTTCGACGTCGTCACCTGCTTCGGCGCGTTCGGACACATCCTCGAGGCGGATGAGCCTCGCCTGCTGCGAGGCATCCACCGAGCGCTGCGTCCCGGAGGCCGGTTCCTCTTCGTCACCGGCCACCCGCCCTCACCGCTGCGCCCCGGCTACTGGGTGGCCCGGGGCTTCAACGCCGCCATCCGCGTGCGCAACGCACTCTGGAAGCCGCCGTTCGTCATGTACTACCTAACGTTCCTGGTGCCTCGCGCCCGCGCGCTGCTGGAGGCGGAGGGGTTCACCGTCGAGGTGCGCGACGGCGTCCTCCCCGACCCCTTCACGCCGCTGGCGACCGTCATCGCCACGAAGCGCTGAGCGCTACTTGCCGTCCGCCGCCGTCTTCGGCGCGTCCTTCGGCGACAGGTCGCGGTACACCGTCTCCAGCCAGAAGTCCGCGCTGATGGGGCCGCCGTCGAAGCTCTTGAGGTTCTCCGGCACGCCCTCCGCCTTCACCTGCTCCAGCGTCTTGCCGGCCGCGATCTTCGCGCGCACCAGCGACACCGATTCGCGCAGCATCGCCAGGAAGCGCTCCAGGCCCGCGCGGTCCGACAGGGCCCCGTGGCCCGGGATGATTCTCGCGCCCGCGGGGAGACTCTCGAGCACCTTCTCCACGTTGCGGACGTAGCCTTCCACCGTGCCGCCGCTGTTGTAGATGTCGATGAAGGGGAACCGGTCGCCGAAGAACAGGTCGCCCATGTGCACCACGTTGGAGCCGGTGAAGTACACCACCGTGTCGCCATCCGTGTGGCCCGCGGGCAGGTGCAGCAGGCGGACCTCCTCACCGTTGAAGTACACGGACATGCCCGTGTCATAGGTCATGACGGGCAGCGCCTCCTTCTTCGCCGGAGGCACGGGGTTCCCCATTCCTCCGGCCCGTCCCACCACCATCCGCGTGCGCACTTCTTTCTGCGCGATGATGCGCCCTTCGCGGCCGAAGATGGCGTTGCCCCCCACGTGGTCCCCGTGCCAGTGCGTGTTCACCACGTACTCAATCTTCTTCTTGCTCAGCTTGTCCAAGGCCTGGTGGATCTTCGGCGCCAGGGGCTCGTACTGGTTGTCGATGATGAGCAATCCATCCGGCCCCGCGGACACGCCGATGTTGCCGCCCGCGCCCACCAGCATGTGCACGTTGCCCGCGACGGGCGTGCTCGTCACTTGCGCCTTCGCCACGTCCTTCGGCTGCGCCAAGGCCAACGTGGGAACCACGACCAGGACCGCCACCAGATTTCGCATGCGGAGAACTCTCGGGGGACAACGAGGCTCGAACGACGGCCGTGAACAATAGGCGCATCCCCCGGATTCCCATGCGGAATCGTGTTTCACGAACAGGTGCTCAGCGCGGTGCGTAGTCCACCGCCACCACCGTGTACTCCACCGCCCCCCGAGGACGCTCCACCTGCACGGACTCTCCCACTTCCTTGCCGAGCAGCGCCTTCGCCAACGTCGACTCCACGCTGAGCCGGCCTGACTTCACCTCCGCCTCGTCCGGACCCACGATGCGGTAGCGCACCTGCTCACCGTCCTCGTCCTCCAGTTCTACCCAAGCGCCAAAGAAGACACGTCCCGCTTGTGAAGGCTCGGGCGCCACGACGCGCACCTCCTCGAGCGTCGCCGCGAGTTGCCGCGCCCGACGCTCGCGCTCCTGCTTCCGCACGCCCGCCTCCAACGGCGTCAGCCCCTCCGCTCCGGAGTCCGGCCCCTGCGTGGCCGTCAGCTCGTCCTGCAAGGCGCGGTAGCCCTCTGGGGTGATGTAGCGCTTGTCACCCGAGGCAGACCTGGGACGCAGCGGCAGCAGCTCCGTGTCTCCTCCCGAGTCTTCCTTCGTGAAGGCCTTCGACATGCCCCGCGCACCCTCACCTGCCGCGTTGATTCGCGGCCTCGAGAATAAAGGAGTGCACGCATGGCAGGACAAGCAAGGCCGGCCGGTCGACACGGACAGGAGCGGAGGGGCTGTCTCCGCGAGGCTCCCGTGCGGACACCCGGGGAGCGGTCATCCTCTTCCCTGAATGGTGGGGCCTCGATGCCCACATCCGGAGGTCAATGACCGGCTCGCGAACGAGGGCTTCACCATGTTCGCGGTGGACCTCTACGACGGCCGCAAGACGAATGGCCCAGAGGAGGGTCCTCCACGCTCGAGTGGGGAAGGCTCGGCACGGATATCCGCGCGGCCACCGAGCCCCTGCGCGAGCGCGGCGGCCCTGGCGTCAAGGTGGCCGTCATGGGGTCCGCTTCGCTGGAGCGAATGACCCAAGGCTCGACGCCGTGGTGCCCTTCTACCGGACTCCTCCGGAGAGCGACGTGGACCTCACGCGCATCCGCGCGCCCATCCTCGGACGCTTCGCGAAGAACGATGACGGGTGCGGTCTCCAACGCGTGGACGCGATGGAGCAGAAGCCGAAGAAGGCGAACCGGCCAGCGGACCTCCACCGCTCCGACGCAGACCACGCCTTCTTCAACGACACGTGGAGAGAGGTCCCCTCACCGGTGTGTTCATGCACTGCGGAGACAGTGCCGAGCCTCCGCCGCTTCGGGCGTAGCGAGAGGCTCTCCCACCGGCGTGTTCATGCCCTGCCGTGGACTTCCTCCACGCGAAGCTCGGCTGAGCTCGCGCGGAGGACTTGCGACACGACGGGCTCAGGTGCCCGGCGTGGCGGAGGGCTGCTGCGCGGGGGCGGACTCCGAACCCGTCGCGGCGGCCGGCGTCTCGGTGGCCGGGGCGGCGGCGGGAGCCTGCTCCGGGGCGGCGGGCGCCTCGGTGGCGGCCTGACCGGCCGGGACGTGCTCCAGGCGGTACGTCGACACGCCCTTGGGCAGCACCACCTCCACCAGCGGGTTCTCCTTCATCAGGACAGCGGACGGCTCCAGCGTCACCAGGCCGTCCGCGTCGCTGACCACGTTGATGCGCGTGCGGAGCTCGCCCGCGCGCACCCGCGCGCCCTTCACGGGCTGGCCCGAGCCATCCACCACCCGAAACACCACCGGCGCCTGCGCGGCGGAGGCATCGGCGGCGGCACCCGTCGCCATCAGGTCCTTGTACGACGGACGCAGGGCACAGGCGGTCAGCAGCGAGGTGGCGGTCAGGGCAACGGTCAGCAGGGCTCGACGAAGGCTCATGGAAATTCCGTACGGGCGTGAGGGGACTATCGGGCGCGGCAGCATAGCCGCAGACGGCGGAGCGCCAAGTCCCCCGGCGCTCGACTCGGGGCCTGGCGAGCCTGTTTTCCCTGGGTTTCATCCAATCGAGCGGCCCAGGGCCCGCCTGGGAGCCCTCCCTGTCGTGGGGGAGGCGGCCCTTCCACATGTCCGCCGCCAGCCCCACCTGAGAGAGAAGCAGCGGGTGAACTCCGCCCGCCTTGGGAGGTCCGCAGCCATGGTCGAGATGACTCGCTCCGACAAGACCACCTCACCGCCGCCTTACGTGAGGGAAGAGCACCGCGAGTTCCGCTTCGAGCAGCTCCCGACGGACGTCACCTTCAAGCCGGACACCATCCTCTTCAGGCGCAAGCCGTTCGTCACCAGCGTGCTGGTGATGCTCATCACCAGCTTCGCCGTCTTCTACGTGCCGCTGTTCAACGGCTTCCTGGCGGGCGCATTCGGCGGCTTCCACGCGCGCACATTGCGGCGCGCGCTCTGGGCGGCCGTGGTGAGCGCCATCGTCATGCCGCTCGTCTTCTCCTTCTTCGCCTTCCTGGCGGGCCCTACCGAGCTGCGCATCTTCGGCGGTATTGGCTTCTGGGGCTGGGCCATCACCTATGCCATCAGCCTGCTGATTGGCGCCGCCACCGGGGCGTACAGCCGTCCGCTGCTCTCGGACGAAATCAACGCATCTCCAACCCAAGTGCCAGCCGGCGCTCCGCGACGACGCTCCACCCCGTCGACGGATTCAGTGACGCGTGTGGTGACAGCCGAGCGTACGAGCCTTCCCATCGGACCTGCGCACGGGGCGTGAGCAACACCCCGAACGGCCCCGCGCGGCCCAGCCACCACTCGACCTGGAGGGAGGCACCCGCCTCGTGCGTGAGGTGGGTGTCGCCCAGGCGCCAGGTGGGGGAATATGCGGCCTCCACGCGCACCGCATTGGCGCCCGAGCCCGGCAGCCCCGTGCGATGCGCCAGCGACAGGCGAGGCCCCGCCGCGGGCCTCATCATCGACTCGCCCCAGTTCATCCGGGCCAGCCCTCCCACGCCCACCGCGGTGAAGCGCGAGAAGCGCGCGCCCTCGTCCACGATGACCAGCGCCTCCGCCTGCACGGTGGCCCGGTAGGGCAAGGGCCGCTCCGCATCCGAAGTCACCCGCGCCTCCGCGCCCCAGCCCAGCGAGTCCCACGCGGAGTCGCGGAACTGGGGGAGCTCCCGCTGCAAGGTGCGGTAGCCCACCAGCGTCATGTCCGTGGACACCACCCGCGGCGCTCCCCACCGGGGCTCCAGCGACAGCTCACCATCCAGCACGCGCAGCTCGCTGCTCGGCTGGAAGCCATGTTGGCGCGCGTCGCCCAGCGCCTCGGCCATCCCCGCGGTGCGCACGCTCACCACCGGCCGCGCCACGCCCGTGCCAGGAAAGTCCACGCCCACGCTCACCACCGTGCGAGCCGCCCCCGACTCCCGCAGCGCCGCGGCCGCCCAGCGCGTCTCCGCGTCCACCTTGCGCCGATGGTCCTTCCCCAGGAAGGCCACCGCGTCCACCTCCGCGAAGACGCCATCGCTCAGCGCCCCTTGCGCCTCGGTGGCCTGGACGAAGGCAGCCTCCGTGCGCTCGGCCAGCACCAGCCGCTTCAGCTCCTCCGGTGACGGAGGACGGCGCGGCGCGGTGGCCAACGACTCCTCGAGCATCGCCGTGCGGTCCAGCACCGCCAGCTTGCGCTGGAGCACATCCTCCCGCTCGAAGATGCGCTGCCGCTCGCGAACCCCCGCCGCCGCGTCGCCTTCCACGGGCGTCCGCAAGGCCAGGAGCCGCAAGCGCTCGATGGCGAGCTTCTCACCATCCATGCGGTCCACCGCCGCGCGCTCCACCCGCACCAGGTGCGCCACGTAGGCATGCAGCGTGTCGCGCACCTCGGAGCGACGGGCGGGCCTCGCCGAGGCGAACACCTGCGTCACCGTCTCCGGCAGCTCCCCGTACGCCTCGCGTCGCGCATCGGGGTCGGGTGATTGAAGGCGCTCATGAAGGCGCAGCAGCCCAGACAACTCCCGCGCGCCCACGTGCACCGAAAGTGCATCCAAGGCCTCGCGCCTCGCGGTGTCCGCGCGCACGGCGCGTTCTCCCGTGGACTCGAAGGCATCTGGAATCAACTCGAGCAGCGGCCCGGCGGGTCCGTCCTTCCCCACCACCTCCACTTTCGCCAGGGCGTCGAGCGTGGCCGTGGGCAGCACCCACAACACTCCGGGCGGACGCACCTGCCGCTCCTGCTCCAACACTCCGTTGAGGAGGAAGAGGAGCGCGCTCGCGCAGTTGTCTGTGAAGAAGTAGTAGCCCATGTACCCGCGGCGCTCGAGCTCCCAGACACGCTCCAGCATCCGCTCCTCCTCGCCCCGCGTGAGGCGCAGGTGGAAGCGGCGGATGGTGCGCTGCTCCAACTCCAGCGCCTCGTGCGTGAGGTCGCCCATCGTCCCGGTGAGGAAGACGGTGTCATACGCACCCGTCATCCCCTTCACGACGTAGTCCAACCCTCGCGACTCCATACCCGTGAGCGCCACGAGCTGCACCACACGCTCGAAGGACGGGCCTCGGACCTGCGCCCCTTCGCGCCAGACCGGACGCAACAACAGATGCCCGAACAGGGACTCGGGCTGCCGCCCCGTGGCCGCGACGAGGAGGACCTCGAAGTGGGACAGCAGGTCCTTCTCCGCCCACGCATCGAAGGCCGGACACGCGCCTCGACCGCCCAACGCGCCCAGGCCCGAGGACTCCACCAGCTCCGCCAGCGCGCGCGACTTGGAGAACTCCTGGCAACGCACCTGCTCGTCGTCGGACAACGCGTCGGCGCGCAGGGACTCCACGGGGACGAACAGCTCCTCCGCGAAGGTCACCAGGTCCAGTGACGCGCTCTGCTGTCCGCGCGCGCGGCTGAAGGCCCCCGCGAAGTGCAGACGCGCCTCCTCCTTCCACACCAGCGGCCGCTCCAGGGGCTGAAGCCACCCCGACAGGCGCCGCCAGCGCACCGTCTGACTCCACGCGCGAGCCTCGTCCCACCGCCGCACCACCGCGTGCACCACCGCGCGACGCCGCCACAGCCGCTCCGACTCCACGTCCGTCAGTCGCGACATGCGCAACGTCACACGGCGCTCCGCGGACGGCGCGTAGCGGTAGAGGTGAAGGCGCGCGCCTTCCTCGGTCCAGTCCGGACGAGCCTCGGTGCCATCCCCCATGCCCAGCGGCGCGGACTCCGGATGCAGGACCAGCTCGAGGGGCCCTCCGGGAAATCGGCGCATCGCGGGAGGAAGCGAGGCCAGGCCCGCTTCGACTTCGCTCACCAGGCCCCCGTCATCCGCTGCGGCGCCCGACAGCACCACCCCCGCGCGCTTCAGGATGCGAACACGCTCACGCAGGCTCTCGGTGGCGGCATCACCCAGCGCCTGCCGTTCGGATGAACCGGGGACAAGCGCACCCAGCGGCGTGTTGCGCTCGTGCGACGGCGCTTCACCTGGCTTCGCGGTGCGGGCAGCCTCGGCCGGTTCCCGCACGGCCTCCGGTTGCGCCCCGGCGGTCGACGCGAGCAGGAGCCCCAGCAGCCACGCCGCGCGGAGGCTCACCGCGACACCTCGGCCGTCACCTCCTCACCTTGTGCCGCGAGGAAGGCCAGTCGGTCCTCGTCCAGCTTCGGGTCCGTGCGGGCCAGCTCCCCCACCCGCTCCAACCAGGCCAGCGCCCGCTCTGGCGTCAGGGTGCGCGTGTCCGCCAGCGCCAACAGCTCGCCCCGGTTGGCGCGCAACAACCGGCCGAAGGTCCCCAGGTTCTCCCTGCGGATGTTCGCCGCCGCCGCCAGGTCCTCCACCGTCGGCCCCGCCCCCAACGCCAGGTCCTCTCGGAGCTGGTGCGTGCGCGAGCGCAAGTACACCTGCGCCGCGCGGCCCACCTCCTCCGGGGCCGCCTGCTGCCGCTGCCGGCGCCGCTCCGCCGACACCGCGACGCGCCAGATGACCACCCCCAACCCAATCACCGTCGCCGCCACCGTCGTCGCCGACAGCACCCGCCCGTTGTTCTTGTCGCTGTTGCTCGACTCCGAGCGGGAATCCTTCCCCTCCCCGCCGTTCTCCGACCTGCTGGTCCCCGAGTTGCTGTCGTCACCGGAGCGCGACTCGCTGGAGCCCCCCTCTCCCGAGCTGTTCCCTGACTGGTCGCTCGAATCACCCGAGCCCTTCGACGAGTCCCCCGACCCCTGCGAGGAGTCCCCCGAGCCATCCGACGACACACTCGCCTCCCCGCCCTCCGCCGCGGCGGGTGTCCGGCACCCCGTCACCCCCATCACCACCGCCATCACCACAGCCCAGCCCGTCGTGCTTTTTGCTGTCATTCCAAACACCCCTCCTGAATGAGCATTCGTTCGCGCGAGCGAATGGCAGACACCGTGCACCCACACGGCACGAATACATTTTCACGCACCTGTTAGCCAGTGACGTGCCGAGAACCGGACAGAGGAGTTACGCGGGCTTGCGGCCGAGCACCCCCGGGCAGGCGCGAAACGGGCGGCCCAGCAGGTGCGTCAGGGGCTTCGCGCCGCCAGAGGTAGGACACGCGCGCGGGAGGGAAGGGCAACGCGCCGGGCATCGACTTCCGACCCCGGCGCGCGCTCACTTGCAACCTACCGCGAAAGGCCCTCCCCCCCGGTGGGCCTGCGCCTCATTCTCGCGCCGGCCTCGTGCCAAATTCCATCCGGGGAAGCCCTGATGTCTCAATCCACCCAGACGGACTGGCCCGCAGGGCATGTCACAGATAAATCCTGAACAAAGCCAGACTCCCTACCCTGGTGGAGTAGTGGGAGCCACGCATTGCCATCGTATACTCAGGGATATCTTGATTCGTTTGAATTCCGAGGAACAACGCATCCTGGCGGATCTGGAAGCCCTGCTCGTGGAAGCGGAGCCGGGCTCAGAATCCCTGCCCACGGTGTTGGGGGCCCTGCGCGAGTCGCTGAAGGCGGAGCGCGCGGTGGCCTACGGCGTCGACGTGGGGCCCGACCGCTATCACATCAGCTACTCTCACAGCTCGGGCTTCCCCCAGCAGCCCGGGGGGGTCTTCGAGGCCCTGGAGAGCTTCCTATCCGACCGGGAGAGTCTCTGGGGATGGTATGACCCGGCACGTCCCGCGCCGGCGCAGCGTAACCGGGCTCTGCATTTCCGCTCGCTCCAGGAGTCGGAGGCGCGGCAGATGCCCTTGCATGACCTGCCCGCCTACGAGGTCGGCCGGCGTCTGGGATTGAGCGAGGGTGAGCTGGAATCACAGCGCGAGCGGGTCAATGTCCGCTCCGGCGCGGTGTTCCGGCAGCTGGGCATGGAGCGGATGGCCTTCCTGCGCACGCTGGTGTGTGAGGGGCCCGCGCTGCTGGGCTGGCTGGGATTGATGCGCGAGGAGCCCTTCACCGAGCGGGAGCAGCGCGTGCTCCAGGCGTTGACGCCCGCGTTGCAGCGGCGTTTGACGATGGAGACGCGGCTGCGCGAGTCGGGGCTGATGTCCACCGCGCTGGAAGTGGCCATGGAGGCGCTGGGCCGCGCGGCCTGGGTCGTCAGCGGCAGCGGGCGGGTGGTGCACGCCAACAGCGCGGGCCGCGTCTGGCTGGAGCGAGGCGAGCCGGAGCTGATGGAGCAATTGCGGCGCGGAGCCCAGGGCATTCCGTGCTCGGGGCCGCTGACGCTCACACCGCTGCGCACGCCGGGGCTGCCCTCGCACTATCTCGCCATCGACTCGGGCACGGCCTCAAGCGCCGCCGCTCGGGTCCAGGCCCTGTCCGCACGCTGGTCGCTCACCGCGCGCGAGTCGGAGGTCCTCACGCACATCGTCCAGGGCGAGACGAACAAGTCCATCGCCGGCAGGCTGGGCTGCGCCGAGCGCACCGTCGAGGTCCACGTCACGCACTTGCTCGCCAAGGCCCATGTGGAGAGCCGCTCCGCCCTCATCGCGCGCTTCTTCCAGACGTCCTGAGGTGTTGCGCGGTCCGCGCGCCGCGCGCGGGGCGTGCCTAGAATGGGCGGGTGAATCCGCCTCGCGACGCCCGCATCCAGGCCGCCCTCACCCGTGCGAGACACGCGGTGGAGGCCGGGCCTCGTTCCACACCTCCGGATGGCGTCCCCCGCCGAAGGCGGCTCGTCCTGGGGGACCCGCAGGCGCCGTTCGACAAGGTCCTTCGCATCCTGGAGCACCAGGGCCTCCTCGGCGAGGATGGTTGGCTGAAGCCGGACGTGCAGCTCGTCTCGGTGGGGGACCACTTCGACTGGGGACCTCCCTCCGAGCGCGACGCGGCCTCGCGCAGCGCCCTGGAGCTGGTGGCGTGGTTCGCCGCGCACCCCGCCGACCAGGTCCTCTTGCTCCTGGGCAATCATGACCTCGCACGCGTGGGGGAGATGGCGGGCTTCGACGATGCCCGCTTCGCCATGGCACAGGCTGAGGCGGACCGCGTCTATCAACACGGCGTCACCGACGAGGCGGGTGAGCGGGCCTTCCTGGAGCGCTGGCCCCAGGTGCCCACGGCGGAGCTGGTGGCGCGCGACTTCGGCAACTTCCGTCAGGTCCAGCGCGACTGGGTGGAGCACCTCTTGCGCGTGCGCCGCTTCCGCGCCGCATACGCCGCGGGCCCTGCCCTGCTCGTGCTGCACGCGGGTGTCACGGATGAAGACCTGGCGGTGACGGGGCTTGCCCGCGAGCGCTCCGCGGATGCCCACGCGGTGGCCCAGGCGCTCAACTCCGCCGTGGACGAGCAGGTGGCCGGATGGAGGGGCGGGCGGCTGGAGATACCGGGCCTGCACCAACCCGGGGATGCCGCGCACGGCGAGGGCACGGGCATCTTCTATCATCGCCCCAGCGTGAAGCCGGAGGACGCGGAGCGCACGCGGCGGACACCTCGGCGACGCTTCGACCCTCGGCGGCTGCCCGCGGGCCTCACGCAGGTGTTGGGACACACGCGCGACAAGCGCATCCGCGAGCTGATGGGGGTTACGTCGGGCTCGGCCCGCGACGGCGTGGTACGCCACCTGGTGACGGACGGAGCGCGAGTGGAGTGTGCCCACGGAGCGCCTCCGCCCACGAGCGCGGCGGAGGCGGTGCTCGTCTTCGTCGACGGAGGCATGAGCCACTGCCCCGTCGAGGACTACGAGCTGTTCGACCTGGACACACGCGCCGCCGTGCGGGCGGCGCGCTGACCGCCTTCGCTACTTCGGCGCGGGCTGGGCCGTCGCCTGGAGCTCGGTGAGCTTCTTCTCCAGGTTCTTCACCAGACGCGGCGACACCTGCGCGGCGGGCAGCGTCTTGGCGTAGGCGATGGCGTCCTCCAGCGTCTTCGCCGCGCCGGCGGAGTCCTTGCGCGCGATGAGGATGTCCACGCGGGTGGACACCACGCTGAGCCGACGCGCGCCCTGCACGAGCGCCAGCGCGCGGTCACTCGCGGCGAGCGCCTCATCCAGACGGCCCAGCGTCTTGTACGCCGACGACAGACGCGCGGGCGGGTTGTAGTCGTGGGGCAGGTCCTTCTCACTCTGCAGGAGCGCGGGGACGACTCGCTCCATCTGCCCCAGCTTCATGGCGGCGGACATGCGGTGGGAGTCGAAGACCGAGCGCGCGTCGGCGTTGGGCGCCCTCGCGGCCTCTCCCTCCAGGTACTTCAGCCACTCCTCGGCGAGCACCTTCACGCCCGCCTCGTCCTTGGCGGCCTTCCGCGCCGCCACCCGCGCGTCGTACAGACCCGAGCGGTCATCACCGGCCATCTGGATGGCCGGCGGCCCCATGGCCTCGACCACCTTGGCCTCGAGCGCGGCGCGCAGCTCGGTGACACCCGCGGCGCCGTCCGGAACCATCAGCGAGCACATGAGCCCCGTCGCCGCGCTGTTGGCCCACGACAGCGAGCGAGGCGTGCCCGGAAGCATCTCCAGCGCCTTCGTCGCGCACTCCTTCGCCTTGGCCTCGTCGAACGTCGAGTACAGGACCATCAGCAGCGACTCCAGCGCGCGGCCCCGGCGGGACCAATCAGCGGGAGCCTCGGCCAGCGCCTCCGTCAGCGCCTCCGCGGCCTCGGCCGAGCGCCCCTCACCCGACAGCGCGTCACCGCGCGCCAGGAGCGCCTCCGCGCCCGTGACACCGCCCTTGTAGGCGCGCTCGCCATCCTCGAAGAGCTTCACCAGCTGGTCCACGGTGGCGCTGCCCGCGAAGCGCAGGAGCGGCTTCTCCGCGCGCGGGTCGATGATGAACAGCGTGGGCCAGAACTCGATGGGGAACTGCTCCTGGAACGCCGCGTTCTGCGTCAGGTCGGTGTTCACCTGCAGCCAGACGAAGCGGTCCGCGTGCGCGGCCAGGGACTTGTCCGACAGGACGTACGCCTTCATCGAGCGACAGGTGTGGCACCACGGCGCCCAGACGTCGACGAAGAGCGGGACGCCCTTCGCCTTCGCTTCCGCGAGCGCACGCGGGTAGTCGTCATCGATGAAAGGCAGGGGGGCACCGGCATGCGTCGCATCCGCGGACACGGGCGTGTTCGTGTTCGCGGCGGTGCAGGCGACGAGCCCCGAGAGCAGCAGGCAGGCGGCTAGATAGCGCATGGCGCGCACCCTAGCGCGCCCCCAATCCCCTGTCCCAAGATGACACCCATCGTGCAAGCAACCGTGCATCCGTGTGCTTCGACGCGCGGTGCCACCCACCTCGACTGGCGGGCTACTTCGACGGCGCCACCTGGGGCAGCGCCTCGAGCTGGGCGAGCTCACGCTTCAGTCGTGTGACGGAGCACATGGGCCGCTGCACCTCGGGCAAGGTCTCCGAGTAGGAGAGGGCATCCCGCAGCGTGCGCGCGGCGGTGGCGTTGTCATTGCGCTCCAGGAAGATGCGCGCCCGGATGGACATCACGCTGACCCGGCGCGGCCCCTGTGCGACGGCCAGGGCCCGGTCCGTCGCGGCGAGTGCGTCCTCCAGCCGCCCCTGAGACTGATACAGGTGGGCGAGCCGCAACGGTGCGAGATAGTCCCGAGGGAACTCCTCCTCGCTCCGCATCAGCGCGGGAATGGCCCGCTCCGGTGTCTTCAAGCGGAGCGCCCCGTCAGCCCGATGTGAGTCGAGGAGGGTGCGAATCCAGGGCGTTGGCGCCTTCGCGGCCTCCGCCTCCAGGAACGTCATCCAAGCCTCCGCGACGCGTGTGCCTCCCACCTCGTCCTTGGCCATCTCACGCGCCCAGACCCGGGCCCGGTACAACAAGGCGCGGTCGTCCGCGGACATGTCGATGGAAGGAGCCCCCATGGCCTCGACGACCTTCTCCTCCAGCGCGCTCAGCAGCGCCTCCACCCCCTGGGCCTCGGGCTCCTCCGGGAGGATTGACTGCGCGCAGGCCAGCCCACGACGCGCGCCATGCGCCCACATCAGCGAGCGGGGCGTGCCCGGCAGCAACTCCAGCGCCTTCGTCGCGCAGGCCTTCATCCCGGACGCCGTACCCGTTTCGTAGAGCGAGTCCAGCAGCGTCAGCATCACGCGGCCCCGACGGGGCCAGTCGGCGGGAGCCTTGGCCAGCACTTCGGTCAACACCTGGGCGGCCTCGACCACACGGCCCCGCGCATGCAACGCATCTGCTTGCACCAGGAGCGCGTCCAGTCCCGCGGCACCGCCCCGGTACGCACGCTCACCCTCGTCGAGGAACTGCTCGAGCCCGGCCACCGTGAGGCTGTCGCTGAAGCGAAGCAGCGCCTTCTCCTCGCGCGGGTCGATGACATACAGCTTGGGCCACGAGTCGACGGGGAACTTCCGCTGGAAGGCCGCGTTCTGGCTCAGGTCCGTGCTGAGCTCCAGCCAGACGAAGCGGCCCGCATGGCGTCCCAGCGACGGGGACGACAGTACCTGCGCCTTCATCGAGCGGCAGGTGATGCACCAGCCCGCCATCGCATGGACGAAGAGCGGCACACCCTTCGCCTTCGCTTCCGCGAGCGCCCGTTCGTAGTCGTCCTGGATGAAGGGCAGCGGCACCTCGTCGCGTGTCGCCTCCCTGGCGTCCATCCCATGCGGCCGGGTGGTGGAACAACCAACGAGCCCCAAGAGCAGGAGACAAGCGGAGAGGGTGCGCATGGCGCGGACCCTAATGTGGGGTCATTTGGTGCCTCGAAACCGACATCCATCGAGCAAGCATCTGGGCACCCGCGCTCGCGCGTGCTCTGGTGTGCGCGGACCTCCGCCGATGATGAGAGACCCCTACACCCTGCGTGACGCACTCGCATCCGCGTTGGATGCGCTCCCGACGCCGGAGCGCTTTCCCGAGCCCTCCAACGCGGACCTCTCCCGGCGTCTATCGGAGCGCCTGCGCAGGGACTTGCTGCCCCGCATGGGCTCCGCGGACGCGCCCTTGTTGCTGGTGGCCATCGCCGGCCCCAACAACGTGGGCAAGTCCACCTTGTTCAACGCGCTGGTGGGCTCGACCCTGTCCCCCGCGAGGCCCGAGGGGGGATTGACCAAGCAGTGCCTCGCGGCCGCCCATCCGGAGACGTGGACCGGGGCCCTGAAGGACTTCCTCACCCGCCGCTACGACACGGTGCCCGTGGCCGCGGGCGAGGCCGCGCCCGTGGACCAGCCCGGCCCCGCGGGACGGCTGTATCTGGTCCTGGCCGACGCGGTGCCCCGGGGGTTGCTCGTCATGGACACGCCGGACTTCGACAGCGTGTACCGGGAGAACCGCGAGCGCGCTGAGGCGCTGCTTGTCACCGTGGACGTGCTCGTCTTCGTGGTGAGCCGGCAGACGTATCAGAACGCGGCGCTGGTGGACTTCCTGCGCGCGGCGGTGGGCCACGGACGGCCGTATCTGCTCGTCTACAACGAGGCCTCGCGCGAGGAGGTGGCGCGAGGCCACCTGGACAAGCTGGCGTCCGACGTGGGCCATCCTCCGCTCGCGCGCTACCTGGCCCCGCATCAGCCGGACGTGGAGGCGGGCCTGCGCCCCCTCTCCACGGAGCCCCTCGACGGACGTCCCGCGCTGAGCGCCTTGCTGGGCCAGGCCGAGCACGCGCGCGAGCTGAAGGCCCGGGCGCTGGAGGCCTCCCTCGCGGATGCCCGCGCGGAGATGGAGTCGGTGGCGCGCGCGGCGACCCGGGCCGCGAGCGAGCCGGAGCGGCTTCGTCAGCGGCTGCGGCACGAGCTCGAGAGCGTGGGGGCGACCGCGGCGCTCAAGGCGGTGCCCGCCGATGTGCTCATCGACGCCTTCCGCGACGAGTTGGATGCGCGCAGCCAGTTCCACAAGTGGGTGCGCCTGCCCTTCCGAGGGCTGGCCACGGCGCTCACCTTCGTGAGCCGCAAGGTGCGTCAGTCCTTCACGGGGCCGGAGCCCGAGGGCACCCAGACGCCCTCCCTCGCGGTGGACGCGACGTTGACGGACGGGGTGCGGCGGCTGGTGGAGGCCTTCGCCCCCGAGGTGGCCGCGTGGCGGGCAGACGCGGGGACACGCGAGAAGCTGGCCGAGGCCTTCGGGGCCGCGACGCTGTCGAAGCTGGAGGAGCCGCTGGGCTTCGAGGCGCTGCATGCCCACGCGGCGGACCGCGCCACGCTGTACACCTACTGCCGCGAGCTGGTGGCGGCCGAACTCCAGGGGGGCATGCGGGAGGAGTTGCTCCAGGCGTTGACGACGCTGGTGTACTCGGTGCCCTCGGGCGCGGCGGCGGCGGTGACGGTGGCCACGGGAGGCTTCGGCCATGACGCGGTGGTGTGGGCGGGCACGCTCTTGTCCACGCCCCTGATGGAGCGGTTCGTGGACCTGCTGGGTGCCCAGGTGCGTGCCCGCGTCACCCGGCGGTGGGCGGACGCTCATGGAGCCACCCTGGCGAAAGCCCTGGAGGCGCGCTTCTTCTCGGACGTGCTGGGGCACCTCGACGGGCTGGCGGACGACTGGAAGCGCACGGCGGCCCGGCTGGAGGCGGCGAGGGCGGCGCTCGCTTGAGACCTCTCGCTTCATTCCATCCGTGCGTGTGCCGCGACAATGCGTCATGCTGAGTGAGTCATGAATGGCTCGGACCCCGGGATACCGGGCTCTCCCCCTCCGATTCTCTCCTTCCGCCATCTGCTGACCGACGCCGTCGGTTCGTTCCTGGACGAAGCCGGGATGTCGTGTGCCCAGACGGCCGACGCCATTGGCGAGCTCATCGTCACGCTGTCGCGCTACCGCGAGGAAGGCGCGCCGCTGTTCCCCATGGCCTTCGTGGGCGATGACCTGGGGCAGATGCTCTCGCTGCTCGGCGGGCATGACCCCATCGCCATCGGCATCGGGCCTCGCTCGCGGGCGACGGTCCAACGAGTCCTCAAGCAGTGTGCGTCGCTGGGACAGGGCCGGTGGTGGGCGCTGTACCTCTTGAGGGTGCCGGAGGGCTTCGCCTACGGCGTCTTCCGCACGGACCCCTTCCCGCTCGCGGAGTCGCCGCTGGAGCGGCTGCGCCGGACGGAGGACCCCCACGCCGGGGTGATTGGAGTGCTCCAGCTCGCGGAGAACATGCTGGAGCTGCGCGCGGGTGGCGGCCTGTGCCGGCACGTGTATCTGTCCGGCGCGAGGGTGGAGGCGTCACCGCCCATGGTGCTCAACGAGCTGGCCGAGGCCATCACCGAGGGCGTGGCGAGCGCCAGCCGCGAGCGGGCGCGTGGGTTCTTCCGCCGGGTCCTCTTCGAGGTGATGCAGGCGTCACATGGGACGCTGGTGGCGGTGCTGCCTCGGGAGCGCGCGGGTTCGTCCCTCTTCGTGGACGGCATCATCCTGCCGCGCCCGTTGGACATCGTGGCGTTGCTGGACCGCTACCATGTGGACCCCACGGACGCGGCCGCCACGGCGGTGCGCGCCACCGGCCAGCTCCTGCGCGGGATGATGGCGACCGACGGCATCACCGTGCTCCGCGCGGATGGTTGCATCGTCGGGTACAACATCTTCGTCCGCCATCCGGAGTCGCTCGCGCATCAGCCCTCCGTCGTCGGCGGCGCGCGCAGGCGTACGTACGAGGTGCTGTGCGCCGCCGTCGGCACCGAGCTCACCGCCGCGTTCATCCGCTCCCAGGATGGCGACGTGGCGTGCCGCAAGGCGTAGCCCCCCTCAATTCCTCTCAATGCCTTGCGGTATTGGGAGTCACAACTACCTGCTCGTCACGACGGGCGCCTATCCAGACATTCTTTTCCCTCGGCGCATCGAAACGCAGCGACTATAGAGGCGCGGGAAACATGAACTTCGTATTCGTTGGGACGAGCCTTGGTGCTCGAGGGACCGAGACCCACCTGGTGTGTCTGGCCCAGGCGCTGGCCCGTGCCGGGCACAAGGTCATCACGGTGGCGCGAGAGGGCGGCTACATCGCCCGGGAGCTGCGAGCCCAAGGCCTGCCCGTGGTGCCAGGTGTCTTCCGGAACGCGGCGGACGTTCGTGGAATGCTCAGCGTCTCGCGTGCCATCCGGAGCGCCCGGCCTGATTGGCTGGTGGGGAGCTTCGGTCACGAGTACTGGCCGCTGCTCACCGTGGGCGCGTTGACGGGGACCCCCGTCGCGCTCTTCCGGCATCTCAACAGCCGGCTCAAGACGCTGTCCCGCCGACTGCTTCCGCGTTGGGCTCGGCGATTCATCGTCGTTTCCGAGGCCATGCGCACGAACCTCGTCTCCCAAGGCGTGCCTTCCGAGCGCATCCAGTGCCTCTACAACCCCTTGGACGTCGACTACTTCCGTGTGGATGAGGCGGAGCGGGCCGCGGCGCGCAGGGAGCTCGGCATCGAGGAGCATGAGGTGCTCGTCGGCTTCGTCGGGGCGCTGAAGCCCGAGAAAGGCGCCTTCCGGCTGGCCGAGGCCTTCAATCGGGCCATGCCCCGGAGTCCGCACCTGCGAGCGCTCTGGGTGGGAGAGGAGGCCGCCCACGCCCACCTGCGCCAGCTCCTCGCTCCGGAGCTTCAGGAGCGGCACATCCTGAGAGGTTGGACCCGCGACATGCGGAAGCTGTACGCGGCGATGGACGTGGCGACGATGCCTTCGGAGTGGGTGGAGCCATTCGGGAGGGTCTCCATCGAAGCCCAGGCTTGTGGAGTCCCCGTACTCGCGAGCCGGATTGGCGGGCTCCCGGAAACCATGCTCGAGGGAGAATCGGGGCTCCTCTTGCCGCCCGGTGATGTCGCCGCCTGGAGTGACGCGCTCGTCACGCTGGCGCAGATGCAGCCGGCGCAGCGCCGGAACATGGGCGAAGCAGGGGCCCGGTTCGTCCGCGAGCGATTCTCGTCGGAGCGTATTTCACGCGAGTTCATCTCGCTGCTGGAGTCGCGGGACGCACAGGTGTGAGCCACGCTGTTACACGCGTGGAGAACTCGCATACCCCGCAACCCGTGGATGTACTGGGGACTGGCTCGTCCGTCGGATGCCGTGAACTCGGGCTCCGAACTGCCCGTGTGGAGACAACATCCTGGGACTCGGGCATGACCTACTACGTCATACCTGCCTCGTGGCTCCTCCCTTCCTGAGAATTGTGTTTGTCAGGGGGTTCCAGCATGCTGCCGCGACCGTGGATTCCTCCTTGTCCCGCCTCGCGCGATTCGCGCTCGCCACCCTATCGGTGTGCCTCGCCGCCGCCCCCGCTTGGGGCCAGAAGCTGCCAGACGTCACCGTCACAGGACCCGCCATTGCTCCCGCGCTGAGCACCGATGGCCAGGGCCTGTGTGTCGCATCCAGTATCTGGACACGAACCACCGCTGAGTTCCCAACTTCGCAAGGGACGTACATCGACGTCCTCAATGGGTACCTCGAGGACCCCATCATCAAGCAGAGCCGCGTCACCACTGTGTTGCGCTCTCCTTTCGACCTGTCCAATAACCTCAACGATGGCCGCACGCTGAGCTACGGCGACTTCGTGAGCCAAGTATCCGCCCCCGGTTGTTCTGTCGGTGGGTGTAGCTTCAACATCATCAACGATAACGATGCATTGACCCGATTCGTCTCACGATTTCGGGGTTACCTGAACATCCCTGCGACTCTCACGGGACAAGCGCTTCATTTCGGGTCCTACGCAGACGATTCCGTCAGCCTCGTTATCTACGACAACGCACAGTCCTATGTTGTCATCAACCGTCCCCCTGAACTGGGTGCGGCGACTTGGCGTACGACCAACAGCGTGACTTTCGCGCGGCCAGGTCTCTATGCGGTGGAGATTCTGTATGCCCAGGTGACTGAGCATGCGGCTCTTGAGATGTCGATGTTCGCGGGATCCTTCGCAGACTTCGAGCGAGCGGCGAACATCCCCCCGATCATCAACCTCTATTCCAACAACTTCCAACTGCTCCGACCTGCGCAGTTCTTTCAGACGGAGAACGGCCTCCCCTCGTTCGCGAGTGACATCAACCGCTGCGCGCAGTGTGCACGCGCCAATGTCAATGCGCCGAACAATGGCTCCTGTGGTTCATTCTACTACTGCAACTCCGCTGCACTCTGCGCTCCCTGCGACACGGCCCTCCGCTGCGGTGAAGACTGCGTTCAGTGCGGCCCCTCCTTCCCCGTCTGCGCGAACGCCGGCGGCAAGGTCCAGTGCGTCCAGTGCACGCAGGACTCGCAGTGCCCGAACGGCCGCTGTGACCTGACCGACAACATGTGCCGGGGCTGCAACGACGACGCCGACTGTCCGAACACCGGCCGCTGCGACACCGCGACCAACCAGTGCTCGGGCTGCAACGATGACGGCGACTGCCCCGGCGCGGTCTGCGACGAGCCCAACGCCACCTGCGTCCAGTGCACCGAGGACGCTCACTGCCCCAACGGCCAGGTCTGTGTCCCCGGCCTGAACCAGTGCCGCGAGTGCAACGACGATTCGCAGTGCGACCGCGGTGAAGTCTGCACCAACAATCAATGCGGCCCCTGCACCACCAATGACGCCTGCGCGGGCAACTCCTGCAACTGCTGCCCCAATGGCACTCAGTGCGCCGCGCTGACGCCGGGCGCCTCGCCCTCGTGCGTCGAATGCACCAACGATTCCCAGTGCGGTGAAGGCCAGAAGTGCGACCCGCTCAACGGCCGCTGCGTCACCTCCATCCCCGAGTGCAACACGGCCTCGGCCTGCGGCCCCTCCTGCGCCAAGTGCCCCGGTGACCGCCCGTTCTGCCTCGACGGACAAGTCTGCGTTCAGTGCCGCACCGACCTGGAATGCGGCGACGGCCAGTTCTGCGTGAGCGGCGAGTGCAGCGCATGCACCACCGACAAGCATTGCGGCACCCGCTGCGAGGCCTGCGACACGGATGCCCCCTTCTGCCTCTCCGACGGCTCGCCCCAGGGCAGCACCTGCGTCGGCTGCCGGACCAACGATGACTGCGGCAGCGGCCAGTGCAACCCGACGACTCGCACTTGCGAGAACGCGGGCGCCTGCGCCGTCACCTGCGACGCGGGCCTCGTCTGCGACGGCGCCTCCTGCGTCCAGTGCTTCGCCGACGCACACTGCCCCTGCGGCGGAACATGCGACCTGGACACCAACACCTGCTCCACCTCGTGTGCGAGTAGCGGCGACTGCCTCGGCGTCCAGCACTGCTCGGCGAAGACACAGCAGTGTGAGCGTGGACGGCGCAAGCCCGGCACCGACCCACAAGGCGGCGCCTTCTGCTGCGGCACCACCGCCAACGCCACTCCGGCGGGAAGCGCCACCATCCTCTTCCTGCTCGCCGCCGGCCTCCTGCTCCTGCGCTCCCAGCGCCGCGTCCGATGAACTCCTTCCGTCTACCGCTCCTCGTCCTGGCGCTGGGAGGAGCCACCCTCGCCTCCGCCCAGCCCGACACCCGCTTCGACGTGCAGATGTTCCGCCCGTCGGGCGCGCCGCAGGACCTGGTCCTCGTCACCCAGTCGCGCCCGCTCTCCCACCTGTCCGTGGCCGCGGGCCCGTACTTCAGCTACTCGCTCAACCCCCTCACGCTCGTCCCCGAGGGCGGTGACCTCGAGAAGATCAGCCTCGTCGGCAACCGCCTCCAGCTCGACGTCATGGCCATGGTGGGCCTGTTCGACTGGGCCGAGATTGGCGTGGACGTCCCGCTCATCCTCGCCCAGGGCGGACAGAACCTGGAGGTCATCGGCACCGAGGGAAGCGTCGAGAGCTTCGTGATGGGCGACCTGCGCCTCACCGGCAAGGTGGCCGTCCCCGGCCTGCGCCGCCCCGCCGAGGGCAAGGGCTGGGGCGCCGCGCTCACCTTCAACGTCAGCTTCCCCACCGGCGCCCAGGACGCGTTCGCCGGAGAAGGCGAGCTCACGTGGGCCCCCGGCCTCGTCGTGGACTACCGCTTCGGCAACGGCATCCTGCTCGCGCTCAACGGCGGCTTCTGGAAGCGCCCGGACCGCGTCTTCGACGGCGTGGCCATTGGCGACATGATGCCCTTCGGCGTCGGCGCGGAGGTGCCCATCCTCCGAGGCAGCGGCATCACCGCGCTGGGCCTGGTCAACGGCGCGGTGGGGCTCAAGAAGGCCCCCGGCACCGAGCGCCAGGTCCCCGCCGAGCTGCTCATCGGCCTGCGCTGGTACAGCTCCACCGGCGTGACGTTCACCTTCGGCGGAGGCGCGGGCTGCGGCTGCTCGCTGGCCTCGCCGACGCTCAGCTTCTTCACGTCCATCATCTGGATTCCGGCCAAGACGCGCGAGTGGGAGGCGCTGGAGCGCTTCAAGGAGCCGCCCGAGCCCCCTCCGCCGCCTCCTCCGCCGGTGGACCCGGATGGCGACTCGGTGATTGGCGCGGGCGACAAGTGCCCGGACGTGGCCGGCCCCGTGGAGAACGCGGGCTGCCCGGACACGGACCGCGATGGCGACGGCGTGGTGGACCGCCTGGACCGGTGCCCGGAATACGCGGCCGGAAGCCGGGGCCGGGAAGGCTGCCCCTTGGCCCGCCACAGCGGGAACAAGATTGTCATCCTGGAGCAGGTGAACTTCGCCACGGACCAGGACGTCATCCTCTCCGAGTCCTTCCCCATCCTGGAGGAGGTCGCCCGGGTGATGAACGAGAACCCGGAGATGGACCGCATCCTGGTGGAAGGCCACACGGATGCTCGCGCGAGCGACGCGTACAACCTGGACCTGTCCCGCCGTCGCGCGGCCAGCGTGAGGCGCTTCCTCGTCGAGACGGGCGTGGCGGCGGACCGGGTGTGCTCACAGGGCTTCGGCCGCAGCCGGCCGTTGTCCGACAACACGACGGAGGAAGGCATGGCCCTCAACCGCCGCGTCGAGTTCACCATCCAGCCGCCAAGCGACGGCCCGCGTCCGCCCTGCCCCGACGACCTCCCCAACAAGAAGAGCAAGCGCTCCCGCTCGAAGCCCAAGTCCGAAACCGTCAACGCGCCCAACCCGTAGCGACGACGGCCTCACACCCGCAAGCGGCGCCCTCCCTCAGGGGAGCGGCGCCGCGCGGTGGCTCACGGAACGACGAACTCGGCGGCGGTGCGCCTGCGCCCCGCGACGACGGAGACGATGGCCCGGCCAGTGCCCACCGCCGTCACCCGGCCGTCCTGGGACACCGACACCACGGCCGCGTCCGACGAGAACCACTCCAGCGGCACGGTGTCGAGCACCACGCCGTTGCGATTGAAGGCCCGCGCCTGGAGCATCACCGACTGACCCGCGCGCTGGAACTGGTGATGGGTGAGGTTGAGGCCCAGCCGCGCGAAGTCCGCGGGCACCACCTGGACGGCGACATGCCGGGACAGGTGCCCCAGGCTCGCGCTCACCGTGGCCGAGCCGGGCCTCACCGCCACCAGCTGTCCGTCCTCCACCTTCGCCACCGCCTCGTCCGACGAGCGGAACTCCGGCGTGACGTCGGGCAGCGACGCGCCCTGCTCATTGCGCGCCACCACTCGCAACTTGATGGTGCGCCCCACCTCCAGGAAGTCCGCACCCGGGGCGCGCACGTCCAGCGAGTTGAGGATGACCAGGTCCAACGGCAGGGCCTCGCGCACCTTGCCCCCCGTCACACCGATGATGGTCTTGCCGGACTTTCGCACCGTCATCACACCGTCCTGCACCAGCGCGACCTCGGGGGCGGAGCTGGTCCAGCGCAGCTTCGGCTCGGACATGCGTTGGCCCTCCGCATCGAGGACCACGTAGTCCAGCTTCACGTTCTGCCCCGGCGTGCGCAGGAAGCGCGACTCCAGGGGCTCGAACGTCAGCGAAGTGGGCGACGGCCCGCAGGCACTCAGCAGCCCGAGAGCAAGAACAGGGAGGGCATGAAAAGAAAAGCGCGGCGTCTTCACGGCGGCGGCGACAACAAGCGAGGGCGGGAGTGGCACCCATCATAACCACGCCCACCCTCCCGCGTGCGAGCAGTGAAGGAACCTGTCCAAGGCCCCGCTCGCGCCCCTGTTGCCCACACCACGCTCCCAGGCAGGTGGCGTCCGCCCGCCCCCAGGGTTCCCCTACGCGAAGAGGAAGTGGGGGACGTTGAAGTCACTCTCGGTGGAATCGAGGGACGTGACGATGTGGAGCTTCTGGCCGGGCTCCGCCAGGTCGACGACGTAGTCCGCCTTCGTCCGCCCCGCGCCCTGGATGACCCGGACCCGGGGCCTGGCCGCCTGTGATGAATCCGTGGGGACGTCCATCACCACGCCCAACTGCCCGCCCGACAGGCGCACCAGCGTCCCCACCGGATAGAAGCCGGCCACCGCGGTGAACAGCCGCACCACCCTCGGGTCGAACCGCGTCCCAGCCCGGTGGGTGATGAGCCGCAGCGCCGTGTCCGGAGCCAGCCCCGGGTGCGGCGGCGCGGGATAGGTCAGCAGGTCGAAGGCACAGGGCACCGCCAGCATCCGCCCCACGAGCCCCGCCGGCCGCTGCGCCTGACCACTCCACAGCGGCTGGAGGCAATCATGCGCGGCCACCACGCGCTCCAGCCGGCTCGCATCGAGCGGACGATGCAGCAGCCGCAGCGCCGTCTTCAGCGGACCTCGCCGCGCGAGCAGCTCATGCGAGGCCCGGTCGAACTCCTGCTCCGGGGGGAGCGTGGTGGTGCCTCGGCCCAGGTCGTGGAACAGCCCGCTCAGCGCCAGGTCCAGTTGCTGCGCACGCGACAACCCCAACCGCCGCGCCATCAACAACGAGAGCACCGCCACCGCCGCGCCATGCTGCCCTCCGTCCACGTCCGTGCGACGGAAGCGCGTGAGTCCCACCAGGAGGGGCTCGTGCCCCACCGACACCTCGGCCAGCCGCAGCAGCACGCGGCGGAAGCGCTCCACGCGCACCTGGGTTTGAGAGGAGATGACGTGCTTGAGCAGCACCACGAGCCGCGCGTAGTAGCGCAGCATCACCTCGCGCGGCGCCAGCGTGCTGTTGGACGTGAGCACCTCGCGCAGGCGGATGGGACCCAGCTTCTCCAGGAGGATGGCCTGGGGCTTCTGCGTGCGCCGATGTTTCTGGAACGCGAGGAGGAAGGCGCGCAGGTGCTCGCGGCGCAGGCCCGTGCCGAAGGAGATCTCCTGCACCTGGAGGTTCTCGAGATAGCGGCGCAGCGAGGTGGCCGCGTCCAGGTGCTCCTCGCCCAGCTTCATCCGCGTGCCGCAGAGAAACGGGATGCCGCCCACGCACTGGAGCTCCACCGAAGCGCGTCCGCGCAGCTCCACGTCCAGCACCGAGCCCAGCTCCTCGATGACTTCTTTCACACCCGCGTTGTCCACGTCGTGCAGCGACACCGTGTTCATGCACCGCACGATGAGCCCCATGAGCCGAGGGCCCACCTGCGCTGCTTCGTCTCGCGTCCTCTCCGTGTCCATCGTTCCACGCCCCCCGGCATCCAGAGTCTCGGTCTCACCCCACCGGCGCCAGTTGTGCCAACGCTTCCCGGCAGGCCTGCTTGAGGGCTCGAGGCGCGAACAGCTTGTTCGCCACCGCCTCCAGGAGGGGGCGGGCCCTCGGGTCTCCGAGCACGCCGATGCACTGCGCGCAGTGGACCTTCAGGTCGGTGTCCTGTTCACGCTCGAAGGCGGAGCGAAGCGCCGCGCCGGCGATGGGCCCTCCCAGGTCCGCCAACGCGCGCAGCACCGCCATGCGCTCGCGAGGCTCCATGCGGGCATCCAGCCTCGCCACCAACGGCCCCACCGCCGCGTCCACGCCGTACCGCACCAGCAACACCAGCACGGCGCCGCGTACCCCCGCGGACGGGTCCCCCAGCAGCTTCAAGAGCGGCGCGCGTTGGGCCTCCACATCCCGAGGACTCAGCCGCGCCAGGAGCGCCGCCCGGACCTCTGGCCGAGGATGCCCCAGGAGGGCCGCGGTCAGGGATTGAGCCTCCGGCCCCGACTCGCGCAGGAACTGCAACCAGTCCAGGTCCTTCTCGCCCAGGGACGACGCCCGGGCCACCAGCACATTCAGCGAAATGCCCCGACGCACGAGCAGCTTCGCGAGCGCGCCACGGGCCTCGGGGGAGGGCCATTCCAGAATCAGGTCCGGCGCGCCCTGCAACGCATCGCGAGGCAGTGTGCTCAAGAGCTCCAACACCCGCAGCAGGAGCCCCGGCTGGGTGGTGGCCTGGGCCAAGGCGAAGCGCATCCCCTCGCGGAAGAACAGCCGGGTGACGAAATGCAGGTCCGGCGCGCGGACCGACGACGCCCTCGCATCCCGCGTCATCCCCTGCACCACCTGCGACAGCTCCGCCCACTTCCCGTGGGACACCATCCCCGACAGCAACTCCTCCATCCACCCGAGGAGCTCCGCGCGCTCCTCCTCGCGGCATACGGCAAGCAGCCCCCACACCACCCACACGCCCCGCTCCTGAACAGCCTCGCCCTTGCGCTCACGCTCCATGAGCGCGCGCAGCTCCGCGACCTCCGCCTCGCTCGAGCCCGTGAAGGCAGGCGCCCCCGAGCGCAGCAGGTCCTGCTCGCTGACGGGAGCGAGCACCTCCGCCTCCAGCCGCGCCAGCCACTCGTCATGGCCCACGGGACGGCGCCGCGCCGAGCTCGAGCCCTGCCGCCGGGTGAGCTCCGTGAAGAGCTGCTCCTCGCGTTTGGCCAGCTGCGCCTCCGCCTGCGCGGACTCGCCCGTCTCCGCCGAGGCGGGCACCTCCGCGACGACCAGCTCGATGTCCTCGAAGCCCCGCTCCCAGAACCAGGTGTAGAAGTCGTACTCCGGCGGCAGGTTGCGCTGGAGCGCCCGGTGCCACATGCCCAGGAAGGCGCTCAGCTCCTCCAATTCGAGACCTGGCTGCAACAGCACCTCTTGTACACCTTCCAGGAAGAGGGGCCGCGTCACCGAGTCCTTCGCGGAGGCCGCCTCCACCAGCACCACGTCCCCCAGCAACAACATCGCCGAGCGGATGTGCAGCACCACCGCCTCCCCCGTCACGTCGTGGAAGCGCCGCACCGACTCGCCCAGCCGCTGCTGGACCTCCAACAGCGCCGAGTGCCCTTCCGCATAGAAACGATAGGAATTGAGCACTTTGTTCAGCGCATGCCCCACCTCCTCCGCCACCTCTTCACGAGAGCGCGCGGGCGAATCTCCTGAGACCGGGGTGGGGACCTGACCTCTGGGTTTGGGAGCGGACATGGCGTTAGCCATTCATTGAAGTCACGTTGGCGCGCCAAAGCCAGAATCCAGCCATGAAGGCCCACATCCCCTCTCAAGCGCGGGGTGACTGGGATTCCAACGCCCCCAGGGCTTGGGTCGCCAGGGCTTCCCCCTCGCGCCAGCCAGACAGACGCGCACGCTCCCGAGCCCGCACCAATCGCTCTCGGGCCTCCGCCACGCGGCCTCCCGCGCTCAGAAGACGCCCTGCGTTGTAGTGGATGCGAGCCGCCTCCTGGGCGTCACCGCCCTGCTCGGCCAGGGTGAGCGCTCGCTCCAGCTCCGTGAGCGCCGGGGCGTGCTCTCCGGCGAGGACACGCAGACCGGCGAGGTTGGAGAGGGCGCGGGCCTGTCCCACCAGACTGCCCGCGGCGCGGGCCTGCTCGGCGGCATGGGTGAAGCTGGTGCGAGCCTTCTCCGGCTGCTGCAAGCGGAGCTGGAGGCGACCCAACAGGTTGAGGTGTTCCCAATAGAAGTCCGCCGACCGCGCGGGCCTGCCGCCCATGCGATGGAAGGCCTGGGTGAGCAGCTCCACCGCGCCGGAGATGTCGCCTCGCGCCTCGCGGACACGGGCGCGCTCACCCAACACCCAAGCCTCCACCTCCGGGTCCACGGCGGAGGCCTCGCGAATCGCTTGCAGCCTCGACTCCGCGGACGCCACGCGGCCCAGCTTCAGCTCCGCCGCGGCGATGCGCCGCACCACCTCCGCGCGCGCCGCGGGCGCCTCCGCCTCGGGGAGCTTCTCCAACCACGGCGCGGCCAGCGGCTCCACCGCCGTGGGCTCCACCTGCGTCAGACACGTACAGACCCGCGTCAACATCCCCAGCTGCCACAGACGCGCGGAAGGCGTGGTGCCCGGGCCTTCCCCCATGGCGCGCTTGAAGTAGTCGGCGGCCGCGCGCCACTCCCCGCGCGCGAAGAGCCGCTCACCCGCGCGCTCACACGCCAGGGCGGCCTGCGGCGAAGCGGCGGCGAGCAGGTGGTCCGCCACGCGAACCTCGCGCGCGGGCTCGCTCGAGAAGGCCTCCTGCCCCAGCGCATCCGCCAGCTCCTGATGCGCTCGGCGCACCGCGCTCGCGGGCTGCCGCTCCAGGAGGAGCTGACGCGCCAGCTCCTGTTGGAAGCGGAAACAGCCGGGCCGCTCGCGCACCTCCGTCAGCCAACCATCCACGACGAGCAGGTCGGCGGCGTCCGCGGCGAACCCCTCCTCCGCGAGGGACACGCGCACCAGCGAGCCGGAGAAGACGGAGCCCTCCACGGAGGCACGCGAGAGGAAGCGCTGGAGCTGGGAGGGGAGCAGGTCCAGACGCGCTCCCAGCGCGAGCCCCAGACTGTCCGGCAGCACCGTGCTCGCCAGGGGCGCCGTGGAATGCCAGGCGCCGCCCAGGCGCTGCACGGCGCCACGGTCGATGAGCGCTCGCATCAACTCCAGGGCGAAGGAGGGATTGCCATGGGAGCGCTCGACGATGAGCTTCTCCACCTCCGCGCTCGGCGGCGCACCGAGCGTCGCCTCCAGCAGCGCGCGGAGCTCCATCCGCGGCATGCCCTCCAGCATCGAGCATGGAAGCGCCGCGAGCGCCACGGGCAGCGCCCCCAGCGCCGTCGTCGCCACCAGCGCCACGCGCGAATCCGGCGCGCGCAGGAGCGCCATCAACAGCTCCAGCGACACCCCATCCGCGTGGTGCACGTCATCCACGAGCAGCAGCAGCCCACCGGGGCGGGCCGCGCGCGACAGCGTCTCCACCACCGCCGCGTCCGCCGCGTGGAGCTGCCCGGAAGGCCCCCCCGAGGACAGCCGCCGCCACAGGGCGGAGATCTCCTGCGCGGAGAGGCCCAACACCGACAGCGGCTGAAGCGGCGCGCCTTCCGGCACGGCCCCCAGCGTGCGCGCCAGCCCCGTGAGCAACGAGCGCATCAACCCCATGGCACCCGTGCCGCGCAGGTCCTCCGCGCTGGTCCTCACCACACGCAGCGAGGCCTCGCTCGCGGCGCGCTCCGCCACGGCTTCGATGAGGCGGCTCTTGCCCATGCCGGCGGCCGCCGCGAAGAGGCGCCCTCCGCCCTGCCCCGCGCGCACGCCCTCCACCACGGACCGCGCCGACGCCAACGCCTCCGCGCGTCCCACGAAGGGCACGCCACGCACCACACCGCCCAATCCCTCGACCCGCCAGACCGCACCCGACGGCAACGTGCGCTCGGGCCCGAAGCGCACGCCCTCTTCCAGCAAGGCCTTGGCCGCGGGGCCCGCGAGCACCTCACCCGCGCTCGCCGCCTGGGCCAACACGACGGAGCGCTCCAGCGCCGCGCCCGTCACCCGCCACGGCGTGCGCCCGCCGCCACCGCTCACCAGCACCGTGTCGAACTCCAGCCCGGCCTTCAACATGAGCATGGCGGACAGCGACGCCTCCACCGCGCCCATCATCTCGAGGGCGCAGCGGGCCGCGCGGAGCGGGTCATCCCGCCGAGCCACCGGGAGGCCGAACGCCACGCTCCAACGGGACTCGGAGAGCTGCACCACCTCCGCTTCATGCCGCTCCGCGATGGAGGCGGCCAGGTCCATCAACTGGCCCAGCACCTCCATTCCTTCCTCCACCCCCAAGGCCCAGCGCAGCGACTCCGCGCCCTGCAGCTCCACCGTGACGATGACCAGCTTGCGCTTGAGCGAGCCGGACTCCCGCCCCCGAATCCGCGCGGTGGCCACACTCCCGCCCTCCACCATCCGCGAGACCTCCACCCCTTGCGAGGTGGAGGACTCATGGAGCTCGGTCGGGGGCGCCTCCGCGTCGATGAACTGCCCCGAGGTGACCTCGACCACCTCCCCAGAGGAACGTGCCTTCGACTCCACCACCGGCGGCGCCTTCGCGGAGCCGGCGGCCGGGCGCGGCGAACCACTCGAGGGCGTCTCCGACACCGCGCCCCCCAGCGAGCTGCCGCAGTGCGGACAGAAGCGGCTGGTGCCGCTGGTGGACTGGCCACAGCGGGGACACGACACGGTGGACACGGGGCCGCGCGGCAACAGACTCCCCAGCCCCACGCTGGACGCGCGCATCCGCGAGCGCACCGTGTCACCCACCAGCCGCTGGGCCGTCGCGGAGACCGATTCCTCGGGGCCGCGAGGGTTCGCGTCCAGGTACTCCTGGAGCGCGCGGGCCACGTCGGCGCAGCGCTCGAAGCGCTGCTCACGCGGCTTGGCCAGCATGCGCAGGATGATGGAGTCCAGGAGCGGGGAGACACCCTCGACGAGCATCGACGGCTTGAGCGCGGGCGTCAGCGCGATGCGGCGCATCGCCTCCGGCGGGTTGTCCGTCTCGACCAGGGGGCGGTGCGTCACCAGCTCCCACAACACCACGCCCAGCGCGTACTGGTCGCTGCGCCCGTCCAGCGGCTGGTTGCGGATCTGCTCGGGCGACATGTAGCGCAGCTTGCCCTTGAGGATGCCGGTGCGAGTGCGCGTGGAGCGATTGCTCGCCTTCGCCACGCCGAAGTCCACCACCTTCGTCACGCCGTCCAGCCGCACCATGATGTTCTGCGGGCTGATGTCGCGGTGGACGAGCTCCAGCGGAAGGCCCTGCGCATCCACGGCGTGGTGCGCGTGGTCCAACCCCAGAGCCGCGTCACGAATCACCTCCGCGCAGACGGACGGACTCAGCGCCCCACCCAGGCGCGCGGCCGTGCGAGCCAGCCGGCCCAGGTGCTCGCCCTCGATGTACTCCATGGCGATGTAGAAGGTGCCCTCCCACTCGCCCACCTCGAACACGGAGACGACGTTGGGATGGTTGAGGCGCGCGGCGACTCGCGCCTCGTCGAGGAACATCTCCAACGAGCCCTCCTGCTCCAACAGGTCCGGCAACAGGCTCTTGAGGATGACGGTCCGCTCGAAGCCGCTGACGCCTACCTGGCGGGCCAGGAAGATTTCTCCCATGCCGCCCACGGCAAGTCGGTTCAGCACCGCATAGCGGCCAAAGACGAGAGGAACCTGGCTGCTGGCGGACGTCATCCGACGCGCACGCTAGCCATCGCTTCCAGGCTACCGCCAGTACTCCACTCGTCCCGGAACAACACCAGCCACTGGGTGGCAATCACCCCCTCGGAGCCATCCAGCGCAAATGTGGGATTCCCCTGGGTGGACGCGGCCCCGGTGCGAGCGCAAGGGGTTGGACATACAGTCCTCGACGCTCCCGGGACCACCACGCCCCCGTGCGCCGGTGTTCTTCAATTCCTATCATCCGGTATTCGTACAGCACCGCTCGCACCTGCCGAGGTGGCGCCTCCGGGAAGGGATTGTGCGCGAGCAGGCCGAGCACCTCCGGAGACCCCTCGAGCAGCCGCGCCAGGAAGGCGATGAACCAGCCCGGTGGCGAGCCCAGCGCGGCGAACCACATCTGCCAGTCGAGGCGGGGCTGGTGCGGGGCCACCTGCCTGGGCGGCTGATTCACATCCCCCACCTTGTAGCGGAAGACATAGGGCGACCAGTGCTCGCCATCGTTGGAGCCCTCGACTTCTATCTCCGGCCGCTCCACCGTCATCACGCTGAAGAGGCCATAGCGGTTCACCGAGCGCAGCGGACGGGCGCACCCGCTCAACCACGAGAGGGAGCGCCGCACGCGACTTGGGAGGCGATTCGCCCGCTCGAAGCGCTGGAGGATGTCCGCCGCGCCCAACAGCATCAGCGGCGTGAAGAGACCTCCCGCCAGGACTCCGCGCCAATCCCTGTGACGTGATGGCAACGGATGCTCGGGAAGGAACGGCAACACGCGCCGCAGGGCCGCGTCGTCCAGCAACCACAGACCGAGCACCAGGGACTGGAGATTGAAGAAGCCATAGTTACCCGTGGCGATGATGGTTCCCTGCAACGCGGACAACGCGCCCAAGGCGGCCAATCGCAACCGGCGAGGCGCGAAGACCAGCCAGGGCACCGCGGCCTCCAACACGAACACCATCGCCGTCGAGGCGCGCTGCACCTTCAAGGGGAGGTGATGCGCATACCAGCCGCCGCGCGTCGGCAGGGGCGCCGTCTCGTAGTAGTAGCGGCACGCGGTGAGCTCGCGCCAGGTCCGGTCGCCGGACTGCCACTTGCTGAGGCCCGAGCCGAAGTAGAGACGGAAGACGAGCAGCCGGAAGAGGAACACCTCCAGCGCGGTGGGCGCCGACCGCCCCAATCCCGGACGCAGTCCCGGGGGCGCGGTGAGCGCGGACAACAAGCCCATCTCCAACAGCAGCACGTCCCACTGGAACGAGAGGAACTCCCGCCCGGCCGACGCGTAGGAGAGATACAGGCCCCACAACAACCCCAGGGCCTGGCGAGGCGCCACGTTGAAGAGGACCGCGAGGGAGAGCACCTGTCCCAGCGTGCAGCCCCGCGCCAACGCCGTATCGGAGGCGTTGAACCAGAACACCGTGGGGA
This sequence comes from Myxococcus stipitatus, assembly GCF_037414475.1. The sequence goes on along the minus strand of NZ_CP147913.1, from coordinate 5,302,145 downwards.
GCAGCCGCCATCGCTCGCGAGCGGGCTCTTCACCCAGCTCCGAGGTGAGCAACTCCTTCACGGGGCGGATGCCGCGCGAGCCATACAAGCCCGACACCTGACGCCCCAGCGACGTGAAGGCGATGAGGAACAGGCCGCCCGTCAGCCGGAGGAAGAGCCAGCGCACCCAGGTGTACTCGCGAGGCACCACGGCTCGGCCGAAGAGCCAGCGGTCCACGCGCGACGCTCCGCGACGGTGGCTCGCGATGAGGCGATAGACCTGCCGCGACATGCCCAGCACCCCGGGCAACAGCCCCAGCTTCGCCATGCCGCGTGTCGTCCAGCGAGGCGACCGGGCGAGTGCGCGGAAGACCGCCTCCGCGCCCTGCGTCACCCGCCCCGAGGGCTCGACGAGCTGAGAGGCGTGGCGCATGTCTCGCCGGGGAATGCCGAGCAGCAGCAACAGCCACCTGCGGCCCGGGAGGAAACGGACGCGTCCTTCGGTGCTCTGGGCCCAACGAGCCACCCAGCGGCGGCAGAAGCCACAGTCAGCGTCGTAGAGCAGGAGCGGCGGGGGACGCGCCATCGGATGAGCGTGGGAGACCTCCATGCTCGAAGCATGGGGCTCTCTCACGGAGCTGGCTGTCCTCGGGGACCAGGGAGGTGGTCGCCCCGGGGCCGGGGAGACAGGCGGGCGAGCATGGGAGGCGGAGAACGCCCGTGGACATCGACGAGCGGTGCCTAGCTTTCACCGCATGAGCGAGCCCAAGGGGAAGGCGAAGCAGGTGGTCCAGCTGGTACCCGGCCTCCACCACTGGACCTTGAAAGACAGCCGCCTTGGCGGCGCGCGGAGCGAGGCCTACGCGGTGGTGGATGACGACGGCGCGGTCATCCTCATCGACCCGCTGCCCGTCGACGAGGCGAAGCTGCGGGAGCTGGGAGACATCACCGCCATCCTGCTGACGGCGGGGAACCACCAACGCTCATCGTGGCGCTTCCGCGAGGCCTTCGGCGCACCGGTGTGGGCGCCCGAGAATGCCTATGGGCTGGAGAACACCCCGGACTTCTTCTACGTGGCGGGCGACACGCTGCCGGGAGGACTCATCCCCTTCCACACCCCCGGCCCCGCGGTGTCCATGTACACGCTGTGGATGCAGAAGCATCCCCGAGGCGTCGTCTTCATCTCGGACCTGCTGGTCCACGAAGGCGACGGCACGCCGGAGTTCGTCCCGAATGAGTATCAAGACGAACCCCTGCGCACGCGGCAGAGTGTCCAGCGCATCCTGGACCACCTGGCCGTGGACATCGTCTGCTTCGCCCACGGCGAGCCCATCCTCACCGATGGCGCGAGCGCGCTCCGCCGGGCGCTAAGCGAGGACCTGGAGGCCCCCGCCGCGCCAGCACCGTGAGCGGCGTCAGTTCGGCCCCCACGAGGACCAGGCTCCCTCGCGACCCTGGTCCGTGAAGTTGAGCCACACGGGCTGACCCGCGGCGGCCTTCTTCAGCGCGGTGTTCTCGGCGTCATTCCTCGGCGCCTTGAACTCGTAGCCCGCGGGGCATCTCCACTGGGACGCGGACACGTCCCATGCGATGGCGACATCGTTCAGCCTCCAGAGGTCCGACGGGCATCCCGCCGTGGTGCAGACGGTGTTGGACTTGCGGCACGCGAGCTTGCGCGACACGTGACACGCTTCGTCCCACCAACTGCCGTTCGCCATCATCGCGGCGCAGTGCTCGGTGCCGTTGTAGTTGTTGGGCTCGGTCGTGTCCCAGGCCGTATAGGCCCCGGCCTCCCACCGCGAGGCATCCTGGTGGTTGGAGCGATTGAGCCACACTCGCGCGCCGCCCGTCACGGAGAGCAGCTCCGCGTTCTCGGCCGCCGTCTCCGGAGCCGCGAAGGTGTAGCCCACCGGGCAGTTCTGCCACCACCAACTCCCCTCCTCGGAGAGCACCCACTTCTGCGGACAGGCACCACCGGAGGTGCATTGCTCCACGCGCTTGCAGGCGTGACGCCGGAGGTTCGAACACACGGTGTCGTTCCAGGCGCCCGTCGGGAGCGTCTCCGCGCAGTGCTCGTTCCCATCCGCGTTGTTGGGCTCCCCCGCGCTCCAGTTCGTGTACCGGTCAACGACCCACGTGCCTTCCTGATACCGGTCGGTGAAGTTGATCCACACGTTGTTCGACGTGCCTGAAATCACGTTCGCCAGCTTCCTCGCCTCCCATCCGTTGACGGGCGGCAGGAAGGAGTAGCCAGCGGGGCACGCCGAGAAGCCGCCGGACCAGGCGCCGCTGGTGCTCGTGATGCGCCAGAAGTCCGGGTCATAGGCATCCGGGCCATAGGCGGTCGCGAGGTCCTTCTTGCAGGCGTACTTCCGGGCCGTCTCACACGCGAGGTCGTTCCAACGCCCGCTCGATGCGGCGACCTCCGCGCAGTCCTCGTTGCCCGCGGTGTCGTTGGGCTCACCTTCGTAGAACGTCCAGATGGCGGGCTTCAGGGTGCTGTCGTAATAGCTGTAGCCGTGCTGCGCGGTCCTATCCGGGTCTGCCTCGACATGGTCGAGCGTGACGCTGAAGCCACACGCCACCGCCCCAGCGACATCCAGCTCCTTCCAGGCGATAACAGGCTGGCGAAGCTCGAAGTGGTCCGTGATTTTCAGCTCGGAGAACTCCGTCCACTTCAGGCCCATGGGCGTCGACCTGCCGCTGTAGGAGCAGGAGGGGTAGCCCGAGAACTCGCCATTCTCCGGCCAGCCCGGCTGGTCGATGGCGGACTCCTTGAAGAGCAGGTCACTGGCCTGCACGTTTCCGATGGCGAAGGTGGTGTAGTTCTGCGGGTTCTTGACGGAGACGATGACACGCTTGCCCATCGCGATGAGCTGGCGCGGCGAGGGCCACTGGCCATTGAAGTACGTGGACAGGTGGATCGGACCGAAAATCAAATCGCCTGTCAGGGGCTTCGACGAATCGGGATAGTCCTTGTCGACGTAGCGGGCGAAGTCCCGGAAGAACCATGCGCGCGAGTCGTTGGAGTGGAACTTGTCCTCCAGCCAGATGACCAGGACCTCGTTCTGGTTCTCGGGCGCGGCCAGCCAGTTGCCGATGTGCTTCATGACATCATCCACGGAGGTGGAGAACCGCTCGCCTTCGTGGTGGAAACACGGGGCACCGTCGTCATCGGAGTCGTTCGAGCACGCCTTCTCCCAGACGCGGTCCGGGCCGCTCCACGCGTCGAGGGCGAGGTTCCTCACGCCGGACAGGAGCTGCACGTCGATGCCACGGTGCTGGTTGGCTCGGGCGTAATAGCAGTCCCAGAGGAAGTGGCAGTTCGTATAAGTCGTGGTGACGTGGGAGTTGTGAGAGCCGATGCGCTGGACCTGCGGCATGGGGACATCGGCCTGGAGCAAGGATTGCTGAATCCTCGCGACCCGCGCAGCCCAGAGGTCACGATAGGACTCCTGGGAGACGGTCTCCACCTCCGCCGGCGGGACTTCCAGCTCTTGAGAGGGACTACACGCCAACCCACCCGTCAGGACAAAGAATGACAAAGCCACGCGCAACAGCGGGGGCACACTGCTCATGGGCGCTCCAATCCAGACAAAAAGAGCGCGGGAAGCAATAGCAACCCAATCAACCTGTCAAGGGTGGGTGTTCAACCCTCACTCAACTGCACCTGTCCATTTTGGACGCCGGGAGGGCCCAGATAGACTGAGGCCCCCGCCTCGGCGCGGTCCAGCAGGCTGCTCAACTCGGGCAGGTCCGTGACGGCAATCGTCCTCGTGGGGACCCATGAGAGTTCTCGCGCCATGGCCCTCGCCACGCGGGTGCTGTCGGTCAGGTCCGATTCATAGACAAACGTCCGCTCGCCGTACTCGTGCCCACCGGGAACCCGGCCCACGAGGCGCAGGGGGCCCAGCCGTGTATGGACTCGCACGCTGGGGTTGTCCCACTGGGCCACGCCGCGCAGCCGCTTCGCGCGCAGCATGCTCAGCGTGAGCAGCTTCACCCAGGCACCAGCGCCCGTCCCTGGCAGGAAGCTCAACAGGGACACTCCAATGAACAGCCCCGGCGTCACCGAGGGGGCCGCGTAGTAGGCCGCGCCGATGGCCGGGTCTTCATCCGCCAGTCCGAGGTGCTGGCGCACGTCGGGCTTCAGCATGCGCGCGGGACAGCGCAGCAGCCCGATGGCGCCGGGCATCAAGTACAGGTCCGACAGCACCCAGCGCGGGACACCGATGCCGCGAAACGCGAACTGATTGAGCGCGAGGTATTGCGATACCAGGTCCGTGTTGCGCTCCGCGGGCAGGTACGTCGCCGGCAGGCCCAGGGGCGACAGGTCCATCGCCTCCGCGTGCTCTCCCGAGCCCAGCGCCAGGAGAGACACACCGGGATGGGCGGAGAAGAAGTCCTCCGCCTGTCTCGTCAACGAACGGGCTTCACGCATCGGCTTCGATGTCCTTCGCGACAGCGGCGAGCCGGACCTCGTCCGGAATCCGCACCGCGCCGTCCTCCACGACCGCACGCGACACGAGGCAGCGCGAGGAGCCTCCGCCCTTCTCACACAACTCGCCCATGTCGAGTGACACCACGGTCATCCCGAGCGCCGCCACGCGAGCGCGGACGGACTCCGGAACCACGGAGGGCGCGAGCAGGTCGCGTCCCACCGGGAGGCCGTTGGTGGCATAGCGGCGAATCTCATCCTCCGTCACGACGAGCAGCCGGTGTTCACCGAAGCGCTCGCGGAGGCGGGCGTAGGAATCGGGGGACATGACCTCGGGACACACGAGCATGCGGTCCACGGCGGGTAGGGGCAGCAGCGCCATGTTGCCGTGGAACGCGGGCTCGCGGACCTGGACACGCAAGACTTCACCCGGGAACCAGCGGGCCGCGGACTCGAGTCCATCGAGCGTCGTCCGCCCGCCCCAGAAGAGCAGCGTGGCGCCATCGAAGTGAGCCACGTCGCCATGGGCCTCCCAGATGCCCACGTCCGGGCCCACCACCTCGAAGCCCATGCGACGAGCGAGCGCCTCCCAGTGCTCACGCTCCGCCTGCCGATGGGCGCTCATCATCCGAGGCATCACGAACCACGGCGCCGCGCCCGGGCGGGCCACGACCTGGCCACACTCCGCCGCGTACGGCATGCCGGTCAGCAACTCCGACGGAGACGGCAGGGCGACGACGGTGCCGCCACGAGCCTCGATGGCGCGGGCCAACGCGAGCCACTCACGCCGGGCCTTGCGTGCATCCACCGGCGCGGCCTCGCGACTGCGGAAGTTGTTGCGCCCGCGCAACGCCCAGCCTCGCCCCGGGGGCGACATGAGGAAGAGTTCCATGACGTCCCTGTTTCTACTCCCGCCCCGTTCCAGCCCGCCACCTCCCCCTGCGCCTCACGGACAGAGGATGACAAGCGAGGTCACCGCGCCACAGTTGACCGTCGCGCCGTCGTTCGCGTCGTTCGGGTCAGGAGGCAGACTCTCCATGCGCGCCGCGATGGCTGGGAGCAGCACCCCCACCGTCAACAGGCCGTAGTAGGCGCGGAACGTCATGCGCGTCGACTCGCCAACGCCCAGCGCTCCCACCGGACAGGACACCGCGCGGGACACCTCGTCGAACGTGCAATCCGTCGACGCAATGGCCACCGCGAGGAACGGAAGCGTGGTCATCACGGTCCCAGAGGTCGAGTCCAGCGGCCCGTTGTTCGTCACCGTCAGCGTGTAGCGGACGTTGGCACCCAGCAGCGCCGCACCCGCCACGAGCGAGACACTCAAGTCCGCCTCCTCCCGGATGACCATGAAGTCCATGGGCGGCAGCTCCGAGAACACCGGAGCCCCCATCCCTACCTCCTGGAAACTGAACCGTGACTCCAGACGCGGCGTGCTCCCAACTGAGGCCGTCGAAGGCACACGGACATGGACCACCGTGACCCGCGTCTCGCCCGTGTCGAACGAGCGGTGGCCCTGAACCCCCAGCCTGTCCGGCCCGAGGTCGGTGCAGTCCAACGCGGGCTCACAGCGCTCGAGGATGAAGGGCGACAGGTTCAGCACCGCCCCCAACCGCGTCGCCACGGGTCTGTGATGAACGAACGTGAGCGTGAGCGCGAGCGTCTGGCCCGAGCGGACCTGGTCATCGGCGACCGTGAGGGTCAGCTCTCCCGTGGAGCTCGCCACCGAACGCGGAGCCGCGCTCGCCACTCCCGCGCAACAGAGCCACCCCACCACCGCGGCCACGCAGCGGAACCAGGCCTGCACCGAGCAACGCAATGGCGACTCCTCGCAAGGGGAGCCCACCCGATAGACGGGGCGCCCTGATGCCAACAAGCCGCCTCGCGAGCGCGCATCCACCACCCAACCGAACGGCTCACCCGCGAGCAGAAGGAACACCGGACCGGGCCCTCCCACTGAACGCCACCACACATTCGCGCTGGCCACCTGCCCTCGGGCAAGACAGGCTCTCATCCCGCGTGGACGAGACAAGCCTGCCCGAACCCGATGCCTTGCGGTCCCTGCTGAAGACCGCCCTGGAACTGCCTCCGCTCCAGCCTCATGCCGCGCGACTGGAGCGTCTGGTGGACGACTACGCGCGAGGCGTGGCGAACCGGGACGCTCCGCTCGCCGTCGCGCTCGTGGGCGCCACCGGCGCGGGCAAGTCCACCTTGCTCAACGCCCTCGCGGGTCAACCGCTCTCGCGCGAGGGCGTGGACCGTCCCACCAGCACCACCGCCACCGTCTTCGCCCCCGAGGGCGCCACGGCAGACACCCTGGCGAAGTCCGGCGCGCGCGTGTCGCGGTACATCCCCGGCCCGCAGGCACTCTGGGGCGGACAGGTGTTCATCGACACCCCGGACCTGAACAGCGTGGCCACCACCCACCGCGAAGTCGCCCGCGCCGCGCTGGAGCGCGCGGACGTGGCGCTCGTGGTCATGCACCGGGGCAGCGTCGCCGAGGCCTCCCAGGTGGAGTTCCTCACCGAGTTCGCCCGGCGGCGCGCCCTCGTCTTCATCCTCAACTTCGCGGACGAGCTCTCCCCCGAGTCTCGCGACACGCTCAAGGCCCAGGTCCGCCGCGTCGCCGCGGAGCGGTACTCCCTCGCGCCTCAAGACGTCCCCATCTTCGCCATCAGCGCGCTGGCCGCGAAGGACGGACGCGATGTGTCCGGCGAGTTCGGCGCCCTCCTCTTCCACCTGCGCGGGCTCGCCACCCAGGCCATCGCCGCGCGCGTCCGGCGAGGCAACGCGCTCGGCGCGCTGGAGGAAGTCACCACCCTCGTGAAGAGCGCCCTCGATGAAACCGAGGCCCTGCTCACGAGGACCCATGCGGCGCTCGACTCCGGAATGGCCAAGGCCTCCGACGGCCTGCGCGAGGACTTCGAGGCACGCTTGCGCCTAGCCCACGGACACCTCGCGGCGGAGGTGCGGAGACAAGCTGGTGGACGCTTCTGGGGCCCCGCCGCGTGGGGCCTGCGCCTGTCCCTCTGGGGCGCCAGTGGCCTGGGCGCGGCGGCCGTCGTGGGACGCAGCAACCTGCCCGCGGGCCTCGCGGTGGCGGCCGCCTCCACCGTGGCGGACGTGGTGCGTGGACACACGCGCGCTCGCGCCGCGGAGAGCGCGGTCATCGAACCGTTCGAGGATGACTTCGGCGTGGAGTCCGCCGCACGCACCGCGCTCACCGAAGCGCGCAGCCTCGCTCGCGCCGGCGGCCTGGAGCCCTCCGTGCTCGGCGTGCCGGACATGAACACGCTGCTCGATGAGGTGCGGGACGCACGCGCCTCCGCCTGGCGCTACACCGCCACCACGGGCGTCGCGGAAGCCGTCGCGGGGTGGTGGCGCATCGCACGCTGGCTGGTGCTGCCGCTCATCAACCTGCCGCTGCTGGTGCTGCTCGGACACGTGGGCTACCGCGTGGTGCGCGCCTACGTGGAAGGCCCCCTGCTGCCGCTCGACTACTTCGTCAACGCGGGGGCCCTCTTCGCGCTGCTCGCGGGAGCCGGCGCGCTGCTCGCGTCAGCGAGTCTCGCCGGAGCCGCTCGCCGTGCGGGGACGAGCGGGCGCACCCGCTTTGTCGAGGCCCTGGCCACCCTGGGCCGGAGGCTGGGAGAGGCCATCGATGATGGACTTCGCCCCGGGCGGGAGGCCGCGCGGCGCATCCTGTCGCTCCTCCGGTGACATGGACACCACCGGCTCCCCCGGCGTGTGCGTGCCGTCCTTCGTCGCCATCAGCGTGTCGCTGCTCGGCTCACGGCACACGGGCGAGGCCACGCGGGTGTCACGCACCGGGTCTCCGTAACCCACGATGCGCGCCGGCACGGACGGGTTGTTCCATCCCGCCCCCATCTCGCGCGCGACCTTGAAGTGCAGGTGCGCGCCGCACGACCAGCCCGTGGCGCCCGAGAACCCGATGAGCTGCCCCTGCTTCACGTGCTCCCCCGCCTTCACCACCACCGCGCTGAAGTGCAGGTACTGCGTCTCCAACCCGTCTCCATGCGAGACGACGACGTAGTTCGCCAGCGGCGCGAACTTCTCGTCACACCCGCCCCGCGTGCTGTCGCCCCGAGCCATCCGCACCACCCCATCACGCGCGGCGACGATGGGCGTGCCCTCCGGCATCCGGAAGTCCCACGCATGCGTGTCGTTGTACTGATGGCTGCCCGTGTCGTGTCCCTGGCTCACCGTGTAGATGCGACCACAGGCGAAGGGCACGCCTACCTCGGGCAGGTCGGCCGACGGAGAGGCAATCGATTGAGGAGCCGCTGGCGACGAGGCCAGCAAGGAACCGACGAGGAGAGCGGAGGACAGGTTCATATCGGGCCGGCGGACAACGACGGCAACCGCCATCGCTATTTCCTGGACGAATTATCCCGCGCCCGGGCCGCCTATCACCAGGGACGCCACGGCTTGCCTGCTTGAACGTGGAGCCCGAAACGGCACGCCTTCAGTGAGACAACCGCGTGTAGCGGACGAGCCCTTGTCTCCACGTCTGCCCGGACAGCGGCCTTGAGCAAGCCCGGCCACCTCGTGCCCGGAGTCGTCCTCACCCGCCTGCCTGCTCTCTCCCCTTCAAATACTGACTGGTCACTCACTAAGTCCGGCGCTATGTTCTCCAGCAGATGGCCGCCAAGACCTCTTCCTCCGAGAGCCCCGCGCGTCCGCCTCGGCGCACGCAGCAGGAGCGGCGCGAGACGACACGGCGGAAGCTGTTGGATGCGACCATCGAAACGTTGGTGGAGCTGGGGCACGCGCGGCTGACGACGGTGGAGGTGGCCAAGCGCGCGGGCGTGTCGCAAGGCGCGCTGTTCACGCACTTCGACACGAAGGAGGAGCTGCTCGCCGCGGCGGTGGAGCACCTCTTTCCTCGGCTCATCCAGGACTATCTCGCGGGGGTTGGCGCGAGGCCCTCGGGCAAGGACCGCATCGCCACGGCTGTGGATATGTTGTGGGCCGCGTTCCAGCGGCCGGAGCTGCAAGCCGCCATCGAGTTGTATGTGGCCGCGCGCACGGACCAGGAGCTCCAGGTGGCGCTGGCCTCGGTGGATGGGCCGCACCGGGAGAACCTGCACCGGGTGGCGCGCGAGCTGTTCCCCGAGGCCGCGAACGCCTATCCGGAGTTCGACTCCGTGGTGGAGCTGGCGCTGGACGCCGTGCAGGGCGCGGCGATCGGCGGCAGCGCGCGGCCCAAGGACCCGGCCCACCGCCGCATGTTGGATGCGCTGACGCGCTTTCTGCGCAGCGCCTTCTCACCCCGTCTTCGCCGTCGGCCCAAGCGACGGCGCCGCGACTGAGCATCTCGAAGGAGGTCTTCCATGGACGGCACACACATCCCGGACCTCATCGCCCCCGCGATTCCCGTCTTCATCCTGACGGTGGTGGCCGAGGCCTTTTGGGTGAAGAAGCTGCGCGACGAGGGGCGCGATGTCGCCGGGCACACCGTGAAGGACTCGGCCGCCAGCCTCTCCATGGGGCTGGGCAACGTCTTCATCAACGTGCTGTGGAAGGGCGTGGCCTTCGCCGGCTACTTGGCCCTCTACAAGCTGACGCCGCTGCGCATGGGCTCGGGGGTGTTGGCCTGGGTGCTGCTCTTCTTCGTGGAGGACCTCTGCTACTACTGGTTCCATCGCATCCATCATGAGAGCCGCTTCTTCTGGGCCTCGCACGTGGTGCACCACTCCAGTCAGCACTACAACCTGACCACCGCGCTGCGGCAGACGTGGACTCCGCCCACCGGCTGGGTGTTCTGGGCGCCGCTGGCGCTCCTGGGCTTCTCGCCCGTGATGATTGTCATCCAGCAGTCGGTGAGCCTGCTGTATCAGTATTGGATTCACACCGAGGCCATCGACCGGCTGCCGCGCCCGCTGGAGTGGGTGTTCAACACGCCCTCCCATCACCGGGTGCATCACGCCTCCAATCCGCGCTACCTCGACAAGAACTACGCGGGCATCCTCATCATCTGGGACCGGCTGTTCGGCACCTTCGAGCCCGAGGGTGAGAAGCCCGTCTACGGCCTCACCAAGAACCTCCAGACCTTCAACCCGGTGCGCATCGCCTTCCACGAGTTCGCCGCCATCGCTCGCGACGCGATGAAGCCGGGCCCGTGGAAACAGCGGCTGGGCTACATCTTCCGCAATCCCGCGTGGAAGCCCGAGGAGCCCTCCTCTCCGCCTCCGGGCGGACCTCCCGCGGCGGAGCCGGTGCGGCCCTCGGCGTGACGGCCTCCATTCGGGTGGGGCGGGCCGGCCCCGGCTCGAGTGCGGAGTGTTGAGCACTGAGCCCTCCGGGAGGGTGTGGACCCCGCGCGTTCGGCTTCCCTCTCGCGTGCGGAGGCGCTAAGCCAGCCGGCGGTTTTCGCGCGAGCAACCCCTGGGCGGTGGAGGAGCCATGACCGAGCGTGAGCTGTGGGAGCGGTACCAGCGGTATCTGAGCGTCGTCCCGTCGCTGGGGTTCTCCCTCGACGTCTCGCGCATGGCGTTCGCGGCGGACTTCCTGGAGCGGATGCGTCCTCGGCTGGAGGAGGCCTTCACCCGGATGGAGGCGCTGGAGAAGGGCGCCATCGCCAACCCGGATGAGAACCGCCGCGTGGGGCACTACTGGCTGCGCGCGCCGGAGCTCGCGCCCGAGCCCGCGCTGTCCAAGGACATCACGAGCACCGTGGCGGACATCCACGCATTCGCCCGCGAGGTGCATGAGGGGAAGCTCAAGCCACCGAAGGCGCCGCGCTTCACGCACCTGTTGCTCGTGGGCATCGGCGGTTCCGCGCTGGGGCCGCAGCTGGTCGCGGACGCGCTGACGTCGCGGTCCGACGCGATGCAGGTGTCCTTCTTCGACAACACGGACCCGGATGGGATGGACCGGGTGTTGGGGCAGCTCGGGGCCCAGCTGGCCGAGACGCTGACGGTGGTCATCAGCAAGTCCGGTGGGACGAAGGAGACGCGCAACGGCATGCTGGAGGCGGAGCGCGCCTACAAGGAGCAGGGGCTCGCCTTCAACAAGCACGCGGTGGCCATCACGGGCGCGGGCAGTGAGCTGGACCAGCACGCGCGCAAGCAGGGCTGGCTGCGCACCTTCCCCATGTGGGACTGGGTTGGAGGACGCACGTCGGTGATGTCCGCGGTGGGCCTGTTGCCCGCGCGGCTCCAGGGTCTGGACATCGACGCGATGCTGGCGGGCGCGCGGGAGATGGACGTGGCGACGCGGCAGCGCGACGCGGTGAAGAACCCGGCGGCGCTGCTCGCGCTGATGTGGTTCCACGCGGGCGATGGGCGCGGGCTGAAGGACATGGTCATCCTGCCGTACAAGGACCGGCTGCTCCTGATGTCGCGCTACCTCCAGCAGCTCGTCATGGAGTCGCTGGGCAAGGAGAAGGACCTGGACGGCCAGGTGGTGAACCAGGGCATCGCCGTCTATGGGAACAAGGGCTCCACGGACCAGCACGCCTATGTGCAGCAGCTGCGCGAGGGGGTGCCCAACTTCTTCGCGACGTTCATCGAGGTGCTGAAGGACCGCGATGGCGAGTCGATGGAGGTCGAGAGCGGCACCACCAGCGGTGACTACCTGTTGGGCTTCCTGTTGGGCACGCGCCGCGCGCTGTACGAGAAGGGCCGCGAGTCCCTCACGCTCACCGTCCCCGACGTGAGCGCGCGCACGGTGGGCGCGCTGATTGCGCTCTACGAGCGCGCGGTGGGCCTGTACGCCAGCCTCGTGCACATCAACGCGTACCACCAGCCTGGCGTCGAGGCGGGCAAGAAGGCCGCGACGAGCGTGCTGGCGATTCAGCAGAAGCTCACGGCGCGGCTGCGTGAGGCGCGCGCGGAGGCACGCACCGCGGAGCAGCTCGCCGCCGACATCGGACAGCCCGATGAGGTGGAGACCGTCTACAAGGTGCTGGAGCATCTGGCCGCGAACCCCGGGCGCGGCGTGAAGCGCTCCGGTGGACCGGGCCCCGCCGAGGTGCGCTTCCAGACGAAGTGAGGAATTGGCGCCCGGAGCCCTGTCCTGCTCCGGGCGTTGCTTCAAACTCAGCCGATGCCCCAGAGCTGACGGGCTTCCTCGGCGATGAGGTCGGGGTACTCCTCGGGGAAGAAGAGCTTCGCGCCGGGCACGCGGCGCACGCCTCGGGATGCGCCGAAGGTCTGGTCGAGGTAGTCCGCGCTCGACTGCGAGAAGATGGTGTCCCCCGTCCCCCAGATGATGCGCGTGGGGACCTTGGACTTCTGGAGTTCGGGCCCGATGCCCGCAAGCGAGTTGGCCTCCAGCGCCAGCGTGTACGCGTGGGCCTGCGCCTTGCCTCGCGTCGAGCGCACGAGCGGACCGAAGTAGTACTCGATGGCCTCGTCCGTGGGATGCGCGGGATTGGAGAAGCACATCGCGCCAATCCCCTTCTCCGAACGCGCGAGCGACTTGTCCGCGAGCCACGGGGCGAGCCACGCGTCCACGTACGCACCCGTGCGAGCCATCTCGATGACCGGCAACACGGCGGGAGGCGGGCACTCACTCTCCACATCGCAGTTGGTCAACAGCAGCGTGCGCACGCGCTCGGGATGACGGGTGACCAGCAGCTGCGCGATGGCGCCGCCGCTGTCGTTCGCGATGACGTCCGCCGACTGGATGGACAACCGGTCCATCAACTCCACGAGCATCTTCACCTGCTCGTCCGGAGCGTAGCTCTGCCCTTCCGCGACCTCCGTGTACCCAAGCCCCATGAAATCGGGCGCGACACAGCGGCGATAAGGAGACAGCCGCTCGATGGCGCCGCGCCACTGGAAGCTGTTCAACGGAAAGCCGTGCAGGAACAACGCGGCCTCGCCCGTGCCTCGCTCGATATAGGCGATGCGTCCGAAGCGGCTGTCCAGATACTTACGAGACGCGTGATACGCCTCGGCGTTCAGCGTGCCCCCTACCGCGGAGGCGCCCGCGCCACTCACCGCGCGAGGCATGCAGCCGGCGAGCGCCGTGGCCGCCAGTGCTGTCGTCGTGAATCCAAGAAACTCCCTGCGCTGCATCGAGCTCATGACCCAAGTCTTCCGGTAGGGGTGTGCCAGCGGCCGTCCGGCCGTGCGTGGCGCGGGCTTGTAACGAGCCGCTCGAAAACCCACTTGGGAAAATCACGCGCAACCTGAGTCTCACGCGCGGGCTTCGCGCGAGCCCCAAATGCGAGACGAAACGTCTCGTGTTGACACCAGACGCCGACACGGCTACTTCTTCGCGAGACGCTTCGTCTCGCGGAACAATCCTCGTAACCCATTGGAAAGAGGTCACTTCATGCCTGCACCAGGCAAGGTCTGGCTCATCACCGGGAGCAGTCGAGGACTGGGCCGAGCCTTCGCGGAGGCGGCCCTGGCGACGGGAGAATTCGTGGTGGCCACGGCGCGGGAGCCGGGCCGGCTCGAGGAGCTGGTCACCCGATATCCGGAGCGGTGTGTGGCGCTGCCGCTGGATGTGACAAATCGAAGCGCGGTGTTTCAGTGCATCGAGCAAGGCATTGCCGCGTTCGGACAGCTCGACGTGGTCGTGAACAACGCGGGCTATGGGCTGGTGGGCGCCCTCGAGGAGCACTCCGAGGCCGACCTCCGCGCGCAGATGGAGACCAATCTGTTTGGCGCGGTGTGGGTGACGCAGGCGGTGCTTCCGCATCTGCGCGCGCGGCGCACGGGGCACGTCGTGCAGATTTCCAGCGTGGGCGGCGTCGGGAGCATGCCGACGTTTGGTGCGTACAACGCGAGCAAGTGGGCGCTGGAGGGATTCAGCGAGGCGCTCGCCGCGGAGGTGGCGCCTTGGGGGATTCGGGTGACGCTCGTTGAACCGGGCTCGTTCGCGACGGACTGGTCCTGGGGGAGCCTGCGCTTCGCGTCTCCCATGCCCGCGTATGACGAACTGCGCACGTCCTTGTTCGGCACCAGCCAGGTCCCCTGGGACTTGAGCCAGCAGGCCCACGACACAAGCGCCTCACCCGAGGCCGCCGCGCGTGAGCTGCTCGAGCACGTGAATCGCGAGACAGGGCCGCTGCGGCTGCTCCTGGGCGAGGACTCGCCAGCACAGGTGCGGACCATCCTGGACGGACGCCGCGAGGACTATCTGCGAAACGCCCGGTTCAGCGCGCTCGTCAATCACTGAAGCCCCGGCGTCCGACACGTAGACTGGCGCCATGGATTCACCCGAGTTGTTTCAACACGACCTCCGGCGCACCGTCGTCCTGGGCGCCTATCTGCGGCACTGGGGCATGCCGAGAGACCGGCAGCGCTTCTCGCGGGAGACAGACATCGTCGAGGTCTATCTGTTCCCCGCCACCGCGGAGTCGCCTGTCGCGCGCTTCGCCACCGTCGGGGCCTCCTCCTTCGTCCGCGAGGGAGGCATCCGCTCCGAGTTCCTCCTCGTGCTGCCCGCGGACCTGGGGGGCGCCACGTTCGAGGAGGTCGCCGGCTTCCTCATGGACTTCGTCCTCCATTCGCGAAGGGACGACGCGGGAGTGCAGCCGGGCCGAGGACTGCCACCCTCTCCCCTCGTGCCGAAGCCCTGGCCCACCCGAGCACTCCTCGTCGACGAGGCCGTGGGCGAGGCCGAGGAGTTCGAGCGGCTCCACCTCGGTCCACAGCACATCGAGCTGTGGTGGCTCGTGCCGATTCATGAGGCGGAGTACGCGTTCATCCAGAAGGAGGGGTTCGACGCCTTCAGCGAACTGATGGACGACAGCGACACGAGCCCCGTGGAGGTCCACCGTCCTTCGCTCGTTTGAGCAAGCCCTCGCGAGCCACGGTGCCTATCGCGCCGTGGCTTCCGTCCCCGCGAGCCCGGCCTTCTCTCGCTTGCACAGCTCCACCACCCAGTCCGAGGCCGCGCGCACACGAGGGCTGCGTTGCAGGTCCTTGTGCAAGGTCAGCCACAGCGGGCGTTTCCCCAGGACTCCCGCGCCCACGCGAGTCAGCCGCGTGTCGCGCTCTCCCGTGAGACAAGGGAGGAGCGCGACACCAAGCCCCGCCGCCGCGGCCTCGCGCAGCACGGTGGTGCTGTTGCTCTGGAGCAGCCTGCGGCCACCTTGTGTCAGCCGCGTGAGTTCCTCGGACTCGGGCCCCGAGGTGAGTGTCGTCCGATAGGCCAGCACCGAGTGGTTTCGGAAGTCCCCGGGCCGGGGCGCGCCCCTGCGCCGCAAGTAGCCCCGCGCCGCGTACATCGCGAACGCCATGTCACCCACCTTGCGAATCACCAGGGCATCTCCGCGAGGGGGAGCGATTCGCAGCGCCAGGTCCGCGTCTCCTCGCTGGAGGTCGACAATCTCCGTGCCGACGACGAGCTCCACGTTCAGTCCGGGATGGCGCGCATGAAGCTCCCCCAGATGGGGAGCGAGCAGCGCCTGAGCCAGATACTCGGTGGCCGCGATGCGGACGGTGCCCTCCGCCTTCTCTTCGCGAGACACGGCATCGGAGAGTGAGCGGAGCGAGTCCTCCATCTCCCGCGCCCGAACCACCACCGCCTCTGCTTCCTCGGTGAGCCCCAGCGTGCGTGAGCCGCGCAGCACGAGCCGGGTTCCGAGTGCCTTCTCCAGCGCGGCCAGGCGGCGGCCCACCGTGGTGGCGTCCACTCGCAGCTCGCGGGCCGCCCCGGCGAGCGAGCCCTGCCGTGCCACAGAGAGCAGGTAGCGCAAGTCGTCCCATCGCATATCCATGCCTGCAATGGTGCAGCAAAGCCCTGCATTCCCGCAGCACTTCCAGCGCTATCTCGTGCGAAGGAGCTGCGGCACCCACACAGCCCGGCGCGACCAGGAGTACACGATGTCGATGTCTATGTTTCACCCGACGACGCTGGCTCAGGAGTCTTCCGCACCCGAGCAGGGTCTCCCCGTCGAAGCCGCGCCGGAGGTGGAGCCAGGAGCCTCGCAGCCGGGGGTCGCCTTCCGCTTCCATGCTCGGGATGGCTACTCGCTGGCCGCGACTCTCCATGAGCCCGACGGCTCACAGCTGGGCGCCGTGGTGTTGGTGAGTGGAGCCACAGGCGCGCGCCAGCGGTACTACTCACGCTTCGCGTCCTTCCTCGCTCAGCGGGGCTTTCCCACCATCACCTTCGACTACCGAGGCATCGGTGGCTCGCGGCCTCAGTCCCTCGACGGCTTCGAGGCGCGCATGGAGGACTGGGGGAGCCAGGACCTCGCGGGCGCCATCGACCTGGTGCGGGAGCGATATCCAGACCACCGGTTGCTCCTGGTGGGGCACAGCGTGGGCGGACAGCTCCTGGGGCTCGCGCCCAACGCGGGCGAGGTGTCCGCGTTGCTGAACGTGGCCGCGGGCTCGGGCTACTACAAGCTGTTCCCGCAGCGTTGGCGCATGGCGCTCACCTGGCGCGTGTTGATGCCCACGCTGGTCCGCGCCTTCGGGAAGCTGCCCGGTTGGGCCGGCACCTCGGAGGACCTGCCCGCGGGAGTGGCCGAGCAGTGGTCGCGCTGGTGCCTGTCACCCGACTACCTCTTGAGCGAGGGCGGCGAGCCGCGCCGCGAGGCCTACGCATCGCTCTACCTGCCGCTGCGGGCCTACAGCTTCGCGGATGACGAGATGGCGCCGCGCGCCGCCGTGGAGCACCTGCTGTCGTTCTATGCGGACTCGCTGATGGAGCACCGCCACGTGTCCCCGAAGGACCTGGGGCGGGCCATCGGCCACTTCGGCTTCTTCCGTGAGAGCTTCCGCGACACGCTGTGGTGCGAAGCTGCCGAGTGGCTCGCGTACCACGCCCTCACGCCCCGCCCCGTCACCTGAGGCGGCGGGCGGACATCTTCCGGGCGCGTCCATCCCACTTCCGTTGAGCGGACAACATCCCCACACCCCGCGCCCCTCCTGACGCAGTAGAACGCGCTCCATGGACCTGGAGCTCAAAGGCAAATCAGCCCTCATCACCGGCAGCAGCCGAGGCATCGGCCGCGCCACCGCCGCCGCGCTCGCCTGCGAAGGCGCTCGCGTGTGCTTGAGCGCGCGCGGCGCGGAAGCCCTGGAGGAAACCGCGCGCGAGCTGCGCGCTGCCGGCGCCGACATCGCCACCGTCGTCGCGGACGTCTCCACCCAAGCGGGCGCCACCGCCGCCGTCGACGCGGCCGTGCGGGCCTTCGGCACCCTGGACATCCTCGTCAACAACGTGGGCGGCAGCGGCGGCGCCGGCGCCTTCCACTCGGCCACCGCGGAGCAGTGGACCGCCGTGCTCGACCGCAACCTGATGTCCGCCGTGTGGTGCAGCCAGCGCGCCGTGGAGGTCATGCGCGCGAAGGGCGGAGGCACCATCATCCACATCAACTCCATCTACGGCCGCGAGTACGCCACCAGCGCGCCCTACACCACCGCCAAGGCGGGCCTCACCGCGCTCACCAAGGAGATGGCCGTGGACCTGGCCCCGCACCGCATCCGCGTCAACGGCGTGGCCCCCGGCTCCATCCTCTTCCCCGGTGGGAGCTGGGACAAACGCCAGAAGGCCGACCCCGAGAAGGTCGCGAAGATGGTCCGCGACGAGCTGCCCTGGGGTCGCTTCGGCTCGCCCGAGGAGGTGGCGGACGTGGTGGCCTTCCTCTGCTCGGAGCGTGCCCGTTGGGTCACCGGAGCCACCCTTCCCGTGGACGGAGGCCAGGGCCGCGCCTTCTGAGAGCACTGCCCGGCCACTGTGCTATGGAGGGCGCCCTCCGAATGGAAAACGCCGCGTGCTGAAGCTCTACAAGAAGGAAGGCGACAGCCTCCGCTACTGGGAGGTCTGGGTTCACGAAGGGGTGCTCACCACACACTGGGGCACCGTGGGTGAAGTGGGCGAGCAGAAGGAAGCCCCCCTCCCACCCGACGAAGACCCCGACTTCGCCATCGCCGACGCCGCGGGCCCGCTCATCGAGGACGGCTATGACGAGCCCGAGCTCGAGGCCATGGCCACCCTCCTCGTCCAGTATCCCATCGAGGGCAAGGGCACCGGACACGACGTGGAGAAGCGCGTCGCCGTCGAAGAGCTCCTCACCGACGCACTCGGCTGGACGGGCAACGGCGACGTGGAAGGCGGAGAGCTGCGAGACGGCCACCTGCGCGTCTACTGCCAGGTGATGCACACCGAGGCCGCCGTGCGCGGCATCGTGACGGCCCTGGAGTCCGAGGACCTCCTCGACGGAGCCTCCGTGCTCCTGGCCGAAGGCGACGCCGAGCCCCGCCTCCTCTGGCCCACCGCCCCCTGAGACAGCACAACGGCCTCGGAGAATCCTCTCTCCGAGGCCGCGCACTCCCGCGCTACCGCCGCGCCTGACGGGTGAAGCGGCGCCACCAGTCGCTCAGGCGCTCCGGCCGCAAGGCCGTATCGAGCTCGTCGCCATCCAGGATGCCGTCCTCATCCTGGTCCACGCCGATGCGCATCTCCGAGCCCTTGGGCACCAGCGTGTATGTCAGCTCCGCGCCGGGCCCCGCGCCCGCGAGCAGCTGCGTCGCGCTCACCGTCTCCGCCACCCGGTCCGACTGGAACGTGCCGCTGCCAACGTAGGTGAAGCCTCGCGTCTCGCCACCGCGGATGCCCTTCACCACCAGGCCCACCTTGTTCGCGTTCGCCAGGGACATGAACTGCGCCAGGCGGGCGAGCTGCGCGGACGTCGAAGCCACAATCGTCACCTGCTGCCCCACCGCCGCATGCGAGTCCTTGCTCCCGGGCCCCGGCGGCAGCAGCGGGTCCGAAGGTGAGCCGAGCGGCAGGTCCCCGCCCGCGAAGGACAACAGCAGCGCCACCAGGTCCGACACATCCTGGTCGCTCGACGGGTGGAACGGGGGCTCGGTGACGAAGCGCGCCAGCGAATCCACGCTGCCGTCATGGATGAAGGAGAAGCCGGACAGGCTCTCCATCTGGCTCAACTCCAACCCCACCTTCTCGTAGAGGTTGCGCAGCTGCGGCACCTTCAGCGAGACGTTGGTGCTGCCATCCGTGGACACGAGCGCGTGATGCGCCTCACCCAGCGGGCCCGCCGGCAGCGGAAGCCACGCGGTGCCGCTCCACTGGCTGTTGGTGCCCACGCCCGACGGGAAGGTGTGGCACGTGTTGCACGCGAAGAGCCCCTGCGCGAGCAGGTTCGGCGGACGGAACAGCGCCAGGCCCCGCGTCGCGTCACCGTTCGTCAGCGGCTGCCCCTCCGGCGCGAAGCGGCCCGTCGTGTAATGGCCCGGCAGCGGCAGGTTCGACGGCAGCGAGTTGTCCAGGTTGCGGAACGGATTGGGCGGGAAGGACAGCGTCGCGAGGAAGGAGCGCAGCTCGTTCATCTCCGACGTCGTGAGCTGCGCGTCGTCGCCCTGCAGCCCCTCGAAGGCGGGGTTGAACTCCTCCAGGCTCGCGCGGTCGCCGCGCCAGTGCAGCGGCTCCTTGCCGATGATGTCCTGGAGCGTCTGCGTCGTCATGGGCCCCTTCATCGGGTGCCACGGCGCGAACGGCGGCAGTCCCAACCCCATGCCCAGGTTCTGCCCCGTCAGCGACTTCACCGTGCCGGACGGGTCGCCCAGGTCCCACGCCAGCTTGTCCATGCGCGCATCCACGTGGCACGACGCACACGAGATGTGCCCCAGGCCCGACGTCTTGTGCGTGTCATAGAGGTGCTTGCGGCCCACCTTGATGGCGGACGGCGTCGGGTCGAAGAACGACACGCGGGACATCTCCCAGAGCCATCCCGCGTTCACCACGGAGATGCTCGCGCCGAAGCGGTTGAGCACATAGAGCCGGTCTCGCGCGGCGTCGAGGACGATGCCCGTGGGCCCCTCGCCCACCGTCACCTGCCCCAGCCGCGTGCCCCCCGGCCCCATCGCCACCACGTTGTTGGAGCCCATGCCCGTCACGAAGGCACGCGTGCCGCTCGAGTTCCAGACGACCCCGCGCGGGTCTCCCACCGACTGGTTCCGCACCGCCTGCGACACGGTGGGCGTGGCGTAGTTCAGGTGCGGGTTGAGGTCATGCACCACGGGCGAGGCGGGATTGGACGGGTCCACCGTCGCCATCAGCACGCGCAGGAAGCGCCCGTTGACGTTCGGCTCGAAGCGCACCTCGTTGTGCGCGTCCGTGCCCACCACCGTCACGGAGCCGGAAGGGTGCACCGCCAGCGCCATGTTCACGTTCATCAGCCGCCGGGCATAGGTGACGCCCAGCGTGGTGGTGTCGATGATGGCCAGGTCCCGGTCCGGCAAATCCCAACCGGTGCGCCGGCCAGAGCCGGAGGCATACGGACCGCTCACCAGGTCCGTCCAGTCCGCCAGGTTGTCATCCATCCAGCGGCCCAGCGTGTTCTTCCTCACGATGAGCCCCACCGCGGGAGGCGGAGGGTTGGCGGGGTTCTGCGCGGGGAAGAAGAGCGAGCCCGCGTTGGGCGGCGGGTTGACGCCGGCATAGGGGCCACGCGGGTCATTCACCGCGTTGGGCGGATGCGCGGTCGGGTCCACCGAACCACCGCCGAGGATGGTGGTGCCATTGCCCGACTCGAAGATGGCCGCGTAGACGTAGCGCCCGTTCGCGCTCACCGCGAGCGCCCGGGGGTCCTCGCCCTTGAGCGCGATTCGCTGGGGCGTCGCATCCAACTGGGTGGGATTCACCACCATCACCCGGTTGACCTGGGAGCAGGTGATGAACGCCCGCTGCGGCGTGCCCGCGAAGATGACATCCGCCGGCTCGTCGTCCGTCAGGAAGGTGGCCGTCACCACGCCCCGCTGCAGGTCGACGATGCTCACGCTGTCCGAGATGTGATTCACGACCCACGCCTCGGTATTGCTTCGCGCGCGGACAGACACCGGGTCCAACCCCACGGGGATGGAATCCACCAACTCCATGCCCTTGCGGGAGGTCAGGTCGAACACCATCAACCGGTTGTTCGCGGTGTTGACCGCGAGCAACAGATTGCCATCCGGGGTCAGGTCCAACGGGTGGACCTGGGAGTTCTCCCAGTTCACGAACGATTCACTGGCCTGAGACACACCCGGAAGCCAGAGCAAGACAACACAAAGCAAGGCCGCGAGTCGAGCGACACCCACCATATCGGGGACCTCCACGTCGTGAAGAAGCGGTGCTTCTCACTGTCTTGCATTTAACAACGGGCTCGATGCAACTCCTTGCGCATCAAAATCACGAAACAGCCCGTGTCCCCTGTCGACATTTCCTCTCACGAATCAAAGATTCGGGCTCCCTGGAAAGCGACTCAAGGCGTCACACACGCCGAGCAAAGACAAACACGCCAACCCCACACCCCACGGTAAAACAGAAAAAGCCGTACGCCGGCGAATCACCGGGCCGGCGCTCCACTCATGCGGGATTTTTTCTGTTTCAGGCGTGAGGGCCTGGGGTCGAATTCCCCTCGGGCCTGGGTCGAAACACGCGGAAGAGGAGCGCGATGGAGGGCACCACCGTGAGCGCTCCCACGACGACGGCGACGAGCAGCACGCGCTGCGTGGAGGTGCTGGAGGCGGCGGAGCTCAGCGTGACGTCCGGCACCACCAGGTAAGGATATTGAGACGCGGCCCAGCCCAGGACGATGAGCCCCGCCTGGAAGGCCGCGGCCAGCCGCGCCCACTGGAACCTGCGCGTCCACAAAAGGGCGAAGGCCGTCACCGCCGCCACCGCCGTGGCCCCGTGCAGCACCAGCGCGAAGGGAGAGCGCAAGAGGCCCTCCCACACGCGGGGGGCGCCGCCGCGAGCCAGCAGCAGCACGCCCAGCGCCGCGAGGAAGACGGCCACCCCCGCCCCCAGCGCCCGCGCCCGGAAGTCCTCGCGCAGGCCCTCGGTGTGGGCCTCATGGGTCAAGTACACCGCGGCGAGGAAGGCGAAGAGGGTCAGCGCCAACACACCCACCGCCCAGGCGAAGGGTGACAGCCACGAGGCGAAGAAGCCGCTCACCACCACGCGGCCCTCCACGCGGATGTCGCCGCTCGCCACCGCGCCCACGCACATGCCCAACAGCAGCGGCGCGACGACGCTGGCGATGCTGAAGACCAGCCCCCACTGCCGCTCCGCCGCGTAGCCGCGCAGGTCATACGCGCGGAAGGTGAAGGCCGCGCCCCGGAAGACGATGCCCAGCATCAAGAGCGTCAACGGGACGTGCAACGCCACGCTCAGCGCCGCGAACGCGCGCGGGAAGCCCGCGAACATCAGCACCATGCCGACGATGAGCCAGACGTGATTCACCTCCCACACCGGGCCCATGGCGCGGGCGATGAGCGTGCGCTGTTCGGCCTTGCGTGGGCCAAAGGCCAGCAGGTCCCACACGCCCCCGCCGAAGTCCGCGCCGCCGAAGAGGGCATAGAGGACGAACGCCCCCGCCATCACGAAGCCCAGCATCGCCTCAGTGGACATGGGCGTCCTCCTCCTTCACGCCACGGCCCGTCACCGGGCCCTCGTCGCGGTCCGGCATCGTGCCGGCCACCTGGCGCTTGAGCAGCGTTACCACCACGACGCCCAGGAAGAGATACACGGCGGTGAACGTCCAGAACGGCGCCGCCAGGTGAGGCACGGGCGTCACCGCGTCCGCGGTGCGCATGACGCCTCGGACAATCCACGGCTGGCGGCCCCACTCGGTGACGAGCCACCCCGCCTCCAACGCCACCAACCCCAGCGGCCCCGCCCCCAGCCAGGCCCACATCATCCTCCGGCCGGAGGGCCACGCCTTCTGGCGCCACCGGAGGACCAGCGTCACCAGCGACAAGAGCGCCATGGCGCTGCCCGTGATGACCATCACCTGGAAGGCCGCGTGCACCTTCGGCACCGGAGGCCAGGTGTCGCGAGGAAACTCCTTCAGCCCCTTCACCTCCGCGTCCGGGTCTCCGAAGGCCAGGATGGACAGGGCCTTGGGGACCGTCACTCCGCCCAGGCGCAAGGAGGCGCCGCGCTCCGTCTCGAAGTGCGACTCCATCGCCGCCAGCTTCACCGGCTGCGCCTTCGCCACGTGCTTGGCGGACAAGTCGCCCACCAGTGGCTGAAGCAACGCGGTGACACACGCCAGCGGCAGCGCCACCGACAACGCCTTGCGATGGAACGCCGCGCCCGGATGGCGCAGCAGCACGAAGGCGTGGATGCCCGCCATGGCGAACGCGCTCGCCTGATAACAAGACAGCAGCACGTGCGCGGTCTGGTACTGCCAGCCCGGGCTGAACATGGCCACCAGCGGCTGGACCTGCGTGGGCCCGTCGGGCGTGGCCACGAAGCCGGACGGGTCGTTCATGAAGACGTTGACCAGCGTGACGAAGAACGCGCTGGCCGCGCCGCTCACCGCCACCATGATGCCGGAGAACAGGTGCAGCCCGGGCGACACCCGCTCGCGGCCGTAGAGGTAGATGCCCAGGAAGATGGCCTCGGTGAAGAAGGCCACGCCCTCCAGACTGAAGGGCAGCCCAATCACCTCACCGTACTGCCCCATGAAGTCCGGCCACAGCAGGCCCAGTTCGAACGACAACACCGTGCCGCTCACCGCGCCCACCGCGAAGAGGATGGCCGTCCCCTTCGCCAGCTTCTGGCTCAACTTCACATAGTCCGCGTCCCGCGTGCGCCGCGCCTTCCAGTCGCTCAACACCATGAGGACCGGCAGCGCCACGCCCGCCGCCGCGAAGACGATATGGAACGCGAGCGACAGCCCCATCTGCGCCCGTGCATAGAGCAGGTCCGTCATGAGAATCAGAATGCGTTATGTATGGATTTTTTGTATTTAGAAATTCTACTCAGCAAGGGTAGACGTGCTCGGCGCGCCGCGAGGAGGCACCAGCGTCTGGACGGAGTTCTTCGCCACGGCGGTGGCCAGGGTGGTGGCGAAGATGAGGATGAGCTTGCGGCCCAGCTCCACACCCACGGGCCGCTGCTCGGCCTTGGAGGCCAGACGGTCCGGGTGCTCCCACGCGCGTTGGAGCGCCTTGCGCCGCTTGCGGCGCAGCACCTCCGCGCGGTGGCGGGAGCGGTACACGGCGAAGCCCACGCCCGCACCCACCAGCACCAGGGCCACGGCGCCCGCGGCCACGAGCGCGCCGGAGTGCTGCCGGACCTGGTAGCGGACATCCAGCATCCGCCCGCGCCGGCGGTCCAGCTCCTCCAGCGTCAGGAGCAGCTCATCCCGGATGCGGTCCGCCGTCGCCTCCACCTGCTTGCGGTCATCCATGCCCTGGGTGATGCGGTGGTCCGCATGGCGTTGACGCTCCGACAGCCCGTTGCCCTCCCGGCCGTTGCCATTCATTGCAGCGTCTCCCGCGTGAGGTGGTAGTCGAGCTTCAAGCGCTCCTGCGTGTGCAGCATGGGTTTCTTGGGCAGGCGTTTGACGCCCACCAAGAGCAGCCCCGCGGCGACGGCCAGCAGCACCACGCCCACCAGGAGCACGCCCAGCGCCGCGCCCATGGGCAGCGCCAACCCCAGCGCCACGAAGAGGACCGCGAGCGATACGAGGACCAACACTCCTCCAGCCCCCAGGAGGATGCCCGCGGTGCGCGCCATCTTCAGCTCGTCCCGCAGCTCCTTCTTCGCGTGCAGCACCTCCGCGCGCACCAGCAGGCGCGTCTCCGCCAGGGCGTGGCGGACGAGCTCCGCCGTGGACAGCGACTCCAGCTGGCTGCGCTCCAGGCGTTCCGATTCGAGGTCCACGGCTCACCTCTCCCGCACTCGAAGCAGGGCCTTGCCGGGTACGCGCCCGTCCGCTCGGACGGCACCTGCCCCCACTCCTCCGGACAAGGTGAGCCGTGCGAACGTGCGCGAAAAGCCCGCCTGGGAGTACAAGGCCGTGGTGCGCCTGGCCGCCTGCCCGAAGTCCAGCTCAGCGGCGGCGCTGGTGCGCCAGGGCCGTGGCCAGCGTCTCGCGCACCTGGTGGGCGCGGAAGAGGCGGTCCGCGGTGTCGACCAGGTTCTCGGCGTACAGCACCTGCTTGCGCAGGCGCGCGGGGATGGCGCGCGTGCCCAGGTGCGCGCCAATCAGCGCCCCCGTGAGCGCCGCCGCCACGTCCGCTTCTCCGCCACAGCGCAGCACCAGCGCCACGGCCTCGCGGAAGTCGTGCGGCACCTTCAGCGCGGCGTACAGCGACGTCAGCAGCACGGGCACCACGTGCGAGGGCAGCCCGTCCACGCCCTTGAGCTCGCTGGGGGGCACCCCCACGCGGCGCAGCTGCGTGAGCGCCCGCGTGGTGTCCCACGTCAGCAGGCGCGGCAGGTGCCGCACCTCTTCGGCCAGGCCCTTGTCGTGGACGGCCGCGGCCAGCGAGAGCTGCTCGCAGAACGCGGCGGGCGTCAGGGACTCCTCCTCCATGCCCAGCGCGGCCGCCTGCGCGTAGGCGGCGGCGGCGGCGGCGCAGACCGGGTCCTTGTGCGTGATGACGGTGAGCACCCCGGCGTCATGCGGCAGGCGCGCGCGCTGACCACTCTCGAAGAGGCCCACCACCAGCGCGCGGCTGAGCACGGACGGACACAGCGTGCCCAGGGACGCGCCCGCGCTCATCCACGGCACGCCGCTGGAGAGCCGCTGGAGCGACTCGGCGAGGCTGCGAGGCGGCTGGAGGATGATGCCCTCCTGCCACAGCCACGCCAGGTGCGCCGCCGCGCTGCGGCCTTCCACGCGGCCCTCGCGGATGACGCTCTCCGCGGCGGCCAGGAGCAGCTGGGTGTCGTCGCTGAACTGGCCCTTGGCGAACTTCCCCCGAGGCCGAGGCGCGAAGTCCTCGGCGAGCCCAGGCAGTCGCGCGAGGCTCGCGGGTGGGATGCCGCGCAGCGGGAAGCCGAGCGCATCTCCAATGGCGAGCCCCACGAACGCCGCATGGAACCTGTCCTGGCGCTCGGAGGGAGTCAGCGACATGGAGTCGTGGAGATTAACCGAGGCTCAGGGCCGGGCGGACAAAGAGAAGCACGTGAATCGCGTGAAACGCTCACGGCTTCCAGTGAAATGACACGCGTGGGGACTTGACTCGCGGAGGAGGACTCCACTCACGTGTCTCACGCGAGCGGCTTCGGCCCCGTGCAGCAGGACACACGCCGTCATCACCGTCCACCCTCCTTGGCTCGTGCCCCGCCCGCCGTCGCGCGGGGGTGGGCTGACTACCGCAACCCGAATGGGGCGGCAAGCCCGAGCGCCCCAGGGACCTCGCGCACCTGCACACGTGTCCAACTCCGGAAGCTTGCGTGCGTGCGGCTCGCACGGAGCGCAAGGCACACCCGGCATGTCCAGGTGGCAGTGGCGCGCGGGAGTCGGCACACGCGCCGTCACGCGTCAGGCGTCGTCGCGTCCCAGGTTGACGACGGCTTGCAGCCGCGCCACCACGGCCTCGGCGCCCTGGTGCAGGTGCGTCCCGTCCCAGAGTGCGGGCACGCTGTGGCCACCGTGCAGTGTCCAGTCCAGTTCGGCTTGGGCGTACGCGAGGTTGCGGAACTCGACGCGGTCCTCCAGCGCGTGGTCGACGATGTAGCGCCGCGCCACGGCGGAGGGTTTGTCGGCGATGCGGTGGAAGAGCTCGAGCGTGGAGGAGGTCATGGCGTCGACACGGGAAGGAAGAGCTCCGCCAGGTCCTTGCGGGAGCGCCCCACCAGGTCCGCCAGTGTGTACCGGTCCAGCACCGCGAGGAAGGCCTCTCGTGCCTCGGCGAGCACGCCCTTGAGGCCACACACTGGCGCGATGGGGCAGGTGTTCGTCTCGCGGTTGAAACACTCCACCAGCTCGAAGTCGGGTTCGGCCGCGCGCAGCACCTTGCCCACGCGGATGTCCTTCGTCGCGCGCGCCAGCATCACCCCGCCAGAGCGCCCCGCCTTGACCTCCACGAAGCCCTCCGAGGAGAGCGTCTGCACCACCCGCACCAGGTGGTGCTTGGAGATGCCGTACGCGTCCGCCAGCTCCTGCGTGGAGGCGAGCCGCTCGGGCCTGGCGGCGAGGTAGAGCAGGACACGCAGCGAGTAGTCGGCGTGGAGGGTGAGGTGCACGTCAGCGAGCTCCCGAGGCCTCCGCCCTGGGGGTGCTCGGCAGGAAGACATCCGCGTGGAGGTCCTTCAGCGAGAGCCCCGAGAGGAAGAGCTTCTTGCGCAGGGATAACACCAAATCAGAGTCCCCGCAGAGGAAGGCCCGGAAGCCCGCGGGCTTGGGACACTCCGCGCGGATGAGCACGTCGAGCGCGCCCTCGGCCACGTCCCGGCTGCCTCCCGTCAGCACGCTCGGCCGGTAGTTGAAACCCGAGTGCCGGGAGGCAAGCTCCCGCAGCGCCTCGGAGAGATAGAGCCCCTCGGGCGTGCGAGCGCCGTGGAAGAGCCAGATGGGTCCGGTGTGGCCCGACTCCAGCGCGTCGCGGACGATGCCGTAGAGCGGCGCGAGGCCCGTCCCCGTGCCCGCGAGCAACAGGGGTTGCTCGAAGCGTCCCGGGACGTAGAAGCAGCTTCCGGCGGGGCCCTGCACGGACACCGCGTCACCCGCGCGTGCGTGCTCCGACAGCCAGCCGCTCATCTGCCCGCCCGGGATGCGGCGCACATGCAGCTCCAGCAATCCCTCGCGCGGCAGGCTCGCCAGGGAGTAGCTGCGGGCCAGCCCGTCCTCCCGCAGCAGCGACACGTACTGCCCCGCCCGGTAGTCCAACGGCGCGGTGGTGGACAGCCTCACGCGCAGCACGCTCGAGGACAGCGATGCCACGGAGTCGATGCGCGCGGGAACTCGCAGCGCGTCCGCGCCGGAGACCTCCAGGCGCGTTCCCGCGACGGGCTTGCAGATACACGCAAGGAAGTAGCCCTGCGTGCGCAGTGTGTCCTTGAGCCCCACGCGCGCGGCGTCCGGCACGTCGCCGGAGGTCGCTCGCATGAGACAGGACTGGCATGCCCCCGCGCGGCAGGAGTTCGGCACGGCCACGCCCTGGCGCAAGAGCCCATCCAGCACACTCTCCTCGGGCTCGAGCGGATACCACTTCGACTCGTGCTTCACCTGGACCCTGGACATGGCGTGCCTCCTCGGGACTTCAGCGGTTGAGCACGTCCGCGCGAGCCCCTCCGGCGATGGCCAGCACCTGCGCCACCAGCGGCGCGGCCACGCCCAGCTCCTCCAGCGTGGAGCGCAGGTGCTCCACCACCGCGTCGAAGTGCACGTCATTGAGCCCGCGCTTCACCAGGTGCGCATGGCCCGCGCGCATGTCCTTCCCCGAGTAACTCGACGGTCCGCCTGTCACCATCGTCAGGAACGCCTTCTGCTTCGCCGCCTGGCGCTCCATGTCCACGTCCTCGAAGAAGTGGCTGATGCGCTCGTCGGACAGCACCTTCCGGTAGAACACCTCCACCGCCGCCGCCATCGCCGGCTCCCCGCCTATCTGCTCGTAGACACTCTTCTGCTGCGCAGCCGTGCTCATCGCGTCCGCTCCTTCGCCCAGGACGGGCTTAAAGATGCATTTCAAATGCATCGTTTAACGGACGGGGTCAACTGAACGGGAGAAGCCGCGCGAATCGAGGGAATCAGGCGGGGCCCCCGCGCAAATCCTTCAGGTCTCCGCGCGAAAATTGCGCCCCAACCCCGGGCCCGTACCGAAGTAGTGACGGAAGACGTAGAGCAGCGGTTGCCAGCGCGTCACGTCGACGTGGTGGGTGCCCGGCACGGTGATGTCCTCGTGCGCATGCACACGGGTGACACGCAGCTCGACGATGGCGAAGGAGGGCTCGGTCTCTCCCACTGCGGGCGTCGAGCGGTGCGAGGCGAGCAGCACCGCCTCGAATTGCAGTGGACACTCGGCCACGCGTGGAGGCGCCACGGTGCCGGAGGGCAAGGGTGTGAGGCCCGCGCGCTCGAACTTGTGAGGCTCGTGCTGATATCCCATGGCGCGCTTCGGCTCGGGCACGGGGGCGCGGCCGGTGGTGGGCGCGATTCGCTCCACCTGGGGCCACTGCGCCGCGGAAGGAAGGTTCACCACGGCCTCGCGCGTGCGCTCCAGGTTCGCGAGCCCCTGCCCCATCAACCCCAACCCCAGCACGAGCCGGTCATCGAGCGCCCACACCGAGGAGAACGGCGTCAGGTTCGCCGAGCCGTCCTCCTGCACGGTGCTCAACAGCGCCACGGGGGTTCCGAAGTAGAGGATGCGAGGCGCAATCACACGGTGTCGGTTCGGCTCGGTCATCCGCGCATCGCTAGCGCAGGCCTCCCCCGTGTTGTTTCGGCGGTGACCGAAGCGTCGGGGAGATGTCACCCATCGGTGATACTTCGGCCGCCACCGAAGCATCCGCGCACGCAAAGCCATACACTCACGCCATGCCCCACGCGCTCGACCTGGCCCTCGTCGCAGCCCTCATCGGAGACCCCGCGCGGGCGAGCATGCTGTCGCGCCTGCTCGAAGGCCCGGCGAGGACCGCGGGAGAGCTGGCGCGGGAAGCCCGCATCTCTCCACAGACGGCGAGCGGCCATCTGGCGAAGCTCCTGGAGGGGCAGCTCGTGCGCGTGGAGGTGCAGGGGCGCCATCGCTACTTCCGGCTCGCCCATCCTCAGGTGGCGCGAGCACTGGAGGCGCTCCAGTTGCTCGCCCCCACGCGCACCGTCCCCACGCGGGTGCCCGAGCCGCTGCGCTTCGCGCGCACTTGTTACGATCATCTCGCGGGCACGCTGGGCGTGGCCCTCGCGGAAGCGATGGAGCATCGGGGACTCTTGGAGTCCGGCGAGGACAGCTACGTCCTCACGCCCGCGGGCACACGCTTCGTCTCGAGGTGGGGCGTGGACGTGGAGGCCGTATCACGAGGCCGGCGCGCCTTCGCACGCCGTTGCCTGGACTGGAGCGAGCGCCGCGCTCACGTGGGAGGAGCGCTGGGCGCCGCGATGACGGAGCGCCTCTTCGCGCTGCGTTGGATTGCGCGCCGGCCCGAGGGCCGCGGAGTGCGGCTCACCGTCGAGGGCCGGCGAGGATTCGACCAGCAGTTGGGACTGACCTGGCCCTGAGGCCCAGGTCAGCCCACCGTCTCAGCCCCGAGCGCCAGCGGCGCCGATGCGGGCCGCCTCGCGGCGCACCGTGGCCTGCTCCAGCTCGTAGCGGGCGTCCTCGGAGGACAGGCCCTTCAGGCGCTCCTGCGCCTCGGCCAGGCGCTTGCGCGCCCCGTCCACGTCGATGCCGGACACGTGCTCGGCGGCGTCCGCCAGCACCAGCACCTTGTCGTTGGCCACTTCCACGAAGCCACCGGCGACGAAGTACGCGTCGCGCTTGCCGCTCTCCACCAGCGTCAGCGCGCCCGGCTCCATCAGCGACAGGAAGGGGGTGTGCCCCGGCCGCACGCCAAACAGGCCCTTCCCACCGGGCACAACCGCCTCGTCGGCCTGCACCGACAGGATGCGCTTCTCGGGGGTGACAATCTCCACAGTCAGCTTGGCCATGAGGCTCCTCGCACTACCCAAATCAGAAATGGAGCTGCTGGGTGACGCCACCCACCGGCTCGAACTCCACCACCCCGCCGTCCGTCAACCGAGGCCCCTTCCCGGGGATGCCGAGCGTGCCTTCCAACCACTTCAAGTGGTGGGTCATCTGCCGCACCTCGGTGAGCTGCTTCGAGGGGATGACGTCCGTCAGGCGCCGCTCCAACACGCGCTGTCCTTCACGCGTGTACTGCCCCGCCACCAACACCTCCACCGCCCAACCCGGAGGCCCCTTGGACTGCTTGCCCTTCTTCCCCTTCGGAGGGGGCGCGGGCTTCGTCTTCCCCTTCTCCACCAGGGGCCAGAGCACCCACACCCGCTCGCCGTCGTTGGAGACGAAGTAGTAGTCGTCCACCGTCCCCACGCACTGCTCCAGGTGCCAGGCGGGACCGCTCTCCTTCGTCACCTCGAGCCGGCACTTGCCGCCCCCCGAGTCCACCATGCGCACGCTGTACAAGCCGTTGGCGCTCACCCGAGCCCTCCCCTTTCGCTCCTCCGCGAGGGCGGGGAGCGACAGGACACACAAGAACAGGGCGAGCGCCGCGTGACGCATGGTCACCTCGGAGGAGGGTGGGACAGCGAGTCTACGCCACCATCTTCCGGGCGTTCTCCACGACCTCGCTGATGGTGCCGGCCATGTAGAAGGCACCCTCCGGGATGTCGTCGTGCTTGCCCTCGGCGATCTCCTTGAAGCCCTGGATGGTGTCCTGGAGCTTCACGTAGCGGCCTTCCTTGCCCGTGAAGACCTGGGCCACGAAGAAGGGCTGCGACAGGAACTTCTGGATCTTGCGCGCGCGCGCCACCACCAGCTTGTCGTCCTCGGAGAGCTCGTCCATTCCGAGGATGGCGATGATGTCCTGGAGCTCCTTGTAGCGCTGCAGGATGCCCTGGACCCGACGGGCCACCGCGTAGTGCTCCTGGCCGATGATGCCCGGGTCCAGGATGCGGCTGGTGGAGTCGAGCGGGTCCACGGCGGGGAAGATGGCGAGCTCCGCGATGGAGCGGTTGAGCACCGTCGTCGCGTCCAGGTGGGCGAACGCGGTGGCGGGCGCCGGGTCCGTCAGGTCGTCGGCGGGCACGTAGATGGCCTGCACGGACGTGATGGAGCCCTTGGTCGTGGAGGTGATGCGCTCCTGCAGACCGCCCATCTCCGTGGCCAGCGTGGGCTGGTAACCCACGGCGCTCGGGATGCGGCCCAGGAGGGCGGACACTTCCGAGCCGGCCTGGGTGAAGCGGAAGATGTTGTCCACGAAGAGGAGCACGTCACGGCCCTCCACGTCGCGGAAGTACTCGGCCATGGTCAGCGCGGAGAGCGCGACGCGGGCGCGGGCACCGGGCGGCTCGTTCATCTGGCCGTACACCAGAACGGCCTGGCTGGCCTCCAGGTTGTCGGTCTTGATGACGCCCGTGTCCTGCATCTCGTGGTACAGGTCGTTGCCCTCGCGGGTGCGCTCACCGACGCCGGCGAACACGGAGAAGCCGCCGCGCTCGATGGCCACGTTGCGGATGAGCTCCTGCAGGAGCACCGTCTTGCCGACGCCGGCGCCGCCGAACAGGCCAATCTTGCCGCCGCGGGTGTAGGGAGCGAGCAGGTCGATGACCTTGATGCCCGTCTCGAACATCTGCACGCGCACGTCCTGCTCCGTGAACGGAGGGGGCGCGCGGTGGATGGGCCAGTACTCCTGCGACTTCACCGGGCCCATCTCGTCCACCGGCTCGCCGGTGACGTTCAGGATGCGGCCCAGGGTCGCCTTGCCCACCGGCACCTGGATGGGGGCGCCCGTGTTCTTCACCGCCGTGCCACGCGCCAGACCCTCGGTGGAGTCCATGGCGATGGTGCGCACCGTGTTCTCACCCAGGTGCTGGGCAACCTCGAGCACCAGGTTGTCCTGTTCCGGGCCCAGGTTGGCGTTGGTCACCTTGAGGGCGACGTACACCTCGGGAAGACCGCCGGGAGGAAACTCCACGTCGACCACGGGGCCGAGAACCTGGATGATTTTGCCTGCCGTAGGAACTTGAGCGCTCATGGTTGTCGTCTGCCTCGTGCGGGGGGCGACCGGCGCCGTGCCCGTCATCAAATTTCGGCCCGGGTGGGAGGGCGGAGCCCCTTTACCGGGGGCCTCCTCTAGAATCAAGCCTCCCGGGGTCCTGACCGGTAAGTCCCGCTTAGCGGATCCACGCCCTGGGGCCAACCCCACCTACTTTTCGCCCACCTGGTACACCAAAGGCAGGTTGCCCTTCGAGCCGCCGCCCACGATGACCACCTTGGCGTTGGAGCTGGCGGCCAGCTTCTCGGTCGCCTCGATGCCCTTGAAGCGCAGGTACTCCTCGGTGAGTCCCTGGCGGACGATGGTCTGGTACTTGGCGATGCCCTCGGCTTCGATCTGCCGGCGCTCGGCCTCCTGGCGCTCCTTGTCCAGGGTGAAGCGCATCTTCTGGCTGCGCTGCTCCTCGGCCAGCTTGTCGGCGATGGCCTCGCGGATGGCCGAGGGCAGGGACACGTCCCGGACGAGCACGGCCTCCACGACGACGTGCTTGCCCTGGAGGGCCCGGGTCACCTCCTCGAAGATCTCCTTCTCAATCTGCTCGCGCTTGGTGGAGTAGATCTCCTCCGGCGCGTACCGGCCGAACACCTTGCGCGCCTCCGAGCGGGTGATGGGGGCGATGAGGATGTCCGCGTAGCGGGGGCCCGTCTGCGTGTGCAGCTCGAAGAGCTTCGCCGGGTCCACCCGGTAGCGCACACTGGAGTCCACCTTCAGGTCCAGGCCGTTGTTGGACAACACGTTGAGCTCGTCCTTCATCTCCTGGACGCGCAGGTCGTACATGATGAGCGACTTGCCCGGCCGCATCACGTGCATGCCTTCGCCGTACGGCTCGCGCTGCGTGCCGCTGCCCAGCGAGTCGAAACCAATGCCGCCGTAGCCGCTGGGAACCGTGTCGAAGCCACAACCGCTCCCCAACAGGAGCACACCCAACAGCATCCCCAGTCGCTTCACGCAGCCTCCCTCGCTCGAGCCCACACGTGCTCCGGGAAGACCTTAAACGCGAAGGGCCCGCTCCCAAAAATGGGGCGGGCCCGAAGGCGACGGCGGCGGTGGGCCTCTGGACTACTTGAGGGCCTCGGCGCCGGAGACGATTTCCATGAGCTCCTTGGTGATGACCGCCTGACGGGTGCGGTTGTAGGTGAGCGTCAGGCTGGAAATCATGTCCGAGGCGTTGGAGGTGGCGTTCTCCATGGCGCTCATGCGGGCGCCGTGCTCGCTGGCCACGCTCTCCAGGAGGGCGCGGTAGAACTTGATGTTGACGGCCTGGGGCACCAGGCGGTCCAGCACGGCCTGGCGGTCCGGCTCGTACTTGAAGTCCACCATGGAGGCGGCGCCCTCGGAAGGCGCTCCACCGGCGCTCAGCGTCTGCAGGGGCAAGAGCTGGGTGACGACGACCTTCTGGTTAATGGCGCTGATGAACTCGTTGTAGACGATGTGGACGGCGTCCACCTCGCCGTTGAGGTAGCTGGCGACCAGCTCCTCGGCGATGTCCGCGGCGGCGCGGTAGGACAGGCGCTGGTACAGGCCACCGAAGTCCTTGCGCACGGTCTGGTTGCGGTTGCGGAAGAAGTCGTTGCCCTTGCGGCCCACCGTGGAGATCTGGATGTTCTCCAGGCCGGTGTTCTCGTAGAGGAACCGGTTGGCGCGGCGGGTGACGTTGGAGTTGAAGCCGCCGGCGAGGCCGCGGTCCGACGTCAGGGTGATGAGCTCCACGCGCTTGACGGGGCGGGCCGCCAGGAGCGGGTGGGTGAGGTTGTCGTCACCGGAGCGCGCCGACAGGTCCGCGATGATCTGGTCCAGCATCGTCGCGTACGGGCGGGCGGCGAGGATGGCGTCCTGCGCCTTGCGCAGCTTCGCGGCGGAGACCATCTTCATGGCCTTGGTGATCTGCCGCGTGTTCTTCACCGAGCGGATGCGCTTGCGGATGTCGCGAAGGGACGCCATGGGACGAGGGACTCCTGTGGGACGTTCTGCCGATACCCCCAGGTGAGAGCAGGGCAGTCTGACGGCGGGGCCCCCTATATAAGCGGGCCGGGAGCCGGTCAACGGCAGTCCTCCCGGGGCTTTCCGGACACGCGGCCGGCCTCCTCCCGCGCAGGGCGGCCAGGCGGACCCGGGGCCTCGGGGTTTCGACGGAGGGACGGCACCTTACCTTCGAGGCATGGACTCCACCGTGGGGCCGGTGCTCATCGTCGAGGACGACCCGGACATCCGTGAGGCGCTCCAGGGCTACCTGGAGCTCCACGGGTACAGCGTGCGTATCGCCGGGGATGGGCGGGAGGCGCTGGCGCACCTGGCGGCCTCGCCAAAGCCCTCGCTCATCTTGTTGGACATGGGGTTGCCGGTGATGGACGGGCACCGGGTGCTGACGGCGCGGGGGAGTGAGCCTGGGCTCTCGCGGGTACCGGTCGTCATCCTGTCGGCGGACACGGAGAGGATGAGTCCTCGGGACAGGGCGGTGTACGCGGCCAGCCAGGGGGTGGCGGCGTTCCTGTCGAAGCCGGTGGACCCTCGGTATCTGCTGGAGACGCTCCGGCGGTTGTTGCCCGGACAGGCCGGCGCCCAGACAAACGCACCGGCTTGAGGCGGGGGCCTCACACAGCGCTTTGTCTGGTGGGCGGGTCGGAACACAATGGCGGCTGGCGTGGTGTTCCAGGGTCCATGAAGCCAACCCGAGCGAGCGGTATCTGGGCGCGCAGGGCCCTTGTCCTCCTGCTCGTGGGCACGGTGGGCCTGCTCGTCCTCTCGTACCTGGTGCGAGTGAGCTACGAGGAGCGCATCGTGCCGTTGGCGGACGCGCCGGAGGCGCCGGTGGCGCTGGTGTTCGGCGCGGGCCTGGCTCCAGGCGCGGTGCCCTCTCCGGTGTTGGCGCAGCGGTTGGACATGGCGATGGCGCTGTGGCGCGCGGGCAAGGTGCGCGCGGTGCTGGTGAGTGGGGACGAGGTGAAGCCCTTCCACCATGAGACGCGGGCCATGCGGCGCTACCTGCTGGAGCGGGGGGTGCCGCAGGACGTGGTGCTGGGGGATGAGGCGGGGCTGTCGACGTATGACAGCTGCTTGCGGGCGCGGGGGGTGTTCGGCGCGAGCAAGGCGTTGTTGGTGACGCAGCGGTTTCATCTGCCTCGGGCGCTGTTCATCGCGAACTCGGTGGGAATCGACGCGTGGGGCGTGGCGGCGGACGAGGGCCGCTCGACGCCCTGGCGCTACACGGTGCGCGAGACGCTGTCGCGGGTGCTGGCGTTGGGGATGGTGGTGCTCAAGGTGGAGCCCGTCTACCCCACGGGCCGCGCGGCGGTCCCCAAGGGCTGAGCACGGGCCGAGCCCGGCAGGCGGGCGGGCGCGCGCGAATTGCGGCGGTCCGAGTGGGTTCTCATTGTTGAGACATGGAGGTTGGCCCACCCCTCTTTCGCGAGGAGACACCCATGCGATTCAAGAAGCTCGGCTCGGAGGACGTGGGCGAGTCCAGCTCGCTGCGTCATGTGAATCAGGACACGGGCGAGGAGGAAATCAACATCACCGACCAGGACCTGGCGGCGTCTCCGCCGCTGGAGGAGGAGCCGGACTTTCGCGACATCCTCCCGGACCAGATTCATGAGTTCCGCCGGGGCGACGAGGAGGCGGAAGAGACGGAGCTCACGGCACAACCCGAGGAACGCCTGCGCCCCGAGCGCCGGGACCAACTGCCGGAGAGCTAGGCGCGGCGTTCGTGGTGTTGTGACGGAGTGACACAGGTGACGGCGTGTCTTTTGTGACCGCGCTGTGTGCCGCCGGATTGGAGGGCCGTGGACCGGTTACGGCGTGGCCCTCGATGCCACCAGGTGGACTGCCCCTCGTGAGGGGCAGTCGCCCGTGGACCTCTTACTTCTTCGACTTGGGCTTCTTCGCGGCGCCCTTCTTGGACACGGCCTTCTTCGCGACCGGCTTCTTCGCGGCGCCCTTCTTGGCCACGACCTTCTTGGCGAGCGGCTTCTTCGCGGCGCCCTTCTTGGCCACGGCCTTCTTCGCGACCGGCTTCTTCGCGGCGCCCTTCTTGGCCACGGCCTTCTTCGCGACCGGCTTCTTCGCGGCGCCCTTCTTGGCCACGGCCTTCTTCGCAGGAGCCTTTTTCGCGGCGACCTTCGAAGGCGCCTTCTTGGTGGCCTCCACGGGAGGCTTCTTGGCGGCAGCCTTCTTCTTGACGGCCTTGGCGGGCGCGGCCTTCTGGGTCGTGGGCTTCGGCTCCGCGGCCTTCGCGGGCGCGGCCTTCGCGGCGGCCGAGACCTTGTCCGCGGCCTTCGGCTTCGCAGCCTTCTTCGTGGCCACTTCCGAGACCACCGTCGGCGCAACCACCGAGGGCGCGGGCTCCTTCGTCGCAGCCACCTCCGCGAGCGTCACCGCCCCAACCCTTCCCTTGCCGGCCTTCTTCGCCTTCGGCCCCGCTGAAGGCACTTCCACGGGCTGAGCCTTCTTCTCGACAGGCTCAGCCGATGCCTTCGGCTCCGAGCCCCGAGCAACGGGCGCCTTCTTCTTCTCGGCCTTCTTCTCGAGCCCCAGCTCCTTGCTCACGGCCTCCTGCATCGTCGGCCGCACGAAGAGTTCGGTCTGCTTGACCTTCGACGGCTCCGCGCGAGCAATGGGCTTCTTCCCACCCCCCGCCTTGCCCCCAATGCGCCCGAACCCCGAGGTCTCATCCCCTCCGGACCGGTCAGCCCCCCCACCCTTCCGGGCGCGCGACACATCCTCGTCGTACTCATAGGCGAGCTCGCGCTGGGCCTCCTGCTCCTCCTCCGCCTCCTCGACCTCCTCCTCCTCGGCGGCCTGCTCCTCTTCCTCGGCCGCCATGCCGGAGAGGGCTCCCTGAAGCACGGCGTTCATCGCGCGGGCGAAGGTCCGCTCTCCGAAGCTCTCGACCTCCTCGGGAGGGACAAGCACGTCGAGCATGTCCCGCAGCGAGCGGTACAGCCGCATCTCGCGCTTCTCGCCATCCCAGGTGCCGAAGACCCACTCATCGTCCCCCAGCGCCTCGACCCAACCCGGCAGCGGACCCCCGCCGTCCCCCTGCTCCACCATGGCCGACTTGCGCGCGGAGAACAGGTGCCGGTGAGCCCCCTTCACCCCGATGCGCCACACACCCGCCGCCGGGAGGCCCTCCAGCTTCAGCCGCGTCTTCTCCAGGACGCTCGCGGAACCCTCGGGACCATGCAGCGGGAAGAGGGTCACATCCCCCAGGAACTCACCGCCGTTGAACGCCAGGTACAGGTGGCCGAGGTCCTCGGGGAACGGGACGCCGCACTCGGTCTCCGCCCACCGGACCTCATCCGCGGACACACCCGTTGCCGCTGCTTTCGCCGACTTCCGCAGTGCCTCCAACCACTCGTGCATGACCCCTCCACGACGCATCCACTGCCACACCTACAACCTTACGGCGGACAAGCCCCGCCGCGCAGTGTCCGTTTGGGACTTTTCTCCCGGCCTACCACGACCACCCCAGCCCAGGCGCCCGGCTCACCCTCCCTCGGGAGCCAGAACCTCGGCCAACCTGGGGGGCCTCGCCCCGAGCCCCCTCCCCACCACGCCGGGCCCACGGCATCCCGCTGATCCATCCCCCCAAAGGCCAGGCAGCGAGACACCCCGGGAGCCCGGCCTCCGAGCCCGGCTTGAAGCCAGGAGGACGGACCATTAGGCAAGGGCCATGGCGCACCCAGTCAGCTATGAGGGAACGGCGGAGAACTTCGACCAGCTCGTCCTGGAGCCCCAGGGCGAACTCGTGGTCGTGGACTTCTGGGGCGATGGCTGCCCGAACTGCGACATCTACGCGGAGGCCGAACCCCAGCTCCTCGCGGAGCTCGATGGCGCCCCCATGCGGGTGGTCAAGGTGAACGCCTACCAGCACGAGACGCTGGCGCACCGCTTCGGCCTCTATGGCATCCCCACGTTCCTGCTGTTCCGCGACGGGAAGCTCCTGGGGAAGATGAGCCAGTACTACGGGAAGGCCTACTTTCTCGGCGTCATCCGTGAGCACCTGCCCGCGGCGCCCCAGGTCTCGTGAGGTCCGACCCGGTACAAGGCGTCGACATCACCCTCAGGTACGAGTCCCGATAAGAAACCGCACCCCATCCGTTTCTCCCCCACCTGGACAAACATCGCGTGGGTCGTCCCAGGCGCGTTGGAACCCACGCAGAGGGGGAAACATGAAGAAGATGCTCTTGGCGTTGCTCTTCGGGCTTTGCCTTGGCGCGAGTGCACCCGCCACCGCCGAATCCCAAGAAGAGACTCGAGACGAAGTGACGGCACAGACGGAAGAGGCCGCCGCGCCTCTGGCGACGTGCTGCTACGACTGCGGTGGCAACTACCAGACCTGCGTCGAGCGGTGTGAGGACACGGGGGCGTCCAAAAGCTGCTGGGATCTCTGCCTGGCGCGGTTCAGGGCATGTGAGAGGGTGTGCAGCTACAACAACTGCTGACCCACCCAGAGGCGATGGGCCCATCCCCTTCGCCTCTTGAGCCGCTTGATGGCCGGTCAGGACTCCGGGGAGTCCTGGCTGGCGTCGGCCTTGGGTGACCACACGTACATCTCGGGACGATGGGCGGGAGCCACCGCCGTGGCGAACCCATACCAACTCCCGATGAGCCCCACGGCCCCAAGCCCCCAGAGCCCCAAGGCCGTCATCTCGAACCAGCCCAGCGCATCCCATGAGGGGCGGAAGAGCATGAAGAGGCCGCCTCCCATGCAGAGGGCCAAGACCGTGCACACGCTCGCGAGGCTGGCCAACACAATCCGGACGGAGCTGCTCCGGCGCAGCAGCGCGAAGACCAGGACGGAGCCGACCAACGGCGCGGCGTAGATGAGCCCCACCATCGCGACCACTCCGCCCATGTCACCATGGGCATACGCGGGCAGGGCCAACAGCAGCCCCATGAGCCCTGCCACGCGGGACGCCATTCGCTGTTTCATGGGAGCACTCATCAGCAAACACTTTGCCATCCTCCCTGTCCCGAAGGGAACCTCCCCTCGAGACAGTCCCCCGAGCGCAACCCCTGACACAGTCGTGCAGAGCCCTGCACAAACGCCCGAGCCGCGTCAGCGCGCGGTGCCCTGGCACCAACCGCTCGAGCTGCACGTCCGGCGGCCGTCGCACTGACACGCACTGGTGCAACGATTCGAGCCCCCGGGGTTCCAGGCCTCGTTCCAGGAGTACTGCGGACTGGTGCACCCCACCGGTGGACGCGCCACACCCTGGCACCAGCCACTCGAGCTACAGGTGCGCATGCCATCACAATCACAACTGTTGGAACAACGATTGGGCCCACGAGGGTTCCGCGCCTCGTCCCGGTAGTAATTGTAGAACTGGCACGAAGCGAGCCCCTGCTCCGAGCTCTCCACGGACACCTCGTCCGTCTGTAACGACTCCGACTCCCCAGGGCCCGAGGCCGGAGCCCCCACTCCACAGCCCGACACAAGCACCAGGCACAGCACGGACAAAGGCATCACAGCCCAACGCACGGCACGCTCAAGGAACATCACAGCATCCCCCTCAAACAATCTCCGGACAGCCGGATGAAGCACCGTCCCCATAAGCTCGAACTTGAATTAACTTCAATACGAGAAATTCAAGAGACCAGTCGTTGATACTTCCCGCGTTGACTGAGCCGCACTCCGGCCACGGACGCGTCATCCCGCTTCACGACCCAGGACTGTTTGCCCGCGATGCCGCGCGAGCGGTCCTTCTCCGCCACCAGCGATTCGTTCCCGCCCACGCGCCCGGTCTTCAGGAGGCGGACAGCTCCAGGGCCGACGTGCGTGCAAGGAATGTCCTGTCCCAAACCCTGCATCGCCGCGCACAGGGCTGTGCGGGCCTCGTCCCCCGTGGGAACAAGACGGGACGGGCTCCGGAATCACCGCGACCCGGCACTCCCGACGCGTCCCCAACTTCGGGGCAGGGAGGTTGATGGACGGCCCCACCATCCCAACCCTTGGGCATTCACAGTCACGGTCGGCGAGGAGATGAGCATGACAATGCATCAAGCGACGAGCAGGCTCTCACGTCTGGTTTGTGCTGTTTTGGTTTGCAGTGGAATCCTGGCGTGTGGCACGGGGCAGCCTGACGCACACGAGGACACCGCCTCACAGGTCCAGCCGAATAAACGCTTCGCGCTCTCCGAGGACATCTTCTACGCCACCTGCCCCAGGTCCTCCCAGGCCCAGGGCGCCACCCTCTATGTCTCGAAGAATGGTCCCTGGAATCCCTCCAGGCCGCTGGGCTCCACTGAGAACCCCTACCGCACCATCATGGCCGCGGTGAAGGTTGCCCTCCCCGGCAACATCATCCTGGTGCGCAGCGGCGACTACAACGAACGGGTCTCCATCACCACGCCCTATGGGGCCCGCCCCGGCACCGTCACCGCGCCCATCGTCCTGCGTGGCGAGATGGCGGGCCGCCCCCGCATCATCCCCCCCGCCACCACCGTCGGCGCCCTGCTGGATGTGCAGCTGCCTTACTGGATCGTCGAGTTCTTCGAAATCGACGTCCAGGGCAAACCCTCCTTCGCCGCCCTCTTCCAGAACAACACCCAGTGCGCCCAACTCCACGACTCCCTTCTGCATGGAGGCCGCACGGGCGCTGGCATCACCGTCAGCTACGCGAACTTCGTTCTCATCAACCACAACGAAATCTATGACTTCTCCAAGACGAACACGGACTCACACGGCATCGCCATCCGGGGGGTGACTCGAAGCGTCTTCATCTTGAACAACGACATCCACGATGTCGCCGCCGACGGCGTGCAATGCCAGCCCAATGGAGGCCGCCCCTCCACCATCCTCGTCGAGCGGAACCAACTCCATGACACCGGTGAGAATGGCGTCGACGTCAAGGCCTGCGACGACCTCCTGGTGTACCTGAACCGCATCTACAGCTTCCCCAACCTCGCGCGCTTTCCCTGGCAGGCCAACACCTCCGCCGCCGAAGCCGTGCTCGTCCATGAAGACGCGACGAACATCCAGATTGTCTCCAACGAAATCTTCCAGGCCGGGCGAGGCGTCGCTATCGGCGGCAACAACGCCATCGACCTCCCCACCAACGTGCAGATTGGGAGCAACTCCATCCACGACATCTACAACTACGCGAACCGAGGCAACGGCCAGGGCATCCGCATCGTCACGGGCAAGGGCGTCCAAATCATCAGCAACACCATCGAACGGACCGTCGACGCGGGCCTGCGGCTGGCGGCGGATGACCCCAACTCCGTGATGGGACTCATCGTCTACGACAACGTCCTGCGCAACATGCCGCTGTTCGTGCGCCTGGGCAGCAAGGCCAACCGCCCTGGCATGGGCATGGACCGCAACCGCTATGAAGGCCCCAGCGGCGTCTTCACCATCACCGGCGTCCTGTGGTCGGGGACCTTCGCCCAGTGGCTCGCCGCGCTCGCGCCCGAGTTCCTCGACCAGCACTCCGTGCGGGTCGTCACGCCCGCCACACACACGGACGAGCCTCCATCCGCGGCGCATTGACGCACGCGGCGTCCTGCCCGCGTGTACCTGGAGCTTCCTAGGGACATTGCCTATGGTCGGCGCTCCTTCAACAAGGAGCACTCGGTTGGCTCGTATCGCCTTCGTCGTGATTGCCCCGTTCGCCGACTGGGAGCCCGCGCTGCTCGCGGCGGGGGCTCGCGATGACTTCAGCGACGAGGTGACCTGGTGGTCGCCCGGCGGGCGCCCCACGCCCTCGATGGGCGGAATGACCATTCATGTGAATGGCGCGGTCGAGGACTTCACTCCCGACAAGGCGGATGCGCTGGTCCTGGTGGGCTCCCCCACGTGGATGACGCCCCAGGCGCCCGAGCTCACGTCCATCCTGCGGCGCGCGGTGGACGCGGGGCTCGTCGTCGCGGGCATCTGCGGCGCCACGGTGGCGCTGGCCAAGGCAGGGCTGCTCGATGGTCGCGCGCACACCAGCAACGACCTGGAGTTCCTGCGCACACAGGCTCCGGGTTACCGCGGGGCCGCGCACTACCGCGACGTGCCTCACGCCGTGCGCGACGGCAAGCTGGTCACCGCGGCAGGCACCGCGCCCGTGACCTTCGCCATGGAGGTCCTCGGCCTGCTGCATCCCGATGCTCCGGACAAGGTCGACGCGTTCAAGGTCTTCGCCCGCGAGCACGTCGCGGCCTGACGGCGCCGTCGTGATAGGATTCGTTCGGGTCCAGGCGTCACCTGGGCCCAAGCCCTCGCGAGGTTCGTGATGACGCTCATCGAGCCCATCATCTTCACCGGCGCGGCCCTCACCGGCGTCGCAGGAGCCATCCTTGGCATCCGCGCGGACCCCATCTGGGGACTCGCGGGTTTCGTGGGGGGCGCTGTGCGAGGAGTGGGTGGATTCATCGGAGGCGTGGTGCTTGGCGGCGCCTCGCTCTACACGCTGACCTTCATGCTCGGCGGACTCCTCGTCCTCAAGGCGCGGTACACGCGCAAGCCGTAGGACGCTCCGCGCCTCTGGACCACGCGCCACGTTCGAGCCCGGCACCAAGGCAGTCCTTGTTGTCTGTGCAACGGTCCCTCGGCCCCGCCCGATGGACAGCGTTCCGCGAACCGGGCACCTTGAAGCGAAAGACCCAGGACGCCGAGGGGTGAGTCACGCCCA
The DNA here is from genome assembly GCF_037414475.1 of Myxococcus stipitatus. Next base: position 5,258,696 of record NZ_CP147913.1, on the reverse strand, counting down.
TGAACCGGAGCGGAACCGAATTCGAGGACAGAATCGGTGCCGCCGTCATCCGCCGGCTGACAACAGGCGTGCGGCCCTCGCCCGCACCGAGGCCCCCGCACAGGTCTTCCTCGCGCGCGCACTACGTCCTGATTGATGAGTTGCTCGTCGCGGAAGAACTCGCGGGACTGCGGCAGTACACGCTGGACCGCCAGAACCTCTTCGCGGAAACGCGAGTCATGCACGCGGAGAGCGGCCAAGGCGAGCTCGACTACTCGCGACGCCGCTCACGGGTGCTGTTCGAGTTCGAACCCTGGCAATCCCTTCTCACGCGTCGCGTGCTGGCGGCCGTCCCTTTCGTCCTCGCGCGACTCGGCCGGGAGTCCTTCCCGGTCAGCCGGGTCGAGGCGCAGCTCACGGCGAGCAACGACGGCGAGTTCTTCCGCCCCCACAACGACAACACCCACGAACGGGTGAGGCGGCGGGAAATCACCTTCGTCTACTACTTCTTCACGGAGCCCAAGCCATTCAACGGCGGCGAACTCCGTCTGTACGACGGCCCCCCGCTCCCCTCCGGGCAGACACCGCCGAGCTTCGTCAGCATCACTCCCCGCCAGAATCAGGTGGTCTTCTTCCCGAGCAATACGATGCACGAGGTGCGCACCACGTACGTACCCTCGCGCTCCTTTGCCCATAGCCGATTCACCGTGAACGGCTGGGTGCACAAGTGATCGTGCCGGCGGGGTACCCATCGCAACGGCCGAAGCACTATCACGTCGTGGACGGCTTCTTCCCGGACGCCGCCGAGCTCCGAGCCGCGGTCGACGCGCACTTCGCATCGCCCTTCACCCCCTCTCACACGCAGCAGATCTGGAACTACTGGTACGTGCCGGGCGCGTACACCTATCTGCGAACGGAGCCACAGAAGGTCTTGCCCGTTCGAGCGCTCGAGCAGCTGTACCAGGCGCTCCGCGAGTGGGCGCTGTGGCAGCTCGGCTGCGCGCACTTCTCACCGCCGATACTCAGCCTGTACGTCAATGGATGCGGACAGGAAGCGCACAACGACGCGGAGAACGGGCGCTGGGCCTATGTGCTCTCACTCACGCAATGGGAGCACCGGCAATTCGTCGGCGGTGAAACCCAGATATTCCATCCGCGACCCTATTGGGAGACACCCGCGTCAGCCACCGCGGGCGCGGGCCCCAAGTTCTATGACCTCGTCGAGGCACGCTTCAATCGGTTGATCGTATTCGATGACCGACTCGTCCACGCGGTCCCTCGGCTTCAAGGCACGATGGACCCTCGCCACGGTCGCGTCGTCCTGCACGGCCACTTCCGCGAGAGCGGTGCGCACTTCAAGGGCGGGCTCGAGCGTGAGCGAGCAATGCCCACGCTCCATGCGCTCCGCGCGAACCTCGCATCGAGGCTCGCCGCCCGGCGCGACACGTTCTTCGGCGTCGCCACCTTGCGGCTCGAAATCGATGCGGCCGGAGCGGTCATCCAGTGCCGCGTTCTCACCGACCAGTTCACGGCCCAGACGCCCGACGCCGACTTGGATGGAGTCCGGCGAGAAATCATCCGCGAGCTCTCCGAGCTGCGTTTTCCCGCCGCCTCGGCGAGCAGCATCGCGGTCGTGCCCCTCGTGTTCAATTGAAGCGATTCAGGACGCCCCATGGCCAACCCAACGGACGACCGGCAGTTGGAAGCACTCGTCGACGCACTGCTGGCCGATGAGAAGGTTCTCAGCCCCTCGGATCGCGCGCTCCTGACCGAGCTCCTGTCTCATGTCACCGTGCGCGAGGGGACAACGCCGAGCGCGGCGGAGTCGTCCGCCCTGCAGCTCGTACAACGGGCTGTCGGTCAGCTGGTCCTGAAGCGGGGATTGTCGCGATTCGGTTCGGCCGTCGTCGGTCGATTGGTGTCGCAGCTACCACCTCTCGCGCGACCGCCCCTTTCTCCGAGCGTCACGCACAGCCCCATGTTCGGGCCCATCATGGGGCCTGTCTTCGAGCCGGATTCGCCACCACCGCCGACCGACCCACCGGGTGCGCCGCCGACGTGGCCACCACCGGTGGAGCCGCCGCCTTCCCCACCGCCACCGGCCCCACCCACGTGGCCGCCACCGCCGGCTGAACCGCCACCTCCCGCCCCACCCACGTGGCCGCCACCGCCGGCTGAACCGCCACCTCCCGCCCCACCCACGTGGCCGCCACCGCCGGCGGACCCGCCGCCCCCCGTCCCGCCGACTCCCTCACCGCCACCACCCGTCCCGCCGCCTCCCTCACCGCCACCCGTAGACCCGCCGTGGGGCCCCATCTGGCCGCCCATCCAGCCACCGGCGCCGCCACCTCCCTACGTGCCGCCGCCACCGCCGATCGGGCCCATCTTTCCGCCGCCACCCTTCTGGCCGCCTCCACCGTCGTGGCCACCGCCCCACTTCACGCCTGGAGATCCGCGCGAGCGGGAAGTGCCCTTCCTCGCGCTCGAAAACGTGCTCGACGAAAGAACCCTCGGGCAGCTGCTGAGCTATGCCCAGCATGAGCAGCGTCGCTTCAGGCCCGTGCGTGTCGTTCATCGCGGTGACGTGGGCGGCGCGCTCGTCGAGGGCGAAGCGCTCGTGCTGGACAACGCGGAGGATGCCCGGCGCGCGCTCGAGCAACCGCTGCGCCAGGCGCTGCTCGCGCCGGCACGACAAGCCGGGGTCGACCTCACTCACGCGAGGCTCGCGGACATCTCTCTCGTCGCGCTCGGAGATCAACAGTCGTACCTGAACGCCGCGGAAGGTCCGTCGCATGAGGAGCTGCGCTTCGCGCTCTTCTTCTGGAGAGCACCACGAGCATTCGCTGGCGGAGAGCTGCGCGTGCGCCTCACCGAGCGCACCGGGAGCCCCCTGCCAGAGCGCCACGGTGAACCGAGACGCAACGGGCTTCTCTTGCTCGCGGCACCGCTCTATCTGGAGATTTCGCGGGTCAACAACCGCTCGCGCGAGTTCCAGGACGGATTGTTCGTTCTCTTCGGACGGTTCAAGCCATGAGCGTCGCGAGCCCATGGTTCGCGCGCGTGCCTGAAACCGCAGGCGGCGAGGCCCTCGAGCGATGGCCACTGCACCATCCGGACCTCGACTATCGCTGCCTGCTGGAGTCGCAGCCGCAGTACTTCGTGCCCCCCCGCTTGCTGGGTGGTGTCACGAAGCCCGGGCCGTTGATTGTGAATCCGCGCGCGTGGTTCTCGTGGCGCGGAACGCCTCCGCCACCAGAAGTGCGCAACAACCTGTCGCTGACCGCGCGCCTCTCGGCGGCGCAGGACACGGTGTGGGTACCCCAGCCTCGGCACGGGTCGTGGACGCCGTTTCAACTTGGACAAGAGCTGAGGGCGCTGCTGGACCACGCATCATCGGGCGGCGCGTGGCGAGGAGACTCGAGCAGCACGCTCGTGCAGGTGCTATCGCTCGCGGCGATTCTCATCAACGAAGAAGCGTTCGCCGCCGAGGCACGCACCGGCGCCGCACAGATTGCCGAGGCGCATTCGCGGTTCCTGCATCGGGGCTACGCACCACTACAAGGGCTCATCCATCCATTTCATCTCGGCGAGCTGCGGCGGTATCTGCGCGCGGCGAGTCGGGCGGGACGCTTCCGGATGGGCGACGGGCAAAGCGCCCGGCGAAGCGTTTCACACAACGACCGGGTGCTGCGCTTCTTCCACCACCAGTTGACGCCGTTGGTGGGTGCGCTCGTCGGTGAGCGAGTCAAGCCCTCCTACGTGTATGGCGCCATCTACCACAGCGACGCGGAGCTCCCTCCCCACACGGACCGCCCGCAATGCGAGTTCAGCGTGACGTTGCTCGCCGACTACGCACCGGAGCCGACGTGCGAGGCCCCGTGGCCTCTTGCCCTGTCGAGCGAACACGGAGAGGTGCGCTGCTTTCAGGCCATCGGCGATGGCCTGCTCTACCGGGGGCGCACGCTGCGACACTGGCGCTCGCGGATTCCTCCCGGCGCGACCTCCGCGTCGGTGTTCTTCCACTACGTCCGAGAATCGTTCGACGGCGCGCTGGACTGACACACCCCCGGGAGCACCTCAGTCCCGATAACCACGCGCCTGCAACCGGAACAGGTGCGCATAGCGCCCGTCCTTCGCCATCAACGCGTCGTGGCTGCCCAACTCGTCCACGCCGCCGTTGTGCAGCACCGCAATCTGGTCCGCCATCCGCACCGTGGAGAACCGGTGCGAAATCACGATGGCGATGCGGTCCGCCGCCAACGCCTGGAACCGCTCGAACAACGCGTGCTCCGCCTCCGCGTCGATGCTCGCCGTCGGCTCATCCAGAATCAGCACCTCCGCGTCGTCCCGCATGAACGCTCGCGCCACCGCCAGCTTCTGCCATTGCCCCGACGACAGCTCCTGCCCCTTCTCGAACCACCCGCCCAGCATCGTCTCGTACTGGCCCGGCAACGCCGCAATCACCGCGCTCGCCCCACCCTGCTCCGCCGCCTTCTCGATGCGAACCCGGTCCTCCAACGCCGGCACGTGCCCCAACCCGATGTTCTCCGCGACGTTGAACTGATAGCGCACGAAGTCCTGGAACACCGCGCCGAAGCGGCCGCGCAAATCCCCCACGTCCATGTCCCGGATGTCCACGCCCCCGTACAGAATCGTCCCCTCCGTCGGCTCGTACAGCCGCAAGAGCAGCTTCACCAACGTGCTCTTCCCCGCCCCGTTCTCCCCCACCAACGCCAGCTTCTGCCCCGGCCGCAACGTCAGCGACACGTTCCGCAGCGCCCACGCCTCCTTCCCCGGATAACGGAAGGACACCCCGCGCAACTCGATGTCGTTCATCCGCCCCCGAGGCGCCGACCGCGCCGGCAACACCCGCGGCACCTCGCTGCCCGTCGGTATCTCCAGGTACGTGAAGAGATTGCTCATGAAGAGCGCGTCCTCGTACATGGACCCCACGCTCGTCAGAATCCCCTGGAACGCCGCCTGCCCCTGACGGAACACCGCCAGGTACAACACCATGTCGCCCACCGTAATCGCGCCGCTCGCCGCCCGCCCCGCGACAAACACATAACACCCGTAGAACGCCCCCAACGACAACACCCCCAACCCCAACCCCCACCCCATCCGCTTGAAGGCCAGCGCCCGGTCCTCCGCGAAGAACTTCTTGAACAACTCCCGGTAGCGCCCCAACACCAGCTCCCCCAACCCGAAGAGCTTCACCTCCTTCACGTGGCTGTCCCGCGTGAGAATCCACTCCAGGTAGTTCAGCTTCCGCCCCTCGGGCGCCCGCCACGAGTACAGCCGGAAGCCCGCCATCGCCAGACGCGCCTCCGCGATGAACGCCGGAATCGACGCGGCCACCAGCACCACCACGCTCCACGGCGACAACGCCACCAGCAACGCCGCGAACGTCGACAGCGTTATCCCGTTGCGCACGATGGAGAACGCCTGCATCACCAGCGACAGCGGACGGCTGCTCGCCTCGCGCCGCGCGTTCTGCATCTTGTCGTAGGTGTCCGAGTCCTCGAAGTGCTGGAGCTCCAGGTCCAACGCCTTCTGGAGAATCCGCTCGTTGAGCACGTTGCCCAGGTTGGCGCGCAAGAGCTCCCGCGTCAGCGTCAGCCCTCGCTCCACCACCGCCGAGCCCAACATCAACGCGAACTCCAACCCCACCCACCCGAAGACTCGCGAGCGCGCCTCCTCCGAGCCCTGCGCCGCCGCCACCACCGCGTCCACAATCAGCTTGCCCACCCAGGCGATGGCCGCCGGCAACAGCGCCGCCACCAGCGTCAGGGCCCCCAACACCACCGCCCCCCGGGGACTCGCCTGCCAGAAGATGCGGAACGTGCCCGGCAACTGCCGGAACAAGCTCCCAGCGCTCTTCAGCCGGTCCTTGAGGGAAGACTTCGCGGGGGTCGTGGACGCAATCAGGGGAGGGGACACGCGAGCGCGTTCATAACGCGCCCGCCGCCCGCGCGCTCGCGCCCCCTCACGACATCACCCGCGTGTCGTGCCGGGACACCAGCACGTCGCACGCGGAGCAGGCCAGCACCCGCTCCACCCACGAGTCCTCCACCGTGGAGACCCGCTCCCCGGGCACCACCACCAGGTCCGACCCCAGCTCCAACGCCTGCGCCAGGACGGCCTCGCCCGGCTCTCCCTCACGCAGCCGGGCCTCCAACTCACACCCCGTCTCCCGGTAGGGGGCCAGGAACCGGGCGAGCGCCGCCCTCGCGGCATCCTCCCGCTCCCGCCTCATCACCAGGAACGCCTCCGGAGGCGCCCCTCTGGCCCGCAGCCCGGCCTCCTCCTCCCGCGTGTCCACCACGTGCACCACCTCCACCAGCGTCAGCGGGCACAACCGCAACGTCAGCTCCAACGCCCGGCGCGACTCGCGCGAGAAGTCCACCGCCACCAGCGGCTTCGCGTACGTGCGCGAGGGATGCGGCACCACCGCCAATACCGACGTGTCCAGCCCCCGCACCATCCGCCGCACCCTCGAGCCCTCCCCCAACGCCCGCCTCGCGGACGCGCCACTCGCGCCCCCCAACACCACCAGCTCCACGCCCTGCTCCCGCGCCACCTCCGCCACCGTCTCCCCCACGCCCCCCCGGCGCAGCGACTCGTGCACCGTCACGTCCGGCCGGTGCCGCAGCCGCCGGCACGCCGCGCCCACCGCCCGGCGAAGACACCGCTCCGCCCCCATCACGCCCCCCGGCGAGGCCCCCACGTGCAGCACGGTGAACGTCGCCCCCACCCCCAATGGCAAGCGCAGCGCACGCGCCAGCGCGAGCTCCGAGCGCAGCGAGAAGTCCGTCGCCACCATCAGGCGCGTCAGCCCTCTCGGCCCTCGGTAGGTCCCCGGCGACAACAATGGAATGTCCAAACGGGTCAGCTCATGCTGCCTCATCGCGAGACCCTCCTTTCGCCTGTCCTCACGCCTCGAGCGCCCGCGCCTCGGGGCGATGAGCTGCCCCGGACAGCCGTTGCTCCCCGGTCCGCCGTGGTGTCTTCGCGGCGAGCTCCAAGGCCCTCACCTCGAAGATTCAGGCCCCCGCGCCGCGATGCCACTCACGCCCCGGGGACGCCGTGTGCTCGAGCGGGCGACAGGGCCCTCTCGTCCCCGCGCGCCCACGCTCCCCTCTCGAGCGACTCAGACTCGAGTGAGGGTGAGACGAGACACCTCGCGCGAACGAAGGGGATTCAGACAGCGCGAAGGGAAACAGGGACTCGAGCCCCCGCTGTGCACAAGGCCGAGGGCCTCGTCTCGCGGCCGACGGCCTCCCTGAAAAAACTCCAGGCGCGCGACCACGGCGTCGCGAATGACTCACGCGCCCAGGCTTCCCGACATGTCGATTGGCCTGCTTGGCTCGTCCGAGGAGCGACAGAGCGCCTCCCGCACGTTGCATGAATCGCGGCCAGCGCTTTGCAGATAGGAGCCGGGACAGCGCGGTAGGTGGCGGGACGGACGGGCAGCTGAAAAAGGGGGCGGGCCAATGCGCGGGGTCATCACCGGAAGAGAGGTGGTCACCAATCTGGGTCTCATCTACCGAGAGTTCGGCGCGGGGTGTGTGCTGCGCTGCTTGTGGGTGATGCTCAGCGGGAAGACCACGACGTTCCTCGAGGTGGCATGCCCGCCCGAGGTGAAGCGCTAGGACGCGAGGAACGGCCACGCGCCGCGACGCGGCACCGGCCGTCCCCCAGGTGTCACGAAGGCCTTACGGCTCATCCCGGCGCGCCCGTGCGTCATCCACCGCATCGCGGACCGCGCGCTTGGCGTCCTCGACCTTCCCCTTCGCTTCGCCCTTGGCCTTGTCCACCTTGCCTTCGGCCTCCAGCGAGCGGTCTCCCGTCACGGCACCCACGACTTCCTTGAGCTTGCCCTTGGCCTTGTCCAGCAACTCGCCCATGACGTGCCTCCTGTGGCTGTGAGCTCGTGAGAGCTGTCGTGGCGTGAGGTTGGGCATGCCCTGGGGGACGCGCAGGCGCGACAAGGCCGCCTGCCCGCCCGGGGAGCCTCAGGCTTTCACTCGCGCGCCGGCTCAGGGAACGCCGCGGCGGCCCTGCGCGCGGCCGGCGAAAATCCAGTGGTCCATGGCCGCCGCGTAGTTGCGCGCGCCGTACGCCGCCGCCACGTCCGGGTTCGCGCCCAGGTAGTAGCCCACGTCGAACTCCGCCGAGCCTCGGCGTCCCTCGTAGAGGCCCGCCGTGCGCCAGTGATTGAGCGCCGCCGCGTAGTTGTTGCCGAAGGCCGCGCGCAGGTCCGCGTGGAAGGCCAGGTAGTAGCCCACGTCGAACTCACGCGAGCCGCGGCGGCCCTCGTTGAGGCCGTTGCCGAGCCAGTGGTCCCTCGCCGCGCGGTAGTTGGTGGCGCCGAAGGCCGCGCGCAGGTCCGCGTGGATGGACAAGTAGTAGGGCGCGTCGAAGTGCGTCGCGGAGCGGCGCGCCTCGTTGATGCCACTCGCCTCCCAGTGGTTGCGGGCCGCGGTGTAGCCGGTGGGACCGAAGGCCGCGAGCAGGTCCGCGTGGTTGTTCAAGTAGAAGGCCGCGTCGAAGTGCGCATCCGACAGCGCGCCATACAGCGCGGTGGCCCCGGTCAGGTCCGTGGCGGTGATGTTCAAGTCCCCGGTGTTGCTCCCCCGGCACTGCGGGTAGTGCATCACCGAGGCGGCGTCATACCCCGTCAGCGCGCGCCAGTTGTTGTCCTCGAAGCACGTCGCGGCCTCCGGACGGGTGTGCTCGTGACGGAAGCCCAGCGTGTGGCCAAGCTCGTGACGGAGGATGCCCGCCAGCGTCCACACGCCCGTGCCGCCGAACGACGAGCTGTCGATGAGGACGTTGCGCTGCGCGCGCCCGTAGTTGGGGAAGAAGGCGCGGGCCAGATAGGGCTGCCCGCTCACCGGATTCACGTCGAAGAGGACGTTGTTGTTCGCGGCGGTGCAGTTGCCGTCCTGGTCGCCGCGGTGCAGGAAGCGCACGTTGACCGCCTGCCACGCCGAGGCCGCCTGCGCCATGGCGGTGACCACTCGCGCGTAGTTGCCGCCAAACGCCGTGCTCACGCAGTACGGCAGATAGCGCTGCTGCGAATACGTCCAGCGGTCATCGCGGCCCGCCACCGTGTTGACGATGAGCGGCGCGCGACTCGTGCCCAGTCCATCCTCGGAAGGCGCGCTCCGCATCCGGCGCTCGTACTCCTCGCGCAGCCCCGCTTCTCCACCCAGCACGGGGATGTCGCCATCCACCACGTAGATGCCGGTGTCCTGCTCCAGCCACGCCTTCGCGCGGAAATCCTCGAAGGTCTCCGCGCGCGCCGGCGCGTCCACCGGGCGCGCTTCCGGCGCGGGCTCCTGTCCTTCCGCGCCACAACCGGCCCACGACAACGACATCAGCCCCACGGCCCACGCCAGGCTCGCACGTCGTGGAAAACCACTAGAAGACTGTCGCATCGATGCCCTCGCTTGAGAGGGAGAGCCATGCGGCTCCCCCAGGTCCGCGTTGGCGGAAGCAGCAGCCCGCACCGGGTAACTTCCGCGCAACGCCCGCAGCTAGCCAGAGCCAGGAGGGCGGCTCCAGGACCAGACAGGTATTTCTTGAATACTTAGACTAAAAAGACAAACCCATTGACGGGAGAAGCAGGGGTTAAGAGAGGGCATGCCGTTGGAATCATCCTCCACCGCTGCAACCCGACATTGACGTAGAGGGCTCTGGCCCGCAGGCTCGGGTCACTGCCACCCCGGAGTCACCGCTTCCCGATGTCCACTCCTCCGCTTCCGACCTCTGGCGCGCTGTTCTGGCGGATGTACCTCTTGCGGTCGCTCATCACGACGGTGGGCTTCTGTCCGGCCCTCTACGTGGACATGCAATTGCTGTCACTGGAGGGGCCGCACGCGATGCGCATCCTGCTGGGGGTCATCACGCCCCTGGTGTTGGGGTTGTGCGCGGTGGCGCAGCCGGTGGTTGTGATTCCATGGCTCTTGAAGCGGGCCATGGCCTCGCAGGGTCAGCAGCGCGTGGAGCGGCTGATTCGCATCCCGTTCATGCTCGCGTTCGGCGAGTCGATGTTTTCGTGGTTCCTGGGCGGGGTGCTCTTCAACGGTGGCGTGGCGCTGCTCCTGGACCGTCCGTTGTCGGTGGTGCCAGTGGGCGTGGCGGTGTCGGTGAGCGCGGGCCTGTTCACCAGCCCGCTGCTCTACATGCTCTATGAGCAGGTGTTGATGCCCTCGGTGCTGGATGCGTACCGGCGCGCGCCGAGCGCCCGGCCCGCGGGAGAGGGCTTCGCGCCGCGGCAGCTGTGGCTGTTGCCGGCCACCGTCGTGTCCGCGCTGCTCGTCACGTGTCTGACGAGCATCGTCACGCTGAACCTGCGGCTGGAGCGGGAGTTGGACGCGCTGGCGGCGGACATCGAGACCAGCGGGGCCATGGCCTCGGCCGACCGCGTGCGCGCGACGGTGGCGCCGCTGCAGCGCGACCTGGTGCTGCCCGTGGTGATGTTCGCCGGTTACGCGGCGCTGGGCTCCATCCTCACCGCGGCGTGGGCCGCGCGGCGGCTGGCCAAGGGCTCGCGCGCGGTGGGCGAGTCGCTGGAGGCGCTGGTGGAGGGCCGCGCCGCGCCGCCGCGCTGGGTGTCCACCGACGAGCTGGGCGACCTGGCGGCGACGACGTGGCAATTGTACCAGCGGCTCCAGGAGCTGCCGCGCTCGCTGCGCTCCTCCGCGGGAGACCTGGCGCAGGCGGGCACGCGGCTGTCGGAGGCGAGCAACCAGCAGAACCAGACGCTGTCGCGCCAGGCCGCGGCGCTGCATCAGGCGCGCGCCACCGCGCAGGAAATCCAGCAGGCGTCCCACGTGGCCGCCTCGCGCGCCACCAGCATCCTCAAGGTCGCCGAGCGCGCCGCGTCCGTGGGCCGGCTGGGCGAGGAGTCCCTGCTCGGCACGGAGAAGGGGCTCGCCTCCATCCGGGACATCGCCGCCGGGCTGCACGAGCAGATGCAGGACCTGGAGCGGCGCGCGCGCGAGGTGGGCCGCGTGTCGGAGGTCGTCAAGGCGCTGGCGGACCAGTCGCACATGCTGGCCATCAACGCGGCCATCGAGGCGACGCGCGCCGGTGAGCACGGCAAGGGCTTTGGCGTGGTGGCGCGGCAGATGCGGGAGCTTGCGGACCAGTCCGTCCAGGCCACCAACCAGGTGCGGGGCCTGCTGGAGACGATGGCCGCCGCCGCCACCCAGGCCACGGAGATGACGGACCGGAGCACCGCGGGCGTGGAGACGGCGCTCCAGCCCCTGCGCACCAGCGGAGACCGGCTGCGCGAGCTGGCCGCCCTGTCCCGCGAGTCCTCGTCCGCCGTGCGGCAGATCGCCGAGGCCGTGGCCCAGCAGCACCAGGGCGTCGACCAGCTCTTCGCCGCCGTGCGCGAACTGGACGAGCTGACCACGGACACCCTGCGCCACCTGGACACCACCCAGCAGGCCGCCACCGCCGTCACCCAGGCCACGGGACAAGTGGCCCAGCTCGCCCAGCGCTACGTCTGAGGCCCCGGGGAGCTTCAGCCCACGCGCGCCGCCTGGAGCGTGTGCCCGCCCGCGGGTGCACCCTCCAGCGGCGGCACGTAGGGCCAGCCCGGCAGCGGTCCCTGGCCCGCCTCGCGCGTGAGGTAGTCCGCGGCGATGTTCGCGCTCTCCATGATGGTCAACAGGCCGCTGCCCGGATGCGTGCCGCCGCCCACCCAGTACAGCCCCTCCACCTCCGGGCTCTTCACCCGGGGCCGCAGCGGGCCCAATTGCATCCACGTGTGTGAGAGATTGAAGACGGCGCCCCGGAACACGTTGAAGTCGTCCCGCCAGGTCTCCGCCGTGAAGTAGCGCTCCTCGCGGATGTGCTGGCGCACGCCCTTGAGTCCCACCTTCTCGAGCATGCCTGGGATGCGCTCGCGCAAGCGGGCCTCCGTGCGCGCCCAGTCCACGGGCCGCGCCGTGTTCGGCGTGGGGACGAGCACGTAGAGCGTGGAGTGCCCCTGGGGCGCGCCCGACGGGTCCGTCACGCAGGGGTTGCACACGTAGAAGGGCGGGTCCTCCACGTCGACGTGCCGGTCCTCCAGCGCGTCCTTGTCCGTGCGCCGCGCGGCCTCCGAGAGGTAGATGAGGTGGTGCGGCAGCGCGTCGTAGCGCGTGTCCAGGCCGTAGTACGCCATGAAGGTGCTGCACGAATACTTCGCCCGCTCGAGCGCCGCGTCCGTCAGACGAGAGCCCTCGCGCGCATGGGCGGGCACGAGCTTCGTCGCCGCGTAGGGCAGGTCCGCGTTCATCACGACGGCGTCCGCGTCCAACACCTCGCCGCCCACGAGCGTCACCCCCACCGCGCGGCCCGCCTCCACGCGCACGCGCTCCACCGGCGCGCCCAGGCGCACCGTGGCGCCCAGGTCCTGCGCGCAGCGCATCATCCCCCGCGCCAGCGCGCGGAAGCCGCCCTCCACGTGCCACACGCCGAAGGCCAGCTCCAGGAACGGAATCACGCTGAACACCGACGAGCACGTCGTCGGATGCAGGCCCAGGTACTTGGACGGGTAGGCCAGCGCGTACGTCAGCCGGTCGTCATGGAAGAAGGAGTCCAGGTGCCGGTACAGCGTCTGCCACGGCTTGAAGCGCAGCGTGGGCGCAAGCCGCCAGGGCGCGTAGTACCCGAGGCTTCCCGCGTGCGTGCAAATGAACTTCTCGTACGCCACGCCATACTTCTCCCGTCCCTCCGCCAGCCAGCGGCGCAGCGCCTGCGCCTGGGATGGCCCGAAGCGGGAGACCTCCGCCTCCATGCGCTCCGCGTGACGGCTGGTGTCCAGGTGGGTGCCATCCCAGAAGTGCACCCGCGTGTTGATGTCCAGCGGGACCAGCTTCGCGTAGTCCGCCAACCGCCGGCCCGCCCGCTCGAAGATGCGCTCCAGCACCCCGGGGAGCTGGAGGATGGAGGGCCCGGTGTCCAGCGCGTACTCCCCCGTGCGGCCCAGCGACAGGCCCTTCATCCGCCCACCGGGCACCGGGTCCTTCTCCACCACGGTGACCCGGAAGCCCTGCCCCGCCAGGTTGATGGCGGCGGACAATCCACCCGGCCCTGCTCCCACGACGATGACGTGTCGCACCATGTTCCCCAGCATGCCCGAGCCAGCAGGCGTCGCAGTGTTCGACATGCGAACGGGCGGGCGGGGATTGTGTTTCAGCCCCGCGCGTTTCACCTGGAGGACACGCCGTGCGGGGACGGCTTGAAGGGGGCCGCCTCGCACTCGAAGCTCGGGACGACGCCGTGCCGACTCCCACGACCGCCCATCCTCGCCGCAACGCCCCCGCGCTCGGCGCCTTGTTGATGGGACTGCTCATCACCGCGGTGGCCACCGCCTACGTCCAGCGCGGCGTGGACCTGCGCCGGGAGCAGCGCTTCGAGAACGCCGTCCAGGACGGCACCGTGGCCCTGCTGCAGCGCATGGACATGTACCAGGCCATGCTGTTGGGCACGCGCGGGATGTTCAGCGGCAGCCAGCAGGTGGAGCGCCAGGAGTTCCGCGCGTACGTCGAGAGCCTGGAGGCCCGGCAGCGCTATCCCGGCATCCAGAGCATCGGCTTCGCCCGATGGCTGCGGCGCGACGACGTACCCCGGCATGAAGCCCGGATGCGGGCCGAGGGCATCCCCGGCTACCAGGTGCGTCCCACCGGCTCGCGCGCCGAGTACGCCGTCATCGTCATGCTGGAGCCCTTCAACCCGCGCAACGCCACGCTCCTGGGGTTGGACGTGTTGGCGGAGCCCGCGCAGCACCCCGCGCTGCGACGCGCGATGGAGACCGGAGAGCCCTCCGCCACGGGCCTGGTGTGGCAGGCGCCCGTGGCGGGTGAGGCCCCCCAGGCCCGCTCCGGCTTCCTCATCTACGTCCCACTCTACGATGAACCAGAGCCCCGGACTCCCGAGGCCCGGCGCGCCCAGCTCGAGGGGTTCGTCTTCGGCGCCTTCGACATGCGGGACCTGGTGGAGGGCTTGCGCTTCCAGGGCTTCCAGACGCTCATCGACCTGGACATCTACGCGGGGACGGATGTGCAACAGGCCGCCCTGCTCTACGCCTCCTCCCGCCCCCACCCGGCCTCGGACACCGAGCGCGGCGCGTTGCGCGAGCAGCTCACCGTCCACGTGGCCGGAGCGCCCTGGACGCTGGTGTTCACCACGCGCCAGGCCTTCCCGGCGGTGACCCGCTCCAGCCATCCGGCCACGGTGGCGGGAGGCGGGCTGGTGATGTCGCTGCTCTTGTTCCTCGTCACCCGCGCGCAGGTGAATGCACGTGCGTCCGCGGAGCAGGCCAGCGTGGAGCAGCAGCGGCTGGCGAGCGAAGCCCAGGCGGCGGTGCGGGTGCGCGACGAGTTCCTCAGCGTGGCCGCGCACGAGCTGCGCACGCCCCTCACCTCACTGAAGCTCCAGCTGCAGCTCCTCTTCCGGCAGTTGCATCACGAGGGCCCGCTGGACACGGAGCGCCTGGAGCGCGGCGTGGAGACGTGTGAGCGGCAGATGACGCGCTTGACCAAGCTGGTGGACAGCCTGCTGGATGTCTCGCGCTTGTCGAGCGGGAGGATGGAGCTCCAGCTGGAGCCGCTGGAGTTGGGGGAGCTGGTGCGGGAGATGGCCCGGCGCTTCGAGATGGAGGCGCAGGCCGCGGGCGTGCGGCTGGACGTGGACGTGCCCCAGCCCGTCACCGGCCGATGGGACCGGCTCCGGCTGGAGCAGGTCATCACCAACCTGATGTCCAACGCGCTGAAGTATGGACACGGCGCCCCCGTGGACGTGCGCGTCCGCGGCGACGAGCGCGAGGCCCGGCTGGAGGTCCAGGACCGGGGCATCGGCATTGCCCCCGAGGACGTGGGGCGCGTCTTCGACCGCTTCGAGCGCGCCGTGTCCAGCCGCCACTACGGCGGACTGGGACTGGGGCTGTTCATCACGCGCCAGCTCGTCGAGGCCCATGGCGGCATCATCTACCTGGAGAGCACACCGGGACAGGGGACGACCTTCATCGTCCACCTGCCCCGCGCCGGCCGCGGCGGCGTGACGTGAGCGCGCCTACTCGTACGTCGGCGAGCAGCGACCCGCGGCCAGCGTCGCCGACTGCCAGTAGCAATGCCAGCCATTGGGCGAGCTGGCCTCGTTACAGGTGGTCTGCGTCTTGTAACCGCCACAGAAACATTCCCACGCGTTCCCGGTGCAGAGGGACTGCTCCGTCTCCGAGACACCTCGCGGCTCGGCTTCAGGGGACTCCACACCCGCGCCACACGCGGACAGCCCGAGGGACGCCACCAACACGACGAGACGACGCATGATGTGAGCTCCAGCGCGAATGAGAGCGGGCGTTTCCGCCCGCCCTCGATGTTTTTCAAGCTGACAACAACTTCACAGCAACAACGGGGAGGACCACCGGGGGGCTACAAATCCAAGACACCCGGGGATGTCCGGTGGCTCATGTTTCGGATTTCGCGCGGAATTCTCTCCGGTCAGGCGAGGTCCACGGAGGTCAGGTCGGAGACGATTCGCAGGCAGGCGCGCAGGGCGGGACCCGGCGGCACGGGGCCCCTGGCGATGGCGAGCTCCACGTGCCTCGAAGGCCCCTCGACGGCGCGATAGACGGCGCCCTCGCGCGTGAAGGTGCGCACGGACTCCGGAAGGATGGCGCACCCGAGCCCGGCGGCCACCAGGCTGACAATCGTGTACCACTCCCCCGCTTCCGAGACGAACGAGGGAGCGAAGCCCGCCTCCAGACACAGCCCCGTCATCGCATCGTGCAACGACGGCGCGGTCTCTCGCGGAAAGCCGATGAAGGGCTCGTCGGCGAGGCGCGCGAGCGGGACGCGCTGGCGCTTCGCGAGGCGGTGGCTGGAGGGCAACACCAGCACGAGCGGCTCGCGGTGGAGCGCGTCGATGCGCACGCCCGCCGCGGTGATGGGGCCGCGAACGAACGCCACGTCGAGCAGCCCCAGGCGGACCTCCTCCAGCAGCGTGGTGCTGTCCGCCTCGCGCAGCATCAGGTGGACCTCCGGGTGTTCGGCGCGCAGCCGGCTCAAGACGTCGGGAACGAGCGCGAAGGCCGCGGGGCTCAGGAACCCCACTCGCAAGAGCGACGCCTGTCCCGCCGCGGTGCGCTGCGCCGCTTCGGCGGCATGTGACAACTGGGCGAGCGCGCGCCGCCCCGCCTCCAGCAGCGTGCGGCCCGCGGGCGTGAGCTCCACGCGCCTGCGGTCCCTGCGCAACAACTGGCAGCCCAGCTCTTCCTCCAGGCGGCGAATCTGCTGGCTGAGCGCGGGTTGCGCCAGGCGCAGCCGCTCGGCGGCCTTGCGGAAGTGCAGCGTCTCCGCGACGGCGATGAAACAAGTCAGGCGACGGGCATCGAGCGTGGGTGAGATCACTTCGTTATCACAGGCTGGAGTTTCGGTATTGGACGACACCTCGACGACCGGGTCTATCCTCCCGCATGTCCTCGAGCCTCACCGCCTTCGTCGCGGGCTGGTCCCTCTTGTTCGCCGCGCCAGCCTCGGCCACTCCCCCGCCGCCGTCGACCGCGGTGCCCCGGTTCGAGCCCACGCCCTGCCCGGACACCGTCGACCCGAGTGAGCGCATCGACTGCGGCGTGCTGGTCGTCCCCGAGAACCGGGCCCGGAAGGACAGCCGCGACATCCGCCTCCCGGTCATGAGGCTGCGCAGCCGCGCGGAGCATCCCGCCCCGGACCCGGTGCTCTTCATGCCCGGGGGCCCAGGCGTCAGCGCCCTCGAGCGGCTGCGCTCGGGCCGGAAGAACCCCCTGCTCGACGAGCGGGACATGGTCGTCATCGAGCCTCGGGGCGGGAGGATGGCGCGGCCCGCGCTCGAGTGCCCGGACATCAACGCCCTCAAAGGGGAGGTGGCCGCGGGCCGGCTGCGGGGACAGAAGGCGCGGGAGGCCATGACCGAGGCGGCCCGTCGCTGCCGCGCGACGCTGACGGCGGCGGGGGTGGACCTGGATGGCTACACGACGTCCGCCACCGCCGACGACCTCGACGCGCTCCGCGAGGCGCTCGGCTACCGGACGATGAACCTCCAGGGTCTCTCGTACAGCACGCGGCTGATGCTCACGGTGCTGCGCAGGCACCCCGCCGGTGTGCGCTCACTCATCCTGGACTCCGTGCTGCCGCCGGAAGTGACCTTCGACGAGGTCGCCGCCATGAATGTGTGGCGCTCGCTCAATCTCGTCTTCGACGGGTGCGCCATCGACCGGGAGTGCGGCGCCGCGCATCCCGACCTGCGCAAGCGCTTCAGCCAGCTCGTCGCCGCGGCGGACCGCAAGCCCCTGCCGCTCGTGCGGAAGGAGTCCGTGACGAAAGGCCGGCCCGTGGAGGTGCGAGGAGCCCAGGTGGTCGACGCCCTCTACTCGGCGATGCACGACCCTCAGCGGATTCCCCTCATCCCCCGCGTCATCAGCCGGGCGGCGGCGGGCGACTACTCGGAGCTGACGCCGCTGGTGGAGGACAGCCAGGGCCCGTCCACCATGACGTGGGGCCTGCGGCTGTCGGTCTGGTGTTCGGAGGAGATTCCGTTCGAAGACCCGGCGCGCATCACCGCGCAGCGCTCGCCCGCCATGGGGCTGGGAGGCACGGACGAAGGAACGGCGTCGGTGGAGACCTGCCGCGCCTGGAACGTCGCCCCCGTGCCCGCCGAGGAGAACACCGCCGTGAAGAGCACCGTGCCCGTGCTCGTCTTCGCCGGGGAGTTCGACCCGGACACGCCTCCGGAGTGGGGGCGCCAGTTGCTCGAGTCCATGCCCGAGGCGCGCTACGTGGAGTTCCGCGGCCACAGCCACGCCGCGTCGTTCAACCTGTGCGGCCTGCAAATCACCCAGGCGTTCCTGCGCGACCCCAAGGGGCCACTCCCCCTGGACTGCGCCATGAAGCTTCGCGGCGCGGACTTCGGCAAGAGCGCGGCGACGCCTTGACCGCGCGAGGCGCGAAGCCGGGCGGCACATGGCGCCCGGCGCTTGCCTCGGTCATGCCTCGGCGCTCCCGCGAACATCGCCGAGGGCGGTTCAGCGCTCGGGCACGTACCTCTCGGTGCTCCGCACCATGCCCGTGGACGTCACCCCTCCGACGATGAGCACCGCGCCCGAGTCCAGGCGCGTAGCCGTATGGAAGGCCCGGGCCGTGGACATCGGCGCGATGAGCGTCCAGCCACCGCCGGGCAGGTAGAGCTCGGCGGAGGCGCGCGGTGTCTGGTGGTCGTCCTTCCATCCGCCGGTGACGAGCACCTGCCCGGACATCAGCTCCGTGGCGGTGTGGCCGAAGCGCGCCTCCTTCAGGCTCGGCTGCGTCGACCAGGACGGCCCCGCCATGTCGAGCAGCTCCACGGCCGCGCTGACCTGCGCGGGATTGGAGCCCACGCGCGAGCCGGTGACGAGGACCTTTCCGGAGAGCAGCGGGGTCGCCGCATGACCATTGCGCCGCTCCGCCATCTGCCCCGGAAGAGCGCTCCAGCCCGTGCCGGACGGCGGCGGGTCGTACTGCTCCGCGGTGGCCAGCGCGCCGAAGCTGTTGAACCCTCCAATCGCCACCGCCTTCCCATTCACCACGGTGAGCGTCAGCGTGTTGCGAAGGTCCTTGAGCGAACCCGCGCTCCGCCAGGTGCCACTGCCGGGCGAGTAGAGGTCCGAGTTCCCCATCATGGCGCCCATCCCGCCCCCGGCCACCAGGACCTCGCCCGAGGGCAGCAGGGCCGCGGCATGGCTGGCCCGGGCTCCGGAGGGCATTGTCCCCGCGGGAGACCACGTCTTGGAGACCGGGTCGAATATCTCCGCGCTGGACAGGTCGAGCCCGTTCGGCCCTCGTCCGCCCACGACCAGCACCCGGTCGCCCGACAAGAGCGTGGCGGTGTGGTCCGCGCGTGCCGTCTTCAGCGAACCCGTGAGCTTCCAGCGATTCTCCTTGGGAAGGTAGAGCTCCACCCCCGCGACAGGCTGCCCGGCGCTCTGCTCTCCGCCCACCACCAGCACCGAGCCGTCGCTCAGCTTCGTCGCGGTGTGGCCCGCGCGAGGGGTATCCATGTCGGGCCCCTCCTTCCATCCTGGCGGTTCATATCCACCATCCGGAATCTCGCCGGTGCCGCCGTCGCCCGCGTCGGCGCCTCCATCGGAGCACCCCAGGGCCTCGGGCTTGTCGGCGCAGAACCCGGTGACCGCGCCATCAACGTCGATACACGCGAAGAGCTGGAGGCCCACCACGACACCCAGGACTCCCGCGAAGCGGAGCAGCACCTTCATGGACAGACACCCCCAGGGATTCTTCCTTGGTCCATGACATCCATCCTCGAAATTCCCACGCGGTACAAGGTCTGGCACCGCGCGGATTCTCGCGAACCGGACACATCGCGAGCGGGTATCCTCCCCCTCCGCGCTGTCACCGCGCTCACCTGGAGCCCGCCCCCATGTCGTCGACCGCCTCGCCCCTCGCCGCTCCCGAGCCCTGGGACCTCGTCGCACCCGAGTACGTTCGCGAGCTGCTCCCCGTGTTCGAGACCTTCGCGAGGGATGCGCTGTCACGCACGGGCGCCGGGGCGGGCCATCGCGTGGTGGACGTGGCGGCGGGTCCGGGCACGCTCTCGCTGCTCGCGGCACGCCTGGGCGTCCAGGTGACGGCGGTGGACTTCTCGCCCCAGATGATTGCCTTCCTGCGCGAGCGCGCCGCGAAGGAGGGATTGAACATCGACACGCGCATCGGCGATGGCATGGCCTTGGAGCTGGCGGAGAAGTCCTTCGACGCGGCCTACTCGATGTTCGGCCTGATGTTCTTCCCGGACCGCCCGCGCGGCTTCCGTGAGCTGTACCGCGTGCTGCGTCCAGGTGGACGCGCCGTCGTGTCCAGTTGGCAGCCCATGCAGAACTCGCGGAGCATCAACGTCTTCTTCCAGAGCCTCGCGGAGCTCATGGGCGGCAGCGGAGGTCCTCGCGATGGGAAGATGCCGCTGTCGGACCCGGAGACCTGCGAGCAGGAGATGTCCTCCGCTGGCTTCAGCCAGGTGGCCGTGCACCAGGTCAGCGCCTCCGCCGAGTACCCCTCCACCGTCGCGATGGTGGATGTCATGGTGCGCTCGACCGCGCCCATCGTCTTGTTGGCGAAGGCCATGGGCGAGGCGTGGCCCGCGCTCCACCAGGCCCTGACAGAGAAGATTCGCGCCACCCTGGGCGATGGCCCACAAGCCATCCACTTCCAGGCGTATCTCACCGCTGGCATCCGTTAGGCGAGCACACCCGCTCGCGACTCAAAGCCAGACACCCCAAGGCACCCCGGCGCCTCCCACGGAAAGCGCCGGGTCCAGTCCCGTCAACGGGGCTGTCTCAGTTACACGCCTGGGAGTACTCCGTCACCGAGTACAGGGTCCTGCGCCCGCTCAGCCAGGCCGTCTCGTAACAACCACAGGAGAGATATCCCACCATCGTCGTGTACGTGGCGTCGGAGTAGTAGGCGATCTCCAGCGCGTTCGTACTGCAGAACATCTGCGCGTCCTCGCGCGTGTCGAGCAAGGCCTGCTCGTCCATGCCCTGCTCGGTTCCGCCACAGCCCACTGCAAGCAAACCCGCGAACAGCATCCCACCCAAGATGTTCCTGCTCCGCACGTGTGCACCCTCCACCGGGCATTCACTCGGCCCCCGGTGGAGTCAATCCTAGCATCACCAAGCAAAACGAGATCATCGATGAAAACATTCTTAATCAGCCACTAGGGCTTGGACTCACTCGCGGCACGACGGAGTGCGTCGAGGTCCAGCTTCTTCATCTTCAGCATCGCCTCCGTTACGCGGCGCGCCTTCGCGGCATTCGAGTCGCTGAGCAGCCGAATCAGCTCCGTGGGCACCACCTGCCACGACACACCGAAGCGGTCCTTGAGCCAGCCACATTGTTGGGCCCGTTCGTCACCGCCCTCCGACAGCTCCATCCAGTAGTGGTCCACCTCCGCCTGTGATTCACAGTTCACGACCAACGACAGCGCCTCGGTGAACTTGAAGTGAGGACCGCCGTTGAGGGCCACGAACTCCTGGCCATCGAGCTCGAACACCAGGGTCATGAGCGCCCCCGCGGGTTGGCCCACCGAGGCGTTCGTCTCGAGGTAGCGCGTCGTGGTGACGATGCGCGAGTTGGGGAAGACCGACGTGTAGAGCGCGACAGCGGCCTCCGTCTGCGCCTGGTCCGGGAACCAGAAGAACGGCGTGATGCGTTGGAAGCGGGACATGGATTGCTCCTTTGCGTGCCGAGTCGAGGTCATCGAAGTGAAGCTGGACAGGGTCCGAGCGCTCGGCTCGCCGGGACGCTCGCTTGGCGCGTGAGCGTCCCGGCTCCCCGTGCCTCGACTACTGAACGACGTGGACCGTGGCGGTGGTGGTCGCCACCGGGCCCACATCCTCCTGGACGATGTCCACGTCCACCGTGTGAGTGCCCTGCGCGGCGAGGGGGATGTACTTGGTCACCGTGAAGGTGAAGTCACCGCCCGGAGGCAGGTTCACGCCCCAGTCAGACCACTCGGTGTCCCAGCCCGCCGGGCCGTCGCTGTAGAAGTCGTACCAGACCCAGTTGCATGAGGCGGAGTCGTTGTTCGTCACATGCACCGTCCAGGTGACGGCCGAGCCCGGGGCCGCCGTCACCGTCGCGGGGGTGAGCGTGAGCGTCGGGGGTGACAGGGTGCAGCGCTCGACGACTTCAATCGGCGCGGTGCCGCGCACCGTGTGCCCGTCGCGCGTGACGTCCACGCCCGTGGTGTACGTCCCGAACGCCATCGAGTACGGGACATAGAGCTGGAGCCACTCCGACGTCGCGGTGGCCGCGTTGAGCGTCCGCTGCGCGGGCAGCGCATCCGCGCCCCAGCCCGTGGGGACGATGGCCGCGAGCTGGAAGGTGCTCGGCGCGCAGCCCACCGAGTCGCGGTTGCGGATGACGAGCTCCACCTCGGGGCGGCCTCCCTGCCACACGGTGGGCGCCATTGGGAGGACCTCCACCTCGGGGGCCGCGCGGACACATGCGGCCTGCCGGTACTGGATGGTCACCGTGAGCGCGGTGGACGTCGCGGAGACCACCGTCACGGAGAGGTTGCTGTACGGGTCATTCCACGTCGTCCCCGGGAGCAGCGCGGGGTCCGTCCACGACGGAGTCCCCGGCGTGAAGTCGAGCAGGTGCGAGGTGTCCCGCGTGAAGGCGTCCTCGTAATGGACGAGCGCGCCGCCGAGCAAAGGCAGCGTCGACTCGTAGCTCCCCACGCGGCGGCGGTACTCCAGCCACAGCCACGCGTCATTCCCCTGCCCCCGCCGCACCTTGAGCGCCTTCACGCCGCTGGCCGCCGTCACGGGCGCAATCGTGAACGTCCCGCCCACGCCATCCGCCTGCGCCACGGAAGCCGGAGCCAACCAGCCGATGCGCGCCTTCTGCGGCGCCGCGTAGTGGCCCAGGCTCGAGTCCCCCATCGCCGAGAAGTCGTCGCCGTATTCGTTCATCACCCCGAGGGTGTTCAAGTACCCGAGCGTCTCCGCGCCATGGTCCCGCGTCTGCGCGTGGCCCAGCGACAGGTTGTGTCCCGCCTCGTGGGCAATGAGCTTCACCGCGTTGGTGTGGCTGGCGAACGCCTCGGCGAGCAACCACGACGTCGACGCCGACACGGTGCCGTCCTGCGTCTGCACCTGGCCACAGGACAGCGTGCCCAGGCCCCCGTAGTGACAGCCGGCCTGAGGGCGCGGGTGGATGATGAAGATGCGGTCGAACTGCGTGAAGTCCACGTCCGCGTCCGCCGCGCGAATCGCGGCCTCGCGCAGCGCGTCCGACTCCTGGCAGGTATAGGCGCGGTCCAGCGTGTACCAACCCACCACGCTGCCAGTGGTCGTGGTGCGCCCCTCGGAGACCTCGTTCCAGTACCCCGCGAGCGAGATGCGCGAGGTGGAGAAGAAGGCGTCCTGCACGGCCTGCTGGGTCACCGTCGGAATCGGCATGCCCGGGAACGCCGCCATGATGACCAGGCTGCGTTGCACCCCCGTGACTCCGCAGGCCCCTGTCAGCTGCCGCGAGGGATTCGAGGCCCCGTCCACTTCCACGGAGCGCGCCACCAGCTTGCTCGCGTCCTGCTCGCCGCGCAGCTTCACCTTGAGGCCGCTGCGCAGCCCTTCGGGCGCCTTGCCCTGGAACACCACCGGGCGGCGCTCGCCCCCGGCGACGAGGACGTATTCCTCGTAGGAGCTGTCCATCGTGGGCGAATCCACCACCCGGACCTCCAGCTCCCCTTCCCACTCCTGATGCGCCTGCTGCTCGGGACGCTGCTCGACTGAGGGGGAATCCACATCCTGCGTACCACAGGCCGAAAGCCACAGGGCCGCGACCAGGCTCCACGTGCGAGACATCTGCCCTCCAAGGAACGGCGCCCGGGGCGGAAGCCGCCCATGGAGCGCCGTGAGCCTTGTGCCTCCACCCGAATGCACTGGCAACCGCGCAGGAGTTCCAAACACGAAACAAACGACACCGTGTTTCATCTGGCCCGCATCAGGACACCTTCTTCTTCAGGTGGATGTCTGCTCCCAGAGGCCCAGGCCCCCGACCATCCGCCGGATGTAGTCCTCCTGGAACAGGTTCCGCGCATCGGCCGGCTGGCCAAGGTGATGGAGACCCGCCGTGAGATTGCGGCGCGGCTCGAGCGCTTCCTGCGCGCATACCAAGACCGGCTCGTCGTCCCCGACACGAAGGTGGCCGCGTTCGTTGTCGAGACCATCGTCGAATCCCTCACACATCGGCGGTCATCGAGGCGCCGGACTTCATCGACGCCGCGCCGCTGGACGAGGAGTCCACGCGTCTGGTGCTTGGCTATTTGTTCCGCCCGCGCGCCCGGCCCCGTGCGCGTCATTGAAGACTGGTGGACAGACGGCGCGCCGCACACGAGCGAAGCTCGACAGGCACATGCCAGCATGTGGGCCCTTCACACATGGGGTCCGCTCCTCGAGAGGTGCTGCTCTTCACCCTGGAAGGCCAGCGCTACGGCCTCCCCACGGAGGACGTGTGGGAACTGCATCGCGCCGCGCGACTGACGCCGCTGCCTCGCGCGCCGGTCATCATTGAAGGGCTGTTCAACCTGCATGGACGGCTGTTGCCCGTGCTGGACTTGCGCCGTCGCTTCCGCCACCCGCCGCGCCCGCTGTCCCCCTCCGACCACTTCATCGTCGCCCAGGCCGGCCCCCGGCGGGTCGCCCTGCGCGTGGACCGCGCCGAGGGCATGCATGTGCTCGCCCCCGGCGAATGGGACACGTCCCCCCGCGAGCTTCCCGGCGTGGGCTATGTGGCCGGCGCCGCCAAGCTGGAGGACGGGCTGGTGTTGGTCCATGACCTGCGCGAGTTCCTCTCCGAGGCCGAGGCGCTGGAGCTGGATGCGGCGCTCACCGCTTCACCGGAGCAGCCGTGAGGACCGGGCCGTGGAGCCACGAGGGCTTCCCTTCCATCCTCGCGCTCGTCGAGGAGCGCGCGGGATTGGCGCCGCCCAGCTGCCCCGCCTCCGCGGAGGAAGGCATCACGCGCGCCATGGCTCGCGCTGGCATCACCGACTTCGACGCGTATCGGATGCACATCGACTCCGACCCGGCGGCGATGGATGACCTCCTGACCGAGCTCACCATCGGCGAGACGTACTTCTTCCGGACGCCCGAGCACTTCGAGTACCTGCGCCGCGTCATCCTCCCCGCCCTGCGCGAGAAGCAAGGCGCGAACTACAACGCGCGGCTGTGGAGCGCGGGGTGTTCCTCTGGCGAGGAGGCCTACTCGATGGCGGCCCTGTTGATGAACGAGGGCTGGGGCAACCACATGACGGTGTTCGCCACCGACGTGTCGCGCACGGCGCTCGCCCGGGCCCGCCGCGCCCACTACGGCGAGTGGTCTTTGCGGGGCCCCTGGGCCGAACGCATGCGCGCGTACCTCCGCCCCGAGGGCCGCCAGTACGTCCTGTCGCCCGAGGTGAAGCAGCACGTGCGCTTCAGCTATCTGAACCTCGCGCTCGACACGTGGCCTTCGCCCGACTCCGGAATCTGGAGGCTGGACGTCGTCTTCTGTCGCAACGTGCTCATCTACTTCAACAACTTCACCATCGAGGGCGTGGCCCGGCGCCTTCATGCGTCGCTGAGTGAAGGAGGGTTTCTCTTCACGGGACCCTCGGACCCACCGCTCGGGGGGCTCGCGCCGCTGGAGCCCATCCTCACCGAGTGGGGAGTGCTCTATCGCCGCCTTCCGCCCGGCACCACTGTGGCCGTCCCCGATGTCTTGTCCCTCGGCGAGCATGAGGGACCGCCCCCACCGCCGGCACCACGCATGCCCATGGTGGCGGCGCCGAGCGTCGCGCCCACGAGCGCTCGGGCCGGCACGAGTCCGGGGGTTCCTCCACCGCGTGCGGTGCCTGGTCGTATGCCGGAGACGACGCCGCCGAAAGCGACCGGCGCGGTGGCTCGGCGTCCAAGCGCGGCCGAGCTTGGCGCGGCGCGAGCGGCACTGGAGCGCGGTGACTGGCACGAGGCCGCGACCCGGATGGGGGCGCTGGACGCGGACGCGGAGACCGCTGCTTCCGGGGTGCGCGCCATCGCGAACCTGGATGCTCAGGCGGCCATCTACGCCAGCGCGGAAGCGGCATCGCGCCATCCGCTGGTTCCTGGACTGCGCTACCTCGAGGCCTTGCTCCTGCTGGGCCAGGGGCGGCTCCCCGATGCGGAGCGCTCCGTGCGACAGGCGCTGTATCTGGAGCCGACCCTCGCCGTGGCGTGGCTGGTCCTGGGGCGTGTGCTGAATCAGCTCGGAGACACGCCTGGCGCGCTCAAGGCCCTGCGCGAGGCAGAGGTCCTCTGCGCGGCCCTTCCCCCCGACTCCGTCCTGCCGCTCGCGGAGGGAGAACACGCCAGCGACCTGGGACGCGCGGCGCGCGACGAGCGCATCCGCCTGGAGCTCACGATGATTGAAGGCAAGGCGCCGTGATGGCGGGCTCCCGTGGCATCGACTGGGAGGCGGTCCGCACGCGCATGACCGAGCTCGACGCGGCTCGTGAGACACAAGGCACGCTCAATCCCGAGCAGCAGGCCGCGCTGCTCGACGCCCGGGCCCGCGTCCTCAGCCGTCCTCCAGCCCCCGAGGTCGCCCCTGGCACCCTTCGCGAGATGATTCGCTTCCGCGCGAGCGGGCAACTCTACGCGCTCGAGTCCCGCTTCGTGCTGGAAGTCGTCCGGTCGACAGACGTGGTGCCGCTACCCGGTGCGCCTCCGGTGCTGCGCGGCCTCACCCTCCTGCACGGAGAAGTCCTCCCGGTGGTGGAGCTGGCGCCGCTCTTCGGCCGCGAACCCGTGGACAGCAAGGGCCCCCTGCTCGTCCTGGGCACGGGACGCGCCGAGCTGGGCATACGCACCGAAGAGGTCCAAGAGGTCACCCAGGTGTCGAGCCAGGAACTGTTGCCGGCCCCCGTGGCCCTGGCGGACGACGCGGGCTCGCTGGTGTTCGCCGCCGACAGAGAGGGAAATCTCCTGCTGGAGGGAGAGGCCCTGCTGGGTGACAGTCGCCTCGTGTTCGACCTGTCCGACGAGGGCGTCCCATGAACATCGGCAACCGCATCGCGGTCGGCTTCGGACTCTCCCTGCTCGTGCTCCTCGCCCTGGCGACCGTCGCCTTCCAGGGCGCACGTCAGCTCACGGATACCACCGAGGGATTGCTCAAGGCCCACGAGAACTTCCGCCTGGTCCGTGAACTCCGCGCGCTGCTCATCGACGCCGAGACAGGTCAGCGAGGCTTCCTCCTCACGGGCGAGGACCCCTACCTGGAGCCCTATCAGCAGGCCATCTCCGCGCTCCAGCAGGACCAGAGCCTCCTGCGCGACGCCCTGGCGCCCTACCCCGAGCAACGCAACCGCATGGTCCGTCTGGAGCCGCTCGTCGTGAGCCGGCTGGCGCTGCTCGAAGAGGGCATCCGCCTGCGCCGACAAGAGGGACTCGAGGCCGCCCTGCCCGTCATCCGGAGCAACCGGGGCAGGCAGCTCATGGACCAGATTCGCGACGTCATCAACGAGATGCTCGCCGACGAGCAGGAGCGGTGGACCGAACACGCCAATGAGGCGCGCGCCGCCGCACAGCAGATGCGATGGGTGCTCGCCGTCTGCACCGTGCTGGGTGTGCTCATCGTCGGCCTGGGCAGCTATCTGGTGACTCGCAGCATCACCGTCCCGCTGCGCCAGCTCATGATGGGCGCGGAGCAGCTCGGCCTGGGCCACCTCAACCACCGCATCAACCTGAAGGGGCGCGACGAGATGACGGAGCTCGCCCGCGCCTTCAACGAGATGGCGGAGCGCCGTCAACAGTCGGAGATTCACATCGCCAAGCAGTCCGAGCAGCGCGAGCACACGCTGCGCACCGTGGCCGAGTTCGTCAATCAGCTCGCGAGCACCAGCGCGGAGATTCTGGCCAGCACCACGGAGCAGGTGGCCGGCGCGCAGGAGCAGGGCAGCGCGGTGACGGAGACGGTGAGCACCATCGAGGAGATCACCAAGACCTCCGAGGAGGCCGCCGGGCGTGCACGCGATGTCAGCAACTCCGCGCGGCACGCGGAGGAGGTGGGCCGCGCGGGACGCCGCTCGGTGGAGGAGGCCGTCACCTCGATGAGCGTGCTGCGCGAACAGGTGGAGTCCATCGCCTCGCGCATCCTCGCGTTGGCCGAACAGGCCCAGGCCATCGGCGATATCATCACCACCGTCAATGACATCTCCGAGCAGACGCACATGCTCGCGCTCAACGCGTCCATCGAGGCGAGCCGCGCGGGGGAGAACGGCCGGGGCTTCGCGGTGGTCGCCACGGAGGTGAAGGCGCTGGCGGACCAGTCCAAGAAGGCCACGGGACAGGTGCGGCAGATTCTGGGGCAGATACAGAAGGCCACCCATGGCGCGGTGATGACGACCGAAGAGGGCACCAAGAGCGTGGCCTCGACCACGCGCATCGTGTCCGAGGCAGGCACCACCATCCAGGCGCTGAGCGACCTGCTGGCGCAGGCCTCCCTCACGGCCGCGCAGATCGCCGCGTCCGCCAACCAGCAGGCCACGGGCATCGCGCAGATACGCCAGGCGATGCATGACGTGAATCAAGCGACACAGCAGGGGTTGATGTCCTCGCGGCAGACAGAGCGCGCGATGCAGGACATCAACGGCATGGGACAGAAGCTCAAGACCCTGTTGGAAGAGTACGGGCGCTGATGGACCGCGACAGGCTTGCCCAGGCGCTGCTCGCCACGTTCCTCGAGGAACTGGAAGGGCACGTGGCGTCGCTCAACCGCGACCTGCTCGCGTTGGAGCGGGAGCAGGTGCCCGCGCGCTCCGGTGAGCTGGTGGCGGCGCTGTTGCGCACATTGCACAGCGTGAAGGGCGCGGCGCGCGCGGCCAGCGCGTTGCTGGTGGAGACAGCGTGTCATCGGCTGGAGGAGGTGCTGGAGCCGCTGCGCGATGGACGCGGAGGAACACCGGAGCTGTTCGAGCTGTGCTTCACCACGGTGGATGCGCTGGACGACGCGGGGCGGAGGCTCGCGGCGAAAGAGGAACTGACCGGCGCTCCGCTGGAGAACCTGCTCCCGGAGCTGCAACGCGCCGCGGATGCGGCACTCGGGCAGCCTCCAGCACCCGAGGGACAGACTCCCTCGCGGGGGACAGAGCCGTCCCCCTCGGAAGGCGCGCAGACGGCGGGCGCGGAGGAGCCCTCACAGGCTCGCGCTCCGCCTTCCACGCGCGACGCACAGACGCTTCCCGCTGAGTCATCACCCACGTCGCAGCCCACGACGACTCACGCCCCAGGGGCCCCGCAGCCCACGCGCCCGACAGAGCCTGTCCCCAGCGGCTCCACGCTGGAGACGACGCTGCCCGTTCGTGTCTCCGCGCAGAAGCTCGATGCCCTTCTCGCGCGCAGCGGCGAACTGCGCGTCGCCGCGCTCCGGCTCGAAGGACGGACCGACGCCCTGGAGACCATCCGCGAGGAACTGGCGCGTGTCCGTGAAGCCGTCCAGGGCACCGAAGGCGAAGCCGCGCTCCGACGCGCGGAGACCGAGCTCGCGCGAGTGACTCGAGACCTCTCCGCCGACCGCCGCACCCTCGACGGCGTCGCCACCGGCATGGACGACGAGGTCCGCCGCGCCCGCACCCTCCCCTTCCTCGAAGGCTGCTCGGGCCTCGAACGCGCCGCGCGCGACGTGGCCCGCTCCGAGGGCAAGAAGGTCCGCCTCGACATCCTCGGCGGCGCGCTCGAGCTCGACCGCTCCCTGCTCCAATCCCTTCGCGAACCCCTGCTGCACCTCGTGCGCAACGCCGTCGCCCACGGACTCGAAGGCCCCGAGGAGCGCCACGGCACCGGCAAGCCCGACGAAGGCCTTGTCACCCTCTCCGCCCGCCTCCACGGCAGCCGCGTGGAGGTCACCATGGAGGATGACGGCCGCGGACTCGACCTCCCCGCCCTGCGCGCGCGCGCACGCGCCCAAGGCATCGAAGTCCCCGAGAACGACGAGGACGCCGCGCGGCTCGCCTTCCACTCCGGCCTCTCCACCTCCTCGCGGGTGACGGAAGTCGCGGGCCGGGGCGTCGGCCTCGACGTGGTCCGCGCGGAGGTCGAAGCCCTCCGAGGCACCGTCGAGCTCTCCACCCGCCCCGGACAGGGCACCCGCTTCACGCTCGACGTCCCCCTCACCCTCAGCACCCTGCGCGTCCTCCTCGTGTCCGCCGGAGGACAAATCCTGGCCCTCGCCAGCGAAGGCGTCGCGCGGCTCGTGCGCCTGTCCCCCGACGAAGTGCGCGAAGTCGAAGGCCGCTCCACCTGGGTGTCCAAGGACGCCTTGGTGCCTCTCGCCTCGCTCTCCGATGTCCTCGGCCTGCCTCCCGGCCCCACCCGTCAACGTCGCGGCGCCGTCGTGCTCGCCGCGGGCACCGCGCGCGCGGCGCTCGTCGTGGACGAGGTGCTGGCCGAGCAGGAGGCCCTCGTCCGGGCGCTCGGTCCTCGCGTGCGCCGCGCTCGCCACGTGTCCGCGGCGGCGGTGTTGCCGGACGGACGGCTGTCCCTGCTCCTCAACCCCGCGTCCCTGGTCCGCGCGGCGGGAGGCCGCCCTTCCTCGGCGCTGTTCCCCACGCCGGCGGCGAAGCGGAAGCGGCGGCGCATCGTCCTGGCGGACGACTCGCCCACCACTCGCGCCCTGGAGCAGAGCATCCTGGAGGGCGCGGGCTACGACGTGGTGCCCTGCGTGGACGGCGCCGAGGCCTGGGAGCGCCTCCAGGCGAGCGGCGCCGACGCCGTGGTCCTCGACGTGGAGATGCCACGCATGGACGGCGTCTCGCTCACCGAGACCATCCGAGCCTCACCGCGCTTCGCCCGGCTCCCCGTGGTGCTCGTCACCGCTCGAGGCCGCCCCGAGGACAAGGCGCGCGGGCTGCAAGCCGGGGCCAGTGCCTATCTTGTGAAGAGCGCTTTCGACCCGACCAGCCTGCTGGAGGCCCTGAGACGACTGCTATGACGACGAGGACCGAACCCTTGCGCATCGTGGTGGCCGAGGACTCCCCCACCGCCCGCCGGCTCCTGGTGGAGATCCTCCGCGCCGACCCAGGCCTCAGCGTGGTGGGCGAAGCCCGCGACGGCGTGGAGGCCGTGGAGCTCACCCAGCGGCTGCGGCCCCACCTGGTGACCATGGACATCCAGATGCCGCGCATGGATGGGCTCGAGGCCACCCGCCGCATCATGACGGAGGCCCCCACGCCCATCGTCGTCGTGTCGACACTGGTGGAGCGCGACATCCAGACCTCCATGACCGCGCTGCGCGCCGGAGCGCTCGCCGTCCTCCAGAAACCCTTCGGCCCGGAGTCCCCCGACTTCGACGCCGAGAGCCGCCGCCTGCGCGACACCCTCAAGGCCATGGCCGAGGTGAAGGTCGTCCGGCGATGGCCAGACCGCATCCCCGTCTCCAGCGCCCCCACACGCCCCCCTTCGCCGCGAGACCTGTCCGCGCGCGCGGCGGTGGTCGCCCTGGCCGCCTCCACCGGAGGACCCGCCGCCCTCTTCCAGCTCCTCTCCGAGTTGCCCTCGGACTTCCCCGCCCCCCTGCTCGTGGTGCAGCACATCGCCATCGGATTCAGCCAGGGCCTGGCCTCCTGGCTGGCCACCGCGGGCCCGCTCCCCGTCCACGTGGCGGAGGAGGGAGCGCTGCTGCTGCCCGGCCACGTCTACCTCGCGCCAGACGACCGGCACCTGGGCATCCTGGATGGACGGGCCCAGGTCTCGAAGGCCGCGCCGGTCAACGGCTTCCGCCCCTCCGCGACGTGGCTGTTCCGCTCCGTGGCCCGCTCTCACGGACGCGAGGCCCTGGCCGTGGTCCTCACCGGCATGGGCCAGGATGGCTTGGACGGCATCCGGGAGCTGCGTGACGCCGGAGGCCGCGTGCTGGCCCAGGACGAGGAGTCGTCCGTCGTCTTCGGCATGCCCGGCGTCGTCGTGAGCGCGGGCCTGGCCAACGAGGTCGTCTCCCTGGCGGACATGCCCTCGCGCCTGTCGCTCGCCGTGTGGGCAAGCACCCAACCGGCCTGAGCCCCGCCGACACATGCTCAATCCTCGAGCGGTGCGCACCTGTCGCGGAATGGCCTCCCCTCCGAGCAATGTCGATATCCCGACAGCCCACTCTCTTCGCACCGGATGAGCGTGTGACCTTGCCTCCCTTCGCATCCGCCTTCGAGGCGCTCCCCGACCCGGCCTACGTCCTGGACCCCCAGGGCCGCATCCTCACGTGCAGCACCTCCGGAGCGCGGGCCTTCGGACGAGGGCCCGAGTCCCTGGCGGGACTGCTCTGGAGCGAGCTGGGCATCCCCGCCGAGGACATCGCGAAGCTGGAGGCCGCGCGGGCCCTGACGCTGGCGCGCGGCTGCTGCGTCACCGAGGAGCTGCCCTGGCCCGTGGACACCGGCCTGCGCCGCCACGCGGTGATGTTCACCCCGCTGCCGGAGGGCGCGGTGCTCGTGACGGCGAGGCCGCTCACGGAGGCCGAAGCGGTGTACTCGCGCGCGCTGGAGCTGGAGCAGGCCTCGCGCGCGGAGGTCGAACAGGCGGAGCGGCGGCGCTCTTTTCTCTATCAAGCGATGACGACGCTGTTCACCCATCCCCCGGACCCTCACGGCATGTACACGCTGCTGGCGCATCTGGCGGTGCCGGACCTGGCGGACTGGTGTCTGGTGGATGCGTTGGAGCAAGGCCCCTGGGTGTCGCGCGTCGCGGTGGCGTGTCTGGACCCGACGCAGCGCGAGCGCGCGGGCGCGCTTCCCGAGCGCATCGAACTGCACGACGACGCCCCCGTGGGACTGCTGCGCGTGCTGCGCACCGGAGAGCCGGAGCTGGTGCCCGCGGTGACGGACTCGCTCTTGCGCGCGGCCTCGTCGGAGCCCGCGCACCCGGCCCTGCTGCTCACGCTGCAAGCGCGCTCGTACATGATTGTGCCCCTGCGCGCGCGGGGCCACACCCTGGGCGCCGTCACGTTCGTGTCGTCCGGCTCGGGGCGGCGGTACGGGCCCGAGGACCTGGCGTTGGCGGAGGACCTCTGTCTGCGCGCGAGCCTCGCCATCGACAACGCGCGGCTCGTCGGTGAATCCCGCCGGGCGGCGCGAGCGCGCGAGGACCTGTTGGCCGTGGTGTCGCATGACTTGAAGAACCCGTTGGGCGTGGTGCAGTTGGGCGCGGCGCTGCTGGCGCGAGGCCCTGGCGCGAGGCCCGGCGGCGAAGGGGTGGCGAAGCAGGCCACGCGCATCCAGGACGCGACGGACCGCATGTCGCGCCTCATCTCGGACCTGTTGGACTGGGGACGGCTGGAGGCCGGTGGGCTTCCGTTGGATTTGGGAGAGCACTCGGTGACGGCGCTCCTCACGGAGGCCACCGAGTCCATCCGCCCCCTGGCCGAGGCCAAGGGCCTGCACCTCTACACCCAGCCACCCGAGGACGACGTGCGCGTGCGGTGCGACCGGATGCGGGTGCTCCAGGTGTTGGGGAACCTCCTGGGCAACGCGGTGAAGTTCACGCCCTCCGGCGGTGACCTGGAGGTGGCCGCGTCCGCGCGCGACGGCCTGGTGTGCATCCACGTGCGGGACACCGGGGATGGCATCGCCGCGGAGGCGCTGCCCCACATCTTCGACCGGTACTGGCAGGCGCGCGACGCGACCAGCCGGGGCACGGGGCTGGGGCTCGCCATCGCCAAGGGGCTGGTGGAGGCACACGGGGGACACATCCACGCGCTCAGCACGCGGGGAGAGGGCAGCACGTTCGCGTTCACACTCCCGCTGGCCGGCGTGTCCACCGCACCGCACTCCACGCGGAGCCGTCCACGTCTGGACGCATGAGACACACGCGACTGGGTAGAGTAGTGCTCCGGACATGCTCACCACGGAGCCACTTCCCACCGCCTTCCTGCTCGCCGTCTGTGGAGCGCTGCTCGCGCTGAGCGTGCTGTTCAGCCGTGCCTCCGGCCGCTTCGGCATCCCCGTCGCGCTGCTGTTCCTGGGCGTGGGCATGGCGGCGGGCTCCGACGGGCCCGGCGGCATCGCCTTCGACAACTACGGCTTCGCCTTCCGGCTGGGCACGGTGGCGCTGGTGCTCATCCTCTTCGACGGGGGCCTCAACACGCCGCTGTCCGCCATCCACTCCGCCCTGCGCCCGGCGACGGTGCTGGCCACGGTGGGCGTGGTCCTCACCGCCGCGTTGATGGGCGCGGCGGCGCACTACCTCTTCCACTTCAGCTGGACGCAGGCGCTGCTGTTGGGCGCCATCGTCTCCTCCACGGACGCGGCGGCGGTCTTCTCCGTGCTGCGAGGCAGCGGGCTGCATCTGAAGCGCCGGGTGGGCACCACGCTGGAGCTGGAGTCGGGACTCAACGACCCGATGGCCGTCATCCTCACCACGGGGCTGACGCACGCCCTGGCGAGCGGAAAGCCGCCGGGCTGGGACCTGGCGGTGGAGGCGCTGGTGCAGATGCTGGTGGGCGCGGGCATGGGCCTGGCCATGGGCTATGGCGCGCGCCTGTTGCTCAAGCGCCTGCGCCTGCGCGTGGCGGGGCTGTATCCGGTGATGACGCTGGCGCTGGCGTTCCTGTCCTTCGGCCTGCCCACGCTGTTGCAGGGCAGCGGCTTTCTCGCCGTGTACATCGTGGGCATCCTGCTGGGCAACGAGACCATCCGCTACCGCACGGGCCTGTTGCGGGTGCATGACGCGCTGGCGTGGCTGTCGCAGGTGTTGATGTTCCTGGTGCTGGGCCTGCTGGTGTATCCGCGCAACCTGCTGGAGGTGGCGGGCGTGGGGTTGGGCATGGGGCTCATCCTCGCCTTCGTGGCGCGCCCCCTCGCGGTGCTGCTGTGTCTGGCGCCCTTCCGCTTCCCCTTGGGGGAAATCGTCTACACGGGCTGGGTGGGGCTGCGCGGCGCGGTGCCCATCATCCTGGCCACCTTCCCCGTGCTGTCGAACACGGCGGGCTCGCGGGACATCTTCAACATCGTGTTCTTCATCGTGGTGGTGAACGGGCTGATTCCCGGCGCCACGGTGCCGTGGGTGACGCGCAAGCTGGGCCTCGCGGCGCGGGTGCCCGAGCCACCGCAGGCCGTGCTCGAAATCGCCTCCACGCAGCTCCTCAAGGGGGAGCTGAGCTCGTTCTACATCGACAAGGCCTCCGCGGTGACGGGCGAGCGGCTGGCGGACCTGCCCTTCCCTCCAGGCTCCGCGGCGATGTTGCTGGTGCGAGGCCAGGAGCTGCTCGCGCCCAAGGGCGACACCGTGTTCCAACCCGGGGACCACGTGTATGTCTTTGGCCACGCGGAGGACCTGCCCCTGCTGCGCCTGTTGTTCGGGCAGCAGGAGGACGAGTAGTCCCCAGGCGCCGCCGCTATTCGAGCAACGCCGAGAACACCGCCTGGGACTCCGGCGACTCCCGACGCGGCGTCCCCGGGGGCGGTCGTGGCCTCCAGCCGGATGGGCGCATCCGAATCATCGAACCAGTTCTCCGCCTTCGCGATGACCTGGGCCGGCGCATCCGCAGAGGCGGGGACCTTCTCGAGGACGGGCTCCATCACCCAGCCCGTCGGGGACTGGGGGGCCTGAGCCGCCAGCGCCTGCATCGCACGCATGGCCGCGCGATACTCCCAGTACACCCCGCCCAGCAGAAGCACTCCGAGCACCGCCGCACCCGCGATGAGCTTTCGACGCATTCCGACTCGATAGCGCGTCCCGGGCCCGGAGGCCATGGCCCCCTTCCTTCCGACGGCCCCTGGCGCGGCGCGTGTTCAGTTCGACGGCGCGTTAGCGTACCAGCGCACGTAGTCCACCTCGAGCACTTGAGGGAACACGGTGCTCGCCGGGTCTCCGCCCAGGTGCCCCAGCGCCAGGTTGAGAATCACGTGGTTCGGTTGGTCGAACACCCACGTCCCCATCGACCCGCGCGTGAAGGTGAAGCGCTTGATGCGGTCGGCGTACCACTCCACGCGGTTCGCATCCCAAGAGATGCCGAAGGTGCGCCACGCATCCCCCACACGCGCCGGCGCGTAGTCCACCTGTCCCGGCGGGTCCCACCCATACGTGATGCCGGGCCCATGCAATGTGCCGTGCGCCAGCGTGGGCAAATCGCCCTCGCCCTCGAAGATGTCGAACTCGCCGTTGGCCGGCCACGCCCCCGTGGAGCCCATCAACCACGCCGCGGGCCACGTCCCGTTCCCCACCGGCGCCTTGAGCCGCACCTCGACGTAACCGTACTGCCGCTCCAGCAGGCCCTTCGTGTGGATGCGCGCGGACGTGTAATCCCGCGTCACGCCGTCTCCCCCTGTATACGTCTCCCGCAAGGCAATGATTCGCAAACGGCCATTGCCATCCAGTTGCACGTTCTGGGTCCGCCCCGTGTATTGCTGGAGCGTCTGGCCGTGGTCCCACATGCCGCCTGTCTCGGCCTGCCACACCAGGGGATTCGGCGGACTGCCCGCGACGCCGTCGAACTCATCGCTCCACAGCAGGTTGCCCGGCTCCCCGGGCGTCGCCGGAGGCACCACCTCCAACGTCACCGCGTCCGCCAGGAACACGTTGCCGCTCACCGCGCCTGACTGAAGGACATACACATCCAACACGTTGCCGGACTGCCGCGCCGTGGCGTCCACCGTCAATCGCTGGAACGCGGAGGTCAATGACGCGGAGGCCTCCGCGTAACCCACCGTGGCCCCGGCCGCGTTGCGCTCGCGGACCACCAGCACCACGGGCTTGCCCACCGTGCCCGCGTTCCCCGCGGCGAGGAACGCGGATGCGCGATACACCGTGCCCACCGTCGTGGACGCCACCGCGTCCGGTGCATCGTCCAGCGAATACATGTCCCCCGCCGCCCGGGTGACCCGCACGACAGACGCGCCGTCCGGCGCCGACGCATGGGTGATTCGGCTCAGCGTGCCCTGCCAGCTCGACCAGCCCGTGAGGTTCGACTCGAACGACGGATTGGGCAGGAAGTTGCCCGGAGGCAGCGACAGACGCGACGCCACCGAGTGCTCCTCCGGCTCCGGCGGCGCACCCGTGCAACCCACCGGGGTGAAGGCCGCCACGCTCAACATCCCCATCCAGGTTCGCAGGTGCTGTCTCATGAAATCCTCGGGGTAGAAGGAAGCCCGGTCCATATCCGCGAATCTCAAACATGGCTCGGCCTTTTCATGTGATTGCGGTTTTCCAGCTCCACATCGAATCCCATGCGCCACCTGCTCGTGACACGTGTCTGAATTTGAATGCATCCGGCCCGATGTCCCCGGCACCCTCACGGCGCAGCTCCCCGTCCGGCCCAGGCGCCGGGCTGGCGGGCACGTGGGCACAAGGGGCCTCTTGGCCCGGAGAAGCGTCCGTGTCAGGAAGCGGCCATGGCCTTCCTGCATCAAGCACTGATTTTCCTGGGTGCCGCGGTGGTGTCCGTTCCGCTGTTCAAGCGGTTGGGTCTGGGCTCGGTGCTCGGTTACCTGGTGGCGGGCGCCATCATCGGCCCCTCTGGCGCCCGGTTGATTGGCGACGTGGAGAACGTGCTCCACTTCTCCGAGCTGGGCGTCGTGCTGTTGTTGTTCGTCATTGGCCTGGAGCTCCAGCCGTCGCGGCTGTGGAGCCTGCGCCACTCCGTGTTCGGCCTGGGCGGCGCGCAGGTGCTCCTCACCGGAGGACTCCTGGCCGCCGTGTGCTGGCTGCTGGGCCTGCCTCCGGGCGCCGCCATCATCGCGGGCTTCGGCCTGTCGCTGTCGTCCACCGCCTTCGCGCTCCAGCTGCTCGCCGAGCGCAACCAGCTCACGACCGGTTACGGCCGGCTGGCCTTCGGCATCCTGTTGTTCCAGGACCTGGCCGTCATCCCGCTGCTCGCGGCGCTGCCGCTGCTGGGCCACGCCGACGCGGCCTCCGCGCAGCCGGGCTGGTACACCGGCATCAAGGTGGTGGCGGTGCTCGTGGGCGTCGTGCTCGCGGGGAGGTTCCTCCTGCGCCCCCTGTTCCGAGGCGTCGCGGCCTTCCACAGCCAGGAGCTCTTCACCGCCACCGCGCTGCTCGTCGTCGTGGGCACCGCCGCGCTGCTCAACGCGGTGGGGCTGTCCATGGCGCTCGGCGCCTTCCTCGCGGGCGTGCTCCTGTCGGAGTCCGAGTACCGCCACGAGCTGGAGGCCGACATCGAGCCCTTCAAGGGCCTCTTGCTCGGCCTGTTCTTCATCGCCGTGGGCATGAGCGTGAACCTGCGCCTCATCGTCGAGCGGCCCGGGCTCATCACCGGGCTGGTGCTGGGCCTGGTGGCCCTCAAGGGCGCGGTGCTCTACGGCCTGGGGCGCTTCAGCCTCAAGGAGCAGGAGCCCTCGCTCAGCCTGGGCATCGTCATCTCCCAGGGCGGCGAGTTCGCCTTCGTCCTCTTCGCCCTCGCGGTGTCCTTCCGGGTCATGCAGCCGGAGGTGTCGGAGCTGCTCGTCGTCGTCGTGGGCCTGTCCATGGCCACGACGCCGCTCTTCTATGCGGCCTATGAGCGCTGGGGGCGCCCGCGCTTCCGCAAAGAGGCGAAGACGCGCGAGTACGACGTGGCCCCGGAGGAGGACCACCCCGTCATCATCGCGGGCTTCGGCCGCGTGGGTCAGGTGGTGGGCCGGCTCCTGCGCGCCAAGCGCATCGGCTTCACCGCCATTGACGCCAGCCCCGAGCACATCGACTTCATGAAGCGCTTCGGCAGCCAGGTCTTCTACGGCGACGCCTCGCGGTTGGACCTGCTGCGCGCCGCCCGCGCCGACAAGGCCCGCGTCTTCGTGCTCGCCATCGACGACATGGAGGCCTCCCTGCGCACCGCCCAGACGGTGAAGGAGCACTTCCCGCACCTCACCGTCTTCGCCCGCGCGCGCAACCGCGTCCACGCCTACCGCCTGTTGGATTTGGGCATCGAACACGTCATGCGAGAGACCTTCGCGGGCAGCATGGAGCTGGGCGGCGACATCCTCCAGACGCTGGGCCTCACCTTCTCCGAGAGCCACCGCGTCATGGAGCGCCTGCGCGAGCACGACGAGAAGCTCCTGCGCGAGACGGCCCGCTACCACCGCGACGAACAGAAGCTGGTGGAGATGGCCGCCCGCGCGCGCAAGGAGCTGGAGAGCCTCTTCGAGCAGGACGACGCCGAGCAGAAGAAGTCCGCGTGAGCCCCCGGGCCCCGGCCCGTTCTGGACATACCCACCTCACGGGTCTCCCGGATTGATGCCCGGAACCAGACGTCCCGGGTCCACGCCATACCCAGGAAAACCTGAACCAGCATTCACTGCCGGCACATTCGTCCATTCCCGTTGCAGCCCTGCTGCACAAAACCCGGCGGCCTGGGGGCGAGCGAGAGCGGAAACGAAGGGGCTGCTCGCGGGAGTCGGGGAGCGGAGTATGGTTCTGCCCGGATGCGTCCCCGCCTCACCGCAGCCCTCATGCCCGCCGCCTTCCGTGCCTCGGCCCACGCGGAAGTCCCCGGCACTCGCTTGTCCTTGCCGCCCCGCCGCCGACCTCGGGCGATGGGCGGCGATGGCCGCTGGCGCTGACGCTCCCTCGCCGTTCACCCCCTCCCGCCTTCCGGTCCCCGCGAATCCCACGACGCATGCCCTCCACCCCCGCCAAGAAGCGCCAGCGCCCCCCGCCGGCCCCGTCCTCGACGGCCGAGGCGTCCGGCGTACCGCTCCATGCGCTCCTGGAGGGACTGCCCGACGCCTTCTTCACGCTCGACGCGCAGTGGCGCTTCACCTACGTCAGCCCGCGCATGGCGGAGCTGTTGGATGGCGCCGCGAACCTGGGCGACGACGTGCGCCTCGCCTGTTCCTCGCTGCTGGGGTTGGGAGAGCACCTGCGCTTCGAGCAGCCCTCCACCCAGCAGGCCGCCACGCGCTTCGAGCATGACTGGCCGGGCGGAGACCTGAGCTTCGACGTGCGAGCGCGCGTGGTGCACGGAGGGTTGCTGGTGCACTGCCGTGACATCAGCGGCGAGCGCCGCGCGAAGGAGGAGCTGCGCCGCACCAGCGAGGTGTTCCGCGCCGTCCACGAGGGGACGACGGACGCCATCTACACAAAGGACCTGGAGGGCCGCTACCAGCACATCAACGCCGCGGGCGCGCGCGCGGTGGGCCGCACGGTGGAAGAGGTGTTGGGCCGCACGGACCCGGAGCTGTTCAGCGCCGAGGTCGCCCGGAACAACGCCGCCAACGACAGGGAGGTGCTCGCCTTCGGCCGCACCATCACCTACGAGGACACGCAGCCGGGCGAGGACGGGCCGCGCGTGTGGCTGTCCACCAAGGGCGTGCTGCGCGACGCGAACGGCAAGGTGGTGGGGCTGTTCGGCATCAGCCGCGACATCACCCAGCGCAAGTGGGCGGAGGAAGAAGCGCGCCGGCACTCCGAGTTCCAGGAGCAGCTCATGGGCATCGTCAGCCATGACATCCGCAGTCCGCTGGGCGCCATCATGAACTGGTCGCGCGTCATGGCGGAGGCGGGCACGGCCGAGGACGCAAGGCGCACCAGCCAGCGCATCGCCACCGCGGCGGTGCGAATCGAGCGGCTCACCCGGCTGCTGCTGGACTTCACGCGCACGCGGCTGATGGGCGGGGTCGCCATTGAACCCAGGCCCGTGGACTTGAAGGACCTGGTCGCGCGCGTGGCGCACGAGTTCCGCGTGGCCTATCCCGAGCGCACCATCGAGGTGGAGCAAAAGGGCAACACCCAAGGCATGTGGGACCCGGACCGGCTGGGACAGGTGGCCTCCAACCTCCTGGAGAACGCCCTCAAGTTCGGCCCGCCCGACAGCCCCGTGCGGCTGGTGACGCATGCCGCGCGCGGCAACAAGGTGGCGCTGGAGGTGTGCAACGGCGGGCGCCCCATCCCCGCGCACCTGGTGCCGCACCTGTTCGAGCCCTTCCGCAGCGGCCCTCAGACGACGCGCACGCTCAAGATGAGCTACGGCCTGGGCCTCTACATCGTGCGGGAAATCGTCCAGGCGCACGGCGGCGCCATCGAGGTCACCTCCACCGAGGAGGACGGCACGCGCTTCACCGTGACGCTGCCTCGCCGCTCGCTGCCCGCGCGCCCCCCCGGTCAGCCCTCGCCCCGCGTGCCGCGCTCGGAGCCCAGGTAGCGGTAGAGGAGCGCCGCCAGCTCCGCGCCCGCGAAGGGCTTCGTCAGGAAGTCCGAACAGCCGCTCTCGAAGCCCGCCTGCACATACGACGCCTCCACGCGCGTGGTGCACAGGATGATGGGCGTGTGGCGGGTGCGCTCACGCTCGCGCAGCGCGCGGCACGTCTGGAATCCATCCAGGTTCGGCATGTGGACGTCCAGCACCACCAGGTCCGGCGCCTCCGTCTCCACGCGCGCCAGCGCCTCCAACCCGTCGCGCGCGATGAGCGTCTCGTAGCCGCGCTCCACCATCATCATCTGGTGGAGCATCAAGACGGTGTGCGAGTCGTCGACGAGGAGCACCTTCTTGCGCCGCATGGGACGTCCTTCCTCCGCGCGTCAGGGCGCCGCCGGGGCGTGGCAGAGCTGGCGCAGGTGCATCAGCCGGGGAGGACCCATGCCCAAGAACCGCACCCCCATGCCCACCGGACAGCTCAGTCCCTCGCGCGAGGCCCAGGGGTTGGCCCACGCCACCACCCCGGGCGACTCCAGGTGCTCCCCCGTGGTGGGCAGGTGGATGCGCAGCGTCACCGCCGCGCCCGGCCGCGCGGGCACCAGCGTGCGCACGAAGAGCCCACCCGGGCTCAACGCGAAGGACACGCCCGACGTCCACGAGAGCCCCCGGGGACCGGCCTCGCCAAACTCCACCGGACACGAGAAGGGCACGCGCTCATCGACTCGCAGCGACGTGCCCTCACGCCCCAGGAGCGCGTGGATGCGCGGCAGCAACGTCGCCGCGCGCGCGCACTCCGCCGCCGTCACCACGAGCGAGGGCACTCCCTCCAACAAACTCCGCGCGGCGGTGCTCGCGCGCGCCCAGACTCCGCCCCAGCTCCCATCCCCCGCGACGATGAGCAGGTGTGGCGGTGC
Organism: Myxococcus stipitatus; assembly: GCF_037414475.1. Next base: position 5,217,139 of record NZ_CP147913.1, on the reverse strand, counting down.
GCCATGCTCCTCCACACGCGCGGCGGCGCCCTCCACGGTGGCGCTGTAGAGCAACTGGTGGCCACACGCCTCCAGCAGCGAGCCCAGCCCCGTCCACGTCCTCGCGCCCGCCGCGCCCGCGAGCAGCACGACGCGCGGGCTGTAGCGCTCGCTGGCCGACAACAACGACTGCGCTCCCATCAGCGCGGAGAGTCGCGAGCGCACCGCCGCCTCGCTCACCGGCGTCATGAGACAGTCCTCCACGCCCTCCGCGTCGGCGGCTTCGAGCACCTCGGCGGGCGTGTGCGGCTCCGCCACCAGCGCCATGGGCGCACCCGCAGCGCCCACGCGGGCCTTCAATCCACCCAGCCCTCCCGGGCCTCGCTCGCGAACCTGACGCCAGTGCACCAGCACCAGCCGGGGACGGGCACGCGACAGCTCCAGGCCCACCGAACCCACCGAGCCTGGCACCACGGCTTGCACCGGCTCGAAGCCCAAGGACTTCGCCACGCGCGACACCACCAGCCACGCGTCCCCGGCCACTCCAACCCACAGCACCCGGGGCGCGGACAGCGCCTCACCAGCGGCTGGACGGACTGGGCCTGGGGCCATCCTCATGCGGTGCCTCCGTGTCATCCCCCCGGCCCGCCCATCTCGCGCTCATCGAGATATGGGAATCAGCCGCTCGCCGAATACTCCCCCTGGCAAGATTCCAGGGAGAGTTGAGGAATACATGACAGAGGCAAAACCACGTCCCCGCGTGTGCGGGTGCGTCAGACGCGGGCGATGTTGACGCCCGAGTCCACGGCCTGCAGGTCGTCCCCGAAGGACACATCCACGGGGGCGCCGGAGGGCGGGTCATACGGCGCGCGCCCGACCTGCTTGGTTCCGAAGCGGGGCATCAGCGGCGCCATCACGTAGGAGCGGAAGCACCAGCCGAAGAAGCTCACCGGCTTCAGGTCGGGGTGGATGGCCGCCTCGATTTTGGCGTGGGCTTCCGGCAGCAGGCTCCAGTGCAGGCCCGGCGTCTCGTGGTGCACCGCGTGCAGCCCGTTGTTGAAGAGGAAGAAGTTGATGAGGCGGCCGGTGAAGCTGCGGCTGTGGTCATGCTCGCTCCAGGGGTCCGAGTGGACGTGCTGGATGTAGTTGAAGAACATGATGGTCCACAGCGAGAAGAAGGCCGGAATCAGGAAGGCGAAGGCCCAGATCTTCAGGCCGCCCGCCACGCCGTGCATGAAGATGGCCAGCGCGACGAGCGCCGCGTGCGTGCCGCCCCAGACGACGTACTGGAGGACAATCTGGCGGAAGAGCGCCGGGTTGCGCGCGCGGGCCTTCTCGATGAAGGCCTTGGTCGGCTCCTGCTGCCAGTAGGTGGAGACGAAGGGGAAGAGGAAGGCGACCAGGAAGTTGTGCTTCTTCGAGTAGCGCCAGGTGATGGTGGCGTCGCCCGCCTTGTTGACGAACTTGTGGTGATTCAGGTTGTGCGTCGGAATCCACACGAAGGTGGGGTAGCCGTAGAAGAGCGACAGCCACATGCCCATGCCCTCGTTCATCTTCCGGTTGCGGAAGGTGGGGCAGTGATTGTGGTTGTGCGCGATGACGCCCGCAGACAGCGCCAGGTAGCACGCGAGGGGACACAGGTACGGGATGAGCTGGGGGGCCGCGTACATCGACAGGGCCACCACCGGCATCGCCAGGCACCAGAGAAGGGTACGGACGTCGGCGCTGTAACGGAGCATGGCCGGCAGTGTGCCTTACGCCACTATTCAGAACCAAAACTATCGCTCTGGCCTTTGGGCGCGTGCTTGCTTGCTCGCGATGTAGGGGGGCATACGACGCGGCGTCCCCTCGGATTCGCAGAGTCCGCAACGGCGCGCCCAGCCCGCTCCCGATTGAAACACGGACGGAATCGTCGAAATGAGCGGTCCGTCGCTTGCGCGACTTTGGCACCGGGCGGTAATACGCCCGTCACATTCCGACTCTGCAAATCAATCTCAAAACACAAGAAGGACCCATGAAGTCCCGCGTCGACGGCGTGGCGCACGCGACACCGTGGCTCGCCGCGTGCGGGTCCGAGGTGGACGTCACGCCCGGCACTCCCGTCCCGCCCTTCGTGCAGGTGGCATCGCCCGTATCGGGCGCGAGCCTGGACGAACCCGTGGTGCGGCTGTCCGGCCAGGTGTCGGCGCCGGGCGCGCTGGCGAAGCTGACAGCGCGGGTGGACGGCGGCGAGGCGCGCGGTGGACGTGTCGGCCCCGACGCTCAACGTGAGCACCTTCACGGTGGAGCTCACACTCGCAGAAGATGACAACGAGGTGAGGTTCGAGGCGGAGGACCAGGGCGGCGGCATGAGCGTCCAGCCCGTGCGGCTCACCGATGCGCCGGAGACGCAGGCGCCCCACATCCAGGTGCTGCCACCCACGGCGGGGCTCGCGGTCAGCACGCGCCGGGTGCGCGTGGAGCTGGTGGCGACGGACAACGAGGGTGTCACGGGGCTGACCTACACGCTCAACGGCGGCGCCGAGGAGACGCTGGGACTGCCCGCCACCGCGGGCGGCATCATCGACCGCGGGTCCTACACCGACCCCATCCCGGTGAGCCTTCCTTGAAGCGCTCCGTCGCGCTGGGCCTCGCGCTGACGCTCCTGGGGCCGCCGCGTGTGGCGACCCCCTGGAGCCCGCGTCGAAGCCCCTGCCTCCACCGAAGGAGCCTCCCGTCGCGCCTCCGCCTCGCTTCGACGTGGTGGAGCCCGGCGAGGACAAGCCCGGCGGCGACACCAGCGTGGCGAGGCCCGGCCCCACCGCGTTCACCCAGCCCGCGGCCAACCTCTCGTTGTCCCGGCGCGCCGAGTTCTTCGTGGGTGAGTCCGTCTTCGAGGCGGACTGGGTGCCCGCGCCCGGCCCCCAGCCGGAGCGCGATGGACTGGGGCCCGTCTTCCACTCCGTCTCCTGCCTTGCCTGCCACCTGGGCAACGGCCGGGGGGACGGCCTCCCGAGGGGAACGAGGTGGCGGACTCGCTGCTGGTGCGCCTGCCGGTGCCAGGAACGGGGCCCCATGGAGAGCCCGTGCCCGCGCGAGAAGGCGTGGAGTCGCCCCAGGTGCTCCAGGGCAAGGGCGTCTTCCACCGCGTGGGCTGCGCGAAGTGCCACCGCCCGTCCGTCACCACCGGCACCCTCGAGGGCGACCCGGAGCTGTCCGGACAGCGCATCTGGCCATACTCCGACCTGCTGCTTCACGACCTGGGCGAGGCGCTCGCCGACGGACGCGAGGACTTCCTCGCCAACGGACGCGCGTGGCGCACCGCCCCGCCGTGGGGGACTGGGCCGCACCCAGACTGTGAGCGGACACACGAGCCTGCTCCACGACGGCCGCGCGCCCCCCCATGGAGGCCATCCTCTGGCACGGCGGCGAGGCCCACGCCGCGAAGGAGGCCGTGCGCGCGCTGCCCGGGGCGGAACGGGAAGCGCTCCTCGCCTTCCTCGGCTCACTCTGAGCCGGTCGCCCCCTTGACTGAAACCCCGGGTCAATAGAACCCGCGAGTCTCATGCAACCTGGATACAATAAATCCAGACTCGGAGAACACGTCGGGCCTGGGCTTCCCGCCAGCGGGCTGGAGGGCTCCGCACGCTCAGCGAAACCCACCTGCTTCCGGCACCGCGTCGCCCGTGACGCCTGGATTGCACCTGCACCCGGGACACCCCGTCCCCCGGGCGTTGGCGCTGTGCGGGCTACTGTCATCCCGCCGACATATCCACACGTCCCCGCCGTCGCCCGGTGGCCACCCCTCGCCGGGGCGAGTCCCCCCGCCGTCACCCTGTGGACAACCGCAAGAAACAGGGAAGCGTGAACAATCGTTCCGCACAAGGATTGCACCAGTATCCTGGACTCCTGGTTGCTGTTCCCACATCAGGGAGTCTGAGGGGACCCGGCGGACAGGCCGTTGGAGTCCCAGACAGCGGACGTTGCGGCACGGGCGAGGTGAAAGTGTCTCGAGAATCGGTTATGCGAAAAGGCATCATGGGAGCCAAACGAATTGCCGTGCAGCCGAAGCTCGCTGATTTCCAGGAGAGGATCCGCGCGTCGGGTCTGCGCAGCACCGCGCCCCGCGTGGCGGTGCTCCGCGAGCTGGAATCCGCCACCGCGCCGATGAGCCATGCCGACCTGGTGGATGCGCTGGGTGACGAGGGCTACGACCGGGTGACCATCTATCGCAACCTGACGGACCTCACCGAGGCCGGCCTGGTGGTGCGCGCGGACCTGGGCGACCACGTGTGGCGCTTCGAGCTGCGCCGCTCGGGTGACGAGCACAGCGGCAACCACCCGCACTTCACCTGCACGGACTGCGGCACGGTGGCCTGTCTGCCGGAGGAGTCCATCCGCATCGCCGGCTCCAAGGGCGTGCCCCGCGCGGTGGCCCAGAAGAGCGTGGACGTGCAGCTGCGCGGCCTCTGCGACCGCTGCGCCTGATTCCCGGGCGTCACGCGGCTCGGGCCTCCCACGCGCCAGGACGCGAGCGGAGGCCCGAAGACATCACACCGGACGCGGGGCACTGTCGCCCGCGTCCGGCGCCGCTCTCATTGTGACGGTTCGTTACTGGATGGTGTAGGCCACCGTGCCGCTGCAGCTCCCGTTGGAGTAGCAGCCCGCGCGGATGGTGTACGTGCCCGCCGTGGTGGCCGTGTAGCTGGCGAAGGACAACACGCCGCACGAGTCGTCATTGCTCGCGACGGAGGTGCCCGCGGCGTTGGTGAGCCGCAGGTACGTGTCACCCGTGCCCGAGGCGCCGTCCACCGAGCAGGTGCCGAAGCGAATCGTCTGGCCCGCCGCCAGCGTCACCGCCTGGTTGGTGGTGTTCGTGGTGGCGTTGGACGTGTTGGTCGCCGTGAAGTTGAACTTGATGGAGGGCGGCGGGTTGGTGGTGCCACACAGCCGCTGGCTGCCGGCCACCGCGCAGTACTCGCTCACCGCCGGGCGCACGTAGGTGATGTCCTCGCCGCGGCAGCCCGTCTCCGCGCACACGTTCACGATGGAGCAGCTGCCGCTGGAGACGTAGTCCGTCTCGCCGCGCACCAGGATGCCGGCCACGGTGTAGTCGGTGTTCTCATACACGCCGGAGCCGGAGTTGCCGCCGAACGTGTCCGTGGACGCCACGAAGAAGTCGAGCGTGCCGGAGCGCGCGTCGCGCACGCTGCCGCCCGCGTCAATCTTGAACGGGATGCCGCTGCCCGAGCCGATGACGGTGACCTTGCTGCCCACGGCCATCGCCGCGTTGCCCGGGCGGATGGGCGCGGGCTTGAAGCGCGGCGTGGCGGCGCGGTCCAGCCGGACGATGGCGAAGTCCAGGTTGGGCGGGCCGGACGTCTGCTTGCGCGCCACGACGCTGGAGCACGAGAAGACGTCCGCCGTCGTCACCGCCTGCAGCTGGCCCGCCGCCGGGCGGTAGAAGTTGAAGACGAAGCGCGTGTCGCCGCACGTGCTGATGCAGTGGCCGGCCGTCAGCACCAGGTCATCGTCGATGAGCGTGCCGGAGCAGAACGCGGGCGTCGGGTCCGACAGGAAGCGCTCGCTGGAGCACAGCCCATAGGCGGACTGGAGCGTGGATGCGTTGAACGTCACCCGGCCCTGCGAATCCGTCGTCATGGACGACGCGCGCATCAGCGCCACCGTGGACTCCATCGCACGGGCCCTCAACGTCGCGTTCGGGTGCGCGTAGACGTCCTGCCGGTCGTCGGTGCCGTACACCACCGGCTGCTTGGAGCTGTCCGTCGTGGGAGCCTGCTCGTTGCCCGTCTCGGGTGCGTTCCCTTCCGGCGCCGGACCGCACGCGGCGACGGACAAGGTACACAACAGCGAGCCCAACAGCTTCCGACCTGCTCCACTGCGAAGAAGGGTGCGCATGCGGGGGACAGCTCCTTGGCGAGAGGCCGCCGCCGAGGTGGCGGACAGCCGGCGCCATCTTCAAGCCATCCCGCAATACCTGTAAATCACAATAAAAACTGTTTTCGTGTAACTCAAATAACCGCAACTCCATTGCAAAAGTCGACACACCGCGTCCTGCTTCGGAGCTGGCGCGCGTCGACTGGTGAGCATTGCGGCGCGCGGCGTCGAACCCTGGCGGCCGGACAGCGCCACGGCCCGGTGGCCGTCCCCCAGGCATGGTGGCAGGGGAGGCGGGCCGGGCAGGTTGGCGCAGGGAGGCAGCCTCCCCACCCTTGCCCCCAGAAGCCGTCAGCTCACGCCGAGGGAGAGGAAACAGACATGAAGACGCTCATCACCACGTTGGCCCTGTGCCTGGGCACCGCCGCGTTCGCGCAGAGCGAGCCCGAGAAGGCGCCCTCGCAGACGCAGGTCCCAGGCCCCAACACGCGTGTCCACACGGGGGTGAACGCCGCTGATGTGGGGCGCGGCATCAACGGCGGCAAGAAGGAGGCGGAGAAGGCCCCCGGCCACGACAACACCTACAACAAGAAGGACGCCCTGAGCCTCCGAGGCACGGTGAAGGACGCGGATGACAACAGCATCCACCTCACGCGCAAGGACCTGCCGGACGCCAAGCTGGAGGTGAAGGACCAGACGGCGGTGCTGCTGGACGGCAAGAAGGTCCGCGCCGACCAGCTGCCCGAGGGCGCCAACGTGAAGGCCCGCTTCCAGCTCGACGGCGACAACATCATCGCCGTGGATGTCCGCGCCACCAGCCCCAAGGGCGCCAAGGGCACCGGGGGCTCCGGCAAGGACACGAAGAAGGACACGCAGTCGTCCGACGACGGTTCGAAGAAGGACCTCAACGACGGCACCCATTGAGGCGCCGCGCGGCAGTGTCTGGCCAACGCCTGTCCAGGCCCGCTCCCTCACGGGTGTGGGCCTGGTCATTTCGGTTCCCATCGCCACCCTCGCGATTGCCCACCGTGGGCACCTCACTTCCCTCTCCTCGCGGAGGGCACGGGCGCGCCGCCCGGTATGCCGCTTGCTCCGGACCGGGGACGGGAGGAAGCGGTGATTCGACGACTGTTGGGCGCGAGTGTCGGTGTGGCGGTGATGGTGGCGGCCTGGGCATGTGGCGGCTCGGACAAGCCGGGGCCGGATTCCACGGGTGAGCCCGAGCCTCCCGTGCCCGAGGAGGACGCTGGCACCGACGCTGGCACCGACGGCGGAGGCACACCGGAGCCCCCCGACGCGGGCCCTCCTCCGGACGCGGGCGAGCCTCCGCCTCCGAAGCCCGAGGGCCCCTGGCCCACGGACGCGCTGACGAACTACTCGTCGAAGTACGCCATCCCCAAGGTCGTCGGCGTGGGCGTGGATGGCGCGCACAACATCTGGTTCCTGAACCGCGAGCGCATCGGCGTGCTGCGCGCGGGCACGGACAAGGTGCTGTGGACGAGCCAGCCCATCGGCCAGGCCAGCCGGGGCTTCGGGACGGGCTCGGACAACCTCGCCACCAACTCGCGGGTCATCTGCGGCGGCAAGGCCGGCGAGGCCTACGTGGGCTACGAGGCCGTCAACGACATCCCCGGCGGCCAGCGCATCGCCGGACGCGGAGAGGCGGACTTCTCCGAGGAGCGCTACCTCGAGTTCCAGAAGGGCGACGTGGACGTGGTGGCGGTGAGCGATGACGGCACGGACGTCGTGCTGCGCGAGCACCTCTACCGCTCGAAGGGCACCAGCCGCCCCAGCCGCAACGAGCCCCTCGGCATCCGCAACAGCAACGACTTCCACTACGACGAGGACCGCTCCGTCTACTCGTGCGTGCGGGTGATGCAGGGCCCCTACGAGGGCGAGGTCTACGTCGGCACCAACCACGGCGTGACGCGCGTCCGCGGCTACGAGTACAGCAGCCACCGCCACCCGGCCTACTGGGTCACCACGCCCACCAGCGGCCGCTCACAGCGCGCGGGCTACACCTTCGGGCTGGGCATCTCGAAGGAAGGCCACCTGCTCATCGCCAACGACTGGAAGATTGGCATCCTGCCTCCCAACGCGGCCCTGGAGTGGTGGGACTCCGAGGAGCACAAGCCGGAGATGCCCGCCGGCGTGGAGCCCGCGCTCTACACGCTCAACACCTTCGTGGACCCCGTCAATCCAGGCAACGACGAGACCCGCTCGGAGACGGCCCCGTTCAACTTCTGGCGCGCCTTCCAGCAGACGGCGGATGGCTACTACTACGTGGGCGGCCTGGGCACCGGCCTGTGGCAGTTCCAGGCGAATCCCCAGCGGCACAACCCGAGCAAGCTCGCCGACTCGGACTACGTGCGCATCGAGGGCGCCAACACGAGCGACTACACCGCGCTGGCGGCCACGCGGGATGGCTCGCTCTTCGTGGGCACGGCGGACCACGGCCTGTGGCGCCTGACCCCGGGGAAGCAGATGGAGAAGGTGGCGGGCGTCAGCGGCTCCAAGGTGCAGCAGCTCATCTACGACCCGCGCGTGACGCCGGGCGCGCTGTACGCGCTGGTCGACGGCAAGCTGTACGTGCTGCGCGGCTACTGATGCATCGCTATTTCGCCCGGGGGCCCACGGCGCCCGGGAGGCCCGCGCCGGGGACACGCGGCTGAGTGGGCAGGCGCAGGATGAAGGTGGAGCCCTGGCCTTGGGCGGAGCGCACGGTGATGCTTCCGCCCATGGCCTCCACGATTTGACGGGTGATGTAGAGGCCCAGGCCCAGGCCGCCGTAGTGGCGCTCCGACACGGCGCGCTCGAACTTGCCGAAGAGCCGGGCCATGCCGTCCTCGGAGATGCCGATGCCATGGTCCTTCACGGCCAGCACCGCCATGGTGCCCTCGCCCACCAGCGACACCTCCACCGGACGCCCCGCGCCGTACTTGGCCGCGTTGGACAACAGGTTCACCAGCACCTGCTCCACGCGCAGCGGGTCCCACTGGCCGGGCAGCGTGCCGGAGACGTGCACGGACAGCTCGCAGCCCGCGCGGGAGAACTCCTCGGAGAACGCGTCCACCATCTGCCGGACCACCTGCACCAGGTCCAGCTCGCGCGGCTCCAGGCTCAACTTGCCCGCCGCCAGCCGCGACACGTCCAAAAGCGTGTTCACCAGGCTGCCCAGCCGCGACAGCTGCCGCTCCAGCACCTGGCTGCGCGGCGCCAGCTCCTGGCTCAACAGGGGTTGAGCGCCGGCCACCTGCCGCAGCAGCAGTTGCAGGTGCAGCCGCATGCTGGTGAGGGGCGTGCGCAGTTCGTGGGCCGCCACGCTCAGGAACTCGTCCCGGGCGCGCACCGCCTCCTGTGTCTCTCGCAGGGACTGCTCGCGCACGGCGCGCTCCCGGGCCGCTCCCGCGTCACGCTGGGCCTCCACGCGGCGGCGCTCGGTGAGGTCCTCCACGTAGATGCACGCGGCGACGACCTCGCCCTCGCGGCGCACGGGGTGGTAGCTGGCGCGGAAGACCCGCGTGCGGTCCACGCCGCCGCCGGGCTCGCGGTGGATGATTTCCACGCCGTCCAGGGCCTCGCCCGTCTCCAGCACCCGGCGCACGCGGCGGGCGGTGTCCCCCAGCGACGAGTGGGGGCTCATCACCTCGTCCATGGGGCGCCCGAGGTGGGCCTCGCGTGGCCGGCCGTTGAGGGCGGCCAGGGCCTCGCTCACCTCCACGAAGCACAGGTTCCGGTCCACCACCGCCATGCCCAGGGGCATGGTGGACATGAGCTCCGCCAGGGCGACGGACCGAGTGCGCTCTCCTGGGCCCTCTTGCCGCCCACCCATGGGCGACGTCACTTCCAGGCCCATGTCGGGGGCGGTCCCAAGCCGGGGGCTCATCGTCTGCGCGTGTGTACCAACCTCGTCGGACGCCGTCACCGCTCGGCCCCCCGCAGTGTGTCCAATGGTGGAAGAAACCACAGATGCGCCGTCCGGAATCTTGCCTGAAACAGGTGGGTTCTGACGCCACCCCACCATTGTCCGCCGGGAAGGCAGGCGTGCGTGGGGCACCTGCTTCAACCCACCTCCCCTGGCCTGCTTAGAATCAGGCGCTCCGCCCTCCACGGCCCTGAAAGGAACCACCCCCGCATGCGCTTGAGACGTTGGGCCCGCCGCCGTCCCCTGCCCTCCTCCCTCGAATCCCCTCGGAATGAGGCCCTATCCGGAGGACGCAACGAGGTGATGGCCTGGAGTGGCGAGGACCCCTTGCGACCGGAGCGGCGCCTGCGTTGGAGGGACCACTTCACCCTCACGGAGAACCTGCTCCACCTGCCGCACGTGCCGGACGCACACGACGGCCTGCGCGTGGCGCAGCTCTCCGACGTCCACGTGGGCCAGGCCACCAGCGACGTGCGCATCCGCCGCGCGGTGGAGGCCATCAACGCCGAGTCCCCCGACCTGGTCTTCCTCACCGGCGACTACGTCACCCACAGCCCCAAGCCGCTGCCGCGCGTGCGCGAGGTGCTCTCCGGGCTGAAGGGCCGCGTCTTCGTCGTGATGGGCAATCACGACCACCAGGTCAACGCGCCCTACCTTCGCGAGAGCTTCGAGCGCCTGGGCTACACGGTGCTGCAGAACGAACACCGCGTGGTCAGCGTGCGCGGCGCGCCGGTGACGGTGCTGGGAGTCGATGACGGGCGCACCGGACGCGACGACGTGGTGGCCACGTTCCGCGGCGCGCCCGAGTCAGGCACGCGGCTGGTGCTCGCGCACACGCCGCCCACGGTGGAGAAGCTGCCCTCCCAAGGCAACCTGGTGCAGTTCTCCGGGCACACGCACGGCGGCCAGTTCATCGTCCATGGCCTCACCGAGGCCCTCTTCCGCCGCGCGGGGCAGCCCTACATCCGCGGGCACTACCAGGTGAATGGCAACCAGCTCTATGTGAACCGGGGCCTGGGCTTCGGCTTCGGGGGGCCCTACCTGCGCCGGGGCAGCGAGCCGGAGGTGGCCTTCTTCACGCTGCGCTCCCGCGTCACCCTCGCCGCGGCGGGCTGACGCGGAGGCCAGCACCTCAGCGACGCAGCGGCGGTGAGCCCAGCTTCCCGCCGAAGCCCTCCTGCCGTCCGCTCCGGCGCAGGCTGTAGGGCCCGGAGCCGAAGTAGACGATGAAGAGCGCGCCTCCGGCCATGGAGAGGTTCTTCATGAAGTGGATGAGCTGGTTCTGCGCCTCCATGGGGTCCGCGACCAGCCAGAAGCGGTGGACCATGAACGCCGACCCCAGCAGGAAGAGGGCGAGGGCCGCCGCGCCCAGGCGGGCGAACACACCGAGCAGCACCGACAGCCCGCCGAGCACCAGCGCCGCGCCCGACAGCAGCACCGCCCAGCGAGGCTCCGGCACCCCGGAGGCCTGGGCCACGGCCGTCAGCGCGTCCAGCTGGATGAAGTGGTTCAGCCCGCTGGTGATGAAGATGGCGGAGAAGAGCAGTCGGGCAATCGGCACGAGCACTCCCATGAAAAGGCCTCCTGTCTCCCACGGACGCGGGGCGTGGAAGTCACTCACAAGCTGACCATGACTTCCCACGAGACAGCGGGCGCCCGCCTCTTCGTCCACTGCACGACTCGCGGGATGTGGCGCCGCTCACTCGTCCGCCCGGCTGCGACAACACGCCACACATGGCCGTCCGGCGCGTGGGCGTATGGTCCACGGCGTCGTGAAAGCCCCTTTCGCTCTCGCCGCTGTGTTGGGTGCCGCACTGATGCTGGCGCCCGTGTCGCCCGCATGGGCCTGTGCCACGTGTGCGTGTGGCGACCCCACCCTGATGTCCATGGGCACCGAGCAGCCGTTCTCCGGGCGGTTGCGTCTGTCCTCCACGCTGCGGCTGTGGGGGCATACGGTGGGCCAGGAGCGCGTGGACGCGCTGCGGCTGCGCGAGGCGCGCATGGACCTGGCGGTGGCGTACGCGCCGGTGCCGTGGCTGTTCCTGTCCGCGACGCTGCCGCTCCAAGCGCGCGAGGTGCGCGCGGTGAGCCTGTCGCGCGAGCGCGGCTGGGGCGTGGGCGACGTGGAGCTGTCGGCCAAGGCGTTCGTGTACCAGGACCGCGCGTTCTCCGCGAACCACCTCATCAGCGTGCTCGTGGGGGCGAAGCTGCCCACCTCGCCCGAGCTGCGCGCGGAGGACGGCACGGTATTGGACTTGGACACGCAGCTGGGCAGCGGCTCCGTGGACCCGCTGGCGGGCGTGGCGTATCAGCACTTCCGGGGCAGTTGGTCCTTCCTCGCGAGCGCCACGGGCTTCCTGCCCACGCGAGGCATCCAGGGCTACCGCGCCGGTCCCTCCGTGCGCACCACGCTGGCGGCGCAATACCAGCCGGCGGCGAGGTGGGCGGTGCGGTTGGGGCTCGATGGACGCATCGAGGCGGCCGCCGACATCGACGGAGAGCAGGAGGAGAACGGGGGCGGAGTCATCGGCTATGCGTCGCCCGACGTGCTCTTCAGTCCCAGCACCGACTTCGTGGTGGCGGCCGGTGTGCGCGTCCCCTTCTTCAACCAGCTGCGCGGACGCGTGGCCCCAACCCCCATCGCGATGATGTCCGTCGCGTACGACCTCTGACGCCATGCCTGCCGCCGTGAAACCGTGGGTCCTGTCCTCGCTCTTGTTCTGCGTGACCGGCTGTGGTGGAGGTGAGCGCATCGCGGGCGTGGAGTTGACGCTGGGGCTCACCACGGCCCGCGCGCGCGCCGTGCCCGAGGGCGCGGGCGTTCGCACGCTGGTGACGAACGAGGGTGAGCGCGTGACACTCGACGGGGCGCTCTTCACGCTGGGCAGCGTGGAGCTGGTGCCATGCGAGGCCACGGGCTGGCGCAAGCTGTGGCACGAGCTGGCGCCGGTGGGCACGGCGTGGGCGCATTCGACCTCCAATGCCTTGCGGCTGGGCACGCCGCACGTCGTGGCGCTGGGGGACGTGGATGGAGAGGTGTCGCCGCTGGGGGTGATGCGTCCGCCGCCGGGGCGCTACTGCCGGGCGCGGCTCACCTTCGAGCCGGCGGACTCGGACGCGGTGGGCCTGACGTCCGCGATGGAGCGCCCCAAGCCCGTGGACATGGTGGGCTTGAGCCTGCATGTCCAGGGGACCCAGGGCGACGCGGCGCGGGCCTTCGAGGTGGAGACCCGCGGGCGGTACTCGGTGGACGTGGCGCTGGAGGGGCTGGAGCTGACGGAGGACTCGCCCAGGGCGGCGCGGGTCTTCACGCTGGCGTGGGACTCGTGGCTGGACGGCATGGGACCTGGCGAGTCTCCACGCGACGTGGACCTGCTGGGAAATGTGGCGCGGTCCGCGTCGGTCGGGTCTCCTGCCGCACCATGACGCCTTCCGTCGCCAACGAGCCCGCCTCGCGCGCGCGCATCAACCTGGAGTGGCTGCTGCGGCTGCGCTGGGGCCTGCTGTTGGGCCAGGCGGTGGTCATCGCGGTGGCGGCGTACGGGTTGGAGCTGGTGCTGCCGGTGCCGGTGCTCGCGGGGCTCCTGGGCCTGGAGGCCGCGACGAACCTGGTGGTGCGCGCCTGGCTGGGGCGCGCGCGGGTGACGGAGGCGACCATTGGCAAGTTGATGTTGTGGGACACGCTGGTGCTCACGGGGCTTTTGGCGCTCAGCGGTGGAACCCACAACCCGTTCACCACGCTGTATCTGGTGAACGTGGCGCTGGGCACGGTGCTGCTGCCGGCGCGGTGGATGTGGAGCCTGCTGGGCTTCACGCTGGCGGCGTTTGGTTCGCTCTTCGTGTTGCAGGACGTGGACATCGCGCCGGGGCTGCCGCGGCCGGACCATGCGGCGCTGATGCGGCTGCACCTGAGTGGCATGTGGGTGGCGTTCGCGGTGGCGGCGGGCTTCATCGTGTATTTCGTGCAGCGGGTGACGCGGGCGTTGGAGGAGCGCGAGCAGGAGCTGGCGCAGGCGCGGGCGCAGCATGCGCGGCGGGAGAAGGTGGCCTCGCTGGCGACGTTGGCGGCGGGCGCGGCGCATGAGCTCTCCACGCCGCTGTCGACCATCGCGGTGGTGTCCAAGGAAGTGGAGCGGGCGCTGACGGCGGCGGGGACGTCCGAGGCGGTGCGCGAGGATTTGCGGCTCATCCGCCAGCAGGTGGACCGCTGCCGGGATGTGCTGGTGCAGATGTCCGCGGACGCGGGGCAGACGACGGGCGAGGCGTTCCAGCCCATGCCGCTGGGGCGGCTGGTGGAGGACTCGCTGGCGGAGCTGACGGGCGTGGAGCGGGTGCGCGTGGAACTCCCCACGGAGCTGCGCCAGTCTCAAGTGCAGGGGCCGCCGCGCGCGCTGGCGCGGGTGGTGCGAGGGTTGGTGAAGAACGCGCTCCAGGCCTCCACGCCGTCACGGCCGGTGGAGCTGCGCGTGGTGTCGGGCCGAGGGAACGTGCGCCTGGAGGTGCGCGATGGAGGAGCGGGGATGCCGGTGGAGGTGTTGGCGCGCGCGGGTGAGCCGTTCTTCACGACGAAGGCTCCAGGTGAAGGCATGGGCCTGGGGCTCTTCCTCGCGCGCACGTTGGCGGAGCAACTCGGCGGCACGTTGGAGCTGCGCTCCACGCCGGGACAAGGAACGGTCGCGAGCCTCGCCTTGCCACTCGGGACACCCGAGGTGACGGCCTCGGAGCATCCGCCCGCGGCACAGGAGGCGAGGCCGTGAGCACCTCGGGTGGGGACGGGCATCGCCCCAGTCTGTTGCTGGTGGACGACGACGCGACGCTCCGCGAGCGGCTGGCGCGAGCGTTCCGCGAGCGTGGCTGGGACGTCACCACGGCGGGGAATCACGAGGAGGCGCTGGCGGCGGCGAAGCGGGAGTCACCCGAGTACGCGGTGGTGGACCTGCGGATGCCGGGGCGCAGCGGCCTGGAGGTGGTGAAGGACCTGCTGGCGGTGGATGCGTCGACGCGGGCCATCGTCCTCACCGGTTACGGGAGCATCGCGACCACGGTGGATGCCATCCGGCTGGGGGCGGTGAACTACCTGCCGAAGCCCGCGGACGTGGACGACATCCTCGCGGCCTTCGCGCGAGCGTCGGGAGAACCCTCGCTCGCCGCGCCGGAGACCTTCGAGGCGCCTTCGCTGGCGCGCGCGGAGTGGGAGCACATCCACCGCGTGCTCGCCGACTGTGGCGGCAACATCTCCGAAGCCTCGCGCAAGCTGGGCATCCACCGCCGCTCGCTTCAGCGAAAGCTCCAGAAGTATCCCCCCGCGCGGTAACCGGTTAGACGCAGGGCATCCTGTTCACCCGCGCTTCACCCCAGCTAACCTTCCTCCCATGGATAACCAGGGGGGACGTGTCGCGGTCGGGCATCCGGTGGATATCGCCACGGGTGCCATGTTCCACACTTGGACGGATGTCACCCTCCCGGGCTCAATCCCTCTCCAAGTCACCCGGTTCTACAACACCGCCCTGCTCGGAGCCGCCCGGGGTGACGAAGCCTTGGGGCCCGGCTGGCGCATGGGCTATTCGCGCTCGCTCCGGCAGACCCTGGATGGCTTCGCCCTCACCGATGACCAGGGGGCAGAGATTGCGCTCGATGACTTCGCGGGCGACTTCGACCGGACAGGCCGGCTCGTGGTTCCCTCCGCGGGCATCGAGCTCCGGCGGTTGCCCGAGGAGCGCATCCTCCTGCTGCGCTACTCCCTCTCCGTCTACCCTTTCCAGACGGTCTTCGAGCGAATCGGCGCGGGGCCCCACTACGCACTGGTGTCCCTGGGCAAGAATGGCCGGGCGAGGCTCGACTTCCGCTACCGGAACAACCGTCTCTGGGAGGTTCGCAACACCCGCTCGGGGCACCAACTCCAGCTGAACTACCTCTCGAACGGGCGGCTCTCCGAGGTCCTGCAAGAGGGCCCCGTCGACCAGCGCCTGGTGCGGTACGAATATGACGGGCAGCAACGGCTCGCGCGTGTGCATGCCTCGAATCAGCTCGTGGCCTCGTTCGAGTATGACGCCGCGGGCCGGATGACGACCGAGGCGACTCGCACCGGTGCGCTCTATACCTTCCGCTACGACGCGCACGGCCGCTGCGTGTACACGAGCGGCACGGAGCGCTTCCAGGAACGCTCCCTCGTCTTTCATTCCGAGCGACAGCAGACCGAGGTGACCGACAGCCACGGTCACACGGCCGTCTACCACTACAACACGTCCGGCCAGGTCCTGGAGATTCAGACACCCCTCGGCGTCAAGGCCGCATACGAGTACGACGAACACGGCCGGCTGGCCGTCTTCCACGGGCCCGCCAAGGCTCGCACGGCCTATCACTACGACTCACTCGGTCACATGTGCCGGCTCGAGCTGCCCCAGGGAAAGGTCCTCGAGTTCGCGCAGGACGACGAGCACCGGCTCGTCACCACGCGGGACTGGAACGGGCTGCGAGTCGATTACGAGTACGACGCCGCGGGCAACGTGCTCGGCACGACCGATGAGCAAGGTGGACGCTGGCGCTGCGACTACAACGAGTTCGGCGAGCCCTTGCGGCTGACCAATCCGCTGGGGGGGTCGGCGCAATGGGGCTGGGATGCCCAGGGACGAAACACCTCCCACATCGATGCGATGGGGAGCCTCTGGAGCTTCCAGTACGACGCCCAGGGACGGCTCGTGGAAGGCGTGGACCCGCTGGGACTGACCTACCGGCTCCAGCTCAACAAGAGCGGCCAGCCCTCGCGGGCGGAGTTCCCAGAGCAGGCCCCCTGGAAGATCCACTGGGGCCAGGACGGATGGCTCGACTCACTCACCGCTCCCGATGGCTCGACCACGCGAATCCGCCTGAATCCTTGCGGCAATCTCCTCGAGGCCACGGACGCGGACGGCCACTCCACGGCCTTTGTCTGGGATACGGAGCCAGGACGGCTCCTGGAGGTCAGGGACCCTGACGGCCGCATCTATCGGCAGACGTTCGACGCGGATGGCAACCTCATCCAGCGCACGTTCAGCGACGGGAGAGTCCAGACCCTCGAGTACGACACCTCCGGGCGCTGCATCGCCACCGTCGACCCGCTCGGGCGGCGGACCCGCTTTACCTACGATGACTTCGGGCTGCTCGTTCATCGGCAGGCCGAGGACGGCTCGGAGACGAAGCTCGAGTACGACGCCAACGGCTATCTCTCGAAAGTCATCACGGCGCACTCCGAACTCATCCTGGAGCGGGATGCCCTGGGGCGAATCACCGCGGAGGTGCAGAACGGTCTGCGCGTCCAGCGGCGCTTCGATGCGCTGGGGCGCCGCGTCTCGGTCTCCACCGAGATGGGAGGCGAGGTCCACTACACCTGGGACAACGCGGGCCGCTGCACGGGGCTCCGGCGCGGCGAGGTCACCCTCCGCTTCGAGCGCGACGAAGTCGGCCGGGTCCACACGCGCCACCTGGGCGAAATCGGTGCTCTCGAGTTCACCCATGACGTCATGGACCGGGTGGTCGCGCAGCGGTATCGGACCGCATCGCAGCTGCGCCGGGAATCGACCTCGGAGACAGGTGCTCCCCGGCTGTGGCAAGAGCGAAGCCATGGTCCCACGGGACTGACGCGCTCGCTGCTGGACTCCACGCGGGGAAGCTCGCGCTTCATCCACACGGAGACCGGGCGCCTGAAGGCCGTGGTGCGTGAGCAGGGCCCATCCTCCGCCTATGAACACGATGCCGTCGGCAATCGCCGTTGGGCGATGCGATTCGAGACCCACGACGAGCTGCTTCGCTGGTTCGAGCAGGAACAACAGGAGCGGGAGCGCGGAACCCCCAGGTCTCCGGATGTCATCGGCGCGGAGATGGGCGGAGGTCACTTCAGCCGCTCCAGCTACGGCGAAGGCAGCCGGCTGTCCCAGGTCCACTCCGACGACGGCTCCGCGGCCTACCAGTACGACGCCGCGGGACAGCTCGTCCGGAAGACCCTCTTCCATCGCGCGGATGAGACCACCGAGCACTGGAGCTACGAGTGGGATGCGGAAGGCCAGCTCATCGGGCTGGTGCGGCCCGACGGCTCGCGCTGGACCTACCGCTATGACGGGCTCGGGCGCCGCATCTCGAAGCAGGGCCCGGGCGTGGACGTCCGCTACGTCTGGGACGGCCACCAGCTCCTCCACGAGCTCCGCGGCGACCAGGTCCACACCTGGGTGCATGAACCGGGGAGCCACCGCGTCGCGCTCTGGGAACAGGCGGGTGCGCTCTACTTCGTCCTCCCGGACGCCATCGGCACCCCCTGGGCGCTCCTCTCCGGCGACGGCGAGGTGGTGTGGACCAACGACTTCGACACCTGGGGCCAGAGCCAGGCCGCACCCTCGGGCTTCGCCGCGCGCTTCGTCGGGCAGTGGGCGGATGACGAGAGCGGACTGCACTACAACTTCTTCCGCTACTACGACCCCACGACGGGCCAGTACCTGAGCCCGGACCCGCTCGGGCTTCGTGGAGGGCTCAATGACTACCGCTACGTCGCCAACCCACTGGACTGGGTGGACCCCTTCGGACTCACCGACGGATGCGGTTCAGACACCATCATCGTCTACCGCGCCCATGTCCTCGAGTCGGACCCCGACAAAATCACCGGAGGCATGCTGCGGCGCCTGATGGAGGGCGGAATGGACTCGACGACGGCGCACCAGCATTGGCAGGCGCACCGCGACGCCGTCATGAACCTGATGGCGGCGCTGCGCAACGGCACGCTGGACGAGCGAGGCTTCCGGCAGCTGCGCAACGCCCTCCAGGATGCGCAGGCCACGGGAATGAAGAGCCCCTTCATCTCGACGACCTTCGACCGGGCCGGAGCGGAGAGCTCGGTGGCGGCCCACCTGGCGCGAGGAACTCCCGCGGAGCTGCTGGCCATCCAGGGACCTCGCGAGGGAGGTGTGGACTTCAACGCGACGTTCGACCAGATTCCTCAAGGACGCTCCCCAGGACGCGTGGCGAAGAACGACGCGGGGATGCAGGAGTTTGGAATCCCGGACCTCTTCGTCCCCCGTACCGGGACGAGTGCCTCGGGCTTCCACGTCATCCCCGTCCCAGACCCCTGACCTGCCCTCTTCGGTGCCTCCATGTCCGAACCCGCGAAGTACCTGCTCAAGCACGAAGGTGTCCTCCTCGGGGAGATGGTCTCCTTCGACTACGACTTCCCCTGGGACCGCTGCCGCTTCACCCCGACTCCCGCCTTCGCCAACTTCAAGCCCCTGTTCGACCGGGAGAACGCGCTGCTGGACACCCCCTCGGATGACCGGGACGACGCCTACGACGAGGAGAGCGACGCGCTCACCGCGCGCATCATCGGCTTGGGGCTGGTCATCGAGTCGCCGAAGACGGGCGAGGTCTTCCGCGACTTCGACCTGCACATCCGCGACGGGCAGGCCGAGCTCAGGCTCCCATTGGGAAAGTAGACCTCACGGATACGTCACGCTGAACGTCGTGGGGCCCTTCAGGTACGTGAGCCCCGCGGTCGAGCGGCAGCCGCTCTCGATGTCCGTGCTCGCATACGTCGTGGTCCTCACCGCCGTGGCGCCCTGGAACTTCCCGGAGAGCACCTTCCCCGTCTGCGTGACGAGGGTCGTCGCGTCCTGCACGGAGACGTGGGACTGGCTCATCAACACCGTGGACGTCTCCGCCGTGTTCCACGTCACCACCTGACGCCCCGCCCCCGCCCGCGCCAGGTCCGCGCAGGAGATGCCCCGCGCCAGCGCCGGCGCCTCCGAGCCCATCATCGCGGACGTCACCGCCGAGCCCAGCACCGTCACGCAATTGCTCACGGACGCCTGGAACAACACCTCGCTGTCCCTCGGCTCCAGCTTCACTCCCGTGGCGTACTTCGCCTCGCCCTGCCCCAGCGGACAGGTGATGAGCACCTTCTCCGGCGGACGCTCGATGGTCATCCCCCCGGCCCCCTGCCCCTCCAGGGAGCCCGTCACCGCGCGCACGTTCCCCTCGCCACACGCCAGGGGCATGCACAACCCCACCAACACGCCCCCTCTCACACCCCATGACGTCGCACGCATGCGCAACCTCCTGATTCGCGACCGCTTCACGTCACCGGGCGGATGAGCTCGAGCGTCGATGGCCCGCTCAACCAGATGAGCCCACCGGGCGAGGCACAGCCCTTCTCGATATCCGAATTGAGGTACGTCACCGTCCAGATGGCCGTCGCCCGGGAGAACGCCCCCGACTCCACCGTACCCGTCAGCGTGAACACCGTCAGCGCCCCCTGCGCCAGCTCACGCGACTGACTGAACACCACCGTCGACGTCTCGCCCGTGTTCCACCGCACCACCTGCCGCACCGTCCGGGGCGTCAGCAGGTCCGCGCAGGAGAACGCCTCGAGGAGGCCCGACTCGCGCGGCAGGCTCGCGGACCGCACCGCCGACGCCGGAATCGTCACGCAGTTGCTCAACGTCGTGGCCCCCGCCACCGTCACGTCCTTCGAGCGCTCCGACAACCCCGGCACGTACGACGCCTGGCTCAGCCCCACGGGACACGTCACCACCACCGGCCCCTCGTCCGCCTCGTCGCGCGGCTCCGTGGGCGCGGCCAATCGCACACGCGGCGGCGCGCGCCCCTCCTCCTCGCCACTCCCCGCCGACACGTCGAAGGTCGACGTGAGGGCGAGCGCGGAAAGAAGAACCACCACCGCCGCCAGCAGACTCCTGCGCATGCCCCCTCCCGATAGCCACCCGACGCCGAGATAGGGCTTCGCCGCGCATCAGCCCACCCACGAAAAACGACAACCGCGCCTGCCGGACACTCACACCGCCCTCCAGGTCCAGCGCCCTGTGCGGCATCCCTCAACAGAACTGTCCGCCACCCACCGCCCCCCGCACGACCCGTTCGAACGCCTTCGTTCGTATTAGGGCAGACGCCCTTTTCAGGACATTTCGCGTCCAGCGCCCGCGCGCTCGCACACCAGGACAATCATGAACACCCGATCCACGCTCATCATCGGGGGCCTTGCCGCGTTCGCATGGGCCGCCCCCGCGCTCGCGGAGACCTCCTCGGTGGACCTCATCTCCCCGGCGCGCTGCACCCAGAGCGGAGGCAGGCTCACCCGCTGCGCCATTCCCACCCAGACATTGAATGCCACGCCATTCACCAGCGCGGTGCCCCTGCGCACCACCGTCCGGCGCGTCATGTCTGGCAATTGCTCCACCCAGTACCCGCTGGAGGTGACGCTCACGCCACCGGGAAATGCCGGCACCCGTTACACCTTCATGTCCACCGCCGAGGTCATCGTCCGGGACCTCGACCGCGCCCTCATCCCCTCGATGGAGCTGCGCGACTCCTCCTCCTGGACGAACGTGGCGGCGTTCAACGACACCTGCCGCGCCTCGCTCAGCATCACCTGGAACGAGGTGGACGTGGACTCCACCGCCCAGGCGCAGGCCATCCTCCAGGACCTCCAGAACGACCTCGACGCGAAGGTTGCCCAGCGCGACCACCTGGCCAGCCTCGTCGAGTACAGCGCCGCCTTCGACTTCATGAAGACGCTGGCCAACAGCTTCCTCGTCGACCTCAACAACCAGACGGCGTACGCCCTGCACGTCCAGGCCCAGGAGGCCGCGCCCGTCATCTTCACCGCGGCCATGGGCTGCAACGGCGCGCTCACCGACGAAGAGAGCGTCATCCTCACCAACTTCTACTTCGTCCTCGGCTCGCTGAGCGACCCCACGAAGTACCACCACCCGGACGGCTCGCCCAAGACGCTCGAGGAGCTCATCGGCCCTCAGGCCCTGCCCGTCATCCAGAAGCTCTCCCAGCTCTCCCAGGCCGGCGCCAAGGAGCAGTACCAGGCCCAGTACCAGGTGGCCGCCCAGGTGGCCGCCGCCGCGCAGGCCAAGGTCGCCCTGGCCACGACGCAGCTCGCCCCCTGGCTCAACCCCTGACAGCCCTCCCTCGACGAGACCTCGCCATGAAGACACTCACGACAGCCCTGTCCTCCCTGCTGCTCCTCGCCACCGCCGCGTGCGGCAACCCTGGCGAGGTCCCCTCGCCTCCTTCATCACTCGACACGGCCCAACAGGAGCTGCCGTGCGAGACCTGTGAACCTGGCGGTGGGGGAGACGACCCTCCGCCCATCATCGTCCATGGCTATGAAATCAACCTGCCATTGCTCCGGGCGGACATGATGCCACCAGGCTGGTGCGCGATGAACGTGGAGAACGGCGGCCATGTCTACCGCTGTGCCGACTGGGGTCGTGGGACCATGGATTGGGGTGGAGGTAACGCCATCTTCCACGCGACCAGCAACAGCTGGTACTCGACCACCAACCTCTACTACGGGCGCCTCGACGTTCAACTCCCCCAGGTGAACGGCTTCGTCCCCATCGCCCAGACACTCGGTTACTACAGCCACCCAGAGAACGTCCCGGGTCTGGTGCGCGGCTCCATCGAGATGCTCGCGTTCAACCCCATCCCCAGCGAGGTCATCCTGGCCATCCAGGTGAACCAGAACGGCGCCTGGACCGACGTGGCCACCAGCCGCGTCACCATCACCAACATCCGCCAGATGCATGAACTCCAGGCACTCGTGTACCCCAACCAGGAAGTGCGGTTCGAGGTGCGCGCCAAGGGCCGCTCCGACGCCACCAACGAGTACTTCCTGTGGAAGGTCCGGATGTTCGGCGCCCAGTGCTACCCGGACTTCTCCAACGGCACGGGCTGCCTCTAGCCCCCACTCCTTCAAGCCATCGGAGCCACCCCATGTCGCGACGACATTCGATACCCCATGTCCTGGGATTGCTGATGTTCACCGCGGGGGCCGTGAGCTGCGGGACGGATGAGGCTGTCCCAGCCGCGCTCCCGCTCCCGCCGCCCTCCAACGCGGTCAGCGCCTTGTCGAGCAACGAGGTCTGCGTGGAGGTCTTCCACTGGGCCAAGAGCCGGCAGCTCTGCAAGCCTCGCGGCTCCGACATCGCCGCGCTCCTCACCGAGTTCAAACCCATCCAGGAGGCGATGTGCAACACCTTCACGGACGCGGGCATCCGCTCCGACTGCTTTGCTCGGCCACCCTACGTCTTCGTCCCCAAGGGCAGCAGCACCGCACCGGGTGACTGGGTGGCCGGAGTGAACGAGCTCCAGCACTACTTCCGCACCTCCGTCAACGCCTCCACGGCCATCTACGAGCGCAGCCTGGAGAAGTTGGATGACATTGGCGAGGAGATGGTCGGCCCCTCTCAGTCCGAGCTCGACCGCAGGCGCAAGAGCGTCACCAACTCCCGCGCGCACCTGGGTGACGCGCTCAAGGCTCGCGCCGACGCGGACCGGGGCGTCGCCGTCGCGGAGCTGGGCACCCAACGCGAGACGCTGGAGGCCTACCGCGCCACCTTCAATGCCTATCAGAGCGCCGTGCAGGCCCTGGAGCCGCAGGTCACCGCCCTCTTCAACAGCTTCGTCACCTATCGCGACGGTGAAGCCGCCGTCTTCGCGCAGTTGCAGGACATCGCCCAGCGCGCCTCCACCTCCACGCTGGCGCAGGTGGCACCTCTCCAGATGGAGCTGGTCGCACTCAGCCGCGCCGAGAGCCAGGCGCCTCAACAGCTGTGGCTGGACGCCCGCCGGATGGTGCACACGCTGAGTCAGCTGCACGTCGAGCACTCCAGGAAGATGGACCCGTACGCGCCCTTCCTCGCGCAGCACAACATCCCCCGGGTGAACCTCACGGAGCGCTCGGGCGCCATCCTCAACAGCGTCACCAGCTACACCGATGCGCGCTACGCCCGTGTCGCCGACGCCGTGAAGAAGCTGCTCGCGAGCCTCTCTGAGCGACAGGGCGCGCTCGTCACCTCCCAGGCGAACGCAAGCACCCGGCAGACGCTGGCCAACGCGGCCATGCTGACGGCCTCGGAGACCTTCCTCGCCAACGCCAACACGCGCACCACCGCGCTGTGGCAGATGCCTCCCAAGAGCACGAAGCTGAAGCTGTTCTTCCTCGCCGGCAAACACGTGGACTTCGAGAGCATCCTCCAGCTCGAACCCCTCTGCCTCCATGTCTCCCCCACGTCCACGGCTTGGATGGAGACGGGCTGCATCGCGCTGCGGCGCCAGTTCACCAGCGCCCGCAACTATGTGAATACGACGCTGCCCAACATGGTGCGGCTGAACGTCACCCAGATGCGAAGGGCGGGTGTCTCCGAGACGCTCCTCGCGGACGTGGAGACGCACCTCGCCAACGCCAACCTGCGCCAGGCCGTGCTCTCGCACGATGCCGCGCTCCGCGCCTCGGACCTGTGAGGACCCACCCATGAGACATCCGCATCTGCGAGCCTTGTCGCTGCTCCTGGTCTGCGCGGCCCTGGCCCCCCTGGGCGCTCACGCCAACTACCGCCAGTATCTGATTGCCTGGCAGTCCACCTCTTTCCGCAGCCAGGGGAGCTGCCAGGACACGACCCGCCTGAGCACCGAGGGACAGGCGAACTTCTCCGTCAACGCCGTCCCGCTGCCCACGTACACGCTCCCCGGAAACTACCGGCGCAGCTCCAATGGCGACGAGTCCAACCTCTTCGGGGCCCAGTTCAACGCCACGCTGCTGCACTGGGGCTCCAACTCCTTCTTCTTCAACGTCCAGGTCGACGGTCCCACCCAGAGCTGCGTCATCGTCGACGACATCGTCACGCTGGAGACGGGAGGCCTGACGGCCCGGCCCCTGTTCCTGGTTCAGCGCCGGGGCACGGCCTACTCGGGCAACACCGCGGTGGCGCTCGACCTGTCGGAAATCAACCCCCGGCTCGCCGAGAACCTGCTCAAGCTCGAGCGCACGCTCGAGGACCGCAAGTGGCAGCTCGTGAGCATCCACGGCAGCCTCGAAGCGGCCCAGGCGGAGTTGGACCGGCTCGCCGAGCTCAAGGGTGAGATTGATGAGCTGTCCAAGCGCCCCCTGGACGCCATCACCGAGGCGGACCTCAACGACATCCTCTCCCGGTACTCGAACCTGGACCCGCGCGTGCTCGCCCAGCTGCGCCAGCTCCTGAGCGACTTGAAGGAGGACCTCGCCGCGCTGCGCACGGAGCTCAACCGCATCCTGAGCGAGTTCCGCGGACAGATGGGTGGACTGGATGACTGGCTCGCCGGCACGCCTCCCGCCAACGGCCCGAACCTGGAGGACCCGAAGACGTATGAGCCGGGTTTGGACCCGGAGCAGCTCCCCGAAGTGGACATTCCGGACATGGGCGTGGGCGACGACTTCGACCCGGACAACGACCCGTATCTCGCCTACGCGCAGCAGGTGCTCCAGCAGCTCGGCACCACTTCGCAGAACGGCGTGGTGGTCAACCGCGCGGGCTACATGACCATCGTTCGCAGCTGGCGGCAGAACCAGGACATCTTCGAGAAGGCCATCCAGGCTCGCGCCTCCGTGTCTCGCGAAGAGGTGGGCGCGTTCCTCAACGCCCGCGGCATGGTGCTGGACGTGGTGCGGCAGGCCATGGACGAGGATGGCTGGTTCCTCGACACACCCGTGCGGCAGTCGACCAAGGCGCTCGTCGAGTACCTGCGTCAGCGCCCGGATGCGCGGCACCAGGCGGACGGACTCCAGTCGAATCTCAATCTCTGGCAGGGCACGGCGACGCCGCAGCAGAACGCCATCCTCGACACGCTCGACGGTCTGCATGGCGGCTGGCAGTCCGTTGAGGAGGGCGCGGCGGCCGAGGACCCCAGCATCCTCCAGACGCTCTTCGGCATCGGCGAGTCCGCGCAGGTCATCATCAAGGAGGTGGCACTGCTGGGCGTGGGCATGACGCCCGCCGGCGACTTCATCGACTTCTGTGAGGTCATCACCGGCTGGGAGACGTGCATCCCCAGCGGCACGCAGCTCTCCACGGGCGAGCGCATGTTCACCGGTCTGGGCATGGTCGTCGGCACTGGCCGCTTCTGGCGGAGCGTGGGCAATGCGATATCGCCCGTGAGCAAGCACGTCGTCGACCGCTGCGAGCTGCTCATCCGTCGCTGGTCCGCCGACATCCCGAACAAGGTGAAGCGCGAGGAACTGGTGGAGCGCCTGGGCGAAGGGGCCATCGAGTTCGTCGACGGGCTCTCTGGCAAGGACGTGGAGCGGCTGCTGAACACCCTGGGAGACGCCACGGTCCAGAGGCTGGCCAAGCACCTCAAGGGGCCCGGCCTGCTCGAGCTGGAGACGTTCAAGATGATCAAGATTCCCGAAGCCAAGCGGACCATTGCCCTGACGAAAGGTCAGGCGGTGAAGGACCTGGGAACCATGAAGGGCAAGACGATGGCCGAGCTCGAGGCGCGGCTGAACAGCCTGGGCTTCAGGCAAGACACTCCGGGCAATTGGGTCCACGCGGACCATTCCGTGGTCCGCATCAGCGGGGGCTCGGGAGGCAAGCCGCCCTATTTCCGGAGGGAAATCTCCACGGTGGCGGGCAAGTACGAAGGCCATGACACCATCGCCGTGAAGGTCACCGGGGCCATCGAGGGTGACGACATGACGGGCTTCCGAGAGGTCTTCAGTCTGCCCGAGTGGGTGGAGCCGACCGTCGGCGTCTCCACGCAGATGAACAAGTGGTTCGCGGACATCGTCGGCAGGAAGGTCAATGACCTGGGCGAGTTTGGCCCGGAGCTGCTCGCCCTCAAGGACTACTGGGTGAAGCAGACTCACTTCGACCTGCTGCCGTAGTGTCATGATGAGCCCCCAGGCCGCCCGCCCCGCGCGGGTGGCCTGGGTGTTTGACCTGGAGCCGATGGATGACAAAGCAATGGTCATGGTCTCGCCTCGCCAGCTGGGGTGTCCCCAGTTCGAAGGACCCTGAGTACCAGGCGATTTCCTCCCCGCCAGGTGGAGACCTGCTGGTGGCGCTGGAGCACCAAGGCGCCGAGCGGCTGCGCTGGTGGCGCTGGCGGGGTGCGACGGCGCCAGAGACCTTGGTGGGAGAGGTCGTCATCCCCCAGGGAGTCGCTGCCTCGCCGCTTCCGTCGATGGGAGGAATCGCGGTGCTCGACCAGCGCTCCAACCTCAGCCTGCGCGCGGTGGATGACGGCCGGGTCTTGCGGCGGGGAACGCTCCCGGGCCACGAGACCAGCGACCTCACCGCCAATCACCAGGGCACGCTGCTCGCGATGCACGACAGCGCCCGGGGCGTGCTGCTGTGGGACACAAGAACGTGGACCGCCCTGGGCAGGCTCGACGGGCCCCAGGAGGAGGTCGCTGGGATTGTTTTCTCGCCGGACGGGCGGCTGCTGGCCGCCGCCTGCCTCGACGGCCGCGTCGTCGTCTGGGAGGTCTCCAGCGGCCGGTGCCTCCACGTCCACGAGGAGCATGACACGTGGTTCACCAGCGCCGCCTTCACTCCCGATGGCACCGAGTTGGTGACCACGTCCACCAGCCAGCACCTCCAGCGTTTCCATGTGAGCGATTGGAGCCTGGCGGGTACGTTTGCCGGCTCACCCGCGGGAATGAGCTCCGTGGACTTCAACCCGGAGGGCGCGCTGTTCGCCACGACGAAGTACGGCTTCCGCGTGTTCGACACGAAGACGAACACGTGCCTGCTCCACCACGACGTGGACAATGACTTCTACTACAGCAACGCCGCCTTCAGTCCGGACGGCACAGCCGTGGCCTGGGGTGAGCCCGATGGCACCGTGAGCCTGTGGGGCCCCACCCCAGCCGAGTGAGCGTCAACGCAATGACACTCACTCCCACGGATTGGAGAAGCGCGGGTCGCTGACGAATGCCGTGTCCGTGAGGCTCTTCAAGAAGGCGATGAGGTCCGCCTTCTCCGAATCGGACAGCTCGAACGGCCGCACCAGCGGGTCTTTGTTCGGATTGCGCCGCCCGTCACCCGCGTAGGGCCCATCCACCACGTTGCGCCCACCGGACATGTAGAGGTCGATGACCGCCTCCAGCGTGGAAATGCTGCCGTCGTGCATGTACGGCGCCGTCAGCTCCACGTTGCGCAGCGGCGGCACCCGGAAGCGCCCCTGGTCCAGCACATTGAGGGTGAACTCATAGAGGCCCGGGTTCTGCGGAGGGTAGGCCCCCTGCCCGTTCAAGTCGTACAGACCCGTGTTGAAGAACACCGCGGGCTGCCGCTGCATCCCCTTCGCTCGAAACGAGTTCGAGAGGTGCCGTCCGCTGTGGCAGTGGTAGCACTCCGCGCGCTCACCGAAGAACAGCTCCATGCCTCGACGCGCCGATACGGACAGCGCCGACGTCTCCCCCTGAAGGTAGCGGTCATACGGGGAGGCGCCCGACATCAACGTACGCTGGAAGGACGCCAGCGCCTTCACGACGGACTGGCGACTCACCGGGTCCGCATGTTCGGCGCCCGGGGCTACCTGGACCTCTCCAACAGCACCTACATCCTCCAGACCAATATTCGTGATTTGCGAGAAGATTGCGGAACAAGAAAACTTGAGATGGGTGGAAAGAGGGAACAGGGGCACATCGCGCTCGGCGCGGTGTGCGAAGAAGGATTGAGAGCAAGAAGGCCCTGACCGAGAGCAGCGATAGGCGATGCTCGCAGGAAATGCAGTGGCGAGCGCTGCTCCGGCAGACACCAAAGAATGGCTGCCCACGCACCGCTGTAAACGCTTCCGTGGCATCCATGAGACGTAACGCCTCGTGCCACGCCGTCGCCTGGGCATTGGAGCGCACGAACTCGACGGTGATGGAAGCGGACCGCCGTTACCAAAAGAGCGGGGGGGCAGGCCATTCCGAACCGCAGAGCAGAGAGGTCAACGAACGTCCCAAGGTGAACAGCTGGTTCCGCGAGCGATTGGCGCGCGCTCACAGAGATGTCCGAGAATTGGGACTGGTGTCGCCTAACCCGGACTCGAGAGTTCCCGTGCCAATACCGGGCCCATAGAGGCATGGTGCGTCTGTCTGTGGCCACCGTGGGGCACTCTCTCGTCTCGCTCGGACTTCGGCTCAAGTCGACCAGGTCCGTCGTCGATTGTCCTTGGCTTGGGCAGGAGCGACGTCGTTAGGTGTCCCCCCGCTCCAAGGAGCCCTTTCTCCACGTGACCGAAGTCGACAATCACCATCCCCAGGATGGGACGTGATTGGTGTCTGACTGAACGTAGACGTGTGATGTTGCGGCTCGGCAAGAACCATAAGCACTACCTTGCTGGAGCCCTCAATATCCGCACTGGAACGCGGACAGAGGCAGAGGGAAGCGCCAAGGCCAGCAACCTCTTCACTCAACTTCTCTGGCCTGGCGAGTGCATATCAGCGATTTCACCGCATCCCCCTCGTCCGCGACAACGCATCCATCCACTCCAGCCAGAAGACACTCAACGTACCCTTGCGTCTTGACGGGCTACTTTTGTCCACCTCCTGCCTCCATTGCCCTCAAGGCAATCGCATCGAACGAATATGGCCCGGTCATTACGTCAATGTCACCCGAAATAGCCGCTGCTGCATCCTGGACCAAGCGAAAGGCCCGGATGCAGGCCTGCTCACTGCTCGCCTCCATCGTTCTGCCGGTTCATTCCTGCGCCGAGCCAACCGCAGGCACACGACCTGAGACTGTTCGAGGCTTACGACGCTTGGTTTAGCACCCACCCCTGCAATCCATCCCCTGCCGCACCTGTCATGGACGGCCCGCGACTTCCATCGCCTGGCGAATCGGAACAGACACTTGGCGCGAGCAGGAGAGCAACCGTACTCCCCGCGCACGCCCCACGACCCAATCGAACGCAGCATTAGAGATTCTAGCAGATGTCATTTCCACACAGACATTCACGTCCGAGCAAACCTCTTTCGCCCGCCACAACAATCATGCACACCAAATCCATCCTTATCCTCGGCCCCTTGTTTGCACTCATCGGGAGCATGCCGGTATTCGCAGATACCTCCTCGGTGGACCTCATCTCCCCGGCACGCTGCACCCAGAGCGGAGGCAGGCTCACCCGCTGCGCCATTCCCACCCAGACATTGAATGCCACGCCATTCACCAGCGCGGTGCCCCTGCGCACCACCGTCCGGCGCGTCATGTCTGGCAATTGCTCCACCCAGTACCCGCTGGAAGTGACGCTCACGCCACCGGGAAATGCCGGCACCCGTTACACCTTCATGTCCACCGCCGAGGTCATCGTCCGGGACCTCGACCGCGCCCTCATCCCCTCGATGGAGCTGCGCGACTCCTCCTCCTGGACGAACGTGGCGGCGTTCAACGACACCTGCCGCGCCTCGCTCAGCATCACCTGGAACGAGGTGGACGTGGACTCCACCGCCCAGGCGCAGGCCATCCTCCAGGACCTCCAGAACGACCTCGACGCGAAGGTTGCCCAGCGCGACCACCTGGCC
Source organism: Myxococcus stipitatus (assembly GCF_037414475.1). The sequence continues at coordinate 5,187,041 of NZ_CP147913.1, read as the reverse complement.
AGCCTCGTCGAGTACAGCGCCGCCTTCGACTTCATGAAGACGCTGGCCAACAGCTTCCTCGTCGACCTCAACAACCAGACGGCGTACGCCCTGCACGTCCAGGCCCAGGAGGCCGCGCCCGTCATCTTCACCGCGGCCATGGGCTGCAACGGCGCGCTCACCGACGAAGAGAGCGTCATCCTCACCAACTTCTACTTCGTCCTCGGCTCGCTGAGCGACCCCACGAAGTACCACCACCCGGACGGCTCGCCCAAGACGCTCGAGGAGCTCATCGGCCCTCAGGCCCTGCCCGTCATCCAGAAGCTCTCCCAGCTCTCCCAGGCCGGCGCCAAGGAGCAGTACCAGGCCCAGTACCAGGTGGCCGCCCAGGTGGCCGCCGCCGCGCAGGCCAAGGTCGCCCTGGCCACGACGCAGCTCGCCCCCTGGCTCAACCCCTGACAGCACTCCCTCGACGAGACCTCGCCATGAAGACACTCACGACAGCCCTGTCCTCCCTGCTGCTCCTCGCCACCGCCGCGTGCGGCAACCCTGGCGAGGTCCCCTCGCCTCCTTCATCACTCGACACGGCCCAACAGGAACTGCCGTGCGAGACCTGTGAACCTGGCGGTGGGGGCGGGGAAGGAGGTGAGAACACACCTCCCGTCATCCATGGCTATGAGCTCAACCTGCCGCTATTCCAGATGGACAAGCTGCCTCCGGGGTGGTGTTTCCTACCAATTGATATAGGGGATGGCCATATCTCCAACTGCCCTGGCTGGGAGCTTGAAACCATGGACTGGGGAGGGGGCAATGCAATCTTCCACGTCGACAGCGGAACCAGCTGGTACTTCGCTGACAATATCTATTTCGGCCGAATCTCGGTCCACCTTCCCTTAGGGAATGGCTTCGTGCCAATCGCACGAACACTCGGTTACTACACCCATCCCCAGAATACCCCGGGGCTGGTGCGCGGCTCCATCGAAATGCTCTCATCTTCCTATCTAAACCCTCAAAAGCAAGGCGAAATCATCCTGACGCTCCAGGTGAATCAGAGTGGCGTTTGGACTGACGTGGCCACCAGCCACATCACCATCACCAACATTCGCCAGATGCATGAAATCCAGGCGCTCGTGTATCCCAACCAAGAGGTGCGCTTCGAGGTGAGGGCCAAGAGCCGCCCAGATAATCAGGCCTACTACAACCTTTGGAAAGTCCGGATGTTCGGCGCCCAGTGCTACCCGGACTTCTCCAACGGCACGGGCTGCCTCTAGTCCCCACTCCTTCAAGCCATCGGAGCCACACCATGTCGCGACGACATTCGATACCCCATGTCCTAGGATTACTGATGTTCACTGCGGGCGCCGTGAGCTGCGGGACGGATGCGTCTATCCCAGCCGCGCTCCCGCTCCCGCCGCCCTCCAACGCGGTCAGCGCCTTGTCGAGCAACGAGGTCTGCGTGGAGGTCTTCCACTGGGCCAAGAGCCGGCAGCTCTGCAAGCCTCGCGGCTCCGACATCGCCGCGCTCCTCACCGAGTTCAAACCCATCCAGGAGGCGATGTGCAACACCTTCACGGACGCGGGCATCCGCTCCGACTGCTTTGCTCGGCCACCCTACGTCTTCGTCCCCAAGGGCAGCAGCACCGCACCGGGTGACTGGGTGGCCGGAGTGAACGAGCTCCAGCACTACTTCCGCACCTCCGTCAACGCCTCCACGGCCATCTACGAGCGCAGCCTGGAGAAGTTGGATGACATTGGCGAGGAGATGGTCGGCCCCTCTCAGTCCGAGCTCGACCGCAGGCGCAAGAGCGTCACCAACTCCCGCGCGCACCTGGGTGACGCGCTCAAGGCTCGCGCCGACGCGGACCGGGGCGTCGCCGTCGCGGAGCTGGGCACCCAACGCGAGACGCTGGAGGCCTACCGCGCCACCTTCAATGCCTATCAGAGCGCCGTGCAGGCCCTGGAGCCGCAGGTCACCGCCCTCTTCAACAGCTTCGTCACCTATCGCGACGGTGAAGCCGCCGTCTTCGCGCAGTTGCAGGACATCGCCCAGCGCGCCTCCACCTCCACGCTGGCGCAGGTGGCACCTCTCCAGATGGAGCTGGTCGCACTCAGCCGCGCCGAGAGCCAGGCGCCTCAACAGCTGTGGCTGGATGCCCGCCGGATGGTGCACACGCTGAGTCAGCTGCACGTCGAGCACTCCAGGAAGATGGACCCGTACGCGCCCTTCCTCGCGCAGCACAACATCCCCCGGGTGAACCTCACGGAGCGCTCGGGCGCCATCCTCAACAGCGTCACCAGCTACACCGATGCGCGCTATGCCCGTGTCGCCGACGCCGTGAAGAAGCTGCTCGCGAGCCTCTCTGAGCGACAGGGCGCGCTCGTCACCTCCCAGGCGAACGCAAGCACCCGGCAGACGCTGGCCAACGCGGCCATGCTGACGGCCTCGGAGACCTTCCTCGCCAATGCCAACACGCGCACCACCGCGCTGTGGCAGATGCCTCCCAAGAGCACGAAGCTGAAGCTGTTCTTCCTCGCGGGCAAACACGTGGACTTCGAGAGCATCCTCCAGCTCGAACCCCTCTGCCTCCACGTCTCCCCCACCTCCACGGCCTGGATGGAGACGGGCTGCATCGCGCTGCGGCGCCAGTTCACCAGCGCCCGCAACTATGTGAATACGACGCTGCCCAACATGGTGCGGTTGAACGTCACCCAGATGCGAAGGGCCGGTGTCTCCGAGACGCTCCTCGCGGACGTGGAGACGCACCTCGCCAACTCCAACCTGCGCCAGGCCGTGCTCTCGCACGATGCCGCGCTCCGCGCCTCGGACCTGTGAGGACCCACCCATGAGACATCCGCATCTGCGAGCCTTGTCGCTGCTCCTGGTCTGCGCGGCCCTGGCCCCCCTGGGAGCCCACGCCAACTACCGCCAGTATCTGATTGCCTGGCAGTCCACCTCTTTCCGCAGCCAGGGGAGCTGCCAGGACACGACACGCCTGAGCACCGAGGGACAGGCGAACTTCTCCGTCAACGCCGTCCCGCTGCCCACGTACACGCTCCCCGGGAACTACCGGCGCAGCTCCAATGGCGACGAGTCCAACCTCTTCGGGGCCCAGTTCAACGCCACGCTGCTGCACTGGGGCTCCAACTCCTTCTTCTTCAACGTCCACGTCTCTGGCCCCACGCAGAGCTGCGCCATCGTCGACGATATCGTCACGCTGCAGACAGGAGGCCTGACGGCCCGGCCCCTGTTCCTGGTTCAGCGCCGGGGCACGGCCTACTCGGGCAACACCGCGGTGGCGCTCGACCTGTCGGAAATCAACCCCCGGCTCGCCGAGAACCTGCTCAAGCTCGAGCGCACGCTCGAGGACCGCAAGTGGCAACTCGTGAGCATCCACGGCAGCCTCGAAGCGGCCCAGACGGAGTTGGACCGGCTCGCCGAGCTCAAGGGTGAGATTGATGAGCTGTCCAAGCGCCCCCTGGACGCCATCACCGAGGCGGACCTCAACGACATCCTCTCCCGGTACTCGAACCTGGACCCGCGCGTGCTCGCCCAGCTGCGCCAGCTCCTGAGCGACTTGAAGGAGGACCTCGCCGCGCTGCGCACCGAGCTCAACCGCATCCTGAGCGAGTTCCGCGGACAGATGGGTGGACTGGATGACTGGCTCGCCGGCACGCCTCCCGCCAACGGCCCGAACCTGGAGGACCCGAAGACGTATGAGCCGGGTTTGGACCCGGAGCAGCTCCCCGAAGTGGACATTCCGGACATGGGCGTGGGCGACGACTTCGACCCGGACAACGACCCGTATCTCGCCTACGCGCAGCAGGTGCTCCAGCAGCTCGGCACCACTTCGCAGAACGGCGTGGTGGTCAACCGCGCGGGCTACATGACCATTGTCCGCAGCTGGCGGCAGAACCAGGACATCTTCGAGAAGGCCATCCAGGCTCGCGCCTCCGTGTCCCGCGAAGAGGTGGGCGCGTTCCTCAACGCCCGCGGCATGGTGCTGGACGAGGTGCGGCAGGCCATGGACGAGGACGGCTGGTTCCTCGACACACCCGTGCGGCAGTCGACCAAGGCGCTCGTCGAGTACCTGCGTCAGCGCCCGGAAGCTCGGCACCAGGCGGACGGCCTCCAGTCGAATCTCAATCTCTGGCAGGGCACGGCGACGCCGCAGCAGAACGCCATCCTCGACACGCTCGACGGTCTGCATGGCGGCTGGCAGTCCGTTGAGGAGGGCGCGGCGGCCGAGGACCCCAGCATCCTCCAGACGCTCTTCGGCATCGGCGAGTCCGCGCAGGTCATCATCAAGGAGGTGGCGCTGCTGGGCGTGGGCATGACGCCCGCCGGCGACTTCATCGACTTCTGCGAGGTCATCACGGGATGGGAGACGTGCATCCCCGGCGGCACACAGCTCACCACGGGCGAGCGCATATTCACCGGTCTGGGCATGGTCGTCGGCACCGGCCGGTTCTGGCGCACCGTCGGCAACGCTCTACCACCTGTAAGCAAGCAGATTGCCGACAAGTGCGAAGGGCTCATCCGTCGCTGGTCCGCCGACATCCCGGACAAGGCGAAGAGAGAGGAGCTGGTGGAGCGGCTGGGCAAGGATGCCGTCGAGTTCGTCGACGGACTCTCCGGCAAGGACGTCACGCGGCTGTTGAACGTCCTGGGCGACTCCACAGTCCGGACTCTGGCCAAGCACATCAAGGGAAGAGGCCTGCTTGAGCTGGAGAAGTTCGCGATGATCAAGATTCCAGCCGACAAGCTGAACCATGCGTTGGCGCACGGCCAGGCGGTCAAGAGCCTGGGTGCCATGAAAGGAAAGACACTTGCCGAGCTCAAGGCGACGCTGCAGAGCAAGGGCTTCCGCGAAGTACCTCCTCCCGCCGAGCCAGGAAACTGGGTCCACGACGACTTCTCCGTGGTCCGCATCAGCGAGGGCTCGTCTACCAAGCCCCCCTACTTCCGGCGCGAAATCACGCAGGTGAAGGGCCAGTTCAACAGGACGGCCATTGCCGTGAAGATCACTGGAGCCACCACGGAGGACGACTTCGGCTCCGTGACAGAGATTCTCAGTCTACCCGAGTGGGCGGACGACATCGTGGGTGTCGAAGTGCCCATCCGGAAGTGGTTCGCCGCGCTAGTGAACCGCCCTTCCAGTGACTTGGGTGAGTTCGGTCCTCAGTTGGCCGCGCTCCATGAGTATTGGGCGAAGCAGACCCACTTCGAGTTGCTGCCGTAGCATCACGATGAACGCCTCAGGCCACCTGCCAGCGCGGGTGGCCTGGGAGCAGAACATGGAGTCGACGAAATGCCGCAGCGATGGTCGCGTCTCGCCCTCGGGGGAAAACCCAGCACCAGGAACGCACAGGCGCAGAAGATGTCATCCTCTCCAGGAGGAGAATGGCTGGTGTCGTTGGAGCGCCATGGCAACGAGCGCCTGCGCTGGTGGCGCTGGTCTGGTGCGGCAACGATGGAGACTCAAGCCAGTGAGGTTATCATCCCTCAGGGACTCGCCGCCCGGCCAATTCCAGCAGTGGGAGGCATCGCGGTGACGGATGAACGCGGCCGCCTCAGTTTGTTCGCACTTGATGACGGCCGGCTGCTGCGCCAGTCGGAGTTGCCGAGACGAGAAACCTGGGCACTGGCCGCCAACAACCACGGAACCCTGCTCGCGATGCATGACCTCATGAGCGGAGTGCTGCTCTGGGATGCCGTCGCGTGGACCTCGCTGGGCCGGCTCGAAGGGCCGCAAACGGAAGTTGCCGGATTCGCATTCTCACCGGACGGGCGACTGCTGGCGGTGGCCTGCTTGAAAGGCCGGGTCGTCATCTGGGAGGTTCCCAGCGGCCGATGCGTCCACGTCCACGAGGAGCGCGACACGTGGTTCACCAACGTGGCCTTCCACCCATCGGGGACTGAACTGGTGGCAACGACCACCAGCGAACGAATCCAGCGCTTCCGCGTGGGCGACTGGAACTTGACAGGGACCCTGTCTGGCCCCCCGGCAGGCTCGAGTTACGCAGCCTACAGTCCGGAGGGCAATTGGTTCGCCGCTACGAAGGGTGGCTTCTGTGTGTACGAGACACGGACGAACACGTGCCTGCTCCACCACGATGTGGACAACGACTTCTACTACAGCAACGCCGTCTTCAGCCCGGACGGGACAGCCGTGGCCTGGGGTGAGCCCGATGGCACCGTGAGCCTGTGGGGCCCCACCCCAGTCGAGTGAGCGTCAACGCAATGACACTCACTCCCACGGATTGGAGAAGCGCGGGTCGCTGACGAATGCCGTGTCCGTGAGGCTCTTCAAGAAGGCGATGAGGTCCGCCTTCTCCGAATCGGACAGCTCGAACGGCCGCACCAGCGGGTCTTTGTTCGGATTGCGCCGCCCGTCACCCGCGTAGGGCCCATCCACCACGTTGCGCCCACCGGACATGTAGAGGTCGATGACCGCCTCCAGCGTGGAAATGCTGCCGTCGTGCATGTACGGCGCCGTCAGCTCCACGTTGCGCAGCGGCGGCACCCGGAAGCGCCCCTGGTCCAGCACATTGAGGGTGAACTCATAGAGGCCCGGGTTCTGCGGAGGATAGGCCCCCTGCCCGTTCAAGTCGTACAGGCCCGTGTTGAAGAACACCGCCGGCTGCCGCTGCATCCCCTTCGCTCGAAACGAGTTCGAGAGGTGCCGTCCGCTGTGGCAGTGGTAGCACTCCGCGCGCTCACCGAAGAACAGCTCCATGCCTCGACGCGCCGATACGGACAGCGCCGACGTCTCCCCCTGAAGGTAGCGGTCATACGGGGAGGCGCCCGACATCAACGTACGCTGGAAGGACGCCAGCGCCTTCACGACGGACTGGCGATTCACCGGGTCCGCCTCGCTCGGAAACGCCGCGCGGAACAACTCCGAGTACCGCGCGTCCTCTCGGAGCCGCTGGAGCGACTCCTCCAACCGGGACGTCAACCCCAGCTCCGTGGGGTGCTCGCCGAAGAGCGGCACCAGGGCCTGCGACTCCAGCGTCTCCAACATCGGATTGGCCCACGTATACGTGTCCAGGTAGGCCACGTTCGCCAGTCCCGGAGCATTGCGGGGGACCAGGTCCCCCGTCGACCCCACCGGCGTGGCCTTCCCATCCGAGAACGCCCGTGACTGCTCGTGGCAACTGGCGCACGACATGGTGCCATTGCCAGACAGCCGCGCGTCGTAGAAGAGGTGGCGGCCCAGCTCCACCTTGGCCTCGGACATGGGGTTGTCCTCGGGCACGAAGGGCTCGGGAAACCCCGCTGGCAGGTTCCACACATACGGCGACGGCGCCGGAGTCCCCGACCCACCGTCCCCACATCCGGCGGCCGCCACCGCGGCCACCACGGCGCTCACCTTCCACGCACGCGACATCTCGGCTCACTCCTCTGGGGCATCGCCCCTTCAGCGCACGCGGAAGAACGTCTTGGGAAGCGCCTTGGGGCTCCCATCCGGCGACAGGCCGAACTGCGAATAGAACACCGGGCACTCCGGGTCCCCCGCCCCCGACATGCAGCCAGCCATCATGTCCGAGGTGCCGTTGGGAACCCGGTTCACATCCAGCTCCGAGTACAGCCCCGCCACGTCCAGGACGACCTGGTTCTTCTCCGGGTTGAAGTCGTCCAGGACGATGGTCGCCTGGTTGTCGGACGCACAGGTGTAGCCCTCCCCCACCGAGCCCTGGCACCCGACGGCACCCAGGTGGAAGACGTACTCCACGTTCGCTGGCGTGCGGACATCCAGCTTCACGAACTTGTAGCCCGCCTGCCAGCCCCACCACACGTCCCGGTTGTTCAGCGGCGGGGTCTCCACCTGGTAGTCCAGGTGGTTGCGCTCCGGGGGCAGCCCCACCTTGAACTCCAGACGCGTGTAGTCGTCATGCTCGGGGGCCGTGCCCACCACCTCGCGGTGCATCGCCGCCGTGCCCGTCCGGCAAGTGCCCGTCCCATCCTCGAAGTCGAGCAGGGCGAGGTCATCGAGCTGCCACGCGCCATCCTGCTCCAGCTTCAGCGGGTGGCGCTCGCCGTTGGCGCGCACCAGCGTGACGTCCCGCACGAACATCTCGAAGTCCAACAACTCGATGGTGCTCCGCGACGTCCCGATATCGGAATAGAGGCCCTGACAGGTCAGCGCCTCCTGGCGAACCTGAGGGCTGAAGCGCACGGTGTAGGTCTTGTTGCTGCTCTCGTCATCACCACAGGCTTGCAAGAGCAACAGGGTGGGGAGCAGCGCCCAGCGCGAGGACTTCCAGACGGCGTTCATCGAATCGACCTCCACGGCGGATATTGAGTGGCGCACCGCGACCGGCTGATGGGTACCAGCATCGGAAAGCGGGCCCCGTGTGGCAAGTTGTCGCGGCGCGGGCGGCCGCCCCTGGGGACGCATCGGGGCGGGAACGCCTTGAGCGCGTGGACATATCGCCGCCACGAAGGCCGGGCGCCCGGTCCCAAGGCAAGGGCCTCTCCATCCGGGCCATTGGGCCGCCCGGCCTTGAAGCCCAGGCTCTGGGAGAACTCCACCGCCACGACCTGGCGAGGTGACAGGGCACGGCAGGAACCGGCCCGTCCAACCCCTCACCGGCGCGACACGGGGAGCCGCGGGAGGAAGTCGACGAGGAACTGGCTACGGGCAAGCGCCGCAGTCAGACGCGCAGCTGTCCGGGGTGACTCCCGTGCCGCACTTCTCCGAGAGCTGGCAGACGCCATCGCCGCACCGGTAGATGTCCTGCGGACGGATGCGCGTCGTGAGCGTCCGGTAGAGCTTCCCGTTGTAGTTGCACCGGTAGTGCATCCGCGTGGAGTCCGGCACGCAGTAGTCCAGGCAGTTGCCCACGTGCACGATGGCGGGAGCGCACGCCAGGTCGCCCGCCCACGAGGACAGGCCGCACGTACGCACCGTGCTCTGGTCATAGGACAGGTAGCTGGTGTCGTTGGCCGCGTAGAGGCCCTCGTTGGTGAAGATGTTGCCGAAGAAGCAGGCCTCGGGCTGGCTGTACGTCTGCGTCTCCTCCGCCGTCGTCGGGATGTCCACGTTCGTGGCCCCCTTCCCCAACACGGAGATATTCACATGCACCCCGAACTTGTTGGCGTGCGCCGCGATGCACGCGGACACAATCTGCTGCTCCGTCACCGTCGCCGGCTGGTTCATGGACCACCCCGGCGCCAACCCCAAGGACCCCGTCCACGTATACGTCGTCCCCCCATGGGTATACGTGAGGGATTGACTGGCGTTCATCGCGCAACGGGCCACGTACTTCATCAACATGTCCGCCTGAGCGGGGTTGGAGTTGAACCAGGAGACGAACAAGCCATTGGTGCTCAGGCCATTCGTGCTCAGGCCATTCGTGCTCAGCCCGTTCGTGCTCAGCCCGTTGGTTGACAAGCCATTGGTGCTCAATCCGTTGGTGGAGAGCCCATTGGTGGACACCAGGCCGTCCCGCTGCGCGTCCACCGGGTCCACGGGCTCGGGGGTCCCCCCACCGCCCGGGCCGCAGCCGACCGCGGACCCCAGCAGCGCGGGCAACACCCACGCACGAAGGCTCCGGAAAGAGAAGGATTGCGTCTGGAATCGGATGGTGGACTGGCGCATGGACTGCCTCCGCGTTCGGGGGTGACCGCAATTTTCCGCGGTCAGAACAACGGGTAGTCCTTGCAGCCCAGGAGTGACAGGTGTCCCAACGTGCAATCCGTCTGGCGACGTCATTCGCCAGACAGCGTCAGCGTGAAACAATGGACGCTCGCGCCATGTATCGCCGCGCGGTGGACGGTGATTGCTGACGATGACACAGCGCGAGCCATCACTGAAACATCACCGAGGGGCACGCCGGGCATCGCGCGGGAGCGTCACCGTGAATGTGGTCCCATCCCGTTCGGAGGAGCGCACGTCCACGCTGCCGCCGTGGGCATGGACAATCTCTCGCACGATGAACAGTCCCAGCCCCAGCCCGCTGCGGCGCCGGCCCCGTTCGCGCGCCACCCCCGCCTGACGGAACGGGTCGAACAGCGTGGCCAGCTGGGGCGCGGGGATGGGGGAGCCCGGGTTGTGGACTTCCACCACCTGCCGCGCCTCCAGGTCCAGGCACCGCAGCAGCACCGGGGCGTCCTGGTCGCCGTGCTCCAGGGCATTTCCCACCAGGTTGCTGAGCACCTGTGCCAGCCGGTCCGCGTCCCACACCCCATCCGAGCGCCCATCCACATCAAAGGCAATGGAGCGGTCGGGATGGACAGCGGACAGTTCCTCCACCACCTGCCGGCACACGCTGGAGAGGTTCGCGGGCGCCACTTGAAGCGGAATCCCTCCCGACAGCCTCGCCCGCGTCAGGTCGAGAATGTCTGAAATCATGGTGCCCATGCGCTCGGCGCTCGCCTCGATGCGCTGGGCCATCTGCTGCTGGGAGGAATTGTTGGCCGTGCGCCGCCGCAGGGCCCGGGCCGACAGGGTTATCGCGTTGAGGGGGTTGCGCAAATCATGTCCGAGGATACCGATGAAGCGCTCGCGGAACTGCGCCTCCTCCGCCAGGCGCTCCAGCGCGCGCTTGCGCTCGGTGATGTCCATCATCGAGCCAATCATCCGCACCGGCCGGCCCGCGGCGTCCCGCGACAACACCCCTCTGTCCAACACATGGGCCCAGGTGCCGTCATGACAGAGGAAGCGGTACTCCGACTGCCACGCGCCCTTGTCGGAGGCGATGAAGTCGCGCAGCCCGGTGGCCACCGCGTCGCGCTCGTCCGGGTGCAGCCGCTGCGTCCACCAGGACATGTCGTGGTCCGCGGCGTCGCGTCCATAGCCGAACAGCTCCTCCTGCCCCGCATCCCACGACACGCGCCCGGTGGCCAGGTCGCAATCCCACAACACGTCGTGGGTCGCGCGGGCCGCCAGCCGGTAGCGCTCCTCCGCCTCGCGCAGCACGGCCTCCGCGTGCTCGCGCTCCGTGCAGTCCATCACCACCCCCACCATGCGGTGAGGGCGCTCGCCTTCATGGAAGCTCTGCCCCACCGCCTCGTACCAATGCGTGGAGCCATCCGCGTGCCGGCAGCGGAACTTGAGCGTGTAGGCGCCATCCACGGCCAGCGCCTGTTCGATTCCGCGCGCCACCCGGGGCCGGTCCTCCGCCAGGACACACGACAAGAACCCCGGCAGCGAGCTGCCCAGCGTCCCAGGCAGCTGGCCGAAGAAGCCTTCCGCGTCCTGGGACCAGGTCACCGCGCGCCGCCCCTCCGTCCACTCCCACGCCACCATGCGCGCCATGGACAGGGCCAGCCGCAAGAGCTCCTCGCGGGCCTGCACGTCGCGGGTGCCCTCCAGCGCCCCCTCCGCGCGCCGCCGTGCCTCGCGCTCACGCTCCAGCGCGTCGCGCAGCCCCTCCGCGGCCTGCGTCTCCGAGGCGGGCTCCAACAGCCACAGCACCAGGCCGTCCGCCTCCTTGAGCCCCACCACCTGGAAGCCCCCATCCAGTCCGTCGCGGGAGACCCTCAAGGTCGAAGCCAGGGGCACCCCCGTGGCCCACACCCGCACGCACGCCTCCAGCTCCACGCCCCGCAGGCCGTGCGGCGCCCAGCGCGACAGCACCGGGGGCACGCCCCAGTCATGGACGAAGTGCTCCGCCGCCGCGTTGAGCGACGTCCACTGGAAGTCGAGCACTTCTCCCGCGGCTCCCCGCAACGCCTCCAGGCGGATACATGGTGCGGGACTCCCGGCATGGAGCGACCGTGCCAGGGCATTCCCCGGCAACGACGACAGGCTCACCATCGGCTTCCCCCCGGCGAACAGCACCCCTCCAGTCCACGAACACCGGCCGGGGCGCGGAACGCGCGTTGGTAGAGAGTGCCATGTCCGAGGTGTCGTAACCTTGTCCTCGGGTACAGCCGTTCCCGCAGTGCTCACCCGTAAGCACTGCGTGGCGAGCCCCGCGAGTCCCCGCTCCCGACCTCCGGACGGACCGGACCCTCTCCACTCGCCTGGAAGCAAAGTGCACCGCGGAGGACCACCGCCACTGCCCCACGGGGCAGGAAGGCCCGGCTCCTACCCCGCGCCTCACGCGGGGCACCGCGGCAGGTGGACCGTGAAGGTCGTGCCGTGCTCCTCGGAGGACACCACCTCCACCCCGCCGCCATTGCCCCGGACGATGTCGCGGACGATGTAGAGCCCCAGCCCGATGCTGCGGTGGGACTGCCCTTCCTGGAGTGTCCCGCGCGTCAGGGGTTCGAACAGGCGCGCCAGCAGCTCTCGCGGAATGGGCGCCCCGCCGTTGTAGACGCTCAGGAGCGCCTGGCTTCCTTGCGCGAACGCACGCACGCGCACCGGCGCGTGACGGGGGCTGTAGACCAGGGCGTTGGTGAGCAGGTTCGTCAGCACCTGCGCGATGCGGTCCGGGTCCCACTCCCCCCGCACGCCGGGCGACACCTCCACGTCCACGTGCCGTCCCGGGTGCGCCACCTGCACCTCGTCCAGCACCTGCGTCACCACCTCGCCCAGGTCCATGGGTCGCCGGTGCAGGGCGATGCCACCCCCGAGCCGCGCCTTGGTGAAGTCGAGCAGGTCCCGAATCATCCGCGCCGCGCGCTCGCTGGCCTGGCCCATGCGCCGCACCGTGCGCCGCTGCCCGTCGGACAGCTCCCCCTTCTTCTCCAAGAGACCCACCGACATGGCGATGGCCGCCAGCGGGTTGCGCAAGTCGTGCGAGACGATGCCCACCAGCTGCTGCTCGAACTCCGAGCGGCGGCGCAGCTCCTCATGGGCCCGGCGCTCCTCGGTGATGAGGCGCACCTGCTCCAGCGCCTGCGCGCACGCGTGCGCCAGCGCGGAGAAGAAGGCCCGGTCCATCTCCGTGAACAGCCGGGCCCGCGCGAACGACAGGCCGATGGCGCCCAGCGCCCGCCCCTTCACCATCAGCGGCAGCGCGATGGCGGACTCGTGGATGCCGTGCGCGTTGAGGTGCGGGTAGCGGCCCTGCCATTCGTCCAGCGAGCCCAGCCAGATGGGCCGCTGCTCGCGCACGGCCTCCGTCAGCGGCACCGGGTTGGAGAGGGGGATGCGCCGCCACTTGGACAACACCTGCTCCGGGTAGCCCACCGCGTCCACGATTTCGAGCGCGTCCTGCGCTTCGTTGAGCAGGTTGACGGCGCCCGCCTTCGCGCCCGCGGCCACCAGCCCCTGCTCGAAGAGCGCGCGGCACACGTCCCGCACCGTGTGGGCCTCCGACAAGCGCTCGGTGAAGTCGCGCAGCCGGTCGATGTGGCCCGCGGCCCGGTGCGCCAGCTCCCGCGCCTCCGCCTCCTTGCGACGCAAGAGCTCCGCCTGCGCCCGCACCTGGTGTTGCGCGCGGAACAGCTCCACGAAGACGGACACCTTGGAGCGCAGCACCTCCGGCGGGAAGGGCTTCTGCAGGAAGTCCACCGCGCCCGTGGAGTAGCCCGCGACGAGCTCCGCGTCATCCCGCCCGTACGCGGTGAGGAAGATGATGGGGACGTTGCGCGTGCGCTCGCGCTGCTTGATGAGCGCGGCCGTCTCGAAGCCGCTCATCCCCGCCATGCGCACGTCCAGGAGGATGACGGCGCAGTCCTCGCGCAGGAGGAAGCGCAGCGCCTGCTCTCCGGAGGACGCCTTCGTCAGCCTCACGTCCAGCGGCTCGAGGATGGCCTCCAGCGAGAGCAGGTTCGCGGGGTTGTCATCCACCAGCAGCACGCCCGGCGCGCTCAGGTCCGCGAGCACGGCGGCGCTGGCGGCCGCGTCGAGGGAAGGGATGAGACTCGTGGCACCTCGTGAACCCGCCGCCGCGCGCTCGGGCTTCCCCCGCCCCCCCAACCGTTCCGCCATTGTCACATTCCCTTCGTGGGACATGAGGAGTCCACCTGGAGGTCGCGCGGTCCACCGTGGGAAGCCAAGCGTGTCCATCCGACCCGAGGGTGGACTGACTTCCAGCAACACACGTCACGGGGGAATTACACCGTCTCAGGCGCATCCTTGGCGCGGACCGACACGGGGATGGGCGCCAAGCGTGCGCTATCCATCACTCGCGCGGTTCAGTATCGCCCCTTCACCCCGAGGATGGGCAGGACGATGGGCAGCCCCACCGCCTTCTTGGAGAGGGGACGACCCCCGCCGCCTTCGTAGTCGAAGCTCACCGTCTCCCGGCTGATGGTGACGTTGAGCATGTCCAGGTACGCCTCCAGGCTGAACGTCTCGTACACCCACGACTTGGACAGGCGCATGTCGAAGCGGAAGAAGGGCGGCAGCCGGTCCACCGCGTCCCGGTCCACCTTCACCCACGAGGCGCGGCCGGAGCTGTCCATCCCCGCGCGGTGGGTCTGCGTGCCCAGCGTGCCGTACTCGGGGCGCCCCGTGTTGAAGTGCAGCACGCCGCCCAGGCTGACGCTGTTGGCGAACTTGTAGCTGAGCACCAGGTTGAGCACGTGGGTCTGGTCGAAGGCGAAGGGCAGGTTCGCCACGGACTCGCCCTGCGCGTTGCCCTCCACGTCGTACCGGTAGAAGCGCGTGCGGCGGACGCTGCGCTGCAACGTATAGGAGACCCAGCCGAACCAGTTGTCGCCCAGCGGATGGCGGACGAGCAGCTCCAGGCCATAGGCCAGGCCCCGGCTGCTGAAGTCCGGCAGGTTCAAGTCATCCCGGTCCGGGATGCCCGGGTTCCCTCCGGAGTCGGGCAGCGGGCTGGGGTCATCCACCAGGCCCTCGTCGGAGAAGGGCGTGAGCTCAATCGTGCGGACCAGCGGGTTGACGTACACGTCCAGCCCCACGTCCAGGCCCTGGAGCGCCTTCCACTCCGCGCCCAGCGAGAACTGCGCGCCCTGCTGGAGCCCGAGGAAGAGGCTCCCCACGTCCACCACGGGCAGGCTGATGAGGGACGTGGGCGGCTGGTGGAACAGGCCCGCGGAGCCCTTGAGCACCACCGTGTCCGTGAGCTGGTGGCGCAGCATGAGCCGGGGCTCCACCGCCGTCCGGTCGATGCCCGGGGACAGGTGGTAGTTGTCCACGCGCAGCCCCGGCACCACGGACCACTTGGGCGTGGGCTGCCACACCAGCTCCGCCCACGCGCCCAGGAGGGTGGCCAGCGCCACCGGGGCCAGCTCGGCGGTCTCCTCGTCGGGGGTCCGCTCGTAGAAGTCGACGACGGCGCGCTTGTGGTCCACGTCGCCGCCCAGCCGCAGCGTCACGTCGCGGTCCAACGGCCGGGTGTAGCCCACGCGCGCGGCCCACGTGCCCTGGTCGATGTGGACGGAGGTGGCCTCGTCGGGCGGGTTGCTGCTGGCGACGGCGAAGCGGTCCAGCCCCCACGTCGCGCCCAGCTCCAGCTCGCCGCCGCCCACCGGGTGGCGGTGCCTCAGGTCCACGCGGTGGAACATGATGGATTGGAGCCCTGTCTCCCCGAACTCGTCCTGGGCCTTGGAGCCGAAGGTGTCCGACGAGCCAAAGGCAAACAACCGCAGCTTGCCCTGCCCCACGTCCTGCTCCACGCGCAGCTGGTAGTCCCAGAAGTCGAGCACCACCTTGGGGTTGAGGCGTCCGGGCGCTGGCGGGTCCTGGAGCTGGTTGGCCGCGAGCGCGATGAGCCACGGCGTATAGGAATAGCGGCCCGCGAGGCTGACGTTGGTGCCGGAGGACTTGAACGGCGTCTCCAGGAAGAAGCCCGCGTTGATGAGGTCCGCGTACGCGCTGCCGTGGACGCGGTCGTCGCGGGGCTTGCTGAGCCTGCCTTCAATCGCGCCGCCCAACAGCCGCCCATACCGGGGCGGCGGTGAGCCCGGGAAGAAGTCGATGGCGTCGATGAAGTCCGGGTGGATGACGGCCGGGCCCAGGAACAGGTGGAAGAGGATGGGGACCCGGATGCCATCCAGGAAGTAGCCCGTGGCCGCGGGCTGGCTGCCGCGCACCACCGGGTAGGCCACGCCGGACAACATGCTGCCCACGCCGGGCAACAGCATGATGACGCGGAACGGGTCCCCCATCGTGCCGGGCACCTCGCGCAGCTCCGCGTCGTGGAGCGTGACGCGGCTGACCTCCGTGCGCTCGCGGTCCCCCCGCACCACCGTCTCGTACGGATTGATGACCAGGGGCTCCAGTCCGTAGACGACCTCCAACGCCTCGCGCGTCTGGAGCGCCTCCAGGAAGACTCCGGGCTTGTGGCCGGGCGCCATCACCCGCACGCGCTGACCGCCCGGGGGCCAGCGCGCCTCGAAGCGGCCCTCCACGTCCGTCTGCACGGGGGCATCCGGAGCGCTGTCGGACACCAGCGTGGCGCCGACGATGGGCCGGCGGTTGCCCTTGGTGCGCACCAGGCCCCGCAGCGTGACGGGGCCTTCGGGGGTCGCGCCGGAGACGACGGCGGGGGCCTCGAAGCGGTACTCGAAGCCCAGGCGCACCGCCACCGGTTGGCCATCCAACGTCGCGGGGGTGAAGCGCAGCGACGGCGCGGCGTGCAGCGCGGCCGTGTCCAGCAGCGGGTGGACCCCTCGCACCAGCGTCGCGGTCTCCACCTCCCCCGCTTCGTCAATCCACAACTCCAACTGGACGACACCGGCGACGCGCTCGGGTGCGAGCTCCGGCGGATACGGCGCGGGCGCGTCTTGCGCCAGCGAAGGCGGGACGAAGAGGGGCTCCGCCACGCCAGCATCCGGCGGGAGGCCCTCCACCGCCCAGCCCGCGTCGGTGCGCTCCAGGCGCGCCTCCACCGCCACCAGGCCCGCGTCGGGGACTCCCCCGTCTCCGCTGGACGCAGCCCGCGCCCGAGCGACGAACACCGGAAGCAACAGCAGCACCAGCGGCCACGGCCCCTGGAGTGCGCGAAGCCCGAGTCCTCGCCGTCGCTGTCCCCGACTCGTGTCCGTCACTGGCTTCCCGCGTGGCTCCGGGCCGCATGACGCCAGGGACGCGGCGGGGAGACAAGCGGCCCGGCTGGAAGCCGTCGTCCTGACAGCAAGAGCAACCGGCGGGACGAGCCCACCGTCCCCTGGTGAACGCGAGGAAACCCTCCCGTCGAGGACCCGACAAGGCTCTTGTCTCCGAGGGAGGGAGGACATGCGCACGAGGGCTCACCAATTTCCCCGCACCCTGGAGCCTCGCGTCATGAATCCGAGTCTGTCCCTTTCCCGGTGCCGGCCGACGCCCATCGTCCGCCCGCCGCCACCTCCTGCCCCTGTCCCGCCTCCCGCGGGGCAGAGCCTCCCCGTTCCCACCCGCACAGGAAGAGGCGTGGGATGATCGCCCCTCCGAGCATCCACGTCGTGCGCTGGCGCCTGCTCCAGTTGCTGTTCGCGCTGCTGCTCCTGGCCGTGGCGCTGGCCTTCCTGCCCTCCATCGGCGATGACACGGCCGCGCCACAGGACACGCTCACCGCGGAACAGTCCGTGGGTCCACGGGAGGAGGCCTCGCGGGCCTCCGACTCCCTGCGGCCCGGAACCGACTCCACCGAGAAGTGTCCACCGGACACGCTCTGCCTTCCCACCCGCTAGACGCCCAGGCCCCCGCGCGTGCTCAGCGCTGCGGGAGGATGGCGGCGGCGACCTGATTCACCAGCTTGAGCTGGCCCCGGGACATGCGGCGCAGCGTGCGCAGCAGCCGCCGCATCTCCGGCAGGTGGTCCTTCTCACGCGAGTCCTCTTCCCACAGCGCCGCCCCCACCGAGGCCGCCGTCACCAGCCCCATCCCCACGTCCGCGGACAGGTGCAACGCCAGACACAGCCGGAACAGCGTGGGCACGCTGGGCATCATCTTCCCGCGCTCCATCCGCCCGTACACCTCCGCCGCGATGCCGATGCGCTCGGCCACATCCGCCTGCGTCAGCCCCGCGCGCATCCGCGCCGACCGCGCCTCCTCGCCGACACTCAGCGCCAGGCGACGCTCCAACTGCTGACGCGACAGCCGGGCGCGGTCGCTGGCACGCCTCGGCCGGACTCGGGACGACTTGCGGGTGGAGGCGGAACCTTCAGGGTGGGTCTTCACCGCGTCAACCTTCTGAGTACGGCCCGAGACCAGGGCCTGCACTGGCACAGGCCTCCTCGGACACGTGTCCGGCTGGACTTATAACCCAGCACGTCATCCGGCGAAATACCGATACGGCGGGTAGTCTCCGGGCCTGACGCCCTTGCGCGTCCTACCCACCACCACACGCCTCGGCCCCACCCCTCCGCTTGGGCCCTCCGGCCCCACTCCCCAGGGAACGGACGGGCTTTGAGACCTCCTGGGTTCATCGTTTGCTACTGGACCTTTCACGCCGGGTGGGGTCATCCTCCCAGGTCCGCCGCCCCAGGACTCGTACGCTTGACACCTCCCATCCTGAAAGCTGAAAATCAAGACATAGCCATAAAACTGTTCAAGGGAGAAAACCTTGCGCGTCGGTGGAGCCCTGCTCGCGTGCTGGCTGTCGGTCTGGACGGCCGGCTGTGGCCATCCGGAGCCCGCCCTGCGTCCCGCGTCGGAGGCGGGAACGGAGGACGAGCCGCGGGTGAAGGGCAGCTCCGTGCACGCGCGCATCCTCGCGTTGATAGCGCGGGGCGAGTTCACCCAGGCCCAGGCGCTCATCGCGGAGGCGACGGCCAGCGGGCTCATCTCCCGCGAGGTCGCGACGCGGCTCACCGAGCGCATCTCCGCGCTCAACACGCGGCTGGGCGACATCCCCGCCAGCCTCACGCGCGTGCACAACTTCCCGACGCAGCTCAAGGACCACACGCTCTTCGAGATACGGCGGATGTTGCAGACGAAGGACTTCAGCGTCGCGACGCAGAGCCAACTCAACCTGGCCAAGAAGCTCATCCAGGAACAGAAGCGCCTCTTGGAAGACTGAGGAGCCACCATGTCCGGGCACCCCACCGCCGCTGAGCTGATGAAGCGCCTGCTCGCCGCACGCGAGGCCGGAGACGCCAACCACGCCAGCGCCGAGCAGCTGCGGCTGCTGCGCGAGCTGACGCGGGACGCCCCCACCTTCACGCCCGCGCTGCTGGAGCTGGCGCGGCTGCTCCAGCTCACCGACGAGCCCGGCGTGGACGCGGAGGTGACCTTCACGGAGGTGCAGCGGCTCTTGGAGCAGGCGGTGTCCGTCTCGCGCCGCAGCGCCTCCTCGCTCGTGGAGCTGGGCTACTTCCTGGACGTCGTCCGGGGCCGCGAGGACGACGCGGCGACGCTCTGGGAGGAGAGCGCGGGCAAGTCCCTGAAGACGCTCGAGCAGGCGTGGGCGGGCCTGCTGCGCGGCTGGTCCGACGCGCGCACGAAGGAGTCGCTGGAGAAGGCGCTGCGCCTGGCCGAGCGCGCGGAGAAGGTCTTTCCCGACTCGCTGCGGCTGTTGGACGAAGTGGAGCTGGTGCGCGAGTACGCGCGGCAGGACGGGCTGCTGAAACCGACCTCGGAGCCATGAGGAGGTGGATGGAGCACACACTACCCATGAGGTGACTTCCGGCCAGCGGGCGTGGATACTTTCTGGAGTGAGCCGTCGGGCCCAGCGGGGCCTCGGCCATCCGAGGAGAGCCGCCATGCCGCCGCCGTCGTTCGACACCTCCGCGCCACCGCAAGTGCTGCTGCGGTCCGGCCGAGCCTCGTATGAGCTCGTCAAGTCGCTGGGGGCCGCGCACCATGGGGAGCTCCTGCTCGCCCGGCGCCGCTACGAGTCGGACTTCTGCGGCTACGCGGTCATCAAGCGCCCGCTGCAGGACAGCGCGGGCGCCGAGCACCGGCTGCTGGAGGAAGGCCGCCTCACCGCGCTCTTGCATCACCCCAACGTCGCCTCCGTGCACCACCTCAAGGGTCCGGATGACACGCCGGTGCTCGTGTTCGAGCACACCCCTGGCCACCGGCTGGACACGCTGCTGGAGGCGTCCGGGCGCTCACAGCTCCCCTTCACGGAGGGCTTCGCGCTCTACGTCGCCGCCGAGGTCGCCGAGGCGCTCCACCACGCCCACACCCTCACCGACGAGGAGGGGCGCGCCCTGCGGGTGGTCCACCGCGACGTGTCGCCCCACAACATCCTCATCACCGAGCACGGCGCGGTGAAGCTGCTCGACTTCGGCGCCGCGTCGTCGGCGCTGTCGGGCGAGGAGCAGCACGCGGCGCCGCCGGTGAGCCTGGCCTACGCCGCGCCCGAGCACGTCGCGCGCCAGGCGCTGGATGGGCGCGCGGACCTGTTCAGCCTGGGGTTGGTGTTGCTGCAGCTCTTCACGGGGCGGCACCTGTTCGAGGGCGCGGACCGCTTCGAGGCCGAGCGCCGGCAGCGCCGCGAGCATGCGCTGCCGTCCGCGGCGCCCACGCCTGAGGCGGCGTTGGACGCGGCGATGCAGGAGGCCGTGGGCATGGCGGCCGCGCGCGAGCTGCGGCGGCGGATTCGGGCGTACGGGCACGAGGACCTGGAGGACGCGCTGCGCGCGGTGCCCGTGGCCTTCCAGCCGCTGCTCCGGGGCACGCTGGCGCCGGAGCGGGAGGAGCGCTTCGGCACGGGCGCGGAGCTGGCGCGGGCGCTGCGGCTGTATGCGCGCCGCGCGGGGCATGTGTTCGGCCGGCAGGAGGCGCTCGCGGAGGTGACGGGCCTGAGATACGCCGCGCTGCGCATCCAGGCGGGCGAGTCTCCGGAGGAGGTGCTGGAGGACAGGCTGCTGCCGGAGGAGGACCCCGCCAACTGAGGAACGCTCACAGGAGGTTCTCGAAGTGTGAGCCACCCGACAATGGGAAGGTCTCTGGGTGGACGTCTCGACGCGGCGCGGCTGGCAGCCTTGCGACTTCGGTACGAGGCTGAGTCTCCATGTGCACGCCAAGTCTCGTCCTCCTGGTGGAGGACCATGAGGACAGCCGGGAGCTCCTGGAGGAGTTCCTGACGATGGAGGGCTTCGCCGTGGAGACGGCGGGCAACGGCCAGTCCGCGTGGGAGCGGCTGCGCCGGCTGCCGCGCCCGGACGCGGTGGTGCTCGACCTGATGATGCCGGTGATGAGCGGGTGGGAGCTGATGCGCCACGTCCGCGAGGATGCCCAGCTGCGCGCGCTGCCCGTGGTGGTGGTGTCCGGCGCGGGCAACAGCCAGCCTCTCCCGGAGGGCGTGCGTGCCACGGTTCCCAAGCCGGTGGACCTGGGGGAGCTGCGAGCGACGTTGGCCCGCGTGGTGAGCGCGGCGCGCTGAGCGGCTGGGGCTCAGGCCCAGGTCGGCTCGCGAGGAAGACTCACCCGGAACAGGGTCCCCTCCGCCGCCGAGGACGTCACCTCGATGCGGCCTTGGTGGCCCGTCACGATTTGTTCGACGATGTAGAGGCCCAACCCCAATCCACCGCTGATGCCGCTGTCCTGGCTGGCTCCGCGCCCGCGGCGGAACGGGTCGAACAGGCGCGGCAACACCTCTGGGGCAATGGGCTCGCCTGAGTTGTGGACGTCGAGCACGACGGTGTCTGCGCGGTCCGACAGCATGAGCGTGACGGGGGCCTCCGGCGCGCTGTACTGGAGCGCGTTGCCGCCCAGGTTGCTGACGACTTGAAACAGGCGCTCGGCGTCCCAGACGCCTTCGTAGTGGCCGGGGTTCACGACGACGCGCAGGGTGCGCTCGGGCCACGCGGCCTCCAGCTCCTCCACGGCCTGGCGCACCACCGCGCGCAGGTCTCCGGGCGCGCGTTGGATGGGGATGCCTCCGCCCAGCCGTCCGCGCGTGAAGTCGAGGAGTTCCAGAATCATGCGTGTCATTCGGGCGCTGGAGCGGGCGATGCGCGTGGCGAGCCGGCGCTCCCGCTCCGCGAGCGCCTCGCTGTGCAGCAGCTGGGTGGTGGACAGATGGATGGCATTGAGGGGGTTGCGCAAATCGTGGCTGACGATGGCGATGAGCCGCTCGCCGAAGCGGGCCGACTGGAGCGTGGCCTCCTGGGCGCGCCGCAGCTCGGTGATGTCCGCGAGCGTGGCGACCCCCGCGATGATGTTCCCCTCCTTGTCGCGCAAGGGGGCGCTGGAGATGAGGAGCGTGAGCGTGTGCCCGTCCTCGTGCTTCAACATCATCTCCTCGCCCTGCACGACCTCGCCGGTGCGCAGCGTGCGCGCCAGGGGCCAGTCCTTGGGGGCATAGGGCTGGCTGTCGGGGTGACAGGCTTCATAGGCGCGGGTGAAGGTGTCCACGCTGGAGCTCTGAGGGATGGCGCGGCCGGTGAGCGTGGAGACGCGGTGGTTGGCGAGGAGCCAGCGGCCGCTCGGAGCCTCCGCGATGATGACGCCCTCGGGGAGCTGCTCGAGCACGGCGGCCAGTTGGGTGCGCTCCGCCTCGATGGCCTGGTGCAGCCGCTGCCGCTCCTCTTCCATGGCGCGGCGCTGGGTGATGTCGAGCACGGTGGCCACGTAGCGGGAGACCTGTCCCGAGTCGTCTCGCAGCGCGGTGATGTGGGTGAAGACGGGGAAGCGGCCGCCGTCGGCGCGCAGGTGGATGGATTCGAATTCGTGGGACGGGTGCGCCAGGGCCTCGGCGGCGTGGCGAGGGACCTGGTCGCGGGCCTCGGGGGCGAGCGTCGACGCGAGCGAGGCGCCGCGGAGCTCCTCGGGGGTGGCTCCATGCATGCGGGCGTAGGCGGGGTTGGCGTCGAGGATGTGGTGGTCCCTGGCGGACACGATGACGACGCCCACGCCCAGGCGGAGGAAGAGCGCCTCCCAGCGGCGCAGGTGGGCCTCGCTCTCGCGCAGCCGGGCGAGTGAAGCCTCCGCGTCCTCTCGGGCCTGCCGCTCGCGCTCGTGGGCCTGGGCCTGGGCGAGGAGCGCGGTGGCTCGGGCGGCGATGGCGCGGAAGAGGAGGAGGTCTTCCTCGGTGTACTCACGGCTGCCGCGGCTGCCCATGAGGGCGACGCCGATGAGCTCGCCATGGAGGACCAGGGGGACGCCGTAGAGGGCGCGCACGTCGGAGGTGCGCACGACGGCGGAGTGGGCTCGGGGGTCCTTGCGTGCATCCCGGACCCAGACGGGTTCGCGTGACGCGGCGATGGAGCCGGCGAAGCCATGGCCCACGTGGACTCGGCCGCCTGAGTCCACGCCCTCGCCGACGCCGCATTCGACGCGCAGGTGGTCCTCGCCCTCGCGGAGCAGGACGACGGCCACGTCGACGGTGGCGATAGTGTCCCGGAGGACTTGAAGCAATCGCGGCAGGAAGCCCGCGACATCGGGGCTGCCGAGGGCCGCCGCGCTGATGCGGTCGAGGGCCTGGAGGGTGCGCTCGCGCGCGAGGGCGTAGCGGCTGACGGACGCGGCGACGGCTTCGTCCATGGCCTCGTGGAAGATGCGCTCTTCTTCGGGCCGGGCGGTGGCGTGACCTCGGGAGGACCACAGGCTCAGGACGCAGGAGCGCAGGAGGCGGTATTCGGCGACGACCTGGCGCAGGTCGAATCCCTCACCGAGCCGCTCGAGGGCGTGGTGGTCGCCGATGGCGCCCAGGCCCGAGGCAAGCTCCGCGTGCGGCGTGCGCATGAGGGTCGCGATGCCGTCGAGCAGATGGGGCAGGCCATCGCGCAGGGCGAGGCGGTCGAGACTCCGGGCGGCGGGGAGCGCGCGGACCTGTTCTTCCCACGCCTCCAGGATGGCGTCGCGGTTCTGGAGGAGGAAGTCAGCCAGCGGGATGGGCAAGGCGCTTCAGGACCCGGGGCGCGGTGCTTGGCGCCCTTCGCTTCTTCAATGGGACGAGACAGGGGCCATGACGTCCGTGAGCCGGAGCAACCGGTGCTCCTCCTCGAGGAGGTAATGGACGCGGAACCCGGAGCCGAGCACCACGAGGCCCACCTGCTCGGGCGCCAGAGGGCCCTCGAGCGGGAGCCCCGCGGCCAGTGCGGCCAGTTCACCTTGAAGCCGCTGACGGACGGGATTGGGACACCGGGCGAGCGTACGCAACGCCGGGGGCGCGAGCTGGAGACGCAGAGCCATGGTCCGTCACAGGGTGGCCACCCTCGTGTCTCGCTACAAGACCTGACTCAAGTCCAAGACACTCGTTCGCTTCCAACGGACGTGAACCAGGATTCCCGGAGAGGCAGTTGTCTCACGGTGGCAGGTGTCGTGCGGCCAACGAGAGCGGTCTGATGCGAGGAAACTTTCGCGCGTCGCCGCGACGGGGTGCGCGTTGGCGGGTGCATGCGGTGGAGGTGGACGTGGACGTCGTCGTGGGTGTGGCTGGGGTGACACCGGGGACCGCGCGTGTTGAGTCAGGAGGTGTGCACCTGTCCTTGAAGGAAGTCGGACATAGACTGCACGACATGAAAAAGGTGTCGAAGTGGATGGTGTGCTTGGGAGTGATGGGGGTGGGGACGCAGGCGGTGGCGGAGGGGTGGAACGGGTATGGGTCCTTGGGGGTGGGCATCACGTTGGACCACCTGAGTGATTTCCGAGCGAAGGGGCCTGCGTTGCATGGGTATCTGGGGGTGGAGTCGCCTCCGGGGTTGTCATTGGGGTTGTTGGCGGAGGTGTCGGAGACGTGGGGCAGCAAGCTGCGGGACGCGTCGAGGCAGGGGCAGTTGGAGCGGACGCAGTTGGACTACAAAGCGGTGGGCATCGAGGTGCGGTTGAGGTTCTTCCGGGACAAGCCCATCACGCCGTGGGTGGGGGCGAGGTTGTCGAAGAGTTGGGGGAGCACCTTCACGCCGGACGAGTGGGGCAACTTCCTCAGGGAGAACGTGGACACGACGAGCATGGCGTTCCGGGTGGGAGTGGATGGGTGGTTGAGCGAGCGGTGGGGGATATCGGCGGCCACGGCCTTTCAGTTCTGTGACGTGAAGCTCACGAAGGACGCGGTGGACGAGTGCGCGAAGCTGCTCCAATCGGTGATTGTGGGCCCGGTGGTGCGCTTCTGAGGGCTCATGCGAGGTGTGAGCGGGGCTAACGGAGGTGAGTTGGGGGGAGAGGGAGGGGGTCCGTACAGTGGGTGGTCATGAGTGACATGCCCGCCGTGCCGAGGTCCGAGGGTCCGCGTTGGTTGTATTTGCATGGCTTCGCGTCGGGTCCGGACTCGACGAAGGGGGTGGCCATCGCGAGGCACTTCGCGGCGAGGGGTGTGGAGGTGGCGAGGCTCAACTTGAGGGTGCCCACGATGGAGGGGCTGCGGTTGAGCGCGATGTTGGAGACGGTGCGAGAGGCGATGGGGGGTGATGGGGCGCGGGCGGTGTTGATGGGGTCGAGTCTGGGAGGGTTGACGGCGGCGCACGTGGCGGCGGTGGATGCGAGGGTGAGTGGGTTGGTGTTGTTGGCGCCGGCGTTCCAGGTGGTGCGTCAGTTGAGGAGGAGGATGGGGGAAGGGGCGTGGGGGTTGTGGAACAAGCAGGGGTGGATTGAGACGGACGACTTCGCGGAGAAGCGGAAGGTGCGAGTGCACGCGGGGTTCATCGCGGATGCGGAGGCGGTGGACGAGAGGCAGGGCGGTTGGCCGGACGTGCGAGTGCCCACGCTGGTGATTCATGGGAGGGCGGATGACACGTGTGACATCCGGTATTCGCGCCAGTGGGCGGAGGGGAAGCGGCACGTGAAGCTCGTGGAGGTGGAGGATGGGCACGAGCTGGTGGCGTCGCTCCCGAGGATACTCACCGAGGCCGAGGAGTTCCTGCGTCCCTGGGGCGTATGACCGTGGTTTCGTGGGTTGTTGAGTGATGGCCGGGGATGGGGTCCCTGGTTCTTGTTCCGACCTGTGTTCAGCGAGTGGAGCGCTGCGAGACCGCTCGCTTTGTTTCAATCCACGCTCCTCGGGGTCACGAGGGGCGACCACGAGAAAGTCGAACTCGTCGCGCTCAGGTTGGTTTCAACCCACGCTCCTCGCAGTCACGAGGAGCGACTTCGATGGGCTTGATGTCCCACACGTCCGTGCTGTTTCAACCCACGCTCCTCGCGGTCACGAGGAGCGACCGCCGCGGCCACCTCGCCGCCCGGCAACGCCACGTTGTTTCAACCCACGCTCCTCGCGGTCACGAGGAGCGACTCCGCCGCAAAGGGAGCCCGCGCGAAGGGCTGGTTTCAACCCACGCTCCTCGCGGTCACGAGGAGCGACGTGCACCGACCTGCATGCCGAAGCTCATGAGCGTCGTTTCAACCCACGCTCCTCGCGGTCACGAGGAGCGACGCTGCCAGCCGGAGTAGCTGGCCCGGTAGAAGGGGTTTCAACCCACGCTCCTCGCGGTCACGAGGAGCGACCGGGATGGGGTTCCCCTCGGACTCGACCGTAGGGTTTCAACCCACGCTCCTTGCGGTCACGAGGAGCGACCGTGGGCCCGGGCCGCCGGGTAACGGTGGTGGAGGTTTCAACCCACGCTCCTCGCGGTCACGAGGAGCGACATGGCGACTTCGGACCCCACTGACGTCCCCGCTCTTGGTTTCAACCCACGCTCCTCGCGGTCACGAGGAGCGACGAGCGGTGGGGATGGCTCGAACTGGCAGAACATGTTTCAACCCACGCTCCTCGCGGTCACGAGGAGCGACCCGAGTCGTGGATGTCCTCTGTGAGGGGGAGATTGTTTCAACCCACGCTCCTCGCGGTCACGAGGAGCGACAGGACTCCGACGGTGAGCCCCAAAGCCCCAGATGTTTCAACCCACGCTCCTCGCGGTCACGAGGAGCGACTTCATCGCCCGCCGGCAGCAAATCGAGCGAAAGTTTCAACCCACGCTCCTCGCGGTCACGAGGAGCGACGACGCAACCCGCGCTCGTGCCAGTTTGTGGATGATGTTTCAACCCACGCTCCTCGCGGTCACGAGGAGCGACTTGACGCGGACGGGTCCGTCTCCAGCGGAGCCTCGGTTTCAACCCACGCTCCTCGCGGTCACGAGGAGCGACGGATGGCATCCGGATAATCCGACCCGTCACGTTTGTTTCAACCCACGCTCCTCGCGGTCACGAGGAGCGACCACGGCGCGAAGCCGCGCCAGCTGTCCCTCGCGAGGTTTCAACCCACGCTCCTCGCGGTCACGAGGAGCGACCAAACCCCTGCTGCCCAGAGAACACCGTTGAGTTTCAACCCACGCTCCTCGCGGTCACGAGGAGCGACGATGAAGTGGTTGACCTCGGCCCCATGGCGCTGGTTTCAACCCACGCTCCTCGCGGTCACGAGGAGCGACGGAGCCCGCTACGCGCGGGCGAGGAGTAACCCATGTTTCAACCCACGCTTCTCGCGGTCACGAGGAGCGACCAAACGCTCGAGCCTCGCCCCCCAGATCCTCACGTTTCAACCCACGCTCCTCGCGGTCACGAGGAGCGACCGCGCACACGCATCGGTGGTCGGGCGGGGACAAGATGTTTCAACCCACGCTCCTCGCGGTCACGAGGAGCGACCAGCAACCCGGAGTTGGAGTCGTGTCTCCTGCGCGTTTCAACCCACGCTCCTCGCGGTCACGAGGAGCGACGAGGTCGGAGCCCTGTTCGGACTGTTCGGGAAGAAGTTTCAACCCACGCTCCTCGCGGTCACGAGGAGCGACTGACGGCTGAATGTGCGCTTCACCTCAACCGCCTTGTTTCAACCCACGCTCCTCGCGGTCACGAGGAGCGACTGGCGTCCGGCGGGCGCCCCACGAGCGTTGGTGGGGTTTCAACCCACGCTCCTCGCGGTCACGAGGAGCGACTCTCCCGCCTCGCGCCAGCCCCAGCGCGCCAGGTTTCAACCCACGCTCCTCGCGGTCACGAGGAGCGACCGGGCTCCAACACGATGTTGTTGCTGTACTCGCCGTTTCAACCCACGCTCCTCGCGGTCACGAGGAGCGACGAGGCGCGCCCCCCTGCCAACGTCTACTTGCCTGGTTTCAACCCACGCTCCTCGCGGTCACGAGGAGCGACAAGGCCCGCAGGGGTTGCAGGGGCCTCAGGGGGTTTCAACCCACGCTCCTCGCGGTCACGAGGAGCGACCTCGCGCTCGGTGAGCGTCTGGAGGCGGGCGAGGTTTCAACCCACGCTCCTCGCGGTCACGAGGAGCGACCAGGCAGCGTGGCGCGCGAGGCCATCAGGAAGGAGTTTCAACCCACGCTCCTCGCGGTCACGAGGAGCGACTGTGGTTCCTCCTGGGCGGGCGCGGCGCAGGGTTTCAGCCCACGCTCCTCGCGGTCACGAGGAGCGACCGAGCCCCTTGAGGCGCTGGTCCAACCGATTGCCGTTTCAACCCACGCTCCTCGCGGTCACGAGGAGCGACGCTCGCGGAGGACGTCAATCTCGTGGCGGAGGCCCAGTTTCAACCCACGCTCCTCGCGGTCACGAGGAGCGACCACGCGGGTCGTGGTAGGGCTCCATGTACTGCATGTTTCAACCCACGCTCCTCGCGGTCACGAGGAGCGACCTCCACGTCCCCAATCTCCGCGACCAAGGAGCCCGGGGTTCAACCCACGCTCCTCGCGGTCACGAGGAGCGACCCCGTCGATCTTCGACCGCAAGCGCCCCCTCGCCGAGTTTCAACCCACGCTCCTCGCGGTCACGAGGAGCGACCTCTGCTCCGCGAGCGGGGCGTCACCCCGCCCCTGTTTCAACCCACGCTCCTCGCGGTCACGAGGAGCGACGTTATCCCTGCGGACACTGCCGACGAGCGGGAGTGGACGTTTCAACCCACGCTCCTCGCGGTCACGAGGAGCGACAGGCCCGTCGCGCTGAGCGCGAGGCAGAAGCGAAGTTTCAACCCACGCTCCTCGCGGTCACGAGGAGCGACCGCCCGCACTCCGGGCGCATCTTGGCAGTGACGTTTCAACCCACGCTCCTCGCGGTCACGAGGAGCGACCTGGCTCGGGGTTTCCGAGGTCGACGTAGCAGCTGTTTCAACCCACGCTCCTCGCGGTCACGAGGAGCGAACCGACAAGCCGGGGCGAAACTGCATCCGGCCAGTTTCAACCCACGCTCCTCGCGGTCACGAGGAGCGACCTGGGTGACGAAGTCGTTCAGCCACAAGGACCTGGTTTCAACCCACGCTCCTCGCGGTCACGAGGAGCGACGTGCTCCAGGTGTGCTCCGTCTGCAAGAGGGCGTTTCAACCCACGCTCCTCGCGGTCACGAGGAGCGACCGCCGCTCGGCTCGACGGTTTCAATCCGCCCGAAGTTTCAACCCACGCTCCTCGCGGTCACGAGGAGCGACCAACAGGGTCCCCTGAGCGGCCTGGAAGGAGGGGTTTCAACCCACGCTCCTCGCGGTCACGAGGAGCGACCATACCCCAGGGCGCGCTGGGCCGCTTCCAGCAGTTTCAACCCACGCTCCTCGCGGTCACGAGGAGCGACCTTGGAGCCGTCGCCAGCCAGCGCCTGGGCATGCGGTTTCAACCCACGCTCCTCGCGGTCACGAGGAGCGACCTGCTCCCCTGCCTCGCGCCACCCCCACCGCGCAAGTTTCAACCCACGCTCCTCGCGGTCACGAGGAGCGACTGAGCATCTCGAACACGGGAGTCAGGACGTTGAAGTTTCAACCCACGCTCCTCGCGGTCACGAGGAGCGACCAGCTTGCAGGCCACGGTGCCGGGGCTGAGCCAGTTTCAACCCACGCTCCTCGCGGTCACGAGGAGCGACTGTGGCGTGACCCGGACGCCAGCTCGGGCGTCGAGTTTCAACCCACGCTCCTCGCGGTCACGAGGAGCGACAACCTGCTGCGAGCGCGCAGATTTCGCCCGAAACGTTTCAACCCACGCTCCTCGCGGTCACGAGGAGCGACCAATCCAAATTATTCAGGAGACACAACCATCGGGTTTCAACCCACGCTCCTCGCGGTCACGAGGAGCGACATCCTCCTCTGGCATGTCCTTGGGCACGGGAAGTTTCAACCCACGCTCCTCGCGGTCACGAGGAGCGACATCATCGTTTTCTGCGCCTGCTCACGGACGTTGTTTCAACCCACGCTCCTCGCGGTCACGAGGAGCGACATGTACGCGGAGCCGTTGCTGACCATCGCTGTCGTTTCAACCCACGCTCCTCGCGGTCACGAGGAGCGACCGTTCGCCTTGGCATAGGCGTGGATGTCCGACGAGTTTCAACCCACGCTCCTCGCGGTCACGAGGAGCGACGGAGTGGGTCCCGCCTATTCGCGACCTGGAGCGGTTTCAACCCACGCTCCTCGCGGTCACGAGGAGCGACGAGTCTCCCCAGCCGCCAATGGTCGGGCGCGGAGGTTTCAACCCACGCTCCTCGCGGTCACGAGGAGCGACCTCAGCGATGCACCACCACGCGTCCGGCGCATTGTTTCAACCCACGCTCCTCGCGGTCACGAGGAGCGACAAAGGCCGGGGGCACTGATGGCCGGGCTGCGTAAGTTTCAACCCACGCTCCTCGCGGTCACGAGGAGCGACATGCCAAGAACGCCGTGTACCTGCGCGCCTTCGCGTTTCAACCCACGCTCCTCGCGGTCACGAGGAGCGACCGTCAGCGTAGAAGCTGTCCATTCCCGATTCGGTTTCAACCCACGCTCCTCGCGGTCACGAGGAGCGACTACCACTGCTTGGGCGCGAGGACTCGCAGGTCGAAGTTTCAACCCACGCTCCTCGCGGTCACGAGGAGCGACATTCGGGATTGATGTTCAGTTCTTGTGTCCCCGGATGGTTTCAACCCACGCTCCTCGCGGTCACGAGGAGCGACCGAGCGAGCGGCGGCGCGCGGCTACAAGTACCTGTTTCAACCCACGCTCCTCGCGGTCACGAGGAGCGACCTGGATGATGTTCTGACTCTCAACCCCAAACAGTTTCAACCCACGCTCCTCGCGGTCACGAGGAGCGACCTGGAGCGGCGGCAGGACCCGGAGGACCGTCGGTTTCAACCCACGCTCCTCGCGGTCACGAGGAGCGACCGTATCGGACTTGCACATGTAGTTGACTCCCAGTTTCAACCCACGCTCCTCGCGGTCACGAGGAGCGACTGGCCAAGCTGGAGGCCAAGTCATGAGGAAGCAGTTTCAACCCACGCTCCTCGCGGTCACGAGGAGCGACATGGCCGCGCGGGCGGTGTGCGGCACGGCGTGAAGTTTCAACCCACGCTCCTCGCGGTCACGAGGAGCGACCCACTGACGTCGACGCCTGGCGCCGAGTCCTTGTTTCAACCCACGCTCCTCGCGGTCACGAGGAGCGACCGACCTGCCCCAGCGCGAGGGTCGCCCCGTACGCGTTTCAACCCACGCTCCTCGCGGTCACGAGGAGCGACAACAACCCCGATTCTTCGGCGCCATCCTTCGCGAAGTTTCAACCCACGCTCCTCGCGGTCACGAGGAGCGACGTCGACATCGCTTGGACAGACGAGGTGGACGAAGGTTTCAACCCACGCTCCTCGCGGTCACGAGGAGCGACAGAGGTCGGTCGCTCCCCATTTATTTCCAGCCCGTTTCAACCCACGCTCCTCGCGGTCACGAGGAGCGACCAGAAAGAGGAAGTCGTAGCGGCCCCCGTAGTGCGCGTTTCAACCCACGCTCCTCGCGGTCACGAGGAGCGACGTATGGCGTTGACTCTGTCTCGACGCTGCCGGGTTTCAACCCACGCTCCTCGCGGTCACGAGGAGCGACTCAGGCATCAACGCCCTGCCCGGCTACAACGCGACGTTTCAACCCACGCTCCTCGCGGTCACGAGGAGCGACCGAACGCGGGCGACGGCAACTTGGCTTTGCGGTCGTTTCAACCCACGCTCCTCGCGGTCACGAGGAGCGACAGAAGGTTGGCGGGATGTTCGGCGGCGCCAAGTTTCAACCCACGCTCCTCGCGGTCACGAGGAGCGACACTTACTCGGTTGATGGCGACAGTGCGGCAACTGTTTCAACCCACGCTCCTCGCGGTCACGAGGAGCGACCTTTGCCGCCACCGGAACCCCGCGAGAAGGAAGTGGTGTTTCAACCCACGCTCCTCGCGGTCACGAGGAGCGACCCACCGCCGTGCCGGCGACGCCCTTGAGGTAGACGTTTCAACCCACGCTCCTCGCGGTCACGAGGAGCGACTCTCCCACTGCGCCTTGCATGCATCGAGTTCGCGGTTTCAACCCACGCTCCTCGCGGTCACGAGGAGCGACGAGGTCGGCCCGCCCTTGGAACAGCCGGTCGTATCCGTTTCAACCCACGCTCCTCGCGGTCACGAGGAGCGACTCTGCACCTGTAACCTACCATTCCCCCTAGGGAATCCAGCCGGTTCCCGCGAACCTGGGTCCACGAAGGCCCGCAGGCCCACGGCGAAGCGCCAGCACCTCCAACAACCCTTCAAAACTATTGGAGATTTCAAAGAGCGCGAACCTCCGAAGGCGGCCACACCGATAGGGGTCCGCGCACGCCCAAGTGCGTCCCCATCACCTTCACACGATGAGCGGTCCCTCGACATCCAGTGGAACCCTAGCACCATGATGTTCGGTCTTCCTGGCGACATCCTCGCTCAAGAAATAGAAGCGCAGGCTATCGCTCGAGACAGCCATCTCCGAGAGCAGTCGTGCCCGCAGGACCACCCAGTCCTTGGGCTCCAGCACACACTCGAAAACCGAATACTGAACCCGAACACCATGGTCCTTGCACGCCCGAGCGATTCGCCGCAGGCGGCGCGGCCCCTCCGCGTCCGTCACCTGCACGTCGTAGCAAACGACCACGGTGACCTTCCTCATTCACTCACCGCACCGAGAAAGGAGGATAACCATCCAACTCACCGCGAAGCACCCGCGCCAGCAACAACGCCTGCAGGTGAGGCACCAGTCCCCAACTCGTCTGCTGTCCCAAGAAGACGTGCTGGACCTCCACCTGCTTCGCTGATTGGTACGCGACCAGAAACGCCTTTCGAGCCTCATCCCGCAGCAGCACGCCCCCCGCCGCCTCCGTCTTGAAGTCCTCCGGCTTGAGCTGCCCTCGATTCACCAGCGAGAACACCAGCCGGTCCACCACGGGCGCACGAAGCTCCTCCATCAAATCCAGCGCCAACGACAACCGCCCCGGCCTGTCCTCATGCAGGAACCCCACGGCCGGGTCCAACCCCACACCCGCCAAGGCCCCCGCGCAATCCTGCGCCAACAGCGCATACCCGAATGAAAGCAACGCATTGAGCGGGTCCCTCGGGGGCCGCCGATTCCTCCCATCGAACGTGAACCTCCGAGCCTCCCCCTTCAACAGCGCCGGAAACGCCTCGAAGTAATCCCGAGCCGCAATCCCCTCCAGCCCCCGCACCTGCTCCAACTCCTCCACTCGCTCCAACGCACGCAGGTGCCCGGAGAGCCGCCGCACCGCCTCTTCCAACACGGGCTTGCGCTCCTCCACCGCATCCCGCCGCGCATGCATGAGGAACTGCCGCGCATTCCCCAACTTGCCCACAACCACCGCCCGAGCAATCGCCAACGTACGCGCCCCGTCATCCGCCGCGCGGAACTGCGCACGCCGCAGCAACACATTCCCTCCAGGAATCCCCTCCACCCGCGCGAGAAATCGCCCCGTCATCCCGAAGAAGGACACATGGATGCCCGCTTCCACGAAGCTCTCCAGCAGCTCCGGAGTCATCCACGCTCGCGCCAGGCACACCACCGAGCGCAGATGCCGCAACGGCACCTCCGCCTTCCGCTCGTCCTGAACCATCACCACCACCCGCTCACCGTCCTTGTTCAGGCGAGCCCCCTCCAAGGTGATGAACAGCGTGTTGAGCGCGGTCGTCATGACAGCTCCCAGCCAGTCCCCTCACGAGGCCTGGCCGTCAGAACTCCACGGACTCCATCATCCGCTTCAGATGGTCGGAGGCTCGCCGCTGGCCCGCGGTGACCTGCGGCAGACACAGCGACTCCAGCGAGCACTTCTCACACTTCGGAGCCCTTGGCACGACGGGGACGTGGCCCCTCTCCAGCAGCTCATGCATCCGAGCAACGGCCGCCTCCGTCCGAGCCCGCAGCCCCGCATCGAACCTCACCGCCTGCCGCCGGTGCTGCGCCCCATGAAACAACGCCCCCTCGGGCACCTCGACACCGTGCATCTCCTCCAGGCACAGCGCCTGGGCACAGAGCTGCACCCGGTCGGCATCCTCCGACTTCCGCCGCCCACGCTTCACCTCCACGGGGAAGGGACGCCAACCCGTGGGGCTCGTGGAGTCCGGATGGTACTCGACCAGGTTCGCGCGCCCCGTCAGCCGCAAACGCTGACAGCCCAGCCGGACCGCGCGCTCCACGCGCCGGCCCGGCCGAGCATCATGCCCCGGCAAATCCACCCGCTCATGCAGCAGGCGCCCCGTGGCGGTGTTGACATCCTCAAGCCACAGCCGCTCGACATGGATGAGCGCCGCCTGCCGCTCACAGAACAGCAGGTGCTGCAAGGCGGACAGCGCCACCCATGTCTCGCGGGACTCCATCATCACACCAGGTCCATCACCTCGATGCCCTGCGGCAAGCCCGCCACATCCACCGACACCCTGTAGTCCGAGAACGCACGCGCGGCCTTCTCGGGTTGCACGGGCGCCACCTTGACCCGGTCGAACAGCGCATGCGCGGGCGCATTGCCCAGCTCGGACCCGTGCTTGAAGACGATGACCTTTCGCATCGCCATCAGCCCACGCGCCGCGCTGCGGTCCAGCTCGAACATGTGAGCGAAGGACTTGAACAGCAGCTCCAGGTCCGCCTGACCGAAGCCCGTCTGCTTCGCCAGGTGAGGAGAGACGAAGCCATATGCACGATAGAGCCCGTAGGGCACCGTGTTCTTGCGCCCCATGGTGCGGTTGTCACCGCCCTGCTTCTCGGCCTCGGCCTCGGTGGCCACGGCCATGCGGGTGATGGAGTGCTCCAGCGAGACAATCGGCGTCACCGAGCGCGCGAACGTCAGCTGCACCGGCCCTCGCACCTGCCCGGCGTTGGCCCCCGTGGACATCACCGCACCGAAGGTCCGCACGTCGAAGAACGTCTTGCACATCCACGCTCGGCCTTGCTCGACCTCTGAGCCCTGGGCCTTGCCCTTCGAGTCGCGCTTCTTGCCGTCCTCCGCCTTCGCGGGCTTCTCGCTCAGGTCGATGCCCAGCCCCTTGTAGGCGTCGTAGATGGACACATTCAGGACCGCCTTCTCCTTCACGAAGATGTCCAGGCCCGGCTTCTTCTCCTGGGTGAGCTGGATGAAGTTGCGCACCTTGCGCTTGAGGCACACGTCGGTGACCAACCCGTGCCCCGTCTCCGGGTCGATGCGAGGCAGGTTGCCCGCATCCGGGTCCCCGTTGGGGTTTCCATCTTGGACATCGAACAGCAGGACGAAGTCGTAACGGTTCTTGAGCTCGGACATGGCGTTCTCTTTCAGGGAAGGATGGGAACAGGAAGTCAGACGGAGGAAGCAGGGGACTCGGCGGCGGGCTCAGGCGCCGCGCGCTTCGTGAAGAACGCCTCGCGTTGGTGGTAGTAACCCACCGCGAAGAGCCCCTGGTCCTCCAAGGCGAGGATGCGAGGGAAGCGCTCCGGAGGAAGCAAGGCCATGACCTCGGCCTTCACCTTCTCGAGCCACCCGCCTGACTCCGCCTTGGACGCGTGGTGGACGGAGAGCTGGAGGAGACGCGGGAAGACGGTCGCCGGATTGCGTGAGGCCGCGCCGAAGTAGCGGTCTCGGATGGTGGCATTGATGTCGCCCAGGGCCGCGCCCTGCAAGCGCTCCAGCACCGCGAACAGTCGCCCCAGGACATAGGGCTGCGACGAGTTTGTCTTGTCCAATGACACGGAGACCTCCAGGGAAGCGGTTCCACTTCGGGGAAGACGGATGAGGGTGGCCTTGATGAGCGCGACACGAAGCCGGAGCTGCTCGCGCTCGAGCTTGTCGTCCGACGGAGGGAGCCGGAGCCGGTCCAATGCCGCGGAGAGGAGCTGCCGGGGAAACGGCTGCCCTCGAAGCGCCGCGCCCAGCATCCGAGTCGCGACGTCGGGAGTCAGTCCTCGTCCCGAAGGCGCCTCCACGGCCTTCAGCAGTCGCCAGATGGGAGTGGGCTTGTCCGTCGTCCCATCCCCCAAGCGCAGGTCCGCGAAGTACCGCCGGATGTTCTGCTTCACCTCGCCGACACTCGTCTGGAACCAGTCCCGCACGGCCACCCGGCCCGAGTTCCCCGCGAGCGTCACGGAATAGAAGCTCCGCGTATCCAGCTCGCTCGGCTCCAGGCCACGGAAGGGCGCCTCGAGGAAACGGCGAAGGTCCGCCTCCGACGGGTCCATCCAGGACAGGAGGAGGCTCTCCTCTTGCGCGGTGCTGTTCGTCCAGAACACCAGCACCGAGTCCTCCCCCACCTGGATGCCCTGCCGGTAGCGGCGCTCCTCCGACTTCCGCAGCAGGTCATTCAGCGCGAGCACGTAGCCCAGGGCCGCGGACTGAGAGACCGGCGCATTCCCTCCCTGTTTGAGCTTGTGCGACTCGAACGCCGGCGCGTTGAACGACACCAGTGCGGCGCCCGCGGGCTGCGCGTTCGGGACGTTCTTGAGGACGAAGTGCGTCTCCGCCAGAACGCCCGAGGTTCCGGTTACGAGGCAAAGCCCCACCCGCCCTTGCGCGGATTGCTCCTTTCCTCGTCGCTCCCACCACTCGCGGATGGCGGGGTGCTGATGCACGGGGCCCGCCGCGTCGCCTAC
Source organism: Myxococcus stipitatus (assembly GCF_037414475.1). Next base: position 5,150,607 of record NZ_CP147913.1, on the reverse strand, counting down.
GACAAAGGCCAACAACTCGGAGCCATTCCAATCCTCCGGGTTCCGAGCCGCGACAACCTTCGCGCGAGCCTCCTCGTTCAGCAGAAATGCCTCCACCGCCCGAAGCTCAGGAGCACCGCAAGCGGCAAGAGCCTCTTGCACCATGGCGAGGAAGGCCGCGAACCGTGCGGGCCCCTTCGCGGCCTTTCCCTCCCGCGCCGAGGGCTCATCCACATCATGAGAGAGCACGTACTTTGGGTTATCCACGAGGAAACCCGAGGCGATGTTCACCCGCCGCTGCGGGATGCGAGGAATGAGCAGAGGCATCCCCTTCCCTCGCTCATCCTGCGTGGACTCCAACCCGAGGAACTCTCCCTTCGCCCCCAGGCGAATGCGAAAGTCCACCGGCCGGGTCTCATAGAGCGGGTCATCCGCGAGCCCACGCTCCCGCGCGAACGCATCGAGCGCCGCCAGCATCATGGCCTGCCTCCATTGCGCTCCAGCACCTGCTCCCACGGCGGCACCTGGAGCACGCCATGGTCCAGATACGCATCGAAGAACAGAGGCCGCGTCGCGCGCCCCGAGTCACCGAACTCGAAGTCGTAGAACATCAACCCCAGGGGCCTGCGCTCCACCGCCGCGTCCGAGGGACTCAGCTCCCCGCTCGCCACTTCCACCCTCGCCGCGAACTCGCGACACCCCAGGTAGGGCGCGTGGAAGAACTGTCCCTTCTCCAGCCGCCGCTCGAACATCTCCTCGAACTTGCGGACGTTGTCCTCCGCCCCCGCCTTGCCCGGCACGAGCGCGAAGGACGCGGTGATGACGTAGTCCACCTCCCGCAGCGCCACCGTGTTGCGCTGGGCCCGGTCCTCGTCCGCCGCGTAGTCGAACTTCCCCACCGTCGCGCGGCTGTTCACCTCGTTGCGCCTAAAGCTCATCCAGCGCACGGGCGCGAGGACGGCAATCTCATGCACCTGCCAGCGAATCGCCGGCTTCCACAGAATCGCCTCCAAGACGCCCCTGGCCGCGGAGGGCGTCATCACCTCGTAGCTGACCCGCTCGGCCTTCATCTCGGGCCGCGTGAAACACGCCACGGGCCCTTGGGCCCGCACGCGGAATCGCTTGCTCGTTGCTGTCTTCATCCACACCTCCTGAAATCCATCAGCCGGTGATGAGGACACCCGGGTCGAGAATCCCGACCTTCTCGGGCATCAATCCAAACGTCGGGTCATACGCAGTGCCCCTGTGCTCCGGCCCCAGGAACACCACGGTCTCCGATGCAACCTGGGCCCACTTCCGCTCCACCCACGACTCCAACACCTTGCGAGGCACGGTCACCGTGAAGCGCTGCAAGGCACGCAGCCGCTCACGCGAGGGCCCCACCTTCATCAACTCCTCCAACCACGGCTCGCAGCCCGAGTAGGGCACCACCACCGGAGCACTCCACTCGTCCTCGACGAGCTTGAACGTCCCGGCGACCGCCTCGAACCGGAGTTCCTTGCGCAGCTCCTGGATGGCCTTGCCGTCCCGGTTCGCATTCGCGAACAACCGCTCGAAGTAGAACCGGAAGCTCTCCGGCGCGAAGAGGTCCAGGTCGGGCCGCTGCACCCGCAACGCCCGAGTGACATCCACCGCGGCCCGAAGCACTCCCACCGGTGGCGCCGTCTCCGCCTCGTAGATACGCAGCTCCCCCAATCCGTCGAGCAGCCCCTCACGGTTGCAGCGCCCCGCAGCCTGCGCGAGCGCATCCAGCCCCGCCATGCTCCGGTAGACGACGCGGAAGTCCAGGTCCACTCCCGCCTCCACCAACTGCGTCGCCACCAGCCGCACCGGCTCACCGCGCCGCTTGCGCTCCTTGATGTCCGCCAGAACCACGGAGCGGTGCTCGGGACACATCAACGCAGACAAGTGCAGCGTCTTCCCTTCCCCGCCGACCAACCCGTCCACCAGCGCACAGAGCTTGCGCGCGTCATCCCTTCGATGAACCACCACGAGTACGTCCTGCTCGCGCGCCACGGCCTCCGCCAGCTCCGCGTAAGGGGTGGGCTCGCGCCGAGTCGGCCAACACACCTGCACACGACGCAAGCGCTCGAAGGCGCGCACCTCCGGCGGAACCAGCTCCCGAATCGACGCGAAGCCTTCGGGCAGCTCCGGACGCCGCCCCAGCGCGGGCTGCGTGGCGGTGCAGATGACCACCGAGCAGCCATAGTCCTCCACCAGCGTCTTCAGCCCATCCAGGATGGCCGTCAGCAACGACGGCGGAAGCGTCTGCGCCTCATCGAGCACGATGACGCTGTGAGCGATGTTGTGCAGCTTGCGGCACGCCGCCGGACGGTTGGCGAAGAGGCTCTCCAACAACTGCACCGTGGTGGTGACGATGACCGGCGCATCCCAGTTCTCACTCGCGACCCGGTTGAGCGCCGTCTCCCGCCGAGGGTCCACCGCCGAGTGGTGCTCGATGACGGCGTGCCCAAGCTCACCGAAGGCCTCCCGGTACACCGCCGCGCTCTGCTCGATGATGGAGGTGTACGGAATCGCGACGATGACACGCCGCTGTCCCCGTGCCCGCGCATGCTCCAACGCGAACGCCATGGACGTGAGCGTCTTCCCACCACCCGTGGGCACGGTGAGGCTGAAGACCCCGGAAGCACTCGGCGCCGCCGCGAGCACCGAGGAGAGCACCTCGCGGCGGACCTGGTTCACCACCGTGTCTGGAGCACCGCTCTGCTTCCGGTCCAGATACGCCCGGAGCCCATCGGAGAGCTGCTCCAGCGTCACCCCGACCCGCCGCTCCGCCTCTCGCCCTTCATCGAAGAACCGCTCGGTGTCGAGGAAGTCCGCGTCACAGAGCGACGAGAACAGCATCCGCGTCCAGAACTCCAACCGGTGCCGGGACAACGTCAACAGCGGTGCGACGGACAATCCCGTGGGCGTCGTCTGGAGGTCCTGAGGAACTCCCTGGGCCAGCGCCTCCTCGAGCAGGGCCTTCTTCCCTGGCCGCTGGACGCGCTCCTTGAACTTCTCCATGTCCGACAAGCCGCCGTGGTGCCCCGCGATGGCCATGGCCACCGGGAACAACGCCGCCTCCGCGCGCAGCGCCCACAGCGCCCCCGCCGTGGAGTGGTCCTTGTCTCCCCCGCCCTCTGGCTCCAGGTGGGCCTCGAAGCCGTTCTCCGTCCGGATGCGGTACTGAAAGTGCCCGCGATACTTCCCAAGGTCATGCCAGCGCCCCGTCGCCAGGGCAGGCACCTTCATGTCCTCGCGTGGCGCGAACTCCGCCGCGAGGCTCCCAACCGCCTCCAGATGCTCTCGCAGCAGATGCGGGCGCCCCGTCCGCGTCACGTGAGCGAGCGGCTCCGGAGTCACGGCACATGACGGCTCATTGTTTGCCACACATCCCCCACTGCCTGACCCGGGCTCGAAGTCTGTCATTCACGGTACAGCACCCACTCACAAAGCGTCACGGCGAAACGCCTCGGCGCGCAATTCCTCACATCACCGCGAGGTATGCCATTACCCTCATGGGTCGTCTCTCCCCCCTCGGGGGGATGGACAGGCGCGCACGCACCACCGGACACCCGGGCCCTTGTCCGCCCGCCCAGACAGCCCGGCGTCATGCGTGACGATATTCCGCCCACGCCGTGGCCCCCATTCGCCGCGGCCTCCGTGGATTCAGAGCGAATCCCTCGCATGAGGAGGAGCACCCATGCTGAATACCGAACTTGTTGGCGGGCCCCTTTCTCACCTCGAGAGCCGACGCCTGCTCGCCGAGGCCAGGCGGGTTGCTCCCGAGGCCTTCGACGCCCAGGGACGCCTGCTCTCCCCTGTCGCCGGAAAGTGGGTCCGCCCAGCCGCCTGGTTCAACGCCATCTCTCCCATCGACGGCCAGGTCCTCGCCGAGCTGCCGCTGCTCGACGCCGCCCAGGTCTCCGACGGCGTCGAGAAGGCCGCCGCGGAGTTCCTCCCCTGGTCCTCCCGCTCCATCGACAAGCGCTCCCGCGCCGTCCTCCAAGCCGTGGCGCTCCTCGAGGAACACCGCGACCTGCTCATCAAGCTGCTCGCCTGGGACATCGGCAAGACACTCCCCACCGCCGCCAATGACGTGGACCGGTGTCTCGCCGGCATCGCCTGGTACCTGGAACAGATTGGCTCGATGCTCGAGAGCCGAAAGCCTCTCGGCCTCATCTCCAACATCGCCTCGTGGAACTATCCGTTCTCCGTGCTGATGCTCAACGTGCTCGTGCAATCCCTCGCGGGCAACTCGGTCATCGCCAAGATTCCCACGCAAGGCGGCGGCGTCTCGCTCACCATCGCCTTCGCCTTGCTGCGCCGCGCGGGGCTGCCCGTCTCCCTCGTCGGCGGACGCGGCAGGGACCTCTCCGAGGCACTCGTCGCCCACCCGCGCATCGCCGGCCTCGCGTTCATCGGCGGCCGCGCCAACGGCGGCGAGGTCCACCGCCGCCTGCGAGCCACCGACAAGCGCTACGCCCTGGAGATGGAAGGCGTGAATGCCTACGCCATCACCCAATTCTCGGACTGGGACGCGCTCGGCCAGCAGATTCGCGCCGGCTTCGACTTCGGCAAGCAACGCTGCACCGCGTACACCCGCTGGGTCGTCGAGAAGTCGCTCGTCCCCAAGTTCGTGCGCACCTACGTGGACACCGTGTCCTCGCTGCGCGTGGGCCATCCGCTCCTCGGCGCCCCCATCGACTTCGGCCCGCTCATCTCCGCCAGCAAGGCGGAGGAGCTGCGCACCCTCATCACCGAGGCCCAAGCGCAAGGCGCCAAGGTCCTCTTCCAAGGCGAGCTTGCCGAGGACGCCTTCACCTCCCAACAGGAGCGCGGCGCCTACCTCCCGCCCGCCCTCCTCTTCGGCCTCCCCGAGGACAGCGAGCTCTACCTGCGCGAACCCTTCGGCCCCATCGACGTGCTCGTGTCCGTGGACTCCGAGGAGGAGCTGGTCCGCGAAGCCAACATCTCCAACGGCGCGCTCGTGGCCTCCGTGGCGACGGACGACCCGGAGCTCGCGCGGCGAATCGCCTCCCGCCTCCACGCCTTCAAGGTCGGCATCAACAAGATGCGCTCGCGCGGAGACCGGGATGAGTCCTTCGGCGGCAAGGGCGGCTCGTGGGCCGGCGCCTTCGTCGGCGGCACCCACCTGGTCCGCGCATTCACTGCCGGCCCCCATCCCTTGGAAGGCAACTGGCCCGACTGAGCCCGACACCCGTTTTCACTCCCGACACGCGGGGCACCCGCCCCCGTGTCTGGGAATACCCGGGACGTGGTGGTCCGAGGTGCGCATGGGCATGGCGGACTCCACGCATTGCCAGTCGTTGACACGGCGCGGTTAAGCTCGCGCCCCATGAACCGCGAATACCACCGCTGGTACAGCGAGCGCCTGCACCGGGACATGGAGTTGTTGCTCTTTGGCCACTCCGGCGAACCCGTGCTGCTGCTGCCCACCAGCCGGGGGCGCTTCTATCAAGCCGAGGACTTCGGCCTCATCGGCGCCATCTCCGACCACATCCAGTCCGGCCGCTATGTCGTCGTGTGCCCGGACTCGGTGGATGAGGAGTCCTGGTTCAACACCTCTGTCCATCCCCATGACCGCCTCGCGCGGCACAAGGAATGGGAGGCCTACCTGCTCCACGAAGTGGTGCCCCTCCTGGCGCGCCGGAGCACGGGGGGACGCATGACACTCGCCGGATGCAGCTTCGGAGGCTTCCACGCCTACAACGTGGGCCTGCGCCATCCGCACATCTTCCAGCGGCTCATCTCCATGGGCGGCAAGTTCGAGACCGACGAGTTCCTCGACGGCCACCACGACGCGGACGTCTACTACCACTCCGCCACGCAGTGGCTCCCCAACGTCCACGACGCCCAGCAGCTCGCCGCGCTCCAGCGCGTGGAGATGGTGCTCGCGGTGGGTGAGCACGACTTCTGCCGCGCCTCCAACGAGAACCTCTCCCGCCTGCTGTGGAGGAAGGACATCGCCAACCAGCTCGCCGTCTGGCAGGGCGGCACCCACGACTGGCCCGTCTGGCGACAGATGATTCAGCAGTACCTGCCGTGGTAGCCGCCACGCCCCATCACGACTCGATGGGGCGCAGCACGCCGGCGCTCACGCGGTTGAAGCGCCACACGAGCGCGAACGCCACCACGATGAGCCCCATGCACAGGCCCCACCAGATGCCCACCACGCCCTGCCCCAGCTTGAAGCCCAAGAGGAGCGTGAGCGGCAGGCCCACCACGTAGTGCCCGACCATGTTGGCGATGAACGTGAAGCGCGTGTCTCCCACGCCGCGCAACACACCCGCGCCCACGCCCTGCACGCCGTCGAACACCTGGAAGATGGCGCTCACCATCAGCAGCGGCACGGCCAGGGGAATCACGTCCGCGGGTGCCCCCGCCAGCTTCGCGAGGGGTTCAGGGAACACCGCGAAGACGAGCGCCCACAGCGACATGAAGGCCGCGCCCGTGCCGAAGGCCACGAAGCCACTGAGCCGCGCCTGGGCCGAATCACGAGCCCCCACGGCCCAGCCCACCCGCACGCTGCCCGCGTTGCCCACGCCCACCGCCACGGTGAAGGTGAGGCTGCTGAAGGCGATGGCAATCTGGTGCGCCGCCATGCTCGCCGGGCCCAGGCCCGCCGCGAGCACCCCCGCCAGCGCGAAGACACCAATCTCCGCGGCGATGTGCAGCCCCGCCGGCGTTCCGATGCGAATCGCCTGGGACAGGTCCGCCCACACCGGCTTGCGCGAGGGCTTCGTCTCCGGCGCCGGCATGCGCTTCACCGCGTAGAGCACGATTCCCAGCTGCAACGCCGTACACAACACCGAGTCGATGGCCGCGCCCTTCACGCCCAGCGCCGGAACCAGCCGCAGCGGGCCCGTCCACTCCGGAAGCCCCGCGCCACCGAAGACGAGGAGCAGGTCCGTCAGGAGGTTCACCACGTTGGCCGCCAGCGTGGACACAATCAACGGCCGGATGTTCGCGGTGGACGTCAGGTACGTGCGCACCGTCATGTAGGCCAGCATCAGCGGCAGGCTGGGCGAGCGCCAGATGAGGTAGTCGCGCGTCTGGGACAGCTCCGGCTCCACCACGCCCGCCAGGGGCAGGAGCGAGGGCACTCCCAACAAGAGCAGCCACAGCACCACCCCCGCCACCAGCGCCAACCAGCCGCCCTGCCACAAGAGGGCTCGCGCGCGTGACTCGTTGCGCGCGCCAATGGCCTGGGACAGGAGCGGGTCCAGTCCCATCATCAGGCCCATGCCGAAGCTGCTGACGGCGAAGAAGAGGCCGTTGCCCAACCCCGCCGCGGCCAGCGCGGAGGTGCCTGCGTGCCCCATCACCAGCGTGTCCACCAACCCCATGAGCGACTGGCCCGCCTGCGCGATGGCGATGGGGATGGCCAGCTTCATCAAGGCCCTGAACTCAATACGCAGAGTCGGACGAGCCTGGGTCTGTGGGGGTAGGACGGCGGTGGACATGACGGCCTGGGCTATAGCGGTTTCCGGAATGGAAAGCGCGGCCCGCGAGGGACGCTTACATGCTCCCTGTCCTGACTTTTCGCCACGCGAACCGCTTCGCCGCGAATGGAACGGGCCCCGGACACACACCGTCCGGAGCCCGCCTCGCCACGTCGCCGGCCGGGCGTCTCAGCGCCAGGGCGGCTGGAAGTACGTCGTGGCCACCGGCGTCTCGAGCGACGGCGCCTTCGCCACGCGCACCCCCGCGTCGGAGATGGCGTACACGTAGTCATCCGCCATGACGCTGCGGCGGACGAAGGGCGTCCAGTACCAGCTCCACCGGTTCTGGTTGACGCGTTGGTACAAGTCCTTCATCGACACCGCGCCCACCGGGGTGATGCCCGCGGCCGTGTCCACGCGGAACACGCGCAGCTCGCTCGTGAAGCCCTGCCAGTAGTCACCCGAGCCCTGGCCCCAGTCCATGAACGGAACCGCGAGCAGGCCCTTCGACGGGAAGAAGTTGAAGGCCTTGTGCTCGTACAGCGCCTCGCTGGAGCTGGACACGGTGCCCACGCGATGCGTGAAGGCTTCCTTCGGCGCGCTCAGGTCGCGCACATCGAAGAGCGACACCTTCAGCGCGCGGCTCGTCCAGCCTCCATCCAGGTCGCGGTCCTCGCCGAACGTGAGCAGGTGCGTGTCACCCAGCGGGTGGATGTACGTGGAGAAGCCGGGGACGTTGAGCGCGCCCACCTTGCGAGGATGCGTCGGGTCGCTCAGGTCGAAGGTGAAGAGCGGGTCCTTCTGCAGGAAGGTGACGACGTAGCCCCGCTTGCCCACGAAGCGCGCGCTGAAGATGCGCTCGCCCGGCGCCAGGTCCTCGCTGCGCCCCAGCTCCTTCAGGCCGCCGTCCCGCTCGGCGAAGGTGACGACGCGGCTGGTGGTCCCCACGCCGCCGGGGACACTCACCGTGCCGCCATTCCCGTCATCCGTCCGGGTGGTCACCGTGGTGGCCACGCGGAGGACACCTTCGTGCTCGTCCATGGCGAACTGGTTCACCAGGCTGCCCTGCACCGTGCCGCTGCCGACGTACGTGGCGCGGCTCGGCTCACGGATGTCGAACTTGTGCAGGTACGTGTAGTCGGTCTGGTTCGGCTCCGGCCACCACCACCAGTGGCCCACCGCCAGGTAGAGCGACTCCACGGACGCGTAGACCTGTCCGGGCGCGGACACCACGCTCGTGCGCCCCGGCTCCGTCGCATCCCCTTGCGCGTCCAGGTCCAGCGACACCACCGTCACGAAGCCCAGGCCGCTGGAGGCGTTGGGGCGATAGAAGTCCGAGCACGAGAAGGGCAGCGGCGTCACGCGCCCATCCGCGGCCACGCTCCGCCCCGACGGCACCCAGCCGCCCAGCGACTGCTCGCGGATGAGCTTCTCGTTCGTGACGATGAGCGCGTCGATGGCCGCGTTGAGCCGGTCGCGGTCCTCGTACAGCTCACGCGAGTACTCGGGATGGAAGCGCACGCCGTCGGGCCAGCGGAAGTTGTCGGAGAGCACCAGCCGCACCGCGCCGTCCACGCGCCGAGCGCTGAGGTAGGTCCCCGGCAGGAACAGCTGCCGCGTCACCTGGGGCGATGACAGGTTCGACACGTCCACCACGGTGACCTTCAGCGTGTCGCCCCGCCCCGCGCCACACGCGAAGCCCTCGCAATACATGGGCGCCCCCATCATGGAGTCGCCCGCCCAGAGGGAGGGCTGTCCTGGACGGCCGTCATCCACCTGCGAGGTGATGACCAACCGGCGGCGCTCCTTGTCGTAGAGCATCTCCTGGGGCCAGCCCTGGACCTCCATCGTCGCGGCCAAGGTGAGCTGCTCCGCGGGCCAGGAGCGGTGCACATACAGCCGGGGCCCCGACAACACGAAGAGCGTGTTGCCGTCGTTCTGGACGAAGTCCGCCTCGTGTACACCTGTCACCTGGTTGTTGGTGCCCGTGTAGTCACCCGGCTCGCGCGGCGCTCCGCCTCCGCTCCCGTCGTCCTCGGGCTGCCCTCCCATGTTCGGCAGGGGCATTCCGCCGCCCCACCACCAGGAACGGGGGCGCCCGGACTCCACGATTCCGCGCATGCGCTTGGCCGCGGCGTCCTCGATGAACGCCTCCAAGGACTCACAGCCCTCGAAGGACTCCAACCGGGCCGCCTGCTGCACCGGCTCGTTCTCCAACCGCCAGGGCTGCTTCTCGTCGTCGCAACCCACCACCACCACCGCCGCAAGCCCCACCCACCCGTAGCGCTTCCATTGCCGCATAAGGCTCCTCTCGTCTCTCTCGGCCTGGCCCACCTTCACGCGACCGCCGCTGGCTCCACCCACGCGTCCGGAAGGTCCCTGAGCCTGGCGCGCTCCTGCCACCGCCATGCCAACAATGGGATGACACGGAACTTCGGGGTTTCCAGGAGGTTGCGGAGCCGCGCGTCTCAGAAACCTGAGGCCCGAGGCGCGCCGGAGGGAGGAAAACCGTGAGTCCTCGGGACGAAGCGCACGAACTGTTGCGTCAGCGCCGGGTCCATGCGCTCCAGGCGCAAGCCCATGCCCGCGGGCGCGCGGAAGGCGCCGGGGAGACGGGGCGGATTGGACCAGACCACGGTGGCCTCCGCGGAGCAGGGCGTGCGCTGTCCGGCGAGCAACACCCGCAGGGACAGCCTCGTCCCCTCGCGCGCGGGGGTGAGGGTGCGCACGAAGAGTCCCTCGGGGCTCGCGTCGTGGCTGAAGCCAGACAACGCCGCGCCTCCGCCCACCGGAGAGAACTCCACCACGGTGAAGAAAGGCACACGCTCCGCGGCGCGCAAAGGCACACGCTCTGGCACCAGCCGAGACAACACCCGGCCCAGAAGCTCATCCGCGCCCAGGTGCCGCTTCTCGAGCAGCGGCGCGCCCGAGAGCGCCTGCGCGCGAGACAACACCTCGGCGGACTCCTCCGCGCGCGACAGCAACACCAAGGGCTTGCGCGGATGGGCCTCGCGCAACTTCGCGGCCAGGGCCAGGGTCTCACGCGGCGCACGCGAGACATCGACCAGGAAGCCATCCAGCAGCGCCGCGTGTTCGCTCGCGAGCTTCTCCGCGTCCTGCGCGTCGCGGGCGTACAACACGTGCAGCCCCTCCTGCTCCAGCGCTCCTCCCAGGAACGTGTGCAGGAAACGCCCGCCCTCGACGAGCAACATCCGGCGGCCCTTCGGAGGCCCTTCCTTCGAGCGCTCACGGGCGCCACGGACCGCTACCAGCTTGGCCTGCAGGGCCTCCAGCACCACGGGCTTGGGCAGGAAGTCGTCGGCGCCCGCGCGCCAGCAGTGCATCACCTCGTGCGGCTCACCAGCGGAGGTGAACATGATGACGGGCACGTTGCGGCCCGCCGGGTGCGCCTTCACCGCGCGGCACACCTCGTCGCCCTGCATGCGCTCCATGCGCAGGTCCATCAGGATGAGCATGGGCGCGCGGCGCGACAACTCCGCCAGACACGCCTCGCCGCCCTCGAGCGTCACCGGCTCGCAGCCCAGCCGCGCCAGGTGCAGCCGCACCACCTCGCGCGCCGTGCGCGAGTCGTCCACCACGAACACAGGCTCCCGCGTGGTGGAGGAAGGGGCATTCATGGTCAGGCGCGCGGCTCCTGCTTGCCGGACAACAACTGCGTGAGTTGCCGGGCGATGGCGGCGCACCTCGCCGCGTCCTTGCCATCCAAGGCGGTGCGGCCCCCGTCGAGCAGCCGCTGCACCGTGCCCACCGCGGCCTCCGCCTCCGGGCTGGGGTTCTCCTGCGCGCTCTTCTGGAGCAGCCGCGCCAGCTTCTCGCCCCGCTCCAGGAGCTTGCGGAAGGTCTCCTCCGCGCGCTTCGCGTCCACCACACCCTGCGACTTCGCGTAGTTCGCCTGCTCCGCGCCCAGCTTCTCCGCTTCACCGTGGGGCAGCCCGGCGCGCGCCTCCAGCCGCACCGTCTCCATGTTGCCGGTGGTCAGGTCCGTGGCCTTCACCGAGAGGATGGCCTCGCCCGACAGCTCGAAGACGACCTCCAGCGGCACGTCTCCGCGCGCCGCCACGTGCAGGTTCTTGAGCACCACCTCGCCCAGCTTGTGGTTCTCGTCCTGGAACTCGCTCTCGCCCTGGTACACGGGGATGCGCGCCTCGGCCTGGCCGGAGGTGCCCGGGAAGAAGATGTCGCGCGCGACGACGGGCACGCCGGTGTTCTTCCCGATGAGCCGCTTCACGCGCCCGCCCAGCACGCCCACGCCCAGGCTCTGGCTGGCCACGTCCAGGAGCAGCGCCTGCCCCGACTGGCGCAAGAGTTCGTCCGCCTGCACCGCCGCGCCCAGCGCCACGGCCTCGTCCGGATGCACGTCCGTGGACGGCGCGCGGCCGAAGAAGTCCGCCACCAGCCGGCGCATCAGCGGCACCCGCGTCATGCCGCCCACCAGCAGCACCGCGTCGACGGAGCGCGGGTCCATCTTCGCCTCGCGCATCACGCCCTCGCACGCCTCCAGGCAGCGGCGGGACAGCGGCTCCGACAGCGTCTCGAAGAAGGAGCGCGTGAGCACCGTCTCCAACGTGGTGGTGCGCCGGCCCGGCGAGGAGTGGTCCCCCAGGTCCGGCACGGAGATGGTGGCCTCCTCGTTCTCCGTCAGCTCGCGCTTGGCCGCCTCCGCCGCCACCTTCAAGCGGCGCAGGCTCTGCGCGTCGTGGGCCACCCCCTGGCGGAACTCCTCATCCACCTGCGCCAGGAGCCACTGGACGATGCGCTGGTCGAAGTCCTCGCCGCCCAGCCGCGCGTCGCCGCCCGTGGCGCGCACCTCGAAGACGCCCGACTTCACGTCGAGGATGGACACATCGAAGGTGCCACCGCCCAGGTCGAACACCAGCGCGTTGCCCTCGAAGCCGCGCGACAGGCCGTACGCCAGCGCCGCCGCGGTGGGCTCGTTCACCAGCCGCACCACGTCCAACCCGGCGATGGAGGCCGCCTCGCGCGTGGCCTGACGCTGGTTGTCGTCGAAGTTGGCGGGGACGGTGATGACACACTTGGTGACGGTGCGGCCGAAGTGCGCCTGCGCGTCGAGCGCCAGCTCCCCCAGAATCATCGCGGAGACCTGCGTGACAGGCATCACCCGCCCGCCCAGCTTCACGCGCACATCCCCAGACGGGCCCGCGACCAACGGATAGGGCACCAACGCCTTGGCCTGCTGCACCAGCTCCGGCGTGTAGCGGCGGCCCAGGAAGCGCTTGGTCGCCCACACCACGGAGTCGGGATGGGCCTCGGCGAGCGCCTGGGCCTGTACGCCCACGATGCGCTCGCCGCCCTTCGTCACTCCGACGATGGAGGGCGTGAGCCGGCCCCCCGCACGTGCGGGAATGAGGCGCGGCCGGCCGTCTTCCACGGTGGCGATGGCGCTGTTGGTGGTACCCAGGTCGATGCCGATGACGGGGTCGTGCATGAGGGGCTGTCGGGACCCCACGGTACGGGTCTTGGCGCCTCCTCGCCAAGCCCCCTCGCGTTGGAGCTGACCGCCGCTCAATGCTTCCTCGGCCGCTCCGTCGAGCATCCCACGGGGGTGGACGGGCCAGGGGCACCATGCTAAGGGCGCGCACCGTCATGGTGAACGTGTCCATCGCCCGCCGCTACGCCCGCGCCCTCCTCGATGTCTCCTCGGAGGCGGGCCGCATCGACGCCGTCGCCGAGCAGCTGTCCTCCTTCGCCGACATCGTCGCGAAGAACCCGGAGCTGGCGGACGTCCTCCACAACCCCGCCTACTCGCGCTCCCAGCGCGCCCAGGTCGTGGAAGGGGTGATGAAGCTCATCCCGAACATGGAGACCGTGCTGGCCAACACCCTGCGCCTGCTGGTCGACCGCAACCGCCTCACCTACGTGCCGGACATCGCCCGCGTCTTCCGCGACATGGCGGATGCCCGCGCCGGACGCGTCCGCGGCAGCGTCACCTCCGCCGCCGCCCTCTCCTCGGATGCCCTGGCCCAGCTCCAGCAGACGCTCCAGAAGATGACCCAGCGGAATGTCATCCTCGAGACCCGCGTGGACCCCAGCCTGCTCGGCGGCGTCTCCGCCCAGGTCGGCAGCATCCTCTACGACGGCAGCCTCCGCACCCAGTTGGAAGGCATGCGCCGCGAGCTGAAGCAGCACTAGGAGTAGGGCTGCCGTACGGCAGCCAACGCTCCAGGTCGTCCTCTCACCCCGCAGTCCGGGGCAAACCGGTATTTCCTGTGGCCCTGGGACAGAGGTATACTCCGGGGAACGCGGGGTAACACCCGGTTTTCTGGACGACCTCAACATGCCGCAGTCCCTGCTTCACCCCCTTCCCGGTGCCCCTGTGTTCGCCGTGGCTCCGGAGGAGGCCTGGCCATTCCTGGGCGCGGTGCTCAACGCGACAGGTTGTGGCATCGCCCTGTTGGACAGGGAGCTCCGGCCCGTGTGGGTGAACGCGGCACTGTCGTCCCTCTCATGCATGGAGGCACGCGCCTACCTGGGCCGTCCCCTGGTGGACGTCTGGCCCAAGCTGGCGACGTCGCTGGCGCCGCTGCTCTCGCGGGCGTTGTCCGGGGAGCACGTGGTGGAGGCGCCGCTGATTGGCGCGCTGTCCGTGGGGAGTGGTGAGCGGCACCTGCGCGTGGGACTGTCCCCCGCGCACCAGGCCGGCGTGTCGGTGGGCGTGGTGCTGTGGATGCGGGACGACACGGAGCGCGCGCAGGCCGAGGAGCGGATGCGCGAGCGCGAGTCCCACATGCGCGGCGTCGCGGACGTGGCGTGTGACGGGTACTTCCTGCACGAGAACGGCACGGTGCTGGACGCGAACCGGGGCATCGCGCAGCTGTTGGGGCACGACGCGCCCCGGGAGTTGATCGGCCACCACCTCATCGAGTGGGTCGCCCCCGAGTACCGGCCCGCGGTGATGTCCGCGGTGTCGCGAGGCGTGGAGACGCCGTACGAGGTGCTGTGCGTGCGGCGCGACGGGCGGCGGCTTCCGCTGGAGGTGCTGGGGCGCAACGTCACCTGGGAGGGGCGGCAGGTGCGGCTGGCCGCCGTGTGGGACATCAGCGGGCGCAAGGCGGCGGAGGAGCGCGCGGAGCGGACCGAGCACTTCCGGGAGCAATTGCTCGGCGTGGTGGGCCATGACCTGCGCACGCCGCTGCAGACCATCCAGATGGGCACCGGCGCCTTGCAGCGGCTGGGCGGCATGGAAGAGCCCCAGCAGCGGCTGGTGGGCCACATGGCGCAGGCGGCGCGGCGCATGGAGCGGATGATCCACGAGTTGCTCGACTTCACCCGGGCACGCCTGGCGGGCGGGCTGCCGGTGCATCCGGAGCCGCTCCTGCTGGACCGGCTGGTGGAGCGGGTGATGGAGGAGCGGCGGCAGGCGCACCCGGGCCGCACGCTGCTGATGGAGACGCAGGGAGACCTGCGAGGGAACTGGGACCCGGCGCGGCTGTCGCAGCTGGCGGACACCCTGCTGGGCAGCGTGCTCCAGCACAGCCCGGAGTCGACGCCGGTGTGGCTGCGACTGGTGGGCTCGGTGGGGGGCGTGACGCTCTCCATCCGCAACGACGCGTTGACGGTGCCTACCGAGGACCACGCGACCCTGTTCGAGCCTTTCCGCCGGGGGCGCCCCGCCAGCGCGGAGGGCCTGGGCCTGGGGCTCTTCATCGCCCGGCAGGTGGCCACGGCGCATGGAGGCCGGCTCACGCTGGAGTCCTTCCAGGGCGGGACACGCTTCGTCGTCTGGCTGCCGCGCGAGCCACCCGTCCGCTAGAGGCGGAAAGCCGCCCCGGAAGTCCCGCGCGCCCCGTATGAGAGGGCCGCGACTTACCGGGTTGATTATGCCCCGAGAGCCCTGAATGTCGTGCGCATTGCAGCGGGTGGGGGTGCGTGGTAAGGGGCCCCGACTTCTAGCTTTCGGCGGACCCGAACCGACCCGGCCCGCCCCCTGTTCGAGGACGCAAAACGCCCATGGAAATCCGCGCCGACGAGATCAGCAGAATCATCCGGGAGCAGATCAAGGACTACGGCAAGAAGGTCACCGTCGCGGAGACGGGCACCGTGCTGTCCGTCGGCGACGGTATCGCGCGCATCTACGGCCTGGAGGGCGTGCTGGCCGGTGAGCTGGTGGAGTTCGCCAACGGGGTGAAGGGCCTGGTGCTCAACCTCGAGGAGGACAACGTCGGCGTCGCCATCATGGGTGACTTCCAGAGCATCCGCGAGGGTGACACCGTCAAGCGCACCCAGCAGATCGCCTCCGTGCCGGTGGGCAAGGGCCTGTTGGGCCGCGTGGTGGACCCGCTCGGTCTGCCCCTGGACGGCAAGGGCCCCATCGAGGCCACCGAGACGCGCCGCCTCGAGGTGAAGGCGCCCGGCATCGTGAAGCGCAAGAGCGTGCACGAGCCGCTGCAGACGGGCATCAAGGCGCTGGACGCGCTGGTGCCGGTGGGTCGTGGTCAGCGCGAGCTCATCATTGGTGACCGCCAGACGGGCAAGACGGCCGTCGCCATCGACACCATCATCAACCAGAAGGGCCTGAACGTTTACTGCATCTACGTGGCCATCGGCCAGAAGCAGTCGACGGTGGCGCAGGTCGTGGAGAAGCTCAACCGCTTCGGCGCCATGGAGTACACCACGGTGGTGGCGGCCAACGCCTCCGACCCGGCCCCGATGCAGTTCTTCGCGCCGTACGCCGGCGTGGCCATGGGCGAGTACTTCCGCGACAACAAGATGCACGCCCTCATCATCTACGACGACCTGTCCAAGCAGGCCGTGGCGTACCGCCAGCTGTCGCTGCTGCTGCGCCGCCCGCCGGGTCGTGAGGCGTACCCTGGCGACGTGTTCTACGTGCACAGCCGCCTGCTGGAGCGCGCCGCCAAGCTGTCCGACGAAGAGGGTGCGGGCTCCCTCACGGCGCTGCCCATCATCGAGACGCAGGCCGGCGACGTGTCCGCCTACATCCCGACGAACGTCATCTCCATCACCGACGGGCAGATCTTCCTCGAGACGGACCTGTTCTTCTCCGGCGTCCGCCCGGCCATCAACGTCGGTCTGTCCGTGTCCCGCGTCGGTTCCGCCGCGCAGATCAAGGCCATGAAGCAGGTGGCCGGCACGATGAAGCTGGACCTCGCGCAGTACCGCGAACTGGCGGCCTTCGCGCAGTTCGGCTCCGACCTGGACAAGGCCACGCAGGAGACGCTGGCCCGCGGCGCGCGCATGGTGGAGCTGCTCAAGCAGGGCCAGTACGAGCCGCTGCCCGTCGAGCGTCAGGTCATGCAGATCTACGCCGCCACCAACCGCGACGACGCCAAGAAGCGCGGCTGGATTCGCGACGTGCCTGTGTCCGACGTGGTGCGCTGGATGCGTGAGTTCCTGGAGTTCGCGGACGGCAAGCACCCGAGCATCGCGAAGGACATCGCCTCCAAGCGCGAGCTCACCAACGACATCAAGGCCGCGCTGAACAAGGCCATCACGGAGTTCAACGAGGTCTTCCAGCCCACGCCGGGCGCGAAGGTCTAGCTCCTCCGGCCGCAAGGCCCGTGAGTCACCAAGCCCCGCTCTCCCTCACTGGGAGGCGGGGCTTCGTGTTTCCACGCCGATGGAGCCCTCGGGCCACTCCGGGCCCACGGGGACGACGATGTAGCCGTCCTCCGCCGTGGGCTGTGGCCCCTCGCGGACGATGAGCGGAGGCAAGTCGTCATCGCTCAGCGGGGCCTGGGGCGTGTCCGTCCAGACGAGGAAGTGCGCCAGATACTCCCGCACGCGCTGGCCCTCCGCCAGGCTTCGCTCCGACGGAGGTGGCAGGTACACGGCATCCGCGCCGGACTCGCAGGCGGTGTCCGCGAGCAGCGCCTTGCGTCCTCGCGCGCCCACATAGTCGCTGATTTCCATGGGCAGACGCCCAATCAGGACGTGGGGACGCGTGGGCTTCAGGTCCTCGAAGACGTCGAACTCGCAGCCCCGGACTTTCGGCGGCCGGGCCTTGAAGGCGAACCACCGGGCCTCGGGTTGAGCGGATGGCCCCGCGCCCGCGCACGCGGTGGCGAGGACGCCCAGCAACAACCCACCGAGGACCTTCCGCTTCATCCGCGCCTCCCATCCGCGCGGCCCACGGGGCGCGACGCGGGGCGTGACATGCATCGACGTCAACGCCCCGCTCGCCGGAGCCATATCGCGGAAAGGAGATGTCAGCGCAGGCGAGGCAGCAGCGCGCGCAGGCTGCGGTCCACGCCGCCGCGAGCCCCCAGGCCCTCGATGGCCTTCAGCTCGTACGGCAGCACGTTGTCGCGAGCCACCAACTGCACGTGTGCCCCCAGCGCGGCCGGCAGCGCCAGGTCCAGCTCGTAGATGTCACCGGCCACCAGCGTCTCCTCGGGCTTGGTCCCCGTGGAATCCCAGACGCGCTTGAGGGCCTCGAAGTAACGGCCGCGGCGCAGGTAGACGGGCCGGCGCAACACGCCATCCAGTTGCTGCTGCTCCGGCACTGCATCGAAGCGCGCGTCCGACACGTCCGGCGGGTCCAGCAAGAACTTGCGCGCGTCGCCGGAGACCTTGAGGCGCTCACGCCCCTTGGGGGCCAGCGTGTCCAGCTTCTTCTCCACCAGCTCCGTGTGCGCGTTGGTGATGACCGTCACCGGCATGCCCGTGGAGAGCAGCGCCTCCAGCACCTCCTTCGCCTCCGGCTTGAAGGCCGTGGCGGAGTGCACGTAGGAGTCGCGATACAGCTTCTGCACCGCCTCCGAGCGCGTCGCGTCGTCGGTGCCCACCGCCAGCCGCTGGAAGATGCGGTGCGCCGCGGTGGTGGCCGTCAGGTACGGGTCCGCGGTGGCGGGCGCCACCACCTTGCCCCCCAGGTTCCACCCCAGCAGGTCCGCCCCCGCGCGCAGCGCCGCGACTTCCTCGTCCCACGCCTGCTCCACGCCCTGCCCCAGCGCACGGGCGAGTCCGTCACGAAAGTGTTCCAAGAAGGGCGCGCTCTCCGTCGCCACGTCCGTGAAGGTCCCGTCGAAGTCCAGCACCACACAAGCAATCGCCATCAGCCCACCGACTCCCGAAGTTGGAGAAAGGGGACGGATGACGCCCCGCCCGCGCCCGCGAATCAAGCCCGCGTCCTCATTTCCGGCATGTAAACTTGAGCCTTCCCTGTAAATCGGGTGGGCAGGCAGGCACCTTGAGTCCTACAGCGGGCGCGTCGGTAGCATTCGACGGGCATGGAAGCGACGCGGCGAAACGAGGCGGCGCTGAGGCACCGGGGGTGGTTGCCCTGGGGCCTGTTCGCCGGAGCGTGTGTGCTGGGCGCGACGGGCGCATGGGCCGGCTCTCGCTCCGTGTCCGCGCTGACCGAGCAGCGCGCCCAGTTGGAGCGGGAGGCCGCCGAGTCCGAGGCGCGCGTGGCCGAGCTCCAGGCGCTGCGCGAGGCCATGTCCCGCCGCCTGAAGGTGCTGGAGCAACAGCACCAGGCGGCTCGGGCGGATGCGACGGCGGCCGCGGCGGCCTGCGCGGCGGTGCCCGCCGAAATCTCGCCCGCCCCACCCGGACCCGGGCGCCCGGAGCCCCGCCGCGCGGGCCAGGCCTCCGCGAAGGGCAAGAAGGGTCCCCGCCGCTGAAGGCGGACCTGCTCGCGTTCGTCCACCTGTGTTGAATAAAATCACGGGCAGGCCGTCCTGGTTCGTGTCGCCCCATCCCGGCCACCGCCCGAGGAGCCCACCGTGTTCACGCTTCGTACCCTGTTGAGTGCCGCCCTCACGCTGGGGCTCCTGCTGGGCACGAGCTCCGCGGAGGCGCGCTTCGGCAAGCGGTCCCGTCCCTCGCAGAGCGACTCGCCTCGGGACGACGACAAGGACACCCACGAGGCGACGCCCGTGGGGCACGAGGACTCGGACGACGATGACGACGAGCGGGAGCGCCGCCGGCGCCGGCGCCGCCACGTCACCTCGGACGGGGTGGCCGACTTCGGCTTCCTCACCTTCATCTTCACCAGCGGCAACCACCGGCTGCGGGTGGCGGACGAGCCGCGCTACCGGGGCGAGGTGCGCCAGGAGCGCCACGCGGCGCCCCTCTCCTTCCGCGTGGGCTTCCAGGCCGGCCCCATCCAGCAGAGTGGCGGCGGCGCGGGAGACCTCTTCATGGGCATCGAAGGCCAGCGCTTCGGCGTGGATGCCCGCTTCACCGGCATCGCCGTGGACGCCGACGACGGCTCGAACGAGGTCGACAGCATCTCGCTCTGGGAAGCCCACCTCACCTGGGCCCTGGTCTCCCAGGAGCGCATCCGCCTGCGCGCCGAGGCGGGCATCAGCGGCGCGCGCGCTCCGGACATCTCCTTCGTGGGCCTGAGCCTGGGCATGTCCATGGAGGCGTGTCTGGTGGGCCCGCTGGACTTCGAGGCGCGCGTGCAGGCGACCCCCTTCCCCTATCGCCAGGTGGACGCGAGTGCCGCGCTGGCGCTGCACCTGGGCGCGGTGGTGCTGCGCGGCGGGTACCGCGGCATGCTCCTGGACGACGCCGGCCACGTGGATGGCATTGCCCACCGCGACACCTTCCACGGTCCATTCGCGGGCCTGGGACTCAGCTTCTGAACTGAACAACGGCTCGCGTTCTGTTCACCTCCGGCCTCGGTCTGGGACCTGACTCCCGGCCGGGGCCGTTGGCGTTGTCAGCTGCACAGGGCCGTTTGGCCAACGGCCCGCCACCCCCGCGGACCATGGCCGCTCGAGCCCTCCGGCCTTTCAATGTCGCTCCCCGTCGTCCCTGCCAATCAGTCAGGAAGAGGAGTGGACCTTGCCATCACCGAAGGCCGTGTTGGGCCCCTTGCTCACCGCCACCCTCTTGCTGGGCGCGCCTCACGCCGAGGCCCGCTTCGGCAAGCGCTCCAGGCCCTCCTCGTCTCCCTCCCATTCCTCACAACCGGAACGCGGCCCCACCCGCTCCGAGCGCTCCGAGCGTGTTCACCCCGCCACCGCCATCGGCAGGGAAGACGAGGCCCCACGCGAGGACTCGCCCCGGCGAAGGTCCAGCTCCAGGCGTGTCCCCGCCAGCGGGGCCGTCGTCGTCTCGGGCGCGAGCGCCCCCGCCACCTCGCCCCGGCTGTTCGCCACCTCACGCGCGGAGCGCCGGCGCGACGAGCCCGTGCCACTCCTGGTGCGCCTGGGCGTGCAGAGCGATGTCATCAAGGAAGGCGCCTCCATGAGCCTCTTCATGGCCATGGAAGGGCGCCGCATGGGCCTGGACACCCGCATCACCGGAATGACGCTCGAGCCGGACAACGGCGCTGAAAAGGACACGAAGGACCGCATCACGTTGCTGAGCGCGCGCGTGACGGCGGCGCTGTGGGCCAGCTCCCGCGGCCGCATGCGCGTGGAGGCGGGCCTGACGAGCGCCCACGCCCCCAAGGTCATCTTCGTGGGCCCCAGCTTCGGCGCCTCCGCGGAGGCATGCATCGGCCGCTCCCCCCTGGACATCGAGGTGCGTGTGAATGCCACGCCCTTCCCCCACCGGCAGGTGGACCTCCAGGCGGGCATGGCCCTGCACTTGAGCGCCTTCAACGTGCGCGGCGGCTGGCGCGCGCTGTACCTCAACGACGCCGGACACGTGGACGGCGTCGAGCACGAGGAGAGCCTCGTGGGTCCCTACATGGGCGTGGGCCTGACGTTCTGACCCCACGCGGGTGTGTGGCTCGCGCGCGGGGTGGCTGTCCACGCCTCGCGCGCAACACGGGCCGGAGCCGCCCGACACGCAAGCCCCGGCCCTCGCTTCCTCAGTCGTCGGACGCCGCGGCCATGGGCACCGAGCCGCTCCCACCGCCGATGTCCGTCACCGTGGTGAGCGCGGGTGAGCCGCGCTTGCCACTTCCTCGGCGCTTGGGCGGAGGCGCCAGCTTCGGCTCCGAGCCGAACAGCCGCTCGTACGTCTCCGGCCCGTTGATGTTCACAATCACGCCCGGGTCCTTCATGGGCACACGCCGCACCTTCATGCCCTTGAGCACCGCCTCCAGCTGGTCGCCGTCGGCGTCATGCAGCCGCTGCGCCGACGAACGAGACAGCAACACCGGCCAGCCGGGTGCCCCCTCGAACTCGGGGCGCAGGGCCTCGTCCGCGTCCCCCATCAACTTGAGCAACGACTTCACCGTGGTGGCCCGGAGCGCGGGCATGTCCACGGGGTGCAACAGCACCACGTCCGCCCCCGCCTCCAGCGCCGCCTCCAGCCCTACCTTCACCGACGCCATCTGGCTGTCCCGCCACTGTTCGGACTCCACCAGGTCCAGCCCCGGATGCTGCTCGCGCACGGCCTCCGCGTCCTTCCCCACGACACCCAGCACCTGACAGCTCGCCTTTCCAAAGGTCGACGCCAGCGACTGAAGGAAGCTCTTGTCTCCTTCGTGCAGGATGAGCGCCTTGGGGTGGGCCATCCGCCGGGCCTCGCCCGATGCGAGGATGATCGCCACTGCCTTCATACCAAGCCTCCTCCGTCCCCCGGGGAATCGAGTGCCAAGCTGGCCCGGGGCCACCGGAAACAGGCTGTGACCTCCGCGTGGGATTTTGAGCCCACCCCTCGGTGCGAGCCGTCAGCCAGCCCCCAGTCACTTCGCGAGCCGGCTCGCGGCCCTTCCACACACCCAGGCCCCCGCCCGCCCGTCCGCACCCACACCCTCTGGCGGCAAGCCCGCCCCCGGGCTCGGAGGGAACTCAGTGCAGCCACCGGGGCTGCGACAGAGCCAGCGGCTCGGCCGTCTTTTCTTCCGTCTCCGCCAGGGCCCGGGCGGTCAGAATTTCAGCCAACCTTGCCAAGGGCGCAAAGCCAGACAACCGGTGCAGCTCCTGCTGGGACACCTCGCCCAACCACGCTCCGTCCCGCCCGTCCACCACCGGGAGCACGTGCACGCCGTGACGGTGCATCACCTGGAGCGCCGAGAGCACGGTGTCCTCTGGGAACAGCGTCACGGCACGTGAAACAAGCAAATCGAACTCGGAACTGCGGCACATCGACACGGATGCCTCCGGAAGGCAGGCGCCAGGCGCGGATGAAACATCCCGTAGCAAGGGCCTTGCCGGGCTTCGCCCAGGTTTCGTTCGCTGACACACAACCCGGGAGGGTGGCGCACCGATAATCCCCGTGGCGCAGCGTCCCCCTTCGATGCGTCCCAGCGGAGCTTTCGCGATGAGCATCAAGTCCCTCCCCTCCTCCACGTCTTCCGCCGCAGCGCGTCGTACTCCCGACTCCAAGCCCGCGCAGCAGGCGGAGGCCCACAAGCCCAACCTGCTCGAGCGGATGGGCGAGGGCGTGCGCCACGTCGCGAGCGAGGCGAACCGGTTGGTGGACCGCTTCGAGGCGAAGCTGCCCAAGCTGTCCCAGCTGGGGCTGCCCTCCATTGGGGGCGCCAAGGACAAGCCGTGGGCGGGCATCACCCTCACCGGCAAGCCGCTCCAGATTCCGCTCGGGAAGCTGCTGGACGTGGACCTGGGCGACCTGCGCAAGGTGCTCGAGCGCGTCATCCCGCAGAAGATTGACGACAAGCAGGGCAAGCAGCTGGTGTCGCAGACCCAGGGCTTCCGGGACACGCTGGGCCAGGTGCGCTCGCTGGCGGCGCAGCTGGACATGTTGCCCCCCTCGCACCCGCGCCATGCCCAGGTGAAGGCCGCGCTGGAGAAGGCGGAGGGGGAGCTGACCCGGACCACGGGTTACACCCGCGCCACCGCGCCGCGCCCCGGCTCGCTGTGGCTGGACCCGCAGTTCCTGGCGAAGGAGCTGCCCAATGGCCAGGTCCACGCCAGCCGCTTCCCCACCGGCACGCCGGTGACGAAGCCGCCCTCCGCCCTGAGCGTGGTGGCCGGCAACGACGCGGTGAAGGCCGCCGAGTACACGGCCTCCGTCGCGAAGAATCGCGAGGCGGCGGGCATGCCGGTGAAGGGCGGCGAGCCCATGGGCGTGCACCTGAGCCTGGAAGGCGGCGGCGGCAAGGGCAAGCGCTACGCGGCCATGTTCGCGGAGATGCGCGAGATGGGCGTGGTGCCGGTGAGCCTGACGGGCACGTCCGCGGGCTCCATCGCCGCCGCGTTCGCCGCCACGGGCGCCACGCCGAAGCAGATTGAAGACGTGGCCAAGGACCCGCGCCTGGGCAAGCTGTACGACTTCGACCTGGACATGAAGGACGGAGGCCTGCTCAACGGCGAGGCCGCGTACAACCTCTTCGACCAGAAGCTGCGCGAACTGACGGGCATCACCGACCGGCCCGTCACCTTCGCGGACCTCAAGGTGCCACTGCAGCTGGTGGCCGCCAAGGCCTACGACAGCGCGGTGCCGGACGGCGGCTTCAAGAGCGCGCAGGACCGTGTCTTCATCTTCAGCCAGGAGACGACGCCGGACACGCCCGTGGCGCTCGCCATGCGCGCCTCCATGGCCATCCCCGGCGTCTTCGAGCCCGTGCAGATGGTCGACCCCGTCACTGGCCGGCAGATGCACCTGGTCGACGGCGGCACGCTCGACAACATGCCCATGGGCTACAACAAGAACGACCTGCCGCAGATTGGCGCGTCGCTGCAGACTCGCGGCGGCACGCACCCGTCGAACGGACAGGCCCAGCCCAAGCCCCTGCCCACCGGCCAGCTCGACACGGACGACGTGCTCTGGAACGGCGTCAACGGCCTGGCCCTGCTCAAGCAGAACGCGACGGAGGCCCAGGACTGGCGCGACAAGGCCAGGCCCGGCGCCAACCAGTTCATGGTCAGCCTGCCCACCTGGAACCTGGACAATCCCAAGCAGAGCAACAGCGTGTTGGGCTTCGGCTACGACGCGAAGGTGGACCCCACCCTGGACAAGCAGACGCGCCAGGTGACGCGCGACTTCCTGCGCGAGTTCATGGACGACATGAAGGTCCCTGGCTCGCGCGGCACCAACATGGTGACGCAGGTGCCCAAGGACCTGCGCTTCAACGAGACCGTCGACATCCGCGGCGAGAAGTTCCAGGTGAGCTACGCCGGCGGAGACACCGTCACCGCCACCGCGGCCAATGGCAAACGCACCGACGTGCGCCTGGGCCAGAAACAAATCGAGTCCATCTGGCTGGATGGACAGACATTCCACGACTTCGACTCGCAGCTGTCTCACGTGCTCAGCGACGTGCGCAGCGTGCGTCCCTCGTGGCTCCCTTTCTGATTTCGGACGTTGGGCGCGGGTGAATCACGCCCGCGCTGAAACATTGAACCCCCAGACACCTTCACGCACCCGGGGCGCCTTGAGGCGCACCCGGGCGCTGTCGTTACGGTGTTTCACGTTCATCCCCTTGGGAGGTTTCGATGCAAGCGGAGCGAGGGCGGGCCTGGGTGCCCTGGCTGGTGACAGTGCTGGTGGTGCTGCTCGCGGGCGGCGTGTTGTACCTGGCGCATCGCGGCTCGGCGCAGGCGCAGGCGCAGGCCGAGGAGGCACGCAAGGCCACCGACGAGGCCAACGCGCGCACGCGCGACGCGGAGGCGGCCCGCAAACAAGCGGAGGAGAAGCTCGCGGCGCTGGAGACGGAGCACGCGAGGCTGACCACGGAGAAGCAGCAGCTCACGACGGAGAAGGATCAGCTGTCCCAGACGGTGCAGGAGCAGGAGGCGGAGCTGTCCAAGCTCAAGGCCACCTACGACGACCTCCAGGACAAGATGAAGGCGGAGATCGCCGAGGGCGCCATCAAGCTGTCTCAGGCCCAGGGCCGCATCCAGGTGGACCTGGTGGACAAGGTGCTCTTCGACTCCGGCGACGCGAGCATCAGCAAGCGCGGACAGGAGGTCCTCAAGCGGCTGGGCGGCGTGTTGTCCAAGGTGGATGACAAGTCCATCCAGGTGTCGGGGCACACGGATGACTCGCCGCCGTCGCAGAAGCTCCAGGCCACCTTCCCCACCAACTGGGAGCTGTCCGTGGCGCGCGCCGTCAACGTGGTGCGCTTCCTCCAGGAACAAGGCGGCGTGCCGTCCCGCCGGATGATCGCCGCGGGCTACGGCGAGACGCGGCCCATCTCCGCCAACGCCACCCCGCAGGGGCGCGCCCGCAACCGGCGCATCGAGGTCCTCCTCATCCCGGACCTCAAGGCCACCAAGACCCCGGCCAAGACGGCCCGGAGCCAGCGCTGACGCTCGGAGGGGCGTGAAACCGGTTACTTCTTCTTCACCGACTCCAGCAGCTTGCGGAAGGGCTTCTCCGAGGCCGCCACCGTCTTCTCCGGGCCCGTCAGCTTGAAGAAGACCGCGCCCTCGGAGCCCTCGACAATCGCGCCCAGGAGGCGGTAGCCGGGCTTCGGCGTGGACGGACCCATCATGGGTCCGCCGCCCATGTACGTGCCCTTCACGTCCACCGTCGTCACCGGCATCCCGTTGAGCTTCTCCGTCTTCGTCTTGGCCACGCTGTCCACCGGCTTGCCATCCGCCGTCTGGAACTGGCCCAGCCACCGCTTCACGTTGGCGTCCACCGCGCCGCCCTGACCCGGGCCGAAGTAGAACACCGCCAGCTCTCCGCCCTCCGCGTCACCCTTCGCCGCGGGCAGCTTGTACGTCGCCGCGCGCATGGGCCGAGCCCCCTGCGCCGCCCAGTCCGCCGGCGCCGTCCACGTCAGCCCTCCCGCCTCCGGCGCCGCGGCCCCTTGCGCCGCGGACTCCTGCGCCGCGGGCTTCGTCTGGCCACTCGCGGACGCCCCCATCGACATGCACATCACCAGCACACTCAGCAGTCGGTTCATCCGCCCAGCGTAGCGGCGAATGCGTGCTGCGCAGTGTGTCAAAGACAGTCGGTCCCATTGAGCCATACGCCGATGCATGACTGACACGACGCGTCAAGTCCCATCGCTTTCGGCCAACCCTCGGACGTGGTACGCCACCGGACTGTCACCTAGTCCTGAAGTCCAATCCTGGACTCGGAGGGGGTTGTATCCATGAGAAAGGCGTTGTTCCTCGGGGCCCTGGCTCTGGGCGCGGTAGCGTGTGATCCAGACATCAAGCAGGACCCGCCGCCGAGCGCGGCGGACGTAGGGCTGGCGGAGTTCGACCCGTCCGCGTCGCCTGCCATCGTCCCCTCTCCGAACGACCTGG
Source organism: Myxococcus stipitatus (assembly GCF_037414475.1). The sequence continues at coordinate 5,124,086 of NZ_CP147913.1, read as the reverse complement.
CCCTCGCCCAGCTCGAGGACGGCACCAGCATCGTCGCGGCGCCCATCAACCCCAGCTCGCCCGCGGCGGAGCAGGAGTTCACGCGTGAGTATCTCAACACGCTGAACGGCTTCCCGACGTCCGCCATCGCGACCACGTTGGTGAAGAACCTGGACCCGTCGACGGTCAACACCAACACGGTCAAGTTCATCGACCTGTACGAGGACGTCCCGGAGCTGACCAAGCCGGCCACGCCGACCATCGGTTACCGCGAGGAGACGGGCCACATCACCGTCATCCCGCCGCAGCCCCAGGGCTGGCCCAAGGGTGGCCGCTACGCGGTGGCCATCATCGGTGGCGCCAACGGCGTGAAGACGAAGGAGGGCAAGCCCGTCATCGGCTCCGCCACGTGGGCGTTCGCCAGCTCGCGCAACTCGCTGGTCACCTGTGACGACCTGACGGCGCCCAACTGCGCGCCCGCCACCGAGCTCATCCCCTCCATCAAGACGGACCCGGCCGAGCGCCTCGCGGACCAGACGGCCAGCGCCCTGCGCCTGGAGCTGCTGCGCCGCAACTACTCGAAGGTCCTGGACAAGTTCGCCTCGAAGTTCGGCGTCAACCGGGATGACATCGTCGTGGCGTGGACGTTCACCGTCATGAGCCGGCCGGAGGCGACGTTCGACCTCACCAGCGCCACGCCCGTCGTCCCCTTCCCCACCGACCTGCTGCGCGACCCGAAGACGGGCAAGATCGCCCTGCCGGTTCCCACGGAGCCGGGGCTGCTGCGCAACTTCCTCTCCGACATCAACAACAACGTGGACGGCTGGTCCACGACGGCGCCCATCATCACGGAGAACAGCGCCACCCGCGGTGTCATCGACAATGACATGCAGCTGGACATGAACACCGTCCAGTTGGGCAAGCAGCTCCTGTTCCTCAAGCTCACGCCCGGCGGCGCCCAGCCCCAGGTCAAGGTCTGCCTCAACTGCGCGTCCAGCCCCAAGGCGGATGGCACGCCGGCGACCGGCGCGCCCCAGCAGCTGCAGATCGTCCCCGAGGTCCCGTTGGATCCAGGCTCGCAGTACGCCGTGGTCCTGCTCAAGGGCCCCAAGGACGTGAAGAACGCCCAGCCCGTGTTCCCCACGGCGAGCCAGGCCCTGCTGCGCCTGAAGAACCCGGTGTTCGCCAACGGCAAGAGCCAGGTCGCCGCGGTGCCCGACGCCAGCGCCCCCACGCTGGAGGCCGCCCGCGCGGCCATGGCGCCGTTCTACGACATGCTCGATGCCCGGCTGGGCATCAAGCGCAAGGACGTGCTGCTGGCGTGGACCTTCACCACCCAGAACACGCGCGCCAAGCTGGCCCAGCTCGACGCGGCCCCCGCCACGAGCGGCACCTCCGACAAGCCGCTGTACCTGGTGGACCAGTCCACCCACCTGGCTGGCCTCATGACGGCCAACGGCCTGGATGGCACCCACGTGGGCTCCTGGCTGGTGGGCGGCTACAAGTCGCCCTTCTTCCTGGATGACGCGACGGGCACGTACTCCACGAGCCGCCCCAAGCACGAGGACCACATCCCGTTCTGGATGTTCCTGCCCGTGCAGGCGCCCGGCGCCGGCGGCTACAAGACGGTCGTCTTCGGCCATGGTCTGACCGGCAACCGCACCAACGTGCTGGCCATCGCCAACAAGCTCAACGAGGCCGGCTACGCGGTCGTCGCCATCGACACCGTGTTCCACGGCGAGCGCACCAGCTGCGCGGGCATCACGGCGCAGGCGGGCCTGCGCGACAACAGCGACCCCCCCGCCCCCATCGACACGCCGAACAAGGCCTGCAACGCCGGGAGCACCTGTGACGTGACGCCCGGCAGCGCGACGTTCGGCCGCTGTGTCGCTCCGGCCACGGCGAACGCGTGTGACCCGGCCGCCAACGGCGACCTGGTCTGCGGCGCCGCGGGTCAGGGCGTGTGTCTGGACTCCGGCAAGTGCGAGGGCGGTGACTTCCGCCGCGGCCCGACCGGCGCCCCGATGGTCTCCGGCTGGAACTTCCTGAACCTGGGCAGCCTGGGCGCCACGCGCGACAACTTCCGCCACCACGTGGTGGACTTCGCGCAGCTCACCCGCGTGCTGGCCAGCGACGACCTGCGCACCCGCGTCAGCGCCCTCACGGGCGGCGCCACCCTCAACGCCGCCACGGTGGACTACGTGGGCCAGAGCCTGGGTGGCATGCAGGGTGTCCTGTCCGCGTCCGTCTCCGAGCGCGTGCGCCGCACCGCCCTCAACGTCCCGGGCGGCGACCTGGTGGACATCCTCCTGACGGCGCAGGACCCGACGCTCGCCGCGCAGCGCACGGGCTTCATGCAGCTGCTCGGCTCCCTGGGCCGCGCTCCCGGCACGCCGGGCTTCGACGAGTTCATCGTCCTGGCCCGCACCGCGCTGGACGGCGCCGCGGCTCGCAACTACGGCTGGTACCTGGAGAACTCCGACAAGGCCCCGGCCGAGCGCGACGCGTTCATCCAGTACATCAAGGGCGACATGGTGATTCCGAACCCGGTGACCGAGGGCCTCATCGCCTCCGCGAACCGCAACAGCCAGAAGACCGTGCAGACGTACATGGCGACCATCGACCCGCTCCCGGCCGACTACCGCCACGCGTTCCTGCTCATCAGCGTTCCGCCCACGCATCCGCAGTACGCGTTCATGAAGAGCATTCGTGACACGGCGCAGGACCAGGTCGTCTCGTTCCTCAAGACGGGCACGGCGATCGCTCCCTAACCCAACGGCCAGGACTCAAGGGAATGACTCACATGAAGAAGACACTCTCCCTCGTAGCGCTGCTGGCCGCGGGTTCCTCCCAGGCGGCGGGCTTCCAGATCAACACGCACAGCGCCCGCTCCACGGGCATGGGCAACGCGGCGGCCGCGTGGCTGGAGGACTCCTCCGCCATCTACTCGAACGCCGCGAACATCCTCGGTGTGAACAAGCTGGACGTGACGGTGGGCGACACCGGCATCCTCCCCGGCATCAAGTTCACCCCGACGCTCGGCGCCGAGCAGGGCCAGAAGACGACGCTGTCGCCTCCGCCGCACCTGTTCATCGCCTACAAGCCCTTCGACAAGTTCGCGGTGGGCCTGGGCGTCTACACGCCGTTCGGCGCGAACAGCCGCTGGGTGGATGACTTCGTGGGCCGCTTCAAGGCCCAGGAGTCGGCCATGGCCGTCTACAACATCAACCCCACCGCCGCGTACCAGCTCCACGAGCGCTTCCGCATCGGCGCGGGTCTGAACATCTACCGCGGCACGCTGGAGCTCAAGCGCGCGCTGGGCTTCGTGGAGAGCGAAGGCCAGGTGCACCTGGGCGGCTCGGCGTGGGGCGTGGGCTACAACATCGGCGTGCAGGCCGTCGTGGTGCCGCAGCTCATCACCATGGGCCTGCAGTACCGCAGCGACGCGGACCTCACCTTCAAGGGCAAGGCTGACTTCCAGAACGTGCCCGCGGAGTTCCAGGCGCGTCTGCCGGACGGGCGCGTGGAGGGTGACGTCACCCTGCCCGCGACCGTGGCGTGGGGTGTTGCCGTCACCCCGCTGGACAACCTGACGCTCGCGTTCGACGCGAACTGGGTGGACTGGTCCTCGTTCCAGGAGCTCGCCATCGAGTTCCCGGACAACCCGGCCATCAACAACCCGCTGCCCAAGAAGTGGCGCGCGAAGTGGAACTTCCACCTCGGTGGTGAGTACGGCGTGACGCCGGACCTCCAGGTCCGCGCCGGCCTCATCTACGACCCGGCTCCGGGTCCGCACGGCACGCTGACGCCGGACCTCCCGGACGCGGACCGCTACGGCGTGTCCGTGGGTGCTGGCTACCGCTGGAACTCGCTGCGCGCGGACTTCGGCTACCAGTACGTCACGCTGGCCGACAACAAGAGCACCGCGCCGGGCATCTCCGGCACGTACAACGGCTCCGCGCACGTGTTCGGCCTGACGCTCGGCTACTCGATGTAATCCGCGGCACCCCTCCGGCCCCGCACTCCTGCGGGGCCGAGGCACGACGCCCGGGTCTCCCACTTGAGGGGGCCCGGGCGTTGTCGTTCCTGGCGCCTGCCTCAGACGCGCAGGTCGCCGTCGTGCAGCACGCGGCCGGAGGCGAGCACCCGCGCCGAGCGCTGCAGCCGCTCCGTCCCCATGCGCATCAGCTGTCCCTTGAGGCCGGGCTGGCTGAGCAGGTGCCGCTCGAAGGCATCCCGAGACAAGCGCAGCACCACGCCCTTCACGTCCGCCTTCACCGTGGCGGACACGGGCTTGTCGAGCAGCAGGGAGATTTCGCCGAAGACATCCCCCTCGCGCAGCTCCACCAGCGCCATGCGCCGTCCATCCGGGTGCTCCAGCCAGGGGGTGCACTTGCCGCGTAGGAGCACGTAGAACGCGTCGCCACGCTGGCCTTGCGTCAGCAGCACCTCGCCGGAGGCCACGCCGCGCAGGTGGAAGTCGCGGGAGAGCGCCGCCTTCTGCTCCAGGGTGAGGTGGTTGAGCAGCGGATTGCTGCGCAGCAGGTTGTCCACCAGGCGCCGCCGGTAGAAGTCCTCCAGCACCTCGCCCACGCGAGGATGACGTGCCCTCACCGCCTCCAGGGCCGTGCGCGTCAGCTCCAGCAACACAGAGCGCTCGGTCGTAACCACGCTGGCGAGCCGGGGGCCCTCGGACACCAGCGCCAGCTCACCGAAGCAGTCTCCGGGCGACACCGTCCCCACCACGCCCCGGGTCCCATCCTCCAGCGCGCGAGCCACCTCCGCCCGGCCCTCCACCAGCGCGAACATGGACGCCCCCGGCGCGCCCTCCTCCACCACCAACTGCCCTGGCGCGAAGACACGCGCCGCCAGCACCTCCACCAGCGCGACGAAGTCCTCGCGCCCCAGGCGGGAGAAGAGCGGTACCGGACCGTCCGAGGACGTGGGCTCCGCGGACAAGGCGAAGCGCTCCGCCAGCGAGCGCGCGCAGCGGGCCTTCATCTCGGGCGGAGCGCCCACCCGGCCCAAAGCCACACACGCGGTCACCGCGGACAGCAGAGAGCCCTCGCGCGCCCACGCTCTCGACGCCAACGCGTAGGCGGATGAGGACTCCGCCTTGCGCCCCAGCTCCTCCAACAACTCCGCCACGCGTTGACACGCGTCCGCGTCATCGGGGTTGGACTGCAAGAGGTTCCGGTACTCCGCCAGCGCATCCTCCAACCGCCCCTGACGCGCGAGCTGACGAGCCCGCTCCCTTCCCGCGACGCGCATGTCCCTCATGAACTCATCATCCTCTCCCAGCCCCCGCGGACTCCACGGTGGAACTGGCTTTCGCGGCGGTGGGGCGACGTCGCTTCTTGTCGCGAAGCCGGTACCAGGGCTCGATGGCGCGTCGGATGACGCCGTGTCATTCGCGCCCGGGGAATCACCGACACGAGGTTGGGACGCCGCACCCTCACCCAGGCCTCGGGAAGGATGTAGAGCCCCCAGCGCCATGACCCCTCGAGGACCTTCGCCCAGTCGTGTCGGCCCCGCCTGATGTCCCAGGCCACCAGGAGCACCAGGCCCACGCCCCACGCCCCCAACCCACTCCAGAACCACGGCGTGACGTCTCCCTTCGCGCGAATCGCGTCCACCCATCCCTTGGCGACGGCGGCCAGGCAGGGCGTCATCACGAGCAGGAGGACTCCCACGATGAAGAGGTTCGAGCCATCCAGGCTCGGCAGGAACCTCGAGCCACGTGGAAGCCCCTTCCTCCCCTGGAGCAACGCGCGAAGAGCGGGTTCGAGCTCCGACTCTGGAACCTCCAACTGGGGCGGAGCAACCTCGGGGGCGAAGGTCCGCGGCAGGGACAGCGAAGGGGCCAACAGTCCGAACCGGCTGAGCGCACGTTGAATCGTCTCGTAGCGCCGCGCCGCCGCCTCATCCCACGCGGGCACCTCATCGAGCGGCCAGCGCACCTCGCGCGCGGTCGATGCCTCGGAGCCATCCGTGCGGAGCACCATCTCCACCAGATACCCCCGCCTCGCACGCGAGGTCCCTCCCGAGCGGCAACAAACCTCGAGCGAGTGCACCACGGGCGAGTTCCAGACCTCCACCTCATCCCCTCGACGACTCTCGAACCGGCCTCGGGAGAACGTCAGGAACCAGGGCCGCGGCCACCCTCCGCGCAAGGGATGACGCAGAAAGCCCACGATGCCCAGCACGAGGAGGGCAATGACGGGCAGCACGAGCCAGGACCCACCTCCCTGGGTCCACACCCACGCGGACATGCGCAGCATCAGGAAGGCCAACACGCCGGACATGAGCAACGCCCCGAGCGGCGGGCCCCACTCCCTCCCCCGGACGAGCACGAGCTGCTCGTCGTCCGGAGTCGCCCCACGCCGATGCATGAGCTTCACCATGCGCGCACCCTTGGCTTCAATCCCAGACTCACCCGCGTGTCATGCGCCCCACTTGTCCTACGAGGGTACGCGGACTCCTCGACGATTCGAGGGGTGCTCGGGGAGGTGCGACAGGAGGGGGCAGGAAGTAGATAGGAGCGCGCGCACCTGGGCGCATGTCCCATTTGGCGAGCCGCGCCTCCGCCGTCAGGTACCGGACGACCCTCGCGCCGCCTCATCCCCTGCAATCCCAGACACGCATCGGCTCGCCACGATGCCCTGGGGGACAACCCCATCTGGCTATGCACTCAACGCACGCACCCGCTCCGCGAGGTTGTGTGTGAACAGTCGATAGATTCGCAGGGCCGCGGCCTCATGCGTGGCCAGATAGTGCTGGAAGTCCGCGCGAGTCACCCGCAACGCCCTCACCGGGGAACGTGAGCGCACATGCGCGGACGTGGGCCCATCCAGGATGAGAGAGATTTCCCCCAGCCACGTCCCGGGTCCCAAGGTGTTGAGAAGCCGTGCGTCCGGTCCCGGACCACTCGCCACGTCCACGGTGCCCTCCAACAACACCAACAGGCCCGTGCCCTGCGCGCCCTTCTCCAACACGGTGGTGCCCGCCGGGATGACCACCTGGTGCGCCATGCGGAACAGGTCCTTCAAGTCCTCCAGCGCCAGCTCCGCGAAGATGGGAATGGCCTTGAGGTACTCATACCCATCCGGCGCTGGACTCGCCCGCTCCGTCACCGGCGGAGAGGACTCCACCGACGCGGCGGCCGCCGCGGACGCCAACGCCTGCGAGGCCCCGCTCAAATCCAGATGCCTCAACAAGCGCAGGTGCTCCGCCTTGAGCACCTCGTCCTCTCGCGCCGCCGCGGACTCCTGCCGCGCGTCCGCCAAGAGCACCAGCGCGCGCCAGGACTCTCCCTGCTCGTCCAGCAGCGCGCACATGCGCAGCACCGCCTCGCGGCGCCGGGGATGCTCGGGAGGTACGCCCCGGAGCGCCTCCAGCTCCGCGTGGGCATAACCCAGCGCGTGGTAGACCTCCGCCGCCTCCAGCGGACGCTGCAGTCGTGTCAGGCATTGCGCCATGGACTCACGCGCGTCCAGCGCGCGGTACAACTCCAGCGCGCGCTCCAACGCCCCCGCCCGCTCAAAGGCCGCCGACGCGCGGGCGAGCTCCCCGGCGCGCAGCCAGGCCTCGGCCGCGAGCATCAGCGCTCCGGCCTGCTCGTGCAGCGCCGCCGCGTCCGCGTCCGCGCCTTGGGCTTCCAGCAGACGGGCCGCTCCGGCGAAGTCCCGGGCGCGGCGCAACACATCCACCAGCGCCGAGCGCGCCTGCGCGGGCACGTTCACGGACTCCTCCAGCACGCGCTCTCGCTGCACGGGCGACAAGTCCTCGTAGGCCCGTACCGCCACGTCCACCGCAGCCTGCATCACCGCCTCCCACACCACGCGGACAGGGCCCGCGACGAGCGAACCCCGCCCTCTGGCACCCTCTTTCAAGAGGAGGTTGGACACCTCAGCGGCCCCCGCCATGTCGTGCTCCCCCCTGCCACAAGTCTCCCAGGTCCGTACCAGACCCGCCGCCAGGAGGCGAGCCCCCCGCACGCCCACCCCGCTCGGGAAATGGTGGATGCAAAACCTTCCATTCCCGGCTGAAGAATCACGTGGGAGAGGGTGGCAAAGCGCCGCACCTGAATTCGTCGCGCCGCCCGCTATATGTGGGCGCGCCGGACGTTAACGTGCGGGATGGGCCGGATTTCTCCCTCGGAGCCCAAGACATGATGCCTCGTCATCCGCACCGCTGGAGCCTGGCGCTCCCCCTGCTCGCACTCCTCGCCGCCACCACCGCCAGGGCCCACGCGGGTCTACCGGAGACCTCCAACGTCACCCTCCGGCGAGGCCACCCCGAGGATATCTTCCTGGGCGCGACGTTCGGCGCGGTGATTTCGCGCGACGGCGGCAAGACGTTCCGGTGGATATGCGCGGACGCCATCGGTTACGGCGGCTGGACGCCGACCGCCTACCTGTGGCGTGAGGCCGGCGACATCCTCACCGCCACCGGAAGCGAGCTCATGCGCTCCTCCGACGGCGGCTGCTCGTGGTCCAAACACCCGTACTTCAAGGACACCTGGGTCTCCGGCATGGCGGCCCATCCCACGGACGACCGCATCCTCTACGTCGTCACCGCGCGGTATGGAAAGCCCAACGGCGTCTACCGCTCGCTGGATGGCGGTGAGACGTGGGCGCCCTCGCCCCTGATGCGCCTGGGCCTGGTGCTCAACGCGGTGCGAGTGTCCCCGGCCAATCCCCGCCGCATCTACGTGAGCGGCAAGGAGGACAACCGGCTCCTGCTCCTGCGCAGCGACGACGCGGGAGAGACCTGGACCGAGACGGTCCACCCGCTGCCCGAGCTGCAGCTGCCCTATGACCTGCTCGTGGAGGCCGCGGACCCCGTCTCCGCGGACGGCGTGTGGGCCCGCGTGTCCGCGCAGGGCTCCACGTTCCTGCTGCGCAGCGATGACGGGGGACAGACCTTCACGACGGTGTCGAGGATTGACGACGTCTTCATCAACATGGAGCTGTCCGCCGACGGAAAGACGACGTGGGTGGGCACCCTCAACCACTTCTTCCAAGGCCCCTCCACCGGCCCCCTGACGATGCGCTCGCTGCCCACCGGCAACGCGTGTGTGCTGCGCGATGGCGAGACGCTCTATGCCTGCGGCTCCACCTGGCTCCATGACTGGGCGCTCGCGCGCAGCACCGACCAGGGCAACACGTGGACGCACCTCTTCGGCCTCTACGAAATCCAGGGCACGCACCACTGCCCCACAGGCACCCCCGTGCGCACCGTGTGCCCGGGCCGCTGGCCGCAGCTCGCCGAGCAGCTGGGCGCACCGCTCTACCCGGAGGAGCCTCCTCCCGACGACGGTGGCACGCGCCCCGACGCGGGCGCGCCCGACGCCGGCTCCTCCTCGGACGCGGGCTCGTCCACCGACGCGGGCTCCACGCCCGAGACACCTCCTCCGCCCAAGAGCTCGAGCGGCTGCGGCGCGATGGGAGGGAACATTGTACCTCTGTTGCTGTTGCTATCCACCCTCACCCTGTTGCGCCGAGGTCGGCGGCGCCAGACCCAGGAAAGGTCCCCCTGAACATGCTCTCGCGAAAACTCCTCTGGACCACTTCCGCTGCCACCCTGCTCGCGCTGACCGCCGCGTGCGGTGATGACAAGTCCGAGCCCACCTGTGGCGAACCGCTCTACGGCGGAGACGCCAGCGACGAGGCATGGCGCGCGCTGGTCGACGCGGAGGCTCGCGCGACGGCGAACGCCGACGCCACCCGGCTCACCACGCCCCAGAGCGGCACCTCCTACGAGTCCACCGCCGCGCCTCCCCGGTGGAGCTGGAGCTCGACGCTCGCCAGCGCCCAGCCTCGCCCCCCCGCGGCCCCGAGCGTCTTCGACACCGCCCGCTCCATGCTGGCCCACGTGGGCGACTGGATTCTGCCCGCCGCCCATGCCCACCTGCCGCCCTTCACCGGTGACATCTACTGGGTGCGCGTGACGGTCCCTGGGCGCACGTGCCCGGTGGAGATGCTCACGTCGAACCTGGACTGGCAGCTCGACGCGGCCACCTGGGACACCCTCAAGGCCAGCGCGGGGCAGGAGCTGTCCGTGCAGGTCATCAGCGCATACCTGCTCCAGAACCGAGTCACGGAAGGCCCCTACCGCCTGGCCCAGCCGGTCACCTTCCGCGTCGAGCGGGGGGCGCCATGAGGCTCTCGCGTGTCCTTCTTCCCGCGCTGGGGCTGCTGCTCGCCTCCTGCGGCGAGGACTCCAACCCCTTCGACGGGGTGAAGCCTCCGGACGGTTTGCGGTACTCGGACCCGGAGCCCTGGGCACAAGGCGCCGGCATTCCGCCACCCGGTCCCGGGGGCCGGGTCATCATCACCAACAGCATGGATGACACCGTCAGCCTGCTGGAGCTGGACGGCGCGACGAAGCCCGGCTGGAAGGAGCTGGCGCGGGTGCCCGTGGGCCTCAACCCCGTGGAGCTGGAGGGCCCTCACCACACCGCCGTGTCACCCGATGGCAATTACTACTACGTAGGCATCTCCAACTACGTGCCCGGCGGCGGCTCCGGTCCTCACGGCGCCCACGGCACGGGCGCGGATGACGGCTACTGCCTCAAGGTGGACGCACGCACCAACCGGATGGTGGGCTCGGTGCGCGTGGACCCCAACCCCGGCGACGTCATCGTCAGCAAGGACGGCAACACGCTGTACCAGACGCACTTCGACACGCTGAAAATCACCGAGGTCGCCCGGCGCGGCGGCACCGAGGAGGAGATGCACGCGCGGATGGCGGTCATCGACGCGAAGACGATGACCCGCAAGTCCATGGTGACGGTGTGTCCCGCGCCGCACGCGGTGCGGTTGTCTCCGGACGAGCGCACGGCCTACGTCGCGTGCTGGTCCGACGAGGTCGCCATCGTCGACTTCACCACCCCCACGGAGAAGCCCAAGCGCATCAAGGTCTCCGCCAGCGCGGGCACCGCCGTGACACCTCGGCACCAGCCCTACGCGCTGACGATGTCCCCCACCACGGGCGACCTCTGGGTCAGCTCCATGGCCAGCAAGGAGATTCAGTTCCTCGACGCGAAGACGCGCGACATGAACCCCGCGCGGACCATCCGCCTCCCGGGCGCGCCCATGTTCGGCGATCACAGCGCGGACGGGAAGACGCTGTACATGCCCGTGCAGGGCGTGGAGGCGCTGTTCGTCATCGACGTGGGCACTGGCGCCATCCGCGGTGAGATGGACCTGGCGGACGCCGGCTGTCTCAACGTGCACCAGGCCCACCTCACGCCGGACGGGAGCCACGCGCTGGTCGTCTGCGAAGGAGACCGGGTGAACCCAGGCACGCTGCACGCGGTGAACCTGGCCCAGGGCACGGTGGTGAATACCGTGCGCGTGGGCATCTTCCCGGACTCGGTGAGCCTCCTCGGAGGTCAGCGATGAGCGGCGCCACCTGGAAGGCCCTGCCGTGGGTGGTGCTGCTGACGTTGGCCTCCGCCTGTGGCGATGACGAGAAGGCGCCCACGGCGGTGGAGTACGGCAAGCTGCTGTTCCACGACGCGCGGCTGTCGGAGAGCCAGTTCAACAGCTTCTCCTGCTCGACGTGTCACGCGACGACGCCCACGCCACAGGGCGGACGGATGAACTCCGGCTACACGCTGTACAACGTGGTGGGCCGAGGCTCCTGGTGGGGCGGCTACGAGACGAACCTGCTGGACGCGGTGAACTTCTGCTACGTCAGCTTCATGCGCGGCGTGCAGAAGCTGCCCGCGGATTCTCCGCAGAGCCGCGCGCTGTACGAATACCTGTCGAGCATCAGCCCCGACACGACCTCCCCCGCCCTGCCCTACACGGTGGTGAAGGACGTGCGCGACGTGCCTCGCGGGAGCGCGGAGCGCGGACGCGCCGTGTATCAAGCCGCATGTCAGGAGTGTCACGGTGAGACTCACACCGGAAAGGGACGGCTCACGGAGCTGGCCTCGATTCTCCCGGAGGTGACTCGCAACTACGACGAGACCTTCCCAGGAATCCCGCATTCCCTGGTCATCATCGAGAAGGTGCGGCACGGCCAGTTCTTCGGCGTCGGCGGCAACATGCCCGCGTACAGCGTGGAGGCCCTCTCCGACGAGGACTTGGGGGCGCTGCTCGCGTACCTCGGGCTGTAGTAGGAAGCCCGCATGGGGTTCTGGAAGAAGCTCTTTGGTGGTGGGAAGCAAGACGCGGGCTCGCAAGAGACGGTGAGCCCGCGTGAGTATCTGCTCCGCGAGGTGGAGGCCGCGCTGGCCGAGGACTCCTCGGTCGAAGAAGTGAGGCGCCTGCCGGATGACTACGGCCTGCACTTCACGCGCAACGGCGAGTCCGTCCAGACGTACCTGGACAACCTCTTCGCGGAGACCCGCGAGCTGTCTCCCGAGCAGCGAGCCCAGGTCATCCGCCGCTTCCTCGCGGCGTTCTCCGGAACCAAGGCCAGCCAGTCCACGTGGGAGGAGGTCCAGGCGCGGCTGTTGCCCGTGGTGCGCTCGGCCGCGTTTGGAGTGATGGCGCCTCCGTCGGATGCACCCACCCGCACGCTGGTGGCGCGCCACACCATCCCCTGCCTGCGGGAGCTGCTGGTGGTGGACCAGCCCGACGCGTCCATGTACGTGCAGCACGAGCACCTGGCGGAGTGGGGGGTCTCCGAGGAGGAGGCGTACGTCACCGCCTTCGCCAACCTCGCGCGAATCCAGGACGTGGGCGTGGACCTCCAGGAGGAGCGGCCCAGCCCCGTGTGGTCGGTGGACTCCGAGGATTCGTATGAGACCTCGCGGCTGCTGCTCCCCGGCTTCCTCGCGTCCTTCGCGGGCCGCGTGTCGGGGCGCCCCATCGCCGTCATCCCCACGCGCTCCACGCTGGTCATCGCCGGAGACCAGGACCCCGCCACGGTGAGCCGGTTGTGCGACCTGGGCGAGCGCGAGTTCGAGGCCAGCGCACGCAGCATCTCTCCCTGCCTCTACACGGTGGACGACGCGGGCCGCGTGGTGCCCTACCGGAGGGCCGGCCACGACGCCCTCGCGCTGCGCATCCGCCGCACGCACATGCGCTTCGCCATGGGCGAGTACACCGCCCAGAAGGAGTTCCTGGACGAGCAGCATGAAGCCAAGGGCGTGGACCTGTTCGTCGCCAGCTACGGCGCCATGACGCGCGAGAAAGACGACGCTCCGCTCTCCTGGTGCAGTTGGAGCGCGGACGTGGACGCGCTCCTGCCGAAGACCGACGTGGTGGTCATGCACCTGGGGGAAGAGGACATCCTCCCGGTGCCCTTCTCCGTCGTGCAGCGGCTGGCGCCGGACTGCCTGACCTTGGTCCCCGAGCTGTGGCCCACGCGCTACCGCACCACCGGGTGGCCTCCGCCGCGAGTGCTCGAGCAGCTTCGCGCGGCGGGTGTGGACATCGGGACCTACGAGGTCCCCTGACCTCCATGGAGCGGACGATGCTCGCCTGCTTGGACGTGGACTACCGCCCGGACGTCACCGTGGCCGCGTGTGTCGTGTTCCGCGATTGGACGGACGCCACCGAGGCCACGCACCACGTGGACCGGGGCCCTCCCGCGGCGGAGTACGAGCCGGGGCAGTTCTATCGCCGCGAGCTGCCGCACCTGCTGCGGGTGCTGGCCCTGGTGCCCGAGAAGCTGGAGGCCATCGTCGTGGATGGCTATGTGTGGCTGGGCGAGGACAAGCCCGGCCTGGGCGCGCACCTGTATGAAGCGCTCGGCCGCGCGGTGCCCGTCATCGGCGTGGCGAAGACGGCCTTCCACTCCAGCGGCATCGCGGTCCCCGTGCTGCGAGGCCAGAGCCAGCGCCCCCTCTTCGTCACCGCCGTGGGCATGAGCACCGCCACCGCCGCGGAGCACCTCCAGCGCATGCACGGCGACGCGCGCAGGCCCACGCTACTGGGCCGCGTGGACCGGCTGTGCCGCGAGGGATGACGCAGCTGCAACCCTGACACATCTGTCATGTTCTGGCGGGAGTGAGCGCCCCTCCCCAGCGGCGCCTCCTCTGGGAACCCCAGACACGCTGCCGGTACACCTCTTGCTGTGGGGATGAACCCCATGCGTTCCCCACGCCTCCAACGTCGCCACCTTCTCTCCGGGCTGTTGCTCGCCCTCGTCATCTCCGCGTGTCCAGATGAGGGCCGGCCGCTCACTCGCGCGGAGGTGGAGGCCATCACCTTCACGCGGCTGGAGCCCTTCGGGACGGAGCAGGCCTTCAACTTCCACCTGGAGTTGGTGGGGAAGATTCGAGACAGCCTCTGGGGCGGCGGGGGCCCCGTCCTGGGCTGTGGTGGCTCCAGCGGGGATGAGGGAGGCCTCTCCACGACGCCTCCCACCCAGGACCCCTCCATCACCCACAACCAGGAGTCCGGTGTCGACGAGGGAGACATCGTCAAGGCGGTGGGGGACTGGTTCGTCGTCCTGCGCCGGGGCCGGCTCTTCACCGTGCGGCAGGTGGAGGGCGCGCTCCAACCGGTGACCGAGGTGGCCGCCTATCCTCTCGGTTACTCCAGCAGCACCCTGTACGACGAGATGCTGGTGCATGAGCGCCGCATCGTCGTCGTGGGCTACAACCACTTCCACCAGACCACGGAGGTCGCCCTCTTCCGCCTCGACGACGCGGGAGGGCTGACGCACGAGGGCACCCACTTCATCGGCTCCAACGACTACTACTCGTCGCGGGGCTACGCGAGCCGGCTGGTGAACGGCACCCTGGTCTTCTACATGCCCGTCACCCTGTCGAGCCAGCCGGGCCAGCAGCCGGTGGACGAGCTGCCCAAGGTGCGCACGTGGCTGAATGGCGTCGGGTTCTCCGAATGGAACCCCATCCTCGCGCGGATGGACATCTACAAGCCCTTGCAGACCACCTTGTGGCCCATGCTGCACACGGTGGTGCGCTGCGACCTGAACGCCCGGGACTTCTCGTGCACGGCGAGCGCGTTGATGGGGCCGGGCACGAATACCTTCTACGTGTCGCGGGACGCGGTGTACGTCTGGGTCTCTCCGGGCTTCGAGTCATGGATGATCGAGGGCGAACGGTACGACGTGGAGAGGATTCGGGACTCGGTGGTGTACCGGCTGCCGCTGGACGGGAGCGCGCCTGAAGCCCTGCGCACGCGAGGCAACCCCACGGACGCGTTCTCCCTGCGCGAGAGCGAGGACGGCCACCTGGAGGCCCTGCTCGTGAGCAAGGTCCAGGGCAACACGCGATGGGGGCCGGAGCTGTCCTATGTCGACGGGCGGGTGGCCCTGATGCGCGCGCCCCTCTCCGGCTTCGCACCAGAACTGGCGCCGTTCCGGCCGGAGGACTTCACCGTGCTGCCAGGCCCCACGCAGGGCCTCTTCCAGAATCGCTTCGTGGGCAACCACGTGCTGTGGGGCTCGGGCGCGCTGAAGAGCGAATGGACCCCGTCTCCAGGTGAGCAGTCCGTCTGGGTGACGGACGTGCGCTGGCCTCGGGAGGTGCACCGGCTCACGCTGGAGCACGCGGTGGCGCGGCTGGAGCCGCTGGGGA
The DNA here is from genome assembly GCF_037414475.1 of Myxococcus stipitatus. The sequence goes on along the minus strand of NZ_CP147913.1, from coordinate 5,108,599 downwards.
CGCAAGGAGCGCTGGTGGTGGGCGAGGACCCCTCCGGGCTGCACCTCACCACGTTGGCGCTAGGGGACGGCGGGCCCGAGCGGCGCGGCTCCCTGCGCTACCCGAGTTCGACGCAGGGTGAGACTCGCAGCCACGCCTTCTTCTTCAAGCCGGCGGGCACGGGCGGTGGGGGCGTGATGGGGCTTGCGCTGCGGCTCCAGGGTGGAGAGTGGAGTCACCTGCGCTACGGCTCGGCGGAGGTGTCCTTCATGCGCGTGGACCCGGACCTGAAGCTGTCGAGACTGGGGATGCTCAGGGCCACGGCGACCTCGTCGTATGACGACTCGTGCAACACGTCGTGCACGGACTGGTACGGCAACACGCGCCCCATCTTCTATCGCGACCGCGTGTTCGCGCTGATGGGCTACGAATTCCTGGAGGCCCGCGTCACCGAGAGCGCGGTGGAGGAGACCTTCCGCGTGTCCTATCTGCGACCCGCCCGCTGACGCCACGCTCCGCGCCGCTGGAAAACCCCGCTCCATGGGCATACCTTCGGGCCCCCATGGGCGGCGTCTCCCCTTCACAGCTCGGCTTGTTCGACACCGACGCGCGGGGAGTGGAGTCACCTGAGCCGGAGGTCGCCTCCGAGAGGCGCCTGCCGGAGCGGGAGGCGGCGCTGATGCAGGCCGCGAACCTCGCCCGGCGGCTGTCCCAGCGGCTGGGTGTTCCCGTCCATCTGCGGCTCACCGACAACCGCGCCACGCTGGTGAGCTTCCGCCGCGTGGACTTAGGTCTGCGGCTGCGGTTGCACCACCTCTTCCTCGAGGCGCCCGACGACGTGGTGCAGGCCATCGCGCTCTATGCCGCCCGCTCCGACGCGAGCGCGGCCGAGCGGCTGGAGTCCTACGCGAGCGAGCGGCAGGGCCTGGTGCGCCGGGAGCGGCGGCCGGGCAAGCCGCTGCGCTCGCGGGGGCGGTGCTTCGACCTGCGCGCGGTGCTGGCGCGGCTCAACGCCGAGGGGTTCGACGGCCGGGTGGCCGTGGACATCGGCTGGGCGCGGCGTCCGTCGAAGGGACGGAGGCGGAGCATCCACCTGGGAGGCTACGACGCGCGGCTGCGAGAGATTCGCATCCACCCCGCGCTGGACCGGCCACACGTCCCGGCCTTCGTCGTGGACTACCTGGTCTTCCACTCGATGCTTCATGCGGACCTGCATGAAGAGGACGGGGATGGGCTGGACTCGGAGGGCCGCTGCGCGCGGGGACACTCGGAGGCGTTCCTTCGACAAGAGGACACCTTCCCCTTGAGGGATGCCGCGCAACGCTGGCTACAGGACAACCACACCTCGCTGCTGCGGGGCTGAGCGTCGAGACGTCTCCACATCGGGTGGAAGGTCCGTGCGGTTGTCCTCGCTCCGGGAAAGCAGCCGTGGCGACACCTGGGCCAGCCACTGCATGCTGGAGGGGATGCGCTACTTCAGCGTCGACGAGGCGAACCGGCTGGTGCCGCTCTTGAACCGAACCTTCGAGCACATCCGCCCGTGGGTGGAGCGCGTGCAGCAGCTGGTGGAGACACTGGGCACGCCCGAGGGCAAGGCCCTGGCGAACCATGAGGCGCTGCGCGAGGAGCGCGACGCGTTGCTGGAGAAGGTCCGCCTGGAGCTGCGCCAGTTCCACGAGATGGGGCTGGAAATCAAAGGGGCGCAGGGGCTCGTCGACTTCCGGGCGCACCGGGGCGAGGAGCCGGTGTACCTGTGCTGGCGCCTGGGTGAGCCCGCCGTCTCCCACTGGCATGGAATGTATGACGGCTTCTCCGGGCGCCGTCCCATCGACAGCCCGGACGAATTCGCCCCGACCTATCTGAGCTGAGCCCAGGCGCCCGAGGAGGCGCGCAATCCAGCAGGTGCCTCACCCACCACCGAGGCTCTTGTGGAGCAGCGCCATCTTGTTGCGCGCGGCCAGCAGCTGTTGGCGCAGTGAGTCCGCCTGCCGGGCGATGTCGTTGAACTCCCGCTCCTCCGCGGACTGGGCCACGGCGTGGGCCTCCTCCGCGACCTCCCTCATCCGGTCCTGGAGCGCCTGGAACGCGGCCACCACCTCGGCCTGGTCCTCCGGCGTCTTCGCCTGCTGACGCCGCGCCGCGAACTCCTGCATCCGCACGTTCAGGTCTCCCGCGCTCTGCCCCACGGCGCCGTACCGCACGAGCAAGTCCTTGAAGACCTCCGTGCGCTGCTGGAGCTCCTGCGCTCGCGCATGTACCGCCTCGGCTTGCGCCTGCTGCCTGTCTCGCACCTGAGAGATGGCCCCCACCAGCGTGGTGATGCGGACGCGAAGCTCCTCGTCCATGTCCGCCAGCGACGCGAGCGTCGCCGAGGCGCGCTCCAGGTGCTTCTCCGACTGCAAGGGCGCCTCCTGGAGCTGCTGACTCAAGGCCTCGAACCGCGTCAGTCCCTCCTCCAGCGAGCGGGCGGCTTCGACCAGCGCGGAGTCCTTCGGAGTGTCTCGCTTGCTCATGGGCAGGCGGGAACATGCCACGGGCCCAGCCAGGGGCACGAGCGGCCCCTTTCCCATCCTCGTCAGCGCTCGCCTCCGTCCCCAACTTCCCCAGAGCCATCAGGACTGTCTGTCGCGAGGTTCACACATGCCCAAGGCCCACTTCCTTTCCGTGCTCGTCGCCGGAGCCACTGGCCAGCAAGGTGGCGCCGTGGCTCGCCACCTGCGGCAACGGGGCCACCGCGTCGTCGCCTACGTCCGCCGCGCCGACTCCCCCGCCGCCAAGGAGCTCGAAGCCCTGGGCGTCGAGCTCGCCGTCGGTGACTTCGACGACCTGCCCGCCCTCACCCGCGCCGCGGAGAGCGTGGACGCCTTCTACGCCGTCGCCACCCCCTTCGAAGCCGGAGTCGAAGCCGAAATCCGCCACGGCATGAACCAGGTGGACGCCGCCCGCATGGCCGAGGTGAAGCACTTCGTCTACTCCTCCGTCGCCGGAGCGGACCGCTTGACGGGCATCCCTCACTTCGACAGCAAACACCGCGTGGAGCTGCACGTGCGAAGAAGCGGCCTGCCCTTCACCATCCTGGGCCCCACCTTCTTCATGGAGAACCTCTGCAGCCCCATGTTCGAGGAGGGCCTGAAGGCCGGAGTCCTCGCCCTGGGTCTGCCCCCCACCCGAGGCCTCCAGATGGTCGCCGTGGAGGACCTGGGCGCGCTCGCCACCCTCGTCCTCGAGGACGCCGAGCGCCACATGGACCGGCGCATCGACGTGGCCTCCGACGAAGTGACGGGACAACAGGCGGCCGGCCTGCTCTCCATGGTGAGCGGTCACCGCATCCACTTCGAGCAAATCCCCCTCGACTACATCCGCGAGCGCAGCGAGGACCTGGCCGCCATGTACGAGTGGCTGGACCGCGTGGGCTTCCACGCGAACGTGGTGACCCTGCGCAACGACTACCCCTACGTGCGCTGGAGCACCTTCGAGGACTGGGCGCGACGGCAGGACTGGAGCGGCCTCACCTCCCCCGCCTGGCCTCACGCCGCCGCGGAGCCCACGCCACCACCTGCCGGACAATGAAGCCCCGCGCCCCCCGGCTCCGCCCCGGGGGAGCCTTGACGCCTCACCTTGCCGTCCCTGGCGACTGCCTACCTTGAAGCGCGAGGAGGCATCGCATGCGCGCGCTCGTGCCCGTCGCCGCGTTGTTGCTGGTGGCAGGCTGTGCAACGGAGAAGAGTCTCAAGCCCTCGATGGAAGCGCAGGTGCTTCCCGACAGGAAGAACACCGCCGTCGCGGAGGACGCGGGCGTCCGGCTGGTCGCGGATGGCTCCGCGTGGAAGGGCTCCCCGTCGAACCTGGAGGGCACCCTCACCCCGGTCTATGTCCGCATCGAGAACCACAGCGGACGGACCCTCCGCATCCAGAACGAGGACTTCCAGCTCATCGGCGCCCAGTCGCGCTTCCGCTACTCCGCGCTGCCCGCCTTCCCCGTGGGTTACGCGAGGACGCCCGAGGCCCTCGATGAAGGCACGGGCGGCGCGGGCCGCTCCTCCGTGTTCTATCTGGGCGCGGGACCCGGCTGGGGGTGGCGCTCCAACTGGGGCTGGCGCGGAGGATGGGGCTCGCCCTTCTACGGGGGGCCGTACTACCCGGGCCCGCCCTACTGGGGCTACCAATGCGAGGAGCCCCTGCCCACCCGCGACATGCTCCGCAAGTCGCTGCCCGAAGGCATGCTGGAGGACGGAGGCACCGTGCAAGGCTTCCTCTACTTCCAGTTCGTCAGCGGGCGCGACGAAAGCGTGGTGCTTCAAGCCCGCCCGGTGGATGCCCGCAGCGGCGAGGTCCTGGGGAAGCTCGACATCCCATTCCAGGTCAAGAAGTAGCCAATAGACCCTGGACGTCCATCAATGCAGGGTCACCGACATGGGGCGCCGGTGACGGCCATTGAGCAGCGAGGCCTCGCGAGGCAGCCCCAGCTCGCGGCGGATATCCTCGCCGCGCAGGGGGAAGCCGAACAGCGGCGCCAACGGCACCACGTCCAGGAGGCCTGTCATCACCTTGCCCAGGCCCACCAGGGCCACCGCGGTGCCTCGGGCCGAGCCCGCTCGCAGTCCTCCCAGCACCAGGCAGGAGCCCGCCACGATTCGCAGCCACCGTCCCGTTCGCGATGCCATGAAGCCGACAATCATGCGCACCTCCCACGGCAAGATGCGCACGCTCCGGCGAGCAACCAAGGGCCGGGCCTCTTCGCCCGAGCACGCCCGCCGGGCCCATGTCCTCAGACGCTGAAGTCCACGCCCGCGATGGCGTCGTCGCCTCGCGCCGCCTGGTACACGTGCCACGCGGCCGCCAGGTCCTGGAAGGGCAGCCCCACCGAGGTGAACACCGTCACCTCGCTTTCCGAACGCCGCCCGGGCTTCCGCTCCGCAATCACCTCGCCCAGCTCCGCGTGGATGGCGTCCTCGCCCAACCCCACGTTGCCCACGGCGCCCCCCGAGAGGGCCAGGCCCCGGTGGTCGCAGAAGACACGCGACTGGCTCAAGAGCTCCGCGGAGACCTCCACCTTGCCCGGCTCGTCCGCGCCCAGCGTGGTGATGTGAGTCCCCGGCCGCACCATGCCCGGGAACAAGAAGGGCTCGCGGCTCCACGTCGCGGTGATGACGATGTCCGCGTCCTCCACCGCCTCCGCCACCGACTCCGCCTGGACCACCGGCAGGTTGAGCTCCTGGTGCATGCGCGCGGCGAAGCTGAAGGCCCTCATGTCATCCGTGTCGAACACCCGCACGTGAGTCAGCGAGCGCACCAGTCGCAGCGACTTGAGCTGCATCACCGCCTGCGCGCCCGCGCCGATGAGCGCCACCCGGCTCGCGTCCTGCCGCGCCAGCACGTCCGCCGCCAGCGCGCCCACCACGCCCGTGCGCACCGCCGTCAGGTGCCCGGAATCCATCACCGCGAGCAGCTCTCCGGTGGCCAGGTCATTCAAGTGCAGCACGCCCCGGATGGCCGGTGTCCTCGCGGGGAACTTCGCGTGGACCTTCACGGTGTACGCGGGGATGTCCGGCAGACACCCGGGGAGCAGCACCATCGCGGTGCCCTCCGCGTGCAGGGGCGCGCGGACGCGCTGGGGCGCCGCGGTGCGCGCGAGGGCGTCGGTACGGAAGGCCTCCCGCAGGTCCTCCAGCAGGGTGAGCGCCTGGAGGTTGCGAGACACATCGGAGCGGGTCAACAGAAGGGTGCGCATCTGCTCCTCACCCTAATCGAGCACGTGCGCGACGACAGCCCCGACGTTGCCTCGCCAGCCCCCGCGGCGGACGACGAGTGGACACTGTCCTTGTCCGGTGGGGAGTGGCGGGCGGCTGTGCCAAGCGCAGCGCGGGCTCCCTGGAGGACGGGGGCACGACGTGGCGCCTGCACGCGCGACGCCCGCCATCTCGAGCGTCCGGCCCTACATACAAAGGCCCTCGTGCCCAGATTGTCGAAGCGGACGGCACGAATGGGCGGCGCCTCGGAGGAAGGTGATGCAGGAGCCGGAGACACGCCCCATGCAGGGCGAGTCCGAGCGGGAAACAGCGCTCAGGGCCTCGGACTTCCTGCGTTCGCATCACGCCGTGCTCCTGGAGGACTGGGAGCACGCGATGCTCACGCACCATGTCGGTGAGGTGCCGAAGCGCTCGTGGTTGCTGAACCACATCCCCAGCCTGCTCATCGCGTTGGCGGACGCGCTCGACCAGGGAGCCCAGGGGCCCGAGGTCTCCCTGGTGGATGAGCACGCGGTGACGCGGCTGGGACAGGGCTTCGACGTGGGCGAGGTGGCGGCCGAGTTCGCGCTCCTGCGCAAGTGCATCCTCCTGCGGTTGGAGGACCTGCCGCGGCGCCTCGCGCGAGGCGAGCTGGCGCGGATGGAGGACCTCCTGGACCGGACGGTGGTGCGCACGGTGCGGCGCTTCTCGGAGGAGCGTCAGCGCAACCTCCACGCGCTGGACCGCATGGCCCAGGCCACGCTGGACAACCCGGCGGTGGACACGTTCCTGATGCGGCTGCTCACGGTGATGGTGGAGTCCGCCCTCGAGGTGGACGCCGCCGGTGTGCTGCTGGTGGAGGGAGGCCGGCTGGTGCTCCGCGCCTCGGTGGGACTGGGAGCCGAGGCGGCGCGGGGCGGCTCGGTGGCGCTGGACGAGGGCTTCGTCGGCGAGGTGGCCACGACGCGCGAGCCGGTGATGTCCAGAGCCCCGGCCCTGGACGCGCACGGGGTGCTGCCCGTGTCGCGCGAGCAGGGGATGCGCGCGCTCTACGGCGTGCCCCTGGTCGAAGGGACGCGGTTGCTCGGCGTGGCCTATCTGGCCTCGCGCACCGCGTTTGGTTTCGCCGATGCGAACCTGCTGCTGTTTCGCACCCTGTGTCAGCGCGGGGCCGCGTACATCCTCCAGGCCCGGTTGCAGGACCTGGAGCGGGAGGCGCGGGTGGAGGCGCAGCGTTCGCTCGCGCTGCTCGACGCGCTGTTGGAGGCAGCGCCCCTGGGCATGGCCTTCCTGGACCGGGACCTGCGCTACCTGCGCATCAACCAGACGCTGGCGGAGCTCAACGGCCTCCCGGTGGAGGCACACCGGGGGCGGCCGCTGCGCGAGGTGCTGCCCCAGGCGGTGGCGGACCTGATGGAGCCTCGGCTCAAGCAGGTGCTGCAGACGGGTGAGCCGCTGCATGGGTTCGAGTTCACAACGCCCTCGGAGCTGAAGTCCAAAGTGGGCAAGCGCATCTGGCAGGCCACGTTCTATCCCGTGCGCGGGCCTCGCGAGGCGGAGCTCTTGGGCCTGGGGTGTGTGCTCGTGGACGTCACCAGCCACAAGCTGGCGGAGGCCGCGCTCCAGCGGGCGTTGGACTTCCGGGAGCAGCTCCTGGCCATCCTGGGCCATGACCTTCGCAATCCGCTCAACGCCATCAGCGCCTCCGCGTTCCAGCTCTCGCGCGCGGAGGAGCTGGAGCCCGCGGAGCGCCGCGCGGTGGAGCGCATCCGCAAGTCCGCCGGGAGGATGGGGCGGATGATTACGGACATCCTCGACTTCGCGCGCAGCAAGCTGGGTGAGGGCATCCCCGTCTTCCCCCAGCCGATGAACATGGCCGACGTGTGTCAGGCCACGCTGGAGGAGTTGCAGGTGGCCCATCCGGAGCACCCGCTCGTGCTCGAGACCTCTGGAGACACCACGGGGGACTGGGACTCGGACCGCGTGGCCCAGGTGTTGGGGAACCTGGTGGCCAACGCGCTCCAGCACGGCGACGACAACACCCCCATCCGCACCACCGTGCGCGGCGAGGCGCGTGACGTGCTGCTGGAGGTCCACAACGAGGGCGAGCCCATCGCGCCCCAACTCCTGCCGCGAATCTTCGACCCGTTCAAGACACCCGAGGCCGCGTCCGCGAAGCCCTCCCCCACGCAGAAGCAGCGCAGCCTGGGGTTGGGCCTCTACATCGTCCACCAGATTGCCCGCGCGCACGGAGGCCGCGTGGAGGTGCGCTCCTCGAAGGAGGAGGGCACCACGTTCCGCGTGTACTGGCCTCGCGCGTCACTTCACGGGTGAGCCCACGGGCGCGGGCGACAACACCAGCGTGTGGATGGCCTCCGCGAGCATCTGCGTTCCAACGTGCAGGCTCTCCAGCGAGATGGATTCGTCGGGCGCGTGGCCCGTGTACTCCTCGCCCGGGAAGCCGGGGCCGAAGTCGACGGCCTTGGGGAACAGCCGCGCATAGGTGCCGCCGCGCACGGACGTGGGCTTCGCGTCCGGAGCGTTCTTGTGGCGCTTGTAGATGTCCATCAGCGTGGTGACGAGCGTCCCCGACGTGTCCGCCACGTGGGCATCCCCCACGTAGCGCCCGCTGGCCTCCTTCAAGCGCCCACCGGAGTCCTGCGCCACCAGCGCGGCGGCCTTGTCGAGCGAGGCGTTGAACGTCGCGGCGTCCTGTCCCTGGGGACGGCGCATGTTGATGCCCAGGCTCACCTGTCCGTCGGCCACGCGCAGCACCGTGGGCGCGGCAATCAACGGCCCCATCAACCCGTCATCCGAATACGCCACGCCCAGCTTCTTGCCGAAGTGGTCCCCGTCGAAGCGCAGGGCCAGGACACGCAGCATGGCGGCGATGCCGTTGTCCTCGAGCGGCAAGCGCGCCGCCACCGCGGACAAGTCCCACAGCGCGTTGTGTCCCTCGTCGGCGATGGAGGCATGCACCGCCTTGCCATGCACGGTGAGCACCAGCGCCTGGGCGTCCTCCTTCACCTCGGCCTTGAGGGAAGCGCGGGCCTTCTGCTCCGCGTCGATGGCGGCGCGCACCTCCGTCAGCGCCTGCGCGAGCGAGCGGCCCTCGGCGGGCACCAGCTTCAGCGTCGCGGTACCGGGCACCTGCGTGAGGAACTCGCCGCCCTTCACGTCGACCGCGCGCAAGGTGGCGCTCGGGGACTTCACGGCCTCGCCCACGGGGGCCACCAGGTTCCACGCGACGAAGCCGGACTGCGCGGCCACCACCGGGTAGCTGGAGTCCACGGAGATGACGTGCGTGGGCTTGGGCTCGGAGGCCGTGTATCGCCCCATGCCGTTCCAGTCGCTCTCCTCGCCGTTGCCCACGATGACCAGCACCCGCCCCTGGGGCTTGAGGCCCAGCTGACGCGCGTAGTCGAGCGCCACCAGCGCCGACGCGAGCGGCCCCTTGTCATCCTCCACGCCCCGGCCGAAGAGGCGGCCGTCCTGGACGTAGGGCTCGAAGGGCGGGCGCTTCCACTCGTGCGCGGGCGCGGGCACCACGTCCCCGTGGAAGACGAGCCCCAGCTCGGGCGCGCCCTCGCCCCAGGACAGCTCGAACACGTCATTGGCGCCCACGGCGCGGTACGCCATGCCGTGGGCCTTGGCCCACTTCTGGAGAAAGCGGCCCATGGCGGCGAACTCGGGGCTCTTCGAGGCGTGCTCCTCGCTGCTGACTGTCTTGAAGCGCACGAGCTGCTTCGTCAGCTCGACGACCTCGTCGAGCGCGCAGGCCTGGACATACGCGGCATGCCGCTCCTGGGGGGAGGAGCCCTTCATCGCCTTCGCGGAGAAGCGCGCGGCGCGGGCCTTCGGAGAGCCCTGGCAGCGGGCATCCTGTTGCCCGGCGAAGGAGAGGGTGGGGACGAGACACAGGAAAGCGGCGGCGGTGGAGAGGCGCATGCGGTGGGAGACCCTATTTCACCGGGGCAGCCGGGCCTACCTTGGCGGACGGCCGGCGGCTCCGCGTGGCGCCCGCAGGGCCCGCTGCCCCTTCTGGGGGTGAAACCAGACGGGCGGAGCGCTATTCCTGGGGCATGTTCTTCGACTCCACCAAGAAGCAGAGGATGCCGACCTCCGCGGAGGCGCTGCCTGGCCGCGCGGAGGAGATGCCTGTCCCCCCGCGTCACGAGGTGCTGGGCACGCCCTTGAAGGGACCTCTCCCCGAAGGTCATGAGGCCGCCATCTTCGGGCTGGGGTGTTTCTGGGGCGCGGAGCGGAAGTTCTGGAAGACGCCCGGTGTGTACAGCACGTCCGTGGGCTACGCGGCCGGCCTGACGCCCAACCCCACCTACCGCGAGGTGTGCAGCGGGCTCACGGGCCACAACGAGGTGGTCCGCGTCGTGTTCGACCCGAAGAAGGTCAGCTACGAGCAGCTCCTGCGCGTGTTCTGGGAGAACCACGACCCGACGCAGGGCATGCGTCAGGGGAACGACGTGGGCACGCAGTACCGCTCGGGCATCTACTACACGACAGAGGCGCAGAAGCGCGCCGCCGAGGCCAGCCGGGACGCCTATCAAAAGGCGCTCTCCGCGAAGGGGCTGGGGACCATCTCCACGGAGATCCTCCCCGCGCCCACGTACTACTTCGCCGAGGACTACCATCAACAGTACCTGGAGAAGAACCCGGACGGGTACTGCGGGCTGGGTGGCACCGGCGTGAGCTGCCCCATCGGCGTGGGCGTCAGCGCGTGAGGCCCTGACAACCTGTCACGACAGGTTGTCACCCGCGTCTGGACAATCGCTGACAGGACGAGTCTTGCGAGGCTCGTCCTGTCTCGCTTCAGAGTGGGTCTTCCGAGTGAAGACAGACACGAGGAATCCCCTGGCATCGTGATTGCTCTCGCGCTCCTCGCCCCCGAGGGGGGAGGAGGCGACACACACGATGAAGCCCTTGTTCCGGAAGTACCTCTGGCTGATGGGGGGAGCGTTCACCTTCGTCGCGACGATGGCGGTGGGACTCTTATACGTCTCGCGCATGCTCCACGCCGCGCCGACGGACCCGGTGGCGCCCATCCAGAAGGGCCTCGCCCAGGCCGGCGACGTGCGGCAGGTGGGTGAGCATGCCTACGAGGTCGCCACCACGAAGAGCCTCATCGAGAAGCTCGCCCAGTTGGACGAATCCCCAGCGCTTCAAGCCCGCATCGTCCCCGCCTTCGTGGAGGGCAAGTCTCAAGGCTTCAAGCTCTTCGCCATCCGCCCGGACTCTGTCTACGACAGGCTGGGGTTCCAGAATGGAGACATCATCCAGCGCGTCAACGGCCACGCCCTCGACTCTCCGCAGAAGGCGATGGAGGCCTACGACCAGATGAAGGACGTCCGCCACGTGGAGGTGGACATGCTTCGCGACGGCCTCGCGCTGCGCAAGGTCTACGACCTGAAGTGAGCTCCAGCTCGAGACGAGGCGGCACATTCGATGAATGCCTTATTCCGGAAGGACCTCTGGTTGTTGGGAGTCGTGTGCACTCCGGCCATCGCGATGGCGGCGGGGCTCTTGTACCCCTCGCACATGCTCCACTACGTCCCGTATGACCCGTATGACCCGTATGGGCCGGTCCCCTCCACGGTGCCGACCGAGGACGTCACCGCCGGTGGCACCTACGTGCGCCAGGTGGGCGAGCACGCCTACGAGGTCATCACCGTGAAGGGGAACACCAAGCAGGCCTCACCCTGCATACCGCCTGAGGTCCGCATCGCCCCCGCTTTCGCGCAGGGCAAGCCTCAAGGCGTCAAGCTCTTCGCCATCAAACCCGGCTCCATCTACCAGCGGCTGGGGTTCCTGGATGGAGACATCATCCAGCGCGTCAATGGCCGCCTCATCGACTCTGCTGAGACGGCTCTGGAGGTCTATGTCGCGCTGAAGAATGTCCGCCACTTCGAGGTCGACCTGCTGCGCGGCGGCGTCCCGGTGCGCAAGGTCTACGACCTGAAGTAAGCGGAAGGACCCGGCCCGGTGACGGGGACACTCGCGAGGAGCACCCACTCCATCCCGGGCCGGAAAGACACATCACCCCAGGTTGTGGAACACGCGCTGGACGTCGTCGTCCTGCTCCAGCATGTCCACCAGCTCGAGCACCTCGTTGGCCTTGTCCTCGGGCAACTCGATGAGGTTCTCCGCGATGTACTCGGAGTCGGCGGAGATGGGCGTCAGCCCCTTCTCCTCGATGGCGTGCTGGAGCTTGCCGAAGTCCGAGAAGGCGCAGCGGATGATGAGCTGCTTCTCACCCTTCTCTCCCGTCCCCTCACCCATCTCCTCGAGACCGTGGTCGATGAGCTCCAGCTCCAGCTCGTCCGGGTTGATGCCCTCCGGGTTGAGCCGGAAGACACCCATGCGCTTGAACATGAAGGCGACGCTGCCCGTGGTGCCTAGATTCCCGTCGGCCTTGTTGAAGCAGGCGCGCACGTTGGCCACGGTGCGCACGACGTTGTCCGTCGCCGTCTCCACCAGCAGCGCGATGCCGTGAGGCGCATAGCCTTCGTAGAGGACGATTTCGTAGTTGGTCGCCGTCTGGCCGCTGGCACGCTTGATGGCGGCCTCGACCTTGTCCTTCGGCATGTTCGCGGCGCGGGCGTTCTGGAGCACTCGGCGCAGCGTGGAGTTCGTGTCTGGGTTGGGCCCGCCGGCCTTCACCGAGATGGCGATGTCCTTGCTGATGCGCGTGAACACCTTCGCCATCTTGTTCCAGCGGGCCATCATCGTGGCCTTGCGTGTCTCGAAAATGCGTCCCATGGGCGGCGAATCTAGCGCAACTCGGATGGGACGCCCGGGATTGATGTACGGGGCGTCAACCTTCGGGCGCTGTGATGGGGACTCGGCGGGGCCGTGGCCCATCCGCCAGTCCCTCCCCTGGGGTGATGCCGAGGCTAACGAGCCTCTTGAGCCTGGGTCTGCGACTGCGCCAGCTGCGTGGGCGACAGGCTGTTGGCGCCCGAGCCCTGCGCGCCATTCGCGAACGCCCGCTCCATGTGGGCGTCCAACTGGCCCACGGCCATCAACCCCGCCATGCGGAAGTCCGAGATGAAGGACCACAGCGGATACTTGAAGCTCGCGGGCTTGTTGCGCTCGATGAAGAAGTGGCTGAACCACGCGAAGCCATAAGCGGAGACGAGGGCCGCGGGCACCAGCGCCCAACGGCCGGTGGCGATGGCCGCGACGGCCGTGGCCACCCCCAGACTGCTCCCCACAAAGTGGAAGCGCCGAGTGATCGGCAGCGAGTGCTCGCGCAGGTAGAAGGGCCAGAACTCGCCATAGGTCTGGATGGGCTTGGACATGGGGTAAAGTTGTGTCCAGGCAGGGCCTCCACGTCAACCCGCCATGCGTCAGGGCGAGGCGCCCGGGTGCCAGGCAGCCCCCAAGGGCAGCCTCGGCCTACGAGCAGGCGGGCAGGCACCGGCCATCCAGCCTCACGCGCATTTTTCGACAGCCGTACTCGCCTCGACTTCCTGGGACATCCAGGGCTCCGCGATGGCTGCGGGTCGTGGGAGACTCGGGCGCGATGACGGATTGGATTCCCAAGCCGAACCCCTCGGTCAATCTGCGCACCCTGGCCCTCAGCGCGGAGGAGGGCTTCGTGCTCTCCCGGCTGGATGGCGCCACGGCGGCCCGGAATCTGCCCGCTCTCACCGGCCTGCCCCCCGAGCGACTCCAGGACATCCTGACGCGGCTGGTCTCCCAGGGGGCCCTGCTTCCCGCGGCGGCGACGCCCCCCAGGGCAGCCCCCACCCCTCGCGGCCCCTCCCCCGACCTGGTGCCCAGGGTGGCGCCCCTGTCTGGAACACCGCCCCATGCGGGCTCTCCTCGGGCCATGAGCGGACCCGGGTCCTCCTCGCCCGGAGCCTCGGCAACCTCCACTCCCGCGATGAGCCCTGGCTATGAGCCGCTCGCCCCGGCCGAGGATTCCGATGAAGCGCTGCCCACGCTGGACCTGATCCTCGACGATGCGGAGGCGGATACCGCGCGGACCGCCTCGGAGCCTGGCGGCGACTCGGTACTCCCGGACGCGGAAGCCGAGCCCGTGGAGGAGGACCTCCCCGAGGTGGCGCTGGGCAACTTCCGCCAGCTCTTCGAGACGCGGCTGCATCCGCATCCGGAGGATCACCGCGCGGCGTGGGCCCGTTCGGTGGAGGACCCGGAGCTGTCCGCGCTGTGCTTCGACCCGGTGCCCGCGGTCATCAAGGCGGTGATGGAGAACCCGCGCACGGGCCTGGCGCATGCGCGGCTCATCGCCCGCAATCATCGCAACCCCGTGGGCCTGGAAGCGCTGTGTGCTCGCGCGGCCTTCACGGCGGATACAGGGGTGCGGCGGTGGCTGGTGCGGAACCCGCAGCTCCCCTCGGGGTTGTTCCGCCGGTTGTGGAGCACACGACGGCTGATGGAGCTGCACAAGGTGACGGTGGACCGGGATGTGCCGGAGTCCACGCGGCGCTCGGCGCGAGAGGTGCTGCGTCAGCGCTTCACCACCGGCCCCTCCGAGGAGAAGGTGGAGCTCATCCTCAACACGGAGGGCCGGGCCCTGGGCGCGCTCGTGGGCATGTCCGTGGATGGAAAGACGGCGTCGCTCCTGTGCGGGCGCACGTACCGCTCCCCCATGCTCATCCAGAACATCGCCCGCTGGAGCGCGGCGCCACCGGCGCTCATCGCCCATCTGCTCAAACAAGAAGCGGTGCGCCGACAACCTCAGTTGCGCATGCTGCTCATCCGCCACCCCAACGCGCCCGCGGACGCGAAGCGAGGCGGCTGAGCCAGGCGCCTCACGCCCGGCGAGCGGTGAGGATGGGCTGAAAGAAGCCCGTCTCCTCGGGGGCGTACCAGCGCGTGTCCACCAGGCCCGCGCCCGTCAGCGCGCGCTCCACTTCGACGCGTTGGAGCGCGCGATAGACACCCGTGTGTTCGGTGGCCTGCCAGCCTGAACCTTCAGGGCGCAGGATGAACTGATGGACCTTGTAGGTCCTGCCGTCCGTGGCCCAATCCCAGACCTGGAACAAGATGCGCCGGCCCTCGGGTGCGTCGAGCACTCGCTCCGAGGTGAAGCGCGGCTGCTGCGTCATGAGCAGGTCGTAGTCGCGGATGCTCAGCGCCAGCAATCCGCCCGGGACCAGCTTGGCCGCCATGGCGCGTGCGGCGGCGTCCAGGTCCTCGTCGGTGAGCAGGTGCGGGATGGCGTTGTCGAAGGCGACCACGACGTCGAAAGTGCCCGGCACCTCGGTGTCCAGCGTCCGCATGTCCGCGACGCCCGTGGTGAGGTGAATCCCCATGGCGCGAGCCTCGCGTCCGGCACGGGCAATCGCCGAGGGGCTCAAATCAGTGGCGTGGACGACATAGCCCCGGCCAGCGAGTCCCAGGGCCTGGGTGCCGATGCCACACGCGCAATCCAGCACACGGCGAGGGGGAGGCGCGCCGCTGCGGCGCAGCAGGGCATCCAGCGCGGCGCCCTGCCGCTCCACCGTCTGCGCCCAGTTGGCGTAGAGCAGGTGGTACTCCTCCGCCAGGCCCTCGTAGAAGTCCCGCACGGGCTCGCTCATGCGGGCCGCCTCGGGTGAGGGCGCGACGCTCGCATGGGGTGGCTTCGGTCCTGGAGTGGCCTGGGCGGAGTCATGTCCCGAAGGTGCGCCCCTCGAGCGCCTCGATGGCGGCGCGCACGTGGGAGGGCATGGGAACTGTTTCGTGGGTGACGTAGTTCAGGGCGACAACGACGGCGGTGCCCTTCGTGTAGAGCACGCCGTCCTCTTCGCCGAACACCGCGTGCTCCAGCGTCATGGAGGAATTGCCGATGCGCGAGGTCCGCGCGCAGGCCACCAGCCGGGCCGGGAAGACGACGGGGCGGAGGTACTCGGCCTGCGTGGCCTTGAGGATGGGGCCGACTCCGCCAGGGGCGCGTGCGTCTCCCGAACCGGAAGGGCCCGTCAGGCCGATGCGCGCGAGGTAGGGGATGCGAGCGGACTCGAACCACGTGAAGGTCCGGGCGTTGTTCGCGTGGCCGAACGCGTCCATTTCACTCCAGTGCAGAGTGAACGGGATGCTCACGGGGAAGTCCTTGGGGGAGAGGTCCGCCATGGCGGGAAGGGTGCCCCAGTCGAGGCCACGAGGGAACGAAGAACACCGCCTGCCTGCCCTCCAGCCTGGGCCCTTCACCGTGGTAATCCAGCAACACGATGAGTCCACGACTCCTGCTTTCCGCACTGGCCCTCACGGGGCTCGGTGTCGCGCACCCGGCCTGGGCCACCACGCCCGAGCCCTCCGCGCCCTCTCGGGCAGCGAAGCCCGGCACCAGCGACAAGGCCGCAGGCCCTGCCCAGGCGGAGGCGCAAGCACACACCCGCGCCACGCCAAACACGCGGCCCACCAGCGCCACGAACGCTGCGCCGTCCACAAGCGCCACGCCGAGCACGCACCCCACGAGCGCCGCGCAGCCCGCCAGCGCCACGCCGAGCACGCGCCCCACGAGCGCCGCGCAGCCCACCAGCGCCACGAACTCCGCGCGACCCGCCAGCGCCACGAACTCCGCGCGACCCGCCAGCGCCGCGCAGCCCACCAGCGCCACGACCCCAGGCACTCAGCCCACCATCCCCATGCGCTACCACGTCAGCACAGCCGAGGCTCCGCGCCACCTCATCGCCGGAGGCAAGGGCCGCGCGACGCTGTTCCTCAATCAGGCCACGGGCGCCACCGCCGCGTCGCTCACGCTGCTGGAGCTCCAGCCCGGTGGCGAAGTGCCCGAGCACACCCACGACACGAGCGTCGAGATTCTCTACATCGAGGACGGCGCCGCGGACATGACGGTGTCGGGTCAAACGCTGCGCGTGAGCAAGGGTGACGCGGTCTACATCCCCGCGGGCGCGAAGCACTCCGCGAGAGTGGTGTCGCCCGGCGTCCCCTTCAAGGCCGTGCAGGTCTACGCCGGCCCGGGCCCCGAGCAACGCTTCACCCAGGGCCCGAGGGAGAACGCCCCCCATGGCCAGTAAGCCAACCGGGACGGCGCAACGCCAGGAGCCCGAACCCTCCCCCGCCGAGCCCACACCGCGCCCACAGCCGGTGCTCTCGCGAAACGAAACAGCGCTCATCTCCGACAGCGGCACCGCGACGAAGCCCCAGCGTCACGCGGGCATGGTGCGCTGGCTCCACCCCGCCCAGCTCCTGCGCACGGGCCTGGACGCACTCGTCGCCGCCGTGTTCGGCGCACGCGCGGACCATCGCCTCATCGAAGCGGTGGTGCGTCCCCAGGTCCCCTACTTCGACTACTCGCAGGAGACCTCGCCGGAGGGAGACTTCTGGCTCGACTACGTCGCGGACACGGGGGACGGCTGGGACCCCACGTACACCGTGGCGAGGTTGCTCGCGTTGCCGGAGCTCAAGCTCCCCGTGCGAGGACAACCGCGCGCGGGTGAGTTCGACACGCAGCGCGGACGTGTCCTCGTGATGGGCGGAGATGGCGTGTACCCGGGCGCCAGCCGCGAGGCCTATGAAGAGCGATTGATTCAGCCCTACGAGGCGGCCATGCGCCGCTCGAGCGCGCCCAGCCCGGACCTGTTCATCATCCCAGGCAATCACGACTGGTACGACGGCCTGTCCGCCTTCATGCGGCTGTTCTGCGCGAACCGCTGGATTGCTGGCCGCCGCACGCAGCAGAGCCGCAGCTACTTCGCGCTGAAATTGCCCCAGGGCTGGTGGCTCATCGGCACCGACGTACAGCTCAACAGCGACATCGACGTGCCGCAGGTGGAGTACTTCCGCCAGGTGGCGGAGCACATGGGCCCGGAGGACCGGGTCATCCTCTGCAACGCGGAGCCCGCCTGGATTCTGGCGGCCACGCAGCGGCGCAAGGGCAGCTACCTGGAGAACAACTTGGAGTACCTCCAGGAGAAGGTGCTCGGCCGGCGCATCAGCATCTTCCTCGCCGGAGACCTCCACCACTACCGCCGCCACGAGGACGCGGCGGGCCGGCAGAAAATCACCGCGGGCGGCGGCGGCGCGTTCATGCACCCCACCCACGCGCCCCAGGCCCACGTGCTGCGAGACGGCTACAAGCTCCAGAAGAGCTTCCCCGACGAGCGCACGTCCCGGAAGCTGGCGCGAAAGAACCTCTTCCTCATCCGCTACAGCCCGCTGTTCGGATTGATGACGGGTGCGCTGTACCTGCTCCTCGCGCTCGCGGCCTACGCGGAGGTGGGCTCGCTGGGCGTGTCACAGCTCGGCGACGTGGTGCTCGCGGTGGGCAACAGCATGGTGAGCCGCCCGTGGACGATGGTGCTGGGATTGGCCACCATCGGCGGGCTCATCGGCCTGGCGGACTCGGCCTTCGGCAAGTGGCGCGGGCTCGCGGGCACCCTGCACGGACTGGCCCACATCTTCGCGGCCTTCTTCGTCGCCTGGGGAGGCACCTACGTGGCGGTGAGCGGCATGGGCATCTGCCCCGAGCTCACCCCCGATGGGCTCAACTGCACGGCGGGCTGGCTGCACCTGGCGGGCAAATTCGCGATGTCGTCAGCCCTCACCTTCCTGGGCGGCTTCCTGGTGGGGCCCTTCGTCATGGGCGTGTACCTGTGGCTGAGCGTCAACGTATTCGGCGCCCACTCCAACGAGGCGTTCATCTCGCTGGCGCTGCCCGACTGGAAGAACTTCCTGCGCCTGCACATCGGCCCGAAGGGACAGCTCACCGTGTATCCGGTGGGCATCGAGCGGGTGCCGCGAAAGTGGAAGCGCACCCATGCGGGCCCTCAGGCGCCCGCCTATGAGCCGGATGACGAGAAGGCCACGCCTCCCACGCTCATCGAGCCGCCCCTGAAAATCTAGGGCCCATCCACGAGGGCGGCCGTGCCATCTCCGGACAACGGCCGTCCCACAACCGCACAGCGGCGCCCCCCTCCGGTGACGACACCTGTCGTCCGTTCGCGCCCTTGAGCCACGGCGCGCGTTGGCACGCGAATGGCTCTACGGTGAGCCATGCTCTCCTTCTTCCAGGACCTGCGCCACGGCGCCCGCTCTCTCCGCCGAAGCCCCGGCTTCACACTGGCGACGGTGCTGGCCTTGGCCTTCGGCATTGGCGCGAACACGCTGCTCTTCAGCGTGGTGAGCGCGCTGCTGCTCCGTCCACTCCCCCTGCCCAGGGCGGAGCGGGTCCTCTCCGTGTGGGGCAGGGACATCCGAGGGGACGACGAGCAGTTCGGCCTGTCCCGCCTGGACTCGGAGGACCTGCGGCAGCGGGTGAAGTCGTTCGAGTCCTTCGCGGCCTTCGACGTCTCCGGCGTCACGCTCATCGCCCCCCATCACGACCCGGAGCGCGTGGAAGGGGCGCTGGTGTCGGAGGACTTCTTCCGCCTGGCGGGCGTCAAGCCCCTGCTCGGCCGTGTCCTCTCCGACGAGGAGTACCTGCTCAACGGCCCCAAGGCCCTGGTCATCTCCCATGCGCTGTGGAAGCAGCGCTTCGGCTCGGACCCTCGGGTGCTGGAGCGCATGGTGGAGCTGGAGGGCCAGCCCTACCAGGTGGTGGGGGTGATGCCGGAGGGCTTCGACTTCCCCCGCGAGGGCGCCTCCGAGACGGTGGCGCTCTGGGCGCCGCTGGCTGCGCAGTCCTTCATTCGCTCCAACTGGGACAGCCGCGGCACGCATCTGTTCACGGCGATGGCGTTGCTCGCGCCTGGGGCCACCGTCGAGCAGGCGGACGCGGAGGCGCGCGCGGTGATGGCGTCGCTGGCCCAGGCCCACCCTGAAAGCAACTCCCACTCGAGCGTCTCCGTGGCGCTCCTCCAGGACCGGCTGTCGCAG
Source organism: Myxococcus stipitatus (assembly GCF_037414475.1). The sequence continues at coordinate 5,089,085 of NZ_CP147913.1, read as the reverse complement.
GGCTCGCGCCGGCCCGCGCTGTTGCTCCTGGGGGCCGTGTCGCTGCTGCTGCTCATCGCCTGCGTCAACGTGGCGCAGCTGCTGCTGGCGCGAGCCATGGCGCGGCAGCAGGAGTTCGCGGTGCGCGCGGCGCTGGGCGCGGGCCGGGGCGCGCTGGCGCGGCAACTGTTGGCGGAGGGTTCGCTGCTGGCCATCGCGGGAGGTGTCCTGGGCCTGCTCCTGGGCTCCTGGGGCACGGATGCGCTGAGCATGCTGTTGCCGGAGTCGGTGCGGCAGGTGCAAGCGGTGCGCGTGGACGGGCGCGCCCTGCTCTACACGGCGGGCCTCGTTCTCGCGGTGACGCTGTTGTGCGGACTTGCGCCCCTGGGCACGGCCGCGCGCGCGAGCCTGGGCGGGTTGCTTCAGAGCACCCGAGGGACCAGCGCCAGCAGGTCCGCGCTGCGCTGGCGCGCGGTGCTGGTGTCCACGCAGGTGGCCTTCGCGCTGGTGTTGTTGGTGGGCGCGGGATTGCTGGTGCGCAGCGCGCAGCGGCTGGCGGCGGTGGACCTGGGTTACCGCGCGGAGAATGTGACGCTCTTGCGCTTCAATCTCCCAGGGGCGCGCTACACGAGCGAGAAGATGGCGGACTTCTATCAGCGCCTGCTCGAGCAGGTGCGCGCGCGGCCAGGCGTGGAGTCCGCGGCGAACGTGACGCCGGGCGTGGCGACCGGGGGGGGCATCAGCCTGTCGCTGGAGCTTCCCGACAAGCCCCTGCCTCCGTCCGAGCAGCGCGGCACCAGCTTCCGGTCGATCAGCGACGGCGCGTTCGCGACGCTGGGAATGACGCTGAAGCAGGGGCGCGACTTCACGCCCCAGGACACGCGGGGCTCGCCGCAGGTGGTGGTGGTGAACGAGTCCTTCGCGCGGCGGTTCTTCCCGGGAGAGGACGTTCTCGGCAAGCGCGTCATCATCGGCTACGGCGATGACATCGAGCGCGAGGTGGTGGGAGTGGTGGGAGACATGCGCGGGCGGGGCCTGGACAAGGCGGCGGAGCCGGAGCTCTACGCGCCGCTGAACCAGACGCCGTGGCCCGGCACGACGGTGGTGGTGCGCAGCCACCTGCCCATGGAGAGTGTCGCCGCGATGGTGAAGGCGGAGCTGCTCCAGCTCGACTCCCAGCTGTCGATGCACAAGCCCACGACGCTGGAGCAGAACCTGGAGAACTCGGTGGCGGACCGGAACTTCCAGCGGGTGTTGCTGCTCGCGTTCGCCGTCTCGGCGGTGGCGCTGGCCTCGCTCGGCATCTACGGGTTGATGGCGTACAGCGTGGCGCAGCGGCGCAGGGAGCTGGGCATCCGGCTCGCGCTGGGTGCGATGCCGGCGGACGTGGTGCGGCTGGTGATGAGCCAGGCGCTGCGGATGTGCGCGGTGGGCCTGGGCGTCGGCCTCGCGTTGTCGCTGGCGCTGTCGCAGATGCTGGAGGGAATGCTGTACGGCGTGAGCGCCATGGACCCGGTGACGTTCCTGTCGGTGCCGCTGTTGCTGCTCGCGGTGGTGGCGCTCGCCAGCTGGTTGCCCGCGCGCCGCGCGTCGCAAGTCGCTCCAGGCGTGGCGATGAGCACGGACTGAAAAAGCGGGCCACGTCGCGTTGCAAGAATTGCAGGACAGCACTCCGCGCCCTGGCCCCCCGGGTCGCGGACTCTGTCCAGCCGAGGCACATCGCACCTCGCCCGCGTTCCATCCCTCGGTTCGTTGGCGGACGGCGCGAACCGCTTCATCCCCGTTGGCGTGCAGCATGAATGCTGTCGCCATCGCCCGCGTTCCCTCCGGGCCCTGAACACGGTGGATGGCCGATGACGACACAGTGGAAGCGAGTGCTCCTGCTCGGAGCACTGGCGGGAGCTTGCGCGGCGCACGCGCATGACCTGGAGGCGGAGAAGCTCGTCAACGGCGCGGCGTCAGCGATTGTGTCGACGTATCCCGCGACACTCGTCTTCTCGTACACCGTCACCAACGTCCACCCCTCGCTCCCGTCGACGTTGCTGACGGTGAGCGACCCGCTCTTCGCGTCGCGCGGCTTCGACTTCACGCCCGCGCCGCCGGTGGACATCCCCGTGGGGGACGCCCTCACGTATCAGTTCACATACACCCTCGACAGCTTCGAGGACTGCCTCACGCTCGCCGGTGAGGACGGCGACCCGACGACCTCCGAGGAGAACCCAGGCTTCACCCACGTGTTCCGGGTGACCTTCCAGGAAGGTGAATCCGAGGCCCGGGCCCGTGTGTCCTGCGAGAAGCCGTCGCTCACCTGCGATGACACGCTGTACATCTCGACGGGGGTCCCCACCTCGCTCAACGTCTTCGACCCGGTGACGGGGACGCTGACGCCCATCTTCCGGGCCAACGTCCAGTACAACGCCATCGGGTTCAACCAGATGGATGGGTTCATCTATGGCCTGACGGAGCTGACCACCCCCCATCGGCTCCTGCGGGTGGGCTCGGATGGTGTGCCCGTGGACCTCGGCGCCGTCGCGGGGCTGCCCACCAGTCGCTACAACGCGGGGACCTTTCTCGCGGATGGCAGCTACCTCGTCTTCAACGGCGCGACCGACGAATACGCCCGCATCGACGTGCTCACCAGGACGGCGCTGGCCTCTGGCATCGTCGACAGCCCCGCGACGCTCTTCATGAGCGACATGGCGGTCAACCCGCTGGACGGGAAGGTGTATGCCTACAATCAGGACACCGACCGGCTGACGATTTTCGACCCCGTCACCACGACCCACGCCGACTTCGGCCCAGCGACGCCGGTGAACTCCTCCGGGTCCGTCAACACGTCGTTCCTCACGGACTCCGCGTTCTTCGACCAAGAGGGGCGCTTCTACCTGTACGGCACGGACATCAACGCCCCTCCGGGGGGACCGCGGAACACGCTGTATCAAGTCGACCTGAGCACCAGCACCTTCACCCGGGTTGCCGGGGGCCCCTCGGTCAACATGGCAGACGGCGCGTCGTGCGCCCTTGGCGCAGCAGGCATCACCCAGGTCTCGGGCTTCTTCAAGGTCCACCTCGATGTGGCCAGGAACTGTCTGGGGGGTGGGGCCATCGACCTGGGTGTCATCGGTGGAGTCCGGACGCTCAAGGACCTGATGGCCGTGCTCTGGGCCAGCCCGACGCTGGGTCGCGACGGCTTCGCGCTCTCGACGGAGTCATCGCTGAGCATGCGACTGGCCACGGAGGTGCTCACGGCCACGTGCAACGAGCGGCTCTTCGGACAGACTCCGCGAGGCGCGGCGGCGCTCAAGGCAGGCCACCAGGCCCTCTCCGTATCGATGACGGAGGCGAACCGCCGCGCCATCCTCACCGAGCTCACCGCCTTCAACGCCTCTGGAGCAGAGCGCGTGCTGCCCATCGAGTTCAACCTGACCAAGGGCCCCGCCACGCCCCTCCGCGCGATGCAGCTCGGCCAGCGCTGAAGCCCGCCATCGTCGAGCACGAGGAGCACGAACATGAAGACGAATGGATGGACGACGAGGGTGGTCCTGCTGGGCCTGGTGGGGTGGTCGTTCGTGGGGTGCGGTGAAGACTCGCTCCGGCCCGTCCCCGGTGGCGACGAACCGGTGAACCCAGCGCCGCGGCCAACGCCTCCGGGCACGACCCGATATGAGCTGCGAATCCGAGGGGTGAAGTCGCAGGGCTACACGTCCGCGCTGCTTGGAGTGGAGAGCCTGTCCGCCACGGTGAAGGGCCAGCCCGTCCAGGTGCAGCTCCGAGCGCGCACCATCGACCTCGCCAACACCGAGCACGCACACCTGGTCGGGTACTTCTTCATGCCCGAGGGCTCGAGCGACGTGAAGCTCTCGATGCGGTTCGGCGCCTTCGGTGGCTTCGAGCACGAGGGCGGCGCGGGGATGATTGACGCACGCACGGGCCCGCTCACGTTCGACACGAACGTGGAGAACCTGCGCCGCAACGGGCGGGCGACGGTGCTCCTGGACCTGTCGAGGTCGCTGACACAAGACCGGCACGGGCGGCTGTTCCTGCCGCGCACCCGCCTCGTGCATTGAGTCTGGACCGGAGAGCTACACCAGCCCTCGCGCAAGACACCCCAGCGAGGACACCGCGGCCTCGATGCGCGGTGTCCAGGGTTGACCGCAGCTCAAGCGGATGAAGTTCCGGTAGGAGTCCGTCCGCGCGGAGAAGATGGGTCCAGGCGCCACGCTGATGCCCACGGCGAAGGCGCGCTCATGCAACACCAGCGCGTCCACCGAGGGCGGCAGCTCCACCCACAACAGCGAACCCCCTTCGGGCCGAGCCACCCGCGTCCCCTCCGGGAAGAACTCCGCCACGGCCTCCGCCATGCGGTCCACCTGGGCCTTCAGTCCCCGGCGCAGCGCGCGCAGGTGCCGGTCATAGCCGCCCTCCTCCAGGAAGCGGGCAATCGCGAGCGGCGGCAAGGTGGCCGTCGCCACCGTGTGCGAGAACTTGAGCAACTCCACGCGCTCGCGGTACCGGCCCGGCGCGACGTACCCCACGCGGAACCCCGGCGCGAGCGTCTTGGAGAACGAGCCACACAACATCACGTTCCCCGTCGTGTCGAAGGACTTGCATGTGCGAGGACGCTCGGGGCCGAAGTGCAGGTCGCCGTAGATGTCGTCCTCGATGAGCGGCACACCTCGCTCCTCGAGCATCGACACCAGCCGGCGGCGGTTCGCCTCCGGCATGCAGCTGCCCACCGGGTTGCTGAAGCTCGGCACCACCAGCACCGCGGCGATGCGCCGCCGCTCCAGCGCGGCCTGGAGTGCATCCAGCTCCATGCCGTGGCGGGGCGAGCACGGAATCTCCAACGCCTTCAATCCCAACGACTCGATGTTCTGAAGCGTGCCGTAGTACGCGGGGGACTCGATGGCGATGGTGTCTCCCGTGCGCGCGACGGCGAGCAGGCCCAGATGGATGGCCTCGGCCGCGCCACAGGTGATGATGAAGTCGTCCGCGGACAGCGCCCCGCCCCAGTCGAGCGAGCGACGCGCGAGCTGCTGCCGCAGCTCCAGGCACCCCGGTGGCACGTCGTACAGAATCCCCAGCTCCCCGGACTCACGAGTGAGGACGTTCAGCTCGCGCATCAACCGTCGCACCGGCAACAGCTCCGTCGCGGGCCACGCACCGCCGAGCTGCACGACTCGGGGGTCCCTCATCGCTCGATACACCTGCGACACCAGTCCGCTCACCGTCACAGGCGTGGCGCTCGGAGCGGGACGGGAGACCTGCGGCTCGGCGAGACGGGGCCGCTCGCGGCGGCGCACGTAGTGGCCCGACTGGGGCCGCGTCTCGATGAGCCCCACGGACTCCAGGTGCAGGTACGCCTGGAGCACCGTGGAGATGCTCACCCGCTCACGCAAGCTGAGCTGCCGCACGGAAGGCAGCCTGTCTCCGGCGCGCAGCGTGCCCGCGGCAATCGCATCCTCCAGCCGCTCGGCCACCTGCTCGTACAACTTGGGTTTGTGTGCCAGCGCGCCCATGTCCGCCCTCGTGCGTGATGCCGTTTCGCGACCTGTATCGGTAACGGTCCCGCCGCCCGCCGCCCAGATACACCTCCCCTTCGGTCTGACCAGTACAGTTCCCCTCACCGGGACTGTACTGGTCACAAACCCAAGTTGCTGCATCTGTTCTGTTTCCCCGCCGAGGCGCATGGTGCCGCGCCAGGAGGACATGGAGCCATGCAGTCGACGTCTGCTCTCTCCCGGCGGGGCTGGTGGGGCACGCTGTGGAATCAACTGAAGCCGGAAGTCCCCACGGATGCGGAGACAGGGTCCGTGGCGCTGTTTCACGGAGCCCTCTGGAGCCGCGCGCTGCAAGGCCACGAGGGCTTGTCACTCACGTGTGTCGAAGGCCAGCTCTGGCTCACCTTCGAGTCGGACCCGCGCGACTACATCCTGGAGCCGGGGAGCACGGTCCGCTTGGCGAAGCCGGGGCTCGTGGTGGTGCAGGCCCTGAGGCCGTCGCGCTTCCGGCTCGCGAAGGTGGGCTCCGCGATGGACACACGCTGAAGGCTCACTCGGCGGCGTGGCTCTCCAGCTTCATGGCGGAGGGCCGCGCGTCCGCGCGAGGACGCTGGCTCAGCGCACTGAGGATGAAGGCCGCGCCCAGCGCCACCAGCAACACGGCGGCCAGCGCGCTCTCTTCGAACTGCGCGGCGACGGACAGGTTCGGCTGAGCGGCTCGGAACGGAAGGCTGACGGTCCTCAGCACACCGAGCAGCACGAAGAACACCCCGCTCAACATCCCCTCTGGCCGAGAGCGCCACCAGCGCCTCGCCACGAGGAGGAGTGTCCCCAGGACCACGCCCTCCAGCAGGGCCTGGTAGAGCAGCACCGGATGACGCGCGGGGAGGATGCGGTGCAACTCCGCGAGGAACGCTTCGCTCGTGCGCGCCAGGTGCGCCACCTCGTGGCCGGGCGCATAGGCCAGCGTCGCGATATCGAACGAGGGAGTCGCCACGGGCTCGAAGCCGGGCATGCCCACCTCGACGGGGAAGAGGAAGGCCCACGGCACGGAGGTCACCTGTCCCAGCGCTGCCCCTTCCGTGAACTGGGCCAGATAGCCCAGGAAGAATCCCAGCGGCGCGAACACCACGAGCGCGTCTGACATCTGGAGCCACGGGCGTTGATGCTGGCGCGCGAAGTACACCGCGAAGACCAGCACACCCACGAGGGCTCCCAGCATGGAGGCCCCACCCTGACGGAACTGGAAGAAGAGGGAGCCGTCGCGGGAGAAGTCCTCCCACTGGTGCAGGAGCACGTAGCCGAGCCGTCCTCCGAACATCACGCCGAAGAGGCCCGCGTAGAGGACGAACTCCGGCACCTCGCGCTTCTGGAACGAGCCCTGCCCGCGTGCGGCCTGACGCCAGAGCACGGCGAACGCGATGAGGAAGCCCACGAGGTACGCGGCCCCTGTCCAGCGCAGGAGGAGGGTCTCGGAGAAGCGCACCACCACCGGGCTGACATCATGGAGCGGATGAGCGGACACGCGGGCGCCTCGCACAGGCAAGCACACGGGAGGGCTGGCACATCGGTGCGAGCCGCTCCCCTGGCACGGGTTCGCTACTTGAAGAAGTCCTCGCCCGAGATGGTCGTGGGCGAGTTCCCCACGACCTTCCGGAAGGGGATGGCGTAGGAGCCGCCGCTTTTGTCGAACTTCTGGTAGCGGAGCGAGTCCAGCTTTCCGTCGGCGAGCAGGCGGTTCCAGTCGTTGCCATTGACGCGAATGACCGCGCTGGGACCACAGCAGTTGTACGTCACGTCCGACGTAATCATTCCCGCATTCCAGGTGATGGTCGCGCAGCTTTGTTCATACAAGCCAAGCGCCACCGTGGCAGCGCCCTGGTTCATGGTCGTGATGCAATCCTCCGCGCCCTGTGCCGCTCCCTGGGTCAGACACAGCCCGACAAGACACACTCCCGCCGCGAGCTTCTTCATAGCGATTCATCCTCGATTAAGGGGGTCCAGGTCCGTGCTACATCGTAGGCTTGCTGGTGGCCTCCTTGGCCTTCGTATCCGTCTTCTTGTTCTTGGGGTCCTGGCTGGCGTTCTTGTCCTCCTCGACGGTGAGCGTCTTGGGTGCGGCGGAGGACGACTCCGCGGGCTTGGCGGCGGGCTTCGCCGTCGAGGGAGGCGGCGTCTTGGCCGGCGGGGTCTTGTCCGTGGCATAGGCCGCGGAGGCGATGCAGAGAAGTCCCAATGCCACCCAGTTCTTCATGGGATGTGTCCTTTCAATTCAACACAGTCGGTTGCAGGAGCCTCGCGAACGGAACAGGGCAATACCTCGGCGAGGCAGCGGCACTGTTGCTGGACGACACGGGGGCTGCAATTGCCCCGGGGGTCCTGCGACTGTCGCAGCAGGAACATTCACGAGGGAGCAGACGGCGGCTTGCGGCGGCGAGCCCCATGCGTGGGCCCGCCGGGAAGTATCAACAGCGCGCGCGGCTCAGCTCAAGGTGCCTCGGAAGCCGATGGGCTGTTCCTTGTCGTAGGTCATGGTCCCCGACAGCGTCTTGCCTCCATCGCTGGAGGAGACATTGACGGCGACGACGTTCTGATTCGACCGGGAGCCGATGAGCCACTGTCCACCGGGTTGCCAGGGGGCGGAGGAGCCGCCCCACTGGTTCTCGACGGTATAGGTGCCCGCGCTGGACAAGGTGCCTCGGAAGCCGATGGGCTGTTCCTTGTCGTAGGTCATGGTTCCCGACAGCGTCTTGCCTCCGTCGCTGGAGGTGACGTTCATCGCGACGACGTTCTGGCCCTTGCGCGCCCCGAGTCCCCAGAGTCCTCCGGCATTCCAGGGCGCGGCGTTTCCGCCCCACTGGTTCTCCACGACGTAGGCTCCGCCGTGGGTCATCTCGCTCTTGAAGCCGATGGGCTTCTCACCCGCGTACGTCATGGTCCCCGTCAGCGTCTGGCCGCCGTTGCTCGAGGTGAAGTCGAGGGCGACGACGTTCTGGTCCATCCGGCCGCCGAGGATGAAGGTGCCGCCTGGATTCCAGGGCGCGGAGGAGCCGCCCCACTGGTTCTCCACCTTGTAGTTGTTGGTGCTCGTGAGCGTCCCGCGGAAGCCGATGGCCTGCTCACCCGCGTACGTCATGGTCCCCGTCAGCGTCTTGCCTCCATCGCTGGAGGTGACATTCATCGCGACGACATACTGATTGGGCCGATTTCCGATGACCCACGTGCCACCCGGATTCCAAGGAGCAGCCGAACCACCCCACTGGTTCTGAACGCTATACATGGACATTCTGGCATTCCTCTGTCTGAGATTCGAACGACGCAAGGAACAGCACACGGAAGTCCAGCCACCAGGGACCGGCCTTCCGCGCCGCGCATCCTCAGACTTCGCCTCAATGCCAGTCCAGGAAGACCGCGCAGGTCACACGCATTGAACAGGCCATCTGTCCAGGGCCACACGTCGCCTGGGATTCCGGGGAGGGGAAAGTGCAAGGGATTGAACCCGCCCCCGGTGCTCCCTGAGATGCGATTGCGTGGGCCGGGGCCCGGAAGCAAGGCTCCCGGGCCCACCGCGTCCTCACGCCACCGTGAGGATGTCCGCGCCCGTGTCGGTGACGAGCAGCGTGTGCTCGAACTGCGCGCTGCGGGTGCCATCCGCGGTGACGGCGGTCCACCCGTCATCCCACGTGCGGTGCCCCCAGCCGCCCTGGTTGATCATCGGCTCCACGGTGAAAATCATGCCGGGCTCCATGACGGTGTCGCACTCGGGCTCGTAGTAGTGCGGAATCTGGAGCGACGTGTGGAACGTCTCCCCGATGCCATGGCCGCAGTAGGCCCGCACCACGCTCATCCCGTTCTTCGTCGCGTGCGATTCAATCGCGCGGCCAATGTCGCTGATGGGCCGCCCCGGCTTCACCGCCGCGATGCCCAAATCCAGACACTCGCGAGTCACCTGCACCAACCGCTGGCTCTCCGCGTCCACGTTGCCCACGAAGTACGTGGCCGAGCAGTCACCATGCACACCGTCCAGGAAGATGGTGATGTCCAGGTTCACGATGTCCCCATCCTCCAGCGCCCGGTTGTCGGGGATGCCGTGGCAGATGACCTCGTTGACCGAGGTGCACAGCGACTTGGGGAAGCCGTGGTAGTTGAGCGTGCTCGGGTAGCCGCCCCGGCGGATGTACGCCTCGTGGGTGATGGCATCCAGCTCATCCGTGGTGATGCCCGGCCGCACGTGCGTGGACACCTCCTGGAGCACCTCCGCCGCGGCCTTGCAGGCGCGGCGCATGCGCGCGATGACGTCCGGCGAGCGGATCTCCGAACCCGTCGCGCGGCGCTGGGGACGCCCCGTCGCGGCATAGTCCGGCCGGGGGATGTGCAGCGGCACGTCCCGGCGAGGGCTGATGAGGCCCGGGCGGATGCCCTTGCGCGCGACCTCGGGGCCCTTCTTGCGAGCCTCGACGGCGTCTGCGCCACGGTGGCACTTCTTGTACTTGGTACCGCTGCCGCACCAGCAGACATCGTTGGGACCAGGCAGCACGGCGGGAGGGGTACGGGGAGGACTGGCGGTGGTCATCTCTCAACTCCGGTGGGGACCGTGTCTGCCCTGCGAGCGCGCAGCCAACGCAACACCTGAGGCCGCAGCCACAAACGAGGACGCCCCATGCCCAGGTCCAGGACAGGCCGAGGCATGTCCGGATAGCGGCGCAGGTAGGTGCTGACACTGTTGGCGTGGCGCAACTGCAGCAGCCCCGCCACGCCCTGGGCGTCAATCAGGTCTTCGGTCTTCACCATGGGACACATGATGGGCGTGTCTATACCCGTAGACACTCCAGGGCGCACGGGTTCTTTCCGCCACCCAGGACGCAAGGCGGGCGGGCGACCGGTGGTGGACACCTCTCTTGGGCGGCCAAGGGTTCATCCACCGGACGGCAGAGCCAGGACCTGGGCGCCTTCGCGCGAATCCACGCCGTCACCTGCACGCTGGCCGGAGCGCTTCTAGGAAGAACTCGACGGCACGGCGGGAAGGCATCGAGCGACTTCAGGGGCGCCCATCTCCCCCACGACCTTGGGCACCTTCTGGACCGCCGCCGTGAAGCTCAGCGGCCCAGCGTCGTACACGTCACGCAGTAGCGCGCCTCCGGGACGGCGCGCAGCCGGTTGCGTCCCATGGCCCCACCACACCGCTCGCAGCGGCCAAACAAACCCATCGCGATTCGCGTGAGCGCCGCGTCTATCTCCACCAACTCCTGCTCCTCCCCATCGCCGCGTTGACTTCCCGACTCCGCGGCATCCGGCGGAGTCCGGGTCCGCGCCCTCAAGCGCTCGCCGCGCTGCACCAGGGCGTCCCGCGCCTCTCGAGCCAGACTGTCCATCCTCGCCTCCTGCGACTCCCTCTTTGGAAGAGTGAGAGCCCGGAAGTTCAGGAACCGTGCCGCACTCCTTCGGGGCCCAACACCCCCGAATCCACTGCAAGCGTTGCGCGAGCTCCTTGGCGCGCCGCAGCCCTTGCGGCGCCCGCGGCCGAACCGGGCACTTCCGGCCGGACGCCTCCCCTCCACTCGGGAAGGCCCCCTGAACGCAACAGGGCCCACGGAGCCTCGCGGCCACCGTGAGCCCTGTCGCTCACTTCTCGTCACCGCGCTGGCGGCTCGTAGGCCCGCCCCCCGAAGAAGGGCCAGGCCATGATGTCCCGCGCGAGCTTGTCGCTGAAGGCGTGCCCCTCGCGAAGAAACGCCTCCGCCTCCGGCTCCGTGAGCCGCACCCTCACCGAGTCCATCGCAATGCCTCCCACGACGACCTCGATGACCAGCTCACCACCGGCCTCGCGCAACACGCGGTAGAGCAACGGGCTCTGATACACCACCTGCTCACCGCGCATGCGTCCTCCCGCGCGAAGCCAAGGACAGACACCTCACGGAATCTCAGTCACCACGGCCTGCGACACCGGCGCGTTGATGACCATGACTTCCGGCGCGCCTCCCGACGTGTAGCCGCCGAACTTGAAGCAGTCCGTGTCCTGCTCGCTCTGGCACTTCCACACGCCCGGGTCGCTGTCCACCGGCAGGCGCGCGCACGACCCCGAGGCCTTCAGGTTCAGCGTCATCATCCGCAGCGGCCCCTCGAAGTTCTTCGCCGGCAGGCCCAGCGCCTGGCCCAGCACCGCCGGGTCATGCGTCGCGCCATTCATCGACTTCTTCACCGCCTCCTGGATGATGGCCGACGGCGCCGCGAACAGGAAACAGCCGTTGTCGTCACAGCGGCCAAAGTTCTTCGCGCCCGACTGCACCACGAACGTCTGGTACGGCCCTTCCTTCATCAGCCACGACACCGAGCCATCCGGGAAGTTCTTCGCCAGGTGCTGCTCGATGTTCCACGGCGCGGCCCGCTGGTCCGCCTCCTTGGAAATCTCCTGCTGCTTCGCATCGCACGTCGGCGCCACCGCCTCCGGCGTGACGGAGGGCTGCTGCGTGTGCTGGCACCCCACCACGAACAACACGCTCACCAACAGGGCTCGGACCGTCCAGGACATCATCGACCTCGATTCACGGGTTAAGGGGGCGCGCACACTAGTCCAGGAGAACTCGATTTCGACCCATCAAAGTCAATCCGAGACGAAGGCCGCAAACGTCCCCAGGTGCGAGCCAGGCGACGAGCCCGCACAGAGGCATCGACTTTTGCCTCGGGACGGGGCAAGCCAGGACTCCCTATGCGCTCGCAACTCGCTGGTCCCCCGCCCGAGCGGGGCCTGTTCTGCAACCGCACCCTCAACCTGCGCGCCATCAAGGCCGTGGGCTACGACATGGACTACACGCTCATCCACTACCGGGTGGAAGCGTGGGAGCGCCGCGCCTACGAGCACATCCGCGACCGGCTGGTCGCGCAGGGCTGGCCCGTGGGCGACCTCCAGTTCGACCCGGCGCTGGCCATCCGCGGCCTCATCATCGACACCGAGAAGGGCAACCTGCTCAAGGCCAACCGCTTCGGCTTCGTGAAGAAGGCCCTCCACGGCACACGCGCCATGGACTTCATCACCCAGCGCGACGAGTACTCCCACGTCGTCATCGACCTGCACGAGCGCCGGTGGGTGTTCCTCAACACGCTGTTCTCGCTGTCCGAGGCGTGCCTCTACGCGCAGCTCGTCGACCGGCTGGACGCGGGAGTGCTGCCGGGCCCCATGGGCTACGCGGACCTCTACGAGCACGTGCGCAAGAACCTGGACGCCACGCACATGCAGGGCCAGCTCAAGGCGGAAATCATCGCCGACCCGGAGCGCTACGTGCTGGATGACCCGGAGACGCCGCTGGCGCTCCTGGACCAGCGCAACGCGGGCAAGAAGCTCTTGCTCATCACCAACAGCGAGTGGGCCTACACCGAGCCCATGATGCACTTCGCCTTCGACAAGCACCTGCCCCCGGGCATGACGTGGCGGCAGCTGTTCGACGTGGTGATTGTCTCCGCGCGCAAGCCCGAGTTCTTCACCACCCGCTCCGCGCTCTTCGAGGTGGTGGAGACCAACGGCGAGGCGCTGCTGCGTCCGCACTCCGGCCCCTTCAAGGCGGGCACGCCCTACTTCGGCGGCAGCGCGGTGGAGCTGGAGCGACACCTGGGCATGAGCGGCGACGAGATTCTCTACGTGGGCGACCACATGTTCGGCGACGTGCACGTGTCCAAGAGCGAGCTGCGCTGGCGCACGGCGCTCATCCTCCGCGAGCTGGAGGACGAGGTGCGGGCCATCGCGTCCTTCCGCCCCACCGAGGCCCGGCTCGCCGAGCGCATGGTCCTCAAGGAGCGGATGGAGTGGGAGAGCTGCCAGCTGCGGCTGGAGCTCCAGCGGCGCCGGGCCGACTACGGGCCCCGCGCGGACACGCCTCCGGAGGCGGAGCTGGTGGCGCGGCTGGGCGAGCTGCGTGAGTCCCTGGAGGCCCTGGACGCGGAGCTGGCCCCCATGGCCCGCGCCGCCACCGAGCTGTCCAATCCCATCTGGGGCCTGCTCACCCGCGCCGGCAACGACAAGAGCCATCTGGCGCGCCAGGTGGAGCGCTACGCGGACATCTACACGTCGCGCGTGTCCAACTTCCTGTTCGCCACGCCCTTCGTCTACCTACGCAGCCCGCGCGGCAGCCTCCCGCACGACCCCAGCCTGCCGGGCGGCACCCCCGTCTTCCCCGCCGCCGACGGTGGGGGCGGCATGGCGGACGCCGAGTAACCGCACCACCCCCAGCCTGCCCGCCCGCCTGGGGTAACCCCCCAGGTGCGCGGATTTGCTGGATTTTTGTTCAGTATGGACTGATCGCGGGCGGAAGGGCCTTCCCCCTCGAACAGGCGTGTCAGACCCCTCCGCTAAGAGTTGTCGGGTGAGCCAATCAACCCTGAACAGCTCTTCATCGCGCGTGCTCGAGCAGCGAAACCTGCTCGGGGGGATGGACCTCATGCCTGTGCTCGGCCGGGGAGGGCGCAAGCGCGCTCGCAAGTTCCATGTCGGCTCGGAGAAGCGGGTGGGCTTCGCCGCGGCGCTGGCGCTGGTGGTGCAACACGGCCGCCAGCAGGCCAAGGAGACCGGCGTCACGTCGCTGAGCCGCTGCCCTCGCTGCAACCACGTGGGGCTGACGGAGGCGGACTTCGGCTACCGCATCATGAAGGGCGAGCGCCGTCCGCAGTCCTGGTGCCGCGGCTGCCGGGGTCAGCACCTGGAGGCCAGTGAGCCGTCCCAGACGGCCACCACCTCGCACAGCGCGGAGGGCTGGCTGTTCCCGCCCGAGACGACCACGAGCACGCGGCCTCCGCGCCGCGGCAAGCGCTCGTCGACGTAAAGAAAGCCTTTGAGACCTTCCGCCGAGGGCAGCGGGCTCCAGGCTCCGGGTCGACCCCGTGGCCGGGCCCTCTCCCTCGGGGGAGCGTGAGGCGGCCGGGCGGCCTTCGGGCACGGAGCACGGGCCCCCGCTCCCGTCCCTGGAGGGGGTTGGAAAAGCCGGGGCCGTCCTTACCTCACCAGGGAAGGAGGCATCATGGCGGTCCGGACGAGAATGGCGGGAGTGAAGAACAAGCGGCGTGTGGCCACGGCGGACGAGGCCCAGGCCAATGTGCAGGCCAGTCACGGACGAAAGACGCTGCCTCGGGATGAAGCGGCGGCGCTGCGACGCAGGCAGGCCCTGTCCCGAGTGACGCTCGGCCCCGCGGCGCAGGAGCATGAGCCCAAGAGCCACCGGCGGCGCACCTCGTTGAACGGGCGCAAGAAGGCCCCCAGCGCGATGGCCATCAAGCACCGGGGTGGGCCGCGCAATCGCTCACGTCTCCACGGAGGCTGACGCCGGGTCCGCCCGCGCTCAGCTCGCGGTGCGCGGGCGGCGGATGCGGGCGGCGAGCGCCTCGTAGGCCACGTAGGACAGGGGGACCAGCAGGCCGAAGAAGACGGTGAGGCTGGTCAGGTATGGGAAGGCCAGGGGCTCACGCAGGTGGGCCCCGATGGAGGTGAAGAGGTTCGAGGGGTTGGTGAGCACGTTCCAGCTGTTCCAGCGCTCCACGCGGCCCAGGTAGATGCCATAGCCACACAGCACGGAGGTGACGCCGATGAAGGCCCAGGCCGTGCGCCGGCCCCAGCGCTCCTCCAGCCATTGCTTCCACACCTCGAGCGACAAGAGGCCCAGCATCCATCCGGTGGCGACGAAGAGCGTCACCAGCGCCACGTCGAACCAGATGGGCACCACGGGCCGCTGGTGCACGTGGATGAAGTCCGTGAGGAGATAGGGCGCGTTGGGGAACAGGGCCAGCCAGGCCAGGGCCAGGGGCGCGAGCACCCGGACACCGTGGCCTCGGAGCATGAGGACCCGCGCCGCGAGGGCGATGACGTAGGGAGCCCAGGCGAGGACCAGGTTCCAGACGAGGAACGCGTAGCTGGCGCTCTCGCTCGAGTCGAGCCGGTACGACACCATGCCCACCCCGACGGCACTGCTGAGCGCCGCTGGCAGCAGGCCATGGCGGCGAAGCACGGACAAGAAGGACTCGTGAGAGGGCATGGCGAGCAGTGCGGGCATGGGGCCGCGTGAGCGTGGCCCCATGGCCACGTTCGGATGAGCCCCGAATGCTGGGCGGGAAGCAAAAGCAAATCACGGGCCAGGGCCTTCGTGGTGTGGGACTCAGGACAGAGAAGCGCCCAGGAGGGTGAACAGTTCGGATTCCACCTTCGGGTGACTCGCGAGGGCCTGCTTCATCCAGTCCGCGACGAGCTTCGAGACCTCGCCACGGACCTCGGGGTTCGCCAGCTCACCCCGCGTCGGGCCATACCAGACCGTGGAGGGGAGGCCGAGGCTCATCACCGCCGTGAGATGCTCGGACAGCGCCTCGTCCGTGAATGCGCGGCTCGCGAGGGAGCGCCTACGGGCCTTCATCCTGGCGCGCAGGGCCGTGCGCAGTCCCCGGTAGAGCCCATCGTGATGCGTGCCGCCTCGCCGACAGGATTCGTGATTGGCCCAGGAGAGGATGCCCGCGCCAACGGGGGCACGTCCCCACTGGAGGGCGAGGCTGACCTGTGTCTGCCCGGCGCTTCCGTTGAAGGTCCACGGTGCGTGCAGGGGACAGGAGTTCGCGGAGCGCTCGACACACAGGTTGGCGAGTCCGTGCTCGCGACGGAAGGAGACTTCCATTCCGGAAGCCTCGTCGCGCAAGCGCCAGGTGCTGGCGGGGATCAGCGCGGAGAGCGACGACAGGCGCTCCGTCAGCAAGGCCGCGGAGAAACCCGGGGGTGGGTAGAAGACGGAGGCGTCCGGGGTGAAGGTGAAGCGCAGCCCGACGCCCGAGGACGGGGGAGCCATCTCGGGGGCGGTGTGTTGAGGAGACTCCGCCGGGAGCCCTTCGCGGAAGGTCCGCCGCCAGCTCTGCCCGCCGTACCAGGCGACGACCTCCAGGGGCGAGGAGAGCGCGTTGAGCAAGCCCAGTTCCACAGAGGACGAGTCAAAGACGACGCCACGAGGCATTCCCGGTGGCGGCTGGGCCCCCACGTCGAAGTGCATGAACCCGAGCCATGGCTCCAGCGCATCGAAGGGCGACACGCCCGCGGAGATGGGCCATGGCCAGCCGTCGAAGGCGACGGAACAGGAGCCGTCCGCCGTGAGCAGGACCGAGACCTCCCCCAACCGGGTTTCCCTCGCGGCCATGGCCCCCAGCAACAGAAGGGACTCAACGAGCCTGGTCTTGCCGAACACCGATGCATCACCAATGTACATCACCGGCCGCAGGCGGATGGCCCGGCGCAACTCTTCCCCAGCGAGTCTCATTCTCCAGACAATACCAGACAGCGCTTCGGAATTCGGCGGAATGTATTGCAGCGGCCCGGATTCACTTCACTCGGAGCAGGCGGCGTCCACGGGGACATAAATCATGAACAGCCCCGCCGTGAGCCCGTTGCCATAGGTCTTGGCGAACTCACGGTAGGAAGGCGGCAACTCGAGCTTGAGCGACCTGGCGGCCTCGTCCAGCAGGGCGTCCGTGGCGCGGGCCTTCAGGGGCCCAGAGGGCTTGAGCGTGGGCAGGGTTGTCGGCATGGCGTCCTCCTGGTGGGCATGAAGGCCCCTGGCGCGACTTCTATCCCATCACTCAGTGGCAGCCCCCCTTGGCGCCGACAACCGCGGGTGTGCAGGAAGAAGCGAGAGGACACTTACGTCGCGATGCCGCACTTCGCACCGGACATCCTCACCGGGTTCCACTCGCTCCTGCCTGATCGGCTCTTGACTCTCATGAGTCTGTGATTGCGGGCTCGATGACGGAGTGAATCGAGACGGCTGAGAGGATCCGTGTCCCCGACCGTCCATTCCGGCCTGCGGCTGAATGCCAATCAGCGCCGTCGCCTGACTCCTGCGAAGAGCAACACTCCGAGGAGCGCGAGGCCTGGTGTGCTGGAACAGCCACTCTCCGCGGCGCCTTGCGGCCGCTCCGGGTCTGGAGGGGGTGGCGCGCAGGGCGTGAAGCAACGGCAGGCGTCCTCTCCCTCTGACTCCCATTGCGCGCAGAGACTCCCTGCTCCGCAGGCCGCGTCCTCGGTACAGCGCTGACCGAAGGAGCCTTCGCGCAGCGAGGGGAGGAGACATCGGCTGGGCCCTTCCTGGGTGGCGACACAGGAGAGCTCCGCGGGGCATTCCTCGTCACGCGTGCAGGCTTCTCTACACAGAGCCTCGGGGGAAAGCGTGGGCTCTGTGGGCGGCGGTGAGGTCGCGAGGAACGGAAGGATGAAGTCCTCTCGCAGCACATCCACTCGCAGGTTGACGGCTTCGGCGCGACAGGCCACGTCACCGCTCACGGTGAGTCCCGCGAGCACCTCGTGGCCCGTGCCGTCGCTCATGAACACCGGCCCGCCGCTGTCCCCCACGCAGCTCATGCCGGGCCCGGGGCCCGCGCGAAAGACCGTGGCTTCGATGCCCGTGACCAGGAGCGTGCCCTGCCTCCGTCGCCCCGATGGAGCACTCACGTCCTTCGTGTCGCCATAGCCCACGACCCTCATCCGTGCGCCTTCAGTCAGTGCCAGAGGTGATTCCGGCAGGACGGCGGGCGCAACCTGCACGGGGGCCGCGAGCCGCAGCAGCGCGGCATCATGGGTATGGGTGCGCGGCACATGGCGTGGATGGATGACCGCTCGAGACACGCGAACGAAGCGCCCTGACGCCTCCGACGCGGGCAGCAACGTGGGCCCCAGGTAGACCTCGTAGGCACCTTCCTCTCCGAAGAGGTCCAGGCAGTGAGCCGCCGTCAACACGACGTCCGGCGCGATGAGGACTCCGGAGCAGAGCAACAGAGGTGAGTCCTCGTTGCACCGTGTCCTCCGGGCAAGCAGCGCGACGGTTGCCACATCGTCCGGTGCATCGGTTCCCTGCACGATGCGATGCGAAGAGGCGTCCGAGGGCTCGATGTCCACCGACTGCGCACACGCGGCCAGCCCCGCCACCAACACCCACCCGAGGTGCCTCATGAAGCCGATACCGCCATCATCGAGGCCCCTTCTTGTGGGAAGGTGCTCAACCCGACGGGTGGGCATGGGATGGGAACCTTCACCCTGCATCACGCTCGCACCCTCGTTAGTTCTGGCCGCCCTATCTCCCACCATCCCCTTGCGCCATGACCGAGACCCTACCGCAGCCCTCGCTGGGAATCGCCCTCCGGCGCTGGCGGCTGCTGCATCACATCAAGCAGGCCCACGCCGCGGAGCTCTTCGGCGTGAATCAGTCCACCATCTCCCGCTGGGAGGCGGGTACGCAGGCCATGGAGCCCGCCGAGCGCACACGCGTCGAGGCACTGCTGGCCGCGCGCCTGGGTGCGGCGGCGGACCATGCACTCGCCCGGCTCGTCAACGAGAGCCCTCGCCCGGTTCATCTCATCTGCGACCTGACCCACCGCCTGCTCGCGTGCTCACCCTCGCGCGCTGCCGGGTTCGCGGTGCCCATCTCCGAACTCCTGGGCCGCTCTCTCTGGCGCTACTCCACCTCTGAGATTGCCCTCAAGGAATCGTCGCTCGAGGCGCTGGGCTGGCGCGAGACACTCGCCCCTCCCGCCGTGGAGTTCCCCACTGGCACGAATGACTCCGCCATCATCCCCATCCGAGCCAGCCTGTGCCGGTGGACGCGGATGACGCTCTCCGATGGCACGGCGGCACGGCTCGTCGAGACACTCTGAGACCGCTGTGCCTCCATGGAGGTCTCGGGACAAATCCGTTGGTTTGGGACTTCTCGCTGCGAGGAATGCGAGCACGCCGTGACAGGAATGCATGGATGTTGAGTCGCCTCGAGAGCCCCCACGCATATTTCATGCGTGGACTCCGGACATCGGGTTGTCCAGGCTCGACCGTGGCCAGCAAGGACTCATGCCATGCACACCGACACCCTCCAGAGTCGCCTCGATTTCCTTCGTGAAGCGGAGAAGCTCAAGGACGTCCTCCGAAGCGGCCATACCTCCTCCGGCCGACCCGAGAGCACCGCCGAACACACCTGGCGCCTGTGCTTGATGGCCCTGGTGTTCGACGACGCACTGGCCGGACTCGACCCGCTGAAGCTCCTCCAGATGTGCGTGGTCCACGACCTGGGTGAAGCCATCCACGGCGACATCCCCGCCATCCACCAGGGCGCCCACCCCAACAAGAGCGAGCGCGAGCGCGAAGACCTGCGGCACCTGACCCGGATGCTCGACGCCCCCCTGCGCGAGCGCATCCTCTCCCTCTGGGATGAATACGAACAGGCCGCGTCACCCGAGGCCCGGGCCGTGAAGGCGCTCGACAAGCTGGAGACGATTCTCCAACACAACCAGGGCAAGAACCCCGCGGACTTCGACTACGCCTTCAATCTGGCCTATGGCCGCAAGTACACCGACGCCCATCCGCTGTTCAGCAGCCTGCGCGCGCTCGTCGACGCGGACACGACTCGGCGTATGTTGGGCGATGACGCATCCCCACCCCGCCCTCGAGGAACATGATGCCCTTGACGCTCCGGCCCGAAACGCCCGCTGACAGCGCGGCCATCGAACACGTGACGGTCGCCGCCTTCAAGAACGCGACCCACGCGGCCCACACCGAGCAGTTCATCATCAACGCGCTCCGCCGCGCGGGAATGCTGACCGTGTCTTTGGTCGCGGAGGACGGCGGCACCATCGTCGGCCATGTCGCCATCTCGCCCGTGAGCATCTCCTCCGGTGCCTCGGGCTGGTACGGACTGGGCCCCATCTCCGTGCTGCCCGAGCGCCAGGGACAAAGCATCGGCGCTCGGCTGATGAACGCCGCGATGGCCGCGCTGAAGGACCTGGGCGCGGCGGGCTGTGTGCTGCTCGGAGACCCGGCGTTCTACAGCCGCTTCGGCTTTCAGCCCCAACCCGGGCTCGTGCTCCCCGGAATGCCTCCCGAATACTTCCTGGCCCTGCGCTTCCACGGAGACTGGCCCGTGGGAACGGTGACGTATCACGACGCCTTCAACGCGACGTCGTGACCCGAGGCCTCGCGGCGAAACGCCTTCTGGGCCTTCCTCGTCCGCACCTCACCACATCGTCACCAACGCTCCGTGGTGAAGACCGCTCCCTGCTGCTTGAGTTGCTGCAGGACCTGCTTCTGGTCCGCGATGGACTCCGTGATGAGCGTGCGCCGCAGCGGCAGTTTGGGCTCCGCTCCTAGGATGACGAGCACCGCGCCGAAGGTTCCCACGCGAACGTGCCCCCAGCTGCTGCCCGAGGCGACAGGCAAGTCCCGGCCCACGACCCAACCGCGCCACTGCTCCTCGGTGAGTCCGTCCACTTCGATGAAGTGTCCGTAGACGTGCGGCGTCGAGAACACCAGCCGCTCTCCTTCGGGGCGACCCACGAGGCCGCGGACCAGTGCACCAAAGCTCTCGAACCCCAGGAAGCTGGGCGGCAAGGAGATGCCATGACCTGTCAGGGGCAATGGTTCGAGCTGATAGAGCCCGTCGGCGAGCTGCCAGAGCGTCGGCGCGAGGTGGGGCATGGGCTGTGAACCTTCGTGTGCCAGTTGAAGGCCCACCCGCCACTGCTTGTGCGCGAACGCCGCTTGAAGCAGGCGGTAGGTCATGTACCGGACATAGCTGGGATAGAACAGCTCCGGCACACGCGCACGGTTGGAGACCTGGAGCACCGGTGGGTCCTCCGTGCTCACGGACTCATCCGTCACCTGGAGTCCGAACAGCGGATCAATCCCATCCTCGACCCGGCGGAACGCCGAGGGCAGCAACGCCGAGGGCTCGGGCGTCGAGCCATCCGCGCTCCTCCATGCCCCCAGGAGCGGCCCTTGCGCAAGCCACTCTGTGAGCCGCTTGAGCGTCGCCTTGCGCGAGGGCGCCTCATCCGGATTGTCCACGAACCCAGCCAGCGCTTTGCTGAACCCCACTGCATCCCAGAGTGCCTTCACCGAAGCCGGCGCGCTCGCCGAGAGCTTTACGGGACGACGTGCTTGGACATGGTCCGGCAACTGCCGCTCCAGGAGCTTCCTCAACTCCTGCAGTTCCTGCCTCAGCGAATCATCAGCCGCGACACTCATGGCACCTGCTCCCTCCCGTGGAGCCGGACTCCGGTCAGCCTCACCACGGCTCTGCTGGATGCGCCCACGCTGGCCCGTAGCAACATACACCAAGGCCCTTCCATCCTCCGGTTCGGGCTCCGGCTGAGCCAACCAGAACGGCTCCCCATTCCACGTGCCAAGCTGGACACGCGTCGCGTCCCTGCCCGCCCCGAGAACGAATGTGCGGCGCACGCGTCTTTCGGGAGCTTGCTGCCACTGCGTACCTCGCAGGCCGAGCATGTCCCCCACTGGAGGCAGCGCATCCAACACCAGGTCCTCGGAAAGCCCCGCGACGGTGTCGACCAGCGCGGCGAACGACGCCGATGCGAGCGCCACCCAATGGCCTTTCGGCCGCCGCTCCACATCGAATGGCACAGCCCGGTGGGTCGTCGCCCAGACCTCCCCCACTCGTTGCAGCGCGGGAGCCAGCCGGGGAAACGGTTGGGTTCCCTCCAGCGGCTCCCTGAGACACAGCCGCGTCCGATACCAGCAACGCTCCAGCACCCAGTCCAACATCGTCGTCGCGATGAAGCGCGAGTAGCGCCCGCCCGCGTCCCCAGAGGCGAGCCGCGCGAAGTGCTGCTCGGGTGATGACGCGCCACCGCGGATGAGGAAGCCATGGACCCGCGGGTCGGCATCGTCTTCTGACTCATCCGTCACCCAAACCCAGAAGTCCTCCACGGGCGCTTCGAGCCTGACGAGCCGGAAGGAGTGTGGGAGCTTCTCAAACTCACCACCTCCCATCTTCCGCCTCGGCCCCAGCCAGCGCTTCAACGCGCGCTGGAGTCGCTCCCGGCCCTCATCTCGCGACAAGGATGGAGAGCAGAGTCCCAGACGCGAGGAGAAGCGCAGCTCTTCCCAGACGACTCGCACGGCGGAGGGCGCATCCACCGGCACGCGGACATGACGCCGGTCCTGGCGGTACGCGAGGTCCACCTCATCCAGCCATGCGCTCAGCGCAGCCAGCTCGTCCCGCAGCCCCTCGTCCGAGGGATGTGCTCCCGAGGTCACCCGCGCCCCCTCGCTCGCTCAACCACACGGGTCATACTGATGCCGATAGCTCTGCCCTCGGTGCGTGTACTCCACCACGATGGGACGATTGAGGTCGTTGGCCATGGCCTGGGCCATGTGAGGCACGGACACCGAGCAGTGTCCTGGGCAGGGACGGCGATTGATGACAATGTGGATGGGGTCCGAACCCGAGAAGCTGGCTCGCTGTTGGTGGATTTGATGAAAGGCCCACATCTCGGCGTGCCACCAACTGTGGTCATCGATGTGCTGGGTCACCGATGCCGGCATGGAGTTCAGCGTGGAACGCCCGACACTCAGGTCCTCGTGGGGTGTGCCGTTGATGGTCGAGAACTGGTACTGGCGATTGCCCTCCTGCCCCGTGAACACCTCGACATAGGTATTGCGTTTGACGTCATCCGAGGCGCTCCGCGTGGCCCCATTGGCATCCGTATAGGTGTAGTAGTAGCGCGTGTTGCCGCCAGGAGTCGTTCCGAGCCCCGTCGTCCCTCGCCGATACACCGGACCGGTGACCCGGGTCTCGATAAGGCCCAAGGGGTCCGACATCTCATAGGGGTCGGCGACGTATCGGTAGTCATTGAAGCCGACCTGGATGTCCAGCGGGTCCGGGCTGATGTAACGGCCAAGCTCCGGGTCGTAGTAGCGGAACAGGTTGTAGTGCAGCCCGCTCTCGGCGTCGTACCACTGGCCTGGGAAGCCGGCCGTGAAGTGCCGTGTGGATTCCCCTGACGCAGCCCCCCAAGGCCCGGCGTCATCCACCCACGCCCACGTCCCATCCGCGGCGACGAGCTCGCTCGGCGTCCCGGCCGCATTGGGAAGCACCCACTCCATGCGGTCGTCCCGCTCCCAGGCCACCAGGGCGACGTGGTCTCCGCCATGGGTCCAGAGCGTGGTCTTTCCCTCGGGAGAGACTTCGTAGAGCAGCACCCGCCCATCCCAGACATAGGTCGTCTGTCCGGTGGGTCCCGCCTTCACGATGCGCCGGCCGAGCCCGTCGTACGTGTAGCGCCAGGTGTCGCCATCCGGGCGGATGACGGCCGCGAGCCCACCCTGCGCGTTCCACTCATACCGCCAGGTCTCTGGCGCCTGCAGCCGTGATTGAACCGTCTTGCGGATGAGATTGCCCGCCGCGTCGTACTCGCAATCGATGCGGCGCTGGCGAGACACCACGCTCATCAACCGGTTGCCCTCGGCGTACGTGTACTTCTCCGAGTCCTTGGCGTTGGAGACCCACTCCTGGAGGCTGCGCGCGGGCTCCGCCGCCTGCTGTTCATCCCAGCTCCGCACCGCGTCGGTCAGCTCGATGCGCTTGATGCGGTTCTCCAGCGCGTCATGGCCATAGACCTCGCTGACGCCGTGCTGTTGGAGCACCCCCACCAACTGCCCCACCGCGGAGTGGAAGAAGAAGGACGAGCCACGCATCGAGTCGTGGATGCGCGCGAGCTGGCCGTTCTCGTCATAGGAGAAGCTGCGGCGAAGATGCCCGCCGGCATCGGGGCGCACGGCCCCCAGACCATGCGCTCTCGGGTCCCGAAACACCTGCTCCAGGACGCGCCCGAGCGGGTCATAGGTCTGCTCGAACTCCCCACCACCCGGCAGCCGGCGGAGGACCTCCCGCCCCACGAGGTCATGAACGAAGGTGACTTCCTCGTCGCCCCGCTCGATGGCCGTACACCGTCCATTCGGGTCCCAGCCGAAGCGGGTGTGGCCCGAGCGCTCGGACCAGAGGCTCGTGCGCCGCCCCATCATGTCGTGCTGGGACTCCAGGCGGACACCGTTCTGGCTCTCCGCCACGATGTTGCCGAGCCCGTCGTACTCGTACAGCGTCTCCGCCCAGGGCGTGGTGACCCGGCACAATGCGTGGCGCGCGTTGTACTCGTACTCCGTGGTGCCCTCGGCCGAGCGCCTCTCGATGACCCGGCCCAGCACATCCAATCCATAGGCGGTGCGCAGCCCCCGTGGGTCCGTCATGGCGACGACGTGGCCCTGGTGCCACTCGTATTGGAAGGTGCGGCCATCCCAGGCCCGGCGCTTCACCAGGCGCCCGTCCTTGTCGTAGTCGAAGCGGTAGACGTCCCCCTGCGCGTTGCGAATCTCCAACAGACGCCCGGGCTCCGTGTCCCACTGGAACGTCAGGGCATGACCCGCCTCGTCGATGAACTCGAGCGGCTGCCCACAGGCATTCCACCGGAACCGGCTGCGGCCTCCTCCCGGCTCGATTCTCGCGCGCAACCGCTCGGACTCGTCATACTCGAACTTCCAGGTCCTCCCGTCCGGCGCGCGGACCTGGGTGAGCAGCCCTCGCTTGTCATGGTCGAAGAACGTGGTGTGCCCGAGCGGGTCCGTGCTCGCGATGCGGCGCCCCTCCGCGTCGTACTCCGAACGCCACACGGCCCCCTGCCAATCCGTCTCATGGAGGAGGTTGCCATGAGCGTCGTAGTCGAAGTGGCGTTTGCTCCCAGCGGGATTCGTCACGGAGACGCGCTCGCCATGGCGGTTGTACGCATAGCGCCACAGGAGGGACATCGGGCCATGTGCCTCCACCACCTGGCCGTCCTCATCCCGCTGGAACCGCCAGCTCGAGCCATCCCAGTCCACGAAGGAAGAAAGGCGGTGGTCCTCGTCGTAGGCCAACTCCATCCGCTGGCCATTCTGGAGAAGGGTGGCCTTCAGCCTTCCCAATTCGTCGTATTCGCGCCGGGTGCTGGACTTGTCTGGGAAGGTCGTCGCGACGAGGCGACCGTCCTCATTGAACTGGTAGGTGAGTTGCTCTCCCATCGGCGAGAGAACACGCGTCACCTGGCCTGACTCGTTGTATTCGTACAGCGTCGAGCCGCCGTGGCTATCGAGCACCTCGGTCTGTCGCCGAGGCGTGTCGAAGCGCAACCAGGTGGCCTGGTAGCCCTCCGTCCCCGAGGAATGGATGCACCGCCCCTGTGCGTCGTACTGGAACGAATAGATGGCGCCCGAACCGCGCGACTCGCTGACCATGCGCCCCGCGGCGTCATAGCCATACACGCTCTGGATGCCGTTGCGGTCTCGAACCCGACCGAGCCGCCCCTGCCCGTCATATTCGTACTCGACGAGCAGCTCCTTCCGAGCCCCGCGCAGGGATACTCCTACCAGCCGGCGGCGGCTGTCGTGGTGGAAGACGAACTCGCGCTGCTCGCGAGATTGGCGGACGGTCGCCAGCAAACCGCGCGCATCCGTCGAGAAGGCAAGGAAGGCCTGCGCGCCCTTGAGAATCTGGGCCAACTGATAGCTGGCCGAGCGTGCCTTGCGTTCAAAGAGGTAGCGGAAGGGAAATGCCGCGTCATCGTCATAGCGGATGAGGAGCGCTTGATGCTCGCTGACCGCGCGCAGCTCCACCCCCTGGCTCGGAGCCACGAGCCGCCCCCGGCGAGCCCAGTGGCCCTGAAGGTCATCGAGTTGGAACTCGGTCCCCTCGGCGTCGGTGAAGGCGAAACCATCCACCGTCTGCCGGAGCGAAAGCTCCAGGCCATGGCGCCAGCCCCATCCCAATGGCACGTCCCGTTGGGCCACCTGTGACAGCAAGGCCGTGCTGTAGTAGCGGCTCAGGATGAATGGCACGAGGCCGGGCTGAACGACATCCGTCCAGGTGCCAAACATCGTCCCCGAGGCGACATCGATAGGATGTCCCACGGACACTTTCCCAGCACGTCCCACGGTCCCCCCCGGGGCAATGAGCTCTGCTCAGGCCTGCATTGGCGGCGGCACACACACAGACACCGCCCACCAGCATAATACCGGGAAGGACAGACATCGTGGAAGCCTGCCCATGCTCGCTACCGCGCGTTGAGCGCCTCCTGCTCCACCTCCGCGGTCAGCGCGCGAATCTCATCACGCAAGTGGTCCAACTGCCCCCTGTTCCGCTGGAGCAGCGTGTTGACCTGACGGACCCGCTCGTCATCTCCCCGAGCCGCCGCTGCATCCCGCTCGCGCTCCAGCCGCTCCACGTCACGCCCCAACAGCGCGGTGATGTGGGTCGTCTTCTCCAGCCTCCACTGCGCCGTCTGGGGCTGCTCCGGCTGTATCTCGTCGTTCCGCTGCGGCGGCGGGTTCTCCACCTCCGGCTCCGGCGCCACATCCCCGGGCCCCAACGGCACCACCGTCGCGGATGGCGGCGCCTCCTCGGGCACCACCTTGGACCGAGGCGCCTCCGCCTCCGCCGCACGAGGGACCACCCGAGCCCCCTCCGCCTTCAACTCCGGGGACGAAGTCTCCTCCCTCGACTCCACGACCGGCCCGCCTGGAAGCGGGCGCCGCTCCCACACGCCCACCAGAACCATCAACACGAGCGCAACACCCAGGCCCGAAAGTCCCCACTTCAACCGCCTGGCCCGCTCATCCGCGTCCCGCATGTCCCGCCTCCCTCAGAATCGCACGCGCCATCCACCCGCCTGACGCTCCACGCGCAACAACCACGGCTCCTTTCCCACCTCACCGTCTCGCGCGATTCGCGCCCGCACCAGCACCGCGTCCGAATCCCTTCCATCCAACTTCGACTCCACGATGCCCACCAGCGTCAGGCCATGCTCTCGCATCTCCCGCACGGCCTCCTCGCACGGGCGCATGCCTCCCCCCGTGGCCAGCAACGGCCCCAACACCTCGCAGTCCTCCGAAGGCAACGCCTCGAAGAAGCGCCGCACCGTCGCCTCAGCGGCCTCCGTCTTCGAGGCCGCCGACGTACACGCGAGCAGGGCCCACAACACCCCGCCCACCCCAACACTCCGGATGCGCATGTCTCAGTAGCAGTTGGGCGCGAACAGCTCGTCGTCCGTCGCGGACACGAACTGGTCATCACACCAGGCGCTCGCCAGCACATGGCCGTTGCGCACACACCCATCGTGGTTCGTCGCGTCCAGCGTGTACTGCGTGTCTCCACCACAGCCACCACCGCAGCGGCCGAAGCAGTTGCCCATCACCTTGGGACGCGACCAGTGGTCCGGCTCGCCACACAGCCACGTGCTCCCGCTCAGATAGAACTCATCCCCGCCGCACGTCGTGTGGTCACCCAGCTGCGCGATCTGCTGGTTGCCCGCGTAGCTGAAGCCACCCTTGTTGCAGTCGTGCTTCGCATACGAATACCAGTTGTACACACCCCCGCAGCTCCCCGTGTTCCGCCCATTGCAGCGCGCATAGCTGCACAACATCGTGTAGCCACGCCCCTGCTCGCCCATCACCGTGCGCCGCAACTCCACCGTGGACGGATGCTGCGCCCACAAACCCACCGCGCGCCGCAGATACATCGCCTCCGGCGCCGCCGCGTCACCCTCCGGCAGCTCCGCGCTCAGCGCGCCGTAGAGCGACTTGAGCAGCTCCCGGTCCGCGTCCGTCAGCTGCGTGTCCGCCGCGCCCTGGTCCGCGAAACCATCCAACGTGGAGACACCACTCGCCGGGTCCATCAGGCCCGACAACGTCATCCCGCGCAGCCGCACCTCCAAACGGTAGACACCAGGCTCCACCTCTCGAGAGGAGAAGGTCACCTCACCCGTCTCGCGGCTGAATGCGCCCTGCGTGACGCCCGGCTCGCTGCCCAACGACAGTCCATCCTGCTTCGCCCGCGAAGGCTCACCACCACAGGCCCACAGCATCAACGTCGCGACCGCACAGAGCGCCTTGCGCATACCGTTGCACTCCCTCCGACCAGGGGTTTGTCCCAACAAGACCCGCCGTGCTACCGGGTGCTCACTCTTCTCTCAAGGCGGAGTGCGTCACATCTGCGTGCCCCCGTGAAACATCGCGCCTGTGTTTCGCGGGTGCGAAGAGACCCGGCTCTACCCTCCCGTCGTGGCCGGGACGCGCGGGACTCGGAAGATGGGCAGCGGGCCCGCGACCCGCTCCAAGGCGACGCCCCCCTCCGGCAGCGACTCCTCCGCCCCTATGACAAGCAACCCTCCCGGGGCGAGCCGCTCCACCAACCCCGCCAACACCTCGCGCTGGAGCGGCGGCGCGAAGTACGTGAACGCGACGTTGCGGCACAACACGAGCTGGAAGGGCCCCTGCGGCATGTGTGTCCTCAAGTCCTCCCGCCGGAAGACCAGCCCCTCCCGATACCCAGGCGCCAGACATGGCTCCTCGCCCGGCCCCGGAAAGGCCCGCTCCACCCAGGCCGGCGGCAGCTCCCTCAAGCTGCCTCGCGGATAACAGCCCCGCCGCGCCCTCTCGAGCAGCCCCGCGTCCACCTCCGTGGCGATGAGCTCCAGCCCGGCTTCCGGATACCTGGGCGCCAGGCCCAGCCGGAACAGGATGCTCACCGTGTAGGGCTCCTCACCGGAGGCACAGCCCGCGCTCCAGACTCGCAACACCGGGGAGGACTCCAGCAGCGGCGGCAGCAGCTCCTCGTGCAACACCTCGAAGACGCGGGCGTCCCGATAGAAGCGGGAGACGGTGACACGGCAGAGCGCGTCCAGGACCGCCCACTCCTCCGGGTCCGACTCCAGACGCGTGCGATACGCCGAGACACTCGTCAGCCCCAGGGCCACAAGCCTCCGGCCGATGCGCTTGCAGACCTGGCCTCGCACGCGGCGAAAGCCCTCCGGCCGCAGCCGCAACCGGGGCGCAATCCATTGCAACAGCTCCGCGCAATCCTGGTCCTTCACCTGCTCCTCCCGCGCTCCCCGGCGTCATCCCCCGCATGGCATGATGGTGCCTCCCACTCCCCCTCACGGCACCCCGGGCCCCGGTGAGCCCGGGGCCGCTGGGAGAAGTCCTGATAGCGAACACTCCGCTCCCAAGCATCCGCCCGGGGGCCCGGGGGTCAAGCGAGCCAAGCAGGCCGGGATATGGCATGACGCTCGGGCGTTTCGTTGGACCCGGAGGAAACTGCCCTTGAAGAGACTGACTGCGCTCACCCTGTCGGCGGCCCTGACGGCGGCTGGCTGCACGAGTGGCACCATGGCCACCCAGCCGTCCACTCCCGCCGAGCAAGCGCCCGCTCCCACCACTCCCGCCCAGCAGGCCGCGCCGGCCCCCCAGCCGCTCCCGCCGCCGCGCACGTCCGAGCTGCTCTCCGGAACCGTGGAGACGTTCACCGCCGCGTGCACCGCCGACATCGAGCGGGCCCAGGCGCAAATCACCGCGCTCAAGAAGCTGGACGCACGCAAGGACGGCCAGGCCGTGCTCGCCGCGTATGACGAGGCCACCGGCGCGCTCATCGCCTCGGCCAACCGCGCGAGCCTCGCCCGCGAGGTCCACCCGCTGGCCACCTTCCGCGACGCCGCCCGCGAGTGCGAGCAGCGCGTGGACGCCACCAACGTGGACATCTCCCAGGACCGCGGCGTCTATGACGCCCTCTCCGCCGTGGACCTGTCCCAGGCGGACGCCCCGACGCGCTACTGGATGGAGCGCACGCTGCTCGACTTCCGCCGCTCCGGCGTGGACCGCGATGACGCCACGCGCGCCCGGGCGAAGGCCCTCAACGAGGAGCTGCTCAAGCTGGGCCAGCAGTTCGGCAAGAACATCGCCGAGGGCGTGCGTCAGGAGTCCTTCACGACCAAGGAGCTCGCCGGGCTGCCCGAGGACTACGTGAAGTCGCATCCGGTGGGGAAGGACGGCAAGGTGGTCATCACCACCAACTACCCCGACTACTTCCCGTTCATGACGTACGCGAAGGACGCCAAGGCGCGCGAGAAGATGTGGCGCACCTACCGCCAGCGCGCGTTCCCCGGCAACCAGGAGGTGCTCGCGCAGCTCATCGCCAAGCGGCACGAGCTGGCGACGCTCTTGGGCTACACGAGCTGGGCGGCGTACACCACCGAGACGAAGATGACCCGCACGCAGCAGGCGGCGGCGGACTTCATCGACCGGCTGTCGACGGCCACCCAGGCGCGGGCGAAGCAGGAGTTCGCGGAGCTGCTCGCGCGCAAGAAGAAGGACGTCCCCAACGCCAAGACGCTGGAGCCGTGGGACCACGACTACTACGAGGACCGGCTGCGCGCGGAGCGCTTCGGCTTCGACTCGCAGGTGGTGCGGCCCTACTTCGAGTACAGCCGGGTGAAGGCGGGCGTGCTGGACATCACCTCGCGCATCTGGGGCATCACCTACCGCCGCGCCGAGGACGCCAAGGTGTGGCACTCCGAGGTGGAGGCCTACGACGTGCTCGACGGAGGCACGCTCCTGGGCCGCATCTACCTGGACATGCACCCGCGCGATGACAAGTACAAGCACGCGGCGCAGTTCGACCTGGCGCAAGGCCAGGCCGGCAAGCGGCTCCCGGAAGGCACGCTGGTGTGCAACTTCGCGCGTCCCGGCGAGCTGATGACCCACGACGAGGTGGAGACGTTCTTCCACGAGTTCGGCCACCTGCTGCACGCCGTCTTCTCCGGCAAGCAGCAGTGGAGCGGCATCAGCGGCATCCGCACCGAGTGGGACTTCGTGGAGACGCCGTCCATGCTCCTGCAGCAGTGGGCCAACAGCCCCGAGGTGCTCAAGGAGTTCGCCAGGCACCACGAGACGAACGCGGCGATTCCCGCGGAGCTGGTGGAGAAGCTGCGCACGTCGAAGGAGTTCGGCATCGGCCTGTGGGCGCGCCGCCAGCTCTTCCTGTCCGCGGTGAGCCTGGACTACTACACGCGCAAGCCGGGCTTCGACACCACGGCGGCGCTGGTGGAGCAGCAGACGAAGCTCAGCCCGTTCAAGCACGAGCACCGTCCGGGCACCCACTTCGAGCTCGCCTTCGGGCACCTGGATGGGTACTCGGCCGCGTACTACACGTACCTGTGGTCCTCCGTCATCGCGAAGGACCTGGAGACGGAGTTCCAGAAGCACGGCTACCTGGACCGTGAGACGGCGATGAAGTACCGCCGCGCGGTGCTGGAACCCGGTGGCGCCAAGCCCGCCGCGGAGCTGGTGAAGGACTTCCTCGGCCGCGACTACGGCTTCGACGCGTACCGCGCCTACGTCGACCCCGCGAAGGCGAAGTAGACCGCGTGTCTGTCCCGGGGAGCCCGTGCCATCCTGGCGGGCTCCCTGCGCGATGCCTCAGGCGGTGCCTTCGACGTCTTCCTTCGCGAGCGCCGCTTCCACTTCCGCGCCCAGCGGGTAGATGACCAGGTGCCGCGAGGGCTCGCTGCCGTGGCTCACGGCCTCCAGCGGATAGCGGCTCACCAGACGATGCTGGAGCTTGCGCAGCCTGGGCTGACGCGGTGACAGCGGGACGGAGACACCCTCGCTCAGCGCGCGCTGTACCGCGTGTTCGGCCTCCGCCACCGCCTCGCGAACCTCCTCCTCGTCCACGCCCTCCAGCACGTTGAAGAAGCCCTTGAGCGCCCGGCGGAGCTCCGCCGTGCTGCTGCGCTTCACGGACTCGACCCGGGCGCCTGTCTTCGCCACCACCCGCCGCATCCTCGGGTCATTGGCCTTCGAGCGCACCGTCACCACCAGGTCCGCGGACTCCAACCGGCTCACCAGCCGCGCCTCCACGGGCAGCTCGCGCAACACCTTCTGCAGCAGGTCCCGGCTCACCGAGTGCGCGTAGATGCGAGTGAGGCCGCGCACGTCCGCCGTGGGCACCGCGTCGGGTGAATCGTCCGCGGGCCTCGGGCCGAACCGTGTCGCGCGAGGCGGAGCGGCGGTGCCCACCGTGGTCCAGTGAGCGGCCGGTGCCACCTCCCGAGCCCTCGCGGCCTCCGTGTCCATCGAGGGCCCTGGCACGGACGGCCTTTCATCGGGCCGATGGGCATCCGCCGCGGGCTCGTCCACATCGAGAGGCGTCACCTCCGCGAGTCCGCGAGGTGCCACGAGCCCCGCGGCGACCTCACACGACTCCGCGCCGGAGGCTCGTTCAGACACCGGCGACTGCATCGTCCTCGCGCTCAAGGGCTCAGCCGTCACGAACCTCTCCGGAGAGTGACTCGCCATCACTCCTCGCATGGGCTCCGCCGTCACGACCCGCTCCGGAGGGCGCCTCGCCATCACGCCTCGCACGGGCACCGCCGCCACCTCCATCCGCCCCGAGTCCGCGTCCAACCAGCGCCGCTCACCGCCCACGTCCTTGCCGGACAACAAGCGGTCCACCGCCTCCGCCGTATCGGCGTGCACGCGCACCTCGTCGCGGCTCACCATCTCCACCACGATGTCGAACGTGGGAGGCGCCTTGCGCTCGCTCACCGTCTTCTGCGTGCGCCGCCGCCGCGCCTCATCATCGCTCAGCGTCACCGTGTGCACGCCGCCCACCAGGTCCGAGAGCGTGGGGTTCAACACCAGGTTCTCCAACGTGTTGCCGTGCGCCGTCGCCACCAACTGCACGCCTCGCTCGGCAATCGTCCGGGCCGCCGCGGCCTCCGCCGACGTGCCAATCTCGTCGACGATGATGGCCTCCGGCATGTGATTCTCCACCGCCTCTATCATCACGTCGTGCTGCCGCTCCGGCCGAGACACCTGCATCCGCCGAGCCCCACCAATGCCCGGATGCGGCACATCCCCATCCCCGCCAATCTCGTTCGACGTGTCGACGACCATCACCCGCTTGCCCAGGTCGTCCGCGAGCACCCGCGCCACCTCGCGCAGCTTCGTCGTCTTCCCCACCCCGGGCCGCCCCAGCAACAACACGTTGCGCCCCGAGCCGATGAGGTCCTTCAACATGTCGATGGTGCCGTAGACCGCGCGCCCCACCCGCAACGTCAACCCCACCACCTGCCCGCGCCGGTTCCGAATCGCGGACACCCGGTGCAGCGTCCGCTCGATGCCCGCCCGGTTGTCCTCCCCCGGCGTCCCCACCTGCGCCATCACCTGGGCCAGGTCCTCCGGTGCCACGGGCGCCTCGCGCAGCTTCACCACGCGGTCCACCAACCGGGCCTCGGGCACCCGCCCCAAATCCAACACCACCTCCAGCACCTGCTCGGGGGCAAGCGCCCGGACCACCGCTCGCAACTCCTCCGGCAACACCTCCACCAGCAAGAGGAAGTCATCAGCAGCGGCGGTGTCGACACGCGATGAAGTCATGGCCCGACTCCTCTACCGGAGGCCCGAGGCCGCTTCCATGCCTCCCCGGCTCAACCTGCTCCCGTCCCACCGTCCCCGCTCGGCCTCTCGCTCCTACACCCCCTGCCCACCCGAGGCACCCCGCTTCCCCCCCGCGCCCACGCCCCACCCACGCGAGGGCATGCCACACCCGTTCCGCGCCCCTCCGGGGAGTCCCCACGTTCACTGGCCATCGCCCCGCGCTGGTGAGCGTCTTGCTTCGGCCTCCCCCAGCACCGTCACGCGCGGCTGCGTGAAAGGGGGAGGACGAGTGACTTCCAGACCTCACGAACGAAGGCGCTGGCTCGGGCTCGCGGGCACCGGATGCCTGCTGCTGCTCGCCGGCTGCAAGAGCGACTCGCTCCCATCGGCGCGCGTCCTTCCCGACACGCCCGGCGGCACCCCGCCCATCCACATCGCTGGCTGCGAGAACACCGTCATCGACCCGGGCCGCGTCACCCTGCACCGCCTCAACCGCGCCGAATACGACGCCACCGTGCGAGACCTCCTGGGTGACACCACCCACCCCGCGCGCGCGTTCCCCGCCGACGACCACGGCTACGGCTTCGACAACAACGCCGATGTCCTCAGCCTGTCCCCCCTCCTGATGGAGAAGTACGCCTCCGCCGCGGAGGCACTCGTCGAGAGCGCGTGGACCCGAGGCACGCTGCGCACCTGCGAGCTCGACCCCGCCAACCCCGAGCCCTGCGCTCGCGACATCCTCTCCCGCTTCGCGCGCCGCGCCTGGCGCCGCCCCGTCACCGCCGAGGAGGTGCAACGGCTGCTGCGGCCCATCGCGCTCGCGAAGCAGCACGGAGACCCACCGGAGGCCGGGGTGAAGCTGGCCCTGCGCTCGGTGCTCGTGTCGCCCCACTTCCTCTTCCGCGTGGAGATGGACCCCGAGCCCACCTCCGCGGCTCCACACAAGGTCAACGCGTTCGAACTGGCCAGCCGCCTCTCCTACTTCCTCTGGAGCAGCATGCCCGACGAGGCGCTCCTCCAAGCCGCCGAGCAGGACAAGCTGCGCACGCCCGAGGAGCTGGAGGCCCAGGTGCGCCGGATGCTCGCGGACCCGAAGGCCCAAGCCCTGGTGAGCAACTTCGCCGGACAGTGGCTCTTCACCCGCGCGCTCGACTCCGCGGAGCCGGACCCGACGCTCTACGGCGCCTTCAACGACACGCTGCGAAGGGCCATGCGCCAGGAGACCGAGCTCGTCTTCCAGGAGTTCCTCACCGGAGACCACAAGCTGAAGGACCTCCTGGATGCACCCTTCACCTATGTGAACGACGCGCTCGCCGCGCACTACGGGCTGCCACTTCCGGGGAGCACCTCACACCAACGCGTGGACCTGTCCGCGCACCCGGAGCGCCGAGGCATCTTCGGCCACGGCTCCCTGCTCACCGTCACCTCCAACCCCGACCGCACCTCACCCGTGCAGCGCGGCGTCTGGGTGCTGGAGCAGTTGCTGTGCTCGGCGCCACCGCCGCCTCCGCCCAACGTGGAGGGCCTGCCGCCCGCGGTGAATCCCAACATGACGATGAAGGAGCGCATGGCGATGCACCGCGCCCTGCCGCAGTGCCAGGGCTGTCACCGGATGATGGACCCGCTGGGCCTCGCGCTGGAGAACTACGACCCCATCGGGCGCTGGCGGATGAAAGAGGTGAGCGGCGCTCCCGTGGATGCGACGGGAGACCTGCCCGACGGCAACGTCCTCAACGGCGGCGCGGACATGCGGCGCTTCGTGAAGGAGGACCCGAAGCTGCCCGACTGCATGACCGAGCACCTGCTCACCTATGCGCTGGGCCGGGGCATGTCGAACGTGGACTCGTGCGCGGTGCGGTTCATCGCGGCCACGGCGGAAGCCCGGGGCGGACGACTCAGCGACTACATCCTCGCCATCATCTTCAGCGACCACTTCACCTCCCGGCGAGGTGACACGGAGGCCCAATCACCATGAGCAGGAAGCCGACACTCTCTCGTCGAACCGTGCTGCGGGGCGCGGGCGCGCTGCTGGCGCTGCCCTGCTTGGAGCAGATGCTCCCAGGCTCCGCCCGGGCCGCGGCCCCCACGCCAGCTCCCAAGCGGCTGGCCGTGTTCTATGTGCCCAATGGCATCCACATGCCCAAGTGGCTTCCCACGGGAACGGGCGCCGCGTGGGAGCTCACGCCGACGCTCCAGCCCCTGGCCCCGGTGAAGAGCGACGTGCTCGTCATCAGCGGGCTCGCCAATGACTCCGGCAAGCCGGATGGAGATGGCCACCACGCCGCGGGCACCGCCGCGCTCCTGTCCTGCACCAAGGCCTTCAAGACGGAGGGCACCGAGCTGCGCGCGGGCATCTCCATGGACCAACTCATCGCCAACCACCTGGCGCGGGAGAAGGCCACGCGCTTCGCCTCGCTGGAGCTGGGCATCGACGCGGGCCGAGGCATCGGCAACTGCGACTCCGGCTACGCGTGCCCCTACGCGAACAACATCTCCTGGTCGGGGCCGCGCACGCCCATGGCGAAGGAGGTGCGCCCCCAGGCGGTCTTCGACCGGCTCTTCGGCGGCACCC
This sequence comes from Myxococcus stipitatus, assembly GCF_037414475.1. Next base: position 5,053,006 of record NZ_CP147913.1, on the reverse strand, counting down.
ACCCCGGAGAGACCCAGGCCCAGGCTGCCCGGCGCCGCGCCTACGGCATGAGCATCATCGACTCCGTCCGCGAGGACGCCACCTCGCTCCAGCGAAGGCTGGGCACCACGGACCGGCGCAAGCTCGACGAGTACTTCACCAGCGTCCGCGACTTGGAGCAGCAGGTGGATGCCCTGGGCGGGGCCGGCGCATGCGGGATGCCCACCGCGCCGGGGGGTGACGAGGACCCTCGCGCCAAGACGCAGGCGATGATGGACCTCATCGTCCTCGCCTTCCAATGCGACCTCACCCGCGTGGTGACCTTCATGCTCGCCAACGCGCGCAGCAACAAGGTGTATGGCTTCCTGGGCCTCAGCGGCGGACACCACGCGTACTCCCACCACCAACACGTCCAGTCCAACTTCGACGCACTCGCGCGCATCAACCACTGGGAGGTGGAGCAGTACGCCTACCTCGTGCGCCGTTTGAAGGAGGTGCGGGACGGACAGGGCGTGCCGCTGCTCGACAACGCCATGGTCTACTTCACCAGCGAAATCGAGGACGGCAACGGACACATCCACAAGAACCTGCCCGTGCTCATCTCGGGCAAGGGCGGCGGAGCCATCGGCACGGACCGTCACCTCCGCGCGCCGGGGGTCCCCATCGCGAACCTCTACATCTCCATGATGCGCGCCATGGGAGTCCCCAACGTCACCGCGTTCGGCGCGGATGGCACCCAGGAACTTCCAGGGCTCGGTGGGTAGGACCCGACCTCGCGGGGCAAGCGTGCGGGCATGGGACGAATGCACCAGCGTGCAACGTCCCCATGCGCGCGTGGGCGTCCTGTCGCATCATCGCGAGCATGCGCTTGCCGGTGCTCGTCCTGCTCGTCCTTCCTCTCGGCTGTGTCTCCGCATCGAAATCGGGTCAACACAAGTCCTCGTCCCAGCGCACGGCGGTGGCCTCCACGCAGCGGACCCAACAGGCCCGCGCCGCGCCCCCCGAACCTCACGCCTCGCAGTCCTCCGCCAAGGACTTCGCGCGCGCCATGCTCGACGCCCACAACGAGGCGCGAGCGAATGCGCGGCCCACCCCCAAGCCTCCCTTGCCGCCCCTGGTCTGGTCCGACGCGGCCGCGCGGCAGGCCGCGACGTGGGCCAAGGCCTGCAAGTTCGAACACAACCCCAACCGCGGTGACTTCGGAGAGAACCTGGCCGCCGCCACGCCGGACACGTGGGGCACGCTCCAGGTGGTGAAGAGCTGGGCGGACGAAGCCTCCGACTACGACCACACACGCAACACCTGCAAGAAGGGCAAGGTGTGCGGCCACTACACGCAGGTGGTGTGGCGCAAGACGACGGGCGTCGGCTGCGCCACGGTGCTGTGCAAGAAGAACTCACCGTTCGGTGAGGCGTTCCCCACGTGGCAGCTCTGGGTGTGCAACTACACGCCGCCTGGAAACTTCGTCGGCCAGCGGCCCTACTGAGGCGCGCGGACACAGCGGTGTCTCACATAACGCATGGCCTCGCCTCGCGTGGGGAACGCGCCCCCTTTCGGGCGCATCCCTGGCGGCTGATAATCCGCGCCATGAACCGCTCCTTCGTCCGACGTCTGTTGGCCCTGGGTCTCCTCGTGCCGTGGCTCTCCGCGGGGTGTGGCTCGGATGAGTCACCCAAGGAGGACACGCCCTCCGGAGACGCGGGGACACCCGACGGTGGCGGCTCGGGCACGCCCGATGGCGGTCCCGGAAACACGCCAGACGGGGGCCCCACGCCCGATGGGGGCTTGGGCACACCCGACGCTGGCGGAGGAGCGTTGTCGAAGTTCGCCCAGGACATGCTGGATGGACACAACGCCACGCGCGCGGCCGCGCAGCCCACGCCCAGCCCCGCGCTGGCGCCGGTGACCTGGGACACGAACGTGGAGAACACCGCGAAGGCCTATGCGGCCCAGTGCGAGTTCAAGCACAACGCCAACAGGGGCAACCTCGGCGAGAACCTCTACGCCGCCACCTCCACCGCCATGCCGACCCGGGACGTGGTGAAGGGGTGGAGCGACGAAATCGCCGACTACAACTACGCCAACAACTCGTGCACACAGGGCGAGATGTGCGGCCACTACACGCAAATCGTGTGGCGCGACACGAAGCGCATCGGCTGCGCCACCCAGACGTGCACGAAGAACTCTCCCTTCGGCGCGCAGTGGCCCACCTGGCAGCTCTGGGTCTGCAACTACGCGCCGCCGGGCAACTACGTCGGCCAGCGGCCCTACTGAGCTTTCGCGCCCGGCGCGGCGGGCCTCGCCTCCTCGGGCCCGCTCAGCGCCGCAGGTGGTGCTCGAGGAACATCGACGCCTCCGCCCAGGCCATGGCCGCCGAGCGCTCGTCGTAGCCCGGGTCAAGCGGGTTGGCGAAGCCGTGCGCGCCCTCCAGCTCCACCATGCGGTGGAACACACCCGCGCCATCCAGCGCGTCGCGGAGCACCCACGCCTCCTCGCGGCGAATCACCTCGTCCCGCGCCGCGATGATGCCCAGCACGGACGCGCGGATGGTGGCCAGCGCCTCCACGTCCGTCACCACCGGGTTGGCGTAGTAGAGCACCGCCGCGTCCAGCTCCGGAATCTCCATGGCGGCCTTGAGTGACCAGCCTCCGCCCACGCTCCACCCCAGCACCCCCGTGCGCAAAGCCCGCACGCGCGCGTCGTCCTGGAGGAACGCATGCGCCGCCTTCAGCGACTGCATCGTCCGGACCGGGTCCAACCTCCGCGACCACGCGAGCGCCTCGGCCGCCGTCGCGGGCACCTTGCCGTCATACAGGTCCACCGCGAGCGCCGCGTAGCCATTGGCCGCCAGCCGGTCCGCCCAATGACGCATGTGCGCGCCCAGCCCCCACTGCTCGGGGATGACCAGCACCGCGGGCAGCGGCGCCTTCACGTCCTCCGGGAGGCTCAGGTACGCCTTCATCCCGGCAATCTCCACCTCCTGCCCGTGGGGCATGGCGGGTGCCTCCGCGGGCGAGGTGTGCAGCGCCTTGAACTCCTCCTCGGTGATGGCGCCCGTGGGCGACGGGCCCCGCAGCACCTCGAGAGGAGCCCCCCCGCTCACGCAACCTCCGGCGAGCAGCAGCAGGCCCACGAACAACACGTGACGGTGCGGGGAGGAGGTCTTCATGGGGGGTCCAGGCTCGAAAACAAGAGGGCCGGCGGGGGATTCCCCAGCCAGCCCTCGTTCCACCCACGCTCAAGTGAGCGGGGAGACTACTTCTTCTGCTCGGCCGAAGGAGGCGTCGCGGGCGCGGGAGGAGCCTCCGGCGGCTTGACGATCTCCAGCAACTCCACCTCGAACACCAGGGCCGCACCGCCCGGGATGTTCGGCGGCGCGCCGCGGTCGCCGTACGCGATGTCGGACGGGCACACCAGCTTGGCCTTGCCGCCGACCTTCATCTTCTGCACGCCCTCCGTCCAGCACTTGATGACGCCCTGGAGCGGGAACTGCGTGGGCTCGCCACGCTTGTAGGAGCTGTCGAACTCCGTGCCGTCGGACAGCGTGCCCTTGTAGTGAACCTTCACGATGTCCGTGGCCTTGGGGGACTCACCCGTGCCCGGGGTCAGCTCCTTGTAGACCAGGCCGGACTCGGTCTTCTCCGCGCCGGGCTCCTTCGACTGGGTCTCCAGGAACGCCTTCGCCTTCTCCTTCTCCTTCTCGGCGCGGCGGGTGCTGCGCGCGCGGGCGAGCTCCGGCAGCTTCGGGCCGTACGTCTCCAGCTCCACCGCGGGCTTCTCGCCCTTCACCTGCGCGCTGAGACCCGCCTGGACGAACGCCAGCTCCTCCGGGGTCATGTCGAACACGCTGATGTTCCGGCCCAGGGACATGCCGAGCGCGTACAGCGTCTTCTGGTCATCCGTCTGCGGGTTGGCCGCAGCCGCCGTGCTGGCCCCGTCCTTCGCCCCCTGAGGCTGGCACGCGGCCAGGCTCAGCATCATCGCAACAAGACACATCTTCCGCATGTGTTTGCCCTTCCTTGGCTTGCTCGCAGCGGCCGCAATTCCGCTGCCCATCAAAATCCCAGAGGGGCGACTTCCTACTACAGAAATCCCCGAACATCTGCCCGGCACGACACACGCACGCCCACCACCACACGCCTTGGCGTCGCGCGTTTCATCTGGGTGGGATATTTCTCCACCCAGCGTCTTCGCGGCTTGGACTTGGGGTGTTCCAACGGGTGGTCAGGTCCGCTCCAGGTACGCCAGCAGGGGCTCGCGCAGCGGAGCCAGGCGCTTGTAGCCGCTCATGTCGTCGGGGACGGTGCGCAGCACGTGGGCCAGCCGGCGGCGGTGCTCGGCGGTGGGGACCTCACCGGCCACCGGGGCGCGGTACGTGTGGATGGTGAAGAGGATGGCGCCCGTCTCCGGAAGGCGGCTGAGCGTCTGCCGCTCCAGGCGCAGGAAGCAGCGCTCGCCGGCGTTCTCCGGGGTGATGCCTTCGAAGAGGTGGCGCCACTGCTCGAACGCGGAGGGCTCCATGCACAGCCGCTCCGTGACGGTGAAGGCCCAGTTGCAGCGCGTGACGGTGCGCCCCGGCTTGAGCCCCTCCAGGAGCCGCAGCGTGGGGTTCCCCATCTGTTCGGCGAAGCGCGGCACCGGCGCGTGCACGTCCAACAGCGACCGGCCGACCTTGTCAGCCAGACACCAACCGGAGGGAAAGCAGAGCTGCCCGGCCACCAGTGGAAAACCCTCACGCGTGCCATCCAGCACCAGCAGGTCCTCCTGCACCTGCCGCCCCACCCAGTCCAGCGGCGCCAACGGCAGGCTGCCCGCATCCCCGGGCGTCAGCGCCGTCCGCGTGTCCGCGGGGCTGTTGCGCCACTCCCACGTGGGGCCCTCCTCCCGCAGCGAGAAGCGCTCGGGGAAGTCCGCCGCCAGCCGCGTCAGCACCAGGCGCAACACCTCCCATTGCATCGCCTCCGTCCCCGGCAGGGCTTGAAAGCGCGCGTGGAAATCCTCGCGCAATAGCGAGTCTTTCAACGCCAGCTCGGCTGTGTAATGCGGCGCGTCTATTTCGATGAGTGTTTCACCCGGCCGCAGGGCGCGTACTCCAAGTGCCATGGCATATGAGCCCTGCTCAAAGGGGAAATAGGGCAACACGCGGACGCATCTCCTGACGCGGGAAATACAAGCATCATCCCATCACACATCGCACCGCGTCATGAATACGCACCGCGCCGAATTCCTCATCAAACCCTTGAGGTCGGGCCGCATGGGGACGAGGATTCGCGCATCCCGCGCACCACTCCGCTTGCCCTCGTGAGGAGGAGAGGCGCGCTCCACCGTTGGAGGAAGTCTGATGAACCGTCTGCCGCTTTCGCGCGTGACCCGTGTCGCGCTCGTCTCCTTGATGAGCCTGCTCGCCATCCCCGCCTGTTCGGATGACGAGAATGATGGGCCGTTCGCGGACCCCAACCCGAGCACGGGCCAAGGCAGCCCGGACGCGGGGGCGCCGGATTCAGGGACGCCGGACTCGGGGCCGGGCACGCCGGATTCGGGGACTCCGGACTCGGGCACCACGGTGTGGCCGCAGGAGTTCACGTGTGAGGGCAAGGAAGCCCACGCGCTGACGTTCAATCCGGGCCAGGAGCAGCAGCTCCAGAACGCCGTCAACGACTTGAAGCCCTGCACCACCATCACCCTGGGGGCGGGCACCTTCCACTTCGACAACGCGGTGACCATCCGCGCGGACGGCATCACCTTCCAGGGCGCGGGCCGTGGCGCGCAGGGCGAGGGCACCGGTGGCGCGGCCAGCACGGTGCTGGACTTCTCCGCCGCCGCCGCGAACACCAACGGCCTGGACGTGGTGGGCAAGCTCTTCACGCTGCGCGACGTGGCGCTGTGGAACGCGCAGAAGGACGCGCTGCGCGTGGAGAACTCCAGCAACGTGTTCATCCAGCGCATCCGCACCGAGTGGGAGCGGGAGAACCAGTCGAGCAACGGCAAGTACGGCATCTACCCGGTGAAGTCGCGCTACGTCGTCGTGGAGGACTGCGAGGCGTACAACGCGGCGGACGCGGGCATCTACGTGGGCCAGACGCGCTACGCCATCATCCGCCGGAACATCGCGAAGAAGAACGTGGCGGGCATTGAAATCGAGAACACGAAGTTCGCCTACGTGGAAGGCAACACGGCCATCGACAACACCACGGGTCTGGTGGTGTTCGATTTGCCGGGCAACCCCATCCAGGGCACGGACGTGCTCGTCACGAAGAACACCATCACCGGCAACAACCGGCACAACTTCGCGTCGGACTCGGGCAGCAGCAGCACCGTGTCCCAGGTGCCGGCCGGAACGGGCACGTTCATCCTGGCGTCGCGCCGGGTGGAGTTCGTGGGCAACACGTGGGGCAACAACAACACGGTGGACATCGCGGTGTTGAGCGGTCTGGCCATCGAGCCCAACCCCGTCCTGTGGTCCGCGGGCTTCTTCAACTTCAGCACGTCGGACGTGTACGTCCACCACAACACCTTCCTGGGTGGCAGCGGTGAGAGCGTGGACAGCGGCACGCCCAGCCTCGCGGAGCGTCCGCTGGGCTTCCTCATCGCCAACCTCTATGCCTACGGCAAGGCGGCCGCGGGTGTGGACCGCGTGGAGCACGTGCTGTGGGACGGCATCGACCCGGCGCCGCGCAACGAGAGCGTGGCCAACGGCATGAACCTCTGCTTCACCAACAACACGCTGCCTGCGACCACGAAGGCGGCGGTGGTGGACCTGGACCTGGAGGCGGTGCAGAAGAAGCTGATGGCGGCCACGCCCGACATCGTCGGCGCCTGGGGTGAGACGCGCCGCTACAACCAGGGGGCCACGCCGTTCAACTGCACGGGCTTCCGTCCCGCGCTGAAGCTGCCCTGAGCCCCAGCAACAAGGACTCACGACCATGCGTTCGCCGTACATGACGCGCCTGGGCCTCGCCGCGGTGTTGCTTGCCGCGGCGGTGGCCGCCTGTTCCGGTGGGGAGGAGGATGACTCCCGCATCGGTGAAATCCCCGACGCGGGGGATGCCGGAAACCCGTCCACGCCCGACTCCGGGCCGGACGCGGGGAACCCCGACGCAGGTGAGGACGGGGGAGCCGACGCTGGAAACGACGGGGGGACTGACGCAGGGCCCGAGGATGGAGGAAGCGACGCGGGGAGCGATGCGGGCTCCGACGCGGGGAGCGACGCCGGGCCCCCACCGGGGACGGTGACGATTCCCGACGTGCTGTCTGGTTACAACCTCTTCACGGGGACTCCCGCGGGCGGCGACTTCAAGCCCGTGGAAGGCAACATCCCGTATGAGCTGACCACGCCGCTGTTCTCCGACTACTCGCTCAAGTCCCGCACGCTCTACATCCCAGCGGGCAAGGCGGCGCTGTACTCGGCGGACGCGGTGCTGGACCTGCCGGTGGGCACCATCATCACCAAGACGTTTGCCTTCCCCGCCGACTTCCGCGAGCCGGACAAGAACGTGCGTCCTTTGGAGACACGGGTCCTGGTGCGGCAGCCGCAGCCGGTGGGTTGGGTGGCGTATCCCTACGTCTGGAACGATGCGCTGACCGAGGCGACGCTGGCCAGCGGCGGTAAGGTGTTCAAGGACTTCACGTTCATCGACACCGAGGGCGTGACGCGGAAGTTCGACTACCTGGTGCCGCAGCGCAACCAGTGCCAGAAGTGCCATCACATGGTGGACGAGCAGGACAACCAGCACCTGCTGCCCATTGGCGTGAAGGCCCGGTATCTCAACCGGGAGCACACCTATGGCCTTCAGCCGGTCAACCAGCTCCAGCACCTGGCGAGTCTCGGGAAGCTGGAGGGACTGCCGCCCACGCAGCAGATTCCCCGCGCTCCGGACGCGTTCAACGCGGGCGAGGCGGACCTGACGCAGCGGGCGCGCACCTATCTGGATATCAACTGCGCGCACTGCCACAACCCCAAGGCGCAGCCCGGCATCACCAGCCGGCTGTTCCTGGACATCAAGACGACGGATGAGTTCAGCCTGGGCTATTGCAAGCGTCCGGGCTCCGCCGGTGGCGGCGTGGGCGGTGAGTTCGACATCGTCCCCGGGAGCCACGACACGTCCATCCTCTGGTTCCGGATGCACACGGAAATCTCGGGGAAGATGATGCCGGAGATTGGCCGGGCCCTGCGCCACGAGGCGGGTGCCCAGCTCATCGCCGACTGGATTGACGCCATGCCGGCGCGAAGCTGCAAGTAGCGCGCGGTCCGTCCATTCAAGACGCGGGACAGCCCCTTTCGTGCCGGTCGCGCACGGAAGGGGTTTGTCATTTTCAGGCAACGCTCCGAGCGGGGCACGACTTTGGCTGGCCGTGCCGCATAATCCCGGGCGCATGTCCCTTCCCGCACTCGTCCGGGGGACTGGCCTCGCCCTGGCGCTGGCCGTGCTCGCCTCGTGCCGCATCGAGTCCGCCGCGCCGTCCTCCGGCACCCACGCCGCGCATGAAGGCGCGCCCGCGGGCGAGGTCTGGGTCTACACGTCCATGTACCAACACGTGCTGGACGCGCTCGAGCCGCTGCTGAAGCGGGAGCTGCCCGGCGTCACCGTGCGCTGGTATCAAGCGGGCAGCGAGAAGGTGGCCAGCCGGTTGGAGGCCGAGCGCGCCGCGGGGGCCATCCGCGCCGACCTGCTCGCGACGTCGGACCCGTTCCTGGTGGAGCGGCTCGCGAACGAGGGCTTGTTCCTGCCGTATGCGTCGCCGCACGTGCTGCGGGTTCCCCGCGCGCTCTTGGACCTGGACGCGCGCTCCGCCGCCATCCGCGTGTCCACCATGGTGCTGGTGCACCGGGAGGATTCCCCTCCACCGCCCACGTCCTTCGCGGGGTTGGTGGATGGGACATGGCCGGGACGCGTGGCCATTGGCGACCCGCTCACGTCGGGCACGGCCTTCACCTGGGCCGTGTTCTGCCAGTCCAGGTATGGCGAGGCGTACTTCGCGGGCCTGCGGAAGCAGGGCGCCATCGTCGCGGGGGGCAACGCGGCGGTGCTCCAGAAAGTGGAGAGTGGGGAGGCGGACGCGGGGGTCTTGTTGCTGGAGAACGCGCTGGCGGCGCGGGCACGCGGCAGCCGGATACGCGTGGTCTGGCCCACGGATGGCGCGGTCACCATTCCAGGGCCCGTGGCCATCCTCGCGAAGACACCCAACCCCGTGGCGGCGCGCGCCGTGGTGGATGTGCTCCTGTCTCCCGAGGGGCAGCGCCTCATCGTCGAGAAGGGAGACATGCACGCGGTGGACCCGCGCCTCGCGGGGCCTCGGGGCGAGCCCGGCGTGGAGGTGCTGCTGGAGCGCACGCAGCCGTGGACACCCGAGTTGATACAGCAGGGGTTGGCGCGAGGTGGCGCGCTCAAGGAGTCCTTCACGCGGGCCTTCTCGAAATGAGGAGACTCTCTGCGAGAGGGTTGGGATTGGCCGCGTGGCTGGTGCCAGTGATTGTCTTCGCCGTGGGGCCGGTGGTGCTGTTGCTCGCGCGTGGCGCGGCGGCGCCTGGAGACCTGGGCGCGGAGGGGCTCGCCTCGGAGCTGGGGGCGCTGGGAAACACGCTGCTCATCTCGGGAGGCGCCGCGCTGCTCGCGCTCGCCCTGGGCGCGCCGCTGTCGGTGTTGCTGTTCCGCACGGACCTGCCGCTGCGAGGGGGCTTCACCGTCCTCTTCACCCTGCCCTCCGCCATCCCCGCGTTCATCTGGGGCATGGGCTGGTTGTCCCTGGCCAGCCCTCGCGCGGGTTATCTCAACCGGCTGTTGGGTGAGGGCACACTCGACATCCATGGGCCCGTGGGCATCGCCTTCGTCGAGGGACTGTCCGGCCTGCCCCTGGTGCTGCTCGCGGGCGCGGCGGCGCTGCGCAGGATGGACCCCGCGCTGGAGGAAGCCGCGCGGGTGTGTGGCGCCTCGCCCCTGAGGGCGCTGCTGACGACAACCGTGCCCCTGGTGCTCCCGTCGCTCCTGTCCGGCGCGGTGATGGTGTTCCTCATGGCGGCGTCTTCCTTCGGCGTACCGTATCTGCTGGGCGTGTCCGCGACGCCTCCCACGCGGGTGCTCACCACCCGCATCTATGAGCTCGTCCTGCGCGGGGATGAAGGGCTGGGGCGGGCGTGTGTGCTCGCGCTCGTGCTGCTCGCCCTGACGCCGCTGTCCCTGCTGGCGACGTGGGCCCTGGGGCGCTCCGGGCGCGTGCGATTGAGCGCGGGCAAGGGCCTGGCGTCACGGCCTCTCGCGCTGGGCCGCGCGCGGACGGGGGCCACGGTGTCCGTCGCGGCGGTGTGTGGGCTGCTGGTGCTGCTGCCGTTGGGCGCCATCCTGCTCACCTCGCTCCAGCGCGGATTCGGCGCGCGGCTCGCGTGGGAGGAGTTGACGCTCTCACACTGGGCCAGCGTGTTGAGCCAGCCGCGCACGCTGCGAGCCACGGGGCTCAGCCTCCTGCTGGCGGCGGGAGCGGGCGTGCTGGTGTGTGGGTTCGGACTCGCATCGGCGCTGCTCCAGCGAGCCTTCAGGAGACTCGGGGCGGGCGTCGAGGCGCTGGCCGTGTGGCCCTATGCCGTGCCGGGCACGGTGCTGGCCCTGGCGTTGCTGCTCGCGTTCTCTCGGGACTGGCGCTTCATCCTCTTTGACCAGGTGGCCTTCGTGCTGGCGCTGGCACATACGCCGTGGCTGCTGCTGGTGGCGTACTCGGCGAAGTATCTCGCGCTGGGGACTCGCAACAGCACGGAGGCGCTGGCGCAGTTGGACCCGTCTTTGACGGAGGCGGCGCGGGTCAGCGGCGCGAGCCCCCTGCGCGCCTTCCTCGACGTGCCCTTGCCGCTCCTGCGGCCCGCGCTCACGGTGGCCTTCATCCTGGCGTTCCTCTCCTGCGCGACGGAAATCACCATGTCCGTGCTGCTGGTGCCGGCGGGTTCGGAGGTGTTGGGCAAGCTGCTGTTCGACTTGCAGAGCTACGCGGACCCGGCGGCCGCGGCGGTGCTGGCGTGTGCCTTCGTGATGCTGGTGGTGTCGGGACACGTCGTGCTCGCGCTGGTGTCTCGCCGCGCGACGGAGGCGCGGTGATGGCGGCCATCTCGCTGGAGGGCGTGTTCAAGTCCTATGGCGCCACGCCCGTGGTGCGCGGCCTGAGCCTCGAGGTCCAGGAGGGGGAGCTCGTCTCGCTGCTGGGGCCGTCCGGCTGCGGGAAGACGACCACGCTGCGCATGCTCGCGGGGCTGGAGCATCCCGACGCGGGCGTGCTCCGCCTCGGCGGTGAGGTGGTGGCCGGGCCCGGCGTGCGCGTGCCTCCCGAGCGCCGCGGACTGGGCATGGTGTTCCAGGGCTATGCCGTGTGGCCCCACCGCACGGTGGAAGAGAACGTGGCCTATCCGCTGACGCTGCGCCGCGTGCCCAAGACAGAGCTCGCGGCGAAGGTGGGCGAGGCGCTGCGCTGGGTCCGGCTAGAGAGCCTGGCGGCGCGAAAACCCCATGAACTCTCGGGTGGCCAACTCCAGCGTGTCGCGCTCGCACGGGCGCTGGTCGCGGGGCCTCGCGTGTTGCTGCTGGACGAGCCGCTCTCCAACCTGGACGCGGCGCTGCGCGAGGAGCTGCGCGCCGAAATCGCGGCCCTGCGCGCGAGGCTGGGCACCACCCTCGTCTTCGTCACCCATGACCAGGGCGAGGCGCTCGCGCTGTCGGACCGCATCGCGGTGATGAACCAGGGCGTGCTGGAGCAGGTGGCCACCCCCGAGACGCTCTACCGTGAGCCCGCGACGCCCTTCGTCGCGGGTTTCGTCGGAGGCGCCAACGTGCTCTCGGGCGAGGTGCGCGAGGGCGCGTTCCATACGGCGCGCGGAGGCGTGGTGTTCCCCCTGCCCCCCGGCACCGCCGCGACGCCGGGCGCCGCCACGCTGGTGGTCCGCCCCGAGGACGTGGAGCTGGGTGAGCACGGCACACCCCTGCCCCTCTCCGCGCGCCTGTTCCTGGGCTACGCGGCCGAGTACCGCTTCCCCGTCGACGGCACGCTGCTGCGCGTGGTGGCGCCCGCGCTCGACGTGCGCACGGGCCAGTCCCTCCGGGTCCGCATCCGACAGGCGCGCCTCTTTCCCCAGGGGTGAGCAACCCGACGTTGCTCCCGTCGCGGGGCTCCGACGACAATTCCCCGTCCCCCCGGCTTCTGGAGTCACCGTGTCCCGCTATCTCCCCTTGCTCACCCTGGCCCTGTGGTCGCTGGGCCTCTCCGCCTGCGCCGAGGACGATGCCTGCACCGAGCTGACCACGTGCGGCGCCTGCGCCAGCGCGTACGTGGACCTGGCGTGCAAGTGGTGCCCGAGCGACAGCACCTGCTCCCTCAACGGAGAGAACAGCTCGTGCGAGTACCAGGAGCTGAGGGACGACCCCGCCGAGTGCGGCGCGTCGAGTTCCTGCACCCAGCCCTACAAAGGCCCTTCGACGCCCGATATCGCCGCGACGCTCTGCGGGGCCGCGTACCAGTACGCCTGCCAGGGCGACACGTCGAAGCGCGATGAAAACTGCCGGGCATACACGCGGTTCCAGACAGACCATCCGGGCAGTCCTTCCTGTCCCCACTGCCCTTGAGGGCCGAGCGATTTCAGCACGCGGGGACACCCGGTCCGCGTTAAGCCAGGGCCCCCTGTTTCCCCGAGGACCCCATGAGCGGCGACAACCCGAGCATCCTCTCTCACGTCTCCATCGGCACGAACGACTTCGCGCGGGCCGTGGCCTTCTATGACCGAGTCATGGCCACGCTCGGCTACGGCCGGGTGTTGGACTTCCCCAATGCCGTCGCCTACGGCAAGCAGTTCCCCGAGTTCTGGGTGCAGACGCCGCTCGACGGCTCTCGCGCCAACGTGGGCAATGGCACCCACTTCGGCTTCATCGCCACGTCGAAGCAGGCGGTGAATGCCTTCCACGAGGCCGCGCTCGCCGCGGGAGCGACCAACGACGGCGCCCCAGGTCCTCGCCCGCTGTACGGCGAGCCGTACTACGGCTGCTTCGTGAGGGACTTGGACGGGCACAAAATCGAGGCGTCCTTCTGGGACACCTCGGTGGGCGGCTCACACGGCGCCTGAGGTCCTGGCCTCAGCGGGCCGCCTCGGGCGGCACCGAAGGCTCGGCGTCATGATGATGGATGACGCCGTCCTTCATCACGAAGAACACCGCCTCCGTCTTGCGGATGTCCTGGAGCGGATTGCCCGGCACCGCCACCACGTCCGCGACCTTCCCGGGCTCCAGCGTGCCCAGCGTCGCGGACACCCCCAACAGCTCCGCGGCGTGGACCGTCGCGGCGCGAAGGGCCTCGGCCGGCGCCATGCCTGCCTCCACCAGCAGCGCGAACTCCCCCGCGTTGCGCCCGTGTGAGTAGACGCCCGAGTCCGTGCCGAAGGCGATGCGGACGCCTCGCGCAATCGCCTTGCGCAAGGACTGCTTGCGCGCCTCATCCACCGCGCGCACCTTGCGCACGGTGTCCTCGTTCATCCGCCCCTGGTCCGCGCGCTCCTTCACGCCCTGGAAGGCCATGGCCGTGGGCACGAACCAGGTGCCCTTGCGCTTCATCAAGTCCAGCGCCTCGTCGTCCAGGAACGAGCCGTGCTCGATGGAGTCAACGCCGGCGCGGATGGCCCGCTTCGCCCCTTCCGCGCCGTGAGCATGCGCGGCCACCTTGCGCTTGCGCGCATGGGCCTCGTCGACAATCGCATCCAGCTCCGCCTGGGTGAGCTGCGGCGAGTCCACGTCCGAGTTGAGGCTCAACACTCCGCCCGTGGCGCACACCTTGATGAGGTCCGCGCCGTACTTGAGGTTCTCACGCACCTTCGCGCGCAGCGCCTCCGGCCCGTCCGCCACACCCGCGCCCGTCTCGTCCGCGAGCAGGCCCTTGCGCCAGGAGTTGCCCTCGTCGCAGTGGCCACCCGTGCTGCCCAGACCCGAGGTGGCCGTCAGGATGCGAGGCCCCACCACGGTGCCCCGACGGATGGAGTTGCGCAGGCCCACGTCGATGAAGTCTCCCGCGCCCACGTTGCGCACGGTGGTGAAGCCCGCCATCAGCGTCGCGCGCGCGTGCGGCAGCGACTCCAGCGTCTTCTCCGGAATGGTGCGCTGGAACGAGTCGATGACGTCCTGGCGCCAGTCCTCACCGGCCTCCCCCGTCAAGTGCGTGTGGGAGTCCATGAAGCCCGGCAAGAGCGTGGCGTCGCCCAGTTCCACCACCCGGGCTCCCTCGGGGGCCTTCGCGCCCGCGCCCACCGAGGACACCTTCCCGTCCGTCACCACCACCACGCCCGGCGTGACGAGCTTCCCGGTCCTCGCATCGAACAGGCGCGCGGCCTTGAGCACATAGGCCCGAGGCGGCTCGGCCGCGGAAGAGGAAAGTCCCACCACCAGACCCACCAACAAGAGCGCGCGTCGCATGGGCCCCATTGCCCTCCGCGCGCGCCCCCGAGTCAAGCGGCCGGGCCGCCTGGCGCCGTGAGCCCATCCTCGCGCTCACGGCGAAACCAGACGCCCGACTACACCTTCCGGAGCTTCCAGGCTCCTCGGCGGAAGAGGATGGCGGAGATGACGGCCACCATGGAGAAGGCCACCGAGAGCGCCAGGAAGACGCCCGAGGGCCCCATGCCCCCGGGCCCCGACAACACCCACGCCAGCGGCAGCTCCAGCAGCCAGAAGCAGAAGATGTTGATGAACGTCGGAGTGGCCGTATCGCCCGCGCCGTTGAAGGACTGCGTCAGCACCATGCCGAAGGCGTAGAAGAGGAAGCCTCCGCTGATGATGCGCAGCGCGTGCGAGGCGTGGTCCACCACCGCCGCGTCCGTGGAGAAGGTGCCCACCAGCGGGTCCGCGAAGAGGACGAACAAGAGCCCCAGCGAGCCCAGGAAGACGGCGTTGATGCGGCCCGCCGTCCACACCGCGCGCTCGCCGCGCGCCGGGTCCTTGGCCCCCAGGCTCTGCCCCACCATGGTGGCCGCCGCGTTGGCCAGACCCCACGAGGGAAGCAGCGCGAAGAGGACGATGCGCATGGCGATGGTGTAGCCCGCCACCGCCGCGCTGCCGAACGTCGCGACGATGCGCGCCAGCATCACCCAGCTGGTGGTGTTCACCAGCGCCTGCGCCGTGCCCGCGCCCGACAGCTTGAGCATGGACAGCATCGTCCCCATCTCCAGCTTCAGGTGCTCTCGCCGCACCTGGAGCCGGCCGCCGCCTCGCCCCAACCGGTAGAGCTGATACACCACGCCGCAGCTGCGGCCGAACGTCGTCGCCACGGCGGCGCCCATGACGCCCATCTCCGGGAAGGGCCCCACGCCGAAGATGAGCATGGGCGCCAGGACGATGTTGATGGCGTTGGCCAGCCACAGCACCCGCATGGCGATGGCCGCGTCGCCCGCACCCCGGAAGATGGCGTTGATGAGGAACAGCAGGAACACGCTGCACATGCCGCCCAGCATCACCTGCGTGTAGCGCACGCCGTGCTCCAGCACCCACGGCGAGCCGCCCATCAGCCCCATCAACGGCCGGGCGAAGATGACGCCCGCGGCCGAGATGGGAACCGCCAGGAGCACCCCCAGCCCAATGGCTTGCACCGCCGTGCGAGCCGCCCGCTCCGGGTCCTTCTCACCGATGCGGCGCGACACCATCGCGGTGGCGCCGATGCTCAGGCCCATCGCCGCGGCGTAGATGATGGTGAGCAGCGACTCCGTCAGCCCCACCGTCGCGACGGCGTCAGCGCCCAGGCGGCCGACGAAGAAGACGTCCACCACGGCGAAGATGGACTCCATCACCATCTCCAGCACCATGGGGACCGCGAGCAGGAAGATGGCGCGCTTCACCGGGAGCTCCGTGAGGTCCCGCTCCGTGCCATGCATCGCTTCCTTCAGCGATGCCCAGAATCCCGCCGTACGCCCTTCCGAGGGCACTCCCACGTCAGACATTGTCCAGCCTCCAGGCCGCCCCCCGAATTGGGGCCCTTCTGGCAGGAAGGCGCGACCGCGTCCAGGGACGACTCCTTTCCGCACCATCTGACTCGGGGCCCCACCTGGGTGACTCGGGGCCCCACCTGGGGCGTCGCCCCGGAGGCCCCCCATCAGGCGGCCTGACGGGCATGTCCTCGCCCTACAGCAGGACGCCACCGACCCATAACGTCCTACCTCGAACACCCATCCCGCTCCGTCGGACCGTCCTTCGGCTTCAGCGTGGGGTGTAGCTTGCGCGCACTCATGGTGACGCGCTTTTCACATGTCTCAGCCACGCCCGAACCCAGCCGGGGCGTCGCACACTTCCGTCTGGCCAGCAGTGCTCGCGTCCTGGGACGCGTGCACCTGGGACCGGGGGTACATCTCGCGCAAGGCGCGGTGGTGTGCTCTCCGGATGGCTCCGTCCAACTGGGTGCGGGCAGCGCGGTGCGAGAGAATGCCACCGTCGTCGGCACGTCCCGAAACCCTGTCACGGTGGGCGAGAAGACTTCGCTGGGCCCCCGGAGCCTGGTGCTGGGCGCCTCGCTGGGGCACCTGTGCGAGGTGGGCGCGGGCGCCATCCTCATGCCAGGCAGCCAGCTGGGAGACCGCTGCATGGTGAGCGAGGGGGCGCTCGTGCCCGCTGGCATGTGGGTCCCCTCGGATTCCGTCGTGGTGGGCCGGCCCGCCCGCGTCGCGCGCCGGGTCGATACGGGCGACCTGGAGCGGCTTCGCATGACTCGCGGCGGAAGCCTGGCCTTGCCCGAACAACCTCTCACCCCCTTCTTCGCGAAAGACCGCGCCGAGGACGCACCCATGGGACAGCTCTATTCCTTCCGGGACAAGCATCCGCTCGTCCACCCCACCGCCACGCTCTTCTCCTCCTGCGAGGTGACGGGCGACGTCATCATCGGCCCGGGCTCCATCATCGGCCCGGGCGTGAGAATCGTCGGCGAATCCCACGTGCCGCTGCGAATCGGCGCGGGCGTCCGCATCCACGCCAACACCGTGATTCATCTGCAACTGGGTGGCAGTCTTGTCCTGGAGGACGGCGTCCTCATGGGGCCGGGCTGCGTGGTGCACGGCTGCTTCGTGGGGGCGAACACGGTGGTGGAGCCGGGCGCCATCCTCTGCGACCGCAGCCGGCTGGGGCGGGGCTGCGTGGTGGGGGCGGGCAGCCTGGTGCGCGCGGGGACGCTGTTCCCGGACGCCGCGCAGGTGGATGGATTCCCCGCGGTGCAGACAGGATTTCTCTCCGCGTTGCCGCCCGTGCCCTCCTGGTCGCTGCGGCCCGAGGACCTGCCGGAGCTGCGCCGGGTGAGCTAGGCGCCCGTCGCCTTCCGCGCTGACGCGACACCGCCACACGAGGCCCCGCCGGGCCGCCCGCTGGACAGGGGGTCCACTCGTGCCAGCGAGCCCCTCCGTCCAAATCGTGAGGGGAGCGGGAAGCCGCGCGGCGGAGCCTTCTTGCCTGGCCCCAAGCCGCGGGGAGCCCGCCCCATGACGAGCATGGCTTTCGCGGCGAGGGCGAGATGTGGCAGGCGCCGGGCACCGAAGGACCGCGGGAAATCCACCGGGGACGCCGGTACGTCGTCCTGCGGACCTTGGGACAGGACGGAGTCCCGCGGGTCATCAAGCAGGTCCGCCAGGGGCCGCTCGCCGCCGGCAGCGCGGCCATGCTGCGCCACGAGTACACGCTCTTGCGCGAGCTGCGCGACAGCGTGCCGCACATCTCCCGCGCCGTCTGGCTGGAGGATGAGCCTCCGCGCCTGCCCGTCCTCACGCTGGAGGACAGCGGCCCTCACGACCTCCAGGGCTGGCAGCACCGCAGGCCCGTGGAGGTGGAGGTCTTCATGGAGCTGGCCCTCCAGGCCACCAGCATCCTCGCGGGGCTCCACCATCAGCACGTCATCCACCGGGACATCAACCCCACCAATCTGGTGATGAGCGCCGACGGCCGTCGCCTCACCCTCGTCGACTTCGACCTGGCCACGCGGGTCTCCGGCCTCGCGCCCTCGGGGGGAATGCCCGCCGAGCTCCAGTGGGCGCTGCCCTACATCGCCCCGGAGCAGACCGGACGGATGAACCGGCCGCTCGACCACCGCGCCGACCTCTACTCGCTGGGCGCCACGTTCTACGAGCTGCTCACCGGACTGCCGCCCTTCACTTCGTCGGACCCGGTGGAGCTGGTCCACGCGCACCTCGCGCGGCCTCCCGTTCCGCTCACCTTCGTCAACCCGGCCCTCCCCCGCGTCGTCTCGGACATCGTCCTCAAGCTGCTCGCGAAGATGCCCGAGGAGCGCTACCAGAGCGCCGACTCCCTGCTCGCCGACCTCCAGGAGGTGCGCAGGCGCCAGGCGCGGCACGCGCCAGGGGACTTCGAGCTGGGACGGCTGGACCTGGCCCGTCAACTCTCGCTGCCGGAGCGGCTCTACGGCCGCGAGCCTCAACAAGCCGAGCTGCGCGCCGCGCGCGAGCGGGTGCGGAGAGGCCCCAGCGAGCGGGTGCTGCTGTCCGGCGCGGCGGGCATCGGCAAGTCCGCGCTCGTCCACGACCTGGGGCGCGACGCGGCGAAGGGAGACCGGCTGCTGACGGGCAAGTTCAACCAGCTCCAGGGCAACGTGCCCTACTCCGCCTTCGTCCAGGCGTTCCAAGGCCTCGCGCACGAGCTGATGGAGGAGACACCCGAGGCGCGCGACGTCTGGCGCCAACGCCTCCTGGGCGCCCTGGGCCCTCACGCGCGAGTCATCACCGATGTCATCCCCGCGCTGGAGGAGCTTCTCGGTCCCCAGCCGCTCCCCCCCAAGCTGGGTCCGGTCGAGTCCGCCGCGCGCTTCCACCTCCTCTTCCAGTCCTTCGTGCAGGCGCTGGCCACGCCACGTCACGCGCTCATCCTGTTCCTGGATGACCTCCAGTGGGCGGACCCCGGCTCGCTCCAGCTCCTCAAGAGCCTGTGCGGAGACCCCGGCTCGCTGCACCTCCTCTTCATCGTCGCGTGGCGCCCGCAGGAGCTCGGGCCCGAGCATCCCCTGCCCCGCGTGCTGCGCACCCTCGAGGAAGAAGGCGCCATCCCCTCGCGCGCGTTCGAGCTGGCGCCCCTGGACGACGGCGCCATCACCGCGCTGTGCGCGGACACCTTCCGCCGCCAGCCCGAGGACGTCGCCCCCCTGGCCCGGCTGCTGCTCCGGAAGACCGCGGGCAATCCCCTCTTCCTCACGCGCCTGCTGCGCATGCTGCACGGCTCCGGCCTCTTGAGCTTCGACTGGGAGCACGGCACGTGGACGTGGGAATTGGAGCGGCTGGAGCGCGTGGAGGTGACGGAGAACGTGGTGGAGCTGATGCTCGACACCATCCGCCGCCTTCCCGGGCAGGCGCAGCACGTGCTGGAGGTGGCCGCGTGTCTGGGGGACCGCGTGGAGCTGGGTGTGCTGTCCGCCCTCGTGGGAGAGCGCGACGAGGACGCCGCGTCCTCGCTGTGGACCTTGCTGCGTGAGGGACTGCTCATCCCGGAGAACGAGCCCCTCCATCCACGAGCGCACCCGGATGCCTCCGCCCCACAGGAGGCCGTCTACCGCTTCGCGCATGACCGCGTCCGGCAGGCCGCCTACTCCCTGCTCACCGAGGCGCGGCGCGCGGAGCTCCATCGCGCCGCGGGGCAGTGGCTCTTGCGCGGTGCTCGCGGCGAGGTGCTGGAAGAGCGCCTCTTCGCCATCGTGGACCACCTCTACCGGGGACTGGATTCATCGACGGACCTCGCGGAGCGTCAGACGCTGGCTGAGCTGCTCTTCCGCGCGGGCCTCAAGGCCAAGGCGGCCTCCGCCTTCGGCGCCGCGCGGGTGTACCTCACGCGGGGCCTGTCCCTGCTGCCTCCCACCGAGTGGCCTCGGCGCCACGAGCAGCTCTTCCAGGTCCACAAGGAAGCCGCCGAGTGCGCCTACCTCTCCGGCAATGGCAGACAGGCCGAGGAGCTGCTCCAGACAGCGCACGAGCACGCCGCCTCCGCGCCGCGCAAGGTGGACCTGTACGTCCTCCAGGTGCTGGCCCACCTGCTCAACGGCCACTACGAGGAGGCCGTGCGCTCGGGGAGGGAGGGGCTGCGCCTGTTCGGAATGGAGCTGCCGGAGGACGGCTACGTCCAGGCCCTCTCCGCCGAGCTCGTCGACGTGGAGCACCAGCTCCGGGGGCGCGCGGTGGAGGAGCTGTTGAACGAGCCTCCCATGGAGGACCCCAGACACCTGGCCTGTGTCCAGCTCCTCGCGGAGCTCGTCACCCCCGCCTACTTCGTCGACCCGGACCTGTATGCGTATCTCAACACACGGGCGCTCGCGCTCACGCTCGAGCATGGCAACTCCCGCTGGGCGCCCTCCGTGTATGCCTATCACGGCATGCTGCTGGCCAGCCGCGGCGACGCGGCGCGCGCGGAGTCGTTCTGCCACCTGGGTATCTCGCTGGCGCGGCGCATGGGGGACTCGCGGCAGGAGTGCCGGGCCCTGGTCACCCTCACCCTCAACATCAATCACTGGCGCGCGCCGTTGCGCACCAACCTGTCGCTCTTGCGGCGGGCCATCACCACGGGCCTGGCCAGCGGCGACCTCCAGTACACCAGCTACGCGCTCGCCAACGTCGTCACCACCGAGCTGGCCATGGGCACCGAGCTGGTGCGCATCCTGGGCTCCATCGACACCAGCATCTCCTTCGCCCGGCGCAGCGGCGTCCAGGTGATGGCGGACGTCTCCGTCCTCTACCGGCAGGCCATCCGCGCGCTCCAGGGACGCACCCACCAGCTCGCCCGGTTGGATGACGACGACTTCGTCGAGAAGGACTTCCTCGCTTCGGGGCAGATGGCCCACACGAGCCTCTACCTTCGCTCGCTGCTGAGGCTGTTCGTCGCGTACATCCTGGGAGACCTCGACGAGGCCGCGAGGATGTCGCGCGAGGTGCTGCCCTATGTCCACTTCTCCCAGGGCTTCTTCCGCAACGTCGACTTCAACGTGTTGACCTCGCTCACGTCCATGGCGCGCGCCATCCGCATTCCCCAGGAGCGGGACGTGGCGCTCGCCACCGTCGAGGAGAATCAGCGGCAGCTCGGCGCCTGGGCCCGCCTGTGCCCGGAGAACTTCCGCCACAAGCACCAGCTCGTCGCCGCCGAGCAGGCCCGCGTCGAGGGACGGGACATGGAGGCCATGGGCCTCTACGACAGCGCCATCGACGGCGCGCATACCCAAGGCTTCCTCCACGACGAGGCCATCGCGAACGAGCTGGCGGGGCGCTTCCATCAACAACTTGGCCACAAGCGCTTCGCCACCCTCCACCTGCGCGCGGCGCTGGACTGCTTCACGCGCTGGGGCGCCCAGGCCAAGGTGGCGCTGCTCGAGGAGGAGTTCCCCGACCTCAAGGGCGTGGTCGACCGGCCGTGGATAGAGCCCGGGGTCAGCCCCTCGGGCCTGGGCGCGCCGGGCGCGTCGCTGGACCTGCTCACGATGCTCAAGGCGTCCGAGACGCTGATGGGCGAGGTGGTGCTGGACCGGCTCCTGGAGAAGTTGATGGCCGTGTGCTTCGAGGCCGCCGGGGCCACGCGTGGCGCGCTGGTGCTGGAGGAGGAAGGCACCCTGCAAGTGCGCGCCGTGGGCGCCATCTCCGAGCCCGTCAGCCTGGAGCACACGCCGCTCTCCGAGTCGACCCAGGTGCCCGTCACCCTCCTGGAGCATGCGTGCCGAACCGGAGAGACACTCGTCCTGGCCGACGCCGCGCACCAGGGCCGCTTCACCCACGACGCCTACGTGGTCCGCCGCGCCGTGAAGTCCGCGCTGGCCATCCCCATCCAACGCCATGGGAAGACCGCGGGCGTGCTCTACCTGGAGAACGACCTGGCCACGCGCGCCTTCACGCCGGAGCGGATGGGACTCTTGCGGACCCTCTCCTCACAGATTGCCATCTCGCTGGAGAACAGCCGCCTGTTCGAGCAGCTCCACGTCGAGGTGCGGGAGCGCCGCCGCGCCGAGGAGGCCGTGCGCTTCCTGGCCGACTCCGGGCTCGCGCTGGCGGAGTCGTTGGACTTGGAGAAGACCCTCGCCCAGGCCACGCGCCTGGTGGTGCCCTTCCTCGCGGACTGGTGCATGTTCTCCGTGCTCGACCGTGAAGACGAGCTGCGCCTGGTGGCCGCCGCGCACGCGGACCCGGAGAAGGACCGCCGGCTCCACGAGCTGTTCGAGAAGTACCCCCTCGCATGCACCCCGCCCCCCGCCCTCGTCCATGTGCTGCGCACGGGCCGGCCCTTCCTGCGCGCCGAGGTCACCCACTCCGTGATGCGCGAGCACGGCCATGGCCACGACTACGTCGAGCGGCTGCGCGAGCTCAATCCCCGGGCCGCCATGCACGTGCCCCTCATCGCACGAGGCAAGACGCTGGGCGTCGCCACCTTCGTCTCCTCCACGCCCGGGCGCAGATACGGCCAGGTGGACCTGAAGCTCGCGCAGGAGCTCGCCCGCCGCGTCGCCGTCTGCATCGACAACGCCCGCCTCTATCGCGAGTCCCAGGACACCATCCGCCTGCGCGATGAGTTCCTCAGCGTGGCCTCTCACGAGCTGAACACGCCGCTCACCTCCCTGCGCCTCCTGGTGCAGGCGCTGCTGCGCCAGGTGCCGCCGGAGCTTCCTCCCCTCGCGGTGCGCAGCCTGCGCACGCTCGACACGCAGAGCGCCCGGCTCGCCACGCTGGTGGAGGAGATGCTCGACATCTCCCATCTCCAGGCCGGCCGCCTGGACCTGCGCCTGTCGCGCGTCGACCTGGCGGAGGTCATCGACAACGTCGCCCAGCTCCTTCGCGAGCCCCTCCAGCGCGCGCGCTGCGAGCTGGAGCTCCAGGTGGAACGCCCGCTGATGGGCCACTGGGACGCCTCGCGGCTCCAACAAGTGCTGGTCCACCTGGTGTCCAACGCCCTCAAGTTCGGCGCGGGCAAACCCATCACCCTCCGCGCCTGGGCCGAGGACGGCACCCACGTCCACGTGAGCGTCCGGGACCAGGGCATCGGCATCCCCGCCGACCAACTCCCCCACATCTTCGAGCGCTTCGAGCGCGCCGTCTCCGTGCGCGCCTACGGAGGCCTGGGGTTGGGACTCCACCTCGCGCGCGAAATCATCACCGCGCTGGGCGGGAGCATCCGCGTGGACAGCACGCCGGGCGTGGGCAGCACCTTCACCGTCACCCTGCGTCCGACCACCGCGAAGCCCGATACGCTCCAGTGAAGGCGCGCGTCCCCCACGCGCCGACATGCCCACGAGGGTCAGGACACTTCCGCCCCACCCCGGAGTGACTACTCCTCCGAGTCCCACGTGAAGCAGGTCCAGCCCGGGGGGCGTGATGGTCGGACGCGGTTCATGGCGAAGCCTCCGCACGTTCGTCATCCCCACCGGACTCACGCGTGAGGCATGAGTCCGCCCGCTGAACCCCCGTCGAGCGGGCCGCCCTCCACGCCCCCCGAGGCGCCACCCGCGCCCGCGCCTCGGCGAAGGCGGCGGGGCTGGCTCATCGTCCTCGGCGCCGCCGTCATCCTGGGCGTCATCCTCATCGCCCGGCGTCCGCACGCGCCACAGAAGGGCGCCCCTGCTGGCCATGGCGCCACGGCCGCGGGCCCCAAGCCGGTGGTTCCCGCCGTGGCCACCACCCGCGATGTCCCCGTCTCCATCGTGGGCCTGGGCGCCGTGACGCCCACCTACTCCGTCACCGTGCGGACCCGCGTGGATGGTCAACTCCTGTACGTCGCCTTCGAGGAAGGCCAGGACGTGAAGAAGGGAGACGTGCTCGCGCAGCTCGACCCGCGGCCCTTCCAAGTCGAGCTCGATCAGGCGCGCGGACAGCTCGCGCGGGACAAGGCCCTGCTGGAGAACGCCCGCATCGACCTGCGCCGCTACACGGCCCTGGTGGCCGAGGACTCCATCGCCGAACAGACACTCGCCACCCAGCGGGCGCTCGTCCTCCAATACGAGGGCGCGGTGAAGACAGACCAGGGCGCGGTCGACTCCGCCCGGCTCAACCTCACCTATACCCGCATCACCGCGCCCGTCTCCGGACGCGTGGGCCTGCGCCTGGTGGACCCGGGCAACATCGTGAACGCGGCCAGCACCACGGGCCTGGTCATTCTCAACACGGTGCAGCCCATCGCCGTCGTCTTCTCCGTCCCCGAGGACCACGTCCCCCAAATCATGGCGAAGCTCCGCGCGCGGCAGCCGCTGGAGGTCCGCGCGTATGACCGCGCCGGACAGCGGCTCCTGTCCACCGGCACCCTGCTCGCCGCCGACAACCAGGTGGACCCCAACACGGGCACCTTGCGCCTCAAGGGCAGCTTCCCCAACCACGACCTGAAGCTGTTTCCCCAGCAGTTCGTCAACGCCAGCCTCATCATCGACACGCTGAGGAACGCCACCCTGGTGCCCACCGCCGCGCTCCAGCACGGCACTCACGGCACGTTCGTCTACGTCATCCAATCCGATGACACCGTCCAGTCCCGCCCGGTGACCACCGGCCCCAGCGACGGCGACGACACCGTCATCACGCAAGGAGTCCACCCAGGAGAGACCGTGGTCGTCGAAGGCGCCGACAACCTCACGGGGGGCTCCAGGATTCGACGACAAGCCCCCACCGCTCAAGGTCCCCACGTTGGCGGCGGTGGCGCGTCGCCCGGCAGCCCCGGCGTGGGCGGCGGCGGCTCGTCGCCGGGCGGCCCGGGCCCTCCCGATGGAGCCCCCTGAATGTCCTGGCCCTTCATCCTGCGGCCCATCGCCACGTCGCTGGTGATGCTGGCGCTCCTGCTCGCCGGCATCCTCGCCTACCGGCTCCTGCCCGTCTCCGCGCTCCCGGAGGTCAACTACCCCACCATCCAGGTCCTCACGTTCTTCCCGGGCGCGAGCCCCGACGTCATGGCCTCCGGCATCACCGCGCCGCTGGAGCGCCAGTTCGGGCAGATGCCGGGCCTCAACCAGATGACCTCCGCCAGCTCCGGCGGCGCCTCCGTCATCACCCTCCAGTTCACGCTGGAGATGAACCTGGACATCGCCGAGCAGCAGGTCCAGGCGGCCATCAACGCCGCCTCCAACCTGCTGCCCACGGACCTGCCCAACCCGCCCATCTACAATAAGGTCAACCCCGCGGACACGCCCGTCATCACCCTGGCCCTCACCTCGGACGTGATTCCCCTGTCGCAGGTGGAGGACCTGGCGGACACACGCCTGGCGCAGAAGCTGGCGCAGCTCCCCGGCGTCGGCCTGGTGAGCATCAGCGGTGGCCAGCGCCCCGCCGTGCGCATCCAGGCCAACCCCACCGCGCTGTCCGCCCACGGCCTGACGCTGGACGACGTGCGCAACGCCGTCGCCGCCGCCAACGTCAACCAACCCAAGGGCAGCTTCAACGGGCCTCGCCAGTCCTACACGCTCAACTCCAATGACCAGCTGCTGACCAGCGCCGCCTACGCGCCCCTCATCCTCGCCTACCGCGACGGCGCGCCCTTGCGGCTGGGCGACGTGGCCAACGTCATCGACGGCACGGAGGACGTGCGGCAGGCGGCGTGGACCGGCCTGACTCCCGCCGTCATCCTCAACGTGCAGCGCCAGCCGGGCGCCAACGTCATCGCCGTCGTCGACAACGTCCGCAAAATCCTGCCCCAGCTCCAGGCCACGCTGCCCGCGACGGTGAAGGTCTCCGTGCTGAGCGACCGGACCACCACCATCCGCGCGTCCGTCACCGATGTGGAGCATGACTTGATGTTCTCCATCGCGCTGGTCGTGCTGGTCATCTTCCTGTTCCTGCGCAACGTGCCCGCCACGTTCATCCCCAGCGCCGCCGTGCCGCTGTCCCTGGTGGGCACCTTCGCCGCCATGTACGCGCTGGGCTTCTCGCTCAACAACCTCACCCTGATGGCCCTCACCATCGCCACGGGCTTCGTCGTCGACGACGCCATCGTGATGATTGAGAACATCAGCCGCTACATCGAGGGGGGCACGCCGCCCATGGAGGCGGCCCTCCAGGGCTCCAAGCAGATTGGCTTCACCATCCTCTCGCTCACCGTGTCGCTCATCGCGGTGCTGATTCCGCTGCTCTTCATGGGCGACATCATCGGGAGGCTGTTCCGCGAGTTCGCCATCACCCTGGCGACCACCATCCTCCTGTCCGCGTTCGTGTCGCTCACGCTGACGCCCATGCTGTGCTCTCGCTTGCTCCGCCAGCGCGACGAGCGGGAGATGAGCCGGTTCGAGCGGACCATGGGGAGCGCATTCGAGCGGCTGGTTCACCACTACGACGTCGCGCTCGTCTGGGTGCTGCGCCACCGCGCCCTCACCCTGCTGGTGGCGCTCGCCACGCTGCTGCTCACCGCGTTCCTCTTCCTCTCCATCCCCAAGGGGTTCTTCCCCGTCCAGGACACCGGCATCATCCAGGGCATCTCCGCGGCGCCGCCGTCCCTCTCCTTCCGCGCCATGGCCGAACGGCAACAGGCCCTGGCCCAGGTCGTCCTCGCGGACCCGGCGGTGGAAGGGCTGTCCTCCTTCATCGGCGTGGATGGCACCAACACCACGCTCAACAGCGGGCGGATGCTCATCACCCTCAAGCCGCTGTCACGGCGTGATGCCTCCGCCACGGAGGTCATCGAGCGGCTCCAGACCCACCTCGCCTCGGTGCCCGGCATCACGCTGTACCTGGCCCCCGTCCAGGACCTCACGCTCGACAGCCGCGTGAGCCGCACGCAATACCAATACAGCCTGAGCACGCCGGACCCGGCGGTGCTGGAGACGTGGACGAACCGGCTGGTGGAGGCGCTCCACGCCCGGCCCGAACTCCAGGACGTCTCCAGCGACCTCCAGAACAACGGCCTGCGGCTGAACGTCACCATGGACCGGGACACCGCCTCACGGCTGGGCATCACCACGCAGCAGCTCGACGACGTGCTCTACGACGCCTTCGGCCAGCGCCAGGTGTCCACCATCTTCACCCAGCTCAACCAGTACCGCGTCGTGCTGGAGACCCTGCCCTCGCTCCAGAAGACCGCCACCGGGTTGCAATCGCTCTACATCCGCTCCGCGAGCGGGACTCCCGTCCCCCTGGGCGCCTTCACCCGGACGAGCCGGGGCGTGGGGCCCTTGAGCATCAACCGGCAGGGCCAGTTCCCCGTGGCCATCGTCTCCTTCAACCCCAGCCCGGGCGTGTCGCTCTCGGGGGCCATCGCCGCCTTCGACGACGCGCGCGAGAAGCTCCAGATACCGCTGGCGGTGCAGACCTCCTTCGAGGGGACCGCGAAGACCTTCCAGGACTCGCTCGCGCACGAGGGCTTCCTCGTGCTGGCCGCGGTGGTGGTCGTCTACCTGGTGCTGGGCGTGTTGTACGAATCCTATATCCACCCGCTCACCATCCTCTCCACGCTGCCGTCGGCGGCCATGGGCGCGTTGCTGGCGCTCATGGTGATGGGGATGGAGCTGGGGATGATTGCCTTGATTGGCATCATCCTGCTCATCGGCATCGTGATGAAGAACGCCATCATGATGATTGACTTCGCGCTGGAGGCGGAGCGCAAGGAGGGCAAGGCCGCCGAGGACGCCATCCACGAGGCGTGCCTGCTGCGCTTCCGTCCCATCCTGATGACGACGCTGGCGTCGATGCTCGGCGCCGTGCCCCTGGCGCTGGGCGGAGGCATCGGCTCCGAGCTGCGCCAGCCCCTGGGCGTGGCCATCATCGGCGGCCTCATGGTCAGCCAACTGCTGACGCTCTTCACCACCCCTGTCATCTACCTGGGCTTCGACCAGCTCGCGCGCCAGGCCGCCCGCCGCTTCCCACGCCACCCCGCGCCGAGGAGGTCCGCGTGAACCCCTCCGCGCTCTTCATCCGCCGCCCCATCGCCACGTCGCTGCTGGCCCTGGGCGTCGCGCTGCTGGGGGCCCTCTCGTTCAAGCTGCTGCCCGTCGCGCCCTTGCCGCAGGTGGAGTTCCCCACCATCAGCGTGCAGGCCCAGCTCCCCGGCGCCAGCCCCGAGACGATGGCCACCTCGGTGGCCACCCCGTTGGAGCGGCAGCTGGGCCGCATCGCGCGGCATCACCCAGATGACGTCCTCCAGCAACCTGGGCACCACGAGCATCGTCGTGCAGTTCGACCTGTCGCGGAACATCGACGGGGCGGCGCGCGACGTCCAGGCCGCCATCAACGCCGCCCGCGGCAACCTCCCCACCAACCTGCCCGACAACCCCACCTACCGGAAGGTCAACCCCGCCGACGCCCCCATCATGCTGCTGGCCCTCACCTCCGAGCACCACTCCAGCGGGAGCATGTACGACGTCGCGTCCACCATCCTCCAGCAGAAGGTCTCCCAGGTGAAGGGCGTGGGACAGGTCATCGTGGGTGGCAGCGCGCTGCCCGCCGTGCGCGCCCAGGTGAACCCCACCGCGCTCGCCCGGTACGGACTGGGGCTGGAGACGGTGCGCACCGCGCTGGCCTCGCAGAACGCCAACCGCCCCAAGGGACAGCTCGAGGAGGGCTCGCGCACCGTCTGGCTCTCCACCAACGACCAACTGCTCCGCGCCGAGCAATACCAACCGCTCATCATCTCCTACGTGAATGGCGCGCCCGTGCAGCTCAAGGACGTGGCCAACGTCATCGACGGCGTGGAGGACGTGCACAACCTGGGGCTCGCCAACGGCAAGGAAGCCGTCATCCTCATCGTCTTCAAGGAGCCAGGCGCCAACGTCATCGACACGGTGGACTCCCTGCACGAGCAGCTGCCCATCTTCCAGGCGCTCCTGTCCGAAGACGTGAAGCTGACGGTGATGATGGACCGCACCACCACCATCCGCGCCTCGCTGCGGGACGTGGAGGCTACCCTCGTCACCGCCATCCTCCTGGTCATCCTGGTGGTGCTCGTCTTCCTGCGCAGCGTGCGCGCCGCCCTGATTCCCAGCGCCGCCGTGCCCCTGTCGCTCTTGGGCACCTTCGCGGTGATGAAGCTGCTGGGCTTCAGCCTCGACAACCTGTCGATGATGGCCCTCACCATCTCCACCGGCTTCGTCGTGGATGACGCCGTCGTCGTGCTGGAGGACATCCAGCGCCACATCGAGGATGGTGTCCCGCCGCTGGAGGCCGCGCTGCGAGGCGCCCGCGAGGTGGGCTTCACCGTGCTGTCGATGAGTGTGTCCCTCATCGCCGTGTTCATCCCCATCCTGCTCATGCAGGGCATCATCGGCCGGTTGTTCCGCGAGTTCGCCATCACCCTCTCGGTGGCCATCCTCATGTCCCTGGTCGTGTCGCTCACGGTGACCCCCGTGATGTGCTCGCGGCTCCTGCGCCCGGTCAAACCCAAGCCGCCCCGGCGCTCGCGCTTCAACTTCCATGTGTTTCGCGGGCTGCGCGAGGGCTACGCCCGGAGCCTGGACTGGTCCCTGGGCCACCCCGCCCTGCTCCTGCTGTTCACGTTCGCGGCCATCGCCCTGAGCGGCTATCTCTTCGTCATCGTGCCCAAGGGCTTCTTCCCCCAGCAGGACACGGGCCGGATGACCGCCAGCATCCAGGCGGAGCAGGACATCTCCTTCGAGGCGATGCGCGTGAAGTTCGAGTCCTTCGCGCGCATCATGGGCCAGGACCCCGCGGTGCAGGCCGTGGCCGGGTCCATTGGCAGCGCGGCGGGCTCCACCAACGCGGGCTCGCTCTACGTCACGCTCAAGCCGCTGGAGCAGCGCAAGGCCTCCGCGGACGCGGTCATCAACCGCCTGCGCCCCAAGCTGGCCCAGGTGTCCGGCGCGACGGCATATCTCCAGTCCGCGCAGGACCTGGTGATTGGCGGCCGGCTGGGCAACGCGCAGTACCAGTACACGCTGTCGTCGGACACGCTGCCCTTGCTGCTCGAGTGGTCTCCGCGCGTGCTGGCGCGAATCCAACAACTCCCCGGCGTGGTGGACGTCAACAGCGACCAGCGCGACCACGGGCTGCAGACGTTCGTCGAGGTGGACCACGACACGGCGTCACGCTTCGGCATCACCCCTTCGCTGGTCGACGCCACGCTGTATGACGCCTTCGGGCAGCGGCAGGTGGCCACGCTCTACACCGCGAGCAACCAGTACCAGGTGGTGATGGTGGTCCAGGACGAGTACTGGCAGCGCCCCAAGAGCCTGGAGGACATCTATGTGCAGAGCTCCACCGGTACCCAGGTGCCCCTGGCGGCCATCACCACGGCCACACCCTCCGAGACGCTGCTGTCGGTGAACCATCAGGGACAGTTCCCGTCCGCGACGGTGTCGTTCAACCTGCTCCCCGGCGCCTCGCTGGGGACGGTGGTCAATGAAATCGAGGCGAGCGTGCACGAGCTGGGGCTGCCCTCCCAGATTCGCGGGAACTTCAGCGGGACGGCGCAGGCGTTCCAGGCGTCGCTCGCATCCGAGCCCCTGCTCATCGCGGCGGCGCTGCTCGCCGTCTACATCGTGCTGGGCATCCTCTACGAGAGCGTGGTGCACCCGCTCACCATCCTGTCCACGCTGCCCTCCGCGGGCGTGGGCGCGCTGCTGGCACTGCTGCTGTTCCAGATGGACCTGTCCATCATCGCGCTCATCGGCATCATCCTGCTCATCGGCATCGTGAAGAAGAACGCCATCATGATGATCGACTTCGCGCTGGTGACGGAGCGCGAGCAGAAGACCTCCTCGCGCGAGGCCATCTTCCACGCGGCCCAGCTCCGCCTGCGCCCCATCTTGATGACCACGCTCGCCGCGCTCCTGGGCGCGTTGCCCCTGGCGATGGGCACGGGCGTGGGCTCCGAGCTGCGCCGCCCGTTGGGCATCGCCATCGCGGGTGGGCTGTGCACCAGCCAGCTCCTCACGCTCTACACCACGCCCGTCATCTACCTGACCCTGGACCGCTTCGGACGCTGGGCCCGCGCGCGGCTCGCCCGGCGCGCGCCCCGCCTCATGAACCCCGGAGCGTGACCGCCATGTCCCCGTCACCCCGCGCCCTGCTTGCGCTGCTGACCGGAGCCTTCCTGTGCGGCTGCGCGGTGGGGCCCGACTACCAGCGCGCGAGCGTCCCGATACCCGAGCACTTCAAGGAGGGCGGCGACGGTTGGAAGCCCGCGCGGCCCGGCGACCATCTGGACCGGGGCTCCTGGTGGCGCGTGTTCGGCATCCCGGAGCTGGACGCGCTGGAGGCTCGCGTGGCGAAGGCCAACCAGACCGTGGCCGGGTTCGAGGGGGCCTACCGACAGGCCCGCGCGCTGGTGGCCCAGGCGAAGTCCTCCTGGTTCCCCACCCTGGGCGCGTCCGGGTCCGCGACTCGCGCACGGGGCGCGGGGCGCAGCAGCAACCAGCCCGGTGGCATCAACGCCGGTCAAGCCACCGAGGCGAACATCTTCGATGTGTCGCTGGATGCCTCGTGGGAGCTGGACCTCTGGGGACGGGTGCGGCGGCAGGTCTCCAGCGCGCGCTTCAGCCAACAGGCCGCGGGCGCGGACTGGGCCAACGCCCTGCTCTCCGCGCAAGCGACGCTGGCGCAGAGCTACTTCCAGCTGCGGGCGCTGGATGGCGCGCAGCGGATGCTCGATGACACGGTGGTCGCCTTCGCGCGCTTCCTGGAGCTGACTCGCAGCCGCTATGCGCAAGGCGTGGCGGCCCGGTCGGATGTGCTCCAGGCGCAGACGCAGTTGGCGCTCGCGCAGGCCGCGGCGCAGGACAACGAAATCGCGCGCGCCACGCTCGAGCACGCCATCGCGGTGCTCGTGGGAGAGCCCGCATCGAGCTTCTCCCTGCCTCGCGCGCCCCTCACCGCGGTCCCTCCGCCCATCCCCGCGCAGCTTCCGTCCACGCTCCTGGAGCGGAGGCCGGATGTCGCCGCGGCCGAGCGCCGCGCCGCCGCCGCGAACGAGCAGATTGGCGTCGCCATCTCCGCGTTCTTTCCCTCCTTGAGCCTGTCCGCGTCTGGTGGCTTCACCAGCTCCACCCTGGCGCAGTGGTTCACCGCGCCGCACCTGGTGTGGGCGCTGGGGCCGCAGCTCGTGGCGGCCCTCTTCGACAGCGGGCTTCGCAAGGCCCAGACGGACGAGGCACGCGCCCTCCATGCGCAGAGCGTCGCGGCCTACCGGCAGACGGTGCTCGCCGCGTTCCAGGACGTGGAGGACAACCTGGTCTCCCTGCGGGTGCTCGAACAGGAGCTGGTGGCCCAGGGCGAGGCGGTCGGCTACGCGCGGCAGGCGCGCGACATCCTGACGAATCAATACAAGGCGGGCACCGCGAGCGCGCTCCAGGTCATCGACGCGCAGACCACCCTCTTGTCCGCGGAGCAGCGGCTGGTGCTGCTGACAGGGCAGCGCATGGTGTCCGCCGTGGGGCTCATCAAGGCGTTGGGCGGGAGCTGGGGCGAGCCCCCTCCGGCGAGTCGCCATGAATGAGCCAGTGCCGCGCGGGCGCGTCCTCCCAGAAGCGGCGCAGAATCTTGTCCGTGTGGCTGTTCTCCGCGACGCGGTTGAGCTGAAGCGCGACGAGCTCGCTCTCCACCAACTCCGCCACACGCACCACTCCAGAGCGAAGGCCGTACTCCTGGACGCGCCGAATCATGTTCGCCGCTTCCGGAGACGCGGGGCGGAAGGTCCTCACATCCGCCTTGATTTTGATATCGCGCCCCGCGAGTGAGGCCGTGGCCTTCTCCAGTTCCTCAACGAAGGACTCCATCTCCTGGACTCGGATGTAGCCGTCCAGGACGAACTCCACGATGGCGTGCTCGCCGTCGACGTCGATTCGAAACACCGGCGCTCCTTCGCCACACGGACCCGGGGGAGCGTAAGTAGTAACCCGACGGGTGCCCAGGCACCCGGGAGTGCGGGGCGAACGTCCAGTTCACGATTCGACGGTCATTCGCGCTAGCAACAACGCGAGCGCGCGCTCCGCCACCGCGTGGCGCACTTGAAGCCGGTCCCCCGTGAAGACGTGGCGCTCCACCGTGGCAGCGCCTCCTCGGCGAAGCACCGCGATGAAGGCCAGCCCCACGGGCTTGTGCGGCGTGCCACCTCCCGGCCCCGCGATGCCCGTCTCCGCGATGACCCAGTCCGCGCGAGAGCGCTCCAGCACACCCCGCGCGAGCGCCTCCACCGCCTCCGCGCTCACCGAGCCGTGTGCCTGGAGCAACTCGAGCGGAACACCCAGCTGCTCCACCTTGGACTCATGGGAGTACGGAACGAAGCCACGCTCCACCACAGCGGAGGCTCCCGGGATGTCCGTCAGCCGCGCGCAGAGCAGCCCGCCGGTACACGCCTCCGCCAACGCCAACCGCACACCGGCCGCGCGGCAGCGCTCCAGCACCTGCCCCGCCAAATCATCGAGGGCTTCTCCCATCACGCACGTGCCTCCCGGCTCCCTGCACGGAGACACCGCCTTCGCGCGTGCCTCCTTCTCCCCATCTCCCACGTCCAGACATCGCGCGCCACCGTGGCCCGCGCCTGTCACCCCGTGGCATCCATCCACAGGCCACGCCCGCGCCCTCATGGCCTCGAGCCCGGACCGCGCGCGGGGAACCCTCGCCCCTCGTCCGCGCCCACCTCTCACGCCTGCACCTTCATCAGCAGCACGGGCCCGGACAGCGCGCGCGGAACCTTCGCCCCTCGTCCCCGCCCACCTCTCACGCCTGCGCCTTCATCAGCAGCACGGGCCCGAACAGCGCGCGGAACCTTCGCCCCTCGTCCCCGCCCACCTCTCACGCCCGCGCGATATCCGGCCGCACCGCCATCACCGCCACCAGCACCTCGTCGCGCCAGCTCAGCCCCACGAGGCCCGGCTCTCGCCGCAACGTCAGCGCGGGATGGACACCCTCGGGCCGCACCTGCTCCAACAATTCCAACGGAACGAACCCCGCCCGGCGCAGCCGCCCCATCCACGTCGCCGCCGTCTCATGCCGCTCACAACGCGCCGACTCATCCACCGTGCCCACCACGTCCTCCACCTCGCGTCCGAAGAAGCGCTTGATGGCGGCGCGCTCGTCGCTCGGTACCCCCAGCGTGTCGAGCAACTGGAAGACATGGGTGAAGTGCCGCCACGCATGTTGGAAGCGCACCAGCGGCGAAGCCCCGAAGTGGTCCGTGTTCGGCTCACACAACACCAACCCCACCGGGTCCAACGCTCGCAAGTGCCGGAGCACCTCATCCCTCGCGGCACCCGCGTGCCCCGGCTGCTCCGCCACGTGATGCATCGCGAACGCCGCGTTCACCACCCGAGGCCCCGGCAGCTCACGCAACGTTGACCACGTCGCCTCGGACACACCCTCCACCGGCGACTCCACGCCGAGAAAGCGCACCGCCCCACCCACCTCGCGCGCCACCTGCGCCACCGAGGACTCCGCCTGCTCGAGGCTCGCGCCGCTCGGGTCCACTCCCACCACCGTCAACCGGCGCGGCAACACCCCCCGCTTCGACAACAACCTCAACAACCGCCCCTCCTGCCGCCCCTGCCCGATGCCCACGTCGACAAGCGTCGCCTCGTCCCCCGTCCCCAACAACTCCACCAGCACCGCGTTCGCCAGCACGTCCGCCGTCGCGGCCAACGGCATGTATGTCATCAGCGAACGGAACAGGTCTATCTGCCGCCCCCCCTCCTCCACTCGGGGATTCAGATAGGGATTGCTAGCCCCCGAGCCCTCCAGCCGGTGCGCCACCGCCATCGCGAAGAGGTGGTAGCCCAGGTCCTCCGGCACCACGTCCACCTCCAACCGCGACTCCAGCGAGCTCAACGCCCGCCTCGCCTCCACACCCCTGCCCGCGACCGCGTGCTCCATCGCCCGAAAGAGCAGCTCATCCTTTGACGTGCGCATACCCCGCGCTCCTTCCCCCAGGTCCCCCGCCCCGCCTCAACAGTAATGGTGCCCTCCAGTCGCCTCCACGCAGGCCACACGCTCGTGCCCCTTGTCCGTGAGGTGTCACACACGCAGCCGCACGCCCGGGCACCCCCACCGGCTTCCGAGTCCTCCGGATTCCGCTGAAAGCACTCACCTCAAGCCCTGCCGGAAGATGTGGACTCCCCCGCACCGAGGGGCGAGCCTGCGCCCCCCTGATGACGTGCCAACCAGGTAACAGTTCTCACGTCCTCAGGTGTTGAGGGGGTCCATGAGGTTTCACCACCGTGTTTTCTGCGTCCTGCTGCTGGCCGTCTGGCCAGGCCTTGCCTGGACCCAGAGCCTTCCCACGCCCACCGCCGAGTCGCGTGAAGTGGAGGTCGAGCTCCAGAACCAGGATGGAGGCCCCTCGCTCTCCGCGGAGGACGCGCGGCGCCTGGGCCTCTCCCCCGAGGGAAGCGAAGCCCAGCTCATCCCCCCCACGCTGGTGACGCCGTCACCCGCCGCCTGGCCCGAGGGCCTGGAGGGCACCCCGGGCGAGGTCGTGCTGGAGCTGCTCGTGAGCACCGAGGGCACCGTCTCCGAAATCAAGGTCGTCACCTCGCCCCAGGAGCCCCGGCTCACGGAGGCCGCGCTCCAGGCCGCTCCCGCCCTGCGCTTCACGCCCGCCACGCTGGCCGGTGCGCCCGTCGCGGTGCGGCTGCCCTTCATCTACCGCTTCGAGCCCCCCGCCGCGCCCATCCCCGCCTCCACCGCGCGACTCACCGGAGAAGTGCGCGCGCGAGGCACCCGCCGCGCCCTGGCCGACGCCACACTCTTCGTCGATGGCAGCACCGAGCCCGTGGGCACCGTGGACACCGAGGGCCGCTTCACATTGGAGCTCCGCCCCGGTCCGCACAAGGTCGAGGTGCGCGCGCCCGGGCACCAGCCCGGCCAGTTCGAGGAGACACTCGCCGAGGGCCAGTCCCTCCAGGTCATCTACCGGCTCCAGCCCGGCCGCGTGAACCCCTACGAGACGGTGGTGCGAGATGACCGGCCTCGCACCGAGGTGACCCGCATCACCTTGCATGAGCAGGAGATTCGCGAGGTGCCGGGCACGCTGGGAGACCCCTTCCGCGTCGTCATGCTGATGCCCGGCGTGGGCAGCCTCGCTTCGGGCATCAGCTATCCCGTGGTGCGTGGCAGTCAGCCCGCCGCCACCGGCTTCTTCCTCGATGGCGTGCGCATCCCCATGCTGTACCACCTGCTGCTGGGGCCCGCGGTGGTCCACCCGGACTTCATCGACACCGTCGACTTCTTCCCGGGCGCGCCACCCGTGCAGTACGGCCGCGTGCTGGGGGGCGCGGTGGAGGGCCGGCTGAGCCGCCCTCGCGAGGACCGGCTGCACTTCACCGCGTACGCGGACCTGCTCAACAGCGGCGGCTTCATCGAGTACCCGTTCGAAAGCACCGGCACCTCCGTCAGCGTCGCGGGCCGCATCAGCTACTCCGCGCTGCTGCTCACGGTGGGCTCCAAGCTGATGACGGGCTCGAGTGAACCGGGTGTGTACGCCAACTTCTGGGACTATCAGGCGCGCATCGAACAGAAGGTGGGCCAGGGGCGTCTGCGATTGTTCGCCCTGGGCAGCTCCGACAGCGTGGGCTCCATCCCTGGCACCGAGTTCGAGGGAGACCTGGGCGTCGGCATCATCTCCCGCTTCCACCGGGCGGACCTGCGGCTGCTCCATCCGCTCGCGGAGGGCGAGTTCGAGGTGGGCGCCACCGTGGGCGCGGACTCCATGGGCCTGTTGGGCGAGGAGTCGTACCAGCGTCCCAATGGCGCGGGCATGGGCCGCCACGAGGTGGGCGAGTACGGGATGAACCAGGTGAGCTTCTCCGCGCGCACGAGTTGGAAGCGCCGTCTGCACGAGACGCTGGAGTTCCTCGTGGGCGGCGATGTGGAGCACCGGCGCGCCGCGACGAAGATGACGGGCACTGGCATCCCGCCTGGCACGCGCCCGGACGACGCGGCCGACCCGCTCAAGCGGCCCTCGTCGCTGGCGACGTTCTCGGGCGCATATGCGTCCGTGACGTGGCAGCCCACGGACAAGTGGGTGCTCCAGCCCGGTGTGCGGTTGGACAGCTATCACCTGTCGCCGGGCATCCAGCACACGGTGGTGGAGCCGCGCCTGTCCGTGCGTCACAGCGTCACCGACTCGCTGGTGGTGAAGGGCGGCGCGGGGCTGTTCCATCAGCCGCCCACGGTGCTGCTGCACCTGCCCGCCGTGGACACCGCGAGCCTGCGCTACGGACTCCAGGAGGGAGTCCAGCTCGACGTCGGCGCCGAGTGGAAGGCCCTGGAGGGCCTGGAGTTGAGCGGTGACGTCTTCTACAACCCCATCTCCCGCGCGGTGGAGCTGGACCTGGAGCAGGTGGCGGAGAACCGCCGGCGCGGCGGCGTGGGCAACACGCAGCCGGCCACGAGTGGATATGCGTATGGCTTCGAGCTGATGGCGCGGCACCCGCTGGGCCAGGACTGGTTCGGCTGGGTCTCCTACAGCTTCTTGCAGAGCAAGCGCCGCGTGCTCATCGACCGGTATGGAGATGACAACCGCGTGGTGGGCGCGGAGAAGGTCACCCTTCCCTTCACCTTCGAACAGGCGCACGTGTTCAACGCGGCGGTCAGCTACAAGTTCGGCAACAACTGGACCGTGGGCACGGTGCTGCACTTCAACACCGGCCGCCCGGAGGCGGGGGAAATCACCAGCCTCACGCAGCGGGTCATCACCACGCCCGATGGAGAGCAGCAATGGGTGCGGCAGGACCGGGACAAGGCCGCGCGGCTGGATTCCTTCTTCCGCGTGGACCTGCGCGTCGCCAAATCCTGGGCCATGGAGGACTTCACGCTCGACGCCTACCTGGACATCCTCAACGTGTCCGCCCAGAACGAAGTGGTGGCCTACGAGTACGGCTTCAGCTTCGACACCAATGCCCCCGAGCGGAAGCCCTCGAACATCCCCGTCATCCTCCCTCTGTTCGGCATGAAGGGGACCTACTGACATGCGCAGACTGCTTCAGCCCTTGTCCCTCCTCGCGCTGCTGAGCGCCGGCTGCGACCGGAATCCGGAGGACCCCGTCTTCATCTACGGCACCCTGCAACACCTGGATGGCGCACCGCGCGCCAACGCGCCGGTGACGCTGGAGCGAAAGCCCTACACCCGCCCCATCTTCGGCCCTTCGACCGAGCCGCCACCCGTGCCCGAGATGTTCACCCCCTTCGGGGAGTTCCAGAGCGACACGCGCGGGGACTACGTGCTGGAGGTCCTCTCGGGCGAGACCTTTGATGACCGCTCCCAGGGCTACACCGAGTACCGCTTCCGCGTCGCCACGCCGCTGGAGCAGGGCCACGGTGTCTACACGTCGTTCCACTTCAGGGATGACGTGGAGGTTCCGCCGCTGCGGCCCTGGGAGCCGCACCTGGTGGTGGCCCAGGGACAGGAAGGCCAGGTCCTGAGCTTCGTCAAGGCGCCACCACCTCCCGTGACGCCCGTCTCCGCGAAGGTGCCTGAAATCCTCACGCCCGAAAGCTCCGAGCTCCTGCCGGTGGGCCCGCTCCCGCCCTATCCCGTGCTGCAACTCGTGGGGACGGACGGACTGGTCTGGGAAGCGCACGACCCCGCCTCGCCCTGGCAGACCAATCCCTATCAGCTGGAGGACTTTCCGGGCGTGTCGGCGCAGGTTCGCGCCGTGTCGATGGGCACCTGGATTTTCGAGCCACTCGGCAGCCGGGACAGCAGCGTGGCCTTCCGCGTGGAATGGCGGGGGCCTCGAGAGCCGGTCTCTTCTGGAGTCCTGCGCCCCGTCAGCCGAGGCGCCGTGTGCTACCCGTCCCCGGCAGATGCGCCGTGTCCGTACACGGATGGCTCGCTGCGCATCGTGCGGACGAAGCCGGAGTCCCGCGACTCGGGCGTGGACGCGGTGATGTTCTCCTGGGAGACACCCGTGCGCCCCCGGCGCATCGTCCTCCGGAACCTGGAGGTCGCGACCAGCCTCGACTCCACCATGCACGTGCTGATGGAGGGCAGCATGGATGGCATCACGTGGTCACCGCTCGCCGACGTGCTCCACCAGGACTACGACCCCAGGTCCGTCTTCGGCTTCTTCGTCAACATCGCCCTCGAGGGGACGGAAGGTGACAGTCCTTATGGGGACGCGTCGCTGGATGTGCTGCGCAGGGCGCGCTTCTTCGATGTGCCGCTCGCGGGTGACACGCTCGTCCAGCATGTCCGGCTGCGGGTGCGGACGAAGGACCAGACCTTTGCCCTCCCCATCTACGCGCTCTCCGAGGTGTCCGTGTTCGAGTGACACGGCGGGCGCCGCTCAATCGCCCCAGGGTGCAGGTTGCTCCCTGGGGGACACGTGCGGACGTTCCGCGAGGAAGTCCACAGTGTCTTGAAGGAGCAGACCCTTGCCCAAGAGTCCCTCGAAGAAGATGTCCTTGTTGACGGAGCCCGAGGCCCGGCTCGTGTTGTCCAGCGCGCCTCGCAACGTGGTGGAGCTGTCCGCGCGGGAGCTGCGTGCCCGCATCCTGCGCGCGCGGCGATTGATGCGGAAGTATCAGGACACGGCCCGGCGCCAGCGGCGCGAGGCCCTGGGCCGGCGAGTGCCCACCCGCTCCCGCCGCGCCGAGGGCAATGCGAACACGGTGCGCAAGGCGCTGTACTTCCAGCAGGCGCTGTCCCGGTTCGAGAAGCGGCTGGTCCTGCTCGAGCGCCAGGAGGCACGGGCCGCGGCCCTGGCCGCGCGGAAGAGGGCGGCGCCTCGCAGGGCTGTGCGCGCCAAGCGTGCGACTCGCGCCACCGTGGGCCGCAAGCCCGTGCGCCGGGTGCGCGCGGCGGGGAAGACGGCGACGCTGTCACGGCGCGGTGTGAAGGCACAGCGCCGCAAGGGAGGCGCGCGCAAGCAGCAGGGCTTCGCCTCGGTGCGCCGCATCTCCCATGGGGTCGCGCGCAACCGCCGGACGCAGGCTCGCAGGGATTCGCGGCGCTGAGCACGCGCCTTTCGCTGCGGGCGCGGCTCGCGGCATGGCCCGCGGGCAATCGTCTTCTTCCGGCTCGCGGGGAACTGCGGTGCCAGGCTCGTGCACCCGTGGCGTGTCACGAGGCATCGTGGCGCGGCCTGTCATGGAGCCTGCCACTCTCGCACGCAATCATCATGAGACTCGCTGCGCGGAGCCCGCCACTTCGTGGCACCGGGCCTCGAGACCTCCTGATGTGGCACGGTCATGAGGGACCACCTCAACGGGATGACATACACCCGCTGGAGAGATGACGCGCCGAGGTGCTTCGGACTATCAGAGGGCCATGCGCGCGAACCAGCGGTGGGGTGGTGCGGTCCTTCTCGTGTCAGGTCTGTCATTGCTGGGCTGTGCCACCCAGGGCGGCGTCCGCGCGAATGCGCCGTGGGCCGACCCATCTCCACATCGGGAGGGTGCCGTCACCGTCGAGCCAGGCGTCTTCCTGGAGGTCCTGGACTGGGGAGGTACGGGCCCCGCCGTGGTCCTGCTCGCGGGACAGGGCAACACCGCGCACATCTTCGATGACTTCGCGCCCAAGCTCACCCAGGCGTTCCGCGTCGTGGCGCTCACACGCCGAGGCTTCGGCAAGTCGAGCAAGCCGGAGGCTGGCTATGACTTGAAGACGCGTGTGGAGGACGTGCGGCGGGCGTTGGATGAGCTGAAGCTCGACAAGGTCTCGCTCGTGGGCCACTCGCTCGCGGGAGATGAGCTGACGGCCTTCGCGGCCATGTATCCGCGGCGCGTCCACAGGCTTGTCTATCTGGATGCCGCGTATGACCACACGAAGGTTGATGCCCTCGTGCAGGGAGCGCCCACGCCTTCGGGTCCAAGCGAGGAGGAGCGCGCATCGCCCCGGGCGTTCGCCGCGTGGCAGTCTCGAATGCATGGCTTCGAGGTTCCCGAAGCGGAGGTGAGGACGAGCAACGTCTTCGATGCGAGCGGGCGATGGATGGCGGATGCCACGCCGGGCTTCGTCTACGAGCGGCTGACGCAGGGCAACGCGTCCCCGGATTACGCCTCCGTGTTGGCCCCGGTGCTCGCGTACTACGCGGTCGACGTCGAGCTCCCGTGGACGAAGGCGATGACAGCCGTCGAACAGGAACAGGTCGCGAAGGTGCTGCGGTCACTCATGGCCTTCGGTGCCTCCGAGCGCGACCGGCTCACCCAGGCGCTGCCCACCGCGCGCGTCGTGAGCGTGCGCGAGGCGAATCACTACTTCTTCCTCACCCACTCGGACACCGTGGTGCCCGAGCTGAGCGCCTTCCTCCTCGAGCCCTGAACCGGAAGCGCGGCCCTCAAGCACGCTTCGCGCGCGTCAACCCGAAGAGGCCGGCGAGCACCAGCATCAGCCACATCGCCATCGCTCCCGGTCCGGTGGCGTTGCAGCCACCGCCGCCACCGACGAGCGGTTGTTCCTCCGGGCCCGCATCCGGCTCGCCCGGTCCCGCGTCATGACCGCCATCCACGGGACCCGCGTCCGGCTCGCCCGGCCCTGCATCCGGCGGCTTCGACAGCGTGCTCTCATCCAGGTACGCGCCACAGGCGGGGTCCGCGGTGCCGTCCGCGCGATGCGCGAGGGCCAGCGCATAT
This sequence comes from Myxococcus stipitatus, assembly GCF_037414475.1. Next base: position 5,011,590 of record NZ_CP147913.1, on the reverse strand, counting down.
GCTCCCGCGCCGAAGCCCACCATGGGCGCGTTGAACTTGTACGCCCCGCTCATCTCGTCATAGGTCTCCGCCACCGCGAGGTAGTTCTTCAGCGACTGGTCGGTCACCCACTTCAGCACCCGGTCCGCGCGCGCCGAGTCCCCCGCCATCCGCTTCGCCATGGCCCCGCGCAGACTGACGATGACCCACTCCGCGCTGTCGTACTCACTGCCCCACGGGCTCATGTCCGCCCAGCCCGTGTGGTCGTAGCGGTCATCGTTCCGAGCCCACCCCGCCCCCGCCGGTGATGACAGTCGGAGGTCCAAGCCACGCATCGTCTCGCGAGCAATCTTCCCCGCCGGGTCGAACAGGCCCATGGAGAACGCGTCGAACACCGCCGCGTCCCAGTAGCCTCGTCCGGCGCGCAGCTCCTCCAGATTGGAGGCCAGCGTGAAGTTCCAGTCCGTCACCTTCTCTGCCATTGCCCGTCGGATGGACTCACCCGCGGCGCGATAGCGCGTCGCTCGCGCGGAGTCGCCCACTCGCTCCGCGAGCACCGCCGCGTCACACAGGCCCCGCGCCGCGGTCAGGCTGGTGTACGTCCACGCGCGCTGACGTCCGTTCCAGTGGGTCTCCCAGATGGACGAGTCCGGACGGATGAGCCCCGTCTCCGGGTCGATGAGGGCCACCAACGCATCCGCGACCTTGGTCGACACGGTGGGCCACGTCTGGTCCACCAGCGAGAGGTCTCCCGTGGTGCGCTCGTAGTGCCGGAGCGCCCAGAGGAACAGGCCGAAGCCATCGAACTCCAGGTTCGGTCCTGCGTCGTTGAAGTCCGTCTCCTCCACGCCGAAGCCGTGGTAGCGCGTGAGCGTGATGAGGTACGGCGGCATGCGGTAGGGCTGGAGCTCGCGCCAGTGCTGGAACCGGCCGCTGTCCGCGTTCAGGTAGTACGACAGGGCCTCGCGAGCGTCGTTGCGCATGCCCAGCGTGGCCATCGCCGCCGCCGCGTAGGCGCCGTCGCGAATCCACGCATAGGTCCACTGTCCCGGAGGAAGGCTGGCGAGCACGGCGCCCTTGCCCGCGTGTTTCACCATGCCCGGCAGCGCGGCCGGTGCGCCGTTCGGCGCCTTGAAGCGCGTCAGTCGCGGTTCGCCATCGCGGCTCAGGGACTCGCGCAGGAAGGTCTCCGATTCGCGGACCTGCGCCATGTGCAGCACCACCGCGGAGTGACGGACCAGCGTCTCCTCGCTCGCCACCGTGCCGGCGGGGACCTTCACCGTGTCCGTCTGGAAGGAAGCCCAGCGCGCGACTTCCGCGTCGACCAGGGCCTTCGCGTCGGAGGTGCCCACGTAGTCGGAGAGCCATTGCCTCGCCGTGGCCATTCCCTCGGGGTTGCCCAGGTGCACGAAGGCGACACCAGTCCACTTCTCGGCGCCGGCCGCGATGTCTCCCAGGTTGAACTGATACGCGGTGGCCCACCCTGTCGCCGCCGACGGTGGAGCGGTGAAGTCCCGCAGGTCCTGCTGTCCGCCGTTCTTCACGGTGATGAAGCCATTGCCGGCACCTGAATCACCGGAGGTCCACGCGGCCTTGCGAGCCACCGCGCCGAGCGGACGGCCCACGACGACGCCCGCGAAGCCCTTCTCCACGAAGTCATGGGCCTGGACCTCCACTGTCTCACCGTTCTCATCCAGGTCCGCCAGGACGCCGGGGCGGCCGAAGCCCAGGTGGAAGTTGTGGAGCGAGAACACGCTGACGCCGGGGGAGGTCGACGCGCCGGTGTTGCGCACGCGCAGCGCCATCACGAAGGACGCGTGAGGCACTGATTGGGGCGCGAAGACATACGTCGTCACCTCCAGCGGGCCCACGCGCTGGACGAGTGTCGCCAGGCCGGTGCCGCCCGTCCTGCCGGGGGTCCAGGGGGCATAACCACTGGCATCCAGGTCCGCGTCCTGGGTGTTCAACCAGCGCTGGGTTCCATCGGAGCGCAGGCCGAAGAACGCGTCGAACAACACATCGCGCGAATGCACCACCTGAGGTTGGCCTCGCACGAAGACGTCGTTGCCCAGTGCGTCGATGATGGGCTCTTCCGTCGCGAAGAGGTGCTCGCGGAAGTGCGAGACCTTCTTTGCTTCCAGGTCCAACATCACCGCGCCGTGCCCGTTGGACGACGCCAGCTTCAGGAACGTGCGCCGGACGGCCACCTCCGCCCGAGCCTCCGGCGGCAGGCCCCACAGCAGGGCCACCAGAAGGAGCGCGACGCTCGAAGTCACCCAGCCACGGCACAGCAAGGGGAAGCGCTTCATGCGGCGGATTCTCGTGTGCTTTCGCCAACGGTGACCAGTCTTCGGTGGGGCACCACCCTCTTTTCCGGGGTCAAGTTGACTCCATCGCCAACGGCGGGCCTGAACCGCTCCCTGAACCGGTTACCGAGGTTACGCCCCCCACCGTGGCGCCTTCCTTGGATGCACCACTCGGGCTCGCACACACTTCACGCCTCCCCGTCACGCGCTGAAGCGGATGTGCTGAGGTGAGCTCCATGTTCAAGGCTTTGAGCGTGGCGGGGATCGCCGCGGTACTCCACGGATGCACTGCTCCCACTGCGACCTGGAAGGGAGCGGTGACATGGCCAGAGGAGAAGTCCACCAGGACGCTTGTCGAACCGCTGGAGGCTGGCGCTGCACTCGCCGCCGCGGGAGCCATCCACGAGGTGGTGAACAACACCCCTTTCCCCAACTTGTTCACAGGTTGCGCGAGCCCGGAACAAGGCTTGGATGTCTCCGTCTTCGCAGACCAGACGCCAGGGTTGTACTTCGTCGTCGTGGAACAGCGCTTTGACCGATGCGGTGGTCCTGGCGGGCGCGTCCTCGATTGGTGGGAGGTCTACGCCGTCACGGCGCAAGGAGTCGTTGTCGCCAAGGCTCCAGCCCCCTGAGCAAAGCACCGCGTCCAACGCGCCTCGCCATTCCCATCCATCTCTGGCGGCACCTCAGGTGTGCTTTCCCCAACGGTGACTCGTCTTTGCCTCCCCACAGGCATGGCTTCCGGATTAGTCTGACATCAAAGACTTAATGGAAATCTCCATCCGAGCGAGTTCACGACGTTCGCAGCAGGAGGTCCCATGTCGGTCGTCCGAAGGGTGCTGGTCGCGATGTTGCCGTGCCTGGTGCTGGCCGCGAGCGCTTCCTGGGCTCAGGCGTCCGGCGGATTCGTGAACTGGGAGCACCCCCATGTGCATCCCCTGGAGCTGACACCCGACGGCTCGCGCCTGCTGGCCGTCAACACCGCGGACAACCGGCTGCTCGTGTTCTCCCTCTCGAGCGGCACACCCGTCCTGACCGCGTCCATCCCCGTGGGACTGGACCCTGTCTCCGTACGCGCTCGCGGCAACACCGAGGCCTGGGTGGTCAACCATGTCTCCGACAGCATCAGCATCGTCGACCTCACCACCTCCAACGTGAAGGCCACCGTCCCCACCGACGATGAGCCCGCCGACGTCGTCTTCGCCGGCACACCCCAGCGAGCGTTCATCTCCTGCTCACAGGTCAATCGCGTCCTCGTGGTCGACCCCTCCAATCCCCTCGCCACCCCCACGCGCCTGAACCTGCAAGGCGAGGAGCCGCGCGCGCTCGCCGTCAACGCCACGGGCACCCAGGTCTACGTCGCCTTCTTCGAGTCCGGCAATCGCAGCACCGTGCTCGGCGGCGGCAACGCCATGGGCAGCGGCGGCTTTCCTCCCAACGTCGTGAGCAGCAGCGCAGGCCCCTACGGCGGCGTCAACCCACCGCCCAACTCCGGCAGCACCTTCAACCCACCGAAGAAGGCAGGCAATCCGTCCCCGCCCCCCGTGGGCCTCATCGTGAAGAAAGACACCGTCGGCCGCTGGATGGATGACAACCAGGGCGATTGGACCCGCTTCGTCTCGGGAAGCAATGCCTCGTCATCAGGGCGCCGCTCCGGATGGGACCTGCCAGACCGGGACCTGGCCATCATCAACACCTCCACGCTCGCCGTCACCTACGCCAGCGGCTTGATGAACCTGGACATGGCCCTGTCCGTCCACCCCGGAGGCCGCGTCGTCGTCGTGGGCACCGACGCGACCAACGAAGTCCGCTTCGAGCCCAACCTCCGAGGCCGCTTCCTGCGTGTCGTCGCCGCCTCCGTGGACCCCGCCAATCCCACCACCGTCGCCCGCTTCGACCTCAATCCGCACCTCACGTACACCACGTCCACCCTGCCCCAGGCGACACGAGCACTCGCGCTCGGAGACCCGCGCGGAATCGCCTGGAACACCGCGGGCACCCGCGCCTACGTGACGGGCATGGGCTCCAACAACGTCGCCGTGATGGATGACACCGGAGCCCGCATCACCCAGGTCAACGTCGGCGAAGGCCCCACCGGCGTCGTGTTCTCCGGCACCCGCATCTACGTCCTCAACAAGTTCGCGGCCAGCCTGTCCGTCGTCGACACCACCACGAACACGGAGCTCTTCCGCGTCCCGTTCTTCGACCCGACGCCCGCCGCCATCAGGGCCGGCCGGCCTCACTTGTATGACACCCACAAGAGCTCCGGCCTGGGCCACATCGCCTGCGCCTCGTGCCACATCGACGGACGCATCGACCGGCTCGCGTGGGACTTGGGGGACCCGTCTGGCGACATGAAGGCCGTGAGTGGACAGAACCTCGGCATGGGAGTCCCAGGACTGACCACGAACTTCCAGCCGTGGCACTCGATGAAGGGCCCCACCACCACCCAGACACTCCAGGACATCATCGGCAAGGAGCCCCTGCACTGGCGCGGAGACCGCGCGGGCCTGGAGGAGTTCAACGCCGCCTTCGCGAGCCTCCAGGGCGACGACACGCAACTCACCGTCGTGGAGATGCAGCAGTTCGAGGACTTCCTCGCCACGCTCACCTTCCCACCCAACCCCTTCCGCAACCTCGACAACTCACTGCCCACCAGCCTGCCCCTGCCAGGGCACTTCACCACCGGCCGCTTCGGCGCCGCAGGTCAGCCCCTGCCCAACGGGAACGCGGTGAACGGCCTGCGCATCTACCGCCCACCCCGCCTCCTCGACGCGGGCAGGTTCGCGTGCGCGACGTGCCACACCTTGCCCACGGGCATGGGCGCGGACGTGCTGTGGAATGGCAACCAATTCATCCCCTTCGCCGCGGGTCCCAGCGGCGAGCGCCACACAGGGCTCGTCTCCGTGGATGGGTTCTCCAACGTGACGATGAAGATCTCCCAACTGCGCAACCTCTACGAGAAGGTCGGCATGGAGTTCACGCAGACGTCGAACCTCGCGGGCTTCGGCTTCTCGCATGACGGCGGCGTGGACTCGATTGCACGGTTCCTCACCCTGCCCGTGTTCTCCTTCCAGAGCGACCAGGAGGTGGCCGACATGGTGGCCTTCCTCCTGGCGTTCTCCGGCTCCGACCTGCCCAAGGGCACGAACACCACCGTGGCGGAGCCTCCCGGCCCCGACAGCAAGGACACCCATGCGGCCGTCGGCAAGCAGGTGACGTTGACCTCCGCGAGCCCCACGCCCGCGCAGACGAGCACCCTGTCCACGTTCCTCACCCTCGCCGACAGCGGCAAGGTGGGCGTGGTGGTGAAGGGACTCCAAGGCGGCGTGGCGCGGGGATTCACATACATGGGCGGCGGCCTGTTCCAGACCGACCGCGCGACGGAGACCGTCACCGCGTCCCTGCTGCAAACCCTCGCACGGGCCGGCGGCGAACTGACCTACACCGTGGTGCCCAAGGGCTCCGAGGTGCGCATCGGCATCGACCGGGACCTCGATGGCGCCCTGGACCGCGACGAACTGGACCAGGGCTCACGCCCCGACGACCCCGCGAGCCGCTTCACCCCTTGAGACGAAGCGAGGCGCTCCCTCCCTCGGAGCGCCTCGCCGTCCCGCGGCTCACGGACGCACGCCGAGCGTCTCCAGCAACTTCGTGGCCTCGGGGTGCTTCGGCTCCAGCGCGAGCGACTTCTTGAGGCGGGTGATGGCCGCGTCCTTCCGGCCCGCCTTGACGTACCCCTCGCCAAGAGCGGCATGCACCTCCGCGTCTCCAGGGAACAGCGCGGCGTTCGCCTCGAACACCTTCACCGCGCCGGCGACCTCGCCACTTCGCAGCAGGTCATGCCCCAGCGCGGTCAGCGACTCGGAGGACTGGTGCTCCGGCACGCCCGCCGCTTGCTGTTCCTTGAACCACGCCAGCGCGGTGTCCACACCCTTGAGCCGGACAATCAGGTCCGCCGTCGCATACGGCCCCCGCGGCAGGAAGACATGTCCCTTCCAGCCGTACTCCCTCGCCACACTGTCCGCGAGCATCGACAGGAGGAACCTCCCGTTGTCGGAGTTGGTCATCAACGCCACGCCACTACCCGTGTTCGAATACGCCACCAACTGCGAGCGATAGCCCTCCACCCATCCACCATGGCCGAAGTAGCTCGGGTCCTCCTGAAGGCGGAAGCCCAACCCGAAGCGCTCCGGCTGCCACGGCGGCGGAGGCAGGGGCCCCGTCGGCTCTGGCCCCTGACGCGACAACAACTCCTCCGCCATCGCCTGGGACACCACCCGGCGCGACGTCCCCGCCCGCGCCTTCGAGACCTCGATGGCGAAGCGGGCCAGGTCCGACGGCGTGGTCCACAACCCCGCGGCGGCCTGGTCCGGATACGTGTGCCACCCGCCCGGAAGGCTCGAGCCATCCGCGCGAGTCCCCGTCGCCGCCAGCGGCACCAGCGCTGGAGGCAACGGCTGTTCGAAGGTGCTGTGCTTCAGGCCCAGCGGGAGCAACACCGTCTCGCGCATGATGCTCGCGTAGGGCTTCCCCAGCCCATCCACCATCACCTGCTGGACGACGCTCAGCCCCAGGTTGCTGTAGCGCGCCACCGTTCCAGGCTCGGCCACCACCCGGACGGGAGGCGAGTTCGCCGGCGCCTTCCCCTCCAGGCTCTCCAGCAGCGTGGGCACCGGCGCCCCCTGGGCATACCCATCAAAGCCATGCATCGGCAATCCCGCGCTGTGGCTGAGCAGACGCCGCAGCGTCACCTTCTGCTCCCGCGTGAACTCATTGTCCGGCACCTTCCACGACACCAGCTTGCCGTTGACGTCCTCGTCGAGCGACCAGCGCCCCCGCTGCGCATGATGCGCCACCGCGAGCGCCGTCATCGGCTTGCTGATGGAGCCCGCCTGGAACAGCGTGTCCAGCGCGACAGGCTCCGAGCCTCCCGCCTGCTTCACCCCCAACGCCTTCGCCCAGCGCAGCGAGTGCCCGTCGAACACCGCGATGCTCAGCCCGGGCACCTTGTAGAGCGCCATCCACTCCGCGAGCGTCAGGCGCAGGCTCTCGCCCCCAGGCAACGGCACGGCCGCGAGCCCCGCCTCTACTCGCGCCATCCGGGCGGACTCCTCGGGACGCTGCAACCACTGCGTGGCGGGCTTGCGAGCATCCGCCCCCGTGAGCAGTGAAACAGCCAGACACCCCAGGACCGCCACCACCGCGACCCGGCCCCCCTGCCTTCCTGCGCTACGTCTCACCCCCAGGGTCTGTCGACACCCCACATCCCTTGTTGGCGCGTCGCGCCACCCGCCGGCCCGGTTCCGAAGCATCCGCACGTCCTCCTCATCAGACAGAGAGGACACGCCATGTGCCCTCGTCTGGAGGACGGCACCCTACGGCCGCCCGAGGGCGCCATGGGCATCAGCCATCCCGGGTTGTGTCATGCTTCCGCCATGAATGGCGGGGGGGCGCGTTCAGCGCGCAACCCTCGAAGTGGCGTCAGCACGCAACCACTTGTCGCCCACCCGTGTTTCAGGTCATGCGACTTTCAGCAGCGCCGTTCGTTGCAATGCCCTCGGTCACCAGGCCGAGACACGGGGGGGATGATGATGACACACGACGGGTCCACGCAGAGGCTCTGGAAGACGCTCATGTGCTTCTTGCGAGTCCTCATGACGCAGGTGCTCTACCTCGCGCCGCTGTTCTGGTTCATGGAGTTGTCCCAGAACATGGCCTGGCGCTGGGTGAACAAGGATTGGGGCTGGCACTACCCCACGTCCCCGTATCACTGGTTCTCGTTCGCCAGCATGATTCTGTGGGCGAGCTGCGTGGGGCTGCTGTGGACCCTGCACTACTTCTTCTTCTACCCCCGCAAGGTCAAGGTCTGGACCCGCGTGGCCATCGGGACGGTGGTGTGCTGGTTGGGGGAGTGGCTCGGCGGCTATCTGGCGGCCAATGTCTTCAATTACCCGCTGCAGGTGTGGCCCGGCTCGCCGCTCATCTACGTCCACTACGCCGCGCTCTTCTTCTGGGTCAGCAACGTCATCGTCTACCACCTCGTCACGGTGAACGTGGCGGACCTCACCCCCACGTATGACCCGCCGCCGGAGCCCAGCGCCCGCCGCGCGCAGGTCGCCTGACTACCCCAGGCTCGCAGTCACCCCGCCCGTGCCGGGCCCCTCCAGCGGAAGCTTGAGGCGCGCGCGGCACCCGCGTCCCTCGGGGCGGTTCTCCAACCGGAGCGTGCCGCCGTGGGCCTCCGCGATTTGCCGGCACAGCGCCAGTCCAATGCCGCTGCCCTGGGGCTTCGTCGTGAAGAAGGGCACGAAGAGGTTGCCCGTATCCGCCAGGCCCGCGCCCTCGTCCTCCACCCACACCTCCACGGCGCCGGGCGACAGCACCGCCCAGGACACCCAGACCTGGCTCGCCTGGGACTCCACCAGCACCGCGTCCACCGCGTTGCGCACCAGGTTGATGAGCAATTGCTCCAACTGGTCTGAATCTCCCCGGACCGCCAGCGCCGGCCCCGCCCGCACCTCCACCGGACGCCGCGTCTCCAGCGCCGCCACCCGCCGCACCCAGCCGTCCACCTCCACCCCGGAGAGCACCGGCGGAGGCAGCCGCGCCAGCCGCGCGTAAGCGGACATGAAGCGCGCCAGCGACTCCGAGCGCCGCGCCACGATGCCCAGGCCACTCTTCGCGTCGTCCTCCCAATCCGACGGACGCGGCACTTGAATCAGCAAGTCCCGCAGCGACTCCGCGATGGATTGGATGGGCGACAGCGAGTTGTTGATTTCATGGCTCAACACCCGCACCAGCCGGCGCCACGCCTCGCGCTCCTGCTCGCGCAGCGCCAGCCGCAGGTCCGCCAGCACCACCAGGTGATGCGGCAGTCCCCCTTGCCGGAAGCCTCCGCGCCGCAGCTCGTACGGCCCGCCCTCCTCCGCGAAGGTCCGCGACAACCTCCGAGGCGCCGGGCCCTCCAGCAGGTCCGCCAACCCGAGCGCCCCCGCGCCCTTGCCCATCAACTGGGAGCGCGACTGCCCCAGGAGCTTCTCGCCCGCACGGTTCACCAACCGCAGCGTCCCCGCGACGTCGAAGGCCAGCACGCCGACGTCAATCTCCTCCATCACCTGCTCGAGCAGCGCGCCCGCCTCCAGCGCGCCCAGCCGCTGCTCGCGCAGCGTGTCGCCCAGGGCATTCACCTCCAGGAGGACCTCGCCCAACGCGTCACCCGCCCGCGCCCCTCGCCCGCGCGTCGAGTAGTCCCCCTCGCGCAGCGCCGCCAGCAGGTTGGCCATGGCGTGCAGGGGACGTGTCACCCGCTCGCGCACCAGGAGGCCCACGCCCACGAAGACGCCCACCACCAGCGTGGTGAGCGTCCAGCGGACCTTCGAGGAGAAGTCTTGCGTCCACAGCAGCGCGAGCGAGACCCCCACGCCCGGCACCCCCGCGAGCCACACCAGCGCGAGCACCTGCAAATCATGTGGCCAGGGCTCGCGCTGTTGCTTCACCGGGCTCCCTTGATTCCGTAGTACTGGAGCCGACGGTACAGCGCGCTGCGCGACAAGCCCAGGCCCTTGGCCGCCTCGCTCACGTTGCCCTCCTGCCGCGCCAGCGCACGCTCGATGAGGTAGCGCTCCACCTCCTCCAGCGTCATCTCCTCCAGGCGCGCCATGCCTTCACGGCCCGCGCGGCGCAACAGCAGGTCCTCCGCCGTCACCTCGTCCCCCACCGCCATCAAGAGCGCGCGCTCCACCGCGTGCTCCAGCTCGCGCACGTTGCCTGGCCAGGGATAGGCCAACAGCGCCTCCAACGCGCCCGGCGTCAACCGCATGGCGTCGCGGCCGTAACGCTTGCCTTGCGCGGCCAGGAAGTGCGCCGCCAACAGCGGGATGTCCTCGCGCCGCTCGCGCAGCGGGGGCAGCGGAATCTCCACCGTGTTGAGGCGGTACAGAAGGTCCTCGCGGAAGCGGCCCTCCGCCACGGCCTTGGCCAGGTCCACGTTGGTGGCGCTCACCACCCGCACGTCCACGCGCCGCGTCTTGGACGAGCCCACCGGGTGCAACTCTCCCGTCTGAAGCACACGCAAGAGCTTCGCCTGCTGCGACAGCGGCATGTTGCCAATCTCATCCAGGAAGAGCGTGCCTCCGTCCGCCAGCTCGAAGCAGCCCGTGCGGTCCGTCTTCGCGTCGGTGAAGGCGCCCTTCACGTGGCCGAACAGCTCGCTCTCGAAGACCCCCTCCGACAGGCCACCGGAGTTGACCGCGACGAAGGCCCGGTCCGCCCGGTTGGACGAGGCGTGGAGCAGCCGCGCCACCACCTCCTTGCCCGTGCCGTGCTCACCCGTCACCAGCACGTTGGCCCCCGACGGCGCCACGCGCTCAATCATCCGCCGCACCGGCAGCATGGCGCGCGACTCGGACACCATGGAGGGCAGCCCGGACGCCTGGGCGCGCCGCAGGTGCTGGTTCTCATCCTCCAGGCGGCGGCTGCGCTTGAGCGCCCGCGACAGCTCCAGCTGCGTGCGCAGCGTGGCGAGCAGGCGCGTGTTGTCCCACGGCTTCTGCACGTAGTCGCGCGCGCCGCCGCGCATGGCCTCCACCGCGCCCTCCACGCTGCCCCAGGCGGTCATCACCACCACGGGCAACGTCGAGTCCTGCGCGCGGATGCGGCCCAAGAGGTCCATGCCCTCCTTGCCGGAAGTGGTGTCGCGTGCGTAGTTCAGGTCCATCAGGACCAGGTCCACGTCCTCGGCTTCCAGCGTGGCGAGCGCCCCCGCGGGCGACTGCGCCGTGACGACGCCATGGCCGTCCCGCTTCAAGAGCAGGCGGAGGGCCTCCAGCACGTCGGCCTGGTCATCCGCGACGAGGATGCGCGAGGGCCTGGCGGCCGGAGCCGGCGAGGGTGCGGGAGAGGGTGAGGGTTGAACAGCGGGAGTGGTGGGGGAGAAAACGGGTTGTGGCTCGGACACGGAAAGTCATCCCAGAAAAAGAGTGCCAGAAACAAAGAGACACAAAGGGACTCAGCCTCCACGCAGCACGGAGGCCGGGTCCACGCCCGCCGCGCGACGAGCCGGGAGCCAGCTCGCCAGCCAGGCGGTGACCAGTAACACCAAGCAGACAGAGGCGATGACTCCGACATCCAACGCCTCCATCCCGTACAGCAGACCTTCCACGGCCCGGTGTGCCGACAACACGCCCACCAGTCCCAGCCCCAGGCCCCATCCCACGCGGCGCAGCGACTGGCCCACCACCAGTCGCAGCACATCCGCCGAACGAGCGCCCAGGGCCAGTCTCACCCCCATCTCATGCTCTCGTTGTGCCACGGAATAGGACATGACGCCGTAGATGCCCACCGCGGCCAGCACCAGCGCCAGCACGCCGAAGGCCCCCAGCAACACCGCTCGGAAGCGCGGCAATCCCAAGTCCGTGGATAATCTTTCTTCCAAGGTCCCCACCTGCGCGAGCGCCACCATCGAATCCACCGCGCGCAGCTCCTCCCGCACCACGGCTTCCAATGCTTGGGGCGCCAGGCCTCCAGCGGCCCGCACCGCGAGCTGCCCGTCCGTGGCCTCCTCCTGCTCCATGGGCATGTAGACGGTGGGCTCATGCCCGGCCGCGATGCCCGCGTACGCGACGTCCCGCACCACGCCCACCACCGTCGTCCAGAGCGGCTTGCCGTCCGCGTCGTGCCCGCCGAACGTCACCCGGCGGCCAATGGGGTCCTGGCCGGGGAAGACCTCTCGCGCGAAGCGCTCGCTCACCACCATGACTCGCGGGGCATCGGCCCCATCCGACTCGGCGAGCCGGCGTCCCGCGAGCAGCGGCACCCGCAGCGCCTCCAGGAACCCCGGCGTGGCGATGTTCGACAGCGCATGGGGCCGAGGCGAGGTGTCCTCCGTGCCTTCCGCCCAGTAGCCCGAGCGGCCGATGGAGCCACCCGCGGGGAGGCTCGCGCCCACCCCCACGGCGGCGACCTCCGGACGCGCGGCGAGACGTGCCGTCAGCGCCCGATGGAACCCGGCCACCCGCTCCGGCGAGCCATACCGGTCCGTGGGCAGCACCAGTCGCGCGACGAACACCCCCGACGGCTCCAGGCCCGGGTCCGCCTGGTACATCCGCCAGAAACTCTTGAGCATCAGCCCCGCGCCCGTGACGAGCATCAGCGCCAGCGCCACCTCGGCCACCACGAGCACACCGTGCGCCCGGCTTCGAGCCACCTCCGCCGCCCCCCGCCCCAGGACCGAGGCGGGCGACAGCTGGCTCTTGCGCAGCGCCGGCATCAGCCCCACTCCCACGCCCGTCGTCAGCGTCACCACCAACGCGAACACCAGGACGCGGCCATGCACCACCATCTCCGCGGCGCGGGGCAGCCGGCTGCCTCCCACCATCAGCACCAGGTCCGTCACCCACTGCGCCAGCAGCACGCCGCCCACACCGCCCAGCAGCGCCAGCAGCAGGCTCTCCGTGAGGAGCTGACGCACCAGCCTTCCACGCCCGGCGCCCAGCGCCACGCGGATGCCCAGCTCCCGCTGCCGAGCCGCCGCGCGCGCCAGCTGGAGGTGCGCCACGTTCGACGCCGCCAGGAGCAGCACCAGCGACACCGCGCCCAGCAGCACCCACAACAGCAGGTTCACATCCCGGGTGACCAGGTCCTGGAAGCGCATCACCCCCACCAGCAGGTTCGGGCTCTTCTCCTCGCGCAGCCGCCCGCCCACGACCCGCATCTCGTGACGCGCCGACTCCAACGTGGCCCCGGACGCAAGCCGCCCCATCACCCCGAACGCGCGGTGACCGCGCTGCGTGCGGTCTCTCGAAGTAGCCGCGCCCGGAAGACTGTCGAACGGGAGCCAGACGTCCGTGGAGGGATGAGGAACCTCGAAGGACGGCGGCATCACGCCCACCACCGTGTAGGGCAGCCCGCTCAAGGTCAGGGTCGAGCCCACGACCTGGGGTGTACCGCCCTCCTTCAGCCACCGCGCATGGGAGAGCACCACCACGGGCGCGTCACGCTCTTCCCCCGTGAAGGTCCTCCCCAGCGCGGGACTCACCCCAAAGGCGCCGAAGAAGTCCCCCACCACCATGGCCCCGCGAAACATCTCCGCGTCGCCCACGCCCGTGCGGTTCAAGAGGTCGTCGGACACCGCGGTCAGCGAGCGAATCTGGGTGAGCTGCCGCGCCAGGTCCTCATAGTCCGGGAGGCTGTAGCGCGACCGGCTCTTCTGTTGTTGCTGCTCCGCCGAGAGCACCATCAACCGCTCCGGCTCCGGGAAGGGAAGCGGACGCAGGAGCACCGCGTCCACCAGGCCGAACAACGCCGTCGTCACGCCGATGCCCAAGGCCAGCACCAGCACCGCCGCCACCGTGAAGGCCGGCGACTGGCGCAAGGTGCGCAGCGCGTAGCGGACGTCCATCGACACGTCACCCAGCATATTTGCACCTATTGCACTGATGCATCAGGATTTCACTTCTGAAGCCAACCGTCCGCCAGCTGGATGATGCGGTTCCCATAGGCCGCGTTGGCCTCCGAGTGCGTCACCTGGATGATGGTGGTGCCTTGCTTGTTGAGCGTCTGGAACACCTCCATGATGTTCTTGGCCTGCTGCGAGTGGAGGTTGCCGGTGGGCTCGTCCGCCAACAGCACCTTGGGCGAGGCGATGAGCGCGCGGGCGATGCCCACCAATTGCTGCTGGCCGCCGGAGAGTTGCGAGGGGAACAGGTCCTTCTTCCCCACGAGCTGGAAGCGGTCCAGCATGTCGCCCACCAGCGCCTCGCGCTCACCGCGCTTCAGGTCGCGGTAGGACAGCGGTACCTCCAGGTTCTCCGCCACCGTGAGGTTGTCGAGCAGGTGGTACTGCTGGAAGACGAAGCCGATGGTGCGCCGGGACAGCTCGCCGCGCTCCTTGAGCTTCATCCCGTGCACGGCCTGGCCGTCCAGGAAGTACTCGCCCTTCCACTCGGCATCGAGCATGCCCATCACCGACAGCAGCGTGGACTTGCCCGCGCCGGACGGGCCCATCATCGTGACGAACTCACCGGGCTGGATGTCCAGGTCGATGTTGCGCAGCACCCAGACGCGGCCTCCCGCCAGGGGATAGGACTTTTCAATCTGCCGCAGGGAGATGAGAGGTGAGGACATATCCGTGACTTTCGTGCTCACTCGGAGCGCAAGGAGATGATGGGGTCCACGCTGGACGCACGCCGCGCCGGCAGCCACGTGGCCAGCAGCGCCACCGTGCTCAAGAGCGCGGCGACACCCACGAAGGTCCACGGGTCATACGCCGTCACGCCGTACAGCAGCGCCCCCAGGAAGCGGGCCAGTCCCAGCGACATCACCAGCCCCACGGCCACGCCCAGGCCCGCGAGCTTCAAGCCCTGGCGCAGCACCAGCAACAACACATCGGACCGGGCCGCCCCCAACGCCATGCGGATGCCCATCTCCCGTGTGCGCCGCGTGACGGAGTAACCCACGACCCCCGCGATGCCCAGCGCCGCGAGCAGCAGCGCCGTGCCAGCGAACAATCCCATCAACCAGGCCGACAGGCTCCGCGAGCCGATGGACTCGTCGACGAGGCGCGAGAGCGGCGCCACGTTGTACAGCGGCACCTCCGAGTCCACCGCGCGCAGCTCCGCCTCCACCGCCGAGCGCACCGACTCCGGGGCTCCGGACTTCACCCGGACCACCAGCCCCACATACGCGCTCGGCATCGCCGCCAGGGACCAGTAGGCCGCGGGGCGCGCGGGCACGACCAGGCCCCACTCACGCAGGTCCTCCACCACGCCCACCACCGTCGACCACTGCTTCCTGGGCTCCAGCGAGATGCGCTGTCCCAGCGCGTTGCCCTGCGGCCAGTACAGGTCCGCGAACGTCTTGTTGATGACCACCTCCGCGGGCGCATCCAGCTCGCCGATGCTCTCGAGCAGCCGGCCCTGGAGCAGCTTCACGTTCAGCGTTTTCAGGTACCCCGGGCTCGCCAACCGGAAGTCCACCGCGGGAGGAATCTCGCCCGGAACCTCCGGCCGGCTCTCGAACTCCAGGCCGCGCGTGACGGTGCCCCCGAGCGGCAGGATATTGGTCAGTCCCGCGGACTCCACCCCGGGGAGCCCCTTCAAGCGCTCCAGCAGGTCTCGCTGGAAGGCCAGCTTGCGCGACGGCTCCGAGTAGCGCGCGTCCGGCAACGCGACCTGCCCCGTGAGCACACCGTCCGAAGTGAAGCCCTCGTCGACCTCCCGCAGCGCGTGCAGGCTCTTCATCACCAGGCTCGCGCCCACGAGCAGCACCAGCGCCAACGCCACCTGCCCCACCACCAGCCCCGAGCGCAGCCGCCCCGAGCGCCCGCTCTCCGTCCCACGCGAGCCCTCGCGCATCGTCGCGTTCAGGTCCGCGCGGCTCGCCTGCAACGCGGGCACCAGACCGAACACTAGGCCCGTGAGCAGCGACACGCCCAGGGTGAAGGCCACCGACGTCATGTCCAGCCGCACCTGCGCCACGCGAGGCAGCCCGTCTCCCACGAAGGCCAGGAGCGCGTCCGTGCCCCACAGCGCGAACAGGAGCCCCAGTCCTCCGCCCACGGCGGACAGCACCAGGCTCTCCGTCAGGAACTGCGACACCAGTCGCCCCCGGCTCGCGCCCAGCGCCGCGCGGATGGACACCTCGCGCTCACGCGCCGCCGCGCGGGACAAGAGCAGGTTGGCCACGCTGCTGCACGCCACCAGCAACACGAAGCCCACCGCGCCCAACAACAGCCACAAAGCGCCGCGCACCTTGCCCACCACCCGCTCCTCCAGCGGCGTGGTGCGGATGGACCAGCCCATCCCCTGGTAGAGAGGTTCCCCCGCCTCCATCTCTTGGGCGACTCGCGCCACGTCCGCGCGCACCTGCTCCAGCGTCACCCCGGGCTTCATCCGCGCCAGGGAGCTCAGGTGCCGGTTCGTTCGTGAATGGACCCACTCCGCGTTGGGAACCAGGGGCACGAAGAGGTCGGCCTTCAGGGGATACGCCACACCCCGGGGCAGCACCCCCACCACGGTGTACGGCTCGCCATCCAACTGCATCGTCTTGCCCAGCACCCGCGGGTCCTCCGCGAAGTACGCGCGCCAGGCCTTGTGCGTCAGCACCACCACCTTCTGCGCGCCGGGCTTCGCCTCCTCCTCCGTGAAGCCCCGGCCCAACACCGGCGTCACGCCCAACGTGGGGAACAGCGTGGAGGTGCCATGCACCACGCCGAAGCGCTGCGCCGCGCCCCCACCCGTCAACGTCATGTCCCGCCAGGTGTACGCCGCCACCGAGCTGAACACGCGCGGCAGCGTGGCGAAGTCCTGGTACTCCGGCACCGAGATGCCGACGTCCTCCAGGCCCGCCTTCTTGATGTCGTTGGACAAGTGCAGCAGCCGGTCCGGCGCCTCGAAGGGCGGCGGCGTGAGCAGCACGCCGTTCACCACGCTGAAGACCGCGCTGTTGGCGCCGATGCCCAGCGCCAGCGCCAGCACCGCCACCAACGTGAAGCCCGGGCTCGCGCGCAACGAGCGCAGCGTGTAGCGCAGGTCTCGAAGAAACGTCTCCATGCCGTAGTTACTCCGCCTTCAACGAGATGATGGGGTCCACACGCGAGGCCCGGCGCGCCGGCAGCCACGTGGCCAGCAGCGCCACCGTGCTCAAGAGCGCCGCGACGCTCACGAAGGTCCACGGGTCATACGCCGTCACGCCGTACAGCAGCGACCCCAGGAAGCGCGTCAGCACCAGCGACATCACCAGGCCCATGGCCACGCCCAGACCCGCCAACGTCAATCCCTGGCGAAGCACCAGCAGCAGCACATCCGACCGCGCCGCGCCCAACGCCATGCGGATGCCCATCTCACGCGTGCGCCGGGTGACGGAGTAGCCCACGACACCCGCGATGCCCAACGCCGCGAGGAGCAACGCCGTCCCGGCGAACAGCCCCATCAACCAGGCCAACAAACTCCGTGAACCGATGGACTCATCCACCACCTGGGTGAGCGCCGCCACGCCATACAGCGGCACGTCCGAGTCCACCACGCGCAGCTCCGCCTCCACCGCCGAGCGCACCGACTCCGGGGCTCCCGACTTCACCCGAACCACCAGCCCCATGAAGGACCCCGGCGCCGACGCGAGCGACCAGTAGGCCGCGGGCCGCGCGGGCGAGGACAGCCCCCACTCGCGCAGGTCATCCACGATGCCCACCACCGTCGACCAGCGCTTCTCGGGCTCCAGCGTGATGCGCTGCCCCAGCGCGTTGCCCTGCGGCCAGTACACGTCCGCGAAGGTCTTGTTGATGACCACTTCGGAGGGCGCGTTCAGCTCGCCGATGCCCTCGTGCAGGCGGCCCTGGAGCAGCTTCACCTTCAGCGTGCGCAGGTAGTCAGGGCTCGCCACCCGGAAGTCCACCGCGGGCAGCATCTCGCCCGGCGTCTCGGGACGGCTCTCGAACTCGAGGCCCCGCGTGGTGATGCCGCCCAGGGGCAACAGGTTGGTGATTCCCGCCGACTCCACTCCCGGGAGTCCCTTCAACCGCTCCAGCAGGTCGCGCTGGAAAGCCAGCTTGCGCGCGGGCTCCGAGTAGCGCGCGGCCGGCAGCGCGATGCGCCCCGTCAGCACGCCCTCCGGCGTGAAGCCCTCGTCGACGTCGCGCAGCGCGAGCAGGCTCTTCATCACCAGCCCCGCGCCCACGAGCAACACCAACGCGAGCGCCACCTGCCCCACCACCAGCCCCGAGCGAAGCCGCCCCGAGCGCCGGCTCTCCGTCCCACGGGAGCCCTCGCGCATCGTCGAGTTCAAATCCGCGCGGCTTGCTTGCAGCGCGGGCACCAGACCGAACACGAGGCCCGTGAACAGCGTCACCCCCACCGTGAAGGCCACCGACGTCAGGTCCAGGTGCACCTGCGACACGCGAGGCAGCACGTCCCCCACGTAGGCCAGGAGCGCGTCCGTGCCCCACATCGCGAACAGGAGTCCGGCCGCGCCGCCCACCGTGGACAGCACCAGGCTCTCGGTGAGGAACTGCGCCACCAATCGCCCCCGGCTCGCGCCCAGCGCCGCGCGGATGGAGACCTCACGCTGACGCGCCGCCGCGCGGGCCAGCATCAGGTTCGCCACGCTGCTGCACGCCACCAGCAGCACGAAGCCCACCGCGCCCAACAACAGCCACAGCGTCCCGCGCACGTCGCCCACCACCTGCTCCTCCAGCGAGGTGCTTCGGATGGACCACCCAATCCCATTGTAGCGAGGCTCCAGCGTCGCCATCTCCCCGGCGACTCGGGCCACGTCCGCGCGCGCCTGCTCCAGCGTCACCCCCGGCTTCATCCGCGCCAGGGCGGTGAGGAAGCGCGAGGTGCGCGACGTGGTCTCCGCGGGCTTGGGGATGAAGGGCACGTAGAGCTCGGTGCCCTCGGGATACGCCACGCCACGGGGCAGCACGCCCACCACGGTGTACGGCTCACCGTCGAGTTGCAGGGACTTGCCCAGCACCTGCGGGTCCTCCGAGAAGACGGTGCGCCAGGCCTTGTGCGTCAGCACCACCACCTTCTGCGCGCCGGGCTTCGCCTCCTCCTCCGTGAAGCCCCGGCCCAACACCGGCGTCACGCCCAACGTGGTGAACAGCGTGGAGGTGCCCTGCGACACGCCGAAGCGCTGCGCCGAGGCCCCTCCCGTCAGCGTCATGTCCCGCCAGGTGTACGCCGCCACCGAGCTGAACACGCGCGGCAGCGTGGCGAAGTCCTGGTACTCCGGATACGAGACGGAGATGCCCTCCAGGTTCGCCTTCTTGATGTCGTTGGACAGGTGCAGCAGCCGGTCCGGCGCCTCGAAGGGCGGCGGCGTGAGCAACACGCCGTTCACCACGCTGAAGACCGCGCTGTTGGCGCCGATGCCCAGCGCCAGCGCCAGCACCGCCACCAACGTGAAGCCCGGGCTCGCGCGCAGGGAGCGCAGCGTGTAGCGCAAGTCGCGAAGAAACGTCTCCATGTCGTTCCTACTCCGCTCGCAAAGCGATGATGGGGTCCACACGCGTGGCCCGCCGCGCGGGCAGCCACGTCGCCAACAACGCCACGCCACCCAGCAGCGCGGCCACTCCCACGAACGTCCACGCGTCGTATGCCGCCACGCCGTACAACAGCGTGCGCAACAGGTGGGCCAGCCCCAGCGACAACACCAGGCCCAGCCCCACGCCCAGCCCCGCCAGCTTCAAGCCCTGGCGCAGCACCAGCGCCAGCACATCCGACTTCGCCGCGCCCAACGCCATGCGGATGCCCATCTCCCGCGTGCGCTGCGCCACCGAGTAGCCGATGACGCCCGCGAGCCCCAGCGACGCCAGCAGCAGCGCCGTGCCCGCGAACAGACCCATCAGCAGCGCGGCCAGCCGGTGGTTGCCAATGGACTCGTCCACCAGCCGCGTCAGCGGCGCCACACCGAACAGCGGCACGTCCGCGTCCACCGCGCGCAACTCCGACTCCACCGCCGAGCGCAAAAGCTCCGGGTTGCCCGCCTTGACGCGCAGCGCGAGCGCCAGGTTCGCCCCGCCCAGCTGCGACAGCGAGTAATACGCCATGGGCACCATGGGCTTGTCCAAGGCCCACTCACGCGCGTCCTCGACGATGCCCACCACCGTGGTCCACTCCGCGCCGGGACGGTTGAGCCTCAGCCGCTGTCCCAGCGCGTTGCCCTGCGGCCAGTACACGTCCGCGAAGGTCTTGTTGATGACCACCGCACCCGCGGCGCCCGCGCTGTCCGCCTCCTCCAGCCAGCGTCCCTGACGCAGCTTGAAGCCCAGCGTGCTCAGGTAGTCCGCGCTGACGGTGCGGAACTGCACCGCCGGCCACACCTCGTCGGGGCCCTTCGTCCGGCCGTCGATGGCGAAGCCGAACGTCATCGACCGCCCCAGCGGCAGCAGGTTGGTGAGCCCCACGGACTCCACCCCCGGAAGCGACTGGAGACGCCTCACGAGCTCGCGATGGAAGGACACCTGCCGCTCCGGCGTGGCATAGCCCACCCCGGGCAGCGACATCTGCGCGGTGAGCACGCCCTCCGGACGGAAGCCCGGGTCCACGGACACGAGCGCCAGCAGGCTCTTGCCGAACAACCCCGCGCCCACCAGCAACACCAGCGCGAAGGCCACCTGCCCCACCACCAGCCCGGAGCGCAGCCGGCCCGAGCGGCCGCCCGCCGTGCCTCGCGAGCCCTCGCGCATCGCCGCGTTCAGGTCCGCGCGGCTCGCCTGGAGCGCGGGCATCAACCCGAAGAGCAGGCCCGACAGCAGGCTCACCCCACCGGTGAACAGGAGCGAGCGCACATCCAGCCGCACCTCCGCCGCGCGCGGAAGCGCCTCCCCCACCAGCGCCAGCAGCATGTCCGTGCCCCACATCGCCAGCAGCAACCCCAGCGCTCCGCCCGCCAGCGACAACACGAAGCTCTCGGTGAGGAACTGCGCCATCAGCCTGCCGCGCCCCGCGCCCAGCGCCGCGCGAATCGACACCTCGCGCTCCCGCGCCGCCGCCCGCGCCAGCAGCAGGTTGGCCACGCTGCCGCACGCCACCATCAGCACGAAGCCCACCGCGCCCAACAGCAGCCACAGCGTGCCGCGCACGTCGCCCACCACCTCGTCCTCCAGCGACGTAAGGCCGATGGTGCGCCGGCCCTGCTCGTACTTGGGATGAACCGCCGCCAGCGATTGCGACACCCGCGCCAGGTCCCGGGCCGCCGCCTCCATCGTCACGCCGGGCTTCAGCCGCGCCAGCACGTCCAGGAAGCGCGTCTCCCGCTTCTCCTCGGACGCCAGGTCCGCCGAGGGCGCGAAGGGCCGGTAGAGGTCCGCGCCCGCCGGATACGTGACACCTCGGGGCAACACCCCCACCACCGTGTACGGCTCACCATCGAGTTGGAGCGTGCGCCCCAACACCCCGGGGTCTTGCGAGAAGTGCGTCCGCCACGTCTGGTGCGTGAGCATCACGACCTTCTCGCTGCCCGGCGTCTCCTCCCCTTCCGTGAAGTTGCGGCCCAGCGCGGGCTCCACGCCCAGCGTCGGGAGGAAGGACGCGGTGGCATCCACCACGCGCAGGTGCTGCGGCGTGTCCACGCCCGTCAGCGTCACGTCGTCGTCGGAGAAGGCGGCCACGGACGTGAAGACGCTCGGCAGCTCGCGGTACTCGCGGTACTCCACCACCGAGGACGACAGGCCCTTGCGCCCCGCGCGCCCGAAGTCGTTCGACACGTCCACCAACCGGTCGGGCTCGGAGAACGGCGGCGGCTTGAGCAGCACGCCGTTCACCACGCTGAAGACCGCGCTGTTCGCGCCGATGCCCAGCGCCAGCGCCAACACCGCCACCAACGCGAAGCCCGGGCTCTTGCGCAGCGAGCGCAGCGCGTAGCGAGCATCCTGAAGCAACGTGTCCATGCGCATGGGCTCCTAGTCCGCCTTCAACGCGATGATGGGGTCCACACGCGTGGCCCGCCGCGCGGGCAGCCACGTCGCCAGCAGCGCCACGCCCAACAACACCAGGGGCACCGCGCCGAAGGTCCACGGGTCATACGCCCCCACGCCGAACAGCAGCGTACGCAGCAACCGGACCAGTCCCAGCGACAACACCAGGCCCACGCCCAGCCCCACTCCCACCAGCCCCAGGCCCTGCCGCAGCACCAGCCTCAACACGTCGCCGCGCCCGGCGCCCAACGCCATGCGGATGCCCATCTCCCGCGTGCGCTGCGCCACCGAGTAGCCAATCACCCCCGAAATCCCCAGCGCCGCCAGCAGCAGCGCCGTGCCCGCGAACAACCCCATCAGCACCGCCGACAACCGACGGGAGCCGATGGACTTGTCCACCCGCTGCGTCATCGACGACACGTTGAACAAGGGCAGGTTGGCATCGAGCGCCCGCACCTCGGCCTCGAGCGCCGTGCGCAAGGACTCCGGACCGCCCTGCTTCACGCGCACCGCCAGCTTCACGTAGGTGAGCGGCATCTGCGCCGCCGCGTAGTACGCCGTCGGGCGCGCGGGTGTATCCAGTCCCCACTCCCGCAGGTCCTCCACGATGCCCACCACCGTCGACCACCGGGAGCCGTCGCGGTGCAGCTTCAGCCGCTGGCCCAGCGCGTCTCCCTTCGGCCAGTAGATGTCGGCGAAGGCCTTGTTGATGACCACCGCCCCGGCCGCGTCCGGGCCGTCCATCTCCTCGAGCATCCGCCCATCGAGCAGCCGCACCCGCAGCGCGCGCAGATAGTCCGTGGTGGCGAAGCGCGTCTCCACCGCCGGCCACATCTCGCCCGGCACCCGCGCGCGCCCCTCGATGTCGAAGCTGGTATCCGACCGGCCCCCCAGGGGCAGCATGTTCGCCGCCCCCGCGGACTCCACACCGGGCAGCGCCCGCACCCGGCCAAGCAGCTCCTGCTGGAACGCCCGCTTCTCCTCCGGCGTCCCATAACGCGCGGCCGGCAGCGTCACCTCACCCGTGAGGACCCCCTCCGGCGTGAAGCCCGCGTCCACGTTGCCCAGCGCATGGAAGCTGCGCATGAAGAGCCCCGCGCCCACCAGCAGCACCAGCGCGAAGGCCACCTGCCCCATCACCAGCCCCGAGCGCAGCCGGCTCGACCTGCCGCCCTGCGTTCCACGAGCGCCCTCGCGCATCGTCGAGTTCAAGTCCACGCGGCTCGCCTGGAGCGCGGGCACCAGGCCGAACACCACGGCCGTGAGCAGCGTCACGCCCAACGTGAAGAACACCGAGGTGACATCCAGCCGCACCTCGGTCGCGCGAGGCAGCCCGTCACCCACCATGGCCAGCAGCACGTCCGTGCCCCACACGGCCAGGAGCAGCCCCAGCGCCCCACCCACCGCGGACAACACGAAGCTCTCCGTGAGGAACTGCGCCACCAGCCTGCCGCGCCCCGCGCCCAGCGCCGCGCGAATCGACACCTCGCGCTCCCGCGCCGCCGCCCGCGCAAGCAACAGGTTGGCCACGCTGCCGCACGCCACCATCAGCACGAAGCCCACCGCGCCCAGCAGGAGCCACAGCGTGCCTCGCACGCCGCCCACCACCTTGTCCTCCAGCGACTCCACGGAGATGGACCAGCCCAAGTCCTGGTAGTTCCGCGGGTAGAGCGTCTCCATCTCCTTGCCCACGCGAAGCAGGTCCGCCTGGGCCGCCGCCAGCGTCACGCCTGGCTTCAGCCGCGCCACCATGCCCAGGTAGTGGTTGCCACGGTTGTCCTCCGAGGCCTGCTCCGGCGTCGGCGCGAAGGGCACATACACATCCGCGCCCGCCGGGTACTCCACGCCCGGCGGCAGCACGCCCACCACCGTGTACGTGTTCCCATCCAATTGGAGCTCGCGCCCCAGCACCTTCGGGTCCTCGGCGAAGCGCGCGCGCCAGGCCTTGTGCGTGAGCACCAACACCCGCTCACGGCCCGGTGTCTCCTCCTCCACGGTGAAGCTCCGGCCCAGCACCGGCGCCACGCCCAACGTGGGGAACAGCGAGGCCGAGGAGAACACCGCGAGCAGGCGCTCCGGAGCGTCTCCGCCGGTGAGCGTGACGTTCTCTTCCGCGTAGATTCCCACCGAGCCGAAGACCTTGGGCATCGTCAGGTAGTCCCGGTACTCGGGCACCGACACCCAGATGTCCTTCAGGTTCGCCTTGGCGTAGTTGCCCCAGACGTGCACCAGCCGCTCGGGCTCGGAGAACGGCGGCGGCTTGAGCAGCACGCCATTCACCACGCTGAAGACCGCGCTGTTGGCGCCGATACCCAGCGCCAGCGCGAGCACCGCGACCAGCACGAAGCCCGGGCTCTTGCGCAGCGAACGCAGCGCGTATCGGACATCCTGGAGGAAGGTTTCCATGGGGAGGAGAAGGTCCGCGGGGTGGAGAGGAACTTCAGCGCCGCTGCTCGTCCTGGACGATGCGCCCGTCGAAGAGGCTCACCGTGCGCGTGGCGGTGCGCGCGTGCGCCGGGTCGTGCGTCACCATGCAGATGGTGGCCCCGCCCTTGTGCAGGTCCGACAGGAGCTGCATCACCGCCTCGCCGTTCTTCGAGTCGAGGTTACCGGTGGGCTCGTCCGCCAGCAGGATGAGCGGGTCTCCCGCCACGGCGCGCGCCACGGCGATGCGCTGCTGCTGACCACCGGAGAGCTGCCCCGGCATGTGCCGCGCCCGGTGCGCCATGCCCACGCGCTCCAGCGCGCGCTCCACCCGCTGCTTGCGCTCGGCGGCGGGCATGCCCCGGTACGTCAGGGGCAGCTCCACGTTCTCGAACACCGTCAGGTCGCCAATCAGGTTGAAGCTCTGGAAGATGAAGCCGATGTGCCGGTTGCGCACCAGCGCCCGGTCCGACGCGGACAAATCCAGCACGCTCTTGCCGTCCAGCAGGTACGTGCCGCGCGTCGTCGTGTCGAGCAACCCCAGCACCGCCAGCAGCGTGGACTTGCCGGAGCCGGACGGACCGATGATGGCCACCCACTCGTTCTGGCGGATGTTGAGGTGGATGTTGGAGAGCGCGTGCGTCTCCACCTCCTCCGTCTCGAACACCTTCGTCAGCCCCTCCAACTGGATGAGGGACTTGTTCGTATCCACCTTGGGCGCCTCCGCCAGCACCGCCGCGTCCCCGGAAGCGGGAGTCTCCGCACTGTTCGTCACCGTCGTCGTCATCGCAGCCTCACCCGCTCGACCGCGTCCCACGCGGCCATGTCCGAAAGCACCACCTGGTCACCCTCCGCCAGGCCCTGAAGCACCTCGACGGCATTCACCGAGCCCCGGCCCAACTGCACCGGCACCCGCACCGCCTCGTCACCGCCGGGAATCAGCCGGAACATCGACATCGTCCCGTTGGGCTGGGCCCCCGCCGGCCGGCCCACCGACAGCACGTTGGCCAGCCGCTCCAACTCCACGGTGCCCTCCACGGTGAGGTCCGGCCGCGCGCCCTTGGGCAGCTCCGCCGGCAGCGACACCTCCACGCGCACCGTGCCCTGGCTCGCCGCCGGCGCCACGCGCGCCACCGTGCCCTCCACAATCCCGTTGCGCGTGTCCACCAGCGTCTTCTGGCCCGGCTGGATGTCGCGCGCCTGCGTCTCCGCGATGCGCAGCTCCGCCTTCAGCCGCTCGGGCTTGACGACCTTCGCCAACAACACGCCGGGCGTCACCCACTGGCCCAGCTCCAACGGAAGCTCCTGCAGCACGCCGTCCTCACCCGCGAGCACCTTCATCGACTCCACCTGCGTACGTCGGAACCGCGCCACCGCTTTCAATCGCTCCACCTGGCCCTGCTGCGCCGCCAGTTGGTCGCGCATGCTGGTGGTCACGACATTCAGCTTCTTGCGCTCCAGCTCCAGCCGCCGCGTCAGCTCGCCCGCCTTTTCGCCCGCCTGCTTCGCCTCCAGGTCTGGGATGAACGACTTCTCCAGGAGCGTGGTGTTCGCCTGCGCGCGGCGCTCCGCGTCGGAGGAGTCCGTGGTGAGCGTGGCCACCGCCGCCTCCTGCGCCAGCCGCTGCGTCTCCAGCGTCATGCGCGTCTCGATGAACTCCGCCTCCGCGCTGGCCAGCTGCCGCTCCGCCTCCAGCATCTGGAGCTGCACGTCCGGGTTGGACAGCTCCATGAGCAGCGTGCCCGCCTTCACCTCGGCGCCGGGGCGCACGTGGATGCGCTCCACCCGGCCCGCCGTGTCCGCCGTCAGCCAGCGGATGTACTCGGGAACCAGCGTCCCCGCGCCCTTCACCTGGCGCACCATGGGGCCCCGCTTCACCGTGTCCAACCACACCGAGCCCCGGTCCACCGACGGCGCCGCCGGCTTGAGCCGGCCCAGCCCCACCGTGACGAGAATCAGAGCAAGGGCTCCACCAATGGCGAGCAACCAGGGCTTGCGGCGCGGCTTCTTGGGCTTGGGAATGTCCACGGCAGTCCCCTAGAGCGAGCCGCGTGCCAACCCTTCCACACGACGCAACCCCAGGGAATTGCTAGGGACTGTCGCCCCCACTCCCCCCGGCGTGCCCGGTTCCGCGAAGTGATGTCCCAGAAGCGAACAGCCCCACCGGGGGGTGGATCATCCCGTTTCCAGTTAAAACAAGCTTGCCCGCCGGGATTGAGTCATCACTTGTCCCACCTGGAAACGAGGGAAGTAGGCTGCGCCGCCCATGACTTCGTCTCTCCTCGAAGCCTTCCTGGACCACGCCCACCGCGCGCCGGGGCGGCCGCTGCTCACCTTCGAGCGTGAGTCCGTCACGTGCGGAGAGCTGGCCGAGCACGTCACCGCCTTCGCGAAGGGGCTCAGGCAGCGGGGCCTGCAACCCGGCGAGCGCGTGGCGCTGTTCCTGGAGAACAGCCCCCAGTTCATCATCGCCTACCTGGGCGTGCAGGCCGCCGGCGGCGTGGTGGTGCTGGTCAACACGGCCTATCGCCAGGTGGAGCTGGCCCACATCCTGTCGGACGCGGAGGTGCACACCTGCGTCACGGGCGCCGCGGGCGTCGCGGAGCTCATCCCCCTGAGGGACCAGCTCCCCTCGCTCCAGTGGCTCGTCACGACGGAGCCGCCCACCCCGGCGCCCCCGGCCTCGCTGCCGGTCATCTCCTTCGACACACTGCTCGTCGAGGGCGCCTCCGCCTCCATCGCGCTGAGCCTGCCCCGTCCGGAGGACCTGGCGGTGCTGGGCTACACGTCCGGCACCACCGGCCGCTCCAAGGGCGCCATGCTGCTGCACCGAAACCTCCTGGCCAACGTGAAGGCCGTCACGGAGGCGTGGCGGTGGACGGCGGAGGACCGGCTCCTGCTCGCCCTGCCCCTGTTCCACACGCACGGGCTGATGGTGGGACTGCACGGCACGCTCTACACGGGCTCGAGCCTGGAGCTGCACCGGCGCTTCGTCGCCACGGACGCGCTGGCCACGCTGCGTGACGACGCGTCCCTGACGATGTTCTTCGGCGTGCCCACCATGTACGGGCGGCTGCTGGAGGAGTCGCGGCGCACGGGGGTGAAGCCTCGCGCGCTGCGGCTGTGGGTGTCCGGCTCCGCGCCGTTGAGCCCCCAGCTCTTCCACGACATCGAGCACGACTTCGGCGCGCGTATCATGGAGCGCTACGGGATGACGGAGACGGTGATGAACACCACCAACCCGTATGACGGCGAGCGCCGTCCGGGCACGGTGGGCTTCCCCTTCCCCCGCCAGGAGGCACGCGTGGTGGACATGCGCACGCGAAAGGCCCTGCCCCAGGGCGAGACGGGCGAAATCGAGGTGCGCGGCCCCCACGTCTTCGCCGGCTACTGGCGCCGCCCGGACGCCACCGCCGAGTCGTTCGACGCGGAGGGCTGGTTCCGCACCGGGGATTTGGGCGAGGTGGACGCGGACGGTTACCTGCGCATCACCGGCCGCGCGCGCGAGCTCATCATCAGCGGCGGCTTCAACGTGTACCCGCGCGAGGTGGAGGAGGTGCTCGCCACGCACCCGGGCGTCGCCGAGGTCGCCGTGCTGGGCCTGCCCGACGCGGACTACGGCGAGCAGGTGGTCGCCGTGGTGGTGCCCCCACCGGGTGTCCACGCGCCGGAGGCCCAGGCCCTGGTGGAGTGGTGCAAGGACCGGCTCGCCAGCTTCAAGAAGCCGCGCCGCGTCGTCTTCATGGACTCACTGCCGCGCAACGCGCTGGGCAAGGTCCAGAAACACCTGCTGCGAGCGCGGCTGCGGTGAGCCACTTCGTGACAAAGGGGGCGGCCAACGGTGGACCGGGGGCCCAGCGCAGGATTCCGAACACACCGCGCGCAAATCCGTGTGCGGCGCCGGGCCGTGTCCTACCTTCCCGCCCAGGGACGGCAGGGGCCTGGGTGCCCGGGGCCCGCGCTCCCAGTGGCGGCTCCTCGCGAAGGGAGGGTGGGCATCGATGAAGCGGCTGCTCATCGTCGATGACGAGCTGGCCATCGTCGAGGCCCTCCAGGACATCCTCTCCGTGGAGGGGTACGGCATCCTCACCGCTTTCAACGGCGCGGAGGGCCTTCAGCGCATGGCCGAGGTCCGGCCAGACCTGGTGCTCTTGGACTTGATGATGCCGGTGATGGACGGGCGGGAGATGCTGCGCCGCATGCGCGATGACCCCGAGCTGCGCTCCATCCCCGTGGTGGTCATGAGCGCGGGCCGCATCTCCGAGGAGGAGCGCCGCTCCAGCGCGCGCTTCCTCGCCAAGCCCTTCGAACTGGACCTGCTCCTGGACACCATCGCCGAGCTCTTGGGCGGCCCCCAGGACTGAAGCGGGGGCCCTCGCAGAGAGGGCCCCGGGTGTCTTCCGTGTCTCAGCCCGGCGTCGCGCGGAAGAGCGTGTCCCGGTAGTACTGCAGCTCGTTGATGCTGGAGCGCAGGTCCGCCAGCGCCGTGTGGCCGCTGGGCGGCTTGCGGGGCTCCACCAGGTTCGGATACCAGGCGCGCGTGAGCACCTTGAGGCTCGTCACGTCCACCATGCGGTAGTGCAGGTAGCGCTCCAGCATGGGCATGTACTGGAACAGGAAGCGGCGGTCGGTGTGGATGGAGTTGCCCGCCAGCACGCCCTCGCCCAAATCACAGTGCTCGGCCACCAGCGCCGTCACGTCCTTCTCCGCCACCCGCAGGGACGTGTTGGACGCGCGCACCTTCTCGAGCAGGCCGTTGCGCGTGTGCATCTCCCGCACCACGGGCTCCATGCGAAGGAGCACCTCCTCCGGCTGCCAGATGACCCGCTCGAGCTCCGCGAGCGGACGCAAGTCCGGGCCAGTGATGATGACGCCAATCTCGATGATGGCGCACGACTCGGGGTCCAGGCCGGTCATCTCCAGGTCCAGCCAGACAAAGCGGGGTTCACGCGAACGCATCCCCCGCCTATAGCAGCCCGCGCGTCCATGCGGGGCGCCAATGCTCGGGTTAGAGCTCCACCTCGCACTCGGCGCTCCACCGGCCGTCCGCGCTCCAGCGCACGGTGGGTCCTGTGAGGGAGAAACCTCGCACGTCGCGGGAGGGGCGGTGGCGCGAGGGGTCCAGGGGCTCGCCGAAGCCGTGGCCGAACAGGCGCGGCCCGTCCAGCCGCACCGCGAAGCACCGGAAGCGCAGCTGACGCGACGCCATCCACTGGACGACGGAGCGCAGCCACTCCACCAGGAGCTCGCTCCGGTCGACAGCCTCACACACCACCTCCACCTCCTCGCGCACCTCCACGGTGGAGGGGTCCGTCACGCGGGTGCACAGCGCGAGCGCCACCTGCTCGAAGGCCTCCTCGGGGGTGCGGCCCTCGCCTCGCACGCCCAGCTCCCCATCCCGGGTAAAAACGTCCCAACGGGGGCGCGGCGTGCCTTCGTCCGCCAGGGTCTCCGGGCTCATTCGCGTGTCTCCAGCGCGGGGGTCTCCAGGTGGCGGACGAACCAGTCCCCCGCGCGGTGCGCCACCTCCTCCAGCGCGCCGGGCTCCTCGAAGAGGTGGGTCGCGCCGGGGATGACCACCAGCGACTTGACCCCTGGCAGCTCGTCGAAGGCCTCCTGGTTCAGCTCCAGCACCTCCACGTCCGCGCCGCCCACCAATAGCAGCGTGGGCGCGTGGACCCGGGCCAGCGCGGGCCCGGCCAAATCCGGCCGGCCGCCTCGGGACACCACCGCTTGGACCAGGTCCGGATTCAGGGCCGCCGCCACCAGCGCCGCGGCCGCGCCCGTGCTGGAGCCGAAGTAGCCGCGCCTCAACGCGGACACCTCCGGCAGGGAGCACACCCACCGCGTCACGGCCACCAGCCGCAGCGCGAGGAAGGGGATGTCGAAGCGCAGCTCTCCGGTGCTCGCGTCGAGCGCCTCCTCGTCCTCGCTGAGCAGGTCGAACAGGAGCGTGCCCAGCCCCACCGCGCGCAGCGCGCGGGCCACGGCGCGGTTGCGAGGACTGAAGCGGCTGCTGCCACTGCCATGCGCGAAGACGACCAGGCCGCGGGCGCGCGGAGGAATCCCCAGGGTGCCGCCCAACTCCACGCGCCCCACCTGGACCCGCACCTCGCGGACCTCGCCCCGGTCCGCGGCGTCCTGTCTTGCGTCTCGCGCCTTCACATCCAGGAGCCTCCCGAATCCGCGGACTCCGTCACCGAGTGGGAGCGCCACGGCGGCTGGTTCGAGCGCTCGATGAGGTTCTGCAACTCCACGTCCGGGAAGGCGCGGAAGTCTTCATACGCCTCCGCCACCGAGCGCAGGCCCGGCTCCGTCCAGACGCACACCACCTGGTCGACTTCGGGGCGCACCACCTCCAGCCCTCGCGGCGAGGCCACCGGCGTGGCCAGCACCTTGCGTCCCGGGTGCAATGGATTGAGGGCGCGGAGCGCGGCGGCGGCGGAGGCCCCCGTCAGCACGCCGTCATCCACCAGCAGCACGGTGGAACCATGAACCTCCGGAGGAGAACGCCCACGCAGGCGCCGCACCTGCGCCTCCACTTCGTCGCGCTCGTCGCGAATCAACCCCTCCAGCCGCGTCTTGGGCAGGGGCGCCAGCCGCATCGCATCGGCCAGCAGGAACTGGCCGCCGCCTTCCGACACCGCGCCCAGCGTCAACACCCTGCCGGGGACGGTGAGCCGGCGGGACACCCAGACGTCCATGGGCACTTCCAGCGCGCGCGCCACCTCGTACGCCACCCGGAGTCCACCTCGGGCCAGCCCCAGCACATGCACGTCCGTCCCTCGGAAGGGCAGGAGCATGGCCGCCAGGCGTCGCCCCGCGTCGGCTCTGTCGCGAAACCGCATCGTCGTCCTCCTCTTCCCCTCAAGGAAAAGCACGCCCCACGCCGCTGGCGGCGAAGGGGGGCACGGCGGCCTTCCTGGATGCCCGCCCTGGGGAAGGAGGAGGAGAGCGCCCCCATGTCCGCTGACCGCGCTAGGGTTGAGGGCATGGACCCCATCCTCATCACCGGTACCGCCAGCCCCCACCTGGGACGGGAGCTCGCCCGAGCCCTCGGCGTGGCGCCCACTGACTGCCACTTCGAACGCTTTCCGGATGGAGAGATGCACCTGGAGGTCCCCACCACCGTGCGCGGCCGCACCGTGGTGCTGGTGCAATCCCTGACGCCGCCCGCGGGTGAGCACCTGCTGGAGCTGCTGTTGATGGCGGATGCGTGCTGGCGGGCCGGCGCGGCGCGGCTGGAGGCGGTGGTGCCGTACCTGGGCTACGCGCGGCAGGACCGGCGCGCGAAGCCCGGCGAGCCCTTGGGCGGCCGGCTGGTGGCGGACATGCTGACGCAGGGCCGCTTCTCGCGGGTG
This sequence comes from Myxococcus stipitatus, assembly GCF_037414475.1. The sequence goes on along the minus strand of NZ_CP147913.1, from coordinate 4,980,100 downwards.
ATGGTGGTGGACCTGCACAGCCCCGCGCTGGAGGGTTGCTTCGGCGCGCCGCTGGAGCACCTCACCGCGCTGCCGCTCCTGGCGGACGCGCTGCGCCCCAAGGTGACGGACACGTCGGTGGTGGTGGCGCCGGACCTGGGCGCGGTGAAGCGCGCGGAGGCCCTGGCGCGGCTGCTCGGCCGCCCGTGGGCGGTGATTCACAAGGTGCGGCTGAGCGGCGACGAGGTCCACGCCAGCGGCCTCATGGGCGAGGTGCGAGGCAAGCGCCCCATCCTCGTGGACGACATGGTGTCGACGGGTGGCACGCTCGTGGCCGCCGCCGGAACGCTGCGCGATGCGGGCTGCGCGGACGACTTCACGGTGGTCACCACCCACGCGCTGCTGGTGGGCCCCGCGCTGGAACGGCTGAAGGCGCTGCCCCTGAGCAACCTGGTCGCCACCGACAGCGTGGAGCCCGCCTCGGGGCTGCCCTTCCCGCACCACGTGGTGACGCTCGCGCCGCTGGTGGCCCGCGCGCTGATGCCCTGAGGGCTCCACGGGGTGGGAGCCCACCCGTCCCCTCCGCCCTGGCCGGGGGGGGCCGGGCTTCAACTTGGGCCCGCATGCCGGACGGACTCGGTTAGTCTGCCGTCATGTCCGACACGTTGCTGACGAAGCGGGAAGCGGGGGTCCTCACCCTCACCTTCAACCGGCCCGAGAAGAAGAACGCCTTCACGCATGCCATGTACGAGGCGGCCACGCTCGCGCTCCAGCAGGCGGCCACCGACGCCGAGGTCCGCGTGGTGCTGCTCACCGGCGCGGGCTCCGTCTTCACGGCGGGCAATGACATTGGCGACTTCATGGAGCACCCGCCCGCGGGCGAGGACAGCGCGGTGTTCCGCTTCCTCAAGGCGCTGGTGGACGCGCCCATGCCGGTACTCGCGGCGGTGGACGGCCCTGCGGTGGGCATCGGCACGACGATGCTGCTGCACTGTGACTACGTCGTCGCCAGCGAGCGCGCGCGCTTCCACATGCCCTTCGTGCAGCTGGGGTTGTGCGCCGAGGGCGCCAGCAGCCTGCTGTTGCCGCGCATGGCCGGCTACGCGCTCGCCAGCGAGCTGCTCCTGTTCGGCGAGCCGTTCGACGCGGCGACCGCGCAGCGCGCCGGCATCGTCAACAAGGTGGTGCCCGACGCAAGCCTCCAGGACGTGGCGAACGAGCGCGCCCGCACCCTGGCCAGCCGCCCCGCCGAGGCGGTGCGTGTGACGAAGGAGCTGGTGCGCGCCCCCCTGCGCGCGGAGACCCACGCCACGCTCGCGCGCGAGGGCGCGAAGTTCATCGAGCGGCTGGGCTCCACGGAGGCGCAGGAGGCCTTCATGGCGTTCATGTCGCGCGGCCGGAAGTAGCCGTCACCCGCGGGCGAGGACGTCCACCGGGAGCCCCTGCCCAAGAGGGCCCCCGGCGTTGCTTCGCCGCTAGTTCGCCCGCGCCTGACGCGGAGGCGGCCTGGCGAGGAAGGACTCGATGCTGGCCCCCTGCGCCGCCTTCAGCGCGGCGCACTGGTCCACCGACTCCAGCACCTGCGCCAGCGTGCGAGGCCCACCCGGGGTCTTCTCGTTGCGCGTGGTGAAGAAGTCCGCGATTTGCTGACGCCCCTCGGCGCTGCAGAGGGGCGAGCCCACATAGGTCATGGCGCTGGCCATCTCCTGGGGGAGCAGCGCGTCGGGCGAGTCACCCACCAGCTTGTCGTAGTTCGCCTTCACGAAATCGAAGGCCAGTCCCTGCGTGCGCACGTTCTGGGTGGCGCCGAACAGCATCCAGACGGACTCGCGCGGGTCCAGCGCCTTGTCGAACACCAGCGGGAGGATTTGCTTCACCAGCGCCGGGTCCTTGAAGTTGCCCAGCGTCTGGAGGAGCCGCTGGCGCGTGGTGCGCGTCTTCTCCGTGCGCGCCGCCGCGATGAGCTTCTCCATGAAGGCCGCGTCGCCGTGGCCCGCGGCGATGGCCAGCACCGGGCTCACCATCTCCGGCTCCACCGCGCTCTTGTCCGTCAGCCACTTGTCCGCGAGCACCCGCGCCTGGGCGACGAGCTGCGGGTCTCCGCCATCGCGGGCCGCCCGCCACATCAGGCTGGGGCGCAACAGGCGCGTGTCCTCGCTCTCGCCCTTGCGCGAGGCGAAGCCCAGCTTCCGGGCCCGCGGGCCAAACGTCTCGCGCAGGAAGCGCTCGCGGTCCGGCCACTTCGACTCCGGCAGGAGCCGGGCGCTCACCAGGTCGAGCATATCCATGGCGCCCTCGACGATGACGCGGTCCTCGTCCTGCGCCATGCGCGCCGCCAACGCCAGCGCCTCCGAGGCGGGAATCGCTCCGGCCAGGGCCAGCGCCCGCGTGTCGCCCATCAGCGCCACCCGCTCCGCGCGCGACAGCTTGCCCATGCCCGCCTTCGACAGCTTCGTGGCGGCCTCTCCCTCCAGCCGCATCCGGAAGTAGCCCGCGCCGTCCGCGTTGGGGAAGACCCAGGCCGGGCACGCCTTCGCCTCCGTCAGCGCGACCTCGGCGCGCTCGCCCTCCATCACCGTGCACGCCTTCGCGTCCTTGTTGCCCGCCGCGTACTTCACGCACACGGGCACCTTCCAGGACTGAGGCGCCTCCGCCTTCGAGCCCAGCCGCAGGTAGTGCTGCTGCGTGAGGACCACCTTGGGCTGACCCGCGCCACACACCAGCGAGGCGGTGACGAGCGGCGCGCCCGTCTGGTCCAGGAACTTCTCCAGCACGCCCGTCACGTCCTGGCCCGCCTCCGCCGACAGCGCGTCCGTGAAGTCCTTCGCCGTGGCGTTGCCGTGCGCGTGCTTGCGCATGTAGCGCTGGATGCCGCGGCGGAACACCTCGCGGCCCAACCACTCCTCCGTCATCGTGAGGACCGCGGAGCCCTTGCCGTAGGTGATGCCATCGAAGGCGCCGTGGATGTCATGCGCGGAGGCGATGGGCTGGTGGATGCGGCGCGCGGACAAGAGGCTGTCCGCGTCCAGCGAGCGGCTGCGGTCCTGCACGCGGTCCACCGGCGCGCCCCACGAGGGCCGCCACGACTCGATGATGCGCGGGGTGACCCACGACGCGAAGGACTCGTTGAGCCACAGGTCGTCCCACCACGCCAGCGTGACGAGGTTGCCGAACCACTGGTGCCCCAATTCGTGCACCTGCGTCTCGGAGAAGCCACGCTGCCGGCCGATGGAGTCCTCCTCCGGCTTCGCCAGAATCATCCGCGAGTTGAACGTCACCAGGCCCGGGTGCTCCATGGCGCCGCCCAACAGCGGCACGGCGAGGACATCCAGCTTCTCGTAGGCGTAGGGGATGCCGAAGTAGTCCTCCAGCGCGGCGAGGATATCGGGCGTCACCTGCGCGGCGTAGGCGCCCTCGGCGGCGCGGCCTCGCGGGGTGATGATGCGCGTCTTCACCTTCTTCTGGCCGGAGTCCGCGGCGGGGAGGAAGTCGAACGGGCCCACGCCAAAGGCGATGAGGTAGCTGGGCAGGGGCTGCGTGCGCCCGAAGCGGAAGGTGCGGCCGCCGTCCGGACGGGCCTCCTCGGCCAGCTGCGGCGTGTTGGTGACGGCCACGTTGCCCGCGGGCACGTGGAAGGTGAACTGCCAGGGCACCTTGTATTCAGGCTCGTCGAAGCACGGGAAGACGCGGCGCGCGTCGATGGGCTCGAACTGCGTGTAGACGTACCAGTCACCGCCCTCGTTGACGCGGAAGGCGCCGTCGTTCTCCCGCTCGGACGCGACACCGTCGTACACCACGCGCAGCTTCGCGGTGCCCACCGCCAGCGGCTTCGCCAGCGAGAAGCCGAGGAAGTCCCCTTGCTCGCTCTTCAGCGGCGTCACGTCGATGGAGGCGCCCGCCTGCATCAGCGTGGCCTCCTTCACGGTGAGGTCCTTGCCGTGCAGCCACACGACAGATGTTGGCTTCACGACATCCAGGCCGATGTCGACGGTGCCCTGGAAGGCGGCGACCTTCGGGTCCAGCGTGAGCGCCACGGCGTAGCCACTGGGGCGCACGTCCTTGGGGAGCCGCAGCGTGGGAGGCGTGGGCGAGGCCGCCGCCGCGGGCGCCACGGGAGCGGGAGGCGCCGCGGCGGCCTCTGAGACAGGGGGGTTCTGCCGAGCACCACACGCGGTGAGCAAGGCAACGGTGGCCAGCGCCACCGGTCGGAGCAGATTGGGCATGGCGCGCAGTGTGACCCAATGCAAGGCAACCAGGGTAGCGGTGAGCATGAGAGTGTCCTTGCCGGGAGCCCCGCTTCGGGGTGGAGTGCCGCCGTGTCCTCTCCCGCTCCCAGTTCCGACCCGGCCGTCCCACAAGCGAACTCGGCGAAGCTGCCCTCCGAGCACCTTCGCCGCATTGTCGGCACGCCGCCGGGCGCGCTCGTCGCGTTCGTGACGCGCCTCGTCTTCGCGTTCATCTCCTGGCTGTCTCCCGCGTCGCGTGACGCGCTCGCACGCTTCGTGGGCAATCTGGCGTACACGCTGGGCATCCGCCGCCGCGTGGTGATGGACAACCTGGCGCAGGCGATGCCGGAGAAGACAGACGCGGAGCGTCGGGAGATTGCACGCGGCGCCTACATCAACATGTCGCGCGTGGTGCTGGAGTCGCTGCCCTCGGGCGAGCGACTGCCGCCGGACTGGGCCGACCAGGGCGTGGAGGGCGAGGAGGCGTGGGAGGCGTTGAAGGCCCGGGTGGCCACGGGCAAGGGCGCGCTGATGGTGACGGCGCACTTCGGCAACTGGGAGCTGCTCGGGGACATGTTGATTCGGTGGGGCGTCCCGCTGGACGCGCTGGTGCGTCCGCTGAAGGGCGCGCTCAACACGCGCATCGCGGAGAACCGGGTGCGCGTGGGCGCCGGGCTCATCTATCCACGCGGCGCCATCATGGAAATCTCCTCCGCCGTGGAGCGGGGCGAGTCGCCCTACATGCTGCTGGACCAGGCGCTTCCGGCGAAGTCGGCGGTGTTCGTGCCGTTCTTCGGAAGGCTCGCGTCCACGACGCCCGCGTGCGCGGTGGCGGCGCAGCGCACGGGCGCCCCCGTGTTCGTGGTGATGGGCGTGCGCAACGGGAAGCCGGGCGCGCGCTTCCGGCTGGAGGTGGAGGGCCCCATCCTTCCACCCGCGCCGGGCGAGTGCGAAGACCCCATCACCGAACACACCGCGCGCATCACCGCGGCGCTGGAGCGCTGCATCCGCAAGTACCCGGACCAGTGGATGTGGCTGCACCGCCGCTGGAAGGTGCAGCCGGAGAGCACGTCGCGCATCGCGGCCGCGCTGCCCGCGGGGGCGGACGCGAAGAGCTGAGCGGCTCCTACTCCACCACCTCGCGGCGCAGGTGCGCGCCCAGGCGCGTGACGAGTTCGTAATGAATCGTCTGCGCCCAACCCGCGAGCGCGTCGGCGGTGACGGACTCCTCGCCGTCGCGCCCGAGCAACGTGGCCGTCACGGGGCGCTCATCGGCGGTGGCCCGCGTCACGTCGGCGATGAGGTGATTCATCATCACCCGGCCCAGCACGGGGCATCGCCGTCCATTCACGAGCACGTGGGCCTTGCCCGAGGCCAGCCGGGGATAGCCGTCGTAGTAGCCCACGGGCAGCACCGCGATGCGCGTGGGCTCCGACGTGCGGTACGTGCAGCCATAACCGACGTAGCTGTTGGCGGGCAGCCACTTCACCACCTGGCTGCGGCACCGCCAGGACAACACGGGCTTGAGCACCGGGACTTCGCCCAGCACCAGGCGCGCGGACAGCCGCGTCTCGGGGGAGGGCCACAGCCCGTAGAGTGAAATGCCCACCCGCAGGGCCTCGTAGCGGGCCCGGGGGAGCACCAGCGACGCGGCGCTCGCGGCGATGTGCCGTTGGAGACCCGCGGGCCCCGTGCCGAGCTGCTCCGCGAGCAGCCCCAGCCCCGTCTCGAACGCGTCCACCTGCGCCAGCGCGTATCCCTGCTCCGTCACGTCCTCCGTGTTGGCGAAGTGGCTGAGTCCGCCCACCACCTCCAGCACATCGCGTGCGTCCGAGAGGAAGCGCGTGTCGTGGGGGAGCTGGGCCAGCGTGAAGCCCTCGCGGCCCAGGCCCGTGTCGATGTGGACGTGGACCCGCAGGGGGCGCTCCAGCTTCGCCGCGCGCAGCACCGGCACCGCGTCTTCCCAGCCTCGGTCTGCCACCACCGCGTCCACACCCTCGCGCGCCAGGGCCACCGCCTCATGGGGGGCGACGGCGCCCAGCACCACCACCTGCCTGGGAGGAAGGCCGTGTGCGCGCTCGTGCTCGCGCACCTTCAGCGCGTCCTGGGGGGCGATGAAGTAGAGGATGTCCACCCCGCCGTGGACCAGCGGCAGCACCTGCGCGAGCCCATGTCCGTAGGCGTTGCCCTTGAGCACCACGCCCAGCGCACGTGGCGGGCCACTGCTCCCTTCCAGCGCCCGGAAGACCTCCACGTTGTGCCGCAGCGCCGAGGCGCTGAGCTCCAGCCACGAGGAATGGACCGCGTCTCCCGGCCCGCCACCGATTGACTCCACATTCACCTCCACCACGTCACCGCCGGTGCTTACCAGCAATGGACGGGCCACGGCGTGGCGTGGCTTTCCAGCCACGGGCGCCCGCATCCGGGCCAGGCAGCCTGGGGGCTCGCCGGGTCCACTCCCTGTCACACCCGGAGCCCCTGAGTCCGCCTCCCTCAGAGAAGCAAGGCAAACAAGCGTTCACTTCGGAAATGGTTGAAGCTGGATTACGCGATGGGGGTGCTATCGTCCCACGGCGTGTCCTCCCCGGACGTTTCCCTGGCTCAGGCCTTCATCGCGGCGCGTGGCGCTTCCTGCGCGCCGGAGTTGTTGCCCCCGCTTCAGGAGCAACTGACGCGTGCATTGGATTTGGCGCGCTCGGCCTGGCCTGGCGTGGAGTTGGAAGGCGCGCGTTTCGTCGGGCACCTGGCGCGGCTGCTCCCGTCCCAGGCGCCCTCCGAGGACGTGGAAAAACTTCATGTGCCGGATGTGTATCTGGCCCGGGCCGCGGCGGACCAGCTTCCGTCCGCGCTGACCGCGTTCGAAGCGAGCTTCCTTCCCGAGGTGAACGCCGCGGTGGCGCGGTTGAAGCTGCCGCCGACGGGGCTCGACGAGGTCCGCCAGCTCTTGCGTCAGCGGATGTTGGTGGGGAGCCAGGATGCGCCCGCGCGGTTGGCGGCGTATCCGGGCACGGGGCCGCTGAGTGGTTGGGTGCGGGCAGCGGCGCTGTGGCTGGCGCTCGACTGGCAGCGCCAGCGAGGTGGGCAGGCGCAGGCGGATGATGGGGATTTGTCGTTGCTGGTGGCGCCGGGGGATGACCCCGAGCTCATCTATTTGAAGAACACGTACCGCGCGGAGTTCAGCACCTCGTTCTCGGAGGCGCTGGGGGGGCTGGAGCCTCGGCAGCGCAACTTCTTGCGGTTGAAGTACCTGGATGGACTGAGCATCGACCAGTTGGGTGCGCTCTATGGGGTGCACCGTTCGACGGCGGCGCGGTGGGTGGTGGCGGCACAGGAGTCGCTGCTCCAGGAGACGCGCCGGCTGCTCACCGAGCGGTTGCGCCTCACGGGCTCGCAGCTCGACAGCGTGTTGCGGCTCATTTCCAGCCAACTCGACGTGAACTTGAGCCGGCTGTTGCGTTCAAAGGCCGACTGAGTCCGCGGCGAGGGCGCGGTGGCTTCCTGGCTACCTCGCGGGAGGATTCCCCGCGGGGGCGAAGCGCACTAAAGAAACGGTGGAATGCGAACGCTCTTCATCGGAGATGTCCACGGGTGCGCGGCGGAGCTGGACGCGTTGTTGGACGCGTGCGGCTGGCGGCCGGGTGACCGCGTGGTGCTGGTGGGGGACCTGGTGGCGAAGGGGCCGGACTCGGCGGGAGTGGTGCGGCGGGCGCGTGAGCGCGGGATGCTCGCGGTGAGGGGCAACCACGACGCACACGTGCTGCGCTGGCATCACGGGCAGGCGCCCGAGGGCAAGAAGCTGAGCAAGGAGCACCGCCAGGTGTTGGAGACGCTGACGCCCGAGGATTGGGCGTATCTGGAGGCGCAGCCCTTGTTCCGGCGCTTCCCGGAGCTGAACGTGTTGGCGGTGCACGGAGGGGTGGTACCCGGCATTCCGCTGGAGGCTCAGCGGGCGGAGGAGCTGCTCAACCTGCGCAGCATCACGCCGGAGGGGGCGCCGTCGAAGCGAGTCGATGGCGGAGTGCCATGGGCGAGCTGTTGGAAGGGGCCGGAGTTCATCATCTTCGGGCACGACGCCGTGCGTGGGGTGCAGCAACATCCGCATGCGATGGGATTGGACTCGGGTTGTGTGTATGGCGGACAGCTCACCGCGTTCGTGATGCCAGAGCGGCGTCTGGTCTCGGTGAAGGCGAAGCACTGCTACGTGAATGTGAATGCCTCGCCGTGAGGGGTGACTGAGCAGGGGTGGTGCGGGCCTCGCCCGATGGAATGTCAGTGCCTTCCGGTAGTGATGGGTCGTGCGCGCGGTGCGCGTGCACTCGCTGGGGGGACATTCCATGGTGCTTCGCTGGGCGGCGGTGCTGCTCTTGCTCGCGGCGCTCTCGGGCTGCGCGACGAGTCGAGTCGTGCGTCTGGAGACAGGACGCGACTCCTGGGTCGTCACGCCTCGCGAGGAGCCAGGCGCGGAGGTGGCGGAGGCGGAGCTCGATGACGATGAGTTCGAGGAAGCCATCGTGGAGCTTGCCCGGGATGTGCGGCCAACACGCAATCCCTTGCAGCAGGCGCGAGCGCTCTTCGGTGTGCCGTCCCGCGGCGGAGTGTACCGGTACGAGAGTCGCCCAGCACGCCTCATCCCGCAACGAACGGGGGGCGATGGACTTCATCTCCTGGAGACCTACTCGGACGATGAGCTGACGCGTGCGTATGGGCAGTGGTGCGAGCGGAAGGACCAGCCTGGGGATTGCCTGCGCCTGTTGGTGGAGGGGCCGCTGCTGGCCAGCGATGGCAAGTACACGTGGGCCTTCGCCATCGCGATGGACTCCGTGTGGGAGGAGACGGCCGAGGCCTTGGAGGACATGGCGGACCCCGTCGCCGTCATGGCCACCATCACCTCGGCCGCGACGATGTACCTCTTGCTGTGGGCACTGCCCGAGCCCCTTTCGAAGGGGGCGGCGGCGACACTGACGGCCATCGCCATCGCCTACCTGGGCGTGGACACGGTGTGGCGCCTGCTGGATGGATGGCTGACCTTGGTGCGAGAGGTGGAGCGGGCCACGACGTACGCACAGCTCAGCGCTGCGGGCGAAGCGTATGGAGAAGTCCTTGGAGAGAACGCGGCGCGTGTCTTCGTGATGTTGGCCACGGCCGCTGTCGGAAACACGGCGGGGTTGGCCGCGAAGGCTTCGAGTCTCCCTGGCTCCGCGCAGGCCGCGCTGGCCGTGGAGTCCCAAGCGGGCTTCCAGTTCGCGGCGGTGGGGAGTGTGCGCTCTGTCGCGGTGGCGGCGGACGGCTTCACCATCGCGCTCGCACCCAACGCCCTGGCCATGGCGAGTCAGGGGATGGGCGGTGGACATCGCCACCATATCGCCACGAACAAGAACGATGTGTCTTCCGCTCGAGGAGGGCCCTGGACACCCAGATTCAGGGACCTGTTCAGGAAGGCAGGGATGGAGCTGAAGGACCCCGAGAACATCGTCGAGGTCGTCGGCCACAAGGGTCCGCATCCGCAGCGGTACCATGAACGCGTCCAGGAGCGCCTATTCGAAGCTTTGGGGAGCTGCCGGACGGTGGCAGATTGTCGAAAGGCACTCACCATCGAGCTTCGCAGGATTGCCAAGGATGCCGTGACACAGGGCACGGAAATCCACAGGCTCCTGACTCAGGGGAAGTGACGCAGCGAGGAAGTCCGCCATGGCGAAACGCTCTCGATACTTCAGGCTCAAAGAGGACGTACAAGCCGGTAACTGGTACCTCGGAGACCTGTTGACCCTCGAGGGACAGGCGCTGGAAGACTTCAGGGAATTCACCTCCGGTCGGCCTGTCCGAAGCGATGTGCGCCTGACAGTCTCGATTCGTGAGCCGGGGCGGCAGCGCGACTTCAACTTGGCTGGAGCCGGAATGACCCCTGTTGTCCACGTCAGGGCAGCCACCCTCTTCGCGGAGCTGGCTCCCAATGATGTTCAACTGATACCCGTGAACCTCGAGGGTCACTCGGACGAGTACCAGCTCCTCGTCGCCACGAAGCTTGTCCGATGCATCGACGACAATGCCTCGAGCGAGGTCGAGTTCTGGCTGCCCGAGGACGAGCGCCCGGACAAGCTCGGCCAATACCGAAACGTGGCGGACATGCGCATCGACCCCACCAAGGTGGGCGATGCCCAGGTCTTCCGCACCTGGGGCTGGGCTGTGGCCCTCATCGTCTCGGAGGACCTCAAGCAGGCCCTCGAGCGCGCCGGAATCACAGGCGCCAAGTTCGAAGAGGTCTAGAGCCCGCCCGCCTCTCCGTCCCGCAGCTCCGCCAGGAGTTGATTCAGCTCGTTGCGAATCGCACGCGAATACGTGTGGCTCTCGTAGTGGAGCGTCAGCAACTTGCCGCGCGGAGCCGAGTACCCCAGGAGCTGAATCACCATCTCACGCTCCTTCCACGTCGCGACCTTCACATAGCCATACGGAGAGAAGGGAACCTCCGGCTCCGCCTCGTCCGAGCCAGAGGACTCGAACTCATCCGACGCCCGTTCAGGCATCGCGCCCCGCACATCCTCGCCCTGCACCGCCGCGACCAACGGCGGAGCACCTCCAGCCATGGGAGGCGCCCCCTCCGCGCCCGGCCCCCGCACATCCCCCGGCCACGCCTCGAGCGTCCGCGCCATCTCCTCGGACTCCTCCGCCCGGACCACCGGCGCCAACACCTCACCCGAACGAGCCCCCACCACCGGCGCCGAACCCGGCGAACTCCCCGCCGCCTCGAGCGGAAACTCCCTCGCGAACACCCCCGCGAGGTCGATGGAATCCCGATACCTGTTCACACTCCTCGAGATGCCATCCTTCGCCGGCCGGCCGTACTTGTTGCTCAACAGCCCCACCATCGACCGGTGCTCCTTCTGCAAATCCTCCGGCGTCGCGAAGCGCACGAACACCGACCCCAGTCGCCCCTCCGCGAAGAGGAAGAACACCCGGACCGGGTGCTCGGATATCTCCGTCTCCACCACCAGGTCCCCGCGCGGCGTCTCCCGCACCGACGGATACAAACCCCGGACCTCCTCCCGCCCCATGCCCCAACGCGTGGCCTGGAACCCGTCATCGCTCCGCTCGCCCCGCGACGCCGCCATCCCCCGCTCATGCACCCTCGCGCCATGGTGCTGGGAACCACAGCCCACGAGGAACAACACCAGCCACCCGTAACGGTTCATCGAAACCCTCTTCAAACTTCCTCGGAAGAGCAACACCTCAACCCACGGCGCGCGAAAAGTCTCCCGAGGAATTCATGTTCACCTATCGGCACTTGCCCCCGGCGCATGGCACCACCCAACCCTCGAACACCCGGAATCGCGCAACCCGGAACTCCTCGAAGCGACAATTCAAGACACGCACTCTCCGTCACGCGCCCCATCTCCGCCTCCCCGGGTCCACCCCGCACGCGGACATGGCACTCCGTCGAGGTCCACGCTCATGGGCACTCCCATCACCGGCAGCTCCACCCAGAAGGTCACCTTCAAGCCTCCCGAGGAACAACCCAAGGCGCGCCCCGTCTCGGAGAAGCAGAAGAAGGCCGCGGTGGAACCCGCGAGCGACGAGTTCGAGGCCCGCGCCGCGGGACGTCACCCTCCCGTGACGCTCAACGCCGCCTCGCCCCTCCCCAGCGACACGGGCGCGGCGGTCCCCACCAACGGCACCACCTCCGCGAAGTACCAGGTGGGCCCGCCCCGCCGGCCGGCCATCCAGCACGACAACGGCTTCCTCCAGAACCCGAAAGACCCCAAGGACCCCAACCCCATCGCCACGCGGGAGCCGTCCATGTCGGACCGCCTCGCCGAGGCCAAGTGGGCCGTCAAGCTCGAGGCCGCGAGGCGCCTGCGCCCCGACCTCAAGGACGCCACGGACGCCTACTCCCACTTCCTCTCCGGCAACGGCAAGGACCGGACGTTCGACTACGAGCGCTTCGTCACCCAGGATGAGTCCGGCAAGAAGGTCCTGAAGAGCGCCACGCAGGACACGCAGAAGGCCGCCGAGGCCCAGTACGCGGCCATGATTGCCAAGGACCCGTCCCTGGCGGGCAAGCCCATCACCTTCCAAATCACCGGCGGCCCCATCGGCGTGGGCGGCAACGACGGCAAGTTCCCCTACCCCCAGACGGAGAACTGGCAGAAGGCCATCGGCGGCCACTCCATCTGGAACAGCGCCACCGTCACCGTCACCCCGCCGAGCACCCCGGGCGGCAAGCCCTCGTTCTCCATGGACATGACCGTCCACGCCGAGGACCGCTATAACTTCAATCCCAACCAGAAGGACATCGCCACGGGCATCCCGGACTCGGACAACGGGCGCTTCGAGCAGACGGGCCTGGCCCACCAGTACACCCAGACAGGCTCCGTGCAGCGCAAGGTGAGCTGGCCGCAGGGCGACATCGAGAATGCCACGTCCAACCCCATCAACAACGGCCGCCGCTGACAGGGCTCCCCTCCGCCACCTCCGGGTTGGAGTCCTCGTGCTCGGATGTGCTTACCTCCTCGGCTGCAAGGATTTGGACGCCGCACCCTCGAGCCCCGCCATGAGCAAAGCCTCGGCCGCCGCCGCGCCCGCCAAGACGGGCACCGACCTCGCCTCTCTCGAACAGGTGGTGACCCTGCCCCGGCGCCCCGTGTCCGTCCAATGGCGCAAGGCCTTGCGCGGCACCGTGGGCCTCGGCCCCACGGACTGGGAGGTGCTGGCCGTCCTCGAGTACTCGGAAGCGGACACCCAGGCCCTGCTGGCCACGCTGACGCCCTCCGAACTCGCGCCCCCCTCGCTCGAGGACGGCGGCTGGCTGCCCGCCGCCACCCGCAAGTCCCTGGAGCAGGCGCGCGCCTACGACGCCTCCGCGTTCTACCGGCCCCCGCTCCAGAACGGCACCGTACTCCACGTGCCGGGCACGAGAACCTTCGTGCTCTCCCTCTTCACGCTGTAGCGCCAGGGGCGCGTCAGGGCACGGCCACCACACCACGAGCGACAGAGGACATTCAGGAACCCCAGACAAGAATGCCCCACATGCCTGACAGCTCGCGGCATCCCCTGACAAGCCCATCCCATAAAAGCAACACAGTGACTGAAGCATTGAGCTGGCGATTACCAGGGATAGAGTCCGGCCATGGGACTCTTCAATTCGATGTTCGGGGGCGGTACGGGGCTGGAAGTCTCGCTGGAGAGCGGCACCGTGACGGCGGGCGAGGAGCTGGCCGGCACCGTCATCATCCGAGGTGGGAAGAAGGCGGCGAGAATCACCCGGGTGGTGGTGAAGATACTGGGCTCCCGCGTGGGCGGCGCGGGTGACTTCGAGCACCGCATCCTCTTCGACGACGCCATCGCGCTGGACCTGGCGCTGCCCGCGGGCGAGTCCGTGGAGGTTCCGCTGAGCATCACCCTGCCCGACGACGCAGACCCGGAGCACGACTACCAGCTCACGGCGACGGCGGACATCCCCGGCGTGGCGGACCCGTCCGCGAAGGTGTCCTTCCGCGTCGCGGGACAGGAGGACGCGGGGCACGACAGCGCGACCACCTACTCCGTCGACGAGGTGTTGGGGCAGTGGCCCGCGCTCTCCGGGAGCGACGTGGAGGCGTTCCGCGAGGCGGCGGTGGAGCTGTACGAAGCCAAGGAGAACTACGACGTGTCCGCGGGCGCCGAGGTCCTCGCGGGCCGCTTCCAGGACGACGACCTGGAGCTGCGTCAGACGGCCACGTGGTGGTACGCGCGGATTCTCGGCCCCACCACCGACGCCTCGGCCGTGGCGCCGCTGCTCGAGCTCACCTCGGTGGACAACGTCGACTTCCTCCAGGGGCTCGTCTCCGCGGCGGGCGCGCTGGGGCTCGCCGGTGAGCCCCTCCTCGCGGAGCTCGCGCACCATCCCATCCCCGCGGTCCGCCGCTCGGTCGGCTTCGAGCTGCCCACCGTGGGCGGCCCGCGTCAGCGCGAGCTGGCGGAGCTGCTCCTCCAAGACTCCGAGGCCGACGTCGCGACGTCGGGGCTCAAGGCCCTGGGAGGCAAGCTCCTGCGCGAGCCCCAGGTCATCGCGCATCTCGTCTCGGTGGCCACCGGCTCCGACCTCACCAAGATGCGCGTCCACGCCCTCTACGCCCTCCAGGACGCCCACGAGTACGACGCCCACGAGGCCGCGTTGCCCGCGTTCGTCGCCAACCTGGGCCATGAGGACACCTGGGCGCGCGCCACCGTCGCGGAGACCCTCCCCAAGTGGCCGGAGAGTCCTCGGCTCATGGCGATGCTCGAGCAGCTCGCCGCCGATGAGGACTCGCATGTCCGCTGCAAGCTCGCGGGCACCTTCCACGCCCGGTGCCCCGAGCACCTGCGGCCCCTCTGGGAGCGCCTGGCGGCCCAGGACCCGGCCAAGGACGTGAGGATGCTCGCCCGTCAGGCGCTCGAGGACTGAGGCCCCCAGCGAGCCGGAGCCGCGCCGCGCCAGAAGGGGCCTTGAATCCCACGGCGTAGGCCACGGGCCCTGTTAACCTGAGGGGGTCTTTTTCCCGGTCGAGGCCCCATGAAGAAGTTCTTGCTGGTCGCGGGTGTGTTGCTCGTGGCGGTGGCGGCGTTCGCCGTCAAGACGCTCCGGGACGCGGGGCAGTTCAAGCACCTGGAGCCCCACGCCCCCGGCCCGTGCAGACCCGTGGCGGGGATGCCGGGCGCGGAGGACCTCACCTTCCATCCGAGCCTGGGCTTCGCCTACGTCTCCTCCGACGACCGCAGGGCCACCGCGGCGGGCCGCCCCGTCCCAGGCGGCATCTTCCGCTACGAGCCCGGGAGCCACACGCCGCCCGTGCTGCTCACGCGGGGCTTCTCCCAGGACTTCCATCCCCACGGCATCAGCCTCTTCGTCGCGCCGGACGGCACGCAGACGCTGTTCGTGGTGAACCACCCCGACGGCGCGACGAACCAGGTGGAGCGCTTCGAGGTGGGCGCGGACGGGATGCTCATCCACAAGGCCACGCTGAAGGACCCGCTGCTCATCTCGCCCAATGACATCCTCGCGGTGGACGCCGAGCGCTTCTACGTCACCAACGACCACGGCAAGCCGCCCGGGTTGATGCGCACGCTGGAGGACTACCTCCAACTCGGCCTGGGCAGCGTCCTCTACTTCGACGGCCAGCGCTTCCAGCAGGTCATCCACGGAACCGCCTACGCCAACGGCATCAACCTCTCCCGCGATGGGAAGACGCTGTACCTGACGCAGACGGTGGGCAAGTCCCTGCGCAGCTACGCGCGCGACCCGGCGACGGGAGCGCTGACGCTGAGCCACACGCTCGCGTTGGACACCGCGCCGGACAACATCGAGTTGGATGAGCGGGGCGACCTCTGGATTGCCGCCCACCCCAAGCTGTTCGACTTCGTGGCCCACGCCACGGACCTGAAGGGCCTCACCCGGGCTCCCGCGCAGGTGCTGCGCTTCACCGGCACGGGCGCGGACATGAAGATGTCGGAGGTCTATCTCGACGACGGGAAGCAGACCGCCGCCACGGCCACCGCGGCCGTCTTCGGAAAGCGGATGCTGCTGGGCCCCGTGTTCGACACGGACATCCTCGACTGCGAGCTGCCCTAACGCACGCCGATAGGCGGGGGCTGGGACTTGGGCTGCTCCTGCTCTGGACGAGGCAAGCCCGCCGCGTACAACTCCGGGCCCAGCATCCTGGACTCCCGTGCGCGGGCGCGCAGCCACCCCAGCTGAGCCGCATCCAGCGGGGTCATTGGGACGCCCCCCTCTCGCAGCGCGCGGACGACCTGGACGGTGACCCTCTCGGGACAATCCAACCGAGGGACCACGGCCTCTTCGTAGTGGCCCACGCCGCCGTCCGGGAGCACGTCCCAGCGAGCCCCCTTTCGCAACAACAAGGCGACCGCCTTCGGCAGACACCGGCTCGCCGCCTCCATCAGGGGCGTTCGAACACCGTCCGACTTGCTGCTGTCCGCCTTGGCATCGAGCAGCCGCTCCACCAGCGCCAACTCCACGGGCTTGCCGCCTCGCAGCGCCGCGAGCAATGGCGTCACCGCACCCGCGCCGGGGAGATTCACATCCGCGCCCGCCGCGAGCAGGACCTCCACGAGCGCCAGGTTCCGGCCCGACGCCGCCTCGATGAGCGGCGTGTTGCCGCCATCCTCCCTGTTATCGGGACTGACGCCCGCCTTGAGCTGGTGCCGCACCATCGACGTCATTCCGAACTTCACCAGCCTCGCGAGCGTGGGCGGCGACTCACCCGCTTTCATGAGCACGAGCACCTTCTTCTCGTCGCGCGCCTCCACGGCCCTCATCATGGGCGTTTTCGCGATGATGATGATGCGCGAGCCGGGCCTCATCGACACATCCACGCCTGAATCCACGAACAGCGTCACACGGACGTCCTTGCTGGGATTGAGCCCCGCCGCCTCCACGGCCCGAATCATCCCGGGGCTCTGGTCCGCGAGGGCCTGCGCCATCGCGGCCTGGAGGACCTTGGGCTGGAGCTTGCCCTTCGCGCGGAGCCCCAGCTGCGAGGCTCGCTTCACGTCCCGCGTCCGCACCGCCAGGAGGAAGTCCACCTCCGTCAGACACGCCGCGTCGCCGCTCGAACCCGCCTGCACCAGCAGCGCCTCTGAATCCGCCTTTCGCGCGGCACGAGCGAAGCACCGCGCGGTCCAACCATGGGGGGGCCACGATTCTCTGGAACGAGAATCATCTCGGGGCACTCTCAAGTTCGGGTTCGCCTTCGCCTCCAAGTGCTTGTGGACGATGTCCGAATACCCCCTCTCGGCCGCCAACATGAGCGGCGTCATGCCGAGACAGTCAGCAGGCCAGCAATCCCCCATCGGCCAGTTGACCGCCTTGGTTCTGGAGAGCTTTTTCTTCAGCTGCGCTGATTCTCTCACCCTCGCCGCGGCGATTTCCCTGCGTTGCTCCCCATAGAAAGACGCGTCCACCTCCTCATAGAAAGACGCATCCACCTCCTCGTCGGCGGGAACCCTAAGCCCTTTGATGATCTGGATGATTTCGCTGCGCTTCGCGTCAGCGGGGCCACTCCAGAGGAAGCAGGCCAGCCCAAACCACGACAGCACTCGAACGAGATAGGGCCTCATCTGCCACCTCCGTACTTGCTGGAGAACCACCGCAACTTGTCGAGCCGTGGGTCCTGGGTGCGCTGGTACAACGCCTCGAGACACCCCTCTCGCGAGGACTCGCTCCGACGGCGGGAGTATGAGGACGCGAGCTCCAGACAGCCCATCAGGTCGACATCAAACGGGGTGAACGCCACCAGGACATCGACCCGCCGAAGTTCGGCGGCACGGCTCAATCCGAAGAGGCCCTCGCCCCAGGACACCAGGCAGCGATGGATGGATTCGGGAGACCTCCGGGCGTCCAGACACTGCCCAGGCGTGGTGGTCCCAACCGGAGCATGGGCATCCTTGGACGCGAGCCCCTCGGGCCACAGCCCTTGATAGCGCAGCTTGGGCCGCGCCTCGCTCGGGGCGCAGTCCTCGGGACAGTTGCAAGGCTGCTCGAGCGGACCACACACCCCGTCGCCACAGCGGATGCAGACCGGCTCCGATTCATCCCCCTTCTGGGGGTCGCACGTCTCGCCGCCCGACGGCGCTCCACACCGGGCCACCAGCCCGGGGCAACACGCGACGACGGCCCCCTGGATGCCCTCCCCCGCGCAGGTCTCCTGACCGGAGGGCAACTCCTTGCGCCTGCAGAACCGCTCCCCATCACAGTAGACGCCGACCTCGCAGTCCTTGGGGTACTTGCCACAGTGTTCCACGGGCAAGCCCTCGCACCACACGCGCAGCGCGGGCCCCCAACCGATTCGTTCCGGGCGGCGTGGTTCGACACGGCGCGCCGAGGAGAGCCGGTCCAACTCCTCGTCGCCAGGAGGAACCACGGGCACCCCTTCCGCGGACATCACGGGCCCCCCCTCGGGAACCACCGGAGCGCCCGTGGCCACCGTGGCGCCTGCATCGAAGGCCACGGGCTCGAACGCCACGGGCTCCATCGGCGGCGCCCCCGGAGCGCTCGGGCTCGGCGCCCACAAGGCGAAGGCCACCGCTCCCCCCACAAGCAGAAAGAGCGCGACGGTGAGCACATTCTTCGCGATGCCCGGACTCCGGGAGGGACTGGCCATTTCGTCATTCAACCCAATGACATTGGCAATTGGAAAGCACCTCCCTAGGGAAGCGGGGGCTGGGCCTTGGACGGGGGGCGCAACCCCGCCGCATACAGCTGAGGGCCCAGCATCTGGGACTCCGCCGCGCGGACTCGCAGCCAGTCCAGGTGGGTCTCATCCGGATGCTGGAGCGGGACTCCCCCTTCCCGGAGGGCCTGGAGGACCTGCGCGGTGACCTTCTCCGAGCAAGGAACCTGAGGGACGACGGCCTCTTCGTAGAGCCCCGCCCCTCCGTCGGGAGGCACATCCCAGCGGGCCCCCCGCTTCAACAGCAGGGCGACCGCCTTCGGCAGACAGCGGCTCGCCGCATCCATCAAGGGTGTCCGGGTCCGGTCCGCCAGGTTGATGTCCGCCTTGGCGTCGAGCAACCGCTCCACCAGCCCCAACTCCACGGGCTTGTCGCCTCGCAGCGCGGCGAGCAGGGGCGTCACTTCCACCTCCCCCGGGAGATTCACGTTCGCGCCCGCCGCGAGCAGTGCGTCCACGAGCACCTGGTTCCGAGCCAGCACCGCCTCGATGAGCGGCGTGTTGCCGGCATGCTCTCCGGTATCCGGGTTGGCGCCCTGCTGGAGCTGGTGCAGCACCACCGAGGTCATCCCCCATCTCACCATCATCATGAGCATGGGCGGCTTCTCTCCCGCCTTCACGAGCGCGAGCAGGGTCTTCTCGTCGTGGGAATCCATGGCCTTCTGCGCGGGAGAGCTCGCGGAGACCCTGATGCGTGAGCCGGGCCGCATCGACACATCCGTCCCGGGGGCCACGGGGAGCTCCACGCTGATGCTCCAGTTGGGATTGAACCCCACCGCGTCCACGGCCCGAAGCATCGCGAGGCTCTTGTCCTTGATGGCCTGGTCCAAGGCCGCCTTGAGGACCCGCTCCTGAAGCCTGCCCTTCGCGCGGCGCCCCAGCTGCAAGGTGCGCTTCACGTCCTGCCTGCGCACCGCCGCCAGGAAGTCCGCCTCCTCCAGACACGCCTCGTCGCCGCTCGCGCCCACCTGCACCAGCAGCTTCTCCGGGCTGGGCTTCCGCCCGGAGCGAGCAAAGCACCGCGCGGACCAACCGTAGGGAGGCCACGACGCGGAATGCCGGGGGACGCGCAGGTCCAGGTCCGCCTTCGCCTTCAGCAACATCCGGACGATGCCCGCGTGCCCTTTCTCGGACGCGACCATCAGCGGCGTCATGAGGCGATGGTTGCTCATGGGCCCGCCGGGCTGGTTGAGGTCGAACTTGCGGTCGATGACGGCCTTCATCATCACCGCATCCCCGTCGCTCGCCGCTTGAAGGGGAGACACCTCCCGGATGACCAACACCTCACGCCGCTCGGCCCGTGCGGAGAAGGCGCCACCCAAGACGAGGCCGGCCAGAATCCACGCCGACAACACTCGAACGAGGACGGGCTTCATCGCGCACCTCCAGACAAGGTGGAGAACCACCGCAGCTTGTCCAGCCGTGAATCGCGGGTGCGCCGATACAGCGCCTCGATGCAGCCCTCTCGCGACGTCTCGCTCCGGCGGTAGGCGTACGAGGACGAGCGCTCCAGGCAGCGCATCAGGTCAAGGTCGAACGGCGTGAAGGGCTTGAGGTCCTCGGCCCGCTCGAGCTCGGCGACGGTGCGCAACCCGAAGAGGCTCTCGCTCCACGCCACCAGGCAGTTGTGGACGGCCCCTGGGGACGGCTGGGTATCCAGGCACTGCGCGGGCGCGGCGGAAGCATCAAGGGCGAAGTCCTCCGGCCCCTCGGGCCTCAGGCCTCGATAGCGAAGCTTGGGCCGGGCCTCACTCGGAGCACAGTCCTCGGGACAGTTGCAGGCCTGCTCGAACGGGCCACACATGCCATCGCCACAGCGGATGCAGACCGGCTCCGACTCATCGCCCTGCTGGGGATTGCATGTCCCGCGTCCTCCCTCGGGAATCCCACACCGCGCGACGAGCCCGGAGCAACACGCCACGTTGGCGCCCAGGATGCCTTCACCCGCGCACGTCTCCGGACTGGGAAAGCGGGGCTGGCTCCGGCAGAACCTCACGCCGTCGCAATAGACGCCGACCTCGCAGTCCTGGGGGTACTTGCCACAGCGCTCCAGGGACAATCCCTCACACCAGACGTCCGCGGTGCCATGGCGCATCTCGGGCCCTGGGGGCATCCGGCGCGGCCTGCGTGGGTCGACGTAGGCCCCGGTGAGCCGGGCCTTCTTCCCGTCCCGGATGGGAACCTCGGGACCTCCCGTGGGAACCTCGGGCCCCCCCGTGGGAACCCCCGTGCCTCCATCCGAAACCACGGGCGCTACCGGAAGCGCCCCGGGAGCTCTCGGCTCCCGCAGGGCGAACGCCGCGGCTCCGCCCACCAACAGGCAGAGCGCGACAATCACCAGGTTCTTCGGGACGCCCTGACTCCAGGGGGTGGCCATCCCGTCATTCAACCCAATGACAGTGGCCATTGGAAAGCCGCCCCTGGGGCGACGAGGAGACACGGGCCTGCTAGCGCGCGCCGCCGGGCGGGGGCGTGGCCCTGGGTTGCTCGGGCGCGGGACGGCGCAATCCCGCCGCGTACAGCTCCGGCCCCAGCATCTGGGACTCCCGCGCCCGCGCCTGCAGCCACTCCAGGCCCTTCGCATCCGGGGGATGAAACGGGACGCCCCCGTCTCGCAGGGCGCGGAGGACCTGCACGGTGATTTTCTCCGGGCAAGGCACCTGAGGGACCATGGCCTCCTCGTAGAGCCCGGGTCCTCCACCCGGAGCACCCTCCCAGCGCGCCCCTCGTTGCAACAACAGGGCAACTGTCATCGGGAGGCATCGGCTCGCCGCTTCCATCAGGGGCGTCCGCGCGCGGTCCGCCTTGTTGATGTCCGCCCTGGCGTCGAGCAACCGCTCCACCAGCGCCGCTTCCACGGGCTCGTCTCCTCGCAGCGCCGCGAGCAGAGGCGTCACCTCCTTCTCCCCAGGGAGATTCACATCCGCGCCCGCCGCGAGCAGGGCCTCCGCGAGCAGGAGGTTCCGGTCCAGCACCGCCTCGATGAGCGGCGTGTTGCCATCGGGCTCCCGGACGTCGGGGTTGGCGCCCTTCTTGAGCAGATGCAACACCACCGAGTTCATGCGCCGGCTCACCAGCATCCCGAGCCTGGGCGGCGGCGCCCCCGCTTTCACGAGGGCGAGCACGGCCTTCTCGTCACGTTCACGCATGGCGCGCAGCACGGGGGTGTACGCGGTGACGGTGATGCGAGAGCCGGGCCTCATCGACACATCCACCCCGGGGGGCACCGGGAGCTCCATGCTGACATCCCACCTGGGATTGAACCCCGTCGCGTCCACGGCCCGAAGCATCTCGAGGCTCTCCTGCTGGTAGACGGCCAGGTCCAGTGCCTTCTGGAGGACACACTCCTGAAGCCTGCCCTTCGCATTGCGCCCCAACAGCAAGGCGCGCTTCGACTCCTGCATCCGCACGGCCGCCAGGAAGTCCGCCTCCTCCAGACACGCCTCGTCGCCACCCGCGCCCGACTGCGCCAACAACTTCTCCGGGCCGGACTTCCGCTCGGAGCGAGCGAAGCACCGCGCGGACCACCCCGTGGGCGGCCATGACATGGAGTGCCGGGGCACTCGCAGGTCCGGGTCCGCCTTCGCCTTCAGCAACATCCGGACGATGGCCGTATGGCCTTTCTCGGCCGCGACCATCAGCGGCGTCATGTGGTGAAAGTTGCTCAGGTGGCCCCCCGCCTGGTTGACGGGGGCTCCGCCCGCGAGCAACTCCTCCATCTTCGCGACGTCTCCGTCGCGCGCCGCTTCCATGAGGGGCGTTTCCACGTAGGAGCGAACCTCGCTCCGCGCGGCTGCGGAGCCGCTCGAAACAAGGCAGGCCAGCACCCACGCCGCCAGCACTCGAACAAGAACGGACTTCATCGCGCACCTCTGGACACGGTGGAGAACCACCGCACCTTGTCGAGCCGCGCATCCTGCGTGCGCTGATACAGCGCCTCGATACAGCCCTCTTGCGAGGTCTCGCTCCGCCGGTCTGTGTATGAGGACGGGAGCTCCAGACAGCCCATCAGGTCGAGGTCGGACGGGGTGAAGGGCTTGAAGTCCTCGGCCTGCTGGAGCTCGGCGGCAGTGCGCGGACCGAAGAGGCTCTCACGCCACGCCCTCAGACAGCCACGGATGTCCTCCTGCGTGGCTCCGATGTCCAGGCACTGCCCGGGTGTGGAGGAAGCGTCGAGGGCGAAGTCTTCCGGGCCCTCGGGCCTCGGGCCTCGATAGCGCACCTTGGGCCGAGCCTCGCTCGGGGCGCAGTCCTCCGGACAGTTGCAGGCCTGCTCGAACGGGCCACACACGCCGTCGCCGCAGCGGACGCAGACCGGCTCCGACACTTCGCCCTTCTGGGAGTCACACGTCCCGCCTTCCCCCCGGGGTTCTCCGCACCGAGGAACAAGCCCGGGGCAACACGCCACGCTCGCGCCCAGGATGCCTTCACCCGCGCACGTCTCCTGACTGGGGAACTCCGCCCGAGCCCTGCAGAACCGCACGCCGTCGCAATAGACGCCGACCTCGCAGTCCTGGGGGTACGCGCCACAGCGCTCCACGGACAAGCCCTCGCACCACACGTCCGCGGGGGCCTGGCGCTTGTCGGGCCCCGGGGGCAACCGTTGAGGGGAGCGCGGGTCGACCTCGGCCCTCTTGGCGTCCCGAGTGGGAACCTCCGGACCTCCCATGGGAACCACGCTCCCTCCCGTGGGAACGCCGGTGCCACCATCGGAGACCCCGGACTCCACCGGCAGTGCCTCGGAAGCTCCCGGCTCACGCAGGGCGAAGGCCGCGGCTCCGCCCACCAGCAGGCAGAGCGCGACGATGAGCAGGTTCTTCGGGACGCCCCGGCTCCGAGGAGCGGACGGCGATGGGGGAGCGGCGTGAGCCATCCCGTCATTCAACTCAATGACAGTGGCAATTGGGAAGCCGCTCCCCGGCTCGGAGCTAGCGAGCCTTCAGGTTCTGGGCGACGAAGTCCCAGTTGACCAGATTGTTGAGGAACGTCTCGATGAACTTCGGACGCAGGTTGCGGTAGTCGATGTAGTAGGCGTGCTCCCACACGTCGATGGTGAGGAGCGCCTTCTGGCCGTGCTTCATCGGCAGGTCCGCGTTGCTCGTCTTGGTGACGGCCAGCTTGCCGTCCTTGTCCGCGACCAGCCACGCCCAGCCGGAGCCGAACTGCGTCGCGGCGGCGTTGGAGAACTCCTCCTTGAACTTGGCGAAGGAGCCAAAGTCCCGGTTGATGGCCGCCAGCAGGTCACCCGTCGGCTCGCCGCCGCCCTTGGGCTTCATGCAGTTCCAGAAGAAGGTGTGGTTCCAGACCTGCGCCGCGTTGTTGAACACGCCGCCGTCGCTGCTCATGATGATCTCCTCCAGCGACTTGCTCGCCTCGGGCTTGCCATCCAGCAGCTTGTTCAGGTTGTTGACGTACGCGGCGTGGTGCTTCTCGTAGTGGTACGAGAACGTCTCCTCGCTCATGTGAGGAGCCAGCGCGTCCTTCTTGTACGGGAGTTCGGGCAGAACGAAGGGCATGGTCGTGACCTTTCCAGGGTAAAGGGAAGCCGAGGACTATCACCGTCCCGGCTCCTTCACGGGATTGACTCCAATCCATTGGCGTGCCGCCAACCTACTGACCAGGTCCGGACATCTTCGGGTCAACAATCGGACCCACGCCCGTGCGTCAAGGCGAGGCGGGCCGCACCAGCAGCACGGGCCGGTCGGTCCGACCAAGCACCGCCTGTGTCACGGAGCCCAGCACCACGCGCTTGAGCCCCGTGCGCCCGTGGGTCCCCAGCACCAGGGCGTCCACCGCCAGCCGCTCCGCGGTCTGCACCAGCGCCGTCACCACGTCCTTGGTGCCGGTGACAATCTCCACCTTCACGTGACGGCCGGTGAGCTCCGCCTCGCGAGGCACCAGCGCCAACAGCCGCCGCTGGTCGCTCTCCACCACCTGTCCTCCTTCCGTGACGTGGACCAGGTGCACCAGCCCCCCGGGAGGCACCAGGCCGAAGGCATGGGCCACCGCGCGGTCGCCCGTCTCGGAGAAGTCCGTCGCCACCATCACCTCGCGGAAGGTGGGCAGGGGCGCGTCCACGCCCGCCACCGCCGTGTGCGAGGACACACACGCCACGGACATGCGCGCCAGGCGCAGCGCGTGGTGCGACACGCTCCACATCCGCCCCAGCGCCTTGCGGTGATGGGTCCCCACCACCAGCAGGTCCGCGCGCTCACGCTCCGCCAACTGCACCAGGTGGTCCGCGATGCGGCCCAGCGAGGATTCCAGCACCGTGCGGGGCACCACGTCCCCCACCGACAACGGCGCCATCAGCGCGTCCGTCTCCTTGTCCAACACGGAGAACAGCTCCGGCGTCACCTCCGCCAGCTCCATGGGGCGCGCCAGGCCCAGGCGCTTGTATTCCTCGTCCGGCCAGATGACGCGGGCGCCCACCACCTCCACGAGCCCCCACTCACGCAGCCCCTTCACCCAGTCCCGCGCGGCGGCGAACGGCGCCGAACGGTCCACGCCCAACAACACCCTCAAGGGCCTCTTGCCTTCCGCCCAGGCCTCCAGCGTCTGCGCGTCGCGCACCGCCAGCAGCGGCACCTCCAGCGACTGCGCCAACCGGTCCACCGTCCCGCCCACGCTCAGGAAGGGCGCCTCCTTGCTGGGCGAGGCCGTCACCACCAGCGTGGCCGCGTGACGCCGCGCCAGCTCCGCCACCTCCACGGCCGCCTCGCCCGTGCGCAACTCCTGCTCCACCTTCACCCCGCGCTGGGCCAGCCTCCGGGCCTCGTCCCCCAGGGCCGCCTCCGCCGCCTGGAGCAACGCCGAGCCGAAGGCCCGGGCGGAGTCGGGATTCAAGACATGCACCAGGCACAGCGGCACGTTGGCCTTGTGTGCGAGCGCGGCGGCGACATCACAAGCGCGCCGCGCGGCATCGGAGAAGTTGGTGGCACAGACGATGGTCATGGGTTGTCTCCTGTCTTTTCCACGGCACGCTTTCACGCGGGCCGCACTTGTTCGACACGAACTTCGTTCTCCAGCGGCTCTCCGCGCTCGAAGGCCCGGACGCTGGCCAGCGTGGTGCGGGCAATGCTCACCAGCGCCTCGCGCGTGAGGAACGCCTGGTGCGACGTCACCAGCACGTTGGGGAAGGTCAACAGCCGCGCCAGCACATCGTCCTGGAGCACCTGGCCGGAGAGGTCCTGGAAGAAGATGCCCTCCTCTTCTTCATACACGTCCAGGCCCGCGGCGCCGACCTGGCCCGACTTGAGCGCGTCGATGAGCGCGCGGCTGTCGATGAGCGCGCCGCGCCCCGTGTTGATGAGCATCACCCCGCGCTTCATCCGCGCCAGCGCCTTCGCATCCACCATGTGCCGCGTCCCCGGCGTCAGCGGGACGTGCAGCGAGATGACATCCGCCGCGGAGTACAACGCCTCCAGCGACACGTAGCGGGCCCCCACCTCACGCGCGAAGGCCTCGTCCGGCGAGATGTCGAAGCAAACGACGTCGCAGCCGAACCCTCGGAAGATTCGCGCCGCCACGCGGCCGATGCGTCCGGTGCCCACCACCCCCACCGTCTTGCCCGCGAGGTCGAAGCCCACCAACCCATCCAGCGAGAAGTTCCAGTCGCGCACCCGCAGGAAGGCGCGAGGGATGTGCCGGTTGAGGGACAGCACCAGCGTCACCGCGTGCTCCGCCACCGCGTGCGGCGAATACTCCGGCACCCGCGTCACGCGCACGTCCAGCCGCCGCGCGGTCTCCAGGTCGATGTGGTTGTAGCCCGCTGAGCGCGTGGCAATCAGGCGCACGCCCACCGCCCGCAGCACCTCCAGCGTGGGAGCGTCCACCCGGTCGTTCACGAACGAGCACACCGCATGGAAGCCCTCCGCCAGCCGTGCGGTCTGCAACGTCAGCCGGGGCTCCAGGAAGCTCAACGCATGGCCGAACTCCGCGTTGGCCTCCTCCAATGCGCCGCGGTCATACCGATGGGTATCGAAGACAGCCAGCCGCATGCCTGCTCTCCCTCCCTTGGGCCGCTCTTGCACCGTGTCCGTCGGACTGACAGTGCAACGAACACACCACGCCTGCTCCCCTCGAAGCCCGCGGAGGACCGCGCAAAAGCTGCACACGGGCGCCAGACGACGCAAAACCCAGACACGAAATCCCTGGGCTGGCGAGCAGGCATGGCCGCCGTTAGAGGTGTCCTCCAGGGCCGCGCCGGGAGCCAGCACGGCCTACCTTTTCGGCACAGGCTCCGAAAGGGAGGCGTCATGTTCCGCTGTGCGGCCTGCGGTGCGTTCAATCGTGTGCGAGAGCCCCGTCCCTCGGGAAACCCCGAGTGTGGCCGGTGTCACCGGATGCTCGACCTGTCGGGCGCGCCACAAGAGGTGGATGGCGAGGGGCTGGACCGGGCGGTGGTGTCGTCTCCCGTGCCCATCCTCCTGGACCTGTGGGCGCCCTGGTGTGCCCCCTGCCGCGCGGCGGCACCCATCCTGGACGCGGTGGGTCAGGCGCAAGCGGGACGGCTGCTCGTGCTCAAGCTCAACACGGACCAGAACCCTCGCACCGCGAGCGCGCTGCGCGTGCAGGGCATCCCCACCTTCGTGGTGTTCGCCGGTGGGCGCGAGGTCGCGCGGCGAAGCGGGGTGCTGCCCAAGGCGGAGATGGAGCGGTGGGTGTCGAGCGTCACGTCCGCCCAAGGGAGCGGCGCCACGGCCTGAGTCCTGCAACACGGGCGGCGACCCGCGTGAAGGAGGAAGACATGGAGCCCGAGGCCGCGCTGCTCACGGACCTCTATCAGCTCACGATGACGGAGGCGTACCTGGCCGAGGGCCAGTGGGACGAAGCGGTCTTCAGCCTCTTCGTCCGCCAGCTTCCCTCACGGCGCAACTACCTGGTGGCCGCGGGCCTGGAGGACGCGCTCGACACGCTGGAGCACCTGCGCTTTGGCGCGGAGGACCTGGAGTGGCTCGCGTCGACGGGGCGCTTCTCAGACCGGCTGCTCGGCTGGCTGGAGCGCTTCCACTTCAGCGGCGACGTGGACGCGATGCCGGAGGGCACTCCCTTCTTCGCCCAGGAGCCCTTGCTGGAGGTGCGGGCCCCGCTGCCGGAGGCGCAGCTGGTGGAGACGTACCTGCTCAACCTGATGCACTTCCAGACGCTCGCGGCCTCCAAGGCCTCGCGGGTGGTGGAGGCGGCGCGGGGCCGGCCGGTGATGGAGTTCGGGCTGCGGCGCATCCACGGTGCGGACTCGGGGTTGAAGGTCGCGCGCGCGGCGTATCTGGCCGGCGTGGACTCCACGTCCAACGTGCTCGCGGGGAAGCGGTATGGGATTCCGCTCGCCGGCACCATGGCGCACAGCTACGTGCAGTCGCACGACAACGAGCTGGAGGCGTTCCGCGCCTTCACCCGCGTCCATCCCGACGCGACGCTGCTGGTGGACACCTACGACACGCTGCGCGGCGTGCAGGACGCCATCCGCCTGGCGCGTGAGCAGGGGGAGGACTTCCGCGTGCGCGCGCTGCGCCTGGACTCAGGGGACCTGCTCGCGCTGTCGCTGGCCGCGCGAGAGCTGCTGGACGAAGCGGGCTTGCAGCGCGTGCGGTTGGTGGCGAGCGGTGGACTGGATGAAGACGAGGTGGCGCGGCTCCTCGCGCGGGGCGCTCCGCTCGACGGCTTCGGCGTGGGCACGGCGATGGGGGTGTCCGCGGACGCGCCCTCGTTGGACATGGCCTACAAGCTGGTGGAGTACGCGGGGCGGCCCCGGGTGAAGCTGTCCGAGGGCAAGGTGCTGCTGCCCGGGTCCAAGCAGGTCTACCGCCAGGAGGAGGACGGCCTCGCGCGAAGGGACCTGCTCGTGCGGAGGGGAGACGCCGCGCGGGGGCAGCCCCTGCTGCGGCCGGTGATGCGCGCGGGGCGGCGGGTGCCGGGGGCAGTGGCCTCCCTGGACGATGCCCGGGTGTACGCGCGGCGGGAGCTGGCGCGGCTTCCGCCGGAGGTTCGCGCCCTGGAGCCCGCCCGGCCACCGTACTCGGTGGTCGTCGGAGATGCGCTCGCCCGGGCGCGGGTTCACGAAGCCGAGGTCTGGGCCGCGGGGCCCTGAGCACGCGCCCCCAGCACGTTGTCCACCGCGAACGCGCCGCCGCCAAGCAGCGCCTGCGTGACGAGCGCGGCCAGGAGGAACGCGACGTACTCCCAGCCGCCTCCCGCGTTGGTGAACATCCACCCCAGGGCGAGGTGCGACTTGAGCGCGCCCAGCATCACCGGGAACAGCGCGAGCGACACCCAGCGGACCTTGAAGCCCGCCACGAGCGCGAGCCCGCCCAGCAGCTCCGCCAGGAACACGGGCGTGGCCGTCCAGCCCGGGAAGCCGTGGGCCTCGAAGAAGCGGGCGGTGCCGTCGAGGGTGAAGATGAAGAACTTGGCCCCCGCGTGGGCCAGGAACACGATGCCCAGGGCGACACGAAGCACGGTGGCGGCCAGGACGGGCGAAGAAGACGGAAGCGAAGGGGTTTGATTCATGACGTGGACTCCGGAAGTCGTGGAGAAGACACGGCATGACATGCGCTCTTCGCCCTCCGGACGGTAGGCGAACCTCCCGAACGAATCGTTCTGCCTGGAGAACAATCCCCGACGGGGCTCAGGTCCACCGGACAGCGCGGAACTCGGACGTCAGCACGTCCATCAACGCGCGGACCAGGGGCGGCGTCGACCGGCCCGCCGCGTGGACGGCGTAGACGCCGATGGGCTTGGGGGCGAAGGCCTCCAGCACGGTGACGAGCCGGCCCGAGCGCAGGTCCTCGTCCACCATGAAGCGCGGCAGTACGGCGAGCCCCACGCCCTCCGCCACGGCCTCGCGCAGGAGCGTCCCGTTGCCCACCGCCAGGGGGCCCTGCACGGACACGGGGATGCGCCCCTTGGGGCCATGGAAGCGCCACTCGTCCTCCGCGCGCAGGTGCAGGTAGCGCAGGCAGGCGTGGCGCGACAGCTCGTCGGGGTGCTTGGGCGTGCCCCGCCGCTTCAGATAGGCCGGCGCCGCGCAGACACACAGCGCGGTGGAGGCGAGCTTCCGGGCCACGAAGCTGGAGTCGCGCAGCCGCGAGATTCTCAGCGCGACGTCCACGCGCTCCTCGACCAGGTCGACCAGGGTGTCGCTCAGCCTGACCTCCACCGAGGCCCCGGGATGCGCGGCCAGGAAGCGCGCCAGCGGGCCCGCCAGGTACATCTGCGCGAAGCTGATGGGGGCGTTGATGCGCAGCGCGCCCCGCCCCGCGTCGGAGGCGCCTCGGGTGGCGGCGCTGGCCTCCTTCAGCAGGCGCTCGCAGTGCGCGTACACCTCCATCCCCGCGTTGGTGACGGAGAGCTTGCGGGTGGTGCGGATGAGCAGCCGCTCCCCCACCCGGGACTCCAGGCGGGAGACCCGCGCGCTCACCACCGACTTGGACACCCCCAGCGCCGTGGCGGCCTGGGTGAACGAACGCAACTCCACCACGCGCGCGAAACACGCGAGGCCCAGCAGGTCATCGAACAAGGGCTCCGGCACCGGCGCAGGCTGCCATGGACGCCCATGTAGGACCAGCGAACACGCCATTGATACATCGTGTTTCCAATGCAATTGAGTGACTGATATTTCGCGGTGTCACGCACTGTTGACAGGGAAGACGCGGCCGGACGTCGGACCCTCCCTCCACAATGCGGGCCTCACCCACACATGACGAGGAACGAATGACACGAGTGATTTCCGTGAAGAAGTGGCTCGGCCTGGGGCTGTGCGGTGCCTTGATGACGGCGGTGGGAGCACCGTCCGCGCTCGCCGGCACGCCTGGCGCCGGGGCCGCCACGTCGACGTTGTCGCCCTGGTCCTCCGCTTCGCGCATGAGCCGGGTTCGCGCGCACCACACGGCGACGCGGCTGTTGTCCGGCGACGTGCTCGTCACAGGCGGCAGGGACTGGAGCGCGGTGACGGCGACGGCGGAGACGTACAGCGCGGCCCTGAACACCTGGAGCCCGTCGCCGTCGATGAACCAGGCGCGGTGGCGGCACACGGCGACGCTGCTGCCCGACGGCAAGGTGCTCGTCGCGGGCGGCGGCGGCGCGAGCGCGCTCTCCAGCGCGGAGCTCTATGACCCGGCCACGAACACGTGGAGCGCCACGGGCAGCATGGGCTCGGCGCGCCAGGACCACCGGGCCGTCCTGCTGGCCAACGGCAAGGTGCTGGTGTTCGGCGGCTATTCGCCCTCCGCGCTGAAGAGCGCGGAGCTGTATGACCCGGCGACGGGGCTGTGGACGCCCACCGGCTCCACGTCCGTCGTCGCGGGCAAGCCCAGCGCCACGCGCCTGCCCGATGGCAACGTGCTGGTCGTCAGCGACAACGGCGTCGACACCGCCGCCGAGGTCTACCGCGCGGGCACGGGCACCTGGAGCCGCGTGGCGGACCCGCCGGCCTTCTCCGGACACGCGGCCGTGCTGTTGAACCAGGGCGCGGTGCTCGTCACCGGCCTGGAGACGGGGCAGTACGCCAGCGGCGCGTGGCTGTTCTGGCCACTGGACAACGAGTGGGAGTACGTCTCGTACGCGAACGAAGCGCGGCGCATGAGCCACTCGATGACGCTGCTGCCGTCGGGTAAGGTGCTCGTCGCGCGCGGCACTCGCAACCAGATTGGCGGCTCCGCTGAAATCTTCGACCCCGCCAACTGGACGTTGCACCTGGGTGGAGAGGACTCGCCCACGCAGGGCCACACGGCCACGCTGCTGACCAGCGGCAAGGTGCTGGTCGTCGGCGGCTCCAGCCAGGAGGAGCCCGAGCTGTACTCCTCCGCGGAGCTCTACACCGAGTAGACCCGGCGCACCGCGCCTCACCCCCGCCCGTGCTCGACGCGGCACGGGCGGGACGCCAGGCCCGCTTGACTCACTGGGGCGCGTGGTAATCTTACGCCGGCATGCCCGGGCACCCTCCTCGCCTCCTGCGCTGGCTCAGACTGGTCCTCGCCTGTCTGACGCTCGTGGGCGGAGGGGCCGCCGCGCACACGCCGCCGCCCCAGGCGTCGGTCTCCGCCCAGGCGGGCGGCCCCACGTCCGTTCCCCAGGCCCCGGAGCTGGTGCGCTACGCGCGGCTCGCGCCTCGGGAGGTCTCGCGCCTCACGGCTCCCGACAAGCCCTCCCGGTCCACGGGCCCCGTCTCACTTCGGCCTCCTGGCCCCACCCGCCGCCTCTTCCTGCTTCATCGCTCGCTCCTGCACTGAGCGCTTCCGGAAGTCCCGTCCTCCGGAAGTCCACCCAGTCACAGGAGCAACCATGTCTCGCATTCTCTCGCGGGCGCGTGCCTTCGCATGCGCCCTGGCGCGACACCTCCGTCGCGCGTTCCGCCTCGTCTTCATCCTCATCCTCGTAGCCCTGCCCATCCCCGTCGCCCCGGTGGTGGCGGCGCTCTTGCGCCCCTTCCGGCGCAACCTTCCCGCCGAGGTGCTGCGCAAGAAACAGCCCTGACCTTGAGCTCAACGTTTCGGGCGCGGCTCGTTCTCGCTGCTCCCGCCGAAGTCATCACCCTCGATGGGCGGCGCGCGCGTGCGCTTGACGGGCAGGCGCCACTCACGCCTCACGGAAATCAAGCGCACCGCCGCGCCCACCACCATCCCCGCCACCAGCGCGAGGCGTCTGTGCCCCGTCAGGGAGAACGCCAGACACACCAGGCTGGCGCCGAGCGCGGCCAGCGCGTAGTACCCGGGCTCCGGTCTCATCACCGTGGGCGTGCGCCGGATGAGCACGTCGCGGACGACGCCACCTCCCGCCGCCGCGATGATGCCGATGAGCACCGCCGTCACGGGGCTCAAGCCCACCTCCAGCGTGCGCTGCGTCCCCGCCACCGCGAACGAGCCCAGGGTCAGCGCGTCCAGCGTGGACAGCAGCTTCACCGTGGGCCCGTGCTTCAGCTCGAAGATGAACGCGGCCAACGCGCCCGTGAGCGCCGCCACCAGATACGCCGGCTTCACCAGCGCCAGCGGTGGCCCCACCTGCAACAGCGTATCGCGCAGGATGCCGCCTCCCACGCCGGACACCATGCCCAGCACCAGGAAGCCCATCAGGTCCATCTTCCGCCGCTCGGCCAGCAGCGCCCCCAGCACCGAGCCGGAGAACACGCCCGCCAGGTCCGCCACGAGCGTCCCCGCCGCGATGACCTCTTCCTGGAAATGGGGCTCCGACAGGTCGAGAGGCATGGCGCTCACCACCTCCCAGACACCGTGGGGACGCCCGCCCCCGTGGGCAACTCGCGCCAGCAGGCCCAGGGGCCGTCCGCACGACGCTCCCTCCCTGGCGCGCGAGCACTCAGGCGGCGATGCGACACGTCCCTGCCCCGTGGACGCACTCCACTCGCGTCAGCAACTTGCCTGGGTAACCCCCTCTCCCGAGCAAGAACATGGACCCCACCCAACCCGCCGACCGCATCTTCGAGGGTGGCACCCTCCTCACCCTGAACGAACGCCAGCCCACCGCGGAGGCCGTGGCGCTCCAGGACGGCCGCATCCTCGCCGTGGGCACGCGCCACGAGGTCCTCGCGTTCCAAGGCCCCGACACCGACGTCGTCTCGATGCGAGGCGGGACGATGATTCCCGCCATCGTCGACGACGACACCTCTCCCGCGAATGTCGAACAGGAACCACAAGGCACGCTCGAGCCCGGCCAGCGCGCCAACTTCGTCGTGCTCAACGGCAACCCGCTCATGGTGACACCGCGCGCTCGCGAGGACCTTCGCGTGCTGCACGTCGTCAAGGACGGACGGAGCCTCTACATGGCGGACGCGGAAGTCGCGCGCGAGGACAAGCCCTACTTCAGCGAGGAGCTCTTCCTCGATGAGAGCGGCTGGCTCGTTTAAGTAGAACCTCGTGACAACACCGGGGCAATTGACACCCGGCGCGCGTGGGCTATCCGAAACTTCTTCACGCTCTACTCCTCTGGTGACTTCCTCCCACGCCCGGCGTTCTGCGATGGTGGGAGGAAACCCGCAACGGAGAGCCTCATGCTCCGCCGCCTAGGCCCCGCGTTCTTCCTTGGCTCCGTGCTTCTGTGCGGCGCCTGCAAGAAGTCACAGGACCCCGCGCCCGAGTCCCCACCGGCGCCACGTCCCTCCGCGGAGCCCATCCCCACCTTCACCCTCTCCCTCCTCCAAGACGCGACCCCGGCGGGCTGCACCTGGATTCGCCAGGACACCACGGGCGCACGCAAGGCCGTGGCCACCGTGGAGGCGCCGTGCGAGCAGGTGGACCTGGCCTGGAGCGCGGACGGCAAGCAGGGCGTACTGGTGGACCGGGGCCATGGCTCCGCGCCGCCGCGCGCCTGGAAGGTGGACTTCGAGTCCGACCAGGGCCCCCTCCCCCTCTCACTCCCCACCGAGGGACACACCGACTCGCTGGGCTTTGACGCGCAGGGCCATACCGTGGCGCTCGTGTCCCAGCTGGAGGGGCTGACGCGCAAGGCGGAGCGAGGCGAGGAGTTCTTCGTCGTGGACGGCCGCAGGCTCCCGGTGCCGGAGACGGAGGGCAGCGCGGGCCTGGCGCACGCGTACCGCCGCGAGGCGGAGCAGTGGCGGCGCATCGAGTCGGTGGCCACGGTGTACGAGACGGAGGACGCGCCGGGCACGGGGGTGTTGGCCACCGCGAGCCAGTTGGTGTCCTCGACGTCGGGCCAGGACCCGGATGCGCCGGCGTCCACGGAGCTCGCCGAGGGCAGCGAGGACGCGGTGCGGCTGGACGCGGTGGTGAAGGACAAGGGCCACGCGGAGATTGGCACGTGGGTGTCGCTGGAGACGCATGGCGGGCCGCTGTACGCGTGGCGCGCGGCGCGGGAGCTGCCGGTGCTGATGCCGCCGTTGCGGTGGGAGCTGAGTGATCGCCTCGCCGAGCCGGAGTCCCTGTCGCTGTCGCCCACGTCGGTGGTGGAGCTGCGGGTGAGGGGCGCGCTGTTGCTGGTGGCCTCGGACCACGGCGCGCACATCTACGACACGCGGACCAAGAAGCGCATCGCGCACCTGGAGGGAGTGCACGACGCGCGCTTCTGGCCCAAGCAGCGCACCGTCACCGCGGCGATTCCGTCGGGGACGTCGGCGGCGCAGTAGCTACGAGAGGCCCTTCCCGGTGGATGCGATGAACATCCACAAGGCGGTGTAGCCGCCCAGGAACAGGCCACAGAGGAGGAGCGGCCCCACCAGCGCCCCCACCGTGGCCCGGCCCCATCCCAGGCGATACAGCTTCTGGTACGCCATGATGCGCACCCCGATGCTCCACAGGGGCGTCACATACAGGCTGCAGAACGGAATGAGGCCCAGCAGGAAGACTCCCTGCGAAAAGGCATGACCGCGCAGCGTCGTGTTGAATGAGCTGGGCGCTCCCGTCATCCGCAGCACCAGGTTGTCCATGCCCGCGGCCAGGAGCGTCCCGGCCATGTTCCCCAAGGGCGCCATCACCCACCAGAAGATGAACAGGGCGCCGATGGCGAGCCGGAAGGAGCCAGTGTCCATCCGCTGCTGACCGTGCGAGAAGACCTTCTCGAAGTTGGGGAACGCCATCAGGATGGCGAAGTAGAGGACGACCGTCGTGAAGTACCCCGTGAAGGTGCTGAGCAGCACGAACAGCAGGGAGTCGCGAACGCGCCCCTCGGGTTGCATCCGGGTGAACGCGGCGCCGGGGCGAAGCATCACCTCCACGCAGGTCCTCCAGAACGCCTTCATCAAGCCCAGTTCCTCGCGCTGGTCCCAGGGCAGCGGCTCGTGCTGCGAGCGCTCCTGGCAACGGACGCAGTACAGGGCGCCCTTGGGTCCGGAGCGCAGACACGCCGCGCAGGCGAAGGCGCCGCAGCGCGCGCAAGACTGGACGCTCACCCACGCGGGATGAACAGCGCAGACGGCCGCTCCTGAATCCGGAGGTGGCGCCATCAACAGCGAGGATTCACAGGCGCGACAGCGCAGTTCGCCGAGCGCCACGGGCGCCTGACACGATGGGCACGAGATGGGGGACACGTCCCGCATCCTCATCCATCCAGCAGCCAACTCCAATCACCCAGGCCGCTCCAGCTTTCCACCCACGCGCGCCAACCCCACACCCCCAAGCCGCCCGCGAGGAAGGGGAACAGCAGCGCGCCCATCGCGGCCGTGCCCCAGCCCAGCCGATACAGCGCCCGATACGCCACGACGCGCACGCCCATGCACCAGAGCACGAACACGGGCACCCCGAGGCACGGCACCAACCCCACGAGATGGACCCCCTGCGAGAGCGCATGGCCGCGCAGCGTCGCGCGGAATGAGCTGGGCACCCCCAGCCCCTTCAACACCAGGTGGTCCCCCATCGAGACAAACAGTGTCGTGACCAGGCCCATCGCGGGAACCAGCACGCCATAGACCGCGAAGGAGAAGCCATACATGCCCAGCAGGAGGGGCTCGTCCAGCGCAGTCGGAGGGGAGTCCAAGGTGTGCACGGTCGCAAGGAGCACGTTGGCGAGCCCGATGGGGGCATAACCCGCGAAGGAGCTGAGCAGCGCGAAGAGGAGTGAACCCCTCACGCTCCCCTCGGGCCGCATCCGGCCGAACGTGGCGGACGGACGAAGCATCACCTCTCGGCACGTCAGCAGGAATGCCCTCCACAAGCCCGACTCCCGCCACCTGTCCCAGGGAAGAACAGACACGTCAGCCATCCTTGAATCACCCTTCGGGAGCACGCTGTGCGAGCGGCGAACCCGACGGAGTGTCGCAAGGGCCCAGGCACACGGGACGGTGTCTCGGCTCAACGGTCGATGAAGGCCCCTGAATGGCCGCCAGCCACGCGATGACCGGTCAACATCCGCGGCACATCATGGCGCCTGACGCGGACGCACCAGCCCGTGGTCATCCGGCACGCCCCCCGCGCCACGAACGACGGACTCGGGCACAGGCTCCGGGCGAGCCTCCCGCGCGCGCCGGGCCTGCCGCAGCGCCGCGCGAGCCTCCGCCTTGTGCCCCTGCGCCTTCTCCCGCTTCGCCAGGGCCTCCCACAGCTCGGGGGACTCCGGGTGCAGCGCGACGCCCGCGCGCAACAACCCCAACCCCACGCGCGGCGTCTCCGGCTCGATGACACGTTTGATCAACATCATCGGCGCCAGCGCCAGCGCGCCCTGCGGCGTCGACATGGCCTCGCGCAGCAGCGGCAAGACCTCCTCGTCCCGCTTCGCCACCAGCAACGCCTGCGACAACGCCAGCCGAGCCTCCACGCTCCGGGGCGCCACCTCCACCGCGCGCTCCAGCCAGCGCAACCTCACCGGAAGCTGCTTGCGAAACCCAGCCCCCTCCGCGACGCGCACCAACTCGTCCGTGTAGTCCGGACGAATCTCGGGCCACTGCGCCGCCGCCTTCTTGAGCGCGGGCCAGTGCACCTCCGGGTTCTTCACCTCGTCCATCCGCAGGCGCCGCAGCTCCGCCGGCACCTCCGCGCGCTTCCACCCCGCCACGAAGCGCAGCAGGTCTCCGCGCAGCGGCTCTCCCAAGCGCTGGGTGTCGGGCGAGCCCTGCGCCTCACACGCGGCCAGGTAGTCCGCGAAGAACGACAGCGGCCCCTCCGCCGGGTACGCCAGGAGCCGCTCTCTCCCCTGCGTCTTCTCCAGCGTGCGCGCCATCTGCGCGCCCACGCGGATGAACACCGAGCCCAGCCTGGGGTCATGTCCGCCGCGAATCCGCTCCAACGCCGCCTTCGCGTCCTTGGCGATGAGCTTGCGGTCCAACATCTCCGACACACGCGCGAACGCTCCGGGCACATCCTCGTCCGGAGGCAGCGTGCCGGGTCCTCGCGTGGCCCACAGGTGATAGGCGAGGCCGTAGCTGACGATACGGGCCAACCCCTCGTACACCACCGCGTCCACCGGGTCCGTGAAGTGCGTGTCGCGGCGAGGCGCCCCCGCCTCCAGCACCCCCTCCATCAACCGGATGGACAGCCTGCGCAGACGCTTGGCCTCGCCCTCGATGTTGGTGGCCAGCGCAATCACCGTGTCCTCGGCGGGGAACATCACGAGCAACGTCGTCGTCTCCGGCTGTCCTCCCGCGTGCGCCACCAGATAGTGGCCGCGCAGCGGATAGGTGGCGAAGCCCATGCCGTAGTCCGTGAGCCGCCCATCGCGCGTGGCCATGGACGTCTGCATCATCCCCATCGTGTCGCGCGACACCAGCTTGTGGGTCAGCACCGCGCGGCCAAAGCCCAGCATGTCCCCCACCGTGCCGCGCGTACCTCCGCCCCCGAAGCGGCTGGACACATCCAGGAAGCGCGACGTCTTCACCGCGCCATCCTTCAGCCGGTAGCCCACCGCCTGATGCTCGTCGCGTGTCGCGGTGACATCCAGGTCCGCGTGCGCCATGCCCGCGGGCTGGAAGACATGCTCGCGCAGATAGTCGCGATAGGACTGCCCCGACGCGCTCTCCACCGCCGCGCCCAGCAGGTTGAAGCCCCACGTGCTGTACAGATAGCGGGTGCGCGGCTCGAAGGAGAGCGGCTTGTCCGCGAAGACGGAGACGGCCTCGGCCGTGCTCAAGGGCTTCAGGTTGATGCTGGAGGACAGCCCGTCATACGTCGGCACGCCGCTGAGATGGCCCAGCAAATCCCGCACGGTGACGGGCCACTGCTTCACCGGATAGTTCGGCACCAGCGTGTGGATGTCCGCGTCCAGGCTCAGCTTCCCCTGCTCCACCAGCTGAAGCACCGCGACGGCGGTGAACGACTTGGTGATGGAGGCCAGCCGGTACGTCGTGCGCGGCGTGGCGGGCAGCTTGCGCGCCAGGTCCCGCAGGCCATAGGCGCACACCCAGCGCTGATTCCCGCGTGAGACTCCCACGGAGAAGCCCACCGTGGGCCCCTGCGCCAGCTCCGCGCGCACCATCGCATCCAGCGTCCGCGCCACCTCCTCGGGGAACTCGCTCGAGCCCTCGGCGGCGTCCGGATTCGCGGGCTCACACTCCGACGGGAGGCGCGGCGCCGACAGCGCGGGCGGCGCGAACACCAGGAGCACGGCGAACAACCCCAGCGACTTCATCATGGCGGAGTCTCCGCGGCGGTGACGGGCGGCGGCGCCTTCACGGAGTCTCGCGACGCCACCGAGCCAGCCGAAGGCGGAGTCTCCACCCAGGCGCGCAGCAGCGCCTCCGTCACCAGATGGCCCAGCACATCCAGCCCGCGTCCCCGTGGATGCACCAGGTCGTCATGCATGTAGCCCGAGCGATGGAAGCGCTCCAGTGAGCCCTTGCCGCCCATGGCCTCATAGAGATTGAAGAAGGCACAGCCCTCCGCCAGCGTCACCTCGCGCTCCGCGCTGACGACGGCCTCCAGGAACGGGCGCTGGGTGAAGGCCTTGCCCCGGTCCTTCGAGTCGCGCACCGCGTCCATCGGCCCCACCACCAGGCACGCACTGGACGGAGCCGCGACACGCGCCCGGCGCAAGAGCGCCCCCAGGTCCGCGCGCAGCGTGTCCAGGTCCGTGCGCTTCCACTCCAGGCGCTTGGACTCATTGCCCCCCAGGAAGAAGACCAGCAGCCGAGGGTCGCGCTCGTGGAGCTGCGTGCGCAGCGCGCCATCCTCCAACCGCGCGTAGAGGCTCGCGTCCGCCGACGGCACCCCGAGCATGTCCAGCACGATGCCCGGACGCGCGTGCTGGAGCACCACGCCCTGCACCACCGCGCCCTTGCCCTCGGCCACCACGTCCACCGCCGTGGTGCCAGCGGGCACCTCGAAGCGCGTGGACTTCGACTGTCCGCTGCCCGAGGGCTCCGTGCGGGCCAGCACCACGTCGCCGCTGCGCACGGTGAGCGCGCCCGCGCCCGGGACATCCAACCACCACAGCGCGCCGTGCGGCTCGCCCTCCAGCTTGAAACGGCTGCGCGCCTGGGCCGCGGTGGCCACGTGGTACACGCCGGTGATGCCGAACGGATGCGGCGGCGTGCGCAATTCGCCCAACGTGCGCGGCTGCCACCCGCCCTTGCTGTAGCCGGTGCGTCCCCGTCCACCGTAGGGCGCCATCCGGTCCACCAGCAGCACCCCGCGGCCCGCGGCGCCAAAGCCCTCGCTCAGGTCCTCGCGGAGGATGTCCACGATGCGGTCGCCCGCGATGAGCGAGTTTCCAAACGCCTCGATGACGGTGGGCGCGGACGCCGTGCCGGAGGACAGCGCGTCCAGCGACTCGAAGAACGGCGTGAGCCCGGTCCGGGCACACCCCGCGCCCGACGACACCACACACGGGTCATCCAGCCTCGCGCCCGGGGCGCCCAGCTTCCGCGCCAGGGCCTGGTTCGCGAGGGTGCGCTCCCCAGGCTCCGGCACCACCCGGCGAGACACTCCCGGGGGCGCGAGGGCCGCGACCTGTCGAGGAGGAGACGCCACCACCGCCGCCGGAGGCGGAGCGGGTGGAGGCAATGCAGGGGCGAGGGGGCGAGCCTCGGAAGCAATCTCACAGGCGGCCAGCAGGCCACCGCAGGCCAGGACGTGGAGCACGGCCCGCCAGCCACCCCACCCGACTTCCAGATGCGTCATGCGGCGGACAGCGTAGACGAAAGCCCCCCACCGCGCATGTTCCCGGCCAACCCGCCCGGCCGCCCGCCTGCCACGACTCCATTGCGCGCAATGGACCTGGGGAGCATGGTGGAGGAAGGACTCCTCATGCCCCACCCCAAGAAGCGCGTGGACCCCCTGCACCTGAACGAGCAGCTCTGCTTCACCCTCTACTCGACGGTGCACCTGCTCAACCGCACGTACCGGCCGCTCCTGGAGAAGCTGGGCCTCACCTATCCCCAGTACCTGGCCATGCTGGTGCTGTGGGAGGAGGACGACGTCACGGTGAAGGCACTGGGGGAGCGGCTGCTCCTGGACTCGGGGACGCTGACCCCGCTGCTCAAGCGCCTGGAGGCCGCGGGGTTCGTCAAGCGCGAGCGGGACGTCCTGGATGAGCGCCAGGTCCGCATCCGCCTGACGGCCGCGGGCCGCGCCCTGCGCACCAAGGCGGAGGACGTGCCCAGGTCCATCCTGGAAGCTTCCGGCTGCGCGCTGGAAGAACTCCAGGACATCAAGGCCCGGGTGCTCTCCGTCCGCGAATCCTTGAGCTCACGGTTGGAGCACGAGCCCGCCCCGGCTGGCGCGGGCAGACGCAAGAAACAAGAGTAACTTGGTTACACCTGTGTCTTGAGAACATCCCTCAAGCCCGTGGAGCCCTTCTCGACGACGCGGCTCACCAGGTCCAGCGCCTGCGCGTAGCGGTACATGGAGGCCTGGAGCGACAGCAGCTCCGTGTTGGAGAAGCGCGCGCCGGAGGACGCGGACTGGATGATGCCATCCAAGACGCCCTGGCCTACTTCCAGCTCCCGAACGAACCGGGAGATGCCGTTGAGCACGCTCTTGGCCGTGCCCGCGACGGGAGGAACCACGCCCACTGAAGAGACGTCCCTCGGAGTGCTCGTGCTCGTTACACCTTGAGCTTTTCCAGAGAGGACGTCGTCGAACCGGGAGGCATCGAGCTTCTCGGCCGGAGCGCCGCCCTGGGACTGCGTCACCGTGGGCGGCAACGAAGCGGGGGCGGCGGTCAGCGGGGTGGTCATCAGGGTGTCTCCTTCGTACGGGGGGATGGAAGGCAGCCACAGCGAGTATCCGCTTCAGCACTGACAGCTTCCGGGTCCGACGCAAGAAATGCCCCAGTGGGTCCTGCGATTACGCTCGTTCGACAAGTGTTCCCCAGCGCATCAAGCGCTCAACCACGTAGGCCGGGTCGAGGATGCCCTCGGGTGAATACAGTCCAGGCGCAACGGGCGCTCCGCCCTTGAGCCCCACCAGCCGCTCCACCGCGAGCGCCACGCCGCGTCCGCTCAAGCCCGAGTGCACGTCGCCATCCACGAGCGTGTGGCGCACGCGGGTCATCGTTCCATCCGGCAGCTCGCCGTCGATTTCGATGATGAGTTCATGGCCGGGGCCCTTGCCGGGCGCGCGAGCGGATGCGGGGCGCACCGCCATGTCGAGCCGGACGGTGCTCGCGCCCGTCGTCGCGGCGAGCGTGGCCACGTCGAGGAGTGGATAGGCGTGCCCCTTCCACGAGGTTCCGTCCACACCCTGGAAGGTCCGGGTGGCGTCCTCTTCGTTTGAGGCCCAGATGAACTTCCCGTCCTTGAGGATGAGCGGGCTGGGCACGGCCTTCTGGAGCCGCTCCATGTCGCCCGAGGCCGCGGGGCCGCCCACGTCCTCCTCGTCGAAGATGCCGGACAGGTAGATGGCGTGGACCTTCTTGAGCTCGCGCGCGAAGTGAAGCGTCGCGAGGGCGGCGGTGCCTCCCAGGAAGTTGCCCAACAGGAGGACCGCGGAGTCCTGGGGCCGCTGGATGTAGCGCCCCACGGCCGGGCCGATGTCGAAGGCGAAGTCGGAGAAGGACAGATAGGGCAGCTGGTGGTCCTGCGCGTACTTCATCGAGTTCAGCGTGTCGTCCTTGAGCAGCACCACCACGGCGCTGAAGCTCGCGTCGGGCGCGAGGCCCAGGTCATCGCGCTCCAGGTCGATGCGCACCGCCTCCGCGTGGCCGATGTCGCGTGCGAGCGCCGCGGCCTTGGACATGTCGCGCGCGCCAATCCGCACGGGCAGCTCCGGATGGAGGTCGCGCAGCGCCTTGACGGCCCGGCGTCCGACGACTCCGGAGCCGCCGATGATGAGGACGGGTTTCACGTTCGAGGCAATCAGGTTCGAGGTGTTCATGAGGGAGTTCCTGTGTGGAGTGGGGAGGAGGAAGGCGCGTCACGCGCCGCGAATCAGGAGGCCGGCCTCCTGGAGGCGGCGCAGGAGGTACTCGGGCTCGATGAGGCCGTTGGGCTGGTAGAGCCCCGGTGCGACGGGAGCGCCGCCCGCGAGGCCCAGGAGGCGCTCGACGCCCACGGCAACCCCCACCGCCGTCACGGGGGCTTGTCCCGCCGGGTGAATCAACTCGTGGCGCGCGCGGGCGGGCCTGCCGTCATGTCGCGTGCCCTCGAGCTCGAGGATGATTTCGGTGGAGAAGGGCTCGCCTCGGCGCCGCGCGGCGGAGGTCCCGATGAAGATATCGGACCGGACGGACCTCGCGTTCGTCGAGGCCGCGAGCCCCATGATGTCTTGCAGTGAGTACGCCTGGCCTTGCACCTCCTGCCCCGAGGAGTCGCGGAACGTGCGCAGGCCCTCGGTGCTGTTCACCCAACGCCAGCGCCCGTTCTCCAGGAGGAGCATGTTGGCCGCGGACTTCGTCATGCGGTCCAGGTCCGCGTACGCGGCGGGCCCACCCACGTCCTGCTCGTCGAGCACGCCTCCAATGGCGATGGAGTCCAGCGTCTTGAACTCCCGGCCGAAGTGGAGCACGCCCGCGGTGGCGGCCCCCGCCAGCCAGGTGGTGTTCATGAGGAGGGCGGAGCGCTGGGGCCGGGCCATGTGGAGCGCGACCTCGGGTGCGACCTCGAACAGCGCGGTGGAGATACCTTGATAGGGCACCCCCAGCGCCTGCGCGTAGCGCAGTGAGTTGAGCGAGTCGTCCTTCAAGAACATGACGACGGCGCTGTAGGCGCGGCCCTCGGGCTGTCCCAGGTCGGGGCGGGTCAGGTCCACTCGAGTCGCGTCGGCGTGGCCCAGCTCACGCGCCACCGCCTCGGCGCGAGCCACGTCGCGTCCTCCAATCGTGATGGGCAGCTCGGGCTGGAGCCGGCGCAGCTGCCGGGCCGTGAGGGAACCCACGGTGCCCGAGCCTCCAACGATGAGAACCGGGTTCTGCTTGTGCGTGGACATGACGAGGTCGCTCCTCTGCCGCGAGGGCAGTGGTGAGGGGTTGCCGGTGGTCCGGCGGAAATCGTGATGAATTGACCCCACAAACAGTAAGTTACGACTGGTAGGTTCGCAACGAGTTTTGAGCGGGTGTGCTGGTGGTTGCGTGCGGGGAGCGTGGCGGCTAAGCCCGGAGAGGAGTCACGACGTTCATGAGTGAGACCTCGTCCAAGAAGATGCCGAAGGCGCAGCGTCGGGAGCAGTTGCTCGACGTGGCGTTCACGGTGGTGCGGGAGGAAGGCACGGACGCGCTGACGCTCGGGCATCTGGCCGAGCGGGCGGGTGTCAGCAAGCCCATCTCCTATGAGCATTTCCAGTCCCGCTCGGGGCTGTTGATGGCGATGTACGAGCGCATCGACACGCGGCAGGTCGCGATGCTGCGGGAGGCGCTGCAGAAGACGAAGCGGAAGCTGGAGGACGTGGCGAAGGTGATGAGCGCCGCGTACATGAGCTGTTATCGGACGAGTGGTCCGGAGCAGCACGCCATCACCGCGGCGCTCAAGGGCGACGAGCAGATGGAGGCCTTCTATCAAGGCGTGTTGGACCGCTACGTGGCGCTCTACGCGGAGACGCTCGAGCCGTTCTGTGACTTGCCGAAGGAGACGCTGCGGCAGCGCTGCGTGGGCATCATTGGAGCGGCGGAGGCCATCTCGCGGGAGATGATGCGGGGGACGGGTTCGGAGAGCGCGGCGGCGGCCACGCTGGCGTCGCTCATCGTCGCGTGGTTGTCGTCGCGCAAGTAGGGCGCGGCGGCGTGCGTGCATCGACGGTGTCGATGTGATGCAGTCGCGGGGTGCTCGAGAGTGTCACCATCGACCAGTTGAGGACGCTTCGCGCGGTGGCGGAGGAAGGGAGCTTCTCCGCGGCGGCGAGGCAGCTTGGC
This sequence comes from Myxococcus stipitatus, assembly GCF_037414475.1. Next base: position 4,936,014 of record NZ_CP147913.1, on the reverse strand, counting down.
CAGGGGCAGCCCGCGGTCAGTCAGGCGATGCAGCGGCTGGAGAAGCAGCTGGGGATGCGGCTGTTCGACCGCAGCAGCCGGGTGCCTCGGCTGACGGCGAAGGGGGAGGCGCTCGTCGCGGCAACCCAGCGGCTGCATGACGACCTGGCCACGTTCCAGGCGTTGGTGGGCCGTATCAAGAGTGGAGAGGAGACGAAGCTCGCGCTCGTGGTCGACGCGATGTTCCCCACGGAGGCGCTGGTCACCTTCGTGAAGGAGCTGGCGCAAGCGCACCCGGGGGTGGAGCTCACGTTGGAGGTGGAGTTGTTGGCGGCGGTGGCGGAGCGCATCCGCGAGCGCAAGGCGACGTTGGGCATCGCGGGAGCGGACGCGGACCTCTCGGGCCTGGAGCAGCGGCCCATCGCGCTGATGAAGATGATTCCCGTCGCCGCGCCTTCACATCCCCTGGCGGCGGCGAAGGGTGTCATCACGGATGAGCAGTTGGCCACCGCGACGCAGCTGGTGCTCAGCGAACGGTTGCCGACGGGGAAGATGGGCACGGCGGACCGGGGCGTGTTCTCCACGAAGCGCTGGCGCGTGGCGGACCTGATGACCAAACACGCGCTCATTCTTGGGGGACTCGGCTGGGGTCACGAGCCGGAGCATCTGGTGCGCGAGGACCTGGCGGCGGGGAGACTGGTGCAATTGAGGCTCGCGGCCTGGGAGGGGGGACTTCCGCCGCAGCGCACGCTCGCGCTCGTGCGGCGCAAGGGGACTCCCTTGGGCCCCGTGGCGACGTGGGCTGCGAACCGGCTCACGACCCTGTGTCAGCTCGCGCTCGACAGCGCGTGACCGGCGCTCCTCGTCAAACGGAGGGAGCGTCGAAGCGCATCAGCGCGAACTCGAAGGCCGGGTCGCGCTCGGCGAGTCCGACGAGTTGCTCCCGAAACGCCTCTGTCCGGTCGGCGGGCTCCAACATGAGCATGGGAAGGTATTCGGCTACGTCCAGGATGGAGGCAAGCTCACCGCACTCGCCTTTGGATGCCTTGTCTCTCGCCAGGACGAGGATGGCGTTGATGGCAGAGAGCGCGTTTCTTCTCTTCGATTCCGCAATCATCGTTGGGGCTCGCTCCGCGTCGGTGGCCTCCGGGGCTGGCGTCCGAGAGCGGCTTACTGGAGAGCTCGGACCAGCGCCGCTCCGTGAGCGTGTTGGGTTCCGTCATTCACTGACGATAGACCACAACCCTGGGCTGGATTCAGCAGCCAGAGTTCCCCTCGGCGGGACCGAACTCGAACGCTTTCGCGATACTCCTTGCAGGCGAAGGAGAGCCGGCGCGAATCTCGCTTCAGCCTCGAAGATGCTGCCGCCTCCGGCCTTGAGCACCTTGCCTGCGCTGAAGGTCAGCCGGCACTCGGCCTCGGGGATCTTGAACTCCACCGACTGGAGCAGCGAGTCACCCAGGTACAAGTCATTGAAGCGGCTCACGAACTCAGTGCGAACCATGACCCTCTCCTCAACAGCTCACCGGGCAGCCAGCAAGTCCGAAGGAACCACGCGATGCTCCCGTGACTTGAGCTTTCGGAAAGCACGGGGGTAAGTGCGGGCCCATGCCCGGCGACATCCTGTTCCTGCTCGCTCCCGACTTCGTGGACCCCGCTCATCCTGGTGTGCGCTTCTACTGCGAACACTGCGCTCAGGTGGAGGGAGTACTGACCTACTACCCCCAGGTCGCACGGGCACTCGAGGTGCGGCGCATTCCCTGGCCACGGCCTCGCGCGCAGGTGGTGGAGCTCGTGGGAGACACGAACCAGTGGCTGCCCTTGGTTGTGCTCGGCCCGGACTCGGATGACCACGGCTGCGCCACGGGTCTCCACGGGGGCAGGCGGTTCATCACGGGCAAGGACGGCATCGCCCGTTGGCTCTCCGCCCGCTTCGGCATCGCCATCCCACATCCCTGAAAGCCCCCTCCGGGCACGAGCCCTCACTCCAGGCGAAATCGCTTGCGGCCTCGGGTCCGAGAGACCTAGAGCCCACAGGGCCCATGTCCTTTCTCGTCATCCTGCTGACCGCGGGATTCTTCATCGTCCTCTTCTCCCAGTTCGGGCACCGGCTCCCCGCGCGGAACTCGCTCATCTGGTGGCTGGTGGCGGTGTTCCTCCTCACCGCGGTCATCTACCCGGACGGCTTCCGCCCCATCATCCGGGTGCTGGGCATCGAGCTCGTCAGCAACTTCGTGCTCGGCGGGATGATGATGTTCCTGTTCTTCCAGATGGTGGAACAACAGGCGGAGAACCGGCGCTTCTCGCGTCAGATTGTAGAGCTCACCACCAGCCTCGCCGCGCGCCAGTACCCCGAGGGCGGCGCCCAGCGCCTCTCCGGACAGGGCCACAAGGTGCTCGTCCTCCTGCCCTGCTTCAACGAGTCCGGCTCCCTCCCCCAGATGCTCCCGCGGCTGGAGACTCTGGTAGCGCGGAGCACGGACACGGAGCGCTTCACCTACTGCGTGGTGGATGACGGCTCCCTGGACGACACGCCCCACCTGCTCGCCACGCTGGCGCCGCACTCCCACGTCACCCACAGCACCAACATCGGCGTGGCCGGCGCGCTCCTCACGGGCTTCAAGGTCGCCCGCGCCGTGGGCGCCGACTTCGTGGTGCAATGCGACTCCGACGGACAACACCCCGTCGAAGAGATTCCCCGCCTGGTCGCCCTCGCTCGACAGAGCGGCACGGACCTGCTCATCGGCTCGCGCTTCGTGGCGACGGAGCCCTCCGCCAACGCCCCCGCGAACACGCTGCGGAGCACCACGCCCCTGCGGCGCACGGGCGGGATGCTCGTCACCCAGGTCCTGGGACTGTTCGGACGCACGGCCCGGGTGAGCGACCCCACCTCCGGCTTCCGCGTCTACTCCCGGCGCGCCGTGCGGGAACTGCTGCGCGCCATGCCCGATGAATACCCGGAGCCGGAGTCCATCGCCCTGCTCGCACTGCGCGGCCTGAACCTCAAGGAGGCCCGCGTGGAGATGGAGCCCCGCACCCAAGGCGTCTCCAGCCTGAGCGGACTGAAGAGCATCCGCTTCATGGTCAAGGTCACCACCGCGCTGCTGGGCTTGCGCGTCCGCTCCCTGGTGGGAGGCTGAGTTGATGATGCTCCGCGAACGACTCTCCCGAACCCTGGGCCTGCTCGACGCGCCCGACACACGGACACCTGAACCCGGAGCGGCCTCGCTGCTCGTGCTGGCCCTCGTGCCCGTGCTCGCGTTGCTCCTGTCCGGAGCCATCCGCGCGGCGCTGCGCCTGGACATCACCTGGGCCCTGGGACTCGCGGCGGCGCTGCTCGCGGGCACGGTGGCCTTCGCGGGATGGAACGGAGCGCTGCGCGTGAGGTCCTGGCCCCGCGTGCTCCCCGCGCTGTTGGTCCTCGGAGCGGTGATGGCCGCGGTCTTCCGCGCGCTCTATACCCCGGCGTTCGACGGCCTCGTGTCCGTGGGCGGAGGAGACGCGGGCAACCATGTGGCCCTGCGCGACTCCTTCATCCAGGCCACGCCCCACATCTACGAACAGTTCATCTCGTTCCACACCTTCACGTATTGGCTCGAGGCCTTCTTCGGCCTGGACGCCTTCGAGTCCTTCCGCGCCGCCTTCTACGCCATCCCCTTGCTGCTGACGCTGTGCATGCTCGTGGGCGTGCTGACCATCACGGAGGACCAGGGCCCGGAGCGGCACGCCGCGCCCTGGCTCCTGCTGGGCGGCATCCTCGCCATGTCGCCCATGCTCTTCGCCATCCTCCACTACAACCAGGCCGACGGCTTCTACGCGCACGTGTTCGGTCTGGTGCCCCTGCTGATGGGATGGGCGTGCTTCGGGTTCTTCTCCTCGCGCCTCTTGCGAATCGCGGCGCTGCTCCTCGCGGTGGGGCTGCTCCGGTACACCTATGGCCTCAACCTGGGGGACGCCCTCTTCACCAGCGCGGTGCTGGTGGCCGTGGAAGCCGCGGGCGTGGTCCACTCGAAGCGCGCCCGGCTCGCGTTGTGGGTGCTCGCCGCGGGCCTGCTGTTCGCGGCGGCCTTCGCCTGGTGGAAGCTGTCCTCCCTCCTCCCGGTGAAGGGTGACCTCGTCCCGCCCTTCCCCTTCAAGATGGTGCGAGGCGAAGCGGCGCTCTCCGTGCTGCTGCTCGTGCTCCCGCTCGCGACGCGCTGGATGGGCCTCCCATTGGGAGACTCCGCCGCCCGGCTCGCGCGGTACGCGGGCGTCTTCGGCGCCATCAACGCCAGCGTCCAGTTCCTCTGCCTCCAGTTGGGAACGCCGCGGGAGTACTACCTCATCAAGTACCATCTCCACGGCGCCGTGCTGCTCCTGTGCGCGACCGGAGTGGTGCTCTCCGCGCTGCTCTCGCACGTGCTCGCGCGATGGCTCCGACGGCAGGGCAAGCCGGCCCACGCGGGGCTCTTGTTGCTGGCGGGCCTCACCGGAATCGGCCTGTTCAATCTCCAGGGCGCGGTGAAGCCCTATCAGGACAGCTTCAAGGAGCGCCGGTCCGGGCAGGCGCCCTGGACCTACCTCGTCCCGCTGGCGGACCGTGAAGGCTGGAAGCGCATCGAGGCGACCCTCGCACGTGAAGGCGCGGGCTTCGGAGGTCTGCTCGCCCCCAACTGGCCGCTGATGAACTTCATGAACGCGGGCCTGCGGCGCGAGATTGCCGACGAGCCCTTGCTCGCCGGCTGGCGGCAATACCAACAAGGACTGGTGCGTGAAGGCCCCGGGCTCTGCGTGTTCTGGTACGCGACGGAGCGCGACTTCCAGGAGCTCGCCACCTTCGCGAAGGACAACGGCGGCGCCATGCTGGACGTCTCGCGCGCGCTGGACTCCCGCCCACAAAAGCAGTGCGAGGAGTACTCCGCCCGCTGGGACGCACGGCTCCCCATGCGCCTGTGCCATGTCTGCGCGCCGAAGCAGGCCCAGGCCGCGCATCCCTGAGCGAAGCCCCGGCTCCAGGCACCATCACACGACGTGATGATACGCATCACGCGCGGGTGCGATTTACACATCGGCCATGGCCCTTACCTTGGGGCCATGAGCACGACGACACAGACCCTCTCTTCCTCCACCGTTCACACCGCGCTTCCTCGCGCCCGGACGCTCGAGAGCGTCCATGGCGGCGGGCCCCTCCACTGGGTCGGCGACGGCTTCCGCGTGAAGACCGTGGTCCCCAGCGGCGGCATCTCCCAGGAGCGTGTCAGCCCCTTCCTGCTGTTGGACCATCATCCGCCGTATGACTACGCCCCCCTGGCCCAGGGCCAGCGAGGCGTGGGCTGGCACCCTCACCGCGGCTTCGAGACCGTCACCCTGGCGTTCCAAGGTCACGTCGCTCACCGCGACAACGCGGGCCACGCGGGCGTCATCGGTCCCGGCGACGTGCAGTGGATGACGGCCGCGTCCGGCATCCTCCACGAGGAGTACCATGAGCAAGCCTTCTCCCGGCGCGGAGGTCCCTTCGAGATGCTCCAGCTCTGGGTCAACCTGCCTCGCGCACACAAGAAGGACGCGCCGGGCTACCAGCCCATCACCGCGGCGGACATCCCCACCATCCCCGTCGACGGCGGCACCGTGCGCGTCATCGCGGGCAACTTCGGCGACACCCGAGGCCCCGCCAGGACTTTCACGCCCATCACCCTGCTCGACGTCCATCTGCGAGCAGGCTCGGACCTCCATGTCGCACTGCCGAAGCACCACAACACGCTCGTCCTCGTCGCCTCCGGCCGCATCTCGTCCGGCGGTGAGCAGGCCTCCCAGGGAGACGTCGCCCTCTTCGCCAATGACGGCGACTTCCTGAGCCTGCGCGCGGATGAGGACACGCACCTGCTCGTCCTCTCCGGCGAGCCCATCCGCGAGCCCATCATCCATTACGGCCCGTTCGTCATGAACAGCCAGCGGGAAGTCCTCCAGGCCATCCATGACTTCGAGTCCGGACGCTTCGGCTCCGTGCCCCAGGACGCCCCCGGCGCCACCTCGTAAGGCACACCCCCCGGCGCCCGCCCGAGCCCACGGCTCGCGCGCGGGCGTCAGCGGCCTCGAGCACGTCGTGAGGAGGTCCCCATCAACCGGGGCTCCCTCACGCGCGTCTGCCCAGCTCCCATGCCGGCATCCCGCAACACCTCGATGACCAGTTGCCGGAAGAACCGCGCCCCCGGGTCCTGGTGCGTGCGTGCATGCCAGACGAGCGACATCGGCATGCGCGGAGGCGCCGGCACCAGCTTCAACCGCCGCAGCGGCAGCATGGAGCACAACACCTCCGCCATCCGCTCCGGCATCCCCGCGACGTAGTCCGTCCGCGCCGCCGCCATGCCCGCGGCCATGAAGTGCGACACCGAGAGCGACGAGTTGAAGACCAGGCCGTGCTCCTTGGCGAACTGCTCGAAGAGACGATGGCCGATGCCCGGACGCCCATGGGTCAACACCAGGTCGATGAAGCAGGAGGCATTGAACTCCTCCACCGTCAGCAACGGCCCCGGGAGCCGAGGGTGGTCCTTTCGGACGACGAAGGACACCTCCTCTTCGTAGAGGTCCTCCGCGAAGTACCCCTGCCGCGCGGCCACCTGCCGGGGCGCCAGCGACACATCCACCTCGCCCGTCTCCAGGCCATTCGCGCTGATGAGGTAGTCGAGGCTCACCACCCGGAGCCGCGCACGCGGCAAGCGCCGGGCGAACGCCTCCACCACGAGCGGCACGTCATACAGGTCCTGGTTGTCCGCGTTGGCCATCGTGAAGCGGCGCGTGCTCTCCTCGGGATTGAAGCGCTGCCCATCCACCACGACCTGCAGCTGCGCCACCGCGTTCGTGAGGAACGGCCGCAGCTCCTCGCACCGGGGCGTCGGCGTCAGCCCGCGTCCGCTGCGCACCAGCAGCGGGTCTCCCAAGAGCTCGCGAAGCCGCGCCAGCGCGTTGCTCACCGCCGACTGCGTGACGTGGAGCTGACGGGCCGCCTCGGTCGCGCTCCCCGTCTCCAGCACCGCATGCAGGACGAGGAACAGGTTGAGGTCGATGGCGGACAGGTTCATCGTCCGCCTTGCATAGCGCACCGCGTGCGCGCGAGCACGGCTCAGGAGCGGCGGCCACCCGAGAGCATCGCCGCCACCTGGGGGTCCAGGCGGAACGACTCGAAGAACGCCTCCGCGTCCTGGGGCGGCTTGCCCTCGGGATGCAGCAGGAGCTGCTGATAGAGCCGGGGGCCCACCAGGTAGAAGCGGCCCTTGAGCCGGCGCGCTCCAGAGATGCCCTCCACCTCCCAGCCCGGGAACCCCTCCAACGTGAGCGGCCTCGAGGAGAGCCCCGTCGCGCCCAACGACTCCAGCGCCCCCATGCTCGCGCGGGAGACCACGTCCCCGGGCTTCGCCTGCGCCATGACCGCCGGGGGGAAGTCCGTGTAAGAGATGTAATAGGCCGTGTCCGACTCCGAACGGACGGCGACGAAGGTGTGCAGTGTCACCTCGCCCACATCCGTGACCTGCGCGCGGCTCTCCTTGCTCACCGGCTCCGGCAGCGCGACGGAGAAGCCCCCTTCCGTGGACTGCATGACAGCCGCGGGCGCGGAGGATGCGGGCTGCACGGCGGGGGACTCGGGCGCCGTCTGGCGGGAGGCGCATGCCCCCAGCCCTCCCACGGACAACAGGATGGCGAGCGGCGCGACTCGACGCGAGGTCTTCATGTTCCGTACAGCTCCTGGCATGTGGCGAGGAAGGTACTGCCGGCCCCTTCCAGGCGCACGCAGCCTCCACGACCCAGGCACGGCACGCAACGCTTCCGTCGGCCCCGGGCGCTAATGCAGCGAGTCCGGAGGTGGGGACGCCATCGGCTCGGAAGTCCCCCGCGCCTCCAGGGTGGCCAGGGACAACCGCACGCTGAAGGTGGAGCCCACCCCGGGCGCGCTCTCCACCTCGATGTCCCCGCCATGCGCCTCCACGATGCGCCGCGCGACGGTGAGCCCCAGCCCCACGCCCGGAGCGCGCTTGCTGCTCGCCGTGCCCAGCCGCTGGAAGGGCGCGTAGAGCAGGCGCTTCTCGTCCTCGCTCAAGCCGATGCCCTGGTCCCTCACCGACAGCCAGGCCTGGGACTCCACGCGGCGCACCATGACGTCCACGCGGCTGCCGGACGGCGAATACTTCAGCGCGTTGCTGACCAGGTTCGTCAGCACCTGCTCCAGCCGGTCCGGGTCCACGCGCACCAGCACCGGCTCATCCGGGACTTCAAGCTGGAGCACGTGCCCGCTGTCGCTGGAGCGGTACAGCTCCACCACGTCCCGCGCCAGCGCGCGCGCGTCGCGCACCTCCGGCCGCAGCTCCAGCTTGCCGGCCTCGATGCGGGTCGCGTCGAGCAGGTCCCCCACCATCCTGTCCAACCGCTCCACCTGCCGCCCCACCAGCGCGAGCGTGCGCTCCATGCGCTCCGGTGTGAGCTGCGCGCGGCTGCGCTCGGAGAGCGCCGTGGACAGCTTCAGCGCGGACAGCGGATTGCGCAGCTCATGCGCCACCCCCGCGAGGAAGGCGAGCTGCTGCTCCTGCTGATGCGTCAGCCCGTTGGCCATCTCGTTGAAGGTCCGGGCCATGTCGCGCAGCTCGGTGGGCCCCGCCACCGGAGCACGCGCGCGCTTCCTCCCCGCGCCGAAGCGGCGCATCGCCTGGCTGATGTCCTTCAAGGGCTGCAAGGCGACGCTCCGCAGCAACACCGTGCTCGTCGCCAGCGACACCAGCAGGAGCCCGCACAGCACCAGGCCCACGGTATTGCCCATGCGGTTGAGGTCCGCGGAGGCGTCGCGCGCCTCGCGGGCCTCATCCACGTTGAACTGGACCAGGCGCTCGAGCGAATCCAGCGCCGTGTCCAGCGAGGGAACGGACCGGGAGAGGCGCTGTGACAGGGGCAGTCTGGCGGACGCACGCTGCGCCGCCAGGTAGTTCGAGAAGGACTGGTCGACCTCCCGGATGAGCGCCTGCTCCGCCGAGCTGGTGGCGTTCTGGCGCAGCCCGTCGAGCAGTTGAGGGAACGAGGCCTCGACCCCCTCGAGCGTCCGTCCACGCACGAACTGCGACTGGGCAGCCGCGGTCCCCGCGACGCCGCTGAGGCGGAAGTGGATGAGCAGGTCGATTTCCAGCTCCTCCGCCATATGGAGTCCCTCCACGGAATTGCCCAGCGTGTTCGCCGAGTGGTTCTGCGCGTTCGTGAGGACGATGAGCGCGGTGGCGGCGATGAAGGTCAAGAGGGCCAGGCCACCCAAGGTGGCGGCAAGCCAGGCGCGCAGGCTCATGTCACCTCCCGGAGAAGGACGGGGAAACTCACGGCTCGGGCCTCCCCGACGCCCGATGATGGGGGTGGGCGTCACCCCCTACCTGACTGGAGCAACAAGGGCAGGGCGTGGGGGATTCACGGAGTGGACAGCGACCGGGCGAGGAAGAAGGTTCTCCGCACGGCATCAGCGCCGGAGGCAAGCAATCGTGCTAGGGAGGTCCGACGTGGCGGGCGAGCATGAGCCCCCCTGGCCGCGCGCGAGAGGTCACCATGGACATACTCCCCCAGCCGGTGCGTACCCTGAAGTTCGATGGTTTCTGGCGTTGGCTCCAGGAGCACACCCAATGCATCCTCCGGTGCGGCTCCGTCGACGCGATGCTGTATGACCACGACGACTTCCATTGGCTGCTGATGGAAGAGGAGCGTCAGCACATCGTCCAGGTGCTCAAGGGCAAGGCGCTCGTGGGTGAGATGGTGATGGCGGGCCGCGAGGTCACCGAGGTCACCGTGGCGCAGGACCCGGACTCCGGTGCGCAGGGCCACTTCCTCGTGGAGCTGATGGGCGGCCCGAAGGAAGACCCGCAGGTGCTCTACCACTTCATCATGGCGCACGGCATCGACCCGGCGCCGCACAAGGACCTCAAGCACTGAGCAAGGTGCGCTCGATGAGCGCCACCGCGTCCCGCGCTCCGGAGGTGTAACCGGAGGCCGTCTGCTCGGGGCGCGGCCCCGCTCGCGCCACGGCCCGCTCCACCAGCTCCGCGTCGGTGCGGGCCAGCTCCTCCGGGCGCAGCCGCACCGCCTGCCTGTCGTAGCGCCGGGCGCGCGCGAGGGCCACCAGCGGAGTGCCCGTCACCCGGGCCTCCTGCACGGTGTTGTAGCCCCCCGCCCCCACCAGCACATCCACCCCCGGCATCACCGCCAACGCGGGCCACACGCACAGCGGCCGGGGCGCACCCCGCACCGTGTTCCGGGAGGTCTTCGCCTTCGTGGCGAACCAGGGCCCGGGAGGCGCGAGCCACCGCACGGCGGCGCGCTCGCCCAGCTCGGACTGGAGCCGCGCGGCGATGTCGCCCGCCTCACGCACCTCCAGCTCGTTGCCGCTGCCCATCACCGCCACCAGCGGACGCACGTCCTCGGAGGTGATGCCCAATCGCTCACGCGCCCGCGCGCGGCTCAGCCACTCCTCCTGCTCCAACAGCAGCCACGGCGCGGTGCGCACCGCGCGAGGGTGCTCGGCGAAGGGCGCGTCCTCACCGGGGACGAGCAGCAGGTCGAAGTCCTCCACCGCCTCCGCGATGTTGAACTTCGCCACGTAGGTGGGGTTCAAGTCGCGGTGCACCAGCACCTTGGCCATGCGCAGGCCGGGCAACATCGGCGCCAGCTCCCCCACGAGTCCTCGGGGGAAGGTGTCCACCACGAGCACCTCCGGGCGCACGCCGTCGAGCACACACTCCACCGTCTCGCGCACCGCGGACTTGGACAGGTCCGGGTGGATGCGGTGGACGAAGGCCCCCGGCCCCAGCACCTCTTCCAACGGCACGTCCGGAGCGAAGGCGCTGTTGGTCATCACCGTGACGTGATGCCCACGCCGCGCGGCCATGCGCGCCAGGCCACAGGCCCGGGTGAAGTGCCCCATGCCTCCGCCCAACGCGTAGATGAGCCACCGCGCGCCTCGCATCAGCTTCCGCCCAGGTCCTCTTCGAAGGCCGCGTCTTCCTCGCGCCGCAGGCTCTCGCCGTCGGCCTCGGTGAAGTCATTCGGGTCCCTCGACGTACCGCGTCCCCAGGACGAGCCCGAGCCGTAGTAGCCGTAGTCCTGGTAGTACGTGCGCGCGTCCTCGTCGCCCTCGTCCTCTGAATCACCCGAGTCCTGGGCACCGCACGACGTACACACGAGCGCGCCCTCCACGGACGTCAGGTGTGCGTCACAAGCGCGCTGGCCACAGCGGGGACACAGCGCTCCTGCGGGCATTCCACATGGGCGGGAGAACAGGAAGCCCGTGCTCACTTCACAACCCTCGGAGGAGAAGGGGCTCATGGCGCGGACTCGGAGGGCGGCGTCTGGAGCTGGTGCAACAGCGCCACGCGGAAGGAGAGGTCCATCTTCTCGAAAGCCAGACACGCGGCGGCGTCCGCGTTCAAAAGGGCCTTGGTGGCGAGCAACGTCTTGCCGCCGGGGTCCTTGAGGGACACCTTGCCCTCGCGCACCTTCACGCGGGCCACCTCGGCGCCGGAGGCATCCTGGATGCGCGCGCCGTCGCCGTCCTGCGACACGGTGTAGAGCAGCTCGCCCTTCGCGTCGGTGAGCTTCCACCCCGCCCCCTGCCGCGCGAGGGTGTAGAGCACCTGCCGCTGCGCCCCATCACGCACGACGAAGGCGCCGCCCGCCGAGCCCATCACGTAGCCCAGCGCGACGTCCTCCGGGCTGGACACCTTGAGGGAAGCCCCCTTCCACTTGAGGCGCGCCAGCTCCCGGTCCTCGCCATCCACCAGCTTGGCGCCGTCCTCCTTCGGCTTGAGGGAGAAGCGCTCGTGGTCGTCCGCGTCCTTGAACTTGAGCTTGCCCGGCAGGGGGACCGGGTCCTCCGCCGCGGCGGAGGTGGCCTGCGTTTGCGGCGCGGGGGGCTCGGAGCTCGACGGGCGCGAGCAGCCTCCCGCGAGCAACAGACACAGCGGCAGCACGTAACGCATCATGAGGAGGCCCTCGCGGGGAGCTTCTTGCCTTGCCGGGCGTTGGAGTGGTTGAGCACCTGGTAGAGGCTCAACAGCATCATGAGACAGGTGCGCGTCGCATCCGGCGAGGACGCCGAGTCGGTCGGCACCGCCACCCAGTCGGACTCCATTCGCGCGCGCAGGCTGAGGCGGTCCTCGGAGACATCCAACTTCGAGAGCAGCACCTTGGGAGGCAGCCGCACCGCCTTGCGAGCCGCGTCCTGCATCGAGGCCAGCTCCGGGTGACGCTCTGGCTTCACGCGGAGCTGCGCCTGGAGGAACGTCGCGCTCTTCTGCTTGCGCTTGGTCTTGTGCTTGCCTCGCGCGTTGACCTTCGTGCGCGAGCGCTTCTGGAGCCACTCCTCCATGGACAGCTTCAGATGCGTGCCATCGCGCAGGCGCGCCTGGAGCGACATCCACGGGTCCTCGAAGTCATTCGTGGTCCACCGGCCCGCCCTGCCCTTCCCGGTCAACTTGTCGGCGTGGTCCACGGCGCGGAAGTCCAGCGCCAGCGTCACGGGCTCGTCCGGCTCGATGTCCCGGCGCAACCGGAGCAGCAGTTGGGAGAGCAAATCGTAGCGGCGATTCTCCAGGTCCTGCCGCGAGTACTTGTTGGCCCGGAGGTGCAGGCCCACCGCGAGGACCAGCGTGAGGCCCCACACGGCCCACCCCTTCTCCAGTCCCCCCGAATCCTCCTCACCAGACCGCCCGAAGACGATGATGAGCAACACGACGAACAGCCCGACACTGCACCAGGTCGCGACGGAGGCACGGCCCCGCCACTTGTTCCGCAGCGCCTCAATCTCCGTGTCGAAGCGGGCGAGGAAGCCCAGGTCCCCCATCAACTCGGACACGGGCGCGGTGTTGAGATAGCGCTTCTCCGCGTGGAAGCGGTTGATGTCGAAGGGCATGGTGGAGTGCTCCCCCTCGGAGCCACGGAAGAAGCGCCGAGTGTATGAGCCAGCGTGGTGAGGGGCAAACCTCGTCGTTTGCGCTGGACGAAGGGCCGCGATAGCACGGCGGCGTGCCTTCCGCGTCCGGCATCGTCTACGCCTCGTTCGACCGCTTCCCCTCGCCCAAGGGAGCAGCCGTGCACATCCGGGCCTTCGTCGAGGCGCTGGGCGCGGCTTTTGGCGGGGTGGACCTGCTGGCGCTGCGCGACGGAGCCACGACGAGCACGACTCCCCACCCACTCGTGGAGGGAGTGACGTACCACCCGATGGAGGCCCGGGGCCGCGACCTGGTGGCCCAGGCGCTGTCCTTCCGCACGAACCTGGAGGCCTGGTGGAGGAACAGGCCCAGGGCCTGCGTGGTCCACGTGCGCTCCATCTTCGAGGGCTACCCGGTGGCTCGCCACAAGGACACCCTCACGGACAAGCTCGTGTTCGAGGTGAACGGGCTGCCGTCCATCGAGCTGAAGTATCACCACCCGGATGTCGCGGACGACGCGGAGCTGATGCTCAAGCTGGTGGCGCAGGAGGACGCGTGTATCGCCCGCGCGGACCTCCTGGTGACGCCCAGCGAGGTGACGGCGGAGTATCTGGTGAAGCGCGGCGCGGAGCCCTCGCGGGTGCGCGTGATTCCCAACGGCGTGGAGCTGGAGGTGTTCCGCCATGCGCCACCGCGACGTTGGGAAGCGCGGCGGCCGGTGCGCCTGCTCTACAGCGGGACGATGACGTCGTGGCAAGGTGTCCACCACGCCATCGAAGCCCTGCGTCTCTTGCGCGCCGAGATGCCCGCGGTGCTGACGCTGGTGGGCCCGCTGCGCAAACACCAGCGGAAGGTGATGCTGGACCGCTGCGGAGACCTGCTGTTGGAGGGCGCGGTGGAGCTGCGTGAACCGCTGCCGCAGGATGCGCTGGCGGCGCTGCACCACGCATGTGACGCGGTGCTGGTGCCATTGCCCGCCAATGACCGGAACTGCGTGCAGGGCTGTTGCCCGTTGAAGCTGCTGGAGGCGATGGCCTCGGGCACGCCGGTCATCGCGTCGAACCTGCCCGTGGTGCGCACGCTGGCGTCACCCGACGAGGTGTTCCTGGTGAGGCCCGGTTCACCGAAGGCCATCGCGGAGGCGGTGAAGACGCTGCGAGCGAATCCGGACCTGGGCCCTTCACTCAGCACGAAGGCCCGCGCCCGCGTGGAGCGGGACTTCTCCTGGCAACGGGCTCGCGAGGCCCTCGTGAGCGCCTACGAGGAGCTGGGGATGACCCGGAAGCGCCCCGTGACGGAGCCGCTCGACCTCACGGGTTCTCGGGGCGAGGAACCGCGCGCGTGAGCACGCGGCGCAAGGCCTCCGCTTCGTTGTCCGCCACGAAGCGCTCCAGGATGCGTGCACGCGCGGCCGCCCCCATCGCGGCGCGCTGCGCCTCGGACATCGACAACACATCCAGGCACGCACGCCCCAGGTGATTCAGCAGGGCCTTGGGCACGAGGAAGCCGTTGTGCTGGGTATCCACCGCCTCGGGGATGCCACCCGCGTCGCTGGCGATGACAGGCCGGGCACACGCCATCGCCTCCAGCAGCGCGTTGGGCATGCCTTCCCACAGCGAGGGCTGGAGATACACGTCACACAGCCGCAGGTGCGCGGCGATATCCTCCGGCGTCGCGAGCGCCCCCGAGACGAGGATGCGGGCACCCTCCTCGGGGTGCTCCGCGCGAAAGGCGACCAGGTGCTCCGCGTCGCGCGGGCGCACCTCACCGATGACGAGCAAACACGCGGGCCGCACGCGCCGCACCTCCAAGAGCGCGGACAGCAGGAACGGCAGGCCCTTCTTGTGGCGCAGCTCACCGGAGAACCCCAGCACCACCTCGTCCGGAGCGATGCCCAACCGCTCGCGCAGCGCCGGGTCCGCGGGACCCGGTGAGAACACCTGGGGGTCGACGGCGTTGGGGATGACCTCGACACGCCCATCCCGCCCCAGGAGCATGCTCATCTTGCGCCCCAGGTCGGCGGAGGCCGCGGTGAGCACATCCGCGCGCTGGAGCGTCCACAGCAACCGCGCGAAGTCTCCGGGCGGGAACATCTGCTGGTCCACGTCATTGCCCCGGGCACTCACCGTGGACGCAATCCCCACCGAGGCCGCGAACACGACGGCGAGGAACCCCGGCGGCGACAGGTAGTGCCCCCACACCAGCTCGTAGCGCCGCTTGGAGTGCAGATGCCCCAGCACATCCAACGTGTGCTGCATGGACAGGTCCGTACTTCCAAACAACCCCAGCCGGTGCAGCGTCACACCGCGAGCCAGGGGCGTCACCTCGCCCGCGTCCTCCCAGGTGCTCAAGGCCCCCGGCGCCGCCGAGCGCGTCCACGCGAGCACCTCCACCCGCGCCCCCATCCTCGCGAGCGCCCCGGCGGTCCTCGCCCCACTACGGGCCAGTCCTCCGATGTCGGGCGGGAAGCGTTCAGCGAGAAGGAGCACACGGGGAGAGCCAGCCATGGGGCCCAATCTACCCGGCCCACGGCGTCGCGCCCTTTCCTCATCTCTCCGTGAATAAAGACCCAGGCCCTCCGTCCAGGGGCACGGTGGTGGAGCCACCTCGTCAGCACGGCCGGACCCCCTGGCTCCCCCTGGAGGCACGTCACACATGCACGCGCGGCGGTGGTGGGTAATCGCGCTCGCGGGAACACTCGCGGGCTGCATCGTGGAGCGTGGGCCCGGAGACGAACCCGGCTGGGATGATGAGCCCGGAGAGTCCCCCCGGCCTCGCCCCTCGGAACCCGAGCCCCAGACAGGCGCCCCCGACTTCCGGGTGGAGATTCTGTCGAGCCCCTCGGTCCTCGGCGCCAGTGAGCAGCAGCTCCAGGCGCTCCTCTGCAACGATGGCTTCGCCGCCGGCACCACCGAGGCGGCCTTCTTCCTCACCTCTTCCTCATCCAGCACAAGCCAGGTCCACCTGGCCACCAGCACCCGGCTGTCGCTGCGCGCGCGGGAGTGCCAGCAGGTCTCCGCGTGGCTCACCGCGCAGGCCGCCCCCGAGGGCCGCTATGTGCTGAACGCACGGGTGGATCCGGATGGCCTCGTCAACGAGAGCGACGAGAACAACAACGTGCGCCAGGGCGGCTCGCTGCTCGTGGACCGCACGCCTCCGGAGACCCCATCGCCCACCTGGGCCCAGGCGAGCACGGGGACGACGCGGGACCTCACCTTCCAGATGGAGCCGGGCGCCACGGTGCGCGTGTACCAGGGCCCGGGCTGCACCGGCAGGGAGGTGGCCACCACCGTGGTGGGACAGAGCGCCTACTGCGAGGTGCCCGTCCGCATCCCCACCACTCCTGGCGCGACGTACTCGGTGCGAGCGTATGACTCCGTGGGCAATGCCTCGCATTGCAGCCCCGCGATGGACTACCCGTATGGCGGAGGCGGAGGCACGCCGCGCATGACGCCCGTGCTGCTCGGCACATCGCCGAGCTCTCCAGGCGGCAGCCTCGAGCCTGTCTTCAGCGGACGCGCGGAGGCGCAAGTCACCGTCGAGGTCTTCAAGAGCGCCAACTGCCAGGGCCCGGTGGCGCAGGTGCTCACGACGGATGCCCGGGGCATGTTCTACGCCCCGATGAGCGTGGTGAAGGGCGGCAAGGTGACGGTGTCCGCGCGCGCGCGGGATGCCGGCGACTATTCCACGCCGTCCAACTGCTCCAACCCGCTCGAGTACGAGAACGACGGCACGCCTCCGGAGCCTCCGCGAATCATCGACGTGAAGTGGCAGTACATGAACACGGGACGCGAGCTGTGGGTGACGGGCACCGCGGAGCCCTTCTCGACGGTGGGCATCTTCATCGACGCGCCCTGCACGGGGACCCCCGAGCGCACGGTGCAGGCGGATGCCCAGGGGCGCTTCAGCGCGAGCGCGCCGTTTGGCGCGGGGGGAAGCCACCGCGTGTTCCTCGCGGCGAAGGATGCCGCGGGCAACATCTCCACCTGCGCGGAGGGCCCCGCGTATGAGCTGCGCTGCCCGCCGGGCACCGCGGACTGTGATGGCCGCTCGTCCAACGGTTGCGAGGTGGACCTGACGGCGAACCCGAACCACTGTGGTGCCTGCGGCAACGTGTGCCAGGGTGGCCCCTACGCGCAGGGAGTCTGCGTGGCGGCGACGTGTGGCAACACCTGCGCGCCGGGCTACTACGACTGCGACGGCAAGGCGTCCAACGGCTGCGAATCCAGGACGGTGTGCCAGCCCTCCGCCTGCACCATCGACAAGCCGAGCGAGCTGATGGTGACGTCGCTCTCCGTGGTGGAGGACCCGGTGCGCACGGCGCCCGGTGGGGCCTGGCACTTCGGCACGGTGATGCGTGAGCTCAACGGGGGACAGGACCCGTCCGGGCTGGTGCGAGCCTGGTTGCGGACGTGGCTGACGAAACAGATGGTGAACGGGCTCGACTTGCCGCCGCGTCCGGAGATGCAGACGAAGGTGCTGGGACCGTGGGAGGCGCGCAGCGGTGGTCCCTCCGCGCCGCTGGACTTCAACACGGCGCCGTTCCGGCTGCTGGCCATCGTCAATCGCATCGACCTGCGGCAGCCGGGCCTCCAGGCCGGAGAGGGCCGCCTCATCTACGGCGTGGTGGGGCCTAATGGCGCGCCGCTCGAGTTCACCGTCATCCTGGAGTACGCCCTCCCGGGAGGCACGCCGGAGGCCATCCAGCGCTGGGCCACGGACTGGCATGAGCTGGGCAAGGTGAAGGTGGGCAACGCGGGCTACAACGCGAAGCTCCAGGCGCTCACGGACCGCTTCACGAAGGCGGGGGTGATGGCGGGCCGCCACCAGGGCAGCGCGCTGAACCAGATTCGCACCAACGAAATCGAGCTCGAGGAGCCCTGGCAGATGCGCGAGTTCGTGCTCTCCCCTCTCGGGTTGTTGCCGACGACGGTGAAGCTCACGCCCGCGATGCACTTCGAGAACTCGCAGATGCTGGCCAGCTTCCTGACGCAGAACTCCGCGGACGTGCTCGCGGAGCGGCACGTGGTGCCCGACAGCATGGGCGGCATTCCCTTCCTCGGCGCGCACTCGCTCGTCCCGCTGGACTTCTTCTGGCGCGCGCCCAACGTGTCGAACGAGGTGCGCCACAAGTTCTCCCTCAACACGTGCAGCGGCTGCCATGCGGGAGAGACCCAGACGGAGTTCGTCCATGTCGCGCCTCGCGCGAAGGGCGCCGCCTCCGTGCTGTCCCCGTACCTCCGAGGCACCACGGTGACGGACCCGGTGACGAAGTCCGTGCGCCCGTTCGATGACCTGACGCGGCGCGCGGAGGACCTGAAGGCCCTGGTGTGTACGCCGACGACGGGCCTGCGCTCCGCCGGGTGGATTCCCTCCAACCTGCCGCCGGCCCGCGTGCACTGAGCGAAGACGGACATACTGTCGAACCTCGGGGCCCGGAGAGCCAACGCTCTTCGGGCCTCGTCCGTTCATGGGGACGGGGATTCAGGTTACGGTTTGGGAATGGCCTTGCCCGCCCATGTCCACGCCCGCGCCGCGCTGAAGGCGGAGCTGCACGTTCAAGTCGAGGTGCTGGAAGTCGTGCTGCCGCCCGTCACTCCTGGACACGCCTGGGTGACAGGCCAAATCGCGCGCGTGTTCAAAGGCCCCCCAGGCATGCGCTCCGCCCGAGTCACCTTCGAGGTCCCCTGCATCCGCGACGGTGACGAGCCACCTCCCAGCGGTGTTCGCTGGAAGCGGGCCGACGACCTGGAGCAGGCACCGGTGATGGAGGCCTGCCTCACCCTGTTCGAAGGCCGGTACCAGGTCGCCGGGTACAGCACCCTGCTGCTCAATGCCGTCACGGATGAGCCGCGGTTCGTCTACACCGAGGAACAGGCGCAACCGCCTGTCCCTCCCAAGACCCGCGTCTACCTCCGTCGCGTACTCCTGGTGATTCTCCTGCTCGGCCTGCTCTACGTCGTCCATCCGCTGATCATGTTCCTCATCTACGTGTGAGCCACCTCCAGCGTCACCGGCTGAAGCCGCCCATGGCCGTGCGGCTGAAGCTCGCGGCGCCCTGGCTGACCTGCACGGCGGACTGGCTGAACACCTGGAAGGCCGCGCGAATCTCCTGCTCCGACTGGCCCGGCGTCAGAATCCACTTGTCGTCGATGCCCATCTCCCGGAAGACGCGCCGGAAGTCGGTGCTCCCGTCGTGGATGCCCATCGCAGCGACGATGTGGTTCTCCGCCCGCTTCATGTCCTTCACCACCGCCGCCACGTCCTTCGCCTTCGCGCGGTTGGAGCCCGCGTCCCCGCCGTCGGTAATCAGCAGCGTCACCGTGCGCACCTGCACGCCGTTGCCGCTGAACTCCTGCGCCTTCGCCAGCACCGTGCCCAGCAGCACCACGGACTGGTCGAACAGTGGCGTGCCCTTGTCCGCGGTGTAGTTCCCCTTGTGCATCCGCACCACGTCCTCCAGCGGCCGGTACGGATTGAGCACATGGCCGTTGAGGTAGCGCGTGTGGAAGAGGACCCCGTCCTTCTGCTTGCTCGCCATCAACGCATCGAGCACCTGGTTGTGCCCGTCGCACACCGTCTTCGTCTGGCCCGCGCCCTCGATGCTCCCGGAGTCATCCGGCATCACCGTCACCAGCACCACCTCGCTGGCCTGCACGTCCTCCACGCACACGCCCAGCCCCGCCTGGATTTGCGCCCCCAGGTCCACCACCGTCAGCGCCTGCATGCTCGCGGGGCTCAACAGTCCTTCCGCGTGTGCGTCCTCGAAGAGCTGACTCACTCCATTGCTCGTACCGCTCATGTCATTGCTCCTTCTCCCTCGCGAGAGGGCATGGCTCCGCCCGCCCCGCTCCCCTCGGAGCGAGGCCGGGGCTTCGGGTTCGTGGGGTCGTCAGGGATTCAGGCGATGTGCAGGTCCGGCCAGTTCGTCAGCGGGTCCGTGGACTTCACCAGGTGCATGCCCGCGTCCGCGAAGCGCTTGAGCGCCGCGTCCGCCTGGGGCGTGAAGTCCGCCGCGAAGCCGCCCTTGCCGTCGGGCACCGTCACCGCCGACATGCAGTCCGTCAGCAGGTACACCTTGCGAGCCAGCGCCGCGTCCTGCGCGACGATTTCACCCAACAGGTCGTCGATGGAGCTCTTCACGCAGTGGCTCGCGGCCTGTCCGCCAATCACCACCGCGTCCGCGGTCAGCAGCGTCTTGAGGAACTGCGTGTTGCGCTGGGCCAGGGGCTGTCCGTCATGGCGGCCGAGCACCTCCGGCCGCAGCACGGAGTAGTTCTCCGTCAGCGGGTTGCCGCCCTTCACCTCCGCCCACGACTGCATGCCTCGCACATAGGAGTGGAAGAGTCGAGCCTCCTGCACCACGCCCGCCAGCGCGTGTCCGTCGCCGCCGAGCAGGCAGTGGGGCGGCCACAGGTACAAGGTGTACTTCCCCGCGCGCTCCAATTCCTCGCAGTAGTACTTCACCTGCTTGAGCAGCCAGGGGTAGTTCCCGCCGCACAGCCACTTCGCCATCGCGGGGTGGGGCCTCGCCTGTCCGCGCTCAATCTGCTCGCGAGTCACCTCTCGGTACGGCGTGAGCGGCTGGTCGTTCTCGTCCACCCAGAAGGACGGGAAGAAAATCTGGTAGGCGAAGTGCGTATCCAACGTGGCCGTCACGTTCGTGAGCGCGCCCATGTTCCGGTAGATGAACTCCGCGATGCGCCGGCTGTCCTCCACCGCGCCGTTCCCGCTGCGTCCCGCGACGTACAGCGAGCCCTCCGGGAAGCAGAAGTCCTTCTGCACGTCGATGAGCAGCAGGTGCAGGTTGAAGACATCCGACGTGGCGGACGTGAGCCCATGCACGCCCTTCCACGCCCCCGCCTCGCGCTGGAGCTTCCCCGCGTCCGCGCCATAGCCATACATCCCCGCGTGCTGCGCCCGGTAGAAGCCAGGCATCGGCAGTTCCTTCAGTTGCTTCTTCATCGCGCTACCCCCTCGTGTGTCTGTCCACGAAAAGCCAACGTCGGTTCACGCCATCCGCAGCGTGGTGAGGTCCTGTCTGCCCACCACCAGCAACCCCTCTCGCGTCAGCAGGAGCTGACAGCCCGAGTCCACGAAGGGCTCGGTGTCAGGGAACTCCCGCGCCGTCTCCAGTCGTCCCTGGCGAAGCTCCACACGCACCAGGCCCGTGTCCGTGGCGGTGAACAACGCTTCGCCCACCGCGCACCGTCCGCTCCGGAACGCCCCACCCAGCCACGAGCCATCCCCCGCGATGGCCAGGCCGTGCGCACGCGCCTGTCCGTCGGAGCCCAACACCACGCAGTGGTGAATCGTGCGGCCCCCCGCCTCCTCCGCGAGGAACAACCACGCGAGCTGCCCGTCGAAGACACAGTCCACATCCACCAGTTGCCCCGTGGGCCACGGCAGCTTCAGCCCATCCCGCAGCCCCACGCGCTCCGCGTCGAAGACGAACGCGTCGCGAAGTCCTCCCGCGCGATGGAAGCCCAGGCCGAAGCGAGGCCCTACGAACAACCGCGTCTGTCCCTCCAACACGTCGCCGATGCGCTCCGGGCCATGCACTCCGTTCCGCCACAATCCACCGCCCACCGCCCAGTAGCGATGCCTCGCGTTCGCCGCGAAACACGGACGCCCTTCCAGCGCATCCACGCTCAACCGCTCCGGCGAAAGCGAAGGCGAAAGTCCTGGCGTCAGCACCGCCACCGCGCCCCCTCTGCCCACCAGGGTCACGTCGCCTTGCAGCTCCCAGCGCAGCGACGGGTCCAGCGCTCCGCGCAGCACGACGCGGCCATCCTCTCGCCGATAAGCCCCATCTTCGTGATGCAGCCAGCGAGGCACGCCGTTCTCCACGCTCACGCGCACCACGACGCCCCGCGTGGAGAACATCCGCGTCGCCGTCACCTCTCCCCGCACCGAGGACACGGGCGTCGTCGCCGCCACCGCGTTCGGCTGACAGGTGGGGCACGTGACTCGCGCGTGCTCCACGCCGCACGAAGCGCACACGGTGAAGCGCAGTCCCTCCAGGAGCGGCAGGGGGAACTCGGCGCGCAGGTCCTCCACGAAGACGCGGTGCAGGTGGTGGAGCACGTTGTCCGGCAACGTGTGCAGCGGCAGCGCGGGCTTCGGGTACTGCACCTCCGGATGGAAGACGGTGATGCGCTGGAGCAAGCGCCCCGTGGGCGTGGTCCGCGCGGAGGGCGACTTCGGCCGGTGCACACCCCCATGAGGCCCCACGCACAGCAGCGACTGCATGGCCGCCACGGTGAAGGCATACCAGTCACTCGCCTCGGACGCGGGACACGTGGGAACCAGGCCCTTCGTGCTCCCCAGCCGCACCGGGTCCAGGAAGCGCTCGGTGAAGAGCAGACAGACGAAGCCGCCGAACTGGAAGCTGTCCGCGTCGATGAGGTGCGCGTCCGCCGTCCCCGTCACCAGCACGTTCAAGTCGTTGAAGTCCCCCACCACCACGCCCGCCCCATGCACTCCCGCGAGCGTCCGGTGCAGGCTGCTCAACACCTCCACCACCCGCGCGGACGTCGCCCCCGTGCGCCGGAAGGAAGGCTCCGTGAAGCGCCTCAGTGGCTCCACGTTCTCCAGCTTGCGCATCGCGTAGCCCAGCACGGTCCGCCCCGACTTGTCCGTCGCGAGCGTCTGCGGAGTCACCACCCTCCCCGGCAACCCGATGGGAAAGGCGCGCAGCTTGTGCTGGTGCTCCGCCAGCCGGGCCCGCGCCGCGTCCTGCTCGGCGTCCTGCCCCATGAAGTCCGGGTGCTCCGGCGGCTTGAACACCTTGAGCGCACGGCCATCGCCCAGGTCGAACACATCCGCTTCGCCGCCCTTGCCCAGCGCCTTCGCGGGATTCAGCCGGACCTTCTTCCCCTCGAGCCAGACGTCCATGGCCTCATGCCCTCCCCGCCCGGCGGCGCAACACCACCATCGTCGTGTCGTCCGGAAGCAGCCCCGGCGTGCGCACCAGCCGCCGCGCATCGAAGTCCGCGCGCACCGACTCGCGGTTGAGCATCGCGAGCCTGCGCCGCAAGGCGTCCGGGTTCTCGAAGTAGCGGTCCTCCGTCCAGAACCGCGACAGCGGGCCCACCGTCTCCGCTCCCGAGGGAAGCGAAGCGGCCGACAGCTTCGCCAGGTCCGAGACGCCATCCGTCCCGAGCATCAGCGCGTGCACATCTTGAGTAGGCAGCAGCGCATGTGTGACGAACGGCGTGTCGTCACCGCGCAAGAGCGCATAGGCGAGATAGGGGGGCGCGTTGTTGGGGAACGGCCCCAGCGTGTGCACCTGGCCGTTGAGGGACCAGACGCCATCTCCCGCCGAGAAGACGAGCGTGTGAGAGGGCGTCAACACCGCGCCCACCACCGTGAAGAGGAAGTCCCCCAGTGTGTCGCGGCCGAGCTCCCCCCGAAGCTCGCTCAGCAGACACAGCACGTCCTCTCGCAGCCCGGGAAGAAACCCGGCTTCATCCACACGCCCGTCTTCCGCCAACCGCGCCAACGCCGCCCGCGCCAACCCGCGCACCCCCAGCTGCGCCCCCAACTCGCTGCACGCCTGGCTCCCACAGCCATCCGCCACCACCAGCACCACCCCGTGCTCGCTGACTCGCACGCACCACGCATCCTGGTTGTTGCGCCCCGCACGCGCGTGCTCCCGCCCGACCACCGAACCCGCGGCGACCTCAAATGGCAGCAAGGACATGGCTCCCCCTGGAACCCGGCTCCCACGACCCCTTCAACCTCAGGTTCGTGTACCCATGACACCAACATAGTGTTGATACGACACTATGTCAACGCAATCGCCCGCGTCCTCCGGTGGAGTGGGGGCTGGCGCATGCGGGGTAGCAGGAGAGCGGCGGGCCGCTCAGAGCTCGAAGTTGAAGCCGGCCTTCTCGAGCTGCCGGTACTTCTTGTGGTCGAACCGGTAGAGGCGGGCGGCGCGGTGGGCGACGTCCTGCTCCACCTCGTCCAGTTCCTCCAGCAGGTCCATGGCGAGGATCTTCTTGCGGAAGTTGCGCTTGTCGAGCTCGCGCTCCAGGACGATTTCGTACAGGCGCTGGAGCTGGGTGAGGGTGAACTTGGGCGGCAGCAGCTCGAAGCCGATGGGCTGGTAGCGCACCTTGCCCTTGAGGCGTTGCAGCGCGGTGTTGAGGATGTCCGCGTGGTCGAACGCCAGCTTGGGCGTGTCCCAGACGGAGAACCACGCCGCCTCGCGTGCATCGGTGGCCGCTCGCAGCACGTGCGCGCTCAGCTTCACCAGGGCGAAGTACGCCACCGTGACGACGCGGCCTCGCGGGTCTCTCTCCGGCGTGCCGAAGGTATAGAGCTGCTCCAGGTGCCCGGGACGGATGCCGGACTCCTCTTCCAGCTCACGCCGAGCGGCCTCGTCCAGGGACTCGTCCATCCGCACGAAGCCACCGGGCAGCGCCCAGCGTCCCGCGAAGGGCTCCACGCCGCGCTGGATGAGCAACACCTTCAGGTCCTCTTCGTCCAGGCCGAAGACGACACAGTCCACCGTCAACGCGGGTCTCGGGTACTCGTAGGTGTGGCTCACGGTGTGCCGGCATAGTGTTCACGGCACACCCGAGTCAACGACGCGCGCGGACGCGGACGCTACGCATCCACCATGCGCGACAGCTTGTGCCAGTCGACCAGCTGGACGCTCTCCTCGGCCAGGTCGAACTCCACCGAGCGACGCAGGCCAATCACGTCGCCGCCCATCTGGAAGGGCACCTCGCGGTCGAAGTCCATGCGCAGCCGCTGGACGAACCAGTCGTGCATGTGCGGCATGGGGTGCGCGCCGCGCCACAGGCGGAACATGTTGCGCGTGGCCTCCAGCACGCTTGCGCCATAGACACGCACGGACAGCCGGTGGGGCACCGCCTGCGCGAAGGGGAAGGCCTTGAAGCCAAAGCCCCACTCGGGCGTGGTGGCCGCGCCCGCGACTCCCGCGGGGCCCTCGTACAGGAGCGCGCCCTTGTGCCCTCCGGGCACGGGAATCACGTGGCCTTTCGCGTCCACCGTGAGCGCGTCATCCCCCATGTTGTAGACGGAGACGCGCGGGTTGCCGGAGCCGAACATGTGCCGGGGCACCGTCCGGGTGAACATGGCGGACAGGTAGCCGCGAAGCCCCGCCTGCTGACTGCGCAGCGGGCCCGACGCCGCGAGCTGATCCTTGAAGTCTTGAATCATCTCCGCGTCCCAGCCCGTGCCCGCGAACGGCGCGACCTTGCCGTCCACGCGAACCAGGGAGAACGGGCGCAGCGGAGGCAGGCGCTCACCCACCGCGGCGATCTGCTTGAGCGCCACGGCGGGACGGGGAGCTCCGGTGACGCGGGCCCACGCGTTGCCGGTGCCCATGGGCAGCACACCGATGGCCGGCAGGGCGACCCCCGCCGCGCGCAGCTCGTTGAGCAGCCCCGTAATCGTGCCGTCACCTCCTCCCGCCAACAGGAGCGAGGGGGGGTTGGGCCTCAGCTGGTCGGAAATCCAGTGACGGGCTTCATCCAGCGAGCGGGTGAGCGCGACGCGGGCTCGGGGAAGGAAGCGTTGCACCAGTCCGCCGACTCCCTCGGAGCCGCGGCGGGCACGCAGATTGACGAGAACCGCGATGTCGGTCATGGCGCGCGGACTTTCCTCGGGCCGTGTCATAGCCCGGTCACGGCCCTTGATGGAGGAGCCGGAACGACAATGTGAACTTCACACTCCGAGTGCGAGACCAACCCGCTCGGAGAGCCGTTGCCGAGCCCGCTCGCTCCTCAAGAAGGCGGCCGTGGCCATCACCCCTCCGGCCAGCAGCAGCCGGCGCAGGGTCTTCTTCCGGCGGGAGGACACACCCCCACACACGGCGGCGCCGGCCAACGGTAGGAGGAAGCGCCCGCCGGAAGTCGGAGCCTGGCGTTCGCTTCTGGCGTGTCGCGCCTGGACGGCGCCGGACAGGAAGCGGGGCAAGAGACCGGACATGCCGCCGAGCGTCCGGGGCGAGGGTCCCACCCTCACCTCCGCCCGCGGTTCGCGAAGGACGTGGAGGATGGCGCGCGCCACCCGCTCGGGCGCGTGGACGGGCTCCTCCGGGTGCGTGCGCCAGTCGGTGTAGTTGGCGGTGTGGTGCCACAGCGCCGCGTCGATGGCGGAGGGAATCACGGTGCACACGTGGATGCCCGTGCCCAGGAGCTCCTGGCGGACGGAGGCGGTGAAGCCTTGCACGGCCTGCCGGGACGCGACGGAGGCGCTGACATAGGGCGCCGCCGCCGCGCCGAAGGATGACGCGACGTTGACGACGGTGCCGTACCCCTGGCGCCGGAACCAGGCCACGGCGGCGCGGGTGCATTGGACGGTGCCCAGGAAGTGGGTCTCCAGGAGCTGGCGGAAGGAGTCGTCCGGCGTCTCCTCCAGGCTGCCGGTGAGAAAGTCGCCCGCGTTGTTGATCCACGCATCGAAGCGGCCAAAGGCTCGCAAGGCCTCCCACGCCAGCGTTCGCACGGAGTCGGCGTCGCCGCTGTCCAGGTGGACGGGGATGGCGCGCACGCCCAGGGACTGGCATTCGCGGACCAGGTCCCCGAGCGGCGCCTCGCGGCGGGAGGCGAGCACCAGTTGGACACCCTTGCGCGCGAGGGCGCGGGCCGTGGCGCGGCCGGTGTCATTGGACGCTCCGGTGATGACGACGACGCGGTTCTTCCATCCACGACTCATGTCCGCGGCCTCCCCCCTGGGTGAGATGGTGCCTGGTGCCGGTGGCCTCAGGGCCAAGATGGGGATTGCGACCCGGAGCGCCCCGGACCCATGGGGGCTCCCCCGGTGGGCGGGCGGCGGCGCGGTTCCAGCGCTCGGACGGGTGTCCACCCCCGGGATGGCGCGAGCCGGGTTTGAAGGAAGCGGGAGGGGGCTGGTATGTGAATGCGGCGGGTGGGCGTGCGACGGAACGCGGCCTGCATCGGGCGCCACGCAAATCCCTTCCAAGCCCATGAGAGGCGCGGCATGCGAGCCATCCTGTTCATCCTGAGCTGCATCCTCCCCCTGTCCGTCCTGGCGGCCCCCCGCCGCATGGTCGTCGCCAGCGGCGACTGCAAGGACGCGGAGCTGGGCAGCCAGGCCAACGCGTTCCTGGGCGCCCTCGTGTCCCGCCCGGAGCATGACGTCCTGAGCGCCACGGAGTTCAGCGAGCGGCTCTTCCCTCAGCCCGCCCGCAGCTACGAGGACCTCCAGCGGCAGCTCGACACGGCCCAGGACCACTTCTACGAGAGCCGCCATGGCAAGGCCGCCCAGGCCCTCGATGAGGTGCTCCAGCAAATCATCCGGCTGCCCGTGGGCGACGCGCGATGGAAGCTCTTCGCCGGTGCCCAGCTCCTTCAGGGACTGAACTACCGGTCCATGGGGCGCCCCAAGGAGAGCGACGCCGCGTTCCGCAACGTGCTGCGGCTCGAGCCCACCCACAAGCTGGACCCGGACTTCTTCGCGCCCTCGGTGCGCCAGGGCTTCGACAAGCTGCGGCGCGAGCTGAACACGGCGCGCAAGGTGACGCTCTCGGTCCGCACCATCGTTCCGGGCGCGGAGGTCTATCTCGACGGGAAGAAGGTGGGCCAGACGCCGCTGACCCTCGACGTGCCCGCGGGCACCTATGACGTGACGCTGGTGAAGGACGGCGCGGTCAGCTTCCCCCGGCAGCTTCAAGCACACGGCGCGGAAACGCCGCTGCTCGTGGACATGGCCTATGAGGGCTCCGTCACCGCCACGCCGTTCCCCTGTCTGACCGCGCCGGACAGCAGCGACGAGCGCGTGCTGAGTTATGCGGTCCGGCTGGGCGTCACGGTGGGCGTCGAGGAGGTCATCGTCGTGCGGCTGGAGCGCTCCAGCAGCGGACCCAAGTGGTTCGCGGCCACGGTGCTCAACGTCAAGGGAGGTCAGAAGCTGCGCGAGGGGGGATTCAAGACCCAGGGTCTGGATGCTCCGGCCGAGGCCCTCTCCGCCCTGGTGGACTTCGTGACGACGGGCCGCTCCCCTTCCAAGCTCGTCGTGATGAACGCCGACGGCCGGCCGCCCTGGGAGCATCCGGCGACCCCGGGGGACAAGGCCGGTGGCGGCTCCCCCGCGGGCACCGTGGATATCAACGCGCCGGACCGCCTCACGGAAGGAGTCACGGGCCCCGCGTCCGCCTCCACTCCGGGACTGCGCGTCGCCTCGTACGTCCTGCTGGGCGCGGGGGTCGCCGCGTTGGGCGGCGCGGGCGCGGTGCGTTTGATGGCGCAGAAGGATGTGGATGACCTGGAGAAGCGGGCCCAGAACGGCCGCATCCTCTCCACGGACCAGGATTCCCTGCGGCTGAGGAACTCGCTGATTCAGAAGAACAATCTCCTCACGGGCCTGCTCGTGGGAGGCGGCGCGGCGGTGGTGACGGGGGCGGTGTTGTTCCTCGTGTCGCCGTCACAGATGGCTCCGCCCCCGGTGTCGGTGGGCGTCGCGGCGGATGGTGAGGCCGTCTCCGCCAGCTTGTCCGGAGCCTTCTAGCGTTCCGGTCTTCAAGCCGGCTGCCCGCCCACGCCAACCCCGTGGGTACCGCATAGAGTGACGCGCATGACGCGTGTCCTTCTTGCCTTGCTCCTGGCCACGAGCGCATCCGCCGCGGCCCCTCGCACCCTTCGGGTGGACTACTTCCATACCGGCAACGCGACCGAGGAGCGCTTCAGCCTCGACCGCGTCGTGATTGAGCCGCTGCCCTGGCCGGGCCACCCCGAGCGGACGCTCGACGACACCAACCTGGGCAAGTACCTGTTCGAGGTGCGCGACAGGGACACGAACCAAATCCTCTACTCGCGCGGCTTCGCGTCCATCTATGGCGAGTGGGAGCTCACGGGCGAGGCGAAGAGCCAGAACCGCACGTTCCACGAGTCGCTGCGCTTCCCCCGGCCCGAGCGCCCCGTCCAGGTGCTCCTCAAGAAGCGCGATGAGCAGAACGCGTTCCGGGAAATCTGGTCGCTCGTGGTGGACCCCAAGGACATGCTCGTGGACACGTCCTCGCCTCCGGCCCCCGGGCCGCTCCTGAAGCTCTGGGAGAGTGGTCCGCCGGAGCAGAAGGTGGACCTGCTCATCCTGGGCGACGGCTACACCGAGGCGGAGCGCTCCAAGTTCGAGAAGGACGCCCGCCGCATGGTGGACACCCTCTTCACCTTCTCCCCGTTCAAGGAGCGCAAGTCCGACTTCAACGTCTGGGGGCTGATGCCGGCCGCCGCGCAGTCGGGAATCTCCCGGCCCTCCACCGGCATCCACCGGCGCTCACCGGTGGGCACCACCTATGACGCGTTCCGCAGCGAGCGCTACCTCCTCACCTTCGACAACAAGGCCTTCCGCGAGGTGTCCGCGTTCGCGCCCTATGAGTTCGTGGAAATCCTGACCAACAGCAAGACGTACGGCGGCGGAGGCATCTTCGGCCTCTACGGCACGGTGTCCGCCGACAGCCTGTGGGCGCCCTACGTCTTCGTGCACGAGTTCGGGCACCACTTCGCCGGCCTCTCCGACGAGTACTACACGTCGGAGTCCTTCCTTCTCCCAGCCGCGGACCGGCTGGAGCCGTGGGAGAAGAACGTCACCGCGCTCAAGGACCCGGAGAACGTCAAGTGGAAGCACCTGGTGACGCCCGGCACGCCCCTGCCCACGCCCTGGGAGAAGGAGGCCTATGAGACGCACTCCAACGACATCCAGGCGCGCCGCCGCCAGGTGCGCGCCGAGAAGAAGCCCGAGTCGGAGATGGACGCGGTCTTCATCGCCCAGCGCGACTGGGAGGAGAAGTTCCTGTCTTCTCAGAAGTACTCAGGAAAGGTGGGTGCTTTCGAGGGCGCCCACTACGAGGCCCACGGGTACTACCGGCCCCAGCTGGATTGCGTGATGTTCACCCGGGACCGCGTCCCCTT
Organism: Myxococcus stipitatus; assembly: GCF_037414475.1. The sequence goes on along the minus strand of NZ_CP147913.1, from coordinate 4,906,205 downwards.
CTGCTCGGTGTGTCAAAACGCGATTTCTCAAGTCATCAATCTGTACACAGGCCCGCGTCCCCAGACACTCAAGAAGGCCCCGTGAGACACTGAGATATTTCAGGAGATTACCTCGTGACACACAGGTGTCACGAGGGCCCCGTGTTGGACCCTCCTTGAGTTCAGGTGTAATGGGGGTGCGAAATTTCAATCGCATCCCTGGGAGGGGACTGAATGCTGAAGCGGAATCTGCTTCCGGCGCTCATGACCGCCGTGCTCGTCACGTTCGGCACGGGCTGTGGAGATGAGTGCGTCGACCCGTTTGACTGTCGCACCGAAAAGGGCGAGCCCGACGCGGACAAGGAATGGGTTTGCAAGTCAGGGACGTGTGAGCAACGTCCCGTCAACCAGCCCCCGGAGCCCGACGCGGGCACGGATGCTGGCACCGACGCGGGCACGGACGCCGGCACCGACGCGGGCACCGACGCCGGTACCGACGCGGGCACGGATGCCGGCACCGACGCCGGGACGGATGCGGGCAGCGACGCGGGTGTGACGTGTTCGCCGGCGTGTGCCTCGGGCGAGCTGTGTGACGTCAGCTCGGGCCGCTTTGGCGTGTGCCGCAGCTGCCTCGACTCCGTCGTGGGGACGGGCCAGGACGAGGGCTGCGCGTCCGCGACGCCCATGTGTGACATCACCGCCAACGGTGGCAAGGGCCTGTGCAAGGCTTGCACGGACTCCGCCACGGGCACGAACCAGGACACGGGCTGCTCCGCGCAGTCGCCCATCTGTGACACCGCCGCGAACAACGGCGCGGGCGCGTGCAAGGCTTGCACGGACTCCGCCACGGGCAGCGGCCAGGACACGGGCTGCTCCGCGCAGACGCCGGTCTGCGACACCTCCGCCAACAACGGCCTGGGTGTCTGCAAGTCGTGCTTCGACACCGCCGCGGGCACCGGCCAGGACACGGGCTGCTCGGCCGCGGCGCCCCTCTGCGACGTGAGCGCGAACAACGGCGCGGGCGCGTGCAAGGCCTGCATGGACACCCAGACGAGCCCCGACCTGGGCTGCTCGTCGCCCACCAACATCTGCGACCCCACGGCGAACAATGGCGTGGGCGCGTGCAAGGTGTGCAACGCGACCGAGGGTTGCGCGGCGTCCCAGACGTGCAGCGCCGACGGCAACTCCTGCGAGGGCTGCATCGACAACGACTCCTGCTCCACGACGCCTGAGACCCCGGTCTGCCGCGTCGACCCGGCGCCCGCGGCCTGCGTCGAGTGCACCGCCACCGACACCCACCTCTGCGACGCGGTCCAGCCGGCGTGCAACAGCGGCAACTTCTGCGGCTGCACGACGGATGCGCAGTGCGCGGCCGTGAACGGCAGCAACCGCGACTTCTGCGACACCCAGGCTGACAACAGCCGCGGCCAGTGCGCGGTCTGCGTGACGGATGCCCAGTGCGCGGGCGTCAACGCCGCCACGCCGCACTGCAACAACAAGACGGAGTGCGTGCAGTGCCTCACCAACGACCACTGCGGCCCCACCGAGCAGTGCAACCCCACGACGCACGCGTGTGAGCAGGGCAACGGCCCCACGCCCGCGCAGACCTCCGCGCAGATTCAGGCCATGCTGGATGCCGCGGTGGGCCCCATCGACCTCCCGGTGACGGGGGCGTTCGTCACGGCCGTCAAGCCCGCCTTCCAGGGCCAGGGAGCCACGGAGCCCGTCGGCTTCTTCATCCAGGCGGAGCCCAACGGCCCCGCGGTGTTCGTCAAGGACGCGACGCTCGCCACCCAGGTCGCCGTCGGTGACCGGGTGAGCCTGACCGCCGCGGCCAAGGAGCAGCCCACCGCCGGCAGCAACAAGATGGTCTCCTCCATCAGCGGCTTCTCGCGCCTGAGCCAGGGCCACCCCGTGCGGAACCTGTCGACGGCCACCCCGCCGGGCCTCGCGGTGGACCACAGCGCGTCGACCGACCTGGTGAGCGCGCTGAACAACTACGAGAACGAGCTCATCACCCTCAAGGGCGGCACCATCCTCAACAATGGCACGGCCCAGGGGACGGGGTTCCTCGGCTTCCAGGTGAAGACCACCGGCGTGACGGCGGGCACCTCCACCTTCCTGCTCCGGATTCCCACGGCCCTCAACCAGGTGCTGGAGATTGGGACGAACTGCACGTTCGACTTCACCGGCGCGATGTGGCGCTTCAACGCCAATGCCCAGCCGTCCGTCCTGTCGGCCTCCGACCTGGTGCTGGGTTGCGCGGCGCCCAAGCTCACCCGCGCGGACGCGGGCTCCCTCACCTCGGTGGTGCTGACGTTCAGCCGCAACATCGAGGCGGCGAGCATCACCAACGCGGCCAGCCAGTTCACCTTCTCCAACGGACTGACGGCCACGGAGGTGCAGGTGGTGGGCAAGCAGGTCACCCTGACCACGTCCACCCAGACGGCCGGCGACGCGTACACCATCACCGTCGCCAGTTCGGTGAAGGACACGGCGGGCGGCGCCGTCATCGCCCCGGACAACACGCAGACGTTCTCGGGCTACCGCGCCCCCGCCGTCCTGCGCATCAACGAGGTGCAGCCCAACGTCAGCGGCAGCCGGGACCTGGTCGAGTTCCTGGTCGTGACCGGCGGCTCCACGAAGGGCATCCTGTTCCAGCAGGACTTCGTCTCCCCCACCACGCTCGCCGAGCTCCCCGACGTCCAGGTGGCGGCGGGTGACCTCATCGTCCTCCACCTCAACCCGGCCGATACGGCCTACCAGGGTGAGACCACCGCGAAGGACCAGTTCCCCAAGGCCACCGTCGCCATCAACTACGACACCGCCTGGGACTTCAGGGGGAATGGCACCGCGGCCATCGCCTACTCCAGCCGGGTCCTCGTGGTGAGGGATGCGCTGGGCCAGGTCCAGGACGCCGTTCCGTTCGCGCACGCGACCAACTCGCCTCCGGGGGACTACTACGCGAACATCCAGGCCGCCCAGGCCAACGGCGTGTGGCTGCCCTCCAGCTGCGGCGGCGCGCCCTGCACGGCGACCTCGACCCCGAAGGCCGTCGAGGTCTCCGCGGATTGGACCAACGTCTCCACGACGCCGGACGGCAACAGCGTCCGCCGCGTCAGCGCGACGGACACGAACATGCGCGCGGACTGGGCGGTCGGTGCGCAGAGCTGGGGTCTTCCCAACCCCTAGTCTGACGCTGTCTCACTGAATCATCCGGGCCGCGGTCCCTTCGGGGGCCGCGGCCTTTTTCATGGCATCAAGGCCGCTCGTGCTTGAGCTTGCGCCGCCATCGAGGACTACAGTGTCTGACTTCTCCAGCCTGGAGTCTCCATGCGGTTGCGGCGCGCCTTGGCGTCCTTGCTCGTCTTCTGTCTCGCCGCGTGTTCCGGCGCCAATCCCTCCACGCCTCCGCTCCCCGACGCCGGCCCGCCGCGTCCCGATGGAGGCACCACCGCCCTCACCGTCACCACCTCCGTCCTCGCGGACGCCTATCTCGGTGACACCTACGCCGCGCACCTCATGGCCACCGGAGGAACACCGCCCTACGCCTGGAGCCTCGCCAGCGGAGAGCTCCCCTCTGGAATCCAGCTCAGCGCCCAGGGGCTGCTCTCCGGCAACCCCGCCGCCACGGGCTCGTTCGCTCTCTCCCTTCGCGTCCGCGATGCCTCCGGAGGCGAGGCCACCCAATCCCTTACACTCTCCAGCTTCACCGCGCCCACCCTGTCCACCGAGGCGCCGCCGTTCGGTGTCGTGGGCACCGCGTACTCGTTCGCCGTCTCCCGCTCGGGTGGCCGCGCACCGCTGGCCCTGAGAGTGTCCGCCGGCGCGCTGCCCCCAGGCCTCCAGCTCGAGGCCTTCTCCATCGCGGGCACGCCCACCACGCAGGGCATCTCGTCCTTCTCCCTCGAGGTGCGCGACGCCAACGGCCGCGCCACCTCCGCGCCCTTCCAGCTCACCGTCCGCACCGGCGTCACCATCACCACCGCCACCCTCCCGGATGCCTATACCGACAGGGCCTATGGACAGACGCTCTCCGTCGCCGGAGGACAGGCGCCCCACGCGTGGACGCTCGTCAGCGGCGCGCTGCCTCCAGGCCTCTCCCTACTAGGCACCGGTGTCCTCGACGGCACCCCGTCCTCCGCGGGCAGCGCTTCGTTCACTGTCCGCGTCTCGGACGCGCTGGGCGCCTCGGACACGCGTGATGTCACGCTCGCCACCTTCCTGCCGCCCGCGCTCGACCCACTCGCGAACCCGAGTGTCTATGTCCGCGACAACGTCACACGCCCGCTCAATGCCTTGCACGGCAAGGCCCCTTTCGTCTTCACCGCGTCGGGCGCACTTCCCCCAGGACTCACGCTGGCCTCCGCGGGACTGCTCCATGGCCAGCCCACGCAAGACGGCGTCTTCACCTTCGACATCACCGCTCGCGACGCCAATGACCGCGCCGCGACCCGCCCCGTCACCTTCACCGTCACCGCGCTCCCCGCCATCACCACGCTCACCCTGCCCGATGCGACGCAGGGCTCCGCGTACAACCAGGCCCTCACCGCCACGGGAGGCATGGGCGCTCGCACGTGGACGCTCGCGACGGGGGCGTTGCCTCCAGGACTCACGCTCTCCGCGCAGGGCACGCTGAGCGGAACACCGACCTCCACCGGCCCGTCGTCCTTCAGCGTGCGCGTCACGGATGTGAACGGGCGCAACGACAGCCGGACCTTCTCGCTGGATGTCTCCGCGCCGCTCACCATCACCAACCTCCCCGCCGACGGCTACGCCACCGCTCCGTACAACACCACCCTGACCGCGTCGGGTGGCCGCCTGCCCTTCACCTGGTCCCTGGCCGCCGGCGGCCTGCCTTCGGGGCTCACCCTCGCGGCGGACACAGGCGTCATCTCCGGCACCTTGGGTGCGCAGGCCTCCACGTCCGCGCTCACCCTTCGCGTCACCGACAGCCGCGGGCGCACCCACGACCGCGACGTCACGCTCCAGGTGTATCCGCTCCCCGCCATCTCGGGCCCCGACACTCCGGTCGATGTCTACGTCGGCGTCTCCGTGAGCGGGGTGTTCTATGGCGTCACCGGAGGCAAGGCGCCGTTCACCTTCGACACCACCAGCGCGCTCCCGTCGGGGCTCGCGCTCTCCAGCGACGGGCGCCTCATGGGCAGCCCCACCGTTCCCGGCGCCTTCTCCACCCAGGTGCGTGTCACCGACGCCAACGGCCGCACCGCCCTCCGGCCGCTCACCCTCAACATCTTCGAGAGCCCCGCCGTCACCACGACCGTGCTCCCCTCGGCCAGGAGCGGTGAGCCCTACACCACGACGCTGGCGAGCTCTGGCGGCAAGGCGCCCTTCTCCTGGCGCGTCTCCCAGGGCGTGCTCCCCTCCGGGCTGAGCCTCTCCTCGGACGGAGTCATCTCCGGGACTCCCACCACCGCGGGCACCTCGTCATTCAACGTGGTCGTCGAGGACGCCGCGGGCACTCCGGCCTCACGCGCGCTGGTGCTCACCGTCACCCGCACGGAAGGGCTGTTCACCGTGGGCCACTGGAACATCGAGTGGTTCGGCGCGGACGGCTTCGGTCCACCGGATGAGCCACAGATTGCTCACGCGCGCGACATCCTGAACAACTCCGGCGCCAACCTGTGGGGCCTGGTCGAGATGGTCGACACCCAGGACTTCAACACCCTCAAGTCCCAGCTCCACTCGTATCAAGGCTTCCTCGCCAACGACCCGCTCTACGTCTCCAACGCGGGCACCTGGTACAGCAGCAGCGAGCAGAAGCCTGGCATCCTCTACGACAGCTCCCTCACATTCGTGAGCGCCTCGCTCATCCTCACCCAGCACGCCAACCTCTTCGCGGGCCGTCCGCCCTTGCGCGTCGACTTCACCACCTCCATCCACGGTGTATCGACGCCGCTCGTCGTCATCGTCCTGCACATGAAGGCCTTCGACGACGCGACGTCCTACCAGCGGCGGCAGGGCGCGAGCATCGAGCTCAAGAGCTACCTCGACGCGATGCCCGACACGCATGTGTTCGTGGTTGGCGATTGGAATGACGACGTCGACCGCTCCATCAGCAAGTCCAACGGCGTGTTCCGCCCCACGCCCTACGAGAACTTCATCCTCGACTCCACGCACTACACCTTCATCACCCGCGTGCTGTCGGACCGAGGAGAGCCCACCACCACCGGGTATCCCGACGCCATCGACCACACGCTCGTCAGCGATGAAGTGTCCGCGGACTATGTCGACGGCTCCGTCCACATCCTGCGCCCCGACATCGAGCTGCCCGACTACGCCGACATCGTCAGCGACCACTACCCCGTCATCAGCCGCTATGACTTTGGGGGAAGCGGCGCGGTCCACTGACCTCTCACCGGAGCCCCGACTCGCCCGCGGAAGGGATGGAGGAGTCGGGGTTGCCGCGCACCACCACCTCGCGCGCCACCCATCCTCCGGGACCGTCGTCGTACGTGGCTTCCACGGAGTCACCTGCGCGCATCGACGCGAGCCCCACGGGCCTGCCGTTCAACCGCAGCTCCGTGTCCGGCACCACGCCCACGTCCTGCTCCTGCCCGTTGGCGTCGCGGATGAGCAGCTCGTTGTCCCCCACCCACGACACGTATCCCTTCACGCTTCCCGACGGCGCGGGCCGGAGCGAAGCAGACCTGCCGGCGCCCTGCTCATCCGGCCCCTTCAGCGCCTCGGGGTCGGGCGCCTTCTCGCGGGATGCCATCAGGTCCCTCCACAACGCGGAACGCTTCTCGCGGACAGCCGCCGAGGGAGCGTGCCCTCCCCGCCCCGCGTCGTCCTCCCCTCCACACCCCGCCGCCAGCACGCCCCCCACGAACAGCAGCGCCAACCACCTTCCGCGGCGTGAACGGTCATCCATGGGTCCTGGTCCTCTCGCGTGACACCAGCGTGGGCTCCGGGCTCGCTCCCCCCGAGGGCCGCGGTCATGGCGTCAACATGCGAACGTTCCAGGCAACCGAGAACCCGGAGGGCCCAGGCCCCCAGCCCCGAAGCCCCGTCGACAGACACACGGGCTCTCGGTCCCTCACTCCCCATGGGCGCCACGCGAGACTTCACACGTGCGTGGCGCCCACCTGAAGCTCAGCGCGCGCCCCGCTCCTGACGGCGCCGGGCCCAGCCCAACCCCGCGAGCAGCAGCCACGGAGTCACAGCCCCACCCGCCGCGGCGCAGCCTCCTCCCGGGCTCGCATCCGCCTCGGCCTGAAGCTTCGCCTGGGCCGCGAGGACCTCGACGGTGAAGGCCAGCATCGCCGTGCCGCCCTCGTCGTCCGAGACCAGGGCACGGACCTCATGGCTTCCCACGGGCAGCGCCAAGGTCTCCAGGCGATACCGTCCCGCGCTGCTCAGCGTCCCCGGCCCCGAGAGCAACATCCAGCTCAGCGGGTCCCTGGCCCCTCCCGGGTCTTGCGCCGAGAGCGACAGCTCCACCACCTGGCCCTGTGCCACCGACCGCCGCGACACGGGCGTGGCCACGGGCGGCAGGTTGCGGATGCGGTAGCTCTTCTGCTGCGTGGTCGTCAGCCCCACACCATCCGCGACGGTCAGCGACACGGTGTAGTCGCCATCATCCGCGAAGACGTGTGACGTCTGCGCACCCGCGCCAGTGGTTCCATCACCGAAGGTCCACGTCAGGGTGAACGGGCCTCCGTAGACGCTGGTCGCGGAGGCGCTGAACGACACCGCGGCGCCCTCGTCTCCCTCCGTCACCCCCGTCCACGTCACCACGGGCGCGGCGCTGGTGATGTTGAGCTGCACCGTCGCCGGAGCGGACGCGACCTTTCCATCGAACACGTCGAAGGTGAACGACGTGCTCCCCGTGAAGCCCGCCTCCGGCGTGAAGGTGACGTCCGGCGCGGTTCCGCTCAGCACACCGTGGGCGGGCTGCGTGAGCACCCGGTACTGGAGCACGTCGCCATCCACGTCCGCCCCCAGCAGCTTGAACGACCGGCCCCCCTCTCCCACGAGGACACTCTGCCCCGTGGCGACAGGTGCGTCGTTCACCGGGCGGACCGTCACCGCGATGACCTGAGAGCGCGTCAGGACGGGGCTGCCATTGTCGCTCAACGTCACGGTGACGTTCGCCGTGCCGTTTCCGTTGGGCGCGAGCACGAAGGTGAGCGTGGACTTGCCCGAGGAGATGGTGGTCCGCGAGACGCTGGCCACCACCGAGGGCTTGTCCGACGTCGCGGTCAGCGTCAGTGTCTGTCCAGACTCGTTCGCGGGGCCCGCGGCCAGTCCCGTCAGCGTGTACTTCGCGTTCGTGGACGTGGCGTCCTCGTCGAAGGTCAGCGTGCTGGGGACCGCGAGCACCGGCGGGTCATTCACGGCCGTCACCTGGATGGTGACCTTGGCCGGAGTCGAATCTCCCAGGGAGTTTCGCGCGACGAAGTGGAACGACGTCGTCCCGTAGTAGTCAGGCGCGGGAGTGAACCGGGCCACGTTCCCCGTGAGCTGCACCGTCCCCTGGTCCACGGGGGGCGGCGTGGAGATGGCATACGTCGTCGCCTCCGACGTCGGGTCCGCCGAGGTGAGGGTGATGGACAGCGCGGTGTCCTCGGCCGTCGTCACGCTCGCGGCGTTCGCGCGCGGAACATCCCGGGTGTCGACGAGCCGCGCCCGCGCTCGCTGCGACTGGATGAAGGGCGCGTGGTCCATGCGGCTCGTCACCGCGAGCACCGTTCCGTCGTTCCTCGACGCGAGGCCCAGGCCGGAGAAGTCCTCGTCGTCCACCTCCTCGGTGGGCCGTCCCTCGAAGAGCGTGAAGGGCGTGGCGTCCACCACCAGTCCATTCCGCGCGATGCGGCTCGCCTGGATGCTGGTGCGCGAGGAGGCATCGAAGCCCATCCAGGCCGCCAGGTACGTCGTTCCGCTCCAGGTGGCGGAGGGACGAGGCAGCGAGGTGCGCGAGTTGCCAAGCAGCACGGGCGAGGCCGAGAGCTGACCGGTGGAGGTGACTCGCTGCGCGAAGAGGTCATGCGAGTTCGAGCTGGCCTCGCGCGCGAAGGTGACCAGGAAGTCCGTCCCGTCCGACGCCACCGAAGGCCTGCGTCCCGGAGCGACGTCGATGAGGCTCCCCTGCGCCACGCCGAGCGCGTTGTAGCGCTGCGCCCGGACCCCATCGCTCTCCTCCCACGCCACCAGGTACTGCGAGCCACTGCCCACCACGGACGGCTCGACGGTGCCGCTGTCCGGAGGCAGTCCATTGAGCACCGTGACGCCACCATCGTCATGCACCAGCGTGGCGCGCACGCCCTTCACCCCGTTCTCCTGCCACGCCACCACCGCGCCCCGCGAGCCACTGGCGGCCACGGGCCTGCTCCACGTGGGCCCCAGGGTGAGCGGAATCGAGTCCACCCACTGGCCAGACACGGACACGCGGCGCGCACGCAGGCTGGACGGGTTCGTGCCCGCGCCCCGCTCCAGCCAGGCCACCAGCCAATCCTTGCCATTCCAGGCCACCGCCGGGGTCAGCTCGTTGGTCGGAGACACCAACCGGGCGATGAGCACACCCGCCGGGTCCAGCACCTCCCCCGTGGGCCCCAGCCGCGCGCCGTAGATGTCCTTGAACTCCCACTGATAGCTGCGGGTGTCCTCCCACGCGACGAAGTAACCATCCGGCCCCGCGGCGACAGCGGGCGCCGTCTGCGCGTTGGCGCTGGCGCCGAGGTTCACCGGCGTGCCCCCTTCCAGCGGACGGCCGAACACGTCGATACCCACGGCCTTCCCGTCGCGCTGCCAGACCACCATGCTGCCGGCCGCACCCGCGGCGATTCGCACGTCGTCGTGGAAGTGGCCGTCCCGGCTCGTACTGAGCTGCGCGCTTCCGGAGACGACACCAGCGGGGCTCACCCACGCGCCATGGACCTCGGTGCGCACCTGGCTGTGGCTGCGCGTGTTGTTCCAGACCACGCCATACGCGCCGGAGTCCGGCACCCAGGCGATGTCCGGGCGCTCCGGCTGCCCGCTGTTCGACAAGGAGAAGAAGCTGCTCCCGCCGTCCGCGCGCCGGATGTAGCCCTCCACCGACAGGCTCTCCTGCCCGAGGTCATCGCCGTACTGGTAGACGAACGCATAGTCCTCGCCGTTGCTCGCGACGGCGGGGAAGCGGGCCTGGCTGGCGGCGCCGCCGTAGACTTCGCGCTGACGAGGCCCGACGGCGCCGGTCGTCCCATCCACCGAGACCGAGAGGAGGTACGAGGTGAGCTCGCTCCAGACGACTCGGAACGAACCGCCGACCGCCGTCACGGCCGCGTCCTGCGCCTCCGTCTCGTACTGGGAAATCACCTTCGGGTGCATCACCACGTCACCGGAGGCCGAGAGCAGCGCCACGTAGAGCGCGCCGCCCGACGACGGGAAGTTGTTGCTCAGGCCCGGCCAGGTGAGCAGGAAGTTCGTCCCGTTGAAGGCGAGCCCCGGCTGCCGGTAGTAGACGTGCCGGATGTTGAACGCGAAGCGCTTCGGCGCCTCGGGCATGCCGTCGCTGGAGATGCGCATCAGCCCCCGGGGACACGCGAGCACGTAGTACCCCGCGCCGTAGCTCAGCGCGTAGTCGCCGCAGTCCGGAATGGTGGGGATGGGCTTGCCGCCCGGCTCCAGCAGCATGCCCAGCGAGTTCACTCGCGCGGCCCACAGCTGCGTGTAGACCTGACGGTTGTCCCACCAGGTGACCAGGAAGTTCGTGCCATCGGTCGCGACCCTCGGAGTGTGCTGGTCCTTCGGCTCCACGGAGACCACCGGCTGGTCGATGCCGAACTCCGGACTCAACACGGGGTCCAGCACGGCCGGGAACACGCTGGCCTTCAGCGTCTCCTCGGGGATGCTCAACACGATGGCGCCGTCCTGGAAGGACGGAATCACCTCGGTGCGTTGGCCCTTGGCATCAATCCACGTCCCCAGGCCGTAGCGCAGGCCCGCGCCCGTCTTCGCGTCGGAGAAGTGCAGACCGCTGGCCGTGCTCGACTGGAACTCCAGGCCGCGCACGGGCACGCGCACGGTGAGCGCGCCGCGCCCGGTGGGCATGCGGGGGAAGTGCCATGACTGTTCAACGCCCTCCACGCGGTTGTGGAAGTGCTCCGCCATGGCGCCGCGAGCCACCTGGAGCGACCCGTCGCGAGCGACCTGGGCCTTCGCCGGCTCCAGGCGCACCAGACGGGTGCCGCGCCTGACTTCAGCGGCGCCGAGGGACAGGCCCGCGCGGAACGGCTCCGCCGGGTCCACCTGATATGCGAGCGGCGAGACGGTGAGCTGTCCCTCCGCGTGAGTGACTCGATACGTCCGGTGTTCGCCCGAGAAGCCCTTGCCTTCGGGACGGTAGGAGAGTTGGACCTGCTGGATGACCGCCTGGGGTGAGAAGGGCAGCTCGGTGGCCGCTGGCGCTGTTGAAGGAGCCGGCGCCGCGGCGCCCAGCACCCACATGAGCGGGAAGAAACCAAGAGATGGCATGACCTGTGTTCCTCGCCTCGATGAACCTGCAGGCAAGGGACGAAGCCATTTTCAGATTGTCTCACCGAAAACAGACTGCCCGTGTCGATTCTTGCAACCTCGAAATGGATGCAATCGGGTGATGATTGCGCGGCGACGAGACCTGTTGGGTCCCGTCAGAACGACGGGACGTCCGACGCGAGATGTGCGGACAATCCGCCGTCCATCACCAGGGCGCTGCCGTTGACGTAACCGCTCTGGGGGCCGACGAGGAAGGACACCAGCCCCGCGACCTCCTCCGGCTTTCCGAAGCGCTTCGTGGGGATTCGCTCGAGCAGCCGTTCACGCACCGCGGGGTCCGCGTTCGCGAGCATGTCCGTCTCGATGTAGCCCGGGCAGACGGCGTTGCAGGTGATGCCGTAGGGGCCCCACTCGGCGGCGATGGCCTTGGAGTAGCCCACGAGCGCGTGTTTGGTGGCCGCGTAGGTGGAGGACTGCGCGCCGCCGAAGAGGCCCATGATGGACGAGATGTTCACGATGCGCCCGTACCCCTGGGCCTTCATGCGCGGGAGCGCCCAACGGCACAGGTTGCGCACGCCGTCCACGTTGACGCCGAAGAGCCACTCCCACTCCTCGGTGCTCACCTCGTCCGCGCGGTGGAACGGGCCGCCCGCGCCCGCGTTGTTCACCAGGACGCGGGGCACTCCGAGCTTCGCCTCGAGCGTCTCGAGCGTCGCCACCACGTCCTTCTCGTTGGAGATGTCGCACGGAAAGGGCCAGGCGCGTCCGCCGGCCACGGTCAGCTGCTCCTGGAGGCGGGTGAGCCGTGCCGTGTCACGGGAGAGCAACGCCACCTCGAACCCTTGGCGGGACAGCTCGGTGGCGATGGCGGCGCCGATGCCACGGCTGGCTCCGGTGACCACGGCGACGGGGGACTGGGTGCGGGGCTGCATCACAGGACTCCTCGGGGCGGCACGAGGCGGACCTCGTCGACCCTGACGTTCAACGGTTTGGTGGCAATCTCCCAGATACACTGGGCCACGTCGTCCACGGAGAGCATGTCGGCGGGACTGAACTCGGGCCGGGACTTCCAGAAGGACGTGTAGACGGCGCCCAGGGACACGAGCGTGGCCCGGATGCCGTGCGCCTTGCCCTCTTCGTTCAGGACGCCGGTGAGTCCACGGACGCCGTGCTTGCTGGCGGCGTAGGCGCCATTCATGGGCAGCGTGAGGTGGTCGCTCACGGACCCGATGTGGATGAGCCTGCCGCCTCCCGTGGACCGCATCCGCCGGACCGCCTCGCGCGCGCAGAGGAACGTGCCTGTCAGGTTCACATCGACGGTCTTCCGCCAGTCCTCGAGGGAGGTCTCATGGACGGGCGTGAAGGCGCCGAAGCCCGAGCAGTTGACGAGGACGGAAAGCGGGCCGAGGACGGACTCCGCACGGTTGAACAGGGACACCACGGAGTCCTCGCTCGTGACGTCCACGTGCAGCGAGTCCGGCGTCTCCGCCGCCACGTCGTTCGAGGCGCACAGCACGCGCATCCCCTCCGCGCGCAACTTGTGGGTGACAGCATGGCCGATGTCACCCGTGCCTCCGACAACGATGACATTCCGAATGCTCAAGCGGTGTGCCTTCCCTGGGAGCGAGTCCTCGCGGCCCGCGCGGAAGGTAGTACGACCGATATCGACCTTCCAGACACTGTTGACAACGGACGCTCCAAGCGAAGGCCATGCGCTGGAGATACAGATGAAAAACATTGCCGTGATGCGGAAAGAAATGCCGTGAAGCCCCCCTCCGCATGTTCGGAAGAACCGCCTGGGATTCGCACTGACGGGACCGTGGCGGGGCTTCAGTCCGCACCCCACGAATCCACACACATGTCAGTCCTGACTCGGCCAGCCCTGATGCGCCCTCAATGGCAAAGGTGGACCTGAGAATCCTTCCAACCATTATCAAACCCACTCTGCTATACGGCCGCCGCGACCCCTCACAAGAAGTGGAGACACCATGCCGCGAAACCTTTCAAGGTCAGCGTTGGCCGTGCTTTTCATTCAGAGCCTGCTGCTGACCGCCTGTAGCGAGGAGAACCTGGCGCCGGGCCCCGGCCTGCCCCCCGAAATGGCCCGAGTGCCGGCGGATGCCCCGATTCGCGAGGGCTATGTCTGGAACGTGGTGCGGGGGAAGTATGTCCCCGTGACGTACGCCGAGGTGGATGGCCTGGCCATCCGCGAGGGCGACATGGTCCTGGGCACGGTGAAGCAGATGGAGGCGCGAGTGCGCGAGGTGAAGGCCCTGGGGCTGGAGGGCTCTGCCCCCCGAGCCCAAGGCCTCGTCAAATCCGACCCGACTTCCCGCTGGCCCAACGCCGTGGTGCCCTACACCATCGACTCGAGCGCTCCGAACCCCAATCGAATCCAGGACGCCATCAATCACTGGCAGGACCGGACCCACATCACGTTCGTGCTCCGCACGGCGAGCAACGCAGCGCAGTACCCTGACTATGTTCGCGTCCAGTCAGGCACCGGGTGTACCGCCAGTTATGGACGGCAGGGTGGGGAGCAAGGGATGTGGCTGGATGGCAGTTGCAACACCGGTACCGTCATCCATGAGTTCGGACACATCCTGGGGCTCGACCACGAACACAACCGAGCGGACCGCGACGCTTACGTCCTCATCTGGTGGGAGAACATGGCGCCGGGCGCGGCGACCCATTTCCAGCAGAACAACAACGAGGACGACGACTTCTTTGGCTATGACTACGACTCCGTCATGCACTACAGCTCGGGGAGTGGCTCGAAGAACGGGCTTCCCACCATCGTGACCCGGAATAGAGAGCTCATCGGGCCAAGCAACACGCTGAGCTACTTCGACGCGATTACCGCGACGCGGCTCTTCACGAGGACCGTCACCCTTCGTGCCTCGAGCGGCCACTACGTGGTGGCCGAGGCTGGCGGTGGCTCCACGGTGAACGCCAACCGCGTCGCCGTGGGCCCGTGGGAGCGGCTCCAGTTGCTGGACCTCGACGGCAATGAGCTGAAGACCGGCGACCACATCCAGCTCCAGACCCACAACGGCAACTACGTCCAGGCCGCGAACGGCGGTGGCGCGGGCGTGAATGCCAACCCCTTGGCGCCTGGCGCGTGGGAGACCTTCCGCATCTGGAAGATGGGGGGACCCACGGGCAGCCTCACCATCTCCACGGGAGACATCGTGGTCGTGGCGACTCCCAGCGTCGGCTACCCCAAGTACTGGGAGGCCGTGGGCGGAGGCGGCGCCGGTGTGAACGCCGTCACCAACACATCCAACCTGGGCCCCTCCAACATGTTCACCATCGCTTTCGAGTAAGCGACGAGCTTCGCTTTGAAACGACACTGGGGATTCAGCCCCGCGACGCGGTGACTGAATCCCCAGCGAAACCGCTGTCGATGACCGCGAGGAACTAGCGCGCGGACTCGATGACGTAGATGAGGGTCACCTTCGCGGAGACAGTCTGCTCCTCCGGCTGGATGGGCGTGGCCACGCGGGCGTCAGCGGCCTCCGCCATCGCGAAGCGCGCCGGGTACAGCTGCGGCGGCTCCGTCACGGTGCTCGCATCCACCACCGCGCCCAGCTTCACGTTCAGCGCCGCGGCCAGCACCTCGGCCGACTTGCGCGCACGCGCCACCGCCTGCCGCAGCGCCTCACCCTGCACCGCGTCCTGCTTCGCCAGCCCGAAGCGCACCTGGTCCACGCGGTTCGCACCCGCCGCCAGCGCCTGGTCCAGCAGGCTGCCCACCTTCGCCAGCTCCGTGATGTGCACCGACACCACGTTGCTCACCCGGTAGCCCTTCAGCTTCGGCTCCGTCTCGTTCGGCGCCGGAGGACCGTAGTCCGGGTACACCGAGAAGTTGCGCGTCTGGATTTCCTTGCGCGCGATGCCCGCGCCCGTCAGCGCCGCAATCACCTTCTCCATCTTCTTCGCGTTCTGCTCACTGGCCACCTTCGCGTTGGGCGCCAGCGTCTCCACCGCCAGGTCGATGAAGGCCTCGTCCGGCTGCGCCTTCACCTCTCCCGTCCCCTCCACGCGCAGCGTGCGCACGGCGGGGTCCACCGGCGGACGCGGCGCCGCGGGGCCCTGCGCGAAGGCTCCCAGCGACGTGAGCATGACGGCTGAGAGCAACCAGGAACGGATGGGTCGAACGTTGAACATTGCGCCTCCTCGGGCGGGGGTTTGCGTACAGCGTTTCGTGTTGCCGCTGCCTTACCCCTCTGGACGGGGACTCGCCGACAACATTCACGACTTTGTGCGGCGTCCCCGCTCCGGACAGCAAGTCCTCTCATCCCATCCGAGAATGAGAACCTCAGGGACTCGCGGCATCGCCCGCCTCATACTCAGGGGCCTGTGGCTTCGGAACCTTCATCGCGCGGCTGGTGACTTCCCGCACTCGCGTCGTGGCCTTGCGGCGCGCGGCCCTCAACACATCGCGCCCCATGTCCATCACCGCCGACACGGCCCCCGCCACCAGGTTGCCCGGCGGCGTGTCCGGCGCCAGGGGATGCGGACGCGTGGGCGCCGACTGCTTCGCCCGCTCCAACAGGGCGCCCATCTCCCGCAGCTCTTGTGGGCGCAGCGCCTTCTTCACTTCCGGGAAGAGCGTGCTCTCTTCCTCGAGCACGTGCGCTCGCACGGTCTCCATCAGCACGTACACCTTCGCGTCGAAGCGCTCGGCCTCGGGAGGCAGCTCGTCCAGCTCCGACAGCACCCACTTCACCACGTGGTGCTCCTCCAGCGAGCGGAGCACCTCCTCCCGCAGTGACTCCGAGCGCGCGCGCACCATCGGATAGAAGACCTGCTCCTCGATGGCGGCATGCACGGACAGCGCGTGCACCATCTGCTCGGCCAGCTTGCGCTTGAGCTTGTAGGCGTTGGGGCCTGCTTTCTCGAACTTGCGGAAGAGTTGCTCCACCGTCTTGTGGTCCGCCTTCAGCAACGCGATGGCATCCATGGTTGATGGCCTCCCTGGGGCTCTAGGGGCCGCGCATCCCCTCCGTGGAACGCAAGGCTCCTGGCGCGACACGTCCTGGATGGTGGGGACTGCCGCGCGCTCGTGCCGAGGCGACATGCAGACAGCACGGCCCCTCGCGCCCTCGCCAGGCGGTCAGCAAGGGCCTGCGTCTCCCTCTCACGGCGTGGGCGAGCCCACCTCGGGGACATCCCAGGCCACGGAGGGAAGCCCGCTTCCCACCTCGGGAAGCGGCCCACCGTGACTGTCACTTCCAGGTGTTCACGTGCCCTGCGGAAAGTGCGGCGGGCGACGGGCCCACCGGCCCCGAGGGCAATCCCACGCGGAACCACCTCTGCCCAATGTCGCCTCGTCGGACTGGGAGGATGGGGCCCGCCGTGAGCGCGGGGTGGGGGAGGGGAAGGCCGTGAACACGGTGATGAATGATGCCTTGCGCGTTCGCGTGGCACGCATCGCATGCGAGGCCGAGGACGTCCTGTCGTACGAGCTGGTCGCGGAAGAAGGCGGTGTGCTGCCGCCCTTCGAGCCCGGCGCTCACGTGGACGTGCGAGTGCCTGGAAGAGAGTCCGTGCTGCGCTCCTATTCGCTCTGCAACGACGCGGAGGAGTCGCACCGGTATGTCATCGCCGTGCAACGGGACGCGCGAGGCCGAGGAGGCTCGCGCGCCATGCATGAGCGCGTCCGCGAGGGTGACGTCCTGGTCGTGAGCACGCCACGCAATGACTTCCCGCTGCTGTTCGCGCGGGGCTATGTGCTGGTGGCGGGTGGCATTGGAATCACGCCGCTGTTGTCCATGGCGCGCCAGCTCCAGCGCACGGGCGCCGACTACCTCCTATACTACTGCGCGCGTGCCCCCGAGCGCGCGGCCTTCCACGAACTCCTGTCCACCGCGCCATTCACCAACCGGGTGCGCTTCCACTTCGATGGAGGGGAGCCCGAGAAGGGGCTCGACGTGTCGGGGCTGCTCTCCTCGCGCAAGCCCGGGACGCGGCTCTACTGCTGCGGCCCCTCGGGGCTGATGAAGGCCGTGCGCGACGCCTCGACGCGGCACCGCTGGCCTTGGGAGAAGGTCCATTTCGAGTCCTTCAACGCCGACGGCGTCAGCGCCTCCAGCGGCAAGGAGGACATGGACTTCGAGGTCACCATCCGCAGCACGGGCCAGGTGCTCAACGTGCCCAAGGACCAATCCCTGCTCAACGTGCTGCGCCGCAATGGCGTCCGCGTGCCCAGCGACTGCGAGGCCGGCACGTGCGGCACCTGTGAGACTCGCGTCTGCGAAGGGCAACCCGAGCACCGCGACTCGTTCTTCCAACAGGAGCCCGCGGGGGATGGACGCATGCTCGTCTGCGTCTCGCGTGCGCGCTCCAAGCGGCTGGTGCTGGATTTGTAGGGCGCTCGCGTCAGGTGACTTCGCCGCGCGCTCGGGCGACCTCGGCCCGGACCAGCCCCCGCAGGGCCTCCGGGTCGAAGGGCTTCTCCACTCGCGGGTTCTCCACCCGCTCCAGGAAGGTGCGCGCCGTCGGCGTGAAGGCGCCTCCGGTGATGAACACCACGCGCTCAGCCACCGCGGGCGCGGTGCGCACGAGCGCGTCGTAGAGGTCCATCCCCGTCATCTCCGGCATCATCAAGTCGCAGAGCACGACGTCGTACCGGCGCGGCACGGGTTCGCACAATCGCTCCAGCGCCTGCCTCGCGCTCACCACCACGTCCACGTCGTTCTCCCGCGCGAGCGTGCGACGAATGGCTCCGCTCACCAGCGCGTCGTCGTCCACCACCAGCACTCGTCCGCGAGGTCTCTGCGCGGAGGAGGCTCGAGCGGACGGAGGCTCCGAGCGCGACGAGGCAGAGGCGGCATCGCCCATCGCCTGCGCCTCCACTCCTGGCGACGGAGGGCCTTGCTCGGCTTGAACGAAGCTCGTGGCGCGAGGGGCGGTGGCGTCATCGCGCAGCGAGGGCACAGATTCGACGACAGTGGAGGAACGCGTGGGTTCGGCTTCCACTCTCGGCTGAGCGGACTCGAGGACCGGTGAGTAGCTCGTGAGTGGAGGGTACTCCGTCACGAAGCGAGTGCCCGTGGTGGACTCGGAGACCACTGGGTGCCGCGACGACGTGCGCTCCGTCACGGCTCGCGTGCCTGACAATGGCTCGGAGACCGTGGGGTAGCCCATGGGTGAAGACGGACGTCCGGTCACCGGCCTCGGCCCCGAGACCGCGGCGTGGCGCCCGGAGGACCGTGTGTCCTCGCGCACGGTGCTCGAGGAGGACGGGAGACCGTGGGCCGCTTCCGGTTCGGAGAGGTCCAAGCGTCGTGATGAATCCGAGCCTGTCGCGTGGGCCGTCGGCCTCGCGCCGTGTGTGACCTCCGCGCCCGCGGAATGCGACGAGGTGGACGCCTCCGTCGGCCAGGCGGGCTGAGGCGTCCCGGGAGCTGTCGGATGACCCGTGAGCGGGGACGAACGCGCGCTCTCCCCTCGCGACTCGGACGAGGACTCGGGCACCGCCGGGTAGCCTGTCGGTGACGACGGGCGCTCCGGCGACGCCGGATATCCCATGGACGAGGAAGCACGCTCCACCGCCGGCCTCGTCCCCTGCCCCGACTCGACCTGGGCCACGCGCTCGCCCGTGCCTCGCACGGAGGAGGAACGGCTCCCCGCGCCGCCCCGCCTGCGCCCCTCCGCGAGCATCGCCGCGCCCATCTCCCGCGCGCGCCGCAGCGCCACCCGGAACACAGTGCCTCGGCCCAGCTCACTCTCGACGGAGATGGTTCCCCCCATCGCCGTCACGTACGCGTGGCACAACGACAACCCCAGCCCCGTCCCCACCCCCACCGGCTTCGTCGTGTAGAACGGGTCGAAGATGCGGCCCAGCGACTCCGGCGCGATGCCAGTCCCCGTGTCCCGCACCTCCGCCACCACCCAACCCTCCGGCCCCGCGCGCGTCACGAGGCGCACCTCGTTCTCCTCCGCGCGCCCTTCCGGCAACGCCTGCGCCGCGTTGATGAGCAGGTTCAGGAACACCTGCGCCAACCGCGCCTCGCTCCCCTCCACCCACGTCACATCACCGTAGTCGCGCACCACCTTCGCGCGCGGCCGCAGCTCGCCCATCGCGATCTTCACCGCCGAGTCGAGCACCGCCCCCAACTCCACCGGCCCCTGCATCTCGTCGTCCGGCCGGGAGAACGTCTTCAAGTCCCGGACGATGCGCCGCACCCGGTCCGCGCCATGCAACGCCTCGCGCAGCGCCTGCCCCACCTCGCGCAGCCGAGTCCCCGCGTCCCGCGCCTCTCCCAACTCCCGCGCGAGCGCATCCGACTCCTCGCTCGCGTGCTCCAGGTTCGACACGATGTACGCCAGCGGGTTGTTGATTTCGTGCCCCACACCTGCGGCGAGCTGCCCCACCGCCGCCATCCTCCCGGCCTGGACGAGCTGCGCCTGCGTCTGCCGCAGCGTGCGCACGTTCGCCTCCAACTCCTCGTTGGCGCGCGCCAGCTCCCGCGTGCGCTCCTGCACACGCTCCTCCAACCACCGCTCGCGCGCCTTGAGCTGCCCCACGCGCAACAGGTACACGCTGACGCCCAACATCCCCAGCCCCAGCACGAACAACGCCCAGAAGTCCGTGCGCTGCCAGAGGCTCGGCTCCAGCAACACCTCCAGCGACACCGGCTCCGTCCACCCGCCGTCGCGCCCCTCCGCCTGGACCTCGAAGCGGTAACGCCCAGGCCTCAGCCCCGTGTACGTCGCCCGGCGAATCTCCGCGCGCACCCAGCCGTCGTCATGCCCCACCAACCGGTAGCGGAAGGGCAACCGCACCGCGTCCCCCGGCGTGAAGGCCGTGAAGCGGATATCCAACCGAGCCCCATCCGGCCTCAGCTCCACCGGCCCCTTCACCGGCACCAGCTGCCCCTGGACTCGAACCTCTTCGATGCGCACCTCGGGCGGCTGCCGGCTGGCGCGCACCCGCACCGGGTCCACGACGATGGCGCCCTGGATGGTCGTGAACCACAGCCGCCCGTCCTTCCCCCTCCACCCCGACGGCTGCGTGTTCCCGTTGCACTCCGCCGAGCGCATTCCATCCGTCTGGTCGAACCCCATCACCGCCAGCCGCGAGCGGCGTCCATCCGCCACCTCGTCCAGCTCGCGCCGGGAGACCCGGGACACGCCCTTGTTGCTGCTCATCCACAGGTAGCCGTCGCCATCCGAGACGATGCTGAACACCGCGTCGTCGTAGAGGCCATGCTGCGAAACCGTGTAGCGGGACCACTCGCCATTGCGCCACCGCCCCAGCCCCGACTCCGTCCCCACCCACACCGTGCCGTCCGGGTCCGACAGCAGCGACAGCACCACCTCGCCGGGCAGCCCGTCCTTCTCCATGTAGCGGCGCAGGCCCTTGCCCTCCTCGAAGCGCCACAAGCCGCCCTCGGAGCCCAACCACACCGCGCCGGCCGCGTCCTCCGCCATCACGATGACCGGCTCCCCCAATCCCTGCCGGGGACCGAACACCATGACGTCGCCACCGCGCACCCTCGCCAGGCCCTTGCGCGTGCCGAACCACTGCGTACCCCTCGAATCCACGAGGATGGACGTCACCACGTCATCCGGCAGCCCCTGCACCCGCGAGGACCGGGCGAAGCGGTGGCCGTCGAACCGGAACGCCCCCGCCTTCGAGCCCGCCCACAGCGTCCCATCCGGCGCCTCGTGCAGCGCGGTGATGACCGGGTCCGTGCCTCCCTCGAAGTCCTCCATGCGGTGGATGCGCCCGTCGCGCAGGTAGAACAACCCGCCGCCCACCGTGCCGAACCACACCGTGCCGCGCCGGTCCTCCAACACCGTGCTCACCGTCTCGTTGGCCAGCCCCTCCGGGCCGCCATACGTGGCGAACGGCCCGTCCCTCAGACGGAACAGACCCGAATACGTGCCCACCCACAGCGAGCCGTCCCGGTCCTCCAGCAGCGACAGCACCTCCGCGTCCGCCAGCCCCGCACCATGCAACGGGGCGCTGAAGCCATCCGCCTCCCGGCGCACCAGGCCTCCGCGCCGGGTGCCCACCCAGAGGCTGCCCTGGCTGTCCGCGAACAACGCGGTGACGATGGCCGGCAACCCCTCCGCCACCGTGAAGCGGGTGACCACCGCCCCGTTCCACGAGAAGAGCCCCACCTCCGTCCCCATCCACAACGTCCCGGAGACATCCTGGTAGAGCGCCGTCACCCCCGGGTGAGGGTCCGGCCCCGGCACGGGAAAGGGCGTGCGCAACACCTGCCCGCCCTCCAGCAACGCCACTCCCGCCTTGGTGCCCACCCACAGCCGGTTGTCTCCGCCCGCCCGCGCCAGCGCGGTGACGAACGAGCCCGGCAGGCCATCGGCCTCCGTGAAGTGCCTCGCCACGCCCTCGCCCAGCGGCACCTGCCACAGCCCGCCGGAAGTGCCCACCCACAGCGAGCCCTCGCCGACGAGCAGCTCCTCCACGCGCACGCCCTCCAGCGGCGCGGAGGCGCCCGGCGCCCGCTGGAAGTGGCCGTCCACGTACGCCACGAGCCCCTGGTCCGTGCCCACCCACAAGACGCCGGACGCGTCCTCCGCGAGCGCCTTGATGGCGTGGCTGCGCAGCTCCGGCGTGTTGCGTTTGTCGAAGACGACGAAGCGCGCGCCGTCGAAGCGCACCAGGCCTTCCCACGTCCCCAGCCACACGTAGCCGTCGCGCGTCTGCGCCAACGCCAACAGGCTGTTCTGCGGCAGCCCGTCATCGCTGCGCCATGAATCCTGGCTGTACTGGGACACCCGCCGCTGCGGGTCCAAGGCGAGGCCCGGCCGTGCCAGGACAACCCCGGCAAGCAGGACCACCCCCAAGAGCCCGCGCCAGACGGCACGGAGCCGATGCCCCGGAATCCACATGACGCCCACAGTGTCCGGCAGAATCGCCCGAGAGGCCAAACCTCGCGCGTTCACCGACCGTGGAACGTTGACCACCAACGGCCTCGGCGACAGCGGCGGGGGACCACCTGCCCCCCCACGACTTCCAGACATCCCCCCGCCGCTGTCGCCTCGTACGCCACCACCGCCGGCACCAGGAGCCCCAAGCTCCCGGAGTCCGGGGCCATGGCCCGAGCGCTTCCCGCTTCGAGGTCCTGGTGGTGGAAGGGCCTCGCCGCATCGCGCTGACCAAAAGATGGGAGCCACGGGGGACAGGCGCCACTGCGGGAAGACGACAGCAATCACGTCCCACGGTCGCCCCAGGCGGCCCCGAGGCGCCCGCCCTCTCGCCTGGGCTTTCCGAGCGAGGACGGCCGCATGGACGAAGGTGCATGTCACCCCGCGACGCGCGAGCGTCTATGCTCCCGCCCCGAAGAGCGAGGGTGGATGAGCGACGGGGCGTTGTTTTCGACGGACACGGTGACCACCGAGGCGCGGTACCAGTGGCACCTGTGGGTGGCGGACGTGCTGGACATGGCGACGGCGGCCCTCGTGGGCTGGGCGGCACTGCGAGCACTGGAGCAGGAGCGCACGCCGGTGGCGATGGTCATCGCCATGGTGGTGGCCTGGATTCTGGTCTCCGCCGTGGGCGGGGTCTGGGGGCGGACGCTGTGGCGGCAGCTGGCGGGCGTGCGGCTGGTGCGCGCCGCGCGGCCTCCGGGGATACCGCGCGGGGTTGCGCGGGCCTTCACCGCGCCGGTGGACCTGTTGATAGCGCCGGTGCTTCAGCGCCGCCCCTTCGACACGATGCTGGGCCTCTACGCCGAGCCGGTGACGGCGGGATTGAGTGCTCGGCTGAAGGGGCTGGCCCCCCAGCTCGCGTGGCTGGTGCTGCTCGTGGGCTCGGTGTGGCTCATCGTCACGCCGACGCGCGCGGAGATGCTCAAGTACCTGGGGCGGACCTTGACGGGCTGGCACTGCTGCCACGGCACGCGGGACGTGACGTGGGAGTGCAAGACGTCGTTGAACCGCGCCGTGCGCGAGGCCCGCTCCGGCCGCGAGGACGTGAAGACCGTCGTGGCCGATTGTCCCGTGGCCGCCGAGCGCCTCGCGAAGCCTTGAGCGTCTGGCTCACCGCAGGGTGGTGATGAACTGCCCTTCCTTGCAGAAGACGCCCACCTTGCCTCGCTCGACGAGGAAGTCGGCCCGGTCCTTGAAGTTCTTCGCGGGCCGCTCCTTCTGCGAAAGGACGATGCCCAGCCGCGCCGTCTGGCGCAGGCCCTTGACGACGTAGCAGTCGGTCCAGGCGAACTCGTCGAGGTTGCGGACCAGGACCTCGTCGCTGGTGATGGCCTTGAGGCCGGTGACGGCTCGCACGGTGCCGACCAGCGTCTTGGGCGCGGCGGGCTTGGGCGGCTCGGGGGCGACCTGCGGCGCCTCGGGCTCGGAGGCGGGCTCTTCGTCGACGGCCGCCGCGACCTCGGGGCCGCCTCCTCCTGGCAGGGCGATGAAGCGTGCTCCCGTGGCGGCCTGGGCGCTCGCGTCCAGGCTCAATCGCGCGAGTTGGACCTTGCGACGGGCCCTGGGGGTGAGCGCGGCCCACGACACGGTGGCGCGGCCCAGCAACACCCGCTGGCCATTCTTCGCCGGACCCACGACCTGGACCACCATGTCGCGCTGCAGGAGCGCGGCCTGGGCGCCGCGCACGACGTATCCACCGGCCTCGTCCTGCAGCGGGAGCACCGCCGTGGGTGAGACGTAGGTCACGAGCTTCGTGGAGGCGGGCTGCGCGGACGCGGGGGGCGTGGACTCCGACGTGGACTTGGGCGACTTCGGCGCGGGGGGCGTCGTCGGACGCTTGGGCTGCACGGGCTCCCGCGTCGCGACGTGCTCCGGCTCCGCCGGCTTCGTCGAGGTCTGCGAGGCAGGCGCCTGCGTCGTGGGCTGCTCGGGCTTGGGCGAGCCCTGCGCGGCGGAGTCACGGGTCGCGACCTGCTCCGGCTCCTGCTTCGCGCCGGATGGCTCTGGAGTGCCCGGCTTCTTGCCCGTGTTCGGCGGTGTGCCTGCCTGGGCTCGTGGCTGCGGGCTCGTGGGCTGCTTCGGCTCCTCACGTTGGGCGGGAGCGGATGCTGGCGATGTCGTGGCGACCGCGGGTGGATTGGCCGGGCGCCGCGCGAAGTACAACGTCGTCGCCGCGGTGCCAGCCATCAACAGCAGGGCCAGTACCACCAGGAGCGCCACGGAGGTCTTCCGCATCGGAGCGGACCGAGCCACCTCGCCATGCGGCACCGCCCCGTGAGGCTGGGAGCGCGAAGCGGCTGTGGCGCCCACGTGAGAGGCGGTCGGCATGCCTCCCATGGGAGCTGCCACCGGCGTGGCACCCGATGGAGAGGCCGAGCTCGCGGGCGCAGGCACCTGAGTGCCCCACGCGGGTGAGCCCGCGTTCGCTGGCGGAGACATCGGCGTGGCGCCCGGCTGAGCGGCCGAAGTCGTGTTCGCGGGCGCAGGCACCGGAGTACCCCACGCGGGCGACGTCATCGGCGTGGCCCCCGGCTGAGAGCCCGCGTTCACTGGCGTGGCAGACGGAGTTCCCCACGCGGGTGAGCCCGCGTTCGCGGGCGCAGGCACCGGAGTGCCCCACGCGGGCGACGTCATCGGCGTGGCCCCCGCCGGAGCCGCGGCGTTCGCACCACCCGCCAGCGCTCCGGGCGAAGCACGCACTGCGGTGGCCTCCGTGGCCATCGCATCCTCTCCAGCGGGCGCGTCCGGACGGGCCACGCCCGGCATGCGCCGCTCTCCCGAGGGTGGCCGCATCATCGTCGGCTCGAAACCCGACGGCTCGGTCCCCCCAGGACCCGCTTGCGGTCCCGTGCCGTACATCCCCGTCCCCGTTCCACTTCCCGGCAACGGCTGCGGCGTCGGCGTGCGGTGATGGCTGCCCGACGAGGTCACCTTCGAGATGAGCTGCCGCTGCGCCGCGAACGCCTCCGGGCACAGCGCGCGGACGAAGTGGCCCACCTCCTCGGCCCCCACCGCCGCGCCGGAGCGCACCAACTCTCCGTTGAGCGCCCGCGCCAGCTCATCCGCGCGCGAGTAGCGCTCATCCGGCTTCGCCGCCAGCGCGCGCCGCACCACGCCATCCAGCGCCGCGTCCACATCGCCGCGCAGCCCCGTCAATGTGGGCACCGACGGCTGCGACATGGCCGCCATCATCTCGCCCACCGTCCCGTGGGGAATGAGCGACCGGCCCGCCAGCATCTCCCACATCACCACGCCACAGGAGTAGATGTCGCTGCGGTGGTCCAACGCCTCCGCGCGCACCTGCTCCGGCGACATGTAGCCCAGCTTCCCCATCACCGTGGCCGGCAGCGTGTACTTGCTGCGCGCCGCCGACTTCGCCAGGCCGAAGTCGATGACCTTGACCTCGCCCTCGTACGACACCATCACGTTGTGGGGCGACACGTCGCGGTGGACGATGCCCAGCGGCACTCCGTCCGGCCCGACCTTGCGGTGCGCATAGCCCAGACCCTCCGCCATGCGTTGGCCCAGGAAGAGCGCCACCGGAACGGGCACCTGTACCCCCTGCTGCCGCACCTGCTCCAACAGGTAGGCCAGGTCCACGCCCGCCACATACTCCAGCGCCATGTAGTACGTCCCGTCCGCCTCCCCCATGTCGTACACCTGGGCGATGGACGAGTGGACCAGGTGCACCAGCACCTTCGCCTCATGGTGGAAGCGGTCCAGGAACTGCCGGTCCTTCAGCAGCGCTGGAAGAATCGTCTTCACGATGCACGGCTTCTCGAAGCCGGCCGCGCCGCTGATTTTCGCCAGGAACACCTCCCCCATGCCCCCCTGGCCCAAGGGGTGGACAAGCTCGTAGCGCCCGAGGAAACGGGAGGACTCTGTAGGGACAGTGCTCATGGCTTCGGTCGGCAGCGAAGCATCCGGACACACACGGAAGCAAGCTGCGCCGCTCCCTTCTGCTTCTGTCAGACATCACACGCCGTCCGCACGGCAGGCCGGCCACCCACGCTCAGGGTGTCAGACCCCTGAGGCACAACGGTCCGTGAAGTCACGCCCCAATACGAACAAGTCCCGCCGTCGTTGCTTCTCCGAGCAACGTGACGCGCGGGCCCATGGCCCGTCGAGGTGGGCAACGGGGGCTGGTTTCGGGACAGCGAGCAACCAGGGAGTCCCGCGGCGGCAGCCAGTTTGCGACAGCGACCCTCTCCGGATGTGAACCCGCGCACCTCCTATCGCGGCCCCCATCCAGAGGACGTTGCCGGAAAACGGCGGGATGCGCTCCCTGGAACGAGCGGGGACGTCTGGCCGGAGAGCCTTCAACCAGGCCGGCCCCTCGCGCAATCGCCCACGGGCGGTGACGGAAGGAGAGCCTCATGAAGCGCTGGGGTTTCATCGGGTTGTTGGCGCTCACGGCGTGTATGCCGGACGAGTCATCGAATCGGGATGCCCAGCAGAATGTGTGTCCCGGAATCACCGCGGGCATGGTGCCCGGCAAGCCCGAGGTGAATCCGTCGAACGGCGGCCGCGAGCGCGTCATCATCCGCTACCGGCGGGAGCGGACCGTGACGGCCGCGCGGGTCAACCAACTGGGTGGGGTCGTGACCGCGGCCTTCCGCAGCGCGCCCGCCCTGGCCGCGAGCGTCACGGCCGAGGAGCGGCTCGCGCTGGCGAAGGACCCGTTCGTGGAGAGCATCGAGCCGGACTACCCGCTGCACGCGCAGGGCCCGGCCACGCTGCCCGCGCTCACGCTCCTGTCGGGCGGAGTCATCCGCTCGGGCGCCGTCGCCGGCGAGTACACGCAGGAGCTCTCCAAGGTGCAGGCCTCGCAGGTGTGGGACCGCGACGGCGACGGCAAGCCGGACCCCGGCGCGGTGACGGGCCAGGGCGTGAAGGTGTGTGTCATTGACAGCGGCCTGGACCTGGACCACCCGGAGCTGAAGGACGCGGTGGTGGCGGCCAAGGACTTCATGGACGGAGACAACGTGCCCAGCGACGGCGCCGAGGGCCGCTGGGGCACGGGCCACGGCACCCACGTGGCGGGCATCATCGCCGCGCGCGCGGGCGTGGGCGCACGCGGCACCCCCGTCCTGGGTGAGCGGGGCCTCGTAGGTGTCGCGCCCGGCGTGCAGCTCATCATCGCCCGGGTGCTGGACCTCGAGGGCAGCACCCACATGAGCATCGTCATGCAGGCCGTGGAGTACTGCCAGGAGCAGGGCGCCCGCGTCATCTCGCTGTCGATTGCCGGCGGCATGCCCACCTATACGTCCGCCCAGATATTCCAGGCGGCGCTGGACAACGGAATCCTCGTGGTGGCGGCGGCGGGCAACGAGGGGCGCGGCGAGGTGTCCTATCCCGCGTCGGACCCCTCCGTGCTCGCGGTGGGCGCGCTGGACATCCAGGACCAACGCGCCCTGTTCTCCTCCTACGGCGACGCGCTGGCGCTGGTGGCGCCCGGCGTGGACGTGTTGTCCACCTTCCCCAGGGGGCAGGGCTCGTTCGCCATGGTGGACGTGGACGGCACCCAGCCCGCGGCGCGCTCGGCGCTGTACGCGCCCCAGGGCGAGACGTGGGGCGCGCTGGTGGACTGCGGTGGAGGCACCTCGCGGGACTCGTGCGGAGAGGGGGCCAGCTGCCGCGGCTTCATCGCCTACGTGCACCCCAGCCCCTACGTGAGCCCGGAGCGGGCCGTGGTCAACGTGATGATGCAGGGCGCGGTGGGCGTCATCTTCGCCAGCGAGGTCATGAATGGCGGCGCGGAAATCATCGCCCTGCCGCGCCGCGGCCACTGGGTGCCCTCCGTCACCATCAACCAGGCGGCCAGCACGCTGATGGAGCGGCAGCTCGGCTCCTTCACCCGACTGGGGCTGCAGCCGGTGGACTACGCGTACATGTCCGGCACCTCCATGGCCACGCCGTACGTGAGCGGCGTCGCCGCGCTCCTGTTCAGCGCGCGCCCCTCCGCCACGCCCGCCGAGGTGAAGGCCGCGCTGCTGTCCAGCGCGAAGGACCTGGGCGCCCGCGGCTTCGACCATGAGTTCGGCTACGGACTGGTGCAGGCCCAGAAGGCGATGGAAGCGCTCGTGGGCCCGACCCCCTGAGCCCTCGAGTCCGAGTGGGCGGACGAACGCCCTCGGACTCGGGGACGTTGCCGGCGGGAATACCGGGCGCCACGTTTCCACGCGGTGGCTCGGAAAGGAGTCCGACATGAAGGCTTTCATGCGTATCGCGGGGTGTGTGGCGGCTGTGTGGGGATGCGCGGTGGGAGCCCAGGAGGACCACCGTCCCGCCAGCACGGAGCCGCCCACCGAGGACCTCGCGCAGCCCACCGAGGACCTGGCGCAGCCCGCCCAGGCCGACACGCCCCGGAAGGAGCCGCACATGGAGAAGCCGTCCATGGGCTTCTACGCGCTGGTGGGCGGCGGCGTGGAGGGCTACGCCGGGCAGCTGTCGCCGCGGGTCGGCACGGGCTTCACGTACGGCCTCTCCGTGGGCTACTTCGCCCTGCCCTACGTGGCGGTGGAGCTGGGCTACAACGGCAGCATCAACAACCTGGACCAGAACGGGAAGATGGTGCCCCGGGGTGACCTGGGCAGCGGCCCGGACCTGGTGCGCAACGGCGGCCAGCTGCTCGTGCTCGGCGTGGCCCCCACCGGGCGGCTCCAGCCCTTCGTGCTGACGGGCATCGGCTTCGACCGCTACACCGTGCGCCACGAGGCCGTCCAGGGCACGGCCCACTTCCGAGACGACACCGCCGGCTACATCCCCGCGGGCGTGGGCCTGCGCTTCCAGCTGACCCCGCGCCTCATCGCCGACGCCCGCGTCAGCTACGACTTCCTCTTCGACCAGGACTTCGCCTCCACCCGGGCCACGCCCAACGCGCTGGACGGCCGCTACATGGGCGTCCTCCAGATTGGCGGCTCCTACTAGGCCCCTGGCGCCCGGACCCACGGCGGGTCCGGACGTTCGCGCAGGCCCCCTGCCCGGCCGTCCTTCACGAGGGCCGGTCGATTCCCAGTCGCGCGGCGGACCACGTGCCCTGCAACCACCGGGGCAGCTGGCTTTCGACCTTGCGCGCCTCCGCTTCCGTCACCTGCGCCTGCAGCGCCGCGAAGACGCCATGCAACACGCGCCGCACGCCCTCCGGCTCCGCGTTCAGATGATTGGCCACCTGGAGATAGAAGTCGTCGCGGTCCACCTTGCCTCGCGCGCCCACCGCATGCCGGGCGCATCCGTCCGACAGGAGCTCGCGCAGGTCCTCCGGAAGCTGCTCGCGCAACTGCCGCATCAGCCCCTCCGACAAGAGCTCTGACAGCCCGCAGAACACGGCCTCCGCTGCTCGCTCGGCCTCGAACTCCGGAAGCTGGGCCGTCACCGCGTCCAGGAAGGACCGCCGGTCCGTCCCTACGCCCAGCCCCGACCACGATTGCGTCGTCTCCTGCTTCTGCATCGACATGCGCGCCTCCTCTCGAGCCTGCGCATTCAGCGTGGGGGCGCGGGGCGTCTGCCGCAGCAAGCAACGGGCCTGCGTCACGCCCGCTCGGCCCGCGAAAGACAGAACCCGGGGAATTCCCAAACATGGGACGCTCGTTCGCTCCTGGGATTCCCGTTCGCTCTTGGGACGCCCAACCACCGAGGCTCGGAAATCGGGCATGTCTGCCTTTGATTCCGTCAATCAAACAGACTCATGGACCCCACTCCCAGTCGCGCGGAGCGGCGACACCGCGTCTGGAGTCACATGGATGTGCACGGGAATCGTCATGAAACTGTCATGAACGCGAGGTCGACTTGAATGGAATGAAAACTCGTCGCAATTGTAATGAGCGCGCGTCGTAGGTCGTCCGTGTGGCGACCATGCCGCCACGCTTTTTCCCCCACGAGTGAGGAACTCACCATGTACCGCATCGCCGTTGCCGCCCTGATTGTCGCCGCTACTGGTTGCGCCACCACCGGTGGCGGTGGGAGCCGCGAGGGCAACGCCACGGTCTCCGGCGTCATCCGTCTGCCGGAGACGGGTCTCGCGCAGGCGGCGGACGCCTGCGAGCAGCTCCACGTCGTCGTCGCTCCCGCGGCCACCCCGGCCGACGCGCTGGGCAAGGCGATGGTGAAGGCCAGCCGCGGCAACCGCTGCTCCTTCACGGTGGCCAGCATCCCCAGCAACACGGAGCTGACGGCCAATGTCGTCGCGGACGCCGGCCTGAAGTGTCAGAGCGGCGCGGCGCCCACCATCGCCCCGGCCAGCGCGGCCGCGAAGCCCTCCTTCTCCCTGAAGGACTACGCCACGGGCACCCACGACTTCGTCGTGTCCTGCGGCTGAAGCACGCATCGTCTGTCACGCCCTGAACCTCCGCTCGCGCCACTGTTGAGCGGAGGAACAGGGTGGGTTTCAGACCGTCCTGGAATTCCAGATTGATTCGCGCCAGGAGCGGCGCGAAGCTCCTGGGAGCGAATTCGCGGCATGGCGCGGGGCACCCGAAGCACGGGCCGGACCGCGGTGGATGCGAAGAAGGACGGCAGGGTGATGATTCCAAGAAGCTGGTGTGTCGCGGCGCTCGCCTTGAGTCTGGGCGGGATGGGACTCGCATGCGAATCCGAGGAGCCCTTCCCCACCGTTGACGAGTTGGACCAGCTTCGAAGCCTCCACTCGCTGACGAGCCACCCCCGGCTGGACGCCACCAACCGCGTGGACGGCATGGAGGTGGCGCAGAAGCTGGGCTTCGACCTGTTCCGGGACCCGGGCCTGTCGCGCTGCGGGACGGTGGCCTGCGAGAGCTGCCACACGGGTGACGGCCGCACGGTGGAGACGGCCACGGCGGAAGGCTGCGGGGGCCAACACACCGAGCGCAATCCGCCCACGGTGCTCAACGTGCGGCACAACCGCTGGTTCATGTGGGACGGGCGCGCGGACTCGCTCTGGTCCCAGGCGATACTGCCGCTGACGAACCCGGTGGAGATGGACTCGAACGCGGACATCGTTCGCGCGCGCCTGCTGGCGGAGCCGTCGTACCAGGAGCGGTACCGGACGCTGTTCGGCGTGGACCCCTCGGGCGTGGCGGCCCCGCTGTTGATGGCCAACGTGGGCAAGGTGATGGCCGCGTATGAGCGCGTGCTGATGCGGGTGGAGGCCCCGTTCGACGCGGACGTGCGGCGCTTCATCACCGCGGCGGAGGCGGGCTCGGCGGAGAGCGACCCGGCCTACCTGGGGTTGAAGACCTTCGTGCGCAAGGGGCAGTGCATCGTCTGCCACAAGGGCCCGTCGCTGACGGACGAGATGTTCCACAACCTGGGCCTGGAGGACCAAGGCCCCGGCGCGGGTGGACAGTGGGCGGTGCTCAACTCGCTGTTGGACTGGGAGTTCAACACGGCGGGCCGCTACAGCGACGACCCCAACGGGCAGGACGCCCAGCGGCTCCGCACGCTGCGCACGCAGGCCAAGCAGGTGGAGCTGGAGGGCGCGTTCCGCACGCCGTCGCTGCGCAACGTGGCGCTGACGGCGCCGTACATGCACACCGGGAAGGAGGCCACGCTCGAGGACGTCGTCGACTTCTACAACGACGGCGGCGACCCGGAGGGCACCTTCGTGGGCAAGCGCACGGCCACCATCGTCCCGCTGGAGCTGACGGACGCGGAGAAGCGCGCGCTGGTGGAGCTCTTGAAGTCGCTGACGGGGACGCCGCGCTGAAGGGCTCCCGGCCGCGGCGCGCGGCGCGGGAGTCCGGGGCCCGAGCGCTCAGCGCACGAAGTGGAACTGCGTCTGGCGCTTCCAGGCCCAGTGCACGCGGCCCTCGCCGTCGATGACGACGTCCTCTTCCTGGGCGGAGCGCACGCGCTGGCCGTTCCACTCGGGGACGGCGCTCGTGGCCTGAAGCTCGATGGAGTACCACATGTTCGGCATGACCTTGTGGTCGCCGTTGCCGGGCACGCCCTCCTGCCGGTCCCACAGGCCCACCATCGCGCCCGCGCCGTGGCCGTGCAGGCCAATGGGGTGCGAGTAGATGGTGCCGTCGATGCCCTCGTCCTTCATCCGCTGACGCGAAGTCTTGAGGACCTCGTTGCCGGTGCGGCCGGGGCGCAGCTCCTCGAAGACGATGTCCTGCAAGCGGTTGGACGTCTTGAGCGCGGCCTTGAGGCCCTCGGGCACGTCCGTCTCGCCCTCGCGGAGCACGTAGCCCATGTGCTGGGTGTCGGTGTTGAGCCGCAGGGCGGTGACGCCGTAGTCACAGTGGAGCACGTCGCCGCGCTGGATGATGGGGTTGTCCCCCAGCTCCTCCTCGGTGACGCCCTGCCGCTGCACGTCGACGGAAGGCTGGAACCACGTGTCCAGGCCCAGGTCCGTCAGGCGCTGCCGCATCCACCACTCCACGTCCTGGGCGCGGGTGACGCCCGGGGTGATGACCTGGTTGGAGAAGGCCGTCTCGATGATGTTCCAGGCCAGCTTCGTCTCGTCCTCGTAGAAGCGGACCTCGTCCGGAACGCGCCAGGCGAGCAGGTCCACGGGCAGCCCACCGGCGGACTTGAAGCGCTTCACCCAGTCGGGGCCGAGCACCTCGGCCATGCCCTCGTACTCACCATGGGAGAGGCCGTCGGCGAACGCGAAGGTGCGCGAGATGTCGAGCGCGATGCTCTTGGGCTGCCGCTCCTCCAACACCTGCTTGAGCACCAGCCACTGTTCCGGGCCCCACAGCTCCGCCTGGCGCAGCCCCTGGCCGCCATCGCTCACCTGCTGCTGCGCGCGGCGCGGCTCGAAGACACCGCCTTGGGAGCCACCGCCCAGGGCCAGGCGCTCCACGCCCTTCTCGGGGCCCCGGTCATGGAAGACGTAGATGGTGCGGCGGCGCGCGGCGAAGGTCGTGGGCGCGGAGAGCGCCTTGAACACGGGGTCCTCGTTGTACTCGCGCATGGGGACGACCCACATCTCGACGCCGTGCTTGCGCATGAGCTGGGGGAGCGCGGTGTCCAGGCGCTCGCGCAGCCAGGCCTGCTGACGCTCGGCCTGCTCACGAAGCGTTCCGAAGGGACGCTCGGGCGTGGAGGAGTTCACGGGAGTGGAGGAGACCCCCGCGGAGGGAGTGGTGACGGAGGCACATGCGGTGGAGAGCACGAGCGGTGCGAGGAGGCGGAGGCGGGTTCGCATGGCCGCGCAGTGTGGCACGCATGGATGATGACGTCTCGGCCCGGAGCCTTCACCGCATGCGCGGCCCTCCTCGCACTCACCGCCGGGTGAGGCCCTCCGCCCGGCACTGCTGTGCGTCACAGCCCTCCAGGACACAGGGGCCACACTCGAGCGTCCCGCCGCATCCATCGGACGTCGCGCCACACACGGCCTCGTGCGCCATACACGTGCGCGGGACACAGCCGCCGGGCAGGTACTTCTCGCTCGTGGCGAGCAGGCCCGACACCTCGTTCCCCCCGCCCACCAGCAACACCGCGCCATCTGGCAACACGAGCGCTCCTGGTGGCTCCCGTCGCTCCACCAGCGCGGGCGCGAAGGACCACAGCCCCGTCGCGGGGTCGAAGCGCTCCACCGACGCGAGCACACCCGCCGTGGAGTGCTCGCCGCCCAGCACCAGCACCGCGCCCTCGCGCGTCACCACCGCCGCATGGTGCTCGCGAGGAACCGCTGGCGGCGCCACCAGCGTCCACAGGCCCGTCATCGCGTCGTAGACCTCCGCCGTGCTGGAGGCACGCGCGGTGCCGCCTCCCACGACGAGCACGCGGCCATCCGGCAACATCGTCACCGAGTGCCCCTGCCGATGGGTCCCCGCCGCGCCGCCCGCGAATCCCGCCTTCTCCCAGCGCCCCGTGGCCACGTCGTACAGCTCCGCCTGGAGGCCACTCACGAAGAGCGCCTTGCCGTTGGGCAGCATCACCGCGGAGCCCGCGCCCCCTCGCACGAAGCCCGGCGGAGACACCGGCTCCCACGTCCCCGCCAGCGGCTGGAACACCTCCGCCGAGCGCAGCGGCCGGCCATCCGCATCCGTGCCTCCCGCGACGAGCACACGCCCATCCGGCAGCAGCACCGCCGCCGGGTCATCGCGCGCCACGGACATGGACGCGAGGAGGGTCCACGTTCCCGTGGATGGCTCGAACACCTCCACGCTCGCGAGCACGCCGGGCCTCCCCCCCTGGGTTCCTCCCATCACCAGCACGCGGCCATCCAGCATCCGCACCGCGGCGTGGTCGCGGCGGGGCGAGTGCATCGTGCCTGTCAGATGCCACAGGCCCGACTCGGGCTCGAACACCTCGCAGCTCGACAACGTGCGCTGGCCATCGAAGCCCCCCGAGGCGAGCACGCGGCCATCCGCCAGCGGGATGAAGGAAAACCGCTCGCGCGGCGTCGCCAGCTTCAGGGGCACACCTGTCTCGTCCAGCGCCACTCCGGCCACGCGGGGACCGGAGTTGCAGGAGAACACGAGCGCGAACAGCGCCACGCCGAGAAAGGATGTGCGACCACTTCGCATGGGAGCCACTCGCCTCGCTTGTCGAAGAGGCCCCGTGTATCCCGACGGTCTGACATTTCAGGACCGTCCGACCTGAGTGATTTCAGACGGTTGTCTCGCCTGCCGGGTCGGGAGTCCCGGGCGCGCGCCGCGAGCGGCCGGGCTCAGTGACGTGTGGAGTTCTCGTCATCCGTCGCGCTGAGATTCACGGGCTCCGCGTCCATCCCGGAGGATTCGCGCGGAGGCAGGGCGCCGCCGTCGTCATCCGCCTCGAGTTGGAGCAAGGGGTGGTCCGAGCGCGTCAGGTAGATGTCGTCACCGCCGATGAAGTCCACGTCGCTGTACGCCACGAGATAGTCGTGGCGAGGGATGGGGACCAGGCCGCGCTCCAGCTCGAAGTGGATGTCCCCGATGCCGGAGACACGCCCCACCTTGCGCCCGTCCGCGGCCCTCACCGTCATTCCCTCGCGCACATCACCGAACCGAACCATCGCGGCCTCCTCGTGGCTCCCTGGGCACCTGGAGCACCCAGGTCCCCTCTTGCGAGAACCCACGAGCCCTCCACGCCAACGCGCCCCCGGCACGGCGGAGGGACAAGCGCCCCCCTCATCGCGCGGACAAGCGGCCACATCGCAAGGCCCCGCGCTTCGAATGGACACCAGGCGGGCGACGGTGCTCCCGCCTCCCATCGCGCGGTGCCAGGAAGAGACAAGACGCCGGAGCGTCCGCCGTGGCCCGCTCCGGGCGGACGGACGCGGCTGCCTCGCCGCGAGGTGCCTAACCTTCGCCACAGGAGGTGGCGGCATGTTGCTGGAACTGTCCACGGTGGAAGCGCGCGAGCTGAAAGAGGCGCTGGATTCCGGGTTGCGTGAACTGCTGACCGAGATTTCTCACACGGACGAGCGTGCGTATCGCGACCTGCTGCGCGAACGGTACAGCCGCCTGGAGCAGCTCAATCGCCGCCTGGAGCTGTCTCTCGAGGGCAGCCAGGTCTACGCCTGAGCGCACACGAGGCCCGCCGCACCCCGCGCGGAAACCCTCGGGGCAAGGAAGCAAGGCGCCCAGGCGGCGGCTCGCGAGGCGTGCACACACGCAGGTCGCGCATGGTGCACGCGCGGGAGCGGGCCCACCTTCAGCACAAGCCCATCACGAGCCACCCGCACCGACGGAGCCCGCCATGATTCCCGAGAACATCATCCAGTACCTGGAGCGCCACGGCATTCCGTTCGAGCGCAAGCCCCACCTGCGAGCCATCACCGCGCAGGCGCTGGCGTCCTCGCTGCACGTCAGCGGCTTCCTGGTGGCCAAGTCCGTCATCCTCCAA
The DNA here is from genome assembly GCF_037414475.1 of Myxococcus stipitatus. The sequence goes on along the minus strand of NZ_CP147913.1, from coordinate 4,870,073 downwards.
TCCGATGACGCGCTGTTGATTTGTGTGGTGAGCGCACCGGACACGGTGAACCTGGACCGCGTCGCGTCGGTGACGGGCACGCGCAACCTGCGGCTCGCGGACGAGTCCATGTTCGCGCCACGCTTCCCCGGCTGCGAGGTCGGCGCGGAGCCTCCCTTCGGCGGCCTCTACGGCCTGCCCGTGGTGGTGGATGAACACCTCCGCGAAGAGGAGCGCGTGTTGTTCCGCGCGGGCTCGCACACCGAGGCCCTGGAGCTGCGCTTCGCGGACTTCATGAACCTGGAGGCGCCCTACCTCGGCGACATCATCCACGACCGCCCAGCCAAACCCCTGGCCGCCGAGCGCTTCGAAGAAGCCCCCTCACCCTACTGAGCGCGCGCGCCCCGTCCTCGCGTCGAACTCACGCAGCTTCGAGGTCTCGAAGCGCAGCGCCACGGGAGTCCCCGACGGCGCACGGAAGTCGCCAGGAGCACGAGCCACCAGCCGCTCACCGTCGACCTCCACCGTCACCCAGCACTCCGCGCCCATCGGCTCCACCAGGTACACGCGGCCCGACAGCGCGCCAGCGGCACTGGGACTGGAGAGCACCTCCAGGTGCTCGGGGCGCAGGCCCAGGACGCGGTCCTCGCCCTCCAGCCCCAGCGTCCGAGGCTTCACCTCGTTGATGCGCGGCGAGCCGAAGAACCCCGCCACGAACAGGTTCGCCGGCGCGTCGTACAGCTCGCGCGGTGGAGCCACCTGCAGCACCTCGCCCTGGCTCATCACCACCACCCGGTCCGACAGCGTCATCGCCTCCGCCTGGTCATGCGTGACGTAGATGAAGGTGGCCCGGAGCCGCTCGTGCAGCTTCTTGATTTCGCCGCGCATCTGCGCGCGCAGCCCCGCGTCCAGATTGGACAACGGCTCGTCGAACAGGAACACCTTCGGCCTGCGCACGAGCGCGCGCCCCAGGGCCACGCGCTGGCGCTGTCCACCCGAGAGCGCCTTGGGCCGCCGGGACAGCAACGACTCCAGGCCCAACATCGAGGCCACTTCACGCACCCGCGCGTCGATGTCCGCGCGCGGCAGGCCGGCGACCTCCAGCGGGAACGCCAGGTTCCGGGCCACGTCCAGGTGCGGATAGAGCGCGTAGCTCTGGAACACCATGGCGACGTCGCGCTCCTTCGGCGACAGCTCATTCACCACGTCGCCGTCGATGCGCAGCGTTCCACCCGACAAGGTCTCCAGCCCCGCGATGAGGTTGAGCGTCGTGGACTTGCCACAACCCGATGGGCCCACCAGGGACACGAACTCGCCGTCCGCGATGTCCAGCGTCACGCCCTTCACCGCGGCCACGCCACCCCGGTACACCTTGCGCACGTCCTCGAGTGACACCGTCGCCACGCGCCTACCCCTCCCCCGCGCCTTGCGCGAAGAGACATGGACTCAGCGCGGTTGTCCTCGGAGGGCGGGAACACATGAGGAGAGCATCGCCTCATCACCGGACACGGCAAGCGATGCGTCGAGGCTCACCGGTGCCCACCGGCGCCTCCGTCATCGAGTGAACATCCGCCCTGGGGGCCCCGTCCCTCTCGAGCCGCTGTAAGTGCTCGCGGGGTCCTGCGTTTTCTTCATCGAGCAGGCGATGAACGCCGCGCCCGACCCCGATGAAGGAGACACACCATGACGCCCAATAACGAGACCCTGCTGAAGGTCGACGGAATGACCTGCCGGTCCTGCATCCGCCACGTCAACGAGGCGCTCCGCGACCTCGACGGCGTGCAGGACGTCAATGTCTGGCTCGACCGCGGCCAGGTGCTGGTGAAGCACGACGCGGGGACCGCGAAGGTCAGCGCGCTCATCGAGGCGCTCCGGGACGCTGGATACGAATCCGCCCCCGCCGCATGAAGCCGCGCCTGGGTGCGGACGGGAAACCCCTCCTCCCGTCCGCACGACAGGCTTTGTTTCCAGCACGAGCACGTGAAGGACGCGGCCCACCTCAAGCCGTCGCGGGCCCACAGCCCCCAGCCCCGGGCTCGCCACACGTGCAGTCCAGACAGCCCTCCGAGGCACAGGCACCACATGAGACCTGCAGCTGCTTCTTGAGCGCCTTGCGCGCTCGATGCAGCCGCACGGCCGCGTTCCTGGACGTAATCCCCACCTCTCGCGCGAACTGCGGCAGGCGCGTGCCCTCCATCGAGACGCGCCGCAAGGCCTCCGCGTATTCGGGCTTGAGCGTGTCCGCGACGCGCCCCACGCAGGGGCAGATGGCCCGCGCGCGCTCCACCTCTGGGGGCTGCGCCTCCTCGAACTCGCGAGCCATGGCGGCCAGCGCCCGCTCCGACGTGCCTCGCCGCCGGTAGTGGTCGATGACCGCGTGGTGCAGCACCCGGTAGAACCACACCGTCAGGGACTCCTTCCCGTGCAGCGCCTCCGCCCGGTCCAGGCCGCGAACGAACGCATCCTGGACCAGGTCCTCCGCCGCCGCGCGGCTGCCCACCTTCTGTTCGACGAAGCGCAAGAACTCCGGACGGTGCTCCATCAACAGGGCGAGCACCTCTTCGGACATGGGCGCCTTCACTTCACTCCTCCGCGCATTCCGGCCTGGACTCATGACACGTGAAAAGGGGCGGAGGACCGTGGCCCCCGCCCCTCGAGACTTCCTTCGCGCTCAGCCGAAGCGGACGTCCGGGTCGATGCCATCCGCCGCGAGCTTCGCCGGGTCCGCCTTGTCGGCGACCGTGCCCTTCGGATGCACGTACCAGCCGCTGCCGTCCTCGGCCTCCGGGTTCTCACGCACCTTCAGCACCGTGAACATGCCGCCCATGTCGATGGAACCAAACGGCCCCTTGCCGCCCTTCATCGGGATGCTGTTGGGCGGCACCGGCATGCCCATCTCCTCCATCCCGCCCATGCCGTCCTGCCCCATCGTCATGTACTGCGGCACCAGCGCCTGCACCTGCTTGTCGATGTTCCTGGCGTTCGCCCCCACCGTCACCGGCGCCGCGTGCCCCATCTGGTTCATCACGTGGTGGGTCATGTGGCAGTGCATCGCCCAGTCGCCTGGCTCATCCGCGACGAACTCGATGACACGGGTGCTGCCCACCGGGACGAGCACGGACGTCTCCGGGTAGCGCGCGGACTCGGGAACGAAGCCTCCATCCGTGCCCGTCACCTCGAAGTACAGGCCATGCAAGTGGATGGGGTGATGGTCCATCGCGGACAGGTTGCCCAGGCGGATGCGCACGCGCTCGCCCCGGCCGATGACCAGCGGCGCCGTGGCGGGGAAGGCCTTGGAGTTGAACGTGAGGACGTTGAAGTCGCTCATCGCGTTGGGGTCCGGCCGGCGCATGCCCGGCAGCACCTTCCACTCGTGGGTCATCAGCGCGAAGTCGCGGTCCACGCGAGGGCCTCGCGAACGCTTGGGGTGGACGATGAGCATGCCCATCATCCCCAGCGCCATCTGCGTCATCTCGTCGTAGTGCGGATGGTACATGTACGTGCCCGCGCGGTTCAGCGTGAACTCGTAGGCGAACGTCTCCCCCGGCGCGATGGGGCGCTGGTTGAGCCCGGACACACCATCCATGCCGTTGGGCAGGATGAGCCCATGCCAGTGCACCGTGGTGGGCTCGGGCAGCCGGTTGGTGACGTAGATGCGGATGCGGTCCCCTTCCACCGCCTCGATGGTCGGCCCCGGCGTCGAGCCGTTGTAACCCCACGCCTCCACCTCCAGCCCCGGCGCGAACGTGTGCCTCACGGGCATCGCCACCAGGTGGCCCACCTTCACGCCGCCCACGTTCTTCCAGGGCAGCGTGGAGCCATTGGGCGTGACGACGGCGACCTGCCCTCCAGGCGCGACGATGCGCGGCTTCTCGGCCCGGGCCCTGACGGCGGGCGCGAGGTTCGACGGGGTCTGCGCGAGCGCCTGGCCGGCGAGCAACGTGCCACCCGCGAGTGCTCCAAACTGCATGAATTCCCTGCGGTCCATGATGAGAGTCCTTCTCGAATCCAGAGTGCCGTGAGGCAAAAAGTCAGTGAGCGTCCGCGGCGGGCGCGGAGCCCGAAGCGGCGGACGAGATGCGGGTGGGGGCCAGCTCCACGCCCTGGTGACGGCCCGCGAGCAATTGCTCCAGCGCGGCGCGAGCGCGGTGGTGCTCCAGCAGCGTGTCCACATACGTGCTGGCCGCGTTCGTCACGTTGTCCTGGGCGCGCAGCAGGTCGAAGACGCCCAGCTGCATCGCGTTGTACTGGAGCACCGTCTCCTCCAGGGCCTTGCGCGTGGCGGGCAGGAGCACGTCCCGCACGTGCATCGCGCGGCTCGCGGTGGACTCCACGCGGAAGCGGGCCTGGCGCAGCGAGGCGCGGATGGCGGTGGCCGTGGCCTCATAGCGAGCCTTCAAGGACTCGCGTGAGGAGAGGGTCGCGATGCGCTCGCCGCGCTTGCGGTCGAAGAGCGGCACCCCGACGCGGAGGCTCGCGCCCATCTCCCACCGGTCATCCTCCCGCTCGCCATGGACGCCACCGGACAGGGTCGGCAGGAAGCCCTCGGTCCGCGCGAGCTGGTTGCGCCGGTCCGCGGCCTCCATGCGTCCGCGCAGCTCCGACAGGTCGAGGCTCACCTCGATGGCACGCGCCTCCAATCCCTCCTGCTTGCTCAGCGCGTCCGACGGGTCGGCCAGGAGCGCGTCCACCGTCCACTGAGTATCGGCGCCGAAGAGGCCCAGCTCCACGTTGAGGTCCTCACGAGCATCCTGGAGGGCGTTGTCCGCCTCGGCCACGGCCAGACGCGCGGCTTCCACGGCGGAGCGCTCGGTGGCCAGGTCGAGCGCGCGAAGGTTGCCCACCTTCTCCAGCTCCACGGCCGTGCCGTAGCGAGCCTGTGCGTTGCGGAGCGCCAGGTTGCGCAGCTCCAGTTGCTGACGCCGCGCCTGTACTTCGTAGAAGGCCAGGCGCGTGCGGTACGCAAGGCCCAGCACCTCGCTCGCCGTGCGAGCCTGCTCCGACGCGCGCTCGGCCAGGGCCACGCCTCGGCGCTGCGGGAGGAGGATGAGGTCGGACAGGTTGTACTCGAGCCCGAGGCCCGTCTGGACCTTGGTGCTGCCCGCGGGCTTGGTCACCTCGAGCCCCACCTCGGGGATGGGCGGGAGGCTTGCCTGCACGACGTTGCCGGTGGCGATGCCCAGCTCGTGCATGGCCGCGCGCAGGTCGCGGTTGTTGAGCAGCGCGATGCGCACCGCGGCGTCGGCCGTGAGCGGCTGGGACAGCAACTCCTTCACCACGGTGTCGACGTCTTCGCCGCGAGGGGCCTCGCCCGTGAGCGCGGGGACCGGGAGCTCGGGAGCCCAGCGGGAACCCAACGTCGAGCGGACGTCACGCACATCATCGGCATAGGGGACCGTCACGCAACCACCGAGCACGAACGTGGAGGCCAACAGGGCGCCCTGAGCGGGCTTCTTCCAACGGGAGGATGACCAGATCTTCATGGGGTGTCTCTTCGTCGTCGCGAGCTGTCAGTGCTGGTGCTGGTCATGCGCGGGGGCCGGTGTGCCGGTGCTCGGACTGCCACCCGAGTGCCCCGTGTGTCCGTCGTGAGGATTCGACTGCTTCGTGTCCCGCGAGGGGCGGCCCTGCTTCTCGGCTCCGCCGTGATTCATCTGATGGCCGCCGTGGTCACCCGCGCCCTGCTTCTCGGCTCCGCCGTGATTCATCTGATGGCCGCCGTGGTCACCCGAGCCCTGTCCGCCGGCGGCACCGTGATTCATGTGATGCCCACCCGCGTTCTCGTTCGCATCACCCCCACCGTGGTGGCCGTGGTGCCCCGCGTGGCCGCCGCCCTGCCCCACCACCGCGGGCACCACCCCGGCCGGGGCGCGCAGCGGATCCGCGTCGGCGAGCACCGCGACCGCCTCCGGCCGGGGAGCCTCTTGGGCGCGGAGGGAGGCGGGGGACTCGGGGTTCGCGTCGAGCTCGGTCCACGGGGTGGACGCACAGGCGGAGAGGGGCGCCAGGAAGGAGAGTGCGAGGAGCTTCTTCATGATGAGGTTCCTTGATGGGGTGCTGTCCCTTGCGAGCCCGCTAACGAGAAAGCCGCCGGCGAATTACAGCTGCGTGTTTCACGACTCGGCGATGAGGCGGCCACGCAGCATGTTCATGCCGCACGTGAAGTCGTACGCACCCTCCTTGAGGGCGGGCAGGTCGATGCTCACCACCCGCCCCGTCGGCAGCGTCCGGGACACGCCCAGGTCCCCCAGGACGAACTGCTCGGAGCAGGCGGAACGGTCCGTGCGCAGGACGTTGAGCTTCACCGGCATCCCCGCGCGCACCACGATGCGGTCGGGCCGGTAGCCCCCATCCACCATCAGGTCCACCTGCTGTGCGCCACCCGTCTCACTCTTCGCCCGGGTGCGCTTGCGCGGCCCGAAGAAGAACAACGCCGTCGCCGCCGCCGCCACCAGACTGCTCGCCACCACCATCACTTCCGTCGTGTCCAACATGGCCTTCTCCCAGGTACGTCCGTGGCGCGGCACACCGGGGAGCACTTCGCATCCCCTGGCTCGCCGCCGCCTTCATCCTCACTAACGACACGCCTCTTGGGCTCTTACAGGCCCCCGAAAACACGAACGCCACGGCCCTCCAGCAGAGGACCGTGGCGCCGCGAACTCCTCACTCAGTCCCCGGAGACTCAGGCCACCGGCTGGGCGGCGGGCAGGCGCAAGCTGCGCAGGCGCAGGCTGTTGAGCAGCACCGACACGCTCGACAGCGACATCGCCAGGCTCGCCAGCATGGGCGACAGCAACCAACCCGTCATCGTGTAGAGCAGCCCCGCCGCCACCGGGATGCCCAGGGCGTTGTAGAGGAACGCCCAGAACAGGTTCTGCCGAATCACCCCCATCGTGGAGCGGGCCAGCCCCAGCGCCGCGGGCAGTCCCCTCAAGTCGGAGCGCAGCAGCGCGACCCCCGCCGCATCCCGCGCCACGTCCGTCCCCGTCCCCATCGCCACCCCCAGGTCCGCCTGGGCCAGGGCCGGCGCGTCGTTGATGCCATCCCCCACCATGGCCACCTTCCGGCCCTCCGCCTGGAGCGTGCGGACCACGTGCGCCTTGCCCTCGGGCAACACCCCGGCGAACACCCGGTCGATGCCCAGCGCCCTCGCCACCCGCGACGCGGGGCCCTCGTGGTCACCCGTGAGCATCACCACGTGCATGCCCATGCTCCGCAGCGACTGCACCGCCGACGCCGCCTCCTCGCGCTCCGGGTCCGCGATGCCGATGGCGCCCACCCACTTGCCATCCACCGCCACCAACACCGGCGTCTGTCCATCCGACGTGAGCGCCCGCTCCGCCTCGGCGCTCCCGGACACACCGTGCCGCTCCATCATCCGCCGGCTGCCCACGAACACCGTGCGCCCTTCGACTCGCGCCTCCACACCGTGCCCCGGCGTGGCGGCGAACGACTCGGGCTTGGCCACCTTCAGCTCCCGGGCCGAGGCCTCCGCGACGATGGCCCGGGCCAACGGGTGCTCACTGCCGGACTCCGCCGCCGCCGTCAGCGCCAGCACGTCGCGCTCCGTCATGTCCCCCGAGGTGATGATGCGCACCACGGCCGGGCGCCCCTGCGTCAGCGTCCCCGTCTTGTCGAGCACCACCGTGTCGATGTGGCTGGCCCCTTCCAGCGACGCCGCGCTCTTCACCAACACGCCCAGCTGCGCGCCGCGCCCCATGCCCACCATCAGCGCCGCGGGCGTCGCCAGACCCAGCGCGCAAGGGCAGGCGATGACCAGCACCGCCACCGTGTTGAGCACCGCCATCGTCAGGCGCGTCTCCTCGGGAGCCAGGACGAACCACGCCGCGAAGGTGGCGATGGCGATGAGCAGCACCACCGGCGTGAAGACCCCGCTCACCACGTCCGCCAGCCGCGCGATGGGCGCCTTGGTCCCCTGCGCCCGCTCCACCACCTGCACAATCTGCTGGAGCGCCGTGTCCGTGCCCACCTTCGCCGCGCGGAAGACCAGCCGGCCCGTGCTGTTCATCGTCCCCGCGAACACCTCCGCGCCCGCTGACTTCTCCACCGGCAGGCTCTCACCGGTGAGCATCGACTCATCCACCGAGGACGCGCCCTCCACCACCGAGCCGTCGACCGGAATCGACTGCCCCGGGCGCACCACCACCTCGTCGCCCACGCGCACCTGGGAAAGCGGCACCTCGCGCTCGACGCCGTCTCGCAACACGGTGGCGTTGGCCGGAGCCAGCGCCTGCAAGCGCCGGATGGCATCTCCCGCCCGGGTCCGGGCCCGCGACTCCAGGAAGCGCCCCAGCAGCACGAAGCCAATCACCGCGGCGGCGGCCTCGAAGTAGACGGGCAGCGCCGCGCCATGGTCGCCATGGCCCGCGTGCTCCCCGGACGCCCCGAGCGTGGGCCACTGGGTGGCCACCACCGAGTAGAGGAACGCCGTGCCCGTCCCCAGCGCGACCAGCACGTTCATGTCCGCGGACCGGTGCCGCAGCGCGGCCCACGCGGCCTTGAAGATGGGCGCGCCGCTGTACGCGATGACCGGCAGCGTGAAGAGCAGCTGCACCCAGTTGGAGCCCGGGAAGTCCAAGGCCCCGTGCGACATGGCCATCACCACCACCGGCAGGCCGAAGAGCACCGCCACCGCGAGCCTGCGCCGCAGGCCCTTCTCCTCGGCGGAGTCCGCTTCACTGGAACCCTCCGCCTTCGGCACCTCGGCTTGATAACCCGCGCTCGCGACAGCCTCCGTCAGCGCGTTGACGGAGGTGGTCTTCGCGTCGAAGACGACGCTGGCCTTGCGGGTGGCGAAGTTGACGCTGCACTCCTGGACACCCTCCACCTCGCTCAAGGTGCGCTCCACGCGGCGGGCGCAGGCGGCGCACGTCATGCCCGACACGGCGAGGTCCATGCGCTCCAGGGCGCCAGACAGGGATGGAGATGTCTCAACGGCGTTCATGGGATTCCTCCTGCCCGCCATCAAGCGGGCCTACCCCACCAACGCGGCACCTCCTTGCGAATTACACCCGCCCTCGTGGGCGGCCCTTTCCCGCTCCGGGGATTGCCATGGAACCGTCATGGTCAACGGGCGAAATCCCCTGTTCAAAAGACATACGCCAGACAGCCGTTCCTTCACAGTTCAGCAACATGAACATGTCACGCTGAGTGCCCCATGATGAAAGCCCTGTTCACCGCCCTCGTCCTCTTGAGCGCGCCGGTCCTCGCTCAATCGAAGCCCACCCCCACCTCCGCGGCGCCCGCTGACGACTTCTTCCGCCAGCTCTTCGCGACGCGCTTCTTCAACAGCGGCCGTCCCTCGTCCATCACCCTCAGCCCGGATGAAAAGACGGTCTTCTTCCTCCGCAACTCCACCACCTCCCAGGCCCTCTCCCTCTACGCCTTCGACGTGGCCACCCAGGAGACCCGCGAGCTGCTCACCCCCGCCGCGCTCCTCCAGGGCGCCGAGGAGAAGCTCTCACCCGAGGAGCAGGCGCGGCGCGAGCGCATGCGAGTCTCCTCTCGAGGCTTCTCCTCCTTCGCCCTGTCCGAGGATGGCTCGAAGCTCCTCGTGGGCCTGTCGGGCAAGCTGTACGTCGTGGCGCGTGAGAGCGGAAAGGTGACCGCGCTCAAGACGGGCCCCGGCGTCATCGACCCGCGCTTCACGCCCGGCGGTGGACAGGTGGGCTACGTGCGCGACCAGGACGTCTATCGCCTGGACCTGGCCACCAACACCGAGCGCCGAGTCACCCAGGGCGGCACGCCCGAGAAGACCCACGGGCTCGCCGAGTTCATCGCCCAGGAGGAGATGGGCCGCTTCACCGGTTACTGGTGGAGCCCGGACGCGAAGACCCTCGCCTATACAGAGTCGGACACCTCCGGCGTGGAGAAGCTGGCCATCGCGAACACGCTCACCCCCGAGGCCAGCGCGCAGCAGCTCTCCTATCCTCGTGCCGGAACGGCCAACGCCAAGGTGCGCCTGGGGCTCATCTCCGCCGCCGGTGGCAAGACGACGTGGGTGAGCTGGGACGCACGGAAGTACCCCTACCTGGCCACGGTGAAGTGGCCCGCGAAGGGGCCGCTGACGGTGCTGGTGCAGAACCGCACGCAGACCGAGGAGGTCCTCCTCGCGGTGGACACGAAGACGGGCCGCACCACGCCCCTGCTCGTGGAGACGGACGAGGCCTGGCTCAACCTGGACCAGACCTTCCCGCACTGGCTCTCGGATGGCAGCGGCTTCCTCTGGCATACCGAGCGCAACGGCGCCTCGGAGCTGGAGCTGCGCGACGCCACGGGCCAGCGCGTGCGGACACTCGTCCCGCCCGGGGCGGGCTTCTCCTCGCTGGTGGCGTATGTGGAGCGCGATGAGACGGTCTATTTCAACGGAGGCACCACCGCGGCGGAGAGCTACCTGTGGCGCGTGCGCAAGGGCGAGTCCCCCACCCGCGTCACCACCAGCGGCCCGGCCCTGGAGCGGGGGCGCGTCTCCAGGAATGGCGCCGTGCTCGTCATCACCTCCGAGGGCCCCACGAGCATGAAGTCCACCTCCGTGCTGAAGGCGGACGGCACGCGACTGGGCGAGCTGCCCTCCCTGGCGCAGGAGCCGCCCATCCAGCCCCGGCTGGAGGTCCGCATGGTGGGAAGTGGCAAGGACCGCTACGCCACCTCCCTCGTGCGCCCGCGCGACGCGAAGCCCGGCGTGAAGCTGCCCGTCATCGTGGACGTCTACGCGGGTCCCGAGACGCAGATGGTGTGGCAGAGCATGGCCGCGCACCTCATCTCGCAGTGGATGGCGGACCAGGGCTTCATCGTCGTGCGCCTGGACGCGCGCGGAGTCTCGCCGCTGGCCGACCGCGCGCTGCGCAAGCCCAAGTACGACTTCGCCCGGGTGCTCCTCGATGAGCAGGTGTCCGCGCTGCGCGAGCTCGCCAAGGTGGTGCCTGAGATGGACTTGAACCGCGTGGGCATCACCGGAAGCAGCCACGGGGGATACATGTCCGCGTTGGCCGTGCTCACCCGGCCGGAGGTCTTCAAGGCCGCGGTGGCCGTCTCCGCCGTGACGGACTGGCGCGACTACGACACGCACCTCACGGAGCGCTTCCTGGGCCTGCCCGATGAACATCCGCAGGCCTACGAGCAGAGTTCGTTGCTCACCCACGTGAAGGCCGGGCAGCCCATGGGCAAGCTGCTGGTCATCCACGGCACCGCGGACGACAACGTCTTCTTCTTCCATGCCCTCAAGCTGTCGAACGCCCTGTTCCGCGCCGGCCAGCCCCATGAGTTCCTGCCGCTCAACGGCGCGTCTCACATGGTGATGGCGGACCCGTTCGTGGCGGAGCGCTTGTCGCAAGAGACCCTGCGCTACTTCAAGCAGCACCTCTGAGGTGCGACGCCACGCCACGGGCCACGCGGATTCCGTGGCGCGAGGCCCCCCTCCATGCAAGTCTGGCGGCACAGCTCAAAGGGTGTGCGTCCCGCGCTGGCACGCACAGGTTCCTTGGTGGTCGGGCCGCCACCTTGCCGCGGTTGTCACCGCGGACCCACTCCAACGTGGAGGCCCCATGCGCGTGCTCCTTTCCACCTACGGAACCCGAGGGGATGTCCAACCCTTCGTCGCACTTGCCAAGACATTGAAGGCGCGGGGCCATGTCGTCGCGCTCTGCACCCCCACCGGCTTCCGAGGCATGGTGGAACGCCACGGCATTCCATACGCCCACATGGACAATGCAGTGCTGGAGCTGACCGAGGCGGTTCTGCGTGCCCCCACGCGCGCCGAGCAGCGGCGGCTGTTCAAGGGGTTCGGCGCCATCATCCGGGCGGGCCTGGAGGACGAATGGCGAGCGGCTCGGGAGGTGGAGCCGGACGTGTTCGTGTACCACTCCAAGGCGCTCGGAAGTCATCACATCGCTGAGAAGCTCGGAGCCACGGAACTGCTGGCCATGCCGCTGCCGCTGACCCGGACGCGCGAGTTCCCCGTGCCGATTCTCCCCTTCTTCCGGCTGGGCGGTTGGCTCAACGCGCTCAGCTACCGCGTCCTTTCGTTGGCCAATGCGTTCTGGGCTGGAGCGACCAACGACTTCCGCGTGAAGACGTTGGGCCTCGCGCCCCTCTCACGCTTCGCGGACCCGATGAGGCGTGCCGATGGCTCGGAGGTCTCCGCCCTGTACGCGTACAGCGAGCACCTGCTGCCTCGCCCCGCCGACTGGCCCGCCCAGGCGCAGGTGACGGGCGGCTGGTTTCTCGACGAGGCCGACCAGTGGACTCCTCCCAACGAATTACAGGCGTTCCTCGCGGGGGGCGCACCTCCTGTCTACGTGGGCTTCGGCAGCATGGGCGCGGCACACGCTGATGCTCGCGCCTCGGCCATCCTGAAGGCCGTGGCGTTGACCGGTGAGCGCGCGGTGCTGACCACGGGATGGGGCGGACTGAAGGTACAGGCGCTCCCGCCCGAGGTTTTCATGTTGGAGTCCGCGCCACACGACTGGCTGTTTCCCCGGATGAGCGCCGTGGTGCACCACGGTGGAGCCGGCTCCACGATGGCCGGATTGCGCGCGGGAAAACCCACGGTCATCTGTCCCTTTCTGGGTGACCAGCCCTTCTGGGGGCACAGGGTTCACCAGGCGGGTGTCGGGCCACGACCAGTCCCCCAGAAATCCCTCACGGCCGAGCGCCTCGCGGTTGCCATCCGCGAGGCCTTGTCCCCGAGAGTCCAAGCCCATGCCGCGGCGATGGGTGAGCGCATCCGAGGGGAAGACGGGACCGAGCGCGCCGTCCATCTCATCGAGCAGGAACACTCAAGATGGCGGCACCGCCACAAGCGACTCGGGGCCTGAGCCCGATAGGGCGGTGCCCCGACGACACCGCAGGGGCCATCGGCGTGGTCTCAGCCCAGAAGCTCCGATGCGGCCCCAAGGGCGCGCCCCGTCCACGTCCATGAGGACGGGGCGCCCCCTGACTTCAGCTGACGTCAGCGCAGCGGAGGCGGCAGCACCTTGAGCTGCGGCTTCACCACCTTGAGGTCACCCACGACGACGATGGACATCGAATCCTGCTTGAGCATCTTCGCGGCCATCTGCTGAACCTGCTCGGGCGTGACGGACATCACCGTCTGCACGTAGTTCTCCAGATAGGAATCCGGCAGGCCGTGCAGGTCCACGAAGCGCAGCTTGCCCAGGAGGCCGAAGCGCGACGCGTTCGTAATCAGGAAGTTGCCCGCCAGGTAGTTCTGCACGTCGCGCAGCTCCTCCGCCGAAGGCGGCGTCTTGCGCAGCGTGTCCACCTCCTTGAGGATTTCCTTCAGCGACTCACCCGTGACGGCCGTCGTCACGTCCGCGTGCTGCGCCCAGTAGGCGTCCTCCACGTGCGGCGACACCCGGCTGTAGGGCGAGTACGAATAGCCCTTCTTCTCGCGGATGTTCGCCGTCACGCGCGAGCTGAAGTAGCCCCCCAGCAAGGTGTTCATGACCTCCTGGCGGACATAGTCCGGGCTGGACGGAGGCAGCGCCTTCACCGCCACGCGCACCGTGGACTGCACCGCGCCAGGACGGTCGATGAACTGCACCGCCTTGGCCACCTTCTGCTGGGGCACGTTGCGCACGCGCTCCGGGCCGGCCTTCCAGCCGGAGAACGCCTCGCGAATCGCCTTCTCCACCGGGGCCGCCTCGAACCGGCCCACCACGTACAACCGCGAGCGGGCCGCGCCGACGTTGGCGTCGTAGAACGCGCTCACCGCCTCGCGGGTGTAGCCCTTGAGCATCTCCTCCGACGGGTACTGCCGGCCATAGGGGTGGCCCTCACCGTAGAGAGACTTCGCCAGCAGCTCATCGGCGAGCGTCTGCGGCTGGCTCCGGTAGATGGCCACGTCGCGCTGCAGGTTCGTCTTCACCCGCTCCACCTCGGCGGGGGGGAAGGCCGGGTGCTGGCTGACGTCCGCGATGAGCGCCACGGCCTCGGGCGCGAACTCGGAGAGGGCCTCGATGCCCACGAAGGTCTGGTCCACCGAGGTGCCCACGTTGAGCTGGCCACCGAGGCCAGCGGCGACCTGGGCCAGCTGCTCCGCGGAGCGCGTGGTGGTGCCCTCCACCAACAGCTTGCCCATCAGGTCCGCGAGCCAGATTTCGTTGGCCTTCTCGTGGACGTTGCCCGTGTCGACCGCGAGCTGGACGGCGACCTTGGGCATGTCGCCATAGGGCAGCAGGGAGACCTCCAGGCCGTTGTCGAGCTTGAACTCGGTGCGGACCAGGGCCTTGAGCGGCTTGGGCGCGGCGGCGGCGGGCGGCGCCTGCTTGACGGGAGCGGCGGCCAGGACGGGCGCGGTGAACAACCCGAGCGCCACCAGCGTGGGCGCGGCGAGACGGTTGCGAAGTGTGCGCGTATTCATGGGTCGCATGTCCTCAGCGGGCCTTGGCCTGGGTGGGGGCGGGAGTCACCGTGAGCACCGTGCGGTTCTCGCGGCGCAGGTACTCGCGCGCGGTCTTCTGGATGAGCTCCGGCGTCACCTTCTCCAGTTCGTCCTCCAGCCGGTTGATGCGCGCCGGGTCGTCGAAGAAGAGCGCGGACGAGGCCAGCAGGTCCGCGCGGCCGAAGTCGAACATCGACTCAATCTGCCCATACAGGTGCGAGCGCGCCTTCACCCGCGCGCGCGCCAGGGTCGCCGCGTCGACGGGCTTGTCCTGGAGCTGCGCCACCACCGCGTCAATCTCCGCCAGAATGGCATCCGACGTCGTCGTCGCGTCATGGTAGAGGTACGCCGTCCACTGCATGGGGCCGTTGTAGTTCCAGTGGTTGCCCAGCTCGTTCACTCCGCCCTGCAGGTCACCCGTCATGCCCTTCTTCTGCACGAGCTGCTGGTAGAGCATGCTGTCGTTGCCCTGCAGGAGCACCTCGTCCACCAGCGCCATGGCGTAGTACTCGGGGGTGTTCACCGGGGGCATGTGGTAGCCCACCGCGAGCGCGGGGCGCGTGGCCAGCGGGTCCTTCTTGTCGTGGCGCTTCTCCTTCTCCTGCCGAGGCTCGGAGATGTCCGGCTTCTGCGGCTGGGGCGCGGTGGCCAGCGGGCCGAAGTACTTCTGAATCCACGCCTTCGCCTGCTCCGGCTCGAAGTCACCCACCACCACCAGCGCGGCGTTGCTGGGCGCGTAGTACGTCTTGAAGAACGTGCTCACGTCCTCCAGCGTCGCGGCCTCCAGGTCCTTCAGGTCGCCGTAGAAGTTGTGCGCGTTGTACCAGTTGGTGTTGGCCACCTGCGGCATGTCCAGCCACGGGAAGCCGCCGTAGGGCTGGTTGAGGACGTTGACCTTCACCTCGTTGGACACCACGCCCTGCTGGTTCTTCAGGTTGTCCTGCGTCACCTCCAGGCCCGCCATGCGGTCGGCTTCCGCCCAGAGCATGGGCTCCAGCGCGTTGGAGGGCACCAGCTCGAAGTAGTTGGTGAAGTCGAAGCGGGTGGAGCCGTTGAGCATGCCGCCGTTCTTCTGGACCAGGCGGATGAACTCCATCTTCCCCATGTTGCGCGAGCCCTGGAACATCATGTGCTCGAACAGGTGGGCGAAGCCCGTGCGGTTCTTCGGCTCGATGCGGAAGCCGATGTTGTAATAGACGCCCACCACCACCTTCGGCGTCGTGGTGTCGCGCGAGAGCACCACCTTCAAGCCGTTGTCGAGCTTGTAGTAGTCCACCGGCACCTGGAGTTTGGGCCGCGCCGCGGCGACCGGGGCCTCCACCTTCGCCGGCTCCGCGGCCTGCGGGGGCGTGGGTAGCTGGGCTTCCTGTGAAGCCGCGCATCCCATCAACGCGGCGGCTGTTACCGCTCCGAGTACTTTCTTCATCGACCCTCCCGAAAACAGGATTCCACGTCCAAGCCCGAGGTCTCTTCGACACCCTCGACCACGAGGCCTCTACGGCACCCTACGACGATTGATTGCACGGGTTACACAGAGAGCCCTCTCTCTACGCCATCAGGAAGGTCGCCTGGCAGTACGCACAGACAACTTTCTCCCCGGGGAGTGCGCCTTGCGCACTCACAGGCGCATCACACGACGGGCAGGGGCGGGCCACGTTCCGGCCTCGCTCATGGACCTCGCGGTGGGGCCGAGATGATTCACGGAGGGCGCGGAAGACCGCGGGACGTCATGACGGCCAGGAGCGTTCATCGGTGCTCGCGGGTTGCGGGGTGGAGGCGCATCCCGAGGCCCCCACACCCGCTCGTCCGCGGAAATTTCACGCCGCGCCTGAGCGCTCTGCCTGCGTGCTCAGGAGCGGCCCTTCCTGGGACTCAGGGCCACGGCTCCTGAGGGCACGTGTCGCACGAGGGCGGACGGCAGTCGGTCACGCACCACCCCACCTCGTGCGTCTCACACAGGCGGTCGCCGCACGTGGGGCCGTTGCAATCCGACGCGCATGACACATTCGTCTCGCCGTTATTGCAGACACCATCGCCGCATCCGAAGAAGGGACAATCCCCCGGGCACGACCCGTACGACTCAGCGCCATTGCAGGCACCGTCGCCGCAGTACGGCGTGGGGGCGCAGTCCTCGGGACACGTGTTGATGCTCTCGCCATTCGCGGTGTCACAGAAGTTGTCACCACAGATATAGGCGCAGGGCTGGCAGGCCGGCTCGACGCCGCCACAGGGACACTGCGTCAACTCGGACTCGGCGC
Organism: Myxococcus stipitatus; assembly: GCF_037414475.1. The sequence continues at coordinate 4,853,432 of NZ_CP147913.1, read as the reverse complement.
GCGCCGTGTCTTGCGCCGGTGCATCCGCCGAGACACCTCCACACGCGGCGAAGGCCAGCATCGATGCACCCACGAGGGTGATCCACACTCCCAACTTCATGAATGACTCCTTTGAGAAATGGGGCTGAATGAAACAGCGCGCACGCTAACCCAGTCCTCTGACACTGGTGCAATCGTGTTGCACTCACGCTTTCGAGCGGACGACACACCGTGCCTGGGACTCCGCGTCTCAATGGATTTCATGTCGAGTGTCACCCCGTGAAACAACTGCTTCAACGGCTGTGCAAAGGTGTGCGCATGGAGGAACGCCGTACCGTGGAGCTGGAGTGTCACGCTCGACCCGGAAGGCCCGGAAGAGAGGCTTGACCCGAGGGTCCAAGAACATGCGACGCTCGCCTCGCGCTCCCCCCAGCGCGACAGGCCCCCCGACTCGACACCTGGAGCTCCCCCCTCATGGCCTCGAAGGCGTTCGCTACCATCATGCAGGTATCGCAGTTGCTATTGGACAAGGGGTTCGAACCCTCGAACGTCACGGAGGCCCTTGGAAGAGTGGGCGCGGCGCTTGGCGTCGACCGCGTCTACATCTTCGAGAACAGCACCGGCCCCGACGGGAAGGTCCTCTGCAGCCAGCGGTATGAGTGGACCGCGGCGTCCACGTCCGCGCAGTTGGACAACCCGGAGCTGCAGAACGTGCCCTACGAGGACGTGCTCCCGTCGTGGGTGCCGCCGCTGTCCACGGGCAAGGTGGTGATGGGCCGCCCGAGGGACTTCACGTCGCCCGCCCGGGAGTTGTTGGAGGCGCAGGACATCCGCTCGCTGCTGGTCTGCCCCATCACCCTGGGCGGCGAGTGGTGGGGTTTCGTGGGCTTCGACGACTGCCAGACCGAGCGCATCTGGCCCCCCGCCGAGGTCTCCGTGCTCCAGGCGCTCTCCAATGCCCTGGCCGGCTCATTGCGCCACGCCCGGCTGCGCAGCGCGCTCTCCGGCGTGCAGTCGCAGCTGCGCACCATCATCGCGCGGTGCGCGACTACGGCGTCCTGACCCGCGGAATCCCGTGTGAACCCTCGGCGTCTCGTGGTGGTGGCCCTTGGCCCCCCGTGAGGCGCCGAGCGCGTTGAGGACGGCTCGCCGCGCCGCCAGCCCTCCGAGTGCGCGCGGAGGGTGGGCGGCGCGCCGGACGTCGAGCGGCGCGGCCTCTTCCCGACGCTTCGAGGAAGCGAAGCGCCAGGGGCCACACTATGGTGAGAGGCCATGAGCAACGCGGGCGGCAAGGCACAGGCGAAGCTGGCCATCGAGGTGAAGGGCCTCCACAAGTCCTTCGGCGACAACGAGGCGCTGCGAGGCGTGGACCTCGAGGTGCCCGAGGGCACCACCTGCGTGCTGATGGGGGTGTCGGGCTCCGGCAAGTCCGTGTTGATGAAGCACATCATGGGACTGTTGAAGCCGGACCGAGGCACGGTGCTCGTGAATGGCCAGGAGGTGGCCCGGATGGACGAGGCCGCGCTCAACCAGATGCGCCGCGACCAGGGCGTCTTGTTCCAGGCCAACGCGCTGTTCGACTCGCTCAACGTCTACGACAACGTGGCCTTCCCGCTGCGCGAGCGCACGCGCATGTCGGAGGCCGAGATTCGCGAGACGGTGAACAAGACGCTGGCGATGGTGGGCCTGTCGCATGCCACCACGCGTTTTCCGGGCGAGCTCTCCGGAGGCATGCAGAAGCGCGTGGGCTTCGCGCGCGCCGCCATCCTCCAGCCGAAAATCCTCCTCTACGACGACCCCACGGCCGGCCTGGACCCGCTCACCACCGCGTCCGTGAACGAAATCATCTTCACCGGCAAGCAGCAGCTGGGCGCCACGTCGCTGGTGATTACGCCGGATGTGGCCTCCGCCTTCGGCATGGCGGACAACCTCGCGCTGATGCACGAGGGCCGCGTCGTCGAGTACGGCCCTCCGGATTCGTTCCGCGAGTCGCAGCACCCCGCCGTGAAGGCGTTCCTGCACAACTGGCTGCGGCGGCGCTCCCAGAAGGGCCGCGCCGCCGCCACGGGCTGACGCCGCTCAGGGCACGCAGTAGCGCACGCCGTCGAGGGAGCTGCCCTCCTCCGGCGTGGTCGTCATGTAGAGCGCGCCCACGCGCTTGGGCTCGAGCTTCTCCATCAGGACCCACTGCGCATAGCGGTGGAGGGGCAGGTACGCGGGCCCTGCAGTCCGGTCCACGGCGGCGTGGCCTTCGTCCTGCGTCCACAGCCGCCCGTTCCATCCAAGCCAGTCGTCTCCACCGGGCGGCGGCGCCTGGTGGTCCTTGAACTCGGAGATCCACGCCAGCCGCAGCACGCCCTCGTCCGCGAGCGCGCCGTACCAGGAGACCGACCCCGGGAGTCCTTCGGCCCACGTCGTGGGCAACCCGCCGTTGAAGAGGTCGTGGACCACCTGAATCTCCTGGGTCCAGGCCGGAGCCTTGCGCGACCGCATCACCAGCGCGGGCGACTCCACGGGGCCTCCTCGAGCGGCCCCCAGGTCCACCAACAAGGGATGGGGCTCCGAAGGCATCTCGAAGGTCCGCTCGACACCGACGGGGTCCAGGTTCACGTCGAAGCGGCGCAGTCGCACGGTGTTCCCCGCGAGCGAGGGCTTTTCGTCGTGCATGGCGACCAGGACATCCCCGTTGCGCAGCCAGAGGACACTTCCCAGATTCGGCGTGTCGCCCTCCGCGCTCGTGAAGAGGACCTTGGGCGCGGTGAGCACCTGCCCCTGAGAGTCGGTCACCAGTCCCTTCACGTGCTGTGGCACTCCTTGCTGATAGTCCGGAGCAAAGAGAACCAGCACGCGGTCGTCCGACGGAGACGTCGCCACGCGATACCTCCACACCCGCTCGGAAAAATCGAGGAGGTGGTACTCCACCCCCTTGCCGTCCTCTCCCAGAATCGGAGCGCCCAGGCCATCCAGGGGGCTCAAGGCCAGCCGGGATGCTCCGGACACCTGAACCGCCTGGAACAAGGCAAGCCCCTCCTTCGTTTGTACCAGCTGAGCTTTCAACAGCGACCCGGAGCCCTCGTCAGGGAGTGTTCGCGGAAACGGAACACTCGAGGTCCCCAGGACCGACAGGTCCGCACCCAACCGCAGGACTCGCACGTGGCCCTGGGTGCCAGGTACGGCCACGAACACGCCCTGCTCCGTCCGGAGGCTGGAGACATAGGATTGGATGAGCGCCGCGCCCAGCGTGGTGACGCGCGACGATTGAGCCGGGTCCGTCACCCCATCACAATCATTGTCGAGCCCGTCACAGCGCGACTCGGACTCTTCGTAGTCCGCACCATACGAGCGCGCGGTGCAGACAGATTCGTACGCCCCATCCACCCACGCCCGCTTCGCCCCCGCGCAGACACCTCGGGTCTTCTCACAGGCCAGCGGTGAACTCCCACCGTCCTCCGTGACTCCACTGTCTGGGCGCTGACCTCCGCCATCTCCGCCCGAGCCCGCGTCCTCACCAGGCCCCCCATCGCCCCACAAGCCCCCGTCCTCACCAGGCCCCCCATCCCCCCGCGTGCCCCCATCCTCCCGACCCGTCAATTCCTCACCATGAGGCTCCTCCATCACATTCTTGGACTGACAGGCCGTCAGCGCCACCAACAGCAGGCCCCCGACCCAGACACGAAAATCTCGCATGGCCACCAGAGTTGCACAGGTCATGTCTTCCCTGACAAACCAACTCCATTTCAAGTTCCGCGAGGAGCACGGCGGCTCCCCGCGGAACCCTCGCTTGACAATTTGTCAGCGATTGAGCCCGATTCGTGCCCCGGAGCCCGGCGGCACGCAGGTGTAGGTCACCTCCTGCCCCGCCGTCGTCGCGTAGCTCCGCAGCGTCGCGTCGGACACGCTCGCCGAGGCGTCATCCGGGATGAAGGCATTGCCCACTGGATTGAACAGGAAGCCTTTCACACGGCCCCCCATCGCCACCTTCGCCACCAGGTCACACTCCTTCACCACCCCACCCAGAATCTTCGAGGTGAACGGCGTGCGGGCCCGCTGCAACAACAGGTCGATGCGCGGCCCCACGCTCGCCGCGTTCGTGCTGCTCAACGTCACCTGCTGCCCCACGATGGGCGCCAGGTCCGAGTCGAACGCCAGCACCAGCTGCTCCACGTCCCGCCGCGTCCCATCCGGGTTGTTCAACGGGAAGCCCACCCCGATGCTCGGGATGAACACGATGGCAGACAGGAAGCGCGCAATCGTATCCACCGCGCCGTCGTGCACCATGCCAAAGCCTCGCACCTGGTTCCCCATCCACCCGCTGTCCGGCGCCATGAAGAACGGCGTGTTCGCGTTCCCGAACATGCCGACCTTCTGGTACATGTTCCGCAAGTGCGGAATCTTCACAATCTGAGGGATGTTCTCGAAGCTCACCTGACCATCCGTCCCATAGAAGCCCTGGGCCGGGTCCAGCCGGTGACATCCCTCACACGTGAAGCCCAATCCCTCTCCCAACGGCAGACCATCCGAGCGGCGTGAACCCGCATAGAAGTTCAACCCCCGCTGCTGCGCCGCCGTCAACGAGTTGTCCAGGTTGCGCACCGGGTTGGGCGGCAACACCACCTGCAACTGGAAGTCGGTGAAGCGCTGCATCTCCGTCAGCGTGGGCTTGCTCGCGCGGCCCAGGAGTCCCTCGAACGCGACGATGAAGTTCATGAAGGACAGGTTCGGGTCCGTGCCGCTGACCCCGAAGAAGCCGTTGGAGCGGTCTCCGCGCCAGTGCATGGGCCCGGACGTGCTCATGCCGCGCATCGTCTGCGTCGTCATGGGCCCCTTCATCGGGTGGAAGTCGTTCACCTTGCCGGAGCCGTTGATGTGCGGCTTGAGCAGCGTGGCCGTGTTGAGCAACCGGCCCTGAATCGGGTTCACCGTGACGTTCTCATCCGGGTTGCCCAAGTCCCACGCCAGGTCATCCATGTCGCCGAAGATGTGACAGGTCGAGCAGGACGCCTCCCCATTGGCGGAGAAGGTCGCCGCGTCGTAGAGCACCGGCCGCCCCTGCACCACCGAGAGGGGCTCCGGGTTGAACAGCACCTGCGAGCCCACCTCCGCGCGCGTGGCCAGGTCGATGACCTTCACCGAGTTGTCGAAGCGGGTCATCACGTAGAGCCGGCCTCGCGCCTCGTCCAGCACCAGGCCGCTGGGGCCGCCGCCGCTCACCGGGATGTACGCCGCGCTGTTCAACCGCGGGTCGAAGCTGTCCGACTCCAGCGCCTGCGTGTCGAACACGCCCACCTTGCTGGAGCCATACGCGGCCACATAGAGCGTGCGGCCATCCCGGCTCACCACCATGTCCAGCGGCGTGGCCAGGCTGTGCACCTTCGCCGTCGGGTCGAAGCCCGGGTCCGTCACCAGCTTCGCGTAGTCCAGGTGCTTGTTCAGATGCCGAGGCATCACCGTGCCCGCCAGGATGGCCGTGATGCGCGTCTCCGCCAGGTGCCCCTGCACCGTGGTGCCGCCGAAGACACCGGGGCCCTCGAAGCGCACGTGGTTGAAGGCCTCCGTGTTGGACACGTACACCGTGCCCGTCACCGGGTTGGTCGCCATGTTGAACAGCGTCGTGCCCACGTGAGCGAAGGCCTCCTTCTGCGTCAGCCCCTCCGCGTCGATGGCGAACACGTCCTGGTCCGGCAGGTTGAAGCGAATCGCGTTGTTCCAGTTGCGCCCCAGCTCGTCCTGCCACTGGCTGAACTGCTGATTGTACTTCACGATGAGCGCCACCTCCGGCGCGGGCACCCCCTGATGATTCGTGGCCGGACCGGGGCTGCCGCCCGGGTAGATGCCGCCACTCACCAGACAGGGGACATAGGGATTGAAGCCCTCACAGACGAGCTCCTCCAGCACCGCCGTCGTCTGGTTGCCCGACTTGAAGACCGCCGCATACACCGTGCGCCCATCCGGGCTCACCGTCAGCGCGCGCGGCGTATCTCCAAACAGGTTCAGGATGCGCACGGGCGTGCCGCCCAACGTCGTGCCCAGGTTCGCCGGGTCGAACACCCAGACATCCGCGCGGCCCACCCCCGGCGTCGTGAGCTGAGGATCTCCCGCGCCCGGCACCGCCGCGATGGACGGATGCGTGCGGTGCTGTCCCCGGTGCGCCGTGGTGATGAAGGCGCGTCCCTTGGGCCCCGCGAAGACGATGTCGCGCGGCTCGTCTCCCACCAGCAGCGTGCGCACCACACGCGGCGTCCCCGTGAGCGACACCACGCTCACGCTGTCGGACAGGTGGTTGACCACCCAGACCTCGTCATTGCCTCGGGGCGCCACCGCCACCGGCTCCAACCCCACCGTCACCTTCGCCTGCAACGTCAGCCCCGCGTCCCCCACACTGAACACCGACACGCTGTTGTCCGGCGTGTTCACCGCCACCAGCCGCTTCCCATCCGGAGACATCGCCAACGGGCGGACGTGTCCGCTCTCGAAGGCCAGGAAGCTCGGCGTCGCGGAGAACGCCGGCTGGAAGGCCACCAACGCCAACACCACCAGAAAGGACTTCTGGATACCGCTGAGTCTCAAGGGAGTCATGGGAATGACAAACCTCTGGGAATGAGGGGACGACCACAGCGGGCCCAAGGCACACGCCACCCGGCGCGGCGGGGCCTCCACCGACGGAAGGAACCTCGTGAGAGTGAGTCGGGTGGAAAAGCGTGAAGCCTTTGAACCGCGACGCTCAGACTCGTCTAGGGATACGGGTGACGCGATGCATCAGCCAGAAGACACACGGCGCTCCTCAACAAGCATCATCACCTCCGACATGGCAGGATTCCGGGGAAGCCAAGCTACTGGTTGGTCTGGCCCCCACGCTTGCTCCATTCCGCCAATTCCTTTGGCCGAAGGCGACAACATGAGCTCTCCGGCGACCGTTTTGACGAGCTGGGCTCTCACGCTCCACCGCACGCTGGAGCTGCGCGGAGTGGATGCCCGGTCATTGTTCGTGAAGGCGGGCTTGGACCCGGCGCTCCTGGGCGACGCCAACGCGCGCTATCCCCAAGAGGGGATGACCCGGTTGTGGCGGTTGGCGGTGGAAAATTCGGCGGACCCCGCCATCGGGCTGCAGATGGCCCGGCACGTCGCGCCGACCACGTTCCATGCGGTGGGCTACCGGCTCAACGCCTCCAGCACGCTGCGCGAGGCATTCGAGCGGCTGGTGCACGCGGTGGCGCTGGTGTCGGACGGACTGCGTCCGGCCTTCACCCGGGATGGGGATTGCTATCAGGTGCTCCTCTACGACGGTGGCGGCGGACCTCATCTGTGTGAGGAGGAGACGGACGCGGTGGCGTACCTCCTGGTGCGCTTCTGCCGGGTGATGTACCGGCGGGAGCTGTCGCCGCGAGAGGTGCTGCTGCGCCGCGCGGCGCCCGCGGACCTGACGCCCTACGAGAAGTTGTTCCGATGCAAGCTGACGTTCGGCGCGGGCGCGGACGTGCTCGTGTACGAGCGCCTTCCCTTCGAGGTCACCCTTCCCGGCGCCAATCCGGAGCTGGCGCGCATCAATGACGAGCTCATCGTCCGGCACCTGGCGCGGCAGGCGGGGCAGGACGTGGTGGCGCGGGTGCGCGCGATGTTGCTGGAGCTGTTGCCCCAGGGCGAGCCCTCGCAGGAGAAGGTGGCGGAGCGGCTGCACATGAGCTCGCGCAGCCTCCAGCGCAAGCTGGTGGAGTCGGGCTCGGGGTTCCGGGAGCTGCTCGCGGAGACCCGGCGCACCCAGGCCCTGTCGTATCTCTCCGAGCCGGGGCGCTCGGTGAGCGAAATCGCGTACCTGTTGGGCTTCTCGGACGTGAGCACGTTCACCCGCGCGTTCCGGCGATGGACGGGCCAGCCGCCCAGCCGCTTCGGTGCGCCGGCGAGGGCTCGCTCGGGTTCGTGAGGGAGGCCGTGGTGGGAGAGCGGTTGCTTGTGCTTCAGTGTTGTCCGACGTGCGCCCTTCCTCGCTGAAGCCGTTGCTCCTGGGACTGGTGGCTCTCGTGCTCGTGCTGGGGACCGCTCCAGCCTGGGCCTGTGGGCCCTCCTACGACGCTCCCATCTACGTCCACTCCTCCCATCCCGACCGCCCGTTCGACGCGTTCGCGGCCGGGCGTCTGGGTGTCCTTCGAGGGACGTTCCAGCCCATGTACCTCGCCCATGCGTGGCGGGTGATGATGGCCGTGCCCACGACGCCCGAGGAGCAGCGCTACGTGGTGGAGTCCTGGGCCCGCTGGCAGGAGGACCTGCCCGGTGGCGCGGCGAAGGAGGCCGCGCGTTGGCTCGCTGCTCGGACCGAGGTCCTCCCCTCGACTCCCGCCCCCACCGCTCCGCCGCGCGTCTTCGTCGAGGAGAACTACAACCAGCTCCCCTACATCCATGGCGATGCCTTCCTGCGCGCGGAGAAGACGCTGCGGGCGCTCGGCACGGAGTGGAAGCAGCACCCCGCGCTCGTGGCGGAGTGGGTGCGCAATCAGGACATGGTCTTCGGTTCGGGTGACGCGGTGGAGGTGTTGGCCCCGGCGCTCGACGCGGGACTACCCGCTTCGGTCCAGGCCCGCCGCCGCGCGGAGCATGCCTATCAACGCGCCTCCTCGGACTTCTATGGGCGGCGCTTCGCCGAGGCCACCCAGGGCTTTCAGCAGATCAGCCAGGACACAGGTTCACCCTATCGTGCGCTCGCCGCGTACCTGGTGGCGCGTGTCCATGTGCGGCAGGCGTTGCTCGAACGTCCCGAGAGCTGGAGGTCCTCGCCCGAATCCCCTCCTGAGTTCATCGCCCGGCTCACCGAAGCGGAGCAGGTGATGGCCAAGGTCCTCGCCACACCCGAGCTGCGCGAGGTCCATCCCGCGACCTTGCGGCTGCGCAACCTCGTCCGTGCCCGGCTCCAGCCGGATGCGCTGACCTGTGAGCTGATGGAGCGCGTGGTTCAACCAGGGATGGGCTCGGCGCTGGGTGTTGAGCTCGTCGACCTGAACCTGGGGCTCAAGCGGGTGCTCGACGATGACACGAAGAGGTCCCAGCCCCTCTGTGCCGCGCTGACGGGTCGCGCGAGCGAGCTCACGGAATGGCTCGACGCCACGTACGTCCCTCCCATCCTGGGCGACAGCGAACGGGAACAGCGCGTTCAGCGAAGTTATGCGCTGGCCGTGGCCCGATGGGGGAAGACTCGCCAGGTGCCGTGGCTCGTCACCGCGCTCCTGAATGCACGGGTGGATTCGCCAGGGCTGCGCGAGGTGCTCGAGGCGGCGGCGCGGGTTCCCGTGAAGTCACCGGCCGCGATGACACTGGTGTACCGCTCCGCGCATCTGCTGCGGGAACTCGGGGAGGTCGCGGCGGCTCGGGCACGGCTCGCGACGGTGCCCTCGGAGATGTCGCGGGATTTGGTCTCCAGCGACAACCTCCTGCGCGATGAGCGCTTCGCCCTGGCGAGCAGCTGGGATGAAGCCATTCTCCACGCGCTGCGTTCCGCCGCCGGAGTCGAAGACAACGGCTTCAGTGATGCGCACGACACGCCTCTCGCGCAGAGAAGCCAGGTCCTGGATTGGGGAGCGGTGCGGGCGCTCAATCCTCGGCTGACGGCGCGACGGATGAGCGAGCTCGCGGAGAAAGGTTCTCTTCCCGCCGACGTCCAACGCCAGTTGCGATGGACCGCCTTCACTCGCGCCGTGGTGGTGGAGGACCATGAGACGCTCCTCGCCGTGGCGAAGGTGCTCGAGAAGTCCGAGCCCCTCGCGCATGCCGGACTGAGCGCCGTGCTCCAGCACAAGTCGAAGGAAGAGCGGCTGTTCGAAGCGCAGTTCCTGTTGATGGACTCCCTCGGGGCCACCCCGGAGCTCGAAGGCGGAGAGGATGGCCTGTCGGACGCACGGCTGTTCAGCGAGGACGCGGAGACCTACGTGAGGGACATGCTCACGTACGGAAAGATTGGCTGGTGCACGAGCAGCACGGAGTCCCCCACGACGGCGCTCCCGTTCCTGTCGGAGGAAGAGACGCGGGCCGCGCGTGAGGAGTGGAACAAGGTGGTCACGGCGGGCGGCTCGATGACCTACCTCGGACGCGCTGCCTTGGCGTGGGCGCAGGCGCATCCCAAGGACCCTCGCTCGCCCGTGGCGCTCTACCGCGTGGTCAGGGCCAGCAAGAAGTCCTGTGAGACGCGTACCGACGAGGCTCGAGATGCGTTCCGCCTCCTGCATCGACGTTACGGGAAGAGCGACCTGGCCAAGAAGTCGAAGTACTACCACTGAGTGAGGTCCTTCTCCGTGAGCCGTTGGGTTGTCACCGCGCTCCTTCTCTTCTGCGCGGCGCTCGCCTGTGTTCCCACGTCCGAGCCTCCTCGCGTGGTGCTCTGGGCCTGGGAGCGGCCGGAGGACCTGCGGTTCCTCGCGGGACAACCTGTCGAGGTGGCGTTCCTGTTGGCGACCGTCGAACTGACGGATACGTCGAGCCTCGTCCGTGCGCGCCGGCAGCCGCTGCTCATGCCTCCGGGCATGGTGCCCCGCGCCACCGTGCGACTGGAGATGCGCGCGGGTGCCTCGCTCGCGCGATACACACCTGAGCGAATCTCCGAGCTCGCGGACCGGCTCGTCGCCCTCGCGGTCCGGCCCGACGCGACGGGCTTGCAGCTCGACTTCGACGCGCGAGCATCCGAGTACGACGCCTATCTCTCGCTGCTCCACGCCTTGCGCGCGCGGCTGCCGTCGACCCATCGGCTGTCCATCACGGGGCTGGCATCCTGGTGTGTCTCGGGGAGCTGGGTGGCGCGAGCCCCCGTGGACGAGGTCGTGCCTCAGCTCTTCCGCATGGGTCCGGAGGCGTCTGTCTGGCGGAGCCGTTTCGCTCGCGGGATTCCCCCGCCCTGCCAGGGCAGCGTGGGACTCGCGCTCGATGAGCCCCTCGCGGTTCCACCCGGCGCCCGCACCCTCTACGTCTTCAATCCGAAGCCGTGGACCGCCGCGGACGCCTCGCGAATCGCCGCGGAGCTGACGCCCTGACGCGGCGCTACGGAGACGACACCACCCTGTTCTCGCGCCCGCGCTCCTCATAGGCGGGCCAGCCGAAGTGGCCCTCGTACTCCTCGACGCCCAGCTCCGCGGAGGCAGCGGCGCGCAGGTCCTCGAACTGGCCGCTGTCCCGCATCTCGAGCAGCGTCGCGACGAGCATTTTCCCCAGGTGCTCCTCGAGCTTCGCGTGCGCGTCGGGCGTGCCCCAGGTCCCATCCTCGCGGGCCACGAGCTTCTCGCCATCGAGGCCCACCAGGGACGGCCTGTGCTCCTTCACGTCGGCCCAGCGCGGGACGAGGAGCTCCGCGAAGCCGAAATGGGTCATCGCGTCGCCACGTCCCGGCTCGGCCGCCGGGTCGAGGTCGAAGCACACGTTCAGCGTCCCGTTATCGACGGAGTACATGAGCTCCAATCGCTGGAGCGGCCGTGCGTCCTGGACCCGGGCGAAGTCCTTCACCGCCTTACCGACAAACTTCGCGACGCGCTGTCGCTCCTTGCCCAGGTCCAACGGGGCGACCTTCTTCTTCGGAGGAATCGAGACGTAGTACGAGGCACGGAAGGCCCCCGCGGCACCCTCCCACGGAGCCAGGGCGATGAAGGCCTCGGTCTCTCGGCCCTTCGCGTCCATCAACACCAGGTCACACCAGTAGGTTGGTTGCGGGTGCAGGCGCTGCGTGCGGAAGACGGACCACCGGGGCTGCACGAAGGGCTTCAGCGTCGCGCTCTTGACCTGATAGCCGTTCTTGCCGAGTCCGCGGATGAAGCTGTCGTTCTGCTTGGGAGGACCAGACTCGGGAAAGTCGGGATGCTCGTGCGCCCGCAGGCCGGACCAGTCACAGGCATCGAACAGTTCGCGCCAGCGGTCCACGAAGGCGACCGCACCCGGGGGCGGGGGAGATGAGGACATCATGCGGTCGCTATATCTCAACGACCGCGCGGCTTGGACGCCTCCGCGTCGTCCGGGAACATGTCTTCCGGTTCTGTCCTCGAACCGCGACTTCGAGTCCTCGACACGCGCCCGCGCATCAAGTCCGAGCCATCACCGGGAACCGGTCCGGCCCCGTGGGCAACTTCAGGTTGCGCACGAAGAGGTCTGCCTCCGTGTCCTCGCCCACCACGTCCGCTCCGGGCCACCAGCGCTCAGGCGTGAAGCCGAACCGCACCTCCTTCACGGGTTGGTCCACCAGCCGTGACAGGTGCGGACGCAAGTCGAAGACCTCTCTCGCATAGAGGTCCTCGATGTGGAGGACCCCATCCTCCACCCCCGCGAAGACCCACGCATCGTCACGCAGCTTGCGCAGCGGCCTCGCGAAGTTCGCCGCCGCGTACCACGTCGCGATGTGCCCATGCCGCCGCGCTCCGAAGCGCTCCGTCACGGCGACCCCATCCGCCGCCAACGCGACAAGTTCCTCACGCGCACGCGCCTCCGACAAATCCACCTCCGGCGCCAACACCCCCGCGGGCTCCACGCTCACCGAGACTCCGAACTCGTGCTGCTCCCGAGGCGCGAAGCCAAAGCGTGGATAGAACTCGAGCACCTTCTTGTTCGCGAACAGCAACACCGGCGCGTCCCCGCAGAACTCGAGCGCCGCCTCCATCACCACTCGCGACAAGCCCTGTCCTCGCCGCTCCGGCACACACCCCACCGCGCCGAGCTGGTACGCCACCACCTCCCGCCCCTCCACCAACACATGCATCCGCGACACGGAGGCATTCGCCACCACGCGGCCATCGTCCATCACGCCGAACGTGCGGTACTCGTCCGTCCACTCTCCCCAGGCACACCAGCGGCGGAAGTCGACCGTGCGGAAGACTCGCGGGACGTACTCACAGAAGGCGGCTTGCAGCTCGGCGGCGCGGTGGTCGATGACCACGACCTGAGACGTCGACATAGGTGGCACCTTCGTCACAATCGTTCCGACCCTCGGATATTCCCCCGTGCTCGCACGCTTCGGAAGTGCAGTAGGCGACACGTCCGCGAGGAGCCCGCCCCGTCCCCACATCCGCATCCCCGAGGATTCACGGCCAGGCCGCCCGGATGGCGGCCCACACCCCAAGGAGCCCTCACATGTGCACTGACTTCCTCATCGTTGCCTCGGACAAGAGCGTGGTGAATGGACGCAGCATGGAGTTTGGCCTCGACCTCGGCTCCGAAATCCTCGTCCGCGCGCCTGGCTCGAAGTTCGTCTCGCCCTCGCCCCACGGCCTCCTCAATGGCCTGTCGTGGACGTCCACCTACGGCTACGTCGGCCTCACCGCCAAGGACAGCCTTCCCATCATCGTCGATGGAATGAACACCGCCGGACTCTCCACCGGAAGCCTCTGGCTCCCCGGCTCCCGCTACCCCAAGGTCACCAACAACTCCAAGGCCCTGACCCTCGCGCAGTTCCCCGGCTGGGTGCTCGGCAACTTCTCCACCGTGGCGGAGGTCCGCTCCGCGCTCCTCGAAGGCGCCGCCCAGGTCTGGGAGAGCGACTGGCTCGCCAAGTACCTCCCCCTCCACTTCCCCATCCACGACGCACAGGGCAACAGCCTGGTCGTCGAGTTCCTCGACGGCGAGCTCCACCTTCATGACAACCCCGTCTCGGTGCTGACCAACGCGCCCCCCTTCCCCGTCCAGCTCCAGAACCTGCGCAACTACGTGGACCTCACGCCCTACGACGCCAAGCCCATCCAACTGGGCAGCGAGACCTTCTCCCAGCCGGGCCACGGCAGCGGCCTGCGAGGCATCCCCGGCGACGCGATGCCTCCCTCGCGCTTCGTCCGCGCCACATACCTCAAGCAGTTCGCCCGCCCCGTCGCCAACGCGACCGAGGCCACCAGCCTCGCCTTCCACATCCTCAACTCGGTGGACATCCCCAAGGGCGCCGTGCGCTTCGTCAACGAGACGACCCGGCAGGAGGAGGACGACTACACGCAATGGACCGTGGTCAAGGACCTCTCGCACACCGTCTTCAACGTGCGCTTCTACGAGGACCTGCTCATCTACTCGGTGAATCTCAAGACGCTCGACTTCCGCGCCGCCGACGGGAAGACCTTCGCCGTGCCGTCCAGCCCCGGCTCCATCGACCTCACCTCGAAGCTCTCGACCTGAGCGCACCTCACCGCTTCGACCCGGCCCCTACCGCGTCCCCAGCGGAAGCTGGGGCGCCTTGGGGCCCCCCGACGCGAAGCGCTCGCGCAGGAGCTGGACGAAGCGAGTCAACGAGGCGGGGCGTTGACGGGATGCACGCGTCACGGCGCTCCATCGGCGGCGAATCCCGCGCGGGGTGAGCCGGAGCGCGTGCAATCCCTGACGCTGGGAGGGAAGCATCCAGCCCGGAAGGGCCGTCACGCCCATCCCTCCACGCACCAGCTCGATGAGCGCCTCCGTGAGCGGCACGGGAGAGACCCGCTGGGGCTCGAGGTTCGCGGGCCAGAAGACTCGCGTGAAGATATCGAGCTGCTCGCGAGGCGCGGCATAGGTGAGCAGGTGCTCCGACACCAACTCCTCCGCCGAGACATGCGCGCGTCGCGCCAGCGCATGGCCCGACGGAACCACCAGCAGGAGCTCATCCGTGAAGAGCGCGGTCTGCGACAGCTTCGCCTGCCGTGGAACATCCGTGGTCAACGCGAGGTCCAACCCACCACTCAGCAGCGCCTCCAGCGGCTGGCGCGTGGCCTCCAGGACGATGCGCAGCTCGGCACGGGGGTACTCCGTCTGCCACTCGCCGAGAATCGGCGGCAGCCATCCGTAGACCGTGTAGCAACCCGTGCTGAGCCGGAGCAGGTCGTCCTTGGGATTCGCGCGGCAGAGCGCCTCCGCTTGCGCCACCTCGCTCAGCACCCTCCGCGCCGAGCCGAGCAGCTTCTCCCCCGCCCCCGTCAGGAGCAGCCTGCGCTGGCGGCGCTGGAAGAGCTGAACCCCCAGGCGCTCCTCGGCGTCGCGCAGTTGATGACTCAGCGCCGAGGACGTGAGGTGAAGCAGCCGGCTCGCCGAGACCAGGCTCCCCGTATCAGCCACCGCGGTGATCAGCTTGAAGTGACGCAGTTCGAGCATGCCGGCGAATCTTCACATGAATCAGTTTCATCCACTTCGCGAAATCGTTTCGCTGCACTCATGAGGCCGGGCTCCTTAACGTGGGCATCCCACTGCCAAGGAAGGCGGACCGATGCCCGAGCTCTCGAAGACACCTCCCACTCCTCCATGGATGTCCGTGCGAGTCGACGACATCGAACCGGTGGTCGTCGGTCCCGGCTGCCTGCGCAGGGACCTGCCGAGCACCCAGGACGTTCGCGCCTGGGTCGTGGACATGGCCCCTGGGAGTCAGTGGCCCTGGGTGGACGTCCACGACGCTGGTGAAAAGGTCTTCGTGGTGAGCGGTGAACTCATCGAAGGGCACCAGAGGCTGGGCCCCGGTTCGTATCTGTTCTTCGCACCGGGCAGCAGCCATCAGCCGAGAACCGAGCAAGGGGTGCGACTGTTCGGCATCAACCCGCGCGCTCCCCAGCAGCATGGAGACGCGCCATGAAGACGCGCCAGCCAGGGACAAGGCGCCGGGACTTCCTCCGCGCGACGCTCTGCCTCGCGGCGGGAGCGGTGATGCTGCCCTCGGGAGCGAGCCGCGCGGCGAAGCCCGACGACAGCGCGACCCTTCGCGCACGGCGGCTCGCCTGGGCCGGAGTGCAGCTACAGCTCGGAAGGGACTCGCTCTTCCTGGACCCGCTGCTCGACCCTTCGGTGTGGGGCTCCGCGCTGAAGGACCCGCTCGTTCCGCTGGAGGTGGGCGACGGCGGACGCTTCGTGCTGGTGACCCATCGCCACTCGGACCACTTCGACAAGCTGGCCGTCCGCAAGGCCCTGGGCGACACGGGCACGCTGGTGTGCGCTCCGGACACGGCCCTCGTGGCCGCGGCGGCGGGATTCCGAGTCCGGTCCGCGTCCCTCTACGAACCGCTCCTGCTCAATGACTTCACCGTCACCGCCGTTCCAGCGGCGGATGGTTACGGAGACCCGCAGGTGTCCTGGGTCGTCTCGGGCGGAGGCCGCCGCATCATCCACTGCGGCGATACGCTGTGGCATGGCGCCTGGTGGAACATCGGACGCCAACTCGGCCCCTTCGACGCGGCCTTCCTGCCCATCAACGGCGCGCGCTTCGGCTGGCGAAAGCCCGTCAGCGATATCCCGGGCGTGCTGACTCCAGAGCAGGCCGTCGCCGCGGCGGCGGTCCTGGAGGCGCGGCTCATCGTCCCCATCCACCATGGCGTCACGCCCTCCGACGACTACCGCGAGGTCCCAGACGCGGAGGCCCTGCTCCTCGCCGCGGCGAAGAAGCGGAAGGTGAACGTGGAGCTTGTTCGGCCCGGCGAGTGGCTGACCTGGCGGCCCCGGACCTGAACGCCACTCAACCCCTCCGAGCCCCTCGCACGAGCCCCAGTTCGAGACTTCCGGAGCGGGGCGCTCCTGTGTCAGGATTGAATCTACAACCGGCGCACATCAACGCTCGCGCCACTCCGCCGCCGTCCCCCGCGGAAGCCATCCCTCACCAGGAGCTCGCATCATGAAGCGGTTCATCCAGGGACTGTCCCTGACGTCTCTGTGTTTTTCGTTGATGGCCTGTGGCGCCAGCAAGATGTACACGCTCCCCGTCGAGGCGGACCGCGCCTCCGAGACCAAGACGGCCCTGTGGACGTGCGCCACCGAGGGCGGCCTCGAGTCCCAGTCCCCTCCGGACCGGATGGCCATCGCCGTGACGTACGACCCCACCGCCACGATGTACTTCACCTACAACGAGCGCGACGCGTACACGCTCCAGGTCATCGTGGATGACAAGCAGGTCCCCCCGGCGGAGCTGGACGCGAAGTTCGCCACCGTGCGCAAGAAGGGCGAGGAGCTCTACGTCTGCGCGCAGGACCGCGTGAATCCCCGCCACGTCGTCGCCGCCGCGCCCGCGCAGACGAACATCAACATCAACCTCAACGCCCAGCCCACGGGCGCGTCGGTGTCCACCAGCACCACGACCGCCTCCGCCACGACGACCTCGACGTCCGCGTCCGCCTCCGTCAACCTGGGCGACGGCACCTGCGCCCGCGCCGTGGACTGCTACGCGCGGCTGGCCAAGACGGTCTGCGAGGGCGCGCAGGACTGCAGCTTCAAGGTGGAGATGAGCGGCAACGACGAGGCCGGGTGCCGTGACGCGTTGCTGCGCGTTCCGGACATGCTCGCGCCCTTCAAGATGATTCGCCCGAACCTCTCCGCGCCGGCCGTCTGCCGCGCCGAGTAGTCCCTCGCGAACCCTGGAGGGCACGCTCGTCCGTGCCCTCCAGTCACGCGCGCGCCGTCAGTGAATACGCAGCGCGAGCTTGCCCAGGTGGTGCTTGCCCACGGCCTCGTGCGCGCGCGGCGCATCCTCCAGGCGGTAGACCTTCGATACCTCCACGTGGAAGGACCCGGACTCGATGAGCCCGTTGAGCCGGCTCAGCGCGCGGGGATTCGGCTCGCCATTGTAGGCGCTCACCTTGACGCCCTCGGGGCCCTTGGGCGCGGGCTCGACGCCATTGGGGAAGGCGATGTGCCCGCCCTTCTTCACCGTCGCGAGCACCTGGTCCGTCTTCTCTCCCCCGGCGAGCACCAGGGCCGCGTCGAGCCCATCGGGTGCGAACTCCCGGGACGCCTTCACCACGTCATCCGCGCGGCCATTCACCACCTTGTCCGCGCCAATCTTCTTGCCTAGCTCCACGCCATCCTCGCCAGAGACCACCGCGAGGACTCTCGCGCCCAACCTCTTGGCCAACTGCACCGCCAGGTGACCCACGCCGCCGCTGGCGCCGTACACCAGGAGGTTCGTGCCCTTGCCGACCTTGAGCGTGTCCTCCACGCCTTGCAGGGCGGTGATGCCGTCCGCCGCCAGCACTCCCGCCTGCTCCGCGCTCAGGCCCTTGGGAATCGGCGAGGTGTCCACCGCCCTCACGCAGGCGTATTCCGCGTAGAAGCCCCCCTTCGAGTTGAGGAAGCCCGCGGCGTAGACCTTGTCGCCCTCCTTGAAGTTCTTCACGCCCTCCCCCACGGCCACGATGGTGCCCGCGCCATCCGACCCGAGCACGTAGGGGAAGGTCGACTTGCCCGGCTTGAGTCCCTCCATTCCCCCTTCGCGCTCCTCGGGGTCCCACTGGCCGATGCCCGCCGTCTCGACCTTGATGAGCACCTCATCGCGCCCCAACGGAGGCACGGGGAGCGTCTTCATCCCGAGCAGTTCGGGACCACCAAACCGGTCGATGGCGATGGCCTTCATCTGGGAAGGAATCGAGGTCTTCATGGGTGACTCCTCGCGGGCGCAGGTCCCCCGCGGCGGACAGGGTTCCTCCGCACGCTGTCCACGAGCGGAAGCGGCGCAAGAGGACGCGAAGAGGGCCAGGCCAGGGCCCGCCCTCACGGTCGCCGCCCCTGCACGGAAGAGGGAGGCCTGGAATACAGTCGCCAGACAACCGAAGGCACGGGAGGTCGCGATGTCGTCGTCGACGAAGCTGCGCGGGTGGCTGTCGGGCGCTGTCCTGTTGCTGTCCACCGCGGCGGTGAGCGCGGGCAAGTCGAGCGTTTCGCTGGGAGACATCGAGCTGCGCGTGTTCGACCAGACCAAGGCCGCCATCGTCAAACTGGAGGAGGCCGAGGACCCCTACGGCAGCTTCGTGGATGCCGTGTTCCTGGTGCAGGTGAAGGGCGACTTCAATGGCAACAAGCCCATGAAGCTCAAGGTCGTGGTGAGCGCGCCCAAGGAGGAGTCCGAAGCGGGAGAGCAGCGCGCGTGGAAGGTGACCCAGACGCGTGAGCTGCACGCGCTTCCACAGAGCGGCGTCCTCCAGGTCCCCTTCCTGATGCCCTACGAGTGCTCCTCCACCGTGAAGGTGGTGGCGACGCTGACCGGCCCTGGCATCAAGGACAGCAAGAAGCTGGACACCGCGTTTCCGTGCGCGGAGTGAGCCGGAAGAACCCGCATCATTCACGGGGCGCGAGGACCCCGACGAGCCCCCCTCGGAGGTGGGCCGCCTCGGGGTAAGCAAGACAACCCCCTGAATCGCCGCGTGTCAGTCCATGCTGCTAGCTTTCACGCATGCCGGACATCCGACTGCCCGCCGAAGCGAAGTTCAAGACCGAGCTGGACGCCCTCACCGCGCATGACGACAAGCCCCGCCCTCCCGGGTGGGCGCTCTCGCCTCGCGCCGTCGAGACCTACATCCTCGGGAGCGCCAAGCCCGTGGGCGGCGTTCCCATCACGCCCAAGTACGTGGGTGACAAGGGGCTCATCCAGGTGTGCATCGCCACCCTCGCCTCGGACCGGGCGCTGATGCTCGTGGGTGAGCCGGGCACCGCGAAGAGCTGGCTGTCCGAACATCTCTCCGCCGCCATCAGCGGCACCTCCGCGCTCATCGTCCAGGGCACCGCCGGCACCAGCGAGGACCACCTCAAGTACTCGTGGAACTACGCGCTGCTGCTCGCCAAGGGCCCCACGCCCGAGGCCCTGGTTCCATCCCCCGTGCTGCGCGCGATGCGCGGCGGCAAGTTCGCCCGCTTCGAGGAGGTGACGCGCACCTCGCCGGAGATTCAGGACGCGCTCATCTCCATCCTCTCGGAGAAGCAGGTCTCCATTCCGGAGCTGGGCGAAGTGGTGAGCGCGCAGCGCGGCTTCAACCTCATCGCCACCGCCAACACACGAGACCGCGGCGTCAACGAGATGAGCGCCGCCCTCAAGCGCCGCTTCAACTTCGTCACCGTCCCGGTGGTGGACGACCTGGAGCAGGAAATCCAAATCGTGACGAAGCGCGAGGCGGAGCTGCGCAATGACTATCAAGTCGGTGTCCCGCCGACCGAGGAGCTGTCCCGCATGCTGCTCACGCTCTTCCAGGAGCTGCGCCAGGGTGTGACGAAGGACGGCAAGACGAAGGTCCGCACGCCGGGCGCGGTGCTCTCCACCGCCGAGGCCATCAGCGTGTTGTTCAACAGCTCCATCCTCGCGCAGCAGTTCGGCGGCGGGAAGGTGACGCCCCAGGAGCTGGCCGCCTCGCTGGTGGGCGCGGTGGTGAAGGAGCAGGAGGACGACGTGAAGGCCCTGCGCGAGTACATGGAGACGGTGGCCAAGGGCCGCACCGGCGCGTGGAAGGAGCTGTACTCCGCGAGCAAGAAGCTCTTGAGGGGCTGATGGACCTGGACCTGCTCACCCGGGTGCACCTGTTCCCGGTGCGCCACCACTCGCCGCGCACCACGGCGGTGCTCGGACGCTGGCTGGAGCGCGTGAAGCCGGAGGTCGTGCTCATCGAGGGCCCCTGCGATGCCTCCGCGCTCGTGGACGTCCTGTGCGACGCGGACACCCGGCCTCCCATCGCCCTGCTCGGCTATCGCACGGATGACACGCCGGGCTCCGCGCTGTGGCCCTTCGCGGAGTACTCGCCCGAGTACGCGGCGCTGCGCTGGGCCCAGGCCCACTCCGCCCGCGCACTCTTCATCGACATCCCCGCGGGCGTCAGCCTCGCCATGGACCGGCGGGACGCGGCGCCTCCCTTGGAGTCCGAGGGGCAGGAGACATCGTCCGTTCCCGACGAAGAGGAGCCCGTCTCGGAGCGGTTCGCGCGTGAGCGGGGCTATCGCTCCTTCGAGGAGCTGTGGGAGGCGCTGTTCGAGGCGCCGGACTGGACGCCCGAGGGCTTCCGCGACGTGCTGCTCGCGTGGGCGGACGTGCTCAACGCCGGTCCTCGTCAGGACGCTCACCGCTGGCGTGATGCCTTCATGGCGCGTCAGGTGCTGGAGGTGCTGGCCAGCGGGGTGGCTCCGGAGAAGGTCGCCGTAGTGGCGGGCGCGGCCCA
Source organism: Myxococcus stipitatus (assembly GCF_037414475.1). The sequence continues at coordinate 4,832,604 of NZ_CP147913.1, read as the reverse complement.
CGTGGCGGCCTTCATCGCGAAGGACGTCGAGGCCACGCTGGAGGCCCGGCTTCCAGCGGCCGTGCCCTGCGCGGTGACGGTGATTCCGTACAGCTTTCCCCGCCTGTCCGAGCAGCTCGGGTACGGCGCGGGCAACCGCGCGCCGCACTTCTACCAGAAGGCCCACGAGGCGAAGTGTGACTTCCGGCGCGCGACGCTGGAGGTGCTCATCGACTTCGCCGGACACCTGCGCATGCGCGGCTTCACCGCCTCGCTGTCCGACGTGCTGGAGGCCTACCGGCTCGCGGTGACCCTCTCGGACCTGCGCGAGAAGAGCGCGCCGGGACTGGACGAACTGCGCGAGGCCACCATCGCCACGCTGTGCCGCGGGGATGCGACCCACGTCGACTCCTTCCTGTGGAAGAGCGTGGTGGGCCATCAGGTGGGCCGGGTGGCCAGCCGCATTGGAAAGAACTCGCTCCAGGCGGAGTTCTGGCGAGAGGTGGACTCGCGCCAGTTGCCGCGCACCGACAGCCCGGAGACCTTCACGCTGCGGTTGAGCAACGAGGTGGAGGTGGGCTCCTCGGTGTTCCTGCACCGGCTGCGGGTGACGGGCATCCCCTACGCCACCCTGGCGGGCACCGCGCAGCAGAAGGCCACTCCCAAGGAGGCGGGCGCGCAGGCCGCGCTCACGCGGGTGCGGGAGTCGTGGCAGGCCCAGTGGACGCCGTCCACCGACGTGGCGCTGGTGGAGAAAATCATCCTGGGGGACTCGCTGGAGGCCGTGACGACGCATGTCCTCCAGGAGCAATTGCTCGCGGCGAGGACCACCGGCGGCGCCGCGGAGGTGCTGCTGGAGTCTGTGATTACCGGCTGCTCGCAGACGCTGGCCGCCGCGCTGCGCGCGTGTGATGCCCATGCCTCCACGGACGCGGACCTGCCCTCGCTCGCCTCGGCGGCGCGGGCGTTGTCCGGGCTGGTCGCGTATGGCACCTCGCGTGCGCATACGGCGATGGGCGACGAGGCCGTGGCCGTGCTCTGCCAGAAGACCTTCTCCCGCGCGCTGCTGCGGGTGAACGAGGCCTGCGCTTGTTCGCCCGAAGCCGTGCCCGCGGTGATGGATGCGCTGCGGACGTTGCACGAGGTGGCGCTGGCGCAGCCGCTCGCGGACAAGGCCGGGTGGCTCGCCGCGGCCAAGGACCTGATGCACGGCACCACCGTGCATCCCTCCGCCTCCGGACTGGCCACGGGCCTGCTGTATCTGTCTCAAGAACTCACCGAGGAGGAGGTCGCGAAGGAGGTCGGGCTGCGGCTGTCGCTCGCGGTGGAGCCGGAAGTGAGCGCGTCGTGGCTGGAGGGCTTCCTGCGGGTCAACGCGCTGGTGCTCGTGAAGAACCGCGACGTGGTGAAGGCGCTGGATGAGTTCCTCGTGGGCATCGACCCCGAGCTCTTCCGTCAGACCCTTCCGGTATTGAGGAGGGCACTGGGCGTGCTCGGTCACACCGAGCGGCGCTACCTCATGGAGAACATCGTGGCCGTGCGGCGGCTCGGAGAACAGGGCCGCGCGGTGAAGACGGTGCTCGAGGAAAAGGACAAGGAAAAGCTCAAGGACATGAGCGCCGAGCTGGGCAAGGCGCTCGATGACCTGGATGACCTGCTATGAGCGTGGACCCCAAGAATCTGGCGGAGAAGGACCGCGACGCGCTCTTGCGTTGGCGGCTGGCGCTGGGCCCCACCGCGGAGAAGACGGGGGCGTGTCCCTCGCTGCGCTCGCTGGCCGCGTCCGCGGGCTCGGTGGGCCTGAAGGACGGGGAGCTCGAGCCGCTGGATGACGCGCTCTCGTTCGTCTACGGCGAGCGGAGCGGAGGGCGCGAGGGCTCCAAGCCCTACATCCCCGAGTGGCTGGGGGCGCTGCGCAGCTTCTTCCGCGATGATGTGATTGCGCTCGTCCAGAAGGACGCCATCGAGAAGAAGGGCCTCACGCAGCTCCTGTTCGAGCCGGAGACGCTGCCCTTCCTCGAGAAGAACGTGGAGCTGGTGACGACGCTGGTGAGCGCGCGCGGGCTCATCCCGGACGAAGCCAAGTCGCTGGCCCGGACGATTGTGCGCGAGGTGGTGGACGAGCTGCGCAAGAAGCTAGAGTCCACCGTCCGCACGGCGGTCTTCGGCGCCCTGCGCCGGGACAGGACGAGCCCGCTGCCCATCGCGCGCAACATCGACTGGAAGCGCACGATTCGACACAACCTCAAGGGCTGGGACGCGGAGAACAAGCGCCTGGTGCCCGAGCGCTTCTACTTCTGGCCCAACCAGCGGCGGCGCCACGAGTGGGACGTGACGCTGGTGGTGGACCAGTCCGGCTCCATGGCGGAGAGCGTGGTCTACAGCTCCGTCATGGCCGCCATCTTCGCGTCGCTGGACGTGCTGCGCACGCGGCTGGTCCTGTTCGACACCGAGGTGGTGGACATGACGCCCCTCCTGTCGGACCCGGTGGAGGTGCTCTTCTCCACGCAGCTCGGCGGCGGCACCGACATCAACCGGGCGGTGGCCTACGCGCAGGCGAACCATGTGCAACGGCCGGAGAAGACACTCTTCCTGCTCATCACCGACCTCTATGAGGGCGGCAACGCGCAGGAGCTGTTGGCGCGGCTGCGGCAGCTCGTGGACTCGCGCGCGAAGGTGCTGTGCCTGCTGGCGCTGTCGGATGGGGGAAAGCCTTCCTACGACCAGGCCATGGCGAAGGAGCTCACCGCGATGGGCATCCCGTGCTTCGGGTGCACGCCGCGCAAGCTGGTGGACGTGGTGGAGCGAGTGATGCGCAACCAGGACCTGACGCCGCTGCTGTCCACCGAGAAGGAGCTGCACCATGGCTGAGGTGCGAAAGGTGTCTCCCGCGATGAGCTCCTTGACGGAAGTCATCAGCGACCGCGATGAGCTGTCCAAGGGCGCGCGCATCTTCGACGACAAGCACATCACCCACTTGTCGCGCTTCGAGAACCGGCTGTTCGCGGATGCGCTCGGCTCCGGCGCGACGCCCTACAAGGTGTCGCTGGTGTTCGGAGAAGGCCGCGAGGTGAAGGGGCGGTGCTCGTGCATGGCCGCGCGCTCGCGCCCCTTCTGCAAGCACGCGGCGGCGCTGCTGGTGGCGTGGGCTCGCGCGCCGGAGTCCTTCGTCACCGCCGACGCGCCCCCCGCGGGCGCGGGAGGCCCCGCCAAGAAGAGCGTGAAGAAGGGCAAGACGGAGACCGCGGACCTGATGAAGGCGGGCGTGGCCCAGGTCTCCACGCTGGTGCGGGAGCTGGGGCTGTCGGGGGTGATGTCCCTCTCCGAGGACCGCGCCGGCCAGGTGCGCGCCCTGGGGGAGACGCTGCGCGCCAACGGGCTGCGGCGGCTCGCGGCCAGCGCGGTGGAGGTGGCGGACCTCTTGGAGAAGGCCGCCGAGCGCCAGGGTGAGTTCGAGCCTCCCGCCTTCACCGACCTGGTGGCGGACATGCTCCTCACCACGCGCAAGGTGGAGAAGCACCTGGGCGGCGAGGCGCTCGAGGACCGCTACGTCGAGGAGCTCATCGGCAAGACGTGGACGAAGAAGGACCGCGCGCCCGTCGAGGGGCTGACGCTGCTGGAGTACGCGTTCTCCGCGCGTGTCACGCCCGACAACTTCGTCGTCCGCGAGAGCCGCTTCGTGGAGCTCGAGTCCGGCAAGCACTACGCGGAGAAGCAGATCATCCCCGCCTTCCTCAAGAACGTGGAGGCCAAGCGGAGCCACTCGGGGGAGGTCCTGAAGAAGGTCCAGGGTGGCCAGTATCCGGGCTTCGCGCCCTTCCGGCTGGACCTGGACACGGGGATGCAGCGGGACCCTCTCGACGAAGCGGCGCTGCTGCGGCTCGTGGAGAAGTCACTTCCGGATGTGGGGGCCGCGCTCTCCGCGTTCCAAGAGCACCGCAAGGACGTGTTCGCGCCGGAGCGGCTGCCGGTGGCGCTGCGGGCGCAGACGCTGCTTGCCAGCGGCAGGCGCTCACAGCTCGTGGACTCGGAGGGCCGGGGCCTGTTCCTTCCCGCGGATGAGCAGCTCGACGAGCCCCTCTCCGCCGCGCTGGAGGGCGCGACGCTCAAGGTGGTGTTGGGCGACATGGGGCTGGAGGCCGCGCTGCCCACGCTGTTCCCCCTGGCCGTGGTGGTGGAGACCGCCGAGGGCTTGCGGCTGCGGGGACTGTCCCGACTGGAGATGGAGGAGACCTCGCGGCGCGGGCGCAGGCGCGCGGTGGCGGTCGGCGCCTCGTCCTCGTCGCGCACGGGCTGGGCGGACGCGGCCCGGGACGCGGGAGCCTCCCGCGCCGCCATCGCCCTGGCCGAGGTGCGCGACGAGCTGGCGGACAAGTTCTCCCAGGGCCTGTCCGCGGTGTCTCCGCGCGCGGTGGAGCCCCTGGTGGCGCGGCTCAAGGAGCTGGGGCTGGAGAAGCCCGCGGTGCTCTTGGAGACGCTGGCGCAGCGGCCCGACGCGGCGGAGCGGCTGGAGGACTTCATCAAGGTGTACCAGGTGCTGGGCATCGCCCTGGTCCGTCTCGCGGGGGCCGTGCAAGTGGAGGGCGAGGCGCTGACGCCCGTGGCCACCCATCCCAGCATCCACGTGCGCATCCCCCAAGAGCCCCTGACTCCGGCCGAGGCCCTCCAGAAGCGGGTGCACGGAGAGCTGACGCGCCACGAAGCCGCCGCGCACATCTCGCGTTATTACGAAACGCTGGACGACGATGTCCTGCTGGAGTCGCTGTACCCCGCCTGGAGCGACGGCATGGCCAGCGGCTTCATCGCGCGAGCCGTGGCCCGCCGTCCGCGAGAGCAGGTGTTGGAGGTGGTGAAGCAGGCCCTGTCCGAGCACCACAGCCGCATGGTGCGGCGCACCGCCATCCAGATACTGGGGCAATTGGGTGGATATGATGCGCGGGCCCTCCTGGGTGGGCTGACCCGCAAGGGCCATGACGCCGGCCTGCGGCTCTTCGCGCGTGAGACGCTCAATGACGTGCAGGCGCGGGAGAAGGGCCCGGAGGCCGTGGCGGCGCTGAGCCGGGAGCGAGAAGAGCGGCTGCGCCCCTTCATCCAGCAAGCCCTGACGGAGCCCACGCGGGATGGGCGGATGGGCGCGGTGAACGAGCTCGAGTCGCTGGGCCTCACGCAGGCGTGGCCCGCGCTGCGGCAGGTGTTCTACGGAGACCCTTCGTACGAGGTGCGGCACCGCGCGGCCATGGCGCTGGCCTGGCTGGGGGACGCGGAGATGCTGGACCGCTACCTTCACCGCGTGGAGACGCAGAGCGAGACCGACGCCAAGGCCGCCATCTACGCGCTCGGCGTGCTGGGGGATGTGCGAGGCGCACAGGCCCTGCTGGCGGCGTTCGTCGCCGGATGGAAGCCGGGCCTCGTGGCCGAGTCCCTGCGCGCCTTCGGGCTGGCCATGATGGAGCCCGCCGTGCGACTGGCGGAGACGAACCCGGACGTCCTGGGGCGCGAGGCCCTGCGCGCGCTGTTCCGGACCTGGCCGCGCGAGGCGCTCACGAAGGTGCTGCTCGCCCACATCGAGACAGCGCGGGACAAGTCCGAGCGGCTCGCCCTCTTCACGACCTATCTCAAGCTCGCGGCGGACAACCTGCACGGGGCCGGGAAGGTCGTGGCGGCGGCGCTGCTCGACATTCCCGACGCGGCCAAGGACAAGCAGTTGGTCCGCGCCATCAAGAAGGTGCTGGGGGTCAAGGCGTCGTAGCGCGTTGAACCCGGCTAGTGGCCCGGCTGTCCCACGGCGGGCCCCGGCCGTGGCGCCTCCACCCGCTCCGCGCGGAAGCGACGCAGGCGCCGGCTGCTGATCAGCATCCCATCGACGCCCCCCGAGGCCGCCCGAGTGAAGCTCACCGCTCCGAGCGAGCCGATGAACCGGTCCCCACCCACGGGCTCGAGAGAGACCTCGCCCCGGCGAGGCCAGCTCACGGTCAACTTTCCCTCCACGACGCGCACCGCGTAGCTCATGCCCACCTCCTCGCTGCGGTACTGACCGGCGAACGCTTGCAGGGCCGCGCTCGTCGGCATGGGCGCGTCGACGCGGATGAAGTCCCGCGTCGTGGGCCAGGAATCTCGGATGCTCAGCTCGCGGGGCGCCTGAGGCTTCGGCGGCGCGAAGCGCCAGACATGGGTCGACTCACCCGGGCGGAACGCGCCCCCTCCGATGTGGACGAAGGCCGTGGACCCACCGACCTCGCGCAGCGCTCCGTCCTTGACCTCCAGCCGCACCACCTCGTCCGTCAACGGACTCCAGTAGGCGCCAGCGAGCGCCGGCAGCTCCGCCTCCGGCAGCGCGACGGCGGGCGGCATCGTGTCCTTCAGGAGATTCCCCAGATACACCTCGGCCACCTTCCACGTGAGGTCCGTGGCGGAAATCGAGCCGCTGTTGCACAGCACGACGATGGCCAGCCGCTGGTCGGGGAAGAGGACCGCCTCCGTTCGGAACCCGGCCATCATGCCGTCGTGCCGCACCGTGCGCAGGCCGCGATGCTCCGTGAGGAACAAGCCGCCGCCATAGCCTGTCACGGTGCCGTCGTTCAGCTTGCCGGATGTCTGCATCAGCGCCACGAGCGCGGGCCCACCGACGCGTCCGTCGAGCAGGTTCTGCTCCCACTTCAGCAGGTCCCCCACCGAGCTGAGCACAGTGGCGGAGCCATCGGAGTGCGGCATGCTGATTCGCCAGCCCCCCTCGCGAGGGAAGTATCCGATGGCCCGCCGGGGGATGACCGCGCCGTGGCCCTCCTGGAACTGGGTGTCGCCCATCCCGAGCGGTTTGAAGAGCCGCTCCTCGGCGAACGCCCGCGGCGACTTGCCGGACACTCGTTGCAAGGTGATGGCCAGCAGCGCGTACGCGGCATTGCTGTAGAGGACCTCCGAGCCCGGCTCGAAGTTCACGCCGCGCTGCCGCGTCAGGATGTCCAGGTTGTCCGCCTCGAGGGTCATGTCCTCGCCGCGCCAGCCCGCCAGGCTCAGCAACTGGCCCTGCTCGCGCACCCCGCTGGTGTGGTGCATCAGGTGCGCGAGCGAGATGCGCTTTCCGAACGCGGGCAACTCCGGCACGTGCTGACGGATGTCGTCATCCAGCGACAGCTTGCCGTCCTGCGCCAGCAGCCCGATGGAGAACGCGATGAACTGCTTGCTGATGGAGGCCAGATGGAAGACGGACCGCGGCGTGAGGGGGACGTTGTCCTCCAGGCTCGCCAGGCCGTAGCCCCGCGCGTGGTCCGTGACTCCGTTGCGGGAGATTCCCACCGCGCAGCCCGGAGTGGACTTGCCATTCCAGGCCGCGAAGACGGCGTCGACCCGTGAATGGCGCGAGGCCCGTGGGCCGCTTGCCGTCTGGGCACGGGCGATGCTTCCTGGAAAGGCCCACTGCGCGACGAGGGCCACCAGCAGGAGGGATTGGGGAAGTCGCATGAGCGGGAGGATTCCCGAATCCCCCGCCCGCCTCCGGGGCCTCTCTGTGAAGGCCCCTCAGGCGTCGGTGAGCCGCGCGTTCCAGCCGGTGAGCCGCCGGGCGGGCCTCACCCCAACCCCGCCCGAGGAGACACGGGCGTGTGGCTCAGCGACTCCAGGAAGGAGCCCAGCGCGGCGTTGACGAGCGACGGCTCCTCCACCGACGACGAGTGCCCCGCGCGAGGCAGCCGCACCAGCCGCGAGCCCGGGATGAGCTGGTGGAGCCGCTCCGCCTTCGCCGGGACGGTGGCCACGTCCTCCTCCCCCACGACGACGAGCGTGGGCACGCGGATGTTGGGGACCTCGTGCGCCACCGTGTTGCGGCGGATGACGCCGTTGACGGCGCGCCAGATGTCCCGGCGGTTCTCCAACAGCCGCGCCTTCCAGAGCGACCGCTCCTCCTCGCGGTTCGGGTCCGTGAGGAACGTGCGCCCGAACATGATGCGCATCACCGGGTCCACCACCGGCCGCAGCCCCGCCAGTCGCGCGATGAAGTTGAGCAGCATGTAGCGCGGCACGTTGACCAGCGGCTCCGGGTCCGGGGAGGTCTCCAACAGACAGAGCGAGCGCAGGAGCTCCGGCCGCCGCGCCGCGATGCGCATCCCGATGAAGCCCCCCATGGACAGGCCGACGAAGTGACACGGCCGCGCGCCGAGCTTCTCAATCAAGCCCACCGTGTCCAGGTACAGCGTCTCCATGTCGATGGCGTTCACCTCGGGCACCGCGCTGCGCCCCTGCCCCCGGTGGTCATACGCGATGCACCGGTAGCGGCCTCTCAGCGCGTCCACCTGCGGGTCGAACAGGCGCGAACTCCATAGCAGGCCATGGCTGAAGAGGATGGGCTCCCCCGGGCCTTCGGAGTCCTCGTAGTGCAGCTCGGTTCCATTCACGGACAACATCGGCATGGCGGTTCCCCTCCCACGGACAGCAGGATAGGTCACCTCGTGACGCGGCATGACAACAGTCGTGACACAGCGCGCGAGCTGTCGACTCGCGGACGCACACCGCCGGGTGTGAGTCCCGGGATTACCAAAGGCCTTGCGCTTGGAGCAGGGCCCCCAGCTGTCCAGGCGTCTGCGTATTGGCGGCGAACAGACGCTCGGCGGCCTCTGGGGAGGGGTCCTCCCAGATGAGCACGCCCGAGCCCTCATCGCGCCTGCACCACACCAGGCTCTCGCGCACGTGCTCGGCGGACGTGAAGGTGAGCACGTCGAGCAGGACGGGGCTCTGGCTGGTGAGGAAGCTCTGCCGGGCCCCCAAGGGCTCCAGGGTGGCCCGCACCAGCCGGGGATGGAGCGAGTGGGCCACCTCGTCGGCGACCACCACCGCCCGCGCGCGCGACAGGTAGTGCTGGAGCGCGAGCAGGCGCTTCTGTCCGTGGCCCAGCTGACGCGCGGAGACCCGCGTCCCATCCGAGCCCACGAAGTCCAGCTCCAGGCCCCCCAGCGTCAGCGCCTCGTACTTCCCCTCGAGCGGCGCCTCCACCGGCACGAGGCTGGCCTCCGCGGCGGCGAAGCCCAACAGCCGCGCGGTGTCGCGCAGGAAGGGGACGGAGTCGGACGGGACGACGTAGCGCGCGCCGCCCCACTGCGAGGCCGCCAGCCGCCGCAGCCCATCCAGCAGCGCCTCCGAGGCCAGGCCCGTGCCCGTGGCGAGCACGCCCTCCGCGCGCCTCGAGAGCCGCAGCTCCACCCGGTAGAGCTGCTCGAAGTACGCCAGGCCCTCGTCGAAGCGGCTCAGCCCGGCCAGCGCGGACACCTCGCGGGCCATGGCCAGCAGCGGCTCGACGGTGGCGGTGCCCTCTCCCGTCTTCTCCACCCAGGCGATGCCGCCCGACATGAGCACCAGCCACAGCCGGCCGGCGACCTCCGGGGCGATGCGCTCCTGCACCACCAGCGACGCATCATCCTGACGTGAGACGGTGACCTGGAGCCCCTCGCGCCGGATGACCAGGGGCCAGGCCATGTCGCGCGGCGCGACGACGATGTCCATGGAGAGCCCCGTGCCCGGCACGTTGCGGACCCGCACGGTGATGCGCCCCGTGTCCGCGGCCAGCGCGTACTCCAAGTCGAACGGCTCCTCGGCCAGCGCCGTGAAGTCCGAGCTGGCCACCGCGGCGACCAGGTCCAACAGCAGCGTCTTCCCCGTGCCGTTGAAGCCGACGAGGACGTTGAAGGACGGGCTGAACGACAGCCTCGTACCGGGCCTCACGGTGCGGAACTGGTGAACCTGGAGCCATTGGAGCTTGAGCATCGCCACCAGCCTCCTCTCGGGGTGCTCCAGGGTCAACCCCACTTGTGACATGAACCGCTACAAAAAGTGAAGTCACACAACACCCATTGTGAATACACGCAATAACAGCCAGGGTGCGATTGCAATCTCATCACGGAGGTCTCTCATGCAACCGCACCGGACCCAGGTCCTGTCGCAGGTGTCTTCGCTCGTCTTCGTCGCGCTCCTGGGCCTCGTCACCTGGAGCACCCCTGCCCTGGCCCACAAGCCAGGCATGATTGGCTACGGGTACTTCGACTATCGCGGGCCGCCCAAGGAGTTCGAGGGCCTCTGCAAGTACAAGGCGTCGCGGAGCTGTACCTGCAAGTGGGCCCACAACGTGTCGTTCAACACGGTCGACGGCTGCTCCAACGAGAGCCAGGCCATGGCGGAGAAGGAGGCCGAGAACACCTGCATGACACTCTGCATGCGGGCCGAGCGGGACAACGGCGGGTTCGGCGGCGGCGGGTCGGTGCTCAGCCCCGTGGGCGCCTCGGGCAAGGGCGTGTCGCTCGAGGGCGCGGGCACGCTCATTCCGGGAGGACAGGAGGGCTACGTGGGCTTCGTCCCGCGCACGGGGGAAGTCGTGGGGCCCCTGACGGAGAAGGAGAAGTTGGGAGCGTGGCTCGTCGAGCAGACCCAGGTGCCCTGGCTCTGGTACGAGCCCGGCAAGGAGGCCCCTCGCTGGGAGGACCCGACGGATTCGGCGGCCTTCGCGCAAGCGTTCTGGAGCCAGGAAGGCTCACCCAGGCCCCTGGGCTCGTGTGGTTACTCCGTCCAGCAGGCGTGCCCGCTCGAGGACGTGAAGCTGGGGGACAGCATCCAGGCCTGCGCGAGCAAGGAGGAGGAGGCGCGCCTCATCGCGGAGACGGCGTGCGCGCCGCTTCGCTACAACGCCCTGAGCCTGAAGTGGCGGCCCCTGGGCATGATGGGCATCCCCCAGGGCGAGGGCCCTCGTGCGCCTTCCGCCGTCGTGGTGGCCGTGGCCCCGAACCAGTTCCTGGGCTTCATCCCCTCCAGCGTGGAGCCCATCGGCCCCTCCGAGGACTGGGGCAGGCTGGTGGAGGAGCTGCTCGAGCGGACCCAGGGCACCACCGTGTGGCTCGCCGGTCCGCCGTCGTTCTACGGCCCCAAGGAGTGAGGTGAACCCCGCCTCGCACCCAACCCAGGATGACCGTCACAAACAGTCATCCTGGTGAACCATGCTTGTCACGACAGGGCGTGACGGGCAGCATCGAGGGACTTCCGACATGCGCCCCGTCCGCCCTGCCCTGCTCGCCCTGGTCTTCTTCGCACTGCTTGGCACGGCCGCGGGAGTCACCCTCGCGCTGCGCGCGAAGAGCGCGGAGCCGCCACCGCCCGTGGCCGCCACGCCCGCGCCCAAGGCCACGCCGCCTCCCGTGAAGCAGACGGCATCGCCGCTGCGCGCCTCCCAGGTCGGCGCCAAGGCGTGCGGCGAGTGCCACGAAGAGCAGCACGCGGGCTGGAGCAAGGACTGGCACGCGCGGGCCCTGTCTCCCGCGACGCCCGAGTTCGTGGTGGGCGACTACCAGCAACAGACGCACTTCAAGGGGGATTCCAGCGAGGCGTGGATGCGCCGCGAGGGTGAGAGCCACTTCATGCGCACCAAGGGCGCGGACGGTCAGCTCGCGGAGTTCCCGGTGCGGTGGGTGGTGGGCGGCAAGCGGATGCAGGACCCCGTCACCGTGTTGTCCGATGGCCGCTGGCAGGTGCTGCCCGTCTACTTCCACGTCACCGGCAAGGGCGAGTGGGTGGACTACTCGGAGACGAAGCAGGGCGCGCTCACGCCCGAGCATCCCTTCTTCTGGGCCAACTTCCGCCGCAGCGCCCAGCACGCGTGTCTGGACTGTCACGTCACCGGGCTCGACGCGCGTTACGACCGCGCCACGCGCGCGTGGTCCACGCGCTTCACCGACGCGGGCGTCGCGTGTGAGAGCTGCCATGGCCCCGGCGCGAAGCACGCGGACACGCAGGACCCCAAGGACATCATCCAGCCCTCGAAGCTCTCCGCGGAGCTCGGCTTCGCGGTCTGCGCGCAGTGCCACGGCCCGCGCCGTCCCCTCTTCCCCATCCTGGATGGCGCGCACCGCTTCCAGCCTGGCCAGCGCTACGAGGACTTCTACCAACCCATCGTCCTCTTCGTCGGCACCGAGCGCTCCGGCGACTACTTCACCGACGGACGCCCCAGCACCTCCAGCTTCGAGTACCAGGCCCTCCTCCAGTCCCGCTGCCATTCACAGGGCGGCGCCACCTGCCTCACCTGTCACACCGCGCCGCACGACGCGCAGGCGCCCAACGAGCTGCCGCTCCCCACCCAGCCCTCGGCCAACGTCTCCGCGGGCTCGGCCACGTGCCATCAGTGCCACGCGGACCTCTTCGCCGCGGGCTCGCGCCATACGCGGCACAGCGCGCGCGAGGCGCAGGACTGCGTGGCCTGCCACATGCCCCCCGTCGTCTCCGGGGTGCTGGACACGTTCGCGGACCACGCGATGGATGTGCCCGCGCCCCAGAACACCACGCGCCATGGCATCCCCAATGCCTGCAACACCTGTCACACGAAGCAGACGCCGGAGGCCATGACCCAGGCCCTGGCGAAGTGGTGGCCCAAGGCCGTGAAGCGGCAGGAGCGGCGTCTGCGCTTGGCGGAGGCCTTCGACGAGAAGACAGCGAGCACCAGCCGCCCCGCGTTGGAGGCCGTGCTCGCGGACGCGAAGGAGGTGCCGTCGCTGCGCGGCGCCGCGGCCAGGCTGCTCGCCCAGCGCCACAAGCGCGAGGCGGTGACAGTCCTGCACACCGCGCTCAAGGGCACCCAGGACAGCGGGCTGCGCCTGGACCTCATCGAGTCCCTGGGCATCGCGGGCGGAGGCAAGGACGCCAGCGAGGACCTCGCGCCGCTGCTCCAGGACGGCTCGCTGTGGGTGCGCCAGGCCTCCGCGCTGACGCTCGCGAGCCTGGGAGATGCGCGGGGCGTCTGGGCGCTGGAGCAGCTCGCCGCTCAGCCGGAGACGTCCGGGCTGGTCCAACCGCACATCCTGCTGGCGCAACTGGCCGTGCGTCGCAAGGACCTGGTCACCGCGGCGCGCGAGTACGAGCGCGCGCTGGACCTCCAACCCTACAACGTCGACGCGCTCATCCGGCTGGCCGACATTCTCGTCGTCCAGGGGAACGTGGCGCAGGGCCAGGAGCGTCTGTCGGAAGCGCTGCGCTTCGAGCCGCAGAGCCGCGCGGTCCGCCAGCGTCTGTCCATGCTCAAACAGGGCCGCTGATACGCCCTCCCGGTGGTCCATCCACTGTTGAGCAGGTGGGCGCCGCGTCTGTCCAACAGACGCGCCCTCGCCCCAGGGTACGTGGCCGGTATCGGGTGACTCCCCTACCTCAGGGCACCCGCTATGAACGCCCTGCTGCTTGCCCTCCTGCTCTCACACCTCGGCCCAGAGCCCGAGGTGTTGCTCGCCCAGGCCGGGCCTCGCGCGACCGCGCGGCAGCGGGGCTCCGGCACCGCGACGCCCGCGGCCCGGGCCCGCGGCAAGCCCACCATCCGCAAGGCGCAAGCCACCCAGGGCTCGAGTGACGCCGGGGCCAAGGCCCAGGGACAGCCCGCGGAAGGCGCCGATGGCCCCACCCCGACCGAGCCTCCCACGCCCGAGGTCTCCGACCCGATGCTGACCCCGATGCCGCCCGCGCCCATCCAGATGCACACCTGGGATGAAGCCCTGGACCTGGTGCGCCAGCGCTCCACCGACCTGGGCACGGCGCGCGCGCAGGTGGAGTCCGCAGGAGGACAGGCGCGCATCGCGCTGGCGGGGCTGTTGCCCAGCGTCAACGGCACCGTGCTCACGCAGTTGAACATCCTGGACACCAACAACACGGCGCTCTTCTTCGGCGGAGGCAGCGGCGGCGGTGGCGGCCTCACCGGCGGGACGACGGGTTTCCAGACCGACAATCCCCTGCCCGGTGAGGCCAACGTCCCGACGCCCACCAAGCCGCCCGTCGCGGGACTGCTCACGGCCTCCGTGGCGCTCTTCGACTATCAGGCCATCACGACGCTGCGCGTGGCGCGCGAGGCCCAGCACACCGCGACGTTGTCCCTGGCGGAGACGCGCCGCCAGCTGAGCCTCTCGCTCGCCCGGGCCCTGGTCACGGTGGCCGCACAGGAGCGGCTGGCCGACGTCAACCGCGTCAACCTGCGCTCGGCGCTGGAGCGGCTCGCCCTCGCGCAGCGGAGGTTGGAGCTGGGCGCGGGCACGCGGCTGGACGTGGTGCGGGTGCAGCAGGACGCGGAGACGGCGCGGGCGCTGGTCGTCATAGGCGATGAGGAACTGCGCAAGGCACGCGAGTCCCTGGGGCTGGCGCTGGGGACACCGGAAGCGGTGGGGCTCGCGCCCGGGGTGAGCGTGGAGTCGATGATGCAACGGGCGAAGAAGGACTGTCATCCGCTGGAGAACCTGGAGGGGCGTTCGGACCTGGCCGCGGCGCGCTCGCAAGTCACCGTCGCCGAGCGGCAAATCGCCTCCGTGAAGGCGCAGTACGTGCCTTCGATTTCGCTGAGCAGCACCACCGTGGCCCTCACCGTGAAGGAGGACGCGGTGAACGTGCCCTTCTGGAACATCGGCGCCACGCTGAACCTGCCCTTCTGGGACGGCGGCGTACGCGAAGGGTTGCTCCGGCAATCGCGAGCGCAGGCGACCACGGCGCGGCAGCAGTCGCTGGCGCTGGAGCGCTCGGCCACCATCGAGGTGGTGCAGGCGCGGCGCGGGGTGAAGGTGGCGCAGCATTCGCGAGACATCTCCTCGCGGGAGCAGAAGCTGGCCGAGGAGAACGACCGGCTGACCCGGCGCAGCTTCGAGGTGGGCACCGGCACCAGCCTGGAGCTCATCCAGACCGCGGCGGCGCTGCGGCAGGCGGAGCTGGCGCTGGTGGTGCGGGAGTTTCAGCTCGAGCGGGCCAAGGTCGAGGCATTCCTGGCGGAGGCGGCATGCGACTGGTGAGGACGGTGGGCACCGCGTGTGCGGTGGCCTTGACGCTGATGGGCTGCAAGAAAGCGGAGGGCCCCCAGGGAGGCCAGGCCGGCGCGGGCATGGCCCTGCCCGTGCAAGTCATCTCCCTGGCGCCCGGAGAGGTGCAGGACGCGGCCAACTACGTGGGCACGCTCATCTCGCGCACCAGCATCGTCATGTATCCCCAGGTGGCCGGTTACATCCAGGCGATTCCCGTGCGGCCCGGCACGTGGGTGAAGGACCAGGAAATCCTCCTGGTGGTGGACCCACGCCGGGAAGCCGCGGGACTGCGCGCCACACAGGCGCAGCGGGCCTCCGCGCTGGCGCAGCGCGAGTTCGCCCGGCGCACCCAGGAGCGAAGCGCGCAGCTCCTCAAGGAAGGACTCCAGAGCCGCCAGGACTATGAGCAGGCCGTCGCGCAGGCGAGGCAGGCGGACGCGAGCGCCCGCGCCATCGAAGCGCAAATCCAGTCGCAGCGCGTGCAGCTCGGCTTCTACGAGGTGAGCGCGCCCTTCGCGGGGAGGGTGGGGGACTTCCCGGTGAAGGTGGGTGACTACGTGACGCCGCAGACGGAGCTCACCACGTTGGACCAGGCCAACATCCTGGAGGTTTCCGTGCAGGTGCCGGTGGACCGCGCGCGCGCCATCCAGATTGGCAAGACGCCCGTGGAGGTGCTGAACGAAGAGGGCAAGGTCGTGGTGTCCGCGCCCGTCTTCTTCGTGGCCTCGGTTCCCAGCTCGACGACGCAGTTGGTGGAGGTACGGGCGGCCTTCGAGAACAAGCAAGGGCTGCGCGCCGGGGAGCTGGTGCGCACGCGCGTGGTGTACGACGTCCGCGAGGCGCTCACCGTGCCCACCGTCGCGGTGACGCAAATCAGCGGTCAGTCCTTCGTGTACGAGGTGGCCAGCGTGGACGGAGGCACCGTGGCCCGGCGCGCGCCCTTGTCCGTGGGAGAGGTGACGGGCAATGACTACGAGGTGACGGGCGGCGCCGACGCGGGCACGCAGGTGGTGGTGAGCGGGCTGCAGTTGCTGCGCGATGGCCAGCCCATCAAGCCCATGCCCGCCAAGCCCCCACAGGGCCAGGGCGTGGGCGGCGCCGCCGACGCGGGGCAGTGAGGGGACGGCATGTTCACGGACTTCTTCATCCGCCGGCTCATCTTCGCCAGCGTGCTGTCCATCATCATCACGCTGGCGGGGGCCATCAGCATCCCCTCGCTCCCCATTGAGCAGTACCCAGACCTGTCCCTGCCCGAGGTGCAGGTGACGGCCACGTACATCGGCGCGTCCGCGGAGACGGTGGAGAGCGCCGTCACCACGGTGTTGGAGCGCCAGCTCAACGGTGTGCAGGGGATGCGCTACATCTCCTCCACCAGCAGCAACACGGGCGTGAGCACCATCACCGTCACCTTCGACCAGGGACGGGACTTGGACATCGCGGCGGTGGATGTGCAGAACCGCGTGGCCACCGCGTCCGCGCAGCTGCCCGCCGCCGTCAACGCCCTGGGCATCACCATCACCAAGGCCCAGACGCAGCTGCTCATGGCCTTTGGCCTCTTCTCCGAGAGCGACCACTACGACACGGGCTTCCTGAGCAACTACGCGGACGTCTACATCCGCGACGCGCTCCTGCGCGTGAAGGGCGTGGGCAACGTCACCATCTTCGGTGAGCGGCGCTTCGCGATGCGGCTGTGGCTCAACCCCACGGAGCTGGCGCGGCGCAAGCTGACGGCGGCGGACGTGGTGGCGGCGCTCCAGGGGCAGAACGTCCAGGTGGGCGCCGGTCAGGTGGGCCAGGAGCCCGCGCCCAAGGGGCAGAACTACCTGTTCACCTTGCGGGTGCAGAGCCAGCTCGTCACGGCGGAGGAGTTCGGCGCCATCGTCGTGCAGCGGGGGCACGACGGCTCGCTGGTGCGCATCCGGGACGTGGGCCGGGTGGAATTGGGCGCGGAGAACTACGCGCAGCTGCTCCGCTTCAACGGCAAGGAGGCCGTGGGCCTGGGCATCTTCCAGCTGCCGGGCTCCAACGCGCTGGACGTGCGCAACGGCGTCATCAAGGAGCTGGACCGGCTGCAGAAGAGCTTCCCCCCGGGCGTGAAGTACCAGGACGCCTTCGACACCACCGTGGCGGTGCGCTCCTCCATCGAGGAGGTGCTGCGCACCCTGGGCGAGGCCATCCTCCTGGTGGTGCTGGTCATCTTCGTCTTCCTGCACGGCTGGCGCAGCGTGCTGGTGGTCGCCACCACGTTGCCGGTGTCACTGATTGGCACCTTCCTCTTCGTCAACGCGTTCGGCTTCTCGCTCAACACCCTCACGCTCTTCGGCCTCACGCTGGCCACGGGCCTGGTGGTGGACGACGCCATCGTCGTCATCGAGAACGTGGAGCGCACCATGGAGGAAGGCTTCGCGCCGCGCGAGGCCACGCAGCGAGGCATGCGCCAGGTGGCCGGCGCCGTGGTGGCCATCGCCCTGGTGCTCTCCGCGGTGTTCGTCCCGGTGTCCTTCTTCCCCGGCACCACCGGCGCCATCTACCGCCAGTTCGCCCTCACCCTCGCCTTCTCCATCAGCCTCTCCGCGCTCGTCGCGCTGACGCTGTCGCCCGCCCTGTGCGCGCGGCTCCTGCGTCCGCACGAGGGCCAGAAGTGGAAGGTCTTCCGCCAGTTCGACCGAGGCATGGACCGCTTCCGCGACGGCTATGGCCACCTGCTCCGGAGGCTCATCGGCCCGCTGAAGTGGCCGGTGGTGGTTGTCTTCGGCCTGTGTCTGCTCGCGACGATATGGGTGTACCGGGTCACGCCTTCGGGCTTCATCCCGGACGAGGACCAGGGCTACATCATCGTCGCGGTGCAGGGCCCGGAGGGCACGTCGCTGGACTACACGCGCCGGGTGTTGCTCCAGACGGAGGCCGTGCTCCGGCAACAGGAGGAGGTGACTGAAATCTTCACGGTCGGCGGCTTCTCGCTGTTGGGCACCGGCGCCAACTACGGCGTGCTCTTCGCCAACCTGCGCCCATGGGGTGACCGCAAGGGCCACGAGCACAGCGTGGCGGGGCTCATCGAGCGGCTGCGAGGCCCGCTGCTCGCCATCGGCGGCGCGCGCGTGCTGCCCTTCCAACCTCCAGCCATCCGCGGCGTGGGCAGCGTGGGCGGCTTCGAGTTCGTGCTCGAGGACCAGCAGGGCACCCGCACCCTGGCGCAAATCGCGCAGACCACGGAGGCGCTGGTGGGCAAGGCCAACCAGAACCCGCTGCTGCGAGGCGTCTTCTCTTCCTACACCGCCAACACGCCGCTGCTCGACGTGGAGGTGGACCGGGAGAAGGCGCTGTCGCTGGGCGTGCCCATGGAGTCGCTGTTCTCCACGCTCCAGGTCTACCTGGGCAGCCAATATGTCAACGACTTCACATTCGCCAACCGCGTGTACCGGGTGTTCGTCCAGGCGGCCATGCCGTTCCGGAGCCAGCCCAAGGACGTCAGCGCGCTCTACGTGCGCACGGTGGGTGGAGACATGGTCCCGCTGGAATCCCTGGTCCGGGTGGTGCCCGTCACCAGCGCGCAGAACATCCAGCACTACAACCTGTATCGCTCCGCGGAGGTGAACGGGCAGGCGGCGCCCGGCGTCAGCAGCGGTCAGGCCCTGGAGGCGATGGCGGCCGCGGCGCAGGAGGTGCTGCCGGAGGGCTACACCTACGAGTGGACGGGCCTGTCGCTCGAGCAGCAGGAGGCCGGCGGCAAGGTGCTGCTCATCTTCGCGCTGGGCATCATCTTCGTGTTCCTGGTCCTCTCCGCGCAGTATGAGAGCTTCGCGCTGCCGTTCGTCATCCTGCTCGGAGTGCCGGTGGCCATGCTGGGGGCGCTCGGGTTCCAGAACCTGCGCGGCCTGCAGAACGACGTCTTCTGCCAGGTGGGGCTGGTGATGCTCGTGGGCCTCTCCAGCAAGAACGCCATCCTCATCGTGGAGTTCGCGGAACAACTGCGTCACGAGGGTTACAGCGTGATGGAAAGCGCCGTCGAGGCAGCCCGCACGCGCCTGCGCCCCATCCTGATGACGTCCTTCGCGTTCCTCATGGGCGTGATTCCGCTGGTGATTGCCTCGGGCGCGGGAGCGGCGGCCCGCAAGTCCCTGGGCACCACCGTCTTCGGCGGGATGTTGCTGTCCACGTTCGTCAATCTCATCTTCATCCCCGTGCTGTACGCGGTGGTGGAAGCGGCGCGCTCCCGAATCCTCAAGCGCCACGAGCACGCCCGGCCCGGTGGTGGAGGCGCGCCTCCTCCCGGTGGTGAGCCTCCTCGGCCGCAGCCCGCCTGAGTTTATTGGCGGGGCTGATACGACCCCATATCCGGCGCCGGAGGGTTCGCTATCCTCCCGCGTTTCATGGCCCGTTCCATGCCCCTCGACGTCCAGCGTCGTCGGCTGTACGCGCTCAAACGCGCTCCCGCATTGCGGCACACCAGCAACACCGTCCTCCTCCAGTTGTTGGACGTGGCCTGGGATGTCACCTGGGCTCAGGACACGGTGTTGTGTGAGGAAGGACAAGAAGCACACGGCTTCTTCCTCCTGCTGGAGGGAGAGCTGGAGGCGCTTCGAGATGGCG
Organism: Myxococcus stipitatus; assembly: GCF_037414475.1. The sequence continues at coordinate 4,813,249 of NZ_CP147913.1, read as the reverse complement.
AATCACTGCTCACCTTGAGACCGGGCACCCCCCTGGGCTTCGAGGCCTTGATGGGCGGGCGATACTCCGTCACGGCGCGCGCGACGACGGCGTGCAAGGGGCTGTTCTTTCCGCGCGACGACGTGTGGACGCTCGTGCAGGCGAGCGCGGGGTTGAGACAGGACCTCAAGCGGCTGCTCGTCCACGCGGCGCCGCCTCGGCGGGAGGACCCGCTGCCGCAGGTGGAGGTGGTGACGTTCTCCAGCCAGGTGCAGGGCATGCCCCTGTCACGGCTCATCGAGTTGGTGGCCAAGGTCATCACGCACGACTTCAAGGACCGGGTGTTGCTGGTGCGCACCTCCGAGCCCGGCTCCTCCGAGCTGCCCGTGAAGGGCGCGGACGGCGTGCTGCGCGCCACGGTGGCGGCGGATGGGTCCGGCGCTCCCGGACAGCTCACCCTGGCCCGGCTGCGCGAGCTCACGCAGAAGCATGACCCGCACTACGTCTTCCTCGACGGCTGCGAGACACCGGAGGACGAGCCGCTGGTGGACAAGCACGTGGTCCTCGTCGCGCACCCGGAGGACGCGCGAGCACCCGACGAGGGAGACGGCCGCGTGTTGCCCACGGTGGTCATCGACCCCAGGCGGCCGCCGCGGGACAGCCCTCTGGAGGGACGGCCGCATGACGGGCCGCTCGTGAGCTCGCGGGTGTTGCCTCCGTGCCGGCTGCGATTGAATCCGACGCGGCTGGAGGCGCTGGAGGTGGACGCGCGTCCGTTGATGGAGGTGGGGTTGTGCCCCGCGGAGCGCGACGCGATGTCCCGGTGGGCGCGGGCCATCACCCACCGGCGCGTGGGGCTGGCGCTCAGCGGTGGAGGCGTATGGGGTTTCTACCATGTGCACATCCTGCGCTGGTTGATAGAGCACCGCGTGCCGGTGGACTTCATCAGCAGCTCCAGCATGGGCTCGCTGGTGGGGGCCTACTTCTGCGGCACCGCGCTGGAGGGACGCAGCGGGCTGGAGGGACTGCACCGCCTGGAGGAGCGCGCGATGAGCCATCAGCTCTCGCTGGCGGCGATGGCGGCCGTGCTCACCACGTATTCGTTCGAGCATCTGGTGTCCCGTGATTTGGGGGACGTGCGGCTGGAGGAGCTGCCCATCCGCTTCCTGCCGGTGGCGACGGACCTGACGAACGGAGAGTGCGTGGCGTTGGAGCGAGGCCCCGTGGCCCGAGGCGTGCGCGCCAGCGGCTCCGCGCCGGGCCTGTGGGCGCCCACCCTGGTTCCCCCCGCACGGTATGTGGATGGCGCCTTCACCAGCATGGTGCCCGCGAGCGTGTTGGTGAGCGCGGGAGCGGACCTGGTCTTCTCCAGCAACATCTTTCCCTTCGGGCTGCGCGAGTCCGCCTGGACGCCGGAGTCGCGCATGGGGCGGTTCCTGGCGGGGCTCAATCCCGTCTCCAGGGCCCTGGACCTGGTCGCCAGCGGTGTGTTGCTCTTGCACCGCAGCGGTGACGCGGAGAGCTTGATGGCGGACGTGAGCTACGACATCCAGTCAGCGGACACGCCGCTGAGAACGGCCATGGAGTTCACCAAGGCGCGCGACATCCTGGAGCGCGCGGCCTCGGATGAAGCGTTGGCGTGGAAGCTCGCGGAGCTGCACGGGCACTGGGAGCAGATGCGCGTGCACTGCGGCCCCCATGGGAGGCGTTGCGGAGGACAGCAGGCCGCATGATTCCCGTGCGAATCCTGGGGACGGCGAGCCTTCAGCCGGGCCCCTCCGTGACGACCGAGGCGCTCTGTGCACGCGTGGGCCGGGACGCCCACGAGGTGCTGAGCAAGACGGGCATCCTCACGCGCCACTTCGCGCCGCCGGAGATGAAGACGGCGGATGTCGCGGCCCAGGCGCTGCGGGGCGCACTGGATGCGGCGGGCCTGGAGGCTCGGGCGCTGAGGCGCATCATTTGCGTCTCCTCCATGGGCGGAGACGTCACCACGCCGGCCACCGCGAACCGGGTGGCCGCGGCGCTGGGGCTCGCGGGAAGCTGCGACGCCATGGACCTGAGCAACGCGTGCATGGGCTTCTTGAGCGCGTTCGACGTGGCGGCGCGCTCGGTGGCGACGGGGCTGGGCCCGGTGGGAATCGTCTCGGTGGAGCTGCTGTCTCGCACGACGACGCCGGAGGACCCTCGGCCCTACCTGGTGCTGGGAGACGCGGCCGCGGCGGCGGTGCTGGGGGCCGCGCGTCCGGGTGAAGGGGTGTTGGGGGTGTCCCTGGGCAATGACGGCACGCTGCCGCCAGACGTGGTGCTGGAGAACCCGCACGCGACGGGGAAGCCGGAGCGGATGCGCTTCCTGACGCCCAACAAGGCGATGACGCGCGTGGCGCTGGAGGCGCTGATGCGCGCGGCGCACTCGGTGCTGGCCGAGGCGCAGGTGGCCTTGAGCGAGGTGGAGTGGGTGCTGACGCATCAACCCAACGGGCGGATGTTGGACGCGGTGATGGACGCGCTGGGCATGCGCGCCGAGCGAGGCGTGCGGGTGGTGGACACGGTGGGCAGCGTGGGCTCCGCGTCGTTGCCCACGGCGTTGGACCGGCTGCTGCGCACGCGGCCCGTCAAGGCCGGGGACCGCATCCTGATGGTGGGCGTGGGCGCGGGCGTGGCACATGGCGCGGTGCTGTACCGGGTGGGAGGATGATGGGTACAAGCGGCCTGCCCCTCACCGCATGGCTGGGCCTCTTCGGTCTGCTGCGCCGCTACCATCGCTACGAGGTGGTGAACCTGGAGCCGCTGCTGCGTCCAGGCGCGAAGCTCATCGTGGGCTACCACGGGCGGCCCCTCGCGGTGGACCTGTGCATGCTGACCGTGACGTTGCATGAGCAACTGGGATACCTGCCGCACGGCGTGGCGCACGGCGCGTTCGACCATCTCCCGGGGATGCGCGCGGTGGCGGAGGGGCTGGGCTTCGTGACGGGAGATGACCCTCGGCTGGCGGAGGCGGTGGAGCGCGGCGAGCACGTGCTGGTGCAGCCGGGCGGCACGCGCGAGGGATGCAGGAGTTTTCGGCATCGTTATGAAGTGAGCTGGGGAGAGCGGCTGGGCTACCTGCGCCTGGCGATACGCTATCGGCTGCCCATCGTTCCGGTGGGGGGCCGCGGGATGGACGATGCATATCTGGGGTTCAACGACGGGTATGCCCTGGGACGGCGCGTGGGGATGCCCGCGCGGCTGCCGCTCTGGCTGGGCGTGGGCGCCACGGGGGTGTGGCCCTTCTCGCTGCCGTTTCCGGTGAAGATGACGCAGTGGGTGGGAGAGCCGCTGACGCGGCATCTGGCGCCGGACTTCGACGCGGATGACCGGGAGGCGCTGTTGGGAGCACACCGGGAAGTGGCAGGCGCCGTGCAGGCACTGCTGGACCGGGCACGCGAACCGCGGCCCGAGTCGATGGCATGAAGGCCACGGACAGGGAAGGCAGATGAGCGACTCGGGGGCGGAACGGGGCACGGGAGAGCGACAGTGGGCGCTCATCCTCGGGGCCTCATCGGGTACGGGCGCGGCGATTGCCCACGCGGTGGCGAGCAAGCCCGGGCTGAATGTGTTTGGCGTGCACCGGGGACGCTATCTGGACAACGCCGCGCAGGTGGAGCGGCTGACGAAGGAGGCGGGGCGCCGCGTGCGGATGTGGCAGGCGGATGCGTCCACGCCCGAGTCCGCGGAGGCCGGCATGCAGGCCCTGCGCGAGGTGGCGGGGCCGCGTTCGGTGAAGCTGTTCGTGCATTCGATTGCGGGCGCGTCGGTGGGGCGCTTCCTGTCGGATGGCGAGGACCGGCTCCACGCGAGGCGGGTGCGCAGGACATTCGACACGATGGCGCACTCGTTCGTGTATTGGACGCAGGCGCTCGTGGCCTCGGACATGTTGGCGCCGGAGGCGCGGCTGCTGGGATTGCAGAACACGCTGAAGGAGACGCACCTGTCGAACACCGGGCTCATCAGCGCGTCGAAGGCGGCGCTGGAGATGTACGTGCGCTATCTGGCCATCGAACTGGGTGGGCTGGGGCACCGGGTGAACCTGCTCAAGTTCGGCACGGTGATGACGCCCGCGCTGAAGCACGTCTACACACCGGAGGCGCTGGAGCGGCTGGAGGATGCACATGCGCGCATGAACCCCGCGGGGCGCATGTGCACGGTGGAGGAGGTGGCGCGCTTCGTGGGGGTGCTGTGCGGTGAGGAGGCCGGTTGGTTCAACGGCGCGACCATCGACTACACGGGAGGCATGACGCTGCGCTTGTTGGACCTGGTGCTCAACCCGTGATGGATGTGGCCTGGGCGTCCGGCATCCGGAAGCGCAGGCAGTAGAAGAACGTGGACACCTGCTCTTCGAGCACGTCGGCGGCGCGGGTGGGGAGGAGCTCCCGGGGGCAGTGCGCGTCGCGGGTGTAGAAGGTTATCGCGCGGAACGCGGCACGCTGGAGGAGCGAGGGCCGGCGAGCCTCGTCGAGCTGCTCGTCGACGACGACCACGGGTGTGTTGGGTTTCGCCACGCGAGCCAGCTCCCGCAGACCCGCGGCCGGGTCGCGATACGCGCCGATGCCGCCTACGCTGAGCACGCGGTCGAACATGCCCGAGGGGAACGGCAGCGAGTGCCCATCCGCCATCATCAGGCGCACGCCGGGATAGCTCCCCTTGCGGAGCCGGGCCTGGCAGCGGCTCAACATTCCCTCGCTCAGGTCCACGCCCCAGACCTCGACCTCTTGTCCGGAGACGAGCTCGCGGCGGATGAGTGGAAGGTTCGCGCCCGCGCCGACGCCGACCTCGAGGACACGCAAGGGTGTGCCGTCGGGAGTGGGACGCAGGGAGTCCAGCTCCATCCGGCGCAGGTAGGCCGCGCGCATCTTCGCTTCGGAGACGAACTGAAGCAGCGGCGTGAGCACGGAGGTCAGCGGGTCATGGAGCGCGGGCAGGCCGTCGTAGATGACACGCATCAGGCGGTCGGTGCCGCGCACCGCGTCTTCACGGAACAGACGCGCGAGGCCGCGTTTCACGGGCCAGGCCTCCGCGCAGCCGCCACAGCGAAGCCGGCCCCAGGCCACGCAGCCCTCGTCCTCCTGGCCATGGAACACCAAGGTTCCACCACAGGCCGGGCAGGCCAGCAGCGCGACATCCCCCACTCTCAATCCGCCAGGCACCCGGGTGTTGTAGCACTGCCACTCGGGACACGGGGCGCCACGCCCCGCATGAGCGTGAGGGACTCCACGGCCCTCGCGAGGCACCCGCCTCGTCAGGCAGCCGAAGTCTGGAGCACCATCGCCCGCGCCAGGTCGTCGCGCGCGTCCATCTCCTCGAAGCGCTCCACGGCGCGCGACAGATGCGCGTGCTTCGCGACGTCCCCGGGAGGCAGATGCCGCGCCAGCTCGAAGCGCGCCCGCCCCTCCTCGTACGCCGTGCTCTTCGCGGTCGCCACGGCGACACACTCACGCCACGAGTCGTAGGCGCGCGAGGCATCACCCGACAGCCACGCCTCGCACCCACGCCACAGCCGCGCCGCGGGCTCCGCGAACGGGAACACCCGCGCGAAGCCCTCCACCGCGCGGCACGCGGCCCGAGCACTCTCCACCAACGAGCGGTCCTGACCGCCCTCGCGCTCCCACAACGTGAGCAGCACCTCCGCCACCGCCGTGGCGCCGAAGTAGACGAAGTGCGCCACCGACTTGCCCGCCACCAGCTTCGTCAGCGCCTTCTCCGCCGCCACCCGCGCCCCGCTGAGGTCACCCTCGCGCAGCCGCAGGAGCGCCAGCGTCCCATCCAGGATGATGCGGTCCGTGAGGCCCCCCTGCGCCTCCGTCCACGCCACCGTCTGCTCCAGCGCCGCGCGCGCCTTCTCGTGGTCACCCAGCCGCAAGTGGATGTGCGCCTGATAGTGCAGCGCCCAGTGCTGCGTCTGGAGCGCCCCGCGCCTGCGCGCCGAACTCTCCAACCAATCCATCAGCGGCAGGCCCCGCTGGAACTTCCCCTGGTAGCAGGACACCACCGTGAGCAACGTCCGGCACTCCTCCGCCAGCCGCATGTCACCCACGGAGTCGACGATGCCGATGGCCCGCTCCAGCCACGCCTCCACCTCCACCCAGCGCGCCATGTACGTCGCGTACACGGCGTTGCGGCACAGCACATAGGCCAGGTCCGCGGGGTTGCCCACGCGCTCGGCCACATCCCGAGCCCGGCCCACCCACGCCTCCGCCACCGGGCGCACGGGCACGGTGCCCGCCACCACCGCCATGTTGGTGTACCCGCGCGCCAGCTCCGAGGACGCACCCGCCGGCTCACACAGGTTGAGCATGCGAAGGCCCGACCAGAGCACCGGCAGCGCCTCCTGCGCGTAGATGAACGCATCGGTGAGCCGCATCAACAACCGGCCCGCCACCCGCCGCACCCGCCGCCGCTCCTCCGTCTCCACGTCATACGCATCCGGCCGAGCACTCTGCGCCAGCCGCAACCCCACCTGCATCACCGTGCCCAGCGCCCAACCCACGCGCGTGGTGGGCACCGGCCAACCAAAGTGCTTGAGCGCCCGCTCCGCATGTCCCCGGAACGCCGCCAGCTCACCCAACTGGAAACGAGCCTCCGCCAGCAACGCCTCCAGGTGCCCCTGATGCAACTTGTCGCGCGCGGGCACCCGCTCGAGCGCGCGCATCAAGAAGGGCAGCGCCTCGCGGCATGCACCGACCCGCAACGCCTCCTCACCCGCCCGCTGCGCATACTCCGCCTCGCGCGTGGAATCGCCCGCTTCACCCCAGTGGTAGCAGAGCGCCGCGGTGGGCTCGGCCCCTGGCGGATACGCGACCTCCATCGCCTCCGCCACCCGGCGGTGCAACAGCGGACGCTCCGCCGCGGCCAGCTCCTCCAGCACGCCCTCGCGCAACTTGTCGTGGGCAAAGCGCCACTGCCCATCCGCGACATCCAACACCGCCGCCGAAGCGCAGTACGACAACCAGCGCTCCACATCCACGCCCGGCGCCGCGTGCTTGAGCAGCGCCACATCCACCTGCCGGCCGACGATGGCGGCCACGCGCAACAGGTCGCGAGAGCTCGCGGACACCTTCTCCAACCGCCGCCGCACCAGCCGCCGCACGCCCCCCGCGAAGACCCGCTCCGGCAGCGGCATGTCCCCCAGCCGGTCCAACCCACCCGCCTCTTCCGCCAACGCGCGAGCCACCTCGACGAGGAAGAACGGATTGCCCTCCGTCTCCCGCCGCAACAACTCCACCAGGTGCGGCCGAGCCCCCGCCGGTCCAATCATCGACTCGCTGAGGACGGCGATCTCCCCCGCGTCGAGCCGAGGCAACCGCAGCACATCCATCCCCGGCAGCTGCGCGGGCAACATGGGCGCCTCGTCATCCCGGAAGCTGCCCAGCAGCAACAACGGCAACCCGGTGGCGCGAGCCGCCAGCCGCGACAACAACAGCAGCGACTCCGAATGGGCCCAGTGCAGGTCCTCGAGCAACACCACCGTGGGCTGGGTCAGCCGCGCGAAGATGTCCTCCACCACCTGCAACAAGCGCGTCTGGGCCATCTCCGCGCCCAGCTCCGCGGGGTCGGGAACCGCGCGCCCCAGCAGCGCCTCCAGGTCCGGCACCAGCGGCTTGAGGACACTCGCCTCGCGCTCATCCAGCGGCGAGAGGATGGACAGCCACCGCAACACGGGCCGCCACTCCTGATACGGACTGCCACCGGCCGCCACCGCTTGTCCGCGCAGCACCACCGCGCCACGCACCAGCGCCAACGGACGCAGCTCGTCGAGCAGGCGCGACTTGCCCACCCCGCTCTCTCCACCCACGAGCAACCCGCCGCCACGTCCCAGCAGCGCCGCGTCCAGCACCGACGACAGGAGCGACAACTCCCGCGTGCGCCCCACGTAGCGCGCCGCCTGCAGGAAGCTCTCGCGCGTGGTGACGGACTCGGAGGGCACCGCGCGGCGGGTGGCCGAGCACAGCGCGGCAATCACCTCATCCGCGCCGCGAGGCCTCCGCCGTGAATCCTTCGACACCAGCCGCTCGAGCACCCCGTGCAGCTCGGCCGGGAACCCCGGTGGAGACGGAGGCGCCTTCCCGTCGAAGGGCAGCCGCCCGAAAATCATCTGGCACGCCATGGCCCCCACGCTGAAGAGGTCGGTGACCTCCGAGGGCGGCTGGTCCTCGAAGAGCTCCGGCGCGAGGTAGCCCGGCGTTCCCCCAGGCTGGGCGCGGTGCACCTGCTCGCGTCCCACGGCGAGCCCGAAGTCCAGCACCTTCACCTGCCCGCGAGCCACCAGCACGTTGGCGGGCTTGAGGTCGCGGTGGATGATGCCTCGGCGGTGCAGGTACGCGAGCGCCTGGAGCGTCTGCACCAGCAGGTCCACCTGGACGTCCAGGGGCTGGTTCGCGCCGGCCTGCACCAGATGCCGCGCGTCCTCCAGCAGGTCCATGGCCAGGTAGGGCCGGTGCTCGGCGTCGAACCCGTAGTCGAGCACGCTGATGACATGCGGGTGTCTCACCGAGGCCAGTGTCTGGAACTCGTGAGCCAGGGACAGCGCCAGCTCGTGTCTCGCGGCGGAGGACGGGGTGTTCTCACCCGGAGGCGCCCGGACCAGGTCCTCCACCGTCTTGTGCAGCCGCTTGATGGCGACCGGCCCGCTCAGCAGGTCCTGCGCGCGCCACACCGTCCCAGCGCCACCCCGCCCCAGGAAGTCGACAATGCGATAACGGCCGCCCACGACCTCGCCTTCGACGAGACGGCGAGAGGGGTCCTCATACCGAGGCTGTGTCGCATCGAGTGGGATTGGACGCATGTGCGGGGGGCCGCCCGCTGGGGATGATAACGAAGATTCAAGCCATCCGGGGGACGGCTTTCCCCGGTGATACACGGGTTGTTACACACCCGGCACCCGGTGCCCACTGGATTGACAGGGGCGCCGTCCGGAGTGTTCAGCGGCCGATGAGACCCACCAGCCCCTTGCCGCCCTGGATGGCTCCGAAGATGAGCACACCGAAGTAGGCCATGGTCCCCACCGTCATCCCGTGCCCCATGAGGATGGCGTAGCCGTCGCGCTGGAGGATGCCGATGGCGAAGAACAGCGCGGCCAGCGCCGGCAGGGTGTTGCTGAAGGGCACCAGACCGAACGGCGCCATCAACAGCACGCCCGCGACGAACAACATGAAGCCGTTGAAGCGGTTGGTGCTGGTGCCGTGGGTGAGCGCGAGCAGCCGGGGCTTGCTCAGCCGGTCCACCTTGGCGAACACGCTGGCGCCCTTCTCCAGCGCGGGCAGCAGCGAGGTGCGCGACAGCGTCTTCTCCATCATCTTCCGCGGCAGCCAGGGCCCCCGGTTGAGCATCACCCCCACGCCGATGAGGACGATGAGCGCGCCGAACACCGTGGAGACGCCCGGAATCGACACGGGCAGGAGGAACGGAAAGGTGAGGATGCAGCAGAAGAGGAGCAGGCCCTGCTCGCCACACGCCTGCATCAGCTCGCGCACGGTGAGGGACTCGGGCAGCCGGGCGGCCAGGTCGCGCAGCGTGGTGGACAGCTGGGACTGGGACTCGGGCAGCGGCGTGGAGGACACGGAGGGCGACGGTGTGGACATGGGCGTGGCGTTGACTACCACGGCCCGGTGCGTCGCGCTCAGGTCCAGGCGATGTCGTACACGGCTTCCTCGCCCGCCCGACGAACGACCTGCACGGAGGGGTGACGAGCGCCGCTGGCCTCCAGCCCCGCGAGGAAGAGTCCTACATAGAACCCCGCCACCACCACGGGCCGGCAGGTGAGCACATAACGCCCGGGCCCCTGGGCCTCCAGCGTGGCCTCCAGGTAGTTGGTGCCGGTGCGTAGGTTGCGCGTCATGCGAGCCAACATCCGTTCAGGACCCAACAGTCGCACGGAGGTGAGCAGCGCGCCGCCGATGAGGGTGGCGCCGAAGCCCTCGACGAAGCGGCGGCCCACGACGGCGGCGCCCTCTTCGAGGGGGAGCTGGGGGGCCAGGGTATCGGCGGCCACCTTGAGCGCGCCCAGCCACACCTCCAAGGGGTAGGCGGGAGCGAGCTTCCCCTTCACGTCGACGCCAACCTGCTTGAGCCGGCCCACGCAGCGCTCATCGAGCTGGTCTCCCAGCGCGCGGAGGAGTCCTTCGAAACTCTGGGGGAAGACGAGAGGCTCGTGGGTGTCCAAGTCGCGCGTCATGGTAGCCCCAGGGCCGCGGGATTCGCACCCACCTGGTTGCGAGAATCGAGGTGACGTGCGGCATCCTCCCGTGAACATCTGTCCCGGTGTTGAAGCAGTCCTCGCGTTGCACCCAGGGAGCGGACTGGGCAGGCCCGCGCGGGTGTGCTGAAGAGAGGCCCCTCATCTGTCCCGAGGGAGCTTCCCGCATGACGCAGCCATCCCGCCTTCTCTTCGTCGCCGGAGCCACGGGGGCGACAGGGCGCAACGTGGTGAAACAGGCCCTGGCGCGAGACGTGCCGTTGATTGCGCATGTGCGGCCCAAGAGCGCGGAGACGGAGCCCGCGAAGAGCTGGCCACGCAAGGCGGTGGTGGAGCTGGCCAGTGGCGAGCCGCTCGCGGAGGCGATGAAAGGGAGCACGACGGTGCTTCAACTCATCGGGACGATGCGCAAGCGCTTCGCGGCGGGAGACACGTACGAGTCGAGTGATATCGGCACGACGCGGCAGCTCGTGGAGGCGGCGAAGCGCGTGGGTGTGGACCACATCGTGCTGCTGAGCTCGATGGGCGCGGGGCGGCCGGTGGGTGAGTACCTGAAGGCGAAGGCGGAGGCGGAGCGGCTGGTGCGCGAGAGCGGAATCGCCTGGACGGTGGTGCGTCCGCCCGCGTTCGAGGGGGAGTATCACCAGCCGCCCGCGCTGCTGGGGATGCTGGCGAAGCTGCCGCTGCTGGGAGGGCTGCGCCCCATCCACATCGACCAGCTCGCCGCGGTGCTGCTGCGCGTGGCCGAGAAGCGGGCCCCGCTGAACACGGTGCTCGAGGGAGACAGTCTGTGGAGCGAGGTGGCGGCGACGGGGTTGTGAGCGCGAGGACACGCGGGTGACTCGGGCCGGGGTGACGAGGTTCGCCTCGGGCCCGGGAGGTCCGGCTCAGCGCCAGGAGTCATTGGCGCGGCGGATGCGGTCGAAGTCGAAGTTGGGCGAGGGGTCGTGCTTCCTTTCGGAGACCTCCTTGTGGCCGACCAGGTTCTCGCTGGGGATGTTGTAGCGCTTGGACAGATAGGGGACGAGCTGCTCGAGCGCCTTGTATTGAGCCTCGGTGTAGCCGTCCTTCCCGTCGCCCTCGTTGACGATTTCAATGCCAATCGAGCGGTCGTTCACATCCCCGGGCTTGCCGGGCAGTGAGCCTTCACCTGCGTGCCACGCGCGCTTCTCGTCGGCGACGAGCTGGTAGATGGTGCCGTCCTTGCCGATGACGTAGTGCGAGCTGACGTCGCCGCTCCCGGTGAGCTTCTTGTACTTGTCCTTGAGCCAGCCCATGAAGGACTCGGGCTTGCCGGTCAGTGTCTCCAGGCTGCTCGAATCCGAGGGGTCCGCGGTGTGGTGCAGGACGATGGAGTCGATGCTCTGGACGCCGTTGGGCCTGTCATTGAAGTTCTCCGAGGGGCGGACGACCATGGCCGGCGTGGGGTTGGTCGGGTCCATCGACACGGGCGTCAGCGGCGCGGGAGGCCGAGGCGCCGTGGGTGACGGGCCTGGGCGGGGCGACGGCGTGGCCTGAGCCTGCGAGGGCTCGAAGGTGTCCGGCCGGGGCGTGAAGCCGGGAGTGGGCTTGGGCTGCGGGCGCGGCTCCTCGGACGAGAGCGGGCGCACGAGCGTGTTCTGACTGGACCGCTGAAGGGGGGCGACCATGGAGAGCCTCCAGGGCGAGCAAACGACTTGCTGGGTTATCGCCCTCCTCTTTTCGTGAGTTGCTCTTTCTCCGAAAGAAAGAGGGCGGGTGATTCACCCATCAATCGTTGCGGCGCCGCGAGCATCACCGTGGATGTGACATTGCAGCGACGTCATCTGGAGAGTGTTCAACAGGGCCTCGGGCCCCGCGGAGCTGGAGCGCGAAGGGGCGCGGTAGCCTTCGGAGACAGGCCTTGGGCATTGGCGTTGGAGGCAAGCCATGGACCGACGACTCATTGCAGCCGTGCTCGTGGTGTCGCTCGCCGCGTGCTCCGAGGACCCGGTGCCTCCCAGTGTTCCACCAGATGGAGGGGTGGACGCAGGCACGGATGCGGGAGTCGACGGTGGAGTCGATGCGGGCACGGATGGAGGGTCGTCGACGAGCTCGGGAGGTGCGGGGAAGTTGCCGTGTGACAGCACGGGGACGGTGACGTCGGGCAGCCAGACGTATGCGTACTGTGTGGCGCGGGTGGCGGGGGTGGAGCTGAAGATTGTCGAGCCACGCGGAGGGATTGTTCCGAACCCGGTGCGGCTGGCCATCTATCTGCACGGGGACGGAGCACGGGCGCACACGAGGGACGAAGCGCCGCGTGTTCATGCGCCGTGGGCGTACGTGAACGAGACGCTCTACGTGTCGGCGTTGGCGCCCAACCGGTGTGCGTGGTGGACGAGGCCGTCGTTGACGACGTGCGCGGGGACACCGACGGAGACGGACCGAGACCTCGCGGGAGAGAACGCGAGTGCGCTGGCGGAGGTCATCGACACTCTCCGCAAGCGATGGGACATCGTGAACGAGCCCATCTTGTTCGGCGGTTCAGCGGGGGGCTCGGTGTTCCTGACGGCGAGTTTCTTACCGCGGTATGGGAACCGGTTCCGAGGCATCCATGCGTTGGGGTGTGGCGGGGCGGTGTCGTGGAGTGGGACGTTGGAGTGGGACGGCAGCCGGCCGGAGCAGCGGGGCTCGACGCGGTTGTTCTATGTGTATGGAGACAGGGACCCGGCGTTGGCGGAGATCCGGGCGAGCATCGCGGCGTACCAGGGGTATTCGTTTCCGTTGGTGGAGACGGTCATCGCGGGGGCGTCGGGGTGTGGATTCGACGACCTGGGCGCGGTGAGAGATATCTGGGGAAGAGACCTGGGCCCGCTGTAGACGCGAGCCCAGGGCGTGGATGTGAAAGGGATTACTTGACGCAGTTGGCCCAGCCGCGCTTGGCGGGGGAGAGCGTCATCTCCCAGGTGCGGGTGCCGGCGTTGTAGTCGACGGTCAAGCCATCCGTGGCGCTGTCCTGGTTGAAGCGGCCGCCGAGGCCGGAGAGGAAGCAGCCGATGCCACCCGGGTCAAGGCGAGGTTCTGGCTCATGCCGACGGAGCCGGAGATCCACTGCCAGCCGCCGTGGTCCTCGGGGATGTCGACGCACATGGCGCGACCGCCGCCCGCGCTGGCGAGGTTGCCACCGAGGTACCAGTTGAGGCCGTCATTCCAGACGCGGACATACTCTGAGGTGGAGTCAAAGGCGCCGGCGGTCTCAATCATGGTGAGGAAGCAGCGGCGGTTGGCCGTCACGGCGCCGAGGAGCTTGGCGGGCTGGTCCTTGTACCAGGTGAACTCCGCGGTCCTGTTGGTGGCGGTGGTCACGCACTCGACGGTGGTGCCCAGCCACTTGCTGAAGTTGTGGTTGACGAAGATGTACCAGTCGCCCGCGAAGACGAACGTACCGGTGCTGCCCCAGGTGCTGCTACCCGTGGGCGGTTGGAGGTTGCCGACCACTCCCGTGAGGAAGCAGGTGCGGTTGGTGGCGGTGCCGATGGACGTGGAGATGTAACCGTTCTGGTCGGTGCGCCACGTGTACGGGCCGTGGAGGGTGACCTGCTGCTCGGACTGGCCGACCGCCTCATCGGAGAGGAACGTCGGACTCGAGGGCCTCACCGCCACAGGCGGCGGTGAAGGTGGCGAGCGGGAGGGCGAACAGGAGGTTGCGCACGGAGGAGTGCAAGGAGAGACCCGGTTCTTTCAATGACAGCCATGCGCGAGCGAAGCGGCAGCACGCCGAGCATGGCCGAGCCGGGACACCGCACCATGCGGGTCCGAGTCACGGAGTGAGCCCGGGTAGAGCAACCCGAATGCCAGTGGCCCCACAGAGGGAGGGGCCGTGGGGGAAAGGCAAGAATTGCCGTGAATGGGGAGGCAAGGGTTGCCGGTCGGGGCAGGGCTTGCGCTTTTGAATGCGGTGAAAGGTGTCTGGGAGAGGGGCCTGGGCCCGCGAAAGACGAGCCCAGGTCTTGGGTTGAAAGGGATTACTTGACGCAGCTGGCCCCGCCGCGCTTGTACGGGGAGACGTTCATCTCCCAGGTGCGAGTGCCGGCGTTGTAGTCGACGCTCACGCCGTCCCCGTAGTTGTTCTGGTTGAAGTTGCCACCGAGGCTGTGGAGGAAGCAGGCGATGCCGCCGGGGTTGTAGGCGAGGCTGACGGTCTTGTCGCTCGCGCCGGTGCTCCAGCCCCAGCTGCCATGGTCCTCGGGGATGTCGACGCACATGGCGCGGGCGCCGCCCTCGTCGGCGAGGTCACCGCCGAGGTACCAGTTGAGGCCGTCATTCCAGACGCGGACGTAGTCGGAGGTGGAGTCGAAGCCCCCGGCGCCCTCGATCCGAGTGAGGAAGCAGCGGCGGTCGGCCGTCACGGCGCCGAGGAGCTTGGCGGCCTGGCCGTTGTACCAGACGACCTCGGCGGTGCGGTTGGCGGCGGTGGTGACGCACTGGACGGTGGTGGACAGGGCGGTGTTGAAGGTCTGGCTGACGAAGACCTTCCACTCGCCCGCGTACATGAGGGCACCGGCCATACCCCACTCGAGGCTGCCAGGGGCAGGTTGGAGGTTGCCGCCGAGGGCGGAGAGGAAGCAGGTGCGGTTGGTGGAGGAGCCGAGGGACGCGTAAATGGATTCGGGCTGGTTGGTGCGCCACGTATGAGGGGCTTCAACAGTGATCTGTTGCGCGGTCTGGCCGATGGCCTCATCGGTGACGGCGGGGGACGCTGCCTGCGGAGAGTCGGGCTCGATGCCTTCGCCACCACAGGCGACGGTGAAGGTGGCGAGCGGGAGGGCGAAGAGGAGGTTGCGCACGGAGGGCCAAGAGGGTGAGTGCATGGAGAAACCCGGTCCTTTCAAAGACAGCCATGCGCGAGCGAAGCGACAGTCCGCCAAGCATGGCCGAGGGGGCTCCGAGCCTGGATGCCGCACCATGCGGCCCCGAGTGACGGAGCGAGCCCGGGCAGAGCAACCCGAGTGCCAGCGGCCCCGCAGAGGGCCGGGACGTGAGGGAATGGCAAGGGTTGCCGGGACTGAGGTGGAAATGGAGGCAAGCGTTGCCAATCGCGGCAGGGATTGCGATTGGGAAGACGGTGGTTCGAGGGAGGACCTCGAGGACCAGGCAGTGCTGTGCTCAACGCCCGAGGGCGGCACGGCGAGAAACGTCGACCGTCAGTGGAGTTCGTGAGGTTCGGTCACACGCTCGAACGACACCCCAAGATTTCCTGCCCCTTCGAGCGCAATCTTGACCGCCTCCGAGACAATGAACGCGGTCTTGAACTTCATGGGCCTCAAGACATGCGCGCCCTCGGTCTTCGCGGGGTCGATGCGCAGGCCCTGAATCCACCGGAACTGCCCTGCGTATTCAGGGAAGGGGTCGGCATCAGCGTAGTGCTGAATCTCCCGGCATCTGGCTTCATCAATGCAATCAATGAGCTTGCGTGCATTGACAATGAAGTACGGCTCGGACGCCGACTCGACCGACACCGGAAACAGTTGAACGTCGTCGGGAGCGAGTGCCCTGAAAACGTTCGCGACGGCTTCGTTGACGATGGGCGTGCGCTCGACGCCCGCAAACACAAAGGAGCGTTTCTGGCCTGGGCCTCGCACCCGAACCTTGGTGGGCCCAGGGTCCGGAAGGGAGGTCCCCTCTCCGAACATCCACGGCTCCTCGAACGTTCCGCCAGAGGCGGGCACAGGTGTCGAGAGGTACCACTGAGGCACATCCGCGATGTTCACCCAATAGAAGTTCCGTTCCACCCTGCCCTCCTACTTCACGATGAAGCCGCGCAACTCCGTGCCCGGTGAAAGCAACTCGTCGGCGATCTTCGCGAGTTCATTCAACAACCGGACGCGACAGGTCTCCGTGGTTCTACAGGTGCGCACAGCCGCTTGGAGGCGGGTCCAGGTTCAGAGAAGTTGGCGGAGTTCGCGTGGTGCTCAACGCCTCCCGGAACCACTGCGAGCGACGGCGAGGCGCATCATTGTGCCATGTGAAGTCTCGCGTGCTCAACGCCTTCCGGCATCACGGCGAGCGACGGCCGATAACAAGGGCCTCCCGTACACGGGCATGACGTGCTCAACGCCTTCCGGCATCACGGCGAGCGACGGCTCATCATGGCCGGAAACACCATCTGGACGACGTAGTGCTCAACGCCTTCCGGCATCTCGGCGAGCGACGGTTCCAGGAGCTGGGCGTACCGAATCGCGCCGCTCCTCGTGCTCAACGCCTTCCGGCATCTCGGCGAACGACGGGTGGGGGCCTGCAACATGCCGCTCGTGGCGCCTGGTGCTCAACGCCTTCCGGCATCACGGCGAACGACGGCGTGCGAGGCGTTCAAGTCGGACACGGACCTGTAGTGCTCAACGCCTTCCGGCATCTCGGCGAGCGACAGCGGAAGCGGCTCGCTGCTGACGGCTGGCAGCCGCTGTGCTCAACGCCTTCCGGCATCACGGCGAGCGACGGTTCTCGTCAACTACAAGCCCATCTTCGGCTTCGTGTGCTCAACGCCTTCCCGCATCACGGCGAGCGAAGGTTTGCGCGAATGAATCTCAACACGTTCGCTCGTCATGGGTGCTCAACGCCTTCCGGCATCACGGCGAGCGACGGGCGCCTCGCGGAGATTCGCAAGGCCATCAAGACCAAGTGCTCAACGCCTTCCGGCATCACGGCGAGCGACGGTCAGAGTGCTCGTGTCGCGCCCACCACCCTCCGCGACGTGCTCAACGCCTTCCGGCATCACGGCGAGCGACGGACCCTTGGAGGTCCCGCACAAACTGGGCGTCCAGTGCTCAACGCCTTCCGGCATCACGGCGAGCGACGGGGCCGACTGACGACGACTCCCAACAAATCACCCTGTAGTGCTCAACGCCTTCCGGCATCACGGCGAGCGACGGTCCCCTCCTTAGTGTGGTTGACGGTGCGCACGCAACGCCGGTGCTCAACGCCTTCCGGCATCACGGCGAGCGACGGGAGCCGGATGGTTTTCCCTGATGGCCCCTTGAGCTTGCCCGGGTTCTGTGGACAGGTGGGTTAAGCAGCCAGCGGCACCTGCGAGGCGGTCTTCTCGAACTCGGCGGGACTGACGTAGCCGAGTGAGGAGTGCCGCCGCTTGCGGTTGTAGAACACCTCGATGAACTCGAACAAGCCACCCTTCGCCGCCTCGCGCGTCGAGAAGTCCGCTTCGTGCACCAGCTCTGTCTTCAGCGTGGAGAAGAAGCTCTCCACCACGGCGTTGTCCCAGCAGTTGCCCTTGCGGCTCATGCTGCACCGGATGCCGCGGGCGGCCAGCACTCGCTGGTAGTCCTCACTGGCGTATTGGCTGCCCCTATCCGAATGGTGCAGCAGTCCCGCTGGGGGACAGCGACTTTTGAGCGCCATGTCGAGAGCCGAAAGCACCAGGTGCCGGTCGATGCAGCGGTCCATGGCCCACCCGATGACGCGCCGACTGAAGAGGTCCAGCACCACTGCCAGGTAGAGCCAGCCCTCGCGCGTGGGCACGTACGTGATGTCCGTCGCCCACTTCCGGTCGGGCCTTGGTGGATTGAAGTCGCGAGCCAGCACGTTGGGCGCCACCGGGAGGCCGTGCTTGGAGTCCGTGGTGTGCACGAACCGTCTGCGTCGACGAGCGCGTAGCCCTGCCTCGCGCATGAGCCGGGCCACGCGGTGCCGGCCCACGGGCTGCCCCTGGGCCTTCAGCTCGGCCTGGACGCGTGGGCTGCCATAGGTGCGGCGGCTGCCCTGATGCACCTGCCGGATTCGCTCCACCAGCGCCGCATTGGCCTTCTGGCGTGCCGACACTTCACGTCCCTCCCAGGCGTAGTAGCCCGCCCGGGACACCTCCAGCACACGGCACAGCATCGCCACCGGGTAGTTCGCCTTCTCCTCCTGGATGGCCGTGAACCTCACGTGCTCTCCTTGGCGAAGAAGGCCGCCGCGTTTTTTAGTATCTCCCGCTCCATCCGCAGCTGGCGCACCTCGCGGCGCAACTGGGCGAGTTCCTCCTTCTCACCCGTCGTCAGCGCCCCGGACGGCCCCTGGCCCGCGTCCGTTCGGGACTGCCTCACCCAGGTCTCCAGCACGCTGCGAGTCAGGTCCAGGTCCTTGGCCACCTGCGCCCGGGACTTGCCCTCTTCCAGCACCATCTTCACAGCCCGGGCTTTGAACTCTGGCGTGTACTTCCTGCGCTCGCGTCTCGGCATCGTCGTGGACATCCTTCGGTCACCTCATCTCCGGTGTCCACAAAACCCGGGGAGGCTCACAACGCCCGCTCCAGCCGACGTCTGTCGGATGCTGTCAGCCCAAGCTCGGCAGGACTCCTCACCGGTCGCATGAGCAGGAATCTGTCCATCCAGCCCGAATTTGTCTCCGAACTTCTGGCTACCTACTTAGGAGAAACGTGCTCAACGCCTTCCGGCATCACGGCGAGCGACGGAAGGTCAGTGAAGTCCTGGGGATGAACCCCGTGCAGTGCTCAACGCCTTCCGGCATCACGGCGAGCGACGGGACGGGAAGCATGTGTGACGTCCACCCGGACTTCGTGCTCAACGCCTTCCGGCATCACGGCGAGCGACGGTCGCAACACCCTAGGGGCCGCGCTCGGAGAGAAGGGTGCTCAACGCCTTCCGGCATCACGGCGAGCGACGGCGCGTTCAAACGCAGATTCCCCCACTTTGTCCTAGTGCTCAACGCCTTCCGGCATCACGGCGAGCGACGGAATCCGGAAGATTTTTGAATCTTCCGGAATCAAGCTTGTGCTCAACGCCTTCCGGCATCACGGCGAGCGACGGCCCTTCCCGGACCAGATTAAGTGCAATAAAGCTCTGTGCTCAACGCCTTCCGGCATCACGGCGAGCGACGGCCATGCTCACCATCAACCACGACAACCTTTCCCGGTGCTCAACGCCTTCCGGCATCACGGCGAGCGACGGACAAGCTCACCTGAGACTTGCTTCGTGCGGCGCCGACGGGTGCTCAACGCCTTCCGGCATCACGGCGAGCGACGGAAGACGCGCGCAGGGCTCGGCGCTGGGCTTGGAATGTGCTCAACGCCTTCCGGCATCACGGCGAGCGACGGTTGCCGAAGTAGCCGTCATGCCCATGTCCGGAACGGCCAAGTGCTCAACGCCTTCCGGCATCACGGCGAGCGACGGCCGCGGCGATTACGTCGTATGGGCGCTCGGCGTGCCTGGGTGCTCAACGCCTTCCGGCATCACGGCGAGCGACGGATGGAGCGCGAGCCAGCGTCGAATGAGAGGCGCCGCTGTGCTCAACGCCTTCCGGCATCACGGCGAGCGACGGCTTCGTCGACAGGTTCTCACTCCTTCGAGAGGACTGCGTGCTCAACGCCTTCCGGCATCACGGCGAGCGACGGGTGAGGGGTGTGTTCTTCGAGAAGACCAAGGTCTTGTGCTCAACGCCTTCCGGCATCACGGCGAGCGACGGTTCAGGTTGACCTTGGTGTCTCCTCGGACCTGCTTGTGCTCAACGCCTCCCGGCATCACGGCGAGCGACGGCGCCGTCTCGAGCAAGGTGTCCACGTACGCGCACGTGCTCAACGCCTCCCGGCATCACGGCGAGCGACGGATCAAGCTCGCGGTGTACAAGTCCAACCCGAAGCAGGTGCTCAACGTCTCCCGGCATCACGGCGAGCGACGGAGGCCACCATGCCGGTCATCGCGGAGACCAACCTCCAGTGCTCAACGCCTCCCGGCATCACGGCGAGCGACGGCTGTTCACGAAAGATGGGAAGAAGTCAGGTAATGCGTGCTCAACGCCTCCCGGCATCACGGCGAGCGACGGAGCAGATTCTGTAGAGTCTGTCTCATCAACGCATCACGTGCTCAACGCCTCCCGGCATCACGGCGAGCGACGGAGCCCACCCGAATCCCACAGGGATTCCGGCAGGTTACCTCCCCTCTTTTCAAGCACCTCCCCTCTCTTGCGGACAACGACCTCCGGCTCCGCCTCCCACATCCTCCAACCCTCGGGAACTCCACGGGTTTTCACCATTCAAGCACCTATTCACATGTCAAAGAGCACTCAACCCCGCGCAAGGACTCAGCTTTTCACCCCTTTCCCGCCACTCCCCGCTCCGCCACGCGCAGGTGCATGAATTTCCAGCATTTCACAGCACACGGAACGGCGGTGGCTCCTCCGGCCAGTCCTCCCCGGGGTTGATAGCCCGCACCCGCTCCACGCATCCACCACACAACCCAATCACCAGCAAGGTATCCACGGGGTCCATCCGCCGCGACAGTTCCCACCGGAGCTGCTCCCGGTCCCGATCCGTCAACAGGCACCGGAACACGGAGAGCTGCAACCACTCCCCATACCCCTTCAACAGCGCATACACCTTGCGCCAGCGCTTCGGGTCCCGGATGTCATAGGTAATCAAATACCATCGTCTCGGCTCGGCCATGGCTCACCTCAGACGGAACGTCGCGAACAACCCCAGTGTCCCCGTCCACTCCTTCTCCAAGAGCCGCACCTCCAACTCCACCAGGCGCGCATAGCTGAGCGAGTACCCCAGGACGTTGTGCTTCCAAGTCTCCCGCTTCCGCCGCTCATACAGCTCAATCGCCTTCGCACGCCCCGTCTTGCTGAGCCACACGTGCTCGGACGTCACCTCGAAGTCCGCCTCCGCGTCCCACGTTCGACGGTTCAACGACGCCACCAGCGGCATGTCCGCCAAGGGCACACGGAACTGCTCCATCACATCCAGTCCAAGCGGCCCCGCCGAACTCCTCGGCTGGTGATAAAACCCAAACGCCACATCCAGCCCCACCGAACGAATCGCCGCTTCCACCTCGCGGTGCACCAACCCGTAGAGAAATCCAAGCACCGCATTGAATCTGTCTCGAGGAGGACGACGATTCCGCCCATCGAAGCGCAACCGCGGGTCCACCTCGTCCCCTAGCAAATACGGCAGCGCCCCGAAGTAGCGCGCGGCGCCGGCCCCCTCCAAGCCGCGCAGCACCTCCAGTGACACCGCCTCCGAACAACCCGGCAACAGCGCGCGCAAGTCACGCACCGCCGACCCCACCACCTCGCGCGCCTCGGCATCCCCACGAGAAGCTCGCAACAGGAACCGAAGCTGCCCCTCCAGCTTCGCGGACACCAGCCGCCGAGCCAGCCCCAGGCACACAGCCTCCTGCCGCAAGGCCTCGAACTGGCGCAGCCGCCGCTGCACGTTCCCTGAGCCCCCTCCGAGTCCACCCAGGTAGCGGCCTCCCGAAGTGAACCAGTGCACGCCCACATCCTGCTCCACGCAGAGCGCCAGCACCTGGGAGCTGACCTGCACCGCCCCATGCGAGACCAGCGCGGACACCATCCGCACGGGTAGCCGCACAGGCTCACCCTCCCCCTCCGGCGGCGTCACCACCAACTCATCGGAGGCCCGTCCCACCCGACTCCCCGCCGTGGTCACATGCAGCACCTGCCGGACATCGTCCTCCGGAAACAACCGAGGCCGCTCCGCGCCACTCCCCATCCGCTCCTCTTCCGGCAGACACACCGGCGCTAGAGAGCAGCGAGCACACCTTCGCTCCTCCGTCGTCACGGGAGGGCGCACTCCCGAAGAACGCAAGAGCCGAGCCCGAGCAACCGCCGCCACCACGTCTCGCCTGAGCCGCTCGTCCAATGGAAAGCAGACGGTCGTCTCCGTCTGGTGATAGCGAACCCTGCATTCCACCGCCGCCCCCGGAAAGCGCTCCTCCACCAGCAGCGCATAGGCCCCAACCTGAAGCCGATCTCCCGGCCAAGCCTCCACCCCCTCCGCTCCAGACGCGTGCCGCCCCCGCTTGTGCTCGTGAACCACCAAGGTCCCCGCGCGCTCGCGCACGGCATCCACCTTGCCGTGAAGCCCCAGCCCTTCGCTGGAGACCTCCATTTCCACCCGTTCGCCCTCCTGCTCCAACCGCGCGTGCAGGCGCCTGCCCGCGAAGATGGAGGCATCCGCCACCCTCACCTCTTCGACCTCCTCCAAGTAGAACAACCGCTCGCAGTACGCGAGCGCATGCAACGAATGGACACGCAGGGTCGGCTCAACCACCGCAGGCCGCGGATTCGTGGTTTCAGGACTCATGGAACTGGCCCCCAA
Organism: Myxococcus stipitatus; assembly: GCF_037414475.1. The sequence continues at coordinate 4,790,948 of NZ_CP147913.1, read as the reverse complement.
TGAAAGGCTCCCGCCCTAGCGCAAAACAAACTCGGCAGAAGCGAGAGCACTTCCAGATTCACGACTCCCACGGCAGCTCTCAACCCAAACACACTCAATGATTTGTCTTCACCACGCCCGCCCGCGAATCCGGAGACCAGGGTGTCCAGTTCCACGCGGACTCGGGTGGCTCGAGCGTCGGCACTTCCAGCGGGGCCATCAGCTCGCGCCGAGTGCGGCTTGAATCCTCGCGGTCGCGGAGAGGTGCTCATGGCGCAACGTTTGGAGGACGGAGTGCCGCGCCTGAACCGCCAGGAGGAAGTCGGCGTTGGCCTTGCCCAGGTCGTGGAAGAGGCACGCCAGCCTCAGATGGAGCACGAAACGCTCCAAATCCTCAGGGGCCACTCGAAAGAATCGACGGAAGTTGCGAGCCAGTCGCCGCTCGCCCGCGAACAGGGCGACGGCGGCGGCCTCGGTATCTAGCAGATGCGCCTCGAGCGACACGGGCGCGACTCCCGCCCGCACGCTCTTGGCGAGGAGGCGGGAGGGGGGGTTCACGCGAAGCACTCCACCTGCGCGTCGTTCATCCGCGGCCCTGTCGCCATCCGCAGGCGCGTGGGAAGAAAGAGCCCACAGCCCATGTGACGCCGCCCACCGAGCCCGTACTCCTGGATGCGCAGGGACGAGCGCGCCGACAGCTGGCTCAGCGTCAGGGCATACCCGATGACCTTCTTCCCCGCGATGGCCAGCACGCGCCTACGCCCAACGTGTACCGTCCCCTCGCAGTCCAACTCCGCGAGGGCCCTCTTCACGGAAGCACGGAACGTCGCATCGTCGATGGCGTGCTTGAAGGTGACGAGCCGCGAGGACAGCGACACAGGTGCCTCCAACGTGAAGACCCGGGGAGCCCCCAGGGTGACCTCTCCATCGGAGACGGCGAGGGCCGCGCCGTTGAGGGGCAGGAACAGCGGTAGGGCCTCCGTTGGGCAACGGATGCGCAGCGTCCCGTGTCCCACGTGGAGCGCCTTCCCACGGGCCTGGGTGCCGCGCAGGTTGAAGATTCCGACGTCCTTGCGCTCATGCAATCCCGGGAGCCGGTGAGAAAGCGCGGAGAACAGGACGTAGCCATGGTCCAGCGGAACCCCGCCGCCACGCGCGGGGAAGACAAGGTCAATCACAGACATTTTCACCCTCGAATCATCGCGGCGGCCGCCGCGACGCGTGTTCCCTGCGATTACGGCTTTACCTCATGGATGCCAGCCCCACGGCCAGGTCATGCGTCACCAAGGCAGGCCATACTGCCCTGGGACCTCTTGTTGTTCAGGCCCTGGGTCTCGACATCACCCAATCAGTTCGTGGACCGACACGGGATTGTGAAGCAACCTCCGACCCGGACGCAGCAAAAGCGGCGCTCCTTGACGCCCTCCGCTCCGGGCCCCCCGATGATTCCTCGCCCCCTCAGTGATTGCCCGAAGAGGGGGCGAGCAGTCTCGCGAGCAGCTCATCTCGTCGCACCTGAAGCTTGGGGTTCTTCTTCACCAACGAGCGCACCGCCTCTGCACATTCCGCGCGCACCTCGTGAGGAAGCGCGGACAATCGCCCCAGCCAATCTGACTCGAATTCGTTGAGCACCTCGCGCTGCCCCGTCTTCGCCTCGCGCCGCGCCTCCAACCACACCTTGAATTCATCCCGCACCGGCGACGGCCGGGACATCGCGCGAGCCGCACCAACCACCACCTCGCCCTCGGGAATCAGCCGTCCATAACCGGCGGACGTCTTTCCCCCCACACCACACAAACGCAAAGCCTCACAGAGCCGGTTCGCGGCCCACCGAAGCAACTCGATGGACTCCGCATCCGCGCCAGGGGCCACGCTCAGCGCCAGGAGGAAGCGCCCCTCGGGCCGGACCGACAGGAAGGCCACGGGGTTCGGAGAGTCGTAGTCGTTCGGCCACGCCTTGGCGCCGCCGTACCAGGTCTTCTGGTGTACGGTCAGCACGTCGCGCGCCAGCATCAGCGGAGTCTTCGCATCATCCTTGACCGGAGACGCCACCCAGAGCGCATCGTGAAAGATGACCTCTCCCCTGCATGCTCCCTGCCCCGTGAGCCTGTCGCCCGGGACACCGAACAGTCTGCGACACGCGACCTCCACCTCCGAGGGCTCGAAGGACGCGCGCAAGTAGGCCGCGAGTACGCCCTTCAACGACGAGCCCGGAATCACTGGTACCCCCCACGTGTGATGTAGCGTCAGGCCCACCTCCGTGGGCGAGGCATTCCCATGGCCCACGAGAAGACGGCTCGCCGCTCGCACCGTGACGGAGGCGGTGTGCCACTGACGAAGAGACTCACGCCAGCGGGCAAAGGCGACCGCGTAGTCCCGTGGGACGCGAGCATCCTCCATCCACTGCAACCACTTGCGCCAAGGGGATTTCTTCTCCTCGAGGTCGTCCTTCTCAGGCGCATAGCGCTCATGGGCCAGGCCCGCGTGGTCGGGGCCCTCCTCGAGCGTCTGCCAAATTCCTCTCAGGTCATGGCGCACGAGTCGCCTCCGAGTCCTTGAACGTGGCCTGCACGGCACGGCGGAACCACACCAACAGCCGCAGCGTCTCGCGCGTGGCCAGCATGTATTCCTCCAGCTTCAGCTCCCGCACGGCATCAGGCAGGGACATCGTGGTCAGCCGCCGGTTCAACTCAGGGAGGGGTGCGCTCTCGAGCGACTTCGCCAAGTCGTTCAATAGCCACTTCGCGGCGTTCGTCCCCAGCGGCTCCCGCTCATCCGCTTTCTTCTCCCGCTCCAGGAACGCCAAGGCCGCCGCCAACCCATCCCGGAGGACCGAGGCCCCCAGTCCATGCACGCGCGGCTTGTAGTCCGCGCGGAGTCCCGTTGGAACAGCCCTCACACATTGATACGCACGGAGCGCCCGCAGCTGCTCTCGCGTCTGGCCGTTCATCGCTGTCCCTCCGAACCACCGCTCTGCCAGGACAGGAGGCGGCACCAGCCACGCCCCACCGTCGCCTTGCCACCGAGCTGCAGCATCGTCCCCTGCCCTCCCAGGGCCTCGGAGAGCACCTCGCTCGCCGCGAGCTTTCGCTCGGGGTGCCAGGCCCGCGTGGCGGCCATCACGCCCATCAGCAGCGTCTCCGCGGGCAGGCTCTCCTCGGTCCAGAGCTGTCCTTGCGCGGCGGTGCCCGTCTCGGGGTTGATGCTCACGCGGGTGTCCACCTGCGTCGCCGTCTCCCAGAGGAAGGACATCGTCTCGTCGTCCACGAGCACCAGCCGGCGCAGAAGCATGTCGCGCTCCTCGGAGGGAAGCGCGCGACCGAGCACCTCGGCCCAGGAGGCGAGCCCGGCGTCGTCCTGGTTCTCCACCTCCAGGTCCAGGTCCTCCAGGTAGACCCGCGGCCGCCCATCGTGACGATAGAGACAGGCGTTGTCCTTCAGGGAGGCGACCCGCGCCTGGTACTTCGCCAGAGGAGCCACCGGCTTCGGCACATCCTCATCGCCCATGCGGCCTCCCCAGTCCCGACGGGCGAGCGCCAGCAACAACGGCGACGTCACCAGGGCGAACGTCCCCACGAAGCCACGCACGGGAAGCGCGAGCAGACGCGCGTCCCCCACCACCAACGCCCCCGCGTACTCACTGGGTTGGTCCCCCTCGGGGCCCGGCTTCTCGCGCCGAGGTCCGAAGATGGCATCACTCCGCGCCCTGTCCGAGTCGTGCTTGCGCGAGTCACGCAGCACGCCCTTGAGCGATGAACCCGGGACGATGGGGATGCCCGTGGCGCGCATCCGCATCAGCGGCAGGTCGATGACTCCCACACTCTGTCCCGTCCCCACGTGCAGGGGCGACAGGGCTTGCAGCAGATAGGCTCGGCTTTCCATGGCTCAGGCTCCAGACGCAGGGGGCGGTGTCCAGACACCGGGCAGCACCTGCCCGAGCGCTTCCTCATGGCCGCCGCCCCACGAGGCCAGCCACAACGCGCGCAGCTCTTCCGCGGTGAAGTCATCACCGCGCTGCTTCTCGAAGAAATAGACGGCGCCCGCCGGCACCCACCGCCGCGTCTGCCGAGGCTCCTTCTTCACCATGTCCCACGCGGACACGTCCTGAGCCCGAGGCACCAGCGCGGCCCGAAGCACCACCGGCCCCGCGACCTTGGGCAGCGAGCCCACGTACAGCCCCGCGTCCCGTGCGAAGCCATCCGGCAGCCAGCCCCTCGCGAAGCACGCGGGCGTCGCCAACACCAGCCGGAGGCCCTTCGACGCCTTCGGCTTGAACTCCGGAGGACAGGCGAACAGGTCTGGAGTCACACGCTCCACGTCCGTCAGGCGCCTGCGCCCCCCCAGGCCCAGCACTCCCGAAGGGAAGCCTCGAACCGCGTCCCGTTCCGGCTGCTCGCAGCACAGCCCCAATGCCCACTCCACGGCGCGAGGTGCCTTCTCACCCTCGCGCTCCAGTCGCAGCAACTCCACGACCTGGCGCGAGTGCAGCATCGAGTCCTCCGCCGTCTGTCTACTCGGGTCGATGGACACGTGCAGGTCCGTGCGCTGCTCGGGACTGAGCTCTTGAGGGACGGCGACGTCGTGGCCCAGCAGCCAGCAGACCATCTCCGCCTCGGACCAGAAGCGCGGTGCCGTCGAGGGCTTCCCCCTCGAGACTCGACGCGGGTGCCACAGCCCCTCGCGCGCCGAGTCCTCATCGGGACCCAAGGTGCTCGCGGACCGCCCTGCCGCTGGACGATGCGGAAGGAGGTGCTCCACCCGTCCGACCGGGCCTTTCTCGGCCCCCACCAGCACCGCATCGGCTGGGAACGGCCACATCCGATGAGCGAGTTCGAAAGGGGACTCGGCGAAGAAGCGCCGCAGGGCAACGAAGCGCGTCAGCTTCACCCCCGCCGAGCGCTGCTCCCACTCCGCGGGCGTCATCCTCACGCCGGGCTGAGTGGTCATGAGGTCCTGGCCCCAGGCCGCGCGCAGCGCGCCTCTCACCGTCGTGGGCAACGGCCACGGATGGGAGTGCCCTCGTCCGACTTCACTGGTGTACCAGCCGCGCCCGTCCTTCACGGACAACCCGTCACGAGGCAGCAGCACGAAGCAGTCCTGGCTCATTCCTCACCCTCCTTCCTGAGGTCCAATGTCCGACCGGCTCGCTCCAGCGTCTCCGCCACGAGCACGCGGGACACCCACTCCTGAAGCATCGCGTGAGCCTTCCGCCCATCCGTGTCGGAGAGGTTCGCCAGCCCCACGTCCTCGAGTGAAACAGGGGACTCTTGCCGCCCCGCTTCGGCTCGCGACAGGATGCGCCGCACCTCGTCCACGAGAACCCCGGCCTGCTCCATCGAGTGCGAGGCAGCGACGTCCGCGGCGAAGCGCCGCGACATCGCCTCCACCTCGTGCACCTTGCTCAAGGGCAGACGACCGGAGGACAACAACGCCATGTCCTGTGAGAGCCGCCCCACGGGCTCGACGGGGTTCGCCCAGCTCGAGGCCCACAGCCGCTCACGGCCCGCGTGTTTCGCCAACAGGATGGCCAGCGCGTTGCGGCCCGCGTTCTTCGCGGCCTTCTCCGCCTGCCGCCCCAGATTCAGGAGCTGGCCCAGGCTCTCCAGCACATGCCCGATTCCGAGCCCCACCGAGAGCGTCGGCGCTTCTTGGACGACGCCCTGGATGGCGGGAGCCAGGTGACGTCGAAAGGCGGATGACAGTTCACGGGCACACGCGACGGCATCCGGAGGACACACGAAGGCGAGCACGTCATCACCACCCGCATAGACGAGCATCCCCCGGAACCGGGACTGAACGATGACCTTCGCCTCCGAGGTGAAGTCCGCGAGCGCACGGGCGACCTTCCGATGAGCCTCGATGCCACCGTGGAACGCGAGCTCGCGCAGCGCCTGCCCCATGTTGTCGCCATCGGCACAGAGGCAGGCCACATAGGGATAGGGCGCGACGCCCATGACGTCGAGCAACGGCTGAACGGCTTCCTCGCGGAAGCGCTCGGCCTCTCGCTGGATGTTCTCGCGGTCTCCGCCTTCGCTCCATTCCTCGAAGCAGGGACGCAACCGCTCGGGAAGGAGGACCTGCCCATCGAAGGGGAACGCGTTGACCCACGACAGGTCCGTCCGACGGACCTTCGTGAACTTGCGGTCCGAGCAGGCCGCGCGCAGGTTGGAGAGCTCTCGCTTGTGCGCCTTGCTCGCCGTCTCCAGCCACGCCGCCAGCCCGATGCTCGGCACGGGGACGAACTGCCCCGGGTCTCCCCCGGCCCGCTTGAGCAAGCCGAGCGCATCCAGCTCCTCGCGCTCGCCGATTCGCAGCCCCTTCCACTCTCCGCCCTTGGACCGCTTGCCGCGCAGCACCGAGGGACGGCCACCATCGAGGCTCGACTTGTGCGTTCCGGCGGGAGGCAGCTGAGTCCAGGGGGTGAACTCGCGCAGCGCCCGGCGTGACTCCAGGAGCGTCTCGGCCTCTTCGAGCGCCACCGCGTAACCGGCTTCACCTTGTTGCGGCACCCAGGCCGCGTGAAACTCCAGGAAGGTGTCGAGCTGCTCGTTGGCCCAGGCGTCGGCGCCCTCGACGAGCAGGTGCTCGCACTTCCCGCGCACCAGAGCCCAAGCATCGAGCAGCGCTTTCTTGGCAGCGGTGCGCGCTGCTTTCGCCACGGACTCAGGGTCTCCCGTCACGATGGCGAGCACCTTGTTCGGAAACCCTTTCGGCGTGTCGTCGTCCCCTTTGTCTCCGCGCTCCGGCGCGGTCGTCGGAGCCTCGAGTTGCTCCGGATGGGGAAAGATGAGCTCCGCGCCTGACGCCTTGAGGCAGAGAGCCATCGCGCGACTCACCTGGGAGAGCAGGTGGCTGCCGAACCAGAGGTCTCGCGTTCGGCGGGACTGGATGATGAAGCCCTGCACGGGGCCCACCTTGAGAACAAGCACATGGGATTGAGTTGCCATTGGCTAGGCCTCCCGCGCCTTTCGCGTGTCACTCAGCCAGGTGAAGAACACGTCGCGCAGCGGCTTCGTCTCTCGCAAGCGCTTGAAGAGGGGCTGGTCGTCGCGGGCGCGAAGGGTGTCGAAGGCCGCGCGCGTCGCCTCGATGAGGCTGCTCGACTGCACCATGACGACCTTGCCGCCCTTGGGATAGCCACGCTCCAGCCACAGCGCGATGGGCTCGAAGCGCCCATTGGCGAGCGGCATGGCCTTGACGATGAGCGGAGAGCCCAGTCTGTCCCGAGGCTCCTTCTCCGAGTCCATGGCCCACTGGAGCTGGACTCCCTCGGGCTCGGCGGGTTTGTAGAACTCCTTGGCGGTGCCTCTCTTCTTTTGCTGGAAGTGGAAGACGATGGGCAATCCGAAGCCCGCTCGAGGCCACGCGGGGCTCCGGGAGTACTGCGCGCGAGGCGCATGCTCGTCGGGGTAGGCGCGTGGGCCGTCGCTCATTTTCTGTGGTTTCGCGTGGTGGCGAATCTTGTCCGCCTCCGGCCAGTTGGAGCGCTTCGCCCGCTTCTTGTCGTCGTCCGGGGCCGGGTTCCTCGGACGGTCATCGGGGGCGCCCGAGGTGCCCTGACGAAACTCACGCAGCCAGCCCAACGCCTGCAACCAGGCGTTGTTGGCGAGCGGATGGGACTCGCCCTGGAGGCCACGGTAGAGCCAGGCCCCTCGCAGCAATGGCAGGTCTCGAGGCGCCCCCGCGAGGTCGGGTTGCAAGAAAGGCAGGTCACCGAAGAGCCGGCGCAGCTCGGCTCGAGATGCATCCTCGGGCAACCACGACTTGCGCTCCTGCGGGTCGACCAGCGTCACCGAGCCGCAACCCCGGCGAGTCCGCGAGCCGTAACCACCGAAGAGCACCCATGCGCGGAAGGCATTGCGGACCTCCTGCATGAGCTCACCTTCCGGGGCGCGCACCTCGAGGGTGAACCGGAGGCCAGGTTTCCACCGAGGCGAAGGGTCTTCCCCGTCGCCATTCCGCGTGGGCCAGAGGGCGTAGAACGAGGGGTCGCTCTGATGGATGGAAGCGGGGTCTGCGCTCGCGTCGCTGACGCCACTCACACACAGCGACACCTGGGAGCGCCGAGGCTCCTCCGAGCCCAGGCTCATCCCGCCCCACAGGTTGCGTTCACGCCTCGCGAAGTCGAGCCGGGTCTCATCGCTATAGGCATGGCCATACAGGGCACGCCACCAGAAGCGCAGGTGGCCTCGCAGGGAGGGTGCTCGGATGGCATCCACGGAGGGCAACTGACGCGGGACAGGCGCGCCGCCCAGGATGGGGGTGATGGTCTTCAGCTCCAGGGTGAACGACTCCAGCTTCGGTCCACTGGGGAGACGCAGACGGGGAGGCGCGTCCTTGGGTGGCGTGGGCAGATTCAGCGATGGCATGGACTCACCTCGACTCCTCCTCGGCCCGCTGTTGCGGGGCAGTGATGGGGGCAGCGGCGTGCGACGGCTCCACGTGGAAGGCCGTGCAGATGACGCGGGGCACGTCGTTGCCCATGGGTGAAAGTGCTTTCGGACTGGACTGGCATTGAGCGACAGCGCGCGCGGAAAGCCGATGCCCCCCAAGGGGGATGGACGACGCGGGCACCTCGTGCCGGCGAAGCGCCAGGCCCGAGGCTCGCGGGAGGGTCCGGTTCGATGAAGAGAGGTTCGGCGTTCCACATGTCCACCGGTGAAGACGCCAATCGCGCGCGCATCCCTCGCGGCCTCGTGATTTTTTCTTCGGGGTCCGGCTCGCGGTGGAAGTTCAGGGGGACTGCCGCCCCTGGGTGGGACAATGGGCGATTGATGGAGAGTGGTGACCAAGTCGCCTCTCGACATCACGGTGATCGCCGGTCCACAGAAAGCACGAGTTCTTGTTCAAGGAGACATGCTCAACGCCTTCTGGCACCACGACGAGCGGCGGCCTGCGCTGCGTATCGAGCAGTCCCCGGGGCGTGTCCTCTAGTGCTCAACGCCTTCCGGCATCACGGCGAGCGGCGGCGGCCAGCATCTCGTTGGTAATCATCGATTCTTCCCGTGCTCAACGCCTTCCGGCATCACGGCGAGCGGCGGGTTTCCAGGGCTTAAGATACCCGAGCTGAGAGATGGGTGCTCAACGCCTTCCGGCATCACGGCGAGCGGCGGTTTTCAATAAGCTGTGTCAAGCGCTAAGGCGACTGTGCTCAACGCCTTCCGGCATCACGGCGAGCGGCGGCTGGTCGATCAACATAACAAGGAGAATGGACCCAAGTGCTCAACGCCTTCCGGCATCACGGCGAGCGGCGGCGGTCGCCAGCGGGAGCGGGAGCATCGCGGCAATCTGGGCGTGATCCGCCTCAGTGGACACCAAGGAAGAGGCAGGTACGGTGTCCGACATGACGGAAGCGAAGAAGCCGAGACGGCCCCGGCGTAGCTACACGGAGGAGTTCAAGGCCGGGGCCGTGAGGCTGGTGCTGGAGGAAGGAAAGACGACGTCTCAGGTGGCAAGGGACCTGGACTTGACGCTGTCGGCACTGAGGATGTGGGTGGACCAGGCCCGGGCGGACAAAGGCCAGGGCAAGCCAGGGGCGCTGACGAGTGCGGAGCGGCAGGAGCTCACGAAGCTGCGCAAGCAGGTGCGCGAGCTGGAAATGGAGCGGACGCTGCTAAAAAAATGGGTGGCCTACACCGCGAAGGAGAACGGGTGAAGTTCGAGTTCATCCGTGCGGAGCAGGCCCACTTCTCCGTCAGTTGGCTGTGCCGCATGCTGGAGGTGTCGCGTTCTGGCTTCTACGCATGGAGCCGGAGACCGAAGAGTGCGCGACAGAGGGAGGACTCCCGGCTGAAGGTGCTGGTGTATGAGGCCCACCAGAAGGGCCGCTGTACCTACGGAAGCCCGCGGATCCACCGTGCCCTGCACAACCAAGGAGTCCGCGTCGGCCGCAACCGTGTCATCCGTCTCATGCGCGAGGAGAAGTTGGTGGGCCGAATGCGTCGACGCTACCGCGGCACGACGATGAGCGACCACCAGCAGCCGGTGGCGGGCAATCTGCTCGACAGGCGGTTCACCGCGCACCGCGCGAATGAGCGCTGGGTGGGAGACACCACGGAGCTGTCCATCCCCGGAGGCAGGCTCTTCCTGGCGGCCATCATCGACCTCTATTCACGCTTCGTCGTGGGTTGGGCTCTCAGCGCGGTGAACGACAGGCACTTGACGCTCAAGGCGCTCGACATGGCGCTGCGCCGTCGATGCCCGGCCGCAGGTCTCTTGCACCACACCGACCAGGGGAGCACGTACGCGAGTGAGGACTACCAACGCGTCCTCGAGCGACACGGCATCGTCTGCAGCATGAGCCGACGCGGCAATTGCTACGACAACGCAGCCATGGAGAGTTGGTTCAGCACGCTCAAGAATGAGTTGGGAGAGGTTTTCGAGAGCCCCAATGCCGCGAAGGTAAAGCTGTTCGACTACATCGAGGTCTTCTACAACCAGCAACGCATGCACTCGGCAATCGGCTATGCTGCGCCGGCCGAGTTCGAACGGGCAGCGGCATAGTCAACCTGTCCACCGAATCGGATCACGCCCAATCATGTGCTCAACGCCTTCCGGCATCACGGCGAGCGGCGGCCAGTTATTCACCTACTTCGAGCCCAGGCCAGACATGTGCTCAACGCCTTCCGGCATCACGGCGAGCGGCGGGTCTTCAATAAGATAACAGCTTGGATGAACAAGCGTGCTCAACGCCTTCCGGCATCACGGCGAGCGGCGGCCCGGACGGCTTCCGGAGAAGGGGCATCTCAACTCAAAGTGCTCAACGCCTTCCGGCATCACGGCGAGCGGCGGCTAGGGGCGGTCATGTCGACGCTCCGTGCGTGGTGAGTGCTCAACGCCTTCCGGCATCACGGCGAGCGGCGGCTTGCGTCCCGCATCCTCGCGTCGGGGGCGGATGAGTGCTCAACGCCTTCCGGCATCACGGCGAGCGGCGGCTACGCCCCGGACAACGCCAGCGGGCGCTACTTGTGCTCAACGCCTTCCGGCATCACGGCGAGCGGCGGTTGCAGTATTTGAGGTCGAACCATGAGCAATACTGTGCTCAACGCCTTCCGGCATCACGGCGAGCGGCGGATCACGGTAATGGCCAGCGGCGCATTCGTGCGTGGCGCGTGCTCAACGCCTTCCGGCATCACGGCGAGCGGCGGCGGACGATGGCGGTGGAGCGACTGAGGTGCGACTCAGCGGGTGCTCAACGCCTTCCGGCATCACGGCGAGCGGCGGAGGTGCTGGGCTGGATTATCACTCTCACGGCGGCGTGCTCAACGCCTTCCGGCATCACGGCGAGCGGCGGACAGGAGAGCCCATGGCCTGCCAGACTAACCCCATCACGTGCTCAACGCCTTCCGGCATCACGGCGAGCGGCGGCAAAGGAGAAACCATGTTCCGTCAGATGATTTCGTGCTCAACGCCTTCCGGCATCACGGCGAGCGGCGGCGTGGAGGGTCGAAGGGGTTCGCCAGTTGAAGGCCCGTAGTGCTCAACGCCTTCCGGCATCACGGCGAGCGGCGGGGGAAAAGTGGGAGCGGTACTTTCAGGAGCAAAACTTGTGCTCAACGCCTTCCGGCATCACGGCGAGCGGCGGAGTATGTCCAGCGCGAGCTGGAGTCCGCCAAGTTGTGCTCAACGCCTTCCGGCATCACGGCGAGCGGCGGGCGCTGTACTCGAACGAGGAGCGCTCGAGGGGCAGCAGGTGCTCAACGCCTTCCGGCATCACGGCGAGCGGCGGAGCCGCCCTGGAATCTCGAACGATTCCGCCATCTTGTCCCCCCTGTTTTCAAGCACCCCCACCCGTCCTGCCTCCCTCCGCCCCCACTCTGAATCCCACATCCCGCAACCCATCGAAACTCCAGCGCAATTTCCCATTCAAGCACCTATTCACCTGTCAAAGAGCCCCAACCCCGCGCCAGGACTCGGCCTTTCACCTCGAATCCCCTCTCAGGCCTCCGCCACGCGGGGGTGCTTGAAAGTCCAATCCCAGACACCAGCCAGTCGTGCCCCGCATCCCCTCGTCCAAGGTACTCACGAAGGACACCTCCCGCGTCACCCAGGAGAATCAGCGGAGAGTCCATCTCCCACTCCCTCCACCACGACGAAGGAAGAGCCAGCTCAACGCCCGCCCCGCGTCCTCGAGCGCCGCCGAGTCCTCTCCACCCCCGCGTCCTCCGCCACCTCCCCAGGCTCCTGAAGCGCGATACGTCGCGCCATCTCCGCCGCCGCGCGCACGTGCGGCGCGAGAACCTCCCCTGGCGAGTCCCGCCCTCCCCACGACCCCGGCGCCCCCAACTGCCGCAGCACCGCCCCATGCACCACCGGCGCATCGAACGAGAAACTCAGCACAGGCAATGGCGCACGCGGCTGGTCATAGCTCGCCTCGGTCAACTTCCCCGGCTTAACCCCGGCGACCTCGGGCCGAGCAAGAGCCCCTCGCGTCTCCTCGCGCCGCGTCGCGGAGCGCCGTGCCTCTCCCCCGCGCGCGGCCCGCAGGGCCCCCAGCACCTGCTCCTTCGTCTTGCCGCGCAGCTCGAACAACAGGAACGGGTCACCGTCCAGCGCCTCGCCCAGCACATAGTGCGTCGCGGCAACATGCTTGCACGGGTCTCCCCAGTCCGGACACGAGCAGCTCGTCGTCAGGTCCTCGCGGCTCCGAGGGAACAAGCTCACCCCCGCCGCGCGGAACACCGCGTCGATGTCCTGGGGCATCCTCCCCGCCAAGAGCTCCGCGGAGTACCGCGCCTGACGAGCCATCCCCGCGAGAACCTTCTCCCAGACCTTCTCGCCAAACTGCCCCAGCTTCAGCGAGATGACATAGGGCCGAGGCCGAGAGCCCGTCACCTTCGCGGTGACCTTGCCTCCCCCCACGACCAGGTCATGCGTCCGCCCCGCCCGCGCATAGGTCCGTCCCCGAGCCAGCCGCCCCGAGTCCCCCTCCAACACGTGCTCGAGAGCCTCCAGCCAGGCCTGCCCCCACCACGTAGCCCCCGCCTTCTTCAGCTTGATGCCGTGCTCGGGCGGCGGCCGCTTCGGCGTGGACGTCCAGCCCCAGTCATCCCAGCGGCTCATGAGGCCACCTCCTTCCTGCGCGCCCCACCTCGGGGCTTCCGCCTCGGAGCCACCTCGTCCTCGTCCACGACGGCCCCCGAAGACAGCGAGAACAGCTCCCGCAGCGCGGCCGTATCCAGCTCCGTCACCCAGCTCTCCCCCGTCCCCACGACGCGCTCCGCCAGCTGACGCTTCCTCTCGAGCAGCGCATCTATCTTCTCCTCGACGGTGCCCGCGCACAGGAACTTGTGGACCTGCACCGCGCGCCACTGGCCGATGCGGTACGCGCGGTCCGTGGCCTGGTCCTCGACGGCGGGGTTCCACCAGCGGTCGTAATGGAACACATGGTTCGCGGCCGTCAGGTTCAACCCCGTGCCGCCTGCCTTGACGGACAGCACGAAGACACGCGGTCCATGGGGCTCCTCCTGAAAGCGTCGCACCATCTCATCGCGCGCCGCGCGGGACGTGCCGCCGTGCAGGAACAACACCTCGTGCCCCAGGTGCTCCGACAGATGCGCCACCAGCTTGTCCCCCATCTCCCGGAACTGGGTGAAGACGAGCGCCTTGTCCCCCGCCGCCAGCGCCTCCTCGAGCATCTCCGTCACGCGCGCCAGCTTCCCCGAGCGCCCCGGCAAAGGCCCCGACTCACCTAGGTACTGCGCGGGATGGTTCGCAATCTGCTTGGTGAACAGCAGCAGCGCGAGCACGCGACCCCGCCGCTCGATGCCAGCGGACTCCTCGATGCGCCGCAACTCCTCGTCCACCACCGCCTTGTAGAGCGAAGCCTGCTCGCGAGTGAGCGTACACACGACCTTCATCTCGTTCTTCGCGGGCAGGTCCGCGATGATGGCCGGGTCGCTCTTGAGGCGGCGAAGGACGAACGGGCCGACGATGCGGCGCAGCCGCTGGGCCGCCTCCGGGTTGCCGTGCCGCTCGATGGGCAGCGCCAGCTCCCGCCGGAAGGTCTCCAGGGGCCCGAGCAGTCCGGGGTTGGCGAACTCGAGGATGGACCACAGCTCCGCGAGGCGATTCTCGACCGGCGTACCGGTGAGGGCGAAGCGCTCACTGGCGCGCAGAGACCGGGCCGCGCGCGCGGTGGCCGAGGCCGCGTTCTTGATGTTCTGCGCCTCGTCGAGCACCACGGTGGCCCAGTCCACGCGAGCGAACAGCTCCGCGTCGCGGCGCAACAGCCCATAGGTGGTGAGCACGAGCGAGCCCGGCTCCCGGGGAAACTCTCCCACCGTGCGGGCGCGCTCCGCGCCGTAATGAGGCGTCAGGCGCAACAGCGGCGCGAAGCGTGCCACCTCACGCTCCCAATTCCCCACCACGGACGTGGGCGCCACCAGCAGCGTGGGCCGGGACTCGCGCGGCGCGCGCTCGAGCCGCCGCAGCAAGAAGGCCAGCACCTGCACCGTCTTGCCCAAGCCCATGTCGTCGGCGAGGCAAGCGCCGAGCCCCAGCGAAGCCAACGTGTCCAACCAGTGCAACCCGCGCGACTGATAGGGCCGCAGCGTGGCGCGAAGGGCGCGGGGCGCGGCCTGCGCGGTGGTGCCTCCCGAGCGCAGCTGACTCAGGCGCGCCTCCAGTTCTCCAGTGGCCTGGACCGTCACTGGCAACGAGCCGCGGTGCATTTCACCCAGCAGGGCCACCCGCACCGCCTCACTGGCCGCCATGCGCCCGGGCCCCTCGGCCAGGTGGCGCTGAATGGCGTCGAGTTCGTGAGGAGCCACCGCGACCCACTCCCCCCGGAATCGCACCAGGGGCGCCTTGCGCTCGGCGAGCAGCGCGAGTTCTCGGGAGGACAGGGGCGTGTCGCCCAGGACCGCGTCCCAATCCACGCGCAGCAGTGAATCGAGCCCGAGGCCCGCGGAGCCCTCGACAACGCCAGCGGCCTTCGCGCTCGCTCCCACGCGCATGCGCAAGCGCAGCCGACGCCGGCCCGTGTCGGTGAGCTCGCCGGGGAGGATGACGCCGAAGCCCGCGTCTGCGAGCGCTCGCCCACCCTCGGAAAGGAACGACCACGCGGCCTCGGGCTCGAGAAGGAGGGCCTGTGGACGAGGGCTCTCGAGCACGAGGCCAATGGGCGCGAAGAGCCGAGCGGCGCGCCCGAGCGCCTCGAGCAACGACTCCTGGGGAGCGCGGAAGGCGCGGCCAAGCTTCTCCAGTCGTTGCCCGCGGGTCTTCCAGACGTCGGAGGCGGACACGAGCAGGCTCGGGTCATCGGGGGCCTGGAGATGGAAGCTCAGCACGAAGGGCTCGCGGTCCGCCGAGGGGAGCTCAAGCCGGAAGCAGGCGCGCAATCGGTCCCTGGCGCCGAGCGCGGGCTCACTCCATCGCGTCAGCTCGTCTACGACGGAGCGCTCGGCGAAGCCCTCGGGGACAAAGTCGCGGTGCGCCCCCGTGAGCGCCGCGTGCCAGCGCTCGTCCCAGGACACCGGTCGACGGGAAGAGGCACGCACGGGCGCCGTGGGCCCACCGCGAGCGGCACGGACGAAGGCATCGACGGTCGCATCGAGAAACGCGCGCAGCAAGGCCTCCGAGTCCCAGACCGTAGGAGAGCGTCCGAGTCGAACGGGGACGGCGTGCGCGGCGGCGGGCATGCTCCGAGCAAGCGCGACGAGGCGGATGGAGTCCTCGGAGGCGGAGAGGGCCGCGGCCCAGCGTGCCTCCAGGCGGTCCTTGACGCGGAGGAGCGTGGGCACCACGCGCTCGCGCGCGAGCAGGTCCAGCGCCAGCTTGCTGGCGAGCGTCCAGGTAGCAAGAGAGCCCGGCAGCATCTCAACGTCAGGAGCGGGCACCACCGCGAGCCGTTCGACCGTGGCGGCGAGCGGCAAGCTTCGGCCCAGGCACTCGCGCGGCCCGTCGGGAGTGACGAGCACGGTCGAGGCACGAGTGCCCAGGTCATTCAGCGCGAAGAGCGAGCGAGGAAGTGGCTCATGGCCCCACAGGAATAACGTCTCGACGTCGGGCAAGAAGACGAGGGGCATCGGCTGGCAATCTAGTCACACGCCCCTCGGATGGGCGGGGAAGAAAGGGGCGCGGACACCAGCCCGCTTGCCAGCGATGAACCCAACCATCCACCCATCAGCGGCTCGCCCCCATCCAGCCCTCGCGGCGCGGCACGGCTCACGGGACTCCGAGCTCGCCATTCACCTCAGTCCGCCGAGGCCAACTGCTCGACTCGGCCGCGACCATTGTAGACCGTGCCCACAGGGACGAACCTGTCTTGACGAAGCGAGGTGACGACCCGACTGAAGCCGATATAGCTACTGACCCGGCACGAGTCAGGCGAAGCCAGCGAAAAGACCAGCACATCCCGCTCCCACGTCATGCCCGTCCGCTCATTGAGGAACAGCGTGGGATGCCAATCCCTTCGGCCAGGAAGGGACGCATACGCACCACCCAAGGCGAGCATCTCCGTACGGCTCGGGTCGACGAGGTCTATCGGCAGGACACAGTACCGCTCCGAGGCCTCTCCACCCGCCTGGAGCGCGGCGACGTGTCCCACGAACCACTTCTCCCGGCCTTCTTCATCCGGAGCGGAGAAGAAGACCGCACAATACCCCCACGAGCGCCCGTTGTGAGACGAGGCAGGCTGCTCCAGCATGCGCTCGCACGCGACCTCAGCGAGGGACTCCATGCTGTCATGAGGGCCCGCCAACGGACCTTCGTACCGGACAGGCCCCTTGGGGTCATCCACGACACGAATCTTCAGCGCATCACGACTGGAGGCACAGCCCACCGCACCAGCACAAGCCAGTATCACCAACATCCATCGAATCATTGAAGTACTCCCCCCAAGACAGGACTAACGGCTCCGGACGACCCGTCCCTTGCCGTCAATGACATACTCCGCGCCACCGTCGAGAAGCTCGTCGGACAAACCACATCGCTCGACGCGAGGAGTGAAGGACACGTAGAAGAGGCCCTCGCCGTAGGCCATGGCCTGCACGTCGTACGTGCTCCGCCTGGACAAGCACTCCGAGATGGCCTCGCCGCCTCCGTGCGGCTTCACCTTCGCCCCCGGAGGAAGGAACTCGTTCATGGCGACCTCAAGCGCGGCGGCCAGTGGCCCCGACAGCTCGACGGCCCCGGTGAAGGAATCGGGAAACGCCACGCGCTCTCCCTCGGCCGCGGGGACGCGCTCCGCCTTTTCACGCTGATGGGGGCCCTGGGAAGAGCAGCCACTCGACAGCATCCACACCAAAGCAGGCAGCCACGGCGTCAACAGTCCTCGCTTCATTCCAGACCTCCCTTCTCGCGCACTCAAGGCAACCACTCTTGACCGCCAAAGAGCGTGACCCGTCCGTACTGCCCATCGGCCTTGCCGATAGCGACCCAGGCCCCGTCCCGCAGAGCATATACAAGGCGGGTAAAGTAGTTGTACTTGAAGGTACTGCAACGCCCATCGCGCTCTCTGTAGAACACGAGCAACTCGCGGTCCCAGACGCGCTGGGTCTCCCTATCGAACACGCGGGAGGTTCCGAGCGGAGACCAGCCCGGAGGTCTGCCCTTTCCGGTGTCCGGCCGAGAGAACTCGCGATTGTGCGGATGATTGTGCGCGGGTCCGAGAAGGATGTAGCTCTTCCGGTTCAGCTCGTTGATGGCCCGTGGGACGACGCAGAACTTCATCCCATCCGGCCCGTTGCCTCCCACATTCGAGAGGTAGCTCAGGTAGTACGCGTGGTCCTCGGGTGAGTAGTAGTGAAGCGCGCAGTACTCCATGCCGTACTCGCCGTTCGCATCACCGTGCGATGCACCTGGCTGACTCGTCACCTTCTCGCATCCGTCTTCGGCCAGCTCCTCCATGGTCTCGTAGGGCCCGACCCAAGGCGCATCCACGCGGAGGACTCCGTCCGAAGTCCTCACCACGCGGACATTGGGATTGGGCGAGCTGCATCCCAAGCACAGCCATCCCAGCACCCAAGCCAAAGCCCGTGCCCGGCAACGTCCCTCAGACATACGTCCCCCCTGTATTCGACAATTTGACGAGACATCGGGATGCCGCGGCCCATGCCGCATCAACACCCCTGCATCAATCCCCGGACATGACCGCGGCACTGAACTTCCAGGCCGGGACCAACGACGGAGTGGAGATGTGCTCAACGCCTTTCGGCATCACGGCGAGCGATAAGTCTGAGTATTCACCTATCAAAGAGCGCTCAACTCCATGCCCGCGCGGCCCGAGCACGGAGCCGCCGCAACCGAGACGACCTCTCACCCCGTCTGAAGCGTGAACACCGGCGAATACCGTTCATCCACCGTGCGCTCATGAACCACCACCGGGCCCACCGCGTTGAGCCGCTGTCCCAGGAACAAGCAACACGTCGACGGTGCATAGAGCAGCAAGTGCGTCGACGAAGCGCGATACCGGCTCCTCGCGCGTCGAATCAGCTCGCGAGCCTGAACAGCGAACGCGACCGCATCTCCCGCAGAAGTGACAGCCCCATCCCCAGGCCCACCTTCCGGCTCCAGGACAAGCACCGCGCGATACGCCCCCGGATGCTCGGCCTCGAACCGCTCCAGGTCCACCCGAGCATCCTGCGTGAGCTGGAACATCACCAGCAGCACCTTGGCGTCCGAGGCCCGCTCGCGCTCAATCACCTTCAATCGCCCCGCTGACGCCCCCACATCCGAGCGCCAGAGGAAGTTCTCTCCCCGAGTCACCTGCTCTGAGCGGAACCGGAACCCCGCCGCTTCCGAGAAATAGAAGCCCACGGCCAGCGCCACGCTCAGCGGCACCTTGCCCCGGAAGTCCACCAGCGCCCCCTCGGGCCTGTCCGCGAGCCGCTGTCTCGCCGCGCGCAGCTCCGGAATCAGCTTCTCGCGCCACACCACCTCGTCGGGAAGCCTGCGCGTCTCCCGGTCGAAGTAAGCCGTCCAGTCCAGCTCCTCTGTGGGCGACTGTTCCCACTTCCGGCGAACCCACGCATGGACCCACAGGCTCACCGCGGGCCCACCGTGCTTGGGCGCCAGCAACTCCCTCGCCCGCAGGAACGCCATCAACGACTCGCGAGTCACCCGCTTCGCCTCGCCCGACACCTCCACCCACTCCCGCAAGCCGTCCAGCACGATGGCCCTCGGGTTGGCGCCCTGTCGAAGCTCGAAGTTCTCCATGCGCTCGTCGACCATCCCCTCCAGCTCACGGATGCTCGAGAACCCGAGCCGCAAGCGAAGGTCTCCGAAGAACGCGCGAAGCTCCTCCACCGTCGCCCCACAGCGCTCCGCCCAGCGCGAGCCCCCTTCCTTGAGCGAGCCCGGCCGCGACTCCGTGAAGAACTCCTGCGTGAGCGCACAATCCCGCCCACGCAGGTAACGGCCCAAGGACTCCTCCGCGCTCCAGTTGCTCACCAGCCACACCTCGGCGGGCCCACGTTCGCGAAGCTTCCGCCAGCTCGCGAAGAGCTTGTGCAGGAGCGAACGTCCTCGTCCGCCAGGCGCCTCGGAGACAGCGTCCAGCGAGTACTGGCTCCGATGGTCCACGTGCCACTTCACCTGCAAGTAGCGGCTGGCCACTCCAGAGCCCTCGCGCGCATGCAAGGTCACATCATCCGCGGCTCCCGCATCGGGATGTTCGAGATAGCCGCACTCGAAGGGGCTCGACTCCGCGAGCAACCGCAGCAGTTCGTACCAGCCATAGAGGTACTGGTACCGGTCCCCTTCGAGCCGGGATGCACTCTGTTCTCCCATGGCTGGCTCCTGGCCTCGCTAGCGAGGCTGAATCAGCTCGCGGTGCCTGTTGAAGAGTTCCTCGAAGATCCGCCGCATTCCCTCCTGGGCGTCTTCGCGCGGCAACTCCTCCCAGCGGCTGAGCGCCTCGAGCATGCGCGCCACCCAGCGACCATCCCGGTCTCGCACCAGCTTGCGCTGGAAGTAGATGCCGGTAATCAGCTCATCCCTCGGGTCCACGCCCGACAGGTTCACCCGCTGCTGCGAGTACGTCTCGAACGGGTCCGGAGACGTCTGTAGCCCCGCGATTTCAACCGTGACGCGCTCCAGGGGAGGCGCGGCTCCCGTCTCCCGTGCCAGGGCGTGCAGCCGGCACGCCTGGAAGAGCCAGATGAGGTAGCGTCGCAACCTGCGCTCGGAGAGGGCACGGATGGGCCGCTCGGGCTCGAAGACGCGCAGGCTCTCCACCGCGTTCCACACGATGGCCTCCATCGTCTGAATCTCACCGGCATCCTGCACGGTCCCCGGCTGCTTCGCCTTGCGCCAGGCCAGCGCGGCCTCGATGGCAATCGCGTCCGCGTCGAAGTCCGCGGCCTCCAGCACGAAGCCCGTGCGCCCGCTGCCGCTGAACGTGTACGAGGTCAGTCCGCCCTGATGGACGTGGAAGACCTCGTGGACCATGAAGAGGCGGACGCACTCGCGCCAGGACTCGGCGTCGACACGGTCGCGCAGCTTCTTCAGCCCGAGCAACATCCCCACCTCGAAGCTCCACTTCCCCTTTCCGATGTGCCGGTACAACGGCGCGGGCGTCGTCGCCGGACTGTCTTCAATCGAGCTGCCCAGGAACGCCTTGCCATCAATCGCATCCAGCAGCCCCTTCTGCGCGGGCTCGCTCAGCCAGTTCACCAGGTCCTGGTGGACGCGGCGCAAATCGCCCAACACCCGCGTTGCTTCGGCGAACTGCTCCCGAGTCGGCTCGGTCGCGAGCGGTGCGGCCCGGCCCGCCTTCATCTCGTGGACAGGCAGGTACTGCTTCCGGTCGGCGTCGAAGTGGTGGAGCCACAATGGGTGCTGCGTTTCCACGTTCACCGCCGTGCCTAGTGCCCCCGCGAGACTGATGGGGCAATCCATGGCCAGCAACACGGACTGCGTCCCCTCCAGCCGCTGGTGCAGTGCGTCCAGCACCCCACGGAGCTGCTCCGCCGCGCGCGATGCCTCGGCAGGGTCTCGAAAGGCGTCCGGCGACGGCCCGCGTACGGGCCGCAAGCACACCGTGGCCAGCAACTCCGAGCCATGGCGCTTCTGGAACTCCGCCAGCGCGTTGTCTCGGATGGAGCGCGTCACCTCGACGATGAGCGCCACGTGCCCACGGCCTCCTTGCTTCGCGGCGGGGAGCCCCTCCACCACGAAGAAGTCCTCGGACGTTGGGAGCTGCGTCCTGCTGTAGCCCAGCGACCACACTCCATCGGGCGCCTGCTGATACACGCGCAAGGGACGCCGAGGGAGGCAGGAGACCAGGTGCAGCATCAACACCAGGGGCGAACACCCGAAGAGGTAGATGGGGAGGTGGTCCAACCCCAGCTCCTTCTCCTTCTGGACCAGCGCGTTCGCGAAGCGCTCGTTCTCCAAGAACGCCCCGGCCCAGTCCTCTCGCCGCAGCGCGCGGACGCTCTGCTCCGGGTCATGGGGATGCAGGACCGTGGAGGCCACATCCCGATAGCCCTCCTTCCCTTCACGCAGGAGGGCCTGCCTCACCGCATCGTCGATGACGGGCCGGTCGTGTTCGTAGCGAAGGATGAGAGCCTGGGTCCTGGGGTTGATGGGGAGCTCGGTGTTCCGCATGTCCGTTCCTCGGTGGATGACCGATGACCTTCGGAACAGGAGACGCCAACCGAGAACGGACCCCTCGCGACCCCGCGTTTTTCTTCGAGCCCCCAGTCAGGGCTCGAATGTGCGGTACCTGTCGCCAAAGAGCTTCCGCAGCTGCGCGTGAGAGCTCGAATGGTCCGACGTGCTCACTTCGCTCACCTCGTTCACACGGTGAACGGTCCGCGAAGCGCTCAGGAACAACTGCTGGGCGGCATCCCGTTGGCTCTTCTCGAATCCCGCATCCACGTTCCCACCGAGTCCCGCCGGGTCACTGCAAGGGTACGTCACCCGCTTGGCGAGGAACTCGAACAAGCCTCCGAGCTGCTCCAGGAGCGTGCCCGTCGGCGGCCTCGAGAACGCCTGGTAGCACATCACCTCCAGGTGAAATGAGCGCAGCGGGCTCGACTGCTGCTGCCGGTTCCAGTGCTTCACCAGCTTGATGAGCCGGTTGAGCTGATGCCCCGCCGCCTCATCGGCACGGGCCGCCACGTCCTGGTGCCACTTCGGGTTCGTGTGAATCCACGCCCCCGTCCCACGCTGGGGGATGAGATAGCCCACTTGCTCATGCCGATAGGCGGGCACGATGTCGATGTGGATGTTCGACGAGAAGTCGATACCCACCGAGTGCGTCTGGAGCCGAGGAAGCTCGCGTCCGACCCACTCTTCCTTGAAGACGTGACGGACCTGCTTGAGCGTCTCGTCCGTGGTCCGGGTACCTCGAGGATGCCGCTGGGGGTTGAGGACGACGAACAGGTCCACGTCGTGGAGCGGATGGACCGCAGTGCGTCGGCCGTAGGAGCCGGAGATGAAGTCCTCGGGGGGCGCCAGGGCCTCTCGCAGGATGGCCCGCACCACCTCATGCTGGCGCGTCACCGTCTTCAATCGGGCCGGGGGGATCTCCAGCTCCTCCACGAGCCGCTGCATCGCCTGCCTGACAGTCCACATGGCATGTACTCCTCGCGCGCGAAGTGCTCGCGCACGAAGCAAGACGCCAAATCCCACGGAATCCCTCGCGCCTCACGTCGCGAGCGCATCCAGGGAGCGCAGCACCTCCGCCATGGAAGGACGGCGTCCAGCCACCTTCGCGAGCATCGCCCCCAGCAACGAGCGGAGTTCCTCGGGGGCCACTCCCTCCAGGCGAAACAGAGGCGGTGCCTTCACCACATGCTGATACTGCAGGCCGCTGTGGGTCTCCGCGACAAACGGCGGTTCTCCCACCAGCACATGGAACCCCAGCACCCCGAGCGAATAGACATCCACCTTCGCGTCCACGCCCTTCGGACTCCTCCACTGCTCCGGGGCCATGTACTCACCGGTCCCAAGCAACGCCTCCTTCGCCGTGGACACGTAGAGGTCCGTCAGTGGCGCCCCCTCCTCGAGAACACGGCGTGCCAACCCCAGGTCCGTGAGCCGCACCTCCAGCGCGCGCTCCTCCCGCTGTGCCACCAGGACATTCTCGGGCTTCACGTCGCGATGGATGACACCCCGTTCGTGCAGGTAGCAGAGCACCTGCGCGAGCTGCCGGAGGACTCGCAGGCCGTCCCCCAGTGAGAGGCGCCCACCCCTTTCCTTGAGCAGGCCGTGAAGACTCGCCGGGAGCCATTCCATGACCAGGAAGGGAGCGCCATCCTCCGAGACTTCTCCCAACGCGAGCACCTTCACCAGGTGAGGATGTTCGAGCTGCTGAAGCATCTGGGCTTCATTGAGGAAGCGAGCCACCACCTCTTTCTGGAGGCTCGCATTCGGGGACAACATCTTCACCGCCGCCCAGGAACCCTCCGTCGAGGAGCGCGCCTGATAGACGTCACTCGACCCGCCGACCGCGACCCGGTTGACGATGACGTACTCTCCGACCCGTGTCCCCGGGGCTCGCATCAGGAGTTCCTGGACGGGTTCAACGCGAGCAGCTTCGGCATCCACTCCAGCATGCCCCGCAGCTCCTCCACGCACGAGGGATGCTCCGCGACGAACGCCTCCACATCGACCTTCTCGCCCGCCTCGCGGCGTCGCAGATAGCGGCAGAAGGCGGCATCCGCCTCGTTCCGCATCGCGGCGACCTCGGGGGACAGCGGGCCATCCTCGGCCGGCTCCTCGGTCATGTAGCTCCGCAGCGCGCGGACACCGCGTTTCATGAGGCCCTCCACGGATTTCTCCGTCTTGCCCAGGGACGCCTCGATGGCCTTCACGGGGAGCTCTTCCAGGTAGAACATGCTCAAGACCTGGTGCTGGTCCGGCTGCTGCTCCTCAAGCCAGTTGAACGCCGAGAGCACACGCCGCCACTCCTCCTGATGGGCGGTCATCTGACTGGGGCTTCGTCCCCCGGCCTTCACTTCCAGCGCATCCTTCGAGTCCAGGGGAACCGTGTCCGTGACGTCCCGTCGCTGACGGGTGTTGTGGCGGTATGTCTGGATGGCCTCGTTCTTCACGATGCGGTTCAACCAGCTCCACAGCTCGGCTTCGGTCCCTCCCTGGAAGCTGTCGAGGTGCTGAAACACCTTTAGCAGGGAGTCTTGCGAGATGTCGGAGAGACGAGCGCCGACCTTCTCGACCATGGCCTTGCGCTTCGGCTCCTCCACCAACCGGCACACGCGCTCCACACAACGGCGCAGCAGCTCCTCTCGCGCCAGACTCTCTCCGGAACGCGCACGGGCCAGCAACTCCTCGAATGACACCTTCGCCCAGGTCAGCTCATTCATTCGCATCCCCCCTCCGAGTGGTCCCCTCTTCGCACGCCAGGGCCTTGAAGCGCACGTCGTCCGCATCCTGCTTGATGAACTCACGAACCAGCTTGCAGCGCTGCCCGCGCCAATCCGTGGGAGTCAACTTGCCTCGCCGTACATCCAACTGCTCGAGCCCAAGCAGCGCCTCTGCGCGAACCAAGGCAAACCGCTTGCTGGTCGTCTCTCCCGCGAGCACCTCCTCGCCCAGTCGCTCCGCCTCGCGATAGCTCGAATCCGCATCCCACCATCGAGCCTCGTCTACCGCGAGGCGCGCGGTCCAAACGAGCACCCACGCAAGTATCCCCTTGCGGTGGTGGTCCCCAGGTTTCACTTCGACCTCGGACCGCGCCAGAGCCACGGCCTCACTCAGCCCGTGCCTGGCCTCGTCGAGCCGGCCCGCTCGACGCAAGGCCTCTGCTTGGTTTGCCAATGCCTGGGCCTTGAGTGTGTCCCCATAGGTGGTGTCCTTCAGCGAGAACAAAGGCAAGGCCTGAGCGAACAATTCGATGGCCTTGTCCAACCGTCCTTCAGAGAGCTCCAGCTCCGCCATCTCACTCAAGCTCACCGCCGAGGACCTGTTCTCATCGACCGAAACGGAGGCGGAAGGCATCACTCGCTGCGCCTCGAAGTACTCCAGGGCATCACTGAATCGTGCCCGTGCCCGCGCAATCCGACCCGCCGCCATGTCGACCTTCCCCTGCTTCGAATGATTGAACGCCCACAACATCCGGAGGGTCCCGTCCTCGAAGCCCCGCTGGGACATCTGTTCCAGAAGCTCGCGCGCCACCGCCAGATGTTGGCTCGAGGCATGGAGCGAGCCGTTCAAGAACTCCATGTCCCCCTGCCGGTGGGCGGTATTCACCCGAACACGGAGGACCTCGCGCCGCTGTTGCTCTTCATCAGGCAGCCCTTTCACGGTGCCCGCGAGGTCACTCAGCAATGACCGCCTGACGTCCAATGTATTGGGTATCCAGCTCAGCTCCCAGTCAGCATCCGAGACAATCTTGTTCGCCGTCTTGAGGACATGGATGAGGTTCTTGTCCGCCCGCTGCCGCTCATTCTCCGCGCGCACCGTGATGACGAGCATCGCGCACATCGCGAGGACAGCCGCGACCACCCGCGCACGGCGAATCCTCGCCCCACGCTGCTCCATCCGAGTCGCAGCCTGAAGAAAGGCCTCCGCGCGAGCACTGATGCCGCGTGCGCCAGCTCCTCCCTCCTTGTACTGCGCGAGCAGCGTGCCCTGAGGCAATCCCTCCGAAGGCCGTTCCGCCTCATCCCAGTGCCTCGCGGTGTCCTCCAGATTCGCGCGAAGCTCCAGCCTCCTTCGTTCCTCGTCCAACCACCGGACAATCGAGGCGACACGCTGCAACAGCGTCTCGTGCACCAGGTCCACTCGCTGAGCGTCGAGTTCCTTCTCTCCAGACAACAGAATCAACCGAGGCCCGGACTCACTCCCCGCCGCCGAGTGCCCGCTCAACCGCAGCAGCACCTCATGGGCCAGCGCATCCCCACCCGCCTCCGCCAACAACTCACGCCTGGAACGGGACCGCCGCGTATCCAGCGCGCCCCGGCCCACCTGCACCAACCCCAGCAGCAACCACTTCGCACGCTCGAGCCCCTCTTTCTCCAATGACGCGAGGAGCTCCTCGGCCTGCTGTGACAACGCACCGCCCACGCCCCCCATGCGGTCATAGTCCTCGTGTGTCACCCACGAGTCGCGACGACGCATCGCCCAGAATGAGCGCAGTGCGTGCCCCAGCAACGGCAACCCACCACCTTCTCCCTTCGCATCCCTCGCCATCCGGACATCCAGCCCGTCACTCAGCTGAAGGCCCGCCTGACTCGCCATGCCGCGGACGACCATCCCCAGCGTTCCCTCATCCATGGGCAACAAAGGGTATCGCGCGGCACGATGAAGCAGCTGGGACACGCCCGGAAGCAGCTCGAGCCGGTGCAGGAAGTCACTGCGAAGGCTCGTCAACAACCTCACCCGGCAGTCCTCGCCGGACAACACGTTCGCCAGCAGCTCATCCAACACCCGCTGCTCGGCCGCTCCCGATGTGAAGAGTTCCTCCAGTGGGTCCACCACCAACAGGAGCAAGGTCTCCTTGGGCACATGCTCCAGCACCAGGGTTCGCAGCGCTTCGGGACCTCCTCGACGAAGCCGCTGCTCGACGCCCGCCACATCCCGCATTCCGAAAACCTTCGCGAGCGCCCGCGCGAGACTCCGCACCGGCTCGTAGGAAGGCCGGGCCACGGCCACGCACCACCCCGGCGCCCCCAAGGGGCCAGGCTCCCCGAGCCTGGGCAACACCCCCGCCTGAAGCAGCGAGGACTTTCCGACGCCACTCTGGCCTTCCACCTGCACCCAACGGCGCGCGCCCAGGCGGGCCTCGTTCAAGGAGTCCAGGACCGCATCGACGTCCTTCCCGCGGCCGAAGAACAGCTCCGCCTGCGTCTCCCTGAATGGGGCCAAGCCAGGGACGGGGCAGGTGTCCTCCGCCCACGTCCACGGGCGACCGAGCATGTCACAGCACCGCGCCATCGTCGGCCGCACCTCGGGAGCCTTCGCCAGCATGGCCGCGACGAACGCGGAGAGTTCGCCCGGTATCGGCGGCACACACTGCCCCAGGTGCTGAGGCTCCTGCTCCAGGTGCGCGGCGATGACCTCCACCACCTCCTGCGAATCGAAGGGCTTCTTTCCCACCAACAGCTCGAAGAGCATCACTCCCAGGGAGTAGACATCCGCCGCGCCCGTCACCGTGGCTGGGCTCCGGATCTGCTCCGGCGCCGAGTAGTAGTGCGTCCCCATCAACACCGAGTCATGGGTATGGACCTGGGTGGCGGCACGTTCGTCACCCAGCATGGGAGGCAGCTTGGCGATGCCAAAGTCCAACACCTTGGCGCGACGCCCCGACACGACGCTCTCATCGGGACAGAGGAAGATGTTCTCCGGCTTCAAGTCCCGATGGACGATGCCCCTCGCATGAACCTTCGACATCACCCGAGCCACTTGTGAGCAGACCGCCAGGGCCTCCTCACGCGGCACAGACCCCTGGCACTGCTCCATCCACCTGCGCATCGACTGCCCTTCGAGCAGCTCCATGACCAGGAACAACGGGTCGGCCTGCGCGCCCCCATGAAAGCCGCGCACCACATCTGGGATGTCCAGGTCCACCAACAGCCGCCGCTCCTGGAGGAAGCGCGACACGAGCTGAGGATCCTCGGACGCCTCGGGGCGGAGCCGCTTCAATGCCACACGTTGCCCCGTGGGCTCATGAATGGCCTCGAAGACCTCGCCCATGCCTCCACCATCAAGACGCTTCAACAACCGGAACGGGCCAACCTGGTCGGACGGAGGACTGTGCATGGGGCCCGTAAAGACTTACCCCGCCCCCTCCCTCCAAGAAAATCACCCCAGCGAGGGGTCAACTCCAACCCGTCTGCCTACTCCTTCACCGCCCCCGCGGTGAGTCCAGACACAATTCTCCGCTGGAACAGCACAGTCAGGACCACCAGGGGCAGCGTGGCCACCACGGAGGCCGCGGCAATCTCTCCCCAGGGCTCCCGGTGCTCGCTCGCGAACAGGCTGATGGCCACCGGCACCGTGCGCTTCTCCGGCGTCGTCAGGAACGTCAACGCATACAGGAACTCGTTCCACGAGAAGATGAACACCAGAATCGCCGTCGTCGCCAACCCCGGCGCCGCCAGGGGCAACAGCACCCGCCGGAACGCCTGGAACGGCGTACACCCATCCACTCGCGCCGCGCGGTACAACTCATCCGGGAGCTGCTTGAAGAACGACGTCAGCACCCACAACGTCAACGGCAGCGCGAACGTCGTATACGGCAACGCCAACCCCACCAACGAGTCCCTCAACCCCACCGCGCGCAGGATGAGATACAGCGGGCTCACCGTCGCAATCGGCGGGAACATGCTCACCGCCAACGCCGCGCTCAACAACACCCCCTTGCCTCGAAACTCCAGCTTCGCCAACGCGAACGCCGCCGCCGACCCCACCACCAGGCAGAACCCCGTCGTCAGCGCCGCCACCACCAGCGAGTTCAACACCACTCTCAGGAAGGGCCGCCCCCACAACACACTCGTGTAGCTCTCCAACGTCAGGTGCGACGGCCACGGCCGGGTCAGCTCCCCATCCGGCCACAGGCTCGTCAGCACCTGCCAGAGGAACGGCCCCAGGAAGAACGTCAGGAACGCCACCACCGCCAGCGCCGTCCCCACTCCCACACGCGGCTTCATCGCGCCACCTCCTCTCGCCCCAACCACCGCAGCCACACCGCAGCCAGCACCACCACACAGACAAACGTGGCCACCGACAACGCGCTCCCGTACCCGAAGTCCCCCGAGCGCATCAGCGTCTTGTACGCGTAGATGCTCAAGGTCTCCGTCGTGTTCGCCGGCCCGCCCTCCGTCAGCACGTAGATGGCGTCGAACACCCGGAACGCATCCAGCGAACGGAACAGCAACGCCAGCAACAGCGCCGGCTTGAGCAACGGCAACGTGATGGAGCGGAACGTCCGCCACGCCGAAGCCCCATCCACCCGCGCCGCCCGGTAGAGGTCCTCGGGAATCCCTTGCAGCCCCGCCAGCACCAACAGCGCGACGAAGGGCGTCGTCTTCCACACGTCCACCAGGATGGCCGCGTGCAACGCATACCCCGGCGCCCCCAGCCAGTTGATATCCGCCCCCAACAACAGCCGGTTGATGAGCCCGTAATCCGGATTGAACATCCACGCCCACAGCCGCGCGCTGACCACGGTGGGAATCGCCCACGGCACCAACACCGCCGCGCGCAACAACCCGCGCCCCGGAAACGCCCGCTGAAGCAGCAACGCCAGCGGCACCGCGAGCAACAACTCCACCGACACCGCCACCGCAGTGAAGTACGCCGTGTTCCCCAGCGCCGACCAGAACCGCGCATCCCCCAAGAGGTACGCGTAGTTCCCCAACCCCACGAAGCGCTTCTCCCCAAACACCAGGATGAAGCGATGCAGGCTCAGCCACATCGCCGCGAGAATCGGATACAGCGCCACCCCCGCCAACACCAACACCGCCGGAGCCACCAGCCAGTACGCCTGTCTGCGCTCCCGCTCCAACGACCCTCGCCCGCCTCGCTTCCTCACCGGCTCCACCGCCACCACACGAGCCGCCCCATCTCGAGCCTCACCCCGCTCCTCCAAGGGCCTCATCGGTCCTCCCCCGTGAGGTGGTCCACCTGCCGCTGGGCCCGCTGGAGCGCATCCTCGGGCGTGCGCAGCCCCGCCACCGCCGCCGAGAACTCGCTCTGCAACACATCCGAGATGAGGTTGTAGTAGGGCGTCGCCGGCCTGGAGCGCGCCCGCTCCGCCATCTCGCGCAGGCTCGCGATGAACGGCGCCTGCTCCTTCAATCTCGGGTCGTCATAGACAGCCTTCCTGGGAGGATTGCGCGCGTAATGCACCGCCAACACCAGGTTCGCCTCGTGCGACGTCAGATGCGCGATGAGCTTCGCCGCGAGCCTTCTGCGCTCCGGTGACACATTCGCGTTCACCGCGAGCTGATATCCCCCCAGCGCTCCAAACCCAGGCTCACCACTCACCGTCGGCAACGGCGCCATCCCCACCTTGCCTCGAATCGGAGAGCCCTCCTTCTGCGCCTCGCTCCACGCATAGGGCCAGTTGCGCATGAACGCCGCCCTGCCCTCTTGAAACACGCGCCGGGACTCCTCCTCGCCGAACGCCATCACCGTCTCGGGCGACACACCCCTCGTCAGCAATCCGCGCAGATACGCCAACGCCTCGCGCCCCGCCTCCGTGTCCAGCAACACACGCCCACCGTCCCCCAGCGCCCGCCCACCGTGCCCCCACAGCGCTTCATAGACATTGCAGCTCAGCCCCTCATATTGCCGCCCCTGCCACACAAAGCCCTGCAACCCCGGCACACGCGCCTTCGCATCCATCGCGTAGCGCTCCAGCTCCGCGTACGTGCGCGGCGCCCGAGGCACCAAATCCTTCCGGTAGTACAGCACCCCCACGTCCAGGTACCACGGCACCGCGTACGTCCGGCCCGCCAACACCGCGGCCTCCACCGGCCCCGGCAGGAACTCCGCTCGCACCCGCTCGGGCGGAAACGCCTCGGACAGGTCCGCAATCCACCCCGCGCGCGCGAACTCCGGCACCCACACCACGTCCGCGATGAGCACGTCGAAGTCCCCCGCGCCTCCTCCCAACGCCGTGAGGAAGAACTGGTGCGCCAGGTCCGAGGAGTTCGGCAGCGCCTCGGTGACGAGCGTCACCCCGGGGTTCTCCCGCTCGAAGCGCGCCAGGAGCTCACGGAAGGGCTCTGGAGGCCCCCACAGCGGCTGGTACTTCAACACCAGCCGCGTCACGCCCTCGTCACCTCGACCGCTCTCCGGCGAGCGCTGGCAGCCCTGCGCCAGCAACGCCGCCAACCCCATCGCGAAAGTGCACACGAGCGTCCGGACCATGGGTGGTGCCCATGACTCCAACCACACACCCGACCGTCAAGCTCGCCCGCACGCCTGGGTTCTCGGCTCAACACTCACGGGCGACATGGATGGGATGAAACATCACACCCATGAAAAGACTTGCGCTACCCATGAACCTCGTGCAGATATCAAGGCAGCGCGGGCAACCGCGTTGACCATGCACTGAGAACTCCTCACAACGCTTCCCCTTTGACTGGCGCCCACGAGCGCGGGGTGACGTCCTCCTGAACGGAAGGCCGTCGCCACTGCCACGTGTGCCGCCGCGAGGAAGCGCTCCCGCCAGATAGCTTCACGGCTCCCGAGGTCCTGCACCAGGCGCGTCCGGACGTGTACGTCCAGGTCCACCTGTTCTCTCGCGCAGTGCGCGGGGCGCCGTGCATTCCTTTCCATTTCGCTGTCACGAGCGCCGTGTATGACAACTGATAACCGCAAGCCTTTGACCGGGGCCGGCCCCGGTGTGTCTGAATCCTCTCCTCGTCCGCAGGAGAACAACCCCTCTCAGCCCAAGCCGGAGACAAGGAAAGGCCCCGGCCGCCCCGGCGCATTCCCGCCACCTCCGGGCAAGCGCCCCTCGTCTCGTCCCAACCCGCCGATGCGCCCCGCGCGCCGCAACACCTTCCGCGGCAGATAACCCCCAGACGCGGGAGGCATCGGACGTTCCCGGTGCCTCCCGCCGGCCGCTCCTGGCGGATGAATCCACCCGTCCAGGCGTGGGGAACCGTGCTTTCCCATCATCCCCGCCCACGGGGGCGCACAACCCAGGGCGTGGGTTTGCCTCCGCCCCCCGAGCCAGCGTTATGCTTCCGACAGACAGCATCTCTGGGCGGGGAACGACATGGCGGAGAAACCTCGGGAGTGGACGTTCGGCACGCATCGGGTTCGCATCGAGCCTCCCGACATCGCGGTGGCAACCTTCATCGGCACCATCACGATGGATGAGGTGAAGCGCACCTGCGAAATCTACAAAGAGGTCTTCACCCTCGTCGGCCCCTACTACATCGTCGCGGAGATTGGCCGCGCCCAACTCGACGCCACCGGCCGCCGCTACCTCTCCGAGAACAACCGCAGCGAGTGGTTCAAGGGCTGCGTCTACGTGGGCGCCGACATCGTCCAGCAGACCTTCGGCAAGGCCATCTCCCTCGCCATGCTCTTCACCGGTAAGAGCAGCTTCGAGACCACCTTCGTCAAGACGCTCGAGGACGCCAACGCGTGGGTCCAGCAGAACCGCGCGCGCAGCCAGCGCAAGGCAGGTTGACCCTCACGCCCCTGTGTAAAGCCTGACACCCCCGCTGTTCCCTATCGGACCCAGGCCCCTCCGAAAGTCCTTGTTTGATAGAGAAGACTGGATTCTCGCTCCCGGTCCACACGGCCAGTATGCTTTGTGTCGTCTGAACAAGGGAGTGCCCATGCAGCAACAGGAATGGAAGTTCGGGACGCACCAGATTCATCACGAGCCGCCTGACGTCCTGGTGGCCTCGTTCAGCGGCATGCTGAATCTGGAGGACATGAAGCGCGCCGTGGAGATTTACGGGATGGCCGCCCAGAGTGGGCCCTACTACTTGATTGCGAATATCGGCAGCTCGCAGCTCCAGGCGGAGGCGCGCCGGTACCTGTCAGACAACAGCCGCGCGGAGTGGTTCAAGGGCTGCGTCTACGTGGGCGCGGACATGGTGCAGCAGACCTTCGGCAAGGTCATCTCGCTGGGCATGTTCCTCACCGGCAAGACGGAGTTCCGCACCGAGTTCGTGAAGACGATGGCGGAAGCGTACACCTGGGTCGCCCAGCAACGCGGCGCCAACCTGCGCAAGAGCGGCTGAAGCCCCTCGTGCGGACTGCTCGCGGAGGCCCCTCGAGGGCCCCGCCGCACCCGGTTCAACACCCGACAGTGCCCCCCGCGAGGTGACCGCGGAGAAGTGCTCCGGATGCGCGGCCCCAAGCCCGCCGGAGCCCTCCAGCGCCCTCCGCCCAAGCCTCCCTGCGTCGTCCGGCCGCGTCAGCGCCGCCTCGAAAAGCCCGCACGGGCGCGCTCGCCCGCACCGGAATCGCCAGGGCCCACCCTCCCTGTCATCCATCAGGCGCAGAAGCCCCGCGGCGGGCATCCGACACCTTTTGCTTGTCATTCCAAGGACTTCCAGCGAGCCCGGGTTCAGGCGGACCCGCAATTTAAACTTGTCTCGCAAGCAAAACTCATTTAGCGGCGCGACCGCCTCTGTCGACCCTTCTTGGTTTTCTGCGGACTTCCGCTGGCTGTTTGGGATAGGGGTGCGTACGATAGCGAGAGAATTTTCTTCCCATACTGGCCGCTTCTGCGCGAAAGAGTCTCTGGATACCCCGCTCGCTCGCAAAGCCAAGGAGTCCCCTCATGTACGCCCAAGTCGTTGACGAGGCGGATGTGCAGACAGCGCGACGCGTCGACCGACAAGCGCTCGCCAAGCTCACCCGGGACATGTCCCAGGTGAACAATCTCAAGGCCCTGTTGGCCCTGGCCACTCAATGGCTGGTCATCGGAGCGGCCTTCGCCGCGGTGGTGGTGATTGACCGCTGGTGGGTGTGGCCCATCGCCGCGGTCCTCATCGCCACGCGCCAGCACGCGATGCTGGCGCTGATGCACGAGGCCGCGCACTACCACTTCCTGTCGAACCGCAAGGTGGGCGATGTGGTGGCCGACATGCTGTGTGCCTTCCCGCTGAACATGACCACGGCGGGCTACCGGCACCAGCACATGGAGCACCACCGCTACGTCAACACGGACAAGGACCCGTACTGGGCCAATCAACAGGTGGACACGTCCTGGCACTTTCCGCGCACGCCCCTGCGGGCCGCGGCGGTGTTCATGGGCGACGCGCTGGGCATCTACACGCCCAACCACCTGAAGGTGGTGCTGCCCTGGACGTACTGGGGCCGGCTGCTGGGCGGCGCGCAGCCGAAGATTTCCCTGGGTGAGCACCTGCGTTACGCGCTCTATGTCGTCGCGTTGCTCTCCGTGCTGGTGACGACGGGCGCGTGGCTGCACTGGCTGCTGTTGTGGGTGCTGCCCACGACGACGATGATGATGGCCTTCTTCCGGATGCGTGCGCTGGGCGAGCACCCCATCGACATCGAGCCGAAGGGCGACGAGACGCGCGAGACGCGCGACGTGAAGGGCACCTTCCTGGAGAACTTCTTCGTGGCGCCCCTCAACTGCAACTACCACCTCACGCACCACGCCTTCCCGTCCGTGCCCTTCTACAACCTGCCCGTCATGCATGAGGAGCTCGACAAGGCGGGCCTGCTCGAGGACGGGGTGAACCGCTTCGACACGTACCTGGGCAAGAGCAACAGCCTCATCAACTACCTCACGCGCAAGCCCGAGGCCGCCGCTGAAGCCCTGCCCGCCGCCGCCGCGCCCCAGCCTCAGCGCGTCCAGCTGCCCCTGCATTCATAGTCACGGGAAGCGCCGCGACGACGTCCATGGGAAGGGCTTCCAGAAAGGCGTGGCCACCGCGTCGCCCTCGAGCGGGAACCAAGGCCCCAGCGCTCCTCCCGGGGACAGGACATGGAAGTCCTGGGCGGGCATGAAGCCCTGCCCCAAGAGCGCCACGCGGCGGCCCCCCGCGTCGGCGGCCACGTCCAGCACCAGCACCGCGTGCCCCGGGCTTCCGCCCAGCACGAAGAAGTCTCCCGCACGCAGGTCCTCTCGCGTGGGACGGCCCTTGGCGGTCGCCAGCGACAGGGTGCCCGCGTAGGTGAAGACCAAATCCAGATAGGAACGGAACGCGGCCCTGGAGCTGTCCGCCGCCGCGCTCCGCACCCACGTCACCTTCGCGCCGGAGATGCGCGCGCGGTCTCCCGCCGCGTAGTTCGGCCAGGACGCCAGGTGGCCACTCGTGAAGCGATAGGCAATCTGCTCGCGCTGCTGGCGCGACCACAGCCACTCCGCATGCAGGCGGATGACGGAGTCCGCGCACTGCTGGAGGTTGGCCGTGCCGATGTCCAGCTCCGCCACCGCCGCCAGCCGCGCATCGTCACCGGGCAACACCTGGCCGCCGCGGAAGTGCAGCACGGGCGTGCCCGCCGCGCGCAAGGGCAGACCGCGCAGCCACTCGGCGAACGAGCCCGGCTCCACCGCCACGCGCGTGTAGCCCTCCGGCGCGGGGATGGAGAGCTCCAGTGGACGCACCTTCGCGTCCTTCGCCAACCAGGCGTAGCGCGTCAGCTCGTCGCGCGTGGGGGCACGGAGCTGCGTGGTCTCCGATGATGCGGGGGCCGCGGACTCCACGGCCGCGCGCGCCGCGCCAGGGACCTGCAGGCTCGCCGTGCCCGCGCTCGCGAGTCCTGGACACAACAGCACCATCAGCGCGGCGCGGGTGGACCATCGCGTGAGTGAGGACGGGAGGAGCAGGCGTTCGGGCGCGGTCATGGGATGGGGCTCCAGTCAGGAGGCGGCGAAGGAGGGCGGCGCCCTGAATGGGAGGATTCTCGCCCGCCCGAGGTTCCCGCGCAGCTTCGTTTCCTGGGCCGCCCTCCTCACGAGGAAGCCTGCCCGCCCTGGGGAACGCGCGCGTCGAGGGGGTTCGCCCTTCGCGGCAGGTGCGTGACCACGGCCGAGCACTACCTTTGGGGCAAGATGCGCCGCCAGGCGAGCCTCGTGCTGCTCAATGCCCTGTCCCTGTCCCGCCTGCCCATGGCGGTGGCCTTCATCGTCATTCCCGACGCGAAGGTGCGCGCGGCGCTCGTCATCCTGGCGGCGCTCTCCGACTTCCTCGACGGGTGGCTCGCGCGGCACAAGGGCCTGGCCACACGGCTGGGCGCCCTCATCGACCCGGTGGCCGACCGCGCCTTCATGGTGACTGCCATCCTCGTCTGCTACCTCGACGGACTCATCACCCTGCCGGAGCTGCTGCTGTTGCTGGTGCGGGATATCGGCACCGCCGTGGGATTCATCGTCACCCGGCTGGTGCCTCGGCTGCGGCGGGTGGAGCTCAAGGCCCGGATGCTCGGCAAGGTCGTCACCACGCTGCAGTTGGTGGCCCTGCTGTGTGTGCTCTTGTTCCCCCCCGCGGTGCGCCCGCTCGTCGCGCTCATCGCGGTGCTGTCGCTCGCGTCGGTGGTGGACTACTCGCGCGCGGTGCTTCGGGCTCGCCCCAAGGGCCGGAGTGTCTCACGG
Source organism: Myxococcus stipitatus (assembly GCF_037414475.1). The sequence goes on along the minus strand of NZ_CP147913.1, from coordinate 4,755,013 downwards.
CCCACGGGGACGACCGGGGCACGTGGTACACCCATGCCCTCGGCCCGGAAGTGACTGCTTCAACCTGGAGGCGGGGACGCGGAGTCCTGCGGCTCCGAGAGCCCCAGGGTCCGCGCCCGCTCGGAGGATACGGCGGCACGCTCGCCTTCGCTCATCTCCGACCAGACCTCATCCAGGTCATCCAACACGGCGTCTTCCTCGGGCGAACCGCCCTGGGGATATCGCGCGCGAACATTCAACAGCTTGCGCAACAAAGCGCGGTATCGATCAAAGGCCGTCATGACGGGAACCTCCTTCGGCGAGCGACGACGAGCCTGAACGCGAGGGGCTGACGCGGCCAGCCCGCCGCTCACTCCGAGGCGTCCTCCTTGCGAAGCACCGAAATCTCCACCGTCTCGTGTTTCCCCACCATGTCCACCACCGCGCGGACATGGTCTCCCGGGCCCAGGTCGCGCACGTCCAGGCGCTCCCCCGAGGTCCCCACCACGAGCGTCCGAGGGCTCACCTCCAGCGTCAGCGGTGAACCGTCCTCCTGGGCGATGACGACCTCGGGCGGTATCACCGAATGCACCGTGCCGCGATACGTGGCCGTCACCCGCGCTCGCCCCGAGGAGTCCGTGGTCGAGGACGCTTGTGCCCCCGCGCCCCCCGTCCCCGCGTCCGGAGCACTCGCGCTGCTCGTTCCTTGGGGCGAAGTGGCTTGTGCCCCCGCGTTCCCCGTCCCTGGTGACGAAGTGGAGGGAGCACCCGCGCCACCGGTCCCTTGCCGCGGGGTGGCTTGCGCACCCGCGCCGCCCGTCGCCGGAGGTGGCGCCTTCACCTGGGCACGAAGGCTCGCGACCTCCTTGCGGAGCTGGAGCACCTCGGCGCGCAAGCTCGACATGCTGTTCCAGAGCTCGGACATCTCCGCCGGGGTCGGCTGCGCCGGCGCGGATTGTGGCGCGGTGGACTTTGACGATGCGGCCGGCGCGGCTTCGGATTGAGCCTTCGCCGAGCACCCTCCGGCGCACAACATCACCGAGAGCCCCGCGACCACGAGCGCCATCCAGGCAAGCTTCCCGACCATGTGAGTCACGGCCCCCTTCCGCCACAAAGGTGGGGCCTGCCCGCTCATGGACAACCGGCGAAGCAGCGGACGAGCGCCCTTGGGGTCAGCCCCATGCACTTCATTCCGTTGCGGGGAATCCAGTGATAGGCCGGGTGTCGCCTGCTTCGGGAGTCCGCCCATCGCCACGAAACCGCCACGGAATGTGCCCCCGGAGATGTCGCGCCGGGACTCTTCCTCCTCGACTCAAGACACGGCGGCTGTCGGCGCGCGGACACCCTCACCCGCGGCCGAGCGAAACGCCGTTCGAGTGTCCGCCGAGGTGCCACGCACCGTGCCGCGCGGCACGCCGCTCGAGCAGAACCACTTCATCACCCAGGGCTACACCCGCTTCGCGCGGACGCTGCAAGCGTTGGTGGACCCGGACTTCCATCCAGAGCACGGCAGCCACGCACGTCCGGGCTGGTTCGCGTTCGCCATCCACGCCTCACACGAGGCGGGCAAGGGCATGCTCGGCGCGGCCATCGCCCGGCGCATCATCGACCTGGCGCAAGGGGAGATGCTCTCCAGCGCGGCGCAGGTGTATGACCGCGTGGGGCTGCACGGCGCCATGCGACAGGGCGCGGAGAAGCTCTCCGGCGCGTTGGTCCAGCAAGGGCTTCCGCGTGAAGCGTCCACCGCGCTGGGTGTGCTCGCGGGCGCGTTGAACCTGGAGCCGCTCGGAGACCCGCGCACGCTCGTGTCCACCGCGCATCGCTTCGCGCGGCTCTTCTTCCAGGCGCCGGGAATCCTCCCCCTCGAGAAGGCGGAGTCACTCACCCTCACCCTGGAGCGGATGCTCAACGCGGGCAACATCGCCATCTTCACCGACATCGGCCACGCGGCGGAGCAGTACCTCGCGTGGAGACCGACCACGAGCGCCGTCACCGCGGAGCGCGTGCTCCAAGAATTCACGCTTCCCGGCGCGAAGCCCGCGGAGGCCCGACGTGCGTTGGGAGTGCTGCTCGACCACGCGAACGAGAGCCCCGCGCCGTCCGACTTCGGACGCCTCTTTCCAGGCATGTCCAGCGTGAGCCTGGTGGTGACGGCGTTCGCGCTGTTGGAGCAAGCTCGTCAGTGCCCCGGTCCCGCCGCGAGGGATGCGCTCATCGGGGTGGCGAACAACTGCTTCGCTTGGCGCGAGCAACTGGATGCGGTGCAACCCGCCTTCACGCCCCCATCGACGCTGCCGGGGGAGGTCTCACGCCCCGACCTCGCCCTGGCGATGACCCCGCTCTTGCGTCTGGGATTGGGCGCGGTGCAGTGGAACTTCTCCGACTACGCGGCCACGCAAAGAGACAGGGACCACAACCCGCTCACGTCGAAGCCCACCGAGTACAACTGGGCCCTGTTTCCCGACCGGTGGCCCGCCCTCCTCACCGCCTTCGAGTTGGGCTACCAGAACCCCGCCGCGCTCTGGCAGCTGCCTCCGCCGCTCATCACCGACGCCAGTCACGCACTGACACCGGGCTGAGCCCGACGCGCGTCACGGCGGCGCGACGACGGCGGCGCGCTGCTTGGGCACGAGGAAGAACAGCCGCCCCTTCTGCTTCATCATGCCGGCGGCGAGCTCGGCCTCGGGGCCACGTCCCCAGAAGACATCCACGCGGCCCGCGCCACGGATGGCGCCTCCGGTGTCCTGGTTGAACATGAAGCGGGCCAGCGGCTTCCACTGCACGGAGCCATCCGCCATCTTCACGGGATGGTCCGTCTGGATGAAGGCCAGTCCTCCCTTGGGAAACAGTCGCGCGTCCGTGGCGATGGAGCGGCCCGGGGTCACCTCGCGGCCCAGTGAGCCCACGGCCGCGCCCGGCAGGAAGCGGAAGAAGACATAGGACTCGTTGTGGTCGAGCACCCGGTCCCGCTGCTCCGGGTTCGCCGCCAGCCACGCTCGCAGCGCCTGCATGGACATCTGCTCCTTCGGGATGGCGCCCTCCTGGATGAGCAACGCGCCGATGCTGCGGTACGGGCGCCCGTTCGACGCGGCATACCCCACGCGCCGCTCGCTTCCGTCCACCAACCGAAGCGTGCCGCTGCCCTGCACCTCCATGAAGAACAGCGCCACCGGGTCCCTCACCCACGCGAGCTCCAACTTGCGCTGGCTCAACTTGCCGCCGCGAATCGCCGACCGGTTCCAGTAAGGCACCAGCCGCTTGCCCTCGAGCCGGCCCAAGACTTTCTCCGAAGCGAAGCGCTCCGCGAAGGGCTCCAGCGGAACCTCGATGAGGTCATCGGGCGCGGAGAGCACGGGGATGGAGTACGTGTCGGTCCGAGCCATGCTCGCCTCGAGCACGGGCTCGTAGTAGCCCGTGAAGAGCACGGTGCCGTCCTCGCCGCCAGCGGACTCGAGCAGGTCGAACTCCTCCAGCACCGTCTTCGACACGTCCTGCGAGGACATGTCATCGGTGAGGCGAGCCCGCAGCCGCTCGAGCGCGGCCACCAACTCTCCCGCCGTCACCTCGCGAGGCCCATAGACGAAGCGATGGTCCACCGGGCGCGTCCGCAACCAGACGAGGCTCTCTCCGAGCGCCACACGCAGCGACGCCACGCTCCCGTCATCCACCAGCTTCGCGTCGTCCTGGAGCGAGACCAGCGCCTCCTGGGGACGTGTCACCGCGGGCCGGGGAACACGCGCACAGGACACACCGACGAGGAGAAGACCCACCAGCCAGACGCGTCGAAGGAACCCAGGGCGCATGGGTTCCTAACTACTCCAGGCCCGGCACGCGCGACACTTCCACGCCCGACGCCCCCGCGGCACTCCGTGCTTCCTCAGGGCGCTGGCGCTTGGGCCCGTCCTTCCGCGTCCCGTGCATCCACCACCACCTGGCCCTCCTTCATCACGAAGCGCACCTGCCGCAGCGCCGCGATGTCCTTCAGGGGATTGCCTTTAACGGCCACCAGGTCCGCGAGCTTCCCCGCTTCAAGCGCGCCAATCCGGTCCTGCATGCGAAGCAACTCCGCCGCGTTCGCCGTGGCCGCGCGCAGGACCTCCACGGGGGACAGGCCCGCCTCGGCATACGCACTGAGATAACGAATCGTGGCCTCGCCTCGTGTCCGGCCGGGCATCTCGACGTAGACATCCGAGCCCGCCGCCACCCGCACGCCCGCCGCCACCGCCCGGCGGAGACGCTCGTGTCCCTTCGTCACGAACCTCTGACACCGCGCCTTCATCGCGAGCCGTGTCTCTTCATCGCGAGCGTCCGCGCCGAACGCCTCGCACTCCTCCAGCGGGCCATCGGTGGGCACCAGGAAGATGCGCTTGCGCGCCATCGGCGCCAGCACCTCATCGGGCAGCGAGTACGCATGTTCGATGGAGTCCACCCCCGCCTCCACGGCCGCGCGAATGCTCTCGTCCTGGGTCGTGTGCGCGGCCACCGGGCGATTCCTCCGGTGGGCCTCCTCGACGATGACCTTCAGCTCCTCCACGGAGAAGACGTTGTGGCCGTTGTCCGCGATGACCTTGATGCAGTCCGCCCCGTCATACACGGCCTGCCGCACGGCGCGCCGAGCCTCCTCCACCCCGGACACCGTGACGTACTCCTGCTCGATGAGCCCCTGCGCCTGCCCCTGCATCCTCCCGAACTGGCCTCCGTGAGGCGCCAGCGCTCGAGTGCACGCGGAGATGCGAGGCCCCACCACCCAGCCGCGTTGGATGGCATCGCGCAGCGCCACATCCCCATTCACGCCGGAGTTGCCCAGGTCCCGCACCGTGGTGATGCCCGACTCCAACACCTCGCGCCCCAGCTTCGCCCCCAGCAGCGCCCGCTCCGCCGTGCTCCTCCGAGCCACGTAGAGCTCCAGGCTCAACGCCTCGCCCCCCTTCCCCGCATCGAGGTTCGTGAGCAGGTGCGAATGGGTGTCGATGAGCCCCGGCAGCAACGTGACATCCCCCAGGTCGAGGACACGCGCGCCCTTCGGAATGGACAGCCCCGAGCCCACCGCCTGGATGCGGTTGCCCTGGACCAGCACCACAGCGTCCGTCAGCGGCTTCGCGCTCCGGCCATCGAACAGCCGCGCCGCGCGAACCGCCAGCGGCGAGGGCTCCGCGGCGTGGCTCGCGCGCGCGGACATCAGGCCCCAGAGCAACAGGGCCGTCGAACACATCCTCCATGAACGCCAGGCCCCGAGAGTCATTCGCGCGCTCCGACACCGTGATGAGCCCGAACGCTCACTCCATCCACCGGTGAAGGCAAGTCCGAGAACCACCCGCCTCCACCGGAGCACGAGATGCTTGTCTTTCGACAGGCATCTCGCGACTGACTCACGTCACGCGTAGGGATTGTAGAACTTCGCGAACGTCGCACGCGCGAAGTCGCCAAACGTCATCCCCGGCTGGAACGCGCCCACACGCAGCTCCTCGGGGTTCGTGCCCTCGGGGGGACGCAGGTGCTCCTCGTTGTCGGGCTGCATGAAGACCGCGAAGGTGGAGCGCGAGATGTTGCGGCTCGCCGGGTGCGCCAGCGCCTGCACCGCGTGAGGCGTCGACCGCAGCAGGCCCCCCGTCACGATTTGCGCGCTCTCGCCAATCTGGAACGCCAGACAGTCCTTCGGGACGACGACCTTACGCTCCTCGCCGCCGCGCGTGCGCACGTAGAGCCCCGCCTCCGGGTCCGGCACCGGGATGTCCTGCCGCCCCGGCTCCGCCGCTCCCGGCTCCGCGTCGAAGTACATCGCCGGGCACAGCGCCGTCAGCGAGCCATGGTCGCTGTGCCAGCCACACCACGAATCGCGCGTGCGCGGCGTCGAGTCCTCGTTGATGGCGAAGTAGTAGAGCAGCCGGGCCTTGCACGCGCGCGACTCGCGGATGGTCCGCTCCAACTGGGCATCCGGCGAGAGCCTGTCGCCCAGCCGCGACTTCACGTACCGGTCGCACTGCGACGCCACCAGCAACCCCACCTCCACCATCTTCCGCCCCAGGGACTGGAAGGCCGGGCGCAGCGCTGGGAAGTCCGCGTCCGGCCACACGTTGGGCAGGTAGTTCTCCGGATACTTCTCCACCAGCGCCGCATCCACCTGGGGCGAGTCGTACTGGGGATTGTTGTAATAGGAGCCCTTGAACTCGTCGAACTGGCCCGGCTTCAGCACTTCCTTGCCGTGGCTCCACCCAAACGAATAGCTGCTGCGAGCGTGGACGTAGCGGTCCTTCACCTCGTTGGGCAGCGCGGCGAACCGGAAGCCCAGCGGCAGGAGCCCCTGCCGAAGCTCCACCAGCCCGGGGATGCCTCGCACGACCAGCAGTCCGATGCCGTCATAGCCATACGCGCGCTCGATGTCGGCGGACAGGTCCGCCCCGTCCATCAGCTTCGCGTAATCGAGAACCACCACTCCGTCCTTCGCTCCAGCCACGTCGCTGCTCATCCCGAACGCCTCGTCTCTTCTCCCGGGCCTCTCGTGAAGACAACGCGACGCATGCAACCAGCCACGCGCCTTGCCACTCCAGGGCCTTGCGGAGACACACAGCATAACCGAGTCCCGACACACAATGACGCCCTCGACGCGTCGGGCGACACGTCGGGCCGAGGCCGGGGCTCCACCGCCCACGGGGCGTCCCTCGAGACACCCGAGCAAGGGCCTTGGGCATGGCCGATGCAATCTGACACCGACCAGCACCGCGTCTCCCTCTCACCCAAGGACGAAAGAACCATGGCGCTCACCACCGCGCAGTTGGGCATCACCCTCTCGGCCATCTCCTATCTGGGGCAGTTCGACACGAACTCCGGCCGCTACACCTTGATGAATCAAGCCCTGGCCTCCACCACCACGGGCGGTTGGCAAATCGCCTGGGGACCCGCGACGCAGGGCGAGGACCTGGTCTACGTGGCCTCCAACACCCAGGGCCAATACGCCGTCGTCGTGCGCGGCACGCTGTTCGACCGCATCGAGGACCTCTTCCAGGACAAGAACATCACCCCCCAGGAGGCCCTGCCCTTCACCGCCCCCGCGTTCCCCTCCGACGCGGCCATCTCCAAGGGCGACGTGGAGGTCTGGACGAATGTCTCCAACATGTCGTCGTCCGTCGGGCCCGGCACGGGAGCGCTCCTGCCCTTCCTCCAGGCGCTCCCGTCGGGGACCTCGCTGCTCGTCACCGGGCACAGCCTGGGCGGGCAGGTGGCCACCGTGCTCGCGGCGTGGTTCCAGGGCGCGCTGACGAACGTGTCCGTGCAGCCCATCACCTTCGCCGCGCCCACCGCGGGCAACCCCGCGTTCGCCACGGCCTACGACGCGGCCTTCCCCTCCGCGGAGCGCTACTACAACTCCCTCGACGTGGTGCCTCGCGCGTGGACCGAGGAGGGACTGACCTCCATCCTGTCCCTCTACCCCGGCGGCCCGCAGTGCGGCCCCTTGTGCAAGGCGGCCGTCAACGGGGCACTGAAGACACTCGAGAAGAACCAGCTCACCTATCAGCAGCCCGCCGTCGCGACGGAGCTGACGGGAACGCTCTACCCCGAGAAGGGGATCCTCGCCTTCGAGGACGAGGTCAACGACCAGCACCGCGCGCTCTATTACATGTACCTGCTGGGCATTCCGCTCACGACCATCCAGCAGCTCAACAGCTCCTGGGCGCCCCCGCCGAGCCAGGCCCTGCGCTCGGCCGGGTGATGCGCCGCCTTCCCTCTCACTGGGACGGGGACGAGCTCTTCGTCTGCGCCCGGCGGACCCGCTCCGCGCCGCAGGCCCAGACCCGCACGGCCGACGAGGAGCCGTAACGCCCACCCCGAACCCCGTACTCCACCCGGCAGACAGGGAGGGGACGCAGCCGCGCTTGAAGCCCCGCGAGGTCCCGCAGCCCTCCCACGTCCGAGGCCCTGGACGAAGCAACGCCCGCGTACGCGATGAATCCCGCCGGAGCCGCCACCCCCAGGCACAGCCCGAGCATCATGGCCAGACAACCTTCTTCGGACGAGGCGGCTCAGGAAGTGCGTGCATCATGCTCACCTCCTAGAACGCCGCGTGCTCGGGTGAAAACCCTCACCCCGCGGGCCATGAGCCGCCCGCGGGAGGGTCCTCCACCCACCCGGAACAGCCCCTAGATGAAGTAGTCGGGGAACAGCTCCGCGCCGGGCACGGACTGATACTTGTCGAAGTCCGTGACGCCATCGGCGCGCAGCACGTCCTCGTCGATGCAGAAGTTGCCCGTGAAGCTCTTGCTGGGCTTGGTGAGGATGGCGTACGCGGCGTCCGCCATGATTTCAGGCTGCCGGCTGCCGCGAATCGTCTCTTCGCCGCCCAGCAGGTTCTGCACGGCCGCCGTCGCGATGACGGTGCGCGGCCACAGCGCGTTGACGGCGATGCCCTCCGAGCGCAGCTCCTCCGCCATGCCCAGCACGCACATGCTCATGCCGTACTTCGCCATGGTGTACGCCACGTGCGGCCCGAACCAACGCGCCTCCATGTTCAGCGGCGGCGAGTTGTTGAGGATGTGCGGATTGCTCGACTTCTTGAGGTGAGGGATGCACGCCTGCGAACAGGCGAACGTGCCGCGCGTGTTGATGCCATGCATCAAGTCGAAGCGCTTCATCGGCGTGTCTTCCGTGCCGGTGAGGCTGATGGCGCTCGCGTTGTTCACCAGGATGTCGATGCCGCCAAACTTCGCCACCGTCTCCGCCACCGCGGCGGCAATCTGGTCCTCGAAGCGGATGTCCACCATGACGGGGAGCGCGCGGCCACCGGCCTTCTCGATTTCCTCGGCGGCCGTGTAGATGGTGCCCGGCAGCTTGGGGTGCGGCTCCGTCGTCTTCGCGGCGATGACGATGTTGGCGCCGTCGCGCGCCGCGCGGAGGGCAATCGCCTTGCCGATTCCTCGGCTCGCCCCGGTGATGAAAAGCGTCTTCCCCTTGAGTGTCGTCATGCCGCGCGTCTCCGTGGGTGGTGCCACATCAGGTTCGTTCCAGACGCCCCGGGTATAGCGAGTCTTGGGCCTCAGGTCAGCGCCGCCTCGCCCGGTCCAGCTCCTCCACCAGCACCTCCGACACCTTCCGCACCCGGGGGATGTCCAGCGCCGACTTCGCGCACATCAGGTGGAGCACCTGCTTCGCATGAGGCCCCAGGTCCACCTCCAACGGCACCAGGCCCCGCTCCCGCTGCGTGCTGAAGCGGTGCGGGAAGTTGCCCAGCACCATCGCCCCCACGCCCGCCTCCATCGCCGCCAGCATCACCAGGAAGTTGTCCGTGGTGAAGATGGGCGTGAAGCCCGGGATGAGGGCCGACAGCTGAGGATTGGGCGCCACCGACTCGTACGGAGGCGCCCACGCCACCCATGGAATCTGCTGGAGCGTGGGCTTCTTCGGCAACTTCGCCTTGAGCACCTTGGACACGAAGACGGCGTTCTCCAACTCCAGCGTGTACACACACGTGAGGTCCGCGTGCTTCGTCGCGTTGTTGCGCAGCGCCAGGTCCGCCTCGCCCCGCCCCAGGTCCGCGTACTGGATGGTCGACTGCACCTCCAGCCGCAGCCCCGGGTACTTGCGCGACACGTGCCCCGCGAAGGGCGCCAGGAAGTCGAAGCTGAAGAAGGGGCTCGCCGTCACCCTCACCAGCCCCTTGGGGGACGCGTCAGTCGACCCGGCCATGCGCTGGAACTCCCCCGCCCACTCCGCCATCTTCCGCGCGGGCTGGAGCAGCCGCTCCCCCGCCACCGTCAGCGCCGCGCCCTCCACGCTCCGGCGGAACAGCTTCGCCCCGACCTGGTACTCCAGCGCCGCCAACCTCCGGCTCACCGTGGGCTGGCCAATGCGCAGCCGCGTCGCCGCCGCGCTGAAGCTGCCCGTCTCCGCGATGGCCAGGAACAGCCGCGCGTCATCCCAGGAGATATTCATGGATGCATGGCTTCATACCAAAATGGCCATGTTCCATGCATCCGCGCATCGCTACCTTGGCCCCCATGAAGAACGCCAAGCGCATCGCCCTCGCCCTCCTCGCCCTCGTCGCCCTCTGCGCCACCGTCCTGGGTGTCGTCGGCATCGAGACCACCTCGCACCCCCACCAGCCGTCCGCGCTCGGCAACCCCAGGCCGCTGACGGACGTGCTCGCCGCGCTGAACGAGCCCGGCCCCGTGGAGCTGGAGACCATCACCTCGGCCGACTGGGCCGTGGAGCGAAGCGGCCTCATCAACCTGAACCACCCCACCGCGAAGGCCGCGGGCCTGACGGCGGACGACGAGCCCATCCACGTCTTCTTCCACGCCCTCCGCCACCCGACGAAGGGCCTCTTCATCGTCGACACCGGCGTCGAGACCGCGCTGCGGGACGCGCCACGGAAGGCGGCCGTGCGCGGCATCGTCGCCAGCGCCTTGAAGCTGGAGGAGAACATGAAGATGCATGAGCCCCTGGGCACGTGGCTCGCGAAGCAGCCGCAGCCCCTGGCCGGCGTGTTCCTCACGCACCTGCACATGGACCACATCCTCGGCATGAGCGATGTGCCCTCCGGGACGCCCGTCTACGCGGGCCCTGGAGAGACCTCGCCCCGCTCGTTCCTCAACGTGCTCGTCAAGCCCGTCACCGACCGCGCGCTCGAGGGCAAGGCCCCCATCTCCGAGTGGGACTACCGCCCGGAGACGCGCGGCGACTTCGAGGGCGCGGTGGACATCTTCGGCGACGGCTCCGTGTGGGCCCTCTGGGTGCCGGGCCACACGCCGGGCAGCACCGCGTACCTGGTGCGTTCGACGAAGGGCCCCGTACTGCTCTTGGGGGATGCCTGCCACACGCGCTGGGGCTGGGAGCACGACGTGGAGCCGGGCACCTTCACCTCGGACGCGCCCAAGGGCGTGGAGAGCTTCAAGAAGCTGCGCGCCTTCGCGCATGCGCACCCCCAAGTCGTGGTGCGCATGGGCCACCAGCACTGAAGGCCGGCGCGAATGACTACGGCACGTCCAGCGCGTGCTGCTTGAAGAAGTCCCACATGAACGTGGTGGCGTCCGGCCCGGAGGGGTCCGCGAACGGATAGCGCGAATCACCTCCGGGCCACGCGTGGTCCATCCCGTGAATCTCGTACTTGCGCGCCACCCACTCGCCCGCATGCACGTAGTCCTTCACGGTGTAGCTCCGCCCGCCCGGCACCGTGACGACGCGCGTGCTCGTCGGCGTCCCGGGGATGCTGTCGTTGGCCAGGCCGTCATCGCCGTAGTCGCTCGTCTGGAGGAACTGCTTCACCGCCTGCTCTCCGTTGAGCGGATTGACCACGCTGTCCTCGGTGCCATGCATGACGAGCACCGGCACCGTGCGGCGCGGCCGGCCCGAGCACACCCACGCGTCCTTGCCCCGGTCATCGGGCGAGTAGATGCTACCGAAGAGCATGGAGAACGCCGTGCCGGACACCGTGGTGGCGGCCTTGTACATGGCCCCCGCGCCCACCATGCCCGCGGCGAACACGTCCGAATAACACGCCATCAGCGTGCCGGTGAGCACCCCTCCCGCAGACACCCCGCCCACGTAGACGCGCCGCGAGTCCACCATGAACCGTTGCTTCACCAGGTCCACCATGCCCACGATGAGCGACGGCTCTCCCGTGCCCCGCTCCTGGTTCATGCCCAGCATGAAGTTCCAGCACTGCGTCGCGTTCGCGAACGTGGCCTGGTTCGGATAGAGGACCAGGAAGCCCTCCGCGTCCGCCTTCTCGTTGAGGCGAGTCAATCCGGCGAACTGGTCCGGGTTCTGGAGGCAGCCGTGAAGCGCCACCAGCAGGGGTCGCGGTGTCTTGGAGTCATAGCCCGTGGGGACCCAGACCTGGAACCCTCGGGCCCCCCATGCACCCACATGGTTGCCATGGACCCATTCGCCAGCATAGGCGGGAGTTCCCGTGGAGAGCGCCAGCAGCCCCGCCAGAAGACACAACACCCGCGAGAGCACGACACCTCGTCGCTTCATCGACATCGTTCAGCCTCCTCGGTTGTGGAGCTCGGGTGCGCGCGGCTCAAGCGCCCAGCGCGCCGCCTGGGGCCGCCCCGTCGACCGCGCGGAGGAAGTCCTCCACCGCGTCGGTGAGGGGCCCCGGCTGGTCCAGCGGCGCGGCATGGCCGGAGTCCGTCAGGACATGAAGGCGTGCATCGGAGAGCAGACCCGCATAGGCCTGCTTCGCGGAGAGCGGCGTGTAGTCGCGCTCGGAGTGGACCACCAGCACCGGGCAGCGGAGGTCCGGCAGCCGCTCCATGACACTCCACCCGAGCAGCCCCAGCGTCGCGCGCCGGTACGCATCCGGGTCATTGGCGGAGATGCCGGTGAGGACCCGCTCGCGCAGCGCGGCCTGCTCCGGCTTGGGGAACAGGCGCGGCGCCAGCACCTTCGCCAGGCCCTTGGGCCCCAACAGCCGCAGCAGCACCCGCCGCGTCGCGAACTCGAACTTCCGGCGCAGCGTCCTCGCGACGACTTCCGGGCCGCTGTTGACGATGACCAGGCTGCGCACCAGGTCCGGCCGGTCCAACGCCAGCTGGAACCCCATCATCCCACCCATCGACAGCCCGACGACATGCACCCGGGACAGCCCCAGGGCGTCACACAGCGCCGCGATGTCCCGGCTGAAGAGGGGAACCCCGTAGACCCCCGGCGGCTTGCCGCTCCGCCCATGCCCGCGCGCGTCCGGAACCACGACCCGGTAACCGTTCGCCAGTCTGGGCACTACCCACTCCCAGTCGCTCCCGGAGGAACCAAGCCCGTGAAGCAGCAACACTGGAATGCCCCGACCGGCCTCTTCGTAGTGAAGAGAGACCCCGTCGAGCTGAAGTGTGGACATTCTCGGACTCCCGGTGCGGAAGTGGACGTCAGGACCCTAGTAGAACGAACGGTCGTTCATCAAGAACCCACATGAGCCCATCCAATCGCTCCCGGCTTCGCGCCCAGCCGGCGACCCTCCCACCCTCCGCTCCGTCGGATGGCACCCGGCGCCGCATCCTGGAGACGGCCCTCCAGCTCTTCGCGAGCCGCGGCTACCACGACACCTCCATCCGGGACCTGGCCAAGGTGCTGGAGCTGCAGCCCAGCGCCCTCTACGCGCACTTCGCCTCCAAGGAGCACGTGCTCGCGGAGCTGGTGCGCATTGGCCATGAGGCCCACCACGAGGCGCTCCAGTCGGCGCTGAAGGACGCGGAGCCGGAGCCTCGGCAACAGGTGCGGGCCCTGGTGCGCGCCCACACCCGCACGCACGCCACCCACCCGCAGCTCGCGGTGGTGGTGAACGAGGAGCTGTATGCGCTGACGCCAGAGCTGGCCGCGCCCGCCGTGGCCCTGCGGGACAAGTCCGCCGCGCTGCTGGCGGAGGTCATCGAGCGGGGCCTCGCGCAGAAGTGTTTCGCGCCGCCGCACCCGCGAGCCACCGCCGCCGCCATCTCCGCGATGGGGGTGCGGCTGCCCTACTGGTATGAGCCGGGGAGCACGCTCGACGTGGACACCCTCGCGGACGTCCACGCGGAGCTCGCGCTGCGCATGTTGTGCGGAAACCTGGAGCGCTGAGGGCTCACCCGCCGGCGGGGGTGTTCTCCTCCTCCGCCTGCTGCTTCAGCTCCTCCAACGGGGGGAGCTTCCACTTCGCGCGCTCCGCGTCCGTCGTCTTCGGGTCCACCGGGTAGAGCCGCCACTGTCCCTTCACCCGGTGGCGCTGGGTGCCGAAGCGCTGGGGCTTTCCCTGGGCCTTGAGCTCCCGGTCCTCGGCCGTGGCCGCGGCCGTGACGGCGTCCTGGCTTTTGGCATCCAGCGCCATGGCCTTGCCCGTGAGCTCGCGAGCCTTCCGGGCATCCTCGACGCTGTCCCCCAGCAGGAAGATGTTGGCGGCCACGACGTGGTCCACGGCGTTCGGAGGCTTCCGGGCCTCCAGCATCTGGAGCGCCTTCGCGCGGCGCGCGTCCGAGCGGGGTTTGACCTGGGCCCAATCGATGACCACGCCTTCGTCCTCGCCATACCGGTCGTTGTGCTCGTCTATCAGGAGGTCCAGCAGCGCGAGGTCTCCTCCCGGGGCGTGCCACGAGAGCCTCAGGTTGATGCGCACCGCCGCGAGCCGCTCGCGCCAGAGCCGGTGCGTGCGCAGGATGGCGAGGTCCTCATCGCGCTGGATGTGGAACCAGTCGTCGAACCCCAGGCTCGCCGCCCGGCGGAGCATGTCGAAGGCGGCCCTCGTGTCCTTCGCCAAGGCATGACAGCAGGCCGCGCCGTAGGCGTCCTGGTCCTGCTCGGAGGAGTACTCGTGGGAGGACTCTTCGTAGAGGCGCGCGCAATCCGTGTATTGCTTTGCCTTGTAGGCCGCGTCCGCCTTCTCGCGGCGCGTCTTCATGCGGGCTTCGTCGGCGAGTTTCTGGGTGCGCTTGGCCACCTCGAACGCGGGCTCCGAGGCGGTGACGACGCCCAGATGGAAGACCCCATCGAAGCCGTTCTTGCTGGGTGAAGCCCAGCGCCGGATGAACGGACGAGCCGCCTCCCCGTGCGCCTGGAGCGGTTGCACCGCGCATTCCCCTAGCGCGGTGCAACCCCAGGTCGTCCCACCATCGTGGCTGCCCCCCAACACCGTCATGGGCCGCTTCGCCTGGGCGAGGTGCCAGCCCATGGGAGGGGCCTCCTCATCACCGGGCCTGCTCTTCACGGTCCGGGCGAGCAGGAGATGGGTCAACACGAGCGTGAGGTCCTCGGGGCGCTCGTCCACGGCGGCCAGGACATTCCGGGCCTGCGCGGCCATCCGCTCCGCGGGCTTGCCACCTGCGTCAAAGGCAAACACGGTGAGCGGGGCCCCCGCGCGCTTCAGCTCACGCAGGGTGAGCACCAATTGAAACAACGCATCGGTGCCCATCCCTCGCAACTGACTCCCCACCCACCAGAACGCGGTGCGAGGAAGGGGGGTGTCCTTGGCGGCGATGGCCGCCTCGGACATGAAGGCATCCAGGTCCGACTGCTCATCCTGGCGGATGAGGAGCCCCACGCGGACTGTCAACCCCTGGGCGAGGGCCTGACAGACGACCTCGCCGAAGAAGCGCGGCCCCTCCACGGTGCCGGACACCTCTCCAAACACCACCAGCGAGCGGGGCTTGAGCAACTCCTCGACCCCCGGAACCTTCGGGCCACAGGCCACCTTCACGGCGGCACCAGGTCCGGGAGCTCCGGCCGCGAGCGCGGGCCCGGCCCACATCAGGAGGGAAACGCAGACGGCGAGGCTCGTGACGAGGTGGACGCGAAGTCCCCGGGAATGGCTCATGTCCCCGTCAAACGAAGCCACGCTCGACTTGTCGCACGCACGGCCGGACACAGAAGGTGTCCCGGGCCGCGAGGCCCACTCAGTCCAGCAGGTTCGGATTGCGGACGATGAGCAGGCCCGCCTGCACCGTGGCCACGTAGTCGTTGAGGTGGCCCGCCTCGATGAGCGCTGACACATCGCGGCTACCACCCTCGACCAGGGCCAGGTCCACCTTCTTCTCGCCCTGGTTGTAGGCCGCGAGCGCCAGGCGCCAGTCGTCGTAGCGCGCGTGCAGCTCCGACAGCAGGCTCGCCGCGGCGCGCGTCTCACGCTCCACGTCCAGCCGGTCGTCCTTCGCCGCGCTCACCTCCAGCCCGTAGCGGCGCGCCGTCTCCGGGATGAACATCCACACCCCCGCGCCGCGCATGCCCGGGGCCAGCGACGGCTGGCCATCCGTCTCCGGCATGTTCGTCACCGCGGACTCCACCACCGCCACCGCCAGCAGCCCCTCGGGCAGCCCCTTCGCGCGCAGCCCCGCCGACAGCGCGGCGCGGTGAGTGGCCAGGTTCGCCAGCGCCCGCTTCATGAAGGCGCGGCCCTTGTCGGTGCCCACGAGGCGGTTGAGCTGCTCCACCACCTTCGCATCCACGACGACGGGGAGGTCGCCCTGCGGCTGGCTCTTCTGCGCGAGCGCCTGGGCTTCGGCCTGCGTCATCGCGCGGCCCTTCGTCACACCTTGCGCGAGCACGGCCACGGGGAGGAGGAACAAGGCCAGCGCGCCCAGCAGGGCGGGCACGGCGTGGACACGACGGGGGCACGGCTCAAACAACATGTGGATTCTCCTCTGCGTGGGATGGGACATGCCGGTCGCCCCGGCGGGCACGGGCGGAGCGCCCGGAAGTCGGAGCGCCGCCTGGAGCAGACAGCGCGCATAGGCCTGGGCCTGGACCCGGCCGCTCGACACCAGCACCTCGTCACAGGCGAGCTCCTGCAACGACGCGAGCCACCGCGACAACGCATGCGCCGCCGGATGCCAGAAGAAGACCCCGGTGAAGACGAGCCGCGCCAGCGCCAGGTGGGTGTCGCGTTGACGGTGATGCTGAAGCTCATGCAGCACGGTGAGCCGGAGCGCCTCCGCGTCCTCGAGCAGCACGGGAGGAATCACCACCCACGCGGACGGACGAGCCTCCCAGTGCGGAAACCACGCGGAGAACGCGGGCATGCCCGCTTCACCCAGCACCACCGCGACACGCCCCACCCCGCGCACCCGAGGCAAGGACTCGAGCCGGCGCAACAGCCGCCCATGCCCCACCAGCGCCCGCCCAATGAAGAGCCCCGCGCCCAGAAGCCACCCCAACCCCAACACCGTCCACACATGCGAGGGAACCGGAACCGCGCCACGAGGCGCGGGCGTCGAGACACCTGCGCCCGCCGTCCACACCGCGGCGGGAAGTCGCTCCGCCCGGCGCGCCACCGAGCGCTCGAAGCTGAACAGCGGCCCCGCCGGAGACAGCGCCCGCGCGCCCATCACCAGCAATGGCAAGAGGAGCGCCAGCACCAACACCCCACGCCCCACCCGCAGGGACTGCCGCGCCGCGAGCGGAAATCCCATCCGCGACAGCAGCACCACCGCGCCCCACGCGAGCATCAACGCCACGGGCAACACCAACGCCACGCCCAGATACAGGGACACCAGCCCGCTCACGGCTTGCTCCCCTTGCTCTTGAGCAACTTGCGGATCTGCTCCACTTCATCGGGAGCCAGCGGCACCGCCTCCACCAGCCGCGCCACCAGCGCGGAGGGAGTCCCGTCGAACACGGTGTCCATCAAGTGGCGCAGGCTCTGCGCCTCGTACGTCTCGCGAGGCAGCGTGGCCGAGTACAGGTGTCCGCGCCCCTGCTTGCGGCTCACCAGCACACCCTTCTGCTCCAGGATGCGCAGCACCGTGGAGACAGACGTGTAGGCCAGCTCACGCTCCGGCGGCAGCGCGGCCAGGACATCCGCCACGCTCACTTCGCCTTGCTTCCACACGATGTGCATCAACTCGAGCTCCACCGGCGTGAGCGGCCGGGAAGCCTCGGGCTCGGGATGTCTGGCCATGAGTGTCCTCTGTGGCCAGCAAACTACTAAGACCTTAGTTGCTCGTCAACTAAGCCCTTAGTTCATGACGGATGACCCGGGGTCCGAGCACCCCTCGGGATTCCACGAGCCCGCCCGCTGCGGGCTTTCGTGAGTCACACGCCCAGCGCGTCGCGCAGCTCCGGCAGGCGCTCCGCCTTCACCGCGCCGAACACGAAGCGGTCCGGCCGCAGCACCACCACATCCGAGTCATGCCGCGCGAACCACGCGCCCAGCTTCCCGGTGATGTCCTCCACCGCGGGGACCTGGCCCGCATCCTCGCCCGCCGCGCGGACCGCGAGCAGCCGGCCACCCAGGGCCTCGGCCAGCCCCTGCGCCGCGGCCACCTCCGCCGCCGGAGCGTCGGCGCGGCACAACACCGCGAACTCATTGCCCATCGCCTCGTCCAACAGCACCTCTTCCCCGGACGACAGCCGCACCTTGGGCTGGATGAAGTACGAGCCCTGCGCCGACTTGGCGCCCTTGGGCCCGCCATCCATGTAGTAGCCGCTCTCGTGCGCGGGCGGCTGCTTGAACTCGAAGCCCTGGATGAAGCGGCGCACGCGCGGAATCTTCTGCACCGTGCGCATCATCCAATCCCGCGCCATGGCCACGTAGCGGTTTCTCGCGAGGAAGAGGTGGCCGAAGTTGACGCACAGCTTCTGCACCGCCTCCACGTGGGGGCGCCGCTCCTGCTCGTAGGTGTCCAGCAGCGAGTCGTGCGCCAGCCCCTTCACCACGCGCTGGATTTTCCACGCGAGGTTGGACGCGTCGCGCATCCCGGACACCAGCCCCTGCCCCATGAAGGGAGGCATGGTGTGCGCCGCGTCCCCCAGAAGGAAGACATTGCCGTCCCGCCACTTCGCCGCGTTGAGGCAGTGGAACGTGTAGACCTGCGCGCGCTGGACGCTCACACGCTCGGGGTCGATGTAGGGCGACAGGAGCCGCTTGATGGTCTCCGGCCGCTCCATCTCCTCGCGCGTCTCGCCGGGCATCAGCATGAACTCCCAGCGGAACTGCCCCGCCGCGCCCGTCGCCACGAAGGCGGGGCGGTTCGGGTCGCACACGAAGCGGCACAGCTCCGGCGCCCCACCCTCCACAACACCCGACACCGCCAGCCACGGCTCCCCGTAGGCCCGGCCCGACATCTTGATGCCCATCAGCTTGCGCACCGAGCTGCGCGCGCCATCACACGCCAGCAGGTAGCGCCCGCGCACCGTGATGGTGCTCCCCGTCTCCTTCACCCGGTAACGCACCATCACCCCAGAGGCGTCCTGGAGCACCCCCTCCACGCTGGCCCCCAGCTGGAGCCTCACGTGCGGGAAGCGGTTGAGCCCGTCGCGCAGCACCCCTTCCACCAGCGGCTGGTGGAAGAACCACAGCGGCGTGTACCCGAACCCGAAGTCCGTCGCGCTGGTGTGCACCTCCGCGAAGCGCCGGCCCGTCTCGCCCACATACTCGGCGAAGTGCGTCTGGCGCATGTCCTTCTGGAGCTGCTCCACCAGCCCCGCGGACTGGTAGATGCGCAGACCCTCGTCATCACACGAGAAGGCCCGCGGCTGGCCATGGGGCGCCGTGTCCTGCTCCAGCACCAACGTCCGCACTCCCAGGCCGCCCAACAGATTGCTTGTCAGTGCGCCCACGGGACCGCAGCCGCTGATGATGACATCAACCTCCATGTCGGCCTGCAGCTTGTCACAAACCATGAGTGCCCCCGAGGTTCGGCTTATCTGAACTGACTCAATTAATAACGCGCGAGGTGTGACCAGGGTGTGACCACTGCAGAAGATTCGCAACATCGTCCGCTCGTGACGGCGAGCTGCCGTGTGCCGGAAATTCAAGACGACAAGGCGGTACCTCGGGCCCCGCCTGGGGTCATCCCTACCCGCGAGGGTGCGCGGGTGCTCCGTGTTACGTTACGCAAGACACGCTCCCAAATTCCCGGAGCCCAGGAGGCCATGGCAGAAGCGCTCGCGGCAGGGTCGCAAGTATTTCATCTCGAGCTGCTCGGCGAGGCACGCCTGCGGCATGACGGGGTGGCCCTGCCATTGGAGCGTCGCACCGCGGCGGTGCTCGCATGGCTGGCATTGGAAGGCCCGCATCCCAAGTACCGCCTGGCCGGCTTGTTATGGGCAGAGTCCAGCGAAGTCACCGCTCGAAACAACATGCGTCAGCTCTTGCGCCGGCTGCGTCTGGCCACGGGCGCGGAGCTGGTGCAAGGCGGCGATGTCCTCTCCCTGGCCGACGGCATCACCATTGATGCCGCGGAGCTCCAGGCCCATGTCCTGGCGGGCCGCCACGCGCGCGCCCTGGAGCTGGACGGCGTCTTGCTCGCCGCCTTGGAATTTGATGATTGCCCTGAGTTTCAAACGTGGCTGGAAAACGCGAGGGAGCGGCTGGACAAGCTGCGCCGCCGCGCCGCGTCCGCGGAGTCGGAGGCACGGGAGCGTGCGGGAGACCTGACGGGCGCGCTGGGGCTGGCGGAGAAGCTGCTGGAGCTGGACCCGTATTCGGAAGAGGCGTGGCGTCGCCTGATGCGGTTGCACTACGTGGCTGGCGACCGCATGGCCGCGCTCAACGCCTTCGAGCGCTGCCGCCGCCTGCTGCGCGAGGAGCTGGCCACGCAGCCCTTGCCACAGACGGTGGCGCTGGCGCGGGAAATCGAGCGGGGTCCGCCCACGCCCGCCGTGCCGCGAGCGCCCGCGACGAAGCTGCCCTTGTCCGTGCTGCGGCCTCCGGTGCTGGTGGGGCGCGAGCGCGAGTGGGCGAAGATGGAGGAGGCCTGGGCCGCGGGGATGACCATCTTCCTCAGCGGAGAGCCCGGGGTGGGCAAGACGCGGCTGGCGCATGACTTCGCCGCCTCGCGAGGCCAATACCTTGTCCTGGAGTCACGGCCGGGCGAGGCCCATGTGGCCTATGCCACACACGTGCGCCTGTTGAGGCAATTCCTGGCGCGGCGCCCGGACCCCAAGCCGGAGCCTTGGATTCGGCGGGAGATGGCGCGGCTGATGCCAGACATGGCGGGCCCGGAAGGCCTTCCTCCTCCCATGATGGATGAGCACGACCGCAGCCGCTTCCTGGAGGCGCACTGCCAGCTCGTCTACCAGCTCTGCGCGGGGCTGGACGCCATCGTCGCGGATGACTTGCAGAACATGGACGCGGCCACCGCGGAGTTCGCCCTGCTGATGCTGTCGCGCCGGCACGACGGCCCGGCGGAGAGCTCCTTCCCGCGCTTCATCGACACGTACCGCACGGGGGAGCTGTCGCCCTTCGGCGCGTCGTGCGTGCAGCAGTTGGTGGACGCGGGGCTCGCGGTCATCATCGAGGTGGAGCCGCTGGAGACGCACGCGGTGGGCTCGCTCCTGGGGAGCCTGGAGCTCGCGGGCGCGGAGGAGTTGACCTCGCACGTGGTGCGCTACACGGGCGGCAATCCCCTGTTCATCATGGAGGCGCTGCGGCACCTCTTGGAGAACGGCGGACTGGAGCGGGGCTGGCCCGAGCACGTGCACCCCTCCGGCCGCGGCCGTGACTTGATTCAACAGCGGTTGGAGCGGCTGACTCCGCCCGCGCTCCAGGTCGCCCGGCTGGTGGCGCTCGCGAGGACGGCCTTCGCGCCGGAGCTGGCGGGCGAGGTGCTGGAGATGTCTCCCATGGCGCTCGCCACGCACATGGCCGAGCTGGAGGCCGCGCATGTGCTGCGCGGCGAGCACTTCACGCACGAGCTGCTCTTCGAAGTCGTCCGCGAGACGATTCCTCCCTCGCTGGTGCCGCTGCTGCACCGCCGCCTGGCCAGCGCGCTGGAGCAGCGCAAGGCCGCGCCCGTCGTCGTCGCGCAGCACTGGATGGAGGGCAAGGAGCCGGAGCGCGCTGCGCCCTTCTTCGTCGCCGCGGCCAACGCGGAGGCCTCCGCCTTCCGTCACATGGAGGCCGCCCTGCTCTACTTCCGCGCCGCCAGCGCCCTGGAGGAAGCGGGCTCCTTCGAGGAGGCCGCGCGCGTCAGGGCCCGCGCCCGGCACATCCCCAGCGCGTGAGCCTGGGCGCCTATCGGCCGCGAGCGCCGCGGCCTTGGGGCCCCGCGCCAGGCTTCGGTGCCTCGAGCTGCGCCTTGCGCTCCGCCGCCACCTCCCGGGCCACGTCCACGAAGGCGCGGAACGCGGGCGACACGCGGGAGCGGCTGGGGAAGTAGAGGAAGAAGCCATCGCCGAGCGCGGCATAGGGCTCCAGCACCACGCGCAGCGAGCCCTGCTTCAGGCGCGAGGACACGTCCGGCTCGAAGGCATACATCAACCCGGCGCCCGCCTCGGCCAGCTCCACCATGGCCTTCTGGCTGGAGGTGACGACCGGGCCTCGCACGGGGACCCGCCAGCTCTTCGCGCCGCGCTCCAACTCCCATTGATAGAGCGTCCCGGGAACGCTGGAGGGGATGCAAAGACAGTCGTGGTTCAACAGGTCCCGAGGCGTCTGGGGCACGCCGCGGCGCTTGAGGTACGCGGGCGAGCCCACCACCACGAAGCGGAAGCCCTCCGACAGCCGCACCTGCACCATGTCGCGCTCCAGCGACTCGGAGAGGCGGATGCCCGCGTCCAGGCCCTGGGTGACGATGTCCACCATGTGGTCTTCCACGCGCAGGTCCACCTCCACGCGGGGAAACCGGGCGAGGTAGCGCGACAGCACGGACGTGACGACATGGGACAGGGAGATGGTCGGAACGGTGAGCCTCACCCGGCCCAGCACCTCGTCGGGTTCGGCCCCCGCCACCTTCAAGGCCGCCAGGGCCTGGTCGACCGCCGGGCCCGCGCCCTCCAGCAGCCGGCGCCCGGGCTCCGTGAGCGCCACGCTGCGCGTCGTGCGCGTCAGCAGCGTCACCCCCAGACGGGCCTCCAATTGGCGGACCGACTGGCTCAGCGCGGACGTGGAGACGCCCAGCTCCTGGGCCGCCGCCGCGAAGCTGCGCCGGCGAGCCACCGCGAGGAAGGCGTTCAAGGCATTGAGCGGGGTGAAGGCCATTGTGAAGTTTTCCTACAGAGCGTGTGCAGTATCCATCCGTTCCGCTCACGCCGCACGCCCACCATATTTCGCGCGGTCACCACACACCTCGAAAGAAACCTCCTCATGATTTCCGCCCGTGGCTACGCCGCCCCCGATGCCCGCTCCCCGCTCGCGCCCTTCCAGTTCGAGCGCCGTGAGCCCGGCCCCAACGACGTCCAGTTGGACGTCCTCTTCTGTGGCATCTGCCACTCCGACCTCCACCAGGCCCGCGACGAGTGGGGCGGCGCCCTCTTCCCCATGGTCCCCGGCCACGAAATCGTCGGCCGCGTGACGCGCGTGGGCGCCAAGGTGAGCCGCTTCAAGGCCGGCGACACGGTGGGCATCGGCTGCATGGTCGACTCGTGCCGCGCCTGCGCCTCGTGCAAGGAAGGCCTGGAGCAGTACTGCGAGAAGGGCCCCGTCTACACCTACAACTCGCGCGAGAAGGAGAGCCAGCAGCCCACCCAGGGTGGCTACTCCAACGTGCTCGTCGTGGACCAGGACTTCGTCCTGCGCGTGCCGGACAACCTGGACCCGTCCAAGGCCGCGCCGCTCTTGTGCGCGGGCATCACCACCTACTCACCGCTGAAGCACTGGAAGGTGCGCGAAGGCCAGCGCGTGGGCGTCGTCGGCCTGGGCGGCCTGGGCCACATGGCCGTCAAGTTCGCGCGGGCCATGGGCGCCCACGTCACCGTCTTCAGCCACACGGACAAGAAGAAGCAGGACGCCCTGCGCCTGGGCGCCCACGAAGTCGTCGTCTCCTCCAACGAGGCGGAGATGAAGGCCCGGCAGAACACGTTCGACTTCGTGCTCGACACCGTCTCCGCCAAGCACGACATCAACGCCTACCTGCGCCTCTTGCGCCGCGACGGCAGCCTGGTCCTCGTGGGAGCCCCGGAGCAGCCGCTGGAGGTCGGCGCCTTCTCCATCATCCCCAACCGCCGCAACTTCTCCGGCTCCAGCATCGGCGGCGTCCGCGAGACACAGGAGATGCTCGACTTCTGCGGCAAGCACGAGGTGGTGTCGGACGTGGAGGTGATTCCCATCCAGCAGGTGAACGAGGCCTACACCCGGATGCTCAAGGGTGACGTGAAGTACCGCTTCGTCATCGACATGAAGAGCCTGAAGTAAAGCCAGTCACGGGGGCGGAGGCAGCCCGCAGTCCAGCAGTGCTCGCTGCGGGCCCGCCTCCTGCTCGGAACACGACAGACGATTGCCCGTTCGGACAGGTGCCTGCTCGGTGCATGGTTCACATTCTCAAACCATGACTACGACACTTGAGCATACCGGTTACAACAAGTTGACGGTGCTGTATCCCGAGGAGCACGAGCTGCTGTCCCCTGGACAGTCGCTGAGGAACCCACACGACGCCGCCAAGCTTCGGCTCCAGGCGAGTCTGTGGCTGAGCCGGGCCCAGCGCGAGCTGCACGACGCCATCCTCACGCGGGACGACTCCGAGGACAGCCTGGACCGCTACGCGAGCGCTCGGGCGGAGCTGGACTCCGCCGAGGCCTGGGCGCTGCGCGTGGCGAAGGCGCTCATCCAACGCGGCTGATGGGCGGGGCCTTCGTTGGAGCGGAGAGGCCTTCCGCCGCCGCGGGCAGCGAAGCCGCCGGCGCGGAGGCCGTGGCCGGCGGACTGTACGGGAAGAAGTCCTTGAGCTTCAGGAAGTGCTTCTCGAAGACGTTCCAGCTCACCAGCGCGAGCCCCAGCGAGAGCACCAGGGCCACCGCGTAGAAGAGCAGCTGCATGGGGAAGTCGGAGCCCGCAACTTGCGGGAAAGGCGTCTTCAGCACGGTGCGCCGGAGGATGGCGTCCAGCGGCGAGTGCACCAGATAAATCGCATAGCTGTACTTGCCGTACGTCAGCAGCATCCGGTTGGAGAAGACGCGGTTCAGGATGCTGCCCGGCTTCGCGGTGACCACCCGGTAGACGAGCAACGTGTAGAGGATGCCCACCGCGGTGTAGCCGCCCGTGCGCACCACCGTCTTGAAGGCCGGCCCCACGGGCAGCGCGATGGCCGCCACGACGATGGGCAGCGCCAGGAGCGGCGCCCAGCGCATCCACGGGAAGGCGGAGAGCCCCAGGCCCTCCGGGTGGCGCATCACCAACGACAAGAGCGCGCCCAGCGCGAGCGAGTCCACGCGGCACAGCGTCACCACGTAGGTGCTCTCCTCGCTGGCGCCAAAGAGCGTCAGGCCCACGCGCACCAGCACCGCCATGGCGATGGTGCCCAGGCACAAGCGGATGGCCCCCTTGTAGGAGACGGCGGCGATGAGGAACGGCCAGACGATGTAGAACTGCTCTTCAATGGCCAGCGACCACACCACGCCCAGGATGGGGTGCGTGGTGTCCACCCAGAGTTGGTAGAAGTTGGAGAGGTAGAGCAGGTACCAGACCGCGCCGTCGGTGGTGATGCGCTCGTCCAGGTTCAGCCGCCCCGCCAGGTGGGGCAGCACCAGGAACGAGACAGCCAGCGTCGCGTAGTACAGCGGGAAGATGCGCAGGAGGCGTCGCGCATAGAAGTTACGGAAGTAATACGTTTGCCCCTTCGCCTCCCACAGGATGCCGGTGATGAGGAAGCCGGAGAGGACGAAGAACAGGTCCACGCCCGTCCACCCCGCGCCCGCCAGCCACCACGTCGCGCGCCCCAGCGCGCTCTGGTCGCTCAAGTGCGTGGTGTGGAAGAAGACGACCAGGAGGACCGCGAGCCCCCGGACTCCATCGAGCACCGGGAGGTGCCCGTGCAAACGGGGAGCATGCACCGCGGAAGGCGCGGCACCCGCACGAGCGGAATGGGCAGACATGACCTGCTCATACCAACTCCGCGAGTCCGCCAACAAGGTTGCCCCCCACCCTTGTGACTGGGTCAGACAGAACCTGTACGGCTGGGGTGTAACCTGGGGGGTTCAAACAGTCCGGCTGTGACGAAGATGTGTCCCGAGCGACGCCTCCGGACGCACCGGAAGGAGTCTCACCCCACCCGGTGCTGGGAGCGGCCTCGATTCGAGGGGGCCAAAGGTGAGCGCGAGACGGCTCGCGCCCACCCCGAGGCTCAGGGCGCGGGCGGCGCCGGCGGGCAGTCCTGCAGGGCCCGGTCCACGGCCCGCTTGGCCTGCACCAACCCGTAGCCGTAGCGATCATCCCGGCCCTGGTCGCCGCGGTCCTCCGCGGTCGCCAGCAGCACGTCGCGCACCTGGTCGTGGGTGAGCGTGGGGCATGCGCTCCACACCAACGCGGCGACACCCGCCACGTGAGGCGTGGCCATGGAGGTGCCCGACTGGCGCATGTAGTCCAGGCCCGTGACGTCCACCGTCACCGTCTGGCCCACCAGCCCCTTGAAGGTCCTGGCGGACGCGAGCGTGACGGACGTCGTCGG
Source organism: Myxococcus stipitatus (assembly GCF_037414475.1). The sequence continues at coordinate 4,729,256 of NZ_CP147913.1, read as the reverse complement.
CACCCAGTAGTCGGCGGGGTCGGTGAGCGTGAAGTTGCCCGCCCCTTCGTCGGCGACGTTGTTGCCGATGATGATGGCCTTGGCTCCGGCGCGGATGGCGTTGAGCGCCTTCTCCTGGAACAGGATGCCGCCGCCCCGGTCCACCAGCGCGACGAAGCCGTCACACGTCGCGCCCTCGCCACACGAGGCGACGCGCTCTCCCAGGCCACAGCTCACCAGCTTCCCCGTGTAGGTCCCGACGCCGGTGTACTCCAGCGGCTCGGAGGGGATGCGCGTGCCGTCGGACTGGATGTCCGCGTAGGGAGCGCCGCCCACGATGGTCGCGCTCAGCACGCCCACGCCCGGCGCCACCAGCTTCACGAACTCGCCGTACTGCGAGAAGGGCGCCCACTCGCCATTGAAGTCCACCGCGCCCACGCCAATCACCGTGTCATAGGCCGCGGGATAGGAGGGGTTCCCGGTGCCGCGATTGCCCGTGGCCGCGACGGCCAGGATGCCCGCGTCGTGTGCCCGCGTGAAGGCCAGCTTCTCCGCCTCCGAGGGCTCCGACGAACCCAGCGACAGCGAGACGATGTTCGCCTTGTGGGTGATGCACCAGTCCATGGCCGCGATGACGGCGGACGTGCTGCCATCGCCGTTGGTGTTCAGCACCCGGGCAATCAGCAGCTTCACGGTGGGCGCCACGCCCACGACACCATTGGGGTCCTCGCCAGGACGCACGTGCGCGCCCGCGCCCAGCTGCGCCGCGATGGTGGCCGCCGTGTGTGTACCGTGGCCGCCGCCCCAGGTGACGACGCCGTTCTCCTCGGATTGGTCCAGCGGCTCGTCATCGTTGTCGAGGAAGTCCCGGCCCCCGGCATACGCCGCGGCGAGCTCGGGGTGACGGTTGTCCCATCCGCTGTCGATGACGCAGACCGTGATGTTCGACCCCGTCGGCGCGTTGGCGTCGAGCACGCCGTCGTTGTTCGCATCCCAGACGATGGGCGCCTGAATCCGCCGCAGGCCCTCGGTGTATTCACCCGGGGAGCCCGTCGTGTTGGCCGACACGCCGGACACCAGCGAGGGCAGCACGCTCATCGGCATCGAGAACGCGTGCACGGGACGGTCGGGCTCCACGCGCAGCACGTCCGGGTGTTTGGAGAGCGCTTCGCGGGCCGCGGGAGTCACACGCGCGGCGACGGCGTTGATGTTGGAGAAGCGATGTTTCACCTCGGCTCCCGCGCGGCTGGCTTCGTCGGCGAAGGCCTCCACGCTGGCCTTGGCGCTGACGGCTCCGCGCGGGCGGAAGGTGATGAGCACCGACTCCGTGCCGTCCTCCAAGGGCTGCGACTTCTGGGATTGAGGAGGATTCGCCAGCGAGTACTCCTCCGTCCCAGGGCAGACGTTCTCGGGCTCGACGGGCTTGTTGCCTGGCACCTTGGTACATGCCATCACCCCTCCGAGCACCCCCAGCCAGACCCAACGCTTCATCGTTTCTCTCCTTGAACGCCCCGGCCAACGGGTAGGTAGTCGCGAGCTCCGGCGTGGCTTCAACGGCCGGTGTGAACGGGGAGACATCGATTCCCGTTCCCCACGTCCAAGTTAATCACGCGGGTAGGACGGCCGCTCGCGAGGCTGTCGGGCGGCAAACGACTCTCTCAGGGGCTGAGACTCCCAGGCGTACACAGGAGGACGGAGGGGCCGGAAGGGCGAGCCCCTCACGCCTCGGTGGAGTCGACGCCGAAGATACGCAGGGCGTCAGCGGCATACAGGTCGAGCTGCCGCTGCGTCTCCCCCGCATCCCACCCCAGGCGAGGAGCCATGACGCTGGCCGCCACCTGGGCCGCGCCCTGCCCCAAGTCTCGGGTCTCGAAGGCCAGCTTGAGGCGGCGGATGAGCAGGTCCGAGAGCGAGTGGACGAACTCGTGGGTGACGCCCCACACGGCCTCGGCGACGCGGTACGGCAGCCCCTCGGCGAGCGGCTGCGCGAGCGCTGGCTCCTCTCGCGTGAGGGCCCAGACCTGACGCCAGCGGCTGCCGTAGGCCCGCACGAAGTGGGTGGCGGTGTCGGCGTCTCCCACGGTCTCACGCGCGGCGGCGAGCTCGGCCTCCAGGTCGGGGATGTCTCCACCGGGGAGGGGGCGCGACTCGGTGGCGGACTTGTGACGGGCCTGGCCCAGCTGCCGCTCCACGGCGTTCACGACATCGCGAGCCATGACGCGGTAGGTGGTGAGCTTTCCGCCGCTGATGGCGAGCACGCCGGTGGGGCTGATGTCGATGTGGTGTTCGCGGCTCGCGCTGCCCGCATCGGCGTGTCCGTGGTACCCGCTGGCGGCGAGGGGGCGGATGCCGGCCCAGGCGCTCACCACGTCATCGCGGGTGAGGTGGGCGTCGGGGAAGAAGGCGTTGGCGGACTCGAGGAGGTAGGTGACGTCGGACTCGCTGGCGCGGACCTCCGCGGGGTGGGCGCGGGTGGAGGTCTCCGTGGTGCCGATGATGGTGAAGTGGTCCGCGGGGAGGACGAACATGACGCGTCCGTCCTTGGGAGACAGCAGCGTGAGGGCGTCGCGATTGCCCAGGCGCTCGCGAGGGACGGCGATGTGGACACCCTTGCTGCCGCGCACGGCGTGAGCGGTGCCATCGGGCGAGTCGAGCTTGCGAATCTCATCGCTCCACGGGCCGGTGGCGTTGACGATGACGCGGGCGCGGACCTGGATTTGCTGGCCGGTGAGGTGGTCCACCACGATGGCGCCGCGGGCGTGTCCGTCGACGACGGTGAGCTGTCGCACGGAGGCGTGGTTGAGCACGGTGGCGCCGGACTCGGCGGCGCCGATGGCGTTGGCCAGGGTGAGGCGCGCGTCATCGGTGGCCGCGTCGTAGTAGCGGGCGCCGCCCTTGAGGGCCTCGGTGCGCAGGTGGGGCTCGGCCTCGTGCAGCTGCTTGCGGTTGAGGCGCTTGTAGCCCCTCACGTTCCGGAAGAGGGAGAGGGCGTCGTAGAGCATGAGGCCCGCGTTGAGCTTCCAGCGGGGGACGCGGGCGCCGGCGTAGACGGGCCAGACGAAGGCCAGCGGGCGCACCAGGTGCGGGGCGAGCTTCAACAGGCGTCGGCGCTCGATGCTGGATTCGAAGACGAGGCCGAGGTGGCCGTGTTCGAGGTAGCGCAGACCTCCGTGGATGAGGCGGGAGGAGCGGCTGGAGGTGCCGCTGGCGAAGTCTTCGCGTTCGACGAGGGCGACCTTGAGCCCGCGCAGGGTGGCGTCTCGCGCGGAGCCGGCGCCGGTGACACCGCCGCCGATGATGAGGACGTCGAATTCCTCGGAGGCCAGGGCCTTGAGCCGCTCGGAGCGGGGCTTCGTGGGTGGGACGTGCCCTTCTGCGGGGAGCTGGCGAAGCGCTGCGGATTCAGAACGCACACGTGGATTGTAATGACGGTTTGTCCCGTGTGACACGGGAATCAATGCGCCGCGTCAAACGGACCACAGGGTGTACGTCCTGGAGTGGGAGTTGGAGGACGACGGTGTGGGGGAGTGACCGGCGGAATGCGGTGTTTCCGTCCTGGAGGGCAAGACGGAGAGGCCGGGTGGACTCAGGGGGCGAGGCCTGGACGAGCCGTTCCGCCATCACGGTTCTCGTTCTCGGAACAGGTTCGTTCAGAGGGGTGGTTGAACCGCACGAGTGATGGAGCCGCGCGGTTCGATGAACGAGGCATGGCGCAACAATCGCCGCAAGCGAAGTGACGGGGACCCGAGGGCTCACCGCGCGGAGGAGTGCACGGTGTCGAGTGCGCCATCGGGAGCAGCGATGCACTTGCCGAGGAGCGCATGAGAGACCGCGAGCACGCGCCATTCATTGAGCGACGGTACAGGTGCGCGGCATCGGAGGCTGCCTTGCACGCGAGGGGGAAGCCGGGTAGGAGGCGGCCTCCCCTCCCCCTCTCCCGACCTTGCTGAATCCGCACGACCGACGAGACCTCGCGAGCCTGGGCCTGATGGTCCTGGTGTACGGGCTTGCCGTCGCGCCGGTGTTCCATGCGGTGGTGGGGCACGCGGGGCACGTGCACAGCCATGGCGGCAAGGCGCACAGCCACGGGGCTCGAGCGGAGAGCGCCGATGGACTGGCGCCGGAGCCAGTTCGCGAGAGTGGTGGGAAGCGTCCGGAGGGTCACGGCCCGGATGGGCACAAGCACCTGACGGGCTCGGTGGAGCACCTGAGCGCGTTGGCGACGACGTGGGTGATGGTCCACGTGCCCAGCGTGTCCTGGGTCTCGTGGGTCGCCGAGGCCACGCGAGGTCCGACTCGAGCGCCGGGCACCGCGCCGCGACTGACGGCGATGCCGCAAGGCCCGTAGTCAGGCGGCGCGAGCAGCATCCGAATCCTTCACACGTGAGCGCAGGAGGTCTGCATGCCGGCTCGGCATGGTGGGCGACTGTGACTTGCGCGTCGTCGCTTCTCATCCGAGACGGCGGACGTTTCACGACCTCGAGCCAGAGGTGTCACGCGAGGAATGCGTGCACGAGGGCCCGGACGGAAACAGTCGCGCCGTGGGTGCATTCATGCACGTACGTGCCTTCTTCGCAGTGGTGTCGACATGTTTCCTCGTCGCGGGCCTCCCCGTCCGCGCTGTCGCGCAAGACGCCGTCGTGCATCCACGGGTCGCGCCGACAGTCACCAACGCCACGAGCACCGAAGCAACCGCATTGAGAGAGGCGCCCGCGAGTCGGCTCCCCACGCAAGACGCGCAACGGACATCTGCAGCTGGGGCTGAGGCTTCCGAAGCAGCGCCAAGAGCTGCACAGGACTCACGGCGGGAGTCAGCATTCACGTCCACTGGTCCGACGGGCGAAGCCCCAACTTTTCCACAAGAAGCACAGAGGCCGGCGGAGCCCACGCGCAACCACTCGGCATCCGCATCCGTGCACGCGCTCATCGCCTCGACGGGCGAGGCCCCAACTTCTCCACAAGAAGCGCAGAGGATATCGGAGCCCGCGCGCACCAACTCGGCATCCGTCTTTGCGCCTACGTCCATCAACGCAATGGGCGAAGCCTCAACATCTCCACAAGAAGCACAGAGGACCTCGGAGCACGCTCGCTCCGGAACAGCATCCGCGCACGCCCCCATCGCCTCGACAGGCGAAGCCCCCACTTCTCCACAAGAAACCCAGAGGCCCCCGGAGCACTCTCGCAGCGCTTCAGCACCCACGCCCATCCACTCGACGGGCGAAGCCCCGACCTCTCAACCAGCGCAGCAGACGCCATCGAGCCTCACGGCGTCCGCAGTGCCCGGCCCCACGCAATCAGTCCCCCAAGAAGCAACCCACCCCGAGGCCTCGACCGCATCAGTCACGCCCGAAGCGGACTCCCCGGAATCCACCTCACAGTCCACCGGTGGAACAGTCGTCCGAGGCACAAGGACCGCGAGAAGCGCCTCCGAGGTCACACTCGGCCGAGACATCCTGGACGCCGCGCCGCGCAGCGGTGCTGTAGACCTGCTGCGAGCAGTCCCCGGACTCGTCGCCTCGCAACACAGCGGCGAGGGCAAGGCCCACCAGCTCTTCCTCCGTGGCTTCGATGCACTGCACGGCCAGGACGTGGAGCTCGACGTCGCGGGGCTACCGGTCAACGAAGTGAGCCACATCCACGCGTTGGGCTACGCGGACCTCAACTTCGTCATCCCCGAGGTCGTCCAGTCCATCGAAGTCACCGAGGGCTCCTACCGAGCGGCACAGGGAGACTTCGCGGTGGCCGGAACGATGCGCCTGGACCTGGGCGTCAACGAGCAAGGCGTCCACATCGCGGGAACTCTCGGCCAGTATCGCCAGCGTCGGCTCGTGGCGACGGTCCGCCCCGGAGACGAGCCCGGAACCTTCGCCGCCGTGGAGCTGGGCGAGGGCAAGGGCTTCGGAGCCCAGCGCGGCTACGGCCGGGCCGCGCTCCTCGCACAAGTGATAACGAAACTCGGAGACGGCTTCACCGTCCGAGCCCTCGGAGGCAGTTACGTCACGCGCTTCGACTCCCCCGGAGTGGTGCGCGAGGACAACCTGTTCGCGGGAACCAGCGACTTCTTCTCCGCCTCCGCGCCACGCCAGGGAGGAACGGTCTCCCGCCACCAACTCCTGCTCGGAGTGGAGCTCCCGCGCACGGGCAAGGGGCGCACGAAGCTCGAACTCTTCGGCGTCCTCTCCGACCTCCGGCTGCGCAACAACTTCACCGGCTTTCGAGTCGACCCGCGAGGCGATGGCCTCGAGCAGACCCATGACGCCACGGTGCTGGGAGCCCGAGCAGAGCATCGCCGGAGCGTGACGGCGTTCGGCCGCCCGGTGACACTGGAGCTCGGCCTCGGCGCGAGACGCGACGGCGTCGAGCAGACCCAGCGGCGCTACCGGGAATCCGACGGCACCTTCTTCTCCGACGAGGTCGACGCGCGCTTCACCCAGACCAACGTCTGGGGCTGGGGCGAAGGCCAGATGTCGCTCGGCCGCTGGTCCCTCCGCTTGGGAGGACGCGCGGACGGCCTGGGTGTGGAGGTCTTCGACGCCCTCGCCTTCCGAGACCCGCGCTTCTACGACGGACAAGGCTACTCACGCAGCGCCTTCGGCGTGCACCTGGGCGCCAAGGCCGGCCTCGAGTACGCCCTGTCGGACGAACCCGACACCTGGCGCCTCTTCGCCAGCTACGGCGACGGCTTCCGCTCCCCCCAGGCACGCAGCCTCTCCGAAGGAGAACGGGCTCCCTTCGTCTCCGTCCACGGCGCGGAGCTCGGCGCGAGGAGAGACGGCGCGCACTGGGCCCTCCAGCTCAGCCTCTTCGGCTCGCAAGTCGAGAACGACTTCTTCTTCGACCACACCGTGGGCACCACTGTGTACACGGGCGAGACACTGCGCACCGGGCTCACCGCGTCACTTCAAACGCGCCCCATCCCCGGACTGGTCGCCGCGCTGAGTGGCACCGTGGCACACGCCTACGTGAAGGCCACGGACACGATGCTCCCCTACTTCGCCCCGCTCGTCGCGAGAGCGGAGCTCGGCTGGGAGCGCCCGCTCGAGTGGTCCTGGCTGAGTGGAGAGAAGACCACCCTCTCCCTCGGAACGGGGCTGACGTTCATCGGCCCGCGCCCGCTGCCCTTCGACGAGAGAAGCCGCACGGTGTTCCTCACCGACGTGGACGTGGCGGTGCGTCGAGGCGAGCTGGGCCTGCGGCTGGAGGTGATGAACCTCCTCGACTCGCGCTGGAGGGATGGCGAGTTCGTCTACAGCTCGCGCTTCGACCCGAACGCCCCCGCCAGCCTCGTGCCGGCCAGACATTTCACCGCGGGGTCGCCAAGGACGGCCTCGCTCACCCTGGAGGTCCACCTATGAATCGCAGAGGCATCCTGAAGGGCGCGGTGGCGCTCGCCGCCGCGTCGACCCTCTCGCTGGGCTGTGGCAGCGAAGCGGAGCGCCGCACCTTCAACGTGGAGACAACAGCCATCGCGCTGTCACAGCAACCCAATGAACGTGGCTGGAAAGTCACCCTCGACACCGCGCATGTCTCCCTGGGCCCGGTGCGCTTCTTCGAGGGCCGAGTGCTGCTGTCGAGCCGGCCCTCGCGCCTCAACCTGTACTCGCTCATCGGAGGCACGGCGCACGCGCACCCCGGCCACTACATCCCAGGCGACGCGTTGGGAGAACTGCTCGAGACGCACACCGTGAACCTCCTGGGTGGCGTCATGACGCTGGGCACCGCGAGCGCGGTCACCGGCGAATACGGCTCGCTCGAACTCACGCTGCCCGCGCCCACCTCGGCCACGGACGCGCGGGGTGTGCTGAAGGGCCACGCGGTGCGCCTGACGGGCACGGCGGCCCACGTGGACAAGGGCCAGGTGCGCTTCGACGTGGAGGTGGACCTGCCCAAGCCCGTGGCCGGCGTTCGCTTCGAGAAGTCTCTCGGGAAGGAAGCGGGCCGGGTACGCATCTCCGTGGACCTGAGGAAGTGGATGGACCGCATCGACTTCGCCACCGCGACCGACCCGGACGCGGATGGCACTTACACCTTCCCCGCCGACAGCCAGGCACGCAACGCCCTGCTGCGCGGCGTGGAAGACACAACCGCCTACGTGGTGACGTGGGAAGAAGGAGCCGCGCAATGAAGAACTGGATGCTGGGTTTGTCGTGCCTGGGACTCGTCGCCTGCAGTGATGGAACGGGCACCGTGACGTTCACCACGTACGGCGAGGACTTCATCGAGAAGGGCATCCCCGCGGCCGAAGGCGACAAGGCGGGCTTCACCGACGGCTGGTCGGTGCGCTTCGACAAGTTCCTCGTGGTGATTGGCGAGGTGAAGGTGGAGACACACGACGACGTCGCCGCGCAGTCCACGCAGGCCCGCGTGTTCGACGTGCACAAGCCGGGACCGGTGCCCGTGGAGACCTTCAAGGACGTGGCCGCGCGGGAGTGGGACCACGTCAGCTACGCGATTGCACCGTCGGCCAGCGCGGTGGCGGGCAACGCCGACGCCGCGGACGTGGAGCGGATGAAGACGGAGGGCTTCAGCGTCTACATCGAGGGCGCGGCGACGAAGGGCCGCGACACGAAGCGCTTTGCCTGGGGCTTCAAGACGAACACGCTCTACGAGCACTGCGAGAGCCCGGAGCTGGGCTCGGGCGTGACGGTGCCCAAGGATGGCGAGGAGACGGTGCAGTTGACCATCCACGGCGACCACCTGTTCTTCGACGACCTCCAGTCGCCCGACGCGAAGATGCGCTTCAACGCCATCGCGGAGGCGGACAAGCTGGGCTTCGCGGGTCCGGACGGCGAGGTGACGATGGACGAACTGGCCGCGGTGGACCTCACGGAGCTTCCGTCGGGCCAGTACGGCACGGGCGGGGCGGGCAACGTGCACACCCTGCGAGACTTCGTCACCTCGCTGGTTCGCACGGCGGGCCACTTCCGCGGCGAAGGTGAGTGCTCACCCAAGGTGCGCTGAAGCAAGCACCCTCCCACGGTGGCGCGGTGAGCAAGGTCGCGGTCACGTGCGACACACCGCGCCGCCGTGGAGTCAGCAAGACTCATCCCCAGCGCGCTGGCCCGCCTGGAGAATCGGCATCACACGGCGGGCTCGGTGCTCAGTGCTTCGACGAATCCGAGCCAGGACGCCCCCCACCCCCCGGCGTGTTCGCCGGAGGCGAGCCACCCGGGCCCTTGCTGGGCGAGTGGTTCGGGTTCATCTGATTGGAGCGGTTGTCCTGCGCGGACTTGTGCGCGGGGTTGTTGGGATTCTTGGTGTCGGAGCGCGAGTCATTGCCGCTCGGCGTCTTGCCACTTCCCTTGTTGCCCATGAGAGAACCTCCAGAGTCCCGAACCGAAGTGCCCGGGACGGGTGCACCGTAGAGATGGCCTCGCGGAGGGACACTCGAACGGAGGGCTCGCAACGCTGTCCTGAAGCACACGTCCGAGGGGTGGGCTCCCGGTGCGCCCGTGCTGCGGGCCGCCCCGCCCCCGTGCGGGGATGGCGAATCCCGATGGGATGCCTACGTCTTTTCACGGAGGAGACGGCGTGAGGACGATGACCTACGAGCGCAGCGGCCGGACGAACACGGCGGCCCAGGCCTTGAGGGTGGAGGGACTCAAACACCTGTGGGTCCTGGAGCAGGGCGAGGTGGTGTTGGAGCGGGACCTGACGCCGCATGAGGCACAGAGGCTCGCGCCGCTCGTGGAGGAGGCGAGCCAGCAGCCAGCGCCCGTGGTGCTGGTTCCCCAAGCAGGCGACCCGGAGGGGCTCGCGGTGACGCTCGCGTTCGAGGACGAGGAGTCACCTCGGGTGCGGCTGGCCGCGAAGCAGCTCCCCGCGCGAGGAGCCGGGCCGCACTATGACGCCCTCCTGGACATGCTGGACGCGCTGCTCACGCAGGAATTGCACGTGCGCGCGCCAAGGCATGCACACGTGGTGCTGCCGCATGAACTGCGGCAGGAGGAGTAGTCACCCGGTCGCGTCGATGGCGGAGGGGCTCTCGAGGGGAAGCCGGACGATGAACGTGGAGCCCGCGTTGGGCTGGCTCTCCACGGTGATGTCGCCGTCGAGCGCCTCGACAATCTGCCGGACGATCCACAGGCCCAGCCCGAAGCCGCTGTAGTGGCGCTGGGACACGGCGCGCTCGAAGCGGTGGAAGATGCGCGCCTGGTCCTCGGGGGCGATGCCGATGCCCTGGTCCTTCACGCGCAAGCAGGCGAAGTCGCCCTCGCGGGTGACGTGGATTTCCACGGGGCGCTGAGCGCCATACTTGAGTGCATTGGAGAGCAGATTGGTGATGACCTGCTCCAGGCGGACGCGGTCCCAGTTTCCAAACAGGGGTTCTGAGACGACCAGGCGCACCGGACAACGTGCGCCAGCGGCATCTTCCTGCGCGCGGGAGACCAGCTCCTGTGTCAGCGAGGACAGGTCCATGCGCTCGCGATGCAGGTCGAGCCGTCCCGCGCGGATGCGAGACACATCGAGCAACGTGGCGACGAGCTGATGGAGCTGGGCCACGGAGCGCAGCGTGGCCTCCACCCGCCGATGCACGAGCGACGTGGCGCCATCCGAGCCGGCGGTGGGCGCCATGCGCAGCAGGAACTGGAGCTGGAGCTGGACGGAGGTGATGGGGGTGCGCAGCTCGTGGCTCGCGATGGAGAGGAATTCATCACGCGCCTGGACGACCTCGCGCAGCTCGCCAGCCAGGTCCTCCGCCGCGCGGCGGGACACCACGAGCCCGGTGACATCCACCGCCACGGCCATGACGCCTTGAATGGCGCCGCGGGCATCACGCCAGGGCTGCCAGGAGACGTCATGGTATCGCGATGGTCGCGCGTGCATGGGTGTGCCCACGGAAGGCGGCGTGGGCAAGGGCACCTCGCGCGCGGAGAACGGCATGCCTTCGCGATAGACCTCATCGAGCAGGCGGAGCAGCCCGGGGTCCATTCCTGGCTGGACGTCGCGCAAGGGCTTGCCCAGGGCCGCACCGTCGACCTCCAGGAGCACGCGGGCCTGGGGGTTCAGCAGTTCGCAGACGTGCTCCGGTCCACGGAAGACGGCGATGGCGACGGGGGCCTGGAAGAAGAGGGAGTCCATGCGCTCGCGTTGCGCCTGGGCTTCGGCGAGCGCCGAGCGCTCACGCTCGAGCAACCTCGAGCGCTCCAGTTCGAACTGACGGCGAGAGGTCGCATCCCGAAACATCCACACCGCGCCCAGCTCCTCACCAGCGGGTCCGCGAAGGGGTGTGGTGCACTCCTCGATGGGGAGTTCTCCGCCATCGCGGCGCCGGAGCGCGCGGGGCCAGGGAGACCAGGCCGAGGGTTTCGACGCGTGGCGGAGCGGGAAGGAGCCGGACTCGGGCCTGGAGCGGAGCACCTGGGACAGCGGCGCGCCAATGGCTTCGCTCTCTGGACACTGGAGCAGGGTCGCCGCGGCGGGGTTGAGGTAGCGCACGACGCCATGGGCATCCGTGGCCAGCACGGCATCGCCCAGGTTTCGCAGCAGGTGGGCCTCCAGCCCCTCCTGTGGGGACACCGCGGGCCGGGCCGGCGGAAGTTGGGGACTGGCCGTGCCTCCAGAACCACGACGCCCCGAGAGGACGGCCACGAGCCCTCCCAGCGCGACGAACAAGGAGAGCTCCAGGAGCGTGGTGGCCGCGGACCGGGTGTCGGTCCGTGAGACAATGGACAGTGCGCCCATGAAGGTCGCCAGCCAGGCGGGCCCTACGCCTCCCGTGAGGGCCGCGACCAGGACCGCGGCGAGCGACAGGAGAATGGGCAGCGCACCAGGCAGCGGCGCCAGCACCCACGAGAGGCCCCACGCGACTCCGGCGCAGAGAGCAGCCAGGGCATGTCGTGCCCACGCGGGGCGCGCCACGAGAAATACGCTGAGATGGAGAGCGTGCGCACGCATGGGACGGCGTCTCGCTTCCTGAACAAAGCCTTCACACACTGGATGACAGGTGCGCTGAGAAGCTCTTGAGCCGACAACCTGTCAGCGCGGATTGTCGCCTGGACATGGAGTGAAAGGCAAACACCCTGAAGTCTCGTTTGTCAGCTTCCACTCGACTTGTGACAAAGCATGAACAATAAGCAGACGAGCAGGCAGCGGTGAGTGAAGGCACGAGGAGAGGGGTGGGTGTGGTTGCCGAGTGCCCCGCGTTCTGTGAAGAGAGAGACATGAAGCGTGTGCAGTTCTCCGTGCACCGCACGGTGGGAGAAGCGCGGCTCCTGGCGGGGACGCTGGAAGCCGAGGGAATGTCCGTGGAGGTGCGCGGCGAGTCGCTGGCCCCTCTGAGCGGAGAGATTCCGAGCAGCGAGACCTGGGTGGAGCTCTGGCTCCTGCCGGAGGACCTGGAGCACGCGCGGGGCGTGCTGGCGGAGCTGCGGGAGAACCAGGAGGAGGCCGCGCGTTCAGTGGAGTGTCCGGGCTGTCGCGAGGAGAACCCTGGGAACTTCGAGCTGTGTTGGAGCTGCGGGGTGGAACTCCCCCGGGGCCTTCGGACGCGACTTCGAGCGGTGTGAGCGGCGGCGTCTGCTCGAGGAGAAGGACGACGTGGAGCTGACGGAATCAGGGCAAGCGCCCTCCCTGGGGAGACGCCTCCTCGTACGCCTTCGGAGGGACACGCGCCTGCGCAGCATGGTGGGTGTCTGTGTCGCGGCGTTCGTGATTCACCTCATCCCGCTCGCGCTGCCCAGGAACATGCCAGAGCAGGAGCTGGCCATCGCCCGAGTGTCGAAGAGTGTGGAGTCCCGGGTGAAGGTGCTCCTTCCCCTGAAAGAGCACCCCAAGGCGACCGCCGCGGAGCTGAGGGAGGCCGCGGAGCTGCTGTTCGACGGAGCCCCGGTCGAAGCCCAGGAGCTGGCGCTGGAAGCGCAGAAGCGAGAGCCGGCCGCGGTGGAGACGCAGCTCCTGCTCGCGCGGCTGTGTGACCAGCAGCGGATGGAGCGGTGTGTGCACGCCGCGCTGGAGAAGGCCAACCAGGTGGCACCCGGCGACCCCAGGCCGGACGTCCTGCGCGCGGAGCTTCAGGAGAAGATCGGCGACATGTCGGGCGCGGCCGAGGCCATGACTCGGGCGTACCAGAAGGCGCCGGACGACCCGCTCATGGGGCTGAGGTATGCGCGGCTGCTGAGCGCCGCCCGGAGACCCGAGGAGGCCTGGTCGGTGCTCACCGCGCTGCACGGCAAGGTTCCACGGGCCAGGCTGCTGGTGGAGCAAGGCCTGGTGCTGGGCGCGAATGGGCGGGACTCGGAGGCGGTGCGGCTCTTGAAGCGGGCCACGGAAGAGGACCCTCGGCTCTCCTTCGCGTACTTCGAACTGGGGAAGGCGCTGTATCGCATGGGGGAGATGGACGGGGCGCGCGAGGCCTTGAGGCAGGCGGATCGCCTGGACCTGGGGAGCCCCAAGGCCCTGGCCGCGCTCTGTGCGATGCAACTTCAGGCGAAGCTGCTGGACGACGCGAGGTTGACGCGCATGGACCTCGAGCGGCGCTTCTCCGACCGGATGGAGCTGATTCGACAGTCGTGCAGCCTGCCCTGAGGCCCTAGCGAGGCTCGATGCCGCGGATCTGCCGGAGCATCCGGGCGGAGGCCTTCACCTCGAAGTCGACGGAGCCGTCCACGCGCTCGGTGCGGACGACGGCCTGGAGGTAGGGGAGCGCCTCCTCGTCACGCTGTTGCTGGAAGAGGAGCTCCCCGAGCGCGAATCGGGCCTGGGTGAGCAGGACGATGTCCTCCGCGGCGACGGAGGCGTCGATGGCGTCGCTGAGCGCGGACTCGGCCATCTCGGACTGGTCCCGGGCGAGGAGCTCTCGAGCCCGCTGGAGGTGTTGCTGGACGTTCATGGCGTGACGAGGGCGTGTTCGGGTGAGGACGGCAAGGGTAGGTCCAGGGTAAGGGTAGGCCCCATGGACGAGTCGCGCATCGCGGAGCTGGAGATTCGCTACATGCAGCAGCAGGAGACGCTGCAGGAGCTGAGCGACGTGCTCTACGAGCAGCAGCGGGTCATCGAAGCGCTGCGTGTGGAGCTGGACCTGCTCAAGAAGAAGCTGGAAGCAGAGCCCGGGCTGGTGGACGCCCGTCAGCACGAGCGCCCACCCCACTACTGAACGTCAGAACTTGTACGCCAGCCGCAGGCCGATGATGGCTCGAGGGTCGAGGTAGCCCACCTCGATGCCGATGCTGGCCGCCTTGCCCTGGAGGCCAAAGCCAAATGCGGCATGGGCCCGAAGGGCATCGTTCCGGTCAATCACAATCCAGGGACCGACAAGTCCTTCCACGTACACCTTGGCGCTGGCGATATTGGCCCGGAGGACCAGGTCGAGGGGGATGCCCACATCATTGCCATCGGTGAGAAGGGACGCACCGAAGCGAGCCCCCACCGAGATAGGCCCCGCGAGCTGGCCCTCAACGCCCAGCAGGAAGCTGAAGGCGGGACTCTCATCAATCCAATAGTCAGCCCCGAGCGCCAGGCGAACCGCGGCGGCTTCGGAGCGAGTGGGCGCGACGAGGGTTGCGGTTGCGAGAAGGACACCGAGCGATGGACCAAGGAGCTTCATTCGGGGGTTCCTCGTGCCTGAAGGGGGGACACCACCACTCAAGCAAGCCAGGCCGGGCGAGGCCAGTCACACTCCGCGCTCGACCCGCCATTCCGTCATTTTTCAGGTGCCATGAGCCAATGGCAACGGAACAGAGACACCCTCAACGGACCCGCTCGACGCAGGAGCCCCGCCGCTCCAAGGGGAGGAGAAGGACGGCATGAAACATGGGTCGTTGTTACGAGGGCCTCATGAAAGCCATTCGCTATCACAAGGTCGGTGGGCCGGAGGTGTTGCGGCTCGAGGACGTGGAGGACCCGACGCCAGGGCCAGGAGAGGTCCGCATCCGCGTCAAAGCCGCGGGAGTGAACTTCGCGGACACGGAGCGCCGCCGAGGCCACTACGACGCCGCCGTCCCCTTGCCCAGAATCCTCGGAAGCGAGGCGGCAGGAGTCGTGGACCAGATGGGTCCCGGTGTCGACTCGCGCTGGCTGGGACGCCGAGTGGTGGCGATGGCGCCTCGAAGCTACGCGGAGCTCATGACGGCGCCGGCAGAGGAGCTGCTGGAATTGCCCGACCACGTCACCTTCGAGGAGGGCGCGGGACTGCTGGTGCAAGGGCTTACGGCCTGGCACCTGGTTCACACCTCGGCGCGACTTGAACAGGGCCAGCGAGTCCTGATTCACGCCGCCGCGGGAGGCGTGGGATTGCTGGCGATTCAACTCGCGAAGCAGGCCGGCGCCATGGTGCTCGGGACGGTGTCCAATGAAGCCAAGGCACGACTCGCGAAGGAAGCGGGAGCGGACGAGGTCTTCATCTACGGCGGGGCGCGGTCGGTCTCGGACTGGGTGCGCGAACTCACGGGAGGAAACGGAGTCGAGGTGGTGCTGGACTCCGTGGGAGCAAGCACCTGGGCCAGCAGCCTGGAATCCCTGGCACCCTTCGGACATCTCGTCTCATTCGGCAGCGCGAGTGGAGATCCACCACCGGTCGCCGTCGAATCACTCTACGCAAAGTCTCTCAAGGTCAGCGCATACTGGCTGAGAACCCAACACCCCGATGCGCTTCAGCGGAAGGCTCGCAAGGCATTGGGAGACTTGCTGAGCTCCGGGGGCTTGCGAGTGAAGGTCGGTCTGATCGTGGATCTTGCGGCGGCATCCCAAGCACACGAGGAGCTCGAGACGAGACGGACGGTGGGAAAGGTGGTGCTGCGAGTGCCCTGAAAGGCCCGCCCGGGCCCTGGAAAGGGCCGCCAGGCGGCGGGGGGCGGAAAAGAGAAAAGCCCCCGTCGCACGAGGCGACGAGGGCTTCTCAAAAAGAATCCGGCAGCGACCTACTCTCCCACGCGGTTTCCCGCGGAGTACCATCGGCTCTGGAGGGCTTAACTTCCGTGTTCGGGATGGGAACGGGTGTGACCCCTCCGACATTGCCACCGGAAAACAAGAGACAGTGCATACGAAGGGTAAGTTGCAGCATTCTGCGAGTACAAGCCTCGCTGTGCGCTAAGTGTTTCTTCCGGGGGAATGCGTCAGTGGCATTCCAGCCTCGGCCTTGGCCCCGAGTCCCTTACTCCCCGTAAGGGGGCGCGCAAGAGATAGGGGGAAGTAAGCCTCTCGACCAATTAGTACCGGTTAGCTCAACGCGTTACCGCGCTTACACACCCGGCCTATCAACGTCGTAGTCTTCGACGGGTCTTCAGGGGCTTGCGCCCGGGATACCTGGTCTTGAGGTCGGTTTCCCGCTTAGATGCTTTCAGCGGTTATCCAATCGGCACATGGCTACCCAGCGATGCCTCTGGCGAGACAACTGGTACACCAGCGGTGCCTCCAACCCGGTCCTCTCGTACTAAGGTCAGAGCCTCTCAAGTATCCTACGCCCACAGCAGATAGGGACCAAACTGTCTCACGACGTTTTGAACCCAGCTCGCGTACCGCTTTAATTGGCGAACAGCCAAACCCTTGGGACCTGCTCCAGCCCCAGGATGCGATGAGCCGACATCGAGGTGCCAAACCTCCCCGTCGATGTGAACTCTTGGGGGAGATAAGCCTGTTATCCCCGGAGTACCTTTTATCCGTTGAGCGATGGCCCTTCCATTCAGGACCACCGGATCACTATGACCTGCTTTCGCACCTGCTCGACGTGTCCGTCTCGCAGTCAAGCTCCCTTATGCCATTGCACTCGCCGCCCGGTTTCCAATCGGGCTGAGGGAACCATCGCGCGCCTCCGTTACTCTTTGGGAGGCGACCGCCCCAGTCAAACTACCCACCAGACAGTGTCCCAATCCCGGCTAACGGGACATGGTTAGACACCAGAAATCAACAGGGTGGTATTTCACCGTTGCCTCCACCGAACCTAGCGGCCCGGCTTCAAAGGCTCCCACCTATCCTACACAGTCAATCCCTAGTGTCACTGTCAAGTTATAGTAAAGGTTCACGGGGTCTTTCCGTCTTGCTGCGGGTAAACTGCATCGGCACAGCTATTTCAATTTCGCTGAGTCCCTCTCCGAGACAGCGCGGAAGTCGTTACTCCATTCGTGCAGGTCGGAACTTACCCGACAAGGAATTTCGCTACCTTAGGACCGTTATAGTTACGGCCGCCGTTTACTGGGGCTTCGGATCATCGCTTCGCCTTGCGGCTGACGAATCCCCTTAACCTTCCAGCACCGGGCAGGAGTCAGACCCTATACGTCGGCTTGTCGCCTTCGCAGAGTCCTGTGTTTTTGGTAAACAGTCGCTACCGCCATTTCTCTGCAACCTCTTTCAGCTCCGGCTGTACGCCTTCACCTACCAGAGGCCCACCTTCTTCCGAAGTTACGGTGGAAATTTGCCTAGTTCCTTGGAGGAGAGTTCTCTCAAGCGCCTTAGGATTTTCTCCTCACCCACCTGTGTCGGTTTACGGTACGGACACCCTGCAAGCTCCCTACGGGACTTTTCTTGGAAGCAGAGCA
Organism: Myxococcus stipitatus; assembly: GCF_037414475.1. The sequence continues at coordinate 4,711,806 of NZ_CP147913.1, read as the reverse complement.
TCGACGACTTACCCCTTACGGGGCGCCATAAGGTCTCGAGGATAGCTGCCGCGCCTTTATTCGTACGCGACACCCCTACGCCTTTAGACTGACACAACCGCCGGTCAGCTCGTCTAGCTTTCTCCGTCCTCCCTTAGTTCAACGCTTGCAAGATGGCGCGGGAATATTAACCCGCTTTCCATCATCTACGCCTTTCGGCCTCGACTTAGGTTCCGGCTAACCCTGGGAAGATTAACTTGACCCAGGAAACCTTGGGTTTACGGCGAGGGGGTTTCTCACCCCCTTTATCGCTACTCATTTCGGCATCAGCACTCCCAGTCGCTCCAGCCGCCCTTCCGGTCGACCTTCGCTGCAACTGGGACGCTCCCCTACCGCTACACGCTTTACGTGTAGCCCGAAGCTTCGGCACTAGTCTTGAGCCCCGTTACATTTTCGGCGCGGCCTGTCTTGACCAGTGAGCTATTACGCTTTCTTTAAAGGATGGCTGCTTCTAAGCCAACCTCCTGGTTGTCAATGACCTGCCACATCCTTTCTAGTGTTCACTTAGACTAGATTTGGGGGCCTTAGCTGTCGGTCTGGGTTATTCCCCTCTTGCCAATGGACGTTATCACCCACTGACTGCGTCCCGGATTAACAATTACTGGCATTCGGAGTTTGGTACGGTTTGGTAATCTGGTGAGACCCCTAGCCGTTCCAGTGCTCTACCTCCAGTATTGAATTGTCCGAGCCGATACCTAAATATCTTTCGGGGAGAACCAGCTATCACGGAGTTTGATTGGCCTTTCACCCCTACACACAGCTCATCCCAGAAATTTTCAACTTTCATGAGTTCGGTCCTCCATGCGGTGTTACCCGCACTTCAACCTGGCCATGTGTAGATCACCCCGCTTCGGGTTATAATACACGCAACTATTCGCCCTTTTAGGACTCGCTTTCGCTCCGGCTCCACCTATCGGCTTAGCCTCGCTACGTATATTAAGTCGCCGAATCATGATGCAAAAGGTACGCTCTCGCTCTGGCTTGCGCCGTAGAGCTCGAACTGCTTGTAGACATGCGGTTTCAGGTTCTTTGGACTCCCCTTGCCGGGGTTCTTTTCACCTTTCCCTCGCGGTACTAGTTCACTATCGGTCGCCAAGGAGTATTTAGCCTTACCGGATGGTCCCGGCTGATTCAGACAGGATTGCACGTGTCCCGTCTTACTTGGGTAACCCACTCAGCTCCAACCAGCTTTCGCGTACGCGGCTATCACGCTCTTTGGCGCCTCTTTCCAGAGGCTTCCGCTAGCCAGTCAAAGTCCTACCGTGGACCCACTACCCCGCTGCCACTCGCGTGACATCGGTTTGGGCTTCTCCCATTTCGCTCGCCGCTACTTTGGGAATCACTCGTTGTTTTCTCTTCCTCAGGGTACTGAGATGTTTCACTTCCCCTGGTTAGCTCCATCTCACCTATGTATTCAGTGAGAGGTAACACCGCTATTCGCAGTGCTGGGTTTCCCCATTCGGACATCTCCGGATCAACGCTTGGTTGACAGCTCCCCGAAGCTTTTCGCAGCCACCCGCGTCCTTCATCGCCTCTTGGCACCTAGGCATCCACCGCACGCCCTTAGTAGCTTACTTGCCCTAATCTCTTGTCTAACGCCCGCCTCCCGGCGGATTGTCGAAACTCGAAACCAAGGCCCAGACCCCTGCTCTTCGCAGCAGGCCCGGAAGAATTCACTATTTCGCTTGTAGTTCACAGCCACTCGCCTCCACCTCAGCCTCGCCTCACGGCGACGACTTCGGTTGGGAGTGAGCTGCGTTCTGCGAG